>NZ_JBLJAM010000001.1:0-2632945 GCF_047529985.1 Clavibacter vidaverae
CGAGGTAGGGCCGGCCGGGCAGGGGCGACCTGCACTGTCGCCCAGAGCGAGTCTTCCTCCGCGCATGCATCCGAAGTCGACGAGGGATCCACGCTCCGAGTGGAGCTGCGTGCCGCGCTGCTGCCCTTGCGCGGGGGCGGCTCGATGCGGCTGCTGTCGCTGTCGCAGGCCCGAGAGCCCGTGTGACTCGCTACGGGGTGGACGCCCGCCCGCAGCCGTTAGCCTGGACCTTGACTTCGGTACGACCCACAACACCACAGACATCATCAGGCCCACGTGGCCGACAGGAGCACAGTGAGCGACTCATCCGATCGAGACAACCGGCCCGAGGGCCAGGACCGCGGATCGTCGCACTCTCCGCGTGGGCGTGACGGCGGCCGGCCTCCGTACGAGCGAGGATCATCGGGTGCTCCTCGAGGGCCGCGCGACGGCGGTCGAGCAGCGGGGCCCGGGGGAGCGGGCGCAGAGCGCCCCCAGCGCGATGGGGAGCGGAAGCCGTGGTCGAAGGACGGCGGCGCCGGTGGCGGGCGTCCTGCTCGGGATGGGGAGCGGAAGCCGTGGTCCAAGGACGGCGGTGCCGCGGGCCGCCCCCAGCGGGATGGCGAGCGGAAGCCCTGGTCGAAGGACGGCGGTGCCGCGGGCCGCCCCCAGCGGGATGGCGAGCGGAAGCCCTGGTCGAAGGACGGCGGTGCCGCGGGCCGCCCCCAGCGGGATGGCGAGCGGAAGCCGTGGTCGAAGGACGGTGGCGCCGGTGGCGGGCGTCCTGCTCGGGATGGGGAGCGGAAGCCGTGGTCCAAGGACGGCGGCGCCGGTGGCGGGCGTCCTGCTCGGGATGGGGAGCGGAAGCCCTGGTCCAAGGACGGCGGTGCCGCGGGCCGCCCCCAGCGTGATGGCGAGCGGAAGCACTGGTCGAAGGACGCTCCTCGGGATGCCGGTCGCGGCGGGGCGCGACCGCCCCGCGACGGCGACAAGCTCTGGACGCGCGACGGGCGGCCGGCGCGCAACGACCGCGACGCCCCGCGCTACGAGGAGGCGCTGACGGAGGAGCAGCTGCGGGCGCGTGAGCTCCGCTCCGTGCGTCCTCGGCACGACGACCCGGAGATCCCCGAGGACGTCGCGCCCGGCGACCTCGACCGGATCGCCCGCAACGAGCTGAAGACGCTCAGCAAGGACAACGCCGAGGGCGTCGCGCAGCACCTCGTGATGGCGGCTCGGCTCATCGAGGAGGACCCGGAGCTGGCGCACCGGCACGCCACGTCCGCGGCGCGACGCGCCGGACGCATCGCGGTCGTGCGTGAGTCGCTCGCGATCACCGCGTACGCGGTCGGCGACTACGCCCTCGCGCTGCGCGAGCTGCGCACGTACCGCCGCATCTCGGGCAAGAACGACCAGCTCGCGCTCATGGTCGACAGCGAGCGCGGCCAGGGCCGGCCCGACAAGGCGCTGGAGCTCGGTCGCTCCGTGCCGAAGGAGACCCTGCCGGCGGCGGAGCAGGTCGCCCTGGCGATCGCCATGTCGGGCGCGCGACTCGACCTCGGCCAGACCGAGGCGGCGCTCGACGAGCTCTCGATCGCGCAGCTCAACCGCGATGTGGCGTACTCCTACAGCGCGGACCTGTTCCACGCGTACGCGGAGGTCCTCGAGGAGCTCGGACGGTCCGACGAGGCCGACGCGTGGCGGCAGCGCGCGGATGCGGCGGAGGCGGCGTTCGCGGATCCGGACGAGGGATGGGATGACATGGTCGAGGTCGTCGAGGAGGAGCTGGAGGGGCAGGAGTCCGGCGACGACGAGGACGCGGCCCCGGACGTGACCCCGGCGCCGACCCCGCCGAGCGAGGACGGCGACAGCGAGGAGATCGCGATCGACGTCGACGACGAGCTCGACGCACCGACCGAGGGAGACCGCGATGTTCGCTAGGGCCGCGAAGGGCAGCGCGCCCCTGGCGGGCGTGGACGTGATCCTCGCCGACCTCGACGGCGTCGTGTACGCCGGGCCGGACAGCATCCCGCACGCCGTGGACGCGCTCAACCGCGCTGCCGGCGACGGGATCCGCCTGGGCTACATCACGAACAACGCCTCGCGCACGGACGCGTCCGTCGCCGAGCACCTCACCTCGCTCGGGCTGACGGTCGCGCCGGACGACGTCGTCACGTCGCCGCAGGCCGCCCTCCGTCTGCTCGCGGACCGCGTGCCCGCCGGATCCACCGTGCTGGTCGTCGGCGGCGAGGGCCTCGTGCACGAGCTCGAGAAGGCCGGCTACGTCGTCACGCGCTCCACGGAGGACCGCCCGGCCGCGGTCGTCCAGGGCTTCGCGCCCGAGGTGGGCTGGACCCAGCTCGCGGAGGCCGCCTTCGCGCTGGCCGACCCGGACGTGGTGTGGGTCGCGACCAACACCGACTGGACCATCCCCGTCGCGCGCGGCATCGCGCCCGGCAACGGCACGCTCGTCTCCGCGGTGCACACGGCCGTCGGGCGGCTGCCCGTCGTCGCGGGCAAGCCGGAGACGCCGATCTTCGACGTGGCCAGGGAGCGCTTCGGCGCCCAGCGGCCCGTCTTCCTCGGCGACCGGCTCGACACGGACATCCTGGGCGCCACGCGCGCCGGCATGGCGTCGGTGCACGTGCTGACCGGGATCGATCGTGCCAAGCAGCTGCTCGCGGCGGAGGAGGACCAGCGTCCGACCTTCATCCTCGAGCACCTCGGCCAGCTGCACGAGCCGTACCCGGAGACGCGCTTCTCAGGCCAGGGCTCGGTGGCGACGGTCGGGAGGTCGTCCGTGCGCATCGACGGCGACCGCGTCGAGGTCGTCAAGGACGGCGGGTCGACGATCGACACGCTGCGCGCCGCGTGCGCGGTCATCTGGAACTCGGGCCGCCCCATCTACGGGCTGGACGTGCAGGAGTCGTTGTACGTCGCGGCCGGCGCGGGCCGGGCGTAGCGTGACCGCGTGAGCGACGACCCGGACGACACTCCAACGGATGCGCCGGCCGACGAGGTCGCGGCTCCCGGGCTGGTCGACGACCACGACGTCGCCGAGGAGCTCGTCTCCCGGCTCGAGCTGATCGAGGGGCAGCCGCTCGGGGAGCGCGCCGCGTCCTTCGCGCTGCTGCACGACGAGCTGCGCACGCGGCTCGAGGGCGGCGACGGGGCCGCGTCGCGTGGGTGACCCCGGCGACGCACCCGCGTCCGCTCCGGGCGAGGCGATCGGCGGCGACGTGCGGCTCGACGCAGCGCTGCCCGCGCTCGGCCTCGCGCGCTCGCGCACGCACGCCGCGCGACTCATCGCCGACGGGCTCGTCACGGTCGACGGCCGTGGGGTCGTCAAGGCGTCCTTCCGTGTGATGCCCGGATCCGTGGTCGAGGTGGCCGGGACGGACGCCTACGTGAGCCGCGGGGCCCACAAGCTGATCGGGGCGCTCGACGCCTTCCCCGAGGTGCTCGTCCCGGGCAAGCTGGCGCTCGACGTGGGCGCGTCCACCGGCGGCTTCACCCAGGTGCTGCTCGAGCGGGGCGCGCGGCGCGTGATCGCGCTCGACGTGGGGCACGGGCAGCTGGATCCGCTGATCCGCGACGACCCGCGCGTCGACGTGGTCGAGGGGTTCAACGTGCGCGACCTGACGCCGGAGTCGCTGGCGTCCGTGACGCCTGACGACCTGGCGGGCGAGGCGCCCGCGCTCGTCGTGGGCGACCTCTCCTTCATCTCCCTGGGCCTCGTGCTGCCGGCCATCGCGCGCAGCGCCGCGGACGGCGCCGACATCGTGCTCCTGATCAAGCCGCAGTTCGAGGTGGGGCGCACGGGGATCCGCGAGGGCATCGTGCACGACCCCGGGCTCCGCGACGACGCCGTCATGCGCGTGCTCTGGGCGGCGTGGGATCTCGGGCTCGGCACGGCCGGCCTCGTCTCCTCCCCGATCGTCGGAGGGGCCGGGAACCACGAGTACCTCGCCTGGTTCAGCGGTCGTGCGGGCGGCAATCCGACACAATGGAGATCGACGTCGAACGAGATCACAGGAGCGTGAGCGAAGTGGCTGGACCCGCGAGGCACATCCTGGTCGTGTCCCACACGGGGCGCCGCGACTCCATCGACGCGGCCCTCAGCGTGTGCGCCCAGCTCGCGGAGGCCGACGTGCAGCTCGTGCTCACGGCCGACGAGAAGGCCGACATCCTGCCCTTCGCGCCGCACATGGACGGCGTCGCCGTCCTCGGCGAGGACGTGCAGACGGCCGACCTCGAGATCGTCATCGTGCTCGGCGGCGACGGCACCATCCTCCGCTCGGCCGAGCTCGTGCGGGGCACGTCCGTCCCGCTCCTCGGCGTGAACCTCGGCCACGTCGGCTTCCTCGCCGAGAGCGAGCGGGAGGACCTCACGGCCACCGTGCGCCGCGTGCTCGACCGCGACTACACGGTCGAGGAGCGCATGACGCTCGACGTGACGCTCAAGGTCGGCGCCGACATCGTCTATCGCACCTGGGCGCTCAACGAGGCGACCGTGGAGAAGGCCAGCCGCGAGCGGATGCTCGAGGTCGTGGTGGAGATCGACGGCCGCCCGCTCGCGTCCTACGGCTGCGACGGCATGGTCGTGTCGACGCCCACCGGATCCACCGCGTACGCGTTCTCCGCCGGCGGCCCCATCGTGTGGCCGAGCCTGGAGGCCATGCTCGTCGTGCCGCTCAGCCCGCACACGCTCTTCGCCCGATCGCTCGTCGTGGGCCCGGAGTCCACGGTCGCGGTGGAGGTGCTCAGCCGCACCTCCGGATCCGGCGTGCTGTGGTGCGACGGGCGCCGCACGCGCGACATGCCGCCCGGCGCGCGCGTCGAGGCGCGACGGTCCGCCATCCCGGTGCGGCTCGCGCGGCTCAAGCAGTCGCCGTTCACCGACCGCCTCGTGAACAAGTTCGAGCTGCCGGTCACCGGCTGGAGGGGGCCCGTCGACCGTGATTGAGGAGATCACCATCCGCGACCTCGGGGTGATCGGCCAGGCGACGCTGCCGCTCGGGCCCGGCTTCACGGCCGTCACCGGCGAGACCGGCGCAGGCAAGACCATGGTCGTCACCGCGCTCGGGCTGCTGCTCGGCGCGCGCGCCGACTCGGGGGCCGTGCGGCAGGGCAGCGAGAAGGCGGTCGTCGAGGGGCGCTGGATCATCGCGGCCGACGGACCCGTGCCGGAGCGCGTGCGTGACGCCGGGGGAGACGTCGACCCGTTCGGGGACGGCACGCGCGGCGAGCTCATCGTCACGCGCCAGCTCTCGTCCGAGGGCCGCAGCCGCGCGTCGGTCGGCGGACGGGGCGCGCCCGCGGCGCTGCTCACGGAGATCGGCGAGCAGCTCGTCGTCGTGCACGGCCAGTCCGACCAGATGCGGCTGCGCTCGTCCACCGCGCAACGGCAGGCGCTCGACCGGTTCGCCGGATCCGCGCTCGCGCCCGTCCTCGCCGAGTACCAGGAGGTCTTCCGCCGCTGGCAGTCCGCCCGCGCCGAGCTCGACCGGCTCGTCACGGAGCAGGACGCCCGCACGCGCGAGGCGGAGGAGCTGCGCGCCGCCATCGACGCGATCGAGCAGGTCGCGCCCCAGCCCGGCGAGGACGAGGAGCTGCGCGAGCGCATCGACCGGCTCACGAACCTGGAGGACCTGCGCGCGGCTGCGTCGGCCGCGCACGAGCTCATGTCGGCCGAGGACGCGTCGGGCGAGATGGCGGACGCCGCCTCCGTGCTCGACACCGCGCACCGCCGCCTCGACCGGGTGGCCGCGCACGACGCCGGCCTCGCGGACATCATCGAGTCGCTCGACAGCGCGCGGATCCTGGTCTCCGAGATCGCCGTGCAGCTCTCGGGCTACCTCGCGGGACTCGACGCCGACGGGGCGCGCGAGCTGGAGACGCTGCAGGACCGCCGCGCGGAGCTCGCGGCCCTCACGCGCGTGCACGGCCCCACCGTGGAGGACGCGCTCGCGTTCCTCGACACGGGCAGCGCGCGCCTGCTGGAGCTCGACGGCGACACCGACCGGATCGACCTGCTGCGCGTCGAGGTGGAGCGCGATGAGCAGCTCGTCGGCGAGCTGGCCGCCCGCGTCACGGCCGTCCGCGAGGAGGCCGCCACGCGGCTGGCCGACGCCGTGACGACGGAGCTCGGCGCCCTGGCGATGGCCGACGCCTCGCTCGAGGTGCGCGTCAGCCCGCGCGAGGAGCCGGCGCTGTCGGGTGCCGACCGCGTGGAGATCCTGCTGCGGCCGCACGCGGGAGCCGAGGCCCGACCGCTCGGGCGCGGGGCGTCCGGCGGCGAGCTGTCGCGCGTCATGCTCGCCATCGAGGTCGTGGTCGCGGGCGACGACCCCGTGCCCACCTTCGTGTTCGACGAGGTCGACGCGGGCGTCGGCGGGGCCGCCGCCATCGAGATCGGGCGGCGGCTGGCGCGGCTCGCCGAGCGCGCGCAGGTCATCGTCGTCACGCACCTCGCCCAGGTCGCCGCGTTCTCGACCAACCACCTCCGCGTGGTGAAGGGCGGGGACGGGCAGGTCACGGCGTCCAGCGTCACGCAGCTCGAGGGCGACGCGCGGATCCAGGAGATGGCGCGCCTGCTCTCCGGCCTGCCGGACAGCGAGAGCGGCCTGGCGCACGCCCGCGAGCTCGTGGAGACCGCCGCCTCGCTCCGCTGACCCGCCGAGCCGCTGACCCGCCGAGCCGCGGCGCGCCGTGGGTGTCGCGGCAGCCGGATTCCCACGTAGGATGGAAGCCCGTGGCGGACATCAATTCAGCGGACACGGACCCGAGCTCGACGGACAGCATCACCAGCACGACAGGCGCGGCGAAGACGACCAGGCACATCTTCGTGACCGGCGGCGTCGTCTCCTCGCTCGGCAAGGGCCTCACGGCGGCCAGCCTCGGCAACCTCCTCACGGCGCGCGGCGTGCGCGTCGTCATGCAGAAGCTCGATCCCTACCTCAACGTGGATCCGGGCACCATGAACCCCTTCCAGCACGGCGAGGTCTTCGTGACCGACGACGGCGCGGAGACCGACCTCGACATCGGGCACTACGAGCGCTTCCTCGACATCGAGCTGGACCAGGCGGCCAACGTGACCACCGGCCAGATCTACTCCGAGGTCATCGCCAAGGAGCGCCGCGGCGAGTACCTCGGCGACACCGTGCAGGTCATCCCGCACATCACCGACGAGATCAAGCGCCGCATGCGCCTGCAGGCCTCCGACGAGCCGCAACCCGACGTGATCATCACGGAGATCGGGGGCACGGTCGGCGACATCGAGAGCCAGCCGTTCATCGAGGCGGCGCGCCAGGTGCGCCACGAGCTCGGCCGCAACAACGTCTTCTTCGTGCACGTCTCGCTCGTGCCGTACATGGGCGCGTCCGGCGAGCAGAAGACCAAGCCCACGCAGCACTCCGTCGCGGCGCTGCGCTCCATCGGCATCCAGCCGGACGCGCTCGTGCTCCGCAGCGACCGGCCGGTCTCGGACTCGAACAAGAAGAAGATCGCGCTGATGTGCGACGTGGACGAGCAGGCCGTCGTGAACGCGGTCGACGTGCCGAGCATCTACGACATCCCCGAGATGCTGCACGGGCAGGGCCTCGACAGCTACATCCTCGACCACCTGGGGATCGACGCCGCGGACGCCGTCGACTGGTCCGGGTGGAGCGACCTGCTGGACGCCGTGCACGACCCGAAGCACGAGGTCACGATCGGCCTGGTCGGCAAGTACATCGACCTGCCCGACGCGTACCTCTCGGTCACCGAGGCGCTGCGGGCCGGCGGCTTCGCCCACTCGGCGCGCGTGAAGCTGCGCTGGGTCGCGTCCGACGAGTGCGAGACGCCGGAGGGCGCGGCGAAGAAGCTCGGCGACCTCGACGCGCTGTGCGTGCCGGGCGGCTTCGGCATCCGCGGCATCGAGGGCAAGCTCGGCGCGCTGAAGTTCGCGCGCGACAACGGGATCCCCGTGCTGGGCCTCTGCCTCGGCCTCCAGTGCATGGTGATCGAGTACGCGCGCAACGAGGCCGACCTGCCGGGCGCCTCCTCCAGCGAGTTCGACCCGGACAGCGCGTTCCCCGTGATCGCGACCATGGCCGAGCAGGTCGACATCATCGCCGGCGGCGACCTGGGCGGCACCATGCGCCTCGGCCTCTACGAGGCGGCGCTCGCGCCCGGATCCCTCGCGGCCGAGCTGTACGGCGCGCCCGTCTCGCACGAGCGCCACCGCCACCGCTACGAGGTCAACAACCAGTACCGCCAGCAGATCCAGGACGCCGGCCTCGTGTTCTCGGGCACCTCGCCCGACGGCACGCTCGTCGAGTACGTGGAGCTGCCGCGCGAGGTGCACCCGTTCTACATCGGCACGCAGGCGCACCCGGAGCTCCGGTCGCGCCCGAACCGCGCGCACCCGCTGTTCGCCGGCCTCGTCCGCGCGGCCCTCGACCGCCAGGCGGCCAGCACGCTGTTCGCCGAGGACGACGCCGAGGCGGTCGCGTGACCGACGCCGCCGCGGGTCCGCTCCACGACGACCCGGCCTCGTACGGGATCACCTCGAGCGAGCGGGTCTTCGCGGGCAAGATCTGGGACATCCGGCGCGAGACGTTCGCGTACGGCGACACCGAGATCACGCGCGAGTTCGTCGACCACACGGGCGCCGTCGCGGTGCTCGCGATCGACGACCAGGACCGCGTGCTCCTCATCAAGCAGTACCGGCACCCCGTGCGCATGCGCGAGTGGGAGATCCCGGCCGGGCTCCTCGACGTGACCGACGAGCCGCCGCTCACGGCCGTGCAGCGCGAGCTCGCGGAGGAGGCCGACCTCCAGGCCGCCGAGTGGAGCGTGCTCGCGGAGTACTACACGACGCCCGGCGGCAGCGACGAGGCGATCCGCGTGTACCTCGCCCGCGGGCTCACCCCCACGGCGGAGGCGTTCGCACGCACCGACGAGGAGGCCGACATCGAGACGCGCTGGGTGGACCTCGACGAGGTCGTCACCGCGGTGCTCGAGCGGCGGATCCAGAACCCGTCGACCGTGATCGCGGTGCTGCAGGCGCACGTCGCCCGCTCCCGCGGTTGGACGACGCTCGGCCCTGCCGACGCGCCCTGGCCGCGGCACCCGAAGCTCCGTGACGGCGGGGGCGCGTCCGGCTCGTGACCGACGCGGCCGACGGACCCGGGGGAGCGGCGCCCGACGCCGCCCCCGAGGTCCCGGTCGCGCTCCGGCGCGCCGTCGACCGCTGGCTCCGGCACGTCGAGGTGGAGCGGGGCCTGTCCCGCAACACCGTCCAGGCGTACCGCCGCGACCTCGCGCGCTACACGGCCCACCTCGCGACCGAGGGCGTCGTGGATCCGGCCGGTGCGACACCCGCGCACGTGACGGGCTTCGCGCAGCGCGTCCGCGATCCCGCGCACGGCGGCCTCACCGCGTCGTCGCTCGCGCGCATGCTGTCGAGCGTGCGGTCGTTCCACCGGTTCCTGGTGGAGGAGGGGATCGTCGAGGTCGACGTGTCCGCCGACGCCAAGCCGCCCAAGCTGCCGAGCCGCCTGCCGAAGGCGGTCTCCATCGAGACGATGGGGCGGATCCTCGACGCCACCGACGGCGACGACCCGCTCCGCGTCCGCGACAAGGCCCTGCTCGAGCTGCTGTACGCGACGGGCGCGCGCGTGAGCGAGATCACGGCGCTCACGGTCGACGACGTGCTCGGCCCCGACGGCGCCGCCGCCGAGCTGGTGCGCGTGCTCGGCAAGGGCGGCAAGCAGCGGATCGTGCCCGTGGGATCCTTCGCGCGCCGGGCCGTCGACGCCTACCTCGTGCGCGTCCGCCCGATCCTCGCGGCGCGCGGCACCGCGACGCCCGCGCTCTTCCTGGGGCTCCGCGGCCACGCGCTCTCGCGGCAGAACGCCTGGCTCGTGATCAAGGCGGCCGCCGAGCGCGCCGGCGTCACGGAGGAGATCTCGCCGCACACCTTCCGGCACTCGTTCGCGACGCACCTCATCGCGGGCGGCGCCGACGTGCGAGTGGTGCAGGAGCTGCTCGGCCACTCGTCGGTCGCGACCACGCAGATCTACACGCGCGTGACCGTCGACACCCTGCGCGACGTCTACACGACCGCGCACCCGCGTGCCCGCCGGGCGTGAGCGACCCTCCCCGGTAGACTCGCAGGATCCGGCGGACCCCCGCGTCGGACGAGCGGCAGGAAGAGATCCACGTGACGCGCAAGCCAGATGTGACCGAGCTCCCGGGAATGGACGTCCCCGTGCTCGGACCCACCGGTCGGGAGCTGCGCGAGTTCGCCGAGCCCGAGCCGCTCGCCGGCCACGGCCCCGCGAAGATCATCTCCCTCTGCAACCAGAAGGGCGGCGTCGGCAAGACGACCACCGCCATCAACCTCGGCGCCTCGCTCGCCAGCTACGGCCGCCGCGTGCTCGCCGTCGACTTCGACCCGCAGGGCGCGCTGTCCGCGGGCCTCGGCGTGCAGACGCACGACGCCGTCACCATCTACGACCTCCTCCTCGGCACCGTGAAGGACCCGCGCGAGGCGATCCAGACCACGGGCTTCGAGGGCCTCGACGTCATCCCCGCGAACATCGACCTCTCGGCCGCGGAGGTGCACCTCGTCAACGAGGTCGCGCGCGAGCAGATCCTCGCGAGCGTGCTGCGCAAGGTGAGCGCCGACTACGACGTCATCCTCATCGACTGCCAGCCGTCGCTCGGCCTCCTCACCGTCAACGCGCTCACCGCGAGCCACGGCGTGCTGATCCCGCTCGAGTGCGAGTTCTTCGCGCTCCGCGGTGTCGCGCTGCTGGTGGAGACCATCGAGAAGGTCAAGGACCGGCTGAACCCGGGGCTCGCGCTCGACGGGATCCTCGCGACCATGTACGACTCGCGCACGCTGCACTCCCGCGAGGTGCTGCAGCGCGTGGTCGAGGCGTTCGACGACAGCGTGCTCGAGACGGTGATCGGCCGCACGGTCAAGTTCCCGGACGCGTCGGTGGCGGGCAAGCCCATCATCCAGTTCGCGCCCGAGCACCCGGCCGCGCTCGCGTACCGCAAGGTGGCGCGGGAGCTCATCGCGCGTGGCGCCGTCGCGTAGGGCTGCGCCCCTGGCCGATCCGGAGATCGCCGACGCCGCCACGCCCACGGACCCGGAGCGCGCCTTCCGCGTCAGCATCGGCAACTTCGAGGGCCCGTTCGACCTCCTGCTGTCGCTCATCGGCAGCCACGAGATGGACATCACCGAGGTGAGCCTGAGCCTCGTGACCAACGAGTTCATCGCGCACATCCGCGGGCTGGACTCGCCGGAGGACCTCGACGAGGCGAGCTCGTTCCTCGTGGTCGCCGCGACCCTGCTCGACCTCAAGCTCGTGGGGCTCCTGCCGCAGGGCGAGCTGGTGGACGCGGAGGACGTCGCGCTGCTCGAGGCCCGCGACCTGCTGTTCGCCCGCCTGCTGCAGTACCGCGCGTTCAAGCAGGCGGCGTCGTGGTTCCAGGAGCGGCTCGCCGCCGAGTCCGGCCGCGCCTTCCGCGACGTGCCGCTCGAGGAGCGGTTCCGCGCGCAGGTGCCCGAGCTGGTGTGGACGACGTCGCCCGCCGACCTCGCGGCCATCGCCCTCCTCGCCTTCGCGCCGCGCGAGATCCCGACCGTGGGGCTCGACCACCTGCACGCGCCGCTCGTGAGCATCCGCGAGCAGGCCGCGGTCGTCGTGGAGCGGCTGCGCCGCGGCGCGCCCGTCACGTTCCGGGAGCTCGTCGCGGACGCCGGGGTCACGGGCGTCGTGATCGCGCGCTTCCTCGCGGTGCTCGAGCTGTACCGGGTGGCCGCGATCGAGTTCGACCAGCCGGAGGCCCTCGGGGAGCTCACGCTCACGTGGACCGCGGAGAGCTGGACCGACGACGCGCTGGCGAGCCTGGGGGCCGGCTATGACAGCTGAGCCGGATCCCGCGGGCGACGCCGACACGGCCGTGCCCGACGCGCCCGCCCCCGACGCCTCGCTCGACCTCGACCGTGCGCTCGAGGCGCTGCTGATGGTCGCCGACGAGCCGCAGACCGTCACGACGCTCGCGACCGCGACCTCGACGCCCGTGAAGGAGGTGCGCCGCGCGATCCAGCGGCTCGTCGACGACTTCGACGGCCGGACCGGGGGAGTGCGCCGCGGCTTCGAGCTGCGCGAGGTCGGCGGCGGCTGGCGGGTCTACGTGCGGCCCGAGTACGACGTGGTCGTGCGCGACCACGTGCTCACGCAGAACCCCACGCGCCTGTCGCAGGCGGCCCTCGAGACGCTCGCCGTGATCGCGTACAAGCAGCCGATCAGCCGCAGCCAGGTCGCCGCGATCCGCGCCGTCAACGTGGACTCGGTGGTGCGCACCCTGCTCGCGCGGGGCCTCGTGGCCGAGGTCTTCACCGACGGCGAGACCGGCGCGATCCATTACGGTACGACAGACCACCTGCTCACGCAGCTCGGCATCAACTCGCTCGACGAGCTCCCCCCGATCTCCCCGTTGCTCCCCGACGGGGCGGAAGGCTTCCATGACCCCCTCCTCTGATCGCCCGCACGCCTGGAACCCCGACGAGCCCGTCGCCGGCGTCCGCCTGCAGAAGGTGATGGCCGCCGCCGGCGTCGCCAGCCGCCGCGTCTGCGAGGACATGATCGCCGCGGGCCGCGTCACCGTGAACGGCGAGACCGTCACGGAACCCGGCCGGCGCATCGACCCCGACGTCGACGAGGTCGCGGTCGACGACCAGGCCGTGCAGCTCGACACGTCCAAGCGCTACCTCATGCTCAACAAGCCCGTCGGGATCTACTCCTCGCTGCGCGACGAGCGCGGCCGCCCCGACCTCCGCGAGTTCACGGAGGAGTTCGAGGAGCGCCTGTTCAACGTCGGCCGCCTCGACGCGGAGACGAGCGGGCTCCTGATCCTCACCAACGACGGCGACCTCGCGCACGTGCTCGCGCACCCGTCGTTCGGCGTGCTGAAGACGTACATCGCGAAGGTCACGGGCCGCGTGACGCCGCAGACGATCCAGCGGCTGACGCAGGGCGTGGACCTCGAGGACGGGCCGATCCAGGCGGATCGCGCGCGCATCCTCTCGGGCGGCGGCGACCAGACGCTCGTGGAGATCACGCTGCACTCGGGCCGCAACCGCATCGTGCGCCGCATGCTCGACGAGGTCGGCCACCCGGTGGAGGAGCTCGTGCGCCGGCAGTTCGGGCCGCTGCACCTCGGATCCCTCGGCGTCGGCCGCGTGCGCGACCTCACCTCCGACGAGCTCGGCCAGCTGCTCACCATCTCGCGCGAGGCCCGCGCGCAGGCCGGCCCCGCCACCCCGCAGGGCGCGGGCGCCGCCGCCGAGGCGCAGGGGGACGTCGACCGCGAGGACGGCGAGTGAGCGAGGCCGCGGGCGCCGTCCAGGCGACCGACACGCGCGTGCAGGGGACCGTCCGCATCGTCGGCACGGGGCTCCTCGGCACGAGCATCGCGCTCGGGCTGCGCGCCCGCGGCGTCGACGTGGTGCTGGCGGACGCGTCGCCGACCACGCTCCGCCTCGCCGCCGACATGGGTGCCGGTCGGATCGCGGACATCGACGCCGCGCCCGACCGGCCCTCGCTCGTCGTCGTCTGCGTGCCGCCGGACGTGACCGCGCGCGTGGTCGCCGCCGAGCTCGACGCGCACCCGGACGCCCTCGTCACCGACGTCGCGAGCGTCAAGGCCGCGCCGCTCGAGGAGCTGCGCGTCATGGGCGCCGACCTGTCCCGCTACCTCGGATCGCACCCGCTCGCCGGGCGCGAGCGCGGCGGCCCCGTCGCCGCGACGGGCGACCTCTTCCTCGGCCGGCCCTGGGTCATCGCGGGCCACGACGGCATCACCTACGCCGCCGGCGCACCCGTCGAGCAGCTGATCCTCGACCTCGGCGCCGTCCCCATCGAGATGACCGCGGAGGAGCACGACACCTCGGTGGCGCTCGTCTCGCACGTGCCGCAGATCGTCGCGAGCCTGCTGGCGTCACGGCTCACCGACGGCGACGCGTCGGCGCTCGGCCTCTCCGGCCAGGGCCTCCGCGACACCACGCGCATCGCGTCGAGCGACGCGGCGCTGTGGGTGCAGATCCTCGGGGCCAACGCCTCCCGCATCGTCCCGATCCTGCGCGCCATGCGCACGGACCTCGACGAGGTCATCGACGCGCTCGACGACGTCGACGCGCAGGGCGCCCGGCTGCGGGTCGCCGAGCGGATCCACGCGGGCAACGCCGGCGTCGCACGCATCCCCGGCAAGCACGGCCAGGACCGCCGCTTCGCCGCCATCACCGTGATGATCGACGACCGGCCCGGCCAGCTGGCCGCGCTGATCTCCGAGGTCGGCGCCGCCGACGTCAGCATCGAGGACCTGCGCCTCGAGCACTCCCAGGGCGCGCAGGTCGGTCTCGTCGAGATCGCCGTGCTGCCCGAGGCCCGCGACCGCCTGGTCGCGCGGCTCGAAGACCGGAACTGGAGGATCGCCGGATGACCGGAGACGCAACGCAGGCACACGACCCGCTGGAGGACGCCCTCCTCGTGGACGCCACGCTCAACCGCACGGTCGTCGCCGTCGACGGCCCCGCCGGCAGCGGCAAGTCGAGCGTGAGCCGCGCCGCCGCGCGCGCCCTCGGCTTCGACTACCAGGACACGGGCGCCGCCTACCGCGCGCTCAGCTGGTTCGCGCTGGAGAGCGGCGTCGACACCCGGGATCCCGCCACCGTCACGAGCCTCATCGAGGGCTTCGACTACGACATCGCGATCGACCCGGAGGAGACGCGCGTGAGCGTGCGCGGCACCGACGTCACCGAGGCGATCCGCGAGCCCCGCGTCTCCGCCGTCGTGAGCCACGTCGCCCGCGTGCCCGAGGTGCGGCACTACATGGTGGAGCTGTTCCGCTCGCTCATGGCGTCGAGCGACAAGCCCGGCATCGTGGTCGAGGGACGCGACATCACGACGGTCGTCGCACCGGATGCCCAGGTGCGCATTCTGCTGACGGCCTCCCCGGAAGCTAGGATGAGCAGGCGTTCCGCGGAGACGTCGACCCAGTCGGCAGCCGCGGTCGGCGAATCACTCGCCTCCCGGGATCGGGCCGACTCGCAGGTCGTCGATTTCATGAACGCCGCAGATGGTGTGACCACCATCGACTCCACGGACATCGACTTCGACCAGACCGTCCAGGCGGTGGTCGATCTCGTTCACGCACGAACAGATTGAGGCGCGACCCGGTGACGGGCCGACACGCCAGAGGACAACATGGCTGATCACGACGACGACTTCCCCGAGCTCGACAGCGGGCTCTCCGAGCGCCTGTCGAGCATCGACGAGGAGCTGGCCGCGCAGCGCGCGCAGACGCTCCGCGCCGGGCTCGAGGACTACGAGCTGGACGACGAGGACCTCGAGGTCCTCGAGTCCGCGACGGACGACCCCGACCAGGTCACGTACCTGCCGGCGCTCCCCGTGCTCGCGGTCGTCGGCCGCCCGAACGTGGGCAAGTCGGCGCTCATCAACCGGATCCTCGGACGCCGCGAGGCCGTCGTCGAGGACACCCCCGGCGTCACGCGCGACCGGGTCTCCTACAAGGCCGAGTACGGCGGACGCTGGTTCACGCTGGTCGACACCGGTGGCTGGGAGCCCGACGCCAAGGGCATCAACGCGTCCGTGGCCATGCAGGCCGAGATCGCGATGGACCTCGCCGACGCCGTGCTCTTCGTCGTCGACGCGAACGTGGGCGCCACGAGCACGGACGAGCACGTCGTCCGCCTGCTCCGCAAGACCAAGAAGACGGTGATCCTCGCGGCCAACAAGGTCGACGACGCGCGCCAGGAGCCGAACGCCGCCACGCTGTGGTCGCTCGGCCTCGGCGAGCCGCACCCCGTCTCCGCGCTGCACGGCCGCGGCGTGGCGGATCTCCTCGACCTGGTGCTGAAGACCCTGCCGCTCGTCTCCAAGGTCGCCAAGGAGGAGGTCGGCGGACCCCGCCGCGTCGCCATCCTCGGCCGCCCGAACGTCGGCAAGTCGAGCCTGCTCAACAAGGCCGCGGGCGAGGAGCGCGTGGTCGTCAACGAGCTCGCCGGCACCACGCGCGATCCCGTCGACGAGCAGGTCGAGATCGCCGGCAAGGTGTGGCGCTTCGTCGACACCGCCGGCATCCGCCGCCGCATGCACCTCGCCCAGGGCGCCGACTTCTACGCGTCGCTCCGCACGAGCGCAGCTCTCGAGAAGGCGGAGGTCGCGGTCGTCATGATCGACGTCTCCGAGGTCATCAGCGAGCAGGACATCCGCATCATCGAGCTGGTGCTCGAGTCGGGCCGCGCGCTCGTGCTGGCGTTCAACAAGTGGGACCTGCTCGACGACGAGCGCCGCCGCTACCTCGAGCGCGAGATCGAGACCGACCTCGCGCACGTGTCGTGGGCGCCGCGCGTCAACATCTCGGCGCGCACCGGCCGCCACATGGAGAAGCTCGTGCCGGCGCTCGAGACGGCGCTGGAGTCGTGGGACACGCGCATCGCGACGGGCAAGTTCAACGCGTTCCTCGCCGAGCTCACCGCGGCGCACCCGCACCCCGTGCGCGGCGGCAAGCAGCCGCGCATCCTGTTCGGCACGCAGGCCTCGAGCCGGCCGCCGACATTCGTGCTCTTCACGACCGGGTACCTCGACCCGCAGTACCGCCGCTACATCCAGCGTCGCCTGCGCGAGATCTACGGCTTCGAGGGCAGCCCGATCATCGTCAACATGCGCGTGCGGGAGAAGCGGAAGCGCTAGCGCTCTCGCGGGCTCCGGCTCGCAGCACGACGGACGGCGTCGATCCCTTGCCGGGGTCGGCGCCGTCCGTCGTCTCGCGGGCGCGGATCACGTGTACCAGGTCGGCTCCGGGATCTCGCCGAGGAGCACGTGCCGCCCCACCTCGCGGCGCTTGTAGGCGATGGGGTCGTGGAGGCTGTGGGTGCGGAGGTTCCGCCAGAACACGTCGAGCCCCACCTTCGACGCGGTCGCGCGCGCGCCCGTGAGCTCGAACACGCGCGTGCCGACCTCGAGCCCGTCCTCGACGATGCGCGCCTTGGCGGCCGCGACCCGGACGGCGATCTCGCCGCGCTTCCGCTCCGTCAGCTTCTCGCGCGGCGCGTGCAGCACGGCGCTGATCTCCGCGCCCACCCGATCCAGCAGCGCCTCCGACGCCCACAGCTTCGACTGCAGCTGCCCGTAGCCCTCGAGCACGTACCACTCGTCGGTCGCGCGCTCCTTGTCGTCGCCGCCGTACGGCCAGGCGCGCGTGGTGCTGCGCGTGTACGCGGCGGCCGTCTCGAGCGCGCCCTCCGCGATCCCCTGGTAGAAGTTCGCGAACACCAGCTGGATAGCCGGCACGTTGAGCGTGCCGTAGACGAGCGGCTGGAAGACCTTGTCGACGAAGCCGGCCGCATCCGCCCACGGCACCCGCACGTCGCGGATCTCGACCGAGCCCGACTCCGTGAGGCGCTGCCCGAGGCTGTCCCAGTCGTGGCCGAAGACGATGCCCGGCTGGTCGGTCGGCACGATCGAGAACACGTGGGTGTCGGTGCCCTCGATCACGCCCTCGAGCACCGTGAGGTCGGAGACGACGCCGCCGGTGGAGAAGGACTTGCGGCCGGAGAAGACCAGCTCGTCGCCGTCCTCGCGGATGACGAGGTCGGAATCGCGCGGGTTCACGGCGCCGCCGAAGAGGAGGTTCCCGGTGGTGGCGAGCTTCTCGACCGCCTCGATCTGCGCGTCGGTCGCGACGAGCCTGGCCGCCCACGCCCAGAGGTAGTGGTAGCCGAGGAGCTGGCCGATGGATCCATCGCCGCGGGCGACCGCGCGGATCACCTTGTACGCCGTGTCCCAGGTCTGCCCGCCGCCGCCGTGCTCCGCGGGGCCGAGGAGCGTGACGAGGCCGGCGTGCTTGAGCAGCGCGACCTCCTGGTGCGGGCTCGCCCCGGCGCGGTCGCGCTCGACCTGGTCGACGGCGAGGATGTCGGCGACCTCGCGGGCGCGGGCGATCCACGCGGCCGGCGTCGTGGGGCGGGGCGCGCCCTTCCATCGGTCGACGGGGGCGGCGCCGAGGGGAGCGGGGCGCGGGCGGTCGGCGGGCGCGTTCGCGTTCGCGGAGCTCGCGGTGGATGCGGGGGAGCCGGATGCGGGTCGGGGCTCGCGGTCGATCAGGGTCATGTCCTGTCCTCTCGTGAAGGGGCGCGACCGGTGCCGCGCCTCGCGGTGGGGCCACGGTAGGCGCGGGTCCGGCGCGGTCGCGAGGGGTGTGACGCGGGGTTGCGGGGTGTGACGACGCGGGGCGTCACGGGGTGTCATGCGGGGGAGCGGTCGCCTGTCCGTCTGGCGTCCCGTCGTGCGTTCGCGGCCGGCACGCGGCGTCACGTCGTACCCTGATCCGGGCGCATCCGACGCCCGCTCACGAGACCTGGAGGATCGCACCGGTGGACCAGCTGCTCAGCCGTCTCGACCGCATCGCGGCCGGCCGCCAGGCGGGCCACGTCATCGCCGAGGACATGCGCGACCACCCGTGGACGGCGCGGGCCTTCCGCTGGATCCGGTGGATCCTCGTCGCCGAGACCGCCGTCGGCGCGACCGCCGTGGCCATCGCCCTGACCCTCGCGTCCGACGGCGTCGCGATCGCACCGGCCGTCTGGTTCCGCTCGTTCGTCGTGCTCGCGATGACCATCACGCTCTACTACTTCGCCTGGCGCGCCTCGGCCGGCTACTGGTGGGCCTACTCGCGCCTGCGCCTCTTCAGCCAGATCTTCCCCATCGTGACCCTGGTGATCGCCGCGATCCCGGGGCTCTACCCGCTCTGGATGGTCATCGAGCAGATCGTCTTCTCGCTGCTGCTCATCGGCGTGGCCGACATCCTGCGGAGCGACCACATGCGGGACGCGTTCCCGAAGCCGGGGCGGGTTGCTGGTGGCTCCGCTGCGGGGTCGTCGTCGGCACGGCCCTCGGGTGGCGCGGCCGCGTGATCCCGTGCTCGTCTGCCTCGCCGGACGTGCCGGAGCAGTGCCGCTGATGCGGTAGGCTCTACGAGTTGCCCAGCGATGGGTCAGCGGGCTGTGGCGCAGCTTGGTAGCGCACTTGACTGGGGGTCAAGGGGTCGCAGGTTCAAATCCTGTCAGCCCGACGGACATGCCTCGGAAGGACCTATTGGTCCGGCCGGGGCATTCGTCGTTTCCACGCCGGCCCGTGCCGCAGTCGCACGTGATCGCGTAAGCGCCCTTGCGCAAACGGAACGCCGCGGGAACGACCCAGCGGCATCAGACCGGAATGAGTCCGGCCGCCCCTGCAGGCGTGAGTGACAGCGCGCGGTTCTCGGCTGAGCCCAATGCACGCGTGGCGTGCGAACATCACGACATGGATCTCGAGACCGTGAAAGCGCTGCCGATGGCGGACCAGATGACATTCCTGCGTGGACGGATCGTCGATGAGGCACTGCGACTGGAGGCGGCTGCACGCTATCTCCATGTGAGGCTGAATGGAGCATCCGACTTGGACGCCGCGCTTGACACTCCTCAGCATTTCAAGTCCCTCATAGCCGAGTGCGCCGAGCTCGTTCCACACTGCGAGCGACTTCACGATGGCATCCGGCCCGTCGCGCTGGACGCGATCATCACGGCCGGCGCGCTCTACCAGCTACGCAATCGGTTCGTACACGATGTCCTCCGAACCAATCTCGTCTCAGAGCAGGCATGGGAGATGTCCAAGATCTCTCGACCGAAGAGTGAGGTTGGAAATCCTCTGCCGGATCCCGAGCCTGTGTCCGCGGAAGACATGATCGTGCAGATTCTTGAGATCATCCGGACGACGTGGCGGCTGCGCGGCGTGATCTGGTCCATGATCGGGTCGTCGCGGGGGATATCGCCCTTCCTCACTCATCCGTTCGCGCCACAGTGGGACGGGACCTTCCTCTACCTCGATGGCGCCCCGAGGTGAGCCGACGGGCGAATCGGGAAGGTGATGTGCCGGCGGCCGACCTGTGCCGGTTTGTCGCCGCTAGCTGATCGGGTCCCTCGGATACCCCTCCCGCCGCTGCCTGCTCTGGAGGCCGCGACGACGGGCGCGCAGCGAGGAGAGCGGCATGGCAGCTGATGGTCAGCCGCCGAGCCGATGACCGATCTCGCGGTAGATGTATCGTGCGCGCTCCGCGAGTGCCTCGGAGGTGTCCACATCCCCGCGAAGCCCGGCGATCCGGCCGAGGACCGCCAAGCCCCGTGCGATCTCTGCGCGGTCCCCGACTGCTTCGGCGATGCTCGTCGCTTCAGAGGCATGGCTCTCCGCCTCTCCCAGCAGGGAGGGCTCGAGCGCCTGTGCCGTCGCACCGGAGATGATGATCTCGGCGAGCGAGTTCCGCGCCTCGGTCGCGATCAGCGGCGTTCCCGCCCTATCGGCATCACGCAGGGCCTCGCGTGCGACCTCCACCGCCCGAGGGAACCGTCCCGCTCGGGCATCGAGCCGTGCACCGAGAAGGGCCAGCTCGGCGGCGGCCGAGTACTCGACCGAGCCGGCCATCGCCCTCTTCGCCGAAGCAAGGCGCTCTGCTGCCGAGTCGAAGTCCCCGCGCGCCTCAGCGACGAGACCTAGGGACATCCGGACGTACAAGACGGCGCGCTCGCCCGCTTCATCCAGGATCGACTGCAATTCAGCCTCTGCGTCATCCAGCCGCCCGGTCGAGGTCCACAGGAGGGCTCGATTCGCGCGGACGATGCCCATGTTCAACTGGTCGTCCGCACCGGTGGCGATCCCGAGGGCATCGAAGAACTCCTGCTCTGCCTCGCGGAACCGAGTCAGGACGCGGAGCGCATTCGCGTGATTTCCCAGAGCCCGACCCTGGACGACGTGGTCGCCGCTCGCCGTGGCGATCTCGACGGCGCGCTGGAATGAGGTCAGAGACTCGTCGAAATGGCACATCCAGTGCTGCACGTTGCCGATCTGATTCCATGTGCGCGCGAGTGCGGTCCCGTCGGCGATCCTGCGCACTCGATGCAGAGTGTGGAGGGCCTCGTCGTAACGGCCGAGCCTCTCTGCGCAGTGGGCGACGTTGAGCGCGAGTTCGGGAATGAGTTCCAAGCCCCTGCCCTGCGCGGCCAGGTCATGGAGACGCAGCGACTCGGTCCACAGCGACCAGCGGGCGAGCGCAGGATACGAGGCCAGCGCGAGCCGTTCGTTCTGCTCGTCCAAGGCGTGTTCGTGCGCCGCCTCCGCGACGGCGAGGACCGTTCCGACCTCGCGGGCGGCGTAGTCCTCGTCACCGGCGATCCGGGTCAGCAGGACATCGGCCATTCGGCCGATGGCGGTGCGTCTCTCCGATCTCGGTCGCATCGTCATCGCACGCTCGCGCGCGAACGCGAACACGGTCGCGTGCATGACGAGACGGCCGCCGTGCAGTTCGACGAGATGACGGGCGCGAAGTCTCTTCAGGGATGCCTCGCCCTCCGGTCCTCTCGCGTCGATCAGGACGCTGGTGTCGAACTCCCGGTCGATGAGCGCCGCGTCGGTGAGCGTGATCACGTCCTCGGCCTCGAGCGTGGCGCCGGAGACCTCGAGGACAGGTCGGATGCGGCGATCTCGAGGTTCGGTCTCGAACCGTGACGCCAGGTCGTCCAACGTCCATCCCGCGTGCTCCCGCATGACGCCCGCGATCATGACGATGTCGAGCGGCAATCCGCCAGCGACCGCGACGATGCGCGTCAGCGCGTCAGCTCGCTGGGGGCTCCCTGAGGCCGCCGTCCTCCTCGAGGCCGCAGAGGCGTCCCCCTCCTCGTCGGCTATCAGACGCGACAGCAGGATCCGCGCAGCAGGGCCGTCCAACGGGGGAACGGTCACGTGGGTGAGCCGACGCCCCCGCAGCGAGGGGTGATGCGTCAGGGAAGTCAGGTCGACACGCGTGGTGACGATGAAGCGGATTCCCGGAACGAGCAGCGCGGCCAGTCGCGAAGGCGACACCGCATCCTCGATGACGATGATGACCCCGCGGGCATCAGTCGCGAAGCGCTCTCGCAGGCGGGCCAGGTCGTAGGGGAGAGAACGGTGTCCGAGCGCGCTGAGCATGCGTCGGAGGACTTCCACCGGCCCGACGATCGGGCGACCCGGTTCTGATTCCCGCAGTTCGACGGTGAGCGTGGGGCTGCCGACGGCGAGCGCGGTCGCGAGCGTCGTCTTGCCCACTCCGGGAAGACCTGAGAGGACCACCACTTCGGCGTCGGAGGCCTCGCGGACGATCTGCTCTCGCCCGACGATCTCGCCGACGTCGGCAGGGGCCCGTCGCCCTAGGACGACTTCCAGGTGCACCGCGTTCCGTTCGCCGTTCAGCGTCTTGGCGAGGTCACGCCAATGGGCCGCCTCACGCTCGCTCCTCCCGAGCGCGCGCACGATCGCGCCGACCAGGCGATCATCGACGCGGCGACGCCCCGCTCGGAAGCAGTCGTACACCGTGACCTTCGGCGGTTCGGCATCTTCGCCTGCAGCTCCTATTCGTTGAGCTATCTCGGCGAATGACGGTGTGCCCGCCTGTCTGCGCAGTCGTCCCAGAGCGACGCTGAGCTCGTCGAGAGTCCGCGGATCATGCACGACGGGACCTTATCGCGATCATGGGTATCCGGTCGTGTCGTTCGGGATCGTTCGGGGTGATGATCAAGGGCGGGCTGGTCGGCTAGCTTCTCGGCTGCGCACGGAGGCAAGGCTTCGTGGAATGGATGATGGGATGCAGATGACGACCAGCGCAGAGATAACGGCCAAGCTCGACGACTTCGCATATCAGAAAGCGAACTTCGGCGGGTTCTTGATGAACAAGCGCGCGAAGAATTCGTATGCGCTGTGGAAGGGCAACTCCGACAAGGGTGTGACGGAGCTCACGCTGCTCGCCACGCGGGACTACGGCGAAGGCAATGTGTATGACGTGGCCGCGTTCGCGCTGGCCGGTACGGTCGCCGCGGAAACCGTCCGGGAACTCGTCCCGCAGGCCGAGGCCCTCGCGGACAGCGCCAATCTCCGGGAGCACGGCTACCTCTATTCCGATCTGGAGCCGTGGGACGGAGGGGGCAAGCTGTGGATCTCGAAGAAGCCGCAGTTCCGCAGGCTCAGCCGGGAGGCGGAAGGCGTCTACGTCATCCCCATCCAGCGCATCGCGGGGAAGGACGCACCGCGATGGCTTGCCTGGGTCCGACAGGAAGGGCAGCTCTTCATCGCGATCGTCTACAAGCCCTGAAGGATGTCGTCGATCTCCCGCTATGAACGCGCGGAGCACACGCCGTGGTGGAGGCGAAGCAGCGCGCTCATCATCTTCAGCGCGGTCGGGTACCTCGCCATCGGCGCGACCGTCATGTTCTACGTGCTTCCCCGTGGCTTCGAGCTCGGAGGCGTGGCACTCGTCCTCGTCCAATCGGCGGTCGCGCTTCTCGGCGCTGCGCTGATCGCCTACGTCGCGTGCATGATCCGTCACGGCATCCGCGATCGAGCTTCCCTCTGGTCGCTCAGCGCAGCCCTCGGGTGGCATTACACCTCCGACATCAGCGACCGGCTCTGGGGCGGCTCGGTCGATGAGCAGATCGACCGACGATCGCGCCTCACGATGGACCACATCGACGCGACGCACACGGCGTTGCCCTTCGACGCCGCGAGGCGCACCTTCGCGGTGGGAAACGGGCAAGGGGCGACCGTCCACACGACCCTTGCCGTGCGCCTCCCGCTGCCGTCGGAAGCACCACGGATGCAATTGCGATCCAGGAACGGGAACGGCCCGTTGAGCGTCCTGCCCCATGCGCCGACGGGGCGGCAGGAACTCCGTCTGGAGGGCGATTTCAGCGATGTGTTCGCCGTCTCCGTCCCCGTCGGATACGAGCGCGACGCGCTCTATGTGCTCACTCCGGACCTGCTGGTGATCCTGCTCGACAACGCCGCGGATCTCGATCTCGAGATCGTGGACAGCACGCTGCACGTGTACTTCCCACCGCTCGATCTCACCGATCCTGAAGTGCTGATGCGTTTCTACACGGTGATCTCCGCCCTCTTCGACCGCTTCGGCCGCCGCACCATCCGTTATCGTGACGCAGCCGCACCGGCTATCGACGCCGAGACGTACCGCCGCTCGGGCGACACGCTCTCGCACGCAGCCCGCACCATGGACACTCGCGCTCGGCTCGGGCCAGTGGCGTCGGCTGTGCTCGCTCCGCTCGTGCCCCTGCTGATCGGCGTGGTCTGGATGCAGCTGACCACGTAGGCGGGCCGCCGCGACCCCTCGCGCCGCCTCGCACCCCTTGAATAGGATCGGACGCGCTGTGGGCCTCGACGTCGAGGTCGTCGTCGAGCTGTGGGGGCTGCAATGCGCGTACTCGTCCTGGCGTTCTTCCATGGGCTGGGGCATGTGGTCCGGGCGACGCGCGTGGCGGAGGAGCTGAGGCGGGGCGGGGCGGAGGTGCTCGTCGCGACGGCGGCTGCCGCCACGCACATCCCCGCTGCCCGGGGCCTCGAGACGGCCGCGCTGCGTGAGCTGCCTCCGATCCCGGCGGGTGCGCCGCCGGCCTCGCCCGGCGCCCGACTGCGCTTGGCGGATGCGGACTACCTCCGCGACTGCGTCGCCGACGAGCGGGAGCTCATCCGCTCGTTCCGTCCCGACTTCGTCCTCGTCGACTTCCGCGTCACGGGTGCCGTCTCCGCGGCGCTCGAGGGCGTCCACTCCGGCTGGATCGTCAACACGGGGTTCTTCGCGCACCCCTTCCCGGAGGTCCTCTCCGACGTGGTGCCGCAGCTGATCGCGAACGGCGTCGAGCCCGCGGCGGCACGGCGCATCCTCGGCGATCATGTCTGCATCCCCGACTGGTCCGCGTTGGACCCGCTCTCCTCCATCACGGACGAGTCCTCCCGGGCGGCGCTGTGGTCGGTGGACGAGATCCGGCATGTGGGGCCGGTCCTGAAGTCCGCGCCGTCGTCGCTGCCGGACCAGCGCGCAGCGCGGGCGTCGCTCGACGTGCCCGACGACCGGCCGCTCGTCGTGGTCAGCCTGGGCGGCACGGCGCAGGGATTCGACGCGCTCAGGAGGTTGACGCCGCGGCTGCGCGAGATCGACGCGACCACCGCTGTGGTGACGGGTCCGAACATCGACCCGTCGTCGCTCGACACGGCGGGCGTCGACCGGGTGCTCGCGTACACCGAGGAGGCGATGCTCTGGACGCGCGCCGCGGACCTCGTCGTCACGCACGGCGGGCACACGTCCACGATGGAAGCGATCTGCGTCGGCACGCCGCTGCTCGCGATCCCCGGCCACGCCGAGCAGCGCTGGAACGCCGCCCGGGCCGTCGAGCGGGGGGTCGGCGAGGCCATCGACCCGGAGTCGATCGAGTCCGACGCGGTGCCGACCATCCAGCGCCTCCTCGCGGATCCGGCCGTGGCCGCGCGTGCCCGGCAGCTGGCCGAGCAGCTCGCGGAGTACGACGGCGCCCGCGAGCTCGCCGATCACATCCGCCAGGTCGTGACCCTCGGCCACCGGGCGACGGGCGGGTAGCTGCGACGCGACAGGCTGTCCATCGTCACGATCGTGCGCGACGACCCGGGGCGGTCGCAGGGCGAGAGCGGCACGGGGCGATCTCGGGAGCCGGTCCGACCCCGTGCCGTCCCGCGTCGGTGGTCCGTGATCCTCTCTCCGCATGTCCTGGGCCTCCTCCGACTCCGCGCGCAGCATCATGCGTGCCAACAAGCGGCGAGACACCAGGCCCGAGCTCCTCGTGCGGCGGCTCCTGCACGCGTGGGGTCTCAGGTATCTCGTCGACCACCGCGTGGTGCCGGAGTCGAGGAGCCGGGCGGACATCGCCTTCACGCGTCAGCGCATCGCCGTGTTCATCGACGGGTGCTTCTGGCACAGCTGCCCGGCTCACCTGCACCTGCCGAAGGCGAACGCCGACTACTGGGTGGCGAAGCTCGCGCGCAACGTCGAGCGCGACGCGGAGGTGACCGCGCTGCTCCGTGACCTGGGGTGGACCGTGCTGCGGTTCTGGGAGCACCAGCCTCCCGAGGAGGCTGCCGCGGCGATCATCGGCGCGGTGCAGGCGCGCCGGGAGGGGGTCGTCACGCGCGTGCGGGGTTGAGATCCGGTGGCGGGAGTCGGCAGGGTGGAAGGGAGTCCTCGGCTGGGCATCCGACGAGAGGAGCGCTTCCCATGACCGTGACCGCTGTGATCCGCGTGCTCGTCATCCTCGCCGCGGGCGTCGCCGGCGTCTCCTTCTGGGCCTCGGGTGAGGCAGGCGTCGGCATTCTGCTCCTCCTCGCAGCGCTCGCCGCGGCGTTCCTGATGGGGCCTGCGATCCTCGGCGACCCGGCGGGCATCCGGCGGCTCCCCGACGGCGTCACCGCCGAGGACGTGAAGGAGCATCGGAAGCAGCACGGCGGATCCATCTCCGATGCTGTCCGTGCCCTCACGCGGCGCCAGGACTGACAGCAGGCGACGCCCGCGGACCGCTGCGCGAAGCCTCAACCGGGCTCGGTGGGCGGATCCCGGGAGTCCCGGCCCACTTTCACCCCCATGCGAGGGCTTACGGGCGGGGGAGCGCGCTCATAGCCTCAGGCGTCGTCACTCGACGGCACCACCTGCCGCCTACCCCTTCGCCGCGGCATGCACCCGAGGAGCACCATGCCCGACGTCCCCTCCGCCGCTCCTGCCGGCTGGTTCCCCGACGGATCCGGCCAGCTCCGGTACTGGGACGGCGCCGCGTGGACGCAGCACGTCGCGCCGATGGTGCAGCCCGCTGCACCGCAGGCACCCGTCCAGGCCCCGGCACCGAGCGCCGCCGCGCTGGCGGCCGTCGCCGCCGCGCAGCAGGCCGAGGCGGCGAAGGCCGCTCGCGCCGCGGAGGCCGCACGGGTCCGGGCGGAGCGCGCCGCCGCCGCGGACCAGCAGCGTGCCGCGAAGGTCGCGCAGCGCGAGGCGGCCATGCAGGCGAAGGCCGCCGAGCGCGCGAAGACTGCCACGGTCATCACGCCGGCACCGAAGCCCGCACGGAAGGCCATCGCCGCTCCGGTCGCACCTGTCGGCCCCGCGGCGCCGACGGCGGTCGTCACCGACACTCGCCCGAGCCGCCACCCGGCTACGACGTGGGTCGTCGCGGCAGCCGTCGCGCTGGCGGTCCTGATCACCACGGCGATCGGCGGATTCGGCGGCATGTTCGTCTCCGTCGGCCTGGTCGCGCTCGTCACCGCGCTCTACCCGCTCTTCACCGGCCGCCGCAGCTGGGTCCCGGCGCTCGCGACCCGACCCCGCAACAGCGCGACCGCAGCCGGTGCGATCCTGCTCCTGATCATCGGCGCGGCCGTGCCGGTCGCCGCGTCGGCTCCCGGCCCGCGCCAGGCGGATGCGATCTCCGCCAGCGCCTCTCCGACCCCGAGCTCCACCCCGACCCCCTCCGCCACCCCGCCCCCGGTGGTCCACGTCGTCGAGGACGTCAGCGCCAAGAGCGCCACGGACGCCCGCACGCTGCTCCGCGAGGCCGGCTACGTCGTCCAGTACGTGCTCGAGTCGGGGGAGGTGCCGAGCGTCACCGATGGCATGACGGTGAAGTCGCAGAGCCCGAACCCGGGCTCGCGTGTCGACGCCGGATCCACGGTGACGCTCACGCTGCTGGCTCCCGCCCCAGCGCCCACCCTCAAGCCCACGATCGCGCCGGCCCCCGCGCCCGCCGCACCGGCTCCCGCCCCGAAGCCCGCCGCACCGGCGCCTGCTCCGGTCGCTCCTGCGCCGGCTCCTGCCCCGCCGGCACCGGCACCCGCTCCCGCGCAGCAGACCGGCGGCATCAACCCCGGCGGCTTCTGCTCGCAGGTGGGCGCGGTGGCCCAGGCCGACAACGGCCGCAGCTACAAGTGCGGCGGCAAGGGTCCGGATGCCAGCGGCCGGTACCACTGGAACACGATGTGATGCGCTGCCGGGCGGCCCCACGACGGCCGCCCGGCCACCCTCACCGCACCATCCGCACCGTGACCATCTCCGCGCCCTGGTACATCTGCCGCTCCACGCCGCCGTCCCGCGCGAAGCCGTTGCGGCGGTAGAACGCCTCGGCGCGCGGGTTGTCGTCCGCTGCCCAGAGGTAGGCGGGGGAGTCGCCGACGGCCGCGTCGAACAGGGCCTGGCCGGCACCGGTGCCGTGGGCGGAGGCGACCACGTTGATCGCGTAGAGCTGGAACGGCCGCGGAGGATCCTCGTCGCGCGCCGGGCCCGCGAGCGCGAAGCCGACGATGCGGTCGTCGTCGAGGGCGACGAACGGCGGCACGTCGACGGATCCCTCGGTGAGCGTCCGGCGCCAGTCCTCGGCGCGCGTCGCGACGTCGAGCCCGTCGAGGTACGACGCCGGGAGCAGGTGCGCGTAGGTCTCGCGCCAGGTGCGGATGTGGACCTCGGCGATCCCCTCGGCGTCGGCGGGCACGGCGGAGCGGACGGTCGGCGCGGTGGTCATGCCGACACGATACGGGCGGCGCCGCGCACCGCGCGCACCGCGCGGACGACGAGGGGGCGGAGCGCGACGCTCCACCCCCTCGACCGCCCGCGCCTAGCGCGCCGTCGCGCGCTCCCGCTCGCGGAGCTCGACCGCGACGGATCCGGACGCATCGTCATCCGGCGCGGCTGCCGCAGAGGCCGCCCGCCGCTCTGCGATGGCGTCCCTGGCCGGGTCCTTCGCGGCGACCGCCGCCGCGATCGTCAGCACCGCGTACAGCCCGATGTAGGCGCACAGGATCCACGGCGATCCGCCGCCCCACTGCAGGAACAGCACCGCGAGCAGCGGCGTGAGGCCGACGGAGAAGATGCTGCCGACCTGGTAGCCCAGCGAGACGCCGCTGTAGCGGACGCCCGTCGGGAACTGCTCGGCGAACCAGGCGGCCTGCGGTCCGTAGATCGAGTCGTGGAAGACGTTCATGCCGAGCGCGAAGACGAGAGGCAGGAGCAGCAGCGGGCCGGAGTCGAGGAACGCGAAGAACGGCCAGATGAGGATCCCGATGCCGGCGGCGCTCGCGATGGTGAGGCGGCGGCGGCCGACGCGGTCGGAGATCCAGCCCCAGAGCGGCGTGGTCAGCACGCTGAGCGCTGACACGATGAGCACCGACGTGAGCGCGACGCCGGAGTCGCCCCTCTTCGACGCGAGGTAGGAGAGCGTGTAGACGGTGAGGATCGAGTAGAGCGCGGGCTGCACGAGGCGGAGGCCCGCGGTGATCAGCACGGCACGCGGGTGCTTGCGCAGCACCACCCCGAGCGGGAAGCGCTCGACCTCGCCGGCCGCCTTGATGTCGCGGAACTCGGCGGCGTCCTCCACGCGCAGGCGGATCACGAGGCCGACGCCCACGAGCACCGCGCTGAGCAGGAACGGCAGCCGCCAGCCCCAGGCGAGGAACGCCTCCTCGCCGAGGCCGAAGCGCGTGGCGGCGAAGACGCCGGTCGCGAGGAGCATGCCGCCCGCGGATCCCATCTGCGTGAAGGCGCCGAACAGGCCGCGGCGGTGGGCGGGGGCGTGCTCGACGGAGAGCAGCGCGGATCCGCCCCACTCGGCGCCGGCCGCGATGCCCTGCACGAGCCGCAGGAACACGAGGCCGACGACGCTCGCGAGGCCGATGGTCGCGTAGGTGGGCAGGACGCCGATGAGCGTCGACGCGATCCCCATGAGCACGAGCGAGTAGACGAGCATGCGCTTGCGGCCGATCCGGTCGCCCAGGTGCCCGGCGACGATCCCGCCGATGGGCCGCGCGAGGAACCCGACGCCGTACGCGGCGAACGACGAGAGGAGGCCCACGGCGGCCGTCTGGTTCGGGAAGAACTGGCTGCCGAACACGAGCGCGGACGCCGTGGCGTAGAGGTAGAAGTCGTAGTACTCGACGGTGGTGCCGATGAACGAGGCGGTGAGGACGCGGCGTCGGCGGCGGGACACGTCGGCGGGCGCCTCGGGATCGGAGGGCGAGGCGGGTCCGCCGGGCGGCGTGGCGGTCGGCGCCGCGGGCGGTGCGGTGGATGCGGCGGGCGGTGCGGTGGTCATGGGGTCTCCAGCGGTGCGGCTGCGGTGCAGGGGAATGGCGCGAGCGGGGATCCGCTCGCGTGCCGCCCACCGTGCCCCGTGTTCCCCCGCGCGGGGAAGGCCCGCGGTCACGGTGCGTAACGCACCCCGACCGCGGGCCGGACGCTGGCGGGACCCTCGTGGATCAGCCGACGAGCGCCTGGGACCTGTCAGGCGCCCCGCTCCGAGGCGCTGCGCTGCCCGGTCGTGCTCCGGCCAGCGCAGCGGTCATGGGCACGAGCGTGCCGACGGTCAGGACCCTTCCCCGCGCGGCATCAGGAGCTGATCGCCGCGGTGAGGTCGTAGGCCGAGCGAGCCGATTCCTGCCAGAGCGCACCGATGTTGTGGGTGCCCGCGTAGTCGAGATCGGCCACGTTCGCGAACTGCGCGCCGTCGCTGCCGGCGCCGGCGAAGATCGGGGAGCCGGAGGCGCCACCCGTCATGTCGCACGCCAGGACGATCTGCGTGGTGCCCTGGGCCGTGCCCGAACCGGTGCACCGGTCGAGGTGCTCGCCGTCGAAGCGCCCCACGGCGGGGTAGCCGTATGCCGAGGCGAGCTGCGCGGCCGGCTGGTCGAAGAGCACCGGCGTCGAGCCGACCACGCTGGCGACGGTCTGCCCGTCGCCGTCGCGCGCGACGGCCATGAAGGCCGTGTCCTCCGCCTGGTCGGCGTCGTTGCGCTGGTACCAGCCGGTCGTGACGTTGCCGCCGACGACGGGCCAGACCCCGTACGCGGACGGGCCCGACTCGTACTGCGGGTAGAACACCATCTTGGTCGAGAAGGTCTGGTCGCGGGTGACGCAGTGCCCGGCCGTCGCGATGGTCGAGCCGTTGGCGGAGTCGACGACGTTCGCCGAGCAGTAGTGGCCGAAGCCCTCCTGCTCGTAGTAGATGCGGCCGATGTGCGACACGGTGGCGACCTGCTCGGCGTGGTCGTCGGTGCGCGCGGCGTCCGAGGTCGCGAACTCCTCGGTCGCGGCGTCCGATGCGGCGGCGGAACCGGTCGTCGCGTCGCCGGACGCGTCGTCGTCCGTCGCGGCGGCACGGCGCTCGGCCGTCCAGTAGGCGACCGCGTCGGAGGGCTGCGCGGCGGGCACCGCGACCGGGACGAGCGACGCGGAAGCGTCCCTGCCGGCGGCAGACGCGGGTGTCGCCGCGCCGAGCAGGGCGGCGCCGAGGCAGAAGGCGGCGACGGTGGCCGTGGTGCGACGGTTCGAACGCGCGGGATGGAGGTGCATGAGGGACCTTCCTGGCGGAGAGCGACGGCGCGGACGTGCGTCAGCGCCGGAGGAGATGCGGAGGAGAGCTCGGACCGGGCACCTGATCGTGGTCCCGCGCCCGTGTGCGCTGACGGTAACGGCTGGCCGCGCGATCCTGGGTGCTTGGTGCACAGCGCCCATGTGACGGCCCGCTACGCCCTCCGGACCCTCATTTCCCCACCCGTGCGACGCTGGTGACCCGACGAGAGGATCCCCATGCCCGACGCCCGGCCCCCGCTCCGCTTCGCCGCGTTCGTGATGAACACCGCCAGCCACATCCAGCACGGCCTGTGGCGGCACCCGTCCGCCCGGCAGCACGAGTTCGACGACGTCGAGCTCTGGGTGGACCTCGCGAGGACGCTCGAGCGCGGCCGCTTCGACGCCATGTTCTTCGCCGACGTGGTCGGCCTGTACGGTCCGGGCGACGGCGCCTACGACGTGAACGCGCGCGAGGGGCTCCAGTTCCCGAGCAACGACCCGTCCGTGCTGATCTCCGCGCTCGCCGTGAGCACGGAGCACCTCGGCTTCGCGTTCACGAGCTCGGTGCTCCAGTCGCACCCCTTCGACTTCGCGCGCAAGGTGTCGACGCTCGACCACATCACGAAGGGGCGCATCGCCTGGAACGTCGTGACGAGCGCGCTCGACGGCGCCGCCCGCAACTTCGGGCACGACGGCCTCGAGGACCACGACGCCCGCTACGCCTGGGCCGACGAGTACCTCGACGTCGTCTACAAGCTGTGGGAGGGCTCGTGGGACGACGACGCGCTCCAGCGCGACAAGGAGCGCGGGGTGTTCTCGGACGCGTCGAGGATCCACCGCATCGATCACGAGGGCCCGCGCTACAAGGTGGCCGGCCCGCACCTGTCGTCGCCGTCGCCGCAGCGCACGCCCGTGCTCTTCCAGGCCGGATCCTCGCCCGTCGGCCGCCGCTTCGCCGCCCGGAACGCGGAGGCGCAGTTCATCCTGTCGTCGACGCCGGAGAAGACGCGCGCCCTCATCGAGGACACCCGGGCGCTCGCCGTGGACGCGGGCCGCCGGGCCGACGACCTCTCCTTCTGGCTCGGGCTCTCCTTCATCACCGGCAGCACCGAGGAGGAGGCGAAGCGCAACGAGGCCGAGATCGACGAGTACCTCTCGGCCGACGGGTTCCTCCTGCACTCCAACCTGGGCTTCGACCCGAAGACGGGTGAGCAGCTGGATCCGGCCACCCCGCTCTCGCAGGTCGAGACGCAGGCCGGGCAGAGCCACCTCAACTGGCTGCGCGAGGCATCGCCCGACCGCGAGCCGACCATCGCCGACCTCGCCCGGCTCTCCGCGAAGCTGCGCGGCCGCGTCGTGGGCACGCCCGAGCAGATCGCCGACGTGCTCGCGGGCTGGCAGGAGGCGGGCGTCGATGGGATCAACGTCATCAACTGGACCCTGCCCGGCAGCTACGAGGACTTCGTCGACCACGTGACCCCCGTGCTCCAGGAGCGCGGCCTGCAGCAGCGCGAGTACGCGCCCGGCACGCTCCGGCACAAGCTCACCGGGCGCGACCGGCTGCCGGAGTCGCACCCGGCCGCGGCGTACCGGGGCGCGTTCTCGTGACGGTCGCCTCGCCGGAGGGAGCCTCCACCGCCGACCTGCGGGCCGAGTTCCTGCCGCTGTTCGAGCGGATCCGCGCCGGCGCCGGCGCCCGCGAGCGCGCCCGGGACCTCGCGTTCGACGCGGTCGCGGTCCTCCGCGAGGCGCGGTTCGGGGCGATCCGCCTGCCCGTAGCCGACGGCGGGCGCGGGGCCTCGATCGCGCAGCTCGTCGAGCTCGTGGTCGAGCTGTCGGCCGCCGACGCCAACGTCGGGCCCCTGCTCCGCGGCCACTTCGGCTACGTCGAGCTCGTGCTGCGCCGGCCCGCGGGGGAGGCGCGCGCGGAGTGGATCCGACGCATCGCCGAGGGCGCGATCGTCGGCAACGCCACGAGCGAGCAGACCGGCACGACCCTCGCCGACATCTCCACCACGCTCACGGAGCGCGACGGCCGCTGGGTCCTCGACGGCACCAAGTACTACTCCACCGGCACGCTCTACTCCGACTGGATCTACCTCGCCGCCGGTCGCGCGGCCGCCGACGGCGTCGAGCGCGTGACGCTCGCGATCCGCACGGATGCGCCGGGCGTCACGGCCGTGGACGACTGGGACGCGTTCGGCCAGACCCTCACCGCGAGCGGCACGACCACCTTCGACGGCGTGGAGGTGGATCCGGCGAGCGTCACCGCCTACCGCGAGGCGCCGCTGAGCCACATCCAGGCCTTCTACCAGCTGTACCTCGTGGCGGTGCTGGCGGGGATCGCCGCGGAGGTGGAGCGCGACGCCGTCGCCTACGTGCGCAGCCGCACGCGCACCTACATCCACGCCACCGCGGCGCTGCCTAAGGACGACCCGCAGGTGCTGGAGGTCGTGGGCCGGATCTCCACGGCCGCGTTCGCCGTGCGCGCCGCGACCCTCGCGGCCGCCGCCCGTCTGGACGAGGCCGTCGCGACCGCGCCGCCCGGCGAGGCCCTCGACCGCCCGACGCTCGACGCCGCCGAGAACGCCGTGTACCAGGCCCAGGTGCACGCGGTCGACGAGGTGCCCGCCGCCGCGACCCGGCTGTTCGAGGTCGGGGGAGCGTCCGCCACGTCCCGCGAGCGCGCGCTCGACCGGCACTGGCGGAACGCCCGCGTCGTCGCGAGCCACAACCCGGCGGTCTACAAGGCCCGCGCGATCGGCGAGTTCGCGGTCGCCGGCCGCGGCCCGGTGGACGCGTGGGCCGCGTACGAGAAGGTGGGCGCGACGGCGTTCCCGCGCTGATCCCGCCCGCCGGCGTGCCTCCCGACCTGGGGGCGTCCGCGCTCCCGGCGGTGCCGTGCCTGCTCGGTACGTTGGAGGGGCGGCCGCGAGCCGCGGGACGAGGGGATCCATGACGACGCACGCGCCCAGCCGGCCGCAGCTGGACACGACGCCGCTGACCGGCCGGATCGACCGCGCCGACCTGCGCCGGTTCCGCCTCGAGTTCAGCGCGCGGTTCCCGATCCTGGTGTCGCCGCTGTTCCTCGTCGGCCGCATCGCGACGGGCGTGCTGGCCGTGTTCGCCATCCCGCTCGGCGGGGTCCTCCTGCTCGTCGGGGGCCTGGGTGCGATCTTCACGGACGACCCGGAGACCCGCGGCGACGCCCTCGGCATGTCCGTGTTCGCGATCCCGATGTTCGGCACCGGCGTCTTCTTCGCGTGGCGCCTGATCCGCACGCGTCGGCGCCGCAGCAGGGTCCGCTCCCACTACCGCCTCGCGCGCTTCGGCCGTGTCAACGGGCTGAGCTACGTGCCGGGCCCCATCACCGACGCGCACATGGGCGAGGCCGCCGCGCGCAGGATGTACGTCACGCGCGTGATGCGGCCGCGCACGGCCCGCCCGGTCGAGTTCGGCAACCACGAGCTGAGCCAGGGGTCGAAGGCGTCCGGGATCACCCAGTACGGCGGCTACGCGATGATCGGCCTGCGGCGGGAGCTGCCGCACATCCAGGTGATCTCGAACCGCACGCGCCTCCGCCGCGCCATGACGCCGACCCTCGACGTGGCCCGCGACCAGCGCCTGGAGCTCGAGGGCGACTTCGACCGGCACGCGGCGCTGTACTGCCCCGAGGGGTACGAGCGCGACGCCCTCTACCTCTTCACCCCCGACGTCATGGCCGTGCTCGTCGACCGGGTGCGCGGCTTCGACGTGGAGATCCGCGGGGACCGGCTGCTGCTGCGCTCGCCCGCCGACATGGTCACGCTGGATCCCGACCGCTGGCGCGACGTGATCGACGCCACCGCCGCCCTCATGGCCAAGGTCGACCGCTGGGAGCGCTGGCGCGACGACCGGCTGCTGTCGCTCGAGGGCGTCGAGGGGTCGTCGGTGCTCACGGCCTCCGACGAGGCGCTCGCCGTGCCCGCGCCGGGCAGGGCACGTCGGCGCACCCGTCGCTCGCGCGGCGTCGCGGCGGCCGGGCGACGCCTGCGGAACCGGCCCACGATCGGCCTGCTCCTGCTCATCGCGCTCGCCGCGGTCTTCTTCGGGCTGGGCTTCCTGATCACGACGCTGCCGTGACGGGCGAGCGGGCGCTCACGCGGGCGCGGCTCGACACGGATCCGCTGACCGACCGGGTCCGGTGGGGCGACCTGCGCGCGTTCCGCCGCGGCTTCCGCCGCGCGCACCCGGAGGCGGAGGGGATCGGCGTGAAAGCGCGCACGGCGCTCATGGTGTTCCTCACGTGGGACTGCGTCCTCGCGCTCGCGGCGTTCGGCGGGATCATCGTGGATACGCTGCAGGAGGGCGCGCCCGACGCCGGGGAGCAGGTGCTCTTCCAGACGCTGATCGCCTCGATCTTCGCGATCCTGCTCGTGGTCTTCGGCAGCTGGGTGATCCGCTCGCGCGAGCGCCGCGGCGGCTACCGCGCCCACCTCCGGCTCGTGCGCTTCGCCGAGGCGAACGCCATGACCTACTTGCCGGGACCGATGTCGGACGGGCACTTCGGATCCGCGCGCCGCTACTTCGACCTCACGCGCGTGATGCGGCCGACGGCGGCGCCCGGCGTCGAGTTCGGCAACCACGAGATCGTGACGGCCGGTCGGCGCGAGGGGGCGCCGCGCTTCGGCGGGTACGCGATGGTGCGGCTCGCGCACGAGATGCCGCACATCCGCGTGATCGCCCGGCGGGGCGTCGTGCGCCGCGCGCTGACGATGATGTCGCGGCCGGAGCGGGAGCAGCGCCTCTCGCTCGAGGGCGACTTCGACCGCCACTTCGCCCTCTACTGCCCGGCCGGCAGCGAGCGCGACGCCCTCTACCTCTTCACGCCCGACGTCCTCGCCGTGCTCATCGACCGCGTCCGCGGCCTCGACGTGGAGGTCGTGGGCGACCGGCTGCTCCTCACCTCGTTCGACGACGTCGTGACGCGCGACCCCGAGCGCTGGCGCGACGTCATCGAGGCGACGACGGCGCTCGTCGCGAAGGTCGACCGGTGGGAGCGCTGGCGCGCCGACGCGCTCGAGGAGCGCGAGGACCCGTCGGCGCTCGACGCCGTGCTCGCCGCGGTGGGCCTGCCCGACGCGGGGCGCGCATCCCGTCCGCGGCCGGTGCGGCGCCTGCGCATGACGCCGACGCTCGGCGGCGTCCTCGCGGTGAGCGTGCCGGTCCTCCTGTTCGTCGCGGGCTGGATCGCCGTGCTCGTCCTCGACTGAGGCGGTACGCCGGGCGGAGAGCCCGGGACCGGGCCGCGCGCCTCCGCGGATGCGGCGCGACCCGATCCGGTCACCCGGCGCGGATCAGCCGACGTGTGCCTGCGCGGTCCGGTACGCCGCCTCGATGACGCGGTCCCAGACCGGTGCGACCACGAGCGGCTTCTCGTCGAGCCCGCCGGACAGCACGCTGTACTGGCGAGCGTCGGGACCCGATCCGTCGAAGAACGGGGCGCCCGACGCCCCCTCCTTCATGTCGCAGTCGAGCTCCTGGCCGGTCTGCCCCTCGAGGTGCGTGGCGCGCGCGGTGCCGCTGCAGAGGAACGGCGCGTCGCCCGTGAACCGGCCCATCGCCGGGTAGCCGATGACGGTCGTGTAGTGCGTGCGCGGCTGGTGGAACTCGACCGGGGAGGCGCCGACCGCCTCCGTGAGCGTGCGCCCGTCGGGGCTCGCCACCGTGAGGAACGCGGTGTCGCGCGCGGGATCCAGCGTCTCGCGCCAGCCGGCCGGCAGCGTCACCGAGGTGACCGGCCACACGGTGTACGGCTGGCCCTTCATGTACCCGGGCACGAAGACCATCTTCGACGGGTCCTTGCCGGGGAAGGCGCAGTGGCCGGCGGTGGCGACCGTCATGCCGTTGGCGGACTCGACGGCGTTGCCCGTGCAGCTGAACTCCTTCCCGTCGACGACGTAGGCGACGACGCCGATGTGCGACACCGGATCCACCTCCTGCGCCACCGGGATCACCGGGCGGGCGCGGCGCTGGTCGCGGGCGGCCGACGTGGTGAGCTCGTCCGCGGAGGGCACGTCGTCGACGACGGTGCCCGGCGTGCCCGTGGCGCGCGTGAGCACGGGGGAGGCCGCGCCCGCGAGCCGCTCCGGGGTCCAGAAGGCGACGGCGTCGGCCGCGTCGGCGGCGGACCGGGTGACGGTGGTGGGCGCCGGCGTCGCGTCGTCGGAGGTGGCCGCGGCGGCGGGCGACACGGCCGCGAGGGCGAGCAGGCCGGCGATGCCCGCGGCGGCGCCGAGGACCGGACGGTGCAGGAGCGCGCGGACGAGCAGGCGCGCGGCGGAGCGGTGCGGATGCGTCATGGAGGGCCTTTCCATCAGGGGGACCGCACGCCGGGAGGGCGGTGCGGGTCCCCGACGGTAGCCGCGGGGCGTCCGGCCGCGAGCGGACGGCGAACAGCTGGACGCATCCGCGGGCCATGCCGCACGCCGCTGCCCCACATCCGCGGCGCGTCACACTGGGGGCATGACCTCGCGCCCCGAATCCCGTCCGACGACCGCCGAAGAGCGCCCGGCCGACCCGCGCATCGCCCCGGACGGCGGCCGCCGGTCCCTGCCGCGCACGCTCGCGCGGATCCTCCTCGGCCTCCTGCTGGTGATGGCGGGAACCGGGCACCTCACGGTCGCGCGCGCGTCGTTCCAGGCGCAGGTGCCGACGTGGCTGCCGATGGATCCCGACTTCGTGGTGCTCGCGTCGGGCGTCCTGGAGATCCTGCTCGGCCTGTCGCTCGTGCTCCTCGGCCGCTGGCGCGTGTGGGTCGGGCTCGTGGTGGCCGCGTTCTTCGTGGCGATCTTCCCCGGCAACATCTCGCAGCTGGTCACCCGCACGCCCGCGTTCGGCCTCGAGACCGACGCCGCGCGCGCCATCCGCCTCGTGTTCCAGCCGCTGCTCGTGATCTGGGCGCTCTGGGCGACCGGCGCGTGGTCGGCCTGGCGGAACAGGCGCGCCCGCCGCTGACCGGGGTCGAGCGGCGGGCGCGGAGTTCCCGCGGGAGCGGCTAGCGGCTGAACCGGAGCCGGTCCACGGCGCGCTGCGCGTCGGTCGTGCGGTGCCCGATCGCGAACCAGGCGATCGCCCCGAGAACGGGGAAGACGATGACGGCGACGACCCAGAGGTCGCGGGCGATCGCGGCGAGCGAGCGATCGCGGACGACCTGGACGAGCGCCGCCACGGCGAGCGCGACGTAGGCGATGACGAGCGGGGCGACGACGGCCCCGGCGATCAGTGCGTCGGACATGGTGGTGCCTCCTGTCGTGTGCGTGTCCCTCGAACCTACGCGCGGGCCACCCCGACGCGCGAGAGGATGGCGGCCGTCGCGGCCTTCACTCCCGTCTCGATCGTGCCCTCCATGGTCGGCGCGAACTGCGGCGTGTGGTTGCCGGGAGGCGGGGTCTCGCCGCCGAACGCCGACGCCTCGACGCCGCCGAACGCCCAGTAGACGGTGGGCACGCCGATGGCCTCCCCGAGGATCCCGAAGTCCTCGCTGCCCATGATGGGCGGCGACTCGACGACCCTGTCGGCCCCGAGCTGCGCCGTGAGCGCCGCGACGACGCCGCGCGTGGCCTCGGGGTCGTTGCGGTTGAGCGGGAAGGACACGATCTCCTCGATCTGCGGCTCCGGCGCCCCGCTCGCGGCGGCCTCCGCCAGGATGATCCGCCGCACCGCCGCCAGCACGCGCTCGCGCACGGCCGGGTCGAAGGTGCGGATGCTGAGGCCGAGCACCGCGTGCTCGGGGATGATGTTCTCCTTCATGCCCGCCTGGAACGTGCCCACGGTCACGACGGCCGCGGCCTGCGGGTCGATCTCGCGCGCGACCACGGTCTGCAGGCGCAGAACGATGGCGCTGGCCGCGACGATCGGGTCGATGGAGTTGTGCGGCTGCGAGCCGTGCGCGCCGCGGCCCTTCACGGTCACCCTCCACGAGTCGGACATGCTCATGAACGCGCCCTCGCGGGTCGCGACCATGCCGACGGGGAGCGGGAAGACGTGCTGGCCGAGGATCACCTCGGGGCGGGGTGCGCGCTCCCAGAGGCCGTCGGCGAGCATCGCGCGGGCGCCCTCGCCGGTCTCCTCGCCGGGCTGGAAGACGAACACGACCGTGCCGGCCCACGCGTCGCGGTTCGCGGCGAGCGCCTGCGCGGTGGTGAGCGCGGCGGCGACGTGGAAGTCGTGGCCGCAGCCGTGCATGGTCGGCACCTCCTTCCCGGACGGGTCGATGCCGGTGTCGCGGCTCGCGTGCGCGAGGCCCGTCTCCTCGAGGATGGGGAGGCCGTCGGTGTCGGCGCGGAACGCGACCACCGGGCCGTCGCCGTTGCGCAGGATCCCGACCACGCCGGTGCCGCCGCAGCGGCTCGTCTCGGCGCCGATCGCCTGCAGGTAGGCCTCGATCGCGGCCGCGGTGGCGTGCTCCTGCATCGAGAGCTCGGGGTGCGCGTGCAGCGAGCGGAACAGCTCGTGCGCGTCCCGCACGTCGTCGTCCAGCAGGGTGACTCCGGGGTGCACGTCCATGGGGGATCCTCCTCGCGGGTGGGTGGCGTCCCTCGGGGGGACCGGTCCTCCCAGACTATGCCCGGCCCTCGACCGGCCCGGGGCCGGTCGCGGTCGGGCGGGCATCCGCGATGCGGCCGGCCGTCAGTCCTCGACGTCCTGGCCGACGACGTCGCCCGAGCCCGCGTCGACGCGCACCGAGTGGGTGACGCCCGCGGCGTCCACGACGTCGCCCTCCCAGAGGATCCGGCCGCCGTCCTCGTCGAGGGCGAGCTCGGTGACGGTGCCGGCGACGGCGCCCGTCATGGCGGATGCGGCGTCCGCGTGGCCGACGCGGGCGCCCTGCAGGAGCGCCGCGTTGTCGGCGAGGTCGTCGGCGTCGTCCGCGTCGGCGACCGGGCCCGCCGTGACGGCCGATCCGTCGGCTCCCGTGTGCACCTCGTGCTCGCGGCCGTCCTGCTCGGCGACGACGACCTCCCATGAGGTGCCGCCCGCCTCCTGGTCGACGGAGAGGAGCGCGCTGCCGGGGACGGCGGCGATCGCGGTGTCGACCGCGGCGGCGAGGGCGCCGTCGGCGGGGGCCTGCGCGGACCCGTCCGAGCCGTCGGTGGGCGCGGCGGACGCGGAGGACGGGCCGGCGCCCGGGGCGGAGGCGGGCGCGGTGCCGGGCTGCGAGCATCCGGCCAGGGCGAGGCCGCCGATCAGCGGCAGGGCGAGCGCCAGGGCGGCGCGGCGGGCGGTGGTCGGGTTCGTGTGCGTGGTCATGGGGCCACCCTGCCCGCGGGCACCTTAACCGGACCCTAAGCGGGCGCCGGGGAGCGGGCGTCGGGGAGCGGGCGTCAGCCGACGGGCAGGCGCAGCACGACGCGGGCGCCGCCGCCCGGTGCCGCATCCACGGTCGCGGACCCGCCGTGCGCCTCCGCGACCTCGCGCACGATGGCGAGGCCGAGCCCGGATCCACCCGAGTCGCGGTCGCGCCCCTCGTCGAGGCGCACGAAGCGGTCGAGGACGCGCTCGCGTTCGGCCGCGGGGATCCCGCGCCCGTCGTCGTCGACCGTGAGCACGACACCGCCGGGTCCCGCCGTCGTGGACACGGTCACGGTGGTCGCCGCGTGCCGGGCGGCGTTCTCCACGAGGTTCCGGACGGCGAGCGCGAGGAGCCGGGCGTCGCCGGAGACGCGGCAGGCGGTGATCCCGGATCCGTCGACCCGCACGTCCGCCCGCCCGCGCAGCCGCGCGACCTCCTCGAGCGCGACGTCGTCGAGGTCCACGGGGCGGCGGTCGAGCGCCGCGCCGTCGTCGAGGCGGCTGAGCACGAGGAGCGCGTCGACGAGGTCCTGCTGCCGCCCGCCCTCCGCCAGCGCGACGTCCGCGAGCTCGGCGAGGCTCGTCCGGTCGGGGTGGATGCGCGCGAGCTCCGCGTGCTGCCGCACGGTCGCGAGCGGGGAGCGCAGCTCGTGCGAGGCGTCGGAGACGAAGCGCCGCTGCGCCGTGCGGGCCGCCTCGAGCCGGGCGAGCATGCCGTTGAGGGTGCGCGCGAGTCGGTCGACCTCGTCACCCGTCCCGGGCTCGTCGATGCGCGCGTCGCCCGCCGCGGAGCCGATGGCCTCGGCGTCGCGGCGGATCCGCTCCACGGGCCCGAGCGCCCGGCCCACCACGACCCACGCGAGCAGCGCCACGAGCGCGACGACGACGGGCACGGCCACGAGGAGCAGCCGCACGACCGCCGTGACCGCCTCGTCGGCCTCCTCGAGGGATGCCGCGACGACGACGGTCACGCCGCCCGCGTCCTCGACCTCGCCCGCGACCACGAGCCGCCGCTCCCCGTCGACGACGACGTCGTCGGCCCGGTCGTCGACGTAGAGGGGCGGGCCGTCGGCGTCCTCGCCGTGCGCGATCACGCGGCCGTCGCCGTCGAGCACCTGCACGAGGTCGTCGTCGCCGAGGCCCGTCACCGCCTGCGGACCGCCCGCGGCGACCGCGTCGGCGACCGTCTCGAGGGTCCGCTCGGTCGCCTGGCGGACGCCGTCCTCGAGCGATGCGCGCAGCACGAGCGCGAAGGCGACCGCGCCGATCGTCCCGAGCACGAGCGCGAGGAGCGCGACCGCGATCGTGGCGCGGACGCGGAGGGAGCGCCGGCGCCGGGGCGGCCGCGCGGCCTCACGCATCGGATCCGCCGAGCCGGTAGCCGGCGCCCCGCACGGTCTCGATGGTCGTCGTCCCGTACGGCCGGTCGAGCTTCCGGCGCAGGTGCGCCACGTACACCTCGACGATGGAGGGGTCGCCCTCGAAGTCGTCGTCCCACACGTTCTGCACCACCTCGCGCTTGGACACGACGCGTCCGGCGTTCCGGGCGAGGAACTCCAGCACCGCGAACTCGCGGCTGGTCAGGTCGATCTCCTCGCCGCCGCGGGAGGCCCGACGCGGTCCCGGATCCACGACCAGGTCGCCGATGCGGTGCGCCACCGGCCGGGCGGGCGCGCCGCGGCGGACGAGCGCGCGGATCCTCGCCACCAGCACGGGGAACGCGAACGGCTTCGTGACGAAGTCGTCGGCGCCCGCCTCGAGCGCCTCGACCTCGTCCCAGTCGCCGTCCTTGGCGGTGAGGATGAGCACGGGCGTCCAGATCCGCTCCTCGCGGAGCGTCCGGCAGACGGCCCAGCCGCTCATCCCGGGCAGCATCAGGTCGAGGAGGATCGCGTCGTAGCGGTTCTCGCGCGCCCACCACAGCCCGTCGACGCCGTCGTGCGCCACGTCGACCGCGAAGCCCTCGGCCTGGAGCCCGCGCCGGATCCCGTCGGCCAGCCGCCGCTCGTCGTCCACCACGAGGATCCTCATCCGACCACCGTGCCAGACGCGCCGCGCCGACGCCCGCGCCCGGCAAGCCGCCGGGCCTCAGCCCAGGAGGTGCGTCGTGTCGCCGAGGGAGACGACGGTGCGGTTGTGGAACACGTCGTCCTCCACGAGGTGGGTGATGCTGCCGGCGGGCAGCCGGAACCCCACCACGTCGAGCGCCGTGACCGGCATGCCGATCCAGCGGGCGATGACGAACGTGCCCGAGCCGCCGTGGGTGACGACGATGCGATGCGGCGCCGGGTCGGCCATGACGGCGTCCATGCCCCGGTAGACGCGCGCGACCCACTCGGCCTTGGTCTCCGCGCCCGCGAGCCCCTCGTCGTGGTGCATGCGCTCGCCCTGGGCGGGCGGCGGGACGAAGCGCTCCCGGAACCAGGCATCCGGCTGCCCCTCGCCCTCGCCGTAGGACTTCTCGCGCAGCTCGGGCACCGCCACCGGATCTCCGCCGACGAGAGCGGCGATGGCGTCGGCGGTCTGCCGCGTGCGTCGCAGGTCGGAGGTGAGGATCGGCGTCCCCGCCGGCACGCGCGCCGCGAGCGCCGACGCGATGCGGGCGGCGTGCGCGTGCCCGCGCGCCGTCAGCTCGGAGTCGTGCCAGCCGCCGACCCGTCCCTCGACGTGATGCGTCGCCTCCGGATGCGTGACCAGGAGGAGCTCCCTCACGCCGTCCCGTCCGAGCGCGGGGCCGGCTCCAGGAGCTCCGGGTCGCGGATGATGCCGATGGGCGTCGTGTCGAGCCGCACCGACTGCACCACCACGCGCTTCGAGCGGCGGCGGAGGTGGCGGCGGGCCTGCGGCGTCGCGAGGAGGCTGCCGAGCACGAGCCCCGCGCCGATCGCGAGCGTGGTCGCCATCGCGCCGACGAACGCGCCCGTCGCGCCGGAGTTGCCGGCCATCGAGTTGAGGAGCGCCGACGCGACCGCGAGCGACGGCAGGAGGGATCCGCAGAAGGCGGGCACCGCGATCGCGGTGGCCGAGACCCGGAACCGCGCCGCGACCACCGTCCCCAGTGCGCCGAGCAGCGTCGCGGCGAGGAACGTCGCCGCGAGGAGCGGGACCCCGGCGGCCTTGAGGATCCAGAGCGAGACCGTGCCGACGAGCGCCACGCCGATGGCGACGGGCATCACGCGCGCGTTGGCGCCCTGCGTGATCCCGGTGGCGCCGGCCGCGAAGAAGGTTGTGATGAGCAGCATCCAGAGGGGGAGGGCGCGCAGGGTGATGTCGGTCGGGTCCACCTCGATGTCGACGCCCGCGGTGAGCGCCAGCCCGCCCGGGATGCCGACCGCGATGCCCGCCACGATGAGCACGATGATCATCGCCCGCGAGAGGGCCATGGCCCGGAAGCCGGAGATGGCGTCCTGCGCCCAGGTGACGATGGTCACGTGGGGGAGGATCAGCACCACCACGGCCGCGACCATGGCGGCCGCGCTGCCCGCGGGCATCACGCCCCACCAGATGGCGAGCGTGCCGAGCGCCGCGACGCCCGCCGACTGCACGGCCACGACGAAGAACGGCGGGATGCCGCGCCGCGACAGCTGCCGGCCGAGCACCATCGCGCCGATCATGAGCAGGAACGCGCCGACGGCGCCCGGGAGCGAGCCGCCGGCCTGGAGCGAGACGGAGACGCCGAAGAGGCCCATGGCCGCGTCGGTGATCCACGACGGCCACCGCGGCGGGGACTTGAGCACCTCGACGAGGCCGTCGACGGCGCTCGTCATGTCGCGGTCGTCGTGGAGGAGCTCGTCGACGATCTGGTAGACGAGCGAGAGCCGGTGCAGGTCGCTGCCCTCGGCGGTGACGACGCGCAGCTTGACGAGCGGCGGGCCCTCGTGCGGCGCGTACTGGATCGTGATGGCCGTGCCCGTGATGTCGAGCTCGAGCGGCGCGAGGTTCCACTTCGTGCTCACGGCGACGATCGCGATCTCGACCGCGCGCACGTCGGCGCCGGACGCCAGCATCACCTCGCCGAGGTCGAGGCAGAAGTCGACGATCTGGCGGGGGGAGTAGAGGTCGCCGAGGCGGCCGTGCGCGGGCTCTGTTCCCTCGTAGATGGTGCCGCGGAGGCGTGCGCGGACGTCGCGCATCTCCTGCGGGTTGACGCGGCGTCGGCGCTGGCGCGGCGGACGGGCGGCACCGGGGTCCCGTCGGGGGCGGCGTGGATCCGCGGGGGGCGGGGTGGTGCTCAGCGCGATCAGCGCTCCGTTCGGTTGCCGGCCCGCGCGAGGCGGGGGCGGATGGTGGATCGCTCCCACCCTAGGCGCGAGTCGGGGGACACGCCCGCGCGGCGCCCGACCAGGATCGGTCGGACGCCGCGCGGGGTGAGCGGGCGGGTCAGCCCTTGGGGCAGGAGCTGAGCGACGCGCTGATGGGACCGGCGACCTTCGGGGCCGGGCAGATGAACTTCGTGTACTCGTGGTTGTCGTCGAGGTAGCGCTTGAGAAACGCCGTCACGGCGTTGCGCATGGTGGCGCTCGGCACGTGCTGGCCGCCCTCGTGGCCGACGCCCTTCAGCTCCAGGTACTGCTTCGGCGTGCCGGCGGGGATGGAGTCGTACGCGGGCTTGCCGAAGTCGGCCGGGTCGGCGACCTCGTCCTTCTGGCCGGTGATGACCAGGGTCGGGGTCTTCATGTTCGGGTACGACGGGTACGACGCGTTCGGGTCCGTCGCGGGCGGGAAGTCGAAGGGCATGAGCCCGATCGCGGCCTTGATGGACGGGCGCGACTGGGCGGCCTGCATCGTGCCGCCGCCGCCGAACGAGTAGCCGATGAGGCCCACGTCGTCCTTGGAGACCTGCGACTTCACCGCGCTCTGGCCGGTGAGGTAGTCGGCCGCCGCGAGGATCTGGGTGGCGCGCAGGTCGGGGAGGTCGTCGGTCGTCAGCGTGTCGATGGCGAACGCGACGAAGCCCTGCGAGGCGACGAGCTCGGCCATCTCCTTCTCGTTCGCGTTGGTGTCCGTGAAGCCGGGCGTGATGACGACGGCGCCGAGGACGGGCTTGCCGGTGTCCTGGGGTGTGTAGATGACGCCGCCGCCGAACGTCTTCGCGGCCGTCCTCGGGACGACGGTGGTGCGCACCGCGAAGGGCGCGTGGTGGTGGTGCTGGGCGATGCTGCTGTGCGAGGTGGACGCGCGGTGGGCGGGCGTGGCGGCCTGCGCGGCGGTGGGGATCGCGAGCGTCGCGACGAGCGCGAGGGCGGCGACGGCCGCGGGGCGGCGGAGCTGGGGGGACATGACGGACATGGGTGGTCTCTCTTCGTGGTGAGCGTGAGCCCGGGCAGACGCCGCAGGCAGGGTGCTGCTGGACGTTAGGGGCACGCGCCTCGGGATGCGGTCCGGTCGTCCCCAGCGGCCGGGCCTGGGGATGATCGGCACGCGCGACGCCACGAGGCCCCACGCGCGCGCATCGTGGGAGACCGGCGCGTCCGACCCGGCTCCTTCCCTAGAGGAGGCGGGATCCGCGCCCGAGCGCGACCTCGCGGCCGAGCCCCGCGTCCACGACCACCGGCACGTCGGCCGCCGTCTGCGTGCCCTCGGGGACCCAGGCGCGGCCGGGCGCCACCAGGATCACGAGCCCGTCGACGTCTCCCACCGCGGCGAACCCGTCGGTCGCGAAGCCGCCGTAGGGATGCAGGCCCGCGCGCTCCAGCGTCGCGACGGCGGCAGGCACGTCGTCCACCACCACGCCGACCTCGCTCACCGCGACGACGCGGGAGGCGTCGAACGGCTCCGTCGCGCGAGGGTCGGGGGCGAGTGCGCGGCGCTCGATCAGCTCCAGCAGCTGCTCGTCCGGCCCGCGGAAGTAGACCGAGAGGGAGTCCCACGTGCCGGGTCCCTCGAACGCGTCGCGGCCGTCCGGCGCGATGACCTCCGCGCGCTCGCCGATCCACGCGCGCGCCGCGGCGAAGGCGCCCGTCGGGATGGTGAAGGCGAGGTGGAGCGCGCCGCGGGAGCCGGGATCCTCGTCGAAGCGGAGGAGGGAGCGCCCCACCTCGACCTCCACGCCGGCGGCGTCGGGGGTCGGGCGCGTGCGGAAGCCGAGCGCGCGGTAGGCGTCGGCGACCCGGGCGGTGTCGCGGGCGGGCAGGGTGACGGCGTGGATCCTCATGCCCCGAGGACAGCACCTCGAGTTCCCTTGAGGTCAAGCGCCGCGGCCGGCCTCAGCCGAGCAGCGCGCGCACGTCCGTCAGCGACAGCCGCGCCGACGCCGCGATCGTGTGCTCGTCGAGCCCGGCGGCGTGGGCGGCGCGCACGCCCTCCCGGAGATCCGCGACGGCGCGCACGTGTCCGGCCGCCAGCTCGGCGAGGCGCGCGGCGTGCGCGTCCCGGGCGGGGTCCCGGACCGGGGGCGGCCCGGCCACGTCGATCACCCAGTCGGCGTCCGGGTGCTGCGCGCGGAGAACGAGCCGCCGCACCGCGGGCAGGTCCGGTGCCGACCAGTCGAGGGCGCCGAGGTCGGCGAGCGGCACCCAGCGCAGCTCGTCGTGGTCGGTGCTCGTCGTCGGGAGCGCGCCGACGGGATCCGCGAGGTAGCAGGCGAGGTCGATGACGCGGTCGCCGACGGGCACCTCGGAGCGGTCGACGAGCGCGCCGACCGTCACGTCGACGCCGAGCTCCTCGCGGATCTCGCGCGCGAGCGCCGCCTCGGGCCGCTCGCCGGCCTCGACCTTGCCGCCCGGGAACTCCCACGTGCCCGCGCCTGTGACGTGCGGCGCGCGGCGGCAGGCGAGGGCGCGTCCGTCGTGGATCAGCACGGCCGCCACGACCTCGAGTCCCGCCATGCCGCGCCTCCGTCCGGTCGTCCGCCCGCATCGACGCTACCGGCCGCGCCCGGGACGACGGCACCCGCCCTGTACCGTGGGTCCTCCGGCATCCGCCGCGACGAGAGGCACCCGTTCGTGAAGATCAGCCACCAGCGTCACTTCGTGGTCGCAGCCGAGGTGCTGCACCTGCCGAAGGCGGCGGATCAGCTCGGCATCTCGCGCGCGAAGCTCGCCTCCTCCATCCGCGCGATCGAGGAGCACTACGGCAAGGCCGTGTTCGACCCGCAGAGCACCGAGACCCGGCTGACCAAGACGGGCCGCCTCGCGTACGAGGAGGCGCTCGAGGAGCTGGCGAAGCCCTCCACCCCGCCCGAGGCCCCGAAGCCGCCGGCCGGCGGCAAGGCGAAGGCCTCCAAGGGCCAGGGCCGCGCGCCCGTGGTCAAGGGCCAGCCGAAGCCGTACAAGCGCACGCAGGGGCGCTGACCCCGGATCGGATCAGCGCCCCTGCGGGTGATGGTGCGAGCTACTTCGCGAGGAACTCCAGCACGGCCTGGTTCCACTCCTCGGGGTGGCTGACCGTGACGCCGTGCGGGGCGTCCTTCACGACGTGCAGCTCCGAGCCGGCGATGGCGCGGTGCGTGCGCTCGCCGGATCCCTCGAACGGCACGGTCGCGTCGCTGTCGCCGTGGATGACGAGCGTCGGCACGGTGACCTTCGCGATGTCGTCGCGGAAGTCCGTGGTCGCGAACGCGGCCATCGACGCGAGCGCCGCGTGCTTCTTCGACTGGTGCGCGAGGGCGATGGCCTCCTGGCGCTCGGCCTCGGTGACCTTGAGCACGCCGTTGGCGGAGAAGAACCCGGTCGTGAACTCGTCGTAGAAGGAGTCCTCGTCCTTGGTGAGGCCGGCCGTCATCTCGGCGGCGGCGTCCTTGGTGAGCGGACCGTCCGGGTTGTCGTCGGTCTTCTCCAGGTACGGCGGGACGGCGCTGGCGAAGACCACGCTGTGCAGGCGCTCCTCGCCGCGGGTGCCGATGTAGCGGGCGATCTCGCCGCCGCCCATCGAGAAGCCGACGAGCGTCACGTCGCGGAGGTCGAGCTCGGTGAGCACGGCGTCGAGGTCGGACGCGAAGGTGTCGTAGTCGTACCCGGTGAGCGGCTTGTCGCTGCGGCCGAAGCCGCGGCGGTCGTAGGTGATGACGCGGTAGCCGGCCGCCTCGAACGCGGGGACCTGCTTCTTCCAGGACTCGCCGGAGAGCGGCCAGCCGTGGATGAGGACCACGGGTCGGCCCGCGCCCCCGGTGTCGTCGACGTGCAGGTTCGTGTCGTTCATGAGCCCGTGGTGGGCGGTGATCTCGGTCATGCGGTCGTCCTTCCCTCAGTGATGAGTTCGTGCACTACATATCTGCTTCGGAGCCGTGCGCGATCGGGTGCGGTCCGAGGATCACCCGCCGCCGCCGGCACCCGGGCGCGGGCGGCAGGATGGACCCATGACCCGAGCCAACTCCTCCTACCGCGCCGCCCGCGACCTCCTGCAGGAGATGCGCACCGACCGGACATCCGCGGTCGCGCGCTTCGAGTGGCCGGACGTCGGCGACTCCTTCAACTGGGCGGTCGACTGGTTCGATGAGATCGCGCGCGGGAACGACCGCATCGCGCTGCGGGTCGTGGCGGGCGACGGCTCCGAGCGCAGCCTCACCTTCGACGAGATGGCCACGCGCTCCGACCGCGTCGCCACCTGGCTCGTCGCCCGGGGCGTCCAGAAGGGCGACCACGTCATGCTCATGCTCGGCAACCGCGTGGAGCTGTGGGAGACGATGCTCGCGATCATGAAGGCGGGCGCCGTGATCCTGCCCACCTCCACCGTGCTCGGATCCGCGGACCTCGCCGACCGCGTGGAGCGCGCGGGCGTCGCCCACGTCGTCGCCGACCTCGCGCACACGACCGTGTTCGCGGACGTGCCGGGCGCGTACGGCCGCATCGCGATCGGCGCCCGGGGCGACGAGGCCGTCCCCGCGGGCTGGGCCGACTACCGCGACGCCGACGACGCGCCCGCCGACCGGGTGGGCGTCGAGGTCGCGTCCACGGATCCCGCGCTCGTCTACTTCACCTCCGGCACCACGAGCAAGCCGAAGATGGTCGTGCACACGCACGTCTCGTACCCGGTCGGGCACCTGACGACCGCGTACTGGCTGGGGCTGCAGCCCGGCGACGTGCACCTCGCCATCAGCTCGCCCGGCTGGGGCAAGCACGCGTGGAGCTGCTTCTTCGCGCCGTGGATCGCGGAGGCCACCGTCTTCGTGCACGACTACGCGCGCTTCGACGCGCACGTGCTCGTGGAGCAGCTCGACCGCGCGGAGGTCACGACGTTCTGCGCGCCGCCGACCGTGTGGCGCATGCTCATCCAGGCCGGGATCCGGGAGCGGCCGGGGAGGCTGCGCGAGATCATGTCCGCCGGCGAGCCGCTCAACCCCGAGGTCATCGCGCGCATCGAGGAGTGGTGGGGGCTCGTCATCCGCGACGGCTACGGCCAGACCGAGACCACCGCGATCGTCGCCAACGCGCCCGGCGACCCCGTCGTCCCGGGCTCGATGGGCACGGCGCTGCCGGGCGTCGACCTCGTGCTCGTGGATCCCGTGACCGGCGAGCCCGCCGACGAGGGCGAGATCTGCCTCGACCTCACCACCCGGCCCGTGAACCTCATGGCCGGCTACCTCGGCGACGAGGCCCGCACGGCCGAGTCGCTGCGAGACGGGTGGTTCCACACGGGCGACGTCGCGCGGCGCGACCCGGACGGATCCATCACCTTCGTCGGCCGCACCGACGACATCTTCAAGTCCTCGGACTACAAGATCTCGCCGTTCGAGGTCGAGAGCGTGCTGATCGAGCACCCGGCCGTCGCGGAGGCCGCCGTCGTGGGCGCGCCGGACGACGTGCGGCTCAACGTCGCGAAGGCGTACGTGCACCTGGCCGCCGGGTGGGAGCCCGACGAGGAGACCGCGCTCGCCGTGCTGAGGCACGCGCGCGAGCGGTGCCCCGCGTTCATGCGCGTGCGGCGGGTGGAGTTCGGCGAGCTGCCGAAGACCGCGTCGGGGAAGATCCGCCGGGTCGAGCTGCGGCAGCGCGAGGTGGAGGCGGCCGACGCCGGCGAGCGGCTCGAGGGGGAGTGGCGCGACGACCAGTTCCCGGGGCTGCGGGCGCGCTGACGGCCGGTAGCATCCCGTCATGCCCCTCGCCTCCCCGTCCGCCCTCGAGCCGCGGCGGTCCGTCCGGTGAGGGAGAACCCGTCGTACGCGCTCGAGGACGAGGGCGAGATCCGCCGCCTGGTCGACGAGAACCCGTGGGCCACGATCGTGAGCGGCACGGGAGCCGGGCTCGTCGCCTCGCACTACCCGGTGCTGCTCGATCCCGACCGCGACGACCTCGCGCTCCTCACCCACGTGGGCCGTCCCGACGAGCGGATCCACGAGCTCGGGCTCCGTGAGGGCGCGGACGGCGAGGTGCTCGTCATCGTGCAGGGCCCCCACGGCTACGTGTCGCCCGGCTGGTACGACGCGGACCCCGCCGTGCCCACCTGGAACCACGTCAGCGCGCACCTCACCTGCCGCGTCGAGATCCTCTCGGCCGAGGAGAACCTGCGCGTGCTCGGGCAGCTGGTCGACCGCTTCGAGGACCGGATGCCGGAGCCCCGCCGCATGGAGGGCACGGCCGCCGACGCCGCGTACGCCGCCCGGATCAGCGCGGGCACCGTCGGGCTGCGCCTCGTCGTCACGCGGTTCGTCGCCAAGGCCAAGCTCAGCCAGAACAAGCCGCCGCACGTGGTCGCGCGCGTGCTCGACGCGCTCGAGCACGGCGCGGAGTACCCGAACCCGGCGCTCGCCGCGGAGATGCGGCGCGCAGCCGCGCGGGCGGCCGCGGCGACCGCGGACGGCCCCGCGTGACCGCGCTGCTGCTCGCGGGCGGGCGCCTGCCCGGATCCGCCGCGCTCGTCGACGTGCTCGTGCGTGACGGGATGGTCGCGTCGGTCGGGCCCGCGGGATCTGCCGACGCCGCCGGCGCCGAGACGCGCGCCCTCGACGGCCGCTTCGTCATCCCGGGCCTCTGGGACAACCACGTCCACTTCACGCAGTGGACCAAGGTGTCGCGCCGCCTCGACCTGTCGCGCGTCGCGTCCGCGGCGGAGGCCGTCGCGCTCGTGAAGGACGCGCTCGCCGCGCGCTCCGCGTCGGCCGGCTCCGGTGCCGTGACCCGCGACGCCGCGGGCGCCTCCGAGGCGCTCGTCGGCTACGGCTTCCGCGACGGCCTCTGGCCCGACCTCCCCACGAAGGACCTGCTCGACGCCGTCGCGGGCGACACCCCCGTGCTCCTCGTCAGCGGCGACCTGCACTGCTGCTGGGCGAGCTCCGCGGCCCTCGTGCCGCACGGCTACGGGGATCACCCCACCGGACTGCTCCGCGAGGACGATTGCTTCGACTTCATGTACCGCGTGGAGGAGGGCGACGCGTCGTCGCTCGACGCACGCGCGGTGCAGGTGGCGCGCGACGCCGCCCGCCGCGGAGTGGTCGGCGTCGTCGACCTCGAGATCGATTGGAACCCGGCTCGCTGGCGCCGCCTCGCCGCCCTCGGCCACGACGCGCTCCGGGTCGAGTTCGGCGTGTGGCCGCAGCACCTCGACCGGGCGGAGGCCGAGGGGCTGCGCTCCGGCGACGTGCTCGACGGCACGGGCGGGCTCGTGCGCGTGGGGCCCGCGAAGGTCGTCACCGACGGATCCCTCAACACCCGCACCGCGTACTGCTTCGACCCGTACCCCGACCTCGACGGCCAGGGCGGCGGCGCGCACGGCGGCGCGTGCGGCACGCTCTCGGTGCCGCCGGAGGAGCTGCGCGGGCTGATGTCCCGGGCCGTGCGCCAGGGGCTGCGGCCCGCGATCCACGCCATCGGCGACCACGCGAACCGGCTCGCCCTCGACGCCTTCGCCGCCCTCGAGCGCGAGACCGGGGGCGCGCACCGCGACGCGGACGGGCTCGCGGGATCCATCGAGCACGCCCAGCAGCTCACCCACGAGGACGTCGCCCGGTTCGCCGCGCTCGGCGTCGTCGCGAGCGTGCAGCCGGAGCACGCCATGGACGACCGCGACATCGCCGACGTCTACTGGGCCGGGCGCACGGCCCGCGCCTTCGCGCTCGCCGACCTCCGCGCCGCGGGCACGCGCCTCGCGCTCGGCTCCGACGCGCCCGTCGCCCCGCTGGATCCGTGGGCCACCATGTCCGCCGCCGTCGGCCGCGCGCGCGACGGCCGGGAGCCGTGGCACCCCGAGCAGGCCATCGACCGAGCCGCCGCGCTCGACGCCTCCGTGCGCACGCGCGTGGCGCCGGGGGAGCGGGCCGACCTCGCGGTCGTCGACGCGGATCCGCTCGCGGGCGGCGCCTCTGCGGACGACCTCCGGACCATGCGCGTCTCGGCCACCCTCCTCGGCGGCCGGTTCACGCACGACACGCTCGGCGGCTGACCGCAGGAACACCACGCGGGCGCGCGGCGTTGGGCCCGTCATGAGAGCGATCACCTACACCCGCACGGGTGCCCCCGACGTCCTGCAGCCCGTCGACCGCGACGAGGCCGCCCCCGGTCCCGGCGAGGTGCGCGTCCGCATCGTCGTCTCGGGCGTGAACCCCACCGACTGGAAGTCGCGCGACGGCGGATCGCCCGGCCAGGAGCTGCCGTTCCCCGAGGTCGTCCCGAACCAGGACGGCGCGGGCGTCATCGACGCCGTCGGCCCGGACGTCACCGACCTCGCCGTCGGCGACCGCGTCTGGATCATGCTGGCCGCGCACGGCCGCCCCACCGGCACCGCGCAGGAGAAGACGGTCCTCCCCGTCGACCGCGTCGCGCCCCTGCCCGACGGCCTCTCCTTCGACCTCGGCGCGAGCCTCGGCGTCCCCGCCGTCACGGCGCACCGCGCCCTCACCGTCTCCGAGGACGGCCCGTCGCGCCTCGCGCCCGGCGCCCTCGCCGGCAAGCACGTGCTCGTCGCCGGCGGCGCGGGCGCGGTCGGCCACGCGGCCATCCAGTTCGCACGCTGGGCCGGCGCCACCGTGATCACCACGGTCAGCTCGCCCGAGAAGGCCGCCCTCGCGACGGCCGCCGGCGCGCACCACGTCGTCGACTACAAGGCGGGCGACGCCGCGGCGGAGATCCAGGCGATCGCGCCCGACGGCGTCGACCTGATCGTCGAGGTCGCGCCCGCGCAGAACGCCGAGCTCAACCAGGCCGTGGCGAAGAACCGGGCCTCGGTCGCCGTGTACGCGAACAACGGCGGCGACACCGTCACGCTGCCCGTCGTCGACAGCTTCGTGAAGAACCTCCGCTACCAGTTCCTCCTGCTGTACACGGTGGGCCGGGAGGCGCTCGACGCCGCACGCGCCGACATCCACCTCGCGCTGATCGACGGCGCGCTGCCCGTCGGCGAGGAGGCGGGCCTGCCCCTCACCCGCTTCGCGCTCGAGGCCACGGCCGACGCGCACCAGGCGGTCGAGGACGGCGTGACCGGCAAGGTGCTCATCGACGTGACGCCCGCCTGATCCCGGGCCCGCGTCCCCAGCCGGACGGACGGATGGCCGCATCGCCTCGCGCGATGCGGCCATCCGCATGTCCGGGCCCGGTCGGGCCGGGCGCTACTCGGTGCGGGTCTCGCGGCGGCGCGAGCGCGGCGTGCGCGTCAGGAGCCCCTGCATGATCAGCGGGGCGAGCGCGCTCGCGTTCAGGCACGTGGAGACGAGGAAGGCGAGCGCGAGCGCGTTCGCCGGGATGCCCCATGCGTCGCCCACGAGGTGCAGCGCGAGGACGACGAGCGACCACGCGAGCAGCAGCCACGACGACACGTGCAGCCAGCGCGGCGTGCGCGCCCCCGCTAGGGCGACGCCCGCCATGATCGCGGCGTTCACGACCGCGAGGGCGAGCGGGGCGGTCATGCCGTCCCTCGGGATGGTGCGCGGTGGATCCTGGCGTGCTCGTGCATGGTGTCGTCCCCCTTCGACGGGCCGGTCGGCCTGCGTCCACCCTGACCCAGCGGGAGCGTCGGATGAAGTCGGCGCTATCGGGGACACGGGGCGTCCCGGGCGCGTCGCCAGGCGTCCGGGCGCCGTCGGGTCAGGCGTCGGCGCGGACGAGCGGAGTGGCTCCCGAGAGGTCGAGGCCCACGTCGATGATCGCCACGCGGCCCGCGAGCGCGTGCCCGGGTCCCCGCAGGAGGCCGGCCTTGCCCGCGCCGAAGGTGACCGTGACGTCGGCGGGCAGCACGGTGGGATCGGGCACGGCACCGTCGTCGCAGCCGATGCCGCTCGGGATGTCGCACGCGACGACCCGCGGGCCGTCGTCGGCGGCCGCCACGGGCAGCAGGGCCGCGACCACCCGGCGCGCCTCGCCGCGGAGGGCGGGGCTGGCGGTCGTGCCGATGCCGAGGATCCCGTCGACGACGAGCGCGGACGCCCGGCCGAGCGCCGCCACGGCGTCGTCGTCGAGGTCGTCCGACGCGGTGACGCGCACGCCCGCGTCGGCGGCCCGCGCGGCGCCGTGCTCGTGGATGCGGGACGCCGTGCGGATCACGCGCACCGCGCGGCCCTCGCGCGCGAGCTCGGCGGCCGCGAGGAGGGCGTCGCCGCCGTTGTTCCCGGCGCCGACGAGCACGAGCACGGCGCCCTCTGGCACCTCGGTCCGGCAGACGCGCGCGAGCCCGGAGGCCGCGACGCGCATCAGCTGCGCCCCGGCCGCGAGCAGCGGCGCCTCGGCGGCGCGGATGTCGTCGGCCGCGTAGCCGTCGGCGATGGATGCGGGCCGCGTCACGCGGGCGCGATCCGGTCGACCAGCAGCTCCGCCCACGCCCGGTAGACGCGCCCGTAGAGCGTGTCCTCCGGGTTCGGCGCCGTGAACTCGGGGATCCGCCAGGCCGGGAACGGCACGCTGTCGGCCCGGTCGATGCGCTCGAGCACGCGGCGCGTGCTGCGGTTCAGCGCGTCCGCGTGGCGGCCGACGGCACCCGCGATGAGCGCCGGCGTGACGGGCGAGATCTCCAGCGGCGGCACCTCCGTCACGAGCACGACGGCGCCGGCGGGCATGCGCGCCTGCATCTCGAGGACGCATGCGCCGAGCAGCGCCTCCCAGAGCGGGGTGGGCGTGAAGCGGATGGAGTCGCCGATGCCGACCACGAGCACGGCGACGTCGGTGCTCGCCCAGGCCGGGAACGCGTCGAGGCCCGCGCGCCAGGAGCGGATGGTGAAGTCGGGGAACGACTGGACCGACCAGAACACGCCGCGGCCCGTGCGCACGGCGAGCTTGTGCGCCATCTGGCCCGCGACGCCGAGGTCGTGGGACACCGTCTGGTAGCCGACCGCGGTGCCCTCGCCGACGACCGCGAGGCCGTACGGATCCGGGCCCGGCAGCGATCCCGTGGGCGAGTCGCGGGGGAACGTCGCGCGGCGCATCTCGCGGTAGAGCACGCGGTACTGCAGCGCGCCGACGGTGGCCGACCGGAGCGACGCGAGCGGGCCGGCGGACAGCGCCCGAGCGCGGGGCGCGCGGCCGGGACGCGGGTGCGCGGCGGCGTCGCGACCGGGGTCGGCGGAGGAGGGCGGAGCGCCGGTCATCGCAGCCCGTCCCATCCGTCGCGATGCCCCCGTGCGGGGACTTTCGCAGGATATCCCGCGCGGGGGCACGCCCTCCACCAGCAGCGCCCCCGCGGACGCGGGACGGCCTGCGCGGATCAGGCCAGGATGTCGCGGACCATGGGCGCCACGATCGTGCCGTAGCGCTCGATCCCGCCCATCATGCGCTCGTGCGAGAAGGGGCCCGCGCTGTACTTGAGGTCGAAGCGCGTCGCACCCACGGCCTTCAGCGTCGCGGCGATCTTGCGGGCGACCGTCTCGGGGGATCCCACGTAGAGCGAGCCGTGGTCGATCTCCTGCTCGTAGGAGGCGCGGGCGAGCGGCGGCCAGCCGCGGTCCTTGCCGATGCGCGCGTGCATCACCTGGTAGTCGGGGAAGAACGCCTCGCGCGCCTCGGCGTCGGTCTCGCCGACGTAGCCGGGCGAGTGGATCCCGACGGGCAGGCGCGGCTGCTCGAGCTGGTCGAGGGCGCGCGCGAAGAGGTCGGCGTAGGGCGCGAACCGGTGCGGCTCGCCGCCGATGATCGCGAGCATGAGGGGCAGGCCGTGGCGCGCGGCGCGCACGACGGACTCGGGGCTGCCGCCGACGCCGACCCAGGTCGTGATCCCGTGGGCCGTCTTCGGGAACACGTCGTGCTCGGTGAGGGAGGCGCGCGTGGTGCCGCTCCAGGTGACGGGCGTCTCCTTCACCAGCTCGGCGAAGAGGCCGAGCTTCTCCTCGAAGAGTCGCTCGTAGTCGCTCAGCTCGTAGCCGAACAGCGGGAACGACTCGGTGAACGAGCCGCGGCCGAGGATGACCTCCGCGCGGCCGTCCGAGACGGCGTCGAGCGTCGCGAAGCGCTGGAAGACGCGCACCGGGTCGTCGGAGCTGAGGACGGTGACGGCGGATCCGAGGCGGATCCGCTCGGTCTTCGCGGCGATCGCCGCGAGCGCGACCTCGGGGGAGGAGATCGCGTAGTCGTCGCGGTGGTGCTCGCCGAGGCCGATGAAGTCGATGCCGACCTGGTCGGCCAGCACGCCCTCGGCGACGACGTTGCGGATCACCTCGGGGTAGGGCAGCTCGCGGCCGTCCGGTCCGACCGTGACGTCCCCGAAGGTGTCCAGTCCGAGCTCGATCTCCTGCGCCATGCTGCCCTGCTTCCCTATCCATGCGAACGTATGCATCCGGGTCAACTGTAGGGGCGGGGTCGGCATTCCCGCGAATCGCGGGGTCAGTCGGCGACGGGCTGGGGGCGCGCGATCTCCGTGTCCTCGACGCGCGACTCCGGCATCAGGAGCCCGGCGACGACGGTGGCCAGCGCGCAGACGCCCACCGCGAGGAAGACGGCGCCGGACGCGGCGATGACGGCGTCCGGATCCCGCTGACCACCCTCGGACGCGGCGAAGATCGCGTTCGCGACGGCGCCGAAGACGGCGACGCCGACCGCGCTGCCGATGGACCGGGCGAAGAGGTTGGCGCCCGTGACGACGCCGCGCTCGCCCCAGCCGACGCTCGACTGCGCGCCGATGAGGCTCGGCGTCGCGACGAGGCCGAGACCCAGGCCCACCACGAAGCAGCCGGCCGCGATCCCGGCGAGCGTGGGCGTGGCGGCGAGCAGCGCGATGGATCCGGTGCCGACGACCGTGAGCGCCATGCCGATGAGCACCGTGCGGCGGAACCCGATGCGGAGGTACAGGCGGCCCGACAGCGACGCGGAGATGGGCCAGCCGATCGTGAGCGCGGCGAGCGCGAGGCCGGAGACGAGCGGCGTGACGCCGATGGATCCCTCGAGGTAGGTGGGCACGTAGGAGGTGAGGCCGATGAGGATCGCGCCGACGCCGAGCGACACGAGCGTGGTCGTGAGCAGCAGGCGGCGGGAGAAGACCCAGAGCGGGAGCACGGGCTCGGCCGCGCGCCGCTCCACCAGCAGGAACGCGACGATGAGCACGGCGCCGACGCCGAACGCGCCGACGCTCGGCACGGAGTCCCACGCCCACGCCTGGCCGCCCTCGAGCACGGCGAGGATCAGCAGGCTGAGGCCCACCGTGAGGAGCGCGGCCCCGGCGTAGTCGACGCGGTGGCGCGTGCGCTCGATGGACTCGTGGAAGCGGCGGACGATCATCCAGCCGGCGACGAGGCACAGCGGCACGTTGACGAGGAAGATCCACCGCCAGCTCGTGAACTCGGAGAAGACGCCGCCGAGGGTCGGGCCGACCACGCTGGACACGGCCCACACGCTCGCGAGGTAGCCCTGCGTCTTCGCGCGCTCGGCGACCGTGTAGATGTCGCCCGCGATCGTGATCGCCATGGGCTGCACGGCGCCGGCGCCGAGGCCCTGCACGGCGCGGAACGCGATGAGCGCGGGCATGCTCCAGGCGAGGCCGCACAGCACGGATCCCACGAGGAAGAGCCCGATGCCGATGAGGATGATGGGCTTCCGCCCCACGGTGTCGGCGAGCTTCGCGTACAGCGGCACGGAGACCGCCTGCGCGAGCAGGTAGATGGAGAAGAGCCACGGGAACGAGGCGAAGCCGCCGAGGTCCTTCACGATGGACGGCACGGCCGTGGCGAGGATGGTCGAGTCGATGGCGACGAGGCCCGTGGTCATCATCAGGGCGATGAGGATGGGTCCGCGCTCGGATCGGAATCCGACGCCAGTGGTGTCAGTCATGGGCCTCCCGGGTCGAACGGTGAACGGGCGCAGGGCCGGGCGCATTCCCGCACCGGGCGGAACGGGTGTGGTCGACTGGGGTCATCCCACCGGAAGGACCCCTCGTGACGTTCCGCGCGCCCGACGCATTCACCACCCGCCCCACGCTCCGCGGCACGTTCGGCATGAGCGCCTCCACGCACTGGCTCGCGTCCGGCACCGGGCAGGCCGTGCTCGAGCGCGGCGGGAACGCGTTCGACGCCGCGGTCGCCGCCGCCTTCGTGCTGCACGTCGTCGAGCCGCACCTCAACGGCCCGGGCGGCGACATGACCGCCGTCGTGAAGGTCGCGGGGGAGGGCGCGCCGAAGCTGCTCATGGGGCAGGGATCCGCGCCCGCCGCCGCGACGCCCGAGCGCTTCCGCCGGGAGGGCCTCGACCGCGTGCCCGGCGCCGGTGCGCTGGCCGCCGCCGTGCCCGCCGCGGTCGACGCGTGGCTGCTCCTGCTCCGCGACCACGGCACGTGGGAGCTAGCCGACGTCTGGGCGTTCGCGATCGCCTACGCCCGCGACGGACACCCCGTGCTCGAGAGCGTGCGTCGCACCGTGGCGGGCGTCGCCGACCTGTTCCGCGAGCACTGGTCCGCGTCCGCCGCGTTCTGGATGCCGGACGGCGAGGCGCCCGCGGCCGGGTCGCTCGTGCGGAACCCGGCCTGGGCGGCGGCCATGGAGCGGATCCTGGCGGAGTCGTCGGCCGCGGCGGGCCCGGGCGCGACGCGCGAGGACCGCATCGAGGCCGCCCGCACGATCTGGGCGGAGGGCTTCGTCGCGGAGGAGATGGTCGCGAGCGTGCAGGATCCGCACCGGCACTCCACGGGCGCCGACCACGCGGGGCTGATCACCGCCGAGGACCTCGCCTCCTCGCGCGCCTCGTGGGAGGACGCGGTGTCGATCGGGTTCCGCGGGCTGCGCATCTGGAAGACCGACGCGTGGGGCCAGGGCCCGGCGCTGCTGCAGGCGCTCATGATCCTCGACGGGTACTCCGACGACGAGATCGACCCGGCGACGCCTGCGGGGATCCACCGCATCATCGAGGCGCAGAAGCTCGCGCTCGCCGACCGCGAGGCCTACTACGGCGACGCCGTGCCGGGCGGCGCGCCCCTCGACGTGCTGCTGTCCGCGGAGTACGCGGCCGAGCGGCGCGCGCTCATCACGGACGAGGCGTCGCACGAGCTGCGGCCCGGGCGGATCGACGGGGTGGAGCCCTTCGTGCCGCCGCTCGTGGTCGAGGGCGACGCGCCCGCGTCCGCCGGCGGCACGGGCGAGCCCACCGTCTCCCGCACGGGCGAGACGCGCGGCGACACCTGCCACCTCGACATCGTCGACCGCTTCGGCAACATGATCTCCGCCACGCCCTCCGGCGGCTGGTTGCAGTCGTCGCCGTTCATCCCGTCGCTCGGCTTCTGCCTCGGCACGCGCCTGCAGATGACGTGGCTCGAGCCCGGCGGCCCGTCGTCGCTCGTGCCCGGTCGCCGCCCGCGCACGACGCTCACGCCCACCCTGATCACGCGCGACGGCGAGCCCGTCGAGGCGCTCGGCTCGCCCGGCGGCGACCAGCAGGACCAGTGGCAGCTGCCGTACCTGCTGCGCACGATCGTCGGCGGCTTCAGCCCGCAGCAGGCCGTGGACGCGCCAACGTTCCACACCACGAGCGTCCCCGGATCCTTCTGGCCGCGCACCTGGACGCCGGGAGGTCTCGTGGTCGAGGGCCGCGTCGGCGACGACGTGATCGCCGACCTGCGGGCCCGCGGGCACGAGGTCGAGGTCGTCGGCGACTGGACGCTCGGGCGGCTCTCGGCCGTGACGCGGGATCCCGCCACGGGCCTCCTCGGCGCCGCCGCGAACCCGCGCGGGGCGCAGGGGTACGCGGTCGGACGATGACGCTCGACCGGCAGATCGCCTCGGCGCTCATCGCCGACCACGCCCGGCGCCGCGTCGGGAGCGACGCGGCGCTGCGGGCGGCATCAGCACCTGGGCGGTTCGTGGCCGAGCCGGACGCCGCGACGCCGGCGGCCGGCGTCGTGCTCGGCGCCTCCGAGCAGCGGAACGCGACGTGCGGCGACGTCGTCGACCTCCGGGTGCTCGCGCTGGATCCCGCGCATCCGGTCGGCTCGCCGGGCGCGCCCGTGGATCCCGCCGAGCGCATCGCCGTCCGCTGGCACGGCCGCGGCTGCACGGTCTCGCAGGCGTCCGCGTCGATGCTCGTCGAGCTGGTCGAGGGGCGCACGGCCGCGGAGGCCTCGGCCCTCGTCGTCGAGCTGCGCGCCCTGATCCGCTCCCACGAGCTCCTGCCCGGCGCCGAGGACCGGCTCGGCGACGCGTTCGCCCTCGCCGACTCCGGCCGCTACCCGCTCCGCGGCACGTGCGCGCTCCTCGCCTGGCACGCGCTGGAGGAGACGCTCGCGCGCTGAGGCGGCATCCGTGCGGGCAGCCGGCCCGCATGGATCTGACATGCGTCCTGTGCGCAACCCTCGGTGTCCTGGTCGAGTTCGCTGCATGATGCTCGCGTGAGCCGCGACGGACGCGGTCGCTCGGCATCGGAGGAAGCATGCGGATCTCGCGCACGACCCTGTCCCTCCTGACCATCACCGCACTCACCCTCGGTGGGGCCGCGGTTCCCGCGAGCGCGGCGACCGATGCGAGGCATGCGGTGTCCGTCTCCGCGGCCCTCTCCGCCGGCGACCGTGCCCGCATCGCGCAGCGCCTCGTCGACTTCGACGTGCCCGCGGGCCTCCGTCCAGGGCTCCTCGACGCGGCCGAGCACGGACGCCCCTTCGACGCGTCCACCGGGGCCGCTCCGACCTCGGCCGACACCGTCGTCCACGAGGGCCTCGCGTACGACGTGTCGCGCTACGCCGACGGCTCCTTCATCGCGACGGCGCTCGAGACGCCGGAGTCGGGCGCCGTCGTCCGCCCCGACGACATCCAGGGCTGCTCCCGGTACACCGGCGCCGGGGTGACGGAGTACTCGCACTGCCTCGTCATCAGCGACACCCCGACGCTCACCTTGCAGTTCCGCGCGTCCTACTACCGCTCGGCGGCCGCGGCGGGCATCGACGAGATCTCCGACTGGGACATCCAGGCATACGGGGGCTCGTGCGCGCTGCAGGAGTTCGACGTGGTGAAGGCGCGCAACGGGTCGGCGACCGGCCCGGGGAAGGCGCGGCTCCGCTGCTTCGCGAACGCGGTGAGCGGGATCGCGAGCTCCTATCCCTACCTCGACCTGGTCGTCGACGGCTCGGGCGCTCGCTCGGAGTCGAACTTCTGATGCGCCTCACATCCGCCGGTCGACGTCCGCCCCCGTGCTGAGGTCCGCCGCCTCCACGAGGAGCGCGCCGTAGGCCGCGAGGTAGGGGCGGGCTCCCGTGTCGCCGTGCACCGCGGACGCGAGCGGGGCCCGATGGTCTCGGCCGATCAGCGCGGGGTGCCCGGGGCGGCCGCGGAAGACGGCCTGGCGCAGGGTCGCGGGATCCACCGGGGCGGCGTCGAGGACGCGGCGCACCGTGGCCGCGTCGAGGTCGGGCACGTCGACCGGGGCGACGGCGAGCGCGACGGGCGGGGGATCCAGCGCCGCGGCCGCCCGGAGCGCGGCGCGCAGGGAGGCGGACATGCCGTCGGCCCAGTCGTCGGCGCGCACGACGACGGCGTCGGCCGACTCGGGGAGCGTGCCGAGCAGCACCGCGGCCTCGTCGGCGGAGGCGCCGAGCACGACGAGCACGGGGGAGCAGCCCGCGTCGGCGAGCGCGCGGATCGCGGTCGCGAGCCACGGCGTGCCGTCCGGATGCGTCGCCAGCGCCTTGGCGCCGCCGAAGCGGGTGCCGGCGCCGGCGGCGAGCACGACGCCCGCGATACCGGCGGCCGGGCGCCCGTCGTCGGCTGCCTCCCGTGATCCCGACTCCGCCATCCGCCCATGCTAGGAGCGCGCCCGCCGGCCCCTCGCCCTCCCCGGCCGCGCGGCCTACGCTCGATCCATGGATCCCGACACCGCCTCCGCGCTCGCCCTCACCCTGTCGCTCGGCGTGCCCGTGCTCGCGATCCTCGTCGCCGTGGTCCTCGCCGTCGCCCGGGCCCGCGGGGCCGGCTGGGGCTGGTACATCGTGGGCTGCACGGTCGTCGCGCTCATGCTCGCGCTGGGCCTCGCGATCCTCGCGACGTGGTCGGCGCAGACGGGCCTCGGCTACCTCGACGAGGGCGCCAGCACGTTCGGGATCGTCCTGATGGGCATCCTCGGCGGCGTCGCCACCTTCGTGGTCGGCCTCGTCGCGGGTGTCGTCGGCCTCATCGTCGCCGCGGTCCGCCAGCGCGACCGCGTGCCGTCGTCCGCGCTCGTCCACGGGTGACCCGGCCCGCCGGCGGCGGTGTCGCCGCCACGGGCGACCGCCTGCCCCCGCGGCGGTCGCGCACCCGCCCGCCAGGTCGCATCGTCCGCACCGCCACCGGCGTCGCGACCCGCGTCGGCCCGACGGGCGCCTTCGCCGCGTTCCTGGTCCTCGGCCTCCTCGTCATCACCGCCGCGTCGAGCCTGTTCGCGGGCCTCTACGTCGCCGTGATCGACGACGACAGCGTCGCGCTCCTCGACGAGCCCGCGCTGCACCTCGCCATGGACGTCCGCTCACCCTGGCTCGACACGGCCGTCACCGCCTTCACCGAGGCGGCGGGCGTCTACGCGGTGCCGATCGTGGGCGTCGCGGTCATCGTCGCCCTCGCCATCCGCCGACGCCAGTGGGTGCCGGTCGTGCTCGGCCTCACCGCGGGCGCCGGATCCCTGCTCATGACCGAGGTCGGCAAGGACCTCGTCGGCCGCGACCGCCCGCCGCGCGCCGACGCCGTGCCGCCCTACGAGACGTCGCCGTCGTTCCCGTCCGGCCACACCCTCAACGCCAGCGTGGTGGCCGGGATCGTCGCGTACCTGCTCGTGCTCCGGCAGCTGCGGCGGTCCACGCGCGTGCTCACCTACGTGATCGCGATCGCGTTCGCCGCGACCGTGAGCCTCAGCCGCGTCTATCTCGGCCACCACTGGCTCACCGACGTCCTCGCGGGCTGGCTGCTCGCGCTCGCGTGGCTCGCCCTCGTCGTCGTGGCGCATCGGGTGCGGCTGCGGCTGTCGGAGGCGCGGGAACGGGACGACGACCGCACGTGATCCGCCGACGCCTCGTCCCTTCGGATGAAGACGCGCGCCCGACCTCGGATCCGCGGTGCCCGCGCCCCTAGCGTGAGGGCATGCACCCCCCACACCGCTCCCGCCTCCGGCCGTACCTGGAGCCCGCGGCGGGGGTCGCGTACCTCCTCTTCTTCCTCTGGGCGGGGCTCGGCGGCGGGCTGCAGGAGCACGGCTACGCCTACACGGTGACGGTGGGCGCGTACGCGATCGCGATCGCGATGGCCCGGTCGGCGCCGCGGTCCGCGCTCGCCATCGTGCTCGTCGTGCCGACCCTGCAGATGCTCGGGGCATCCGGCGTGGGATCGCTGCTCATGCTGTTCGCCGCACCGGATGCGTCCACCTGGCCCGTCGCGTCCGCCGCGCTCGTCGTCGCGTTCGTCAACGGCCGCACGGCAGCAGCTCCCGTCCGGGCCGCAGCCCTCGCGGTCGGCGCGTTCCAGGCGGTGTGCCTGGGCTTCGCGATGTCCGCATCCGGGTACTGGAGCGCCTCGCGGGGCCTCGGATCCGCGTACCGCGGCGAGGGGATGTCCGTGGGCTGGGCGCTGCTGCTCGCCGGCATCGCCGCGGTGCTCTACCTCGGGGCCTGGACGCTGGGCGTCGCGCTGCGGCGCGGCGGGCTCGGGGCGCGCGGCGCGTTCGACTCGCTCGGCGAGCTCATCGCGCGCGGCGCGCGCGGCGGGTCCGGCGGGCGGGTCCGACTCCGCCGGCGCGGCGTGGAGGACCGCGCGCGGCTCGTGCGCGCCGAGGCCGACCTCGAGGTCGCGGGCGTCGAGCTGCGGATCGCGCAGGAGCGCAGCGGCATCGCGCAGGAGGTCCACGACGTGCTGGCGCACTCGCTCGCCGTCGTGGTCGCCGTCGCGGACGGGTCGCGGTTCCTGCGCGAGACCCGGCCGGAGACGACCGAGGAGGCGCTGCGCGAGATAGCCGGGACCGCCCGGTCGGCGCTGCTGGACCTCCGCGGCCTCATCGAGGAGCTCACCGACGACAGCCACCGGCCGCAGCCGAACCTCGCTGACCTGCCCGCACTGATCCGGGGCATGGCGGCGACCGGGATGCGCGTCGACCTCCGCACGACCGGGCGGCCCGGCGGGCTCACGCCGTCGCAGCAGCTCAGCGTCTACCGGATCGTGCAGGAGAGCCTGACGAACGCCCTCAAGCACACCCGCGGGACCGCGACCGTGGACGTCTCGTTCGTGTGGGAGGGACCGGGCCTCGCCCTGACCATCCGGAGCCGCGGATCGGAGGCGGAGCCCGAGCCGGCCTCGAAGCTGCCACCGGCCCGGCCTCGCAGCGGGTTCGGCGTCGGGAGCATGCAGGAGCGGGCGCGGCTCGCCGGCGGCTGGCTGACGGCGGAGCGCACGGATCCCGAGGAGGGCGACGCGACCGACGGCCACCTGGTGACGGCGTTCCTGCCGACGTACGGCGAGCACCCCACGGACGGGCGGCGCGCGGCGGACGCGCGGGTCCCCGCCGACGCCGCCGCCGACCCCGCCGACCCCGCCGACGCCGACGACCCGCGCACCGACCCGGCGGGGGACGCGGCATGACCGACCAGCCGGCGCGTCGCATCCGCGTCGTCATCGTCGACGACCAGCGGCTCTTCATCTACGGGATCCGCATGCTCATCGAGTCGCAGCCCGACCTCGAGCTCGTGGGCTCCGCGACCGACGGGCGTCAGGCGGTCGACCTCGTCACGTCGACGCGCCCCGACGTCGTGCTCATGGACATCCGCATGCCGGTGATGAGCGGCATCGAGGCGACCCATCGCATCACCCGCGACGACCCGGAGGCGGTCGAGGGCGCACCCGACTCGCGGCCGCGGGTCGTGATCCTCACCACCTTCCAGCAGCAGGAGGCCCTGTTCCAGTCGATGAGGCACGGCGCGAGCGCGTTCATCACGAAGGACGCGACGCCGGAGACCCTGCTCGAGACGATCCGGTCGGTGCACGCGGGCGATGCGGCACCGATGCCGATCACCGGGCTCGTCGCGGGACACGCGCACGCGCCCGACATCGAACGGCCCGAGCGCGCGCTCCAGGCCCTGTCTCCGCGCGAGCGCGAGGTGTTCCTGCTCGCGGCGAAGGGCTTGCGCAACGGCGAGATCGCGGCGGCCGCCTTCATCAGCGAGACGACCGTGAAGACCCACATCAGCAGCATCCTCGCGAAGCTCGACCTGCGCAGCCGCGCGCAGATCGTCGTCCACGCGTACGAGAACCGGCTGCTGAGCTCGTGACCGGGGCAGCGGGCGGCGTCAGCCCGCCGACACCCGCCGCCCCTGCACGTGGACGCCCGCGATGGCCGGCTCGCGCAGCCCCATGAGCAGCGTGAACAGGATCTGGTCGGTGGCGCGCTCGGCGTCGTCCGAGCGGATCCCGTGCTCGAGCGTCAGGGCGAGCGGCTCCCAGAGGTCCGGCGTGATCGTCAGGAAGTCGGCGTCCTTGCCCACGTCGAGGTTGCCGTAGCGCTCCTCCATGTCGAGCGCGCGGGCGCCGGCGAGCGTGCCGGTGAACAGCAGCTCGGCGGCGTCGATCTCCACGCCCGCGTCGCCCGGCTCCGACAGGTGCACCTTGAACGCGTCGTTGAGCACCCGGGAGACGAGCCACTCGTCGCCCGCGCCCACGTCGGATCCGATCGCGACGTTCACGCCCGACGCGACCGTGCGCCGCCACGGCATGGTGCCGCTCCCGAGGAACTGCTGCGACGTCGGGCAGTGCGCGATGCTGCTGCCGGTCTCGGCGAGGCGCGCGAGCTCGGAGTCCTGGCAGTGCACCGCGTGGGCGAAGACGCTGCGGCGGCCGAGGAGGCTGGATCCGCCCCGCTCCGACCCCGGCAGGAACCGCCCGTCGTACGTGTCGAGGTAGGTCTCCGTGCCGTACACGTCGCGGACGGCGGCGATCTCGCCCGTGCCGGGCCGGTCGTTCTCGTTGAGGTGCGAGTGGAAGTACACGCCCTCGCCGCGGGCCACGTCGTACAGCTCGCCGAGGCCGTGGAACGTCGTCGGGGTCACCGAGAGGCTGAAGCGCGGCACGATCGCGACCTGGAGCAGTGCGGTCGTCGCGTCGCCCGTGTCGACGGCGTGCCACCGGTCGATCTCCGCGCAGGACAGCGCGATCGCCTCCTCCTCGGTGGTGAGCAGCGGGGTCGCGGGGCCGGAGCCGACCGTCTGGATCCCGCGGCCGCTCACCAGCCGGAGCCCGGCGTCGCGGGAGGCCTCGAACAGGGCGTCCTGCGCGTGCGGGAACGCGGATCCGAAGACCAGCGCGCTCGTCGTGCCCGCCATGATCCGGCGTCGCGTGAAGTCCGCGGCGATCATGCGGGCGAAGCCCTCGTCCTCGAGCCGCGCCTCGGACGGGAACACGCAGGAGTCGAGCCACTCGAGGAGCTGGCCGCCGCCGTGCGCGCTCGTCGTGTACGTCTGCGGGAAGTGCACGTGCGCGTCGACGAAGCCGGGGAGGAGGAAGTCGGACGCGTCGCCGTGCACGGGGGCGTCGGCGAAGGCGGCGGGGAGCTCGCGGTATGGGCCGACCCACGCGATGCGGCCGGCGTCGTCGACCGCGAGCGCGCCGTCGGGCACCGACACGAGATGGCGGCGGGCGTCCTCGACGCGCGGGGATCCCGTGATGTGGAGGACGTGGCCGCGGTGGACGGCGCGGCGGCCGGGGGAGGCGGGAGGCGCGGGGGTGCTGGTGGTCCGGTGGTCGCTCATGCGGATCCGTTCGCTCGGCTGGTGCGCGGCGGTGCTGGGAGGCGGGATCCCGCGGCGGCGTGCATCATGCGCACGGACGGGATCGGGCGCCCGGTCGATGCTCGGACGAAGCACGGGTCGCGCGCTCCGACACGCCGCAGCGGTCGGCGGCGCTCAGGAAGCGGTGACCCTTCGCGGCGGCGTCAGGTCGGAGGGCGTCGTCCGGGATCGCCGGTCGCGTCCGCGTGGAGCAGCGGCTGGAGGAGGGCGTCGATGCGCTCGAGCCGGCGGCGGCGGATCACGGCCATCCCGGCGACCGCGACGGCGATCACGGCCGGGAGGGTCCACGCGAGGGGCGGTCCGCCGAGCATCCGGAGCGTGACGGTGCCGACGAGGAGCACGGCCGCGACGAGCACCGCCCACAGCCCGCCGAGCTGGTCGTGCACCTCGCGGCGGCGGAGCAGGAGGAACCGCCAGGCGTCCGCGTCGTCCTCGGTGTCCGCGGGAATGCGGCCGTCGTCGATCGCCTCGGAGACGTCGATCCACCGCATCCGGGACGGCGCCGCCCGGCGTCGCCAGGACAGGACGAGCGTGAGGACGAGGCCGCCCATCGCTCCGACCGTGAGCGCTCCTGCGAGCCGGCTGGCGTCCACCTCCTGGCCGAGCGCGACATCCCAGTAGGTCCGGAGCGCGACGTAGGCGACGGCGGCGCCCATCGCGGGGACGACCGCGGGCGCGTCGGCGATCCGGCGGCGGGCGCGTCGCAGGCGGCCGTGCGCGGGCGGAGCGGTGCCGGTCATGATCGGGTGCGGGTCATGCCCCGGCGGGGTGCGTCGGGGTCTCGTGGGCGGCGGTTGCGGGCGCGCCGGCACCGTCGCGTGCCCGCAGCTGGCGCAGCAGGTCGTCGATGCGGGGGAGCGTCCGGCGCGCCTGCTCGAAGCTCACGACGCCGAGGGCGAGGAAGACGACCACGATGATCCAGCCGGCGGGCGAGTCGGGGACGAGGACGACGGCCGCGACGCCCATCGCGACCAGCACGAGCACGAGCACGGGCATGAGCCACATCGAGCGGCGGAACTGGCGGCGCCGCCACTCGAGGGCGGGGATCCACGTGGCGGGGTCGGCGTCGAGCGGCAGCGTCCGGGTCTTCAGGGACGTGGTGACGTCGGCCATCGTGTCGGCGCCGCCGCTGCGCCGGCGCTGCCGACCGACGACGAACGTCAGCACGCCGGCGATGAGCAGCGAGCCGATGACGTTCGCGATCGTGCGGCCGAGCGTCAGGCCGTCCTCGCGCATGAGGGCCTCGAGCAGGAGGCGGATGACGACGACGATGACGAAGAGGACGGGGAACACGATCCCGAGGGGAGCGCGCTGGAACCGGTCGGACAGGGCCTTCATGCGGCGGTGCCGTACGTGCGGCGGGTCGTCGGGGTCATGCTCGCTCCTCGGATCGGCGGGGCGCCCGGTCGTCGCGCGCGGTGCACATTATCCAGCAGCCGGGGGAATCCGGTCGTCGGGGGCGGGCGGCGGCCAGCCGGCGCGGCGCTCGGCGTCGACGCGCGCCGACTCCTGCAGCGGGATGAGCAGGGCGTCGACGGCGTCGCGGCGGCGGCCGCGGGAGACGATCAGCGAGGTCGCCCAGGTGACGAAGACCGCGAGGATGATCAGCCCGGCGACCGCCCGATCCCCGCTCGCGCCGTTGACGAGGGTCAGCATCACCACGAAGACCAGCGCGATCGGCAGGAGCCATGCCTCCTGGCGGATCTCCGCGCGCCGGCGCTCCAGCGCGCCGAGCCACGCCGCCGCGTCCGCGCCCGGTCGCAGCTCCCCGTCCTCGGCGGCCTCCGACACCTCGACCCAGCTGGGTGCGCCGACCTGGCGCCGACCCCGGGAGCGGCGCACGCTGATGAAGAGCACGCCTCCCAGAAGGCCGAGGCCGATGCGCAGGAGGAGCGCACCGCCGCCCGCGTTCCATTCGCCGAAGTCGAGGAGCGTGAAGTAGCAGAAGTAGATCGCGGAGACGGCGAGCATCTGCACGACCGCGGGCGCATCCGCCCACGCGCGGCGGATCCGCCGGAACAGCGGCTGCGGACGGTCGGGCGCGGTCGACGTCATGGGTCCCCCTCTGGCGGCGCCGGATGCGGCGCGCGGCACCGGGGGAGGATCCCCCCGGCATCCGCGTCCCACCCTACGCAGGGGCCGTGGGAGGCTTGACGCGGGCGGTACCATCCCGCAGCCGCACGGTCGCCGCCCACCTGCTCACCCGCCCCGCGCCCGTCGGCGCTCCCGTCCCGGAGGTGCCGTGCTCGAGATCGCCGCCGAGGTGCTCGACGCCCTCGCCGACGGCCGACGCCTCGCCCTCGCGTGCGTCACCGACGTGCTCGGCAGCGCGCCGCGCACCGCGGGCACCGCGATGGCGGTCGACGAGGCGGGCCGCGTCATCGGATCCATCTCCGGCGGCTGCGTCGAGGGCGCGGTCGTCGAGGTCGCCGCGGGCGTGCTCGACGACGGGGTGCCCGTCCTCACGTCCTTCGGCGTCAGCGACGACGACGCGTTCGAGGTCGGCCTCACCTGCGGCGGGCGGATCGGCGTGGTCGTCGTGGAGCTCGGGCCCGCCGACGACGCGCGGTCGCCGATCCCCGACGCCGTGCGCGCCGCCCTCGAGGACGCGCGCGCCGGTCGCGCCGCCTCCCTCGCGCTCGTGCTGGAGGGCCCGGCCGTCGGCGCGTGGATCACCGCCACGCCCGACCCCGCGGTCGACGCGGCCGTCGGCGCCGACCCGGCCCGGCGGATCCGCGCCGAGCTCGCCGGGCGCCTCACCGCCGGCCGGTCGGGCACCACGCAGGTCGACTGCGCGGACGGCCCGCTGCGCGTCCTGCACCTGGTGGCCGCGCCGCCGCCCCGGCTGCTCGTCTTCGGCGCCGTCGACTTCTCCGCCGCCCTCGCCGACGCGGCCGCGCTCCTCGGCTACCGCGTGACCGTGTGCGACGCCCGGCCCGCCTTCGCGACCCGGGCGCGCTTCCCGTCGGCGCACGAGGTCGTCGCCGAGTGGCCGGACGAGTACCTGGCGCGCACCGAGGTCGACGCCCGCACCGTGATCTGCGTGCTCACCCACGACGACCGCTTCGACGTGCCGCTGCTCGTCGACGCGCTGCGGCTGCCGGTCGCGTTCGTGGGGGCGATGGGATCCCGCGCCACGCACGAGCGCCGCCGCGCGCGCCTCGTGGAGGTGGGCCTGACCGACGCCGAGCTCGCGCGCCTGCGCTCGCCCATCGGCCTCGACATCGGCGCGTCGACGCCCGAGGAGACGGCCGTCTCGATCCTCGCGGAGGTGCTCGCCGCGCGCGCCGGCGCCCGGGGCGCGCCGCTCACGACCACCACCGGGCCGATCCACGGGGAGACCGCATGACCGCAGCATCCGCATCACCCGCGCCCGCGCAGCCCGGCCTCGCCCGCCGCCTCGGCCTCCTCGACGCCACCGTGCTCGGCCTCGGCGCGATGATCGGCGCCGGGATCTTCGCCGTCATGCCCGCAGCCTCCCGCGCGGCCGGCGGCGGTCTCCTCGTCGGCCTGGCGATCGCCGCGGTCGTCGCCTTCTGCAACGCCACGGCGTCCGCGCAGCTCGCGGCGCGCTACCCCTCGTCCGGCGGCTCGTACCTCTACGGCCGGGAGCGGCTCGGGGAGTGGCCGGGCTTCCTCGCGGGCTGGTCGTTCGTCGTCGGCAAGACCGCGAGCTGCGCCGCCATGGCCATGACCTTCGCCGCCTACGCCGTGCCCGCCGCGTGGCAGCGGCCCGTCGCGGCGCTCGCCGTCGTCGCGCTCGCGGTCGTCGGCTGCCTCGGCGTGACCCGCACGGCCCGGCTCGCGCGCGTGATCATCACGGTGGTGCTCGCGGTCATCGCGCTCGTGCTCGTCGCGGGCCTCGTCGCGGGCGGGCCGGGCGGGCCGGGCGCCGCCGCGGGATCCGTCGCGGGCGTCATCGACACGACCCCCTACGGCGTCCTCCAGTCCGCGGGCCTCCTGTTCTTCGCCTTCGCGGGCTACGCGCGCATCGCGACCATGGGGGAGGAGGTGCGGGATCCCGCCCGCACCATCCCGCGCGCCATCATGCTCGCGCTCGGCGGCGCCCTCGTCGTCTACGCGCTCGTCGCCGTGACGCTCCTCGGGGTGCTCGGGGAGGCGCGGCTCGGCGGATCCACCGCGCCCCTCGCCGACGTCGTGCGCGACGCGGGCTGGGCGTGGGCGGTGCCCGTCGTCGGGATCGGCGCGGCCGCCGCGTGCCTCGGCGCGCTGCTCGCGCTCCTCGCCGGGATCGGGCGCACGTCGCTCGCGATGGCGCGCGAGGGCGACCTGCCGCGCGCGCTCGCCGTCGTGCACCCGCGGTACCGGGTGCCGCAGCGGGCCGAGATCGCGGTGGCCGTGGTCGTCGTCGCGCTCGTGCTCACGGTGGACCTCCGCGGCGTCGTCGGCTTCTCGTCCTTCGGCGTGCTGCTGTACTACGTGGTCGCCAACGCCGCCGCCTTCACGCAGGAGCACGCCGACCGGCGATACCCGCGGGCGCTGCAGGTGCTCGGGGTCGTCGGGTGCGTCGTGCTCGTGGCGACGCTGCCGGTGCCGTCGATCGCGGCGGGCGCGGGCGTGCTCGTGGTGGGCGTCGCGGGTCGGGCCGTCGTGCTCGCCCGTCGCCGACGCGGATCCGCGCCCGCGGCCTGACCCGCTACTCCCGCGTGCCCCGCTCGCCGAGCGTCGTCGGGCTGTCGAACCGCGGCTGCGGGCCGCCGCCGTGGAGGAGCCGCCACACGCGGTCGCGCGACATCGGCAGGTCGTGCGGCCGGATCCCGATGGCGTCGCGCACCGCGTTCGCGAGCGCCGGCGCGACCGGGTTGTAGGGCGCCTCGCTCATCGACTTCGCGCCGAGCGGCCCGAGCTCGTCGTGCGTGTCGGCGAACAGCACCTCGGTCACGGGCAGGTCGGCGAGCTGGGGGATGTGGTAGTTGCGCAGCACGTCCGTGAGGATCCGCCCCTCGCCGTCGTGCACGACCTCCTCGTACATGGCCGTGCCGAGCGCCTGCGCCGTGCCGCCCTCCACCTGGCCGCGCAGCTGCGCGGGGTTGATGACGGTGCCCGCGTCGACGGCCTGCACGGAGCGGAGGATGCGGATCTCTCCGGTCGCGGGATCCACCGCCACCCGGAACGCGTGCACGTTGAACGCGAGGGAGCGGAGCGCGCCGTCCTCGTGCGCCTCGGCCGCGAGCCCGTCGGGGCCGACCAGCTCGGCGACGGGCAGGGAGACGTCCCCCGCGACGAGCGCGTCGGGCGTGAGCGCGAAGGCGGCGCCGGGGATCCCCGTGCGCGCCGAGGCGGCCTCGCGCAGCTGGTCGGCGAGCGCCGTCGCGGCCCGGTGCACGGCCTTGCCCGCCACCACCGTGCCCGCGGACCCGAAGGCGCCCGTGTCGTAGCGGGTGACGTCGGTGTCGGACTGGCGGATGCGGATCCGGTCGGGCGTCGTGCCGAGCGCGGTCGCGGCGAGCTGCGCGTGCACGGTCGTCGTGCCGTTGCCGAACTCGGCCGTGCCGACGGACACCGTCACGACGCCGTCCGGGGCGAGCGCGACGGTCACGTCGGCGAAGTGCCCGCGCGGCGGCATGGTCGCGATCATCGCCGCGGCCATGCCCTCGCCCACGAGCCAGCGGTCGCCGGGCGGCACGGGATCGCCGCCGCCGCCGCCGTCGGCGAGCGCCGCCTCGGCGAGGTCGAGGCACTGGTCGAGGCCGTAGCTGCCGCCGAAGCCGAGGTCCGGGCCCTCCGCGTGCGTGATGATCAGCGGGTCGCCCGGCACGACCGCGTTCCGCCGCCGGATCTCGAAGCCCGAGATGCCGAGCCTGCGCGCGAGCTCGTCGAGCGCGGACTCGATGGCGAAGATCACCTGCCCGAGGCCGTAGCCGCGGAACGCGCCCGACGGGAGGTTGTTCGTGTAGACGCTCTGCGCGTCCACCCGCTTGGCGGGCGCGCGGTACAGGGTGATCGACTCGTTGCAGCCGTGGAACATGACGCCCGGCCCGTGGTTGCCGTACGCGCCCGTGTCGCTGAGCACGTCCACCGCGAGCGCCGTGAGCACGCCGTCGGATGTGGCGCCCACGGTGACGCCGACGCGCATCGGGTGCCGCGCGGGCGAGAGCGTGAACTCGTCGGAGCGCGTGAACTCCAGCTGCACCGGGCGGCCGGTCGCGAGCACGGCGAGCGCCACGACGTCCTCGGTGAGGATCTCCTGCTTGCCGCCGAACCCGCCGCCGACCCGCGCCGTGAACACGCGCACGCGCTCGGGCTCCAGCTCGAACAGCCGGCAGATCTCGCGCTGCACGAGGAACGGGACCTGCGAGCTGGTGCGGAGGACGAGGCGGCCCTCCTCCATCCAGCCGACGGTCGCGTGCGTCTCGAGGTGCGTGTGCGCGACGCGCTGGGTGGACCAGGTGCCGGAGACGACCTCGTCGGCCCGGGCGAGGCCGGCCGCCACGTCGCCGTGCTCGCCGTGCATCTCCGCGACGATGTTCCGCTGCGGGTCGGCGAGGCGCGAGACGGCCGGATCCTTGTCGCCGTGCACGAGGGGCGCGCCCGGTCGGCGGGCCTCCTCGGGGTCGTGCACCGCGGGCAGGACCTCGTAGTCGACGCGCACCAGGCGGACGGCGGCCTCGGCGATGCCGACGTCGTCGGCGATCACGGCGGCCACGCGCTGCCCGCGGAACCGCACGACGTCGTCGAAGACGCGGCTGTCGTCGGGGTCGTCGAAGCGGTCCTCGTGCCGGGCGGACGAGTAGAGCGTCGCGGGGGAGTCGTGGTGGGTGAGCACCGCGTGCACGCCGGGCAGCGCGAGCGCCTCCGTCGTGTCGATGGCGCGGATCCGGGCGTGCGGGTGCGGGCTGCGCACCAGGCTCGCGTGCAGGAGCCCGGGGACGGCGACGTCGAGCGTGTAGGGCTCGAGGCCGCTGACGACGCGCTCGCTCGCGGGGGCGTGCAGGGACGTGCCGACGCGGCCGGTCTGGGCGCGCTCGTGGACGCGGGCATCCACTCCAGCAGGGGATCCCGTCGCCCGCACCGGCCCCAGCCCCTCGGGCCGTGCCCCGCCGCAGCCCGCGGTGTGCTCGTGCTCCGCGCCGCCGTGCTCCCCGCGGATGGCCTCGTCGATCGCGCGGTACCCCGTGCACCGGCAGAGGCTGCTCTTCATCAGGCGCGGCAGGTCGTCGAGCTCGTCGTCCTGGAGGGTCGACGCGGTGACCACCATGCCGGGCGTGCAGAACCCGCACTGGAACCCGGCAGCCTCCACGAACCGCTCCTGCACCGGATGCAGGTCGCCCGGCGTCCCGAGGCCCGCCGCGGTCGTCACCTCCCGGCCCTCCGCCCGGAAGGCGGGCAGGATGCACGAGTGCACGGCCTCGCCGTCGAGGAGCACCGCGCACGCCCCGCAGTCGCCCGAGTCGCAGCCCTTCTTCACGCTGAACACCTCGTGCTCGCGGAGCCACGTGCGCAGGCTCTGCCCGGGCGCGGGCTCGCCGGGGATCTCGCGGCCGTCCACCGTCATGCTCATGCGCGCGCTCCCGCCGTCGTCGTGGCCGCGGCGCCGGGCGGGGTGCCGCGCTCGCCGGCTGCGGGCCCGTCGCCCGCACCCGACGCGTCGCCGGCCAGCTCCGCGCGGATCTCCTCGGCGAGCAGCGCGCTCACGGCCCGGCGCCAGTCGGCGGCCCCGTGCGCGTCGGTGAACCAGGATCCGATCGCCCCCACGTCGTCGGCGAGCGCCTCGGCCGCGGGGAGCGCCGCATAGCGCAGCAGCTCGGGCCGGAGCGTCGCGCCGGTGACCATGAGCGCGAAGGCGCCGTCCTCGTCGAGCCGCCCGATCACCACGGATCCGGACCGGCCGATCGGCGACAGCGCGATCTTCCGGAACGCCGTCCGCGCGCGCAGCGACGACGTCGGCACGTGGATCGAGCGCAGCACGTCGCCCGGCCGCAGCACCGTGGTGCGGTCCCCGGTCACGAGCTCGGCCACGGGCATCCGCTCGTCGTGGGCGCCGGCGTCGGGCGTCGCCGCCCGCCAGACGAGCGCCTCGGCGTCGAGGGCGGACGCGAGCGACGTCATCGGCCCCGCGGGCAGCGCCGAGCAGACGTTGCCGCCGACGGTCGCGACCCGCCAGATCTTGGTGGACCCGAACAGCGCCGTGCAGGCCTGGAGGAAGAGCGGGTGCGCGTGCCAGCCGTCGCGCGCCCGGATCCCCGCGACCTCCGCGATGGTGCACGTCGCCGCGATCTCGAGCCCGTCGTCCGTCACGACCAGCGGCTCCCAGCCGAGCGCGTGCAGGTCGACGAGGCCGGTGAGGTGCGGGTGTGGCTCGGCGAAGATGCCGGATCCCCCCGCGAGCGCCGCCACCGCGGGCCCGAGGGCGGCGAGGTCGTCGCGCGTGCGGGCGGGCAGGACGGAGCGGACGGTCGGCTGGTCCATGGGTCTCCTCCCGGGCGTCCCGGTCGACGGCCGCGGATCCCTCGGGGGCGCGGTCGTGCGTGGGCGTGTGACAGCGATCCTCGCATCCGTCGCTGCCCGCCCCCGCCGCCGCGCCCCCGACTTGCCGCCGCCGGGGCCGGCTGCCACGCTCGGACGGAGACCCGGGGAGACCATGGACATCCGCACCGCCGCCCGCACCAGCCGTCCCCGCCGCCGAATGCGCGCCGCCGCCGCGCTCGCCGCCACCGGATCCGTGCTCACCGCGTCCCTGCTCCTCGCCGGGTGCTCCTCCGGCCCCGACGGCCCGCCCGTTCCGCCGTTCGACGCCGTCGCCCTGCCGCCCGAGGCGCCGACCGCGGTCCCGGACCAGCGCGTCGCCGCGGGCGAGGTCGTCGCCCTCGCGAGCGCGGACGCGGATGGCGTCGACGGGCCGGTGGTCGCCACCTCCGTGCTGGGCGTCGCCGAGGGGCAGCCGGACTACTGGTCCGGCTTCGAGGACGGCGCGCGCTTCGCCGACCGGATCCCGTTCTTCGCGTTCGTCCAGACGCGCTGGCTCGAGGGCGAGCGCGGCCCCGCCAACGGTCCGGTCCTCCGCCCCTTCCTCGTCGACGGCACCGAGGTCGACATCATCCAGCGGCAGGTCGGCGGCGTGAGCGCCTCCGCGGAGTGCCCGTACGCGATGCCCGTCCTCCGCCCGGACGACGGCTACGCCGCCGAGGAGCACCTGGAGTGCGTCGTCTACGCCGTGCCCGAAGGCCAAGAGCTCGCCGAGCTGCGCTGGCACGACGTCCCGCGCACCGTCCTCGAGACGCCGGAACCCGCCACCCACCCGTTCCTCGCGGCCCCCGTCGTCTGGGAGGTCGACGCCCTCCCGGCCGCCGACGTCGAGGGCTGACGGGCATGCCGGCACCGCGCCGCGCCCGCCGCGAGCTCCGCGCCGCGGCCGTCCTGCTCCTCGCCCAGGGCGTGCTCATGGAGGGCCTGGTGGCCGTGGGGCTCGTCGTCCTGCTCGTGCTCGGGATCCCGCAGGAGACCATCACGGACCACGCCCGGGTCTTCGCGCTCCCGTACCTGCAGGACCAGCTCTACCCGATGATGGCGATGAGCGGGATCTTCGCGGCCCTGCGCATCACCGCGGGCATCGCCCTCTGGCGCGACCGGCTCTGGGGGCTCGCGCTCGCCGCGGTCATGTGCGGCGTCACCCTCGTGCTCATGGTGTTCCTGCTGCCCGCGGGGATCCTCGACGGCGTGCTCTCCGGCACGGCGCTCGTCCTCCTGCTGCACGCGCGGCTCGGGCGCGACGCCGACGGCGCGCCCCGCCCCGCCCTCGGAGCGCGCTGACCGGCGACCGCCCCCGACCGGGGGCGCGCCCCCGCGCTCGATACAATGATCCGTCGCCTCCCACCGGGTCGGGCGCACTCACCAGCACACGAGAAGCACCAAGGGGATGATCCATGGCGGGCAGCGCACGGCAGTTCAACGTAGCGCTCGAGCCGACGGTCGATCCGGCCACCAGCGAGGAGGAGTACTCCCGCCAGGACGACGCGGTCGCTCCCGCGCCCGCCACGTGGCCCACCACGCACCACCGTCCCGACGTCGTCATCCGCAAGGGCCTCGCCACGCTGGTCAACCGCACGCTCACGCCGCACCAGGCGCTCGTGACCGACCTGCTCTTCATCCGGGACGCGCTGCTCGCGACCGGCATCGACTTCTGGCTGATCCGCGGCAACGACGAGCGCCCCGTCATCGCCATCGACGTGCAGAACCGCGACACCGTGGTCCGCGCCCTCGTCGCCGCCTGCGCGGACGAGCCGCTCTACGCGAAGACCGTCGACGGCCGCCGCCGTCCGCCGCTGCTCGTCGCCGACGGCCGCCTCACCGACAACCCCGACGCGGGGATCTTCCGCCTCTACCGCCCGCGCATCGAGCCGGTCGGCCTCCTGGCGTACGGCGCGTCCACCGCGGTCGAGCTGCAGTTCTTCCGCTTCGAGGGCGAGACCATCGTGTGGCCGGTCGAGAACTCGCTCACGCGCGAGATCCTCCCCGCCGCCGAGGTCGTGCCCACCACGGTCGAGATGTACGGCCACGAGTGGAAGACGCTGCGCGGCATGTTCGACGCGCAGGCGTCCGACATCACGTTCGACATCGACATGGTCTTCTCCTGGGTCGACGGCAACGACCCCGAGTTCCAGAAGCGCCGCGCCGAGCGCATGAAGGACGTCGTGGTCGGCGAGGGCGACGACTCCGAGGCGCGCTTCCGCCAGATCGACGAGCTCAAGTACGCGCTGCGCTCCGTGTACCTCTTCGCGCCGTGGGTGCGCCGGATCTTCATCGTCACCGACTCCCCGCGGCCGGCGTGGCTCGCCGACCACCCGGGCGTCACGTTCGTGCGCAGCGAGGAGTTCTTCACGGATCCCGCCGCCCTGCCCACGCACAACTCGCAGGCCGTCGAGTCGCAGCTGCAGCACATCCCGGGCCTCAGCGAGCACTTCCTCTACTCGAACGACGACATGTTCTTCGGCCGCCCCGTGCAGCCCGGCATGTTCTTCTCGCCCGGCGGGATCACCAAGTTCATCGAGGCGTCCACCCGCATCGGCCTGGGCGACAACGACTCCGACCGCAGCGGCTTCGAGAACTCGGCGCGCGTCAACCGGCGCCTGCTCATGGACCGCTTCGGCCGCCTCATCACGCGCCACCTCGAGCACGCGGCCACGCCGCTGCGGAAGAGCGTGCTGCTGGAGCTCGAGCGGGAGTTCGCGGAGGACTTCCACCGCACGCAGCTCAGCCGCTTCCGCTCCAGCACCGACATCTCGGTCACCAACTCGCTGTACCACTACTACGCCCAGATGACGGCGCGCGCGGTGCAGCAGGAGAGCGCCAAGGTCACCTACGTCGACACCACGTCGCGCGCGGGCCTGGATCTCCTGCCCGGCCTCCTCAAGCGCCGCTCGCAGGACTTCTTCTGCCTCAACGACGGCTCGTTCCCCGAGGTGCCGGCCGACGAGCGCCAGGAGCGCGTGCAGGACTTCCTCGAGCGCTACTACGGCATCCCGGCGCCGTGGGAGGCGGAGGTCGCGGACGCGGCGGCCGCCGCCGCGTCGCCCGCCGCCCCCGCCGACCCGGCGGAGTGAGCCGCGCGGGCAGCCCCGCCGACCGCACCCCGTACGAGGTGCTGGGCGTGGATCCCGCGGCCGACACCGCGGCCCTCCGCGCCGCGTACCGCCGGCTGGTCCGCGCCACGCACCCGGACACGGGCGGGGAGGCGCACCTCTTCCATGCGGTGCAGCGCGCGTGGGAGCTCGTGGGGGATCCCGACGACCGCGCCGCGTACGACCGCGGGCAGGGCCGCTCGACCGCATCCGACGACGACCCGCTCGGCCCGGACGACGCCGGGTACGCGCCCGCCCCCGGATCCGGCACCCGCCTCGGCGCGACCGTGCACGGCACCGCCGGCGCGCTCGCCCGCGCCCACTACCTCGACCGCGTGGCCGCGTGGCAGGGCGTCGCGCCGGGTGCCGACCTCGGCGTGGATCCCTGGTCGCCCGAGCTGGTGCGCCGCGCCCCGCGCGACGTCCGCTGGCTGCTCGCGAAGGCCTTGGCCGAGGAGGCGACCGCGCGCGCCGCGGCCTCGCTCGGCATGGGCGCGACGATCTTCCACGACGTGCGGCCGCTCGCCGGCGACGGCAAGGTCGACCACGTCGTGCTCGCGCCCGCGGGCCTCTTCGCGCTGAGCTCCGAGGACTGGGGCACGGCCGTGCAGCTCGTGCGCGGCGAGCTGCAGCCGGTGGCGCCGGATCCCGACGGCGCCTTCGCGCCGGGCGACGCGCCCGTCACGTGGCTGGTCGGCGCCGCCCGGTCGCTCGCGGCCTCGGCGGGCGTGCGCTTCGCGGCCGCAGTCATCGTGGTCCCGGACGACGCGCTCGCCCAGCCGGTCGAGCGCGTGGAGCGCGGCCGCAACCGCGGCGCGCTCGTCGTCCGCCGCTCCGTCCTGCCGCTCGTGCTGCGCGACGGCGTCTCGGAGGAGGGCCGGCTCAGCGTGGCGGATCCCTACGCCGTCCGGGCGCTGCTCCGCGAGCGGCTGACGCTGCTGGGACCCACCGCGGGCTGACGCCCCCGCACGCACGAGGGCCCGCCGCGACGGATCGCGGCGGGCCCTCGTGCGTTTGGGGGATCAGACGGGCAGGTCCGTGGGCGCGTCGCCCGCGCCCGCCCCGGTGTCGGCCGCGTCCTCGTCGGAGCCGAGCGAGTCGCCGCCGCTGGAGAGGCCGCCGTCGCCGGGCGCCTCGTCGTCGTCGACGTGCTGGATGCTCTCGCCGTCGGGGACCGTGCCGCCGACGGCCGCGTCGGAGTCGCCCTCGCCGGGCATGTCCTGCGTGACGCCGGGGGCGCCCTGGACGGTGGACAGGGGATCGATGTCGGAGTCGCTCATGCATCGACCGTACGCCGGAGCCCCGCGCGCGTCAGGCGGGCGGGGCTCCGGGGATCGTGCGGAGGCGGGTCAGTCGATGCGCTTGAGGCTGTCGAGCCGGCCGAGCAGGTCGCGGTCCTGCGCGTCGAGGTCGCCCTCGGCCGCGACGACGCGGATGGCGGCCTCGAAGTCGAGGTCCTGGTCGTCGGCGACGCCCGCGACGTCGGCCACGACCCAGAGGAAGCTGACGAGCTCGGGGAGGATCTCGCTGAGCACGGCGTCCGGGAAGATCGCCGCGGCCTGGCGGAACATGCGGTCGGTGGCCGGGCCGCCGAACGCGTGGTCGAGGTCGGCGACGATGCCGTCGTCCTCGTCGAGGTCGGTCGAGATCCAGTTGGCCACGTGCTCGCCGTCGAGGTGGATCGCGGAGATGAAGAGGGGCTCGCCTCCCGACTCGCTCTCGACGATCTCGGTGATCGTGTAGCCGGCGACGCCGGGAGGCGTGAGAAGGGAGTCGTCATCCATGCGCCAATGCTATCCGGGCGGAGGCGCCCGCCGGGGCGCGATCCGCATGCCCGCGACGCGGGAGGCGGCCGATCGCGCGGGTAGCCTCGACGGATGACCCCCGCTGCCGACCTCGCGCCCGCCCCCGCGGCGGACGGGTCGGCGCACGCGGCGGCGGACCCGGCCGCGCGTCCCCTGTCCGTCGTCCGGGATCCGGCCGACTGGCGCGACCGGGCCGCCCGCCACGCCGAGCGCGCCGACGCCTTCTCCGCGGGCTTCCGCGAGCGCCGCCTCACCGGCCGCACCCACGAGGTCGACGACTTCCTCTTCACCTACTACCCGCACAAGCCGTCGCTCCTCCGCCGCTGGCACCCGGGCGCGGGCGTCGTGCTCGCGGGCGCTGCGGGCGAGGAGCGCGCGGCCTGGCGCTGGTACGTCCCGGCCGGCGATCCGGCCGACGACGGCATCCGGGTGGACGCGTCCGCGTACCTCGAGGCGCGCGGATCCACGGCCTCCTTCGTCGAGCGGATCCTCGCCCGCACCGCCGCGCGCCCCGGTCGCTTCTCGTGCTTCGGCCTGCACGAGTGGGCGATGGTCTACCGGGTCGGCCCGGGCGAGCAGCGGCACGAGCGGCTGCCGCTGCGCCTCGGATCCGCCGCCACCGACGAGGTCGTGGAGACGCACAAGCTCGCGTGCACCCACATCGACGCCTTCCGCTTCTTCACGCCGGAGGCCGTGCCGCGGAACGCGCTCGCGCCCACCCGCGAGACGCAGCCCGACCTCGAGCAGCCCGGGTGCCTGCACGCGGGCATGGACGTCTACAAGTGGGCCACCAAGCTCGGCCCGCTCGTCGCCGGCGAGGTGCTGCTCGACGCGTTCGAGCTGGCGCGCGACATCCGCTCGCTCGACATGCGCGCGAGCCCGTACGACGTCTCGGGGCTCGGCCTCGAGGCCGTGCGCATCGAGGAGCCTGCGGGCAAGGCAAGGTACGCGGCCGAGCAGCGCGGGTTCGCGGAGCGGTCGAACGCGCTCCGGGCCCGGATCCTCGCCGAGCTGGCGCACGCCCGCCGCGCGGCCGCCGCCGGGCTCTAGCGCCCGCGGATCCCCTCGGGGTCGCGCAGCCGCTCGATCTCGCGCCGGTCGCGCTTGGTCGGACGCCCCGCACCGCGGTCGCGCACGACCGTCGCGGGCGCGGCGTCGCGCGGTGGCGGCGGGGGAGTGAGGTCCGTCATCGCCTCCGCGGCGACCGCGGGGCCCACGCGCTTCACGAGCGTGCGGCGCACCACGAGGATCCGCTCGGCGCCCGCGACGCGCACGCGCACCTCGTCGCCCGGCCGCACCGACTGCGACGCCTTGACCCGCTCGTCGGCGACCCGCACGTGGCCGGCCCGGCACGCGGCCGTCGCCTGCGACCGGGTCTTGTAGACGCGCACCGCCCACAGCCAGCTGTCGACCCGGACCGCGGGCTGCGGAGCGGCGGCCGCGGGCAGCGCGTCGGCGGGCGGCGCGGCGTCGAGGGGCATGCTCCGACCCTAGGCGACGGCTCCCCGCTACGCTGGCCCGAGCATGTCGATCTCCCGCCGCACCCTCCTCACCGCGTCGGTGTCGGGACTCTCGCTCCTCGGCCTCGCGGCGTGCACGCGGACGACGCCCACCCCCGCGACCCCGACGGCCACGCCCTCCGCGACGCCGACCCCCACGCCCGCAGCGGGCATCGCGGGCCTCCCGCAGCCGGTCGCGTTCGCGCGCTCCGACTGGTCCGGGGATGTGTTCGCCCGCGGATCCGGCAGCTTCCTCCGCCCGGGTGCCTCGAGCGCCGACCGCGAGGCCCTCGCCCGTCCCCTCTCGGACCGCGTGTTCTTCGCGGGCGAGGCCACGAGCGCCGACCGCCCCGGCACGGTCGCGGGCGCCTACGCCTCGGGCCTCCGCGCGGCGGGCGAGGTGGACCGCGCGGGCGCGGGCACCGAGCGCGTCGCGGTCGTCGGCGCCGGCATCGCGGGCACCGCCGCCGCGCGCGCCCTCCGCGACGCGGGACACGACGTCGTGCTCGTCGAGGCGCGGTCCGACCTCGGCGGCCGGATCCGCGCGGCCGGCGGCGCCGGCTGGCCGCACCCCGCGGAGCTCGGCGCGCTGTGGCTCGCCGCCGACCACGACGACGTCCTCCGCGACGTCCTCCGCGCGGCCGGCATCTCCCGCTACGGGCTGGCGCTCGTCGCCGAGCACCGCGGCCCCGACGGGCGGGTGCTGGATCCGTCGAGCGCGGGATCCGACGCCCTCGCGGCCGCGCGCGCCCACGCCCTCGCGCAGCCCGGCGCGGTCAGCCTCGCCACGGGCCTCCGCGCGACGGGCGCCGACGCCCTCAGCCGGGACGGCGGAGCCGCCTCTCCCGCCACCGCCCTCGCCGCGCTGCTCGCCACCGACGTCGCGATCGCCCACGGCGCCGCGCCCGACGAGCTGTCCGCCGCGCACGGCCTCGACGAGCCGGCGCCCGTCGGCAACGTCGCCGTCACGGGCGGGTTCGCGGGCCTCGTGCAGCACCTGCTGCGCGACCAGGACATCGACGTGCTGCGGGAGGCCACCGTGTCGCGCATCGCGTACGGCAACGGGCGGGTGGGCCTGCGGCTCGGATCCGGCGAGTCGCTCTCGGCCGACCGCGTGGTCGTCACCGTGCCGCTCGGCGTGCTGCAGGAGGGCGCGATCGCGTTCGACCCGGCGCTCCCGACCTCGCACGAGGCCGCCATCCGCGCGCTCGGCCCCGGCCGCGCCGACCGGGTCTGGCTGCGCTTCGACGAGCCGTTCTGGTCGACCACGGCCACCGTCTGGACGTCCTACGACGCGGGCGGCAGCTTCACGCGCTGGTACAACCTCATGCCGATCTCGGGCGAGCCCGTGCTCATGGCCGAGGTCGGCGCGGTCGCGGCGGAGCGGGTCGCGGCCATGGACGACCAGGCCCTGCGCGCGGCGGCGCTGCGCACGCTCGTGCCGTTCGCGGATCCGGAGCTGCTCGCCACGACGACGGGAACGCCGACCGGCACGCCGTCCTCGGATCCGGCCCCGAGCCCGGAGCCCACGCCCTAGCCCGCCGATCCCGGCTTCAGCGGCGCGCGGTCTCCCTGTCGCCCGCGCGCCCGCGGGTCGTGGCCCGGCCCGGGGCCTGGGCGGGCGCGGGGTGCGCGGATCCGGCGTCGGCCCCCGACGGCGTGGCGTCCCGGTCCGCGGTCCCGTCGCCGTGCCCGTCGCGCGACACGGGGTCCCGCCGCGCCGGGCCCGCCGGTCGGATCCGGCTGAGCGCCACCACGACGGCCGTGACGCCCGCCAGCACGCCCGCGACCAGCGACATCCACGCGGCGATCTCGAACGGCACGCCCACCTGCGCGGGGTCGAGGAAGAAGTAGGGGTACCAGCCCACGCGCGGCCCCCGGACCTCCGTGAACGCGCACCACAGGACGGGGAACAGCATCGCCCAGCCCACGGCCCTCCACGTCACGCGCGGGCGGCCCGGGGCGAGGGTCCAGTCGAGGAGCGCGTAGGCGGGGATCACGAAGTGCAGCAGCCGGCTCGACCACGGCACCTCGACGTAGTACGCCTGCGAGCTCGACTCGAGCACGATGAGCCCGAAGACCACGCCGGAGACCACGACGTAGCTGATCACGACGGCGCGGACGGCCGCCATGAGCGGCGGCTCGATCCCGCCGCGGAGCGCGTGCAGGCCCGACGCGGCCAGCACGACGACGCCGGCCATGCCGCTCTGGGTGGTGAAGTAGCTGAACCAGTTCTCGGCGGCGAAGGTCGTGAAGCCCTGCACGTAGTCGAAGTCCGCGACGAGCGCGACCACGGCCACGAGGGCGGCGACCAGGCGCACGGCACCGAGGATCCTCTGCACTTGACTCCGATCGCGGCCGACTCCCGGCATCCCCGTCGCGTCCAGTGTACGAACGGAGGTCTCACGATCACCTCCGTGCCCTCGCGCGTCGCGGGCGGGAGCGGCAGGATGACGCGCATGAGCCCTTCATCGCGATCCACCAGCCAGCAGGTGCAGTTCGGATCCTTCGGCGGCGTCGACGTCCTCGAGGTCGTCGACGTCCCCCGGCCGTCGCCCGGCCCCGGCGAGGTGCTCGTCGAGGTCTTCGCGGCGGGCATCAACCACATCGAGGCGTACATCCGGCAGGGCCGCTTCCCCGACGAGGTGCCGACGTCCTTCCCGAACGGCCAGGGCAGCGACTTCGCCGGCTGCATCGCCGCGGTCGGCGAGGGCGTGACCCGCTTCCGGAAGGGCCAGGACGTCCTCGGCCACACGGTGATGGCCGCGCACGCGACGCACGTGGTCGTGCCCGCGGGCAACGTCGTCCTGAAGCCCGCCGCGCTCCCGTGGGAGGTCGCCGGCGGCCTGTTCCTCGCGGGCCTCGTCGCGCACGACGTGCTGCACGCGGTCACGGTCGGCGAGGGCGACACGCTCGTCGTCACGGCGGCGGCCGGCGGAGTCGGCAGCATCGAGGCGCAGCTCGCCATGCGGCGCGGCGCCCGGGTCATCGGCACGTGCGGCGAGCGGAACTTCGACTACCTGCGCCAGATCGGCGTCACCCCGGTCGTCTACGGCGACGGCCTGGCCGACCGGATCCGCGCGGTCGCGCCGAACGGCGTGCAGGGCTTCGTCGACAACTTCGGCGGCGGCGAGCACGTGGCCGAGGAGCTCGGCGTCGCGGGCAAGCGCTTCAGCTCGAGCGACGACCGCCGGGAGCTCGAGCTCGAGGCCGTCCTGCCGCCCGTCGAGGAGGACGACGTGCACCGCTCCCGCACGCTCGCGACCGTCGCCGAGCTCGCGGCCAAGCGCGAGGTCGACGTGCTCGTCTCCGGCTTCTACCCGCTGGCCGAGGTGCAGGACGCCTTCGACGACCTGGAGCGGCGGCACGCGCGCGGCAAGATCGTGCTCGGCATGCGGCCCGTGCACTACCCGGGCGACCGGCGCAGCACCGCGAAGGCGCGCGACGTGGCGGACGGCCGCGCCTGATCCCGGTCGGGGGCGGGTCCCGCCGGGTCAGCGCGCGACGACCTCGGCGGGCTCCGGCTCGGCCGGGGTCTCGATGTGCGCCTCGCGCCAGCGCAGCAGGTCGCGCACGGCGGGCGACTCGTCGCACTCGAGCATCGCGACGGCGGCGCGCGGCGTCGCGTCGTTGACGGCGAGCCAGGAGCGCACGCGCTCCGAGGTGTCGCCCACGAGCATCGTGAGCACGGACGCCGGCGCCTGCGGGTTGCGCGCGAGGCAGGCGCGCACGCCCTCGTCGGCGTCCCGGGCGAGCGCCTGCTGGACGTCGAGCGGCGCGTGCAGGCTGCTGGCCACGCTCTCGCGCACCTTCGGGTCGCGGTGCTCGGAGAGCAGGCGCAGGCGGCGGATCTTGCTGGGCGTGACCTCGGGCGCGGGATGCAGCGCGGCGGCCTGCTCCGCGGTGAGGACGGCGGGCGCGGTCCGGTGCAGGGCCTCGAGCTGCGCGGCGGTGGTGAACCTGATGCACGACATGCCCCGACGCTATCGAAGGCGCGCGTGAGATGGTGGATCCATGACCGCCGATCGCCCGCCCGAGCCCCCGCGCGGGGCGCATCGCGACAGCGGCGACGCGTGGGTCGAGGGCCCCGACGGCCAGCGGTTCTGGGGCGCGTTCGGTGCCGCCGGCCTCCTCGTGCACGACTCGGACCGCGGCGTCCTGCTGCAGCACCGCGTCGCCTGGAGCCACCACGGCGGCACGTGGGGCCTGCCCGGCGGCGCCCGGCACGCGGGCGAGTCCGCGGTCGACGGCGCCGCGCGCGAGGCCGCCGAGGAGGCGGGGGTGCCGCCCGCGGAGATCCGTCCCGTGCTCGCCACCGTGCTCGACCTCGGCTTCTGGAGCTACGCCACCGTCACGGCGCGCGTCCTCCGCCCGTTCGAGCCGCGCGTCGCCGACGCCGAGAGCATCGAGCTGCGCTGGGTGCCCGTCGACGAGGTGTCGGCGCTGCCGCTGCACCCGGGCTTCGGCCGGTCCTGGGCCATGCTGCGCGCCGAGCTCGACCGCGAGGTCACGCTCGTGGTCGACGTCGCGAACCTGCTCGGCTCCCGGCCGGACGGCTGGTGGCGCGACCGCGCCGGATCCACGTCCCGCCTCCTCGCCGAGCTCGACCTGCTGGCGCGCGACGGGCTCCCCGCCGCCGACCTCGACCTGCCGGGCGACGTCCGCTGGCCGGACGTCGTGGCCGTCGTGGAGGGGCAGGCGCGCGAGGCGTCGCTACCCGCGGCGCCCGTCGGGGATCCCCCGCAGCCGACGCTCCGCGCGCCCGGCGTCGCGGTCGTCGCGGCGCCCGCGGACGGCGACGGCGAGATCGTGCGCGTGGTGGGCGCCGCCCGGGACGCCGGCCGCGAGGTCGTCGTGGTGACGGCCGACCGCGGGCTCGCGGCCCGGGTGAAGGAGCGGGGCGCGCGCGTCATGGGCCCCGGCCGGGTCCGCGCGCTGCTCGACGCGCGCGCGGACCGCGACGCGGGCTAGGCCGCCGGCAGCGCCGCGGAAGCGGCCTGCACGATCCCCGCGCGCCAGAGCGCGTGCAGGGCCAGGGCGGTCGGCCGGTCGCGCGCGGCCAGCACGCCGCCCGTCGCCGGGAACAGCGTGTCGTCGCCGTCCGCGTCGAGCACCACGCCGCCCGCCTCGCGCACGATCAGCGTCGCCGCGAGGTGGTCGACGGGCCCGAACGACCCGATCACCGCGCCCGCGCCGTGGCCGAGCGCGATGCCGGCCACCGTGAGCGTGCCGGATCCCATCACCCGCAGCGTGCAGTACCGGTCGGCGAGCGCGTCAAGCAGCGGCAGCAGGCCCGGCCAGGGCGCGTGCCCGGCGAGCTCGGTGCTCACCATCCGGCCGCGGAGGGGATCCGCGTCGGCCGCATGGACGCCGCCGGGTGAGGCTGCCAGGTCGAGGCGCGCGCCCGCGGACCAGGCCCCCTCGCCGGCCGCGGCCTCGACGAACGTGCCGCGCCAGGGATCCGCCACGACGCCCACCACGGGCTCGCCGTCGACGACGAGGGCCAGCGAGAAGCTCGTCCACGGCACGCCGTTCGCGAGGTTGGCGGTGCCGTCGACCGGGTCGAGGTACCAGCAGGGGCGACCGGGCACGGCCTCGCCGCCGTACTCCTCGCCGACGAGCACGTGGTGCGGGAACTGGGCTGCGACCACCGCGCGCACGTCGCGCTCCACGGCCCGGTCGATCTCCGTGACGTGGTCGGCGGGGTTCGCCTTCGTCGTCACGGCGCCGACCGCGTGCGAGCGCACGTGGTGCACGGCGCGCTCGGCGAGGTCGCGCGCGGCGGCGCGCGCACGGGTGCGCTCGGCCTCGGGCGCCGTCGCCCGGGCGTCGGCGGCGGCCGGATCCTGGGCACGGCGCGCGAGCACGTCGAGGAGCGCGGGCAGCGCGTTCGTCGTGATCGCGTCCACGCCGATCGACGCGAGCCACTCCATCTGCGCGGGCTCGTCCACGGTCCAGGCGGCGACCCGCGCGCCCAGCCCGTGCACGGCGTCCACGAGGGCGCGGCCGACGAGGAGGTGCGGCATGTTGACGACCGCCGGCCGGAGCTCGGCCAGGTCGTCCGCGGTCGGCGGGCGGACGTCCGCCCACGGCAGCCAGATCACGGCGGACGGGTCGAGCTCGCGGATCAGGCGCATGCCGTCGAGGTGCCCGCACCAGGCGACGCGCGGCGTGCGCGGCGCGGACGCGACGACCGCGTGGGCGGCGGCGGCCGGATCCCCGGACGCCATGTCGATCACGAGCTCGACGTCCGTGCCCGCGAGGAGCTCGAGGGCGTCGGCGAGCAGCGGGATCCGGAGGTCGCCGCCGCCGAGCGCCCGCACGTCGGCGAGGTCCACGTCGGCGATGCGCGCGTCGACGCCCCAGAGGCGCTCGAGCGTGTCGTCGTGGAGGAGGACGACGGCGCCGTCGCGCGTCACGTGCACGTCCACCTCCACCGTCCGGGCGCCGGCCTCGGCCGCCGAGCGGAGGGCGGCGAGCGTGTTCTCGCGGTGCCGGGACGAGTCGCCGCGATGGGCGGTCGCCGCGGTCATCGGACGGCGTCCGCGGTCGCGGTCGCGGTCGCGACGGCCCGGTCGTCGACCAGGATCCCGTCGCGGTAGTGGCGCACGTCGCGGAGCGCCACGGTGCCGGACTCGCCGACGGCGGGCGCGGATCCGGTGACGACCGCCCGCACCTCCACCCCGCCCGCGTCGAGCACGAGCTCCTGGAAGTGGCCGTGCGGGAGGACCCGGCGGACCACGACGGACACGGCGTCGGGATCCGGACGGGTGCCGGTCGGCGCGTAGGCGACGTCCTCGGGGCGGACGGCCCAGACGTCCCGGTCGGCGGACGTCGGGACGAACGCCGCGGGCGCGGCGGCGGCGAGCGCGTCGGGTCCGGCGCCGGGCAGGCGCGGCGCCGGCAGCAGGTTCATGCTGCCGATGAACGACGCGACCACGAGGGTCCGGGGCCGCGCGTACAGCTCCGTCGGCGCCGAGAGCTGCTCGATGCGGCCCTGGTGCATCACGGCGACGCGGTCGGAGATCGCGAGCGCCTCGTCCTGGTCGTGCGTGACCATGACGGTCGTGATCCCGAGGCGCTGCTGGATGTCGCGGATCTCCTCGCGCACCTTCACGCGCAGCTTCGCGTCGAGGTTCGACAGCGGCTCGTCGAGGAGCAGGAGGTCGGGCTCCTGCACGATCGCGCGGGCGAGCGCCGCGCGCTGCTGCTCGCCGCCGGAGATGTGCGCGGGACGCGAGTGCGCGTGGTGCGCGAGGTTCACGGTCTCGAGCGCGGCCATCACGCGGCGGGCGACCTCGTCCTTGGGCAGCTTCCGGAGGGTGAGCGGGAAGGCCACGTTCTTGAACACCGTGAGGTGCGGCCAGAGCGCGTAGTTCTGGAACACCATCGCGCTCGGCCGCTTGTCGGGACCGGCCGCGGTGACGTCGCGGCCGCCGATGACGACGGATCCGCGGTCGGGCTCGAGGAAGCCCGCGATCATGCGCAGCGTCGTGGTCTTGCCGCAGCCGGACGGGCCGAGCAGCGCGACGAGCTCGCCGCGCGCGACGTCGAGGTGGAGGTCGTCGACGATCGTGCGGCCGCCGAGGTCCTTGGAGAGCCCGGCGACGACGAGCCCGGACGCCGGCACGGTCGCCGTGCCGTCGTCGTGCGCGCGCGGCGGCGCGACGGGGGTGGGGGAGGGAGCGGATGCGGTCATGGCCGGCCTAACGGATCTGGAAGCCCTCGGCCAGACGCCCGCCCATGATGTGGCGGCGGGCGAGCAGGAGGAGGGCGACGGAGGGGACGGAGAGGAGGATCGCGAACACGGCGGCGACCTGCTTCGGGTGGTTGAGGACGAGCGAGTACATCTCGGTCGGCATCGTCATGTAGACGGGCGCGCCCACGAGGTACGTGCCCTGCGCCTCGTCGAACGCGGCGAGGAACGACATGAGCACGGCCACGAGGATCCCGGGCAGCGCGAGCGGCAGGGTCACGCGCAGGAACGTGCGCACGCGCCCGGCGCCCGCGTCGCGCGCGGCCTCCTCGAGGGAGCGCGGCACGGCGCTGAACGCGGCGGCCGGGATCCAGGTCATGAACACGACCGTGCCGATGAGCTGCACGATGACGATGCCCGTCACGGTGTTCATGAGGTGCAGCCCGTAGAACAGCGACGCCATCGACACGAAGAGCCCCATCTTGGGGAACGCGTTGGTGGCGAACAGGCCCACCAGCAGGATCCGCCGGCCGGGGAACGAGAACCGCGAGAACGCGTACGCGGCCGGCAGGCACACCAGCGCCGAGACGAGCACCGTGATGGGCGCGAAGTACAGCGAGTTGCGGACGGCGGCGGCGAGCTCCGCGTCCTCGAACACGACGGACCACCAGTGCAGCGTGAGCCCGGCGGGGACGAGGCTCGGGTAGTCCCAGCTCGTCGCGAACGCGTGCGCCGCGAGCCACAGGAGCGGGCCGAGGATGAAGACGGCGACGACCGCGAACAGGGCCGCCTGGATCCACCCGCGGGCGGAGAGGAGAGCGCGCATCAGACCCGTCCCTCCGCCTTCGCCGAGCGGAAGTTGGCGCGCACGTAGAGGAACGCGATCCCGGAGGCGAGCACGAACACCACGACGGCCATCACGATCGACTGCTGCGGGTGGTTGAAGCCCGTGAAGTACTTCGAGATGTCGACGCCGAGCATGCTGGGCGCGTTCGGGCCGGTGAAGTACGGCACCGTGAAGGAGCCGAGGACGCCGATCGCCGTGAACGTCGTGGCGATGACGAGCGGGATCGCGGCGAGCGGCACGAGCACGCGCGTGACGATGGCCCACGTCGAGGCGCCCGCGTCGCGCGCGGCCTCGATCATCGCGTCGGGGATGCCCTGCACGCCCGAGGTCGCCATGAGGGTCGCGAACGGGAGGCTCGTCCAGACGGATCCGATGACCACCGCGACCGTCGTGTAGCCCCACGTCGGCCCGTCGAGGCCGAGGAGCGCGAAGACCGTGCGGACGAAGCCGTCGCCCGAGTAGAAGGTGAGGATCGCCCACGACGCGATGACGACGGGGATGAACAGCGGCACGATCGCGAGCCCGGCGAACAGCGACGCGAGCCGGCCGCCGCGCAGGCGCAGGTTGAGCGCGATCGCGAGCGACAGGGCGATGACGATCGCGGTGGAGAGCACGGTCACGAGCACCGTCACGCCCAGGTCGCGGAGGAACCGCGGGTCGGTGAACACGTCGACGTAGGCGTCGAACGTGCCCCACCAGCTCGTCGCGGTGCGCGTGCCGAGGCCGATCGTGGCGATGGTGCTGTTGAGCCCGCCCGTGTGGCCGAGGCTGAAGCCGATGGCGAGCACGACGGGGATCCCGACGAAGACCGCGAGCAGGATCGCGGGCGGGAGGGCGAGCGCCAGGCCGACGCCGGCGCGGCGGGTCTCGGGGGAGACCCGCCGCGCGCGGACGGCCCGGGCGGCGGGGGCCGCCGACCGGACGGACGTCACTGGCCGGGTACCTTCTGGTCCCAGAGGTTCGACATGTCCGACGCCATCTGGCTGTAGTAGCCGGGGCGGAGCGTGGACGGGTCGGCCGAGGCGAACTGCGCCTTGAGGTCCTCGGGCACCTGGTCGAGCGAGATGACGGGGTAGCCCGCGATGGTGCTGGCGATGATGCCCTGGCCCTCGGCGGAGAGCACGTAGTCGGCGAGCTTCTGCGCGACGTCCGCGTGCTCGGCCGTCTTCGGGATGCCGAGGAAGGACGCGTGGCCCGTGAAGGCCGGGTCGGAGATCTGCGCGTACTTCACGGTGGACGGCAGCGTGCCGGACTTCTGCGCCGTGATGACCTGGTCGCTCCAGACGGGGGCCATCTCGATGGCGCCCGTGCCGAGCAGGTCGAGCACCTGGTTGTTGCCGTTGGGGTAGACGCCGCCCTGGTACATGGAGGCGTTCAGGCCCTTGAGCTCGTCGAAGCCCGCGTCCCACGCGCCCTCGAGCGACTGGTCGTAGCCGGTCGTCATCCTCTCGCGCGTGGCGTCGTCGAGGTGCGTGTCGAGGACCGTCGTGACGAAGGCCGCGCCGGATCCGCCGGTGGAGGGGGAGTTGTAGGCGAACTGGCCGGGGTTGTCCTGGATCCAGGAGAGCAGGTCGGCGAGCGTCCTCGGCGGGGTCTGCACCTTCGTGGAGTCGTAGGCGAGGAGCACGGAGGAAGCGCGGTAGGGGATCCCGAAGCCGCCGCCGGACTGCACGGTCGCGTCGGGCACGGTCGCGAGGTTCGGGATGGTGTCGGCCGAGACCGGCGCGAGCAGGCCGCCGGTGCCGGCCGCCGCGGTGAAGCCCGCGTCGATGAGGTCGTAGCCGGGGTCGGATCCGCCCTGCACCGAGCTCGTGAGCGTGGCCATGGTCTGGGCGTCGTGCTCGCCGTGGAGGTCGAGCGTCGTGGTGACGGACGCGCCGGGGTTCGCCTTCTCGAACGCGGGGATGATCCCGTCGTCCCAGAGGGCCTTGACGTTGGTGTCGCCGGAGATGAAGACGCGGGCGGTGCCCGAGGCGTCGGTGACGGCGTGGTTCTGGGCCTGGGCCTGCGTGCTCGTGGTGGGAGCGCAGCCCGCGAGCGCGACGGCGGCGGACGCGGCGGCGGCGAGGGCGAGGAGGGAACGGCGGGGGATCACGGGTCGGGTGTCCTTCTGCTGAGGGGACGATGCGGATCGCATCGTTTCGATGGTGAGGTGCGACGGTGGCCCGTCGGTGAACGGAGCATGGCGATCGGGCTCCCCGGCGACGAACGCGCGCGGCGCCCGCGGCGGCGTGAATAGGGTGAACCGCATGAGGAGCAACTCGCCCCGCACCTCCGTGACCCTCGCCGACGTGGCCGCCCTCGCGGGCGTCTCCACGTCCACGGCGTCGCTCGCGTACCGGAGCACCGGGTCGATCACGCCGGCCACGCGCGCCCGGATCCTGCGCGCCGCGGCGAGCATCGGCTACGCGGGGCCGGATCCCACGGCCCGCTCGCTGAAGAGCGGCCGATCCGGCATCGTCGGCGTCGTCGTGGCGGGCAGCATCCGCCGCGCGTTCCAGAACCCGGTCGCGCTCGCGACCATGGCGGGCCTCAGCGAGGCGCTCGACGAGCTCGACGTGGGGCAGCTGCTGCTGCCGGGGCGTCGCGAGCCGCGCGCCGGATCCGCGCCGCTGCTCGAGGGCATGCCCGTCGACGCCGTCGTCTTCCTCACCCGCGGGGAGGAGGTGGACGCGCTCCTGCCGGGGCTGCGCGCCCGCCGGATCCCCATGGTCGGCGTCGAGGGGCCGCACGAGGACGGCGTGGCCGTGGTCGACATCGACGACGCCCGCGGCATGGGCGAGCTCGCCCGGCACGTGCGCGGCCTCGGCCACCGCCGCGTCGGCGTGCTCATGCGCACCACGCGCATCGAGGAGGACGGCCCGCCCGGTCCCGTCGTGCCGGTCGGGCGCGACCTCGAGGCCATCGTCAACCGCACCATCCGCGAGCGCCTCCGCGCCGCGCGCAGCGTCTTCCCCGACGCCGTCCGCGTGGAGGCGGGCGGACGCGACCTGGAGGCGGGGGAGGCGGCCGCCGGGGTGCTGCTCGACCTGCCGTCGAGGCCCACGGCGATCCTCGCGCAGAACGACATGCTCGCCGCGAGCGCCATCCGGTCCGCGGCCGCTCGGGGCCTGCGCGTGCCGGAGGACCTCACGGTCACGGGCTTCGACGGCGCGCACCTGCCGTGGCTCGAGCGGCGGCTCACGACCGTGGAGCAGCCGCTGCACGATCGCGGGGTCCACGCGGGCCGGATGGTCGGCGAGCTGCTCGCGGGCCGGGCGCCGGCCGACGTGCTGCTGCCTGTGCACGTGCGGCTCGGCGAGACGGCGGCCGCGCCGGCGTGACCCGCCGGTGGCCGTCGGTCGTCAGCGCCCGGCGGGATCCGTGACGAAGTCGATGAGCTGCTCCACGCGGCCGAGGAGCGCGGGCTCGAGGTCCTGGTAGGAGCGCACCTGGCCGAGGATCCGCTGCCAGGCCCGCGCGATGTCGGCCTGCTCGTCGTGCGGCCAGCCGAGCGCGGCGCAGATGCCGTGCTTCCACTCCACGTTCCGGGGGATGACGGGCCACTCGCGGAGGCCCAGCCGCCCGGGCTTCACCGACTGCCACACGTCCACGTAGGGGTGGCCGACCACGAGCGCGTGCGCGCGGTGCGGCCCGCGCGCGACGGCCTCGGCGATGCGGCTCTCCTTGGATCCCGGCACCAGGTGGTCGACGAGCACGCCGACGCGGCGGCCCCTGCCGGGCTGGAAGCGGTCGAGCTCCTCGTCGAGGTGGTCGACGCCCTCCAGGTACTCGACGACGACGCCCTCGATGCGGAGGTCCTCGCCCCAGACCTTCTCCACGAGCTCGGCGTCGTGGCGCCCCTCGACGAAGATCCGGCTGGGCAGCGCCACGCGCGCCTTCGCGTCGGCGACCGCGAGCGATCCCGACGCCGTGCGCGCGGGACCCCGGGGCGCCGCGCGGGGCACGCGGAGCGCGACGGGCTCGCCCTCCAGGAGGAAGGAGCCGCCGAGCGGGAACGTGCGCTGCTTGCGTGTGAAGTCCTCCAGCACGACCATGCCGGACTCGACGCGCACGATCGCGCCGCAGAACCCGGTGGACAGCTCCTCCACCACGAGGTCGCGCGTCGCGTCCTGCGGCCGCGGGGCCTTCTTCGCGGGCCCGCGCCAGCCGGGGGCGAGCACGTCCTGTCCGTAGCGGTCGTCGGCGGAGGGAGGCGGCGTCATCCTCCGAGGCTCTCACGGGATGCGTCGCGCACCCGGTCGACGAGCCGACGCCACGGCCCGTCGACGGCGGCCTCGCCGAGGCGCGCCTCGCGGTCGCCCGCGCGCACGAGGTAGACGAAGCGGTCGGCGCCCGGCGTCGGGACGACCGGCTCGTCCCACGGGCAGTCGTCGACGAGGGCGGTCCAGTCGGACGCGTCGTCGTCCACGCGCACCGACCAGGTGCGGGTCATCCCCGCCATCCCGCCCGTGCGTGACACGGCGATCTCCACCTAGACCTCGATCCCGACGCCCTCCCACGCCACCTGGACCGCGGCGACCTCGGACGCGCCCTCACCGTACCGCGCGGACGCGGCGTCGACGGTGGCCCGGGCGAAGGCCGGGAAGTCGGCGTCGGCGCGCACGGCCCCTGCCTCGATCACGTCGTACCAGACCCGGCCGGCACCCTCCCAGGCCTCCCCGCCGATGGCGGTGGCCGCGAGGAAGAAGGCGCGGTTCGGGATCCCGGAGTTGATGTGGACGCCGCCGTTGTCCTCGCGCGTCTCGACGTAGTCGTCCATGTGGCCGGGCTGCGGGTCCTTCCCGAGCACGTCGTCGTCGTAGGCGGTGCCGGGCGCCCGCATCGACCGGAGCGCGAGGCCCGTCGAGCGGTCGAGGAAGAGCTCCGCGCCGACGAGCCAGGTGGCCTCGTCGGCGGTCTGCCCGAGCGCGTGCTGCTCGACGAGCACGCCGAAGACGTCGGAGATCGACTCGTTGAGCGCGCCCGACTGCCCCTGGTAGACGAGGCCCAGCGTGAGCTCGGTGACCCCGTGGGTGAGCTCGTGCCCGATGACGGTGAGCGAGCGCGTGAACGGCGCGAACACCTCGCCGTCGCCGTCGCCGAAGACCATCCGGGTGCCGTCCCAGAACGCGTTGTCGTACTCCTCGCCGTAGTGCACGGTCGCGAGCAGCGGCAGGCCGCGGTCGTCGAGCGACTCCCGGTCGTAGACCTCGGAGAAGAGGGCGTACGTGGCGCCGAGGCCCGCGTACGCCTCGTCCACCTCGGCGTCGCCCGTGTCGGACGCGCCCTCGACGCGCACCGTGCGGCCGGGCAGCTCCTCGCGGTTCCCGGCGTCCGAGATGGTGCGGTGGATCCCCGACGGGTCGCGCTCCGCGAGCGCCGACGCGTCGGGCGCGGCGCCCGGCCCCCGGCGGTCGTGGATGAGCGGCCCCTGGTCGCGGAGCGCGCGGCGGGCGGCCTGCCGCGCGGCGGACACCCGGTCGGGATCGGCCTCGGCGAGGCGGGTCAGCAGGTACGGCGGGAGGATCGTGCGTCTCATGCTCCGAGACTCGCACGGGGCGGCGACATCGTCACCGGCGCGGGCGGATCCGCCGCGGGGGTCGCGCGCGGACGGCCGGTGGCCTACGGTGCGTCAGCTCGTCCAGCGGTAGCCGAGCTCGGGCCGCCCGGGCGTCCCGTAGCGCGGCACGCGCTCCACCTGCCCGACGTCGGCGAGGTACTCGAGGTACCGCCGTGCGGTGACGCGCGACACGTCGAGCGCGCCGGAGACCTCGGCGGCGGAGACGCCCTCCGCGGCCGAGGCGCCGTCCGCGCCGTCCGCGCCCCGGGCCGCTGCCTGGTCACCGCGCGCGATCCCGCGCACGAGGTCGAGCGTCTCCGCCGACATGCCCTTGGGCAGCCGGGCGTCGGACGCGGGGGAGCGCAGCGCCGCGAGCGCCCGGTCCACCTGCAGCTGGGTCGTGCTGCCGCTTCCCGCCCCGAGGCCCTCGCGGTAGCCGACGTAGGCCGCCATCTTCTCGGCGAAGGCCGCGAAGGTGAACGGCTTGATGAGGTACTGCACGATCCCCGCGGTCACGGAGCTGCGCACCACGGCCTGGTCGCGCACGGCCGTCACCGCGACGACGTCGGTCGCGCGGCCCGCGGCGCGCAGCCGGCGGCACACCTCGAGGCCGTGCATGTCGGGGAGCGTCATGTCGAGCAGCACGAGGTCGATGCCCTCGGGCCCGGCCTCCGCCACGAGCCGCAGCGCCTCGCCGCCCGTGTGCGCGACGGCTGCGACGTCGAAGCCGTCGAGCCGCCCGACGTAGAGGGCGTGCGCCTCCGCGGTCAGCACGTCGTCGTCGACGACCAGCACGCGGATCACGCGCGCACCCCGCGGGCGCGGTCGGGGGAGCCGGAGTCGGCGCCGGCGTCGTGGGCCGGCCCCGCGGGATCCGTCGGCAGCACGACCCGGACGAGCGCGCCGCCCAGCCGCGCCTCCGCGTCGCCCACCTCGACGCGGCCGCCCAGCCGCGCGGCCGAGCGCGCCACGAGCGCGAGGCCCACGCCGCGCGGCCCGTCGTCGCCCGTCTTCGTCGTCACCCCGAACTCCAGCACGCGCGGCCGCACGGCGGGATCCACGCCCGGCCCGTCGTCCGCCACCTCGATGACGAGCGCGCCCTCGGCGGTCCGCGACAGCGCGAGCTCGACGCGCCCGCGGTCGTCCCCGCGCGCCGTCGCGACCGACGGGTCGGCCGCGGCGTCGATGGCGTTGTCGACGAGGTTGCCGACGATCGTCACGAGCTCCGGCGCGGGCACGCCCGGATCGCCCGTCCCCTCGGCCACGCGCACGGTCAGCTCGACCCCGCGCTCGGCGGCCTGCGCGGCCTTCCCGCGCACGAGCGCCCGGACCACGGGATCCGCCTCCTCCGCCAGCCCGCCCTCGGAGGCGCGCCGGTCCGTCTCCAGCTCCGCCGCCGCGAGCGCGAGCGCCTCGCGCGGCCGCTCCAGCTCGATGAGCGAGACGATCGTGTGCAGCCGGTTCGCGAACTCGTGGGTCTGCGCGCGCATCGCGTCGGCGAGCGTCCGCAGGGTCGCGAGCTCGCCCGACAGGCGCTGGATCTCCGTCCGGTCCCGCAGCGTCGTCACCGTCCCGAGCCGGGCCGCGATCCCGGTGCGGCCCGTGGGCAGCGCGGGCCGCTGCGTGACGACGAGCACGCGCCCGGACGGCAGGTGCACGACCTCGTCGGCCGTCGTCCCCGCCGCGAGCAGCCGCTCGATCGCGTCGGGCAGCCCGAGCGCGGCGACCTCGACGGGCCCGGCGGCCGGATCCACGTCGAGGTCGAGCAGCTCGGCCGCCTGGTCGTTGTGGAGCACGAGCCGGCGGTCGCGGTCGACCAGCACGATGCCCTCGCCGACCGAGTGCAGCACCGACTCGTAGTACGCGAGCATGCGCGCCATCTCCTCGGGGCCGAGGCCCCAGGTGGTCCGCTCGAGCGACCGGCTGAGGAGCACGGCGCCGGCCGCGAGCAGCAGCGCGAGCGCGCCGACCGTGCCCACGAGCCCCGGGAGGCGGGCGCCGAGCACCTCCGTCACGCGCTCGACCGTGACCCCCGCCGCGACGAGCCCGACGATCCCGCCGTCCGCGTCCCGCACCGGGACGACCGCGCGGACGCTCGGCCCGAGCGTCCCCGTGAACGTCTCCGTCATCGACCGCCCGACGAGCGCCGGCCCGGTGGTGCCGAGGTACCTGCGGCCGATCTCGTCCGGGTCGGGGTGGGTGACCCGCACGGTGTCGCGGTCCATGATCGTGACGAAGTCGACGCCGGTGTCGCGCGTCACGTCGAGCGAGTAGCCGAGGAGGGCGCCCGTGGGATCCGCGGACGCGAGCCCCTCCGCCACCCGCGGCGAGTCCGCGACGGTGGTCGCGACGGCGAGGCTCCGGTCCGCCGCGGCCTGCTCGGCGCGCTGGCGCGAGTCCGCCCAGAGCGCCGCGGTCGCGACGACCGCGACCAGCAGCAGCACCGCGAGCTGGACCACGAGCAGACGGGCCGCGATCCCGCGCGGGAGCCCCGGTCGTCGGGGTCGGATGCGGTCGGCGAGCGCGCGTCGCGCCATGCTGCCTCCTCGCGTCCGCGCCGTCACCGGCAGGAACATTATGAACACAACGCCGGTCGGCCCCCGCGCGTGGGACATCCTGGCGAGGACCGTCTGCCGCACGCCGTGGGCCGGCGCCCGCTCACGAGACAAGGACGTCCCATGACCAACCCCATCGCCGCGCTCCGTCGCCTGGACCGGCAGCACTACCTCTACATCGCCGTCATCGTCGCGGTGCTCCTCGGCGTCGCCGTCGGCCTCGTCGCCCCCGAGACGGGCGTGGCCCTCAAGCCGATCGGCGACGCCTTCGTCGCGCTCATCAAGATGATGATCGCGCCCATCATCTTCTGCACCATCGTGCTCGGCGTCGGCTCGGTCGCGAAGGCCGCCACGGTCGGCCGGGTCGGCGGGCTCGCGCTCCTCTACTTCATCGTCATGTCGACGTTCGCGCTCGCGATCGGCCTCGTGGTCGGCAACCTCATCCACCCGGGCGAGGGCCTCGACCTCAGCGGCCTGCGCGCGCCGGAGGGGTCGACGGAGGCGACCGACGAGAAGGACTTCCTCCTCTCGATCATCCCCACGTCGCTGCTGTCGTCGCTCACCTCGGGCAGCATCCTGCAGACGCTCTTCGTCGCCCTGCTCGTCGGCTTCGCGCTGCAGCAGCTCGGCAAGCGCGGCGAGCCGGTGCTCGAGGGGATCCGCAACATCCAGATCCTGGTCTTCCGCATCCTCAGCATGGTGATGTGGGTCGCCCCGCTCGGCGCGTTCGGCGCCATCGCCGCGGTCGTCGGCGCCACCGGGTTCCAGGCCGTCATCAGCCTCGCGACCCTCATGATCGGCTTCTACATCACGTGCGCCCTCTTCATCGTCGTGGTGCTCGGCACGCTGCTGTGGTTCGTCGCCCGCGTGAACATCTTCAAGCTGATGAGGTACCTCGGCCGCGAGTACCTCCTCATCGTGTCGACGTCCTCGTCCGAGGTCGCGCTGCCCCGCCTCATCGCCAAGATGGAGCACGTGGGCGTCTCCAAGCCCGTCGTCGGCATCACGGTCCCCACGGGCTACTCGTTCAACCTCGACGGCACGGCCATCTACCTCACGATGGCGTCGCTGTTCATCGCGAGCGCGCTCGGCAGCCCCCTGGCGCTCGGCGAGCAGGTCTCGCTCCTGGTGTTCATGATCATCGCGTCGAAGGGCGCCGCGGGCGTCACGGGCGCCGGCCTCGCCACCCTCGCGGGCGGCCTGCAGTCGCACCGCCCCGACCTCGTGGACGGCGTCGGCCTCATCGTCGGCATCGACCGCTTCATGTCGGAGGCGCGCGCCCTCACGAACTTCACCGGCAACGCGGTCGCCACGCTCCTCATCGGCACCTGGACCCGCGGCATCGACTCCGACCGCGTCGCCCTCGTCCTCGGCGGCGGCGACCCCTTCGACGAGAAGAGCATGGGCACCGAGCACGACGAGGAGCAGAAGGCGCCCGCGGAGGCCCTCGAGGCCGACGTCACGAGCGCAGGCGAGCGCGGCGACGGGTCGCCGCGCTCCACCTCCCGCTGACCTCGGCGGGACCACGCCCGGGAGGATCCCGGCGTGGTCCCGGCCGTGTCCGATCCGTTACGCTGTCAGGTCACAGGAGGTACGACCATGGATGGACGCGAAGAGGGTCACGGCGCCACGCGCGTGCCCGAGCAGTACACGAGCACGGACACCACGGCCACCTTCCGCGACGAGCTCGGGGCCGCGCTCGCGGGCCTCGACAACGCCGTCTCGGCCGAGGAGAAGGACGCCGTCACGGCGCTCCCGTCCGGATCCGCGCTCCTCGTCGTCCGCCGCGGTCCCAACCAGGGCGCGCGCTTCCTCCTCGACGCCGACGTCACGGTGGCGGGACGCCACCCCGACGCCGACATCTTCCTCGACGACGTCACCGTCTCCCGCCGTCACGCGGAGTTCGTCCGCCAGGGCACGTCGTTCCAGGTCAAGGACCTCGGCTCGCTCAACGGCACCTACTTCGACGGCGTCCGCATCGACACGGCCCTGCTGCAGGACGGCGCCGAGGTGCAGGTGGGCAAGTTCCGCCTCACGTTCTACGCCTCGCGCGCCGACCTCCCCGGCCGGACGATCGAGTAGTGCCGGCGTCCGCCGCCCGGTCGACGCCAGCCCGCACCCCCGGTCTCCTCAGCATCGGGCAGGTGCTCGCGCGCCTCACGCCGGAGTTCCCCGACCTCACGAACAGCAAGCTCCGCTTCCTCGAGGAGCAGGGGCTCGTCCAGCCGTCCCGCACCGAGTCCGGCTACCGCAAGTTCAGCCCCGCCGACGTCGAGCGCCTGCGCACCGTCCTCGGCATGCAGCGTGACCACTACCTCCCGCTGAAGGTCATCCGCGCCTACCTCCGCGACCTCGACGCCGGCCTGTCGCCCGCGCTCCCCGGCGCGGCCACGACGCCGCCCGCCTCCATGCTCGACCAGGAGCGGCGCTACAGCCGCGCGGAGCTGGTGCGCGAGTCCGGCGCCACCGCGCCGCTGCTCGGCGACGCCATCACCGCGGGCGTGCTCATGCCGGCCGAGGTCTACGGCGAGGAGGCCGTGCAGGTGATGCGCGCGCTCGTCGAGCTCCAGCGCACCGGCATCGAGCCACGCCACCTCCGCGGTTTCCGCCAGGCGGCCGAGCGCGAGCTCAGCCTCATCGAGTCGGCCCTCGTGCCCGTGTCACGACGGCGCGACGCCTCGAGCCGGGCCCACGCGGCCGAGCTCGCGCGGGAGATCGCGACGCAGCTCGAGGTCGTGCGGGGGAGCCTCATCCGCTCGGCGCTCGGCCGCCTCTCCTCCTGAGGACGCTCGCGCCGACGGGCCCGACCCGTAGACTGACGTGTCCGCACGGGGCCGTCCGCACGTCGGAGGGATCCGTCGGGACCGGTCGCCGCGCACCCCTCACGGGGGCGCGACGGAGGGCCGGGACGACACGCCGGGCGCTTCCGCCGGATGTCGTTGATCGGGCCCGCGGGCCCCGCTACCGTGAGAACACGATCCCGACGAACCGACCCGAGCAGCCCACGACCCCCACCGGGGCGAGCGCTGTGGGGTGGAAGGCAGAACGATGAGCGACTCCACCCCGGACTCCGGGCGCTACGACCTCGGCCTGCTGTTCACCGACGGGCTCCCGGAGATGGACGCGAGCGCGGGCTACCGCGGCGCCGTCGCCGCCCGGGCAGCGGGGATCACGTACCGCCAGCTCGACTACTGGGCCCGCACCGGCCTCGTCGAGCCCACCGTCCGCGGCGCCTCCGGCTCCGGCACCCAGCGCCTCTACGGCTTCCGCGACATCCTCGTCCTCAAGCTCGTCAAGCGCCTCCTCGACACCGGCATCTCCCTCCAGCAGATCCGCACGGCCGTGAACCAGCTCCGCGAGTCCGGCGTCGTCGACCTCGCCCAGACCACGCTCATGAGCGACGGGGCCAGCGTCTACCTCTGCACCAGCAACGACGAGGTCATCGACCTCGTGAGCCGCGGCCAGGGCGTCTTCGGCATCGCCGTCGGCAAGGTCCTCCGCGAGGTCGAGCACTCCCTCGTCGAGATCGACACGCAGACCGTGGATCCCACCGACGAGCTCGCCGCTCGTCGCGCCGTCAAGGCGTCCTAGGCCCTCTCCGGTCGGAGCCGCACGCGAGGCGTCGCCTCGGGGGTGCGCGGCGCTGAATCGTGCGACCCGGGCAGGATCCGGGCATGCCGCAGCGCGTCCGTCGCCGAGGCGACGGATCGGATGCCGGATCAGCGCGCGGCGTTCTCCGCGTAGTCGCCGATCTTCGCCGTGCGCATGATGCGCTCCAGCAGCTGGTCGAAGTTGCGCGCCATCTCCTGCGCGCTCTCGCCGGGCCACACGTGCAGCGGCTTGGCGGCGCCCTGCGCCTGCTGGAGCGACGTGCGCTCGGGCAGCTGGGGGCTGAGCACCAGCGGGCCGAACATGTCGCGGAGCTCCTTGATGCGGAACTGGTGCTCGAGCGACTGCACGCGGGCGCGGTTCACGATGATGCCGAGGGGCTGCAGCCGGGGGGAGAGGCCGCGGCGGATCTCCTCGATGGCGCGCAGCGCGCGGTCGGCCGCGGCGACGGAGAACAGGCCGGGCTCGGTGACGACGGTGACGCGGTCGCTGGCCGCCCACGCGGTGCGCGTGAGGGCGTTGAGCGACGGGGCGCAGTCGATGAGCACGAGGTCGTAGTCGGCCTCGACGTTGGCGAGCGCCTCCTCGAGCTTCCAGATGTCGCGGATGCTCGGGTGCGGCCCGTCGAAGTTGATGGCGGACGGGCTGCCGATCATGACGTCGATGGTGCCCGTGCGGCCCTTGGTCCAGCCGCTCGGCGCGATGGCCGCGCGGACGATCTTCTCCTTGGGGGAGGCGAGGACGTCGGCGACGTTGAGGTGGCCGGCGACCTGGATGTCCATGCCCGTGGACACGTCGGCCTGCGGGTCGAGGTCGACCACGAGGGTCCTCAAGCCGCGGGAGAAGGCGGCGGACGCCAGTCCCAGGGTCACTGTGGTCTTGCCCACGCCCCCCTTCAGGGAGCTGACGCTCAGTACATGCACGTGGGAGAGGCTACCGTCGATACTCTGGGAAGACCTAAACGCGGGGGTGCCCGAGCCCCATCCGACGAGAGGCCCCGCCATGTTCGAGAAGATCCTGGTCGCCAACCGCGGGGAGATCGCCATCCGCGCGTTCCGCGCCGCCGTCGAGCTGGGCGCCCGCACGGTGGCGGTCTATCCGCACGAGGACCGGCACTCCCTGCACCGGCTGAAGGCGGACGAGGCCTACCGGATCGGAGAGGAGGGGCACCCCGTCCGGGCCTACCTCGACGTCGACGAGATCATCCGCGTGGCGAAGGAGTCGGGCGCGGACGCGATCTACCCGGGCTACGGCTTCCTCTCGGAGAACCCCGGCCTGGCACGCGCCGCGGAGGCCGCCGGCATCGCGTTCATCGGGCCGGGCGCCCACGTGCTGGAGATGGCCGGCAACAAGGTCACCGCGAAGGAGCACGCGACCGCGGCGGGCGTCCCCGTGCTGGCCTCCACGCCGCCGTCGACCGATGTGGCGCTGCTGCTCGAGCAGGCCGAGGGGATCGGCTTCCCGCTCTTCGCGAAGGCCGTCGCGGGCGGAGGCGGCCGGGGGATGCGTCGCGTCGAGCGCGCGGAGGACCTCGAGGACGCGCTGCGGGCCGCCATGCGCGAGGCGGACAGCGCCTTCGGCGACCCGACCATGTTCCTCGAGCAGGCGGTGCTGCGGCCCCGGCACATCGAGGTGCAGATCCTCGCGGACGCCGGCGGCGAGACCGTGCACCTCTTCGAGCGCGACTGCTCCGTGCAGCGCCGGCACCAGAAGGTCGTGGAGATCGCGCCGGCGCCGAACCTGGATCCCGCTGTCCGCGACGCCATGCACGCGCACGCCGTCGCGTTCGCCCGGAGCATCGGCTACGTCAACGCGGGCACCGTGGAGTTCCTGCTCGACACCGAGGGGCCGCGCGCCGGGCAGCACGTCTTCATCGAGATGAACCCGCGCATCCAGGTCGAGCACACGGTGACCGAGGAGGTCACCGACGTCGACCTCGTGCAGTCGCAGATGCGGATCGCCGCGGGGGAGACCCTCGCCGAGCTGGGGCTCCGTCAGGACGACATCGTGCTGCACGGGGCGGCGCTCCAGTGCCGCATCACGACGGAGGACCCGGCGCAGGGCTTCCGGCCGGACACGGGCAAGATCACCACCTACCGGTCGCCCGGCGGCGGCGGGATCCGCATCGACGGCGGCACGGTCGCGACCGGCGCGCAGATCAGCCCGCACTTCGACTCGATGCTCGCCAAGCTCACCTGCCGCGGGCGCGACTTCCCCGCGGCGGTCACGCGGGCCAAGCGCGCCCTCGCCGAGTTCCGGATCCGCGGCGTCTCCACGAACATCCCGTTCCTGCAGGGCGTGCTCGACGACCCGGCGTTCCAGGCGGGCGACCTCAGCACGTCCTTCATCGACGAGCGTCCGGGCCTCGTGCGCAGCAACGTCTCCAAGGACCGGGGCACCCGGATCCTCAACTGGCTCGCCGACGTCACGGTCAACCAGCCGAACGGGCCGCGCAGCGCCGTCGTCCGTCCGGCCGACAAGCTGCCCGACGTCGATCTCCGGGTGCCGGCGCCCGCGGGATCCCGCCAGCGCCTGCTCGAGCTCGGCCCGCGCGGCTTCGCGGACGCCCTCCGCGCGCAGACGGCCCTCGCCGTGACCGACACGACCTTCCGCGACGCCCATCAGTCGCTGCTCGCCACGCGCGTGCGCACCCGGGACCTCGTGGCCGTCGCGCCGCACGTCGCGCGCACGACGCCCGAGCTGCTGTCGGTCGAGGCCTGGGGCGGCGCGACCTACGACGTGGCCCTGCGCTTCCTCGGCGAGGACCCGTGGGAGCGGCTCGCGTCGCTGCGAGAGGCGCTGCCGAACATCGCGATCCAGATGCTCCTGCGCGGCGCGAACACGGTCGGCTACACGCCGTACCCCATCGAGGTCACCGACGCGTTCGTGCAGGAGGCGGCCGCCACGGGCGTCGACGTCTTCCGCATCTTCGACGCGCTCAACGACGTCGAGCGGATGCGCCCGGCCATCGACTCCGTGCTCGCCACGGGCACCACCGTCGCCGAGGTCGCCCTCTGCTACACGGGGAACCTGCTCGACCCGGCCGAGGACCTCTACACGCTCGACTACTACCTGGCCCTCGCGGAGCGCAGCGTGGCCGCCGGCGCGCACGTCCTCGCGATCAAGGACATGGCCGGGCTCCTGCGCCCCGCCGCCGCCGAGCGCCTCGTCACCGCGCTCCGCCGCGAGTTCGACCTGCCGGTGCACGTGCACACGCACGACACCGCGGGTGGCCAGCTCGCGACCCTGCTCGCCGCCAGCCGCGCGGGCGCCGACGCGGTCGACGTCGCGAGCGCGCCCATGTCGGGCACCACGAGCCAGCCGTCCGCCTCCGCCCTCGTCGCGGCCCTCGCCCACACCGAGCGGGACACGGGCCTCTCGCTCGACGCGGTCAGCGACCTCGAGCCGTACTGGGAGGCCGTGCGCCGCCTCTACCGTCCGTTCGAGTCCGGGCTGGCGGGCCCCACGGGCCGCGTGTACCGCCACGAGATCCCGGGCGGCCAGCTCTCGAACCTGCGCCAGCAGGCCATCGCCCTCGGCCTCGCCGACGACTTCGAGCTCATCGAGGACATGTACCAGGCGGCCGACCGGATCCTCGGCCGCATCCCCAAGGTCACCCCGTCGTCCAAGGTGGTCGGCGACCTCGCGCTCCAGCTCGCCGCCGCGAAGGCCGACCCGGCCGACTTCGCGCGCAACCCGCAGGACCACGACATCCCCGACTCCGTCATCGGCTTCATGGCCGGCGAGCTGGGCGACCTCCCGGGCGGCTGGCCGGAGCCCTTCCGCACGCGGGTCCTCCAGGGGCGCGACGTGCGCATAGGCGTGACGCCCCTGTCCGACGACGACCGCCGGGCGCTCGAGGTGCCGGGCGCCGCGCGTCGCCGCACGCTCAACCGCCTCCTGTTCCCGCAGCCGACGGAGCAGTTCGAGACCATCCGCGAGCTCTTCGGCGACCTGTCCGTGCTCGACACCGAGGACTACCTGCACGGGCTCCTGCCCGGCCGGGAGCACGTGGTCCGCATCGGGCGCGGCGTCGAGGTCCTCATCGGGCTCGAGGCCGTGGGCGAGGCGGACGCGTCGGGCATGCGCACCGTCATGGTCGTGATGAACGGGCAGCTGCGTCCCGTCTTCGTGCGTGACCGCGGGATCGCGGTCACGACGGTCGCGGCAGAGAAGGGCGACCCCGCACGGCCCGGGCACGTGTCCGCGCCGTTCTCCGGCGTGGTGACCCTCAAGGTCGAGGAGGGCGACGTCGTCGCCGCCGGCCAGGCCGTCGCGTCGATCGAGGCGATGAAGATGGAGGCGGCCATCACGTCGCCCGTCGCCGGCCGCGTGGCGCGCCTCGCGGTCCCCACCACCCAGCAGGTCGACGCGGGCGACCTGCTCGTGGTCGTCGAGATCTGAGAGAAGAGCCCCCGGATGAGCACCACCGACCAGGACCAGCAGCACGACGAGCGGTACGACCTCGTGATCGTGGGCGGCGGATCCGGCAACTCCATCGCCGACGAGCGCTTCGCCGACCAGCGCGTGCTGCTCGTCGACGACGGCGAGCACTTCGGCGGCACCTGCCTCAACGCGGGCTGCATCCCCACGAAGATGCTCGTGCACGTGGCCGACGTCGCGGCGGAGACCCGCGACGGCGCGGCCCTCGGGATCCGCGCGTCGGTCGACGCCGTCGACTGGCCCGCCATCGCGGCCCGCGTCTTCGGCCGCATCGACGCGATCAGCGAGGGCGGCCGCGAGTGGCGCGAGAGCGGCTCGGAGAACGTGACGCTGCTGCGCGAGAGCGTGGGATTCGAGTCGCCCGGCGTCCTCGTGTCGGCGAGCGGGCAGCGGATCACCGCCGACCGCATCGTGCTCGCGGCGGGCTCCCGGCCCCGCCCCCTGTCGGCCGTCTACTCGCCCGACCCGGACATCCACGACTCCGACTCGATCATGCGCATCGCCGAGCTGCCCGCGTCGCTGCTCATCGTGGGCGGCGGCTACGTGGCGGCGGAGTTCGCGCACGTCTTCAGCCACCTCGGCGTGCACGTGACCCAGGTCGCGCGCTCCGCGCACCTGCTCGGCAACCTCGACCAGGACGTCTCCACGCGCTTCACGACGCTCGCGCGCACGCAGTGGGACGTCATCACCGACTGCGAGGTGGAGGAGATCGAGCGCGACGGCGACGTGCTCCGCTCGCGCCTCGCGTCCGGCCACCTGGTCGAGACCGCGGCCGTGCTGGTCGCCCTCGGCCGCGTCCCCAACACCGACACGCTCGCCGTCGCGAACGCGGGCTACGACCTGCACCCGGACGGCCGCGTCGTCGTCGACGCCCAGCAGCGCGTGCTCGCGGGCGGGGCGCCCGTGCCCGGCGTCTTCGCGCTCGGCGACATCAGCGCCGACCACCAGCTGAAGCACGTAGCGAACCACCAGGCCCGCGTGGTCCAGCACAACCTGCTGCACCCGGACGACCTCATCGGCGGAGCGCCCGGCCCCGTGCCGCAGGCCGTGTTCTCGCGTCCCCAGATCGGCTCGTTCGGCCTCACCGAGGCGGAGGCGCGCGCGGCCGGCCCCGTCGTCACGGTCGAGCAGCCGTACTCGTCCACCGCGTGGGGCTGGGCGCTCGAGGACACGACGTCGTTCTGCAAGCTCGTGGTGGATCCCCGCGACGGCGGCACGATCCTCGGCGCGCACATCATCGGCTCGGACTCGGCCGCGCTCATCCAGCCGCTGCTGATGGCCGCGAGCCTCGGCCACCGGGTCACGGGGCTCGCACGGGCGCAGTACTGGCCGCACCCCGCCGTGACGGAGATCGTCGAGAACGCGCTGCTCGCCGCCGAGTCCGCGGTGGCCGACTGGGCACGGGAGAATGGTGCGGGCATCGCGCCCGCGGCGGCCGGTCGACCCTGACCCGCCGCCCGCTCCAGGACCCACGGAAGCAGAGAATGACTGAACGACAGATCCGCCTGTTCGGCGATCCGGTGCTGAAGACCGTCTCGTCGGAGATCCACGAGATCGACGAGGGCGTGCGCGCCCTGGTCGAGGACCTCCTCGACAGCGTGCGGCCCGACGGCCGCGCCGGGGTGGCGGCCGCGCAGATCGGCGTGAACCTCCGCGCGTTCAGCTACAACGTGGGGCCGGCGTTCGGCTACATCCTGAACCCCGTCATCGAGGAGCTCCGCGGCGAGGCCGTGCTCGTCGACGAGGGCTGCCTCTCGGTGCCGGGCCTCTGGTTCCCCACCATGCGCCACCCGGAGGCCGTCATCAGCGGCATCGACCTCGACGGCAAGCCCGTGCGCCTCGAGGGCACGGGCGTGCTGGCGCAGGCGTTCCAGCACGAGGTCGACCACCTCGACGGCCTCGTCTACCTCGACCGGCTCGACAAGCAGCGCCGCCGCGAGGCCATGAAGCAGGTCCGCGAGTCGGACTGGTTCTGACCCGCGGGGCCCGCGCACGCGCGCGGGCCCGAAGGCGCCGTCAGTGCACCAGCGAGTGCCCCTCGGTGGTCGGCGCCGCCTCGTAGATGCGCGTGACCACGTCGGCGAACGCGTCGAGCACCACCTGGCGCTTGATGCTGAGCTTCGGCGTGAGGTGCCCGGCGGCCTCGGTGAGCTCCACCGGCAGCACGACGAACTTCCGGATCGACTCCGCACGCGACACGGTCGCGTTGGCCGCGTCCACCGCGCGCTGCACCTCGGCGAGCACCGCCGGGTTCTGCGAGGCCTGCTCGAGCGTCATCGCCGGGTCCTGGCCGTTGTTGCCGAGCCAGACCTTGAGCATCTCGGGATCCAGCGTGATGAGCGCCGAGATGAACGGCCGCCGGTCGCCCGCCACCACGACCTGCCCGACGAGCGGGTTCGCGCGGATGGGGTCCTCGAGCGCGGCGGGCGCGACGTTCTTGCCGCCCGCGGTGACGATGATCTCCTTCTTGCGCCCCGTTATTGTGAGGTAGCCGTCGGCGTCGTAGCTGCCGAGGTCTCCCGTGCGGAACCAGCCGTCGTCGAAGACGGCCGCGGTCGCCTCCTCGTCCTGCCAGTAGCCGTCGAAGACGTTGACGCCCTTGACCTCGATCTCGCCCTCGTCCGTGATCCGCGTGGAGACGCCCGGGAGCGCGGGGCCGACGGTCCCGATGCGGAAGCCCTTCACGAGGTTCACGCTCACCGGCGCCGTGGTCTCGGTGAGGCCGTAGCCCTCGAGGATGGTGAGGCCGAGCGACCGGTAGAAGTGGCCGAGGCGGAGGCCGAGGGGTGCGGATCCGCTCACCGCGTAGCGCACGCGCCCGCCCATGGCCTGCCGGATCTTCGAGTACACGAGCGCGTCGAACAGCTTGTACTGCGCCTTCAGCGCGAGGGGCACCTTCCCGGCGTCCACCGCCACTGAGTGCGCGTGCGCGACCTCGGCGGCCTTGCGGAAGATCCGGCCGCGACCGGCGCCCTCCGCCTTCTGCTCCGAGGAGTTGTAGACCTTCTCGAACACGCGCGGCACCGCGAGCAGGAACGTCGGCCGGAAGGACGCGAGCGCGGGCAGCAGCTGCGTCGTGTCGGCCTGGTGGCCGGTCTTCACGCCCGCCTGCACGTTGAGGATCGAGATGAAGCGCGCGAACACGTGCGCCGTGGTGATGAACAGCAGCGTCGACGCGCCGACCCGCACGACCTCCTCCATCGCGACCTCGGCGTTCCGCGCGAGCTCGACGAAGTTGGCGTGCGTGAGGATGCAGCCCTTCGGCCGCCCGGTGGTGCCCGACGTGTAGATGAGGGTCGCCATGTCGGAGCCGACCGCGAGGTTCCGCCGCCGCTCGATCTCGGCGTCCGGCACGTCGACGCCCTGCCCGGCGAGCTTGTCGAGGTCGCCGAGGTCGATCTGCCACACGTGGCGGACGGCCGGCAGCTCCGGGTGGACCTCGTCGAACCGGGAGAAGTGCTCGGCGGACTCGAGGATCACGGCGACGCTGCCGGAGTCCTGCATGTTCCACTGCACCTGGGCGGGGGAGGAGGTCTCGTACACGGGGACGAGGACCGCGCCCGCGAAGAAGACGGCGAAGTCGACGAGCGTCCACTCGTAGCGCGTGCGGCACATCATGCCGATGCGGTCGCCCGGCTCGATCCCGGCGGACACGAGCCCCTTGGCGAGCGCGACGACCTGGCGGTGGAACTCGGACGCCGTGACGTCGCTCCAGCCCCCGTCCCCGTCCGGCAGCGCGAACAGCGGAGCGTCGGGGCTCGTCCTCACGCGGTGCACCAGGACATCGGTGATGTTGTCGTCGGGTCTCGCCTCGACGACGGCGGGCATGGTGTGCTGTTCCACGGCAACTCCCTCGGTACCGGAAATGGATGGGATCAGCTTATGGGCGGGCGGCCCCCGGCGCTCGTCCCCGGTCGGGGGCGTCGGGCGCGTCAGTAGGATCGACGGGCGAGACGAACGGAAGGGCCCGCGGAGTGCATGCAATAGGGATCGACATCGGCGGGACCAAGATCGCGGGAGCCGTGGTCGACGAGCTCGGCGTCATCGCCGCCGAGGAGCGGACGCCCACCGAGGCCGGCAGCCCGGACGCGATCGTCGAGGCCGTCGTCGCCATGGTCGAGCGGCTCCGCGCCCAGCACCCCGACGTGGTCGCGGTCGGCGTCGCGGCGGCCGGCTTCATCGACGCCGCGCAGTCCACCGTCTACTACGCCCCGAACATCAACTGGCGGAACGAGCCCGTGCGCGAGAAGCTGCGCGGCCGGATCGACCTGCCCATCGTCATCGAGAACGACGCCAACGCCGCCGGCTGGGCCGAGTTCCGCTACGGCGCGGGTCGCCTCGTGAGCGACATGGTCACCCTCACCATCGGCACGGGCGTGGGCGGCGCGATCGTCGCCGACGACCGCCTGTTCCGCGGCGGCTTCGGCGCCGGGGCCGAGCTCGGTCACATGCGCGTCGTGCCCGACGGCCTCCCGTGCGGCTGCGGCGCGCGCGGCTGCATCGAGCAGTACGGATCCGGCCGGGCGCTCCTGCGCACCGCCGACGAGCTCGCCGACCTCGGCGGCACGCACGGCGAGGGCCTCGCCGCCCGACGCCGGGAGGTGGGCACGCTCACCGGACACGACGTCAGCGACCTCATCCAGGCCGGCGACCCCGGCGCGCTCCTCGCCCTCCGCCGCCTCGGCGGCTGGCTGGGGGAGGCCGCCGCGAGCATCGGCGCGATCCTCGACCCGCAGATGTTCGTGATCGGCGGCGGTGTCGCGCAGGCGGGCGACCTCCTGCTCGGCCCCATCCGCGAGGCGTACGTCGCCCACCTACCCGCCCGCGGCTACCACCCGGAGCCGGAGTTCCGCATCGCCGAGCTCGTCAACGACGCCGGCGTCGTGGGCGCCGCGGACCTCGCCCGCCTCCACGCGGCCGCCCTGCGCCACGGGGCCTGACTCGCGCCTGCCGGGCAGGGGCGGCTCCGCTGGCTATGCTGGATCCCGACCCCGCCCGGAAGGTGGCCACCCGATGTTCTACTGGTTCATGAAGAACCTGGTCGCCGGACCCCTGCTGCGGAGCACCTTCCGCCCCTGGGTCACCGGCCTCGAGAACATCCCCGCCAAGGGCGGCGTGATCCTCGCGAGCAACCACCTCTCGTTCATCGACTCGGTGTTCCTCCCGCTGCTGGTCGACCGCAACCTCGTCTTCCTCGCGAAGAGCGACTACTTCACGGGCACCGGGCTCAAGGGCTGGGCCACCAAGATGTTCTTCACGGCCACGGGCATGCTCCCCATCGACCGCTCGGGCGGCAAGGCATCCGAGGCGTCGCTCAACACGGGCCTCCGCGTGCTGGCCGAGGGCCGGATGCTCGGCATCTACCCCGAGGGCACCCGCAGCCCCGACGGCAAGATGTACCGCGGCCGCACGGGCGTGGCCCGCATGATCCTGGAGGGCGACGTCCCCGTGGTCCCCATCGCGATGATCGACACCGAGAAGGTCATGCCCATCGGCAGCCGCATCCCCAAGGTCCGCCGGATTGGTGTGGTCATCGGCGAGCCGCTAGATTTCAGTAGGTTCGCCGGCCTCGAGGGAGACCGCTTCATCCTCCGCTCCATCACCGACGAGATCATGTACGAGCTCTCGAGGCTGAGCGGCCAGGAGTACGTCGACGTCTACGCGACCTCGGTCAAGGAGAAGCGCGCGAGCGCGGCCCGCTGACCGACGCCCGCCTGACTCCACCGCGCACCACGCGCACGACACGAACCGGGATCCCACCGTGGCATCTGAGCACCTCGTCCCCGCCCACCCCGACGTCCTCGCCGGACTCGACCACTGGCGCACGCTCGAGGTCAAGCAGCAGCCGCAGTGGCCCGACGCCGCGGCCGTCCACGCCGCGTCCGCCGAGATCGCCCTGCTGCCGCCGCTGGTGTTCGCGGGCGAGGTCGACCTGCTGCGCTCCCGCCTGGCCGCCGCCGCCGACGGCCGCGCGTTCCTCCTCCAGGGCGGCGACTGCGCCGAGACGTTCGCGGGTGCGACGGCCGACGCCATCCGCAACCGCGTCAAGACCGTGCTGCAGATGGCCGTGGTCCTCACCTACGGCGCGGCCATGCCCGTCGTGAAGATGGGCCGCATGGCCGGTCAGTTCGCCAAGCCCCGCTCGAGCGACTCCGAGACCCGCGGCGACCTCACGCTGCCGGCGTACCGCGGCGACATCGTGAACGGATACGACTTCACGCCCGAGTCCCGGGCGGCGGATCCCGCGCGCCTCGTGAAGGGGTACCACACGGCCGCCTCCACGCTGAACCTCATCCGCGCGTTCACGCAGGGCGGCTTCGCCGACCTCCGCGAGGTGCACAGCTGGAACAAGGGCTTCGCCGCGAACCCGGCCAACCAGCGCTACGAGCAGCTGGCCCGCGACATCGACCGCGCCATCAAGTTCATGGAGGCCGCCGGCGCCGACTTCGACGACCTCAAGCGCGTCGAGTTCTACACCGGGCACGAGGGCCTGCTCATGGACTACGAGCGGCCCATGACCCGCATCGACTCGCGCACCGGCACGCCGTACAACACGTCGGCGCACTTCATCTGGATCGGGGAGCGCACGCGCGACCTCGACGGCGCGCACGTCGACTTCCTGTCGCGCGTCCGCAACCCGCTCGGCGTCAAGCTCGGGCCGTCGACGACGCCGGAGACGGTGCACGAGCTCATCGAGAAGCTCGACCCGGACCGCGAGCCCGGCCGCCTCACGTTCATCACGCGCATGGGCGCCGGTCGGATCCGCGACGCGCTGCCGCCGCTGCTCGAGGCCGTCAAGGCCTCCGACGCCAACCCGCTGTGGGTCACCGACCCCATGCACGGGAACGGCCTCACCACGCCCACGGGCTACAAGACCCGGCGCTTCGACGACGTGGTCGACGAGGTGCAGGGCTTCTTCCAGGCCCACCGCGCCGCGGGCACGCACCCGGGCGGGATCCACATCGAGCTGACCGGCGACGACGTCACCGAGTGCCTGGGCGGATCCGAGCACATCGACGAGGCCACGCTCGCCACGCGCTACGAGTCCCTGTGCGACCCGCGGCTCAACCACATGCAGAGCCTCGAGCTCGCGTTCCTCGTCGCGGAGGAGCTCGCCGCCGCGCGCGGCTGACACGACCAGCGCAGAGGAGCCCCGCCGCCCTCCCGGGCAGCGGGGCTCCGTCGTGAGCGGGGCGTCGCCGGAGCGACGGTCGATCAGCCGGACGCCGTGATGCCGAGGTTGATCGTCGACCCTCGGCGGACCATCGCACCCGCCTCGGGGCTCGCGGACGCCACCCGCGTGATGCTGTTGGGCAACGCGTCCCAGAACGCGGAGTACGCGTACTTGAATCCCGCCTTGTCCAGCGCCGCCTTCGCCTCGTCGCGCGTGAGGTCGGTGACCTTCGGCACCGCCACGAGGTCCGGGCCCTTGGAGATCTCGAGGCCCACCTTGCTGCCGGCCGCGTCGTCGAGACCCGAGCGCACCGGGTTCTGATCCAGGGCGTACACCGAGATGACCTCCCCCTTGTCCAGGTCGTCGCTGAAGCTCTGCTTGCCGGGCTCGCCCACGAGACCCGCCTGGGCGAGCGTGGTGACGGCCTGGTCCACGGAGCGCCCGTGGACGTCCGGGATCCTGCCGGCGGCGACCACCAGGGTCACCTGCTGCTGCTCGGGGTACTGGGCGCCGATCGGCGCGCCGGACGCGTCGAGCACCTGGACGACCGTCCCCTGCTCCGCATCCCCGTACTGCCGGACGGTCGGCTCCTGCACGACGAACGGCACGCCCTCGAGCCGCGTTCGGGCATCGCCCTCGGTGCTGCCCACCACGTCGGGCACGTCGAGCAGCTGCGGTCCGGTGGACGCGTAGACGGTGACGGTGGATCCCTGGTCGACGGGCGTGCCGGAGGCGGGGACGCTCCGCGTGACGTGCCCGACGGCCACGTCGACGCTCGGCTCCTCGGCGCGCGCGACCACGAAGCCCTGGCCCTGCAGCGTCCCCGCCGCGTCGTCGACCGCCATCTCCGTGACCGCGGGGACGGGAACGCGAGCGCCGGGCCCCTGTCCGTAGTACCAGCCGGTGCCGCCGGCGAGGGCCGCGAGCATGACGATGAGGAGGGCGAGCACCCAGCCGCGCGCGCGCCGGCGCTGCCCGGCGGCGGCCAGCGCCACGACCGACTCCGGCTCCGCGTGCTCGGGCTCCTGCCGCATCATGACGGGCGGACCGCCGACGACCTGCGTCTCGCCGGTCGTCACCGGCGGCAGCGCGGGCGCGCTCGGGAAGACCACGGTGCGCTGGAGCGGCGCGGGGTCGCCGGACCGGGCGTCGAGCCGGTTCTGCACCGCGTAGAGCTCGTCGAGGAGGGCGCGCGCGTCGCGGGGCCGCTGCTCGGGATCCCGGGCGGTCGCCCACAGCACGAGCTCGTCGAGCTCCACGGGCACGGACGCGTTCGCGGTGCTGGGGGTCGGCACCTGGTCGTTCGCGTGCTGGTACGCGATCTGCATGGGCTGCTCGCCCTTGAAGGGCTGCTCCCCGGCGAGCATCTCGTACATCATGATGCCGACCGCGTAGATGTCGCTGCGGGTGTCGGCGATGCCGCGGGTGACGAGCTCGGGGGAGAGGTACGCGATGGTGCCGAGCAGCGCCTGCCCGGTCGCCGTGTTGGCGCTGACCGCGCGGGCCAGGCCGAAGTCGCCGATCTTGATGCGCCCGTCGTCCGCGAGCAGCACGTTCTCCGGCTTGAGGTCGCGGTGGACGATGCCGGCCTTGTGCGCCGCGGCGAGCCCGGAGAGCACGGCCTCGAGGATGTCGAGGGTCTGCTCCGGCGTCAGCCGCTCGTACTCCTGCAGCAGCTCGCGCAGCGTCATCCCGGGCAGGTACTCCATGACGAGGTACGCCATGTCGGAGTCCTGGCCCTGGTCGAAGACGTTCACGACGTTGGGGTGCGCCAGGCGCGCGGCCGAGCGCGCCTCCTGGATGAACCGGTCGCGGAAGGCGCTGTCGTCGGCGAGGTGCCCGTGCATGACCTTCACGGCCACGCGGCGCTCCAGGCGCAGGTCGGTGGCGACGTAGACGGTCGCCATGCCCCCGCGCGCGATGCGGGACCTGACCTGGTACCGACCGTCGAGGAGACGGCCGATCATGGGGTCGGTCGGGCTGGAGGTCACTGGATGATTCTAGGGACGGCCGGTGCCGCGGCCTCCCCGGCACACCGGTGCGCCGCCGCGCGGTCGCGCACGCGGATGGGCGTCAGCCGATCTCGTCGAGCCACGCCCAGGCGGACGCCTCCCACTTGGCGTACGCGTCCGGGTAGGCCGAGTACTGCACGGCCTGCGCCGCCTGCGTGACGGTCATCGACTTCCAGCCCGGGATGTCGAGGAGGCCGCGCGTGGCACCGGGGTTCGGGTTGACGCTGCCGCCGAAGAACGCGCGGGACGCGTAGACCGGGTCGTTGAGGTCGCCCGGCTGGCCCCAGCCCTGGCTCGGACGCTGCTGGAACAGGCCGATCGAGTCGCGGTCGCCCCAGTCGAGGTTGCGGAGGGTGGACTCCTGCGCCGCCGTCGCGAGCGCGATGACCAGGCCGTAGTCGCTCACGCCGGCGGAGCGGCCGACCTGCACGATGACGCGCGCGTTGCGGCGCATCTCGTCGGTCATGATCGTCGTGCCGTTCAACGACGCGACCTGCACCACGGAGGTGGACGCGTTCGGGATGGTCAGCTTGCTGCCCGCGTAGATGATGCTCGACCAGTTGAGGCCGTTCGCGTTCAGGAGGTCCTGGACCGTGACGCCGGACTCCTGGGCGATGCTGTGGAGCGTGTCGCCGGTCTCGATCGTGTACGTGCCGGACAGGCCCTGCTTCGCGGCGGGGGAGGCGCTGGCGGGGGCGGCGGGCGCGGCCGGGGCGGCCGAGGCGCTCGCACCCGGGATCGTCAGCTTGTTGCCCGGGAAGATCGTGCTGGTCGCCTGGAGGCCGTTCGCCTGCAGCACGGACGAGGCGGAGACGCCGTGCTTGCCGGCGATGCCGGAGACCGTGTCGCCCGCGACGACCGTGTAGCTCGCTCCGGACCCCGTCGACGCGGCGGCGGGAGCGGAGGTCGACGCGGCGCCGGATCCCCCGAGCGTCAGCGTCTGCCCGGGGAAGATGGTCGTCTTCCAGCCGAGCCCGTTCTGCGCGAGCACCGAGGCGGTGGAGATGCCGAAGCGGCCGGCGATGGCGGAGACCGTGTCGCCCTGCTCGACCACGTACGTCGCGGGTGCGGCGACGGTGGGAGCAGCGGCCGGGGTGACGGTGGGGGCGGCGACGCGGGGGAGCTTGGTCTGGGTGGGGCCCGACTTGGCCTTCGGCACCCGCTTGACGGGAGCGGCCTCGGCCGGCGTGGCCATGCCGAGGCTCACCGCGAGCGATCCGACCAGCACGATCGGCATGGTCGCGAGGAGCGCCTTGGAGCGGCGTGAGGCCGAGCGTCCGGTGGAGGCGTCCGAGGACCGGCTGGGGTCGCGAGGAGGGGTGGGTTCGGTCATGGGCATGTTGGTCTACTCCGGCCGTCGTGCTCGATTCCCTGATGCAGGTGTTCCACGTTAACACGCAGGGGGAGTGGAGCGCACATAAGTGACGGATGTGACTGGAGTGAACAGCGACACGCGCATTCGGCGGATAGGCGGCTGGATCCGTCCCGTCATGGCCTCGCGGCGCGGGTGCCGGGTCCCGTCGGCACCTCGGGACGTGCCAGCATGTGAGACGTGAACGAGCCCTATGCCGACCGTGAGTGGTTGACCGTCCCCGATCTCGTCGACCTCCTGGGTCTCACCGTCAGCCGCGTGCGACGCCTCATCGAGGACCGGCGCCTGCTGGCCGTGCGCCTCGACGGCGTGCTCAAGGTGCCGGCCGTGTTCCTGCGCGATGGCGAGCCGCTGTCGGAGCTCCGCGGCACGATCATCGTGCTCGGCGACAACGGGTTCACCGACGAGGAGGCCATGGAGTGGCTCCTCACGGAGGAGCCGAGCCTCGGCGCGGCACCGGTCGACGCGCTGCTCGCCGGACGCAAGGCCGAGGTGCGACGCGTCGCCCAGGCGAGCGCCTGACGCGTCCTTCCCTCGGTCGCGGGCTGGCGCGGGCCGGACCCGCGAACGACCCGGATCAGGTGACGCGGCGCGTGACGCCGTCGACGAGGAGCTCGAGCTGGTTGCGGGCACGTGCGCCGATCGGCGCCTCGCGCAGGGCCGTGAGCGACTCCCGCACATGGCGGGCGATCATCCCCTCGACCTCGTCGAGGGCGCCGCTCTCGCGCAGGATGGACTGGAGCGCGCGGATCTGCTCGTCGTCGAGGTCCGGGTCGCCGAGCAGCGCGTCGACCGTGCGCCGCACGCCGTCGGGCAGGCGCCGCCGGGCGAGCGCGATGAGCACGGTGCGCTTCCCCTCGCGGAGGTCGTCGCCGCTGGGCTTGCCCGTGACGGCGCTGTCCCCGAACACCCCCAGGACGTCGTCGCGCAGCTGGAACGCGATGCCGAGCGGCAGCCCCACGGCCCGGAGCGCAGCGATCTGCTCGGCGGACGCGCCCGCGAGGCTCGCGCCGACGACGAGCGGTGCCTCGATGCTGTACTTCGCCGACTTGTAGACGATCACGTTGTGGGCGCGCGCGAGGGTGTCGTCCTCCGGGACCGTGGGCCACGCCACCTCCTCGAGCACGTCGAGGTACTGCCCGAGCGTCACCTGGGTGCGCATGGTCGCGAGCTCGGCGCGGGCGGCGCGCGCCGCGGACCCGTCCGCGAGGGCCAGGAGCGAGTCGATGAGGAGCTCGTCGCTCCAGCCGAGGAGCAGGTCGCCCAGCAGGATGGCGCCGGCCTCGCCGAAGCCCGCCGAGGAGCCGCCCCATCCGCTCGCCGCGTGCAGCTGCTCGAGGCGGCGGTGGGCGGCTGGCCGGCCGCGCCGGGTGTCGGAGCGGTCGATGATGTCGTCGTGGACGAGCGCCGCGGCGTGGAAGATCTCGAGCCCCGCCGCGACCCCGACGACTGCGCGGTAGCCCGGCCGCTCCTCGCCCTGCGGGCGTCCGGCGGGGGAGGCCTCGAGGTCGATGACCGAACGCCAGCCCCAGTAGCAGAACTGGGCGCGGAACCGCTTCCCGCCTCTCAGCAGATCCGAGGAGAACTCGTGGAGGGGCACAAGATCCGGGCTGATGTCCCGGAGTCCCGCCGCCTGCGTCGTCAGGAAGTCGTCGAGGCGGGTCTGGACGTGGCTGACGAGGCGGTCGCTTTCGGGCACCCGCCTAGCCTAGCCAGGGGCAGGGAGCTAGAATCCACAGGTGAACACCAACGCGTCGTCCCGAGCCTGAGGGGAACATGATGCCGCTTTCCGAGCAAGAGCAGCGCCTGCTGGAGGAGATGGAGCGAAGCCTCTATCACAACGACGCAGACTTCGTGGCGACCGTCAGCGGTCGCCGCAGCAGACCGAACTACACCATGGTCGTCGTCGGGGTGCTGGTCATCGTGCTCGGCATCGCCGCCCTCGCCGCCGGCGTCATCACGAAGCTGGCCGTCATCGGCATCCTCGGCTTCGCGATCATGATCGTGGGCGCGCTCCTCATCTTCAGCCCGCGTGGCACCGTGGCCGACGCGTCCGCACCGAGCGCTCCGCGTGCTCCGGGACGCGGGACCGGGAAGCGACCGAACTCGTCGTCCTCCTTCATGGACCGCATCAACGAGCGGTGGGAGAAGCGCCAGGGCGGTCAGGACTGACCACCGGCTGAGGCGGCCCTCCACCGCCCTCCACTCGACCCGAAGGGGCCGATCCCGAACCGGGATCGGCCCCTTGCGTCGTCTCCGCCAGCGCTCCCCATCCCTCCCCGGCGCCCTCCGCGCGATCCCCTGATCGCCCGGAGGGCGCTTCTGCGTGCCCACGGCGCGCCGGTGGTCGTGATCCCCTCCACATCCCTCCCCGCGTGTCAGGCCGCGCAGACACAGGGATCCGCCGCCGTGCACCGCGAATTCACGCGCGCCTCCTAGCGGTGGGTGGAGGGCTGTGGAGTAAAGTGGAGCAAGTCCTGAACCACGGCCGGAGAGACAGGGGGTGTCGGTGTGTTCCTCGGCACCCACTCGCCTCGTCTCGACGACAAGGGGCGGCTCATCCTCCCCGCGAAGTACCGCGACGAGCTCGAGGGCGGCGTCGTCATGACGCGCGGCCAGGACCGCTGCATCTACGTGTTCACGACGCGCGAGTTCGAGGAGCTGCACGACCGCATGCGGCAGGCGCCGCTCGCGAGCAAGCAGGCCCGCGACTACATGCGCGTCTTCCTGTCCGGGGCGAACGCCGAGACGCCGGACAAGCAGCACCGCATCACCATCCCGCAGGCGCTCCGCACCTACGCGGGACTCGACCGCGAGCTCGCGGTCATCGGCGCGGGCAGCCGCGTCGAGATCTGGGACGCCGGCACGTGGGACGAGTACCTCACCGCCAACGAGAGCGCGTTCGCCGACACCGCGGAGGAGGTGATCCCCGGACTGTTCTGACCCCGGCCCCTGACTCCCAGCCGTCCGACGCCCTGCCGCACTTCCCCGGTGGCAGGTCGGGACGGATGGGGATCAGGAGCCGCGGACAGGACATCGGGTCGCCATGGCCATCGACGACATCCACACCCCCGTCCTCCTCGAGCGGTGCCTCGAGCTGCTCGCCCCCGCTCTCCAGGGCGAGGGCGCCGTGCTGGTCGACGCCACCCTCGGGATGGCCGGCCACTCGGAGGCGTTCCTCGACGCGCTGCCCGGGCTCCGCCTCGTCGGGCTGGACCGCGATCCCGACGCCCTCGCCATCGCGGGGGAGCGCCTCGCGCGCTTCGGTGACCGGGTGCACCTCGTGCACACCGTCTACGACGGCATCGGGCGCGCGCTCGACGGGCTGGGCATCGGCGAGGTCCAGGGCGTGTTCTTCGACCTCGGCGTCTCGTCGCTCCAGCTCGACCGGGTCGAGCGCGGCTTCTCCTACTCGCAGGACGCGCCGCTCGACATGCGCATGGACGGGACCGCCGGCCTCACCGCCGCGCAGGTCGTCGCGGAGTACGACGAGATGGAGCTCCGCCGGATCTTCTACGACTACGGCGAGGAGAAGCTCGCCCCGCGCTACGCCAGCCGCATCGTGCAGGCACGCGAGGTCGAGCCCATCACCACGTCGGCGCGGCTGGTGGAGATCATCCAGCAGGCGACGCCCGCCGCCGTGCAGCGGGCCGGGCACCCGGCCAAGCGCGTGTTCCAGGCGCTGCGCATCGAGGTCAACCAGGAGCTGAGCGTGCTCGCGCGCGCCATGCCCGCCGCGATCGACCGGCTCGCGGTCGGCGGCCGCGTGGTCGTCGAGTCCTACCAGTCGCTCGAGGACCGCATCGTGAAGCGCGAGCTGCGCGCCCGATCCACCAGCACCGCGCCCGTCGGGCTCCCCGTCGAGCTGCCCGAGCACCGTCCCGAGCTGAAGCTCCTCGTCCGGGGCGCCGAGCTCGCGGACCAGCACGAGATCGCCCAGAACCCCCGCGCCGCATCCGTCCGGTTGCGCGCCGCCGAACGAGCCAGGAGGCGACACGCATGACCGATGCAGCACGCGCGACCGCGCGTCCCCGGATCCGGCCGTCCGCCGAGCCCGCGACCCGCCACATCGAGGTCGTCGCCACGCGCGGCCAGCGTCGCGCGCGTCCGCGCACCGTCTACGCGCTCATCGTCGTCGGCGGGCTGTTCGCCGTGCTCCTCGCGCAGCTCCTGCTCTCGATCGGGCTGTCGGACGGCGCCTACGCGATCCAGTCCCTCCAGCAGCAGCAGAGGGAGCTCGACCGCACCCACCAGTCGCTGACCGAGGACGTCGACCGGCTGTCGTCGCCGCAGAACCTGGCGCGCAACGCCCAGGCGCTCGGCATGGTCGCCAGCGCGTCGCCCTCCTTCCTCTCGCTCGACGGCACCATCCAGGGCACACCCCAGGCGAAGGACGGCGCGACCACGGCGCTCACCGCCGACACCCTCATCGGCAACTCGCTCCTCACGGGCGTGCCCCTGACCGTGGAGAGCGACCCGGCGAAGCGCGCGGCGGCCCTCGAGGCGGCGACGGCGCAGGACGGCGCGGCGACGACCGACCCCGGATCCGCGATCCCCGGCTCGGCCGAGGCCGCCGGCGGCGTGACCGCCGGCACCCCGAGCGCGCCTCCCGCGTCCGGCGCGGCCTCCGGGCTAGCGTCGGCCACGTCGATCCCGACCCCCCAGACCCGCTGACCGCGCTCCCCGTGACGGGGACGCGACCGCCGCACGACACCGCTCCCACGGAGCACCGCACCGCCCCGCAGGCACCGAGAGGAATCCCCGAGTGACCACGATCTCGAACCGACGGCGCATCGCCTTCTCGCTCATCGCGATCCTCGCCGTCATCGGGGTGTTCGTCGTCAAGCTGATCGACATCCAGGTCGTGCAGGCGACCGAGCTCAACGAGGCGGCCCTCGGCAAGCGGGCGATCTCGCAGACCCTCCCGGGCGTGCGCGGCAGCATCTACGACGCGCAGGGGAAGGTCCTCGCGGACAGCGTCCTGCGCTACGACGTGACGATGGACCCGTCGAAGGCCGGCGACTTCACCCGCACGGTGACCGGCGACGACGGCAAGCCCGCGAAGCAGGACGTCTCGCTCGCGGAGGCGGAGTCGCAGCTGGGCGCCATCACGGGGCAGAAGCCCGAGGAGATCGACGGGCTCATCAAGGGGGCGCTCGGCAAGGACTCGAAGTCGCTGTTCGCCTACGTGACCAAGGGCGTCGACGTGGACGCCTACCTCGCCATCCGCGACCTCAAGATCCCGTGGATCTACTTCCAGGCCGTGTCGAGCCGGACGTACCCGAACGGGCAGATCGCGGGCAGCATCCTCGGCTACATCGCGGGCGACGGGAAGGTCAAGGCCGGACTCGAGCAGAAGTACGACTCGTGCCTCGCCGCGCAGGACGGCGCGCAGACGTATGAGCGGGGCGCCGACGGCGTCCCGATCGCGGGCAGCACCGTCACGCAGCAGAAGGCGGTGGACGGCAGCGACGTGATGACCAACATCGACACCGACCTCGAGTACTTCGCGCAGACCGCGGTGGCCGAGCAGGCCGTCAAGGTCGGAGCCGACTACGGGCACGCGACGATCGTCGAGGTGAAGACCGGCAAGGTCCTCGCGGTCGCCGAGTACCCGTCCGTCGACCCCAACGACGTGTCCGCCACGAAGCCCGAGGACCGGGGGACCCGCGCCTTCAGCTTGCCCTTCGAGCCGGGATCCACGCTCAAGGCGGTGACCGCCGCGGCGCTCGTGGACTCCGGCAAGGCCGATGCGGGCACGCGCGTGGTGGCGCCGTACACGTTCACGCGTCCGAACGTGAAGCTCAGCGACAGCTACGTCCACCCGGACCTCCGCTTCACGCTCGCGGGCGTGCTCATGGACTCCTCGAACACGGGCATCTCGACGCTCGGCGAGCGCCTCCCGGCTTCGGACCGCTACGACTACCTCAAGGCCTTCGGCGTCGGTGAGAAGACCGCCATCGACTTCCCCGGCGAGAGCAGCGGCCTCGTCCGCCCGTGGCAGGAGTGGGACCCGCAGACCAACTACGCGACCATGTTCGGCCAGGGCCTCACCACCACGGCGCTGCAGGTCGCGAGCATCTACCAGACCATCGGCAACCACGGCGTGAAGCTGCCGCTGTCGCTCGTCTCCGGCTGCAAGGCCGCCGACGGCACCGTGACGGACCAGCCGGACACCACGGGCACGCAGGTCATCTCGCCCCAGGCGGCGGACTCGACCGTCAACATGCTCGAGACGGTCGTGACCGACGGCCACCTCTCCAAGGACCTCACGATCCCGGGCTACCGCGTCGCCGCGAAGTCCGGCACCGCGCAGGTGGCGGAGGCCGACGGCAAGTACGGCAAGAACTACCTGGTGTCGATCGCGGGGCTCGCGCCGGCCGAGGACCCCCAGTACGTCGTGTCGATCAGCCTGGCCAATCCGGATACCATGAAGTCCTCGGCGGCCGCGGCGCCGGTCTTCCAGAAGATCATGTCCCAGGTCCTGAAGACCTACCGGGTCCCGCCCTCCAGCGTGCCGTCCCCGAACCTCCCGACGACCTACTGAGAGATGAGGGCGATGACCTCCCCTGCCACTCCCGCCCTCCGCCCCGAGCATCCCGTCGCACGGTCGCTGTCCGGCCTCGTGCGCGACTTCGCGCTCGACGTCGTCGGCGACGTGGACGACGTGGAGGTCACGGGCGTCACGCTCTCCTCGGGCGACGTGCAGCCCGGCGACCTCTACGTGGGCCTCCGCGGCGCGCGCGCGCACGGCGCGCGCTTCGCCGCGGACGCGGCCGCGAGCGGCGCGGTCGCGGTGCTCACCGACCCCGACGGCCTCGCCGACGCCCAGGCGTCCGGCCTGCCGGTGATCCTCACCCCCGACCCGCGGGCCGCCCTCGGCGACGTCGCCGCGTGGGTCCACCGCTCGGAGGAGAACCCGGCGACGCTCTACGGCGTCACGGGCACGAACGGCAAGACGAGCGTGGTGTACCTGCTCGACGGGCTGCTCCGCCAGCTCGGCGTGGTCACCGGCCTCACCTCCACGGCCGAGCGCCGCATCGGCGAGGAGAGCATCACGAGCCGCCTCACCACGCCCGAGGCCAGCGAGCTGCACGCGCTCCTCGCGCGCATGCGCGAGGCGGAGGTCCGCGCGGTGACGATCGAGGTCTCGGCGCAGGCGCTGTCGCGCCACCGGGTCGACGGCCTCGTGTTCGACGTGGCCGCCTTCATCAACCTGAGCCACGACCACCTCGACGACTACGCCGACTTCGAGGAGTACTTCGAGGCCAAGGCCGCGTTCTTCGACCCCGACCGCGCGCGCCGCGGCGTCGTCTCGCTCGACACCGAGTGGGGCCAGCGCATCGTCGAGGGATCCCGGATCCCCATGACCACGATCGCCTCGAAGCCCGGCGTCGAGGCCGACTGGACCGTCACGGTCCTCGAGCAGACGCCGGACTCCACGGGCTTCCGCCTCGAGGGGCCCGACAACCGCGTGCTCGTCTCCCGCGTGCCCGTGCCCGGCTGGTTCATGGCCGCGAACGCCGGGCTCGCGATCGTCATGCTCGTCGAGTCGGGCTACGACCTCGACGCGGTCGCCCACGTGCTCGACCGCGACGGCGGGATCCAGGCCTACATCCCCGGCCGCGCCGAGCGCGTGTCCGGCGAGACGGGACCCCTCTTCTTCGTCGACTACGGCCACACGCCCGACGCGTTCGAGCAGACGCTGCAGGCGCTGCGCCCGTTCACGCCCGGGAAGCTCGTGATGGTCTTCGGCGCCGATGGCGACCGCGACACCACGAAGCGCGCCGAGATGGGCGCGATCGCGGCCCGGCTCGCCGACGCCGTGGTCATCACCGACTACCACCCGCGCTACGAGGACCCGGCGTCGATCCGGGCCAGCCTCATCGCGGGTGCGCGGGCCGCGGTCCCCGACCGCGAGATCCACGAGGTGCCCGACCCCGCCACCGCGATCCGCACCGCGGTGTCGCTGGTGGGCGAGGGGGACACCATCCTCGTCGCCGGACCCGGGCACGAGGACTACCACGAGGTGGCCGGGCGCAAGATCCCGTTCTCCGCCCGTGACGACGCGCGCGCGGCTCTCCGCGACGCAGGCTGGAGCTGACATGATCGCCCTCACCCTCGCCGAGATCGCCGACGCGGTCGACGGCCGTCTGCTGCTGCGCGGCGACGCCACCCCGCAGACCGTCGTCGACGGCGCCGTCGACACCGACAGCCGCCTCATCGCGCCCGGCGGGATCTTCGTCGCCAAGCCCGGCGAGGAGACCGACGGGCACCTGTTCGCGCCGAAGGCCGTCGAGGCCGGCGCCGCGCTGCTGCTCGTCGAGCGCGAGCTCGACCTCCCCGTGCCCCAGGTGCTCGTGCCCGACGTCGTCGACGCGCTCGGCCGGCTGGCCCACGAGGTCGTCGCCCGCGTGCGCGCGCTCGGCGACCTGCGCATGGTGGCGGTCACGGGATCCAACGGCAAGACCACCACGAAGAACCTGCTGCACGCGATCCTCGCGACGCAGGGCGAGACCGTGTCGCCCGTCGCGTCGTTCAACAACGAGGTCGGCGCGCCGCTCACGATGCTCAAGGTCACGCGCACGACGCGCTTCCTCGTCGCGGAGATGGGCGCGAGCGGGCTGGGCGAGATCACGCGGCTCGTGCGCATGGCGAAGCCCGACGTGGGCATCGTCCTCACGGTGGGCCTCGCGCACGCGGGCGGCTTCGGCGGCATCGAGCAGACGCTCGTCACGAAGACCGAGATGGTCAAGGACCTCCTGCCCGAGGACACGGCCGTGCTCAACGCCGACGACCCGCGGGTGTCCTCCATGAGCGACAAGACCGAGGCGCCCGTCCTCTGGTTCGGCCGCGACGCGCGCGCCGCCGTCCGCGCGACCGACATCGTCGCGTCCGCCGCCGGCACGACCTTCACGCTGCACCTGCCCGACGGATCCACGCGTCCCGTCGCCTTCCGCGTCCTCGGCGAGCACCACGTCACGAACGCGCTGGCCGCGGCCGCGGGCGCCTGGGCGCTCGGCGTCGACGGCGACTCCATCGTCTCCGCGCTGCAGACCGTGCAGCGCGCCGAGCGCTGGCGCATGGAGGTGCTCGGCGGCAACGGCGTCACCGTCATCAACGACGCCTACAACGCGAGCCCCGACTCCATGGCGGCCGCCCTCCGCACGCTCGCGCAGATCCGCGGGCCGGAGCAGCGCACGGTCGCGGTCCTCGGCGAGATGAGCGAGCTCGGCGAGTTCTCCGAGGAGGAGCACGACCGCGTCGGCCTCCTCGCGGTGCGCCTCAACATCGGCCAGCTCGTGGTCGTCGGCCGTCCCGCGCGCCGCCTGCACCTCGAGGCCATCGCGCAGGGGTCCTGGGACGGGGAGTCGATCTTCGCCGAGGACGCCGCCGAGGCCCGCGAGATCCTCGACCGGATCCTCCGCGACGGCGACCTCGTGCTCGTCAAGTCGTCCAACTCCGCCGGGCTCCGCTTCCTCGGCGACGAGCTGGGGGAGAAGTACTCGTGGTAGCCCTCCTCGGCGCGGGCGCCATCTCGCTCGTCTTCACGCTCTTCCTCACGCCGCTGTTCATCAAGCTGTTCCACCGGCTGCAGTGGGGCCAGTTCATCCGCGACGACGGCCCGCAGTCGCATCACACCAAGCGCGGCACGGCCACCATGGGCGGCATCGTCATCATCCTGGCGAGCGTCCTCGGCTACTTCGTGGGGCACCTGCTCACGTGGGACGGGATCCGCTTCGACCCCGTGACGCCGTCGGGCCTGCTGGTCGTCTTCATGATGGTGGGCCTCGGCTTCGTCGGCTTCCTCGACGACTACCTGAAGACGCGCAAGCAGCAGTCCCTCGGGCTCGGCGGATGGCAGAAGGTCGCCGGCCAGGTACTCGTCGCCGCGGTGTTCGCGGTGCTGGCCATCACGCTGCGCGACCCGGTGTCGGGCCTCACGCCCGCGTCCACCGCCATCAGCCTGTTCCGCGACCTGCCGCTCGACTTCATGGCGCTCGGCGCGGTCATCGGCACGGCGCTGTTCATCGTCTGGATCTGCCTCATCGTCGCGAGCACCTCCAACGGCGTCAACGTGGCCGACGGGCTCGACGGCCTCGCCGCGGGCGCCTCGATCTTCTCGATCGGCTCCTACGTCATCATCGGCTTCTGGCAGTTCAACCAGTCGTGCGACAGCGTCTCCAGCTACCAGAACGAGTACCGCTGCTACGAGGTGGCGAGCCCGCTCGACCTCGCGATCATCGCGGCCTCCATCGTGGGCGCGCTCATCGGCTTCCTCTGGTGGAACACCTCGCCCGCGCAGATCTTCATGGGCGACACCGGCTCGCTCGGCCTCGGCGGCGCCCTCGCGGCCCTCGCGATCCTCAGCCGCACCGAGCTCCTGCTCGTCTTCATCGGCGGCCTGTTCGTGATCGTCGCGGGCTCGGTGATCCTGCAGCGCATCTACTTCAAGCTCACGCACGGCAAGCGGATCTTCCTCATGAGCCCGCTCCACCACCACTTCGAGCTCAAGGGCTGGGCCGAGGTGACGGTCGTCGTGCGCTTCTGGATCATCGCCGGGCTGCTGGTCGCGGCCGGCGTCGGCACCTTCTACCTGGAATGGATCACGCAGTAGAGATGACGGACGCTCCCCTCGACGACGGCGCGGCCCTCGCGCGACCCGACTCCCTGCACAGCTGGCACGACGACTGGACGGGCCTCCGGGTCGCGGTCCTCGGCCTCGGCCGCACGGGCTTCTCGGTGGCGGACACGCTGGTCGAGCTCGGCGCCGACGTGCTCGTGGTCGCGTCCGACGCGTCGCCCGAGCGGCTCGCGCTGCTCGACGTGATCGGCGGGCGCCTGGTGCGCCCCACCGAGGAGGAGCCCGTGCCCGCGGAGCTCGTCGGGTTCGCGCCCGAGCTCGTCGTCGTGTCGCCCGGCTACGCGCCGACGCACCCGCTGCCCGCGTGGGCGAGCGCGGCGGGGATCCCGCTGTGGGGCGACATCGAGCTCGCCTGGCGCGTGCGCGACAAGACGGGCACGCCCGCCGAGTGGATCACCATCACCGGCACCAACGGCAAGACCACCACCACGCAGCTCACGGCCGCGCTCCTCCAGGAGGGCGGCGTGCGCGCGGTCCCGTGCGGCAACATCGGCCTGCCCGTGCTCGACGTCGTCCGGCACCCCGACGGCTTCGACGTGCTGGTCGTGGAGCTCTCCAGCCACCAGCTGCACTACATGCGCGAGGTGCGCCCCTACTCGAGCGCGTTCCTCAACCTCGCCGACGACCACCTCGAGTGGCACGGGTCGAGGCAGGCGTACGCCGCCGCCAAGGGCCGGGTCTACGCGGACACCCGCGTCGCCTGCGTCTACAACCGCGCGGACCGCGCCACCGAGGACGCGCTCCGCGACGCCGACGTGCAGGACGGCGCGCGCGCCATCGGCTTCGGCCTCGACGCGCCGGGCCCGAGCGACCTCGGGATCGTCGACGGGATCCTCTGCGATCGCGCGTTCCTCGAGGAGCGCTTCACGAGCGCCCTGGAGCTCACGACCCTCGACGAGCTGCGTGAGGTCGGGCTGGCCGCGCCGCACATCGTCCAGAACATCCTCGCGGCCGCCGCCCTCGCGCGCTCCTACGGCGTCTCGCCGACGGTCGTCCGGCAGGCGCTCCTGCGCTTCGAGCTCGACAGCCACCGGATCGAGCGCATCGGCGAGCGCGACGGCGTCGCGTACGTCGACGACTCCAAGGCCACCAACCCGCACGCGGCCTCCGCGTCGCTCGCGGCGTTCCCCTCGGTCGTCTGGGTCGTCGGAGGGCTCCTCAAGGGCGTCGAGCTCGACGAGCTGATCCGCGCCCACGCGCGCCGGCTCCGGGCCGCGGTCGTCATCGGCGTCGAGCGCCAGGAGGTCCTCGCGGCATTCGGGCGACACGCGCCCCACGTCACCGTCCTCGAGGTGGCCGAGAGCGACACTGAGGAGGTCATGCGGACCGCGGTGCGGCTCGCGGCGGACGTGGCCCGCGAGGGCGACACCGTCCTGCTGGCCCCGGCAGCGGCATCCATGGACCAATTCACCGACTACGCCGACCGCGGGCGCCGATTCCGGGCCGCGGTCGACCACCACCTGGGAGGTGCGGCGGATGACACTGCCCCCGAGAACGACGCGGACCCCTCGCGCGGCTGACGCGCCGGGTCCCCGCGGCCCGCGCACCCCGTCCGCTCCCGCCGAGGACGCACAGGAGGGGACGCAGCGTCGCGGCCTCGCCGCCCGGATCCACCTCGGCCGCGCCTTCCACGCCGAGAGCGGCTCCTACTTCCTGCTCCTCGGCACGACGCTCTTCCTCGTGGTCTTCGGCCTCGTGATGGTGCTGTCGTCGTCGAGCATCGACTCGTTCGTCGCCGGCGGCGGCTTCTTCGGCATCTTCCTCAAGCAGGGCATGTTCGCGCTCATCGGCGTGCCGCTCATGCTGCTCGTCTCGCTGGTGCCGCCCATGTTCTGGAAGCGCTGGGCGTGGGTCCTCCTGCTCGCGGCCTCCGCCGTGCAGCTGCTCGTGTTCGGCCCCATGGGCGTGAAGGTCGGCGAGAACATCGGCTGGATCCGCATCGCCGGCACCACGTTCCAGCCCGCCGAGCTCATCAAGGTCGGCCTCGTGATCTGGCTGGCGTTCATCCTCGCGAGGAAGCGTCACCTGCTGCGCACCTGGCCGCACATCCTCATCCCCGTGCTGCCCGTCGCGGGCGGCGCCGTCGGCCTCGTCGCGCTGGGCGGCGACCTCGGCACCGTGATCATCATGGCGAGCATCGTGCTCGGCGCCCTGTTCTTCGCGGGGATCCCGATCGGCAAGCTCACGCTCATGCTCACGATCGGCTCCGTGCTGGCCGTCCTCATGACCGTCATCAGCGACAGCCGCATGCGCCGCGTCACCGAGTTCATCACCGGGCAGTGCGACTACGCGGGCGGCTGCTGGCAGTCCACGCACGGGCTCTACGCGCTGGCCGCCGGCGGGGTCTTCGGCGTCGGCCTCGGCAACTCGAAGGCCAAGTGGATGTGGCTGCCCGAGGCCGACAACGACTACATCTTCGCCATCATCGGCGAGGAGCTCGGCCTCATCGGCGCGATCGTCGTCATCCTCCTGTTCGTGGTGCTCGCCGTCGGCTTCATCCGCGTGATCCGCGCCAACACCGACACGTTCGCGCGCGTCGCCACGGGTGCCGTCATGACCTGGATCATCGTGCAGGCCTTCGTCAACATCGGCGTCGTGCTGAACCTGCTCCCGGTGCTCGGCGTGCCGTTGCCGTTCGTGTCGTCGGGAGGCTCGTCGCTCGTGACGACGCTCGTGGCGATGGGCATCGTGCTCGGCTTCGCCCGGCGTCCCACGACCGAGGAGTCGCCGGACGTCATCCCGGCCGTCATCGGGATGCGCTCGTGACCGTCTACCTGCTGGCCGGCGGCGGCACCGCGGGGCACGTGAACCCGCTCCTCGCCGTCGCCGACGAGCTGCGGGCGCGCGAGCCCGGGTCCACGATCCTCGTCCTCGGCACGCGCGAGGGCCTCGAGGCGCGCCTCGTCCCGGCGCGCGGCTACGAGCTGCTCACCATCGCGCGCCTGCCGTTCCCGCGCCGCCCGAACCGCGCCGCCGTGGCGTTCGCGCCGGCGTTCGCGCGGGCCGTGGGGCGGATCCGCCGCATGATCGCCGAGCGCGGCGTCGACGTGGTCGTCGGCTTCGGCGGGTACGCGGCCGCGCCCGCCTACCTCGCCGCGCGCCGCTCGGGCGTGCCCGTCGTCGTGCACGAGGCGAACGCGTCGCCCGGGCTCGCCAACCGGCTGGGCGCCCGCGTCGCGACCGCGGTCGGCATCACGTTCCCGGAGACCGTCCTCCCGCGCGCGCAGGTCGTCGGCATGCCCCTCCGCCGCGAGATCGCGACGCTGGACCGCGCCGCCGTCCGCGACGCCGCGCGCGCCGAGCTCGGCCTCGACGCCGACCGGCCGACCCTGCTCGTCACGGGCGGATCCACGGGCGCGCGCAGCCTCAACCGCACGGTCGTGCAGGTGGCCGAGCGGATCACGGCCACCGGCGCCCAGATCCTCCACATCGTCGGCGGCGCGCAGGAGTTCACCGACCCCGGCGTCGAGCGCTACCACGTGGTCGGCTACTCCGACCGGATGGAGCTCGCCATCGCCGCGGCCGACCTCGTCGTCTCCCGTGCCGGCGCCGGCGCGCTCTCCGAGCTCACGGCCGTCGGCGTCCCCGGGGTCTACGTGCCGTACCCGGTGGGCAACGGCGAGCAGGCCGTCAACGTCCGCGGCGTGGTCGCGGCCGGCGGCGGGATCGTCGTGGCCGACGCCGCCTTCACGCCCGACTGGGTGCTCGACCACGTGCTCCCGCTCCTGTCCGACCCGGCGGGGCTCGCGCGCATGTCGGAGGCGTCGGCGTCCGTCGGCACGCGCGACGGCGCCGCCCGCATGGCCGACCTCGTCCGCGACGCCGTCGCCGCCCGCCCGTCCCGGCCCGCGGCCCGGCGCTGACCGCCGCCCGCCCCGCTTCCCACCCTCCCGAGGAGACCGCACGTGATCGCACCCGACCTGACCATGGACATCCCGACCGAGCTCGGGCGCGTCCACTTCGTGGGCATCGGCGGGTCCGGCATGAGCGGCATCGCCCGCCTGTTCCTCGCCGCGGGCCACCGCGTCACGGGATCGGACTCGCGCGACTCCGACGCCGTCCAGGCCCTCCGGGAGCTCGGCGCGGAGATCCACGTCGGCCACGACGCCGCGCACGTCGGCGACGCCGAGGCGCTCGTCGTCACGGGCGCGCTCTGGCAGGACAACCCCGAGTACGTGCTGGCGAAGGAGCGGGGCCTCCCGATCCTGCACCGCTCGCAGGCCCTCGCCTGGCTCATCTCCGGCCAGCGCCTCGTCGCGGTCGCGGGCGCGCACGGCAAGACCACCTCCACCGGCATGATCGTCACCGCGCTCCTCGAGGCGGGCCGCGACCCGTCCTTCGTCAACGGCGGCGTGATCGGCGGCATCGGCGTCTCGAGCGCCCCCGGCTCCGAGGAGCTCTTCGTGGTGGAGGCCGACGAGTCGGACGGCTCGTTCCTCCTCTACGACACGTCGGTCGCGCTCATCACCAACGTCGACGCCGACCACCTCGACCACTACGGCTCGCACGAGGCGTTCGACGACGCCTTCGTGCGCTTCGCGTCGGCCGCCTCGGAGCTCGTCGTCATCTCGAGCGACGACCCGGGCGCGCGCCGCGTCACCGCGCGCATCGAGGGCCGCGTCGTCACGTTCGGCGAGGACCCCGCCGCCGACGTCCGGATCTCCGACATCGTCACCGACGGCCCCGTCGCGTTCACGCTCACCCACGACGGCGTCAGCCGCCGCGCCGCGCTCCGGGTGCCCGGCCGCCACAACGCGATCAACGCGGCGGGCGCCTACGCCGTGCTCGTGGGCCTCGGCGTGGATCCCGATGACGCGGTCGCGGGCCTCGCCGGCTTCTCCGGCACCGGCCGCCGCTTCGAGCTCCACGCGGAGGTCCGCGGCGTCAGCGTCTACGACGACTACGCCCACCACCCCACCGAGGTGCGCGCCGCCCTCGAGGCCGCCCGCACGGTCGTGGGGGAGGGCCGCATCATCGCGGTGCACCAGCCGCACCTCTACAGCCGCACGCAGATGATGGCGGGCGACTTCGCGCGCGTCTACGAGGAGCTCGCGGACCACACGATCGTGCTCGACGTCTTCGGCGCCCGCGAGGACCCGATCCCCGGCGTCACCGGCGCCCTCGTCTCGGAGCGCTTCGCCGACGCCGGCCGCGTGGACTACCTGCCCGACTGGCAGGAGGCCGCCGACCGCGCCGCGGAGATCGCGCGCGACGGCGACTTCATCGTGACCCTCAGCTGCGGCGACGTGTACCGGATCATCCCGCAGGTCGTCGGCGCGCTCGAGGGCACCGCCGCGTCCGACGAGCCCGCCGCGTCCCCCCGGCCCCGCGAGTGAAGCGGCCCGAGGGCTTCGACCGGCCCCGGGTCCCGCGCCAGCCGGCGCCCGGCGGTCTCGGCGAGGGCGACGCGCCCGCGACCCGTCGTCGCCGATCCCGCCCCGCCGTCCCACCCGACGCGGCACCCGCCGCGGGCGCAGGCACCGGCACCGGCGCCGGCGCCGCTCGCCCGGGCGCGGGCGCGCCGCCGCGTCCGAGCACGCCGCGCCCCGTCTCCCCACGCCCGGCCGCGTCCCGTCCCGTGACCCCGCCGCCGGCTCCGAGCACGGGGGCGGGCGCACCCGCGTCCGGACGCACCCCCCAGGCCCCGACGCAGCCCCCGCGCCCGCGCGCCGACTGGCGCGACGACGACGAGCCCGACACCGAGCCGATCGTCCTCCCGCACCTCGCGCAGGCGCCCGTGCAGGCCCCGCCCGCGCCGACCACCGGCCGCGAGCCCGCCGCCGGTCGCGCGGGCGGGCTCGTCGGACGGCTCGGCTCCCGGGCCCGCGGGGCGGCGTCGGCCGCGTCCGCGGCGGCGTCCGCCCCGAAGCCCGGTCGACGCGCCCGGGCCGAGGGCGGATCCGAGCCCGCTCCGCGCGCGCACCGTCCCGCCCGCCCCGCGAGCGCGGCCACCGGCGACGCCGAAGCGCGCCGCCAGCTCCGTCGCGCGCGCCGCGAGCGGCAGCGCTACGAGCGCCAGGAGGTCCGCCGCTTCACGCAGCGCGCCCGACGTCGACGGGCCGGCCTCCTCGGCACGCTCGGCGCGTTCCTCGTGCTCGCGATCGTCGTGGGCATCGCGGTCTACTCGCCCCTGCTCGCGCTGCGCACCGTCGAGGTGGAGGGCGCCGACCGCGTGTCGCCGTCGAGCATCGAGGCCGCGCTGTCCGACCAGGTCGGCACGCCGCTGCCGCTCGTGGACCTCGACCGCGTGGGCGACGAGCTCCGCGCGTTCCCCCTCATCCGCAGCTACAGCACCGAGAGCCGTCCGCCGTCGACGCTCGTGATCCGCATCGTCGAGCGCACGCCCGTCGCCGTGATCCAGTCGGGCGCGGGCTTCGACCTCGTGGATCCCGCGGGCGTCACCATCGAGCGCGCCACGGCGCGCCCCGACGGCTACCCGCTCATCGACCTGCCGAGCGCCGACTTCTCGTCCCCGCGCTTCAAGGCCGCCGCCGCCGTGCTGGTGGCGCTGCCGACGGACTTCCTGCCGCAGGTCGACGGCATCCAGGCGAGGACGACCGACGACGTGATGCTCACCCTGCGCACCGGCAAGAAGGTGCTGTGGGGGAGCGGCGAGCGCTCGGCCGACAAGGCGCAGGTGCTCCAGGCGCTCGTGAAGGCGCGCGGCGACGTCGGCTCGTACGACGTCTCGGCGCCCGACGCGCCCGTCGCCGGCCCCTGATCCCGGGCGGCCTTCGCGACACGCGGCACGGGAGTCGTGTCGCCGACCCCGAGCCCCCTAACGTCGGGATCAGGAAATGCATACTGAGTAAACTCTAAGCCTCCACCGGAGGTCGAAGGTTCTAGCGGAGGCCCGTCGTGTCGAACAACCAGAACTACCTCGCCGTCATCAAGGTCGTCGGCATCGGCGGTGGCGGCGTCAACGCCGTCAACCGCATGATCGAGCTCGGTCTGCGGGGCGTGGAGTTCATCGCGATCAACACCGACGCGCAGGCCCTGCTCATGAGCGACGCCGACGTCAAGCTCGACGTCGGCCGCGAGATCACCCGCGGCCTCGGCGCCGGCGCCGACCCCGAGGTCGGCCGTCGCGCCGCCGAGGACCACGCGGAGGAGATCGAGGAGGCGCTCGCGGGCGCCGACATGGTCTTCGTCACCGCGGGCGAGGGCGGCGGCACCGGCACCGGCGGCGCGCCCGTCGTGGCCCGCATCGCGAAGTCGATCGGCGCGCTCACCATCGGCGTCGTCACGAAGCCGTTCGGCTTCGAGGGCAAGCGCCGCTCGGCGCAGGCCGAGCTCGGCGTCGCGACGCTGAAGAACGAGGTCGACACGCTCATCGTCGTCCCGAACGACCGCCTGCTGGAGATCAGCGACCGCGGCATCAGCATGCTCGAGGCCTTCGCGACCGCCGACCAGGTGCTCCTCGCGGGCGTCCAGGGCATCACGGACCTCATCACCACGCCCGGCCTCATCAACCTCGACTTCGCCGACGTCAAGTCGGTCATGCAGGGCGCGGGATCCGCGCTCATGGGCATCGGCTCCTCGCGCGGCGCCGATCGCTCGATCAAGGCGGCCGAGCTCGCGGTGGCGTCGCCGCTCCTCGAGGCGAGCATCGAGGGCGCGCACGGCGTCCTCCTCTCCATCCAGGGCGGCTCGAACCTCGGCATCTTCGAGATCAACGACGCGGCCAAGCTCGTGCAGGAGGCCGTGCACCCCGAGGCGAACATCATCTTCGGCGCGGTCATCGACGACACCCTCGGCGACGAGGTGCGCGTCACCGTCATCGCCGCGGGCTTCGACGGCGGCGAGCCGGCGTCCAAGGTCGAGAATCGCCGCAGCGGCTTCGTCGCCGCGGGCGGGGGAGCGGTCGCCGCTCCCGAGGCCGTCGAGCAGGCGCCCGCGCGCCCGCAGGCGGAGGCGCCCGTCGCGTCCGTCCCCGCGAGCGACCCGACGTTCGAGGACGACGGCGACGACCTGGACATCCCCGACTTCCTGAAGTGACGGACGCTCCGCTCACCGGCGGCGCGCACGCGTCGGACGCCCACCCCGGCGAGGCCCATCCCGGCCTCGCCGAGCGGTGGGCGTCCGTGCAGGCGCAGGTGGCCGACGGGATCCGCGACGCCGGCCGCGCCCCGGACGAGGTCACCACGATCGTCGTCACCAAGTTCCAGCCGGTGTCGCTCCTGGACGCCCTCGTCGAGCTCGGCGTGCGCGACCTCGGCGAGAGCCGCCACCAGGAGGCGCAGGGCAAGGCCGCCCAGCTCGAGGGGCGCGGCGTCGCCTGGCACTTCGTCGGCCAGCTGCAGGGCAAGAAGGCCCGGCAGGTGCGGCGCTACGCGTCCGTGATCCACTCCGTCGACCGCCCCTCCCTCGTGGACGCGCTGGCGTCCGACGAGCAGACGACGCGCGTGTTCCTCCAGGTCAACCTCACCGACGACCCGGCGCGCGGCGGCGTCGCGCCCGCGGAGGCGGAGGCCCTCGCGGAGCACGCCGCGGCCGCGGCCGGCATCGACGTCCTCGGCGTCATGGCCGTCGCGCCCGACGACGGCGAGCCCCGCCGCGCGTTCGCGCGCCTGCGCGGCATCTCGGACGACGTGCGCCGGATCCTGCCGGATGCCCGCGCGATCTCCGCCGGCATGTCCGGCGACCTCCGCGAGGCGCTGCTCGAGGGCGCGACACACCTTCGGATCGGATCGGCAATCACGGGAAAGCGACCCGGCGGCCCTTAATGTCGGGAGTGCGGTCCGGTTCGTCAGGCCGACCCGGAAAGAGGAATGATGGCCAACCCACTTCGCAAGACCATGGTGTACCTGGGACTCGCCGACGAGGAGCTCGAGTACCAGCAGCAGCAGCAGCCCGCGCAGCAGCAGTCGCCCGTGCAGGCGGTCCCGTCGCCCGCCCCGGCTCCCCAGCAGCAGCCGCAGGCGAAGCGCGCACCCGTGACCCCCCTGCACAAGAGCTCGACCACCACAAGGAATGCGGCGCCGGCTGAAATGAACGAGATCCTCACCGTCCACCCCAAGGCCTACAAGGACGCGCAGGTCATCGCCGAGAACTTCCGCGAGGGCGTGCCCGTCATCATCAACCTCTCGCAGATGACGGACGACGACGCGCGTCGCCTCATCGACTTCGCGAGCGGCCTGTCGATCGGCCTCTACGGCAAGATCGAGCGCGTGACGAGCAAGGTGTTCCTCCTGTCGCCGTCGCACGTCGCGGTCTCCGGCGAGCAGTCGGCCACCGACGCCGAGGTCGAGGCCTCCTTCTTCGGACGCTGATCCACCGAGCCCCCGAGATGGCGGGCGCCGACGGGACCTCCCATCGGCGCCCGCCATACTTGTGTCCGTGATCATCGTCAACATCGTCGCCACCGTCCTGTGGTTCGCCCTCCTGGCGTTCATCGTCTGCATGTGGGGCCGGTTCGTGCTCGACCTGGTGCAGTCGCTGTCGCGCCAGTGGCGTCCGCGCGGCGCGATGCTCATCGTCGCCGAGGCGTCGTACACGGTGACCGACCCGCCCATCGGCTTCGTCCGCCGCCTGATCCCGCCCCTGCGCCTCGGCCCGGTGGCGCTCGACTTCGGCTGGATGATCACGATGCTGGTCGCCATCATCCTGTTCAACGCGACGCGCTACTTCATGGCCTGACCCGCCGCTCCCCGATCCGCGGATCGCGCTCCGGGTCCCCGGAGCGACGCGTTCCGCTGGTAGCGTTGGGTCGCACGTTGTCCCGAATCCCCGTCCGCTCGCGCGGACCCCGCTCTACGCACAAAAGAGGTGGCAGGCCATGGCTCTCACTCCTGAAGACGTCGTCAACAAGCGTTTCCAGCCGACCAAGTTCCGCGAGGGATACGACCAGGACGAGGTCGACGACTTCCTCGACGAGGTGGTCGTCGAGCTGCGCCGCCTCCACCAGGAGAACGAGGAGCTGCGCCAGCGCCTCTCGTCCGGTGACTCCGCCCCCGCCGCGACCGCCCTCATCGACACCCCCGCGCCCGCCGCGGTCGAGCAGGCCCCCGTCGTCGCGGAGCCCGAGCCCACCCCCGAGCCCGAGCCTGCCCCGGCTCCCGTCGTCGCCCAGGCGCCCGCCGCCCCCGCGGTCGACGAGGACGACGAGACCTCCAGCACCAGCAGCCTCCTCAAGCTCGCCCGCAAGCTCCACGAGGAGCACGTCCGCGAGGGCATCGAGAAGCGCGACGCGCTCGTGGCCGAGGCGCACGCCACCGCCGCCCGCATCGCCGCCGAGGCCGAGGCCGAGCAGCGTTCGAAGACCGCCGTCCTCGAGAAGGAGCGCCAGGTCCTCGAGGGCCGCATCGACGAGCTCCGCACGTTCGAGCGCGAGTACCGCACGAAGCTCAAGGGCTACATCGAGGGCCAGCTCCGCGAGCTGGACTCCGCCGGATCCACCGAGGCGCCCGCCACCGCCTCCTTCGGCAACTAGCCCGCACCACCCGCGCGCCCGACGGCGACGCGGGACCCGGCTCCTCGGAGCCATGGGGTCCCGCGTCGCCGTCGTCGTCCTGCCGCCCGCCCGTCCCGCACCGGAAGAGGTCACCCGATGGAGCACCGCACCCTCCCCGTCCCCGACGGGCTCGACGGGCAGCGCGTCGACGCCGGCCTCGCGCGCCTGCTCGGCTTCTCCCGCAGCTTCGCCGCCGAGGTGGCGGAGGCGGGCGGCGTCACGCAGGACGGCCGCGAGGCCGGCAAGTCCGACCGGCTCGTCGGCGGGTCCATGCTCGCGGTGAGCTGGCAGCCCAAGCAGGAGCCGTCGGTCGTCCCGCTCGCGGTCCCCGACCTCGGCATCGTGCACGACGACGACGACATCGTCGTGGTCGACAAGCCCGTGGGCGTCGCCGCGCACCCCAGCGTCGGCTGGACCGGCCCCACCGTGCTCGGCGCGCTGGCCGCCGCCGGCTTCCGCCTCAGCACCTCGGGCGCCGAGGAGCGGCAGGGCATCGTGCACCGGCTCGACGCCGGCACGAGCGGTCTCATGGTGGTCGCGAAGACCGAGCGCGCGTACACGGAGCTCAAGCGCCAGTTCCACGACCGCGAGGTCGAGAAGGTCTACCACGCGGTCGTCCAGGGGCATCCGGATCCGCTCGCCGGCACCATCGACGCGCCCATCGGCCGTCATCCGCGCAGCGACTGGAAGTTCGCCGTCACGGCCGACGGCAAGCCGTCGGTCACGCACTACGAGACGCTCGAGGCCTTCCGTCGCGCGGCGCTGCTCGAGGTGCACCTGGAGACGGGCCGCACCCACCAGATCCGCGTGCACATGGCGGCGCAGCGCCACCCCTGCGTGGGCGACGCGATGTACGGCGCCGACCCCACGCTCTCCGCCCAGCTGGACCTCCACCGGCAGTGGCTGCACGCGATGCGGCTCGAGATCACGCACCCCGCCACGGGCGATCGCGCGTCGTTCTCGAGCACGTACCCGGCCGACCTGCAGCACGCGCTCGACGTGCTCCGCGACTGACGCGCGACACGCCCGCGAGGCCTCCCGGGGCCTGCCTATGATGGCCACACCGTCGATCGACCAGTAGAAGAGACCCGTGCCCCGCAACGACTCGTTCGTCCACCTCCACGTCCACAGCGAGTACTCGATGCTCGACGGAGCGGCCCGCGTCGGCCCCCTCGTGCAGGCCGCGGCCGAGCAGGGGATGCCCGCCGTCGCGATCACCGACCACGGCAACGTGTTCGGCGCGTTCGACTTCTGGAGGCAGGCGAAGAACGCGGGCGTGAAGCCCATCATCGGCACCGAGGCCTACATCACGCCGGGCACGCACCGCGGCGACCGCACGCGCGTGCGCTGGGGCGACGGCGGCCGGGACGACGTCTCCGGATCCGGCGCCTACACGCACCTCACGATGCTCGCCGAGACGACCGAGGGCATGCACAACCTCTTCCGGCTGTCGTCGCGGGCGTCCCTCGAGGGCTACTACTTCAAGCCCCGCATGGACCGCGAGCTCCTCAGCACCTACGCGAAGGGCCTCATCGCCACCACGGGCTGCCCGTCCGGCGAGGTGCAGACCCGCCTCCGCCTCGGCCAGTACGACGAGGCCGTGAAGGCCGCGAGCGACTACCGCGACATCTTCGGGGCGGGCAACTACTTCTGCGAGATCATGGACCACGGCCTCGGCATCGAGCGCCGGATCATGAGCGACCTCCTCCGCCTCGCGAAGGACCTCGACCTCCCGCTCGTCGCCACGAACGACCTCCACTACACGCACGAGCACGACGCGACGAGCCACGCGGCGCTCCTGTGCGTCCAGTCCGGCACCACGCTCGACGACCCGAACCGGTTCAAGTTCGACGCCGACGAGTTCTACCTGAAGACCGCGCAGCAGATGCGGCACCTCTTCCGCGACCACGAGGAGGCGTGCGACAACACCCTGCTCATCGCCGAGCGGTGCGACGTGCAGTTCAACGAGTCCGCGAACTACATGCCGCGCTACCCGGTGCCCGAGGGCGAGAGCGAGCAGACCTGGTTCGTCAAGGAGGTCGAGCGCGGCCTCGTCCGGCGCTACCCGCGCGGCTTCTCGGATGACGTGCGCAAGCGCGCCGACTACGAGGTCGGGGTCATCGCGCAGATGGGCTTCCCGGGCTACTTCCTCGTCGTCGCCGACTTCATCAACTGGTCCAAGGAGAACGGGATCCGCGTGGGCCCCGGCCGCGGATCCGGCGCCGGTTCGATGGTCGCGTACGCCATGGGCATCACCGACCTCGACCCGCTGCAGCACGGCCTCCTCTTCGAGCGGTTCCTCAACCCCGACCGCGTCTCCATGCCCGACTTCGACGTCGACTTCGACGACCGTCGCCGCGGCGAGGTCATCCGCTACGTGACCGACAAGTACGGCGACGAGCGCGTCGCGCAGATCGTCACGTACGGCACGATCAAGGCCAAGCAGGCGCTCAAGGACTCCAGCCGCGTGCTCGGCTACCCGTTCTCCATGGGCGACAAGCTCACCAAGGCCATGCCGCCCGCGATCATGGGCAAGGACATCCCGCTGTCCGGCATCCTCGACACCGAGCACCCGCGCTACCGCGAGGCGGGCGACTTCCGCGAGGTGCTCGCGATGGACCCCGAGGCGCAGAAGGTCTTCGAGACCGCGCAGGGCATCGAGAACCTCAAGCGCCAGTGGGGCGTGCACGCGGCCGGCGTCATCATGTCGAGCGAGCCGCTCATCGACATCATCCCGATCATGAAGCGGGAGCAGGACGGCCAGATCGTCACGCAGTTCGACTACCCCGCGTGCGAGTCGCTCGGCCTCATCAAGATGGACTTCCTGGGGCTCCGCAACCTCACGATCATCGACGACGCGCTCAACAACATCGAGTCCAACCGCGGCGAGAGGCTCGTGCTCGAGGACCTCGGGCTCGACGACCAGGGCGCGTACGACCTGCTCGCCCGCGGCGACACGCTCGGCGTCTTCCAGCTCGACGGCGGGCCCATGCGCTCGCTCCTGCGCATGATGAAGCCCGACAACTTCGAGGACATCTCGGCCGTCATCGCGCTGTACCGCCCCGGCCCCATGGGCGCGAACTCGCACACGAACTACGCGCTGCGGAAGAACGGGCTGCAGGAGATCACCCCCATCCACCCGGAGCTCGAGGAGCCGCTGCGCGAGGTGCTCGGCACCACGCACGGCCTCATCGTGTACCAGGAGCAGGTCATGTCGGTGGCGCAGAAGCTCGCGGGCTTCACGCTCGCGCAGGCCGACCTCCTCCGCCGCGCGATGGGCAAGAAGAAGAAGTCCGAGCTCGACAAGCAGTTCGCCGGCTTCTCGCAGGGCATGACCGACAACGGCTACTCGATGGCCGCGGTCAAGGCGCTGTGGGACATCCTCCTGCCGTTCTCCGACTACGCGTTCAACAAGGCGCACTCGGCGGCGTACGGCGTGGTCTCCTACTGGACCGCGTACCTCAAGGCCCACTACCCGGCCGAGTACATGGCCGCGCTCCTCACGAGCGTCGGCGACTCCAAGGACAAGATGGCGCTCTACCTCAACGAGTGCCGGCGCATGGGCATCAAGGTGCTGCCGCCGGACGTCAACGAGTCCATCGGCTTCTTCGCGGCGGCCGGCGCCGACATCCGGTTCGGCCTCGGCGCCGTGCGGAACGTCGGCGCGAACGTGGTCGAGGCGCTCCGCGGGGCGCGCACCGAGCAGGGCGCGTTCGAGTCCTTCGACGACTTCCTCAAGAAGGTGCCGCTGCCCGTCGCCAACAAGCGCACGGTCGAGTCGCTCATCAAGGCCGGCGCGTTCGACTCGCTGGGGGACACCCGGCGCGCGCTGCTCGAGGTGCACGAGGGCATGATCGACGCCTCCGTCAGCGACAAGCGCGCGGCCATGAACGGCCAGGTCGGCTTCGACTTCGACAGCCTGTGGGACGAGCCGCAGCACGCGCGCAAGGTGCCCGAGCGTCCGGAGTGGGCGAAGCGCGACAAGCTCGCGTTCGAGCGGGAGATGCTCGGCCTCTACGTCTCCGACCACCCGCTCGCCGGGCTCGAGATCCCGCTCGCGAAGCTGGCGTCCACGGGCATCGCCGAGCTGCTCGCGACCGACGCGTCGATGGACGGGGAGACGGTCACGCTCGCGGGCCTCCTCACGAGCGTCCAGCACCGCACCGCCCGCAACTCGGGCAACCAGTACGGCATGGTGCAGCTCGAGGACTTCGGCGGCGAGATCACCTGCATGTTCATGGGCAAGGCGTACCAGGAGTTCGCGCCGGCGCTGCAGAGCGACACCGTCGTGGTGATCCGCGGGCGGGTGTCCACGCGTGACGACGGCATGAACATCCACGCGTTCTCGATGTTCCAGCCCGACCTCGGGCAGAGCCTCGGGTCGGGACCGCTCCTCATCAGCCTCGCGGAGAACCGCGCCACGACCGAGACGGTCATGGGCCTCAACGACGTGCTGGTCCGCCACGCGGGCGACACCGAGGTGCGGCTGCAGCTCGTGAAGGGCGACAACGGTCGCGTCTTCGAGATCCCCTACCCGGTCACGGTGAGCGCGGACCTCTACGGCGAGCTCAAGTCGCTGCTCGGCCCGAACTGCCTGGGCTGATCCGCGGCCCGAACCTGCCGGGCGCCCGCGTTCAGGCGTCGGCGCCCGGCCGCAGGTAGCGACGCGCGTGGTAGACGAGCGGCTCGTCGTCCACGCCGGCGCCGCCGTCCTCGACGCGCACGACGACCACGATCGCGTCGTGCACGTGCACCCGCTCGACGATCCGGGCGACGAGGAGCGCGGTACCGCCCGCGAGCACCGGTAGGCCGTGCGGGCCGGGGGACCAGTGGTCCCCGGCGAAGCGCTCGGCCGCCGGTCCGCTGAGGCGCTCCGCGAGGTGCCGGTCGCGCGCCCCGAGCACGTGGATCGCGACGTGGTCGGCCACCGCGAGTGCCGCGGCGCTCGACGCGGTGCGGGCGAGGCTGAAGCTCGCGAGCGGCGGATCCGCGGAGACGGAGGCGAGCGAGGTCGCCGTGAAACCGACGGGGGAGCCCTGGGCGTCACGCGAGGTGACGACCGCGACGCCCGCGGCGTGCCGCCGGAACGCGGCGCGGAAGGCGGCCTGGCCCGGGGCCTCGGAGAGCGTGGTGGCGGGGTGCGCGTCCATGCCGGTGACGCTAGCCGCCGGATCCGCCCGGCGCCCGCTCGGTAGACTTCCGGAGTCATGATGCGCATCCAGGACCTCCGCGGCACCACGCCCAGCACCGCCGACCTGCTCGACCTCCTCCCGCGTCCGGTCACCGACGTGGCCGTCGCGCTGGACGTCGCCCGCGAGCTCGTGGAGGACGTCCGCACCCGGGGGAGCGCCGCGCTCCTCGACCAGGCGGAGCGGCTCGACCGCGTGCGCCCGGAGTCCCTGCGCGTGCCCGCCGAGGCCATCGCCGCGGCCGTCGACGCCCTCGACCCCGCGGTCCGCGGCGCGCTCGAGGAGGCCATCCGCCGCGTCCGCCTCGGCTCGGCGGCGCAGGTCCCGCCCGAGACCACGACCACGGTCGTCCCCGGCGGCACCATCGTGCAGCGCTGGCAGCCCGTCCGCCGCGTCGGCCTCTACGTGCCCGGCGGCAAGGCCGTCTACCCGTCGAGCGTCGTGATGAACGTCGTCGCCGCGCAGGTCGCCGGCGTCGCGAGCATCGCGCTCGCGTCGCCCGCGCAAGCCGCGCACGGCGGATCCGTGCACCCGGTCATCCTCGGCGCCGCCGGCCTCCTCGGGGTCGACGAGGTCTATGCCATGGGCGGCGCGGGGGCGATCGGCGCCTTCGCGCACGGCGTGGCCGACATCGGCCTGGAGCCGGTCGACGTCGTCACCGGCCCCGGCAACATCTACGTCGCCGCCGCCAAGCGCGTCGTCCGCGGCGTCACCGGCATCGACTCCGAGGCCGGCACCACCGAGATCCTCGTCATCGCCGACGCCCGGGCCGACGCCCGGCTCGTCGCCGCCGACCTCGTCAGCCAGGCCGAGCACGACGAGATGGCCGCGTCCGTCCTCGTCACCGACTCGCCCGAGCTCGCTCGCGCGGTCGACGCCGAGGTGGAGGCGCTGGCCGCGACGACCGGCCACTCGGCCCGCGTCGGCCAGGCGCTCACCGGCCCGCAGTCCGCGATCCTCGTGGTCGACGACCTCGCGACCGCCTGCCGCTACAGCGACGCGTACGGCCCCGAGCACCTCTCCGTGCAGACCGCCGACCCGGACGCGCTGCTCGCCCACCTGCACAGCGCGGGCGCGATCTTCCTCGGCCCGCACTCGCCCGTGAGCCTCGGCGACTACCTGGCGGGATCCAACCACGTGCTCCCCACGGGCGGCCAGGCGCGCTTCGGCTCGGGCCTCGGCGCCTACACGTTCCTCCGCCCGCAGCAGGTCGTGCGCTACGACGCCGACGCGCTGCGCGAGGCGGAGCCGATGATCGTCGCGCTCAGCCGCGCCGAGGACCTGCCGGCGCACGGCGACGCGGTGACGGCCCGCCTCCGGGGCTGACGTATCCTGGGCACACGATGTTCTGCCCCTTCTGCCGCCACCCCGACTCCCGCGTCGTCGACTCCCGCACGAGCGACGACGGCCTGTCGATCCGCCGGCGCCGGCAGTGCCCCGAGTGCGGCCGCCGCTTCAGCACCACCGAGACCGCGAGCCTCAGCGTGATCAAGCGCAACGGGGTCGTCGAGCCGTTCAGCCGGGAGAAGATCGTCACCGGCGTCCGCAAGGCCTGCCAGGGACGGCCGGTCACCGACACCGACCTGGCCGTGCTGGCGCAGCGCGTCGAGGAGGCGATCCGGGCCACCGGCGCATCGCAGATCGAGGCGAACGACATCGGCCTCAGCATCCTGCCGCCCCTGCGCGAGCTCGACGAGGTCGCGTACCTCCGCTTCGCCAGCGTCTACCAGGGCTTCGACTCGCTGGACGACTTCGAGGCGGCCATCGCGCAGCTGCGCGTCGCCCACGCCGCGTCCCCCGACGCCGCGGTCTGACCGCGCGGGCCGGCCGCTCGAGGCCGCCGGCGGCCGTCCGCGCAGGCGCTAGCCTGGTGAAGATGTATCCCCTCCTCTTCCGCACGGTCCTATCGCGCATGGACCCGGAGGACGCCCACCACCTCGCGTCCACGGCCATCGCCCTCCTCCCGCCGTCCGGCTTCGGCTGGATCGCCCGACGGCTGACCGCGCCGGATCCGTCGCTCGCGGTCGACGCGCTGGGCTTGCGCTTCCCGTCCCCGTTCGGCGTCGCCGCGGGCTTCGACAAGGACGCGCAGGCCGTCCTCGGGCTCGGCCAGCTCGGCTTCGGCCACGTGGAGGTCGGCACGGTCACGGCCGAGGCCCAGCCCGGCAACCCGCGCCCGCGCCTGTTCCGCCTCATCGAGGACCGCGCCGTCATCAACCGCATGGGCTTCAACAACGGGGGAGCGGCGGCCCTCGCCGACCGCCTCCGTCGCCTCCGGGCGCGACGGGATCGACCCGTCATCGGCGTCAACATCGGCAAGACCCGCGTGGTCGCCGTCGAGGACGCCGTGGCCGACTACGTGCGCACGACGCGCCTGGTCGCGCCCGCCGCCGACTACCTGGCCGTCAACGTCAGCTCGCCGAACACGCCGGGGCTGCGCGGGCTGCAGGAGATCGAGCTGCTGCGGCCGCTCCTCACGAGCATCCGCGACGCGGCGGGCGGCGTGCCGGTGCTCGTCAAGATCGCGCCCGACCTGCAGGACGCCGAGGTGGAGCGCATCGCGGAGCTCGCGACCGAGCTCGGCCTCGCGGGCGTCATCGCGACCAACACCACGCTCTCCCGCTCGGATCTGCGCACGGATGCGCGCGTCGTCGAGGCCGCGGGCGCGGGAGGCCTCTCGGGTGCGCCGCTGGCGTCCCGCTCGCTCGAGGTGCTCGCGATCCTGCGCCGCGCGCTGCCCGAGGACGCGTGCGTCATCTCCGTCGGCGGCGTGGACACGGCCGAGGACGTGCAGGCGCGGCTCGACGCGGGCGCGACGCTCGTGCAGGGGTACACGGCGTTCCTCTACCGGGGGCCGCTGTGGGCCCGGTCCGTCAACGCCGGGCTGCTGCGGATCCGGCGCCGCTGAGGCATCGCGCCTCAGCCGCGCATCGCGCGGGGATCAGCCGAAGGTGACCTTCTCGCGGCGCTTCACCTGCGGCTTCGGGAGGCGCATCGGGCGCATCTGGATGGTGCGCATGCCCGTGTACCAGCGGATCCCGCGCTCGACCCGGTCGGCCCCGACGCGCTCCGCGATGGCGGCGCGCACGCGGCGGCCGGTGAAGTACGCGTCGATGATGGCCGCGAGGACGAAGACGTAGATCGACAGCAGCGGGATGGCCGAGAGGTTCGGCAGCACGAAGGTGAGCACCACGACGACGCCCATGACGGGCAGCAGCAGCTCGCCGACGCTCCAGCGCGCATCCACGACGTCGCGGGCGTAGCGCTTCTGCGGGCCCTTGTCGCGGACGGGCAGGTAGCGCTCGTCGCCCGCGGCCATGCCGGCGTTCGCGCGGGCGCGCGCCTCGCGGGCCTTCTCCTTGGCCTGCTGCGCCGCCAGCTTGCGGTCCTGCGGCACGAGCGGGCGCAGGTTCGCGGCCTCCCGCTCCCGACGGGTCGGGGTGGGGCCCTTCTTCCCGTCGGCCGTGCGGCCGTCGACGGGCGCCGGGGCGCTCGTCTCGGAGGGGGTCTCTGCGGGGGTGTGCTGCTTCGCCACGTCTCTCGTCCTTGCCTGGAGTGAATCTAAGATTACCTGCATGACGCCTCCCGACACCTCCGCAGACGCCGTGACCGCACCGGACCAGGAGGCCGTCGACCGGCTCGCCGCGGCCGTCGCGGGCGGGCTCCCCACCACGATCGCCGACCTCTCGGCCCTGGTGCGCATCCCCTCCGTCTCCTGGCCGGCCTTCGACCCGACCCACGTCGCGGCCAGCGCCGACGCCGTCGCGGGACTGCTCGCCGGGCTCGGGGTCTTCGACGACGTCTCCGTCCACCGCGCCACCACGCCCTCGGGCGACGACGGGCAGCCGGCGGTCCTGGCGACGCGCGCCCCGCGGAACGGGAAGCCGACGGTCCTCCTCTACGCGCACCACGACGTGCAGCCGCCCGGGGCCGACGAGCACTGGGAGACGCCGCCCTTCGAGCCGACCCTCCGCGGCGACCGCCTGCACGGTCGCGGCGCCTCGGACGACAAGGCCGGGATCATGACGCACGTCGCGGCCATCCGCGCGCTCGTCGAGGCGGAGGGCGACGACCTCGACCTCGGCCTCGCCGTCTTCATCGAGGGGGAGGAGGAGGCGGGATCACGCTCCTTCTCCGACTTCCTCGCGAAGCACCACGACGCGCTCGCGGCCGACGTGATCGTCGTCGCCGACAGCGACAACTGGGACGTGGACACCCCGTCCATCACCATCGCCCTGCGCGGCAACGTCACGTTCCGCCTCACGGTCCGCACGCTCGACCACGCGTCGCACTCCGGCATGTTCGGCGGCGCCGTCCCCGACGCGATGATGGCGGCCGTCCGCCTCCTCGACTCGCTCTGGGACGCCGACGGCTCCGTCGCCGTCGCGGGCCTCACGAGCACCGAGATGGAGACGCCCGAGTACGACGACGCGCGCCTCGCCGAGGAGGCCGCGCTCCTGCCCGGCGTCTCGCCGGTCGGCACCGGGCCGATCCTCACGCGCCTGTGGGCGCAGCCGTCGATCACCGTCACGGGCATCGACGCCCCCTCGGTCGCCAACGCGAGCAACACCCTGCTCCCCGAGGTGTCCGTGCGCATCAGCGCCCGCATCGCGCCCGGGCAGACGGCGGCCGACGCGTACCGCGCGCTCGAGGCGCACGTCGAGGGGCACCGCCCCTTCGGCGCGCACGTGGAGATCAGCGACGTCGACCAGGGCGACCCCTTCCTCGTCGACACGACGGGCTGGGCCATGGCCGAGGCGACGGCCGCCATGACGGCCGGCTGGGGCCGCGCGCCGGTGCAGGCGGGGATCGGCGGGTCCATCCCGTTCATCGCCGACCTCGTCGAGGCCTTCCCCTCCGCGCAGATCCTGGTGACCGGCGTCGAGGACCCCGACACCCGGGCGCACAGCCCGAACGAGTCGCAGCACCTCGGCGTGCTGCAGCGCGCCATCCTCAGCGAGGCCGTCCTCCTCTCGCGCATCGCCCGCCGCGACTGAGCGCGTCCGTCCCGCGGGGTCCCGACCGGATCCCCGCGGGACGGCGGGAACACCCGGGTGACTCCCGCGGTTGCACGACGTAGACTCCACCGGAGTCGCCCGACCGCAGATCCCACCACCCGAGGAGTGCTCATGACCGACACCACGCTGACCGAGACCGCCCAGGCGGCCCACCGCGTCGGACTCACGGACACCGCGGCGAGCAAGGTGAAGAGCCTGCTCCAGCAGGAGGGCCGCGAGGACCTCCGCCTCCGCGTCGCCGTCCAGCCCGGCGGCTGCTCCGGCCTCATCTACCAGCTCTACTTCGACGAGCGCGAGCTCGACGGCGACGCCACGGTCGACTTCGACGGCGTCGAGGTCATCGTCGACAAGATGAGCGTCCCGTACCTCGACGGCGCGACGATCGACTTCGAGGACACCATCCAGAAGCAGGGCTTCACCATCGACAACCCGAACGCCGGCGGCTCGTGCGCGTGCGGCGACTCGTTCCACTGACACATGGAGCGGTAAGCGATCTGGCCCCGGGAAACCGGGCGTCGAACAGGGAGTCGTCCTTCGGGCGGCTCCCTGTCGCGTAGGGTGGAACCCGTCACATCCGGTTCTTCGAAGGGTCTGCACGTGCGCTTCACTCGCCGTCAACGTTGGCTGACGATCCCCGTCGCCATAGGCATCTCGGTACTCCTCGCGGGGTGCACGCAGCAGCAGCTCCAGGGCTTCCTCCCCACCGAGGCCGGCACGACGAACCACGTCGACTCGGTCATCGGCCTGTGGGTCACGGCGTGGATCGTCCTCCTCGCGGTGGGCGTCCTCACCTGGGGCCTCACCATCTGGGCCGCGGTCGTCTACCGCCGCCGCAAGGGCCAGACCGGCCTCCCGGTGCAGATGCGCTACAACATGCCGATCGAGATCTTCTACACGATCGTGCCCCTCATCCTCGTGCTCGGCTTCTTCGCGTTCACCGCCAAGGACCAGGCCGCCATCGAGGCGCGCTTCGACAAGCCCGAGGTCAAGGTCCAGGTCTTCGGCAAGCAGTGGGCCTGGGACTTCAACTACCTCGGCGGCGAGACCGAGGCCGGACAACCCATCGAGGGCGGCGCCTACGAGCAGGGCGTCCAGGCCGAGGACGACCCGAACGGCCCCCAGGGCTCCATCGACAAGGACAAGCTCCCCACGCTGTACCTGCCGGTCAACACCAAGGTCGAGCTCGAGCTCAACACCCGCGACACGCTCCACTCCTTCTGGGTCGTCGACTTCCTGTACAAGAAGGACCTCATCTCCGGCAAGACGAACTACATGACGTTCATCCCGGAGAAGGAGGGCACGTTCATGGGCAAGTGCGCCGAGCTCTGCGGCGAGTACCACTCCCTCATGCTCTTCCAGGTGAAGGTCGTCTCCATCGACGAGTACAACGCCTACATCGAGAAGCAGAAGGCGGCCGGCTTCGCCGGAGACCTGGGCAAGGACTACGACCGCCTGCAGAACCTCCCCGGCACCGACGTGCCGGCCACCACCGAGTCGTCCGAAGAGTAGGGCAGCAGAAACGTGACATCGACCCTCAACCGTCCCACCGCCGCGATCCCCGCGGGTCAGGCGAAGGTCCTCGACGGCAACGGCAAGGCCGAGCGTCGTGGCAACGTCGTGGTCAACTGGATCACCTCGACCGACCACAAGACGATCGGGTACCTGTACCTCATCACCTCGTTCCTCTACTTCTGCCTCGGCGGCGTGATGGCCCTGGTCATCCGCGCGCAGCTCTTCGAGCCGGGCCTGCACGTGGTGGAGACGAAGGAGCAGTACAACCAGCTCTTCACCATGCACGGCACGATCATGCTGCTCATGTTCGCGACGCCGCTGTTCGCGGGCTTTGCCAACGTGCTCATGCCGCTGCAGATCGGGGCTCCCGACGTCGCGTTCCCGCGGCTGAACGCGTTCGCGTACTGGCTGTTCAACTTCGGCTCGCTCATCGCGGTCGCCGGATTCCTCACCCCGGCCGGCGCGGCCTCGTTCGGATGGTTCGCGTACGCGCCGCTGTCGAGCACGACGTTCTCGCCAGGCCTGGGAGGCAATCTCTGGGTGATGGGCCTGGCGCTCAGCGGATTCGGCACCATCCTCGGCGCCGTGAACTTCGTCACGACGATCATCACGATGCGCGCCCCCGGCATGACCATGTTCCGCATGCCGATCTTCACGTGGAACATCCTCGTGACCTCGATCCTCGTGCTGATGGCCTTCCCGGTCCTCGCGGCCGCGCTGTTCGGCCTCGGCGCCGACCGCATCTTCGACGCGCACATCTACGACCCGGCCAACGGCGGCGCCATCCTCTGGCAGCACCTCTTCTGGTTCTTCGGGCACCCCGAGGTCTACATCATCGCGCTGCCGTTCTTCGGCATCGTCTCCGAGGTCTTCCCGGTCTTCAGCCGCAAGCCGATCTTCGGGTACAAGACCCTCGTGTACGCGACCATCTCCATCGCGGCCCTCTCGGTCACGGTATGGGCGCACCACATGTACGTCACCGGCTCCGTCCTGCTGCCGTTCTTCTCGCTCATGACCATGCTCATCGCGGTCCCCACCGGCGTGAAGATCTTCAACTGGATCGGCACGATGTGGCGCGGCTCGGTCACGTTCGAGACGCCCATGCTGTGGGCCATCGGCTTCCTGATCACGTTCACGTTCGGCGGCCTGACCGGCGTCATCCTGGCGTCGCCCCCGCTCGACTTCCACGTCTCCGACACGTACTTCGTCGTCGCGCACTTCCACTACGTGGTCTTCGGCACCGTCGTGTTCGCCATGTTCTCGGGCTTCTACTTCTGGTGGCCCAAGTGGACGGGCACGATGCTCAACGAGCGCCTCGGCAAGGTCCACTTCTGGCTGCTGTTCGTCGGCTTCCACACCACGTTCCTCATCCAGCACTGGCTGGGCGTCATGGGCATGCCGCGTCGCTACGCGACGTACCAGCCCGAGGACGACTTCACGTGGATGAACCAGCTGTCGACCATCGGTGCCGGCATCCTGGCGCTGTCGATGATCCCGTTCTTCCTGAATGTCTGGATCACCGCGCGCACGGCGCCCCGCGTCACCGTGAACGACCCGTGGGGCTACGGCCGCTCGCTCGAGTGGGCGACCTCGTGCCCGCCGCCGCGTCACAACTTCACGTCCATCCCGCGGATCCGCTCGGAGGCCCCGGCCTTCGACCTGAACCACCCCGAGGCCGGCATCCCCGTCGGCATCGGCCCGGCGAAGGACGCTCCCGACGCCGCGACCTACGACATCTCCAGCGACAAGGTGAAGTGACGTGCGCGCCAATAGGAACCTCTTCTACGTCCTCGCGGTCTTCTTCGTCATCGCGGCGGCCGCGTACACGATCTGGCACCTCATCGACCAGAACACGGTCGAGTGGGTCGGCACGCTGGCCATCGCCCTCTCGGGTGCGCTTGCGGCGTTCATCGGGTTCTTCGTCGCCCGCCTCTACGCCGCGCAGAACGGCGAGCTCCCGGAGGACCGCAGCGACGCCAACGTCGACGACGGCGATCCGGAGCTCGGCTTCTTCAGCCCGTGGAGCTGGTGGCCCGTGATCCTCGCCGCAGGTGCCGCGTCCGTGTTCCTCGGCCTCGCCGTGGGCATCTGGATCGCGATCATCGGCGGCGGGCTGGCGATCATCGCGCTCGTGGGCTGGACCTACGAGTACTACCGCGGCTACTTCGCCCGCTGATCCCATGGTCGACATCCGGCACGCGCAGGCCTCGGACGGGGACGCCGTCTTCGCCCTCTGCCAGCAGCTCGACATGATCAACGCCCCGGCGACGCGGGACGACTTCGACGTCACGTTCTTCCACATCCTCCGCGCGAACAAGGACGTCGGCCGCGACGTCCTGCTCGTCGCGGAGGACGGCGGACGGGTCGTCGGGTACGCGTACCTCGTCGTATCGCGGCTGCTCTATGCGGGTGGGCTCAGCGCCCACCTCGAGGAGCTGGTCGTGGATGCCGGCGCACGCAGCGGCGGGACGGGGTCCGCCCTGGTCCGCGCGGTGGAGCGCCTGTGCGGCGACCGCGGCGTCGGTCAGATCACCATGAGCACGCGCCGCGCCGGCGAGTTCTACAAGCGCCTCGGCTACGAGCGCACCGCGGAGTTCTACAAGAAGCTCCTGCGGTAGCTCGACGATGCACCACCACGATGCCCGGTCCCCCTGAGGGGCCGGGCATCGTCGTCGTCGGGCGGGCCGCGTCCTCGGGCATCATCCGTCGACGCGACGCCTCCGCTGAAGGCGCGCACGGGATCCCGAGGGCGGGGCCTCCCGGTGTCCGAGAGGCCGAGCGTCAGCTGGTCGTCCGGCGTATGGCGACCACGGTGACGTCGTCCGGCGGCGTCGTGGCGGCGGCCAGGCGCGTGAGGCTGTCGACGGCCGCGAATGCGGTCGGTCGCGCGGCCATGGCGGTCTGGGCAGCTAGATCCATCGAGTCGAGCGTGCCGTCGAAGAGATCGAGGACGCCGTCGCTGCAGATGAGCAGCAGGTCGCCCGGCTCGAGCCGCACCGACGTCGTGTCCCACTCCTGCGTCCCCAGGGCTCCGAGCGGCAGGTTGCGCGATGGGATGGGTTCCCGCGTACCGTCGGCGCGGCAGATGATGCCGAGGCCGTGGCCCGCGTCGACGAGGTCGATCTCCCCGGTCCGGGCATCGAGCCGGAGGTGCAGCAGGGTCACGAAGGCGTCGTTCACGTCGAGGTCGGACTCGACGATGCGGTCCACCACGGACATGGTGCGAGCCGGGTCGTGCGCGGGCGAGGCGACGCGCAGGGAGGCCCGGACCGTGGCCGCGATCATCGCCGCTCCGACGCCCTTGCCCATGACGTCCGCCAGCGTGACCACGAGCCCGACGGGCGTGCGCTGCCAGTCGAAGAAGTCGCCGCTGACGTCGCCGCTCGGGACGCACGCGCCGGCGATCTCGTAGCCGGGCAGGTCCGGGACGGTCTGGGGCAGCAGCCGGCGCTGGACGCCCCCTCCGTCCACGAGCTCCTGGCGGGACCGGGCGGCACGCGCGGCGAAGGTCCTGGCCACCTGCTCGCCGCTCAGGGAGGCCATGCTGAACGACACCACGACCAGGAGGATCAGGGTGATGAGGGTCGTGGACGGCGTCCCGAACCACGCGGTGAACAGGTCGCTCCGCTGGCCGGCCGCGACGAAGACGACGAGGCGGACGGCGTAGTAGGCGGAGAGCGCGCCCGAGGCGAGGATGAGCGGCCACCGTGTGCGCGAGTGGCCGGCGTCGAGGAGGGCGAGCTCCCCTGTCGAGAGCCCGATCAGGGTGGCCATGAGGGCCAGGTAGAGCGCGCCGCCGGACCAGTCGTTGGTCGCGGGGGAGTCCGCGCATGACAGCGCCACGATGGCCGCGGCGGGGGCCACGACGAGCCACCACGGCGTGCCCCGACCTCGGAGCGAGCGGCTGCCCATCCAGACGGATGCCGCCCCCGCGACGATGAGCCCGTTCCCGAGCGGGTTGCCCCATACCTGCGCCGGGGTGCCGTCCTGCAGGTACGCGAGGGATCCGCCCATGAACAGCGCCAGCGCGGCGCACCACCAGAAGCTGAAGGGTGACCTCGTGCTGCGGTGCGTGACGAGCGCGAACAGGAGGAAGAGCGTGAGGGTCGTCACGCCGAAGGCGACGCGGAGCGTGAGCGAGTCGAGCACGGGCTGTCCCTGATCCACGGGTCGGGCCGGATCGGCGATCCGCAGGGACCGACCGTTCGCGGGAGCGAGGCCCCCGCCGGGGAGCGTCGACGCCGAGGGAACCGCTTCCCCCCGGACAGCAGCACTATGACACTCCTTACGCTAGCCGCTGTGGGTGGGGATTCGGCGTGCGATGAATAGCGCCCACGATGCCGGGATGTGCCGGGAGCTCGGGCGCACACCTGGGCGACGCGGGAGAAGCGCCGTCACCCTGCGGCGCCGTCAGGCGGTGGCGGACAGCTCGCGTCGGCGGAGCACGTGGATCATGACGTCGATCGTGATGTCCTGCAGGCCCGCAGCGTCGATCGACGGTTCGGCTGTCATCCCGGTGGGGAGAAGTCGCTGCTGCGCACCGGCATGGTGGGCGGACGGCCCCATGCCCAGCAGCAGGGCGACGTCGTCATCCGACAGCGGCAGGACGCGTCGCACGCGCGTCTCCGACACCGCGGCGAAGAGGGGATCGGCCGCTTCCAGGATCCGCTCCCTCTTGTCCTCCTGGACACCGACGGCACGACCGGATGCCCGCAGCTCCCTGAGGTGCTCCGAACCGGCCGCGACGATGACGACGCGGCCATCCGCAGCGAGCACGCGGTGGAACTCCGGCAGGTTGCGCGGCGCGAAGATGTCGAGGACCAGGTCGACCGCGCCATCACGCAGAGGCAGCGACGCCCAGGTGTCGGCGACGAGACCGTCCACGTCCGGACGACGGCGCACCGCGATCGCGACGGCCGCGGGGGAGAGGTCGGCGGCGAGCCCCGTCGAGCCGGGAAGGTGATCGAGCACAGCGCGCAGGTAGTGGCCCGTGCCGCAGCCAGCGTCCAGGACGCGCAGGCCCTCGCCCTCGTCGGTTCCCGCCGGGCCGGAGGGCCGAGATGCCTCGGCGTCTCCGACGGCCCTGAGGAGGGCATCGACGATCGGCTGGTAGTGGCCGCGGTCCAGGAACCGACCTCGAGCGGCGAGCATCTCCGCCGTGTCCCCGACCACGCGCGTCCCCGGCGCGAGGAGCGTCGCGTACCCCCGCTTGTTCGCGTCCACGGAATGGCCTCGTGCGCAGCGGAGCACGAGCGGAGGCAGGGCCTGCAGCTCCTCGGCGCACACGGGACACCGGAGCCACGACGCGAGCCTGGCGAGATCCACGGGTGCTCCTCGAGGCGCGATGGGTTCCACGGATGGGCGGACGCACGAGAGCCGGTCCGACGTGATGCCGGACCGGCTCTCGGTGCTCGTCCGCGGTTCAGGGCGGACGGAGGTGGTGCTTAGTGGTGGTCGCCGTGGCTGCGCTCGACGTCCTTCGTGGTGACCGGGGAGATCCGGTCCTCGAAGAACCACTTCGACAGCGCCGCGCGGGCCCGCTGGTTGACCGTGATGCGTCCACGGCTGTCCGGGCGGATCATAAGCGGCTTGTAGTCGTCGAAGCTGACGAGGCGCCAGCGCTCGTACTCGTCGAGCTGCTCGTGCACCTCGATGAACTCGCCGCCGGGTAGCTTCACGATGCGGCCCGACTCGACGCCGTGGAGGGCGATCTCGCGGTCCTTCTTCATGAGCGCCAGGCAGATGCGCTTCGCGACCTGGTAGGCGATGACCGGTCCGAGGATCAGCAGCGCCTGCAGCGTGTGGATCACGCCCTCCATCGACACCTTGAAGTGAGTGGCGATGAGGTCGGAGCTCGCGGCGGACCAGAGGACCGCGTAGAACGTGACGCCAGCGGCGCCGATCGCGGTGCGCGTCGGGGCGTTGCGCGGGCGGTCGAGGATGTGGTGCTCGCGCTTGTCGCCCGTGATCCACGCCTCGATGAAGGGGTAGAGCGCGACCAGCACGATGAACAGGCCCAGGACCGTGATCGGCAGGATGATGTTGAACGAGAACGTGTGGTCGAGTAGCACGAACTCGAGTCCCGGCGGGACGAGGCGCAGGGCGCCGTCCGCGAAGCCGATGTACCAGTCGGGCTGTGTTCCCGCCGACACCGGGGACGGGTCGTAGGGGCCGTAGTTCCAGATCGGGTTGATCGTGAAGAACGACGCCATGACCACGATCACGCCGAAGACGACGAAGAAGAAGCCGCCGGCCTTGGCCGCGAACGTCGGGAGCACCGGCACGCCGACCACGTTCTCGTTCGTGCGGCCGGGCCCGGCGAACTGGGTGTGCTTGTGCACGACCACGAACAGGAGGTGGAGCGCGAGGAACGCGACGAGGATCGCGGGCAGCAGCAGGATGTGCAGCGTGTAGAGCCTCGGGATGATGTCGGTGCCCGGGAACTCGCCGCCGAAGAGGAGGAACGAGATCCACGTGCCGATCACCGGGATGCCCTTGACCATGCCGTCGATGATCCGCAGGCCGTTGCCGGAGAGCAGGTCGTCGGGGAGCGAGTAGCCCGTGAAGCCCTCGGCCATCGCGAGGATGAACAGGACGAAGCCGATGAACCAGTTGAGCTCGCGCGGCTTGCGGAACGCACCGGTGAAGTAGATGCGGAGCATGTGCAGGCCGATGGAGGCCACGAACAGCAGGGCCGCCCAGTGGTGGATCTGCCGCATGAGCAGTCCGCCGCGGATGTCGAACGAGATGTCGAGCGACGACGACATGGCCACGGACATCTCGACGCCCTTGAGGGGCGCGTACGAGCCGGCGTAGTGCGTCTCCGCCATCGAGGGGTCGAAGAAGAAGGTGAGCCAGGAGCCCGTCAGCAGGATGACGACGAAGCTGTAGAGCGCCACCTCGCCGAGCATGAAGGACCAGTGGTCCGGGAAGATCTTCCGCCCGAACTCCTTGACGGCGACGCTGACGCTGGTGCGCTCGTCGAGGTAGGTCGCGGCGGCAGCGGTGAGGCCGCCCCCGCTCTTGGCGGCGGGCGCGGTGGCACCCGTCGTGGTCGGATCAGCTGTTGTAGTCACCACGACGCTCCCAGAAACTCGCCCCTACGGGCTCGGTGAAATCACTCTGTGCAATGAGGTAGCCCTCGTCGTTGACGGCGATGGGCAGCTGCGGCAGGGGCCGCTTGGCCGGTCCGAAGATGACCTCGCAGTGGTTGGTCACGTCGAACTGGGACTGGTGGCAGGGGCAGAGCAGGTGGTGCGTCTGCTGCTCGTAGAGCGCCACCGGGCAACCCACGTGCGTGCAGACCTTGGAGTAGGCGACGATCCCGTCGTAGGACCAGCCCTTGCGCTCGGGCGTCTCGACGAGGTCCTCGGGGCGCAGGCGCATGAGCAGCACCGCGGCCTTGGCCTTCTCCTCGAGCTTGCCCTCCTCGAGCTCCATGAGGGAGGCGGGGATGACGTGGAAGGCGGATCCGATCGTGACGTCCGACGCCTTGATGGGCGTGCCGGAGGGGTCGCGCGTGAGGACCTCGCCCTTCTTCCAGAGCGTGTGGCTGAGGGCCGACGCGGGCTCCTCGGCGCTTCCCGGGTAGAGGTCGCGGAAGAGGATGACGGCGGGCAGCGGGAAGGCGACGAGCGCGCCGATGAGGCTGTTGCGGATGAGCGAGCGACGACCGAAGCCGGACTCCTCGTTCGCCTGCGCGAAGATCTCGACCGCGCGTGCCTGCGTGGCGGGGGAGCCGCCCTGCGGGTGACGCTCGTCGATCAGCTCGTGGTCGCTCATGAGCGCCTTCGACCAGTGGATGGCGCCGATGCCGAGGCTGAGCAGCGCGAGCGCGATGCCGATGCCGAGGAACAGGTTGTTGAGCCGGACGCTGCCCGGGTCGTCCGCGTAGATCGGGAAGCCGAAGTACGCGCCGATGGCGAACACGCTGCCCACGATCGACAGGTAGAACCAGGTGTAGACGACGCGCTCGGCCGTCCTCGCCTTCTTCGGGTCCTTGTCGGTGACGCGGAGGCGGTGCTCCGGGAAGCCGGGGTTCGCGAAGGCGTCGCGCGTGGCGACGGCGGTGCCGCCGGGCAGCACGACGTCACGGCCCGGGGACTCGAGCTCGCCGGCGTCGTAGCCCGCGGGGACGACGCCCGACTCGTCCTTATCGTCGTGTGCCATGTGCGTGCCTCTCCTGTGATCTGGTGCGGGTCATCGATGCGGGCGTCAGTTGGACCGGGCCGTGAGCCACACGGTCAGGGCGACGATGCCGCCGAGACCGAAGATCCACATGAAGAGCCCCTCGGAGACCGGGCCGAGCCCGCCGAGGTTCGCGCCGCCGACCGTGCTGTTCTCCTCGATGTACTGGAGCGACGTGATGATGTCGCGCTTGTCCTCGGGGGAGATGTTGGTGTCGTTGAAGACCGGCATGTTCTGCGGGCCGGTGACCATGGCCTCGTAGATGTGGACCGGATCCACGCCCTCGAGGCTCGGGGCGAACTTGCCCTCGGTGAGGGCGCCTCCGGCCGCGGCCACGTTGTGGCACATGGCGCAGTTGATGCGGAAGAGCTCGGCGCCGTTCGCGGCGTCGCCCTCCCCGTCGAGGTACTGGCTCTCGGGGATGGCCGGACCGGGGGCGAGCGAGGCGACGTACGCCGCGAGCTGCTTGACCTGGGTGTCCGTGAACTGCGTGGGCTTCTCGGGGGCCTGGACCGTCGTGCCCTGGAGGGGCATGCGGCCCGTGCCGACCTGGAAGTCGACCGAGGCGGCGCCGACGCCGATGAGGCTCGGGGCGACACCCGTGCCGGTCGCGTCCATGCCGTGGCAGGTGGCGCAGTTCGATCCGAAGAGTTTCTGGCCCTCGTCGATGGTCTGCGCCGACTTGAGGTCGACGTCCGCCGATGCGGTGCCCGTCTGGATCAGCGCGTAGGCGCCGCCTGTGAAGAGCAGGCCGATCGCGAGGAGGGCGACGGTGGTCAGGGGGCTGCGGCGACCGGTGCGACGGGCGCGTGCTGTCTTGGTGCTCATGCTGTGGTTGTTGCTCCCGCTCGGTGCTATTTGAGGACGTAGATGACCAGGAAGAGCCCGATCCAGACCACGTCGACGAAGTGCCAGTAGTAGGACACGACGATGGCGCTCGTCGCCTCCCGGTGTCCCATCGACCGGACGGCGAAGATGCGCCCGATGACGAGGAGGAAGGCGATGAGGCCGCCCGTGACGTGGAGGCCGTGGAAGCCCGTGGTCATGTAGAACGCCGAGCCGTAGGCATTGCTGCTGAGCGTGATGCCCTCGGTGACGAGGGTGGCGTACTCGAAGATCTGGCCGACGACGAAGATCGCGCCGAGGGCGTAGGTGAGGAAGAACCACTCGACCGTGCCCCACTGGCTGGGCTTCCAGCCGGTGGCCCGCGCCTGCAGGCGCTCCGCGGCGAAGACGCCGAACTGGCAGGTGAACGAGCTCGACACGAGGATGAGCGTGTTCACGAGGGAGAAGGGCACGTTGAGGCGGCCGGCCTCGAACTCCCAGAGGGCGCCGGACGTGGAGCGGAGGGTGAAGTAGATCGCGAAGAGACCCGCGAAGAACATCACCTCGCTGCCGAGCCACACGATGGTGCCGACGGCGACCGTGTTCGGCCGGTTCACCACCGGCGCGGTGGATGCAGGGGAGATTGAGGTGGTCGTCACAGGTTCCATTATGACCCAGGCCGACGACGCCCGACGCCCACCCGGGCCGCCCGTGAGATCCGATCCAGCCTCTCGTTAGGCTGATCCGCATGCCCTCCGCCCCCACCTGGCCCGCGCTCATCACGACGTTGATCGAGGGGCGCCACCTGTCCGTGCGGGAGTCCACGTGGGCCATGCGCCAGGTGATGCGCGGCGAGGCCACTCCCGCGCAGCTGGGCGGCCTGCTGGTGGCCCTCCGCGCCTCCGGGGAGACGGTCGACGAGATCGTCGGGTTCCGTGACGCCGTGCTCGAGGAGGCGCTGCCGCTCGACGTCGACCCGCGCGCGCTCGACATCGTGGGCACGGGAGGCGACCCTTACGGCGCCGTCCTCAACATCTCCTCCGCGGCGTCCGTGATCGCGGCGGCGGCGGGCGTCCCCGTCGTCAAGCACGGCAACCGCGGGGCGAGCTCGTCGTCGGGCGCGTCGGACGTGCTGACCGCGCTCGGCGTCGACCTCACGATCGCGCCCGAGCGGGTCGCCGAGGTGCTCCGCGAGACGGGCATCACCTACGCGCACGCCGCCCTCTTCCACCCGGGCTTCCGCCACGCCGCCGCGACGCGTCGCGAGCTCGGCATCTCGACCCTGTTCAACGTGCTGGGCCCGCTCTGCAACCCGGCGCGACCCGAGGCGTCCGCGGTGGGCGTCGCCGACCTCTCCCGCGTCCCGCTGCTCGTCGGCGTCTTCCGCACCCGCGGCGCGACCGCGCTGGTCTACCGGGGCGACGACGGCATCGACAAGCTGACCACGACCGGGCACAGCCACATCTGGGAGGTCAGCCGCGGCGCGGTCACGGAGCACGACCTCGACCCGCTGGAGCTCGGGATCCCGCGCGCACCCGTGGAGGCGCTGCTCGGCGCGGGGGCGGAGGAGAACGCCGACGTGATCCGACGCGTGCTGGCCGGCGAGCCCGGGCCCCAGCGCGACGTCGTGCTGCTCAACGCGGCGGCGGGCCTCGAGGCCTTCGACCTCATGGCGGATCCCGCGCGCGTGCAGCAGCCGATGGCGTCGCGCCTGCGCGAGAAGCTCGCCGTCGCGGCGGACGCGGTCGACTCCGGCCGCGCCGCCGCCAAGCTCGAGGAGTGGGCCGCCGCCACGCGCGCCTGATCGCGGCGGATCCCCGCGGGGCCCGCGCGATGTCGCGGGCACGGCGGATGATGGTCGCATGTGCGGGAGATTCGTGGTTGCGCGGGCGACGGGCGACCTGGTCGGGGAGTGGGCGGTCGACGACGTGGAGGGCGAGGACCCGCCGCCGTCGTGGAACGTCGCGCCCACGACGACCGTGCGCATGGTCGCCGACCGGCGTCCGCGCGACGACGTCGACGGGACGGTCCGCCGCGTGCTGACCGACGCCCGGTGGGGGATCGTGCCGCCGTGGGCGAAGAGCAGGCAGGGACCGCCGCTCATCAACGCGCGCGTCGAGACCGTGACGGAGAAGCCCACGTTCCGGAAGGCCGTGCTCACGCGGCGCGCGGTCGTGCCGGCCGACGGGTACTACGAATGGCAGGCGGTCGCGGGCGGGAAGCAGCCGAGCTACCTGCACGCGGAGGACGAGGGGCCGCTGGCGTTCGCGGCCGTGTACGAGCACTGGCGGGATCCGGCCGTCGCGGAGGGGGAGCCGGGCGCCTGGCTCCGCAGCCTCGCCATCATCACGTCGGCCGCGAGCGACGCGCTCGGGCACATCCACGACCGCACGCCCGTGATCGTCCCGCACGACCGCCTGGACGAGTGGCTCTACGCGGGCACGACCGCCGTCGACGAGGTGCGCCACCTCCTCGGGTCGCTGCCGGAGCCGCACCTCGTGCCGCGGCGGGTGTCGACGCGCGTCAACAGCGTGCGCAACGACGGACCGGACCTCGTCGCGCCCGTCGGCGAGGCACCGGCGGACGACGGCCAGCCGACGCTGATCTGATCCGCGGTCGCGGGACGCTCGTCGAGGGCGCCCGGAGATGCCGCACGCCCCGTCACCTGGGGCGACGGGGCGTGCGGATCGTGCGGGTGCGGTCTACTGCACGTCGTCGTCGACCCAGTCGAAGGTCTTCGTGACGGCCTTCTTCCAGAGGCGCAGCTGGCGCTCGCGCTCGGCGTCGTCCATGTCCGGCGTCCAGCGGCTGTCCTCCTGCCAGTTGCTGCGGAGGTCGTCGAGGTCCTTCCAGAACCCGACGGCGAGGCCCGCGGCGTACGCGGCACCGAGCGCGGTGGTCTCCGCGACGACGGGGCGGACGACGGGCACGCCGAGGATGTCGGCCTGGAACTGCATGAGCAGGTTGTTGGCGATCATGCCGCCGTCGACCTTGAGCTCGGTGAGGTCGACGCCGGAGTCGGCGTTGACCGCGTCGAGCACCTCGCGCGTCTGGAAGGCCGTGGCCTCGAGCGCGGCGCGGGCGATGTGGCCCTTGTTGACGAAGCGCGTGAGGCCGACGAGCGCGCCGCGCGCGTCCGAGCGCCAGTACGGCGCGAAGAGGCCGGAGAACGCGGGGACGAAGTACACGCCGCCGTTGTCCTCGACCGTGGCCGCGAGGGTCTCGATCTCGGCGGCGCTCGACACGAGGCCGAGGTTGTCCCGCATCCACTGCACGAGCGAGCCCGTGACGGCGATGGATCCCTCGAGTGCGTAGTGCGGCTCCGCGTCGCCCAGCTTGTAGCCGAGCGTCGTGAGGAGGCCGTTCTGCGAGTGGATGATGTCGGTGCCGGTGTTGAAGATCAGGAAGTTGCCGGTGCCGTACGTGTTCTTGGACTCGCCCTGGTCGAACGCCGCCTGGCCGAAGGTGGCCGCCTGCTGGTCGCCCAGGATGCCCGCGATGGGCACCTCGCGCAGGAGGCTGGAGGACTCGACCTGGCCGTAGACCTCGGAGGAGCTCTTGATCTCGGGGAGCATCGAGCGCGGCACGTCGAACGCCTTCAGGATCTCGTCGTCCCACTGCAGGGTCTCGAGGTCCATGAAGAGGGTGCGGGACGCGTTGGTCACGTCGGTGACGTGGACGCCGCCGTCGGTGCCGCCCGTGAGGTTCCAGAGGACCCAGGTGTCGGTCGTGCCGAACATGAGCTCGCCGGCCTCGGCCTTCGCGCGGGCGCCCTCGACGTTCTCGAGGATCCAGACGATCTTGGTGCCCGAGAAGTAGGTCGCCAGCGGCAGCCCGACGGTGGGCTTGAAGCGCTCGACGCCGCCGTCGGCCGCGAGCCGGTCGACGATCTTCTGGGTGCGGGTGTCCTGCCAGACGATGGCGTTGTAGACGGGCTTGCCGGTGGTGCGGTCCCACACGACGGCGGTCTCGCGCTGGTTGGTGATGCCCACGGCCTCGACGTCGTGGCGCGTGATGTCGGCCTTGGACAGCGCCTGGCCGATGACCTCGCGGGTGTTGCGCCAGATCTCCATGGGGTCGTGCTCGACCCAGCCGGCGCGGGGGAAGATCTGCTCGTGCTCGAGCTGGCCGGTGGACACGATGGATCCGGCGTGGTCGAAGACGATGGCACGCGTGCTGGTGGTGCCCTGGTCGATGGCGACGATGTACTTCTCGCTCATGTGGTCTCTCCTATGAGGGGGTCGGGTGTTCTAGAGGATGGGGAGCAGCGCGTAGGACGCGAGGCCGGCGAGCAGTCCGCCGATGACGGGGCCGACGACGGGGACCCAGGCGTAGGACCAGTCGCTGGCGCCCTTGCCCTTGATGGGGAGGATCGCGTGCGCGATGCGCGGGCCCAGGTCGCGGGCCGGGTTGATGGCGTAGCCGGTCGGCCCGCCGAGGGACGCGCCGATGCCGACCACGAGGAGGGCGACGGGGATCGCGCCGAGCGCCGAGAGGCCGGCGGGGGTGGCCGCGTCCGCGTCGGGGTTGTTCGCGAGGCTGAAGCCGAGGATCACGATGACGAGGACGAACGTGCCGATGACCTCGGTGACGAGGTTCCAGGCGTAGTTGCGGATGGACGGGCCGGTAGAGAAGACGCCGAGCTTGGTGGCCGCGTCGGGCTCCTCGTCGAAGTGCTGCTTGTACGCGAGCCAGCAGAAGACGGCGCCGATGATCGCGCCGACCATCTGGGCGAGGATGTACACGGGCACGCTGGCCACGTCCTCGATCTTGCCGGCGGCGAGGAGGCCGAGCGTGACGGCCGGGTTGAGATGGGCGCCGGACGCGTACGAGACGGTGACGCCGGCGAAGACCGCGAGGCCCCAGCCGAAGTTCACCATCAGGGTGCCGCCGGCGAGCCCCTTCGACTTGACGAGCGCGACGTTCGCCACGACTCCGCATCCCAGGAGGACGAGGAGGGCGGTGCCCACCGTCTCCGACAGGAATATGACTCCAAGATCCACTGCGTGGTGCTCCGATCGTTCGTCGAGGCGCGGGTACGACCTCTGCCGCATCATCGCGGTCCCTCCAATCTAGTGCCGGGGCACGGGGCTCCCGGCCGGTGGCATGCTGCGCCGCCACACGGATCCGGGGATGCGGGGAGGGGATCGCCCGCCCCTGTCCCAGCCGCGCCTCCGGGCGTATGTTGAGCGGGCACCCGAGTCGCCGCCGACCGAGTCCCGACCTCGATCCGGCTCGGACGCCCGGGGGCCCGCGCGCCGCCCGCGACCCGCGAGGAGCCGGCATGAGGAAGCTGATCAACGACCCGAGGACGGTCGCCCGGGAGGCGGTCGAGGGCTTCGCCGCCGCGCACACCGAGCTCGTGACGCTGAGCGCGGATCCGCTGTACGTGCGTCGCGCCGCACCCACCCGGCCGGGCCGCGTCGCGCTCGTCAGCGGAGGGGGCAGCGGGCACGAGCCGCTGCACGTCGGCTTCGTCGGCCACGGCATGCTCGACGCCGCGGTGCCCGGGCCGGTCTTCACGAGCCCCACGCCGGACCCGGTCGTCGCCGCCACGCTCGCGGTGGACGCCGGCGCGGGCGTGCTGCACGTCGTGAAGAACTACACGGGCGACGTCCTGAACTTCGAGACGGCGGCGGAGCTCGCGGAGGCCGAGGGGGTGCGCGTGCGCACGGTCGTGGTCGACGACGACGTCGCGGTGACCGACTCCCTCTACACGGCCGGCCGCCGCGGGGTCGCCGGCACGGTGCTGGTGGAGCGCATCGCGGGCGCGGCGGCGGAGCGCGGGGACGACCTCGACGCCGTCGCGGCGATCGCGGAGCGCGTGGTCGCGCGCGTGCGCAGCATGGGCGTCGCGATCCGCGCGTGCACCGTCCCGCACGCCGGCGAGCCGAGCTTCGCGCTCGCGGACGACGAGATGGAGATCGGCATCGGGATCCACGGCGAGCCCGGCCGGGTGCGGCTGCCGCTCGAGCCCGTCGACGCCATCGTGGAGCGCCTGCTCGATCCCGTGCTCGAGGACCTCGCCGCACCGGCGGGCAGCCGCGTGCTCCTGCTCGTGAACGGGATGGGCGCGACCCCGCTCTCGGAGCTCCACATCGCGTACCGCCGCGCCGCCGCCGTGCTCGGGGAGGCCGGCCTGACCGTCGCCCGCAGCCTCGTGGGAGACTACGTCACGGCCCTCGACATGGAGGGACTGTCCCTCACGGTGCTGCAGCTCGACGACGAGCTCATCGAGCTGTGGGACTCACCCGTGCAGACCGCCGCCCTGCGGTGGGGGAGGTAGCTCATGGCACTCGGGACCGACTGGATCGTGGCCTGGACCGCGGAGGCGGCGCGCGTCGTCGCCGAGCGGCGCGGGGAGCTCATCGCCCTCGACCGCGAGATCGGCGACGGCGACCACGGCGAGAACCTCGACCGCGGCTTCGGCGCGGTGGCGGCGAAGCTCGCCGGCCTCGCATCCGACGCGACGCCGGCCGACGCGCTGAAGGCGATCGCCACCACGCTCATCTCCACGGTCGGCGGCGCCTCCGGCCCGCTGCTCGGCACCGCCTACCTCAAGGCCTCCGCCGCCGCCGCGGGCCGCGCCGACCTCGACGCGTCCGCGATCGCGGACCTGCTCGAGGCCGCGGTCGGCGGGATCGTCCTCCGCGGCAAGGCGGAGCGGGGCGACAAGACCATGGTGGACGCGTGGGGTCCCGCCGCCGAGGCCGCGCGCGCCGCCGCCGATGCGGGATCCGGTCCCGCCGAGGCCATCGTCGCCGCGGCTGACGCGGCCGAGCGGGGAGCCCGCGACACCGAGCCCCTCGTGGCGCGCAAGGGCCGCGCCTCCTACCTCGGGGAGCGGGCGATCGGCCACCGAGACCCGGGCGCGCAGTCGTCCGCCCTGATCCTCCGCGCCGCGGCCACGACCGCGCGCGACGCCGGAGGGTCCGGCTCGTGAGCGTCGGCCTCGTCCTCGTCTCGCACAGCGCGCTCATCGCGCACGGGCTCGTCGACCTCGCCCGGCAGATGGCGCCGACGGTCGCGCTCGTGCCCGCGGGCGGATCCGGCGACGGCTCCCGCGAGGACGTCGGCATCGGCACGAGCTTCGACGTGGTGTCCGCGGCGCTCGCCGCGGCGGAGGGCGGCGACGGCGTCGTCGTGCTCGCCGACCTCGGATCCGCCTACCTCACGGCCGAGACGGCCGTCGACATGCTCGACGAGGACGCGGCGGCCCGCGTGCGCGTGGTCCGCGCCCCGCTCGTGGAGGGCGCGGTCGCCGCGGCCGTCGCCGCCGAGACGGGCGGCACGCTCGAGGACGTGGCCGCTGCCGCCGCCTCGGCCGCGAGCGCCGACGCCGCCGAGGACGCCGACGCGGGCCTGGCACCGGATCCCCGCGCCGACGGCGCCGAGCCCGCTCCCGCGAGCGGCTCGGGCACCGTGCGCGGGGAGGCGGTCCTCGTCAACCGCGACGGCCTGCACGCCCGGCCCGCGGCCGACTTCGTCACGCGCGCGTCCGCCTACTCCTCGGCGATCACGGTCAACGGCCAGAACGCGGCGTCGCTGCTCGGGATCATGGCGCTCGGCCTCACCCGCGGCGCGCACGTCGTGATCGAGGCGACGGGCGACGACGCGGCGGAGGCCGTGACCGCGCTCGTCGAGCTCATCGACTCGGGCTTCGGCGAGGCCTGACCGGCGCCCGCGCGGGCGTCACATCGCGTCGACGTAGACCCAGGATCCCGCGTGCCGGGCGAAGCGGCTCGCCTCGCGCTGGGTGCCGCGCTCGCCCTCGTGCCGGTACGCCGCCTCGAACGCGACGACGCCCGTGGCGTCATCCTGCCCGCCCTGGGCGGTGCGGACGATCGTGAGCCGGAACCACCGGATGGACGCGTCGAGGTCCAGCTCCGTCGGCCGCGTCGACGGGTGCCAGCTGCGCGCGAGGTAGGCGGCGTCGCCCCGCGCGTAGGCCGCGAACCGGGAGCGCATCAGCCGCTCGGCGGTGGGCGCGGGCATCTCACCGCGGTGGATCGGCCCGCAGCACGCGCCGTAGGGGTCGCCGCTCGTGCAGGGGCACCACGCGTCGTCGTCCGGGGTCGACCACGGGGCGGCGGGGGAGAGGCGCGTCATCCCCCGAGCCTCCCACGGGCGCGACCGGGAGCAGGATGGGAGCGGGCGCCGGCGGCGCCCGACCGCGTGACGACCCGAGGAGATCCCCATGACCGACGCCACCGACCTGCTCGTCGACGCCTACGGGCGCATCGGCGAGATCGTGCACGACGCCGTCGAGGGGCTCGATGCCGACGATCTCGCCCATCGTCCGGATCCCGAGGCCAACTCGATCGGCTGGCTGGTCTGGCACCTCGCCCGCGTCCAGGACGCGCAGGTGGCCGACGTCGCCGGCGCGGAGCAGGCCTGGACGACCGGCGGGTGGGCGGACCGCTTCGCCCTGCCGTTCGACGCCTCGGCCACCGGCTACGGCCAGTCGTCCGAGGACGTCGCGGCGCTGGAGGGCGTGACCGCGGAGCTCCTCCTCGGGTACCTCGACGCCGTGCAGGCGGCGACGCTCGCGTACCTCGCCGGCCTGGACGCGGCCGAGCTCGACCGCGTCGTGGACGAGGACTGGACCCCGCAGGTGACGCTCGGCGCCCGCCTCGTCAGCGTGCTCGCCGACGACCTGCAGCACGCCGGCCAGGCGTCCTACCTCGCGGGCCTCGTCGCGCGTCGCCGCTGAGGCCCGCTCGCCCGCGGGCGCCCCGTCCGGGGATCAGCCGGGGAGCTCGGCCTCGATGAGCGAGACGATCTCCGGGGCGTCCGGCTCGACCGTCGGCCGGAACCGGTGCACGGCGCCGGACGGCGTCACGACGAACTTCTCGAAGTTCCACTTGACGCGGCCGGCCTTGCCCTCGGCGTCCGGCGCCTTCGTCAGCTCCGCGTAGACGGGGTGGGCGGCGCGCCCGTTGACCTTGACCTTCTCCATCATCGGGAAGGTGACGCCCCACGTGGTGGAGCAGTACTCGTCGATGGCCTCCGCGGATCCGAGCTCCTGCAGGAACTGGTTGCTCGGGAAGCCGATGACCGTGAAGCCGCGCTCCCCGTAGGTGCGCTGCAGCTGCTCGAGCTTCTCGTACTGCGGCGCGAGGCCGCAGCGGGAGGCGACGTTGACGACGAGGACGACCTTGTCGGCGTACGCGCCGAACGTGGTCTCCTCGCCCTGGAGCGTGGTGAGCGGGATCGGGTCGAGCCGGGGATGGGTCATGGCCCGAACGTAGCCCCGTCCCCTGACAGCGCCTCCCGGTCGGCGGAGCCGGGGCGCCCGGGACGCGAGGAGGCCGGCCGCCTCTCGGCGACCGGCCTCCCGGTGCGGATCGGGTCCGCCGTGCGTCCTGCTAGTTCGCGAACTCCGTGACGGTCGCGTCCGCGGCCACCTTCGTCGCGCCCACGTCGACGCCGTGGTACGTGCGCAGCGTGTCGACGGTGTCCTGGATCTCGTCGTCGCGCTCGTCGTCGCTCCAGCCGAGCGCCTCCTGCAGCACGTCCGCGATCTCCGCGAGCATCTCGTGGGTCACGCCGCCGACGAACGCGAGGTTCGTGCGGCGCAGCACGACGTCGGCGAGGTGCACCGCGTCCTCGTGCGTGGCGAAGTACGCGATCTCGGCGCGCGTGAGCTGCGGGTCGGTCGCGAGCGGCGTCGACGGCTGCCCGGAGAGGACGTCGATGACGCTCGTGGCGCGCGTGCCGTAGCGGTTCAGCAGGCGGTCGACCTGCTCGGTGCCGATGCCCTCGGCGCGGGCGGCCTGCGTGGCGATCCAGCGGGCCCGGGCGGTGCTGGAGGACGGGAAGTCCTTGCCGCCGCCGATGGGCATGCCCGTCGTGTCGACCGAGCGCTCGACGCCGAGGCGCGTGGTGGCCTCGGTCGAGAGGTGGGCGGACAGGGCGCGGAACGTGGTCCACTTGCCGCCGACGAGGCTCAGCACCTTGCTGCCGGCGAGACCCGCGATCTCGGTCTCGACGATGCGGTAGTCGCGCGACACGAAGCCGGGCGCCGTGTCCTCGTGGCGCGGCAGCGGGCGGATGCCCGAGTAGCGGTAGACGATGTGGTCGCGGTTCAGCTCGATCTGCGGGAAGACGTGCTTGACGAGGTCGAAGAAGTAGTCGACCTCCTCCTCCGTGCAGACGGCCGGCTCGCTCGGGTCGGCGTCGATGTCGGTCGTGCCGATGAGCACGCGGCCCTTGAGCGGGTAGATGAGGACGATGCGGCCGTCGTTGTTCTCGAAGAAGATCTCGCGGCCCTTGGTGGCCTCGAGCAGCTCGGCGTTGTCGACGACGATGTGCGAGCCCTTGGTGCCGCCCATGAACCTCGTGTCGCCGCCCATGGCCTCGTTCGTGAGGTCGGTCCAGGGGCCGGACGCGTTGACGACGACGTCGGCCGTCACGACGAACTCGGTGCCGGAGATCACGTCGCGCAGCTTCACGCCGCCGTCGGCGACGCCCACGGCCTCGAGGTAGTTGGCGCTGCGCGCGTGGTCGCCCGCGGCGAGGCCGTCCTTGAGCACGTCCAGCGCGAGGCGCTCGGGCTCGTGCACGGAGGCGTCGTAGTAGGTGCCCGTGAACTTGACGTCCTTGTTCAGCGCGGGCATGTCCTCGCGGGCAGCCTTGCCGACGCGGAAGCGGTGACGGGGGACCGAGCCGCCGTCGCGGGAGAAGGAGTCGTACAGCGTCATGCCGACGCTGATGAGCAGGGCGCCGCGCTCCTTGGTGGAGCGCTGCTTGTGGGTCAGCATGCGCAGCGGGGCGTTGAGGATGCCGGAGAACGTGGAGAAGATCGGCATCGTCGTCTGCAGGGGCTTCACGTAGTGGGGCGCGATGCGGATGAGGCCGTTGCGCTCCTCGACGGACTCGCGGACGAGGCGGAACTCGCCGTTCTCGAGGTAGCGGATGCCGCCGTGGATCATGTGCGAGCTGGCCGCCGAGGCGCCCGAGCCGTAGTCGGCGCGCTCGACGAGGACGACGTCGACGCCCTGCAGCGCCAGGTCGCGGAACGTCGCGATGCCGTTGATGCCGCCGCCGATGACGAGCACCTTCGCGCTCGGGCGGTCGTGGATGCGGGCGACGTTGTCCCGCAGGTCGGTCTTCTTCGACGTGGTCACGAGGAGGCTTCTTCCTGTTGTCCTGATGCGTGCGTGGTGCGCGTGCTGATGCATCCATCATCCGCCCGCGAACGGATCATGCGAAGCCCGTGCACGGATGTGCAAGCATGACCGGATGGTCGACGGCATCGCGCACGAGCGCACCCAGGACGCCCTCCGCGCGGCGCACCTCTACTACATGCAGGACCTGACGATGGAGGCCATCGCCCGGGAGCTCGGCACGAGCCGCTCGTCGGTCTCGCGGCTCCTCTCGTTCGCCCGGGAGACGGGGCTCGTCGACATCCAGATCCGCTCGCCGCTCGACCTCGCGACGGTGCTGGGGGAGCAGCTGCACGAGCGGTACGGGGTCGTCGCCCACGTGGTGCCGGTGCCCGACCAGACGAGCGACGTCGACCGGGTGGACCGGGTGGCCCTCTCGGCTGCACGGATGCTCACGCAGTACGTCGACTCGAACATGGTCGTCGGCGTCGCGTGGGGCTCCACCGTCAGCGCCGTCAGCCGCTACCTCGTCCCGAAGCCCACGCACAACACGCTCGTCGTGCAGCTCAACGGGGCCGGCAACGTGCGCACGACCGGGATCATGTACGCCAGCGAGATCCTCCGCCGCTTCGGTCAGGCGTACGGCGCGACCGTCCAGCAGTTCCCCGTGCCCGCGTTCTTCGACGACCCGGCCACGAAGCAGGCGCTCTGGCGGGAGCGGAGCACGAAGCGCGTGCTCGAGCTCCAGGAGCGGATGGACATGGTGCTGTTCGGCGTCGGGTCCCCGGTCGCCCTCGTCCCGAGCCACGTCTACTCGGGCGGCTACCTCGAGAGGTCCGACCAGCGCGCGCTCGACGCGGACGGAGTGGTGGGCGACGTCTCGACCGTCTTCTTCCGCGAGGACGGCTCGTCGGCGGACATCGCCATCAACGCGCGCGCGAGCGGCCCGGACCTCGCGACGATCCGCCGGGCGCCGCGACGCGTGTGCGTCGTGGCGGGAGCCTCCAAGGTGCGGAGCGTGCGCGGAGCGCTGGCCGCGGGGCTCGTGACGGACATCGTCCTCGACGAGGGGACGGCGCGCGCCCTGCTGCAGTAGCGGGGGAGAGGGAGATGACGGTGGGCGATACCGGACTCGAACCGATGACCTCTTCCGTGTGAAGGAAGCGCGCTACCAACTGCGCCAATCGCCCGTGCTCGCACCGCGGACGGTGCGGATCCATGATGCCATACCGCGGGGGCCGTCGCGGTCACGGAGGTCCCGCAGCCGGAGCCCGAGGCGCACGGCGCCGCGACACGCCCGGGTCGCGTCCGGGGGCGCGTCCACCCGATCCGCGTGAACACGGGGGAGCGGGCGGGTGGACGAGCTCGCGGAGGGGCCGCGGCGGGCCTCGTTTTGCACCCGCGACAACAGATCGGCTAGAGTCATCGAGCACGCAGGGTTGCCGGGAAGCCGGGAGCAGCGAGCGAAATGCGGATGTGGCGCAGTGGTAGCGCATCACCTTGCCAAGGTGAGGGTCGCGAGTTCGAATCTCGTCATCCGCTCGAACAGGGGCCCCGAAGGGGGTCCCTTTCACAAGGTGGGAACCACCGGTGGTGGGGTGGCCGAGAGGCGAGGCAGCGGCCTGCAAAGCCGTCCACGCGGGTTCAAATCCCGTCCCCACCTCGAGCAAGTGCATGAGCGATTGGCGCAGCGGTAGCGCGCTTCCCTGACACGGAAGAGGTCGCTGGTTCGATCCCAGTATCGCTCACCACCCAGAAGGCCCCGGGAGACCGGGGCCTTCTGCTTTTCCCCCTGAGGCAGCGCGCGTCCCGTCGATCCGCTCCCGGGTCGGATCCGCACGCCTCCCGTCGAGGAGGCCCTGTCGCGCGCCGGTAGTCTGGATCGGTTCCGTCCCCGTCCCGCAAGGAGCCCGCAGTGGTAGACGCCGCCCAGCCCGAGATCCACGACGAGGCCGCGCCCGCGGAGACGACCGCGCCGGTCGAGGCGACGGAGGCGGGCACGGGGTTCACCCTCTTCAGCGACCGCGCCGTCGTCGCCATGCGCATCGGCGGCGAGCTCAAGGACCTCGCGGCGGACGTCGCCCCCGGCGACCTGGTCGAGCCCGTCCGCATCGACTCGCCCGACGGACTCGCGATCCTCCGCCACTCGGCCGCGCACGTGATGGCCCAGGCCGTGCAGCAGATCAACCCGGAGGCGAAGCTCGGCATCGGCCCGCCCGTCACCGACGGCTTCTACTTCGACTTCGACGTCGCCGAGCCCTTCACGCCCGAGGACCTCAAGGCCATCTCCAAGAACATGGAGCGCATCATCCGCCAGGGGCAGCGGTTCACCCGCCGCGTGGTCTCCGAGGAGGAGGCGCGCGAGCTCATGGCCGACGAGCCGTACAAGCTCGAGCTCATCGGCCTCAAGGGCGGATCCACCGAGGAGCTGGGCGAGGACGGCGAGTCCGTCGAGGTCGGCGGCGCCGAGCTCACGGTCTACGAGAACGTCGACGGCAAGACCGGCGAAGTCTTCTGGCGCGACCTCTGCCGCGGCCCCCACCTGCCGAGCACGCGCATGGTCGGCAACGGCTGGGCGCTCTCGCGCGTCGCCGCGGCCTACTGGCGCGGATCCGAGAAGAACCCGCAGCTGCAGCGCATCTACGGCACGGCGTGGCCCACCAAGGACGAGCTGCGCGCGTACCAGGGCCGCATCGAGGAGGCGCTCAAGCGCGACCACCGCCGCCTCGGCGCCGAGCTCGACCTGTTCTCCTTCCCGGACGAGATCGGCTCGGGCCTCGCGGTCTTCCACCCCAAGGGCGGCATCATCCGCCGGGAGATGGAGGACTACTCGCGCCGCCGGCACGAGGACGGCGGCTACGAGTTCGTCTACTCGCCCCACATCACGAAGTCGAACCTGTTCGAGACGAGCGGCCACCTCGACTTCTACAAGGACGGCATGTTCCCCGCGATGCACCTGGACGAGGCGCGGAACGCCGAGGGGGAGATCACGCGCCAGGGCGCGGACTACTACCTCAAGCCCATGAACTGCCCGATGCACGTGCTCATCTACCGGTCGCGCCAGCGCTCCTACCGCGAGCTGCCGCTGCGCCTGTTCGAGTTCGGCACGGTGTACCGCAACGAGAAGTCGGGCGTGATCCACGGCCTCACCCGCGTGCGCGGCATGACGCAGGACGACGCCCACATCTTCACGACGCGCGAGCGCATGGCCGACGAGCTGAAGGGGACGCTCGAGTTCGTCCTCTCGCTGCTGCGCGACTACGGCCTCGACGACTTCTACCTCGAGCTGTCCACGAAGGACCCGGAGAAGTTCGTCGGGTCCGACGAGGTGTGGGAGGAGGCCACGGAGACGCTCCGCCAGGTGGCTGTCGACACGGGCCTCGAGCTCGTGCCGGATCCCGCGGGCGCCGCGTTCTACGGCCCCAAGATCTCGGTGCAGGCGCGCGACGCCATCGGCCGCACCTGGCAGATGTCCACCATCCAGCTCGACTTCAACCTGCCGGAGCGCTTCGGCCTCGAGTACACGGCGAACGACGGCACGCGCAAGCAGCCGGTGATGATCCACCGCGCGCTGTTCGGATCCATCGAGCGCTTCTTCGGCGTGCTGACCGAGCACTACGCGGGCGCGTTCCCGGTGTGGCTGTCGCCCGTGCAGGTCGTCGGCATCCCCGTGGCCGAGGACTACGAGGAGTACCTCGGCGGCGTCCTCGACCGGCTCCGCGCGGCGGGCGTGCGCACGCAGCTCGACACCTCGGACGACCGCATGCCGAAGAAGATCCGCACGCACACCAAGCTCCGCGTGCCGTACCAGCTCATCGCCGGCGAGGACGACCGCGCGGCCGGATCCGTGAGCTTCCGCTTCCGCGACGGCACGCAGGTGAACGGCGTGCCCGTGGACGAGGCCGTCGAGCGCATCACGGGCGCCATCGCGCGTCGCGAGCAGGTGGTGACCGCATGGCCCGTCTGACCCTGTCGGACCACGAGTCCGGGGGAGAGGACGACGGGGGCGCGACGCGCGTCGACGACCCCGGCCACCTCGCGGGCGTGCCGGACGAGTTCCAGCGCCTGTGGACCCCGCACCGCATGGTCTACATCCAGAAGGGGCAGCAGCCGGACCGCGACGAGTGCCCGTTCTGCATCGCGCCGTCGATGTCGGACGAGGACGCGCTCATCGTGGCGCGCGGCGAGCACGCCTTCGTGCTGCTGAACCTCTTCCCCTACAACAGCGGGCACCTGCTCGTCTGCCCGTACCGCCACATCGCGACCTACGATCTCGCGAGCCCGGAGGAGGTCGCCGAGATCGGGTCCCTCACGCAGACCGCCATGCGGGTCGTGCGCGAGGTGTCGCGGAACGACGGCTACAACATCGGCATGAACCAGGGGCAGGTCGCGGGCGCCGGCATCGCCGAGCACCTGCACCAGCACATCGTGCCGCGGTGGGGGCAGGACGCGAACTTCCTGCCGATCATCGCCAAGACCAAGGCGCTGCCGCAGCTGCTGGGCGACGTCCGCGCATCCATCGCAGCAGCCTGGCCCGCCCCCGCGGGCGAATAGGATAGGGACCACAATGACTGACACCAACACCCCCGGACAGGTCGGCTCGAGCCGCGTCAAGCGCGGACTCGCGGAGATGCTCAAGGGCGGCGTCATCATGGACGTCGTCAACGCCGAGCAGGCGCGCATCGCGGAGGACGCGGGAGCGGTCGCCGTCATGGCGCTCGAGCGCGTCCCCGCGGACATCCGCTCGCAGGGCGGCGTCGCCCGCATGAGCGACCCCGACCTCATCGACCAGATCAAGGCCGAGGTCTCCATCCCCGTCATGGCGAAGGCCCGCATCGGCCACTTCGTCGAGGCGCAGGTGCTGCAGTCCCTCGAGGTCGACTACATCGACGAGTCCGAGGTGCTGAGCCCGGCCGACTACGTGAACCACATCGACAAGTGGGGCTTCACCGTCCCCTTCGTCTGCGGCGCCACGACGCTCGGCGAGGCGCTCCGCCGCATCACCGAGGGCGCGGCCATGATCCGCTCCAAGGGCGAGGCCGGCACGGGCGACGTGTCCGAGGCCACCAAGCACATCCGCACCATCAAGTCCGAGATCCGCGCGCTCAGCGCCCTCACGCACGACGAGATCTACGTCGCGGCGAAGGAGCTCCAGGCGCCGTACGACCTGGTGCTCGAGGTCGCGAGGACGGGCCAGCTGCCCGTCGTGCTGTTCACCGCGGGCGGCGTGGCCACCCCGGCGGACGCCGCGATGATGATGCAGCTCGGGGCCGACGGCGTGTTCGTCGGATCCGGCATCTTCAAGTCCGGCAACCCGGTCGCGCGCGCCAAGGCCGTCGTCACGGCGACGGCGCTCTACCAGGACCCCGACGCGATCGCCCAGGCGTCGCGCGGGCTGGGCGAGGCCATGGTCGGGATCAACGTCGCCGACGTCCCCGCCCCGCACCGCCTCGCCGAGCGTGGCTGGTAGCACCGCGGGCCAGCACGGCGACGGACCGGTCGTCGGCGTCCTCGCGCTGCAGGGGGACGTCCGCGAGCACGTCCACGTGCTCGAGGGCTTCGGCGCCCGGACGCGCCTCGTCCGCCAGCCGAAGGACCTGCCCGGTCTCTCCGGCCTCGTGATCCCGGGCGGCGAGTCCACGGTCATGGACAAGCTGTCGCGCCAGTTCGGCGTCGCGGGGCCGCTGCGCGCCGCCATCGACGACGGGCTCCCGGTCTACGGCACGTGCGCGGGGCTCATCATGCTGGCCGACGAGATCGTCGACGCGATCCAGGGGCAGCGCAGCATCGGCGGCCTCGACGTCTCCGTGCGGCGGAACGCCTTCGGGTCCCAGACGGCGTCGTTCGAGGTCGACCTCGACGTGCCCGCGCTGGGCGATCCGCCCGTGCACGCGGTCTTCATCCGCGCACCCGTGGTCGCGTCCGTCGGCCCGGCCGCGTCGCCGCTCGCCGCGCTCGACGACGGCCGCGTCGTCGCCGTCCGCCAGGGCGCGCTCCTCGGCACCTCGTTCCACCCGGAGGTCACGGGCGACCTCCGCTTCCACCGCCTCTTCCTCGACATGGTCCAGGAGGCGGGCCGCACCCTCTGACCTGCCGGCCCCTCGGCGGGGCCGCCCGATGGTCCATCATTGACAGCGAGCAGACGCCGCGTTAGGAGAACCACCCGTGTCCGGACATTCCAAGTGGGCGACCACGAAGCACAAGAAGGCGATCATCGACTCGCGTCGCGCCAAGTCGTTCGCGAAGCTGATCAAGAACATCGAGGTCGCGGCCAAGATCGGCGGCGCCGACATGTCCGGCAACCCGACCCTCGTCGACGCGGTGCAGAAGGCCAAGAAGACCAGCGTCCCCAATGACAACATCGACCGCGCCGTCAAGCGCGGCGCGGGCCTGCTCGGCGAGGTCGTCGACTACCAGACGATCATGTACGAGGGCTACGCCGCCAACGGCGTCGCGATGCTCGTCGAGTGCCTCACGGACAACAAGAACCGCGCGGCCGCCGAGGTCCGTACCGCCATGAGCCGCAACGGCGGCACCATGGCCGACCCGGGCAGCGTGGCCTACAACTTCCACCGCAAGGGCGTGCTCGCGGTGCCGCACGCGGAGACCCCGACCGAGGACGACGTCCTCGCGGCGGTCCTCGACGCGGGTGCCGAGGAGGTCACCGACCACGGCGAGGTGTTCGAGATCCAGTGCGAGCCGAGCGACATGGTCGCGGTCCGCGAGGCGCTGCAGCAGGCGGGCATCGACTACGACTCCGCCGACGTCGAGTTCGTGCCGCAGGTGAAGGTCGAGGTCGACCTCGAGACCGCGCGCAAGGTCAACAAGCTCATCGACGCCATGGAGGACCTGGACGACGTGCAGAACATCTACGTCAACAGCGACGTGCCCGCCGACGTGCAGGCCGCGCTGGACGACGACGACGAGGAGTAGGGCCTCATCGCCGGGGCGCGGGGGAGCGGCACGGGCGGCACCGGCCCGTCCGTGCGGATCCTCGGGATCGACCCCGGCCTGACGCGCTGCGGCGTCGGGGTGGTCGACGTCTTCGCCGACCGCTCCGCCCGGATCGTCGACGTGCAGGTCGTGCGGACCAGTCCGACGGACGAGCTGCACCACCGGCTGCTCGCGGTCGGCGACGGCATCGAGGAGCTCGTCGACCGCCACCGGCCGCAGGTCGTCGCCATCGAGCGCGTGTTCGCGCAGGACAACCTCTCGACCGTGATGGGTGTCGCGCAGATCACGGGCGTGGCGCTCGTGGGCGCCGCCCGCCGCGGGCTCGACGTCGCCATGCACACGCCGAGCGAGGTGAAGGCCGCCGTCACGGGCTACGGCCAGGCCGACAAGAGGCAGGTCGCGACGATGGTCGCGCGGATCCTCGGGCTCGACGAGCTGCCGACGCCCGCGGACGCGTCGGACGCGCTGGCGCTCGCGATCTGCGCCGGCTGGCGGGCGGGCATGTCCCGCGCGGGGATCGCCGGGACGCCGGCGCCCGCCGTGCGGACGACGGTCGCGGGAGCTCCCGTCGCCGCAGGGCCCACGGCGGCGCAGGCCGCGTGGCTCGCGGCCGAGCGTGCGCAGCGGGGTCGGCGCTAGCTCGTAGGGTTGTGGGCGTGATCTCCTCCCTCCGCGGCACCGTGCTCTCCGTCTCCGGTCAGACCCTCCTGCTGGAGGTGCACGGGGTCGGCTACGGCGTCTCGGTGACGCCGCGGCACGCGCTCGACCTGCGGCACGGATCCGAGGCCACCGTCCTCACGTCCCTCGTGGTCCGCGAGGACTCGCTCACCCTCTTCGGCTTCCCCGGCCCCGACGAGCTGCGCGCCTTCGAGCTCCTCTGCGGCGTCACGGGCGTCGGGCCGAAGTCGGCCCTCGCGGTGCTCGAGCACCTGGATCCGGAGGCCATGGCCGAGGCCGTCGCCGCCGAGGACGACGCCGCGTTCCGCCGCGTCTCCGGCATCGGGCCGAAGACCGCGAAGCTCATCGTGCTGCAGCTCGCCGGCAAGCTCGTCGTCACGCGACCGCGCGCGCGCACCGCGGCATCCGCGGCCTCCAGCGTCACGGCCGACGTCGTCACGGCCCTCATCGGCCTCGGCTGGTCGGAGCGCGTGGCCCGCACCGCGGTCGACGACGCGGCCGCCGCCGCGGCCGAGCAGGGCGCACCCGCCGACATGCCCCGCCTCCTCCGCGTCGCGCTCGGGATGCTCGGGCCGCAGCAGCCCGCGGGCGCCTCCGCGGCCGGCCAGGCGGCCGGCCGGTGACGGGCCTCGCGCACGGCGACGCCTCGAGCCCCGTCCCCGAGTCCGATGCGGAGCTGGCGTTCGAGGGGGCCCTGCGTCCGCGCTCCCTCTCCGAGTTCGTCGGGCAGGTGAAGGTCCGCGGGCAGCTCGAGCTGCTGCTCACGGCCGCGGCGATGCAGAACCGCTCGCCCGACCACATCCTGCTCGCGGGTCCTCCCGGGCTCGGCAAGACCACGCTCGCGATGATCGTGGCCGAGGAGAGCCGCCGACCGCTGCGCCTCACGAGCGGTCCGGCGATCCAGCACGCGGGCGACCTCGCCGCCGTGCTCTCGGCGCTGGTGCCGGGCGAGATCCTCTTCGTCGACGAGATCCACCGCATGGCGCGCTCGGCCGAGGAGATGCTGTACCTCGCGATGGAGGACTTCCGCATCGACATCATGGTCGGCAAGGGCGCGGGCGCCACCTCCATCCCGCTCGAGCTGTCGCCCTTCACGCTCGTCGGCGCCACCACGCGCTCCGGCATGCTGCCGAGCCCCCTGCGCGACCGCTTCGGCTTCACCGCGCACCTCGAGTTCTACGAGACGCACGAGCTCGAGCAGGTCATCCAACGCGCCGCCGGCATGCTGCACCTCGAGATCGAGCACGAGGCCGTGGCGGAGATCGCCGGCCGCTGCCGCGGGACGCCCCGCATCGCGAACCGGCTGCTCCGCCGCGTGCGCGACTACGCGCTCGTGCACGGCACCGAGGCGGGCCTCGCGTCCGTGCGCGCCGCGCTCGACCTCTACGACGTGGATCCGCTCGGCCTCGACCGCCTCGACCGCGCCGTGATGCGCGGCATCCTCACGCGCTTCGGCGGCGGTCCCGTCGGGCTCAACACCCTCGCGGTGTCGGTGGGGGAGGAGGCGGAGACGATCGAGTCGGTCGTCGAGCCGTTCCTCGTGCGCATCGGGCTCGTGACGCGCACGCCGCGCGGGCGGGTGGCGACGCCCGCCGCCTGGCGGCACTTCGGGCTCGAGGCACCGGCCGCGCCGGGCGCTCCGGGACGGACGCCGGGCCCGGGGGGAGCCGCAGAGGCCCTCTTCGGCGATGCCATATGATTCAAGCTGGCCTCCCGCGGAACGTCGCCGGTTCGTCGTGTCCGTCACACCCCAGCTCCTGAAAGGCCCGTCCCGCATGGACCCGTTCACCCTGATCATGTTCGCCGTCCTGGCGCTGCTCATCTTCTTCATGTTCCGCAACAGCCGGAAGCGCCAGAAGGACCTCGCCGAGCTGCAGACCCAGATGGTCCCCGGAGCCGAGGTCATGACGGCCTCCGGCGTCTACGGCACGCTCGTGTCCTTCGACGAGGAGAACAACCTCGCGTACCTCGAGGTCTCGCCCGGCACCGTGTTGAAGCTGCACCGCCAGACGATCGCGCGCGTGGTCGAGCCGACCACCCCGGTCGCCGACGACGCGTCCGTGCTCGTGGACGACGCCCCGGCCGCTGACGTCGTGGACGAGACCGGCACGCCGGACTCCACCCGCCGCCTCGACGACGGCGACGCGCCGACCGCGCGCTCCTGATCCACCCGGCGGGCGCCCTCCGGGCCGCCCGCCGCACCCGGGCCGGAACGCGCCCGGGCCAGCTCCCACCCTCCATCCGGGAACCGCGTCGTCGCGGCGGGCCTCCCGTGAAGAAAGTCGAGTGTCCAGGTGGCCAAGTCGCCCACACCGGTACGCAAGGCCCGGCGCAAGCTCGTCTGGCTCCTCGTGATCATCGGCCTCCTGGCCGGCGGCAACGCGGCCAGCGTCGCTTTCAGCAACGGATCCTGGGCCCCCAAGCTCGCGCTCGACCTCGAGGGCGGCACGCAGATCATCCTCGCGCCGCAGCTCGACGGCGCGTCGTCCGGCCCCACGAGCGAGCAGCTCGCCCAGGCGGTGTCGATCATCCGCCAGCGCGTCGACGCGAGCGGCGTGTCCGAGGCGGAGATCACGACGCAGGGCGGCAGCAACATCGTCGTGAGCCTGCCCGGCGAGCCCGACGCGGCCACCATGCAGCGCCTGCAGTCGTCCGCGAAGCTCGAGCTGCGCCCCGTGCTCGTCGGCGCCCCGGGCACCGCGTCGTCGGCCGCCACGCCGACGCCCGCCCCGACCGACGGATCCGCCCCCGCGGACAGCGCGGCCCCCGCCGACGGATCCACCCCGGCCCCCGCCGCGACGCCCGACCCCGCGACGCTCTCCGACGAGCCCACCGCCGAGCCCACGGGCCCGAGCGACGTGTCGTGGATCACGCCGCGCCTCCAGGCGCAGTTCGCCGCGTACGACTGCGCGACCGCCCCGGAGAGCGACGGGCAGTCCGCCCCCGCCGACCGCGCGATCATCGCCTGCGCCGACGACGGCGCCGCGAAGTACGTGCTCGGCCCGGTCGAGGTCGACGGCAGCACCATCTCCGACGCGACGAGCGGCCTGCAGCAGTCCAGCCAGGGCGTGAGCACCGGCACCTGGTCGGTCAACCTCGTCTTCGACGGCGACGGCACGAAGCAGTTCGGCGACATGTCGACCCGCCTCATCACGCTCGAGTCGCCGCGCAACCAGTTCGCGTTCGTGCTCGACAACGAGGTCATCTCGGCGCCGGTCACGCAGGGCGTCGTCACGAACGGCAAGCCCTCCATCACCGGCAACTTCACGCAGGAGAGCGCGAAGGCGCTGGCCGACCAGCTCAAGTTCGGCGCCCTGCCCCTCAGCTTCACGCTGCAGAGCTCCGACGTGATCTCCGCCACCCTCGGCTCCTCGCAGCTCACGAGCGGCCTGATCGCCGGCCTCATCGGCCTCGTGCTCGTGGTGCTGTACTCGCTCGTGCAGTACCGGGCGCTCGGCATGGTCACCGTCGCCTCGCTCGTGATCGCCGCGGTGATCACCTACCTGCTCATCACCCTGCTCAGTTGGCGGGAGGGGTACCGGCTGTCGCTCGCCGGGGTGGCGGGGCTCATCGTGGCCATCGGCATCACGGCGGACTCGTTCATCGTGTACTTCGAGCGCATCAAGGACGAGCTGCGCGACGGGCGCGGACTCGTCTCCTCCGTGGAGCAGGGCTGGAAGCGCGCGCTCCGCACCATCATCGCCTCGGACACGGTCAACTTCCTCGCGGCCGCCGTGCTGTTCATCCTCGCGGTGGGCAACGTGAAGGGCTTCGCCCTCACCCTCGGGCTCACCACGATCATCGACCTCATCGTCGTGTCGCTCTTCACGCACCCGATCCTGCAGCTGCTCGCGAACCGGCGCTTCTTCGCCGAGGGCCACCGCATGAGCGGGCTCGACCCGCGGGCGCTCGGCGCGGTCTACCGGGGACGCGCCACGTTCCGCGCGCCGACCGCCACCTCCGGACGCGGCGCCGCGGCGGCCAAGGAGGCCGCCCGCCGGCAGACCATCGCCGAGCGCAAGGCGGCCCAGGGCCAGGCGCCCGGATCCACGAAGACCGCGACGATCGACGCGCCGCGGGCCGACGACACGAGCAGGGACGACTGATGGCTGGCTTCTCCGAGTTCGGCAACGACCTCTACACGGGCAAGCGCTCGTTCGACATCGTCGGGCGCCGCCGCCTCTGGTACGGCATCGCGGCCGTCTGCATCCTCATCTCGATCCTCGGCCCGCTGGTGCGGGGCGGCTTCACGTTCGGCATCGAGTTCACGGGCGGATCCGAGTACACGGTGAGCGGCGTGCAATCGCAGTCGCAGGACATCGCGAGCGACGCGGTCGCCACCGTGACGTCCGTGCCCGCGCGGGTCTCGTCGGTCGGCAGCGACGGCGTGCGCGTCCAGACCGACCAGCTGCAGCCGGACGACAGCTCCGCCGTCCGGCAGGCGCTCGCGACCGCGTACGGCGTCGAGACGTCCAGCGTCACCGAGTCCTTCATCGGGCCGTCCTGGGGCCAGGACATCACCCGCCAGGCGCTGTGGGGCCTCGTCGTGTTCCTCGCCCTCGCCGCCGTCGTCATGTCGGTCTACTTCCGCACGTGGAAGATGTCGGTCGCGGCGATCATCGCGCTCCTGCACGACCTCGTCCTCACGGCCGGCATCTACGGCATCACGGGCTTCGAGGTGACGCCGGCCGCCGTCATCGGCTTCCTGACGATCCTCGGCTACTCGCTCTACGACACGGTCGTGGTGTTCGACAAGATCCGCGAGAACACCTCGGAGGACGGCCAGGAGTCCCGCCGCACCTTCGCGCAGTCGGTGAACCTGGCGGTGAACCAGACCCTGGTGCGCTCCATCAACACCTCGGTCGTCGCCATCCTGCCGGTCGGCTCGATCCTCTTCATCGGCGCCGTGGTGCTCGGCGCCGGCACGCTCCGCGACATCGCCCTGTCGCTCTTCATCGGCATCATCGTCGGCACCTACTCGACGATCTTCATCGCGGCTCCGCTCTACGCCCACCTCCGCGAGGGCGAGCCGAAGGTCAAGCGGGGCGACGCCCTCGCCGCTGCAGCCGCGAGCCGCGCCCAGGCCGAGCGCGCCGCGGCTACGGTGGAGGCATGACCAGCGCACAGGGGGCAGGCGTGCCCGAGGACCTCGACGCCGCGACGGCCAAGGCCCGCACGACCACCGGCGAGTCCTGGCTCCTCGACGTCCGCGAGCAGGACGAGTGGGAGGCCGGCCACTCCGCGGTCGCCCACCACATCCCGATGGGCGAGCTCGAGGCCCGCGCGGGGGAGATCCCGACGGACCAGCACATCGCCGTCGTCTGCCGATCCGGGCACCGCTCGTCGATCGCGACGCAGGCCCTCCTCCGCGGCGGCTTCGCCGCCTCCAACGTCACGGGCGGCATGCACGCCTGGTCCGAGATGGGCGGCGACCTCGTGACGGACGACGGCGAGCCCGGCCGCGTCGCCTGATCCCCTCACCGGCCACCCCGCGCGCGCATGCGCGCATGCGGTCCGTGCGACGGCAGCGTGGTCGGGAGCGTTCCGGCGCGGTGATAATTTGGTCTCCAGCACACGCCTGGGAGGCTGAACGATGACGGAGACGACCTCGAGCACGGCTTCCCTCCGGCGCCTGGTGCCCCGCCTCTTCTCCCGGGCGCAGCCCGCCGGGGCCGTCGAGCAGCTCATCCGCACCGCCCGGCTGCACCACCCCAAGTCCGACGTGAGCCTCATCGAGCGCGCGTACGCGGTCGCCGAGCGGGCGCACGAGGGTCAGAAGCGCAAGAGCGGCGAGCCGTACATCACCCACCCGGTCGCGGTGGCCCAGATCCTGGCGGACCTCGGGATCGGACCGAAGACGCTGGCCGCCGCCCTGCTCCACGACACGGTGGAGGACACGGACTACACGCTGGACATGCTCCGGCACGACTTCGGCGACGAGATCGCCATGCTCGTCGACGGGGTCACGAAGCTCGACAAGCTCAAGTACGGCGACAGCGCGCAGGCCGAGACCGTGCGGAAGATGGTCGTGGCCATGTCGAAGGACATCCGCGTCCTCGTCATCAAGCTCGCGGATCGCCTGCACAACGCGCGCACATGGGGCTTCGTCGAGTCGGCCTCCGCCGAGCGGAAGGCCAAGGAGACGCTCGAGATCTACGCGCCGCTCGCGCACCGCCTCGGCATCTCGACCATCAAGTGGGAGCTCGAGGACCTCTCGTTCGCCGTGCTGTACCCGAAGATCTACGTCGAGATCGAGAACCTCGTGAAGCAGCGGACGCCGCAGCGCGAGCAGTTCGTGCAGCAGGTGATCGACAGCGTCAACGACGACCTGCGCGCCGCCCGGATCCGCGGCAAGGTCGCCGGCAGGCCCAAGCAGTACTACTCGATCTACCAGAAGATGGTCGTGCGCGGCCGCGAGTTCGACGAGATCTACGACCTCGTGGGCATCCGCGTCCTGGTCGACTCCCTCCGCGACTGCTATGCCGTGCTGGGGGCCATCCACGCGCGCTGGACGCCGGTGCCCGGGCGCTTCAAGGACTACATCGCCACCCCGAAGTTCAACCTCTACCAGTCGCTGCACACCACGGTCATCGGGCCGAAGGGACGACCGGTCGAGATCCAGATCCGTACGCACGAGATGCACCAGCGCGCGGAGTTCGGCGTCGCCGCGCACTGGAAGTACAAGGAGCGGATGAACGGCGGGCGCACGACGGAGGTCTCTCCGCAGGGCGACACCGACCTCGCGTGGCTCGCGCACATCTCCGACTGGCAGTCGGAGACGGCCGATCCCGGCGAGTTCCTCGACTCTCTGCGCTTCGAGATCGGCGCGAAGGAGGTCTACGTCTTCACGCCGCACGGGAAGGTCATCGGCCTCCCTGCCGGCGGCACGCCCGTCGACTTCGCCTACGCCGTGCACACGGACGTCGGCCACCGCACCATGGGCGCGAAGGTCAACGGCCGCCTCGTGCCGCTCGAGAACCCGCTCACCACGGGAGACGTCGTCGAGGTGTTCACGTCGAAGAACCCCGACAGCGGCCCCAGCAAGGACTGGCTGGCGTTCGTCAAGAGCGCGCGCGCGCGGAACAAGATCAAGCAGTGGTTCACGAAGGAGCGCCGCGAGGAGGCGATCGAGCAGGGCAAGGACGCCATCGCCCGCGCCATGCGCAAGCAGAACCTCCCGCTCCAGAAGCTCATGAACCAGGACGCGTTCTCGGACGTGGCCCAGAGCATGAAGTACGACGACGTGGCCGCCCTGTACGCGGCCGTCGGCGAGGGGCACGTCTCGACCCAGTCGGTGATCGAGAAGGTGCTGTCGTCCATCCAGGGCGACAGTGGCGGGGAAGCCGAGGAGGTCTTCGCCGTCACCCAGCGCTCCCGTGTGTCGCGCAACAGCGACTCGGGCGTGCTGGTGCGCGGGGCGCCGGACATCCTGGTGAAGCTCGCCAAGTGCTGCACGCCCGTGCCGGGCGACGCGATCATCGGATTCGTCACGCGAGGCGCCGGCGTCTCGGTGCACCAGGCGTCGTGCCACAACGTCGACTCCCTGCGGTCGGAACCGGATCGCATGATCGAGGTCGAGTGGGCGCCGTCGTCCAAGAGCCTGTTCCTCGTCCACATCCAGGTGGAGGCGCTCGACCGGTCCGGCCTGCTCAGCGACGTGACGCGCGTGCTCTCCGAGCACCACGTCAACATCCTCTCCGCCTCCGTGTCCACGTCGTCGAACCGTCTGGCGATCAGCCGGTTCGTCTTCGAGATGGGTGACGTGACCCACCTCGACCGCGTGCTCAACGCGGTGCGGCGGATAGACGCCGTCTACGACGTCTACCGCGTCAACGGCGGCTGAGCGGACCCGGCGGACCCCCGCCGTCCGCCGAGGTCGCCGGGTCGACCGCGTCGGCTCGACGGGCGAGCGCGCCGAGCCGGGCGAGCGCCCGGCGCTTGTCGGGCAGCGCGCCGCAGTCCGCGAGGTGCTCGCGGGCCGCGGCGACCGTGACGCCGGGCAGCGCGAGGAGGCCGAGGCAGGCGCTCTCGTGCCGCGGGGTGAGGTCGGCCACCGTGCGCGCGATGTCGCACAGCGTGCGCAGCGGCGTGGTGACGCGGAGGCCGGCCAGCACGACCGTGTCGCGCTCGTCGAGCACCACCTCCCGGATGCGCACGTTCCGGAGCGCCGGCGGGTGGCAGCGCGCGACCGTGTCGACGCAGTACTCGTGCGTGCGCGGCGGGGTGCGCACGGCGCCGTGCACCCACGCCGCGGTCGACCGCTCCGCGATGAGGCGGGAGGGGACCTGCGCCGCGAGCGCGGCGGCGCGCAGCCACGGCGACGCGAGCTCGTCGACGGGGGAGTAGCAGGCGTCGACCTCGTACACCTCGCCGTCGAGACGGGCGGAGCACAGCTCGGCGAGGGGGAGGTCGAGCACGGACAGGACGGGGGCGAGGCGGGGTGACATGGGCGCACCATGCCACCGGCCTCTCCCGCACGGACGACGGCCCGGGATCCTGTGGAGGATCCCGGGCCGTCGTCGGGGTGCGGAGGGGGCGCGGGCTACGAGCCGAGCGCGTCCAGCCAGACGCGCCGGGCGGCGAGCGCCTCCTCGGCGTCCTTGATCCGACGGGCGTCGCCGTCGGCCTTGGCCGCGTCGAGCTCGCGCTGCAGCTTGTCGATGGCCGCGCCGAGCTGCGAGGCGAGGCCTTCGGAACGCGCCTTCGTCTCCGGGTTGTTCTTGCGCCAGAACTCCTCGTCGAGCGTGCGGACGTGGGTCTCGACCTTGCGGAGCCGGTCCTCGACGGTCTTGACGCTGTCACGGGGCACGCGCCCGATCGCGTCCCAGCGGAGCTGCACGGCGGTGAGCTTGTCGCGCGCGGCGGTGCGCTCGGTGATCTGCAGGATCGGCTCGGCCTCGTCGAGCAGCGAGAGCTTGGCCTGCAGGTTGGCCTGCTGCTCCTCGTCGTCCGCGGCGTCGACCTCGGCCTTGGCGCCGTAGAGCACGTCGCCCGCGGCCTTGAACTGCGCCCAGAGGGCGTCGTCGTAGCGCTTGCCGGCCCGCCCCGCGAGCTTCCACTCGTCGAGGAGCCGGCGGTAGGCGGGGATGCCGCCCACGCCCTGGGGCTCGAGCGCGCGCGCCTGCTCGACGATGGCCTGCTTCTTCGAGCGGGCGTCCTTGTGGGCGTTGTCGAGCTCGGCGAAGAACGCCTTGCGCTCGGTGTCGATGGTGGAGCGCGCCGTGCGGAAGCGCTTCCAGAGCTCGTTGGCCTCGTTCTTCGGCAGGCGCGGGCCGGTCTGCTGGTGCTGCTGCCAGCGGCCGAACAGGGCGTCCACCTCCGCGGTCAGCTGCTTCCACTGCACCTTGGAGAAGTCCTGGCTCGCGAGGCGCTCGGTCTCCTCGACGATGGCGGTGCGCTCGGCGATCGCGCCCTGCACCACCTGCCGCTGCTCCTCGCCCTGCTTCTCGGTGAGCTCGCCCACGGTGGCGGCGAGGACGTCGAGGCGCGCCCGGAGCGCGCCGAGGTCGCCGACGGCGTTCGCGCCGTCCACGGCCTCGATGAGGTGGGCGACCGCCTTGGACACGTCCGACGCAGGGGCGCCGCGCTTGGCGCGCTGCTCCAGGAGCGTGACCTGGCCGGCGAGGTCGGTGAACTTGCGCTGGAAGTAGGCCAGCGCCTCCTCCGGGGTGCCGTCCGGGTACTGGCCGACGGCGCGTTCGCCGTCGCCCTCGCGCAGGAAGACGGTGCCCGTCTCGTCGACGCGGCCCCAGGGGGTCTGCTCGTTGTCAACCACGGATTCCACCTCGTTCGTAGGACCGGACGGACCGGTGCGGAGACGTGCACGTCAGCCTAGAGCACGGTCATCGCGCGGGTTCGCCGCAGGCGGCGGCGGGCTGACCTGTCGATCATGCCCCAGCGCGGGCCGCGCTGGCGTCCGCCGGCACGGATCGGACCGCCCTCGCAGGGGCTCGTGAGGACCGGACGGCCGAGCCGGCTCGGCCCGATCACCCGCCTGGCTCAGCCGCGGGCGTCCCGCCGGACGCGCTGTCGTGTCAGGGGGCCGGGGTCGTGTCCGTCGGCGCGGGGTCGGCGGGGCCCGTCGGGGACGGTTCGGGCGAGGAGGGGGAGGACGACGGCGCCGGCGTCGGGGCCGGGGCGCCGGGTCCGGACTCGTACGCGAGCTGCGCGCCGACCGCGAGCGCGGCCACGAGGATCACGCCGACGACGGCCACCAGGTCGTCGCGACGACGGCGTCGGACGGCGCGGGCGTGCAGCTCCTGGCGGGCCGCGTAGCGGCGGAGCCGGGCCTGCGCCTCGCGGGCTGCGCGGTCGTTCCTGGGGGCCACGGCGTCCTCACGGTCGGTCCCGCCCGAGGCGGCGGTACGGGAACCCTAGCCGGTCGCGCCTACCATCGAGATCATGACCGACACGCGACCGGGCCTCCGCTCGGGGGCCACGCCCCTGGCCGTCCGGATGCGTCCCCGCAGCCTCGACGAGGTCACCGGCCAGCGGCACCTGCTGACCCCGGGATCGCCGCTCGTGAGCCTCGCCTCCGACGTGGCGGGGGAGCAGGGCTCGGTCTCGATCATCCTGTGGGGCCCGCCGGGCACGGGCAAGACGACTCTCGCGCAGGCGATCGCGCACGGATCCAGCCGTCGCTTCGTGGAGCTGTCCGCGGTGACGGCGGGCGTCCGCGACGTGCGCCAGGTGATGGAGAAGGCGCTGAGCGACCGCGACCTCTTCGGCGTCTCGACCGTGCTCTTCCTCGACGAGATCCACCGCTTCACGAAGGCGCAGCAGGACGCGCTGCTGCCGGGCGTGGAGAACGGCTGGGTCATCCTCATCGCGGCCACCACGGAGAACCCGTCCTTCTCCGTCATCTCGCCCCTCCTCTCCCGCAGCCTCCTGCTGACGCTCGAGCAGCTCGACGACGACGACCTCGGGGTGCTCGTCGACCGCGCCGTGGCGGACGCCCGGGGGCTCGGCGGGCGGTTCGCGCTGGACGACGACGCGCGCGCCATGATCATCCGGCTCGCCTCGGGCGACGCCCGCCGTGCGCTGACGGCGCTCGAGGCGGCGGCCGTCTCGGCGCAGGCGGACGCCTCGGGCAGGGCGCGCGCGGCGGAGGCGGACGAGGACGACGAGGGGGACGAGGACGGCGACGGCGACGAGGCCGCCCCCGTCGCCGATCCCGCGCCCATCCCCATCTCCACCGAGCAGGTCGCCCTCGCGGTCGACCGGGCGCTGCTCCGCTACGACCGCAACGGCGACGAGCACTACGACGTCATCAGCGCCTTCATCAAGTCGATCCGCGGATCCGACGTCGACGCCGCCCTCCACTACCTGGCGCGCATGATCGAGGCGGGGGAGGACCCGCGCTTCATCGCCCGGCGGATCATCGTCTCGGCCTCCGAGGACATCGGGCTCGCCGACCCGCAGGCGCTCGTCGTCGCGGTGGCCGCGGCGGACGCCGTGCAGCTCATCGGCATGCCCGAGGGGCGGATCCCGCTGGCCCAGGCCGTCGTGCACCTCGCCACCGCGCCCAAGTCGAACGCGTCCTACCTCGGCATCGACCAGGCGATCGCCGACGTGCGCGCCGGCGCCTTCGGACGCGTGCCGCTGCACCTCCGCGACGCCCACTACCCGGGCGCGAAGCGGCTCGGCCACGGCAAGGGCTACCGCTACCCGCACGACGCGGACATCGGGGTCGTGACGCAGCAGTACCTGCCCGACGAGCTCGTCGGCCGCACCTACTACTCGCCGACGCAGCACGGGCACGAGCGCGACCTCTCGACGCGGCTGGAGAAGCTGCGGCGCATCGTCCGCGGCGGGTGATCCCGGCGCGGCGCAGCCCCGGGATCGCCGCGATCGCGTGCTACGCTTGCTGACGCCTAGATGGGGTGTCGCGTGCGGCTGCGTCGACATCCAGATCCAAGGGACACGTCCTGTAGCCGGACGACCCGTGGCGAATCCCTCTACTTCCGCAGGAACCGCATCAGCGGTCTCGATCGTCGCGCGCCCATGCGTGTGCGCGGACGCCCTGCATCATCCGTAGTCAGAGACTTTCTCCCTGGAAGGAAAACGTGTCCACCAAGTCACGCACCCGCAGCAAGACCCGCCTCTCCCGCGCGCTGGGCATCCCGCTCACGCCGAAGGCGGCCAAGTACCTCGAGAAGCGCCCCTACGCGCCGGGCGAGCACGGCCGGTCCAAGCGCAAGCAGGACAGCGACTACGCGGTCCGCCTCCGCGAGAAGCAGCGCCTGCGCGCCCAGTACGGCATCCGCGAGGCCCAGCTCAAGATCGCCTTCCAGGAGGCGCGTCGCACCCAGGGCCTGACCGGTGAGAACCTCGTCGAGATCCTCGAGCAGCGCCTCGACGCGCTCGTCGTCCGCTCCGGCCTCGCGCGCACCACGGCGCAGGCCCGCCAGCTCGTCGTGCACCGCCACATCATGGTCGACGGCAAGATCGTCGACCGCCCCTCCTTCCGCGTGAAGGCCGGCCAGATGATCCACGTCAAGCCGCGCTCCGAGGGCACCGAGCCCTTCCAGGTCGCCGCCGCCGGCGGTCACGCCGATGTGCTGCCGAAGCTCCCCTCGTACCTCGAGGTCGAGCTCGACAAGCTGCAGGCCCGCCTCGTGCGCCTGCCGAAGCGCGCCGAGGTCCCCGTGACCTGCGAGGTCCAGCTGGTCGTCGAGTACTACGCGGCCCGCTAGCCCGACCGCACCACCGTCCGCGAGGCGGGTCGCCCTTTCGGGCGGCCCGCCTCGCGGCGTATCCGGGGCAGGGCGCCGGCCCGCTTCGGGAGGCCCGCGGCCCGGCCGGTAGGATCGCCCTCGGCCCCCGAGGCCTCTCGCGTACCGCACGTCACCTCCGTCAGGGGGCAGCTCCCGGAAGGGGAGAAGCATGAAGAACCTCGTCCTCATCGCCGTGGGGGTCGTCATCGGCTTCGCCGTCGCCCACGTGGTCGACCGCACGCCGGCCGGGCACCGCCTCCTCCAGGACGTCGACGCGCGCGCCCGCCGCTTCGGCGAGGCCGTCGAGGACGGCTACCGCCGCCGCGAGGCCGAGCTCCGCTCCGCCGTGGGCGAGGCCGAGGACACCATCACCGAGCTGGGAAAGCAGTAGAACCGCATGCAGACCGCAGACATCCGCAACGCCTGGCTGACCTACTTCGGCGACCGGGGGCACACCGTCGTGCCGTCGGCGTCGCTCGTGAGCGACGACCCCACACTGCTCTTCACGGTGGCCGGCATGGTCCCGTTCGTGCCGTACCTCACGGGCGTCGTGCCCGCGCCGTTCCCGCGCGCCACGAGCGTCCAGAAGTGCATCCGCACCCTCGACATCGAGGAGGTCGGCCGCACGCCCCGCCACGGCACGTTCTTCCAGATGAACGGCAACTTCTCCTTCGGCGACTACTTCAAGGAGCAGGCCATCGCGTACGCGTGGGAGCTGCTCACCACGAGCGAGGCCGACGGCGGGCTGGGCTTCTCGCCCGACGACCTCTGGGTCACCGTCTACCACGAGGACGACGAGGCCCGGCAGGCGTGGAAGCGCATCGCGGGACTGCCCGACGACCGGATCCAGGGCCTCGGCCGCGACACGAACTACTGGCACACCGGCCAGCCCGGCCCCGCGGGCCCCTGCTCCGAGATCTTCTTCGACCGCGGCCCGGCCTACGGCGCGGACGGCGGCCCGGCCACGGACGACGACCGCTACGTGGAGATCTGGAACCTCGTCTTCATGCAGTACCTGCGCGGGGTCGGCACGAGCAAGAGCGACTTCGAGATCCTCGGCGACCTGCCGAAGAAGAACATCGACACCGGCATGGGCCTCGAGCGCGTCGCCTTCCTCAAGCAGGGCGTCGAGAACATGTACGAGATCGACCAGGTGCGCCCGGTCCTCGACCGCGCCGCCGAGCTCGCGGGCCGACGCTACGGCGCCGACCACGAGGACGACGTGCGCATGCGCATCGTCGCCGACCACGTGCGCTCGTCCCTCATGCTCATGTCCGACGGCGTGCGCCCGTCCAACGAGGGGCGCGGCTACATCCTGCGTCGCCTCATGCGCCGCACGGTGCGCGCGATGCGCCTGATGGGCGTCGACGCGGCGACCTTCGGCGAGCTGTTCCCCGCGTCGCGCGACGCGATGAAGGCCGCGTACCCCGAGGTCTCCGACGACTTCGACCGCATCTCCCGCCTCGCCTACGCCGAGGAGGAGACGTTCCTCCGCACGCTCTCGGGCGGCACCACGATCCTCGACGTGGCCGTCGGCGAGACGAAGGCGAAGGGCGGCGAGCGGATCGCGGGCGACACCGCGTTCCTGCTGCACGACACGTTCGGCTTCCCCATCGACCTGACGCTGGAGATGGCGGAGGAGAACGGCCTCACGGTCGACCGCGAGGCCTTCGACCGGCTGATGCTGGAGCAGCGCACGCGCGCCAAGGCCGACGCCAAGAGCAAGAAGACGGCGCTGGCCGACCTCACCGTCTACAGCGAGTTCCGCGCGGCGGGCGAGACGCGCTTCACCGGGTACGACGAGCTCGAGACGGGCACGACGATCCTCGGCCTCATCGTCGGCGGGCACAGCGTCGACCACGCGGTCGCGGGCGACATCGCCGAGGTCATCCTCCCCGAGACGAGCCTCTACGCGGAGTCCGGCGGGCAGGAGGCCGACGCCGGCAGCATCGTGGGCCAGGGCTTCGACCTCGAGGTGCTCGACGTCCAGAAGCCCGTGAAGGGCCTCATCAGCCACCGCGTGCAGGTCCGCTCGGGCGAGGTGGGCGTCGGCGACGCCGCCACGACCGTCGTCGACGCCGACTGGCGCCGCGGAGCGACCCAGGCGCACTCCGGCACGCACCTCGTGCACGCCGCGCTCCGCCAGGTGCTCGGCCAGGACGCGCACCAGTCCGGCTCGTACAACCGCGCCGGCTACATGCGCCTCGACTTCGCGTGGAACCAGGCGCTGAGCCCGGAGACGCGCAGCGAGATCGAGGACATCGCGAACGGCGCCGTGCGCGACGACCTGCAGGTCGTGACACGGGTCATGCCGATCGACGAGGCCAAGCAGCTCGGCGCCATGGCGCTGTTCGGCGAGAAGTACGGCGACACCGTGCGCGTCGTCGACATCGGCGGCCCGTGGTCGCGCGAGCTCTGCGCGGGCACGCACGTGTCCTCCAGCGCGCAGATCGGGCTCATCAACGTCGTCGGGGAGTCGTCCGTCGGATCCACCAACCGCCGCATCGAGTCGCTCGTGGGCCGCGAGGCGTTCCAGGACCTCGCCGTCGAGCGCGCCATCGTGTCGCAGCTCACGTCGAGCCTCAAGACGCCGCGCGAGCAGCTGCCCGACCGCATCGCCGACCTCATGCAGAACCTCAAGACCGCGGAGCGGCGCATCGCCGACTTCGAGGCGCAGGCGCTGCAGCAGCGCGTGCCCGCGCTCCTGCAGCAGGGCGCGCGCGTGGGCGCCGTCACGCTGATCCAGGAGTCGCTCGGCGCGGTCCGCTCGGCGGACGAGGTGCGGCAGCTCGTGACCCTCGTGCGCGAGCGCGCGGGGTCCGAGCCGGTCGTCGTCGCCCTCGCGGGCGACGCGGGCGGCAAGCCGACCGTCATCGTCGCCACCAACCAGGCCGCGCGCGACGCCGGCGCCAAGGCGGGCCAGCTCGCCCGCGCCGCGGCGGCGGTGCTCGGCGGCGGCGGCGGCGGCAAGGACGACCTCGCCCAGGGCGGCGGGTCCGACGTGTCGGCCATCGCCGGCGCGCTGGCCGCCGTCCGCCAGGCGCTCGCGTCCTGATGCGGGTCGGCGCGCGTCTCGCGGTCGACGTCGGGAAGGCGCGCATCGGGCTCGCCCGGTCGGATCCGCACGGCCTGATCGCGACGCCCGTCGAGACCGTCCCGCGCGACGCGGGCGGCTCGGCGGACGTGCGGCGGATCCTGGAGGTCGCCGCGGAGGTCGACTGCGTGGAGCTCGTCGTGGGCCTGCCGCTCGCGCTCTCCGGTCGCGCGACGGCGTCCACGGACGACGCCGAGGGCTTCGCCCGGCGCCTCGCGGACGCCTCCCCGATCCCGGTCCGGCTCGTCGACGAGCGGCTCTCGACGGTGTCCGCCCAGAGCGCGCTGCGCTCCTCGGGCAGAGGCTCCCGTAAGCAGAAGCCCGTGATCGACCAGGTAGCGGCCGTTATAATCCTTCAACATGCGCTCGAGAGCGAGCGCACCGCCGGCTCCCCACCCGGTGCTCTCGTCCCGAGGAACCGAGTCGATCCTGACCGACACGCCTGAGACCGATCCCGCCCGACGCGCCACGACGGCCGCGGGCGCGGGCGGCGACCCCTTCGAGAGCCTGTTCGGCGACGTCGCCGCGGCTCCCGACACCGGACCCGACCGCCCCTCGGCCCCCGCCGCCGCATCCGGCCCCGCACCTGCCGCCGACGCTCCGCGGGGTGCGGGACCCGGCATCGGCACGGGCGCGCCCATGACGCGTCGCGAGCTCCGCGCCCTCCGCGAGGCCGCCGAGGCGCGCTCGGGCCAGGAGTCTCGCGTCCCGGACGACGTCCCGCCTGCGGCGCCTGCTGCTCCGGCTCCCGCGCCCTCGGCTCGTCCTGCCGCGTCGGCGGCCCCCGCGCGTCCCGCCGCGGACGTCCGCCCCCGCGCGGACGCCCGCCCCCGCCCGGATGTCGCCGCCGCCGCGTCGACCTCGGCGTCCTCCGCAGCGGGCGACGCCTCGTCCGCCTCCGCAGCAGCCCTCGGCGTCGCGGCCTCCGCCGACGCCCCCGCCCGCTCGGCGTCCACCCCGTCCCGCTCCGACGCGCGCGACGGAGCCCGGGGATCGACGCCCCGACGGACCCCGCCCGTCCTCCCGAAGGCGAAGCGCCGCCACCCCAAGTGGCCCTACGTCGTGGTCCTGCTCGTGGTGCTCTTCGGCGGCGCGGGCGTCATCGCCACGTCGCTGTTCGGCCCCGTGGTGAGCGCGCTGCTCACGCCCGCCGAGCCCACCGACTACGACGGCGACGGCGCGGGCGAGGTGCAGGTGGTCGTCAAGACGGGCGACACCGGCAGCACGATCGGCGACACGCTCGCCGCGCAGGACGTCGTGAAGACGTCGAAGGCCTTCTACCAGGCCGTGGTCCGCTCGGGCAGCGAGGTCGTCTTCCAGCCGGGCACGTACACGCTGCGGAAGCAGATGAGCGCGGCCTCCGCGCTGCAGATGCTGCAGGATCCGGCCAGCCAGATCCAGGCCAAGGTCACCATCCCCGAGGGGCAGACCGTGGCGCAGGCGTTCGAGCTCGTCGCGGAGGGCACGGGCACGCCCGTGGCCGAGCTGGAGGCGGCCACCGCCGACCGGGCCGCGCTCGGCATCCCGGCCGAGGCGCCGAACATCGAGGGCTACCTCTTCCCCGCGACCTACGACTTCCCGCCCGGCACGTCCGCGACGGACATGGTGAAGGCCATGGTCGGCCGCACCTTCCAGGCGCTCGACCAGGCGGGCGTCCCCGCCGGCGACCGGCACCGCGTGCTCACGATGGCGGCGCTGATCCAGAAGGAGGCGCGCTTCGAGGGCGACTTCTACAAGGTGTCGCGCGTGTTCCAGAACCGCATCGACGCCGGCATGCCGCTGCAGTCCGACGCGACCGTCGCGTACGGGGCGCAGTCCGTGGGACGGGTCACCACCACCGACGCCGAGCGCGCCGACGACAACCCGTGGAACACGTACGTGCACCCGGGCCTGCCCGTCGGGCCCATCTCCAACCCGGGCGACCTGGCGATCAAGGCGGCCATCGCGCCCGCGGACGGGCCGTGGCTGTACTTCGTCACCGTCAACACCATCACGGGCGACACCGTCTTCTCGCAGACGTACGAGGAGCACCTCAAGGCCGTCGCGCAGTGGCAGCAGTTCATGAAGGACAACCCGGGCAATGGCTGATCCGCGGACGCCGGCCGTGCGGCTGGCGGTCCTCGGCAGCCCCATCGCGCACTCGCTGTCGCCGCGCCTGCACCGGGCGGCGTACGACCTGCTCGGGCTCGACTGGGCGTACGAGGCCGTGGAGTGCACGGGGGCCGAGCTGCCCGCGTTCGTCGCGGGCCTCGGATCCGGCTGGCGCGGCCTCTCGCTGACGATGCCGCTCAAGCGCGACGTGCTGCCGCTCCTCGACCGGCTCGACGACACCGCCCGGCTCGCGGGCGCGGCCAACACGCTGCTCGTGGAGCGGGACGGCGAGGGCGCCGTCATCCGTCGCGGCGCCAACACCGACGTCGCCGGCATCGTCCGCGCGTTCGGGATGGCCGGCGTCGAGCGGTGCGGGCGCGCGGTCGTGCTCGGCGCCGGATCCACGGCGCGCTCGGCCGTCGTCGCGCTCGCCCGGATGGGCGCGCGCGAGGTCGTCGTGGCGGCCCGGCGGCCGGAGCAGGGGCGGGAGCTCGCGCCGCTCGCCGACGAGCTGGCCGTCGCGCTCGGCGTCGTGCCGCTCGACGCCGCGGTGGGCGCGCTCCGCGACGCCGACACCGTGATCAGCACCCTGCCGGGCGACGCCGCCGCGGCCGTGCCGCTGCCCGGGGCCCTGCCCGAGGCGACCGTCCTCCTCGACGTGACGTACGCGCCCTGGCCGACCGGCATCGCCGCCGCCTGGGAACGCGCGGGCGGCCGCGTGGTCCCGGGGATCGACATGCTCGTGCACCAGGCGCTCGGGCAGGTGCGCCTGTTCGCGCAGGGCGACGACGTGCGACCGCTGCTCGACGAGGAGCGCGTGCTGGCCGCCATGCTCGCGAGCGTCGGCCGCGATCCGCGGAGGCCCTGGACCGGGGCCTGACCCGCGGGAGCGCCTCCGGGCGCTGTGGGAGGATGGGCGCATGCTGCGTTGGCTCACCGCCGGGGAATCCCACGGCCCCGAACTCATCGCCGTCCTGGAGGGCCTGCCCGCGGGCGTGCCCGTCAGCCTCGACGGCATCCGCGCCGACCTCGCCCGTCGCAAGCTCGGCTACGGCCGCGGCGCGCGCATGGGGTTCGAGCAGGACGAGCTGAGCCTCTCCACGGGCGTGGTGCACGGGCGCACGCTCGGCAGCCCCATCGCGGTGCGCATCGGCAACACGGAGTGGCCCAAGTGGGTCGACATCATGAGCCCCGAGCCCGTGGATCCCGAGAAGCTGCAGGGCGCGCGCGCCGCGGCCCTCACGCGCCCCCGCCCCGGCCACGCCGACCTCGTGGGCATGCAGAAGTACGACTTCGACGAGGCCCGCCCCGTGCTCGAGCGCGCGAGCGCCCGCGAGACCGCGGCCCGCGTCGCGCTCGGCGCCGTCGCCCGCGCGTTCCTCGCCGAGCTCGGGATCACGCTCGTCAGCCACACGCTCTCCATCGGCCCCGTCCGCGTGCCCGAGGGCGCGCCGCTGCCGACGCCGGCCGACGTCGACGCGCTCGACGCGGATCCGCTGCGCTGCTTCCACGCCGAGACGAGCGCCCGCATGGTCGCCGAGGTCGACGACACGAAGGCGAGCGGCGACACGGTCGGCGGCGTCGTCGAGGTGCTCGCCTACGACCTGCCGCCGGGCCTCGGCTCGCACGTGCACTGGGATCGCCGCCTCGACTCGAAGCTCGCGGCCGCGCTCATGGGCATCCAGGCCATCAAGGGCGTGGAGGTCGGCGACGGCTTCCTCACCACCACGCGCCGCGGATCCGAGGCGCACGACGAGCTGTTCTCCACCGCTGCCGGCATCGGCCGCTCCACCGACCGCGCCGGCGGCACCGAGGGCGGCATGAGCACGGGCACCGTCCTCCGCGTCCGCGCCGGGATGAAGCCCATCGCGACCGTGCCGCGCGCGCTCCGCACGGTCGACACCGCGACGGGCGGCGCCGCCCCGGCGAACCACCAGCGCTCCGACGTGTGCGCCGTGCCCGCCGCGGGCGTCGTCGCCGAGGCCATGGTCGCGCTCACGCTCGCCGACGCCGTGCTCGAGAAGTTCGGCGGCGACTCCGTGGGCGAGACCCTCCGCAACCTCCGCGGCTACCTCGACGCGATCCCCGAGGGTCGCCGCTCCGGCGCCGACCTCGTGGACGAGGCGGACGCCGCACCGCCCGCACCGCCCGAGGCCTGAGCGTGCCGGTCGTCCTGATCGGCCCGCCCGGCGCGGGCAAGACCACGGTCGGCCGCCGCGTGGCCCGCGGGCTGGGCGTGCCGTTCACGGACACCGACCGCGCCGTCGTGGACGCGCACGGACCCATCGCCGACATCTTCCGCGAGCACGGCGAGCCGCGGTTCCGCCAGCTCGAGCGCGAGGCGGTCGCGCGGGCGCTCGCGGACGGCGGCGTCGTCTCGCTCGGCGGGGGAGCCGTGCTGGATCCCGCCACCCGCGCCGACCTCGCCGCGTGCCCGGTCGTGCTCCTCACCGTCAGCGAGCACGCCGTGCGCGCGCGGATCCGCGGCGACGACCGCCCGCTCGTCGACGGCCTCGACAGCTGGCGCCGCATCGTCGCCGACCGCGAGGAGCTCTACCGCTCCCTCGCCGACCTGACCATCGACACCTCCGACCGCCCGCTCCCGCGCATCGTCCGCGAGATCGAGCGCTTCGCCCGGGAGAGGCAGCCATGACCGACCAGAACGCCCCCGAGACCGCCGTCGCCGAGCCCGGCGCGCCCACCGTGATCCACGTCTCGGGCACGCCGGGCTACGACGTGACCGTGGGCCGCGGCCTCATCCCGGGCGTGGGCGCGCTGCTCGGGCCGCGCGTCCGCAAGGTGCTCATCGTGCACGCGCCGGCCCTCGCCGAGGAGGCCTCGCGGCTCCGCGAGCGCCTGCAGGGCGACGTGGAGGTGTACCTGGCGGAGGTGCCCGACGCCGAGGGCGCCAAGCGCATCGAGGTCGCCGCGTTCTGCTGGAAGATCATGGGCACCACCGACTTCACGCGCTCCGACGCCGTGATCACGCTCGGCGGTGGCGCCACGACCGACCTCGGCGGCTTCGTCGCGGCGACGTGGCTGCGCGGCGTGATGCTCATCCAGATCCCGACGACCGTGCTCGCCATGGTGGACGCGGCCGTCGGCGGCAAGACCGGCATCAACACGTCCGAGGGCAAGAACCTCGTCGGCGCCTTCTACGCGCCGACCGCCGTGATCGTCGACCTCGACCTCCTCGCGACCCTGCCGCGGGAGGAGATCGTGACGGGCTTCGCGGAGATCGTGAAGGCCGGGTTCATCGCCGTGCCCGAGATCCTCGACGTCATCGAGCGCGACGTCGCGCGCGTCACCGACCCGACGAGCCCCGAGTTCCGGCACGTCGTTGAGCTCGCCATCGCCATGAAGGCCGAGGTCGTGGGGGAGGACTTCACCGAGAAGGGCCGCCGCGAGATCCTCAACTACGGGCACACGCTCGGCCACGCCATCGAGCACGCGGAGCGCTACCGCTGGCGGCACGGCGCGGCCGTCGCGGTGGGCATGGTCTTCGCCGCCGAGCTGTCGCGGCTCACCCGCTCGCTGTCGGACGAGGCGGTCGACCGGCACCGGCGGATCCTCGACTCGCTCGACCTGCCCACGAGCTACCCCGTCGGCCGCTGGCCCACGCTCGTCGCGAGCATGAAGCGCGACAAGAAGGCGCGCGGCGACATGATGCGCTTCATCGTGCTCGACGGCGTCGGCCGCGCCAGCGTGCTCAACGGGCCCGAGGAGGCGCTGCTGTTCGCCGCGTACCAGGAGATCGGCTCGTGACCGACCCCGCGCATCCGGGCGCGCCGCGGCCCGTCGCCCTCATCACGGGCGTCGGCCGGGTCTCCGGCATCGGCGCGGCCATCGTGGAGAGCCTCGCGCTCGACGGCTGGGACGTGGCGTTCGCCTACTGGTCCGGGTACGACGAGCGGATGCCGTGGGGCCGCCAGCCCGAGGATCCCGCCCGGGTCGCCGATGCCGTGGCGCGCGCGGGCGGCCGCGCGCACGCGATGGAGGCCGACCTCCTCGACACGGACGCCGCGGACCGGCTCCTCGAGGGCGCCGAGCAGGAGCTCGGCCCGATCACCGCGCTCGTCCTCGCCCACTGCGAGTCCGTCGACAGCCCCCTGCTGGACACGACGGTGGAGGACCTCGACCGGCACCTCGCGGTCAACGTGCGGGCGTCGCTGCAGCTCATCCAGGGCTTCGCCCGCCGGTACCGCGCGATGCCGGGAGCCGGCCGGATCGTCGCGCTCACGAGCGACCACGTCGTGGGCAACGTGCCCTACGGCGCGTCGAAGGCCGCGCTCGACCGCATCGTGATCGCGGCGGCGCGCGAGCTCGAGGACATCCGCATCACCGCCAACCTCGTGGATCCCGGCCCCACCGACACGGGCTGGTTCACGCCCGAGATCCGGGCGCACCTGCAGGAGACCACGCCGCGCGGGCGCCTCGCCGAGCCGCGCGACGCGGCAGCCCTGGTCAGCTTCCTGCTCTCGGCCGAGGGCGGCTGGATCAACGGCCAGCGCATCCGCTCCGACGGCGGCCAGAGCGTCGGCTGACCCGCCCTAGGCTGGGTCGCATGTCACGCGTGCTCGTCCTCAACGGCCCCAACCTCGGACGGCTCGGCAGCCGCGAGCCCGACGTCTACGGGACGGGATCCCTGGAGGACCTCCGCCGCGAGCTCGTCGCGTTCGCGCCGTCCGACGTGGAGATCGACCTCCGTCAGACGGACGACGAGGCGACCCTCATCGGCTGGCTGCACGAGGCCGTCGACACCCGGACGCCCGTGATCATGAACCCGGCCGCGTTCACGCACTACTCGTACGCGCTCCGCGACGCCGCCGCGCTCGTGACGAAGGCGGGGATCCTGCTCCTCGAGGTGCACCTGTCCAACCCGCACGCGCGCGAGGAGTTCCGGCACACCAGCGTCATCTCGCCCGTGGCCTCAGGCGTCATCGCGGGCCTCGGCCAGGGCTCGTACCTCCTCGCCCTCGCGCACGTGGTGACCGGCACCCGATAGGCTGATCCCTCAGGAAAGCCGCACGCGCCCCTCGGGCCCCCGCGGCGTCCTCCGCGCCGGCACCTCTCGCCGCCGCCGCATCCCGCTCGTCGAACAGGCAAGGACCCTCCCCGCATGGCCTCTACCGCTGACATCAAGAACGGCATCGTCCTCAACATGGACGGCCAGCTGTGGACCGTCATCGAGTTCCAGCACGTGAAGCCGGGCAAGGGCGGCGCGTTCGTGCGCACCAAGGTCAAGAACGTCATGACCGGCAAGGTCGTCGACCGCACGTTCAACGCGGGCGCGAAGATCGAGACCGAGACGGTCGACCGCCGCGACTTCCAGTACCTCTACGCCGACGGCGAGAACTTCGTGTTCATGGACACGAGCGACTACGACCAGATCACGCTGTCCGCCGCGCAGGTCGGCGACGCCAAGAACTTCATGCTGGAGAACCAGGACGTCACCGTGGCGCTGCACAACGGCGAGGGGCTCTACGTCGAGCTGCCCGCGTCGGTCGTGCTGACCATCACGTACACGGAGCCGGGCCTGCAGGGCGACCGCTCGACGGGCGGCACCAAGCCCGCGACGGTCGAGACCGGGCACCAGATCCAGGTCCCGCTCTTCCTCGAGCAGGGCACGCGCGTCAAGGTGGACACCCGCACGGGCGACTACCTCGGCCGCGTCACCGACTGACCCCGTGAGCGCACGCACCAAGGCGCGCAAGCGCGCCCTCGACGTCCTGTACGTCGCCGACATCCGCGGGGAGAGCATCCCCGCCACCCTCGCGGTCGAGCAGCAGCGCGCCGCGGCCGAGCCCGACCGGCAGGCCTCGTGGCAGTACGCCCGCGAGATCGCCGAGGGGTTCGTCGAGCACCAGGACGAGATCGACGAGCTCATCGAGACGTACTCGGTGAACTGGACCCTCGCCCGCATGCCCGCCGTCGACCGCGCGATCCTGCGCATCGGCATCTGGGAGATCCTGTTCAACCAGGACGTGCCCGACGGCGTCGCCATCTCGGAGAGCGTCGACCTCGCGTCGTCGCTGTCGACCGACGAGTCGGCGTCGTTCGTGAACGGCATGCTCGCGCGCATCGCGGCCACGCAGGCCTGATCCCGCCCGCCGTTACGCCGCGTGACGGAACGCGACGGCGTGTGACGCGGCCCCGGGCGGCGGCGAGCGCGTCGCCCTAGCGTCGGGTCATGCCCGTCACCGCACCCGCCTCGCACCGCGATCCCGCGACGCCCGCCCCGGCCGGCGCCCTGCGGGATCCCGCGCCCGCCTCGGCCGGAGCCGTCGCGCTCCGCGGGGTCGGCCGGTCGTTCCCCGTCGCCGGCACGCGCGAGCGGCGGGCCGTGCTCCGCGACGTCGGCCTCGACCTCGCGGCGGGCGACGTCGTCGCGATCCTCGGCCCGTCCGGCTGCGGCAAGTCGACCCTCCTCCGGCAGGTGAGCGGCCTCGACCGGCCCGACGCCGGATCCCTCTCCATCGACGGCACGCCCGTGCAGGACGTCGACCAGCGCTCCGCGGTCGCGTTCCAGGAGCCGCGCCTCCTGCCGTGGCGCACCATCGGCGCCAACGTGCGCCTCGGCCTGCCGCGCGACGTGCCGCGCGCCGAGGGGGACACCCGCGTGCGCGACCTCCTCGAGCTCACCGGGCTCGCCGAGGCGGCGGGCCTCCGTCCGCGCCAGGTCTCCGGCGGCATGGCCCAGCGCGCCGCGCTCGCCCGGGCCCTCGCGCGCCGACCGCGCGTGCTCGTGCTCGACGAGCCGTTCGGCGCGCTCGACGCCCTCACGCGGCTGCGCATGCAGGACCTGCTGCTGGACGTGCACGCGGCCATCCCGACGACGGTCCTGCTCGTCACGCACGATGTGGACGAGGCCCTGCACCTCGCCGACCGCGTGGTGCTGCTCGGGCCGGATCCCGCTCCCGGCGCGGCGCCCGGCGCCACCGTCCGCCGCGTGCTCGACGTGCCCGGCGCCCGACCGCGCGACCGCGGCGACGCGACCCTCGCCGCCCTCCGCGCCGAGCTGCTCGAGGGGCTCGGCGTGCCGGGCCACCGCGCCCGCTGACGCGCCCCGCCCGCCGCACCTCCCACCCGCCGCACCACCCGACACCGCACCGAGGACCCATCGTGACCCGACACCTTCCCCGCAGATCCCTTCCCGCCCTCGCGCTCGCGAGCGCCGCCGTGATGCTCCTCGCCGGATGCGCCGCGGGGGAGGGGTCCGCCGTCGCACCGGCCGCCGCTCCCGCCACCGCGGGCACCGAGGGCTGGAGCGCGGACACGCTCACCGTCGACTGGGCGACCTACAACCCGCTGAGCCTCATCGTGAAGGACCAGGGCCTGCTGGAGAAGCGCCTGGGATCGGAGGTGGAGGTGGACTGGGTGCAGTCGGCCGGATCCAACAAGGCCAACGAGCTGCTGCGCGCCGGGGCCGTCGACGTGGGATCCACCGCCGGGTCCGCGGCGCTCCTCGCCCGGGCGAACGGCTCGCCCATCCGCACCATCGACGTGTACTCGCAGCCGGAGTGGACCGCGATCGTCGTGCCGGAGGGGTCGCCCATCACGAGCGTCGACCAGCTCCGCGGGGCGGACATCGCCGCGACGAAGGGCACCGACCCGTACTTCTTCCTGCTGCAGGCGCTCGACGAGGCCGGCATCCCCGCCTCCGACGTCACCATCCAGAACCTCCAGCACGCCGACGGTCGCGCCGCCCTCGAGAACGGCTCCGTCGACGCGTGGGCCGGGCTCGACCCGCTCATGGCGGCGAGCCAGGCGCAGGCGGGATCCACGCTGCTCTACCGGAACGTCGACTTCGCGACCTACGGGTTCCTCAACGCCACGCAGTCGTTCCTCGACGCGTCGCCCGACCTGGCGCAGGCCGTCGTCGACGCGTACGAGCAGGCGCGCGCGTGGGCCGTCGACCACCCCGACGAGACCGCGGCGATCCTCGCGCAGGCCGCCGCGATCGATCCGGCCGTGGCGTCCACCGTCATCGACCGCACGAACCTCAGCGTCGATCCCGTGCCCGGCGACGCGCAGCGCACGGTGCTCGAGCGCGTCGGCCCGATCCTCGTGGAGTCGGGCGACGTGCCCGACCAGGGGCGGGTGGACACGGCGCTCGACGAGCTGTTCGAGCCGCGGTTCGCCGAGGCCGCCGACCCGGACGCGGGGACGGCCGGATGACCGCGCTCGACGCGGCCGCGCTCGACCGGTCCGACCTCGCGCCCGACGGCGAGCCCCCGGCGGACCCGCGTGCCGCCGACGCCTGGGGCTCCGTCGGCGGCCCGCTCGCTCGCGCGGGTCTCGGCCTGATCGTCCCCCTCATCGTCATCGGGCTATGGGCGGTCGTCACCGCGACGGGCGCCGTCCCGCCCCACCTGCTCCCGGCGCCGCTCGACGTGGTGCGCGCGGGGATCCAGCTCGCCGAGCAGGGGATCCTCGGGCAGTACGTCGCCATCTCGCTGCAGCGCGTGCTCCTCGGCTTCGCGCTCGGGGCGACCGTGGGCCTCGTGCTCGGCGCCGTCGTCGGCCTGTCGCGCGTCGGCCGGCTGCTCCTCGCGCCGACCGCGGGCGCGTTCCGCACCGTGCCGTCGCTCGCGTGGGTGCCGCTGCTCCTGCTCTGGATGGGGATCAACGAGGACTCCAAGGTCACGCTCGTCGCCATCGGCGCGATGTTCCCCGTCTACACGACGGTCGCGGGGGCGCTCCGGCACGTCGACCCGCACCTGGTGGAGGTGGGGCGCGCGTTCGGGCTGCGGCGGATCCCGCTGCTCCTCACCGTGCAGCTGCCCGCCGTGCTGCCCGCGGTCGTGTCCGGGCTCCGGCTCGCGCTCGCGCAGTCGTGGCTGTTCCTCGTCGCGGCGGAGCTGCTCGCCGCGTCGATGGGGCTCGGCTTCCTGCTCACCGAGTCGTCGTCGAACGGGCGCGTGGACCGCGTGCTCCTCGCGATCGTGCTGCTCGCCGTGCTCGGGGCGGTCACGGACGCCGTCGTGGGCCTCGTCGAGCGGGTGCTCGTGCGCCGCTGGGGCTGATCGCGCGGCGCTCCGTGTCGTCGCGTGACATCCCGGTTCCGGATCGCGCGGGCGGCGCACGTAGCGTCGGCGCATGACCTCCCCGCGCACCGAGCAGGCCGAGACCGTCCCCGCACCCGACGCCGCCCCGAAGCAGGCCCTCTTCCCACCGCCCGCCGCGCTGGCCGCCGCCGCGAACGTCACCGGCGAGGCGTACGCGCGGGCCGAGGCGGATCCGGTCGCCTTCTGGGAGGAGGCCGCCCGCCGCCTCGACTGGGACACGCCGTGGCACACGGCGCACACGTGGATCCCGCCGGTCGCCGCCGACGGCACCCCGCAGGTCCCCGCCGCGACGTGGTTCGCGGGCGGCCGTCTCAACGTCGCGGCGAACTGCGTCGACCGGCACGTCGCCGCCGGCCGGGGCGGGAAGGTCGCGCTGCACTTCGAGGGCGAGCCGGGGGACCGCCGCACGGTGACCTACCGCGACCTCCAGGACGAGGTGTCCCGCGCCGCGAACGCGCTCACCGCGCTCGGCGTCGGGCCCGGCGACCGCGTCGTGATCTACCTCCCGGTGCTCGTCGAGACCGTCGTCGCGACGCTCGCCGTCGCGCGCATCGGCGCCGTGCACTCGCTCGTCTTCGGCGGCTTCTCCGCGGAGGCCCTCCGCTTCCGGGTCGAGGACACGGGCGCGAAGCTCCTCATCACGAGCGACGGGCAGAACCGTCGCGGCACCGCCGTCGCCACCAAGCCGCAGGCCGACGAGGCCGTCGCGGGCGTCGCGTCGATCGAGCACGTGCTCGTCGTCCGCCGCACGGGCCAGGACGTGCCGTGGACCGCGGGCCGCGACGTGTGGTGGCACGACGCCGTGGGATCCGCGTCGCCCGTGCACGAGCCCCGGGCCTTCGACGCCGAGCACCCGCTCTTCGTCATCTACACCTCCGGCACGACGGGCCGCCCCAAGGGACTGGTGCACACGTCGGGCGGGTACCTGACGCACGCCTCGTGGGCGCACTGGGCGCACTTCGACGCGAAGCCCGACGACGTGCACTGGTGCACCGCCGACCTCGCCTGGGTCACGGCGCACACGTACGAGATCTACGGCCCGCTCTCCAACGGCCTCACGCAAGTGATCTACGAGGGGACGCCCGACACGCCCCATCGCGGGCGGCACCTCGAGATCATCGAGCGCTACGGGGTGACGACGTACTACACGGCGCCCACGCTGATCCGCTCGCTCATGAGCTGGTTCCCCGACGGCGTCGCCGGGCACGACCTGTCGAGCATCCGGCTGCTGGGATCCGTGGGGGAGGCGATCAACCCCGCCGCATGGCTGTGGTTCCACCGGGAGATCGGCGGCGGACGCGCGCCCGTCGTCGACACGTGGTGGCAGTCGGAGACGGGGGCCGCCGTCATCGCGCCGCTGCCCGGCGTCTCGACGCTGAAGCCCGGCGCCGCCGGACGCGCGCTGCCCGGCTTCCGGGTGGACGTGGTCGACGACGACGGCGAGCCCGCCGCCGCCGGCGAACGGGGCCTCCTCGTGATCCAGCGCCCCTGGCCCGGCATGGCCCGCACGGTGTGGGGCGATCCCGAGCGCTACCGCCGCGCCTACTGGGAGCGCTTCGCCGACCGCGGCTGGTTCCTCGCGGGCGACGGCGCCCGCCGCGACGCCGACGGCGACGTCGCGCTCCAGGGCCGGATCGACGAGGTCGTCAACGTCTCCGGGCACCGGCTGTCGACCATCGAGATCGAGTCGGCGCTCGTCGCGCACCCGCGGGTGGGGGAGGCCGGGGTGACGGGCGTCGCCGACGACCTCACCGGTCAGCGGGTCGTCGCCTTCGTCGTGCCCCGCGGCGACGACCGGCCCGCGGACGACGACGCGGCCGGCTGGGCGGCGCTCGCCGCGGAGCTGGAGCCGCTCCTCACCGCGCACGTGGCCCGCGCCATCGGCCCGGTCGCGAAGCCGCGGCGCGTGGTCGCGGTGCCGGACGTGCCGAAGACGCGCTCGGGGAAGATCATGCGGCGCCTCCTCGCCGACCTCGTCGATGGACGGACCCTCGGCGACGCCACGAGCCTCCAGGACGCTGCGGTGCTCGGCCGGATCCGCGCGGTGCTCGACGCGTCCGCGCGCTGAGGACACGCGCGGGCGGGGGTCCGACCCGCGGGCCCCGGCGGACACCCGCTAGAGTGACCGGCGGAACAGACCACCTTTAACATCCGTCCCGAGAGGCGGGGAAGGAGGTCGGATTGCCTCAGCGCGTCGTGCTGCAGCCCTCTGACATCACCCGTGCGCTCACGCGCATCGCCCACGAGATCCTCGAGTCGAACCGCGGCCCCGCAGGGCTGCTGCTCCTCGGCATCCCGACCCGCGGCACCGTCCTCGCCGAGCGCATCGGCCGGATCATCGCCCGCCTCGAGCCCGAGGCCCCCGCCGACCTGGTGGGCTCGCTCGACGTCACCATGTACCGTGACGACCTGCAGCGGAACCCCACCCGCGCGCCCGCGCCCTCGCTGCTGCCCGCGGGCGGCGTCGACGGCCGCACGGTCGTGCTCGTGGACGACGTGCTCTTCTCCGGCCGCACCGTGCGCGCCGCGCTCGACGCCATCGGCGACCTCGGCCGCCCCACGGCCGTGCGGCTCGCCGCGCTGGTCGACCGGGGCCACCGCGAGCTCCCCATCCGCGCCGACTTCGTGGGCAAGAACCTGCCGTCGAGCCTCGCCGAGCGGATCTTCGTGCGGCTCGACGAGATCGACGGCGAGGACGCCGTCACGATCCAGGGCCCCGACGACGAGGGGGCGGGCGCATGAGGCACCTGCTCTCCACCCGCGACCTGTCGCGTAACGAGGCCGTCCGCATCCTCGACGTGGCCGAGGACATGGCCGACGTCGGCACGCGCGAGATCAAGAAGACCCCCGCGCTCCGCGGCCGCACGGTCGTCAACCTCTTCTTCGAGGACTCGACGCGCACGCGCATCTCGTTCGAGGCCGCGGCCAAGCGCCTCTCGGCCGACGTCATCAACTTCAGCGCCAAGGGATCCAGCGTCTCCAAGGGCGAGAGCCTCAAGGACACCGCGCAGACGCTCCAGGCGATGGGCGCCGACGGCGTGGTCGTCCGGCACCCGTCGTCGGGCGCGCCGCACACGCTCGCCGGCAGCGGCTGGATCGACGCCGGCATCGTCAACGCGGGCGACGGCACGCACGAGCACCCCACGCAGGCGCTGCTCGACGCGTTCACGATCCGCCGCCGGCTGCACGGATCCGCCGCGCGCGGGAAGGGCCTCGACGGCACGCGCGTCGTCATCGTCGGCGACGTGCTCCACAGCCGCGTCGCGCGCTCGAACGCGTGGCTGCTCACGACGCTCGGCGCCGAGGTCACGCTCGTCGCGCCGCCCACGCTCGTGCCGGTGGGCGTCGGATCCTGGCCGGTCACGGTCCGCTACGACCTCGACGCCGCGCTCCGCGAGGGGAAGCCGGACGCCGTGATGATGCTCCGGATCCAGGCCGAGCGCATGCGCGCCGCCTTCTTCCCGAACCCGCGCGAGTACGCGCGCATCTGGGGACTCGACGACGCGCGGCTCGCGCTCCTCGGGCCCGATACGATCGTCATGCACCCGGGGCCCATGAACCGCGGGCTCGAGATATCCGCCGCCGCCGCCGACTCGGAGAGGTCCACGGTGCGCGAGCAGGTCGCCAACGGCGTCTCGGTGCGCATGGCCGTCCTCTACCTCCTGCTGTCCGGCGACGGGAAGGCCGACCGATGACCCCGAACGACACCCACCTGATCCGCGGAGCGACCCTGCCCTCGGGCGAGCGCGCCGACATCCTCGTCGCCGACGGGCTGATCCGCGAGATCGGCCCTGACCTCGAGACCCCCGAGGGCGCGCACGTCGTCGAGGCCGACGGCCTCGTCGCCCTGCCCGGACTCGTGGACCTGCACGTGCACCTGCGCGAGCCCGGCTACGAGCAGAGCGAGACCGTGCTCACCGGATCCCGCGCCGCGGCCCTCGGCGGCTTCACCGCCGTCTTCGCGATGGCCAACACCATGCCCGTGCAGGACACGGCGGGCGTGGTCGAGCAGGTCAAGGCGCTCGGCGACGCGGCCGGGTACGCCACGGTCCGCCCCATCGGGGCCGTGTCGGTGGGCCTCGCGGGGGAGTCGATGGCCGAGATCGGCGCCATGGCGTCGAGCCGCGCCGCCGTCCGCGTCTTCTCCGACGACGGCAAGTGCGTCTCCGACCCGCTCCTCATGCGCCGCGCGCTCGAGTACGTGAAGGCGTTCGACGGCGTCATCGCGCAGCACGCGCAGGACCCGCGCCTCACCGAGGGCGCCACCATGAACGAGGGCGCGCTGTCCGGCGAGCTCGGCATCACGGGCTGGCCCGCGGTCGCCGAGGAGTCGATCATCGCGCGCGACGTGCTGCTCGCCGAGCACGTCGGATCCCGCCTGCACGTCTGCCACGTCTCCACCGCCGGCTCCGTCGACGTGATCCGCTGGGCCAAGGCCCGCGGGGTCGACGTCACGGCCGAGGTCACGCCGCACCACCTGCTCCTCACCGAGGACCTGGTCGCCGGCTACGACGCGCGCTACAAGGTCAACCCGCCGCTCCGCCGCCGCGAGGACGTCGAGGCCCTGCGCGCCGCGCTCGCCGATGGCACGATCGACGTGGTCGCGACCGACCACGCGCCGCACCCCACGGAGGCCAAGGACTGCGAGTGGGACGCGGCCGCGTTCGGCATGGTCGGCCTCGAGTCGGCGCTCTCCGTGGTGCAGCTCGCCATGGTCGACACCGGGCTCCTCGACTGGGCCGGCGTCGCGCGCGTCATGTCGCACGCGCCCGCGCGCATCGGCCGCCTCGCCGAGCACGGGCACGCGCTCGCCGGCGGATCCCCGGCCGACATCACGCTCTATGACCCGACCGCGTCGCGCGTCTTCGGCCGCGACGACCTCGGCGGCCTCAGCGGCAACTCGCCGTACCTCGAGATGACGCTGCCCGGCCGCGTCGTCGCGACCTTCCACCGCGGCTACCCGACGGTGCTCGACGGCGCGCTCGTCGACCGCGAGACGGTCGCCCGCGCCGCGGTCCTCCGCGACCGCGCGGACGCCGACGCCCGCGACGCCGCATCCGACGCCCCGGCGGGACGCGCATGAGCGACCGCGTGGGACCCGCGGTCACCGTGATCGCGCTCCTCCTCCTGCTGCTCGCGCTCATGGCGCTCGGCTGGCGCGCGCGCCGGCGCCGCCAGCGCGCGCTGCCCGAGCCGCCGCGTCCGCCCGCCGGGCTCGGCGCGCCGACGCTCGAGGTCGACGTGCTCTACGTCGCCACGACCACCGCGGGCGAGCCGCTCGACCGGCTGACGGTCCGGCCCCTCGGCTTCCGGGGGCGCGCGGCGGCCCGCGTGCACGACGCCGGGCTGGTGCTCGCGATCGACGGCGAGCGCGAGGTGCTCGTGCCCGCCGACCGCATCACCGGATCCGGCCTCGCGACCTACGCGATCGACCGCGTCGTGGAGGAGGGCGGCCTCGTGGCCGTCACCTGGATCCTCGACCAGGTCGCCCGCACCGAGGTCGACACGTACCTCCGGGTGATCGACCCGCGCGAGAAGACCGCGCTCGTCGACGCCCTCCACCGGATCCCGCGCCTGGCGCACGACGACGACAACGAAGGGAAGTGACCGACATGGCCCGACACGAACCAGCTGTCCTGGTGCTCGAGGACGGACGGAGGTACGTCGGACGCGCGTACGGCGCCCGCGGCACCACGCTCGGCGAGGCCGTCTTCGCGACCGGCATGACCGGCTACCAGGAGACGATCACCGACCCGTCCTACGCGGGCCAGATCGTGCTCCAGACGGCGCCGCACATCGGCAACACCGGCATGAACGACGACGACATGGAGTCCCGCCGCATCTGGGTCGCCGGCTACGTCGTCCGCGACCCCTCCCGCGTGGTCTCCAACTTCCGCGGCACCCGCACGCTCGAGGACGACCTGGTCGCCCAGGGCGTCGTCGGCATCTCCGGCATCGACACCCGCGCGGTCACGCGTCGGATCCGCGACGAGGGCGCCATGCGCGCCGGCGTCTTCTCCGGCGAGGCCTTCGCGCTCGGCGACGAGGAGCAGCTCGCGCAGGTGCGGCAGGCACCCGACATGGCGGGCCGCAACCTCTCCGCCGAGGTCTCCACGCAGGAGACGTACACGATCCCCGCGGTGGGGACGCGCATCGGATCCGTCGCGGTGCTCGACCTCGGCATCAAGACCGCGACCGTCAAGCACCTCGCGGCCCGCGGCCTCGACGTGCACGTCGTGCCGCAGTCGATCACCACGGAGCAGCTCGCCGAGCTCGCGCCCACCGCGGTCTTCTACTCGAACGGCCCCGGCGACCCCGAGGCGTCGCAGTACCACGTGGAGCTGCTGCAGGACGTGCTCCGCAAGGGCATCCCGTTCTTCGGGATCTGCTTCGGCAACCAGCTCCTCGGCCGCGCCCTCGGCTTCGACACCTACAAGCTGCCGTTCGGCCACCGCGGGATCAACCAGCCCGTGCTCGACCGCCGCACCGGCCGCGTCGAGATCACGAGCCAGAACCACGGCTTCGCGGTGTCCGCGCCGCTCGACGGCCCCGTCGACAGCCCCGCCGGCTTCGGCCGCGCGGAGGTCAGCCACGTCTCGCTCAACGACCAGGTCGTCGAGGGGCTGAACTGCCTCGACATCCCCGCCTTCAGCGTCCAGTACCACCCGGAGGCGGCCGCCGGCCCTCACGACTCGTCGTACCTCTTCGACCGGTTCATCGAGCTGATCCACGCCGCGGGCGACGCCCCCGCATCCGCCGCGACCCCCCAGGAGACCGTGTAATGCCCAAGCGCGACGACATCAACTCCGTCCTCGTCATCGGCTCCGGGCCGATCGTCATCGGCCAGGCCGCCGAGTTCGACTACTCGGGCACGCAGGCCTGCCGCGTGCTCCGCGAGGAGGGCGTGCGCGTCATCCTCGTGAACTCGAACCCCGCCACGATCATGACCGACCCGGGCTTCGCCGACGCGACCTACATCGAGCCGATCACGAGCGAGGTGCTCGAGAAGATCATCATCAAGGAGAAGCCGGACGCGGTGCTCCCGACGCTCGGCGGCCAGACCGCGCTCAACGCGGCCATCCGGCTCGACGAGCTCGGCATCCTCGCCAAGCACGGCGTCGAGCTCATCGGCGCCAAGGTCGAGGCCATCCAGAAGGGCGAGGACCGCCAGCTCTTCAAGGACCTCGTCATCGAGTCCGGCGCCGACGTGGCCCGATCGCACGTCGCGAAGACGCTCGAGCAGGCCGTCGAGTACGCCGAGGACCTCGGCTACCCGCTCGTGATCCGCCCGTCCTTCACCATGGGCGGCCTCGGCTCCGGCTTCGCGCACACCCGCCAGGAGCTCGAGCGCATGGTCGCGGACGGCCTGCAGTCGAGCCCCACCACCGAGGTGCTCCTCGAGGAGTCGATCCTCGGCTGGAAGGAGTACGAGCTGGAGCTCATGCGCGACACGGCCGACAACACGGTCGTCGTCTGCTCCATCGAGAACGTGGACCCGGTCGGCGTGCACACGGGCGACTCGATCACGGTCGCGCCGGCGCTCACGCTCACCGACCGCGAGTACCAGCACATGCGCGACATCGGGATCGACATCATCCGCCGGGTGGGCGTCGACACGGGCGGCTGCAACATCCAGTTCGCGGTGGATCCCACGAACGGCCGCCTCATCGTCATCGAGATGAACCCGCGCGTCTCCCGCTCGAGCGCGCTCGCGTCGAAGGCCACGGGCTTCCCGATCGCGAAGATCGCCGCGAAGCTCGCCATCGGCTACCGCCTCGACGAGATCCCGAACGACATCACCAAGGTCACGCCCGCGAGCTTCGAGCCCACGCTCGACTACGTGGTCGTGAAGGTCCCGCGCTTCGCGTTCGAGAAGTTCCCGGCCGCCGACGCCGAGCTCACCACCACCATGAAGTCGGTGGGCGAGGCCATGGCCATCGGCCGTAACTACTCCACCGCGCTGCAGAAGGCGCTGCGCTCGCTCGAGAAGCGCGGATCCTCGTTCCACTGGGGGCCCGAGACCCGCTCGGTCGACGAGCTGCTCGAGGTGAGCCGCACGCCCACCGACGGCCGCATCGTCACGGTGCAGCAGGCGCTCCGCGCGGGCGCCACGCCGGAGCAGGTCTTCGACGCGACGAAGATCGACCCCTGGTTCATCGACCAGATCGTCCTCATCAACGAGGTCGCCGACGCCGTGCGCGACGCCGACGAGCTCGACGCGGACACCATCCGCGAGGCCAAGGACCACGGCTTCTCGGACGCGCAGATCGCGGAGATCCGCGGCCTGACCGAGCAGGAGGTGCGCGACGCGCGCCAGGCGGCGGACATCCGCCCCGTGTACAAGACGGTCGACACGTGCGCGGGCGAGTTCCCGGCGCTCACGCCGTACCACTACTCCAGCTACGACTCCGAGACGGAGATCGTGCCGTCCGACCGCCGCAAGGTGATCATCCTGGGCTCGGGCCCGAACCGCATCGGCCAGGGCATCGAGTTCGACTACTCGTGCGTGCACGCGTCCTTCGCGCTGTCCGACGCGGGCTTCGAGACGATCATGATCAACTGCAACCCGGAGACGGTCTCGACCGACTACGACACGAGCGACCGGCTCTACTTCGAGCCGCTCACGCTCGAGGACGTGCTGGAGATCGTGCACGCGGAGCAGCAGGCGGGCGAGCTCGTCGGCGTCGTCGTGCAGCTCGGCGGCCAGACCGCGCTGGGGCTCGCCAAGGGCCTCGAGGCCGCGGGCGTCCCGATCCTCGGCACGAGCCCGTCGGCCATCGACCTCGCGGAGGAGCGGGGCCTGTTCTCCGGGATCCTCGACGCCGCGGGCCTCGTGGCGCCCCGCAACGGCACGGCCGTCGCGATCGACGAGGCCGTGGTCGTCGCGGAGGAGATCGGCTACCCCGTCCTCGTCCGCCCGAGCTACGTGCTCGGCGGCCGCGGCATGGAGATCGTCTTCGACACCGCCACGCTGCACGACTACTTCCTGCGCATGGCCGACCAGGGCATCATCGGCGAGGGGAAGCCCCTCCTCATCGACCGGTTCCTCGACGACGCCATCGAGATCGACATCGACGCCATCTACGACGGCACCGAGCTGTACGTCGGCGGCGTCATGGAGCACATCGAGGAGGCCGGGATCCACTCGGGCGACTCGAGCTGCACGCTCCCGCCCGTGACCCTCGGCCGCGGCCAGATCCAGCAGGTCGTCGACGCCACGCGCGCCATCGCCGAGGGCGTGGGCGTGCGGGGCCTGCTCAACGTGCAGTTCGCGATCGGCGCGGGCGTGCTCTACGTCCTCGAGGCGAACCCGCGCGCGAGCCGCACGGTGCCGTTCGTCTCCAAGGCGCTCGGCATCCCGCTCGCGAAGGCCGCGTCGCTCGTCATGGTCGGCACGTCCATCGCCGAGCTGAAGGCGTCCGGCCTCCTGCCCGAGCGCGACGGATCCGACGTGCCGATGGACTCGCCCGTCGCCGTGAAGGAGGCCGTGCTGCCCTTCAAGCGGTTCCGCACGAAGGACGGCCTCATCGTCGACTCCGTGCTCGGCCCGGAGATGCGCTCGACCGGCGAGGTCATGGGCATCGACCGCGACTTCCCGCGGGCGTTCGCCAAGAGCCAGGAGGCGGCGTTCGGCGGCCTCCCGCTCTCGGGCACGGTGTTCGTCTCGGTCGCCGACCGCGACAAGCGCTCCATCGTGCTGCCGGTGCTCCGCCTCCAGCAGCTGGGCTTCGAGGTGCTCGCCACGGCGGGCACGGCGGAGGTCCTCAGCCGCAACGGGATCCAGGCGCGCGTCGTCCGCAAGTACAGCGAGGAGCCCGCCGCGGGCGACTCGCCGTCGATCGTCGACCTGATCAACCGCGACGAGGTGGACGTCGTCATCAACACGCCCTCCGGCCGCACGGCCCGCGCGGACGGCTACGAGATCCGCGCGGCGGCCGTCGCGGCGGACAAGGCGCTGTTCACGACCATCGCGCAGCTCACGGCCGCGGTCGCGTCGTTCGACGCCATCCGCGAGGGCTTCGACGTCACGAGCCTGCAGGACTACGCGATCGCCCGCGAGGCCCGCAGGTGACGACCGCCGACGGCGGGGCGGCTGCGGTCGCCCCGCCGTTCGGCGCGCGCCTGGCCCGCGCGTTCCGCGAGCGCGGGCACCTCTGCGTCGGCATCGACCCGCACCGGTCGCTGCTCGACGAGTGGGGCCTCGCCGACGACGCGCGCGGCCTCGAGGAGTTCGGCCTGCGCGTGGTCGAGGCGACCGCGGGGCGGGCGGGCATCGTGAAGCCGCAGGTCGCGTTCTTCGAGCGCCACGGATCCGCCGGGTACGCCGCCCTCGAGCGCGTGCTCGCCGCCGCGCGCGACGCCGGCCTCCTGGTGATCGCCGACGCCAAGCGCGGCGACATCGGCTCCACGGTCGACGCGTACGGCGCCGCGTGGCTCGCGCCCGACAGCCCGCTGCGCGCGGACGCCGTCACCCTCACCGCGTACACGGGCGTGGGATCCCTCGACGGCGTGCGCGCCGCGGCGGAGGCCTGGGGCGCGGGCGTCTTCGTCCTCGCCGCCACCTCGAACCCCGAGGCCCGTGACCTGCAGCGCGCGGTCCTCCCGGCCGACGGATCCGCCGACGCCGCCCGCACGGTGGCCCGTGGGATCCAGGACGCCGCGGCCGCCGCGAACGGCCCGCTCGACGACCCGTCGGCGGATCCGGGCGCCTTCGGCCTCGTCGTCGGCGCGACCGTCGACGCCGCCGACGCCGGGCTCGACCTCGGGCAGCTCACCCGCACGCCGATCCTCGCGCCGGGCTTCGGCCACCAGGGCGCGCTGCTCGGCGATGTCCGGAAGCTGTTCGGCCCGGCCGCCCGCGTTGTGATCGCGAGCGCGTCCCGGAGTATCCTCCAGGCAGGGCCACGGCGTGTCGCGGAGGCCGTCACCGACCACGCCGGACGACTCGAAGAGGTGCTGCCATGAGGCCCGAACCACCCGAGGTCGACCGGGTCGCCGCATCCCAGGCCGCCGTCGCCGCGCGCCGAGCGCGCGCCGAGGTGAAGCACGACATCGTCACGGGGGAGCGCACCCCGCTCGGCGTGCTCGACGCGTCCGCGGATCCCGCCCGCCGCGCCGAGGCCACGCTCCGCGTCACCGAGTTCCTCACGAGCATCCCGAACATCGGGCCCACCAAGCTCGAGCGGATCCTCGGCGACCTCGGCATCTCCACCGCCAAGCGCCTCGGCGGGCTCGGCGTGCACCAGCGCGTGCGCCTCACCCGGTTCCTCGAGGAGTGGCAGGCCGCCAAGCAGATCGTGGAGCCCAGCCGCCTCGTCGTGCTCGCCGGCCCCACCGCGGTCGGCAAGGGCACGGTCTCGACCTTCATCCGCGAGAACGAGCCCGACGTGCTGCTCTCCGTCTCCGCCACCACGCGCGCCCCGCGTCCCGGCGAGGTCGAGGGCGTCAACTACTACTTCGTCTCCGACGCCGAGTTCGACCGGATGGTCGAGCACGAGGAGCTGCTCGAGTGGGCCACGGTGCACAACGCGCACCGCTACGGCACGCCGCGCGCGCCCATCGACGCCGCTCTGGCCGAGGGCCGCAGCGTGCTGCTCGAGATCGACATCCAGGGCGCGCGCCAGGTGAAGGCCGCCATGCCGGAGGCCCGGCTCGTGTTCCTGCTGCCGCCCACCTGGGAGGAGCTGGTGCGCCGCCTGGTCGGCCGCGGCACCGAGGGACCCGAGGAGCAGCAGCGCCGCCTGGACACCGCGAAGGTCGAGCTGGCCGCCCAGGACGAGTTCGACCACCTCGTCGTGAACCGCGATGTCGCGGAGGCCGCGCGCGAGGTCGTAGACTTGATGAGATCCAGGAAGGCCGTCGGTCCATGACGCGGACCCGTGCGGCCTTCTTCCATGCAATGAGGAAGCGGCACATCCATGGTTGACAAGACCCAGGGCATCATCGACCCGCCCATCGACGAGCTCCTCTCGAAGGTCGACTCGAAGTACGCGCTCGTGATCTTCGCCTCCAAGCGGGCCCGCCAGATCAACGACTACTACGCCGACCTCCACGAGGGCAGCCTGTTCGACAACGTGGGGCCGCTCGTCGACTCCACCATCGACGACAAGCCCCTCTCGGTCGCCATGCACGAGATCAACGAGGACAAGCTCGTCGCCACGCCCATCGTGGAGCCCGCGGCCTCCTAGCCGCTCCGCCCCGGATGCCCCGCGCCGACCGCACCCCGCCCGCCCTCCCGGCCCTCGAGCCCCGGAGCGCCGCGCGGTGATGGTCGTCGTGGGGATCACGGGCGGCATCGCGGCCTACAAGGCCGTCGGCGTGGTCCGGGGCCTCGTGCTCCTCGGCCACGACGTGCACGTCGTGCCCACCGAGGCCGCGCTCCGCTTCGTCGGGAAGCCGACGCTCGAGGCCGTGAGCCGCAACCCGGTCACGAGCGACCTCTACGACGGGGTCTCCGAGGTCCGCCACGTGGCGCTCGGCCAGAAGGCCGACCTCATCGTCGTCGCCCCCGCCACCGCGCACACGCTCGCGTCGATGGCCCTGGGGCTCTCGGACGACCTGCTCGGCACCACGGTCCTCGCCAGCCGCGCGCCGTTGGTCGTCGCCCCCGCGATGCACACCGAGATGTGGCAGCACCCGGCGACCCAGGCCAACGCGGCGCTCCTCCGCTCCCGCGGCGTCACGCTCGTCGGTCCCACGTCCGGCCGCCTCACCGGCACCGACTCGGGGCCCGGCCGCATGGCCGAGGTCGAGGACGTCATCGCCGCGGCCCTCGCCGCCGTCCGCCCCGGCGGGCGCGACCTCGAGGGGCGACGCATCGTCGTCTCCGCGGGCGGCACGCGCGAGCCGCTGGATCCCGTGCGCTTCCTCGGCAACCGCTCCTCCGGCCGGCAGGGCGTCGCCCTCGCGACGGCCGCGCGCGACCGCGGGGCCGACGTGGTGCTCGTCGCCGCGCACCTCGAGGTGCCCGCGCCGTCGGGCGTCCGCGTCGTGCCCGTCTCGACCGCGCTCGAGCTCTCCGACGCCATGGTGCGCGAGGCCGAGGAGGCCGACGTCGTGATCATGGCCGCGGCCGTCGCCGACTACCGGCCCGTCTCCGTGTCCGCGGGGAAGATCAAGAAGGAGCAGGCGGGCGACGCGCTCTCCGTCGAGCTGGTGCGGAACCCGGACATCCTGCAGCGCCTCGCCGCCGACGCCGCCATGCCGCGCGCGGACGGCACGCGCCGCCTCGTCGTGGGCTTCGCCGCCGAGACCGAGGAGGACCCGGCCGAGCTGGTGCGGATCGGCCGCGAGAAGCTCGCGCGGAAGGGCTGCGACCTGCTCGTCCTCAACAGGGTCGGGTGGTCCGAGGGGTTCGCCACGGAGGGCAACACGATCACGGTGCTCGCGAGGAGCGGAGATACACTGGCCGAGGCCTCCGGCTCCAAGGAGCAGGTCGCCCATCGAATTCTCGACGTCGTGGGCGCGCCGATTCCGCAGTAGCGAACGGCGCGCGACCACGCGATCCCCTGGAGCTCCTCTGTGACCGACCTGCGCCTGTTCACCTCCGAGTCCGTCACCGAGGGCCACCCCGACAAGATCTGCGACCAGATCTCGGACAGCATCCTCGACGCGCTCCTGGCGCAGGACCCGACGAGCCGCGCGGCCGTCGAGACGCTCGTCACCACGGGCCTGGTGCACGTGGCCGGCGAGGTCACCACGAGCGGGTACGTCGACATCCCGCAGATCGTGCGCGACCGCATCCGGGACATCGGCTACGACTCGTCCGAGGTCGGCTTCGACGGCAGCAACTGCGGTGTCACGGTGTCCATCGGCGCGCAGTCGCCCGACATCGCGCAGGGCGTCGACCGCTCGTACGAGTCCCGCTCGGGATCCGCGTCCACCGACGCGCACGACCTCCAGGGCGCCGGCGACCAGGGCCTCATGTTCGGCTACGCGTCGCGCGACACCCCCGTCTTCATGCCCCTCCCCGTGTACCTCGCGCACCGCCTCGCCGAGCGCCTCGCGGCCGTCCGGCACTCGGGCGAGCTCGCCTACCTCCGGCCCGACGGCAAGACGCAGGTCACGATCGGCTACGACGGCCTCGTCCCGCGCACGGTCGACACCGTCGTGCTCTCCACGCAGCACGGCCCGCAGGTGTCGCAGGAGGACCTCCGCCGCGAGGTCGAGGAGCACGTCATCCGCCCGGTGCTCGCGCAGGCCGCCGAGATCGGCATCGAGCTCGACTCGCGCGACGCGACCCTGCTCATCAACCCCACGGGCAAGTTCGAGATCGGCGGGCCCAAGGGCGACGCCGGTCTCACCGGCCGCAAGATCATCGTCGACACCTACGGCGGCTTCAGCCGGCACGGCGGCGGCGCGTTCAGCGGCAAGGACCCGTCGAAGGTCGACCGCAGCGCCGCGTACGCCATGCGCTGGGTCGCGAAGAACGCGGTCGCCGCGGGCCTCGCCGACCGGCTCGAGGTGCAGGTCGCGTACGCCATCGGCAAGGCCGCGCCCGTCGGCCTCTACGTCGAGGCGTTCGGCACGGCGCACGTGCCCGAGGAGCGCATCGTGCGCGCCATCCGCGACGTCTTCGACCTGCGTCCCGCCGCCATCGTCGAGCGGCTCGACCTGCTCCGCCCCATCTACGCGCAGACCGCCGCCTACGGGCACTTCGGCCGCGAGCTGCCGGACTTCACCTGGGAGGCGCTCGACCGTGTCGCCGACCTGCAGAGCGCCGCGGGGCTCTGACGCGCCCAGCCGCACGGCCCGCCGCGTGAGCGGGGGAGCGCGATGACGGCGGCGGATGCGGCGGCCGGTGCGACCGGTGCCGCCGCGCCCGACGCGTCGAGCGCGCCCGCGCGCCCGCCCGTGGTGCGGGTCATGGTCGACTCGCCGCTGCCGCAGCTCGACCGGCTGTTCGACTACGCGGTCCCCGAGGCGCTGCGGGAGACGTGCGTCCCCGGCGTCCGCGTGCGCGTGCCGCTGCGCTCCGCGGGACGCGTGGCCGACGGCTACGTGGTCGAGGTCGGCGACGGGCAGGGCTACGACGGCGCGCTCAGCGAGGTGGAGCAGGTCGTGTCGCCGCTGCCCGTGCTGCGGCCGGAGATCTGGACGCTCGCGCGGGAGGTCGCCGACCGGCAGGCCGGCACCGTGTCCGACGTGATCCGGCTGGCCGTGCCGCCGCGGCAGGTGCGCGTGGAGAAGGCGCACCTCGCGGCGCTGGGGGCGGCCGCCGACGCGGATCCGGTCGAGGCGCCCGAGGACCCCGCCGGCGTCGCCGAGCCCGCCGACGCCGTCCCCGAGGCCCTCCCGCCCGTCGACGGCTACGCGCCCGGCACGCTCGACGCGGTGGTCGACGGATCCGGTCGCGCCGCCGTCGACGCGATCCCCGAGGTCGTCGAGCTGCCGGGCGGGGCGTGGGCCGGCCGCTGGGCCGTCACGCTCGCGCAGGCCGCCGCGCGCGTGCTCGCGTCCGGCCGCAGCAGCGTCCTCGTCGTCCCCGACTACCGCGACCAGGACCAGCTGGAGGCCGCCCTCGCGGCGCACGCCCCGGCCGGATCCGTGCTGCGCACCGACGCGCGCCAGTCCGGCCCCGACCGCTACCGGTCCTTCCTCGCCGGGCTCGGCGACGCGCCCCGCATCGTGGTCGGCAACCGCTCGGCCGTCTACGCGCCCGCGCCGCGCCTCGGCCTCGTCGCGATGTGGGATGAGGGCGACCCGCTGCACGCGGAGCCGCTGAGCCCCTACGCCCACGCGCGCGACGTGGCGCTCCTCCGCAGCCGCCAGCAGGGGACGGCGCTCGTCCTGCTCGCGCACTCGCGGAGCACCGAGGTCGAGCGCCTCGTCGCGATCGGCTACCTGGGCACCGTCTCGCCCGCGGTCAACCGGCCGCCGCGCGTCATCCCGACCACGTCGCAGACGGGCGACGAGGGCTTCGCCCGGCAGGCCCGGATCCCGTCGGGCGCGTGGCGCGCGGCCAAGGACGCGGTGGAGCACGGGCCGGTCCTCATCCAGGTCGCGCGCCCCGGCTACGCGCCGCTCGTCGCCTGCCGGGCCTGCCGCCAGGCCGCGCGCTGCACCGTCTGCACGGGCCCGCTCGGCATGTCCACCGCCACGAGCACGCCCACGTGCGGCTGGTGCGGGCACCTCGCGGGCGACTGGCGCTGCGCCAACTGCGGATCCGACGAGCTGCGCCTCGTGACCATCGGCGCCGGCCGCACGGCGGAGGAGCTGGGCCGCGCGTTCCCCGGGGTGCAGGTCGTGCTGGCCGACGGCGAGCGCCACGTGCAGGAGGTGGACGCGGAGTCGCGCCTCGTCGTCGCCACGCGCGGCGCCGAGCCCGTGGCCGCGGGCGGCTACCGCGCGATCCTGCTCCTCGACGGCGAGCGGATGCTCGCGCGGGAGAGCCTGCGGGTGGGGGAGGACGTGCTGCGCCAGTGGTCGAACGCCGCCGCCCTCGCCGCGCCGCGCGCGCCCGTGATGCTCGTGGGCGTCGGCGGCCAGGTCGCGCGCGCCCTCGCCACCTGGCAGCAGCCGCGGTACGCGCACGAGGAGCTGCTCGAGCGGCGTGCTCTGCGCTTCCCGCCCGCGGTGCGCGCCGCGAGCGTCGAGGGGCTGCCGGACGCGGTCGGCGCCGCCGTCGAGCGGCTCGACGGGATCGAGGGGGTCGACGTGCTCGGCCCCGTCCCGACCGAGCAGGGCCGCGTGCGCGCCATCGTCCGGCTCGACTACGCGGCGGGCCCCGACGCGGCGCGCGAGCTCCGCGCGGCCGTCGTGCGCAACGCCTCCAGCCGCCGCAAGCCCGTCGCGGGCCGCACCGGGTTCCGGCCCACCGTCCCGCTCCGTGTACGGTTCGACGACACGGGGCTGTTCTGATCCGCGGCGCGCCCGCCGCCCGCGCCACGGCCCACTCCACCGGCGGCGCCGCCCCGGCCCCCGCCTCCTCCGCCCGCCCCGACCACCCCGCACGCCGTCCCCGGGAGGGATCCGCATGAGACTCGTCTTCGCCGGCACGCCCCTGGCGGCCGTGCCCTCACTTCAGCTCCTCGCCGCGTCCGGCCACGAGGTCGCCCTCGTCGTCACGCGCGCCGACGCGCCGCTCGGCCGGAAGCGCGTGCTCACGCCGTCGCCCGTCGCCGCGGAGGCCGAGCGCCTCGGCATCCCGACGCTCCGCGTGAACCGGCTCGACGAGGAGGCGACCGCCCGCATCGCCGCCGTCGAGGCCGACCTCGGCGTGATCGTCGCGTATGGCGGCCTGGTGCGCGAGCCGCTGCTGTCCACGCCGGCGCGCGGCTGGATCAACCTGCACTTCTCGCTCCTGCCCCGGTGGCGCGGCGCCGCGCCCGTGCAGCGGTCGATCATGGCGGGCGAGCGCGTCACGGGCGCGAGCGTCTTCCAGCTCGAGCGCGGCATGGACACGGGTCCCGTCTTCGCCATGGAGGAGCGGCCCACGGGCGACCACGAGACCGCCGGGCATGTCCTCGACGCCCTCGCGGTCCAGGGCGCCGACCTGCTCCTGCGCACGGTCGACGCGATCGCCGCGGGCACCGCCGTCGCGCGCTCCCAGGAGGGCGAGCCGACGCTCGCGCCCAAGACCACGATCGAGGACGGCCGCATCGACTGGGCGCGGCCGGCGGAGGAGGTGCTCGCCCGGATCCGCGGCGTCACGCCCGAGCCCGGCGCGCACACGTCCGTGGACGACGTGCGCCTCAAGGTCCACCGCGCGGCCGCCCTGCGCGACGCCGCGCCGCTCGCGCCCGGCGCGATCGCCGTCGTCGACGGCCGCGTCGCCGTCGGCACCGCCAGCCACCCCGTCGAGCTCATCCAGGTGCAGCCCGCCGGCAAGAGCCCGATGCCCGCCGCCGACTGGTGGCGCGGCGTCTCGAGGAAGGACGTGACCGCGCGATGAGCGAGAGCACAGGACGCCCCGCCCGCCGACCGGGCGGCCGCCGTCGCCCCGACGATCGACCCGACGTCGGCGGTCCCGCCACCGTCAGCCCCGCCCGCCGCGTCGCCTACGATGTCGTGAGCGCGGTCCGCGAGTCCGACGCGTACGCGAACCTGCTGCTGCCGGTCAAGATCCGCCGCGCCGCCCTCTCCGCGCAGGACGCGGCCCTCGCCACCGAGCTCGCCTACGGCACGCTCCGCATGTCCGGGTACTACGACCGCGTGATCGAGCTCGCCGCCGGCCGCCCCGTCACCGCGATCGACGCGCCCATCCTCGACGTGCTGCGCCTCTCGGTCCATCAGCTCCTCAGCATGCGCGTCGCCACGCACGCGGCCGTGAACGAGGGCGTCGACATGGCCCGCGCGGTCGGATCCCGCTCCGCCACGGGCTTCGTCAACGGCGTCCTCCGCACCGTCACGCGCTCAGAGCCCGCCGAGTGGCGCCAGCGCGTGCTCGACAGCGCCGCGAGCGACGACGAGCGCCTCGCCCTCGAGCACTCGCACCCGCTGTGGGTGCTCCGCGCGCTCCGCCAGGCGCTCGCCCGCGAGGGCCGCGCCGACGAGCTCGAGGACCTGCTCCGCGCCGACAACGCCGCGCCCGCCGTCAGCCTCGTCGCGCTCCCGGGCCTCGCGACCGTCGCGGAGACCGGCGAGCAGCCGGCCGCGTTCTCGCCCGTCGGCGCGTACCTCGAGGGCGGCGATCCGATGGACGCGCCCGGCGTCGCCGAGGGCCGCGTCCGCGTGCAGGACGAGGGCTCCCAGCTCGCCGCCCTCGCGCTCAGCCGCGCGCGCCCCGTCACCCCCGGCGAGCGCTGGCTCGACCTCTGCGCGGGCCCCGGCGGCAAGGCCGCGCTCCTCGCCGCGGAGGCCGGTCGCTCCGGCGCCCTGCTCACCGCCAACGAGGTCGTGCCCGCCCGCGCCGGGCTCGTCCGCGACGCCCTCCGCGCCGTCCCCGGCGACACCGAGGTCTGGGAGCTCGACGGCACGACCGTGGGGGAGGAGCACCCGGGCGCCTTCGACCGGATCCTGCTCGACGCCCCGTGCAGCGGCCTCGGCGCCCTCCGCCGCCGCCCCGAGGCGCGCTGGCGGAAGACCCCGCGCGACGTCGCGGGCCTCGGCGCGCTCCAGGCCGGCCTCATCGACTCCGCCATCGGCGCGCTCGCGCCCGGCGGGATCCTCGCCTACGTCACGTGCTCGCCGCACCTCGCCGAGACCCGCGCCATCGTGCAGGCCGCGCTCCAGCGCCACCCGGACGTGACCGCGCTCGACACGCGCGCCGTGCTCGCGGAGGTGGCCGACGGCGACCTCGAGCTGCCCGCCGACCCCGACGCCGGGGCCCGCGGATCCAGCGTGCAGCTCTGGCCGCACCGGCACGGTACGGACGCGATGTTCATCGCCCTGCTGACCCGCCGGTAGGGTCGGGATCATGCCCGTCCGCATCGAACCGAGCATCCTGTCCGCCGACTTCGCGAACCTCGAGCGCGAGATCCAGCGCCTCGTCACCGCCGACCTCGTGCACGTCGACATCATGGACAACCACTTCGTGCCGAACCTCACGTTCGGGCTGCCCATGGTGCAGCGCCTGCAGGAGGTGACGCCGGTCCCGCTCGACATCCACCTGATGATCGACGACGTCGACCGTTGGGCCCCCGGCTACGCGGAGGCGGGCGCCGCGAGCGTCACCTTCCACGCGGAGGCCACGCGGGAGCCCGTCGCGCTCGCCCGGCGGCTCCGCGAGATCGGCGCGCGCGCCGGCATCGCGCTGAAGCCCGGCACCCCCGTCGACGACTACCTCGACCTCCTCCACGAGTTCGACCAGGTGCTCGTGATGACGGTCGAGCCCGGCTTCGGCGGCCAGTCGTTCATGCCCGAGACCATGCCCAAGCTCCGCGCGCTGCGCTCGCGCCTCCGCGACACCGGGCACGACGTGTGGCTGCAGGTCGACGGCGGCATCGACGTCGAGACCATCGGCCGCGCGGCCGAGGCCGGCGCCGACACGTTCGTCTCCGGATCCGGCGTCTTCCGCGGCGGCGACCCCGAGGCCTCCATCGCCGAGCTGCGCCGCGCGGCCGAGGCGCACCCGCACGCGCACTGAAGCCCTGCGCGGGATCTGCTTGACTGGATCCATGACCGACACCACCAAGCCCGAGGTCGAGCCCGTCGACGGCCCGGCCCCCGCAGAGCTCACCATCTCCGACATCACCGTGGGCGACGGCCCCGAGGCCCAGCCCGGCGACACGGTCGACGTGCACTACCTCGGCGTCGACTTCGAGTCCGGCGAGGAGTTCGACTCCTCGTGGAGCCGCGGCCAGTCCGTGCGCTTCCCCCTCCGCAGCCTCATCGCGGGCTGGCAGCAGGGCATCCCCGGCATGAAGGTCGGCGGACGCCGCCAGCTCGTCGTCCCGCCGGAGCTCGCCTACGGCCCCGCGGGCGGCGGCCACCGCCTCTCCGGCCGCACCCTGATCTTCGTGATCGACCTGCAGGGCGTCGGCTAGCGCCGGATCGCACCAGCAGCACCACCGGGAGGCCGGGAGCGCATCGCTCCCGGCCTCCCGTCGTCGTCCGAGGGGTGCTCGGGACGCCTGTACCCTGGAGCACGTGAAGACCTTCGATGACCTGTTCGGCGAGCTGACCCGCATCGCCGCCGAGCGGCCCGAGGGGTCCGGCACCGTCCGCGAGCTCGACGGCGGCGTGCACGCGATCGGCAAGAAGGTCGTCGAGGAGGCCGCCGAGGTCTGGATGGCGGCCGAGCACGAGTCCGACGACCGCGCGGCCGAGGAGATCTCGCAGCTGCTGTACCACGTGCAGGTCATGATGATCGCGCGCGGCCTCACCCTGGAGGACGTCGGCCGACATCTGTGACGCGCCCCGTCACCCGTCGACCCCACCCCGGAAGAAGTGATCCCCATGCTCCGTGTCGCCGTGCCCAACAAGGGCTCGCTCGCCGAGACCGCCGCCCAGATGCTCGCGGAGGCCGGGTACGCCGGACGCCGCGACCCGAAGGAGCTCTACGTCCTCGACGCGCGCAACGACGTCGAGTTCTTCTACCTCCGCCCCCGTGACATCGCGACCTACGTGGGATCCGGCGCGCTCGACGTCGGCATCACCGGCCGCGACCTCCTCATCGACTCCGCGTCCGAGGCGGCGGAGACCGCGGAGCTCGGCTTCGCGGGATCCACGTTCCGCTTCGCCGGTCCCGTCGGCCGCTTCTCGGACCTGGCCGACCTCGCCGGCGTCCGCATCGCCACGAGCTACCCCGTCCTGGTCGGCGGCTTCCTCCGCGAGCACGGCGTCGAGGCGCAGCTCATCCGCCTCGACGGCGCGGTCGAGTCCGCCATCCAGCTCGGCGTCGCCGACGCGATCGCCGACGTGGTCGAGACGGGCACCACGCTGCGGAAGGCCGGCCTCGAGATCTTCGGCCCCGTGATCCTCCGCTCCACCGCCGTCCTCATCTCCGGCGCCGAGGAGAAGGCGGGCGCCGCCACGCTGCTCCGCCGCCTCGAGGGCGTGCTCGTCGCCCGCCGCTACGTGCTCATGGACTACGACGTGCCGCTCGACCTGCTCGACGCCGCCACCGCGATCACGCCCGGCATCGAGTCGCCCACCATCTCGCCGCTGCAGGATCCCGCCTGGGTCGCCGTGCGCTCGATGGTGCCGCGCGACGACACGAACCAGATCATGGACCGCCTGCACGAGGTCGGCGCGCGCGCGATCCTCGTCAGCCCCATCCACGCCGCCCGGATCTGACCGTGGCCGCGAACGTGGTCCCCGTCCCCGCGGCGCACCTCGCCGTGCGCGTCATCCCGTGCCTCGACGTGGCCGCGGGCCGCGTCGTCAAGGGCGTCAACTTCCTCGACCTGCAGGACGCGGGCGATCCCGTCGAGCTCGCGCGCCTCTACTACGAGCAGGGCGCCGACGAGCTGACCTTCCTCGACGTCACGGCGACGGTCGAGGACCGCTCGACCATGTACGACGTCGTGAGCGCGACCGCCGAGCAGGTCTTCATCCCGCTCACCGTCGGCGGGGGAGTGCGCAGCGCCGACGACGTGGCGCGCCTGCTCGCGAGCGGCGCCGACAAGATCGGCGTCAACAGCGCGGCCATCGCGCGGCCCGACCTCGTGGGCGAGATCGCCGACCGGTTCGGCGCGCAGGTGTGCGTGCTCTCGCTCGACGTGACGCGCGGCGACACGGAGTCCGGCTTCGTCGTCACCACGCACGGCGGCCGCACGCGCACGACGATCGACGCGGTCGCCTGGGCCCGCGAGGCCGTGGAGCGCGGCGCGGGCGAGCTGCTCGTCAACTCCATCGACGCCGACGGCACGCGCGACGGCTTCGACCTCGAGCTCGTGGCCGCCATGCGCGCCGCGAGCCGCGTGCCCGTCATCGCCTCGGGCGGCGCGGGCGAGCTCGACCACTTCGCGCCCGCGATCGAGGCCGGCGCCGACGCCGTGCTCGCCGCGAGCGTCTTCCACTCCCGCCGGTTCACCATCGGCGACGTCAAGGGCGCCCTCGCGGACGCCGGTCAGGTGGTGCGGCGATGACCGACGGCTTCCCCGCGTCTCCCGAGACCTCCGAGACCACGGCGCCCGACGTCGAGGGCATCCTCGCGCGCGCGGCCTTCGCCGACGACGGCCTGCTCCCCGCCGTGATCCAGCAGCACGACACGCGCGAGGTCCTCATGCTCGGCTACATGGACCGCGAGGCCCTGCGCCGCACGCTCACCACGGGCCGCGTCACCTTCTGGTCCCGCTCCCGGAGCGAGTACTGGCGGAAGGGCGACACCTCCGGCCACGCCCAGTTCGTGCGCGACGCCGCGCTCGACTGCGACGGCGACACGGTCCTCGTCCAGGTCGACCAGGTAGGAGTGGCCTGCCACACCGGTACGCGCACGTGCTTCGACGCCGACCACCTGCACCCCGTCACGGGCGCGCGTCCCGCCGCCGACGAAGGGCCCACCCCATGACCGAGTCCCCGCGCCCCGCCGCGCCAGCCCCCGGCACGACCACGCGCGACGGCTTCCGCTCCCTCGCCGCCGACCACCGGGTGATCCCCGTCCTCCGCGAGGTCTTCGCGGACGGCGAGACGCCGGTCGGCGTGCACCGCAAGCTCACCGCGGGTCGTCCGGGCAGCTTCCTGCTCGAGTCCGCCGGCCAGGGCGGCATCTGGACCCGCTTCTCCTTCGTCGGCGTCTCGTCCTTCGGCGTGCTCACGCAGCACGGCGACGAGGCCCGCTGGCTCGACTACGGCATCGACGCGGCGCGCGCCCTCGGCGACGACGCGCCCGACGGCCCGCTCGCCGCCCTCGCCGCGCTCTACGCGCGCTGGGAGACCCCCCGGATCCCCGGCCTCCCGCCGCTCACGGGCGGCCTCGTCGGCTTCATCGGCTGGGAGGCCGTGCGCCAGATCGAGCGTCTGCCCGACCGTCCGCCGGCCGAGGTCCCCGTGCCCGGCCAGGCCCTCAGCTTCGTCTCCGAGCTCGCGGTGCTGGACCACCGGCGCGGCACGGTCACGCTCGTCGCGACCGCGCTCAACGACGGCGTCGACGACGAGGACGCCATGTGGGCCGACGCGCAGGCGCGCCTCGACCGCATGCAGGCCGACCTCGCGCGCCCCTCCGAGACCTTCCTCGCCGAGGTCGACCTGCAGGCCCAGCCGTCGCCGACGCTCCGGACCCGGCCCGCCGACTTCCACGAGGCCATCGCGCGCAGCAAGCACCACATCCACGAGGGCGACGTCTTCCAGGTGGTCGTCTCGCAGCGCTTCGACCAGCCGACGACCGCCGACCCGATCGACGTGTACCGGATCCTCCGCGTGCTCAACCCGAGCCCGTACATGTACCTGCTCACCCTCGAGGACGCGGACGGGAAGCCGTACTCGATCGTCGGATCGTCGCCCGAGGCGCTCGTCACGGTCACCGACGACCACGTCTACATGCACCCCATCGCCGGGTCCCGGCCGCGCGGCCGCACCACCGAGGAGGACCTCGCGCACGAGGAGTCGCTCCTCGCCGACCCGAAGGAGCGCGCCGAGCACCTCATGCTGGTGGACCTCGCGCGCAACGACATGCTGAAGGCGTGCGCCCCGGGATCCGTCGAGGTCACCGAGTTCATGCGGGTCGAGCGGTTCAGCCACATCATGCACCTGGTGAGCTCGGTCGAGGGCACGCTCCGGCCCGGCGTCTCGAGCATCGACGTCTTCCGCGCCACGTTCCCGGCGGGCACGCTCTCGGGCGCGCCCAAGCCGCGCGCGCTGCAGATCATCGACGAGCTCGAGCCCGCCCAGCGCGGCGTCTACGGGGGAGTGGTCGGCTACTTCGACTTCGCGGGCGACGCCGACCTGGCCATCGCGATCCGCACGGCCACCATCGTCGACGGCGTCGCCCACGTGCAGGCCGGCGGCGGCATGGTCGCCGACTCCGACCCCGACGCCGAGTACCTCGAGTCGCAGAACAAGGCGGCGGCGCCGCTGCGCGCGGTCGCGGTCGCCGAGGCCATGCGGCGCGTGCGCTGATGCGGGTCACCCGCCGCACGAAGTCCCTCGCCCTCCTGCTCGTCCTCGCCACGAGCGCGGCCACCTTCCTCGGCTGGTCGCAGGAGTGGTCCACGCTCCGGGTCGGCGGCCAGGCCCCCGCGCTCGTCCCGGTCGCCGGCGACGTCGCCGCGCCCGCGCTCAGCGCGCTCGCGCTGTCCAGCCTCGCCCTCGCCGGCGCGCTCGCCATCGCGGGCCGCGCGCTCCGCGTCGTGCTCGGGGTGCTGCAGGCGCTCATCGGCCTCACGGTCGCGCTCACGGCGCTGACCGCCGTCGTCAGCCCCGTCCAGGCGGGCGAGGGCGCGGTCACGACCGTGACGGGCGTCGCCGGATCCGCGCCCGTCGCCGACCTCGTCGTCGGCTGGACGACCACTCCCTGGGGGCCGGTCACGCTCGTCGCGGGCATCGCGTCCGCGCTCACGGGCGTGCTCGTCGCGATCACCGGCCCGCGCTGGCCCACGGGCCGCTCCCGCTACGACGCGCCGGAGGCCGCCTCCGCCGCGCGCATCGTCCCCCGCGAGGACCCGGTCGCCGCCTGGGACAGCCTCAGCGGCGGCGCGGATCCGACGCGCCGGGAGGCCGGCGACGCCGACGACGGCGGGATCGACCCCGCTCCCGCCGACGGGTCCGGGGCCCGCCCGGACGCCCCCGCCGGCCCTCCCCAAGCCGACGGCCGCCCCGACGCCGCCGGGTAGACTCGACCCATTCCCGTCCGTACGACCCACGAGGAGCACGCATGTCCACAGAGTCCGCAGAACCCGGCCACGGCAACTCGCCGGCGGCCTGGACGGCTGTCGTCATCATGCTCGTCGCGTTCGCCGTCGGCACCATCGCCTTCTGGTTCGCCATCGAGCCCGTCGTGTGGGCCTCCGCGGTCCTCGCGATCCTCGGCTGGATCACCGGCGGCGTCATGAAGAAGCTCGGCTTCGGCGTCGGCGGGCACCGCACCGCTCCCACGAAGGCGCACTCCTAGTGCTGGGCGACCTGCTCGCCGGTGCCCTCGAGGACGCGGCCGCACGCCGTGAGCTGCGTCCCCTCGCCCAGGTCGAGGCCGACGCGCTCGCGCGTCCTGCGGCCCTCGACGCCCTGAGCGCCCTCGCGCCCTCCGACCGCGTCAAGATCATCGCCGAGGTCAAGCGCTCCAGCCCCTCGCGCGGCGCGCTGGCCGAGATCCCGGATCCCGCGCTCCTCGCCTCCCGCTACGAGACCGGCGGGGCGAGCGCCATCAGCGTCCTCACCGAGGGCCGCAAGTTCCGCGGTTCGCTGCAGGACCTCGAGCAGGTCCGCGACACGGTGTCCATCCCCGTGCTCCGCAAGGACTTCATCGGCGAGCCGTACCAGGTGCTCGAGGCGCGCGCGTCCGGCGCCGACCTCGTCCTCCTCATCGTCGCGGCGCTCGACCAGAAGACCCTCGTGGAGCTGCACGCGCTCGTGGGCGAGCTCGGCATGACCGCGCTCGTGGAGACGCACTCCGCCGAGGAGGTGTCCCGCGCGCTCGACCTCGGCGCGCAGGTCGTCGGCGTCAACGCCCGCAACCTCACCACCTTCGAGCTCGACCGCGACCTCTTCGGCCGCCTGGCCGACTCCATCCCCGCGGGCGTCGTCCGCATCGCCGAGTCCGCGGTCAAGACCGCCGACGACGTGGCCCACTACCGCCGCTCCGGCGCGGACGTCGTCCTCGTGGGCGAGGCCCTCGTCACCGGCGACCCCGTCCGCACCCTGACCGAGTTCCTGGAGACACGCCCATGACCGACCTCCGCAGCGCGACCGGCCCGTACTTCGGCGACTTCGGAGGGCGCTACGTCCCCGAGTCGCTCGTCGCGGCGCTCGACGAGCTGTCGGAGGCGTGGGAGGAGCTGAAGGTCGACCCGGCCTTCATCCAGGAGCTGCAGGAGCTGCACCGCACGTACACCGGGCGGCCGTCGCTCATCACCGAGGTGCCGCGGTTCGCCGAGCACGCCGGCGGCGCGCGCATCATCCTCAAGCGCGAGGACCTCAACCACACCGGCTCGCACAAGATCAACAACGTGCTGGGTCAGGCCCTGCTCACGAAGAAGATCGGCAAGAAGCGCATCATCGCCGAGACGGGCGCGGGCCAGCACGGCGTCGCCACCGCCACGGCGGCCGCGCTCTTCGGGCTCGACTGCGTCATCTACATGGGCGAGGTCGACACCGAGCGCCAGGCCCTCAACGTCGCCCGGATGCGCCTGCTCGGCGCCGAGGTCGTCCCCGTCCGCTCGGGCTCCCGCACGCTCAAGGACGCCATCAACGACGCCATGCGCGACTGGGTCACGAACGTCGAGACCACGAACTACGTCTTCGGCACGGTGGCGGGTCCGCATCCGTTCCCGGCCATGGTCCGCGACCTGCAGAAGGTCATCGGCGAGGAGGCGCGCGAGCAGGTCCTCGCGCTCACCGGCCGGCTGCCCGACGCGGTCGCCGCGTGCGTCGGCGGCGGATCCAACGCCATCGGCATCTTCCACGCCTTCCTCGACGACGCCGACGTGGCGCTCTACGGCTTCGAGGCCGGCGGGGACGGCGCGGAGACCCCGCGCACGGCGGCCACCATCACCAAGGGCCGCCCGGGCATGCTGCACGGCGCCCGCAGCTACCTCCTCCAGGACGAGGACGGCCAGACCATCGACTCGCACTCCATCTCCGCGGGCCTCGACTACCCGGGCGTCGGCCCCGAGCACTCCTGGCTGTCGGACCTCGGCCGCGCGACGTACCGTCCGGTCACGGACGACCAGGCCATGAGCGCACTGCGCCTGCTCAGCCGCACCGAGGGCATCATCCCCGCCATCGAGTCCGCGCACGCCCTCGCGGGCGCGCTCGAGCTCGGCAAGGAGCTCGGCCCGGAGTCGATCATCCTGATCAACCTCAGCGGCCGCGGCGACAAGGACATGGAGACCGCCGGCGCCTACTTCGACCTCATCGACGCCGGGGCGGAGCAGTCGTGACCGCGGCCGCGCACGCCGCCCCGTCCGCGGGCAGCCCCGTCGAGCGCACCATCGCGCTGCGCCGCGAGCAGGGATCCGGCGCGCTCGTCGGCTACCTGCCCGTCGGCTTCCCGGACATCGCCACGAGCATCGAGGCCGCCGTCGCGCTCGTCGAGAACGGCGTCGACGTCATCGAGCTCGGCCTGCCGTACAGCGACCCCGTGATGGACGGCCCCGTCATCCAGCGCGCCACGCAGACGGCGCTCGCGCAGGGCTTCCGGCTCCGCGACGGGTTCGACGCCCTGCACGCCATCACGCAGCGCGTCGACGCCCCCGTCCTCCTCATGACCTACTGGAACCCCGTCGTGCAGTACGGCGTCGAGCGCTTCGCGGACGACATCGTCGCCGCGGGCGGCGCCGGGCTCATCACCCCCGACCTCATCCCGGACGAGGGCGCCGACTGGCTCGCCGCCTCCGAGCGCACCGGCCTCGACCGCGTGTTCCTCGCGGCGCCGTCGTCGAGCGAGGCGCGCCTGCACCAGGCCGTCGAGCGCAGCCGCGGCTTCGTGTACGCGGTCTCCACGATGGGGATCACGGGCGCGCGGCAGGACGTCGACCAGGCCGCCCGCGGCCTCGTCTCGCGCCTGCGCGACGCCGGCTCCACGAGCGCGTGCGTGGGCATCGGCATCTCCACGGGCGACCAGGTGCGCGAGGTGCTCGGCTACGCCGACGGCGCCATCGTCGGCTCCGCCCTCGTGGCCGCCCTGGCGGACGAGGGCGTGCCCGGCGTCGCCCGCGCCGCGGCCGGTCTCGCGCGGGGAACCGCGCTACAGTAGCCCCCGGCCCGCGGTCCCGCCGCGCCCGCCGATCCCCCTGCGAAAGTGAGCGCCATCCGTTGTTCGCCCCGATGAGCATCCCCAGCCCGGATCCGTCCGACACCCGGTTCGACGTCACGGCGTGGCTCCAGGGCTTCGGCATCGACCTCCCGCTCACCTTCGTCATCCACGCCTACGCGGTGTGCATCCTCATCGGCATCGTGATCGCCGCGTTCCTCACGAACCACCGGCTCACGAAGCGGGGCGCGGAGCGATGGGTGACCATCGACTTCACGCTGTGCGCGCTCGTGCTCGGCATCGTGGGCGCCCGCGCCTTCCATGTGCTCACGCACCCCGGAGACTACTTCTACGAGGGCGCCGACCTCCTGCGCGTGCTCTACGTCTGGGAGGGCGGCATCGCCATCTTCGGTGCGCTCATCGGCGGCGCCGTGGGCGTCTGGCTCGGCTCCAAGTGGACGGGCGTCCGCTTCTGGACCTTCGCCGACGCGCTCGCCCCCGGCCTCCTCCTCGCGCAGGCGGCCGGCCGCATGGGCAACTACTTCAACCAGGAGCTCTTCGGCACGCCCACCACGCTCCCGTGGGGCCTCGAGGTCGACCCGACCAACGCGGCCTTCCCGGCCGGGCTCCCGGCGGGCACGCTCTTCCACCCCACGTTCCTCTACGAGATCGTGTGGAACGTCGCCGGTGCCCTGCTCATCATCCTGCTCGGCCGCGCGGTGCGCCTGCAGTGGGGCCGCGGCCTCGCCGTGTACCTCATGTGGTACGGCCTCGGCCGCATGGTCTTCGAGTCCATCCGCATCGACCCGAGCGAGATCATCCTCGGCATCCGCACCAACGTCTGGGCCGCGTTCCTCGCGGTCGCCATCGGCCTCGTCCTCTTCATCGTCCAGACCCGCCGCCACGTGGGCAGCGAGCCCGGCCCGTACCTCCCGGGGCGCACCCCCGACGAGGTTGCGGCGCGCAGGCGGGCCGCGGGGAAGGACGGCGGCGAGCGCGGGGTAGACTCCGTCTACACGGATTCGGATTTCACCGACGGCGACGCCGATCGGGCATCCACCGGGTCGGACTCCCACGCTCTCCCCGCCACAAGCGGACGCGGCGCCTAGTCCCCAGCGCGGGCACACCCGCGGTCACCGTCCCTCCCGCGGGACGGTCCCCACCACAGGGCCAGCGACGTCCCTCCGCAGTGCATCTAGGACGGTTCCCATGGCGTTCTCCTCCACCTCCCCTCCCGGCGGCTCCTTCCCCGTGAAGCAGGGCCTCTACGACCCGGCGTTCGAGAAGGACGCGTGCGGCCTGGCCATGGTGGCCACGCTGCGCGGCACCCCGGGCCACGACATCATCGTGAACGCGCTCGACGCGCTGCGGAACCTCGAGCACCGCGGCGCCATCGGCTCCGACGCGGGCACCGGCGACGGCGCCGGCATCATGACCCAGATCCCTGACGAGTTCCTGCGCGGGGTCGTGGGCTTCGACCTGCCGCCCATGGGGGAGTACGCCGTCGGCATGGCCTTCCTGCCGACCGACGACGCCGAGCGCGAGGAGCTGCAGGCCGGCATCGAGCGCCTCGCCGGCGACGAGCGCCTGCGGGTGCTCGGCTGGCGCGAGGTCCCGGTCGACCAGACGCACCTCGGCAACCTGGCGCGCAAGGCGATGCCGGCGTTCCGCCAGCTCTTCCTCTCCTCGGACGCCCCGGAGTCCTCCGTGGAGCGACCCGCGGGCCTCGCCCTCGACCGCCTCGCGTTCCGCCTCCGCAAGCGCGCGGAGCGGGAGCTCGGCGCCTACTTCATCTCGCTGTCGTCGCGCACGCTCGTCTACAAGGGCATGGTCACCACGCTCCAGCTGGAGCCGTTCTACCCCGACCTCTCCGACGAGCGCTTCGCCTCGAAGCTCGCCATCGTGCACTCGCGGTACTCCACGAACACGTTCCCGTCCTGGCCGCTCGCGCAGCCCCTGCGGATGATGGCGCACAACGGCGAGATCAACACCGTCGCGGGCAACCGCAACTGGATGCGCGCCCGCCAGTCCCAGCTCGAGTCCGAGCTGCTCGGCGACCTCTCGCCGCTGATGCCCATCGTCACGCCCGGCGCGAGCGACTCGGCGTCCTTCGACGAGGTCCTGGAGCTCCTCAGCCTCAGCGGCCGCAGCCTGCCGCACGCCATGATGATGATGGTCCCCGAGGCGTGGGAGAAGCAGACGGACATCGACCCCGTCCGCCGCGACTTCTACGAGTACCACTCGATGGTCATGGAGCCGTGGGACGGCCCGGCCGCGCTCACCTTCACCGACGGCACGCTCGTCGGCGCCACCCTCGACCGCAACGGCCTGCGCCCCGGCCGGTACCTCGTCACGCACGACGGCCTCGTCGTGCTCGGCAGCGAGATCGGCGTGCTCGAGATCGACCCGGCTCGCATCGCGCGCAAGGGCCGCCTGCGTCCCGGCAAGATGTTCCTCGTCGACACCGAGGCGGGCCGCATCATCGAGGACGACGAGATCAAGTCCCAGCTGGCCGCGAGCGCGCCGTGGGGCGAGTGGCTCGAGAACCGGATCCACCTCGCCGACCTGCCCGAGCGCGAGCACGTCGTGCACACGCCGGCCTCCGTCGTCCGCCGCCAGCGCACCTTCGGCTACACCGAGGAGGAGGTGCGGATGCTCCTCATGCCCATGGCGAAGGTGGGCGCCGAACCCCTCGGCGCCATGGGGTCGGACACGCCCATCGCCGTCCTCTCGCAGCGCCCGCGCCTGCTGTTCGACTACTTCACGCAGCAGTTCGCGCAGGTCACGAACCCGCCGCTCGACTCCATCCGCGAGGAGGTCGTCACCAGCCTCCGCCTCGGCCTCGGGCCGCAGCGCAACCTCCTCGACGCCGGCCCGGAGCACACCAAGCAGGTCGTGCTCGACTTCCCCGTCATCGACAACGACGAGCTCGCCAAGGTCATCCACATCGACCACCGGCCGGGCAGCCGCACCACCACGATCGTCAGCGGCCTCTACCGCGTCGACGACGGGCCGCTCGCGATGCAGAGGCGCATCGACGCCATGTGCGACGAGGTCGACCGCGCCATCGAGCACGGCGCGCAGTTCATCGTGCTGTCGGACCGCGACTCCAACCGCGACCTGGCGCCGATCCCGTCGCTGCTCATGATCGCGGCCGTCCACCACCACCTCATCCGCAAGCAGACCCGCATGAAGGTCGGCATCGTGGTCGAGGCGGGCGACGTGCGCGAGGTGCACCACATCGCGCTGCTCATCGGCTACGGCGCGTCCGCGGTCAACCCGTACCTGGCCATGGAGTCGTGCGAGGAGCTGGTCCGCAGCGGGATGCTCACGGGCGTCACGGCGGAGAAGGCCACGCGGAACCTCATCAAGGGGCTCGGCAAGGGCGTGCTCAAGATCATGTCGAAGATGGGCATCTCCACCGTCTCGTCGTACGCCGGCGCGCAGTGCTTCGAGGCCGTCGGCCTCTCGCAGGCGCTCGTCGACCAGTACTTCTCGGGCACCACCACGCGCCTCGGCGGCGTCGGCATCGACGTCATCGCGACGGAGAACGCCGCCCGCCACCGCAGCGCGTACCCGACCGACGGCGCCGTGCTCTCGCACGAGCGCCTGCAGACGGGCGGCGAGTACCAGTGGCGCCGCGACGGATCCCCGCACCTGTTCAACCCGGACACGATCTTCCGCCTGCAGCACGCCACGCGCACGCGCCGGTACGACATCTTCCGCGAGTACACGTCCATGGTCGACGCGCAGTCGAAGGACCTCATGACGCTGCGCGGCATGTTCCAGCTGCGCACGGGCACGCGTCCGCCGGTGCCGCTCGACGAGGTGGAGCCCATCAGCGAGATCGTGAAGCGCTTCTCCACCGGGGCGATGAGCTACGGCTCGATCTCCGAGGAGGCGCACGAGACGCTCGCGATCGCCATGAACCGGCTCGGCGCCAAGTCGAACACGGGCGAGGGCGGCGAGAACGTGGAGCGCCTGCTCGACCCCGAGCGCCGCAGCTCCATCAAGCAGGTCGCGTCCGGGCGCTTCGGCGTCACGAGCATGTACCTCACGCACGCCGACGACATCCAGATCAAGCTCGCGCAGGGCGCCAAGCCCGGCGAGGGCGGCCAGCTGCCGCCCGGCAAGGTCTACCCGTGGGTGGCCCGCACGCGGCACGCGACCGCGGGCGTCGGCCTCATCTCCCCGCCGCCGCACCACGACATCTACTCGATCGAGGACCTCAAGCAGCTGATCTTCGACCTCAAGCGCGCGAACCCCTCCGCCCGGATCCACACGAAGCTCGTCAGCCAGTCGGGCATCGGCGCGGTCGCCGCGGGCGTCGCGAAGGCGCTGAGCGACGTGATCCTCGTCTCGGGCCACGACGGCGGCACGGGTGCGAGCCCGGTCAACTCGCTCAAGCACGCGGGCACCCCGTGGGAGCTGGGCCTGGCCGAGACGCAGCAGACCCTCCGCCTCAACGGCATGCGCGACCGCGTGGTCGTGCAGGTCGACGGGCAGATGAAGTCCGGCCGCGACGTCATCGTCGGCGCGCTGCTCGGGGCCGAGGAGTTCGGCTTCGCCACGGCGCCGCTCGTCGTCTCGGGCTGCATCATGATGCGCGTCTGCCACCTCGACACCTGCCCCGTCGGCGTCGCCACGCAGAACCCGGAGCTGCGCAAGCGCTTCCCGGGCAAGGCCGACCACGTCGTCAACTTCTTCGAGTTCATCGCGCAGGAGGTGCGCGAGCACCTGGCCGCGCTCGGCTACCGCTCGCTCGACGAGATCGTGGGTCGCAACGACCTGCTCGGCGTCGAGGACGCGGTGGACCACTGGAAGGCGTCGGGGCTCGACCTCACGCCGATCCTGGTGGGCCCGACCTTCGCCGGGGGCGAGCCCATGAAGCACGCGCGGTCGCAGGACCACGAGCTCGAGGACCACTTCGACAACCAGCTCATCCGCCTCAGCCGCGACGTGCTCGAGAACGGCGGCCGCGTGGAGATCGACCTGCCCGTGCGCAACACGGCGCGCGCGGTCGGCACGATGCTCGGCCACCTCGTCACCAAGGGGCACGGGGAGAACGGGCTGCCGACGGGATCCATCGACGTCACCCTGCGCGGCTCCGCCGGCCAGTCCTTCGGCGCCTTCATGCCGTCGGGCATCACGCTGCGCCTCATCGGCGACAGCAACGACTACCTGGGCAAGGGCCTGTCGGGCGGCGACATCGTCGTGCGCCCGGACGACCGGGCCGGCTTCCCCGCGGAGGAGAACGTCATCGCGGGCAACGTCATCGGCTACGGCGCCACGCAGGGCACCATGTTCATCCGCGGCATGGTGGGGGAGCGGTTCCTCGTCCGCAACTCGGGCGCCACCGCGGTCGTCGAGGCCGTGGGCGACCACGCGCTCGAGTACATGACGGGCGGGCTCGCGCTCGTGCTCGGCGGCACCGGCCGGAACATCGGCGCGGGCATGTCGGGCGGCACGGCGTACGTGATCGACCTCGACCACGACCGCATCAACACCGACGCGCTCGCCACGGGCGAGCTCGAGCTCCACCCGCTCGGGAGCGCCGACGTCGAGATCGTGACCGACCTCCTCCGCCGGCACCTCGCCGAGACCGGATCCACCGTGGCCGAGCGCCTGCTCGCCGAGCCGGAGACATCCATGCACCGCTTCACCAAGATCCTGCCGCGGGACTACGCGGCCGTCCTCGCCACCCGCCAGACCGCGGTGGACGAGGGCCTCGACCCCGACGGCGACGTCGCCTGGAAGCGCATCCTGGAGGTGACCGGTGGCTGACCCCAAGGGCTTCCTCAAGGTGACGGAGCGCGAGCTCCCCAAGCGCCGACCCGTCTCGGTCCGGCTCATGGACTGGAAGGAGGTGTACGAGCAGCAGGAGCGCGGCGAGCTCGTGCGCCAGGCCGGCCGGTGCATGGACTGCGGCATCCCGTTCTGCCACCAGGGCTGCCCCCTCGGCAACCTGATCCCGGAGTGGAACGACCTCACGTGGCGCGGCGAGGGCCGCCAGGCCATCGAGCGCCTGCACGCCACGAACAACTTCCCGGAGTTCACGGGCCGGCTGTGCCCCGCGCCCTGCGAGAGCTCGTGCGTGCTCGGCATCAACCAGCCGCCCGTCACGATCAAGCAGGTCGAGGTGTCGATCATCGACGACGCCTTCCAGAACGGATGGGTCGAGCCGCACCCGCCGGAGCGCCTCACGGGCAAGACCGTGGCGGTCGTCGGATCCGGCCCCGCCGGCCTCGCCGCCGCCCAGCAGCTCACGCGCGCCGGGCACACGGTCGCGGTCTTCGAGCGCGACGACCGCATCGGCGGGCTGCTGCGCTACGGGATCCCCGACTTCAAGATGGAGAAGCGCCACCTCGAGGCGCGCCTGGCGCAGATGACCGCCGAGGGCACCCGCTTCCGCGCGGGCGTCGACATCGGGAAGGACATCACCTGGTCCGACCTCCGGCTCCGCTACGACGCGGTCGTCGTGTGCACGGGCTCGCTCGTGCCCCGCGACCTCGACATCCCGGGGCGCGACGTCGACGGCATCCACTTCGCCATGGACTACCTGCGCCAGTCGAACCACGCCACGGCGGGCGACCAGGTGCCCGAGCAGATCCACGCGGAGGGCAAGCACGTCGTCGTCCTCGGCGGCGGCGACACCGGCGCGGACTGCATCGGCACCGCCCACCGCCAGAAGGCGGCCTCGGTCACGAACCTCGCGATCGGCCAGCAGCCGCCGTCGGAGCGCCGCGCCGACCAGCCCTGGCCCACGTACCCGACCCTGTTCGAGGTGTCGAGCGCGCACGAGGAGGGCGGCGAGCGCCACTACCTCGCCTCCACGGTCGAGTTCCTGAAGGACGACGACGGCCACGTGCGCGCCGTCCGCGTCGCGGAGACGGAGTTCCGCGACGGACGCCGCGTGCCCAAGTCGGGCACCGAGCGCGAGATCCCCGCCGACCTCGTGCTGCTCGCCCTCGGCTTCACGGGTCCTGAGAAGGACGCGCTCGAGTCGCAGCTGGCGGTCCCGTTCGACGACCGCGGCAACGTGGCGCGCGGCGAGGACTACCAGACCGACCAGGCCGGCGTCTTCGTCGCGGGCGACGCGGGCCGCGGGCAGTCGCTCATCGTGTGGGCCATCGCGGAGGGACGTTCAGCGGCGTCCGCCGTCGACCGGTACCTTGAGGGGGACACGGAGCTCCCGTTCCCGGTCCGTCCCACGGACCGCGCTCTCTCCATCTGACCCGGCCGTCGCGCCCCGGCGTGCGACCGCGACCACTCACCCGAACCGCGTCCGTGTGCGACGCAGAAACGCGAGACAGACAGAGCATGACCAGACGAGCGAAGATCGTCGCGACCCTCGGGCCCGCGACCAGCTCCTATGAGAGCATCCGCGCCATCATCGACGCCGGCGTGGACGTGGCCCGGATGAACCTGAGCCACGGCACCTACGACGTCCACGAGGGCATCTACTCCATCATCAGGAAGGCCGCGGACGACGCGGGCCGCGCGGTCGCGGTCCTGGTCGACCTCCAGGGCCCGAAGATCCGCCTGGGCAAGTTCTCCGACGGCCCGCACGACCTGGCCTTCGGCGACACCTTCGTCATCACCGTCGAGGACATCCTGGGCACGAAGGACATCTGCTCCACCACCTACAAGGGCCTCCCGGGCGACGTGAAGCCGGGCGACCCGCTGCTCATCGACGACGGCAAGGTCACGCTGCGCGTGGTCTCCACCGACGGCACGCGCGTCACGACCACGGTCGAGGTGGCCGGCACGGTCAGCAACAACAAGGGCATCAACCTCCCGGGCGTCGCGGTCAACGTGCCCGCCCTCTCCGAGAAGGACGAGGCGGACCTCCGCTGGGGCCTCCGCCTCGGCGCCGACCTCATCGCGCTGAGCTTCGTCCGCGACGCGTCGGACATCGTCCGCGTGCACGAGATCATGGACGAGGAGGGCCGCCGCGTCCCCGTCGTCGCCAAGGTCGAGAAGCCGCAGGCCGTCGACGCGCTCGAGGAGATCGTCGACGCGTTCGACGCGATCATGGTCGCCCGCGGCGACCTGGGCGTCGAGCTGCCGCTCGAGGCCGTGCCGATCGTGCAGAAGCGCGCGGTCGAGCTGGCCCGCCGCAAGGCGAAGCCGGTCATCGTCGCCACGCAGATGCTCGAGTCCATGATCACGAGCCCGCGTCCCACGCGCGCCGAGGCCTCCGACTGCGCCAACGCGGTGCTGGACGGCGCCGACGCGCTCATGCTGAGCGGCGAGACGAGCGTGGGCGAGTTCCCCGTCGTCACCGTGAAGACCATGGCGCGCATCATCGAGTCGACCGAGGAGCACGGGCTGGAGCGCATCCCGGAGCTCGGCACGCGCCCCTTCACGCAGGGCGGCGCCATCACGCTCGCGGCGGCCGAGGTCGCCGAGTTCGTCGAGGCGAGGTTCCTCTGCGTCTTCACCGAGTCGGGCGACTCCGTCCGGCGCATGACGCGCCTGCGCAACGGCATCCCGATCCTCGCGTTCACGCCGAACGAGGGCATCCGCCGTCGCCTCGCGCTGTCGTGGGGCGTGCAGACGTACCTCGTCGACACCGTCACGCACACCGACCAGATGTTCCACCAGGTCGACGACGTGCTCCTCGCGGAGGGCCTCGCCGAGGTCGGCCAGAAGGTCGTCGTCATCGCGGGATCCCCTCCCGGGATCGCGGGCTCGACCAACGAGCTGCGCGTCCACGTCGTCGGCGACGCCGTGAACGAGGCGGCTCCCGCGTACGAGAAGTAGCGCACGGTCCGCGGCGGCTCCCGCCCGCTGGCACGCGAGAGGGCGGGCGACCAGATGGTCGCCCGCCCTCTCCGCATCCCTCGCGGGACCCGGTGCCGGATGTGGGACTCGAACCCACACGCCCTCACGGACAGAGCATTTTGAGTGCTCCGCGTCTGCCATTCCGCCAATCCGGCGCACCCGGTCCGCACGCGGACCCCGCGGGCTGCCCGCCCATCCGCCGCGCACCGGCCAGGCTGACGATACCGTAGGCTCCTATCCGTGAGTGACCAGGAAACAGCCCCCGCAGCCCCCCGCCGTGTCGTCGTCGCCGAGGACGAGTCGCTCATCCGCCTCGACATCGTGGAGACGCTCCGCGACAACGGCTTCGAGGTCGTCGGCGAGGCCGGGGACGGCGAGACCGCCGTCGCGCTGGCCACGGAGCTGCGGCCGGACCTCGTCATCATGGACGTCAAGATGCCCCAGCTCGACGGCATCTCCGCGGCCGAGCGGCTGAACCGCAACCACATCGCGCCCGTCGTCCTCCTCACGGCGTTCAGCCAGAAGGAGCTCGTGGAGCGCGCGGGCGAGGCCGGCGCGCTGGCCTACGTCGTCAAGCCGTTCACGCCCAACGACCTGCTGCCTGCCATCGAGATCGCGCTGGCCCGCTACGCCCAGATCATCACGCTCGAGGCGGAGGTGTCCGACCTCGTCGAGCGCTTCGAGACCCGCAAGCTCGTCGACCGGGCCAAGGGCCTGCTCAACGAGAAGATGGGCCTCACCGAGCCCGAGGCGTTCCGCTGGATCCAGAAGGCGTCGATGGACCGCCGCCTCACCATGCACGACGTGGCCCAGGCCATCATCGAGCAGCTCAGCGCCAAGAAGTAGCCCGCCGCGGGGCCACCCGCAGCGCCTGACGCGCGTCAGCGCCGCGTGCGCTCGCGGATGATGTTCGTGATGCGCACGGTGGAGAGCCGCCGGCCCTCGTCGTCGGTGAGCACGATCTCGTGCGTCGTCAGCGTGCCGCCCAGGTGGATCGCCGTGCAGGTGCCGGTGACCGTGCCCGACGACGCGGAGCGCGTGTGGCTCGCGTTGAGCTCGATGCCGAACGCGACGCGGTCGGGGCCGGCGTGGACGTTGGCGGACATGGATCCGAGCGACTCCGCGAGCACGACGTACGCGCCGCCGTGGACGACGCCGTAGGGCTGCGTGTTCCCCTCGGCGGGCATGGTGGCGACCGAGCGCTCCGGGCTGAGCTCCTGGAAGACGATGCCCATCTTCTCCGCGAGCGCGCCCACGTCCTGGGGTTGGCGGAGGAGCCGCGCGGTGGCGTCGGCGTCGGGTGCGGGCTGCGTCATCGGGATCCTCCGGGCCGGGTGCGAGGTCGGGAGCCCTCTATAGGCTGGACCCGTGCCGAACACGGAAAAGCCTACCCTCCTCGTCATCGACGGCCATTCCCTGGCGTTCCGGGCCTTCTACGCCCTGCCGGCGGAGAGCTTCCAGAACCGCGAGGGGCAGCACACGAACGCCGTGCATGGCTTCATCGCGATGCTCATCAACCTCCTGCAGAAGGAGAAGCCCACGCACGTCGGCGTCGCGTTCGACATCTCGCGCTTCTCGTTCCGCACGCGCGAGTACCCGGAGTACAAGGGCACGCGCGGCGAGACGCCGGTGGAGTTCACGGGCCAGGTCCCGCTGCTCGAGCGGGCGCTGAAGACCATGAACATCCCCACCCTCACCAAGGAGGACCACGAGGCGGACGACATCCTCGCGACCCTCGCCACGCAGGGCCGCGAGCAGGGCTTCCGCGTGCTCGTCGTCTCGGGCGACCGCGACGCCATCCAGCTCGTCAACGACGACGTCACGCTGCTCTACCCGTCCACGCAGGGCGTCGCGCAGCTCACGCGCTACGACGCGGAGAAGGTGTTCGAGAAGTACGGCGTGCAGCCGGAGATGTACCCGGACATCGCGGCGCTCGTGGGCGAGACGAGCGACAACCTCATCGGCGTCGACAAGGTCGGCCCGAAGACCGCGGTGAAGTGGCTGAACCAGTACGGGTCGCTCGACGCGGTCATCGAGCACCGGGACGAGATCTCGGGCAAGGTCGGCGACAACCTCCGCGCCCAGTACGAGAACGTCATCCGCAACCGCCGCCTCAACCGGCTCCTCACCGACGTCGAGCTGCCGCTCGGCCCGGCGGACCTCGAGCGCAAGCCCATCGACGAGCCCGCGCTCCGCGAGGTCTTCGCGGTGCTGGAGTTCAAGCAGCTGCTCGAGCGCGTGCTGAAGCTCGAGGGATCCGGCGTCTCGGCGTCGAGCGAGGGCACGCCCGTCGGAGCGGTCGAGCAGGAGCCGTCCACGGCGCCGGCCGCCCCGCAGGCGCAGCAGCTGCTCGACGAGGAGCTCGCCAAGTGGATCGACCGGCAGAGCGCCGCGTCCCCGCACGGCCTCGGCCTCACAGTGGAGACGCAGGACGGGAAGCCCGTCGGCTTCGGGCTCGCGAGCGCGACCGAGACGGTCACGCTGCCCTGGCAGGAGGGCCGCGCCGACTACGCGCCCTTCGAGCGGTGGCTCGCGAGCGACGCCCCCAAGATCATGTCCGACGCCAAGGTGCAGGTGAAGGCGATGCGCCGGGCCGGCCTCGCGTTCTCGGGCCTCGCCTTCGACGTCCTCGTCGCCGGCTGGCTGCTGCGTCCCGGCTTCACCGACAAGACGCTCGCCGCGCTCGTCAGCCGGTACCTCTTGGAGGACCTGCCCGAGCCCGACGCCAACCAGCTCGTGCCCGAGACCGAGGCGCTCACGGCGCCCACCGAGGCCTGGTACACGCTCCGGGTCGAGAAGGCGCTCCGCGAGGTGCTCGACGAGCGCACCCTCGGGGTCATGGTCGACATCGAGATGCCGACTCTCCTCGTGCTCGTGGAGATGGAGCTGCGCGGCGTCGCGACCGACCGCGCCGGCCTCGCCGAGCTGTCGGCGCAGCTGCTGGAGCGCATCACGGACCTCGCGCAGCGCGCCTTCGCCGAGATCGGCAAGGAGATCAACCTCGGCTCGCCGAAGCAGCTGCAGGAGGTCCTCTTCGACCAGCTCGGCATGCCGAAGACGCGGGCCAACAAGACGGGCTTCTCCACGGACGCGGGCGCCCTCGCCGACCTGCAGGCGTCGAACCCGCACCCGTTCCTCGACCTGCTGCTCGAGCACCGCGACGCGAGCAAGCTGCGCCAGATCATCCAGACGCTGGAGCGCGGCATCGGCGACGACGAGCGGATCCACACCACCTACGTGCAGACCGGCACGACCACCGGCCGCATCTCCTCGAACGACCCGAACCTGCAGAACATCCCCGTCCGCACCGAGGAGGGCCGCCGCATCCGCAGCGCCATCCGCGTGGGCGAGGGCTACGAGACGCTGCTTACGGCCGACTACTCGCAGATCGAGATGCGGATCATGGCGCACCTCTCCGGCGACGAGGGCCTCATCGAGGCGTTCGCCGCGGGGGAGGACCTGCACCGGTTCGTGGGATCCCGCATCTTCGGCGTGGAGCCGGCGGACGTGAGCGCGGAGATGCGCACCAAGGTCAAGGCCATGAGCTACGGGTTGGCGTACGGCCTGAGCGCGTTCGGCCTGTCGAAGCAGCTGCGCATCCCGTCGTCGGAGGCGAAGCAGCTGATGACCGACTACTTCGCGCGGTTCGGCTCGGTGCGCGACTACCTCCGCCAGGTGGTGGAGGAGGCGCGCGCGGCCGGCTACACGGAGACGATCTTCGGCCGCCGCCGTCCGTTCCCCGACCTGAACAGCCCCAACCGCGTCCTCCGGGACAACGCCGAGCGGGCGGCGCTCAACGCGCCCATCCAGGGGTCGGCCGCCGACATCATGAAGATCGCGATGATCCGCATCGAGGCCGACATGCGGGAGCGCGACATGGCCTCGCGCATGCTCCTCCAGGTGCACGACGAGCTCATCCTCGAGGTCGCCGCGGGGGAGTGGGACGCGCTCGAGGCGATCGTCGCCGACCGCATGGCGCACGCCGCGGACCTCCGGGTGCCGCTCGAGGTCCAGGTCGGCCGCGGCGACTCGTGGTCCGCAGCCGCGCACTGACCGGATCCGCCCTCCCGACCACCCAGCACGAGGAGCACCAGCGCATGACGAACGCACGACTCTCGGACCTCCTCGCGGACGGATCCATCCGGCTCGACGCCCGCGCCGCCGACCGCGAGGACGCCATCCGGCAGGCGGGCGAGGCGCTCGTCGCGTCCGGCGCCGTGGAGCCCGGCTACGTGGAGGCCATGGTCGAGCGCGAGCGATCGGTGTCGACGTTCGTGGGCGAGGGCGTGGCGGTGCCGCACGGCACCCTCGCCGCCGGCCGCGACCTCGTCGAGGCGGACGCGATCAGCCTCCTCCGCCTCCCCGACGGCGTCGACTGGGACGGCCACGACGTCCGCATCGTCATCGGGATCGCGGCCACCGGGGGCGGCCACATCGCCCTGCTGTCGCGCCTCGCCGAGATCCTGCTCGACCCCGTTCGCGCCGAGCAGCTGCGCGGCGCGACCGATCCCGCGACCGTCCGGTCGCTCCTGGGAGCCGGTACGGTCGAGGGATGACGACGACGCCGAAGGCCCCCCGACCGCAGACGGAGATCGACCGCATCGCCGAGGGGTGGATCGACACGTCGCTCGACCTGCACCCCGAGGAGCGCGTCTACCTCGGCCGCCCGGGTCGCGAGGGCGAGTACGGCGACACGTCGCCCGCCGGTCACGCGGCGCACGCCGAGGCCGCGCGCGCGGTCGTCCGCCACCTGGCCGCGGCCGCGCCCGTCGACGCCGTCGACGAGGTCACCCGCATGGACCTCACCCGCGAGCTCGAGCTCGACGTCGAGATGCACGAGGCGGGCGTCCACCTCTCCGACCTGAACGTGATCGCGTCGCCCGCGCAGGGCATCCGCGAGGTCTTCGACATCTCGCCCACGGCCACCGAGGGCGACTGGGAGCACGTCGCCACGCGCCTCGGCAACGTCCCCGGCGCCGTCGACGGCTACATCGAGACGCTCCGCGAGGGCGTCCGCCGCGGCCGGACGCCGGCGAAGCGCCAGATCCGCGAGGTGCTCGGCCAGGTCGAGCGCCAGGCGGCCCCCGACGGCTTCTTCCGCTCCTTCGCCGAGGAGGCGCGTCCCGACGCCGGCGAGCTGCCCGCGTCGCTGCGCCAGGACCTCGGCGCCCGCGCCGAGGAGGCCCGCGCGGCCTACGCGCGCCTCGCGGAGTTCCTCGGCACGGAGCTCGAGCCCGCCGGCCGCGACGCCGACGCGGTCGGCCGCGAGCAGTACGCGCTCCGCTCCCGCTCGTTCCTCGGCGCCGAGGTCGACCTCGACGAGACGTACGAGTGGGGCGTCGGCGAGCTGGCGCGCATGGTGGAGGAGCAGGAGTCCATCGCCCGCGAGATCCTCCCCGGCGCGACCGTGCTCGAGGCCATCGCGCACCTCGACGGCGACGCCTCGCGCAAGCTGCACGGCACGGACGCCCTGCGCGCCTGGATGCAGGAGACGAGCGACCGCGCCGTCGAGGAGCTCGGCCGCATGCACTTCGACATCCCCGAGGAGATCCGCGCGCTCGAGTGCATGATCGCGCCGACGCAGGAGGGCGGCATCTACTACTCCGGCCCCGCGGACGACTTCAGCCGTCCGGGCCGCATGTGGTGGTCGGTGCCCGAGGGCGTCACCGAGTTCGACACCTGGCGCGAGCTGACGACGGTCTACCACGAGGGCGTCCCCGGCCACCACCTGCAGATCGCGCAGGCCACCTACAACAAGGCGGAGCTCAACACGTGGCGCCGCTTCGCCGGCACCTCCGGCCATGCGGAGGGCTGGGCCCTGTACGCCGAGCGCCTGATGCAGGAGCTCGGCTACCTCGACGACCCCGCCGACCGCCTCGGCATGCTCGACGGCCAGCGGATGCGCGCGGCCCGCGTCGTGCTCGACATCGGCGTCCACCTCGGCAAGACCCGCCCTGACGGCGAGGCGCGGTGGGACGCCGAGTACGCCTTCGACTTCATGGGCCGAAACGTGAACATGGATCCGTCGTTCGTGCGCTTCGAGGTCAACCGCTACCTCGGCTGGCCGGGGCAGGCCCCGTCGTACAAGGTGGGGCAGCGCATCTGGGAGGACCTCCGGGACGAGACGCGGCGCCTGGAGGGCGACGCGTTCGACATCCGCGAGTTCCACCGCCGGGCGCTCGACATCGGGGGAGTCGGCCTCGACACCCTCCGCGCCGCGGTCCTCCGCTGAGCACGCTCCGCGCGGGTCGGCGACCGACCCGCGCGGCGCGGTTGTCCCGCCTCCCGGGCCGGGTCTAAGATCGACTGTCGCAGTTCTGCGACGACCCATCCGTCCGCCGCTCGACCGGTACCCGCGCGGGTCCGCGCCAGCGGCCTTATTCATGCCCATCCTGGAGCACTAACTACATGACAATCGCAACGACCGACAAGGCGCCCAAGCAGGTCGCGATCAACGACATCGGATCTGCTGAGGACTTCCTCGCCGCGGTCGAGAAGACACTGAAGTTCTTCAACGACGGAGACCTCATCGAGGGCACCGTCGTGAAGATCGATCGGGACGAGGTCCTGATCGACGTCGGCTACAAGACCGAGGGCGTCATCCCCTCGCGTGAGCTGTCGATCAAGCACGACGTCGACCCCACGGAGGTCGTCAAGGTCGGCGACACCGTCGAGGCCCTCGTCCTCCAGAAGGAGGACAAGGAAGGCCGTCTGATCCTGTCCAAGAAGCGCGCGCAGTACGAGCGTGCGTGGGGCGACGTGGAGAAGATCAAGGAGTCCGACGGCGTCGTCACCGGCACCGTCATCGAGGTCGTCAAGGGCGGCCTCATCGTGGACATCGGCCTCCGCGGCTTCCTCCCGGCCTCGCTCATCGAGCTGCGCCGCGTCCGCGACCTCACGCCGTACCTCGGCCAGGAGATCGAGGCCAAGATCCTCGAGCTCGACAAGAACCGCAACAACGTGGTCCTGTCGCGCCGTGCCCTGCTCGAGCAGACGCAGTCCGAGAGCCGCAGCACGTTCCTCAACAACCTCCAGAAGGGCCAGGTCCGCAAGGGCGTGGTCTCCTCGATCGTCAACTTCGGTGCGTTCGTGGACCTGGGCGGCGTCGACGGCCTCGTGCACGTCTCCGAGCTCAGCTGGAAGCACATCGAGCACGCCAGCGAGGTCGTCGAGGTGGGCCAGGAGGTGACCGTCGAGATCCTCGAGGTCGACCTGGACCGCGAGCGCGTCTCGCTGTCGCTCAAGGCGACGCAGGAGGACCCCTGGCAGGTCTTCGCCCGCACGCACGCCATCGGCCAGGTCGCGCCCGGAAAGGTCACCAAGCTGGTGCCGTTCGGTGCGTTCGTCCGCGTGGCCGAGGGCATCGAGGGCCTCGTGCACATCTCGGAGCTCTCCGGCAAGCACGTCGAGCTCGCGGAGCAGGTCGTGTCCGTCGGCGACGAGGTGTTCGTCAAGGTCATCGACATCGACCTCGAGCGTCGTCGCATCTCGCTGAGCCTCAAGCAGGCCAACGACGGCGTCGACCCCGAGGGCACCGAGTTCGACCCCGCCCTCTACGGCATGCTCACCGAGTACGACGACCAGGGGAACTACAAGTACCCCGAGGGCTTCGACCCGGAGACCAACGAGTGGAAGGAGGGCTTCGAGGCCCAGCGCGAGACCTGGGAGCAGCAGTACGCCGCCGCTCAGGCCCGCTGGGAGGCCCACAAGAAGCAGGTCGCGGCAGCAGCCGAGGCCGAGGCGGCCGACACGGGCATCACGTCCGCCGGCCCCGGCTTCACGAGCGACTCGACGGGCGCCGGCACGCTGGCGGACGACGAGAGCCTCGCCGCCCTGCGCGAGAAGCTGTCCAGCTCGAAGTAGTCCCACCCGCACCACGACGAGGCCGCTCTCCCTTCGGGGAGGGCGGCCTCCGTCGTGCGCGGGCCGCCTCGGGCCTCCGCGTGCGGCCGCGGTGCGGCACGCGCCTAGGCTGGATCCATGCGCGTGATCGGACTGACGGGCGGCATCGCCGCGGGCAAGACGGTGGTGGCCGACCGGCTGGCGGAGCTCGGGGCGGTGCGCATCGACGCCGACCGGCTCGCCCGCGAGGTCGTGGAGCCGGGCACGCCGGCGCTGGCGGAGATCGCGCGTCGCTTCGGCCCGGGCGTGATCCAGGCCGATGGCTCCCTCGACCGCGCGGCGCTCGGCGCCGTCGTGTTCCAGGATCCGGACGCCCGCCGCGACCTGGAGGCCATCACGCACCCCGCGGTCCGCAAGCTGTCCGCCCGTCGCATGGCCGAGGCGGGGGAGGCGGATCCGGATGCGGTCGTCGTCTACGACATCCCGCTCCTGGTGGAGTCCGGCCGCGTCGACGAGTTCGACCGGATCGTGGTGGTCCACGCTCCCCGCGAGGAGCGGATCCGCCGCCTCGTCGAGCTCCGCGGCATGCCGCGCGAGGAGGCCGAGCGGCGCATCGCCTCGCAGGCGTCCGACGAGGAACGGCTGGCCGTCGCCGACGACGTCGTCGACTCGGGCGTCTCCCTGGACTCGACGCTCGCCCAGACGGATCGGCTCTGGGCGAACCTGTCCGGCGGTGTCGGAGGCCGCTCGTAGACTCGGGAGCATGCAGCCCACCCGGTCCGTGCGCCCCTTCAAGGTCGTCAGCGAGTACTCCCCGAGCGGCGACCAGCCCACGGCCATCGCCGAGCTGGCCGGCCGGGTCAACGCCGGCGAGCCCGACGTCGTCCTCCTCGGCGCCACGGGAACCGGCAAGTCGGCCACCGCGGCCTGGCTCATCGAGAAGGTCCAGCGCCCGACGCTGATCCTCGCCCACAACAAGACCCTCGCCGCGCAGCTCGCCACGGAGTTCCGCGAGCTCATGCCCGACAACGCGGTCGAGTACTTCGTCTCGTACTACGACTACTACCAGCCCGAGGCGTACGTCCCGCAGACGGACACGTTCATCGAGAAGGACTCGTCGGTCAACGCCGAGGTCGAGCGGCTCCGCCACTCCACCACCAACTCCCTGCTCAGCCGCCGCGACGTCGTCGTCGTGAGCACGGTCTCCTGCATCTACGGCCTCGGCCAGCCCGAGCAGTACATGAACGCGATGGTCGCGCTCCAGGTGGGCATGCAGATCAACCGCGACACGCTCATCCGCAAGTTCGTCTCCATGCAGTACCAGCGCAACGACGTCGACTTCTCCCGCGGCAACTTCCGCGTGCGTGGCGACACCATCGAGATCATCCCGATGTACGAGGAGCTGGCCATCCGCATCGAGATGTTCGGCGACGAGATCGAGGCGCTCTACACGCTGCACCCGCTCACGGGCGACGTGGTCCGCAAGATGGACTCGGTGTCCGTCTTCCCGGGATCGCACTACGTGGCCGAGACCGAGGTCATGCAGCGCGCCATCGGCACCATCCAGCAGGAGCTCGAGGAGCGGCTGGCCGTGCTCGAGCGCGAGGGCAAGCTGCTCGAGGCCCAGCGCCTGCGCATGCGCACCAACTTCGACATCGAGATGATGCAGCAGATCGGCTTCTGCTCCGGCATCGAGAACTACTCCCGCCACATCGACGGGCGCGACGCGGGGGAGGCCCCGCACTGCCTGCTCGACTACTTCCCGGACGACTTCCTCGTCATCATCGACGAGTCGCACGTCACCGTCCCCCAGATCGGCGCCATGTTCGAGGGCGACTCCTCGCGCAAGCGCACGCTCGTGGAGCACGGCTTCCGGCTGCCCAGCGCGCTCGACAACCGGCCGCTGAAGTGGAACGAGTTCACCGAGCGCGTCGGCCAGACCGTCTACATGTCGGCCACGCCCGGCAAGTACGAGCTCGGCATGGGCGACGGCGTGGTGGAGCAGATCATCCGCCCCACCGGCCTCATCGACCCGGCCATCGTGGTCAAGCCCACGAAGGGGCAGATCGACGACCTGCTCGAGCAGATCCGCATCCGCGTGGAGAAGGACGAGCGCATCCTCGTCACCACCCTCACGAAGAAGATGGCGGAGGAGCTCACCGACTACTTCGCGGAGGCGGGCGTGCGCGTGCGGTACCTCCACTCGGACGTCGACACCCTGCGCCGCGTGGAGCTGCTCAGCGAGCTGCGCGCGGGCATCTACGACGTGCTCGTGGGCATCAACCTGCTGCGCGAGGGCCTCGACCTGCCGGAGGTGTCGCTCGTCGCGATCCTCGACGCCGACAAGGAGGGCTTCCTCCGCTCGTCCACGTCGCTCATCCAGACCATCGGCCGCGCGGCGCGCAACGTCTCGGGCGAGGTGCACATGTACGCCGACGTCCTCACGGACAGCATGAAGCGCGCCATCGACGAGACCGACCGCCGTCGCGAGAAGCAGGTGGCCTACAACACCGAGCACGGCATCGACCCGACGCCGCTGCGCAAGCGCATCGCCGACATCACGGAGATCCTGGCGCGCGAGGGCGAGGACACGAAGAAGATGCTCGAGGGGCGCGGCGGCGGCAAGCGGTCGCCCACGCCGAACCTCCGTCGCGAGGGCAAGGCGGCCGCCGGGGCGAACGAGCTGGAGACCATCATCTCCGACCTCAACGACCAGATGCTGCAGGCCGCGGGCGAGCTCAAGTTCGAGCTGGCGGCGCGCCTCCGCGACGAGCTGGGCGACCTCAAGCGCGAGCTCCGGCAGATGGAGAAGGCCGGGCACCTGTCCTGAACGAGGGACGGGGGAGGGCCGCACGCGCGCCCCCTCCCCGTCGGCGGTGTCGGTGGCGACGCATACGATGGAAGCGTGTCCATCTCCCCCGTCGAGTCCTCCTCCCTCCTCAGCGTCCGCGGTGCCCGTGTCCACAACCTCCGTGACGTCGACCTCGACATCCCGCGCGACTCGCTGGTGGTCTTCACCGGCCTGTCCGGGTCCGGCAAGTCGTCCCTCGCGTTCGACACGATCTTCGCGGAGGGCCAGCGCCGGTACGTCGAGTCGCTGTCCGCGTACGCCCGCCAGTTCCTCGGCCAGGTCGATCGGCCCGACGTCGACTTCATCGAGGGCCTGAGCCCCGCGGTCTCCATCGACCAGAAGTCGACGAACCGCAACCCCCGGTCCACGGTCGGCACCATCACCGAGATCTTCGACTACATGCGCCTGCTCTGGGCGCGCATCGGCGTCGCCCACTGCCCCGTCTGCGGGGAGCGCATCTCGCGTCAGACGGTGCAGCAGATCGCCGACCAGCTCATGGAGCTCGAGACCGGTACGCGGTACCAGATCGTCAGCCCCATCGTGTCCCAGAAGAAGGGCGAGTTCGTCGACCTGTTCGCGGAGCTCGCGTCCGGCGGCTACTCGCGCGCCATCGTCGACGGGGAGCTCATCCAGCTCAGCTCGCCCCCCAAGCTCAAGAAGCAGTACAAGCACGACATCTCCGTGGTGGTCGACCGCCTCGTCGCGAACGACGACATCCTCGGGCGCCTCACCGACTCGCTCGAGACCGCGCTGCGCCTCACCGACGGCATCGTCATGATCGACTTCGTCGACGTCGAGGGCCCCGGCGGGCTCCAGACGTACTCGGAGAAGCTGTCGTGCCCGAACAACCACCCCATCCAGCTCACCGAGATCGAGCCGCGCACCTTCTCCTTCAACGCGCCCTTCGGCGCCTGCCCCGAGTGCTCGGGCCTCGGCACGCGCATGTCGGTCGACCAGGAGCTGCTCATCGGCGACGAGTCGCTGAGCATCGCCGACGGCGTCATCCTCCCCTGGACCACGCAGGGCAAGGGCCTCTTCCAGTACTACGAGAAGCTGCTCGCCGGCCTCGCGCGCGACCTCAAGTTCTCGCTCACCACGCCGTGGCGGAAGCTGTCGGAGGAGGTCCGCGAGGCGGTGCTCCGCGGCAACGACTTCGAGGTCCAGGTCAAGTGGAAGAACCGCTACGGCCGCGAGATGACCTACTCGTCGGGCTTCGAGGGCGTCATGCCCTACATCGAGCGCCAGTTCGCGCAGGCCGAGACCGACAACCAGCGCGCCCGCTGGGGCGAGTACCTGCGTGAGATCCCGTGCCCGGTCTGCGACGGCAAGCGGCTGAAGCCCGAGGTGCTCGCGGTCCTCGTGCACGGCGCGAACATCGCCGAGGTCGCGGAGATGAGCCTCTCGGACGCGCAGGCGTTCATGGCGCAGCTCGAGCTCACCGACCGCGAGGCGCACATCGCCGCGCAGGTCCTCCGGGAGATCCGCGTGCGGCTCGACTTCCTCATCGAGGTCGGCCTCAACTACCTCAACCTCGCACGCGCCGCGGCGTCGCTCTCCGGCGGCGAGGCGCAGCGCATCCGCCTGGCCACGCAGATCGGCTCGGGCCTCACCGGCGTGCTCTACGTGCTCGACGAGCCGAGCATCGGCCTGCACCAGCGCGACAACCGCCGCCTCATCGAGACGCTCGTGAAGCTGCGCGACCTCGGCAACACGCTCATCGTCGTCGAGCACGACGAGGACACCATCCGCACCGCCGACTGGATCGTCGACATCGGACCGGGCGCGGGCGTCAACGGCGGCAAGGTCGTGCACTCGGGCTCCTACGAGGGCCTCATCGAGAACCGCGAGTCGCTCACGGGCGACTACCTCGCCGGGCGCCGCGCCATCGCCACGCCGGCGAAGCGCCGCAAGATCGACAAGAAGCGGCAGATCCAGGTCGTGGGCGCCCGCGCCAACAACCTGCAGAACGTCACGGCGTCCTTCCCGCTCGGCACGCTCACGGCCGTCACGGGCGTCAGCGGGTCGGGCAAGTCGTCGCTCGTCAACGACATCCTCTACCGGGTGCTCGCCAACGAGCTCAACGGCGCCCGCAAGGTGCCGGGCAAGCACGCGCGCGTCACCGGCCTCGAGAACCTCGACAAGGTCGTCCACGTCGACCAGAACCCCATCGGCCGCACCCCGCGCTCGAACCCCGCCACGTACACGGGCGTCTTCGACCGGATCCGCACCCTCTTCGCCGAGACCACCGAGGCCAAGGCGCGCGGGTACCTCCCCGGCCGCTTCAGCTTCAACGTCAAGGGCGGGCGCTGCGAGGCCTGCTCGGGGGACGGCACCATCAAGATCGAGATGAACTTCCTGCCGGACGTCTACGTGGCCTGCGAGGTCTGCGGGGGAGCGCGCTACAACCGCGACACCCTCAGCGTCCACTACAAGGGCAAGAGCATCGCCGAGGTGCTCGACATGTCCATCAGCGAGGCGGCGGAGTTCTTCGAGCCCATCCAGGCCATCCACCGCTTCATGAAGACCCTGGTCGACGTGGGCCTCGGCTACGTGCGCCTCGGCCAGAGCGCCACCACGCTCTCCGGCGGCGAGGCGCAGCGCGTCAAGCTGTCCACGGAGCTGCAGCGCCGCTCGAACGGCCGCAGCATCTACGTGCTCGACGAGCCGACCACGGGCCTCCACTTCGAGGACGTGCGCAAGCTCCTCCTCGTGCTCAACGGGCTGGTCGACAAGGGCAACACGGTCATCGTCATCGAGCACAACCTCGACGTCATCAAGTCGGCCGACTGGCTCATCGACATGGGTCCCGAGGGCGGTGCGGGCGGCGGCACGGTCCTCGCCACCGGCACGCCCGAGCACCTCGCCACGGTGCCGGAGAGCTACACCGGCGGGTTCCTCCGCGAGGTGCTTGAGGCCGAGGCCGAAGGGTCGGCGGCCGGTTCCCAGCGTGCGCGCGAGGAGCGCGCGGCCGTCTGATGGCCCGCACCGACACGGTCGGCTACCGTCCGGCGGCGGGGGAGATCCCCACGTCGCCGGGCGTGTACCGCTTTCGCGACGCGGCGGGCCGCGTCCTGTACGTGGGCAAGGCGAACAACCTGCGCGCGCGCCTCGCCAACTACTTCGCGCCGCTCGCGAGCCTCCACGAGCGCACGCGCCGGATGGTGACGTCCGCGGCCGGAGTCGAATGGACCGTCGTCGGCAGCGAGTTCGAGGCCCTCCAGCTCGAGTTCACCTGGATCAAGGAGTTCGACCCGCCGTTCAACGTCAAGTTCCGGGACGACAAGTCGTACCCGTACCTGGCGGTCACGCTGGGGGAGGACTACCCGCGGGTGATGGTCACCCGCAACCGCAAGATCCGCGGCGCCAAGTACTTCGGGCCCTACACGAAGGTCTGGGCCATCCGCGAGACGGTCGACCACCTGCTAAAGGTGTTCCCCATGCGCTCGTGCTCGGAGAGCACCTTCAAGCGCGCGCGCCAGACGAACCGCCCCTGCCTCCTCGGCGACATCGGCCGTTGCGCGGCGCCGTGCGTCGGCCGGGTGTCGGAGGAGGAGCACCGCGAGATCGCCGACGACTTCGTCAGCTTCATGGCCGGCAACGACTCCAAGTACGTGGGTCAGCTCACGCAGCGGATGAAGGACGCCGCGGCGGAGATGGACTACGAGGCCGCGGCCCGGCACCGGGACGACATCGGCGCGCTCGAGGCCGCCCTCTCCAAGACCGCGGTCGTGTTCGACGACCGCGTCGACGCCGACGTCTTCGGCATCGCCGCCGACGAGCTCGCCGCTGCCGTGCAGCAGTTCATGGTCCGCGGCGGACGCATCCGCGGCACGCGCACGTGGGTCGTCGACAAGGAGCTCGACATCGGGATCGGCGAGCTCGTCGAGACCGTGCTGCACAACGCGTACGAGGACGAGGCGCATCCGCCGCGCGAGGTGCTCGTCCCCGAGCTGCCGGCCGACGCCGCCGAGCTCGAGCTGTGGCTCAGCCAGCGCCGGGCGGCGGGGGAGGACGACGGCACCGTCCGTCGCGGGCGTCCGAGCTCGTGGCAGGTCGACCTGCGCGTCGCGCAGCGCGGCGACAAGGCCGCGCTCGCCCAGACCGCGGCGACCAACGCGCAGAACGCGCTCATGCTCTACAAGACCCGGCGCAGCTCCGACTTCACGACGCGGTCGAAGGCGCTGGCCGACATCCAGGAGGCGCTCGGCATGCCCGACGCGCCCCTGCGCATGGAGTGCTACGACGTCTCGCACCTGAGCGGCACCAACATCGTCGCGTCCATGGTCGTCTTCGAGGACGGCCTGCCGCGGAAGGACCAGTACCGCCGGTTCAACATCGCCGACTCCACGGACGACACCGAGTCGATCCACCAGGTCATCACGCGCCGCCTCGCCTACCTCGGCAAGGAGGCGGAGGTGCCCGCCGACGCCGCGCCGCCGGAGCTCGGGGAGGCGCCGCCCGTCAACAAGTTCTCGTACAGTCCCAACCTGCTCATCGTCGACGGCGGGCAACCGCAGGTGGCCGCCGCCCGGCGCGCGCTCGAGGAGTCGGGCGTGACGGGGATCCAGCTGGCGGGCATCGCCAAGCGCCTCGAGGAGATCTGGCTGCCGGACTCGGATTACCCGATCATCCTGCCGCGCAACAGCGACGCCCTCTTCCTCATCCAGCGCATCCGCGACGAGGCGCACCGCTTCGCCATCACGCACCAGCGCGCGCGGAGGAAGCGCGACATCACGTCGGTGCTCAACGAGATCCCCGGGCTCGGTCCGTCGCGCGTGCAGCGGCTGCTGCAGCAGTTCGGATCGGTCGCGAAGCTCAAGCAGGCCGAGGTCGACGAGATCGCGGCCGTCCGCACCATCGGGCCGACGCTGGCCCAGGCCGTCTACGAGCGGCTCCGCTCGTGAACCCGGCCCGGACCGGTGTCGCCGGTCCCGCCTAGACTCGACCCACCGACCAGCGCGACGAGAGGTGCAGCCCCGCATGAGCGTGGAGATCCCCCAGCAGGACGTCATGATCGTGACGGGGATGTCCGGCGCGGGCCGCTCCACCGTCGGCAACGCGCTGGAGGACCTCGGCTGGTATGTCGTCGACAACCTCCCGCCGCAGATGCTCAAGCCGCTCGTCGAGCTCGCGGGCCGCGCCGGCACCTCGCTGCCGAAGATCGCCGCGGTGGTCGACGTCCGAGGGGGCGACTTCTTCTCCGAGCTGCGGGACATCCTGCAGACCTTCGGCACGGGTCCGCGCCTCCGCGTGCTCTTCCTCGAGGCGACCGACGCCGCGCTCGTCCGGCGCTTCGAGCAGGTCCGACGCCCGCACCCGCTGCAGGGGAACGGCACGTTGCTCGACGGGATCGCCGCCGAGCGCGCCCGCATGATCGAGATACGCGAGGCGAGCGACCTCGTCATCGACACGTCCGAGCTCAACATCCACCAGCTCGCCACCACGATCACCGAGCAGTTCAGCGGTGCGGACGACGCGGGTGTCCGCGTCACCGTCATGAGCTTCGGCTTCAAGTACGGCACCCCCGCCGACGCCGACATGGTCGCGGACATGCGCTTCCTGCCGAACCCCTTCTGGACCCCGGAGCTCCGCCCGCTCACGGGCCGGGACAAGGCCGTCAGCGACTACGTGCTGGGCCAGGAGGGCGCCGAGGAGTTCGTCCACGCGTACGCGCGCGCGCTCGCCCCGGTGCTCGCGGGCTATCAGCGGGAGAACAAGAGACACGCTACGATCGCTATCGGCTGTACCGGCGGCAAGCACCGCTCGGTGGCCGTCGCCGAGGAGCTCTCCAGCCTCCTCCGCGCCCTTCCCGGCGTCGCTGTCAGCACCAAGCACCGCGACCTCGGCCGGGAGTAGGGCACCCATCTCATCAAGGGAGTAAGCATTTGCCTCTGACCTCGGACGTCAAGGAAGAACTGTCACGCGTCGAGGTCAGCAAGACCACGGTGAGGGCCGCCGAGCTGGCCACCATCCTGCGCTTCTCCGGCGGGCTCCACCTCATCTCGAACCGCATCGCGGTCGAGTCCGAGCTCGACACCCCCCTCCTCGCCCGCCGCGTCCGGAAGGACCTGGCCGAGCTCTACGGCGTCCGCAGCGACATCTCCGTCATCCCGGCGTCCGGCATGCGCCGCGCCACCCACTACCTGGTGCGCGTGATGGAGGGCGGCGAGACCCTCGCCCGCCAGACCGGCCTGCTCGACGCCCGCCGCCGCCCCATCCGCGGGCTGCCCAATCGTCTCACCACGGGTTCCCGCGAGGAGATCGCCGCCGTCTGGCGCGGGGCGTTCCTGGCCGCGGGCACGCTGACCGATCCCGGTCGCTCGGCCGCGCTCGAGGTCACCTGCCCCGGCAACGAGGCCGCCATGGCCCTCGTCGGCGCCGCGGGGCGCCTCGACATCAGCGCCAAGGCGCGCGAGGTCCGCGGCGTCCACCGGGTGGTCATCCGCGACGGCGACGCCATCGGGCAGATGCTGCGGGTCATGGGAGCGCAGGGGACCGTCGTCAACTGGGAGGAGATGCGCCAGCGCCGCGAGGTCCGCGCCACCGCCAACCGCCTCGTCAACTTCGACGACGCCAACCTCCGCCGCTCGGCCCAGGCCGCGGTGGCCGCGTGCGCGCGCGTGGAGCGGGCCATGGAGATCCTCGGCCCGGACATCCCGGAGCACCTCAAGTACGCGGGCGACCTGCGGCTCCGCTTCCGCGACTCCAGCCTCGACGAGCTGGGCCACCACGCCGACCCGCCCATGACCAAGGACGCGGTCGCCGGGCGCATCCGCCGGCTCCTGGCCATGGCCGACAAGAAGGCCGTCGACGAGGGCCTGCCCGGCACCGACGCGAACCTGCCGGCCGACCTCGACGACGTCTGATCCGCGGTTCCTCCGCCCGCGGGCGCGCTCGACGACGCGGGGATCCGCTCGACGCCGGGCGTCATCCGGCCAGGTGGCGCGGAGGGCCGCCGGACTAGACTCGATCCGTCACCCACCCCCGGCCTCTGGCCGGGAGCCCCCGGGCAATGAAGAGGAGATACACCTATGGCTGACTACACTCTCGTCGACCTCCCGTACGACTACTCGGCCCTCGAGCCGAGCATCAGCGGCCGCATCATGGAGCTGCACCACGACAAGCACCACAAGACCTACGTCGACGGCGCGAACACCGCCCTCGTGAAGCTGCAGGAGGCGCGCGACGCCGGCGACCTCACGTTCGTCAACAAGCTGCAGAAGGACCTCGCGTTCAACCTCGCGGGACACGTGAACCACACCGTCTTCTGGAACAACCTCAGCCCCGACGGCGGCGACAAGCCCACCGGCGAGCTCGCCGCGGCCATCGACGAGTTCTTCGGCTCGTACGACAAGTTCCAGGCGCACTTCACCGCGTCCGCCCTCGGCATCCAGGGCTCCGGCTGGAGCATCCTCGCCTGGGACTCGCTCGGCCAGAAGCTCATCATCGAGCAGCTGTACGACCACCAGGGCAACCTCGCCGCGGCGACCGTCCCGATCCTGCTGCTCGACATGTGGGAGCACGCCTTCTACCTCGACTACGTCAACGTCAAGGCCGACTACGTCAAGGCGTTCTGGAACATCGTGAACTGGGCCGACGTGCAGGCGCGCTTCGACGCCGCGCGCACGAAGACGCAGGGCCTCTTCCTCCTCTCCTAGCCGCAGCCGCGGGCGGCCGGCGGGGAGACCCCGGCCGCCCGCGGCTCCCGCACGCCAGGACTCCCACGCACCCGAACCTCCACCACCCACCGCCGCCCCCGAGCGCGCAGAACATCAGGAGAACACGTGACCGTCAAGATCGGCATCAACGGCTTCGGCCGCATCGGCCGCAACTACTTCCGCGCAGCGCTCGCCAAGGGCAGCGACATCGAGATCGTCGCGGTGAACGACCTCACCGACAACAAGGCGCTCGCGCACCTGCTCAAGTACGACTCCATCACGGGCCGCCTCGACGCCACCGTCGAGCTGGACGGCGACAACATCGTCGTCAACGGCAAGGCCATCCGCGTCCTCGAGGAGCGCGACCCCGCGAACCTCCCCTGGGGCGAGCTCGGCGTCGAGATCGTCATCGAGTCCACGGGTCGTTTCACGAAGGCGGAGGACGCGCGCAAGCACATCACCGCCGGCGCCAAGAAGGTCCTCGTCTCCGCGCCCGCCACGGGCGACAACGTCGCGACCCTGGTCCTCGGCGTCAACGAGGGCACCTACGACCCCGCCACCCACGACGTCATCTCCAACGCGTCGTGCACCACGAACTGCCTCGCGCCCCTCGCCAAGGTCTTCCTCGACGAGTTCGGCATCGAGCGCGGCCTCATGACGACGGTCCACGCCTACACGGCCGACCAGAACCTGCAGGACGGCCCGCACAGCGACCTGCGTCGTGCCCGCGCCGCCGCCGTCAACATCATCCCCACGTCGACGGGTGCCGCGAAGGCGCTCGGCCTCGTCATCCCCGAGCTCGTCGGCAAGCTCGACGGCTACGCGCTCCGCGTCCCCGTGCCCACCGGCTCGATCACCGACCTCACCATCGAGACCTCGGCGAACGTCACGGTCGAGCAGGTCAACGCCGCGTACAAGGCCGCCGCCGAGGGCCCCCTCAAGGGCATCCTCAAGTACACCGAGGACCCGATCGTCTCGAGCGACATCGTCAACGACCCGCACTCCTCGATCTTCGACGCCGGCCTCACCAAGGTCATCGGCAACCAGGTCAAGGTCGCGTCGTGGTACGACAACGAGTGGGGCTACTCCAACCGCCTCGTCGACCTCACCGAGTACGTCGCCGATCGCCTGTAACCGACCGTGGCACTCCGCACCATCGATTCCCTGGGGGACCTCCGGGGTCGTCGCGTCATCGTGCGCTGCGACCTCAACGTCCCCCTGAAGGACGGCGTGATCGGCGACGACGGGCGCATCCTGGCCTCGCTGGGGACCCTCTCGGGTCTCCGCGAGGCCGGCGCCCGCGTCGTCGTCATCTCGCACCTCGGCCGTCCCGACGGCACGCCCGACGAGAAGTACAGCCTGCGTCCCGTGGCGACCCGTCTCGGCGAGCTGCTCGGCGCCGACGTCGCGTTCGCGGCGGACACCGTGGGCGACTCCGCCCGCGCGGCCGTCGAGGCGCTCGGCGACGGCGACGTCGTCGTGCTCGAGAACCTCCGCTTCCACGCGGAGGAGACGAGCAAGGACGAGTCCGTGCGCCGCGGCTTCGCGGAGTCGATCGCCGAGCTGGGGGACGCGTTCGTGTCCGACGGCTTCGGCGTCGTGCACCGCAAGCAGGCCAGCGTGTTCGAGCTCGCGTCCGCGCTCCCCAGCGCGGCCGGCTCGCTCATCGCGAGCGAGCTCGAGGTCCTCGACCGCCTGACGGAGAACCCGGAGCGCCCGTACACGGTCGTGCTCGGCGGATCCAAGGTGTCCGACAAGCTCGGCGTCATCGGCCACCTGCTGCCGCGCGTCGACTCGCTGCTCATCGGCGGCGGGATGCTGTTCACGTTCCTCAAGGCCCAGGGCCACGAGGTCGGCGCGAGCCTCCTCGAGGAGGACCAGGTCGAGACGGTCCGCGGTTACTTGGCCGAGGCCGAGGAGCGCGGCGTGAAGATCGTGCTCCCCACCGACGTGGTCGTCGCCGACGGGTTCTCCGCCGACGCCGCCCACGAGGTCACCCGCGCCGACGCCATCGAGGAGACGCCCGCGGGCGCGAAGGGGCTCGGACTCGACATCGGCCCCGAGACCGCCGACGCCTTCGCGACGATCATCCGAGGTTCGACCACGGTGTTCTGGAACGGCCCCATGGGCGTGTTCGAGCTGGAGCCGTTCGCGGCCGGCACGAGGACGGTCGCCGACGCGCTCACGCGCGTCGAGGGCCTGTCGGTGGTCGGGGGCGGCGACAGCGCCGCGGCCGTCCGCGCGCTCGGATTCGATGATGACCGCTTCGGTCACATCTCGACCGGAGGCGGCGCGAGCCTCGAGTTCCTCGAGGGGAAGCGCCTGCCGGGACTGGAGGTCCTCGGATGGCAGTGACCGATCGCCCGCAGGGGCGCACCCCGCTCATCGCGGGCAACTGGAAGATGAACCTGGACCACCTCCAGGCCATCGCCTTCGTGCAGAAGCTCGCGTGGAGCCTCAAGGACGCGAAGCACGACTACCAGGAGGCGGAGGTCGCGGTGTTCCCGCCGGCCACCGACATCCGCAGCGTGCAGACGCTCGTCTCGGCCGACAAGCTCGAGCTGGCGTACGGCGCCCAGGACGTGTCCGAGCACGAGTCCGGCGCGTACACGGGGGAGATCTCCGCGGCGTTCCTGGCGCAGCTCGCCTGCCGGTACGTCATCATCGGCCACTCCGAGCGGCGCACGCTGCACGGCGAGACCGACGAGCAGGTGGCTGCGAAGTCGGCGGCCGCCGTCAAGCACGGCATCGTCCCCGTGATCTGCGTGGGCGAGACCGCGGCCGATCTCGAGGAGCACGGCGCGAGCGCCGTCCCCGTGGCGCAGCTGCGGGTCGCGCTGCAGGGGCTCGCGAAGGGCGCCGACGTCGTCGTCGCCTACGAGCCCGTGTGGGCCATCGGCTCCGGCCAGGCCGCGACGCCCGAGCAGGCCCAGCAGGTCGCAGCCCCTCTGCGCGCCGTCGTCGCCGAGCTGCTCGGCGACGAGGCCGCGAAGGCCACGCGGATCCTCTACGGCGGTTCGGTCAAGTCCGGCAACATCGCGGGGTTCCTCCGCGAGCCCGACGTCGACGGCGCCCTCGTCGGCGGTGCCAGCCTCGACGTGCAGGAGTTCTCCGCCATCGCGCGGTTCCGCTCCCATGTCGGGGTCTGATCCGCCTCCCCACCTCGAGCCGCTCGCGCCCCACCGGGCGCGGGCGGCTCGCCGCATCCAGCTGCCCGCTATAATCGACAACGGCCCATCGGCCGTTCACCGGTCGTCTCGGCCACAGCACCGCGCACCCGAAAGGCCGCACGTGGAAATCCTCCAGGTAGTCCTGCAGGTGGTTCTGGGAATCACCAGCCTCCTGCTGACCATGCTCATCCTCCTGCACAAGGGGCGGGGCGGCGGTCTGTCCGACATGTTCGGGGGCGGCACGACGTCGAGCCTCGGCTCCTCGGGCGTGGCCGAGCGGAACCTGAACCGCATCACCGTCATCCTCGGCCTGATCTGGGTCACGTGCATCGTGGTCCTCGGGCTGATCACCAAGTTCGACACCGGATTGTAGGGAGCAGCCACATGGCATCAGGAGGAAGCGCCATCCGCGGTTCGCGCGTCGGCGCGGGCCCCATGGGCGAGCAGGACCGCGGCTTCCACGCGGAGCGCATCTCGATCTCGTACTGGGACGCCCTCGGCAACGAGACCGTCCGCCACTTCGCGGCGAACCTGCCCGAGGAGGAGATCCCCGAGACCATCGACTCCCCGCAGTCGGGTCTGCCGGCCGGGCGCGACAAGGCCAACCCGCCGTCGGTCGCCAAGCTCGAGCCGTACAAGACGCACCTCGCGTACGTGAAGGAGCGCCGCAGCGAGGAGGAGGCGAGCCAGCTCCTCGAGGAGGCGCTGGAGCAGCTCCGTGCCCGCCGCGGCACCGTGAAGGCCACCAAGTAGCCTCACCCCACCACGTCGAATGCCCCCGTCCCTGAGGACGGGGGCGTTCTCCGTTCCCGGCTGTCGTCGGTCGCCGGATGCACGACGACGGGCGGGCCTCCGGAGAGGACCCGCCCGTCGTCGTGCATCCGGCTCGTGCCGGCACCGTCGTCAGTACGACGACAGCCTGAGGTTCTCCGGCACGTCGGCGGCCGCCTCGCGGTCGATGAAGAAGACCGTGCGCTTGCGCCCCTTGATGCCCGCGACGGGCACCTCGGTGCGGTCCGCGCCCGCGAGGGCGAGGCCCAGCGCGAACGCCTTGTCCGGTCCGGCGAGCACCATCCAGATCCGCAGCGACGAGTTGAGCACCGGCAGCGTGAGCGAGATGCGCTCCGCCGGCGGCTTCGGGGAGTTGCGCACCGGGATCACGGCGGCGTCCATGGTGCGGATGCCGTCGCTGTCGGGGAAGAGCGACGCCACGTGGCCGTCCGGCCCCACGCCGAGGAACGTGATGTCGAAGCGGGGGAGCGAGGTGTCGCCGTTGGCGTGCGCGGCGAGCTCCGCCGTGTACGCCTCGACGGCCTCCTCGAGGCTCTGCCCCGCGTCGCTCGCGCCCATGGCGTGGATGTTCTCCGCGGGTACGTCGATGTGGTCGAGCAGCGCCTCGCGCACCGTGGTGTCGTTGCGCTCGGGGTCGCCGTGAGGCAGCCACCGCTCGTCGCCGAACCAGAAGTGCACGCGGGTCCAGTCGACGCTGTCGCGCGCCGCGGAGTCGTTCACGGCCGCGAGGATGCTCGGGCCCACCGTCCCCCCGGTGAGGACGACGTTGGCCGTCTCCTCCTCGTCCAGGATGTCGACGAGCTTCGTGAGGAAGCGCGCGGCGACGGAGCCGGTCATGGCCTTCTTGTCGGGGTGCACGAGCACCCTGCGGTCGTTCGTGGTCATCGGTCTCCCGAGTCCTTCCGTGCGGTGGTGGACGCGGTGATGTACCCGTTGCCCGCCGTCGCCTGCTCGAGTCCGTGACGGATCACGTCCCCGTACAGCGAGTCGGGGTCGAGTCGCCGCAGCTCCTCGGCCAGGCAGTCGCGGAGGCTCCGGCGCGGGAGGCTCACATCGTGCGTCGGCTGGTTCGGCTGCTTGAGCGTCGCGACGTTGGCGATCGGCCGGTCGAGGTCGATCACGCCGGAGGCGCGGTGGAGCCGCACGCCGTGGATCCCGCTCGAGCCGGTCGCCCGCGTCGTGACCTCGTGGAGCACGGGCACCTGCAGCTGCAGGCCGAGCCAGGCGGCGAGGAGCACGGTGGAGGGGGAGTCGGCGGCGCCGGACACCTCCACCTGCGTGACGGGCTCGTACGGCGGCTGGTCGAGCACCGCGGCGAGCAGCGCCCGCCACAGCGTGAGCCGCGTCCAGGCGAAGTCCGTGTCGCCGGGGGCGTACGTCTCCGCGAGATGCTGCAGGGCCATGCGCGGGTTGCTGCTCGTGGACGAGTCCGTGATGCGGCGCTGCGCGATGCGCCCGAGCGGCGACTGGCTGACGACCGCCGGGGCGTCGTGCGGCCACCAGGCGACGACGGGCGCGTCGGGGAGGAGGAGGCCCGTGACCAGGCTCTCCTCGTCCTCGGCGGCCGCGCCGTACACGCGGAGCACGACGACCTCGCTCGCGCCGGCGTCGCCGCCCACGCGGATCTCGGCGTCGACGCGGGCCGACTCGGTGGTCGCCTCCGCCGCGACGCCGCGATCGGTGGAGATGACGATGACGCGCATGGGGTGCTCACGCGACGCGTCGTTGGCGGCCTCGATGGCCTCCTCCTCGCTGCCGAGCGAGGTGGAGATCACGAGCGTCAGGACGCGGCCGAGGGCGACGGCGCCGCCCTCCTCGCGGATCTTGACGAGCGCCTTCGAGATCTTGGCGGTGGTGGTGTTCGGCAGATCGACTCTCATGGCCGCCTCCAGGTCCGTCCGTCGCGGGCGAGGAGCTCGTCGGCCGAGGCCGGCCCCCAGGTGCCCGGACGGTACTGCTCGGGCTGGCCCTGCGTGCGCCAGAATTCTTCGATGGGGTCCAGGATCTTCCAGCTCAGCTCGACCTCCTGGTGCCGGGGGAAGAGCGGCGGGTCGCCGAGGAGCACATCGAGGATGAGCCGCTCGTACGCCTCCGGGCTCGCCTCGGTGAAGGCGTGGCCGTAGCCGAAGTCCATGGTGACGTCGCGCACCTGCATCCCCGCGCCCGGCACCTTGGAGCCGAAGCGGATGGTGACGCCCTCGTCGGGCTGCACCCGGATGACCAGCGCGTTCTGGCCGAGGGCCGACGTCTGGTCCTCCGCGAACAGGTTCTGCGGGGCGCGCTTGAACACGACCGCGATCTCCGTCACGCGGCGGCCGAGGCGCTTGCCCGCCCGCAGGTAGAACGGCACGCCGGACCAGCGTCGCGTGTTGATGTCGAGCCGCATGGCCGCGTAGGTCTCGGTCAGGGACTCGGGATCCATGCCGTCCTCGTCGAGGAAGCCCACGACCTCCTCGCCGCCCTGCCAGCCGCCGGCGTACTGGCCGCGGGCCGTGGCGGTGGAGAGGTCCTTCGGCAGGCGCACCGCGGACAGCACCTTCTCCTTTTCGTCCCGGAGGCTCGACGCGTCGAACGCGACGGGCTCCTCCATGGCCGTGAGGGCGAGGAGCTGCAGGAGGTGGTTCTGAATGACGTCGCGAGCCGCGCCGATGCCGTCGTAGTAGCCGGCACGGCCGCCCACGCCGATGTCCTCGGCCATGGTGATCTGCACGTGGTCCACGTAGTTCGCGTTCCACAGGGGCTCGTAGAGCTGGTTCGCGAAGCGCAGCGCCAGGATGTTCTGGACCGTCTCCTTGCCCAGGTAGTGGTCGATGCGGAACACCGAGTCCGGCGGGAACACCGTCTCGACGACCGCGTTGAGCTCGCGTGCCGTCTTGAGGTCGCTCCCGAAGGGCTTCTCGATGACGACGCGGCGCCAGTGGCCCTCCTTCTGCTCCGCGAGTCCCGAGCGGCGGAGCTGCTCGGTGACCAGCGGGAAGGACTTCGGCGGGATCGACAGGTAGAACGCGTGGTTGCCCATCGTCCCGCGCTCGCGGTCGAGCTCCTCCGTGATGTCCTTCAGCGTCTGGAACGCCTCGTCGTCGTCGAAGGTGCCCTGCACGAAGCGGATGCCCTGCGCCAGCTGGCGCCAGACGTCCTCGTCGAACTTGGTGCGCGAGTACTGCTTGACGGCCTCGTACACGACCTGCTCGAAGTCCTGGTCCTCCCAGTCCCTCCGGGCGAAGCCGATGAGCGCGAAGCCGGGGGGCAGGAGCCCCCGGTTGGCCAGGTCGTAGACGGCCGGCATCAGCTTCTTGCGCGACAGGTCACCCGTCACGCCGAAGATGATGAGGCTGCTCGGCCCTGCGATGCGGTTCAGCCGTCGGTCTGACGGGATCCGCAGGGGATTGAATTCCGGGGTGATATCCACCGGCGACATGTAACTCCTCGATCTGCCGGACGGATCCGGCGATGCGGTCATTCGAGCGTCGAGAGCAGGGCCCGGGCGTCCGTGGTGGGGTCGGTCAGGTTCAGTCGCAGGACGGGACGGCCGTGCTCGGCGAGCACGGTGGCGTCGCCGGCGGCCTGCGCCTGGATGAGCTCGCCGAAGGTGAAGGGGCGGTCCGGGATCGCGAGGTCCTCGGCCGCGTCCGCGGTGATCTGCAGGAACACGCCGACGGGGGTGCCGCCCTTGTGGAACTGCCCCGTGGAGTGCAGGAACCGGGGGCCCCAGCCGAACGTGACCGGACGGCCGACCTTGCGGGCCACGGCGTCGCGAAGGCGCTCGAGCTCGGGGAGCGCGAGGCGGTCCACGAACGCCTGCACGGCGACGTAGCCGGTCGGGCCGACCTGCGCGAGCAGGGCGTCGATGGCGGACGACACGTCGGTCGCGCCGTCGGTGACCTCGCTCGTGCCGCGCACCTCGATGCCGTCCGTCGTGACGACGGGGGCCTCGGGCGCGGGTCGGTCGTCGAGCAGTCCGCGCGCGGCGACCTTGGCGGCCTCCACGTCGGGCTGGTCGAAGGGGTTGATCTCGAGCAGACGGCCCGCGACGGCGACGGCGTACTCCCACGTGAGGATCTGCGCGCCGAGCGTGCCGCTGATGACGATCTCGCCCTCGGCCGCGTCGTGCGCGTCCACGTCGGCGACGAGCCGCGCGACCTGCAGGTCAGCGAGGCCGAGCGAGAGCTCGGGGGCGTCGGTCGGCAGCACGACGGGCAGGAGGCCCGTGCCGAGCTTGCCGGTCGACTCCGCGATGAGCTGCTCGACCCAGTCGCCGAAGCCCACGATGTGGGTGCCGTCGGAGACGATGCCGAGCTTGTCCTTCAGCGGGGAGGTGCCGGCGATCGCGGCACCGAGCACGAGGCCCGGGTTCGACACGTCGTCGACGGCGAGCTGCGCGGACGCGGCCTCCGCCTCGTCGAGCAGGCCCGAGATGTCGGCGCCGGCGAGGCCGGACGGCACCAGGCCGAACGCGGTCAGCGCGCTGTAGCGGCCGCCCACGTCGGGGTCCGCGTTGAACACGCGGTAGCCGTCGGCGCGCGCCGACTGGTCGAGCGGGGAGCCCGGGTCGGTGACGATGACGATGCGCGCGGTCGGGTCGATGCCCGCCTCGCGGAACGACGTCTCGTAGACGCGCTTCTGGCTGTCGGTCTCGAGCGTGGAGCCGGACTTCGACGAGATGACGACGGCCGTGGTGGCGAGGCGGTCGCCGAGCGCCGCCAGCACCTGGCCGGGGTCGGTCGAGTCGAGGACCGTGAGCTCGACGCCCGCGGTGCGCGTGATGACCTCGGGCGCGAGCGAGGAGCCGCCCATGCCGCCGAGGACGATGTGGTCGACGCCCTGGCCGCGGAGCTCCTCGCGGAGCGCCTCGATCTCGGCGACGAGGGGGCGCGAGACGGAGACCGCCTGCGTCCAGCCGAGGCGCTTGGTCGCCTCGGACTCGGCGTCCGGGCCCCAGAGGGTGCCGTCGAGCCCGGTGATACCGGATGCGACGTGCGCCTCGACGAGGGCGGGGACGTGGGTCTCGACGGCGGTGGCTGCCGCTCCGCTCAGCGCGATGCGGACGCTCACTTGGCGCCGTCCAGGGCGTTCGTGACGGTCTCGATGAGCTCGCTCCACGACACCTTGAACTTCTCGACGCCCTCCTTCTCGAGGAGCTCCGTGACCTCCGTGTAGGAGATGCCGAGCGCGTCGACCCGGTTGAGGACGTCGTTCGCGGCGTCGTAGGACCCCGTGATGGTGTCCCCCTCGATGACGCCGTGGTCGAAGGTCGCGTCGAGCGTCTTCTCCGGCATCGTGTTGACGACGTCGGCGGCGACGAGCTGCGTGACGTAGAGGGTGTCGGGCAGGTCGGGGCTCTTGACGCCCGTCGAGGCCCAGAGGGGGCGCTGCTTGTTGGCGCCGGCGCCGAGGAGGCCCTGGGCCCGCTCGGAGGCGAAGGTCTGCTCGAACGCCTGGTAGGCGAGCTGCGCGTTGGCGACGCCCGCCTTGCTCTTGAGCGCGGTGGCCTCGTCGGTGCCGATCGCGTCGAGGCGCTTGTCGATCTCGGTGTCGACGCGCGACACGAAGAAGGACGCGACCGAGTGGATCGTCGACAGGTCGATGCCCGCCGCCTTGGCCTTCTCGAGGCCGGTGAGGTACGCGTTCATGACCTCGCGGTAGCGCTCGAGGCTGAAGATGAGGGTGACGTTGACGCTGATGCCGGCGCCGATGACCTCGGTGATCGCCTCGAGGCCCTCGCGGGTCGCGGGGATCTTGATCATGACGTTCGGCTCGGCGATCTTGTCCCACAGCTTGTGGGCCTCGTCGATGGTCGCCTGCGTGTCGTTGGCGAAGTCGGGGGAGACCTCGATGGAGACGCGGCCGTCGAAGCCGGCGGTGCGGTCGTAGACGGGGCGGAAGATGCGCGCGGCCTCGCCGACGTCGCGGGTGGTGATCTCGAAGACCGCGCGGTCGACGTCGGCGCCGTCGGCCGCGAGCTCGCGGACCTGGGCGTCGTACGCCTCGCCCTTGGCGAGGGCCGACGCGAAGATGGTGGGGTTCGTCGTGATGCCGACGACGTCGCGCTCGGCGATCACCTTCTCGATGCCCTTGGCATCGATGCGCTCGCGGGACAGGTCGTCGAGCCAGATGCTGACGCCCGCGGCGGAGAGCTGCGCGGTGGGGGAAGTGGTGTCGGTCATGTTGCCTTCTTCGTGCTGGTTGTGAGGATCTGGGGGAGGGGCGCGTACGCGCGCCCCTCCCGGGAACCCGATCGACGGGCCCTGTCGGGCGGGTCGGTCGGGGCGAGCCGGCGGGGAGCGGAGCAGCTCGGCCGCCCCGCTCCTCGTCAGCTGCTAGAGGGAGGCGATGGACTCCTTGGCGGCGGCCACGACGGCCTCCGTCGTGATGCCGAACTCGCGGTACAGGACCTCGTACTCGGCGCTCGCGCCGAAGTGCTCGATCGAGATGCTGCGTCCGTGGTGCCCGACGTACTGCTTCCAGGAGAGCGAGATGCCCGCCTCGACGGAGACGCGCGCGGCGACCGCCTCGGGGAGCACGTGCTCCTTGTACGCGGCGTCCTGCTCCTCGAACCACTCGAGGCTCGGGGCGCTGACGACGCGGGCCTTCACGCCCTCGGCGGCGAGGGCCTCGCGGGCCTCGACGGCGAACTGGACCTCGGAGCCCGTGGCGATGAGGATCACGTCGGGCGTGCCCTCGGTGTCGGCCAGGATGTAGGCGCCCTTGGCGACGCCGGCGGCCGAGGCGTACTCGGTCGCGGTGGCGTCACCCGCGCCGCGCTCCAGGACCGGCAGGTTCTGGCGCGAGAGCGCGAGACCCGCGGGGCCCATGCGACGCGTGAGGATCGTCTTCCACGCCTGCGCGGTCTCGTTGGCGTCCGCGGGGCGGATGACGTCGAGGCCCGGGATGGCGCGGAGGCTGGCGAGCTGCTCCACCGGCTGGTGCGTCGGCCCGTCGCCGCCGAGGGCGACCGAGTCGTGCGTCCAGACGAAGATCGACGGCGCCTTCATGAGCGCGGCGAGACGGACCGCCGGGCGCATGTAGTCGCTGAAGATGAGGAACGTGCCGCCGAAGGGGCGCGTGTTGCCGTGCAGGACGATGCCGTTGAGGATCGCGCCCATGGCGTGCTCGCGGATGCCGAAGTGGAGGACGCGGCCGTAGGGGTCGCCCTTCCACATGTCGGTGGAGCGCTCGGCGGGCACGAAGGACGGCGCCGACTCGATGGTCGTGTTGTTCGACTCGGCGAGGTCGGCGGAGCCGCCCCAGAGCTCGGGCATGACCTCGGCGATGGCGTTGATGACCTTGCCGGACGCGGCGCGCGTCGATACGTCCTTGCCCGCGGGGAACACGGGGAGCGCCTCGTCGAGGCCCTCCGGGGCGTCGCCGGCGAGGACGCGGTCGAGGAGCGTCTTGCGCTCGGGGTTGGCCTCGGCCCACGCGGCGAGCTTCTCGTCCCACTCGCGGTGCTGCTGCTGGCCGCGCTCGATGGCCTGGCGCGTGTGCTCGAGGACGCCGTCCGGCACCTCGAAGCTCTTCTCGGGGTCGAAGCCCACGATCTGCTTGACGGCCGCGAGCTCCTCGGCGCCGAGGGCGGAGCCGTGGATCTTGCCCGAGTTCTGCTTCTTCGGGGAGGGCCAGCCGATGATCGTCTTGAGGATGATCAACGACGGCTTGCGCGTCTCGGCCTTGGCGGCCTCGACGGCGTCGAACAGCTCCTGGACGTCCTCGACGTACTCGCCGGTCTTCTTCCAGTCGACGTGCTGCACGTGCCAGCCGTAGGACTCGTAGCGCGCGGCCACGTCCTCGGTGAAGGCGATGTCGGTGTCGTCCTCGATCGAGATCTGGTTGCTGTCGTAGATCGCGATGAGGTTGCCGAGCTCCTGGTGCCCCGCGAGGGAGGAGGCCTCGGAGGTGATGCCCTCCTGCATGTCGCCGTCGCCGGCGATCACGTACACGAAGTGGTCGAACGGGCTCTCGCCTGCGGGCGTCTCCGGGTCGAACAGGCCGCGCTCGTAGCGGGCGGCGTAGGCGAAGCCGACGGAGGAGGCGAGGCCCTGGCCCAGCGGGCCGGTGGTGATCTCGACGCCGTCCGTGTGGCCGTACTCCGGGTGACCCGGGGTCTTGGAGTCCCACGTGCGGAGGGCCTGGAGGTCCTCGATCTCGAGGCCGTAGCCGCCGAGGAAGAACTGCGTGTACTGCGTGAGCGAGCTGTGGCCCACCGAGAGGATGAACCGGTCGCGACCGATCCAGGTGCTGTCGGAGGGGTCGCGGCGCATGACCTTCTGGAACAGGAGGTAGGCCGCGGGGGCCAGGCTCATGGCGGTGCCGGGGTGACCGTTTCCGACCTTCTCGACCGCGTCCGCGGCGAGGATACGTGCGGTGTCGACCGCCTTGCTGTCGATGGGGTCCCATTGCAATGCTGCCACTTGGTTCTAGCCCTTCTGAAGATGGGGGGGAGGCCCAGCCGGACCGCCTATCAGTATAGGGAACACCCACCTGGCCCCAGGTGTTCCGAGCCGGTCCCGACGGGTCCCGCGCGGCTCGGCGCACAGGTGCCGTGGCCTACCATGGGGACGGAATGTCCGGCGAGTTAGAGGTGCGATGAACGTTGCGGTGCAGAGCCGGGTCGATCGGGAGACGATCGGCGTGGCGAGGAAGACCAAGGCGTACGTCGCACTGACGAAGCCGCGTGTCATCGAGCTGCTGCTCGTGACCACCGCGCCCGTCATGATCCTGGCGCAGGGCGGGTGGCCGAACCTCTGGCTCATCCTCGGCGTCCTGGTCGGCGGGGCGCTCAGCGCCGGCAGCGCCAACGCGTTCAACTGCTACATCGACCGCGACATCGACCGGGTCATGAAGCGCACGCAGCGCCGCCCGCTCGTCACGGGGGAGCTGACGGACCGCGAGGCCCTCGTCTTCGCGTGGATCATCGGCGTCGCCAGCATCGTGTGGCTGGGCGTCATCTCCAACTGGCTCGCCGCCGCGCTCTCGCTCGCCGCGATCCTCTTCTACGTCTTCGTCTACACGCTGTGGCTCAAGCGCCGCACGCCGCAGAACATCGTCTGGGGCGGGGCCGCGGGCTGCATGCCCGTGCTCATCGGCTGGGCCGCCGTCACGGGCGACATCTCGTGGGCGCCCGTCATCCTCTTCATGATCGTGTTCCTCTGGACGCCGCCGCACTACTGGCCGCTGTCGATGAAGTACCGCGACGACTACGCGTCGGTCAACGTGCCCATGCTCGCGGTCGTGCGCGGGCGCGCGGCCGTCGGCCTCCAGACCATCCTGTACGCGTGGGCGACGCTCGCCTGCTCGCTGCTGCTCATCCCGGTCGCCGGCATGGGCCTCGTCTACACGGTCGCGGCGCTCGCGGGGGGCGGCTGGTTCGTATACGAGACGCACCGCCTGTACGACCTCGCGGTGCGCCACGAGCCCATCAAGCCGATGCGCGTCTTCCACGCGTCCATCTCCTACCTGTCGCTGCTCTTCCTCGCGGTGGGCATCGACCCGCTGCTGCCCTTCTGACGCCCGGCATCGACGGCTGAGGCCTGCTCGGTGGGCCGCTCCCTCTGAGCCGGCGGGCGTCCGCGGGCTCCTCGCGCGGGCTCGACAGGTGTCACCTGAACTCCGGATCCGGGCACGTCCAGGGCGCGCACCGCGGTGCCGGCCCGGTGTCGTCGACGACCTCCCTCGAGCGGAGCGATCAGCCGGGCGCCGAGGGTGCCGGCGTCCTCGATCCGCTGGCCCCGTGCCGCCGTCTCCTCCGGCCCGCGACCGCATGCGCGGACCGGCCGTCGGCTGCCACCCGCGGTACTGCGTCCGGCCGTCCGGCGCACCGCCCGCACGCGACGACGCCCGCCGCGAGCGGTGCTCGGGCGGGCGTCGGGGAGGAGGGCGGTGGATCAGGCCACGTGGGCGGAGCGCCGGACCTCGGCGGGCGTGAGGCGCAGCGTGTCGGCGCGTCGCGTGGTGCTCAGCAGGGTCGCCGTCATCGCGGAGGCGAGCAGGCAGGCGAGCACCATGTGCAGGCCCACCAGGAACTCCGGGAGCCCGGTGCGCGCCTGGATGAGGCCCACGGCGATCTGGACCAGCTCCACCGCCAGCAGCGCCCGGGTCCAGCGCGAGACCGCGGTCCAGCGGTTCCGGGCCGCGATGGCGACGAGGACGATCGTGAGGCCGAACGTCGTGTAGGCCGGCCAGCTGTGCACGTGCTGCAGCAGCTCGGGGTCCAGGCCGTTGCGGGCCGCGCCCTGGTCGCCCGCGTGGGGGCCGGATCCGGTGACGACGATGCCGACGAGGATCGTGATGCCGACCACGACGGCGGTGATGCGGGCGAGGGTCAGGAACGACGACGGCACGGAGCGCTCCGCCTCGTCGTGCGGGTGGTAGGTGCGCCAGACCAGCACGGTCGACAGCACCACGAGCACCACCGACACGACGAAGTGCAGGCCGACGATGTACGGGTTCAGGCCCGTGAGCACCGTGATGCCGCCGATGACGCCCTGCGCGGGGATCCCGAGGCCGATCGCGAGCGCGAGCGAGAACAGGCCGCGCCCCCGTCCCCGGAGCCGGAGGACGGTGAGGAACGTCGCGATCGCGACGATCACGAGCAGGAACGTGAGCAGGCGGTTGCCGAACTCGATGATGCCGTGGACGCCCATCTCGGGCGTCGAGACGAAGGAGTCGGCCGTGCACCGCGGCCACGTGGGGCAGCCGAGGCCGGAGCCGGTGAGGCGCACCAGCCCGCCCGTGCCGACCACGAGGGTCTGCACGACGAGCGTCGTCCAGACGAGGACGCGGGTGGCCCGCGTGATCCCGTCCGGCAGGCGCTCCCGCAGCCTCCTCGCCACCATGGTGGTCTGACCTAGCACGCTCCCACTGGGAGACTGCCCCGCATCGGTGCCGTGAGTCACTGCCTGCCTTCCGCGCCCGCTGGATTGCCCGTAGAATCGGGTGGTTCATGGAACACGTCGGGGCTTGCAGCATCCGGCACGTCAGCGAGGACGGCGGGAACAAGTCCACCCGCGTTCGTGTTCATCCTAAGAGGGGTGCGAGGCGTGAAGCCGCCGCATCCCGGACACCCACAGTCTTCCTCTCGTCACCGAAGCGGCGTCGCCGTGCGGGGGAATGCCGATACGGCGCTGATACGCCCAGATCGTCAGGAAAGCAGGTAGCCATGTCAGATGTGCTCATCGACCGACCCGAGCTCGAGAGCCTGGGGCAGTACGAGTTCGGCTGGTCCGACTCCGATGTCGCCGGCGCGTCCGCCAAGCGCGGCATCTCGCCCGAGGTCGTCGCCGACATCTCGCGGCGCAAGAGCGAGCCCGAGTGGATGCTCGCCAACCGCATGAAGGGCTACGAGCTCTTCGGCCGCAAGCCCATGCCGACCTGGGGCGCCGATCTCTCCGGCATCGACTTCGACAACATCAAGTACTTCGTGCGCTCCACGGAGAAGCAGGCCCAGACGTGGGAGGACCTGCCCGACGACATCAAGAACACGTACGAGCGGCTCGGCATCCCCGAGGCGGAGCGCCAGCGCCTCGTCTCCGGCGTCGCGGCCCAGTACGAGTCCGAGGTCGTCTTCCACTCGATCCAGAAGGACCTCGAGGACCAGGGCGTCATCTTCATGGACACCGACACGGCGCTGCGCGAGCACCCGGACCTGTTCAAGGAGTACTTCGGCACCGTCATCCCGGCGGGCGACAACAAGTTCGCCGCGCTGAACACGGCCGTGTGGTCGGGCGGCTCGTTCGTGTACGTGCCCAAGGGCGTGCACGTCGAGATCCCCCTGCAGGCGTACTTCCGCATCAACACCGAGAACATGGGCCAGTTCGAGCGGACGCTGATCATCGCCGACGAGGGCAGCTACGTCCACTACATCGAGGGCTGCACCGCGCCCATCTACAAGTCCGACTCGCTGCACTCCGCGGTCGTCGAGATCATCGTGAAGAAGGACGCCCGCGTCCGCTACACGACCATCCAGAACTGGTCGAACAACGTCTACAACCTCGTCACCAAGCGCGCGACGGCGGCCGAGGGCGCGACCATGGAGTGGATCGACGGCAACATCGGGTCCAAGGTCACGATGAAGTACCCCTCCATCTACCTCATGGGCGAGCGCGCCAAGGGCGAGACCCTGTCCGTCGCCTTCGCGGGTCCCGGCCAGCACCAGGACGCCGGCGCGAAGATGGTCCACATGGCGCCGTACACGCAGTCGTCGATCGTGTCGAAGTCCATCGCCCGCGGCGGCGGTCGCGCCGGCTACCGCGGCGAGATCCGCGTGGACGCGGCGGCGCACCACTCCGCCAACACCGTCCGCTGCGACGCGCTGCTGGTCGACACCATCTCCCGCTCCGACACGTACCCCGCGATCGACATCCGCGTGGACGACGTGCAGCTCGGCCACGAGGCCACCGTCTCGCGCGTCAGCGAGGAGCAGCTGTTCTACTTGATGAGCCGGGGCATGCCCGAGGACGAGGCCATGGCCATGATCGTCCGCGGCTTCATCGAGCCCATCGCCCGAGAGCTGCCCATGGAGTACGCGCTCGAACTCAACAAGCTCATCGAGATGGGCATGGAAGGATCCGTCGGCTAGATGACGACCCCACTCGCCACCACAGAAGCCCCCGTCCCCGCCGACCAGCACGGCAGCCGGGCGCACACCGACGGGGGGTGGGGCGTCATCCCCATCCAGACCCGCTCCGAGCGCTTCACGTCCACGGACGTCGAGGCGTTCGACGCCGTCACCGGCCGCGAGGCCGTCTGGAAGCTGACGCCCGTCCGCCGGCTCGACGACCTCATCTCGGGTGAGCTCGACGGCTCGCGCTACCCGGTCACCACCTCCGAGGCCGCCGGCACGTCCGTCTCCTGGATCCCGCGCGACGACGCCCGTGTCGGCACCGCGGGAGCGCCGGAGGACCGTGCCCAGGCCAACGCCTGGTCGTCGTTCGGCGAGGCGCTCGCCGTCGAGGTCTCGGGGGAGGAGCCCGTCACCGTCACGGTCGGCCGCTCCGAGCTCGGCTCGACCCCGCGGGCGGCGCACACGGTCATCACGGCCGCGCCGTTCAGCCGCGGCGTCGTGATCCTCGACAACGCCGGATCCGCGTCCCTCGCCGAGAACGTCGAGATCGTCGTCGGCGACCAGGCCGAGCTGACGGTCGTGACCGTGCAGCAGTGGGACGACGAGGCGCGCCACCTGGCCGCGCACCAGGCCGTCGTCGGCCGGGACGCGAAGCTCAAGCACGTGGTGGTGACGCTCGGCGGATCCATCGTCCGGGTGAACCCCTCCGCGCACCTCTCCAACGAAGGCGCCGACGGCGAGCTCCTCGGCGTGTACTTCGCCGACGCCGGCCAGCACCTCGAGCAGCAGGTCTACGTCGACCACGACGCCCCGAACACCCGCAGCCGCGTCACCTACAAGGGCGCGCTGCAGGGCCAGGGCGCCCGCACCGTGTGGATCGGCGACGTCCTCATCCGCCGCTCCGCGCCGGGCACCGACAGCTACGAGCAGAACCGCAACCTCGTCCTCACGGACGGCACGCGCGCCGACTCGGTCCCGAACCTCGAGATCGAGACCGGCGACATCGCCGGCGCCGGTCACGCGAGCGCCACGGGCCGCTTCGACGACGAGCAGCTGTTCTACCTGCAGGCCCGCGGGATCACGGAGGAAGAGGCCCGCCGCCTCGTCGTCCGCGGCTTCCTCAGCGAGATCGTGCAGCAGATCGGCGTCCCCGACCTCGAGGAGCGGCTGCAGGCTGCCATCGAGGCGGAGCTCAGCGGCTCCACGGGCTCAGGCACCGCCACCGGGGCGGTCGTCCGATGACCGCCGTCCGCATCTGCGCCGTCGACGAGCTGGGCGAGAACGAGGCGCTCCGCATCGAGATCGAGGGCCTCGCCATCGCGCTCGTCAAGGACTCCTCGGGCACGGTGCACGCCATCGGCGACACCTGCACGCACGGCGACATCTCGCTGGCGGAGGGCTTCGTCGAGGGCGACACCCTGGAGTGCTGGGCCCACGGGTCCAAGTTCTCCCTCGAGACGGGCAAGCCGCGCACGCTGCCGGCCTACGAGCCCGTCCCCGTCTACCCCGTGACGATCGTGGACGGCGACATCCACATCGACACCACCCCGAAGAGCTAGAGGAACCGCACGCATGTCAACTCTCACCATCACCGACCTGCACGTCAGCGTCGACACCGAGCAGGGTCGCAAGCAGATCCTCAAGGGCGTCGACCTCACGATCAACGAGGGCGAGATCCACGCGATCATGGGCCCCAACGGCTCGGGCAAGTCCACGCTCGCGTACTCCATCGCGGGCCACCCCAAGTACCACGTCGACTCCGGCTCGGTCACGCTCGACGGCGTCGAGGTCCTCGACATGACGGTCGACGAGCGCGCCCGCGCGGGCCTGTTCCTCGCCATGCAGTACCCGGTCGAGATCCCGGGCGTCACCACGACGAACTTCCTGCGCACGGCCAAGACGGCCATCGACGGCGAGGCCCCGGCCATCCGCGGCTGGATCAAGGACGTCCGCACCTCGATGGCGGCGCTCAAGATGGACCCCGCGTTCGCCGAGCGCAACGTCAACGAGGGCTTCTCCGGCGGCGAGAAGAAGCGCAACGAGGTGCTGCAGCTCGAGCTGCTGAAGCCCAAGTTCGCGGTGCTCGACGAGACCGACTCCGGCCTCGACGTCGACGCGCTCAAGATCGTCTCCGAGGGCGTCAACCGCGCGAAGGCGAACACCGGCCTCGGGCTCCTGCTCATCACGCACTACACGCGGATCCTCCGCTACATCCAGCCCGACTTCGTGCACGTGTTCGTCGCGGGCCGCGTCGCCGAGCAGGGCGGCCGCGAGCTGGCCGACCGCCTCGAGGAGGAGGGCTACGACCGCTTCCTCACGCCCTCCACGACGGTGACCGCGTGAGCACGCAGAGCACGCTCTCCCCACAGAAGTTCGACGAGGTCGAGGAGGCGCTCAAGGACGTCATGGATCCCGAGCTCGGGATCAACGTGGTCGACCTGGGCCTCATCTACGACCTCGCGTGGGACGACGAGAACGACGCCCTCATCATCCACATGACGCTGACGTCGGCGGGCTGCCCGCTGACCGACGTGCTCGAGGAGCAGACCGCGGAGGCGCTCGACGGCGTCGTGGCCGCGTTCCGCATCAACTGGGTGTGGATGCCGCCGTGGGGTCCCGAGCGGATCACCGACGACGGCCGCGACATGATGCGGGCCCTCGGGTTCTCCATCTGACCTGCGCTCCGCGCCGTTCGACCACGACGGCCCCACCCGCTCCCGGGTGGGGCCGTCGTCGCGTCCCGGCGTCCCTCCGGAGCCCTCGGGCGCCGGCGTCTCGTACACTGGACCGGTCGGGTCCGATGGACGCCCTCGACCGACCGGGCTCGACCCCCTCTGCTGCGGGTCGCCCATCTCCCACGGACCGTGGGACATCCGCTGATCAGAAGGACCTCTCACCGTGCTCGCTGTACACGACCTGGAGCTGCGCGTCGGCGCCCGCGTCCTCATGGAGGACGTCTCGTTCCGGGTGAGCCCGGGGGACAAGATCGGCCTCGTCGGCCGCAACGGCGCCGGCAAGACGACGCTCACCAAGATCCTCGCGGGGGAGGGCCAGCCCACGGGCGGCCGCATCGACCGCTCCGGCGAGATCGGCTACCTCCCGCAGGACCCGCGCTCCGGCAACCCGGAGGACCTCGCGCGCACGCGCATCCTCGACGCCCGCGGCCTCGGCACGCTGTCGCTCGACATGCAGCGCGCGATGCTCGACATGGCGTCGACCGACGACAAGGTCTCGTCGAAGGCGATGAAGGACTACGGCCGGCTCGAGGAGCGCTTCGTCGCGCTCGGCGGGTACGCGGCCGAGGCGGAGGCCGCGTCGATCGCGAGCAACCTCAGCCTGCCCGACCGGATCCTCGACCAGCCCCTCAGCACCCTCTCCGGCGGCCAGCGCCGGCGCATCGAGCTCGCCCGCATCCTCTTCTCGGGCGCGGACACGATGCTCCTCGACGAGCCCACCAACCACCTCGACGCCGACTCCGTCACCTGGCTCCGCGAGTTCCTCAAGGGGTACCAGGGCGGCCTGATCGTGATCAGCCACGACGTGGAGCTCGTCGGCGACACCGTGAACCGCGTGTTCTACCTCGACGCGAACCGCATGGTCATCGACATCTACAACATGGGCTGGAAGCACTACCAGCGCCAGCGCGCCGCCGACGAGGAGCGCCGCAAGAAGGAGCGCGCCAACGTCGAGAAGAAGGCGGGCGTCCTCCAGCTGCAGGCCGCGAAGTTCGGCGCGAAGGCATCGAAGGCCGCCGCCGCCCACCAGATGGTGCGCCGCGCCGAGAAGATGCTCTCCGGCCTCGAGGAGGTGCGCGCCGTCGACCGCGTCGCGAAGCTGCGCTTCCCCGAGCCCGTCGCGTGCGGGCGCACGCCGCTCATGGCGAGCGACCTCAGCAAGAACTACGGCTCGCTCGAGATCTTCACCGCGGTCGACCTCGCGATCGACCGCGGGAGCAAGGTCGTCATCCTCGGCCTCAACGGCGCCGGCAAGACCACGCTGCTGCGGATCCTGGCGGGCGTCGACCAGCCCGACACCGGGAAGCTCGAGCCGGGCCACGGCCTCCGCGTGGGCTACTACGCGCAGGAGCACGAGACCATCGACGTGAAGCGCAGCGTGCTGGAGAACATGGTGTCCTCCTCGCCCGACATCTCCGAGATGGAGGCGCGACGCGTCCTCGGCTCGTTCCTGTTCACGGGCGACGACTCGGCGAAGCCCGCCGGCGTGCTGTCGGGCGGCGAGAAGACGCGCCTGGCGCTCGCGATGATCGTCGTGTCCGGCGCCAACGTGCTGCTGCTCGACGAGCCCACCAACAACCTCGACCCCGCGAGCCGCGAGGAGATCCTCGGCGCGCTCAACACGTACTCCGGCGCCGTCGTGCTCGTCAGCCACGACGCGGGCGCGGTCGAGGCGCTCAACCCGGAGCGGGTCCTCATCATGCCGGAGGGCACCGAGGACCACTGGAGCCCCGACTACATGGACCTCATCGAGCTCGCCTGACCCGCTCGGCGCGGATCAGCGCGCGTCGTCGAGGATGCGGTCCTCGACGTCGGCGTCCGAGGGCTGCTTCCGCGCACGCCTGGCCTGACGGGCCCGCTCGCGGTCCTGCTCTTCGGGGTCGTCCTGGTTGATGATGCGGTACTCGTTGCGGATCGCGACGCCGAGGCCGACGAACGCGATGATGGCGAAGACGAGCCACTGGAACGCGTAGGAGAGGTGCGGGCCCTCGTCCTCCTCGGGGCGCGGGGTCGCGAACGGGGCCGCCTCCGCGGGGGCGGGATCCTCGGAGATGAGCAGCCCGTACGCGCCGGTGAACGTCGGCGACCCGACCCGCTGGGCGATGTCGGGCAGGTTGACGGTCGCGATCTGGCCCTCGGGCGCCGAGCGACCCGGCAGCTCCGGCTCGCCCGCCTTCAGCCGCGCCGTCACCGTGACCTCGCCGGCGGGCGGCGCGGGGACGGAGTCGGGGGAGTCCTGCGAGTTGCCGATGGGCACCCATCCGCGGTCGACGACGAAGACCCGGCCGTCCTGCAGCCGGAGCGGCGTGAGGACCTCGAAGCCGGGCTGCCCGTTGAAGGGGCGGTTGCGCGCGAGCAGCTGGTCGTCGGCCAGGTAGGTGCCGGTCATCGTGACGGGGGTCCACTTCTGCGTGTCGACGTAGGACGAGGTGTCGCCGAGCACCTGGTCGACCGGCTGGGGCGCGCGGTCCCAGTTGTCCTCGACCTTGGCGATCTCGGCGAGGGCCTCGTCGCGACGCGCGAACTGCCAGTGGCTGAGGAGCACGCACGCGATGGCGAAGACCACGGCCACGAGGAGGTAGCCCGCCCACCTGCGGTTGAGCACGAAGCGCCAGCGTCTCACGCGATCGCCCCCTCGACGGGTGCGCCGACGGCGGCGACCCGCACGGGGAAGTCGCGTCCGGCCAGGAAGTCGCGCAGGAACCCCACGTGCTCGTCGCACGCGGTCCACGTCTTCACGCGGTCCGGCGTGTGGATGCGCGGGTTCCGCCACTCGACGCGCCACGCGGCGTCGACGCGGCAGCCCGCGCGCGAGCACTCGACGACGTCGGATTCCGGCCCCGCGGATCCGAGGCCCCAGGAGGCGAGCCCGCTCACGCCGCTTCCGGGGAGCCGGGGGACGGGGCGTCGCCCGCGGACGCCGGCCGGGCGGCGCCCGGGGCGCGACCCGTCTCGTACGTGGTGAACGGCTCGGGCATCGTGAACGGCTCCGACGACATGCGGGGATCGGTCGCCGGGAAGGGGTCGGCGGGCGCGTACGGCTCGGCGGGCGGCGGGAAGCCGGAGTGGCGCGCGGACACGACGACCACGCCGCCCGGTCGCTCGACCGCGGTGCCCTGGTTGCCGCCGACGTTCGCGAGGATGACGGCGAAGTACGGCAGCACGATGGCGCCCACCGCGGCGAGGGCCAGCCACCAGCCCTGGAGGAAGAGGCAGGACAGGATGCAGACCATGCGGATGGTCATGGCGATCGTGTACTTGACCATGCGGGCATGGCGGTCCTCCTGCGGGGACCGGGGGAGGCTGGTGACCGACTGCTGCGGGGCTGGCATGGGTGGATGGCGTCCTTCGAGGGCGCGTCGCGCGCCCCATCGAGACCAGGGTACGCCGCGCCACCGATAGGCTCGTCCGAGTCCGCAAGCCCCCTCCAAGCCGTAATGGAAGGTCCCCCATGAGCACCGCACGCACCGTCGTCGTCACCGGAGGCAACAGGGGGATCGGGTTCGCGATCGCCGAGGAGATGGTGCGCCGCGGTCACCGCGTCGCCGTCACCGCCCGCTCCGGCGCGGGCCCCGCGGGCAGCCTCACGGTGCGCGCCGACGTCACCGACGCCGCGTCCGTCGACGCCGCGTTCACCGAGGTCGAGGCGGCCTACGGTCCCGTCGAGGTCGTGGTCGCCAACGCGGGCATCACGCGCGACACCCTCATGATGCGGATGAGCGACGACGACTTCACCGAGGTCGTCGACACCAACCTCGGCGGCGCCTTCCGCGTCGTCAAGCGCGCGTCGAAGGGCATGCTCAAGGCGCGCTTCGGCCGCATCGTCCTCATCTCCAGCGTCGTCGGCCTCTACGGATCCGGCGGCCAGGTCAACTACGCGGCATCCAAGAGCGGCCTCGTGGGCCTCGCGCGGTCGGTCACGCGCGAGCTCGGCGGCCGCGGCATCACGGCGAACGTCGTGGCCCCCGGCTTCATCGAGACCGACATGACCGCGGAGCTCCCCGAGGCGACCGCGGCCGAGTACAGGAAGTCCATCCCGGCCGGCCGCTACGGCACCGCCGCTGAGGTCGCGGGCGTCGTCGCCTGGATAGCTTCCGACGAGGCCGCGTACATCTCGGGCGCCGTCATCCCCGTCGACGGCGGCCTCGGCATGGGCCACTGACGCCGCCCGACGAGGAGAGCGCCGTGTCCGACCTCCTGGCGGCCTGGGATCCGGGTCCCGCCGCGCTCACCGAGCTGGGGGCCACGCACAACCATGCGTACCGCGTCGACGTCGACGGCGGGGCCCGCTACCTGCTGCGCCTGCACGTCGCGCGTCGGAAGCAGCACGAGATCGACCTCGAGCTCGACTGGCTCGCGATGCTGGCGGCGCGCGGCGGGCCCTCGGTGCCCGTCCCGCAGCGCACGCGCAACGGATCCTGGACGGCCACGGTCGAGGTGCCCGTCCCGGACGACGACGAGGTGGGGCTCGGCCGCTCCGTCGTCGACGCGTCCGGGGCGCGCGTGGAGCGGCGACTCGCGAGCCTGCTGACCTGGCACGACGGCGAGATGCTGAGCAGCCTGCCCGCGTCGTCGGACGCCGGTCCGTTCGCCGCGACCCTGGCCGCCCTGCACGCGGCGGGCGCGGATCCCGCGGCCGTCGTCCTCGCCGGCCAGCGGCGGCGCTACGACGCCGACTACGCGAGCACGCGGCTCGAGCGCCTGGCGGACGGCTATCCGGGCATCATGGCCGACGGTTCCACCGCGGACGCGCTCGCGGGCGCCGTCGAGGAGCTGCGCGCCACGCTCGCGGAGGCGGGTCCGCCGATCATGGTGCACGGGGACTACCACCCCGGGAACCTGATCCAGGGGCCGACGGGCGTCTCCGTCATCGACTTCGACCGCTGCGGCCTCGGTCCGGCGGGCCTCGACGTCGCCGCCGCGATCATGTACCTCGCACCCCGGCAGCGCGCCCAGTTCCACCGTGCCTACACCGCGGCGGGCGGCAGCACGGGCGTGCCCGACGAGCGCTTCGGCGCGTTCATCTTCCTGGCCTACCTCGACAACGTCACGCACCTCGCGAGCCTGCCGTCGGAGCGCGAGCGGATGCCGACCAACATCGCGCAGCTCGCGGAGATCGCCCGCGCCGTCGTCTCGGGCTGACGGGCGCGTCGGCGCGTCAGCGGGGGAGGCCGAGGAGCGCGAGCACCTGCGCCAGGTCGCGCCGGTCGACGCAGACGTCCGCGCGCCGGCGGACGGCGGGCTTGGCGTCGAAGGCCACGGAGAGGCCGGCGACCGCCATCATCTCCAGGTCGTTCGCCCCGTCGCCGACCGCGACGACCCGGGCGAGGGGGATCCCGAGGTCCCGGCTCCACTCCTCGACGGCGTCGCGCTTGGCGCGGGCGTCGATGACGGGTCCGGTGACGCGCCCGGTGAGGCGCCCGTCAGCCGACTCGAGCCGGTTGGCGCGCCACCGGTCGAGGCCGAGGCGCTCGGCCAGCGGATCCAGCAGCTCGTGGAAGCCGCCCGAGACGACGGCGACGACGTGCCCCGCGTCGTGCAGGCCCTGGACCAGGCGCTCGGCGCCGGGGGTGAGGCGGATCCGGGCGCCGACCGCGGCGTGCACCGCGTCCGGGAGGCCCGCGAGGGTCGCGACCCGGGAGCGCAGGCTCTCGGCGAAGTCGAGCTCGCCGCGCATCGCGCGGTCGGTGACGGCGGCGACCTCGGCGAGCGAGCCCGCCTCGGCGGCGAGCAGCTCGATGGCCTCGTCCTCGATGAGCGTCGAGTCGACGTCGAGCACCACGAGCATGCGGGGCAGCGCGCGCGACGCCGCCGCGGGCGCCGCTACCGCGATCGGCGGCGTCAGGCGGAGGACGGCGCTCACGGGGTGACGCGCACGCCCTTGCCCACCACGGTGATCCCGCCCTCGGTGACCGTGAAGCCGCGCGCGCGGTCGCGGTCGTGGTCGACGCCGACCGTGGCCCCGGGCTCGACCTCGACGTCCTTGTCGAGGATGGCGCGGCGGATGTCCGCGCCCGCCCCGATGTGGACCTTGTCGAACACGATCGAGTCGACGATGCGGGCGCCCGACTCCGCGATGACCCACGGGCCCAGCACGCTGCGCTCGACGTGCGCGCCGCTGATGACGCCGCCGAGCGAGGTGATCGAGTCGATCATCGTGCCCGTGTTGCCCTGCGCGTCGCGGACGAACTTCGCCGGCGGGCTGTTGAGCTGCTGGCTGAAGATCGGCCAGTCCTTGTTGTAGAGGTTGAACACCGGCAGGGCCGAGATGAGGTCCTGGTGCGCGTCGAAGAACGACTCGATCGTGCCGACGTCGCGCCAGTAGTAGCGGTCGCGGTCATTGGCGCCCGGCACCTCGTTGCGGTTCAGGTCGTAGACGCCCGCGTTCCCCTGCTCCACGAACCACGGCACGATGTCGCCGCCCATGTCGTGGGCCGACTCCGCGTTCTCGCCGTCGCGGCGCACCGCGTCGATGAGCTGGTCGGTGTCGAAGACGTAGTTGCCCATGGAGGCGAGCACCTCGCCGGGGGAGTCGTCGAGGCCCACCGGGTCCTTGGGCTTCTCGAGGAACGCGCGGATGGCGGCGGGGTTCGCCGGATCCGTGTCGATCACGCCGAACTGGTCGGCCAGCTCGATGGGCTGCCGGATGGCGGCGACGGTGGCACCGCGTCCCGACGCGATGTGCGCGTCGATCATCTGGCTGAAGTCCATGCGGTACACGTGGTCGGCGCCGACCACGACGACGATGTCGGGCTTCTCGTCGTTGATGAGGTTGAGGCTCTGCAGGATCGCGTCGGCCGATCCGCTGAACCAGCGCTTGCCGAGCCGCTGCTGGGCGGGGACCGACGCGATGTAGGAGTTCAGCATCTGGTTGAGGCGCCAGGTCTGCGACACGTGCCGGTCGAGCGAGTGCGACTTGTACTGCGTCAGCACGACGATCTGCGTCAGCCCCGAGTTGATGAGGTTGGAGAGCGCGAAGTCGATGAGCCGGTACTGGCCGCCGAACGGGACGGCGGGCTTGGCGCGATCCGCGGTGAGCGGCATGAGCCTCTTGCCCTCGCCGCCGGCGAGCACGATTCCAAAGATCTTCTTCGATGCCATTGCTCCAGCGTAGATGCACGTCGGGGCATGTACTAGCGTTCGACGAATGCGAGCAGACGTGATCACGAAGGAGTACCCGCCCGAGGTCTACGGGGGTGCCGGCGTGCACGTCACGGAGCTCGTGAAGGCCATGCGGCAGCAGACGGAGGTCGTGGTCCGCGCGTTCGGGGCGCCGCGCGACGAGCCGGGCGTCTTCTCCTACCCGGTCCCGTCGGAGCTGACGGGCGCCAACGCGACGCTGCAGACCATGGCCGTCGACCTCGCGATCGCGAGCGACGTGGCGGGCGCCGACGTCGTCCACTCCCACACCTGGTACGCGAACCACGCGGGCCACGTCGCGTCGATGCTGCACGGGATCCCGCACGTGGTCACCGCGCACAGCCTCGAGCCGCTGCGCCCGTGGAAGGCCGAGCAGCTGGGCGGCGGCTACCGCGTCTCCAGCTGGATCGAGCGCACGGCGTACGAGGCGGCCGACGCCGTCATCGCGGTGAGCGACGGCATGAAGCGCGACATCCTCCGCTCGTACCCCGCCCTCGACGAGGCCCGGGTGCACACGGTCTACAACGGCATCGACCTCGAGGCGTGGGCGCCGGTCCACGACGACGACCTCGTCCGCTCGCTCGGCATCGACCCGTCGCGGCCCTCGGTCGTGTTCGTCGGCCGCATCACCCGCCAGAAGGGCCTGCCCTACCTGCTGCGCGCCGCCGCGCTGCTGCCCGCCGACGTGCAGATGGTGCTGTGCGCGGGCGCGCCCGACACCCCGCAGATCATGGAGGAGGTCACGGCCCTCGTCCGCGGCCTCCAGGAGGAGCGCTCGGGCGTGGTCTGGATCGACCGCCTGCTGCCGCGCCGCGAGCTCTCCGCCGTCCTCACCGCCGGCACCGTCTTCGTCTGCCCGTCGGTCTACGAGCCGCTCGGCATCGTCAACCTCGAGGCCATGGCGTGCGGTGCGCCCGTCGTGGGCACGGCCACGGGCGGGATCCCGGAGGTCGTCGACGACGGCGTCACCGGCCGCCTCGTCCCCATCGACCAGGCCACCGACGGCACGGGCACGCCCACCGACCCCGACCGGTTCGTCCGCGACCTCGCGGCCGCGCTCACCGAGGTGGTGCAGGATCCCGACTCCGCGCGCCGCATGGGCGAGGCCGGCCGGATCCGCGCCGAGCGCGAGTTCGGCTGGGACCGGATCGCCCGCCAGACCGAGGCGATCTACGCGTCGATCCTGCGCTGACGGGCCCGTCCCGGTCGGGCCGCGCGCGCGATCCGGGCCGGTAGACTCGTCGGCATGAGCCACGTCCTCTCCCTGTCCGGAGTGTCCTTCGTCCGGAACGGGACGACCATCCTCGACCGCGTGGACTGGACGGTCGACGGCGACGAGCGCTGGGTCGTGCTCGGCCCGAACGGCGCCGGCAAGACCAGCCTCCTGCAGATCGCCTCCGCCATGGCGCACCCGTCCTCGGGCACCGCCACGGTCCTCGACCACGAGCTCGGCCGCGTCGACGTCTTCGAGCTGCGCTCGCGCATCGGCTTCGCGTCCACGGCCATGGCCCGGCGCATCCCCGCCGACGAGACGGTGCTCGACGTCGTCCTCACCGCCGCGTACTCGGTCACCGGTCGCTGGAACGAGGACTACGAGGACATCGACGTGCGCCGCGCCCAGCGCGTGCTCGCCGAGTGGCGCCTCGATTACCTCGAGCAGCGCCGCTTCGGCACGCTGAGCGACGGCGAGCAGAAGCGCGTGCAGATCGCGCGGTCGATCATGACCGACCCCGAGCTCCTGCTCCTCGACGAGCCGGCCGCGAGCCTCGACCTCGGCGCCCGCGAGGAGCTCCTGCAGCTGCTCGGCGGCTACGCCTCCGCACCCGAGGCGCCCGGCATCGTCATGGTCACCCACCACGTCGAGGAGATCCCGCGCGGCTTCACGCACGGCCTGCTGCTGCGCGAGGGCGCCGTGGTCGCCGCCGGCCCGCTCGGCGACGTGATCACCGCCGACACCCTGGGCCGGACCTTCGGGCTCGAGCTCGAGGTCACGCAGGACGACGGGCGCTTCACGGCCCGCGCCGTCCGCGGCTGACCCGATCGGACGGCCGTCCGGCGCGCCTGCCCCGAACGGGCACCCATCTGGTAGGCTCGTCCACTGGTCCGGTGATCATCCCGGGCTCCCACGCTTCCCACGCACACACCAGAATCGACGAAGGACACTCCCGATGAAGACCGACATCCACCCCCAGTACGCCCCGGTCGTCTTCCGCGACCTCGCCTCCGGTGAGACCTTCCTCACGCGCTCCACCGTGGGCAGCTCGAAGACCATCGAGTGGGAGGACGGCAACACGTACCCCGTCATCGACGTCGAGATCTCGAGCGCCTCGCACCCGTTCTACACGGGCAAGCAGCGCATCATGGACTCCGCGGGCCGCGTCGAGAAGTTCAACTCGCGCTACGCGGGCTTCGGCACGAAGAAGTAGCAGCCCCCCGCTGCAGCACGAAGGGCGCCCGGCTCCGGCCGGGCGCCCTTCGTCGTCCCCGGCCCGCGCGCACCGGCCCGCGCGCACCGGGGTGCGCGGGCCGGGGAGCGGCGGATCAGGATCCGAGGTGCCGCTCGGGCCACGCGCCGGACGTCGTGAACGCCGGGTCGCGCGTGCGCCGCATGTAGTCCTGGAAGCTCTCGGCCTGCACGCGCGACCAGTCGACCTGGCGGTCGTGCAGGTCGAGGACCGGGATGTCGAGCTGGTCGGCGTAGCGACCGACGATGGCCTGCGCGACGCGACCCGCGGCGATGGCGTCGGCGCCCGCGTCGTGCGCGTCGTCGAGCCGCACCCCGTAGTGCTCGGCGGCGACCGAGAGGGTGCGCTTGCCGCGGCGGTAGGTGTCGACGGCCTTGTCGATGACGAGCGGGTCGATCACGGGGCCCGTGTCCCGGAGCGGCTCCACGCCGTGCCGCACGGCCTCGCGGTTGAGGAGCGTGAGGTCGTAGGGCGCGTTGTAGACCACGAGCGCCAGGCCGCGGGCGAACATCTCGCGGATGGTGGTGACGATCTCGAGGACCACCGCGGCGGCGTCGCGCCCCTCGGCCCGGGCGTGCTCCGTGGTGACGCCGTGGATGGCCGCGGCGCCCGCGGGGATCTCGACGCCGGGATCCGCGAGCCAGTCGTAGCGCTCGAGGACCGCGCCGCCCTGGTCGAGCACGACGATGCACGCCGTGACGATGCGGGCCGTCTCGACGTCCACCCCCGTCGTCTCGAGGTCGAACGAGGCCAGGGTGTCGTGCCAGCGGGAGGTCATCCTGTAGATGCTACGGGCGACCGCCGATGGCGGGTGCGCCCATGTGGAGCCAGTAGAAGCTCTGCGTGGCGAGCGTGAGGGTCAGGCGGCCATCGTCGCCGACGGTCGGGAAGACGCCGCCGCCGAAGAGGTCGTAGAGCTGCGAGCCGGCGAAGTCGGACGCGTCGATCGTGACCGACACGGGGTTGTGCGCGAACGAGAAGACGCACAGCACGTCCTCGGCGCGGTCGCCGAAGTGCGTGCCGCTGCCCTCGTAGGAGCGCACGAACGCGAGGACGCTCTCGTGGTCGGTCGGGAGCACGCGGATGGTGCCCTGGCCGAAGACCGGGTGCGCCTTCCGCACGTGGATCACGTTCCGCACCCAGTGCAGGAGCGAGCGCGACTGGGCCAGCTGCGACTCCACGTTGATCTGCGCGTAGTTGTAGACGAGCGACTGCACGACGGGGAGGTAGAGCTTGCCCGGGTCGGCCGTGGAGAAGCCGGCGTTGCGGTCGGGGGTCCACTGCATGGGCGTGCGCGACGCGTCGCGGTCCGGCAGCCAGATGTTGTCGCCCATGCCGATCTCGTCCCCGTAGTAGAGGAACGGGCTGCCGGGGAGCGAGAACAGGAGCGCGTGCACGAGCTCGAGCTCGGCGCGCGAGTTGTCGAGCAGCGGCGCGAGGCGACGGCGGATGCCGATGTTGACGCGCATGCGCGGGTCGTAGGCGTACCAGCCGTACATCGCCTGGCGGTACTCCTCGCTCACCATCTCGAGGGTCAGCTCGTCGTGGTTGCGGAGGAAGACGCCCCAGGCGGCGGCGTCCGGGATCTCGAACGTCTCGCTCATGATCCGCTTCAGCTCGTCCGCGGTCTGCGAGCGGAGGGAGTAGAAGATGCGCGGCATGATCGGGAAGTCGAACGCCATGTGGCACTCGGGCTCCTCCTCGGTGCCGAGGAACGCGGAGACCTCGCGGGGCCACTGGTTCGCCTCGGCGATGAGGATCCGGCCCGGGTACTCCTCGTCGACCATCGCGCGCAGGCGCTTGAGGAACTCGTGCGTCGCGGGCTCGCCCTCGCCGTTGCCCTCCTCGGTCTCGTAGAGGTACGGGATGGCGTCGAGGCGCAGGCCGTCGACGCCCATGTCGAGCCAGTGGCGGATGACGCCGTAGATGGCCTCGTGCACCTTCGGGTTGTCGAAGTTGAGGTCGGGCTGGTGGGAGAAGAAGCGGTGGAAGAAGAACTGGCGGCGCACCGGGTCGAAGGTCCAGTTGGACTCCTCGGTGTCGACGAAGATGACGCGGATGTCCTCGTACTTCTCGTCGGTGTCGCTCCACACGTAGAAGTCGCCGTAGGGGCCGTCGGGGTCGGACCGGGACTGCTGGAACCACTCGTGCTGGTCGGAGGTGTGGTTCATCACGAGGTCGATGACGATGCGCATGTTGCGCTCGTGCGACTTGGTGACGAGCTCCTTGAAGTCGTCGAGGGTGCCGAACTCGGGGAGCACCGACATGTAGTCGCTGATGTCGTAGCCGCCGTCGCGCAGCGGCGACTGGAAGAACGGCGGGATCCACAGGCCGTCGATGCCGAGCCACTGCAGGTAGTCGAGCTTGGAGATGAGGCCCTGGATGTCGCCCGTGCCGTCGCCGTTGGAGTCGACGAAGGAGCGGATCATCACCTCGTAGAAGACCGAGCGCTTGTACCACTGCTTGTCGAGGGTGAGGCCGGGCAGGGTGATGGGGGCGGTGAAGCTCACGGTTCTCCTCATGGGCGCGACGGGACGTCGACTGCGGGGCGGGAAGGCTCGTGGGCAACTCTAGGCGCGGCGGCCAGGCGGGCTGACCCGGCGCGCCCGGGGCAGGGGGCGGCCGCCGATCGTAGACTCGTCCCCGATGATCGTCCCCTCGCCCTACGCCGCCCAGCTCGACCGCATCCCCGTGGTCCGCCGCACCGTCGACCTCCTCGGGAGCCGCACCGCGTGGTGGGAGTACGGGCCCGCCGACGCCGACCAGGTGCTCGTCGTCGTGCACGGGTTCCGCGGGGACCACCACGGGCTGGAGCCCGTCGTCGCGCAGCTGCCGGGCGTCCGGATCCTCTCGCCCGACCTGCCGGGCTTCGGCGACTCGACGCCGCTCCGGGACGCGCGGCACGACATCGCCGGCTACTCCGCGTGGCTGCGGGCGTTCGTCGACGCGACCGGCGCGCGCGACGCGACCGCGCTCGGCCACTCGTTCGGGTCCATCGTGGTGTCCGCCGCGCTCGCCGACGGCCTGCCGAACCCGCGCGCGATCCTCGTCAACCCGATCGCCGCGCCCGCGCTCGAGGGGCCGCGGGGGATCCTCACCCGCCTCGCCGTGCTTTACTACCGCGCCGCCGCCGTGCTGCCCGAGCGCGCGGGCTTCGGCCTCCTGCGCAACCGCGCCATCGTGCGCGTGATGAGCGAGGCCATGGCCAAGACGCGCGACCGGGCGCTCCGCCGGTGGATCAACGACCAGCACGACCGCTTCTTCAGCGCGTTCAGCGACCGCCGCGTGGTGCTCGAGGCGTTCCGCGCGTCCGTGTCGTCGGACGCGAGCACGTACGCGCCGCGCGTGGGCGTGCCGGTCCTGCTGGTCGCGGCCGAGCGCGACGACATCACGCCCGTCGCCGCGCAGCACCGCCTGCAGCGCCTCTTCGCGGACGCGCGGCTCGAGGTCATCCCGCGGGTCGGGCACCTCATCCACTACGAGACGCCGGGGGAGGCCGCCGGGTCCATCCGCCGCTTCCTCGACGAGGGGAGCGCGTCGTGAGGCTCGTGTTCGACTGCCGGTACACGCGCATCGGCCGGCACGACGGCATCAGCCGGTACGGCGCCGAGCTCGTCGCGCGGCTCGGCGCGCGGTTCGACGTGACCATGCTGATCAGCGACCACCGGCAGCTCGCGCTGCTGCCCGACCTGCCGTGGCAGCTCGTCAGCTCGCCGACGGGACCGCGGGAGCCGTGGGTCGCGCGGCGCGTCTCGCGGATGCGGCCCGACGTCGTCTACAGCCCCATGCAGACCATGGGCTCGCGCGGACGCACCTACCCGCTCGTGCTCACGCTGCACGACCTCATCTACTACCGGCACCGGCGTCCGCCGCGCGACCTCCCGGCGGGCGTCCGCGCCCTGTGGCGGGCCTTCCACCTCGCGTGGTGGCCGCAGCGGCTGCTGCTCGACCGGGCCGACGCGATCGTGACGGTGAGCGAGACGACGCGCGGCCTCATCCGCCGGCACCGGCTCACGTCGCGGCCCGTGGTGGTCGTGCCCAACGCGGCCGACCTCGAGCCGGCGCCCGACGGCGCCCCGGACGGCCCGCGCGACGCGCCCGCCGAGCGGGTGCTCGTCTACATGGGGTCGTACATGCCCTACAAGAACGTCGAGACGCTCGTGCGGGCGGCCGACGACCTGCCCGACCACGAGCTGCACCTCATGAGCCGCGCCCCGGCGCCCGAGAGGGAGCGCCTGGAGGCGCTGGCCGACGGCGCGCGCCTCGTGTTCCGCGACGGCGCGAGCGACGCCGCGTACGCGCGGACGCTGCGGAGCGCCACGGCCCTCCTCACGGCGTCGCGCGACGAGGGCTTCGGCATCCCGGTCATCGAGGCGATGAGCGTCGGGCTGCCGGTCGTGATCAGCGACATCCCGATCTTCCGCGAGATCGGCGGCGACGCGGCCGTCTACGTGGATCCGGACGACGCCGAGGGCTTCGCGGCGGCCGTGCGCGCGCTGGAGGACCCGGCGGAGTGGCGGCGCCGGTCGGCGGCGTGCATCGCGCGCGCGGCCGAGTACGACTGGGACCGCTCGGCGGCGGCGCTCGGCGACCTCCTCGAGCAGGTCGCGCGCACGGGGCGCACCGGGGCCTGAGCCGCGTCGGCGCGCCTGCCGTCGCGCGCGGGCGGCGGTAGGGTCAGGCCCGGCCGGCGGCGTCGAGGTCGGCGATGGCCCCGAGGTCGGCGATCCCGCCGAAGCGCAGCAGCGACAGCTCGCCGTCGACGACGCCGAACGTGTGCGCCGAGCCGTTCTCGATCATGGGGCCGGGGCGGCCGACGAGCGACGCGTCGAGGCTGCGGGCGAGCGCCGCGATGACGCCGCCGTGCGACACGGCGATGATCGAGCCGCCGGGGTGCCGCTCCGCGAGCCGGAGCAGCGCGGATCCCGCGCGCTCGGTCACGGACTCGACGGTCTCGCGTCCCGGCACGTCGCCGTCGGGGAAGCGCGCCTCGATCTCCGCGTGCGTCAGCCCCTCGGCCAGCCCGTAGCGGCGCTCGGCGAGGGCCGGCTCCGGGAGCGGGCCGCTCGTGGGCGCGCCGCCCAGCGCGAGGTGCTCCGCGATGATCGACGCCGTCTCGAAGGCGCGGCTGAGCGGGCTCGCGTGGATCGCGTCCCACGCCGCGCCGCCCGCGACCGCCTCGGCGAGCAGCGCGCCCGCGGTGGCGGCCTGCGCGCGCCCGGTGTCGTCGAGCGGGATGTCGCTGGATCCCTGCACGCGGCGCTCCACGTTCCACGCGGTGCGGCCGTGGCGGACCAGCACGATGCGCGTCACGACGCGAGCTCCGCCTGGATGGCGCGCAGGGTCTCGCTCGTGCCGCCCTCCAGGCGCACGGTGGCGCGGGTGTCGCCCTTGGTGGTGCCGCGGTTGAGGATCACGATCGGCATGCGGCTCCTCCGGGCGAGCTCGAGCAGGCGGATGCCGGAGTTGACCGCGAGGGACGATCCGGCGATGAGGAGCACGTCCGCGTCGGAGACGATGGCGCTCGCCTCGCGGAAGCGCTCGGTCGGCACCAGCTCGCCGAAGAAGACCACGTCCGGCTTCAGCATGCCGCCGCAGACGCTGCAGACGGGGATGCGGAACCGGTCGACGTCGTGCACCTGCGCGTCGCCGTCGGGGTTCAGCTCCACCGCGTCCGGCGCGTCGAGCCATGGGTTCTCGGCGCTGATCCGCTCGGCGATCGCAGAGCGCGCGTACGCCTGGCCGCAGTCGAGGCAGAGGACCCGGTCGAGGGATCCGTGCAGGTCGATGACCCGGCGGGACCCGGCGCGCTCGTGTAGGCCGTCGACGTTCTGCGTGACGACGCCGCCCACGACGCCCGCGGCCTCCATGTCGGCGAGCGCCGCGTGCCCGTCGTTGGGACGCGCGGAGCTGAACGCCTTCCAGCCGAGGTGGCCGCCCGCCCAGTAGCGGCGGCGGAAGTCGTCGCCCTCGCTGCGGAACTGCTGGAACGTCATCGGGTTCCGCTTCGGGGCTCCCTCGCCCCGGTAGTCGGGGATGCCGGAGTCGGTGCTGAGCCCCGCGCCCGTGAGGACGGCGGTGCGGCGGCCGCGCATCAGCTCGACGGCCTCGGCGATCGTCGTCCCCGCGGGGGGACGGGGATCGTCACGGAGAGCGGTGCTCATGGGGCCTCCCGGTGCCGAGCGGACGCCCGGCCCTGTCGGCGGGCGGCGACGGGGCAGGGCATCATTGTCCTGCCGAGTCTAGACAGCGCATCCCCGCGAAGGCTCCGCGCGAGCAGGCGCCGCCCCGTCGCGGGCGGACGGAGAGAGGACCGGCGTGCACATCCACCGCATCGAGGACCTCGGCGCGCTCGGCCTCGAGGACTACTCGCGCCTCACCGACGTGGCCCTCCGGCGCGTGAGCGAGCCCGAGGGCGGCCTGTACATCGCCGAGTCGACCAAGGTGATGGGGCGGGCGCTCGCCGCCGGCCACGTGCCGCGGTCGGTCCTCGTGCAGGAGCAGTGGCTCGACGACGTCGCCCCGCTCCTCGAGGCGTTCCCCGACGTGCCCGTCTTCGTGGGCGCCGCCGCCGTGCTCGAGCGGCTCACGGGCTACAACCTGCACCGCGGGGCGCTCGCCGCCATGCACCGGCCGCCGCTGCCCGCGGTCGCCGACGTGCTGCGGGACGCGCGCCGCGTCGTCGTGCTGGAGGACATCGTCGACCACACGAACGTCGGGGCGATCTTCCGCGCCGTCGCGGGCATCGGGGCCGACGCCGTGCTCATCACGCCGCGCTGCGCCGACCCGCTGTACCGCCGCAGCGTGCGCGTCAGCATGGGCACGGTGCTCCAGGTGCCGTGGACCCGGCTGCCCGAGTGGTCGGAGGCGGCGCCGCTCCTGCATGAGGCCGGCTTCCACCTCGCCGCGCTCGCCCTCGAGGACGACGCGGTGACGCTCGACGCGTTCGCCGCGGATCCGCCCGAGCGGATCGCGCTCGTGCTCGGCACCGAGGGCGACGGCCTCAGCCGCCACGCGCTCCGTCACGCGGACTCCACCGTCGTGATCCCCATGCTGCACGGCGTCGACTCCCTCAACGTCGCCGCGGCCAGCGCCGTCGCGCTCTACGCCCTGCGGGTGCCCGCGTGAGCCGCACGCGTCGCGTGACCCTCGCCGGCGTCGCCGCGGCGCTCCTCGTCTCGGCGGGCGTGTACGTCCCCGTGACCCTCACGGCGGATCCGCCCGCCGCCGTCGCGCAGGTCGACGCCCCGTCGCCCGTCGTCAACGTCCCGACACCGGAGACCTGGCCGGGCGAGGGCGTCTCCGCCGTCGGCGCCGTCGGGTTCGACGGCGTGCTCGCGACCAACGACGCGGATCCGACGCCCCGCCCCATGGCGAGCATCACCAAGACCGTCACCGCGCTCGTCGTGCTGCACGCGAAGCCGCTCGCGCCGGGCGAGGACGGGCCGCAGGTCACCTTCACGGCGGAGGACGAGGCGCTGCGCGCTCAGATCCTCCAGCAGGACGGCATCGTCGAGCCCGCCGTCCCCGGCACGAGCCTCTCCCAGCGCGACCTCCTCGAGGGCGCGCTGCTCGCGAGCGCCAACAACTACGCGGCGGCCCTCGGCGTCTGGGCCTACGGGTCGAACGACGCGTTCGTCGCCGCCGCCAACGCCTGGCTCCAGGAGCAGGGGCTGACCGGCACGCACGTGGCCGACGCCATGGGGCTGTCGCCGGAGACGGTGAGCACCACGGCCGACCTCGTCCGCATCGGCGAGATGGTGCTCGCCGACCCGACGCTGTCCGGCATCGTCGACCAGCCGGGCGCCGACGTCGCGGGCGTCGGCCGGCTGCAGAACCGCAACATGCTCGCGGGCGTGCCGGGGTTTCGCGGCATCAAGACGGGGACGCTCGAGCAGGCGGGCAAGTGCCTGCTCTGGGCCGTGGACACCAAGGTGGGCGACCGCGACGTGACCGTCGTCGGCGTGACCCTCGGGGCGCGCGACCACGCCGAGCTCGCGCGCCAGGTGCTCGGGCTCCTGCCCACCGTGACCGCGAACATGCACGTGGTGCAGGTGGCGACGGCGGGGGAGCCCTTCGCCGACTACGCGACGGCGTGGGGCGCGACCGCGCAGGCCGTGAGCACCGCGGACGAGTCGCTGCTCGTGTGGGGCGACACCCCGGTCACGACGACCGTGGAGGCGACGAGCGCCGGCGAGGCGGACGCGGGCGCCGAGGTGGGCGCCGCGACCGTGACGGCCGGGCAGCAGACCGTGCGGATCCCCCTGGCGCTCGACCGCGCGATCCCGGGCCCCGACGGCTGGTGGCGCCTCGGCAACCCGGGCGAGCTGCTCGGCTGACCACCCGGCCGATCCCACGGCCCACCGCAGGGCGTCACGCGCCGGCCGCGGGGCGGGCCTCCGCGGGATCAGCCCGCGTCGCCGGCGCGCGTCCACGGCGACGCGTCCGGTCGCTTGGCCGTGCGCCCGTCGCCCGAGGACTGGTTGCGCAGGCGCCGCAGCACCCACGGCACGAAGTACGCGCGCGCCCAGTCGATGTCCCCGGCGCGCGCCTGGCGCCACGTGCGCGGCGGCAGGGGCTCGGGCTTCAGGGGCTGCAGGTCGTTCTCGACGGCGAGTGCCTGCAGCACCATGCGCGCGACCGTGTGGTGGCCGAGCGGCGCGAGGTGCAGCCGGTCGACGTCCCACATGCGCGGGTCCTGGATCTCGGTGAGCGACCACTGGTCGGCCACGATGCAGTCGTGCCGGGCCGCGATCGCGCGGATGTCCTCGTTGTAGATGGCGACCTTGCCGCGCAGGCGCCCGAACACGGGGGAGAACTTGACGTCGGTGCCCGTGAAGAGCACCACGGTCGCGCCCTCCGACGAGAGCCGGGCGACCATGCCGTCGAGGCGGTCGGCGAGCCGGTCGGGGTCGGCGCCCGGACGCAGGATGTCGTTGCCGCCCGCCGAGAGGGACACGAGGTCGGGGTGCAGGGCCATGGCCGGCTCGACCTGCTCGTCGGCGATCTGCCCGAGGAGCCGCCCGCGGATGGCGAGGTTCGCGTACGAGAAGCCCTCGACCTGATCGGCCAGCACCTCGGCCACGCGGTCGGCCCAGCCCCGGTGCCCGCCGGGGCTGCCCGGCTCGGGGTCGCCGATGCCCTCCGTGAACGAGTCGCCGAGGGCGACGTAGCGGCGCCAGGGATGGGGCTCGGTCATGCGCTTCCTTCCGGGTGGGACGGTCCCCATCATAGGAACGCCCTCGATCGGGTCGACGGGAATGCCCGGGACGCGCGTTTGGTTGAGCTCTCAAGTACCATCTGGGACGCCCGAGGAACGAGGAACCATGCCCGACCTGCTCTCCGCCGACACCGCCATGGGTCCCGTGACCCTCCTGGTGGGCGACCTGGACCGGATGACCGCCTACTACCGCGACGCCGTCGGGCTCGAGGTGCTCGCCGAGGGCGTCGAGACCACGACGCTCGGGCGGGCGGGCGTCCCGGCCGTCATCCTCGAGCCGGCCCACGGCCTCGACCTGCCGAGCCCCGGGAACGCGGGCCTCTTCCACACGGCCGTGCTCTTCGACGCGCCTGCCGCGCTCGCCCGCTCCGTCGCCTCGGTGGCCGAGCGCGCCCCCGGCACCTTCGCCGGCAGCGCCGACCACCTCGTCAGCCGCGCGTTCTACTTCACCGACCCCGAGGGCAACGGCGTCGAGCTGTACACGGACCGTCCGCGCGACGAGTGGACCTGGCAGGACGGCCGCGTCGTCATGGACTCCCTGCGGCTCGACCCGAACGCGTTCCTCCGGGAGGAGCTCGCGCCGGTCGGGGACGCGGCGTCGGACGCCGCGGGCATCGGGCACGTCCACCTGCAGGTGGGGGACACCGAGACCGCGTCCGCCTTCTACGTCGACGCGCTCGGCTTCGAGCTCGTGGCGGGCTGGCGCGGATCCGCGATCTTCGTCTCCGCCGGCGGGTACCACCACCACATGGCCATGAACACCTGGAACAGCCGGGGCGCGGGCCGCCGCCCCGCGACGCTCGGGCTCGGCGCCGTGCGCATCCAGGTGCCCACGCGCGACGAGGTCGAGGCGGTGGACGCGCGCCTCCGGCGGGTGGGCGTCGCCACGCGCGACGACGGACGCGCGCTCGCGTTCGAGGACCCGTGGGGCAACGCGCTGGTGCTGTCGGCCGGCTGAGGCCTCGGCCCGGGGCAGGTGCGCGCGGACGTCGGCGGGGGAGACTGGGCGCATGACGCCCGCCGCCCCGGTCGACCCGCTCGCGCACCTCGACCCGGCCCTCCTCGAGCGGATCCGCTCCCGCGCCGGCGACTACGACGCCCGCAACGCCTTCTTCGCGGAGGACCTCGACGAGCTGCGCGCCGCCGGGCACCTGCGGATGCTCGTGCCCCGCGAGCTCGGCGGATCCGGCGCCTCGCTCGCCGACGCCGTGCGCGCCCAGCACCTCCTCGCCCAGGCGGCGCCCGCCACCGCCCTCGGCGTCGGCATGCACCTCGTCTGGACGGCCGTGGCCCGGATCCTCGCCGACCGCGGCGACGACTCCCTCCGCGGCGTCCTCGAGGACGCGGGCCGCGACGAGCTCCTGGCCTTCGCGATCAGCGAGCCCGGCAACGACCAGGCGCTCGCGGACGCGCTGACGAGGGCCGAGCCCGACGCGGACGGCGGCTACCGCTTCACGGGCACCAAGGTGTCCTCGAGCATGGCGCCCGCCTGGACGCGGCTCGGCCTCTTCGGGCGGGACGACCGGGATCCCGAGCGGCCGCTCCTCGTCCACGCGTTCGTGCCGCGCGACGCGCCCGGCCTCGAGATCGTGCCCGACTGGGACACGCTCGGCATGCGCGCCACGCAGAGCCACACCGTCGTCCTCCGCGACGTGCGCGCGGCACCGGCCGACGTGGTCCGCCGCCGCGAGCACGGCAGGCGGGACGACCCGTTCGCGCTCGCCGTCCTGCAGGCCTTCGAGCTGCTGGTCGCCGCCGTGTACGCGGGGCTCGGGCAGCGGGCGCTCGACCTCGCGGTCGCGTCCGCCCTCCGCCGCACCTCGCGGGCGGCCGGCGGCGCTGCGCTCGCCGCGGATCCCGGCATCCGCCACCTCGTCGCGGAGGCGGCCCTGGCCCAGGACGCGCTGCTTCCGCAGCTCATCGCGCTCGCCGCCGACATCGACCGCGGGGTCGACCACGGCGACCGCTGGGCGTCCCTCCTCGTGGGCGCCAAGGTGCGCGCCACCCGCACGGCCGCCGAGGTCGTGCAGCGCGCCGTCGCCGTCGCGGGCGGGGGATCCTTCCGCACGGGCGACGAGCTCGGCCGCCTGTACCGCGACGTGCTGGCCGGCGGCTTCCACCCGTCGAACGACCGGCAGGCCGCGGAGACCATCGCGACCACCCTCCTCGGGCCCGTCCCGCGCCCCTCCTGAGCGCCGGCCGGGCGGCCGGTGGGAGCACACCAGGCGCCGCCCGCCGCGACGCGCCCGGACCGTCGTCCGGCCCCGGATCCGCTCCCGCCGTGCCACGCCGACGCGGCCCCGACGACCGCGCCGATCCGCCCGTCGCGACCCCGCGCGACCTCCGCCGGGGCGTCGGGAGCGCCCGCGGGTGCGGGTATCGTGAGGTCGAGTGAGCACCCTGCCGTCCCCTCCTCCGCACGTCGGATCCGCCGCGGCCGAGCACCTCTCGCCGGCCTTCCCGGAGCGCGCCGCCTGGGGCACCGTCAGCAAGCTGCGGGCCTGGCAGGAGGAGGCCCTCACCGCGTACTTCGAGAAGGAGCCGCGCGACTTCCTCGCCAACGCGACCCCGGGCGCCGGCAAGACCACCTTCGCCCTCCGCCTCGCCTCCGAGCTGCTGCACCGCAAGACGATCGACCGGATCACCGTCGTCGCCCCCACCGAGCACCTCAAGAAGCAGTGGGCCGACGCCGCCGCGCGCGCGGGGGTCCGCCTCGACCCGATGTACAGCAACAGCTCGGGCGCCCTCGGCAAGCACTACCACGGGGCCGCCGTCACCTACGCGCAGGTCGCCGCGAAGCCGCACCTGCACAAGACCATGACCGAGCAGAGCCGCACGCTCGTGATCCTCGACGAGGTCCACCACGGCGGCGACGCCCTCAGCTGGGGCGACGCCATCCGCGAGGCCTTCGAGCGCGCCACCCGCCGCCTCTCGCTCACGGGGACGCCGTTCCGCTCCGACACCGCGCCCATCCCGTTCGTCAGCTACCTCCGCGACAACCGCGGCGTCCGCCTCTCGCAGACCGACTACGACTACGGCTACGGCCGCGCGCTCGCCGACGGCGTCGTCCGGCCGGTCATCTTCCTCGCGTACGCCGGCAGCATGCGCTGGCGCAACAAGATGGGCGACGAGATGGAGGCCCAGCTCGCCGAGGGCAACACGAAGGACATCACGTCGCAGGCCTGGCGCACGGCGCTGGACCCGAACGGCGAGTGGATCCCGCAGGTCCTGAAGGCCGCCGACCGCCGCCTCACCGAGGTCCGCCAGGCCATCCCCGACGCGGGCGGCCTCGTCATCGCGACCGACCACACGACCGCGCGGGCCTACGCGGCGATCCTCCAGCGCCTGAGCGGTCAGCCCGTCACGCTCGTCCTCTCCGACGACGTCGAGGCGAGCGCCAACATCGACCGGTTCTCCGAGAGCACCTCGCGGTGGATGGTCGCCGTCCGCATGGTGTCCGAGGGCGTCGACGTGCCGCGGCTCGCAGTGGGCGTGTACGCCACGAGCGCCTCGACCCCGCTGTTCTTCGCGCAGGCCATCGGCCGCTTCGTGCGGGCCCGTCGCCGCGGCGAGACCGCGTCGATCTTCCTGCCGAGCGTGCCGAACCTCCTCGTGCTCGCCAACGAGCTCGAGCGCCAGCGCGACCACGCCCTCGACCGCGACTCCTCGAAGGAGGGCGACCTCTACAACCCCGAGGACGCCATGATGGGCGAGGCGAACCGCAGCGAGAAGGGGTCCGACTCGCTCCTCAGCGAGTTCTCCTTCGAGGCGATGGGATCCGAAGCCACCTTCGACAAGGTGCTCTTCGACGGCGCCGAGTTCGGGCAGATGGCCGACGTCGGCAGCCTCGAGGAGGAGGAGTTCATCGGGCTCCCCGGGATCCTCGAGCCCGAGCAGGTGCGCGAGCTCCTCGCTCAGCGTCAGCACCGGCAGTCCAAGCACGCCACCGAGCGCGAGCGGAAGCAGGCCGAGAGCGGCACGCCCAAGGACCCGGACGACATCCCGCTGTACCGCACGCTCAAGGAGCAGCGGCAGCTCCTCAACAGCCTCGTCGGCATGCGCGCGAAGCTCCACGGCGAGCCGCACGGGCTCGTCCACGCCGAGCTGCGCCGCGTGTGCGGCGGACCCGCCGTCGGCCAGTGCAGCGTGACGCAGCTGCAGCAGCGCATCGACCAGCTCCGCAGGTGGATGCGCAGCTAGCGCGCTCGGATGGACCGGGGCAGCTCCGGAGGTGGATGCGCAGCTAGCGCGCTCGGATGGACCGGGGCAGCTCCGCAGGTGGATGCGCAGCTAGCGCGCCTCCGCCCGCCGCCCGCGGAGCGGCGCTACGGCGCCGTGACGAACCCGTGGTCGACCATGAACTCGTACGCGACGTCGGCGGGCTCCTCGCCCTGGTCGTCGACCCGCAGGTTCATCTCGCGGAGGGCGTCGTCGGTGATGGCGGGCGAGATCCGGTCGAAGACGTCCTGCAGACCCGGGTACTCGGCCAGGGTCGCCGAGTCGAGGACGGGAGCGACGTTGTACGCCGGGAAGAAGCCCAGGTCGTCCTGCAGGATCGTGAGGTCGAGCTTGTCGATGCGGCCGTCGGTCGTGTAGACCTCGCCGAACTCGCACGTGCCCCGGTCGGTCGCCGAGTACACCGCGCCCGTGTCGAAGATCGACACGTTGCCGTCGGGCACGCCGTCCGCGGAGCCGCGCGGGATCCCGTAGGTCTCCAGCAGCGGCGACAGTCCGTCGGAGCGCGAGTTGAACTCCGCCTCCACGCAGAACGTGCGCTGGTCGACCGGCAGGTCCTTGATCTGGGACAGCTTCGTGATGCCGAGGCGCTCCGCCTCCTCGCTGCGGATCGCGAGCGCGTACGTGTTGTTGAGCGGGGCCGGGGCCAGCCACGTGAGCCCGTTGGGCGCGTCCGCGTCGCGCACGGCCTCGTACTGGGCGCGCTGGTCGGGGATGCCCTTCGCCTCGCCGAGGTAGCTCAGCCAGGCGGTGCCCGTGTACTCCCACGTCATGTCCGCGCCGTGGCTCGTCATGAGCTCGCGAGCGGGCACGCTGCCGGGCACGTTCGTCTGGTCGGTGACCTGGAACCCGGCCGCCTTCGCCGCGATGACGGCGATCTTGCCGAGGATCAGCTGCTCGGTGAAGTTCTTCGACGTGACCGTGAGGTGCGCGCCGGCCGGCAGGTCGAGGGGCTGGATGGATCCGGGCGCGGCATCCGGCACGTACGCGGTCGCGGGCTGCAGGCCGCAGCCGGTGAGGGTCGCGAGCGCCGCGGTCACGAGCGCGGGCACGCCGAGCGCGCGGCACAGGCGGGCGGAGCGGGGGAGGGTCGGCACGATCAGAGTCCCTTCGGGCGGGCGACGTGCTCGACGACGCGGCCGAGCCAGTCGATGGCGAGCGCGAGGAGCGCGATGAGCAGGGCGCCGGAGACGAGCACCGGGTAGAGGTACAGGCTCACGCCCGTGGTGATGAGGATCCCGAGGCCGCCGCCGTTCACGAACGCGGCGAGGGCCGCCGTGCCCACGAGGAGCACGAGCGCGGTGCGGATCCCCGCGAGCATCACCGGCACGGCGAGCGGCAGCTCGATGCGGAAGAGGACCGCGGTGCGGCTCATCCCCATGCCGCGCCCCGCCTCGACCAGCCGCTCGTCGACGCCGCGGATCCCGAGGATGGTGTTCCCCAGCACCGGGAGCGCGGCGTAGACGACGAGGGCGATGAGGCTCGCGGTGAACCCGTTCGGCACGAACATCGCCAGCAGCACGACCAGGCCGATCGCCGGCGCCGCCGTGCCGAAGTTGGCCGCCGCGAGGACGGGCGGCGAGAAGCGCCGCAGCCGGCTGCGGGTCATGAGGATCCCGAGGGGGATCGCGATGACGAGGACGATCCCGGCGGCCGAGAACGTGAGCGCCAGGTGCTCGAGCGTCGACTTGCCGAGGGCTCCGGGCTCGAGCGTGGTGCGCTCGACGGGGCTGAGCGGCGCGACGCGCAGCCAGACGAGGTACCCGGCGAGCACCGCGGCGATCGCGACGGGCTGGGCGACGAGGCCGCGCCAGCCTCGCGCGCCGCCGACGGTGCTGGTGCGGGCATCCGTGGCGGCGGTCATCCGTCCTGCCCGTCGCGCACGTCGGACGCCTCGGCGGCGGGGGAGCGGCTCTCCTGCGCGGCCCGCGCGGCGTCGGCGCCGACCGTGCCGATCGTGCCCGTGTTGATGCCGACGGGCGCGTCGTCGAGGCCGCCGGCTGCGGCGGCCCGTGCGCTCGTGATGGCGTCCATCACGGTCTCGACGTCGATCACGCCGAGGAACGCGCCCGCGCGGCCGGTGACGAGGGCGGCGCCGGCGCTGGAGACGAGCATCGTGTCGAGCGCGTCGTTGAGGGTCGCGCGGCTGCCGATGACGGGCAGGCGCGGATCCGCGTCGGCGCCGATCGCGTCCATGCGGCCGAGGGTCCGGCGCGACGGCCAGCGGATGGGGCGGTCGCGTCCGTCGAGGACGACCGCGTGCTGGTGCCCGACCTCGTCCATGCGGGCGAGCACGTCGCGCGCCGCGTCGCCGGGGCGCGCGATGACGGCCTCCGCGAGCGGCACCTCGTCCACGCGGCGGAGGGTCAGCTGCTTGAGACCCGCGCCCGAGCCGATGAACTCCTCGACGAAGGCGTCGGCCGGCTCCGCGAGGATCCGCTCGGGGGTGTCGTACTGGACGATGCGCGCGCCCTCGGCGAAGACCACGATCCAGTCGCCGAGCTTCACGGCCTCGTCGAAGTCGTGCGTCACGATGACGATCGTCTTCTGCAGCTCGGCCTGGATGCGGATCAGCTCGTCCTGCAGGCGCTGCCGGGTGATGGGGTCCACCGCGCCGAACGGCTCGTCCATGAGGAGCACGGGCGGGTCGGCCGCGAGCGCCCGGGCGACGCCGACGCGCTGCTGCTGGCCGCCGGAGAGCTCCTTCGGGTAGCGGTCGCGGTACTGCTCCGGGTCGAGCGAGACGAGCTCGAGCAGCTCGTCGACGCGGGCGCGGATGCGGGCGGCGTCCCAGCCGAGCATCTTCGGCACCACGGCGATGTTCGCCGCCACCGTCATGTGCGGGAAGAGCCCGCCCGCCTGGATGACGTAGCCGATGCGGCGCCGCAGCTCGTCGCCGTCGATGCCCGTCACGTCCTCGTCGCCGAGGACGACGCGGCCCTCGGTGGGCTCGATGAGCCGGTTGATCATCTTCAGCGTCGTGGTCTTGCCGCAGCCGGACGGGCCGACGAGCATGACGATCTTGCCGGCGGGGATCTCCAGGGTGATCCCGTCGACCGCGGCCTTCGCCTGGCCGGGGTACCTCTTGGTGACGCCGTCGAGCAGGATCGAGCGGCCGCTGATCTCGGGGGTGGTGGGGGTGGTGGTCTCAGACACGGATGCCTCTCGGGGTGGTGAGCCGGCCGATGCCGACGAGGACGAGGTCGAGCAGGAGGGCGAGCAGGACGACGCCGACGACGCCGGTGACGACGGACTCCGTCGCGTTGGCGCCGCCGAGCCGGGAGAGCCCGGAGAAGATGAAGCCGCCGAGCCCGGGGCCGAGGACGTAGGCGGCGACCGCGGCGATGCCCATGACCATCTGGGCCGAGACGCGGATGCCGCCGAGGATCACGGGCCAGGCGAGGGGCAGCTCCACCCGCAGCAGCGTGCGGACGCGGCCCATGCCGATCCCGCGCGCCGACTCCACGATGGTCGGGTCGATCCCCGTGAGCCCCACCACCGCGTTCCGGAGGATGGGCAGCACGGCGAAGAACGTGACGACCGCGACGGCCGGCGCGACGCCGAAGCCGAGCGGGGCGATGAGCAGCCCCACGAGCGCGAACGCCGGGAGCGTGAGGCCGATCGCGGAGACGCTGTTGGCCAGCGAGCTGAGCGGTCGGCTGCGGTAGACGAGCGCCGCGATCACCACGGCGATCACGGTCGCGAGCAGGAGGCACTGCACCACGAGGCTGAGGTGCTGCCACGCGGAGAACGCGATCTGGTCGGCGCGGGAGGACAGGAAGTCCCACATGTCGGTCTCCTCAGGATGTGTCGGTCACCGGGAGGGGCATCGGCGGTGGCCTACTGTACGCAGGCCGTCCGGGAGCGCGAAGTTCGCCGTCGGGCGCCCGATGGTGCTATCGCGCGCGACGCGCGGGCGGGTGCGCGCGATGACGTGCTGTACCCGGAGGCGCGGGCGAGCGCTCGGGCGTCGTCCAGGCGCGGTCGCCTACGCTCGTGATCCTGGGAGCCGCCCGACCGGTTCCCGCGAGGAGCGACCGATGCCCGTCCCGTCGCGCGATGCCGACGCGTACGCCGTGCTGGGCGTGGACGGGTCCGCGTCGCAGGACGAGATCCGCCGGGCCTACCGCCGTCGCGTCCGCTCCGCGCACCCCGACATGGGCGGGAGCGCCGCCGAGTTCCAGGCCGTCCGCGACGCGTTCGAGGCCGTCGGCGATCCCGAGGCCCGCGCCCGCTACGAGCGCGCGCTCCGCGAGGCGCCCGCGGCGGAGGAGCCCGTCGGCCGTGCGCACCCGGCCCACCCGACCTCCACCGCGGGTCCGGCCTGGGATCCCGCCTCCCGCCGCGGACGCCCCGGCGCGCCCCGGCAGCGTCCCGCCGCGCGCACCCGCAGCTTCGGCCACCCCGGCGGCTTCGCCCGGCTCCGCTACCTCGCCCTCGTGCGCGAGTGGCTGGCGGATCCCGCCGAGCCCTCGGTGCCCGCCGAGCCCGTCCCGCCGCGTGGGGGAGCGGCCCTCTCCGACCGGCCGGAGCCCTACGTCCGCCGCGCCCGCGCGATCGCGCCGCCCGTCGTGGCGGTGCTGCTCGCCCTGGTGCTGCTCGTGTCCGGGTTCGGCGCGATGGCGGCCGTCGTCGGCCTCGTCGTGGGGGTCGGTGCGGGGCTCGCCGCCGCCGGTGCCGTCGGGCGCGCGTGGTTCCGCGCCGAGGAGCCCCGTCGGCGGGCCGCGGCGCAGCTCCAGGAGGACGTCCTCGCTCACGAGCGCGCCGTGCGCGCCTATCCGGACCTCATGGCCGCGTACAGCGCGCACCTCGCCCGCCTGGAGGGCCTCCGCCGTCGCTTCGAGGCGGACGCCTACGCGCCCGACCTCGTGGCCGAGGTGCCCGCCGCGGCGGCCGACGCCCTGCGCGCCGCCGTCGCGCAGGAGGAGACCGCGCGCGAGCTCATGGAGCTCGGCCCCTCGTACGCCTTCTGGAACGGCGTGGCCGTGCCGCGCTCGGGCGACGCGATCGACCACCTCGTGCTGGGTCCGCAGGGGCTCGTCGCCGTCGAGTCCGTGCCCGCGGGATCCGCCGCCGCGACCGACCCGGCCGCCCGCGACGCCGCGCTCCGCAGCCTCGACGCCCGCGCGCGGGCGCTCGCGGAGGAGATGGAGGTGCCCGTCGTCGGCCTCGTGCTCTCGCTGCCGTCCGGGGTCCTCGGCGCCGCGCCCGTGGTGCTGCACGCGGCCGACGACCCGCAGGCGATCCCGGCGTACGCGGTGGCGCGCACGCTCCTCGCCGACCACGTGGCCGCGGGCCTCCCCGGCCTCAGCGCCATGGATCCGGAGCGCCTCCTCGCCGTGCGCACGCGGCTCGTGCTCGACGCGCGCTTCGTCTGAGCCCCTGGCCCGTCCGGCCCCCGTCGCGCGATGGGGTCAGCGGGGGAGCGGCACGTCCAGCTCGCCCGCGCGCACCATCCACTCGACGGCCTCGCGGGCCGCCTCCTCGCTCGTGTACCGGGGCGCGTAGCCAAGCACGTCGCGCGCCTTGTCGATGCTGGCGACGTGGCTGCGGCTGAGGTGCTCCCAGCTGGCGTCGGCGTGCTCGGCGCCGGTGCGCGCGCGGAACGCGTCCCAGTCGACGTGCTCGAGCTCGGGCTCGCGGCCGAACCAGGCGGCGGCGGCGCGGGCGAACCCGCGGACCGAGAGCGCGCGGTCGGAGACGGCGTGGAAGCTCTCGCCCACGCTCGTCTCGCGGTTGGCGATCGCGAGCTGCACGACCTGCGCGACGTCGTCGGCGTGCACGTGGTGCATGGTCTCACTGCCGGATCCGGGGACGGGCAGCGGGTCGCCGGCGGCGAGCGCGGCCCAGACGCCGGGATCGAGGTTGCCGAGCGGCGTGATGACGGGCCAGCCGCCGCCGCTGATGTGGCCGGGGTGCACGACGGTGGACGGCAGGCCGCCGGAGCGCGACTCCGCGATCAGGTACCGCTCGATCTCCGCCTTCCGGACGCCGTACTCGCCGAACGGCTCCTTGGGGTCGTCCTCCCGCAGCGGGAGCGACGTGCTGAGGCCGTGGGTCCAGATGCTGCCGATGTGGACGAGGTGCCGCACCCGGCCGCGCAGCCCCTCGACGAGGTGGCGCGCCGACTCCGGCGTGAAGCAGACCAGGTCGACGACGACCTCGGGGGCGAGCGCCGCGATCCGGTCGGCGAAGGTGCCGGCCGCGTCCTCGGCGTCGCGGTCGACCTGCACGCGCTCCACGCGGTCCCACAGGGGCGACGCGCGGTAGGGCTCGCGGGTGCCGCGGCTGACGGCGACGACGTCGTGGCCGGAGTCGACGAGGCGGGGGACGAGGAAGGTCCCGATGTGGCCGGTGGCTCCGATGACGACGACGCGCATCCCGTCACCCTATCGGCGCGCCGGGCGCGTGCCCGCCGGGGGATCAGATCCAGCCGCGCCTGCGGAACGCCGCGTAGAGGATGACGCCCATCACGACCATGAGGCCGAGCGCCAGCGGGTACCCGTAGGCCCACTTGAGCTCCGGCATGTTCACGAAGTTCATGCCGTAGATGGTGCCCACGAGCGTCGGCGCGAACAGGATCGCGGCCCACGAGGAGATGCGCTTGACCTGGTCGTTCTGGGCGAGGCTCGTCTCGGTCAGCTTCTTCATCTCGTCGTTCTGCCGCTGGCCGACGAGCGTCGTGTGGACGGTGAGCGCGTTCTGCAGCAGCGTGCGGAACGCGTCGGCGCGCTCGGCGACGCGGATCACGTGGTCGTGCACGTCGCGGAACCCGCGGCGGAGCTCGAGGTCCACCTCGCGCTCCTCGGCCCGGCGCCGGAGGTCGTCGAGCATGGCGCCGAGCGGCGCCGTGGCGCGCTGGAAGGCGGTGACCTCGCGCATGAGCGCGTAGATGCGGCGGGAGACGTCGGGGTCGGCGCCGAAGATCTGGTCCTCGATCTCGTCCACGTCGTCCTCGAGGCCCGCGGCCACGGGGCCGTACTCGTCGACGACCTGGTCGAGGATCGCGTACAGGACGGCGGTCGGGCCGAGGGTGAGGAGCTCGTGGTCCTCCTCCAGCCGGTGGCGGACGGCCGCGAGGTCGGGGGACTCCGCGTGCCGGATGGTGACCACGAAGTCGGGCCCGACGAAGACGTGCAGCTCGCCGAACTCGACGCGCTCCTCGGCGTCGACGTAGCGGGCGGGGCGCAGGACCACGAACCACGTGTCGCCGTAGCGCTCCATCTTCGAGCGCTGGTGCCCGGTGAGCGCGTCCTCGACCGCGAGCGGGTGCAGGCCGAACTCCGCGGCGACGCGGTGGACCTCGTCCGGGTCCGGCCGGTACAGGCCGATCCAGGCGAGCCCGTTGCGCGCCCGCATGACCTCGAACGTCTCGTCGAGGCTCTCGGGATCCGCGGTGCGGACACCGTCCACGTACACGGCACTGTCGACGACGGTCATGGGTCTCTTCTCTCGGGTCGGGACCCGCGCGGGGCCGAGAGCGACTGTAGCCGGGCGCCGGTCGAGGAGGCCGGGAGCGGACCGCCCGACGACGAGGAAGAGCCGGGAACGAGGAAGAGCCGGGAACGAGGAAGAGCCGGTCGGATCCCGAAGGATCCGACCGGCTCTCGTGTGTGTCCGAAGGGGGACTTGAACCCCCACGCCCTAATACGGGCACTAGCACCTCAAGCTAGCGCGTCTACCAATTCCGCCATCCGGACAGGATGTGCGGCCCGCCGTCTCCGGCTGCCGAGAGACGACATTAGCACGGCTTCCGAGGCCCTCTCGACCACCGCCGGTCCGGACGCCGTCACCGGGCCTCGATAGCGTGGACCCATGACCGACACGCTGCCCGACGACCTCGACGCCACCGCCCGGATCGCCCGCGACCTCATCCGGTTCGACACCACCAACCACGGCGAGGGCCGGTCGGAGGGGGAGACGGAGGCCGCGGAGTACGTCGAGCAGCACCTCAAGGACCTGAGCCTGAAGCCCGAGCTCATCGACGCGGCTCCCGGCCGCACCAGCGTCCTCGCGCGCATCCCGGGCCGCAACCGCGACAAGCCCGCGCTCGTCGTGCACGGCCACCTCGACGTCGTGCCCGCGGATCCCGCGAACTGGTCCGTCGACCCGTTCGCCGGCGTCATCAAGGACGGCATGCTCTGGGGCCGCGGCGCGGTCGACATGAAGAACATGGACGCGATGATGATCACCGCGCTGCAGGAGATCATCACGTCCGGCCGGGCGCCCGAGCGCGACCTCATCATGGGCTTCTTCTCCGACGAGGAGGCGGGCGGCGTGCTCGGCTCCGCCTACGTCGTCGAGAACCGCCCCGACTGGTTCGAGGGCGCGACCGAGGCCATCAGCGAGGTCGGCGGCTACTCGATCGACCTCGCCGGCAAGCGCGCCTACCTGCTGCAGACGGGGGAGAAGGCGCTCGTCTGGATCCGCCTGGTCGCCACCGGGACCGCCGGCCACGGCTCGCAGGTCAACCGCGACAACGCCGTCACGCGCCTCGCGGGTGCGGTGGCGCGGATCGGGATGGAGGAGTGGCCCGTCCACCTCACCGACACGACGCGCCAGCTGCTCGACGAGATCGCCCGCATCGTCGGCCAGGACCCGACGCAGGTGACCCCCGACGACCTCGCGATCGCCACGGGCACGGCCTCGAAGTTCATCGCCGCGACGCTGCGCACCACGACCAACCCGACGCTCCTGCACGCCGGGTACAAGCACAACGTGATCCCCGACACGGCCGAGGCGCTCGTCGACATCCGCGTGCTGCCCGGCGAGGAGGACGCGGTGCTCGCGCGGGTCCGGGAGCTCGCGGGCGAGGGTGTCGAGGTGCGCATCGTGCACCAGGACGTCGGCCTCGAGAACCCGTTCGCCGGCCCGCTCGTGGACGCCATGGTCGCCACGCTCGGCGCGCACGACCCCGAGGCCGAGGTGCTGCCGTACATGCTCTCCGGCGGCACGGACAACAAGGCGCTCAGCCTCCTCGGGATCACCGGCTACGGCTTCGCGCCGCTCAAGCTGCCGGCCTCGATGGACTTCCCGGCGATGTTCCACGGCGTCGACGAGCGCGTCCCGCTCGACGCACTAGTCTTCGGGAGGCAGGTCCTCCGCGACCTCCTCCTGAACTACTAGATCCGAGCCCCAGGTGGGCCACCCGACACGTGGAGCATCCGTTTGAGCTATCTCGAGGCGATCATCCTGGGCCTCGTCCAGGGCCTGACCGAGTTCCTGCCCATCTCCTCGAGCGCGCACCTCCGCATCGCCGGGCTCTTCATGGGCGGCGACCCGGGCGCCACCTTCACCGCCATCACGCAGCTCGGCACCGAGCTCGCGGTCGTGGTCTTCTTCCGCAGGCGCATCGGCAAGGTCCTCTCGGCGTGGTTCCGCTCGCTCCGCGGCGGCATGCCCAAGGGCGACCCCGACGTGCGCATGGGCTGGCTCGTCATCATCGGCACGATCCCCATCGGCATCGCGGGCTACCTGTTCCAGGACACCATCCGCTCCACGTTCCGCTCGCTGTGGATCGTCGCGATCGTGCTCATCGTCTTCGGCATCCTGCTCGGCCTCGCCGACCGGTACAGCCGCAGCGACCGCCTCGAGAAGGACATGACGTACGGGCACGGCGTGAGCATCGGCATCGCCCAGGCGCTCGCCCTCGTCCCGGGCGTCTCGCGCTCGGGCGCCACGACCACCGCGGCACGCGCGTTCGGGTACGCCCGGCCGGTCGCCGCCGAGTACTCGTTCCTCCTCGCCGTCCCCGCCGTGTTCGGCAGCGGCCTCTACGAGCTCGTGAAGAGCTTCGACGAGACCGGCCAGGCGGGCGCCGGCCAGACCGCGGTCGCCACGCTCATCGCGTTCGTCGTGGGCCTCGCCGTGATCGCGGGCCTCATGCGCTACATCTCCACCCGCACGTTCATGCCGTTCGTCGTCTACCGCGTCGCCCTCGGCGTCGTGCTGCTCGTGCTGCTCGGCACCGGCGCGATCGCGGCCTGATCCCGTGCGCGCCTGGTCCCGTCCCGCCGTCCCCGCCGTCGCGGGGCAGTCGCCCGTCCCCACCCTGTTCGACACGAGCACCGGATCCGTCCGCCCCGCCGAGTGCACGGGCGACGACCGCGTGGGCCTGTACGTGTGCGGCATCACGCCGTACGACGCCACGCACATCGGCCACGCGTCCACCTACCTCGCCTTCGACACGCTGCAGCGCGTCTGGCTCGACCGCGGCTACGACGTGGCGTACGTGCAGAACGTGACCGACGTCGACGACCCGCTGCTCGAGCGCGCCACCGCCACGGGCGTCGACTGGCGCGACCTTGCCGCCGAGCAGGTGGAGCTGTTCCGCACCGACATGGAGGCCCTGCGGATCCTGCCGCCCGACTCCTACGTGGGCGTCACCGAGGTCGTCGACGAGGTCGCGGCCGCGGTCGCGGAGCTCGTCCGCCGCGGCACGGCGTACCCGGTCGACACCCCGGACGCCGTCGTGCCCGGCGCGCAGGACCTCTACTTCGACGTCGCCCGCGCGGGCGAGACCGGCCCGTGGTCCCTCGGCGACGAGAGCGGCTACGACCGCGACACCATGGCCGCGCTGTCCGCCGAGCGCGGCGGCGACCCCGAGCGCCCCGGCAAGCGCGACCCGCTCGACCCGCTGCTCTGGCGCGTCGAGCGCGCGGGCGAGCCCGCGTGGGACAGCGTCGTCGGCCGCGGCCGGCCCGGCTGGCACATCGAGTGCGCCGTCATCGCGCTGCGGAAGCTCGACCGGCCGGTCACCGTGCAGGGCGGCGGATCCGACCTGATCTTCCCGCACCACGAGATGTCCGCCGGTCACGCGGCGGCGCTCACGGGCGAGGACTTCGCGTGCGTCTACGCGCACACCGGCATGGTCGCGTACCAGGGCGAGAAGATGAGCAAGTCGCTCGGCAACCTCGTGCTCGTGTCGCGCCTGCGGGCCGCGGGCGTGGATCCGCGCGCCATCCGCCTCGCGCTCCTCGCGCAGCACCACCGCGCGGACTGGGAGTGGACGGACGCGCTCCTCGAGGAGTCCGTCGCCCGCCTCACGGCGTGGGACGCCTGGGCGTCGGAAGCCGCCTCAGCCGACGACGCGGGGGAGCCCGGCGAGCTCGTGGAGCTCGTCCGCGAGCGCCTCGCCGACGACCTCGACACCCCCGGCGCGATCCTGCTCCTCGACCTCCGCGTCGCCACGGGAGTGCCCGCGACGTCCGTCGAGGTGGCCGCGGTCGACGCGCTCCTCGGCGTCGCGCTCGGGAGCCCGGCGGCCTGATCCGGTCGGCCGGCCTGATCCGGGAGCCCGGCCGGTCCTACTGGTCCTTCGGGTCCTACTGGTCCTTCGGGTCCTTGGGGCGCCACGGCTCCTCGGGCCGGTCGTCCCCGCGCCCGCGCGGTCCGTCGCCCCGGCGGAGGTACCTCTCGAACTCCTGCGCGATGGCCTCGCCGCTCGCCTCGGGGGAGTCGACCGTGTCGCGGGCCTGCTCGAGCTGCTGGATGTAGGACGCCATGTCCTCGTCCTCGCCCGCGAGCTGGTCGATGCCGGCCTCCCACGTCGCGGCCTCCTGGATGAGCTCGCCGCGCGGGATCACCACGTCGACCATCTCCTCCAGCTTGTCGATGAGCGCGAGCGTGGCCTTGGGCGACGGCGCGCTGTGCACGTAGTGCGGCACGGACGCCCAGAGCGAGACGGTGGGCATGCCCATCTCCTCGGCGCGCTGGGCGATGATGCTGAGGATCCCGACCGGGCCCTCGTAGGTGCTCCGCTCGATGCCGAGCTCGGTGCGCACGCCGGCGTTCTCGCTCGTGGAGTAGACGGAGATGGGGCGCGTGTGCGGCACGTCGGCCAGCAGCGCGCCGAGGAGGACGACGCCCTCCACGCCCGCGGCCCGCGCGGCGTCGAGCACCTCGGCGGTGAACGCCGTCCAGTGCCGCGACGGCTCGACGCCCAGCAGGAGGTGGATGCTGCCGCCGTTGTCGCCGCTCACGCCGAGCTGCGCGTCCGCGGCGAGGTCGAGCCCGGGACGTCGCGGCTGCTTCGGGCCGTAGAGCGTGGCGCCCGGCCACTCGAGCTCGCGGGTGCCGTCCTCCGCGAAGCCGATGGTGGGGCGGTTGAACTGGAAGTCGAAGTAGTCCTCGGGATCCACCGACGACACCGCCTCGAGGTCGAGCAGCTCCTTGAGCGCCCGGACCGCTCCGCTGGCGGCCTCGCCCGCGTCGTTCCAGCCCTCGAAGGCGACGACCAGCAGCCGTCCGCTCACGAACCTCTCGGCATCCGCCACGTGACTCCCGTTCCGTCCTTGCAGGTCTCGACGCCGCTCGGCCGGCGGTCGTCGGACAAGCTTAGGACGCGCCGCCCACCGATAGACTCGCTCCCCGTGATCAGCAACAGACCCGCGGCCGTCCTCTGGGACATGGACGGCACCATCGTGGACACGGAGCCCTACTGGATGGTGGCGGAGCAGGCGCTGGTCGGCTCGTTCGGCGGCTCGTGGACCCATGAGGACGGGCTCCGGCTCGTCGGCAACGGCCTCCCGGACTCGGCGCGCATCCTCCAGGAGGCGGGCGTCGACCTGCCCGCCGCGGAGATCATCGACCGGCTCAGCGACCGCGTCATGGAGCAGATCCTCGTCGAGGTGCCGTGGCGCCCGGGCGCGCGCGAGCTCCTCCGCGGGATCCGCGATGCCGGCATCCCCACCGCGCTCGTCACCATGAGCATCGGCCGCATGGCCCGCCAGGTCGCGGACGCCGTGCCGTTCGACGCGTTCGACCACGTCGTCGCCGGCGACGACGTCGCCCGCAGCAAGCCGCATCCCGAGGCCTACCTCGCGGCCGCCGACCTGCTCGGCGTCGACATCCGCGACTGCGTCGCCATCGAGGACTCGGTGCCCGGCGTCGCATCCGCCGTCACCTCCGGGGCCACCGTCATCGCGGTCCCGCACCACGTGCCGCTCCCGGCCGACGACGCCTACGTCCTCTGGGACACGCTCGCCGGTCGCACGCTCGCCGACGTCGAGGCCGCCCACGCGGTCCGCCGCGCCGACGCCCCCGCCGACCGCGACGAGGTGCGCGCATGACCGTCGACACCGCGGCCGCGCGCTTCAGCGGGCCCTTCCGCGCGGGCGACCGCGTGCAGCTCACGGGCCCCAAGGGCCGCCTCAACACGATCCTGCTCGAGCCCGGCAAGGTGTTCCACACCCACCGCGGCATGATCGACCACGACGACCTCATCGGCCTGCCCGACGGCAGCGTCGTGAAGAACAGCGCGGGCATCGAGTGCCTGGCGCTCCGGCCGCTCCTCTCGGACGTCGTCATGTCCATGCCCCGCGGCGCCGCGATCATCTACCCGAAGGACGCCGCGCAGATCCTCGGCCTCGCCGACGTGTTCCCCGGCGCCACCGTCGTGGAGGCGGGGGTCGGATCCGGCGCCCTCTCCATGTGGCTGCTGCGGGCCCTCGGGCCGACCGGCACGCTGCTCTCCTTCGAGCGCCGCGAGGAGTTCGCGGACGTCGCCCGCGGCAACGTCTCGAGCTACTTCGGGCACAGCCCGGAGAACTGGTCCATCACGCTCGGCGACCTGGCGGAGGCGCTGCCGACCGTCACCGAGCCGCACTCCGTCGACCGCGTCGTGCTCGACATGCTCGCCCCGTGGGAGTGCGTCGACGCGGTCGCCGAGGCGCTCACGCCCGGCGGCGTCCTGCTCTGCTACGTCGCCACGGTCACGCAGCTGTCGCGCGTCGCCGAGGCGCTCCGCGACTCGGGGCTCTTCACGAACCCCGACGCGAGCGAGACCATGATCCGCGGCTGGCACGTGGAGGGCCTCGCCGTCCGTCCCGAGCATCGCATGATCGGGCACACCGGATTCCTCATCACGGCCCGCCGCCTCGCCCCCGGATCCGTCCTGCCGCAGCTCAAGCGCCGCGCCTCGAAGTCCGACTTCAGCGACGAGGACATGGAGGCCTGGACCCCCGGGTCGCTCGGCGAGCGCCGGGTCAGCGACAAGGTCCTCCGCAAGCGCGTGCGCATCGCGGAGCGCGGCGCGGAGCTCGCCGGCGCACGCGACGCGGCGGAGGCGGACGACCAGGTCGTCCCCGAGGATGCGCCCGATGCGCCGGAGCGACCCGACCCCACCGCCTAGGATGACAGGGCCGATCACGCGGGTGCGTGGAGGCCGCCCCCACCATCGAAAGAGGAGTCACGTGCGCCGTTCCGCCGCGCTCACCGTCTGCGCAGGGCTCGTCCTGACGCTCGCCGCCTGCAGCCCCTCGGGGTCCGGATCGGACGCGGCGTCGGACTGCACGCCCCTCGCGCAGCCCGGCACGTCGTCGAGCACGGTCCAGGCCACGGGCGAGGTCGGCAGCGCGCCGGCCTCCGTCACGTTCCCCACGCCGCTGAAGCCCGCGGGCGTCGAGGTGTCCACCATCGTCGAGGGCACCGGACCCCGGGTGCAGCCGCGCCAGGGCATCACGGCTGCCGCCTCCATCGTCGACGGCAAGACCGGCTCGACCCTCGCCGAGTACGCGCGCATCGCGCCGAACTCGCGCACCACGGGATCCAACGTCTTCACCACCGCGTCGCTCCGCGAGGGCCTGCCCTACCTCGAGCAGGCGATGGAGTGCATGCCCGTCGGCTCCCGCCTCGCGGTCGCCGTGCCCGTCTCCACCGTGTTCCCCGGCCAGGACCTCTCGGCGCAGGGCCTCGAGGCCACGGACGGCCTCGTCCTCGTCGTCGACATCACGTCCTCCTTCCCGGAGCGCGCGACGGGCGACGAGCAGCCCGCCGAGGCCGGCTTCCCCTCCGTCGTCACGACGGACGACGGCATCCCCGGCATCACCATCCCGCCGAGCACCCCGCCCACCGAGTACCGCGACGCCCTGCTGCGCGCGGGCGACGGCGACGAGGTCGCCGAGGGGGACGTCGTCACGATGCAGTACACGGGCGTCGTCTGGGGCACGAGCGCGTCGGCGCAGAAGCAGGCGGTCTTCGGATCCAGCTGGACGGGCGGCGGTCCGCTCCAGGTCCCCGCCACCGCGACGACGGCACCGGCCTCCGCGGGCGCGCCCTCCGCGCTCGTCGTCACGCCGGGTCTCGCCAAGGCGCTCGTCGGCAAGCACGTCGGCGACCAGGTCATCGCGGTCGTCCCGCCGGGCGACGGCTTCGGCGACCAGGCCTCGGCCAAGGTCCCCGCCGGTTCCACGCTCGTCTACGTCGTGGATATCCTCGGGACGAGCAAGCAGAGCAAGTAACGACGCATCGCCACCGGCCGGGGGCTGCACCACTGTGAGGACCACCGCGTGCCCGTATCATCCCGTCGTCCGACCGTGCCGGTCGAGGAGCGCCTCTTCAGCCTGGTCCTGGCGCTGCTCGCCACCGAGCAGGGCCTGACCAAGAACGAGGTCCTCTCCAGCGTCCAGGGGTACCGGCAGCGGTACGCGTCCGGCGGCGACAACGCCAACCTCGAGCGCCAGTTCGAGCGCGACAAGGACGACATCCGCGACCTCGGCGTGCCGCTCGAGACCGTCGAGGCGCCCGGACAGGAGGGCAACAACCAGCTCCTGCGCTACCGGATCCCGCGCGGCGCCTACGAGCTCCCGGCCGACCTCTCGTTCACGCCCGAGGAGACGACGCTCCTCAACCTCGCCGCCATGGTGTGGCGCGAGGGCTCGCTGTCGGGGGAGTCGCGCCGCGCGCTCATCAAGCTGCGCTCGCTCGGGGTGGAGTCGGACGACCCGGTCATCGGCTACGCGCCCCGGCTGCGCACGCGGGAGGCCGCGTTCGCGCCCCTGAGCGTCGCGCTCGAGCGGCACGTGCTCGTCACCTTCGGCTACCTGAAGCCCGGCGAGCGCACGCCCCGGACCCGAACGGTGGCCCCGCTCGCGCTGGTCCAGCACCAGGGTCGCTGGCACCTGCACGGCGTCGACCAGGACGCGCAGGGTCCCCGCACCTTCCTCCTGTCCCGCATCGTCGACCGCGTCCGCGTCACGAGCCGCGGCTTCGTCCCCGAGGGGGAGGACCACGCCGAGCGCGCCCTCGCCGACCTCGACCGCGTGTGGGCGAACGGCGTGGGGGAGGTGGCGGTGGCGCCCGGGTCGGACGCCGAGATCCGTCTGCGCCGTCGCCGCGGCACGGAGGACCTCGGCGCCGGCCGGCTCCGCGTCCACTACTCCGACACGAACCTCTTCGCGGACGAGATCGCGGGCTTCGGCCCCGAGGCCCGGGCGATCGCGCCGCCCCGGCTGCGGGACGCCGTGCGCGCCCGCCTCGCCGAGACCATCGCCGCCCACCGTGAGGACGCCTCGTGACCGACCGCGCCGCGCCGCTCCAGGCGCAGGACAAGCTGGCGTTCCTGCTGGCGCTCGTGCCCTACCTCACCGACCACGGCCGCGTCAGCGTGAGCCAGGCGGCCGCGCACTTCCGGGTGCCGCCGGAGCAGATCCGCCAGGCCGTGCGCCTCATCGCGGTGTCCGGCGTGCCGGGATCCACCGCCTCGTACCAGCACGGCGACCTGTTCGACATCGCCTGGGACGACTTCGAGGACAACGACCAGATCGTCATCACGCACATGGTCGCGATCGACGACTCGCCGCGCTTCTCCGCGCGGGAGGCGGCGGCGCTCATCGCGGGCCTCCAGTACGTCTCGTCCCAGGCCGACGCCAGCGACCTCGACCTCGTGGGCCAGCTCATGGTGAAGCTCGCGCGCGGCTCGTCGGCGAGCCCCAGCCAGGTCGCCGTCGCGGCCGGCGCCGGGGACGCCACCCGGGAGGACCTCCGCCGCGCCATCGCCGACGCCCGGCGCGTGGAGTTCGACTACCGGAGCCCGCGGGGCGGCACGGAGCGCCGGGTCGTGGATCCGCTGCGCCTCGAGTCCGTCGACGAGGACTGGTACCTGCGGGGCTGGGACCTCGCGCGCGGCGCCGTCCGCACCTTCCGCCTCGACCGGCTCGACGAGCTCGTCGTCACCGACCTGCCGCCCGAGCACCGGCCGCAGGACGTCGTGCTCGGCGACACCCTGTTCGAGCCCAGCCCCGACGACCTCCGCGTGACCCTCGAGGTCGCGGAGGGCGCCGTGCCGCTCCTCGGCGACTTCGTGGGGGACGAGCGGCCCTTGCCCGTCGCGGGCCGACCGGGTCGCGTGGCCGTGACCGTGCGCGTCGCCCACTACCAGGGGCTCGTCCGGCTCGTCGCGGGCATGGCGGGCGTCGTGGTCGTCACGTCGCCGCCGGAGGCGCGGGCCGCCGTGGCTGAGTGGGCCGAGCGGGCCGCCGCGGCGTACGAGGAGGCGGATTGAGCCCGGCACCGAGCGTCGCGGGCCCCCGCTCCGAAGACCCCGCATCCGGAACGGGCGCAGACGCCCGGTTCGTCGACCGAGGGGAAATCCGGATGAACGCGGACGTCGCACAGGGTGTCCTGCAGGGTGCCGACGGTAGACTCCCCGTGGATCCCGACAACGACCGTCCGGCCCTCCTGACCTAAGGAATGTGAACCACATGCTCGGAAACGCCTTCAGCGGCTGGCACCTCGTCATCATCCTCGTCGTCATCGTGCTGCTCTTCGGTTCCACCAAGCTGCCCGCCCTGGCCAAGAGCGTGGGCCAGTCCATGCGCATCTTCAAGGGCGAGGTGAAGACGATGAAGGAGGAGAGCGGATCCGACCGTCGTGACGACACCCGCGAGGAGAACCGTCGCCGCGACGAGGAGCGCTACCGCGCGGACGACCGCGACGCCACGCCGCGCGACTACGTGCGCCCCGGCGAGCCCCGCGTCGACGAGCCCCGCTACGACGCCCCGCGCTACGACTCCCCGCGCGACGGCGGGGACTCCCGCCCCCGCGCCTGATCCGTGAGCACCACCGAGCGTCCCCGCCAGAAGAAGCGGGACGCCGAGGGGCGCATGTCCCTCGTGCAGCACCTGCTGGAGCTGAAGAAGCGCCTGTTCATCGCGGGCATCGCGATCATCCTGGCGATGGTGGCGGGCTGGTTCCTCTCGTCCTTCGTGCTGGAGGCGCTGCGCCAGCCCATCGAGACGATCAACGCGGAGCAGGGGCGGAACGCCAGCCTCAACTTCCCGACGATCACCTCGGCGTTCGACCTGCGCCTGCAGATCGCGCTGTACGTGGGCCTCATCATCTCGAGCCCCGTGTGGCTCTACCAGGTGTTCGCGTTCCTGGTCCCCGGCCTCACGAGGACGGAGCGCCGCTACACGTTCGGCTTCTTCTTCTCCGCGGTGCCGCTGTTCCTGGCCGGCTGCGCGGCCGGCTGGTTCGTGCTGCCGCACATCGTGGCGCTCCTCACGCAGTTCGCGGGCGCCGGCGACTCGTCGTTCATCACGGCGCGCGAGTACTTCGACTTCGTGCTGAAGCTCGTGTTCGCGGTGGGCATCGCGTTCGTGCTGCCGGTGTTCCTCGTGCTGTTCAACTTCATGGGGATCCTGAGCGGCGCGACGATCATCCGCTCGTGGCGCATCGCCATCCTGCTGATCATCCTGTTCTGCGCCATCGCCACCCCGGCCGCCGACGTCATGTCGATGTTCCTGCTAGCCGTCCCGATGACGCTGCTCTACCTCGTGGCCGCGGGCATCTCGCTGCTCAACGACCGGCGGCGGGCCAAGAAGGCCGCGTCGCTCGCGGACGACCTGCTGCCCTGACGGGCTCGACCCGTGACGACCCGTGACGCCCGTCCCGCGAGGGGCGGGCGTCACAGCGTTCGCGCCCGGCCGGCGCGCGGATCCGGAGCCTAGGATGGCGGCATCGTGACAGACCAGCTCTCGCCCGCCGAACGCTACGCCGCCTCCCGGACCCGCCGGAGCCTCCCGCTCCTCGAGTCGTTCGCGAGCGGGCTGCGCTTCGACCTCGACCCGTTCCAGCGCGCCGCCGCCGAGTCGCTCGAGAACGGGCGCAGCGTCCTCGTCGCGGCGCCCACCGGCGCCGGCAAGACCGTCGTCGCGGAGTTCGCCGTGTACCTCGCGATGCAGCGCCCGAGCGCCAAGATCTTCTACACGGCGCCGATGAAGGCGCTCAGCAACCAGAAGTACGCCGAGCTGGTGGCCGAGTACGGGCCCGACGAGGTCGGCCTCCTCACGGGCGACACCAACGTCAACAGCCGCGCGCGGATCGTCGTCATGACGACCGAGGTGCTGCGCAACATGCTCTACGCGGACTCCGACCTCCTCCGCGACCTCGCCTTCGTGATCATGGACGAGGTGCACTACCTGGCCGACCGCTTCCGCGGCGCCGTGTGGGAGGAGGTCATCATCCACCTGCCGCAGAGCGTACGGATGATCTCGCTGAGCGCGACCGTCTCCAACGCGGAGGAGTTCGGCGACTGGCTGCAGGCCGTGCGCGGAGAGACGGACGTCATCGTCTCGGAGGAGCGGCCCGTCCCGCTGGAGCAGCACGTGATCGTCCGGCAGCGGATGGTCGACCTCTTCGACTCGTCGGGCCTCGCCGCGACGCACCGCGTGAACCCCGAGCTCGTCCGCATGACCCATGGCGGCGGGCGCGAGGCGGTGCGCGTGCGCGGCGGCCAGGCGCAGGGCCGCGGGCGCGGGGGAGCGGGCGGCGGATCCGGCCGGCGCGCGCCCGGACCGTGGGACCGCGGCCGCATGGACCGCCCCGAGGTCGTCGCTCTCCTCGAGGAGCGGAACCTGCTCCCGGCCATCTTCTTCATCTTCAGCCGCGCCGGGTGCGACGCCGCCGTCAAGCAGGTGCTGCGCGCCGGCGTCCGGCTCACGCACGCGCACGAGCGCGACGAGATCCGCGCCGTCGTGGAGGAGCGCTGCCGCACGCTCCGCGACGAGGACCTCGCCGTCCTCGGCTACTGGGAGTGGCTCGAGGGCCTGGAGCGCGGCGTGGCCGCGCACCACGCCGGCATGCTGCCCGCCTTCAAGGAGGTCGTCGAGGAGCTGTTCCAGCGGAAGCTCGTCAAGGCCGTCTTCGCCACGGAGACGCTCGCCCTCGGGATCAACATGCCCGCGCGCACGGTCGTGCTCGAGCAGCTGGAGAAGTTCAACGGCGAGGCGCGGGTGCCGCTCACGCCGGGGGAGTACACGCAGCTCACGGGTCGCGCCGGCCGCCGCGGCATCGACGTCGAGGGCCACGCGGTCATCCAGTGGAAGGACGGGCTGGACCCGCAGGCCGTCGCCTCGCTCGCCTCCCGCCGCACCTACCCGCTCAACTCCAGCTTCCGGCCGACCTACAACATGGCCGTCAACCTCATCGACCAGTTCGGCCGCGAGCGCACGCGCGAGGTCCTCGAGTCGTCGTTCGCCCAGTTCCAGGCCGACCGCGCCGTCGTCGACCTCGCGCGCAAGGTCCGCACGCAGGAGGAGTCGCTCGCCGGATACGAGAAGGCGATGGTCTGCCACCTCGGCGACTTCCGCGAGTACTCGGGCCTCCGCCGCGAGCTCAGCGACCTGGAGCGCGCGACCGCCGCGCGCGCCGACATGCAGCAGCCCGGCCAGCACGGCGAGCGCGACAAGCGCCAGCGCCAGCTGACCGACCTCCGTCGCCGGATGAAGGCGCACCCCTGCCACGCCTGCAAGGACCGCGAGTCGCACGCGCGCTGGGCGGAGCGGTGGTGGCGCCTCAAGCGGCAGACGGACGCGCTCGGGCAGCAGATCCGCACGCGCACCAACGCCGTCGCCAAGGTCTTCGACCGGGTCACGGAGCTGCTCCTCTCGCTCGGCTACCTCAAGCGCGCCGCCGACGGGCAGGTCGCGCCGACGCCCAACGGCCGCATGCTCAAGCGCATCTACGGCGACCGCGACCTCCTCGTTGCCGAGTGCCTGCGGACGCAGGTGTGGGTGGACCTCGACCCGGCCGCCCTCGCCGCCATGGCCGCGTCGCTCGTGTACCAGCCGCGCCGCGACGAGGGCGACCGCAACGACCGCAACCTCCCGCGCGGCGCGTTCCGGCCGGCGCTCGAGCGCACCGAGGAGATCTGGTCGCGGCTCGACGACGTGGAGCGCGAGCGCCGCCTGCCGACGACCGATCCGCTGTCCACGGGGCTCTGCGCGCCGATGCACCGGTGGGCGCGCGGCGGCAGCCTCGACGCGGTGCTCGACGAGGCCGACCTCGCGGCCGGCGACTTCGTGCGCTGGACGAAGCAGACCATCGACCTGCTCGACCAGCTCTCGATCGTGGCCGACGGCCCCGTCTCCCGGAACGCCCGCACGGCGCTCGACAGCATCCGGCGCGGCATCGTCGCGTACTCGTCGGTGTGACCGCGCTGGCCCGCGCGCCCCGCCGGGAGCGCGCCACCCCATACGGCGCGCCCGCGTCCACGCCCGCCGACGCGTCGTCGATCCGGCCGCCCGTGCCGCTGTGGGGCGCGCTCCTGTTCGCCGCGCTGTCCGGGCCGGTCCTCGACGCCGCGTTCCCGGACCGGGGCATCTGGCCGCTCGTGTTCCCGGGGGTCGCCCTCGTGCTCCTGGCCCTCCGCGGGCGCCGCGCCGGTCCCGCGTTCGTCGTCGGCCTCGTCGCCGGTCTCGCCTTCTACCTGACGCACATCGAGTGGGCGTCGCTGTATCTCGGGCCCGTGCCCTGGATCGCGCTGTCGGCGCTCGAGTCGCTCTTCGTCGCGACGGGCGCGGTCGCCATGGCGACGGCCACGCGGTGGATCCCGCGCGCCTTCCCCACGGTCGCCGGCCGCATGGTGCTGCTGCCCGTCGCGGTCGCCGGCCTGTGGACCGCGCGCGAGGCGATCTCCGCGGTCTGGCCCTACGGCGGCTTCGCGTGGGGCCGGGTGTCGCTCTCGCAGTCCGAGGGCCCCTTCGCCCACCTCGTCACCTGGCTCGGGCTGTCCGGCCTGTCCTTCGTCCTCGTGCTGCTCGTCGCGCTGCTCCTCGAGCTCGCCGCGGAGGAGCGGGTGCGGCGGTCGGCCCGGGCGCTCGTCGCGGGCATGGCCGTCGCCCTGGTGCTCGTCGTCCCCGCGTTCCCGGTCGCGACCACGGGCACGACGCGCGTCGCCGCGGTGCAGGGCAACGCGAAGGCCGGGTACTTCGACGGCGCCCGCTACGGCGACATCCTGCGCGCGCACCTGGCGGCCACGGCGGATATCCCGGCCGACGACGGCATCGACATGGTCGTGTGGCCGGAGAACGCGGCGGACGCGGACCCGCTCCGGGATCCCGGCTCGGCCGCGGCCCTCGACCGCGTCGTCGCGCGGCTCGGCGCGCCGCTCGTCGTCGGCACGGTCACCGAGCGCGACGGCAGGTACTACAACGAGTCGCTCGTCTGGACCGGGGGAGGGGCGACCGACCACTACGACAAGAAGCACCCCGTGCCGTTCGGCGAGTACGTGCCCGACCGGGCGTTCTGGGAGCCGTTCGCGCCCGACCTCATCGGCCTCATCCAGCGCGAGTACACGCCGGGCACCACCGACCAGGTCATGGACGTCGCCGGCGTCACGGCCGGCATCGCCATCTGCTTCGACATCGTCGACGACCAGCTGACGACCGACATGGTCCACGAGGGCGCGGACGTCATCCTCGCGCAGACGAACAACGCCGACTTCGGGCGCACGGACGAGAGCGTGCAGCAGCTCGCCGTCGCGCGGATGCGGGCCCTCGAGACGGGACGCAGCGTCGTCAACATCTCCACCGTCGGCACGAGCGCGATCGTCGGGCCGGACGGGCGTGACATCGACCGGCTGCCCTGGTTCACCGCCGGGTCGATGGTGGTCGACGTGCCGACCGCGGACGTCGTGACCCCGGCCATCCTCGTGGGACGCGACATCGAATGGCTCGTGTCGGGCCTCGGCCTCGGGGCCCTCGCGGTCGCCGGGATCGCCCTCGGCCGCCGCGGTCGTCGCGCCGCCCGCTGACCCGGCGCCGGCCCCACGCGAAGGAGCACCCCCCGGCGATGCCGAGGGGTGCTCCTGTGGTCCGTTCGCGAGCGGAGGGGCCGGGTCAGGCGCCGATGCGGTGCTGACCGCGCCGCGCGCGGAGGGTGGCGAGGCGCTCCTCGAGGAGCTCCTCCAGCTCGGCGCGCGTCCGGCGCTCGAGCAGCATGTCCCAGTGGCTCCGGGGGACCTTCGCCTCGACCGCGTCGTGGGCGACGGGCGCGCCCTCGGCGTCGAGGAGGCGTCCCTCCAAGCCGCTCTTGGGCGACTCCCACACCTCGGGGACCTCGGCGTCCGCCGAGAACACGACCTCGAAGGTGGTGCCGTCGGACGTGCGGTACGTTTTCCTCTGCCGGGGGGAGAAGCTGACGCCCTCCTCGCTCTGCAGGCTCGTGGACCCGAGCCGCATCCCGCGCAAGCTGCGATCTGCCATGGTGGTCTCCTCTCGCGATGCACTCCCCGTTGTAAACCGCGCGGCTGTGAGGATCCTTTCTCAGGACGCCCGGTTCCCAGGCGAATCCCAGTCCCTGCGGCCGAACGCGGCGAGCACGAGGTCGGGGCGGTCGGTGACGACGCCGTGGACGCCGGCATCGGCCAGGCGCGCCGCCTCCTCGGGATCGTCGACCGTCCACACGTGCACCTCGCGGACGGCGCGCGCGAGCCGGGCGACCATCGCGGGGGAGACGGTGCGGATCCCGAGCACGCGGCAGGGCATCTGCACGGCGTCGAGGCCGCGGAGCGCGAGGCCGACGACGGGCGCGAGGCCGAGCCGTGCGCCGACGACCGCGAGCACGAGCCGGCCGGCGTCGGCGGACGTGGCGACGCCGGGGAGGAGGGACACCGCGAGGCGGCGCCTCCTGCCCGAGAACGAGGTGACCAGCACGCGGTCGACGGCGCCCGCGGCGCGGATCGTGCGCGCGACGGCCGCCGGGGCGTCGCGGCCCTTCACGTCGACGTTGACGCGCGCCGCGGGCAGCGCCGCGAGCAGCTCGGCCAGGGTGGTGACCCGGGCGCCGGATCCGAGGTCGAGCGCGCGCAGCTCGGCCAGCGTCGCGTCCCGCACGCGTCCCCGTCGGCCCGTGAGGCGGCGGAGGTCGTCGTCGTGCCAGAGCACGCACACGCCGTCGGCGGTGACGTGCACGTCGGTCTCCAGGTGCGTGATCCCGAGATCCCACGCGGCCAGGAACGCGCCGAGCGTGTTCTCCACGGCACCGGATCCCGTCCACCCGCGGTGCGCCAGCACGCGCGGCACGGGGCCGTAGAACCAGCCGCCGCGCGTCACGACGGCCGGTCGGCGGCGGCGTCCGGCGCGGTCGACTCGTCGTCGGCCGTCGGGTCGTCGATCGGCAGCGCGCGCAGCAGCGCCGGCCGGGCGACGCCGACGAGCGCCACGGTCGCCGCGAGGGCCACGAAGACCTGCACCCACCAGGGCGCGCCGACGAGCCCCGACAGCAGGGCGACGAGGGCGGCGACGCCCCCGGACAGCGCGGCGAGGTCGAGGCGGCGCATCTCGACGACGACGAGGACGACGATCAGGGCGAGCCAGGCGACCCACGCGCTCTCGTCGAGGAGGACCGTCACCCGCTGCTCCCTCGCTCCGTCGACCAGACGCCCCCGAACCTAGTCCACCGCGCGGATCGCGGGCGGTAGGCTCTCAGGGCCGTCCGGCCGGGTCCCGCCCGCGCGGCCCGTCCCGCCCCGTCCCTCGCCGGACGACCCGTCGCGCGCCCTCCGGCGCGCCCACCTGGAGGAGTACCGCTGTGAGCACCGTCGACGAGATCCGCCCCTTCGCCCCCGACGAGCTCCGCGGTCGCCGCGCCCTCGTCACCGGCTCCTCGCGCGGCATCGGCGCCGACACCGTGGCCTACCTCGCCGAGGCCGGCGCGGACGTGGTGGTCAACTACCGCAACAAGGCGGCGCGCGCGGAGAAGCTCGTGGCGAAGCTCGTCGAGGGCGGCGCGAAGGCCGTCGCGGTCGGTGCCGACCTCACGGATCCCGAGTCCGTCGACCGCCTGATGGAGACCGTCCGCACCGAGCTCGGCGGCCTCGACGTGCTCGTCCTCAACGCGTCCGGCGGCATGGAGAGCGGCATGGCCGAGGACTACGCCATGACGCTCAACCGCGACGCCCAGCTGAACGTCCTGCGCAGCGCGCTGCCGCTCATGTCCGAGGGCGGCCGCGTCGTCTTCGTCACGAGCCACCAGGCGCACTTCATCCGCACCACGCCGACGATGCCCGAGTACGAGGGCGTCGCCCGCAGCAAGCGCGCGGGGGAGGACGCCCTCCGCGAGCTGCTGCCCGAGCTCGACGCGCGCGGCATCGGCTTCGTCGTCGTCTCCGGCGACATGATCGAGGGCACCATCACGGCCACGCTCCTCGGCCGTCTCAACCCCGAGGCCATCCAGCAGCGCAAGGAGGCGTCGGGCGGCCTCTACAACGTGTCGCAGTTCGCGGCCGAGGTCGCGCGCGCGGTCGTCGACCCGATCCCCGCGGACCGCACGCGCCTGGTCGGCGACACGAGCAGCTTCCAGCCCGAGTGACCCGGGGGCGGGCGGCGACCCGGGGCTAGGCTCGATCCGATGAAGACCACGGATCTCGACCTCCTCACCTCCGTCTCCCGCCCCGCCGTCTCGCCCGACGGCCGCCTCGCCGTCGTCTCGGTGACGAGGCCGCGGGTGCACGCCGACGCGTACACCGGCCAGCTGTGGGAGGTGGCGACGGACGGATCCACGCCGCCGCGCCGCATCACCCGCGGCTTCCGCGACACCGCCCCGCGGCTCTCGCCGGACGGCACGGTGATCGCGTTCCTCCGCGCGGAGCCGAAGGGCCCGCCGCAGCTGCACGTCGTGCGGTCGACGGGCGGAGAGCCCGTGGCCCTCACGGACGAGCTCCTCGGGGTCGGGGCCTTCGACTGGTCGCCGGACGGCACCCGCATCGTCTACGCGGCGCGCGTCGCCGAGCCCGGGCGCTACGGCAGCGTCGAGGGCGTGTCGGCCGCTGCCGAGCCCGCCCGCCGGATCACCACCACCAAGTACCTCGCCAACGGCCTCGGCTGGTCCACGGACCGGCACGTGCAGCTGTCCCTGGTCGAGGTGCCCGACCTCGACGCCGAGCCCTTCGTGGCCGCCGTCCCGTCCGGCTACCCCGACGCCGCCGACCCGGCCGTCCGCGGCGAGGGCGCGGACGCGACGCCGTCCGCCGCCGAGCGCGCGGGGGTCCCGCCGGTCGTCCGCCTCACCGACGAGCCCGTCGACCACGACGCGCCGCGCTTCTCCGCCGACGGATCCGAGGTCCTCTTCGTCGCCTCGCGCCACGCCGGCCGCGACGACGACCTGCTCTCCGGCGCCTACGCCGTGGCCGTCCCCGCGCAGGGCGACGCCTCCGCCGGCATCCCCGAGGTCCGCACCGTCGTCTCGCACGAGGCGGGCCTCGGCATCGGCGAGGCCGTGTCCGTCGAGGGCGGACGCGTCTACCTCCTGGCGCAGGACCTGGGGGAGTCGGGCGTCGACTTCGTCGCCCGCAACACCGCGCTGTACGTCCTCGACGCCGAGGACGCCGCCCCGCGCGTCCTCACCGACGCCGAGACCGTCGACCTCGGCGGCAGCACCATCACGATCGAGGACCGCGACGCGGTCCTGGTCCTCAACGCCTCGCGCGGCACCGTGCAGCTCCTGCGCGTGACCGCGGACGGCGCCGTCGAGGCGCTCGTCGACGACCAGGTGGAGGTCACGGGCGTCGGCGTCGGGGGAGGGGCCGTCGTGGTCGCCCTCACCGACCCGCGCACGCACGGCGACCTCGCCCTCGTCCGCACCGACCGGGCGCCCGACGCCGGATCCGCCCTCGTGCCGCTCACCGACTTCTCCGCCGCGCTGCGCGAGACGGGGATCCGCCCGCTGCACGAGCTCGTGGTCGACGGTCGCGACGGCTACCCGGTGCACGGCTGGGTCGTGCTGCCGGAGGGGGAGGGGCCGCACCCGGTGCTGCTCGTCATCCACGGCGGCCCGTACGCGGCCTACGGCGTGCACCTGTTCGACGAGGCGCAGGTCTACGCCGACGCCGGCTACGCCGTCCTGCTGTGCAACCCGCGCGGCGCCGCCGGCTACGGGCAGGAGCACGGCCGCGTGATCAAGGAGCGCATGGGCACCGTGGACATGCACGACGTCCTCGACTTCCTCGACGGCGCGATCGCCGTGCACGAGTCCATCGACGGATCCCGCGCCGGCATCATGGGCGGGTCCTACGGCGGCTACCTCACCGCGTGGACCATCGCGCACGAGCACCGCTTCCAGGGGGCGATCGTCGAACGCGGCTTCCTCGACCCGGAGCTGTTCACGGGCACGTCCGACATCGGCACGTTCTTCGGCGAGGAGTACACGGGCCACGACGAGGCCACGCGTCGGGCGCAGAGCCCGCAGGCGGTGGCGCACCAGGTGCGGACGCCCACGTTCGTCGTGCATTCCGAGGACGACCTGCGCTGCCCGCTGTCGCAGGCCGAGCGGTACCACCTGGCGCTCGTGCGCGCGGGCGTCGAGACCGAGATGCTCGTCTTCCCGGGCGAGGACCACGAGCTCAGCCGCTCCGGCCGGCCGCGCCACCGCGTGCAGCGCTTCGAGGCGATCCTCGACTGGTGGGCCCGGCACCTGCCGGTCGCCGGGGGTGCCCGATGACCGATGGCCAGGTTGTGCGGCACGTCCGCGACACCGCGCGGATCCTGCTGGTCGACGAGCGCGACCGGCTGCTGCTGTTCCTGACGAACTACTCCGTGAACGTGGAGCTGCCGCCGCGCTGGCTGACGCCCGGCGGCGGCATCGACCCGGGTGAGACGCCGGCCGTCGCGGCCCGCCGCGAGCTGTTCGAGGAGACCGGCCTGCGGGTCGACTCGGTCGGCGAGCCCGTCTGGGAGCACGACTACGCGCGACGCCGGATCGACGGCGGGCTCGACGTCGGCCACTCGACGTTCTACCTGGTGCGGGCCGACGCGTTCGCGCCCGTGTCGGACAACTGGATGCCCGACGAGTTCGACGACATCCACGCGCACCGCTGGTTCACCCTCGACGAGCTCGCCGCGACCGAGGATCCGATCGAGCCGGCCGAGCTCGTCGAGGTGGCGCGCGAGGTGCTGTCCCGCAGGAGCTGAGGCGGCGTCCCGACTCCGCCAGGTCCCATCACGGTGCGCCGATCGTCACCGAGCGTGTCGGGCCGTTGACAGACCAGCGTGTTCGGAGTCTCGTCACGTGTGGTCGCGGATCGGAGCTCCGGGCATCTCACGGCCACCCCGCGGGCGGTGGGGCTCGAGGCAGTCCCGCTCCACGTGATCGAGAAGCGGACGACGCCACCGCGCCGCGGGCCGACCCCGACGCGCCGCCCCGCGGCCGTGGTCAGGGGGGATGCGTCCTCAGAGGACACATCCCGCGGAGCGCACCGTGAACTCCTTCGCGTTCCCGAAGAACTGATTTCCCCAGAGGCCGATGAAGGGGTAGTTCTGAGGCTTGTCGGGCGTGAAATCATAGTCGTCCTTGATCATCCAGCAGTGCTTGGAGGTCCGGGCGACGGAGAAGGCCCCAGACGCCCAGTACACGTCCCCGTCCTCAGGGAATGCCACGTACTGGCGGCCGATCGAATCGATCGGCAAGGTCCTCGCGAAGTCCATGAGCCGCTCGTCGGCCGAGTAGAAGCCGAAGTCGACCTGCACCGTCCCCCCGGCGGACGAGTAGTAGTGGTCGAGGAGTGCGCGCTGGACGTCGTGGGCGGGCACGAACGCGATGGCGTCGATGCAGTTCGGGACGTCGCTGAAACCGTCCAATCCCGTGTTCACGAACGCGTTGGGGATCCAGCCGACCGTGGTCTTCTCCCAGATGTCGGACGTGCCCGCATCGCTGACCACCGTGGTGCCCGTCTTCTCGCAGATCACCGTCACTGGGGTTCCGTCGCTGAGCGCGGGTCCCTGCTTGTTGTCGCCGTCCATCGCCGGGGAGCTACGCGGGAAGATGCCCGTGTGGGTCCAGGAGATGGGGAATGACCGGATCTCGCCGGCTTCCGCTGGTGTCGCCGTGGCTGGTGTGCTCAGTGCCAGGCACCCGACCAACGTCGCGGTTCCAAGTACCTGGGTGATCGTGCGAGAGGGCATGTCGACATCCTTTGCTGCGGTACGAGACGATGGACTCAGTCCAAGGGAGCTTCGCTGAACCCCAGGACCATCGTCCGGCTGTCGGTTCCGCGGTGGATCGTCGGCTCGATGATCTGGGCCGTATTCGGGTGACGGCGCCGACGACGCAGCAGGAGTCAGAAGAGGTGGGCTGTGGAGGATCACGTGCTGCTCGGCAGCGCGATCCGTCATGCTCGTGTCCGAACGGGCCTCTCCATCGCGGCTGTCGCCCGACTCGCACTGTTCTCCTCGTCGGCGCTCCAACGTGTCGAGACACAAGGGCGTCGACTCGACATCGACGAGGTGGTGCGCCTTGACGGCGTGCTCGGCGCACACGGTGAGCTCGAGGCCCTGTACGCCTCTCTTCGAGACGGTCACGAGCCGCCATCTCACTCGGTTCAACGGTCCACCACGGAAGCGAGCCACCGATGGCCGGCTGCGTGGGCGGGGATCGTCTGGATCATGGTCAAGGTCCCTAACGCGCCGGAGGGTGTCACGCAGGTCCGGCTTCGCTGGGGCCCCTGGGAGATCGACAGCGCCGTCCGACAATCCACGATCTTCGAGACGTTCAAGGCCCGGGATGACGTCAGCGTGCCGATCCGCGTCCGCACGTCCCGGACGACGGACATCTGGTTCGGAGCTGGACAGCCGCCGGAGTCATGGCACGCGCGGGAGGACATCCGGGATCGGTGGGTTCATGCGGACAGGTAGGTCATCGTGATGGGCTGCTTTGCCCGCCGCCGCACCACCTGGGCTGTGGTCGCGTATTCCACGGTGATCGTGGTCGAGGACCGAGCCTTCGTGCGGCCCGCGAGCACATCCCTCCCGCACGACTTCTCATGCGCCGATAATGCACATTATGTCATATAGGGGTCGCGTGGCGGTCCCCCGGAGGTGGTCCCGGATTCCACGCTCGAGAGCGACGGTAGGGAGAGGCGAGACGTCCACGTCGTCGAAGCCGACGGCGGCCATGTCCTCCGGCACCCCCATGCCCGTCCGAGCGAGTTCGCGGAGTGCGCCGAGGGCCGGGGTGTCATCGCGTCGACGTCAGTGTCCGTCGCACGCTCTTCCCACGGCGACGGAGCGACAGGTGCTCATCTCGCCACGGGCTATAGGATTCCTGGTGGCCAGCGTGGACGTCAACGGCCGGGAGACGCGTCTGATCGCTCAGCCGCCCATCGACATGCAGCCGAAGGAGAGAGTTGACGAACCCTCGAGGCACTCACGTGCTCTCCGTCGAGCACTTCGGCATCACCGTCGCGGACCTCGACCGGTCTGCTGATTTCTTCTGCGACGTGCTGGGCTTTCGGCGGACTCGTGAATCACACACCTCCGGCGACGCCGCGAGGGACGTGACCGGCGTCGACGATGCAGACATCCTGCATGTGTTCCTCACTGCCGCGGGCATCGAGATCGAACTCCTGGCCTACCAGGCTGCAGGACACGGCGAAGGCAGCGTTCCCGGACCAGAGACGCCCGGATCCATGCACCTCGCGCTCCGCGTCGATGACCTCGACGATGTCGTCCGGTGCGCGAAGGACTACGGATGGGCGCCTCCCGGCCGACCGCACGTCATGACCACCGGCCCACGAACCGGTTTCATCATGAGCTACCTTCGCGACGAACGAGGCGCGACCTTGGAGCTGATACAGGGCCGACCTCCGACTGACTAGCGACTCCGCCGCGAGCGAAAGGGAAAGGTCTCATTCCCGCGGTCGGCCGAGCCCGATCCCGACACCGATAGACATTCTGCGCGTCATCCCCATGCCCGGGACCACGACGCTGGTGATGATCCTCGAATCATGTATCGGGCTTCCGCCCGGTCGAAGCGGGCCGCCTTCGTCCCCCTGCGGCAGCGGAATGCGCCTGACGCGTCTCGCGACCATCGCCCGACCATCGACGCGCACAGGCCTCCCCTGACCCCGGCACCCCATCATCACGTGCCCCATCGGACCGGACTCATCCAGAGCGAGCAGCCTGCATGACCACCTTGACCAGCTCCGTGCACATCGAGGCTCCCGCCCATGTCGTGTGGCACGCCCTCACCGACCTCGAGCGCTATCCCGAGTGGGATCCCTACTACCGCTCGGCATCCGGCGTCGTCGCGGTCGGAGGGACGATCCTCCCCGACGCGACGCTCGACGAGGGCTTCGGGAAGCCCGACGCGGCCCCGTCCGAGTCGTCGCCGCGACCCCCGGCGAGGAGCTCCGGTGGACGAGCCGCTTCCTCCTGCCCGGGCTCATGGACGCCGATCACCGGTCCACGCTCACCGGGTCCAGCCCCACCCGCACGACCGTGACGCAAGCGGAGGTGTTCACCGGGCTGCTCGTCCGCGTCACCCCCTCGCTGCTGAAGAGGATCCACGTCAAGTTCGGCGAGCTCGACCTCGCCCTGAAGGCCCGCGCCGAGGAGCTGAGCCGGCGGGCCGATCCGGACGGCCGCCAGCCGTAGCGAGCGCGCCGCTGGACCGGCGCCGCCCATCGCACGACGACCCTGGGCCGTCTGCGTGTCCCGGGAGGCATCCTCACCCGGACCACCGCCACGTCGGGCAGCGGGCGCAGATCCATGCGTCTCAGTGCCGGGTCCGCGCTCCCCCGCGACGCGGCGACACCTCCGACGCGGCCGGGCGACGACCCGGCGATCTCTACGAGGCCGACCCCACGAGCTCGCGCGCGTAGTCCTCGTAGGAGCGGGGCGCGTGCCCGAGGACGGCGGTGAGGCGGGCGACGGCTTCGGGGCTCCCGATGAGCCCGTCCCGCTGGAAGCCGGAGTACATGCGCTCGTAGTCGTAGACCAGCCAGGAGGGCATGGACGCGAGGGACGCTCGGCGCCACGCCGCCAGGTCGTCTCCCCCGTACGTCACCGTCTTACCTAGGGCCTCCGACAGGGCCGCGGCCGTCGCCTCACCGGTCCACGCGGTCGGGCCGACCACGTCGATCGGACCGGCGACCTCCGACCCCGGCGTCAGGGCGCTCACCGCCACCTCTGCGATGTCGCGCACGTCGACGCGGGAGACGCCCGTCCCGCCGAGGGGCTGCGGGTACACGCCGTCGCGGATCGCGTGGAGGTACCAGGCGTCGTTCTGGTAGAAGTTGTTGACCCGGAGGAAGCAGACCTCGACGCCGCTGTGCTCGAGGAGGGATTCCACCGCGAGCTTCGCGGAGTTGTGCGGCACCTGCGGCGCCCGGTCGAGGTCCTGGACCGACAGGTAGACGACCCGGCGGACCCCCGCTGCCACGGCGTGGTCCACCGCGACGGTCGTCTCGTACAGCTCGGTGGGCGTGCCCGTCAGGGCCAGGAACATCTGCTGGACCCCCTCGAACGCCGGCTCCGCCGCGAAGGGGTCGCCGAGATCGCCCACGACGCCCTCGACGCCGTCGGGCAGGTCCGCGAGGCGCCGCGCGTCGCGGCTCAGGGCCCTCAGGCCGGTCATCCCCCGGCGGAGGGCCTCGGCGATGACGGCGGAACCGACCGTCCCGGTCCCGCCGATGATCAGGGTGCGTGCGTCTTCCACGGTGATCCTCCTCCTCTGTGTCGTCCGTGCGTGCAGCAGGGACCGTCAGCTGTCGGTCCGGGGAGCTCGTCACCGGCAGGCGCCTCCCGGGCGACGGCGATGACCTCCACGAGAGCCACTGCCGTGGGCAGGACCGCCCAGCGGATCGGTGGCTCGTCCATCTCCAGGCTATGTGGCACCACGGCGGGCAGCCCATTCGCCCGGTGCCTCTCGACAGCCGGTGACTGCCCTGACATCATGACCGGTCGCCATCGCTTCCATCGTGGATGGCCGCGTTCATCGGGCCGCTGCCCGAGGCGGCTGGAGCCCTCCCTCCTCGCCGGTGATGTGACGGAGGGCCGGAGGCGAAGGGGCGCTCGCCCCTCTCCCCTGCCGCGCGGCTTCGGGACACGGGAGCTCGACGGCCGATCCCGCCCGATCGGCTGGCCCCGATCCATCGACGCATCCGCTCCCGTGCACGCGGAGGGCGACCGCCCCCGGGCTCCCCCGGACTCGCCGGACTTGACTTCCCCGAGGACCGGCCCGTACGTTCGTTGAGCGTTCAACGACCGAACGCGGGCCTCCGCGGGCCCGCAGTGGTGCGCCGTCCTGACGTCGGCCCCGCTGGGCTGCTCAGCCCGACGCCCGACCGCCGAGCGCGGTGCGGCCGAGGAGACGGCGGCGCCCACGACCGGTCCGAGGTCGCGGATGCATCAGGTTCCCGACCCGGTCACCGCCCGCCTGCCGCGCCCGGGCGTGGCAGCGGATCGGACACGGTCCGGGCCACCGTCCAGACGATCCGGACGTCCCCATCCCCCCGCTCACCATCACCAGAGGAGAACCCCGCATGCGCACCCTGCTCCACCCGGCCCGCACGACGCCCGTCCTCCAGGACGCCGCCCTGCTCATCGCCCGCGTCGCGATCGGCGTGATCCTGCTCGCGCACGGGCTGCAGAAGTTCCTCGAGTACACGCTCGACGGCACCGCCGCGTCCTTCACGGGCATGGGCATCCCGGCCCCGGCCGTCGCGGCGGTGTTCGCCGCGACGGTGGAGACCGTCGGCGGGGCGGCGCTGATCATCGGCCTCGTGACGCCCGTCGTCGCCGCCCTCAACGTCCTCAACCTGCTGGGGGCCCTCGTCATCGTGCACGCCGGCAAGGGCATCTTCGTCGACGCCGGGGGCTACGAGCTCGTGCTCGCCCTGATCGCGGGCCTCCTCGTCCTCGCGCTGCTGGGAGCGGGGCGCTTCAGCGTCGACCACCTCATCGGCCGACGCCGGCGAGCCGCCTGAGCGCATGCGCACCCCCGCGACTCCCCTCGACCCGAGGCCCGCGTCGTCCCCCGTCGGGGACGCCCGGACGCCCTCCGGACGTCGCCCGTGATGCCCGTCCCACCACGACACGTGCGGGAGACTCGGAACATGCTCATCGTCATGGCGGGACTGCCCGTTGCCGGGAAGAGCGCGCTGTCCGTCGAGCTCGCCCGCGACCTCGGCTGCGCGCTCCTGTCCGTCGACCCGGTGGAGGCCGCGATGTGGCGGGCGGGCATCTCGCGGGATCAGCCCACGGGGTTGGCCGCGTACGTGGTGGTCGAGGCCCTCGCCCGCGAGCAGCTGTCGGTCGGCAACGACGTCATCGTGGACGCGGTCAACGACGTCGAGCCGGCGAGGCGTCAATGGCGATCGCTCGCCGACAGCCTGGACGTGCCGCTCACCTTCGTGGAGGTCCGCTGCAGCGACGAGCACGAGCATCGGCGGAGGCTGGCCGCGCGCCGACGCGACATCCCCGGCTTCCCCGAACCGAGCTGGGCCTCCGTCAGCGCGCGCCGCGCCGCGTTCGAGGACTGGGAGGACGAGCGCCTGCGCGTGGACTCCATGCGATCTCGGGCCGCCAACCTCGAGACGACCCTGCAGTACCTGGCACGGCGTCGAGCGCCACAGCCCTGACGCGCGCCGTGCCGATCATCGCCGCCGGCCGCTCGTCCGTGGCGGACACGTCGCCCGACCTCAGCTGGCCGGCGACCGCCCCAGCAGCATGGTGAGGAAGCCGAGCGTGCCGCGGTACCCCCGCAGCCACGCGCGGCGGTGCTCGACCGACGCGGTCATCACCTGATCCCTGTCCGGGTCGTCGGGGTGCTCCGTGGCCCACCGCGCGAGCGCTCCGGTCCACGACCACTCGTAGTCGTCCCATTCCTCGAGCGTGCTGACGTGACCGTGCAGCGGCACCCACCCGTTCGAGGCGGCGGCCTCCACGGTGGCCGCGAGGTCGCCGTAGTCGTCGGGCCGGGCACCGAGCAGATCCAGCACCTGCGGCGTCGGCGGCCGCTCCCAGAAGCACTCGCCGACGAGCGCTCGGCCGCCCGGGCGCAGGTGGCCGTCGATCGCGGCGAGGGTGGGCTCGAGCCCGCCGAACGCATGCGTCGCCCCCACGCTGAGCACGACGTCGAACCGCTCGGCGGAGGTCCACGAGCGGGCGTCGGCCCGGACGAGGTCGAGGCGGGCGGAGAGCCCCTCGCGCTCGGCCTGCTCGCGCACCCGGTCGAAGCCCGCGTCGGAGTGGTCGACGCCGACCGCGACGAGCGACGGCTCGCGACGCATGGCCCGCAGCAGCCAGCTGCCGTCGCCGCAGCCGAGGTCGAGGACCCTGCCCTGCCCGGCGACGGCGAGGGCGAGGAGGCGATCGACGGACGCGTCGCTGAGCGGCGAGGCGATCGGGTGGTCGCCATGGGCGAGGTCGCTGATCCGGGTTCTGTCCATCACGTCAGCGTACGGGTGGCCCCGCGACGGGCGGACGCGCGCCCACGGGCTGTCGCGGTCCATCCGGGTGGCGCGGCCGCCGCATGCGCGTGCCCGAACACGACACGGCCCCCGTCTCGCGAGGAGGCGGGGGCCGCGCCGTTCCGTGCCGTGCGTCAGCGCATCACGAGCCGGCGCGCGTCACGATCACCTCGAAGTCCGTCGTCCGGACGTTGCCGGCCCGGTCCTTCGCCGTGCAGGTGACCGTGGTGGTGCCGACGGGGAAGATCCCGTTGCGGGGCGGTGCGCACACCACCCGCACGTTCCCGTCGCGCGTGTCGATGGCGGACGGCAGCGCGTACGGCACGCGCACGCCGGTCGCCTTGGTCGCCACCGCCGTGATGTCGTCCACGTCCGCGATGCGCGGCGCCGACAGGTCCGCAGGCCGCGCGGGCAGCTGCTTCGGATCCACGATGCCCCAGTACGCGGGCGCCGCCTGCAGGTCGTCGTCGAACGGCAGCGGCTGCTCCCACGGACGCGCGATCGGCCACGTGCGCAGCCAGCTGCGCGCGTTGCTCACGCCCCAGAAGGTGACCGAGTCGATGGACGACGCCTGCTGGCGGATCATCTGGAAGAGGTCGCGGTAGTAGTACCCGACCTCCGCCCCCGCCTGCGCGTCGTCCGCGTAGACCGGCGTGTACGGATCCTGCGGCGCGCCGCTCACGTCGGCGCCCTCGTTCTGGTTCGAGGCGTTCACGTCGAGCTCGGTGATCGCCTGCAGCAGGCGTGTGTCGATGCGCTCGACCGCGCGGATGGAGTCGCGCAGCCACGAGACCGGCCGCGCGAAGTCGACGTGCGCCTGGTGGCCGACGCCGTCGAGCGGCACGCCGCGGGACAGGAGCGCGGAGATCAGCTCGAGGTAGTCGGCGCGCTTGGTCGGCAGCTCGGTGTTGTAGTCGTTGATGAAGAGCTTCACGCCCGGGAAGTGGGCGCGCGCGAGGCGGAAGCCCTCGTCGACGAAGCCCTCCCCCAGCACCTGGTACCAGCGGCTGTCGCGCATGTCGTGCGCGTTGTCGTTGGGGCCGTCGTCGATGACCTCGTTGACGACGTCCATCGCCCAGATGGGGCTGCCGCCGTCGGGGTAGCGCGCGGCGATGTGATCCGCGATCCCCGTGACGTGCGCCTCCATGCGCGCCCTCAGGAGCGCCTGGTCGGCGGGGCTGTCGGTGAGCGGGCGGTCGCCGTCGAGGAAGAACCACGCGGGCGTCTGCGAGTGCCAGAACAGCACGTGGTAGTAGACCTTCGTGCCCGTCCTGTCCGCGTAGTCGAGCAGCTGGTCGAGCTGCGTGAAGGTGAACCGCCCCTCCTCCGGCTGGACGCTCTCCGGCTTGCCCGCGTTCTCGGGCGTGAACGCGTCGAACTGGCGGCTGACGAGGTCGGCTCCTGCTCCGACGGTCTCGCGGCCGTCGATGGCAACGCCCACGTGCTCGATGCCGCGGGCGCCGAGGACGTCCTTCAGCGCCGGGATGTCGGTCTGCACGGGCGTGCCGACGGCGTCACCCAGCTCGAAGTCGTCGATGAGGAAGTCGGCGCCGATGGTCCCCTCGACGTAGACCTGCGCCCGGTCGACCGGGCCGCCGAGCGTGTACGTGCCCGTCAGCTCGGTCCACGCGTCCGCGGTGACGCGCGCGGCCGCGCCGGCGACGCCGTCGTAGCCGCTCCCGCCGCCGGTGTCCCGCTGAACGGAGACCTTGAGGGATGCGGGCTCCTCCCCCGGTGCGAGGCGGGCCCAGACGGTGACCTCGACCTGCTGGCCGACGGCCAGGGACGACGTCACGTCGAGGGCGGCGCCGTGCCACTCCTGGGTGCGGTCGGTCACGAGGAGGCTGCCTGATCCGGTGTGCGCGGTCGTGCTCGGCGCGATGCGGACGCCGTCGCCGCGGGGCGCCCACGCGCCGGTGCCCGACTCGAAGTCGGAGCCGACGCCCGCGGGGACGGGGTCGGCCGCCTGCGCCGCGGGGGCGGTGAGGGCGCCCGCGCCCACGACGAGGCCGAGGGCGGTGAGGGCGGCGAGGCCGCGACGGCGATCGCGCGGGTGGCGGCGGGAGGACCCGCCGCTGCGGCGCGGGCCGGGAGGGCTGGCGTCCGCGGTCGCGGACGGGGTGGTGCGGGGAATGCTCATCGTCGAACACCTTCCATGTGATCCGACGTCGGTGTCGGATCCTCGGAACGTATGCGCCCTCCTCTTCGGGGGGTGGGGTTTCGAAAAACTTTGTTGCGTTCGGCAACGAACGCGACGCGGCCCCCGTCCTCGCGAGGGGACGGGGGCCGCGTGCGGTGGGTCTCGGCGGATGCCGCGGATCAGCCCTTCGGGAGCGGCGGTCGGGCCGGGAGACGGCTCGGGTCCACGATGCCCCAGTACGCCGGCATGGCCTCCTGGTTCACGCCGAACGGGAGCGGCTGGTCCCACGGCTGGTCGATCGACGGGCTGTGCAGCCAGGTCCGCGAGTTGTCCGAGCCCCAGAACGTGACCGAGTCGAGGTTCCCGGCCTCCTGCCGGATCATCGTGAACAGGTCCTTGTAGACCCAGCCCACGGCTGCGGCGGTGTCGTCCGGGTTCGAGTAGATCGGCGCCGTGTGCGAGCGATTCTGGCTGTCGCCGGTCGCGGCCGCCTGCGAGGCGCCGACGTCGAGCTCGGATACGGCCTCGATGAGGTTCGGATCGAGGGCCTTGACCGCGTGGATCGTGTTCCTCAGCTCCTCGATGTCGCTGCGGAGCCCGATGTGGCTCTGCTGCGACACGCCCTCGACCGGGATGCCGCGCTGGAGGAGGGCGGAGATCAGCCCGAGGTAGTCGGTGCGCTTGCTCGGCGAGTCGGTGTTGTACTCGTTGATGAAGAGCTTGACGCCCGGGAAGTACTTCTTCGCGAGCTGGAAGCCCTCGTCGACGAAGCCCTCGCCCAGCACCTGGAACCAGCGCGTGTCCTTCATGTGGTGCGGGTTCGCGTTGGGGCCGTCGTCGATGACCTCGTTGACGACGTCCATCGCCCAGATGGGGCTGTTCCCCTTCGGGTACCGGGACGCGATGTGGTCGGAGATCGCCTTGACGTGGGCCTCCATGCGCGTCTTGAGCAGCGCCTGGTCGGCCGGGCTGTTCGTGAGCGGACGCCCGTGGTCGAGGAAGAACCAGGCGGGGGTCTGCGGCATCCAGAAGTCGACGTGGAAGTACATCTTCATGCCGTGGGCGTCGGCGAAGTCCAGCAGACGGTCGATGCCGGTGAAGTCGAACCGGCCCTCGACGGGCTGGATGGCGTCGGCCTTGCCCTCGTTCTCCGGGGTCATGGCGTTGAAGTGGCGCGCGATGAGGTCGGCGGAGGCGCCCTGCACCTCCCCGCTGCCCATCGCCACGCCGACGTGCTCGATGCCGGCGTCGCCGAGGACGTCCTTGAGCGCGGGGACCTGCATTCCGGGGACGGGCGTGCTGGGTGCGGCGGCGGATGCGGATCCGGCGGGGACGCCGACGGCGACGGCCGTGACGAGGGCGGCGGCCGACGCGAGGGCGGCGAGGCCGCGGCGGGGACCACGGCGGGGTCGGCGGTCCGGGAGGGACGGCTCCGGGTGGACGGACGCATGGGGACGGGACGGGGTGGGGCTCACTGGTGCCTCTCGTACGTGGATGGGACACCGCGACCCTAGGCAGGGCCGGCCGCCCGGCGAGCGGGTTGTGGACAGGGTGCAACGAGATCCGCGGCGGGCTGCGGGAGCGGCCGCGCCTCCCTGTGGGCCGCCGCTGCCGCGTCGGCCGGTCGATGCAGCCGGTCAGCGCGGGCGTCGGCCGGTGACGACCCGCGTGCCGTCGTCCGCGTCGTGGTCCTCGTCGTCCTCGTCCGCGTCGGTCGGCTCGATGCGGGCCTCCAGCCCGACGGCGGCGAGCGCCTCGAGGGCGGGGTCGAGCTGCGCGTCCGCGAGCTCGAACAGGATGAGGCCACCGGGCGCGAGCCAGGGGGCGCCCTCGCGCGCGACGCGTCGGAGCACGTCGAGCCCGTCGTCGCCGCCGTCGCGGGTGGCCTCCGGCTCGTGCAGGCGGGCCTCCGGCGGCATGAGCGCGAGGCCGGCGCGCGGGACGTAGGGGACGTTCGCGACGAGGACCTGGATCCGGCCGTGCAGGTCGTCCGGGAGCGCGTCGAGCAGGTCGCCTCCGTGCACCGCGACGCCGCGGTGCAGGAGGTTCTCGGCGGCGCAGGCGACGGCGACGGGATCCAGGTCGGCGGCGTGCACGACCGCGCCGGGCACCTCGTCGGCGACGACCGCGCCGATGGCCCCGGACCCGCAGCACAGGTCCACGACGAGGGGATCCGCGACCGCCCGCGCCTCCGCGACGGCCGCGTGCGCGAGCCGCTCGGTGCGCCGCCGCGGCACGAAGACGCCCGGCCGCACGACGATCCGGCGCCCGGCGAACGCGACCCAGCCGAGCACGGTCTCGAGCGGCTCCCCCGCGACCCGTGCGGATGCCATGGTCTCGAGCTCGGCGGCACGGGCGTCGGCCACGGCCCCGGTCACCCCGGCCGCGTCGGAGGTGGGATGCCGGTCGGCCGCCTCGGCCAGGAGCAGCTCGGCCTCCTCCTCCGCGAAGACGCAGCCCGCGGCCCGCAGCCGCGCGACGAGGCCCTCGAGGCGCGGATCCACGGTCACACCCGCGCGCTCACTCGAGCTCCGTGCTGCCGAGGTGCTCGAGCAGCGCCGCGACGCGCAGCAGGTCCTCGCCGCGCACGGGCGGCTCCGCCTGCCGGGCGGCGCGCTCCAGCCACTCGGCGCGCGCGGTGCGGACGCCCGTGAGCAGCGCCCTCCCCCCGTCGGTCAGCCGCAGGTACGAGCCGACCTCGTCGTCGGACTCCATGACGAAGCCCTTCTGCAGGAGCGACGCGAGGCTCGGGACGGTCGCCGCACGGGCCGTCCGCGTGTCGAGCGCGAGCGAGGCCCTGCTCATGCGCTCGACGCCGGCGAGCCGACGGAGGATCAGGATCTGGACCCCCGTGAGCCCGTCCCAGCTTGAGTCCACCGAGACCTCGATGCGCTCCGAGACGGCGCTGAGCGCGTCCGCGAGGCGGGCGGACGGGAGGGAGGTGTCGGTCACGGTGCTCCTGACGATGGCGCGCCCCTCCGGGTCCGGGACCCGCGGTCCCGACCGAACGGGCGTCGTGGGGCTCACGCTAGCCCCCTGCGCCCGCGGGGACGAGGCTCGCTCGAGCGCGGACGCGACGACGCCCGCCGCGGCGGGTGCCGGGCGGGCGTCGGGCTGCCGGACGGACCGGCGGGTGGATCAGGACGGGAACTGCGTGAAGTCCGCCGTCGCCGGGTCGGCGCCGAGGCGCGTGCCGGTCTCCAGGGTGTCGATCTCGGCGAGCTCCTCGACCGAGAGCTCGACCTCGATGGACTGGAAGTTCTGGACGATGCGCTCCGGCGTGACCGACTTCGGGATCACGATGCGGCCCTGCGCGAGGTGCCAGGCGAGGACGATCTGGGCGGGCGTGGCGTCGTGCTCCTTCGCGAGGCGCGTGACGACGTCCGACTCCAGGTCGGCGCCCTGGCCGAGGGGGCTGTAGGCCTCGACCTCGATGCCGCGCTCGACCGAGAAGGTCGAGAGGTCGTGCTGCTGGAACGTGGGGTGCACCTCGATCTGGTTGACCGCGGGCACGACGTCGCTCTCGGCGGACAGCTTCTCCAGGTGCTCCGGGAGGAAGTTGGAGACGCCGATCGCGCGGATGAGGCCCTCGGCGTGCAGCGCCTCGAACGTCTTCCAGGTCTCGACGTACAGGCCGTGCTTCGGGTAGGGCCAGTGGATGAGGTAGAGGTCCACCGCGTCGACGCCGAGCTTGCGGCGGCTGTCCTCGAAGGCGGTGCGGGCGCTGTCCGCGCCCTGGTCGCCGTTGCGGAGCTTGGTGGTGATGAAGAGCTCCTCGCGCGGGATGCCCGTCGCCTTGATGGCGGCGCCCACGCCCTCCTCGTTGTAGTAGCCGGCCGCGGTGTCGATGTGGCGGTAGCCCGCCTCGAACGCGCGCTCCACGGCCTGCTGGGTCTCCGCGGGCGGGGTCTGGAAGACGCCGAACCCGAGCTGCGGGATGGTGAGGCCGTTGTTCAGGGTGATGAGGGGGGATGCCATGTGCTCTCGTCTTCTTCGTCTCGATGGTCACGGTGCGGGGTGCCGTCGTGCTGGCCTCCCCGCGTCCTTCCACGTTACGCCCGGCCCGCTCCCGGGCGACGGGACGGGACGCCCGCTCCGCTCCGGGCGAACACGCCGGGCCGCCGCGGGCGGGACCCCTCAGACCGAGCGCCGCCGCTCAGGATGCAGCGGTGCCCGGGGCCGCGCGTACGACGACGGGCGCCGCCCTCTCGCGAGGTGCGGCGCCCGTCGGGTGGCGCGGTGGATCCGGGTCAGCGGCCGGAGGTCTCCAGCACGTAGCCCTCCTCGCCGTGGACGATCGTGTCGATGCCCGCGATCTCGTCCTCGTTCTTCACCCGGAAGCCCATGGTCTTCTGGATGATCGTGCCGATGACGTACGAGAGCACGAACGAGTACACGAGCACGGCGCCGGCGGCGAGGGCCTGCTTGCCCAGCTGCTCGAGCGAGCCCGAGTAGATGAGGCCGACCTTCGTGGCGAACAGGCCGATGTAGAGCGTGCCGATGAGGCCGCCGATGAGGTGGATGCCCACCACGTCGAGCGAGTCGTCGAACCCGAGCTTGAACTTCAGCTCGATGGCCACGGCGCAGACGGCGCCGGCGACCAGGCCGAGCACGATGGCCCAGATCGGCGAGAGCGCGGCGCAGGCCGGCGTGATGGCGACGAGGCCCGCGACGGCGCCGGATGCGGCGCCCACCGAGGTCGGCTTGCCGTCGCGGATCTTCTCGACGACGAGCCAGCCGAGGATCGCGGCGGCCGGCGCGGCGATGGTGTTGAGGAACGCGATGGCCGCGATGCCGTCGGCCGCGAGCTCGGAGCCCGCGTTGAAGCCGAACCAGCCGAACCACAGGAGGCCGGCGCCGAGGAGGACGAACGGCGGGTTGTGCGGCACGTGCATCCCCTTGGCGAACCCGACGCGCTTGCCGAGGACGAGGGACAGCGCGAGGGCCGCGGCGCCCGCGTTGATGTGGACGGCCGTGCCGCCCGCGAAGTCGATGGCGCCGACGTTGTAGGCGATCCACCCGCCGTCGACGGTGGCCCCGTCGGCGAGCGTGAAGTTGAAGACCCAGCTGGCGACCGGGAAGTAGACGACCGTGGCCCAGACGCCCGCGAAGACCATCCAGGCGCCGAACTTCGCGCGGTCGGCGATGGCGCCGGAGATGAGCGCGACGGTGATGATGGCGAAGGTCGCCTGGAACGCCGCGAAGGCGAGCGTCGGGTAGGCGCTGGTCTGCTCGCCGAGGGCGGCGGTGTACGCATCGCCGAGGCCGAGTTGGCCGAGGTCGATGCCGAGGATGCCGTCGATGCCGACGAAGCGCGGGTTGCCCGCGGCGCCGTCGGGGCCGTTGCCGAACGCGATGGCGTAGCCGTACAGGACCCAGAGCAGCCCGATGAGGCCCATGGCCCCGAAGCTCATCATCATCATGCTGATGACGCTCTTGGCCTTGACGAGCCCGCCGTAGAAGAACGCCAGACCCGGCGTCATCAGGAGGACCAGCGCCGCGGCGATCAGGAGGAAGGCGGTGTTGCCTTGATCCATGGTGTTTCACCTCTCGTAGATCGTGCAGGGGGTCGCACCGGACGAGGGCGTGCTGCCGCCCGTGTGGTCGGGGGGTTCGGCGCGAGCCGTGTGCCGGGTACGCGTCCAGTGTCCGGCGAGGAGGTTTCGCCGGCTCGCCGGACGTGTTTCGGGCGCGTTACACGGGAGGCGCTCGTGTGAACATCGTGTTTCCCCGCGCCCCGGGGATCCTCCCGGGTGCCCTCCCGCGCTGGCGCGGCGCTCGCCGTGCGGCTAGAGGTCGCGCCCGGCCGCCGTGAGGGAGATGAGCCGCGAGATCGCCCGCAGGTACTTCTTGCGGTAGCCCCCGGCGAGCATCTCCGCGGAGAACGCCTCGTCGAACGGGGTGCCCGAGGCCAGCAGCGGGATCTGCGCGTCGTACACGCGGTCGACGAACGCGACGAAGCGCAGCGCGTCGGTCTGGCCCTGCAGCTGGGTCACGTCGCGGAGCGCGATGACGTCCACGCCGTCGATGACCTTGACGTACTTGGAGGGGTGCAGGCGCGACAGGTGCGCCACGAGCTCCGGGAACCCGTCGAGCGTGACCGAGCGTCCGGCGGCCTGGGCGGCGTCGGCGCGCGCGTCGAGGTCGGCCGCGTCGACCGTCACGGCGTGGCCCTCGAAGGCGCGGCGGCGGTAGTCGAGCCCGTCGATGCGGATGGTGTCGAACCGGTCGCTCATCGCCTGGATCTCGCGCAGGAAGTCGGCCGCCGCGAAGCGCCCCTCCCCCAGGGCGTTCGGCGGCGTGTTGCTCGTGGCCGCGATGCGGGTGCCGTCGGCGACGAGGTCGGACAGCAGGCGCGTCATCATCATCGTGTCGCCCGGGTCGTCCAGCTCGAACTCGTCGATGGCCACGAGGGTCGCGCCGCGGAGGATCCCGACGGCGCCCTGGTACCCCAGCGCCCCGACGAGCGCGGTGTACTCGATGAAGGTGCCGAAGTACTTCGGTCCCGGCATGGCGTGCCAGAGGGACGCCAGGAGGTGGGTCTTGCCGACGCCGAACCCGCCGTCGAGGTACACGCCGGGCTTCACCGCCGGCGCCTTCCGGCGGGAGAAGAGGCCGCCGCGGGATCCGGCGCGGTCGCCCGAGAAGGCCCGGAGGACCTCGACGGCCTGCGCCTGCGTGTCGTACTCGGGGTCCGGGCGGTAGGTGTCGAAGCGCGCCTCGTCGAACTGCCGCGGGGGCACGAGGTGCGCCGCGATCTCCTCGCCGCTGATGCTCGGCGAGCGCCCGACCAGCGCGCCCGGCCCCGCTCCCCGCTCGTCGTGGCTCCGCGATCCGATCTCGGCGTTGGTCACAGGTGGATCTCCGGCTGTCATGGGAAGGTCCCGCGCATCGCGAACCGTTACCGTGGATGGTGGTCGTCGCGGTGCGCAGAGCGCCCGCGGAAGACCCCCAGACTAATCCGCGTCCCACCCAGCGCGGCCCCCGAGGCCGCGAGATCAGGAGAGTCCCATGGCCGTCGAGCCGGACACCACCCCCAGGTTCGCCGAGTACGCACACCCCGAGCGGCTCGTGAGCGGCGACTGGCTCCAGGAGCGCCTCGCGGACGGCGCCCTCACGCCCGGCCTCGTGGTCGTCGAGTCCGACGAGGACGTCCTCCTCTACGAGACCGGCCACATCCCCGGGGCCGTGAAGCTCGACTGGCACACCGACCTCAACGACCCCGTCCAGCGCGACTACGTCGACGGCGAGCGGTTCGCGCAGCTCATGTCCGAGCGCGGCATCGCGCGCGACAGCACGGTCGTCATCTACGGCGACAAGAGCAACTGGTGGGCCGCGTACGCCCTCTGGGTGTTCACGCTCTTCGGCCACGAGGACGTGCGCCTGCTCGACGGCGGCCGCGACAAGTGGATCGCCGAGGGCCGCCCCACCACGACCGACCAGCCCGAGGTCACCCCCGTCGAGTACCCCGTCGTGGAGCGCCGCGACGAGGAGATCCGCGCCTTCAAGGACGACGTCCTCGCGCACCTCGGCAACCCGCTCATCGACGTCCGCAGCCCCGAGGAGTACACGGGCCAGCGCACGACCGCCCCCGCCTACCCCGAGGAGGGCTCGCTGCGCGCCGGCCACATCCCCACCTCGCGCAACGTGCCGTGGGCCAAGGCCGCCGCGGAGGACGGCTCCTTCAAGAGCCGCGCCGAGCTCGACGCGGTCTACCGCGAGGGCGCGGGCCTGGCCGACGGCGACGACGTCGTGGTCCTCTGCCGCATCGGCGAGCGCTCGAGCCACACGTGGTTCGTGCTGACCCACCTCCTCGGCTTCGAGGGCGTCCGCAACTACGACGGGTCCTGGACCGAGTGGGGCTCCGCCGTGCGCGTGCCGATCGTGCAGGGCGCCGAGCCCGGGGAGCTGCCCTCCCGATGACCGCCTCCCCCGTGCTGCCCGCGGCGCTCGCCGAGATCCGCGACGACTTCCTCGCGCTCGGGCAGCGCGACCGGCTCCTCCTCCTGCTCGACTTCAGCAACGAGCTGCCGGATCTGCCCGCGCGCTACGCCGAGCACCCCGACCTCCTCGAGCGCGTCGAGGAGTGCCAGTCGCCCGTGTTCATGTTCGTGGAGGTCGTCGACGGCGACGTGCACGTGCACGCGCAGGCTCCCGCCGAGGCGCCGACCAGCCGCGGCTTCGCGTCGATCCTCGCCCAGGGGCTCGACGGGCTCCCGGCCGACGAGGTGCTCGCGGTGCCCGACGACTACCCGTCCACCATCGGGCTCGACGCTGCCGTCTCGCCGCTGCGCATGCGCGGCATGACGGCCATGCTCGGCCGGGTGAAGCGCCAGGTGCGCGAGCGGCTCGCCGGGTGAGGATCACGCGGGTCCTCCCCGTCGCGGGCGCCGGCGAGGCCGCCGCATCGCGCGGGCTGGACGACGACGGCACGCGCGAGTGGCTCGAGGACCTCTACCGTCCGCGGTCCCCCGACCACGTGCGGCTCAACTTCGTGGCCTCCGTCGACGGCAGCGTCATCGGCGCGGACGGGTCGTCCGACAGCCTCAGCAGCGTCGCCGACCGGCGGATCCTCGGCGTCATCCGCGAGCTCGCCGACGTCGTGCTCGTGGGCGCGGGCACGGTGCGCGCCGAGAGGTACGTGCTGCCCCGTCGAACGCCCCTCGCCGTGGCGACCGCCACGGGCGACCTCGAGGGGCACCGGTTCGACGCCGACGCCGCCGAGGGCCGCCTCCTGGTGCTCTGCCCGCCCGAGGCGCGCGACCGCGCCGTGGCCACCCTCGGCGGGGCGCCCGCGGAGATCGTGTCCGTCCCGCTCGGCGCGGCCTCCGACGGGCGCGTCGGCGGCGACGACGTGCTCGACGCCCTCCGCGGCCGCGGACTCGCGAGCGTGGTGTGCGAGGGCGGGCCGGCGCTCGCCGCGTCGCTCCTCGCGGCAGGCCGGGTCGACGAGCTCTGCCTCACGACGTCGCCCGAGCTGGTGTCCCCTCTGACGCCCCTCGTGCCGGCCGGATCCGGCGTCCACGCCCCGATGCGGCTCGACCAGCTGCTCGTCGACGACGACCACCGCACCTACGCGCGCTGGGCGGTCCGGCGGGGCTGAGCGCGCCCGTCGCGGCGTGGCTCCCGGGCCCGGGAGCGGCGGACCCTAGTCTGCACACGTGGTAGAGACCCGTGACAGTCCCGAGGATCCGCCCGAGTTCCGCGCGGCGCTCGAGGCGCTGCGGCGCGCGACGACGCGGTCGGAGCTCGTGCTGACGGAGATCCCCTCGCCGTCGAGCAGCCTCGCGCCCTACGCGGTCGCCCTGGCCGCGGACGTCTCGCCGTCGGGCCACGCGTCCGACTCCGAGCTCGGCACGGGCCGCTTCATCCTCCTGCACGACCCGGAGGAGCCGGACGCCTGGGGCGGCGCCTTCCGGATCGTCTGCTTCGCGCAGGCCCCGCTCGAGACCGACATGGGCACGGATCCGTTCCTCGCCGACGTCGCCTGGTCCTGGCTCGTCGACGGCCTCGCCTCCCGCGGCGCCCGCTACTCGGCGCCCTCGGGCACGGCCACGCGCATCATCAGCACCGGCTACGGCGAGCTCGCGCGCCAGGGCAGCGGCGCGAAGATCGAGCTCCGCGCCTCGTGGACCCCGGCGGACGCCGACGTGACCGCCCATGTGGAAGGCTGGGGGGAACTACTGTGCATGCTCGCCGGGCTGCCTCCCGCGGGCGAAGGAGTGACACTGCTATCAGCGCGACGCACCCGGACGTGAACGCCCCGTCCGACATCCCCGACCCCGAGTCCCCGGCTCCCGTCGCTGACGCCTCCCCGGGGACGCCGTCCGACGCCGCGCTGAGCCGTCCTGCCATGGGCGCCTCGCTCTTCTCGGACGTCCCCGGATCCACCGCCACGGACGCCGTGGTCGCGCGGAACCGGACGCGCACCCGCCGAGCGGCGCCCGCGACGGCCCCCGCCCCGGACGCCGTGGACGCGGATGCGGCCGTCGCGCCCGCCGCGGACGCGTCCGACGTCCCCCGGCGCGCGGGCCGAGGCCGACGTGTCACCGCGCCCGCCGACACGGCACCGGCACCGGCACCGGACGCGGCACTCGACGCCCCCGCGCGCCCCGCCCTCCGCGAGGCCGCGGCCACCGGCGACCTCACGGTCATCGACACGCGCGAGGACTACCTCCGCGCGGTCGACGCGATCGCGGCCGGCACCGGCCCCATCGCCGTGGACGCCGAGCGCGCCTCCGGCTTCCGCTACAGCCAGCGCGCCTACCTCATCCAGGTCTTCCGCCGCGGCGCCGGCACGTTCCTCTTCGACCCGCCCGCCGTCGGCGACTTCTCCGAGCTCGACGCGGTGATACGCGACGTCGAGTGGGTGCTGCACGCCGCCAGCCAGGACCTCGCGTGCCTGCGCGAGGTCGGCCTCGACCCGCAGCGCATCTTCGACACCGAGCTCGCCTCGCGCCTCCTCGGCCTCCCCCGCGTCGGCCTCGGCACCGTGGTGGAGGAGCTGCTCGGGATCCACCTGGCCAAGGAGCACTCCGCCGCCGACTGGTCGACCCGCCCGCTCCCCCGCGCCTGGCTCGTCTACGCCGCCCTCGACGTGGAGCTCCTCGTCGACGTGCGCGACGAGATCGCCCGCCGCCTCGAGCAGCAGGGCAAGACCGCCATCGCCGAGCAGGAGTTCCAGGCGACGATCGCCAAGGAGGCGAAGCCCGCGCGCGTCGAGCCGTGGCGTCGCCTGAGCGGGCTGCACGGCGTCCGCGGGGGCCGGAACCTCGCGGTCGCCAAGGAGCTGTGGGAGGCCCGCGACGCGTACGCGCGCGAGGTCGACACGAGCCCCGGCCGCCTCGTGCCCGACGGGTCGCTCGTCGCGGTCGCCCGCGTGCTGCCGCAGACCAAGCGCGACCTCGCCGCGGTGCGGGAGTTCTCCGGACGCGCGAGCCGCAGCGAGATCGACCGCTGGTGGGCCGCCGTCGAGCGCGGCCTCGCCGCCACCGAGTTCCCGCAGCTGCGCGGCACGGGCGAGACGATGCCGCCGCCCAAGGCGTGGGCCGACAAGGACCCCGCGGCCGACCGGCGCCTCAAGCGCGCCCGCGTGGCCGTCCAGGAGGTCGCGACCTCCATGGGCGTCCCGCAGGAGAACCTGCTCACCCCCGAGGTGCTGCGTCGCGTCGCCTGGACGCCGCCCGCCGATCTCGCGCCCGAGGCCGTCGCGGCAGCCCTCGCGTCGTGGGGCGCGCGGCCTTGGCAGATCGAGGCGACGGCCGCTCCGGTGGCCGCGGCCTTTGTGGATGCGGACCAAGCCGACGACGCGACCGACGACGGCGCCTCGTAGGAACAGTCAACGGATTCGGCCCCCGTCCGGCTTCTTCCTAGGGTGGGGGAAATCGATGCGAGGAGGCGTCAGTGGTCGAGAGAGCCGAAGTCCATTTCGTGGACGGGGTCCGCACCCCGTTCGGACGAGCGGGTGAGAAGGGCATGTACTGGCGGACCCGCGCCGACGACCTGGTGGTCAAGGCCATGATCGGGTTGCTCGAGCGGAACCCGCAGGTGCCGAAGGACCGGATCGACGAGGTCGCCATCGCGGCCACCACGCAGACGGGCGACCAGGGCCTCACGCTCGGACGCACGGCCGCGCTCCTCGCCGGGCTCCCCCGTTCGGTGCCCGGCTTCGCCATCGACCGGATGTGCGCGGGCGCCATGACGAGCGTCACCGCCACGGCCGGCGGCATCGCGTTCGGCGCCTACGACCTCGCCATCGCGGGCGGCGTCGAGCACATGGGCCGCCACCCGATGGGCTTCGACGCGGACCCGAACCCGCGCTTCCTCGCCGAGCGCCTCGTGAGCCAGGACGCCCTCAACATGGGCAACACGGCGGAGCGGATCCACGACCGCTTCCCCGCGCTCACCCGCGAGCGGGCCGACCGCTACGCGCTGGCCAGCCAGCAGAAGACGGCGATCGCCTACGCGAACGGCGACATCCAGCCGGACCTCGTGCCCGTCGCGACCCGGTCCGAGGAAGGCTGGGGTCTCGCCACGCGCGACGAGGCGATGCGTCCTGAGACGACGCTCGAGGGCCTCGCCGGCCTCCGCACGCCGTTCCGGCCGCACGGCCGCGTCACGGCCGGCAACTCGTCGGGTCTCAACGACGGCGCCACGGCCGCGCTGCTCGCGAGCGGCGACGCCGTGAAGGAGCTCGGCCTCGCCCCGAAGATGACCCTGGTGTCCTTCGCGTTCGCGGGCGTCGAGCCCGAGATCATGGGCATCGGACCCGTGCCGAGCACCGAGAAGGCGCTCCGCAAGGCCGGCCTCACGATCGACGACATCGGGCTCTTCGAGCTCAACGAGGCGTTCGCCATCCAGGTGCTCAGCCTCCTCGACCACTTCGGCATCGACGACGCCGACCCGCGCGTCAACGAGTACGGCGGTGCCATCGCCGTCGGCCACCCGCTGGCGTCCAGCGGCGTCCGGCTCATGAACCAGCTCGCGCGCCAGTTCGAGCAGCACCCCGAGGTCCGCTACGGCCTCACGGCGATGTGCGTCGGCCTCGGCCAGGGCGGCAGCGTCATCTGGGAGAACCCGCACTTCACCGGCAAGAGGAAGAAGAGGAACAAGTGACCGACACCAGCCGATTCCGGGAGCTCGTTGCGCTCGATCCCGACGAGGTCGTCACCCACTCGTTCGTCCGCGACGTGCCGCTGCCCTCGGGCGGCGTCCTCGCGCTCGTCACCCTCGACAACGGGCGCGACCACACGCGGCCGTCCACGCTCGGTCCGGCCACGCTGCTCGAGCTCGCGGACGTGCTCGACCGCCTCACGGCACGCGCGGCCGCCGGGGAGATCCTCGGCGTCGCGATCACCGGCAAGCCGTTCATCCTCGCCGCCGGCGCCGACCTCAGCAAGGTCGGCGAGATCCCCAGCCGCGAGGTCGGGCGCCAGATGGCGCAGCTCGGCCACGACACGCTCGGCCGCCTGCACCGGCTCGGCGTGCCCTCGTTCACGTTCGTCAACGGGCTCGCTCTCGGCGGCGGCCTCGAGATCGGCCTGAACTCCGACTACCGCACGGTCGACGAGTCCGTGCCGGCCGTCGCGCTGCCCGAGGTGTTCCTCGGCATCATCCCCGGCTGGGGCGGTGCGTGGCTGCTGCCGAACCTCATCGGCATCGAGAACGCCCTCAAGGTGATCATCGAGAACCCGCTCAAGAACAACCGCACGCTGAAGGCCGCGGACGTCATGGAGCTCGGCATCGCCGACGCGTCCTTCCCGTCCGCGTCGTTCCTCGAGCAGTCGATCCGCTGGGCCGACGGCGTCATCTCCGGATCCATCGAGGTGAAGCGCCCGAACGCGCCCGGCCGCCTCGAGCGCCTCGCGAAGTGGGACCTGGCCATCGGCATCGCCCGCAGGTCGCTCGAGCAGCGCATCGGCACCGTCGCCCTCTCGCCGTACCGCGCCCTCGACCTCCTGCAGGCCGCGAAGCGGAGCACGCGCGAGGAGGGCTTCGCCGCCGAGGACGAGGCCCTCGCCGACCTGATCTCCGGCGACCAGTTCCGCGCGAGCATCTACGCGTTCGACCTCGTGCAGAAGCGCGCCAAGCGCCCCGCCGGCGCGCCGGACAAGGACCTGGCGCGGCCCGTCACCAAGGTGGGCGTCGTCGGGGCCGGCCTCATGGCCTCGCAGTTCGCGCTGCTGTTCGTCCGGCGCCTCCAGGTGCCGGTCGTCATCACGGACCTCGACCAGGCGCGCGTCGACGCGGGCGTGGCGGGGATCCACGGGGAGATCCGGAAGCTCGCCGAGAAGGGGCGCATCTCCCCCGACGAGGCCAACCGGCTCACCGCGCTCATCACGGGCACGACCGGCAAGGCCGACTTCGCGGACGCGGACTGGGTCATCGAGGCCGTGTTCGAGGAGCTGGGCGTCAAGCAGGAGGTGTTCGCGGAGATCGAGCAGCACGTCTCCGAGACGGCGATCCTCGCCACGAACACGTCGAGCCTCTCCGTCGAGCGCATCGCGGAGCGCCTCGCGCACCCCGAGCGGGTAGTCGGCTTCCACTTCTTCAACCCCGTCGCGGTCATGCCGCTCATCGAGGTCGTGCGCACGCCGCAGACCACCGACGAGACGCTCTCGACCGCCATGCAGGTCGCGCGGAAGCTCAAGAAGAACGCCGTCATCACGCGCGACACCCCCGGCTTCGTCGTGAACCGGATCCTCGCGAAGGTGCTCGGCGAGGCCATGCACGCGGTCGACACCGGCACGCCGTTCGAGGTCGTCGACCGGTCGCTCGCGCCGTTCGGCCTGCCGATGACGCCGTTCGAGCTGCTCGAGCTCGTCGGCCTCAAGGTCGGCGCGCATGTTCTCGACACGCATCACGCGGCCTTCCCCGACCGCTTCTTCGAGAGCCCCAACCTGCACCGGCTGGCGGACCTCGGGCGGATCTACGCGCGCGACGCGAAGGGCCGCCCGACGGGCTTCGACAAGGAGGCCGTGCGCATCGTCAGGGGCGGGAAGTCGCCCATGACGGCCGAGGAGATCCGCGAGCGCGTGGAGACGGGCCTCGCCGACGAGGTGCACCGCATGCTCGAGGACGACGTCGTGCACGCGGCCGAGGACATCGACCTGTGCCTCATCCTGGGCGCGGGCTACCCGTTCCAGATGGGCGGCCTCACGCCCTACCTCGACCGCGTCGGGGCGAGCGAGCGGGCGTTCGGCGACACGTTCCACCACCCGGTGATCCGCGGCGTCGAGTAGCGCGCCGTCGCACGACGAAGGGCCCGGCCGTGACGGCCGGGCCCTTCGTCGTCGTGCGGGCTACGCCTGCTCGTCGTCCTCGTGCGCGATGGAGACGCGGTCGGCCTCCTCCGGCAGCGGCCGCGCGGACGGCACGCGGCTGCCGAGCACCTGGGCCACGACGTCCCGCGCGATGTGCTGCGGCGTCAGGCCGACGCGCTCCAGGATCTCGGAGCGCGAGCCGTGGTCGAGGAACTCGTCGGGCAGGCCCAGCTCGGTGACGCCCGTGTCGATGCCGGCCTCGCGCAGGTCCTGGCGGATCCGCGTGCCGATGCCGCCGACGACCACGCCGTCCTCGATCGTGACGACGAGGCGATGCGTGCCGCCGAGCTCGACGACGCTGCGCGGCACGGGGACCACCCAGCGCGGATCCACCACGGTGGCGCCGATGCCCTGCGCGGCGAGGCGCTCCGCGACCTGGATGCCCATGGCGGCCATGGGTCCCACGGTGACGATGAGCACGTCCTGCGAATCGGACTCGAGCAGCACGTCGACGCCGTCGTCGAGCCGGCGGACCGCCTCGATCTCGTCGCCCACGTTCCCCTTGGAGAAGCGGACCACGGTGGGCGCGTCGTCGACCTTGACGGCCTCCCCCAGCTCCTCGCGGAGGCGGGTCGCGTCGCGGGGCGCGCTCAGGCGGATGTGCGGCACGATCTGGAGCAGCGCGAGGTCCCACATGCCGTGGTGGCTGGGGCCGTCGGGGCCGGTGACGCCCGCGCGGTCGAGCACGAAGGTCACGCCGGCGCGGTGCAGGGCGACGTCCATGAGCACCTGGTCGAAGGCCCGGTTGACGAAGGTGGCGTAGAGCGCCACGACCGGGTGCAGGCCGCCGTAGGCCAGACCGGCCGCGCTCGTCACGGCGTGCTGCTCCGCGATGCCGACGTCGTGCACCCGGTCGGGGTGCTTCTCCGCGAAGCGGTGCAGGCCGACCGGGCGGAGCATGGCGGCCGTGATGCCCACGATGCGGGGATCCTCGTCGGCGAGGGCGAGGATCTCGTCCGCGAACACGCTCGTCCAGCTGACCGCCTGCGACGGGTCGATGGGCTCGCCGGTCTCGGGGTCGATCTGCCCGACGGCGTGGAACTGGTCGGCCACGTCCCGGCGGGCGGGCTCGTAGCCGCGGCCCTTCTCGGTGATGGCGTGCACGATGACGGGCGCGCCGTAGTCGCGCGCCTGCTGGAGGGCCTCCTCCATCGCCTGCTGGTCGTGCCCGTCGATGGGCCCCAGGTACTTGATGTCGAGGTTCGAGTACAGGGCCTCGTTGTCCGTGACGCGCGTGAGGAAGCCGTGCAGGCCGCCGCGGAGGCCGCGGTACAGGCTGTCGCCGGGCGCCCCGAAGACGCCGAACACGCGCTGGCTCGTCTCGTACAGGCCGCGGTAGCTGCGACGCGTGCGCACGGTGTTGAGGAAGCGCGCCATGCCGCCGATCGTCGGCGCGTAGGAGCGGCCGTTGTCGTTCACGACGATGATGAGCTTCCGCGTGTTGTCGTCGGAGATGTTGTTGAGCGCCTCCCACGTCATGCCGCCCGTGAGCGCCCCGTCGCCGACGACCGCGACGACGTGGCGGTCCGTCTGGCCGGTGATCTCGAACGCGCGCGAGATGCCGTCGGCCCAGCTCAGCGAGCTCGACGCGTGCGAGCTCTCGACGATGTCGTGCTCGGACTCGGAGCGCTGCGGGTAGCCCGCCAGACCGCCCGACTCCCGCAGACGGGAGAAGTCCTGCCGACCCGTGAGGAGCTTGTGCACGTACGACTGGTGGCCGGTGTCGAAGACGATGGGGTCCTTCGGCGAGTCGAAGACCCGGTGGATCGCGAGCGTCGTCTCGACGACGCCGAGGTTCGGCCCGAGATGACCGCCCGTCTTGGAGACCTCCGCGACGAGGAACTGCCGGATCTCCGCGGCGAGCTCGAGCATCTGCTCGGCGCTCAGCCGATCGAGGTCCCGGGGTCCCGTGATCGTCTCGAGGATTCCCATGCTGACCGCCTTCCATCGGACGCCATGGAACGGCGCCCGCCTCATCGAGTGTACGCAGGGCCCTGCATGCACGAAGGAGGCCGGACGTCGCCGTCCGGCCTCCTCAGGTTCCTGTTACGCGACCAGGCTGCGCAGCACGTACTGCAGGATCCCGCCGTTGCGGTAGTAGTCCGCCTCGCCCGGGGTGTCGATGCGCACGACCGCGTCGAACTCCACCGTCTCCTTGCCCGCGGGCGAGTCGGAGGTGGGGGCGGCGACCACGCGCACGGTGCGCGGCGTGGTGCCGGAGTTCAGCTCCTCGAGGCCCGTGATGCTGATCTGCTCGGTGCCGTCGAGGCCGAGCGAGTCCCAGGACTCCCCCGCCGGGAACTGCAGGGGGACGACGCCCATGCCGATGAGGTTCGAGCGGTGGATCCGCTCGAAGCTCTCGGTGATGACGGCCTTGACGCCCAGGAGGCTCGTGCCCTTCGCCGCCCAGTCGCGCGACGAGCCGGAGCCGTACTCCTTGCCGCCGAGGATCACGAGCGGGGTGCCCGCCGCCTGGTAGTTCTCGGACGCGTCGTAGATGAACGACTGCGGGCCGCCCTGCTGCGTGAAGTCGCGGGTGTAGCCGCCCTCCACGCCGTCGAGCAGCTGGTTGCGCAGGCGGATGTTCGCGAACGTGCCGCGGATCATGACCTCGTGGTTGCCGCGACGCGAGCCGTAGGAGTTGTAGTCCTTGCGGCCGACGCCGTGCTCCTCGAGGTAGCGGCCCGCGGGGCTGTCCGCCTTTATGGAGCCGGCGGGGCTGATGTGGTCGGTCGTGACCGAGTCGCCCAGCTTCGCGAGGACGCGGGCGCCCTGGATGTCGGACACCGGCGTGATCTCCATCGTGAGGCCCTCGAAGTACGGGGGCTTCCGGACGTAGGTCGACTCCGCGTCCCACTCGAACGTCGCGCCCGTGGGCGTGGGGAGCGAGCGCCAGCGCTCGTCGCCGTCGAAGACGCCGGCGTACTGGTGTGTGAACATGCCCGTGTCGATGGAGCTGTCGATGGTCGACTGGACCTCGGCCGCGTCGGGCCAGATGTCCTTGAGGAACACGTCGTTGCCCTCGGGGTCGGTGCCGAGCGCGTCGGAGTCGAAGTCGAAGTTCATCGACCCGGCCAGCGCGTAGGCGATCACGAGCGGCGGGCTCGCGAGGTAGTTCATCTTCACGTCGGGGTTGATGCGGCCCTCGAAGTTGCGGTTGCCCGAGAGGACGGCCGTCACGGCGAGGTCGTTGTCCTGCACCGCGGTGGAGATCTCGTCGAGCAGCGGACCCGAGTTGCCGATGCAGGTGGTGCAGCCGTAGCCCACCGTGTAGAAGCCGAGGTCCTCGAGGTACGTGGTGAGGCCGGACTTCTCGTAGTAGTCGGTGACGACCTTGGATCCGGGCGCCAGCGTGGTCTTGACCCACGGCTTGGCCTTCAGGCCCTTCTTGCTGGCGTTGCGGGCGAGGAGCCCGGCCGCGAGCATGACCGACGGGTTCGACGTGTTGGTGCAGGACGTGATGGCCGCGATGGCGACCGCGCCGTGGTCGAGCGTGAAGTCGCGCCCGTCCTCGAGCGTGACGCGCGTGGGCTTGGTGACCGACGACGGGCTCTGCGACGCGTGGTGGTGCTCGTGCATCGAGTGCTCGTCCTCCGGCTGCAGCTCGCCCGGGTCGGACGCCGGGAAGCTCATGGCCGTCGTGAGGTCGACGATGTCGTGGTCGACCTGCGCGTAGTCGTTGAGGTCGCGCTCGAACTGCGACTTGGCGTCGGTCAGCTCGATGCGGTCCTGCGGGCGCTTCGGGCCGGCGATGGACGGGACGACCGTGGAGAGGTCGAGCTCGAGGTACTCGCTGAACGACGGCTCGACGTCCGCGTCGTGCCAGAGCTTCTGCTCCTTGGCGTACGCCTCCACGAGCGCGACCTGCTCCTCGCTGCGGCCGGTGAGGCGCAGGTACTCGAGGGTGACGTCGTCGATGGGGAACACCGCGGCGGTGGAGCCGAACTCGGGGCTCATGTTGCCGATGGTGGCGCGGTTCGCGAGGGGGACGGCGCCGACGCCGGTCCCGTAGAACTCCACGAACTTGCCGACGACGCCGTGCTTGCGCAGCATCTGCGTGATGGTGAGGACCACGTCGGTCGCGGTGACGCCCGTGGGGATCTCGCCCGAGAGCTTGAAGCCGACGACCTTGGGGATGAGCATCGAGACGGGCTGGCCGAGCATGGCCGCCTCGGCCTCGATGCCGCCGACGCCCCAGCCGAGCACGCCCAGGCCGTTGACCATGGTGGTGTGCGAGTCGGTGCCCACGCACGTGTCGGGGTAGGCCTGCAGCACACCGCCGACCTCGCGCGTCATGGTGACGCGGGCGAGGTGCTCGATGTTGACCTGGTGGACGATGCCGGTGCCGGGCGGGACGACCTTGAAGTCCTCGAACGCCGTCTGGCCCCAGCGGAGGAACTGGTACCGCTCGCCGTTGCGCTCGTACTCGATGTCGACGTTGCGCTCGAGCGCGTCCTCGGAGCCGAAGAGGTCGGCGATGACCGAGTGGTCGATCACGAGCTCGGCGGGCGCCAGCGGGTTGATCCTGGTCGGGTCGCCGCCCAGCTCGCCGACGGCCTCGCGCATGGTGGCGAGGTCGACGATGCAGGGCACGCCGGTGAAGTCCTGCATCACGACGCGCGCGGGCGTGAACTGGATCTCGGTGTCGGGCTCCGCGTCCGGCGCCCAGTCGCCGAGGGCGCTGATCTGGCTGCCGGTGACGTTCTTGCCGTCCTCGGTGCGGAGCAGGTTCTCCAGCAGCACCTTCAGGCTGAACGGGAGACGCTCGTGGCCCGCCACGGTGTCGATGCGGTAGATCTCGTAGTCGGTGTCCCCGACGCGGAGTGTGTCCTTCGCGCCGAAGCTGTTGATTGCAGACACGTGGCCCTCTTCCCTCGCTGGATGGGCGCGGAAGTCGATTCCGCCCGTCATCCGATCTTGGTCGCCCGCCGCGGCCGGGTCCAGTAAGGCGACCCTGATCGGGCACGCCGACGCGGGGCGGGACGGCGCCGATGTATCTCGACGTCGAGATGAATCTACCATCGCCGCGCGGGCGGGACCGCCGCGCCGCGCCCGGGCGCCACGCAGGCGGGGACCGGGCGCGGCTCAGTCGGCGGGAGGCGCCGCGGGATCCTTCGCGTAGACGGCGCGCACGAACAGCCAGGACAGCACGAGGAGCACGCCGTAGAGCGGCGTCCCCATCACGAGGCGCGCGACGCCGAGCGCGTCGATGGCGTCGGCGAGGTAGAGCGGCAGCTGCACGGCGAGGCGCAGCGCGAAGAACGCGACCCAGACCAGCGTCAGCAGGCGGAGCGCGCGCGCCTTCCGGCGGTCCTGTCGCCAGGCCGTGCCGTCGCCCATGAGGAAGCCGACGGCGACGCCGACGAGCGGCCAGCCCACCACGACGGAGACGAGCAGGACCGCGAAGTACGCGCCGTTGGTCCAGAGGCCGAGCGCGTAGAAGTCGCGCCCCTCCCCCGAGCGCAGCGCCAGGACGGCGGAGATCACGATGCCGACGAGGCCGCCCACCGCCGGAGCCACGGCGGAGCGCTGGACGAGCCGCGCCACCACGGCGACGACCGCGACGGCGACGGGGACCGCGACCGAGAGCACGATGTCGCGCGTGACGGTGAAGGCGACGAGGAAGAGGAGCCCGGGGACGATCGCCTCGAGCACGCCCCGGACTCCGCCCATGGCCGTGAGGAGGGCGGAGGCGGTCATGGCCTCGCCGCGGGCGGCCTGCCCGAGGCCGGCGCGCTCGGCGGCCTGCGCCATGCTCGCGCCGAGGGCCTCGCCGGGCGCGGCTGCAGGTGCGCCCGGTCGTTCGGCGGACGGCGTCGCGTCCTCGTCGATCCCCTCGCGGGCGGGATCGGGCCCGCGCGGGCCGTCGCCCGTCACGCTCAGGATCCCAGCGCGGGTGCGGGGCTCTCGCCGGCCGGAGCCGCGCCCGGGGTGGTGCCCACCTGCGCGGCGGGCATCTTCAGCGGGATGAGGTCGCGCGGCGGCATCGGGGAGGATCCGCGCACCACGACGACGCTGCGGAACAGGTCCTCGACGGCCGCGGCGGCCTCGGGGTCGGAGATGGCGCGGCCGGTGATGACGCCGCGGAGGAACCAGCGCGGGCCGTCGACGCCGATGAAGCGGGCCTCGCGCGTCGAGGCCGCGGGCTGGCCCGGCTGCTGGACGACCGGGATCACCGCGTGGAGCTCGGGGCCGAAGGGGCCGTCGGCCAGGCGCGTGGTGCCGCCCTGCCGCTGGATCTGCTCGCCGATGGTCGTGCGGATCTCGTGCCACAGCCCGCTCGAGCGGGGCGCCGCGAACGGCTGCACCTGCAGGCTCGACTCGGCGAAGTCGAGGCCCACGGCGACGACCTGCTGCGTGCCCTCGGCGACCTCGAGGCGGAGGTGGAGGCCCTCGCGCGGCAGGATCTTGATCCCGCCGAGGTCGACGTACGGGCGGACGGGGTTCGCCTCGGTCTCGTCGAGGGGACCCTCGTCCGCGCGGTCGTCGGGGGCGGACTTGGCGTCCAGGACGTGCTCGGCGTCGTCCGCGACGGCGGCGTCGTCCGGCTGGTTCGCGTTCTCGTCGGTCATGTTCGGTCTCCTGGATCTCGGGCGGGGAGGGCGCCGGTGCCCGTGGAGCCGAAGCCCCCCGAGCCGCGGTGGCTCCCGGGCAGCTTCTCGACGGGCACGAAGCGCACCCGGCTGACCGGCATGACGACGACCTGCGCGATGCGGTCGCCGACCGCGACATCGTACGCGGCCTCGGCGTCGGTGTTGAGGAGGGTGACCCGGATCTCTCCGCGGTACCCCGCGTCGACGGTGCCGGGGGCGTTCACGATCGTGATGCCGTGCCGCGCAGCGAGGCCGCTGCGCGGGAGGACGAACGCGGCGTACCCGTCCGGGAGGGCGATCGACACGCCCGTGCCGACGGTGGCGCGCTGGCCGGGCTCGAGGCGCAGGGACTCCGCGCTCACGAGGTCGGCGCCGGCGTCACCGGGATGCGCGTAGGCCGGGATCGGGGCGTCGCCCGCGATGAGGACGTCGACGGGATCGGGCACGGTCAGAGGCTAGTGCAGGAATCTGATCGAATAGGCGCATGCCCGCATCCCCCCACAGAGAGCGGCTGTGGCCGGCTCCCTGGCTCTTCGTCGCCACCGCCCTCGTCATCCCCGCGAGCCTGCTCGTCTTCCTCCCCATCAGCGTGCTGGCCGGGGTCATCGTCGCGATCGTGCTCTACGCGGGCGTGGTCGCGACGCTGGTGCTCACGAGCCCCGTCATCGAGGTGGCCGACGGCCGGCTGCGGGCGGGACGTGCGTCGATCGACGTCGACCAGCTGGGCGAGCCCGAGGGCTTCCGCGGCGCGGAGGCCACGGCCGAGCGCGGCACGCGGCTGCATGCGCGGGCCTACCTCGTCATCCGCGGGTGGGTGGATCCGGTCGTCAAGGTGCCGCTCCTGGACGCCTCGGACCCGGCCCCCTACTGGCTCCTGTCCACGCGGACCCCGGAACGACTGATCGCCGCGATCCGAGGATCACGGCGATCATGACGTGCGATGAGGCGCAGGGCCTCTAGGGGCTCTCGCCCGGCGTCGCGCTAGGCGGCGCACTCCTGGCAGATGGGGCCGAGCTTCTCCTGGTGGTCGATCTGCGAGCGGTGCTTCACGAGGAAGCAGCTCACGCAGGTGAACTCGTCGGCCTGGGGCGGGAGGACCACCGTCTCGAGCTCGAGGTCGGAGAGGTCGGCTCCGGCTAGGTCGAAGCTCCCGGGGTTGTCGGCATCGTCGACGTCCACGACCCCGGACATGCGGTCCGGGACGCGCTCCTTGAGAGCCTCGATCGAGTCGGAGTCGTCCTCCGTCTTGCGCGGGGCGTCGTAATCAGTTGCCATTCCTGTCCACTTCTCGAATAACCGCCGAACGGAATCGGCGGGCACAGTTTGCATGAATCGCACCCGGATAGCAAACCGTCCGAGGGGCTCTCTCGGGGGCCCTGATCGGCGGTTTGGATGCGCGGAGCCGGCCCGTCTCCGGGCCGCGGATGCGGTCTCACACGGTACACCGTTCGCGCACTAACTGAGTGCCGCGCGGGGCCGTGATCCCGCCTCCCGACGCTCTCGTCGGACCCAAGTCGCGGCGCGCCACGCGTATTCCCCGGAAGAGGGGCCGACTCGTGTCATCGTGAATCGTCCAGTGAGCGCGAGAGGCGTGGAACACATGCAGGATCTGAAGATCGTCGGAGTCGAGGACGGCGCCCTCGTCGTCGAGACCGCGGGCGGTGAACGGCACCGCCTCGTGATGGACGACTCCTTCCGCCAGGCGCTGCGCCGCCAGTCCGACGGGAACGGCGCCACGCGCAAGGCCGCCCCGCGCATCATCCAGTCCTTCATCCGGCAGGGCATGAGCGCCGAGGACGTCGCCCGCGAGACCGGCGCGTCCGTCGAGTACGTGCGCAAGTTCGAGGGCCCGGTGGTCGCCGAGCGCGAGCACGTCGTCCGCAGCGCCATGAAGGTGCCCGTGCACACCGCCATCGAGGTGGATCCCATGGGGCAGGGCACGCTCTTCGGCCAGGTCATCGAGGAGCGCCTCGAGTCGCTCGGCGCGCGCGACGTGCGCTGGAGCAGCTGGAAGGAGCAGCTCGGTGGCTGGGTCGTGAAGGTCGCCTTCACGAGCGAGGACATCGATCACGACGCCCGCTGGTCCTACGACGCCAAGAAGCACGCCCTCTCCCCCGCGAACAACGAGGCGATCACGCTCTCGCAGCAGGGCGAGATCCGCGGGGCGCTCATCCCTCGCCTGCGCGCCCTGCCGCCCGAGGCCGCGGACACGCACCAGGAGGACGGCGTCACGCGCTTCGACAGCGGCGCGTTCCGCCTGCCGGAGCCGGCCGCGTCCGCCACCGAGGACACGGCGCCCCAGGCGTGGGAGGCACCGCGTCGCGACGAGGGCGCGTCCGTCTCGCACCTCGGCCGTCAGGGCAACCACCCGGCGGGCACCCAGCAGCCGGCGCGCGTCGCGCAGGTCGAGCTGAACGAGACCGCCGACCTGCTCGAGGCCCTGCGCCGTCGACGGGGCGAGCGCGAGTCCGTCCCGCGCGAGGACGAGGGCGACGACGCCGTCGAGGACGCGCCCGCCCCGTCCCCCGCTCCCGCCGCCCGTCGCGACGAGCCGCTGTCCCGCCCGCGCGGCGGCCAGCGCTCGACGCCGCCCCTGCGCTCCGCCGTGATCCCCGGCATCGGCCGCGTCGACACGACCCGTGACCGGCCGCGCGACGATGCCGACGACGAGGGCCTGCGGACCCCGGGCGCCGGCGAGGGCCGCGGATCCGCCAAGCCCTCGGGCCGACGCGGCCGCACGGCCATGCCGAGCTGGGACGAGATCGTGTTCGGCGCGCGCAGCGACGACGACCACCTGGCCTGATCCGGCTCCCGCGGGATCGTCGGCGTGCGCCGGTGCCCTCGCGGACGCCCGAGGCCCGTCAGCCGCGCGCGAACGCGCCGGCGCGGATGAGGGGCACGAGGCGCTCCTCGTCCGAGAACGCCCCGTGCTGGCCGACCATGCGCCGGGCCCCCTGGTCGCGGGGTCGACCGTCGTAGTAGGCGATGAGCGCGCGGGTGGCGACGACCACGTCGCCGATCCGCGCCTCGACGCCGGACCTCAGCGGTCCGTACCAGTCGGCCGCGATCGCCTCGGCGCGCGTGGCCACGTGCGCGCGCGTCCCCTCGGAGGCGCGCCACGCGTCGGCGAGGGCGTCGGCGTCCGCGCCCGGCTCGAGGTGCAGGTGCAGGCAGCGCGGCTCCCCCGCGACGTGACGCACGCCCTCGACCAGCTCCGGCACCCGGTCGAACAGCACCTGGGACTCGGCGGGCACGTCGACGATCCCGTGGTCGGCCGTGATCAGCGCGCCCTCGCGCGGGCCGAGGCGGGCGAGGAAGGGCCCGGCCGCGGCGTCCAGCTCCTCGAGCGCGCGCAGCCAGCGGTCCGACTGCCAGCCGTGCGCGTGCGCCGTCTGGTCGAGCTCGGGGACGTAGAGGTAGACGAGGGCGCGCGGCATGCGGTCGAGCAGCGCGCGCGTGGTGGCGAACCGGTCGGCGACGGACTCGGCGGCGACGAACGTCGCGCCGCGGAGCGCGGCACGGGAGAAGCCGGATCCGGCGTACCGGGCCGAGCCGACCACGAAGGCGGGCACGTCCGCCGCCGCCGCGCGCTCGAAGGCGGTGGGCACGGGCTGCCACTCCTCCGGGACGCTCCGGGCGTCCCAGCCGGAGAGGAGCTTGAGCACGCGGTCGTTCGCGGGATCCAGCGCGCTGTAGCCCACGAGGCCGTGCTCGCCGGCGCGCACGCCCGTGGTGAGCGACGTGATGCTCGCCGCCGTGGTGGTGGGGAAGCCCACGTCGACGACGTCCTTCTTGCGCCAGCCCTGGACGAGGTGGCGGGCATGGCCCGCACGGGCCCGCAGGGCGGCGGAGCCGAGCCCGTCGACGAGGACGACGACCGCGCGGTCGACGGGCGGGAGGCCGGCCTCCGACTCCTCCCCCGCGAGGGCGGCGAGGCAACCCGGCATCACCGCGGTGAGGCTCATCCGGCCGGATCCGGGCGCCGGTAGCATGGGGGCCATCCGGCCCAGTCTGCCACAGCAGCCCGGCGCGCATCCGCGTCACGACGCCGATCGACGCAGCGCCGATCCCGACCCAGAGAGTCCATGAGTCCCTCCACCACGAACACCACGCCCGACGAGCCCGCCGAGCGGATCGAGGACGTCGACGTCTCCACCGAGATGGAGAACTCGTTCCTCGAGTACGCGTACTCGGTCATCTACTCGCGCGCCCTCCCCGACGCCCGCGACGGCCTGAAGCCCGTGCAGCGCCGGATCCTGTACCAGATGAGCGAGATGGGCCTCCGCCCCGACCGCGGGCACGTGAAGTCCGCGCGGGTGACGGGCGAGGTGATGGGCAAGCTCCACCCGCACGGCGACTCCGCGATCTACGACGCGATGGTGCGCATGGCGCAGCCGTTCACGCTGCGCGTGCCGCTCATCGACGGTCACGGCAACTTCGGCTCGCTCGACGACGGGCCCGCGGCGCCCCGGTACACCGAGGCGCGGCTCGCCGCGTCCGCGCTCGCGATGGTCGAGGGCCTCGACGAGGACGTCGTCGACTTCGTGCCCAACTACGACAACGCGTTCATGCAGCCGGCCGTGCTCCCGGCGGCCTTCCCCAACCTGCTCGTCAACGGCGCGAGCGGCATCGCGGTCGGCATGGCGACGAACATGGTCCCCCACAACCTCATCGAGGTCGTCGGAGCCGCGCGTCACCTCATCGACCACCCCGACGCCACGCTCGACGACCTCATGGCGTTCGTGCCGGGGCCGGACCTGCCCACGGGCGGCACGATCATCGGCCTCTCCGGCGTGAAGGACGCCTACGCCACGGGCCGCGGCAGCTTCAAGACCCGCGCGCGCGTCTCCGTGGAGAGCCTCACGCCGCGGAAGTCGGGGCTCGTCGTCACCGAGCTGCCGTACCTCGTCGGGCCCGAGAAGGTCATCGAGAAGATCAAGGACGGCGTCCAGAACAAGAAGCTGTCGGGGATCACGAACGTCACCGACCTCACGGACCGCACGCACGGTCTGCGGCTCGTCATCGAGATCAAGACGGGCTTCAACCCCGAGGCGGTGCTCGAGCAGCTGTACCGGTACACCCCGCTGGAGGACGGCTTCAGCATCAACAACGTCGCCCTCGTCGAGGGCAGCCCGCAGACGCTCGGGCTCAAGGAGCTGCTGCAGGTCTACGTGGCGCACCGCCTCGACGTGGTCACCCGCCGCACGCGCTACCGGCTGGCCCGCAAGCAGGAGCGGCTGCACCTCGTGCTCGGCCTCCTCATCGCGATCCTCGACATCGACGAGGTCATCCAGGTCATCCGCGGCAGCGACGACACCGAGCAGGCCCGCGCGCGCCTCATGGACGTGTTCGACCTCTCGACGCTGCAGGCCGACTACATCCTGGAGCTGCGGCTCCGCCGGCTCACGCGGTTCAGCCGCATCGAGCTGGAGGAGGAGCGCGACCGGCTCGAGGCCGAGATCGCGGAGCTCGAGGCGATCCTGGCCGACCCGCGCCGCCTCCGCGCCCTCGTGTCGAGCGAGCTGCAGGACGTCGCCGACCGCTTCGGCACGCCGCGGCGCACGCTGCTCACCGAGGCCGCGCCGAGCGTCGCCGGTGCGTCGAGCCGTCGCGCCGCGCCCGTGCTGGAGATCGCCGACGTGCCCTGCCGGGTGCTGCTGTCCACGACCGGCCGCGCCGTCCGCGTCGACCTGCCGACGGATGCGCCCGGCACCCCCCTGCAGACCGTCCGCCGCAGCTCGCACGACGCCGTCCTCACGGCGATCGAGACCACGAGCCGCACCCGCATCGGCGCCATCACCAACACCGGCCGCCTCATCACCATGACGCCCGTCGACCTTCCGGTCGTGCCCGTCGCGAGCGTGCAGCTGGGCGCGGGCGTGCGGATCCGCGACTACCTCGGGCTCGCCGACCGGAAGGAGCGCGTGGTCGCCCTCGTCGCCCTCGGCACCGAGGAGGCCATCGCGCTCGGCACGCGCCAGGGCGTCGTCAAGCGGATCGCCCCGTCGGCCCTGCCCGCGAAGCCCGAGTTCGAGGTCATCGCGCTCAAGAAGGGCGACGAGGTCGTCGGCGCGCGCCAGGGCGCCGAGACCGACGAGCTCGTGTTCGTCACGAGCGAGGCGCAGCTGCTGCACTTCCCCGCGGTCTCCGTGCGCCCCCAGGGCATCCAGGCGGGCGGCGTCGCCGGCGTCAACCTCGGCGCGGGCGCCCGCGTCGTCTTCTTCTCCTCGGTCGCGCCGGAGGGCGCGGAGGTCGTCACGATCTCCGCGTCGTCGGCGACGATCGCGGGCGTCGACCCGGGGCGCGCCAAGGTCTCCGCGTTCGGCGACTTCCCGCGCAAGGGCCGCGCCACCGGCGGCGTCCGCGCGCATGCGTACCTCAAGGGCGAGGACCACCTCGCCCTCGCGTGGGTCGGCCCCGGTCCGGCGCTGGCCGTCGGTCCGGCGGGCGAGGTGCGGCAGCTCCCGCCCACGGGCATGAAGCGCGACGGATCCGGCATCCCGCTCGAGAAGGCCATCGGCGGCGTCGGCCAGGCGGTCACCCCCGCCGAGGCGCCCGATGCCGCCTCCGGTGCGGCGGTCGGCGTGGTCGAGGCGGCCGCGGAGGACGGCTCCGCTCCGCTCGACACGTAGGCGCTGCCCGGCACGGCGACGGCCGCGGACCCCGAGGGGGTCCGCGGCCGTCGCCGTCTCGGCGTCCGTGCGTCAGACGTCGATGCGGTCCCGCACGGATCCGGCGCCGTCGATGATGAACTCCTTGCGCGGCGCGACGTCGTTGCCCATGAGCAGCTCGAACATCCGCGCGGCCGCCTCCGCGCTCTCCACACGCACGCGTCGCAGGGTGCGGTTGCGGCGATCCATCGTGGTGGTGGCGAGCTGGTCGGCGTCCATCTCCCCGAGGCCCTTGTAGCGCTGGATCGGGTCCTGGTAGCGCTTGCCCTGCCGCTTCGCCTGCGCCAGCACGGCCGCGAGCTCGCGCTCCGAGTACGTGTAGATGACGTCGTTGGGCTTCGACCCCGGGTTCATGACCACCACGCGGTGCAGCGGCGGCACGGCGGCGAAGACCCGGCCCTCGTCGATCATGGGCCGCATGTAGCGGAACAGGAGCGTGAGCAGGAGGGTGCGGATGTGGGCGCCGTCGACGTCGGCGTCGCTCATGATGATGATCTTCCCGTAGCGCGCCGCGGAGAGGTCGAAGGTGCGGCCGGATCCGGCGCCCAGCACCTGGATGATCGAGGCGCACTCGGCGTTCGAGAGCATGTCCGGCAGAGACGCCTTCTGGACGTTGAGGATCTTGCCGCGGATGGGCAGCAGCGCCTGGTACTCGCTGTCGCGCGCGAGCTTCGCCGTGCCGAGGGCGGAGTCGCCCTCCACGATGAACAGCTCGCTGTTGGCGACGTCGTTCGACCGGCAGTCCACGAGCTTGGCCGGCAGCGACGAGCTCTCGAGCGCGTTCTTGCGACGCTGCGTCTCCTTGTGCGTGCGGGCGGAGATCCGGGACTTCATCTCGCCGACGACCTTCTCGAGGAGCACCGCGGTCTGCGCCTTGTCCTCGCGCCGCGTCGACTCGAAGCGCTCGGCCATGGCCTTCTGCACGACCTGCGAGACGATGGCGCGCACGGCCGGCGTTCCGAGCACCTCCTTCGTCTGCCCCTCGAACTGCGGCTCGGGGAAGCGCACCGTGAGCACGGCCGTGAGGCCCGCGAGCACGTCGTCCTTCTCGAGCTTGTCGGTGCCGACCTTCAGCTTGCGGGCGTTCGCCTCGACCTGCGCCCGCACGAACTTGAGGAGCCCCGCCTCGAACCCGGCCTGGTGCGTGCCGCCCTTGGGCGTCGCGATGATGTTGACGAACGACTTGAAGCGCGTGTCGTACCCCGTGCCCCAGCGCAGCGCGATGTCGACGGCGCACTCGCGCGTGAGCTCGGTCGGTACCATGGCGCCGCCGTCGGTGAGGACGGGGACGGTCTCCGTGAAGGAGCCGGATCCCTCGAGCCGCCAGGTGTCGGTGAGCGGCGCGTCGACCGCGAGGTGGTCGACGAACTCCGCGATGCCGCCGTCGAAGCGGAAGGACTCGCGCACCGGCTGCTCGCCGCGGAGGTCCTCGATGTCGATGCTGAGGCCCGGGACGAGGAACGCCGTCTGGCGCGCGCGTCCGAGCAGCTCCTCCGTGAGGAAGGACGCGCCGCGGGTGAAGATCTGCCGGTCGGCCCAGTAGCGGATGCGCGTGCCGGTGACGCCCTTGCGCACCTTGCCGACGACGCGCAGCTCGCTGCCCGACGTGAACGGGCGGAAGGGCGCGTCCGGGCTCGCCTCGCCCTCGTCGTCGAAGATGCCGGGCTCGCCCCGGCGGAACGACATGGCGTACGTCTTGCCGCCGCGGTCGACCTCGACGTCGAGGCGCTCCGAGAGCGCGTTCACGACGGACGCGCCCACGCCGTGCAGGCCGCCGGAGGAGGCGTACGAGCCCGACCCGAACTTGCCGCCCGCGTGCAGCTTGGTGAACACGACCTCGACGCCGGACAGCCCGGTCTTGGGCTCGATGTCCACCGGCACGCCGCGCGCGGTGTCGCGCACCTCGACGCTGCCGTCCGGGTGCAGCCGCACGTCGATGCGGTCGCCGTGGCCGCCGAGGGCCTCGTCCACGCTGTTGTCGATGATCTCCCACAGGCAGTGCATGAGCCCGCGGGAGTCGGTGGATCCGATGTACATGCCGGGCCGCTTGCGCACCGCCTCGAGCCCCTCGAGGACGGAGAGATGGCGGGCGGAATAATCGGATGCTGCCACGTGCTGTCCTCCATGTGCGTCCGGCGTTCGCCGGACGCGAGCCGGTGTCGATCTTAACCGCCACCGGGTGCCTCCCCCTCCGACCCGCCGTCCCGATCCGCGCCTACGCGCAGAGCGAAACGGAGGGCCGCCGATGGGCCGACACCCGGGAGCACGTGGTCTACTTGACGCATTCGGCTCGACCCACGACCCGACCCGGAGGGGAGCATCACATGACACCGACCGCGACCGAGCGTCCCGTCGACGAGCTCGACGACCACCAGCTCACCGCCAACGACCGCTGCGACAGCTGCGGGGCGCAGGCCTACATCCGAGTCGAGGTCAACAGCTCCGAGCTCCTCTTCTGCGCCCACCACGGCAAGAAGTACCAGGAGAAGCTGTCGGCCATCGCGACGAGCTGGCACGACGAGTCGAGCCGCCTGCTCGACGAGCGCTCCTAGCAGCATCCGCGTCGGCTCGGCCGGCGCACGGAGAAGGGCGCATCCCCCAGGGGATGCGCCCTTCTCCCGTATGCGGGCGGTGCTGCGGGCGACTAGTAGTGCGCGGGACGCGCCATGACGGTCGCGCGGGCCTCGCGTGCCCAGCCGTCGAGCCGGTCGAGCGTGCCGGAGATGTCGGCGGGCAGCTCCCGTCCGTGACGGGCGAGGGCCGCGGACAGCAGCTCGTCGGCGAGGCGCGGGTTGAGCGCGAGCACGGGTCCGCCGAGGTGGGTGCCGATGGAGGAGCCGACGCGCACGCCCTCCCCGCCGCCCTGGCCGGCGTTCCCGAATCCGGCGCGCACGGTGCCGAGGGGGTCGGCCTGGCCGATGTCGAGGGTGGATCCGTGGTTCTCGTAGCCCACCAGCTCGCCCTCGGGGGTGTCGAGCACGAGATCGCCGACGCGTCGCTCCGCGGTCAGCGTCGTGCGGACGGGCAGGACGCCGGCGCCCACGAGCTCGCCGCCGTCGACGAGCCGCACGGACTCCCCCAGCAGCTGGAGGCCGCCGCCGACCGCCAGCAGCGGGACGCCCGCCTCCCGCAGGGCGCGGAGATGCGGGGCGTGCGAGACGAGGTCGGGCAGCACGGCGCGCTGGGCGGTGAGCGGGCCGGATCCGGCGATCACCAGGTCGGCGTCGCCGGGGTGGCCGCCGCCCGGGGCGTGCCGCACCACCTCGGTGCGGATGCCGCGGATGCGGGCCCGCTCGACGAGCACCGTCACGTTGCCCCGGTCCCCGTTGATGCCGAGCTCCTCGGGGTAGAGGTGCAGGATGCGCAGGGCGTCGGTCACTCGGGTCCTCCCTCGAGGTCCGTCCGCCCGAGGATGCGGCGGATCGCCATCATCTGCTCGTAGTTGACGATCATGGTCTTGACCCCGCGGGACGGCTTCTCCAGCGCGAGGAACGCCTGGACGGCGCGACGCAGGTCGGGCTCGACCCGGCCGACCTCGAGGCCCTCGTAGCCGAAGCGCACCGCCAGCTGGTAGCCCTTGGTGCCGGAGACGACGTCGGCGTGGGTGAGGGCGGACAGGTCCGTGTCGTAGATCCACGACGGGTCCGGTGTCCCGTCGTCCACGGCGAGCAGCACCTGCTCGGGCGGGTCGCCCAGCGCGTCGAGGTTCATCTGCAGGCTCGCCGGGTTCTTCATCATGATGATCTCGATGTCCTCGTCGCCCGCGCGCAGCATCTCGCCGCGCCCGTAGACGGCGGCGACGGAGCCGAGGCCCTGCGCGGCGAGGGCCGGGTCGAACCGGACCCCGAGCACGCGGCGCGCGGTGGCGAGCGCACCGGCCGCGTCGACCGCGTAGTGCAGGCCGCGCGAGGGCAGGCTGGCGGCGACGTCGCCGGACGCGAGCCGGAACACGGCGTCCCGCCCGGTGAGCGCGACGGCCTCGACGTCGGCGGCGACCTGCACGAGGTCGGGCGCCTCGGACCCGAAGCGGGGCGCGGACGCGAGTCCGTGCTTGCTGTCGCCGAGGAGGGCCTCGGACACGCCGAACCAGTCGACGGCGGCGCGCCCGGCGCGTGCGGTCTCGGCGGCGATGGCGTTCACGTGCGCGTCGTCGCGGTTGGCGATGACGGCCTCGGTCGCCGTGGCGGCGATCCGCTCGAGCATGCCGACGACGCGGTCGGGCTCGTGGAACCGGTTGAGCTGGTCGATCTGGATGTTGAGCAGCAGCACCGTGCGCGGCGTCAGCAGCGCGGAGAGGGCGACGCCGTAGGCCTCGTCGATCTCCAGCACGGCGACGTCGGCGTCGAGGCGGCCGGACGCGTCGGCGTCGGCCAGCACCGCGGACGCGATCCCCTGCGGCAGGTTCCCGCCGGAGGGGTTGGTGAACACGCGGAGCCCGTGCGCGCGGAGCACGGCGGTGAGCATGTGGGTGGTCGTCGACTTGCCGTTCGACCCCGTGACGGCGACCACGCCGTGCGGCAGGTCGGCGATCGTGCGCTCGAGGAAGCGGGGCTCGAGGCGGAGGGCGACGACGCCGGGCACGGCGGAACCGCCGCCGCGGAGACGGGCGGCCCAGCGGGCGGCCCGTCCCGCGGCGACGGCGAGGCGCAGGGGCACGGCCTACTCGAGGTAGTCGCGCAGCGACTGCGAGCGCGACGGGTGGCGGAGCTTGGCCATGGTCTTCGACTCGATCTGGCGGATCCGCTCGCGCGTGACGCCGAACGTGTCGCCGATCTGGTCGAGCGTCTTCGGCATGCCGTCGCCGAGGCCGAAGCGCATGCGGATGACGCCCGCCTCGCGCTCGGACAGCGAGTCGAGGAGCGACTCGAGCTGCTTCTGGAGCATGGTGAAGCCCACCGCGTCGGCCGGCACGACGGCCTCGGTGTCCTCGATGAGGTCGCCGAACTCGCTGTCGCCGTCCTCGCCGAGGGGCGTGTGCAGCGAGATGGGCTCGCGGCCGTACTTCTGGACCTCGATGACCTTCTCGGGCGTCATGTCCAGCTCGCGCGACAGCTCCTCGGGCGTGGGCTCGCGGCCCAGGTCCTGGAGCATCTGGCGCTGCACGCGCGCGAGCTTGTTGATGACCTCCACCATGTGCACCGGGATGCGGATGGTACGGGCCTGGTCGGCCATGGCGCGCGTGATGGCCTGGCGGATCCACCAGGTCGCGTACGTGGAGAACTTGAAGCCCTTGGTGTAGTCGAACTTCTCGACCGCGCGGATGAGGCCGAGGTTGCCCTCCTGGATGAGGTCGAGGAACTGCATCCCGCGACCCGTGTAGCGCTTGGCCAGGCTGACCACGAGGCGGAGGTTGGCGCCGAGCAGGTGGCTCTTCGCCCGCTGGCCGTCGCGCGCGACCCAGCGCAGCTCGCGCTCCAGCTCGCGGGAGATGCCCGGGGTGTTCGCCAGCTTGTCCTCGGCGAAGAGGCCCGCCTCGATGCGCATGGCGAGCTCGACCTCCTCCGCGGCGTTGAGCAGCGCGACCTTGCCGATCTGCTTCAGGTAGTCCTTGACGGGGTCGGCCGTGGCGCCGGTGATCGTCGTGGAGTAGACGGGGACGTCCTCGTCCTCCTCCTTGTTCGACAGCACCATGGCGCCGGTCGGGAGGGGCTCGAGCACGACGGGCGGCTTGGCGGCGCCGTCGTCGACGACCTCGTCCTCCGTGTCGTCCTCGGCGACGGGGACGACGACCTCGTCGGCGTCCTCCTCGGAGGCCTCACCGGGGCCGTCCGTCGCGGCGGTCTTCTTGGCGGCGGCCTTGCGGGGCGCCTTCGCGGGCGCGGCCTCGCCGGACGCGGCGGCGGCCTTCTTCGCGGCGGCGGCCTTCGCGCGGGCGGTCGGCGCCTTCGCGGGCGCCTCCGTCTCCGCGGGTGCGTCGGACGCCGCGGCGGCGGCCTTGGCGGCAGCGGCCTTCGTCGGGGCCTTCGCGGTGGCGGCCTTGGCGGTCGCGGTCTTCGTCGCGGTGGTCTTCGCGGCCGTCGAGGTGCGTGCGGGCGCGCGCTTCGCGGGTGCCTTCGCCTCCCCCGTCGCGGCGTCGTCGGCCGTGCCGGTCGCGGCGGCCGCGTCCAGGGTGGCGGACGGGGTGGAGGGGGTGGCCATGCGAACACCTTTCGTCCCCACGACGACCGGTCGTGCGCTCCGCGGTGCTGCTGCGGGGTGACCTGCCGGAGGTGGGTCGGGGTTGTTTTCGGACATTGCTAGGACCCATGTCAAGTCCGCTGCTCGTGCACCACCGGGGCGGTGCGAGATGCGGGACATGAACGGGTCCGTATCTGATTATTGCACGGATGGGCGCGCGCACGAGCCACTGCCGCCCACCTGAGAGCCGACGTCACGCGCCGAGGCGACGGCGCCGGTCGAGGTAGGCAACCCACAGGGGCCCCACCCGTATTCCCTCGTCCGCCAGCGCCCGGCGCGTGCGCCGCCGCGTGCGGATGAGCATGACGGCGCCGACCCCGATCACGAGGTACTGCACGGCGAACGCGATGCGGAACGAGTCGAGGGAGTAGAGGTCGCTCGGCTCTCCCCCGGCCACGCGGATCCCGTCCTGCACGTCGAGGGCGATCCCGATGAGCAGCATCATCGTGAAGCTCGCGGTGAAGCCGGCGACGTTCACGATGCCCGACGCCGCGCCGAGGCTCCGCGGCGGGTTGAACGTGCGCGCGAAGTCCAGCCCGACCTGCGAGCCCGGCCCGCCGATGCCGATCGCGACGACGACGAGGACCACGACGGGCAGCGGCGGCACGCCGGGCCAGAGGAGCAGCACGCCCCACGCGACGCCCATCATCACGACGATGCCGAGCACGAGGTTGGAGCGCCGGAAGGGGAAGCGGCCCGTGAGGATCCCGATGACCGGCCCGACGACCATGCCGGACGCCACGATGACGATGAGGAGGCCGGACGCGAGCGCGGGGCTGTAGCCCATCGCGCCGACGAGGAACGGGAATCCCCAGAGGAGGCTGAACACGACGCCGGAGGACTGCGTCACGAAGTGCGACCAGAAGCCCAGCTGCGTGCCGGGACGGCGGAGGCTCCGCCCGAGCTCCCGCATCGAGTCGCCCCACGGCACCCGCGGCGGTGGGACGTCGCCGGTCGGGCGGTCGCGCACGGCGATGAGGACCGCGACGAGGGCGACGACCGCCACCGACGCCGACCCGAGGAAGGCGGGGGTCCAGCCGGCCGTGTGGAGCACGATCGAGAGGGGCACGGCCGAGAGCACCTGGCCCAGCTGGCCCACGTTCGCGAACCACTGCGAGAGGACGGGCACGCGCGGACCCGAGAACCAGGAGTTGATGAGGCGCAGGCCCGAGACGAACGTCATGGCGTCACCCGCGCCGACCAGCATGCGGCCGAGGATCGCCACCTCGAGCGACGTGGACAGGGCGAGGGTGACCTGGCCGGTCACCATGAGCAGGGCCCCGCTCGCCAGGAGAGCGCGCGGGCCCACCCGGTCGATGAGCACGCCCACGGGGACCTGCAGCGCCGCGTAGACGATCAGCTGCGTCACCGCCAGCGTGGAGAGGAGGGACGCGGATGCGTGGAGCCGCTCGCCCGCCTCGACCGAGGCGATCCCGAGGGAGCCGCGCTGCAGGACGGAGGAGAGGTACGCGGCCATCGCGACGCCGAGGACGATGCGGGCGCGGCGGGTGCTCATCGGGACGAGGATACCGACGAGCGGATCACCTCGATGACGGCGTCCCCCGAGGTCGGGGCGGCGGCGCCGGGATGGTCAGGCGGCGTCGCCGTCGCCCGGACGGCGACGCGCGAGGAACTTCTCCAGCTCGGCCGCGATCTCGTCGGCCGTCGGCAGGGCGCCGTCCTCGTCGGTGAGCGGGGACTTGAGGGGCGTGTCCTCCATGTAGCTGTCGTAGCGCTCCTCGAGCGTCGTGACGAGGCGCGCCAGCTCCTGGTTGCCGGCGACCTGCTCGTCGATGCGCCCGACGAAGTCGCGACCCTCCTCGCGGAGGCGGTCCGTGGGGAAGATCAGCCCGGTGGCGGCGCTGATGCTCTCGAGGGCGGCCACCGCGGCGAGCGGGAACTCGGTGTCGGCGAGGTAGTGCGGCACGAGCAGCACGAAGCCGGCCACGGGGTGACCGGCGTCGTGGAGGCGGTGCTCCACGAGGTGCAGCGCGTTCGCGGGGACCTGCGTGTGCGGCTTCCACACGCTCAGCGCGTCGATGAGCTCCGTGCGGTTGCCGCTCACCGTCACGTTGATGTCGCGCGTGTGGGGAACGGGCATGGGGATGCTGTGCACCCAGGTCGTGGTCGAGATCCGGTACCGCTCGACGATGCCGATGACGGCGGTGGTGAACGCCTCCCACCGGAAGTCCGGCTCGAATCCGGTGAGCAGGAGGAACGGCTGGCCGATCTCGTCGTGCGCCAGGTACAGCGCGAGCCGCGCGGGCCGGTAGTCGGCGAGGTGGTCCTGGTCGAAGTAGATGGTGGGGCGACGTGCCCGGTAGTCGAGCAGCGTGTCGGTGTCGAAGCGCAGGACATCGCGGTGGCTCAGCGTGCTGAGCAGGTACTCGCTGACCTGCGAGACGCCCGACCCCGCGTCCGAGAACCCGGTGAGGCCGGCGACCAGCGGGAGGCCGGTCGGGACCTCGCCGATGTCGGTGTCGATCTCGTACAGTCCGTCCGCGTCAGCCATGGATCCACTCTAGGCCGCGCCTCCGACGGCCCCCGGCGGAGGGCGGCCCGTCCGTGCCGCCGAGAGCGAACACGCGCCTCGAGCGTCCGATGCGGCGGTGCCGGCCCGCGCTCACGGCTGCCCGTCTCCCCGCGTCGATAGGCTCGTCGCCCATGACCACTCCCCTCCTCTCCGTGTCCCCCGACCGCGCCGTCGACATCGAGGCCGACGTCCTCGTGGTCGCCGTCTCCAGCGAGAAGGAGGGCGTCCGGGTGCACCTGCCCGAGGGCCTCGAGATCGACGAGGCGGGCCTGCCGGCGCTCGGCGTCACGGGCGCGCGCGACGAGGTCGTCCGCGTGGCCGGCACGGGAACCGCCGCCCGCGCGATCGCCCTGGTCGGCGTGGGCTCCGCGCCGCTCGACGCGGTCGCGCTCCGCTACGCCGTCGGCTCGGCCACCCGCCAGCTGCGCGGCGTGGAGCGGGTCGCCGTGGCGGTCCCCGTCTCGTCGCTCGAGGAGCTGACCGCCGTCCTCGAGGGGGCGGCCCTCGGCGTCTACTCCTTCGACTCCTACCGCCACGACTCCCTCGCGGGCCAGAAGCCGCGCGCCTCCGCGGTCGTCGTGGCCGCGCGCGGCACCTCCTGGACCGCGGAGGACGCCGACGAGGCCATGACGCGCGCCGCCGCCGTCGCGGACGCCGTGGCCGGCACCAAGGACCTCGTCAACACGCCGCCCCTCGACCTCTACCCCGCGACCTTCGTCGACGCGGTGGAGGACCGCACGTCGGGTCTGCCGGTCGACGTCCGCGTGTGGGACGAGGAGGCGCTCGCCGCCGACGGCTTCGGCGGCATCCTCGGCGTCGGCCAGGGATCCACCCGCCCGCCCCGTCTCGTGAAGGTCGCGTACTCCCCCGCCGGGGCCACGCGCCACCTCGCGCTCGTCGGCAAGGGCATCACCTACGACACCGGCGGCATCTCCCTGAAGCCCGCCGTCCCGATGATCGGCATGAAGTACGACATGACCGGCGCCGCCACGATCCTCGAGGTGGTCGTCGCGGCCGCGCGCCTGCAGCTGCCCGTGCGGCTCACAGCGTGGCTCTGCATCGCCGAGAACATGCCGTCCGGTTCCGCCATCCGTCCCGACGACGTCCTCCGCATGCGCGGCGGCACGACCGTGGAGGTGCTCAACACCGACGCCGAGGGCCGCCTCGTCATGGCGGACGGCATCGTCGCCGCGAGCGAGGAGCACCCGGACGCCATCGTCGACATCGCGACGCTCACGGGCGCCCAGGTCGTCGCGCTCGGCGAGCGGTACTCGGCCGTCATGGGCGAGGACGCTCTCGTCGCCCGCCTCCTCGACGCGGCCCGCGAGCAGGGCGAGAGCATGTGGGCCATGCCGCTGCCCGACGAGATGCGCTCCCTCCTCAACTCGGACGTCGCCGACATCGCGAACGTCAAGCCGGGCAACCCCGCGGGGGGCATGCTCGTCGCCGGTGTCTTCCTCAAGGAGTTCGTCGGCCGCACGAGCGATGCGGAGGACGCGCCGCGGATCCCGTGGGCCCATATCGACATCGCCGGGCCGTCGCACAACAAGGCGGGCGGGCACGGCTTCACGGGGAAGGGCCCGACCGGCGTCGCGGTCCGGACGCTGCTGGCCCTGGCCGCCGGTTTTTCACGCGCGTAGTAGGCTCGGAGAGGCCTCCTGAGGGGGTCCCGCGCCTGCCCGGTCGGGCGGTCGCATGAGACGACCTTGATGCATACGAGGGAGATCCTGGGTGTCGGAACAGAACTTTGACGTGGTGGTGCTCGGCGGCGGGAGCGGTGGCTACGCCGCCGCCCTCCGCGCGGTTCAGCTGGGCAAGACCGTGGGCCTCGTGGAGAAGGGCAAGCTGGGCGGCACGTGCCTCCACCGCGGCTGCATCCCCACCAAGGCGCTCCTGCACTCGGCCGAGGTGGCCGACGTCTCGCGGGAGTCGGAGAAGTACGGCGTCAACGTCACGTTCGACGGGGTCGACATCGCGCGCGTCACGGCGTACCGCGAGGCCATCGTCGCCAGCAAGTACAAGGGCCTCCAGGGGCTCATCAAGGCGCGCGGCATCACCGTCATCGAGGGCGAGGGCCGCCTGACCTCCGGGACGACCGTGCAGGTCGGCGACCAGACCATCACCGGGAAGAGCATCGTCCTCGCGACGGGCTCGTACTCGCGCACGCTCCCCGGCCTCGAGATCGGCGGCCGCGTCATCACGAGCGAGCAGGCCCTCGAGCTCGACTACATCCCCAAGAAGGTCGCCATCCTCGGCGGCGGCGTCATCGGCGTGGAGTTCGCCTCGGTCTGGCGCTCCTTCGGCGTCGACGTGCAGATCATCGAGGCCCTCCCCCACCTCGTCCCGAACGAGGAGGAGTCGATCAGCAAGCAGTTCGAGCGCGCCTTCCGCAAGCGCGGCATCGCGTTCTCGCTCGGCGTCCGCTTCAAGTCGGTCACGCAGGACGACCAGGGCGTCCAGGTCACCCTCGAGGACGGCACCGCGTTCGACGCGGACATCCTGCTCGTCGCCGTCGGCCGCGGCCCGGCGACCCAGGGCCTCGGCTTCGAGGAGGCCGGCGTGAAGACCGACCGCGGCTTCGTCCTGACGGACGAGCGCCTCCAGACGAGCGTCCCCGGCGTCTACGCCGTCGGCGACATCGTGCCCGGCCTTCAGCTCGCGCACCGTGGCTTCCAGCAGGGCATCTTCGTCGCCGAGGAGATCGCAGGCAACAAGCCCGTGGTCGTCGAGGACATCAACATCCCCAAGGTCACCTACTCCGACCCCGAGGTCGCGAGCGTCGGCTACAGCGAGGCGAAGGCCGTCGAGAAGTTCGGCGCCGACAAGGTCTCCAGCTACGAGTACAACCTCGGCGGCAACGGCAAGAGCTCGATCATCGGCACGGCCGGGTCCGTCAAGGTCGTCCGCGTGCAGGACGGCCCGGTCGTCGGCATCCACATGATCGGCGCGCGCGTCGGCGAGCTCATCGGCGAGGGCCAGCTCATCGTGAACTGGGAGGCCTACCCCGAGGACGTCGCCAACCTGGTGCACGCCCACCCCACTCAGAACGAGGCGCTCGGGGAGGCCCACCTGGCCCTCGCCGGGACCCCTCTGCACGCCCTGTAGCACCCTGCCAACACCGACACACAAGCCGGGTCCGGAGTCGGGCCTGAAGGAGACAACCCCATGAGCGAATCCGTCAACCTCCCCGCACTCGGCGAGAGCGTCACCGAGGGCACGGTGACCCGCTGGCTCAAGAACGTCGGCGACCACGTCGAGGTCGACGAGCCCCTGCTCGAGGTGTCGACCGACAAGGTCGACACCGAGATCCCCTCCCCCGTCGCCGGCGTGATCGAGGAGATCCTCGTCCAGGAGGACGAGACCGTCGAGGTCGGCGCAGTCCTGGTGCGCATCGGCGACGGCTCGGGCGGCGGCGACGCGCCCGCCGAGGAGCCCGCGGCGCAGGCCGAGCCGGCCGAGGAGGCCGTCGACGACCAGGTCACGCCCTCCACCGAGGCGGACGACGACTCGCAGGCGCCCGCGCCGGTCGAGCCCGAGCCGGCGCCCGCCGCCGAGCAGCAGGCTCCCGCTCCCCAGGAGACTACGGCGCCCGCGCCGGCCGCCCCCGTCGCCGCGGCGCCCGCGCCGACCCCTGCAGCGGCTCCCGCGGCTCCCGCAGCCGCACCGGCTCCCGCCGCCTCCGGCAACGCCGGCTACGTCACGCCGCTCGTCCGCAAGCTCGCCAACGAGCGCGGCGTCGACATCAGCTCGGTGACCGGCACCGGCGTGGGAGGACGCATCCGCAAGGAGGACGTGCTCGCCGCCGCGGAGGCCGCCGCGTCCGCCAAGCCCGCAGCAGCGTCATCGGCACCCGCCGCTCCCGCGGCCGCTCCGCTGGAGACGTCGCCGCTGCGCGGCACCACCGCCAAGATGTCGCGCATGCGGAAGCTCATCGCCGACCGCGCGGTCGTCTCCATGCAGTCCACGGCGCAGCTCACGTCGGTGGTCGAGGTCGACGTCACGAAGGTGGCCCGCTTCCGTGACCGCGTGAAGGGCGACTTCCTCGAGAAGACCGGCGTGAAGCTCTCGTTCCTGCCGTTCTTCGCGCTGGCCGCCGCCGAGGCGCTCAAGGCCTACCCCGTCGTCAACGCGACGGTCGACGGCGACAGCATCGTGTACCCCGATCACGAGAACATCAGCATCGCGGTCGACACGGAGCGCGGACTCCTCACGCCCGTCGTGAAGAACGCCGAGGGCAAGAACCTCGCGCAGTTCGCGTCGGAGATCGCCGACCTCGCCGCTCGCACGCGCGACAACAAGCTGTCGCCGGACGAGCTGGCGGGCGGCACCTTCACGCTGACCAACACGGGATCCCGGGGCGCGCTGTTCGACACGCCCGTCGTGTTCCTGCCGCAGTCGGCGATCCTCGGGACCGGCATCGTCACGAAGCGCCCCGTGGTCATCACGGCGGACGGCCAGGACACCATCGCCATCCGGTCGACCGTGTACCTCGCGCTGTCCTACGACCACCGGATCGTCGACGGCGCCGACGCGTCGCGCTTCCTCGTGGCCGTGAAGAACCGCCTCGAGGCCGGCGCCTTCGACGCCGACCTGGGCATCTAGCACGCACGGGACCCGAGCGCCGACCGTCACCGGTCGTCCATCAGGTCCCTGATCCGCCACCCGGCCTCCCCCCTGACGATCAGGAGGGAGGCCGGTCGGCGTCCGGGGCCTCCCGTCGCATCCGCGCCCTCGGCGGGATCCGGACGCAGCTCCACGAGCGCCCCGTCCCCCATCCGTCGCGCCGGCCCGCGCAGGTCCGTGACGTGCAGCGAGCCGTCGCCGGAGTGGTCGCCACCGCCTGCGGAGACCGTCGTCCTGTCCGCGTCCTCGATCGCGGACCCTGCCTCGTCGACCGTGCTGACGCAGGCGAGGTCGGCCCGTCGGAGGCATGCCGCCCTCAGCCGGAGCAGCGCCGGTGCGGCGACGTCCGGGTCCGGGGAGCCGGCGGCGGCCGAGTCGGCGTCCGTCGTCTCCGGGATGGCGGATGGCGCCGCCGTCGGCAACTGCGTCGATGCGGCGTCCGACGGCGACCCCGTCGCGGTCGGCTCCGCCGTCGGCTCGGCCGCCTCGCCGTGAGCGGCGTCCGTCAGCAGGGGCAGCCCGACGGCGCCGACGGCGAGCAGCAGGAGCGCGCTCGCGCCGAGCACCCACACGCGCGGACGCACCGCGCCGAGCTCGCGCCGCATCACGCCGCGGAGACCGACCAGCCGCAGGGAGGCCCGCCGTGCGGGTGACTCGCGAGCCGCTCGATGACGGTGCGCGTCGATCCGGGGAGTCCGCGCGTCGGCGCGTTCCCGCGGTCGGCTCCTCCCCGCCCGGCGCCGGAGATCGGCTGTGCTCGCGGTGTCGGCCAGGCGCACGTCGACACCGTCGATGTCCGGTCGCCCGCCTGCGTCCGCCAGGGGTGCGGCGTCGGCGACGTCGAGCAGCCGCTCGGCCAGATCGTGCGCCGTGAGCGCGGACTCGCCGTGGATCACGGAGTCGAGGAGCTCGAGCCACGTGTCCCACCCGGCGTCCGAGACCGCTCCGCGAGCGTCGACGGGGTCGCGCAGGGCCCGGACCATCCGCGACACCCTCGTCAGGTCCTGCTCCACGGGGTCGCCGCCGCCCGCGTCCGCGAGGACCCCGCCGCCGGAGAGGGGGCGCGAGGACCCGAGGCCGCCGAGCAGCGGGCGTCCCGTCGCGTCGATCAGCACGTGGGTCAGGTCCGGGGCGCCGTGGGCGAGCCCGGCCTCGTGGAGGTCGCCCAGGCCGCGGAGCACCGAGACGACGAGGGTCACGGTCTCACCCGGCGTGAGGCTGCCCCGGCGTGCCAGGAGGGCCGCCGCGGTGCCGCGGGAGCCGAGCGTCTGGACGAGGCAGAGGCTCCCGTCGGCGAGCGTCGCCACGTCCCGCAGGGCGACCACGTGCTCGGAGACGACGGACTGGAGCGCCACGATCTCGGCCTCCCCGCGGCTGCGCTCGGTCGGCGGCACGATCTTGACGGCCACGTTCGTCGCTGCATCGTGGTCCGTGGCCCGCTCCGCTCGAGCGAGGTGCACCACCGAGGACCTGCCCCTCCCCACGAGACGGATGAGGCGGTAGCCCGCCACCAGAGGAGCTCCGTCGGCCGTGGTGTCCCTGTGCCGCCGCACCGGAGCACGCGGCCCGGTCTCGACGAGGCCTGCCCCGTCAGCCAGGGCTCCGCGCTCCCCGCGCCGTCGATCGTCGACCGTCGCTCCGCTCCTGCCACGAGTCCGTCCGTCGCGCATCGCCTCTCGTCCTCTCGTCCTCCATCCGCCGCTCTCGCCGCGAGGGCGGGAGGTGGGGTCCCGCGGCGAGGATGCCGTGCACCTGCCGAGCGGCGCCGACCCGTCGGGCATCCGGGGCGTCGCGGGGATCCGCGCTCCTGTGAGGGAGGGGTGAGGCGGCATCCGCCCCTCCTGGCCTCGATGACGCCGCCGCCGTTCCGGGAGCGCGTCGCGCACCGGTATCCTGAGCACCATGGCCCGCAAGACAGCCTCTCCGAAGGCGCCCAAGGAACCCGGCCGCATCAAGCAGATGTGGCAGGTCTTCCAGATGACCCGGCGGTACGACAAGAGCTCCGTCTGGTGGATGCTCCTGGCGCTGCTCGGCCCCCTCGTCGTCGGCATCCTGCTGGCGGTCTTCGCCACGGGCGGCAACTGGCTCACGGCGATCCTCTTCGTCATCGCCGGCCTGTTCGCGGGCGTCCTCGCCTTCCTCATCGTCCTCGGACGCAAGGCGGAGCGCGCAGCGTACCTCCAGATCAAGGGCCAGCCGGGCGCCGTCGGCGTCGTGCTGCGCAGCTCCCTCAAGCGCGGATGGGTGGGCAGCGAGATGCCCGTCGCCGTCAACGGCAAGTCGCAGGACGCGGTCTACCGCGCCGTCGGCCGTCCGGGCGTCGCGCTCATCGGCGAGGGGCCGAAGAGCCGCACGACCCGCATGCTCGAGGACGAGCGCCGCAAGATCGCCCGCGTCCTCCCCAACGTCCCGGTGCACTTCGTCTTCGTGGGACCGGATGCGGACTCCGTCGAGCTGCACAAGCTCGCGGGTCGCCTGCAGCGGTTCCCCCGCACGATCACCAAGGCCGAGGTCCTCGCCGTCAACAACCGGCTCACCTCTCTCGGCCAGAACAGCATGCCGATCCCGAAGGGCGTCGACCCCTTCAAGGTGCGCCCGTCGCGCGCACGCTGATCCCGAGCTCGACGGGCGTTTGCGCGGGCCCCGTGCCCCGCGCAGACTGAGCCCATGGATCCGGTCCTCGCCGCGGCGCTGCTGGGCGTCGACGTGGACGCCGACCGCTCCGCCGTCAACCGCGCCTACGCCCGGTACGCGCGGGACACGCACCCGGACCGCCTGCCCGGCGCGACACCGCAGCAGCTCCGGGTCGCCCATGAGCGCTTCGTGCAGCTGACGCTGGCGCGTGACGCCCTGCACCTCCGCCAGCGCATGGGCCCGCGAGCGGCCGACGGAGGGGCTCGGACCGGTCGCACGTCTCCCCCGGCACCGCCGTCGCCTCCGGCCACCCCGAGCGAGCGCCGATCCCCCTACGGACGCTCCCGTCGGGAGCTCGCCCGTCGCGGACTCGGTCCGTCCATCGCCGCGGTCTGCGCGCTCGCGGGCGTCCTGGTGGTCCTCGTCACGTTCCAGGACTCCACCCGCGCCCGGTTCACGACCATCGGGGCGGACCTGACGCAGGGGACGACCATCGTCCAGGTGCGCGACCCCGCCTCCCGTGCGAGCGAGTGCGTGGACGCCAGCTCCTGCACGCTGCTCGACATGACGGCGCCCGAGGACTGCAGCGCGGCCCTCGCGCGCTTCGAGGTGACGACGGGGCGATCGGACGACGGTCGGGAGACCGAGAGCCGCGAGCTGGGCGCGGTCCGCGCCGGCTCGCCCGCGCGCGTGGTGCTCGGCGGCGTGGATCCGGAGCTCGTCTACCTCGGGTGCGAGCCCGGCTGACCCCTCCCGCGGGGAGGCGCCGCCTCAGGACGTGCGGACGAGCACCGTCCCCGAGAACACGTCGTGGAGCCCGCGCTGGTCGGCGTTCCACACGACCGCCGGCACGACGAGGCAGACGAGGACCGTGCGCAGGGCGGGTCGCCACAGCGACACGTATCCGCCGCCGAGGGGCCGGACCCGCATGCCCAGCACGACGTGGCCGATGCTGCCGCCCAGGGTGATGACGAGCACGTACTGCATCACCGCGAAGATCGCGAGGGTCGCCGTCGCGTCGTAGGCGAGGAAGGCCCACGAGACGAGGACCGCGATGCCCCAGTCGATGCAGATGCCGACGATGCGCCGACCGGCGCGGGCCACGGAGCCGCGCCCGCGCTCCGGGAGGCCGAGTCGCTCCCCGGGCCAGCGGTTGCGGCCGGGGTCGCCGAGGTCGAGGTTCATGGGAGTCGCGGGCACCTCCCGATCCTAGGCGCGCCGCGGGTGGATCCCCTGATCCGCGGGCCATGGGAGCACTCGCCGACGCGCCCGGGCGAGGGTGCGTAACATCGCGGAAACACGGCGGTTATGGCGAGGTAACCCCTTCCCCCTAGGGTCGGAGAGGCTGAAACCGTCAGTCTCATCCGCTCCGGCCCCCTTTTGGAGACACCACATGTTCAGAGACTCATCCGAGGTGCTCGCGTTCATCAAGGACACCGACGTCAAGTTCCTCGATATCCGGTTCACCGACCTGCCCGGGGTGCAGCAGCACTTCAACATCCCCGCCTCCACCGTCGACGAGGAGTTCTTCTCCGTCGGCCAGCTGTTCGACGGCTCGTCCATCCGCGGCTTCGCCAGCATCCACGAGTCCGACATGCAGCTCATCCCCGACGTGACGACGGCGTACATCGACCCGTTCCGCATCGAGCGCACCCTCATCATGGTGTTCGACATCTACAACCCCCGCAACGGCGAGATCTACGCCCGCGACCCGCGCCAGGTGGCCAAGAAGGCCGAGAAGTTCCTCGCCGCGTCCGGCATCGCCGACACCGCGTTCTTCGCGCCCGAGGCCGAGTTCTACATCTTCGACGACGTCCGCTACGAGGTGAACCAGCACACGAGCTTCTACTCGGTCGACTCCGAGGAGGGCGCCTGGAACTCGGGACGCGAGGAGGAGGGCGGCAACCTCGGCAACAAGACGCCCTACAAGGGCGGCTACTTCCCCGTCAGCCCCGTCGACAAGCAGGCCGACCTCCGCGACGACATCAGCCTCAAGCTGATCGACGCCGGCCTCATCCTCGAGCGCGCGCACCACGAGGTGGGCACGGGCGGCCAGGCCGAGATCAACTACCGCTTCGACACGATGGTGCACGCGGCGGACGACATCCTGAAGTTCAAGTACATCGTGAAGAACACGGCCGAGCAGTGGGGCAAGACGGCCACGTTCATGCCGAAGCCGCTCTTCGGCGACAACGGCTCGGGCATGCACACGCACCAGTCGCTCTGGAACGACGGCAAGCCGCTGTTCTACGACGAGGCCGGCTACGGCGGCCTGTCGGACGTGGCGCGCTGGTACATCGGCGGCATCCTCAAGCACGCGCCGGCGATCCTCGCCTTCACGAACCCGACGGTGAACTCCTACCACCGCCTGGTGCCCGGCTTCGAGGCGCCCGTCAACCTGGTCTACTCGGCGGGCAACCGCTCGGCGTCGATCCGCATCCCGATCACGGGCACCAACCCGAAGGCCAAGCGCATCGAGTTCCGTGCGCCCGATGCCTCGAGCAACCCGTACCTCGCGTTCGCGGCGCAGCTCATGGCCGGCATCGACGGCATCAAGAACCGCATCGAGCCGCACGAGCCCGTCGACAAGGACCTCTACGAGCTCCCGCCCGAGGAGGCCAAGAACATCCCCCAGGTGCCCGCGTCGCTCGGCGCCGCGCTCGAGGCGCTCGAGGCCGACCACGAGTTCCTCACCGCGGGCAACGTGTTCACGCCCGACCTCATCGAGACGTGGATCGAGTACAAGCGCGAGATGGAGATCAAGCCCCTCGCGCAGCGCCCGCACCCGTTCGAGTTCGAGCTGTACTACGGCGTCTGATCCCGCCGGCGTCCCGCATCGGGCCGCATGACGCACGGGCCGTCCTCCTCCGGGAGGGCGGCCCGTCGTCGTGCGTGCGTGCGGCCGCGGCGCGAGCGCAAGCGGGCATCCGCGGCGCGTCAGGCGCCGCGCGGCTCCGGACGGTCGTCCAGCCCGTAGAAGAGGCGCTCGAAGACGGCGCGCGAGCGACGCGTCACGCCGAGGTACTCCTCCTCGAGCACCGACGCCGAGCCGGGCGGGTACTCCAGCAGCCGCGCGATCGCGTCGAGCGCGGCCCGGTCGGCGGGGAGCACGTCGGCCGTGCGGTTGGTCCACAGGGTCATCGCCGAGCGCACGCGGGACGCCAGCAGCCAGGCCTCCCGGAGCCTGGCCGCGTCCTCCCGGTCGACGAGACCGGCCTCGACCGCGGCGTCCAGGGCGCCCAGCGTGGTCGGGGTGCGCAGGGCGGGGTGCGCGTGGGCGTGCTCCAGCTGGATCAGCTGCACGAGCCACTCGACGTCGCTGAGCGATCCGCGGCCGAGCTTCAGGTGCCGTGTCGGATCCGCGCCCTGCGGAAGCCGCTCGTTCTCGACGCGCGCCTTGATGCGCTTGATCTCGCGGACGTCGGCGTCGCCGATGCCCTCCGGGTAGCGGAAGCGGTCGGCGAGCTCGGTGAAGTCGGCGATGAGGCCGCTGTCGCCGACGACCCCGCGGGCGCGGAGCAGGGCCTGCGCCTCCCAGGTGAGCGACCAGCGCTCGTAGTAGGCGCGGTAGGACGCGAACGAGCGGACGACGGGACCGTTGCGCCCCTCCGGTCGCAGCCCCGTGTCGAGGTCCAGCGGCAGGCGCGAGTCCTCCGTGAGGCGCGTCAGCTCGGAGACGATGAGCTGGGCGCGGCGCTGGGCGAGCTCGGGGTCCATCCCGGCGATGGGGCGGTACACGTGCATGACGTCGGCGTCGGATCCGAAGCCCAGCTCGGCGCCGCCGTAGCGGCCCATCGCGACGACCGCGAACTCGGGCCAGGGACCGTCCTCGCGGCGGATGGCGCGCATGACGCCGCGCAGCGTCGCCGTGGTGATGTCCGCGAGCGAGGGTCCCAGGGTCTCGACGTGCGTGACGCCCACGATGGCCCCGATGGCGAGCCGGAGGATCTCCCGTCGGCGGAGCGTGCGGAGCGCGGCGGCCGCGGCGTCCGGGGTCGGGTGCCGGTTGACCGTGGCGACGGCCTCCTCCTCGAGCGCGGCCCACGTGCGCGGGCGGAGGTCCTCGTCGCGGGCGAGCCAGGCGGCGGCCTCGGGGACGCGGTCGAGGAGCTCCGAGACGTAGCGGGATCCCGACAGCACCTGCGCCAGCCGCTGCGCTGCGCCGGACGAGTCGCGCAGCATCCGGAGGAACCACGTCGCCTCCCCCAGCGCCTCGCTCAGGCGGCGGAACGCGAGCAGGCCGTGGTCCGGATCCGGTCCGTCGGCGAACCACTGCAGGAGGACCGGCAGGAGGTGCCGCTGGATGGCGGAGCTGCGCGAGACCCCCTGCGTGAGCGCGCGGATGTGCGCGAGGGCGCCGCGCGCGTCGACGAAGCCGATGGCCGACAGGCGGGCGGCTGCCTGGTCGCTCGTGAGCGCCAGCGTCTCCTCGGGGAGCGACGCGACGGCCGCGAGGAGCGGCCGGTAGAAGAGCCGCTCGTGCAGCGTGCGCACGCGCGTCTTCGTCGCCGTCCAGCGCTCCGTGAGCTCCTCCGCGCGCGCGTCGAGGCCCGTGCTGCGCGCGAGGACCCGCAGCCGCTCCTCGTCGACGGGCATGAGGTGGGTGCGGTGGAGCCGGTCGAGCTGGAGGCGGTGCTCGAGGAGCCGCAGGTACCGGTAGTCGCGCGCGAAGTCGCCGGCCTCGGTGCGCCCGATGTAGCCCGCGTCGGCGAGGGCGACCAGCGCGGGCAGCGTGCCGCGGTGGCGCACCTCCTCGTCGGTCTGCCCGTGCACGAGCTGCAGCAGCTGCACGGTGAACTCGATGTCCCGGATCCCGCCCGGCCCCAGCTTGATCTGCTGGTGGAGCTGGTCGGCGGGGATGTTGTCCGTGACGCGCGTGCGCATCCGCTGCACCTGGCCCACGAACCCCTCCCGCGAGGCGCTCGACCAGACGAGCGGGGCGACGGCGTCGGCGTACCGCTCCCCCAGCTCGACGTCGCCGGCGAGAGGGCGGGCCTTGAGCAGCGCCTGGAACTCCCAGTCCTTCGCCCAGCGGTCGTAGTACGCGAGGTGCGAGTCGAGCGTGCGGACGAGCGCGCCCGCCTTGCCCTCGGGACGGAGGTTCGCGTCCACCTCCCAGAGCGCCGGCTCGACCTCGTGCTCGTCGATCCCGCGCATGGTCAGGACGGCGAGGCGCGTGGCAAGCTCGACCGCGCGGTGCGGCTCGATGAGCGGCTCGCCGTCGGCGTCGGTCGCGGCCTCGGCGACGAAGATCACGTCGACGTCGCTGACGTAGTTGAGCTCGCGCGCGCCCGCCTTGCCCATGCCGATGACGGCCAGGCGCGTGGCCCGGATCTCCTCAGGCCGCGCCCGCCCGAAGGTGCCCGCCGCGGAGAGCTCGGCCCGCGCGACGGCCAGCGACGCCTCGAGCGCCGCGCCCGCGAGGTCGGCGAGGGCGGCGGTGACGGGGCGCACGGCCACCAGCGGATCCGGGTGCACCAGGTCCCACGCGGCGACGCGGGCGACGAGCGCGCGGTACCGGATCCGGAGCGCCGCACGCGCCTCCGTGCCGGTGAGGGCGGCGACCCCGTCCTCGGCGCCGACCGCGTCGAGCAGCTGCTGCCGGACGTCGTCGGGTGCCGGGAGGTGGCCGAGGGGCCGCGCGAACGCGTCGAGCTCAGCCGGGTGGCGGGCCACGAAGTCGGCCAGCCCGTGGGAGGAGCCGAGCACGCGGGCGAGACGGTGGCGCGCGTCGTCGTCCGCGAGGACGGCGCGCGTGCGGGCGGGGTCGATGCGCAGCAGGTGCACGAGCGCGTCGAGCGCGGCGTCGGGGTCCGCGCTCGGCGTGAGCGCGTCCACGAGGTCGGACTCGGCCCAGCCCGCGAGCTCCGCCGCCTCCGCGAGCGTCGCGCCGACCTCGCTCAGGCGCGAGAAGCCCGCGCGCGCCAGGGCGCCGATCAGGGTCTGGCCGCGTCTCATCGGGGTCTCCGGCCTCGTCGTCGGATGTCGGTGCGGATGCGGCTGGCGGGGATCCGCGTCAGAGCATCTCGAGGTTGGACCGCAGCTCGTACGGCGTCACCTGGGCGCGGTAGTCGCGCCACTCCTGCCGCTTGTTGAGCAGCACGTAGTTGAACACCTGCTCCCCCAGCGTCTCGGCCACGAGCTCGGAGCGCTCCATCAGCTGGATCGCGTGGTCGAGGCTCGACGGCAGCGGCGCGTAGCCGAGGGCGCGTCGTTCGGCGTCGCTCAGGCTCCACACGTTGTCCTCGGCCTCGGGCGGGAGCTCGTAGCCCTCCTCGATGCCCTTGAGGCCGGCGGCCAGCATGAGCGAGAAGGACAGGTACGGGTTCGCCGCGGAGTCGATGGCGCGGTACTCGACGCGCGAGCTGTTGCCCTTGTTGGGCTTGTACAGCGGCACGCGCACGAGGGCGGAGCGGTTGTTGTGCCCCCACGTGACGAAGCTCGGCGCCTCGCCGCCGCCCCAGAGCCGCTTGTACGAGTTCACGAACTGGTTCGTGACGGCCGTGATCTCGGGCGCGTGCTTGAGGAGGCCCGCGATGAACTGCCGGCCGATGGTGGAGAGCTGGTACTCGGCGCCGGACGCGTAGAACGCGTTGACGTCGCCCTCGAACAGCGACATGTGCGTGTGCATCCCGCTGCCCGGCTGGTGCGCGAGGGGCTTCGGCATGAACGTCGCGTAGACGCCCTGCTCGATCGCCACCTCCTTGATGACCGTGCGGAACGTCATGATGTTGTCCGCCGTGGTGAGCGCGTCGGCGTAGCGCAGGTCGATCTCGTTCTGGCCGGGGCCCGCCTCGTGGTGGCTGAACTCGACCGAGATGCCGAGGTCCTCGAGCATGCGCACCGAGCGGCGGCGGAAGTCGTGCGCCGTGCCGCCGGGGACGTTGTCGAAGTAGCCCGCCGCGTCCACCGGCTCGGGGCCGTCGACGCCGAACTCGCTCGACTTGAGGAGGTAGAACTCGATCTCGGGGTGCGTGTAGAAGGTGAAGCCGCGGTCGGCCGCCTTCTCCAGCGTGCGCTTGAGGACGTTGCGGGGATCCGCGATGGCGGGCTGCCCGTCCGGCGTGGAGATGTCGCAGAACATGCGCGCCGTCGGGTCGATCTCGCCGCGCCACGGGAGGATCTGGAACGTCGTCGGGTCCGGGTGGGCCAGCATGTCGGCCTCGTACGAGCGGGTGAGGCCCTCGATGGCCGAGCCGTCGAACCCGAGGCCCTCCGCGAACGCGCCCTCGACCTCGGCCGGGGCGATCGCCACGGACTTCAAGGTGCCGGTCACGTCGGTGAACCACAGGCGCACGAACTTGATCCCGCGCTCCTCGATCGTCCGCAGGACGAAGTCACGCTGCTTGTCCATCCACCACCCTCTCGTCGGAGTCCAACCTACCGGCTGACCAGGGGTCGGGCCGAGCGCCCGCGGGGCCCGCCGTAGACTCCGTGACATGCAGAGCCCCGACGCTGCCGTCCCCCCGACCGAGCCCGCCCGCCTCCCGTCGGAGCCCGCCGCGCCGCCCAAGCGCGTGCGCATCCGGCACTTCGCCCGCGCCAAGGAGCAGGGCCTCCGGATCACGGGCCTCACGAGCTACGACATGCTCACGGCCGGCGTGTTCGACGAGGCGGGCATCGACTTCCTGCTCGTGGGCGACTCCGCGGGCAACACCGTGCTGGGCTACGACACGACCGTGCCCGTCACGGTCGACGAGCTGATCCCCCTCGCTCGCGCCGTGGCGTCCTCGGCCCAGCGCGCGCTCGTGGTGGCCGACCTGCCGTTCGGCTCGTACGAGTCCGGTCCCGACCAGGCGCTCGCCACGTCCGTGCGCTTCATGAAGGAGGCGCGGGCCCACGCCGTCAAGCTCGAGGGCGGCGTCCGCAGCGCGGAGCAGATCCGCCGGGTCGTCTCCTCGGGCATCCCGGTGATGGGCCACATCGGCTTCACGCCGCAGAGCGAGCACGGCCTGGGCGGCCACATCATCCAGGGCCGCGGCGACGCCGCCGAGGCGCTGCTCGCCGACGCGCGCGCCGTCCAGGACGCCGGCGCCTTCGCCGTGGTGCTCGAGATGGTGCCGCAGGAGATCGCCCGCCGGGTGAGCGAGGAGCTGCGGATCCCGACCATCGGCATCGGCGCGGGGAACGGCACCGACGGCCAGATCCTCGTGTGGACCGACTTCGCCGGCCTCACCGCGGGCCGCGTGCCGCGCTTCGTCCGTCGCTACGCGGACATGCGCGCCGTGCTGCTCGACGCCGCGACCCGCTACCGCGACGACGTCGTCTCCGGCGCGTTCCCCGCCGAGGCGGAGAGCTACTCCGACTGACGCGGCGTCAGTCGTCGCCGCGCTCCTCGGCGGCCCACTGCTCGGCGCGCTCGCGGAGCCGCTGCGGCGCCCGGGCCGCCTCCTCCGCGGTCGCGAACGGGCCGATCCGGTGGGCCGCCGGGGACAGCATCCCCTTCTCCACCTCGCCCGTGCGGTCGTCGTACCAGTACTGCTCGTCGCTGTCGCTCATGCTGCCGATGCTAGGCCCGTCCGTGCCGCGCACGGGGGCCGGGACGGGGCGGGCGAGCCGGTAGGGTCGCTTCCATGAGCGACGACGCGACGACCGCAATCGGCATCGACATCGGCGGGACCGGGATCAAGGGCGCCATCGTCGACGTGGCGACGGGCGAGCTGCGCAGCGAGCGCGTGAAGCTGCCGACGCCTCAGGGCGGCGAGCCGGACGACATCGTCGCCACCGTGAAGCAGATCATCGACGCGCTCGGCGAGGTGCCCGCGGGCACGCCGCTCGGCGTGTGCTTCCCGGCCGCGATCGTGCACGGCACGACCATGTCGGCCGCGAACGTCTCCCCCACCTGGATCGGCCTCGAAGCCGAGAAGCTGTTCGAGGAGCGCCTCGGCCTCGAGATCACGTTCGTCAACGACGCGGACGCGGCCGGCTACGCCGAGGCCCGCTACGGCGCGGCCAAGGACGTGCGCGGCCTCGTGATCATGACCACGCTCGGCACGGGCATCGGCACCGCCCTCATCCACGACGGCGTGCTCATCCCCAACGCCGAGCTCGGCCACATGGACGTCGCGGGCCGCCGCGACTTCGAGCGCCGCGCCTCGTACGCGGCCAAGGAGCGCGCCCACCTCAACTGGAAGCGCTGGGCGGCGAGGCTGCAGGTCTACTACGGCCAGCTCGAGAAGCTGATGTGGCCGGAGCTGTTCATCGTGGGCGGCGGCGTGTCCAAGAACCACAAGCACTTCCTGCCGCTTCTGCGCCTGCGCACGCCCATCGTGCCGGCGGAGCTGCGCAACAACGCGGGCATCATGGGTGCCGCGGCCCTCGCCGCCCACGCGGTGGGCGCGAGCACGCACGCACCGGCCTCCGACCTCGTCGACAAGACGAAGCCCGAGGACTGAGCGCACCCGACGCGCACACGACGAAGCGGCCGGAGCCCCGAGGGGATCCGGCCGCTTCGTCGTGTGGTGCATGGTGCGTGGTGCGGATGGGCCGGCTGATACGCCGGGTTCTGTCCCGGTGCTCAAGGCACCATGGACGGCCATCTATCTCGGAGCTGCGTCACCGCAGCCCTCCAGCGGTCTACCCGGGGACTGGACGAGCAGCCTGTGCGTCCCCTGTTCGACCTTGCTCCGGGCGAGGTTTGCATAGCCGACCCGATCACTCGGGCCGCTGGTGGTCTCTTACACCGCCGTTTCACCCTCACCCGCCGCTCGCGCGACGGGCGGTCTGCTCTCTGTTGCACTGTCTCGCGGGTCGCCCCGGGTGGGTGTTACCCACCGCCCTGCTCTGCGGAGCCCGGACGTTCCTCGACGCGGCGTCTCCCGGAGGATCCACCGCGGCGCGACCGTCTTGCCGACCCATCCGCGGGGACGAGTCTAGGGCAGCCGCCGGGCGGCTCTCCCGTCAGAGGCCGGACTCGTCCGTGCGCACGAGGATCGCGTTGCTCTCGGGGTCGATGACCACGTCGTCGGGCGCCCGCTTGCGCAGCGCGTCGAGGTCGCTCTGGTGCAGCGCGATGTTGCTGCCGAGCGAGATGCCCCGGTGCAGCATCGCCGCGCCCACGCCGTAACGGGCGCGCTGCTTCTCGTAGAGCGCGAGGAGGTCCTCGGGGAACCGGGGCGCCAGCGCCTCCCGGTCCTTCTGCGCCTGCTCGGCCTGCACGCGCAGCTCGACGGCCGCGGCGTCGCGCTCGGCCTCGACCGCGGCGAGGCGGTCGGCCAGCGCGTCGCGCTCGACGACGACCTCGGCCTGCGCGGCCTGGGCCTCCTCGAGGCGCTGCATCACCTCGAGCTCGACCTCCTCGAGTGTGTCCCGGCGACGCAGGAGCGACTCCAGCTCGCGCTCGAGCGCCTGGACGTCCTTCGAGCTGCCGCCGGCCTCGATGCGGCTGCGGTCGCGGTCCATGCGGGCCTGCACCACGGCCACGTCGGACTCGATGCGCTGGAGCTCGGTCTGCGCGTCCTCGACGACGCCGGTCCGCTCGCCGAGACGGCGGCGGACGAGCTCCATCTCCCGCTGGAGGGCGTCGATCTCCTTCAGCTGCGGGAGCTGGGCGAGCTGGCGCTTCAGGTGCGTGAGCCGGGTGTCGATCTCCTGCAGGTCGAGGAGCTCCTTCTGGATGCTCGGATCGGCTTTCATGCTCTCCCTCTCGTGGTGCGGCGGACGCGGCGCGCGCGCCTGCCGGTGGTGCGGGTGCGGCTCGGGCCGCGGGTCGTCACTGCGTGACGACGAAGTCCCAGGGGTCGGTGCGGATGTCGCTCACCGTCACCTCGACGTCCGGCAGCGCCTGCCGCAGCGTGTCGGCGGCCGCGTCGAGCCAGAGCCACTCGCTGGCCCAGTGCGACGTGTCGATGAGGCACGGCCCGCTCCCGCGCTGCGCGGCGGCCTCGCGGGCCTCGCTCGCGGGATGGTGGCGGAGGTCGGAGGTGATGTAGACGTCGGCCGCCTGCACCTCGGGAGCGCCGAGGAGCGAGTCGCCGGCGCCGCCGCAGAGCGCGACGCGGGTGATCGGCGCGTCGTAGGCGCCGGCAGCGCGGATTCCCGTGGCGGTCGGCGGGAGGATCCTCGCGAGCTCGCCCGCGAGACGCCCGAGGGTCGTGGGCGCGGGGAGGTCGCCGACCCGGCCGATGCCGCGGACGCCGCCCTCCGCGGGCTCGAGGGGGCGGAGCGTCTCCGGGAGCAGCCCGAGCAGGGCGGCGAGCCGGCCGGACGTGCCGTCCTCCACGACGTCGGCGGTCGTGTGCGCGGCGTAGAGCGCGCAGCCCGCGCGCACGAGGTCGGTGAGGAGCGCGCCCTTGTAGCCGGTCTCGGCGATGGTCGTCACGCCGCGCAGGAGCAGCGGGTGGTGGACGAGGAGCAGGTCGGCGTCGGCGGCGACGGCCTCGTCCACGGTCGCGCGGACCGCGTCGACGGCCAGGTGGATCCGCCGCACGGGGCGCCCGGGGTCGCCGCTGACGAGGCCGGAGGCATCCCAGTCGGATGCACCGGCGGGGGGCCAGGCGCCCTCGACGGCTCGGACGGCGTCGGCGAGGGTGGGGGTCACGTCGCCCATCGTAACGAAGGGGCGGTCCGGGCCCGGCGCGCGCGGGGGCGGATCAGCTCCGACCGCGGCGCGGCGGGCGCGGGTCGTCGTCGTCCGCGTCGACGCCCGGCGAGGGCACGAGCGGGTCGAGGGGCCAGAGGGCGCGCTGGGCGGATCCGGGGTGGGTGCTCGACCCGTGGGTCGCGGCGTCGACCACGGACCAGGAGGCCGCGTCCTCGACCTTCTCGGGGTTCATGACTGCACAGTAGCGCCAACGGACCGTGAGTACGCGAACGGATGCATGGGCGGATACGGCGGCCGCCGTCCCGCCGGCCGCCGTCCCGCCGGACGCGCCTCCGCGCGTCAGCGGACGCCGCGCGCCGTCAGCGCGTCGCCCAGGTCGTCGGCGTGCTTCAGCGCGACGACGAGGAAGGGGACGACGAAGGTCCGGAGCCCGGCGCGACCGCCGCGGGCGCGCTGCGCGTCCCGGACGTCCCCGGCGAGGCGGGCGAGGACGGGCACCGTCGACACCGTGACGGTCATGAGGAGCGCGACCCTCTCGGTGTCCACCCCCAGCCGGGCCAGCGGACGGAGGCCACGCTCGACGGAGTCGAGGAGCGCGGTGGTCGAGGTCGTGAGCACGAGGAGGCCCGGGATCGCGACGGCCGTCGCCACGCGGGCCGTGTTGGCGACCGCGTGCTCCGGGCCGAGCAGCACCGCCTGGCAGAGCAGCGTGAACAGGAGGAGGTACCGCACCGCCCGCAGCTGCGACGCCAGGGCGCGGAGCCCCAGGGCGCCGTCGCGGAGGTCCGCGGCGGCGTAGGCGACCACCGCGACCGCGGGGGCGACGATCGCGCCCGCCCAGGTGGACGGCAGGAGGGAGACCGCGAGCACGACGGCGGCCAGGAGGAGGGCCTTCGGCCCCGTGCGCATGCGGGCGAGGCGGCCCGGGGCGCGCGCGGCCGACGTCATCCGAGCAGCGCCTCGTACTCGGCGACCACCTCGGCGGGCGTCCCGACGCGGGCCAGTCGTCCGCCCGCGAACAGCACGGCCGCGTCGCAGCGCCGGGCCACGGCGAGGTCGTGCGTGACGAGCACCAGCCGGTGGCCCTCCTCGAAGAGGTGGTCGGCGACCCGTCGCGCGTTGCGCGCGTCGAGGTACGCCGTGGGCTCGTCCGCGACCACGAGCTCTGGCCGGCGGACGAAGGCGCCCGCGAGCGCCAGCAGCTGCTTCTGGCCGCCGGACAGGTCGTGCGACGGACGGTCGGCGAGATCGACCAGGCCGAACCGGGCGAGGGCGTCCGCGACCCGGGCGGCGGTCGCGTCGCGCGCGAGGCGCTCGGAGCGCAGCGAGAACGCGACGTCCTCCCGCACCGTGGGCATGACGATCTGCGCGTCCGGGTTGCTGAAGACCAGCGCGACCCGACGCCGCAGCTCCCGGGCGTCGCGCGCGGGATCCAGGCCCAGCACCCGCAGGTCGCCCGTCGATCGCGGCACGAGCCCGCCGACCAGCCGCGCGAACGTGCTCTTGCCCGATCCGTTCTCGCCGATCACCGCCACGGTGCGCGCGTCGAGGTCGAGCGTGACGCCGGCCAGGACGTCGACGTCGCCGAGGCGCACGCCGACGCCGTCGAGGCGGAGGGCGACGCCGGTCACGCGGGGGACGTCGCGGACGCCCGGGACGCGGCGCGGGTCCACCCGCCCCGACGACGGAAGGCGCGAGGGTAGCCGCGCACCAGCGTCATCACGATGCCCGTGGCGATGGCCGCCTTGACCAGGTCGCCGGGGAGGAACACGAGGCTCGTGTACGCGGTCTCGACGAGCGGGAGGCGCGTGACGGCGCTCTGCACGGGGATCCCGACGGCGTAGATCGCGAGGATGCCGCCCGCCACCATGGCGACGGCGGTGCGGACGACGGCGGGCTTCCGCCCGCCCAGGTGGACCACCGCCCCGACGACGAGCGCGCCGAGGACCCACCCGACGAGGTAGCCGGCGCTCGGTCCGACGAAGACGCCGAGGCCGCCCGTGCCGCCGGAGAGGAGCGGCAGGCCGACGGCGACGAGCGCCAGCAGCACCAGGATGCACAGGGCGCCCAGCCAGGGGCCGAGGATCGCGCCGGCGAGCATGACCCCCAGCGTCTGCGCCGTGATGGGCACGCCGCCGAGGACGCTGATGCCGCCCGGGAGGCCGAGCACCGCGATCACCGCGGCCAGGACGGCCACGCGGGCCAGGTCGGCGGCGTCCACGCGGGAGGCGCGCTCGGGCGGGAGGGTCGGGGACGTGGTCATGCTCTTCCTCCGCATCGGGGGGCTTTCCTGAACGGCGTTCACCTGAACGCCGTTCACTATAGTGGCGGCATGGCGGAGGCGCGCGGCGGCAGGGGGCACACCCGCGACGACGTGGCGCGGGCCGCCCTGCGGATCCTCGACGAACACGGCCTCCCCGACCTCACCATGCGCCGCCTGGCCGCTGTCCTCGAGGTGCAGCCGAGCGCGCTCTACTGGCACTTCCCGGACAAGCAGGGACTCCTCGCCGAGGTGGCCGACCGGATCGTGGCCGAGTCGGCGTCGCACCGCCCGCGCCGGCCGAGCGGGCGACGCCCGTGGGACGAGCGGGTGCGCGACGAGGCGACCGCCCTGCGCGTCGCGCTCCTCGCGCACCGCGACGGCGCGGAGGTCGTCGCGAGCACGGCCGTCCTCGGTCTGGGCTCGTCGGCGGCCCGTCGCGCGCTCGCCGACGCCGTGGCCGCGAGCGGCGCCGGCGAGGCGGACACCGCACGCGCGGCGGCGGCGATCCTCCACTTCGTGCTCGGCCACGTGGCCCACGAGCAGCAGCGGGATCAGCTGGCTCGGCTCGGGCTCGTGCACCCGGCGCCGTCGGCGCGCACCCGGCGGGAGTCCGCCGACGGCTTCCGCTTCGGCGTGGAGCTGCTCGTACGCGGCCTCGGGGACCTGCGGGCGCACGGGCGCGAGTCGGGCGGACGCGGCCAGGCGGACCGTGACGGGAACGAGGTGGGCCCTGCCGGGCTCGAACCGACGACATCCACGGTGTAAACGTGGCGCTCTACCAACTGAGCTAAAGGCCCTGAACGCCGGGGAGCCGGCGCCCCGCCATGCTAGCCGACGCCGTCGGCGCGCCACGGCCCGGTGCCGGGCGGCCGCCGTAGCCTCTCCCCCGTGCCCATCCACCCCTCGCGCCGCACGGTCGCGGAGCCCCGCTGGCCCGCCGGCGTCGGCGTCGTCCTGGCCGTCGTCCTCTACGGGATCGCTCCCACGGCCGTGCCGACCGGCGTCCGGATCGCCGTCGTCGTCATCGCCGTCGCCCTGCTCGTGCCGCTGGTCGCGCTCAACCCGAGGCGCCTCGCCCGGGAGACGGCGTGGTCGCGCGGGCTGGGGCTCGCGCTCGGCGGCCTCCTGCTGGTCGCGAACCAGGTGAGCCTCGTGGTGCTGGTGATCGCACTGGTCGACGCCTCCGAGGCGGGCCCCGAGCTCCTGCTCACGGCGCTGCAGGTCTGGACCACGAACGTCCTGGCGTTCGCGCTCGTCTACTGGGAGCTGGACCGCGGCGGCCCCGTGGCCCGGCGGATCCACGCCCGCGCCGCACTCGCGTCGGCCGACTTCCGCTTCCCCCAGGACGAGGACGCGGGCGCGGTGTCCGAGGTCGCGCGACGCTCGTCGGAGCACGCGGACTGGGTGCCCGGGTTCGTCGACTACGCCTACTTCTCGCTGACCAACTCGATGGCGTACAGCCCCACCGACGTCATGCCGCTGTCCCACCGCGCCAAGGGGCTCATGGCCCTCGAGGCGTTCGCGGGCTTCGTGATCCTCGCCCTCGTGATCGCGCGCGCCGTCAACATCCTCAGCTGAGGCGCGGCGGGAGCCGGATCAGGCGGGGACGAGCGCCAGGTCGCGGATGGCGGAGCGGTACGCCTCGAGCTCGCGGGCCTCGCCCGGCGCGGTGATGAAGCTGCGGCGGATGATGCCGCGGGTGTCGATGAGGAAGGTCGCGCGGTTCGCGAACCCCTTCTCCTCGAGGAAGACGCCGTACTCCTTGGCGACCTGGCCGTGCGGCCAGAAGTCGGCCAGGAGCTGGAAGTCGATGCCCTGCTGCTGGGCCCATGCGCGCAGCGTGTGCTTGCTGTCGACGCTGATGCCGATGAGCTCCACGCGGCTGTCGGCGAACATGCCGAGGTTCTCCTCGAGCTGGCACATCTCGCCCGTGCAGGTGCCGGAGAACGCGAGGGGGAAGAAGACGAGGGCGACCGCGCGGTGGCCGCGGTACTCGCTCAACCGGACCCGCTCGCCGTACTGGTTGGCGAGCTCGAAGTCGGGAGCCTGTGTGTCGTTGGCCAGGGCCATGGGATGCGGATCCTTCCGTGCCGGCAGATGTCCCCTGTCTGGCACGAGGGTCGATCCTACGCCGGGCCCCCGGGATGTCCAGCGCCGGACGCCCGCGGCCGCGCCGCGGGCGCGCCGACCGGTCGTCCGTCGCGGTCGGTCGGCATGGGTAGGCTGGCTCTCGGCGTACGCGCGGTCTCGCACCCTTCGAGCCCCGTGGCACCGAAGACGATGTCTGCACACCACAGGAAGAGGTCGAGGGTGACTGTCAACGACCAGGATCCGTACTCGGTGAACCACACCGACCAGGATCCGGAAGAGACCGCCGAATGGAACGAGTCGCTCGACGGACTCGTCGAGACGCAGGGCCGGGGTCGCGCTCGCGACGTCATGCTCAGCCTCCTCAAGCGCTCGAAGGAGCTGCACCTCAACGTGCCGATGGTCCCGACCACGGACTACATCAACACCATCGCGGCGGAGAACGAGCCCGACTTCCCCGGTGACGAGGACCTCGAGCGCCGCTACCGCGCGTGGATCCGGTGGAACGCGGCCGTCACGGTGCACCGGGCCCAGCGCCCCGGCATCGCGGTCGGCGGCCACATCGCGACCTACGCCTCCTCGGCGGCCCTCTACGAGGTCGGCTACAACCACTTCTTCCGCGGCCAGGACCACCCGGGCGGCGGGGACCAGGTCTTCGTCCAGGGCCACGCCTCCCCCGGCACCTACGCCCGCGCCTTCCTCGAGGGACGCCTGAGCGAGCACCAGCTCGACGGCTTCCGCCAGGAGAAGAGCCACGAGGGCGGCGGCCTCTCGTCGTACCCGCACCCCCGCCTCATGCCGGAGTTCTGGCAGTTCCCCACGGTCTCGATGGGCCTCGGTCCGATCAACGCGATCTACCAGGCGCAGGCCAACAAGTACCTCACCAACCGCGGCATCAAGGACGCCTCCGACCAGCAGGTCTGGGCGTTCCTCGGCGACGGCGAGATGGACGAGGTCGAGAGCCGCGGCCAGCTCCAGGTGGCGGCGAACGAGAAGCTCGACAACCTCAACTTCGTCATCAACTGCAACCTGCAGCGCCTCGACGGCCCGGTCCGCGGCAACGGCAAGATCATCCAGGAGCTCGAGAGCTTCTTCCGCGGCGCCGGCTGGAACGTCATCAAGGTCGTCTGGGGCCGCGAGTGGGACGACCTGCTCGCCCGCGACACCGAGGGCGCGCTCCTCGACCTCATGAACCGCACGCCCGACGGCGACTACCAGACCTTCAAGGCCGAGAGCGGCGCCTACATCCGCGAGAACTTCTTCGGGCGCGACGAGCGCACCGCGAAGCTCGTCGAGGGCTACACCGACGACCAGATCTGGAACCTCAAGCGCGGCGGCCACGACTACCGCAAGGTGTACGCGGCGTTCAAGGCGGCGAGCGAGCACACGGGTCAGCCCACGGTGATCCTCGCGAAGACCGTCAAGGGCTACGGCCTCGGCCCGAGCTTCGAGGGGCGCAACGCGACCCACCAGATGAAGAAGCTCACGCTCGACAACCTCAAGCAGTTCCGCGACGAGATGCGCGTGCCGATCACGGACGCCCAGCTCGAGGAGAACCCGTACCTGCCGCCGTACTACCACCCCGGCCAAGACGACGAGGCGATCCAGTACATGCAGGAGCGCCGTCGTGCGCTCGGCGGGTACTCGCCGGAGCGCCGCACGAACCACACGGCCATCTCGCTGCCCGACGACTCGGCGTACCGCATCTCCAAGAAGGGCTCCGGCACGCAGGAGATCGCCACGACCATGGCGTTCGTCCGGCTGCTGAAGGACCTCATCCGCGCCAAGGACTTCGGCAACCGCGTCGTCCCGATCATCCCGGACGAGGCCCGCACCTTCGGCATCGACGCCTTCTTCCCGACGGCGAAGATCTACAACCCGAACGGCCAGCACTACACGTCGGTCGACCGCGAGCTGCTGCTGTCCTACAAGGAGAGCCCGCAGGGCCAGATCGTGCACGTGGGCATCAACGAGGCGGGTGCACTGGCGGCGTTCACGAACCTCGGCACCACGTACTCGACGCAAGGCGAGCCGCTCATCCCGATCTACGTCTTCTACTCGATGTTCGGGTTCCAGCGCACGGGCGACGCGATCTGGGCGGCGGGCGACCAGATGGCGCGCGGCTTCCTCATCGGCGCCACCGCCGGTCGCACCACGCTCACGGGCGAGGGCCTCCAGCACGCCGACGGCCACTCGCTGGTCCTGTCGGCGACCAACCCCGCGGTCGTCTCCTACGACCCGGCGTACGCCTACGAGATCGGGCACATCGCGCGCACCGGCCTCGAGCGCATGTACGGCGGCGAGCACGAGGACCCGAACGTCATGTACTACCTCACGGTGTACAACGAGCCGATCATCCACCCGGCCGAGCCGGAGGGCGTGGACGTGGACGGCATCGTCCGCGGCGTCTACAAGCTCAAGGACGGCTGGATCGACGGCCCGAAGGCGCAGCTCATGGCGTCCGGCGTCGCCGTCCCGTGGGCGCTCGAGGCGCAGCAGCTCCTCGCCGACGACTGGGGCGTGTCCGCCGACGTCTGGTCCGTCACCTCGTGGGGCGAGCTGCGTCGCGACGGCCTGGCCGCCGAGGAGCACAACCTCCTGCACCCGCACTCCGAGACCCGGGTCCCGTACCTGGAGGAGAAGCTGCGCGGAGCCGAGGGCCCGTTCGTCGCGGTCACCGACTTCTCGCACGCGGTGCCCGACCAGATCCGCCAGTTCGTCCCCGGCGACTACTCGACGCTCGGCGCCGACGGCTTCGGCTTCTCGGACACGCGTCCGGCGGCCCGCCGCTTCTTCGCGATCGACGGCCCGTCGATGGTCGTGAAGACGCTCCAGCGCCTCGCCAAGCAGGGCAAGGTCGACCAGGACGCGCCGAAGTGGGCGATCGACAAGTACCGCCTGCTCGACGTGAACGCCGGCACGACCGGGTCGGCCGGCGGCGAGGCGTGAGCTGCGCCGACCTGACGTGACCCCGAGCGACCGGCACGACACCGACGTGGAGACCGGGGAGACGAAGGCGGAGACGCTGACGTGGCTCCGGTCCCTGTCGGGCGAGCTCGCGAGCGCGACGCTCAAGCGGCTGGAGGACACGCTGCCCTGGTACGGCGACATGCCGCCGGGGCGGCGGTCCGCCGTGGGCCTCGTGGCTCAGGCCGGCATCACGTCCTTCATCCACTGGTACGACGATCCGGACTCGACGCCGTGGATCGCGGCGGACGTGTTCGGCGCGGCGCCGCGCGAGCTGCTCCGCTCGGTGAGCCTCCAGCAGACGCTGCAGCTCATCCGGGTGACCGTGGAGGTCGTCGAGGACCGCGTGCGCGAGCGCCACCGCACGGTGCGCGATGCGATCCTGCTCTACTCGCGCGAGATCGCCTTCGCGGCCGCCGACGTCTACGCGCGTGCCGCGGAGGCCCGCGGCCTCTGGGACGCGCGGCTGGAGGCGCTGGTCGTCGACAGCATCCTCTCCGGCGAGTACGACGACGAGCTGCCGTCGCGCATCGCCGCGCTCGGCTGGCACGGCCACGGCGAGGTGTCCGTGCTCGTCGGCACCGCGCCCGCGGTCCTCGACGTCGACCAGCTGCGTCGCACCGCTCGTCACCTCGACGCCGACGTGCTCATCGGGGTCCAGGGCAGCCGCCTGGTCCTCGTCATCGGACGCGCGTCGCCCGCCGCCGTGGATCCGGATGCCCCCGTCGCCGAGGCGGCCCCCGTCGCCTTCCTCGAGATCGCGAGGCAGCTGGAGCCCGGCTTCGGCGCCGGACACCTCGTGCTCGGCCATGAGGTGCCGAGCCTCGTCGAGGCGTCCCGCAGCGCCCGAGCGGCCCTCGCCGGGTTCGCTGTCGCGCGCTCGTGGCGGAACGCGCCGCGGCCCACGCTCGCCGACGACCTGCTGCCCGAGCGCGCCCTCGCGGGCGACCCGCTCGCGCGCTCCACGCTGATCAACCGCATCTACAAGCCGCTGCAGGCGCACTCGACCGAGCTGCTCGCGACGCTCTGGTGCTACCTCGACACGGGGCGCTCGCTCGAGGCCACGGCCCGCGAGCTCTTCGTGCACCCCAACACGGTCCGGTACCGCCTCAAGCGCGTCTCGGACGTCATCGGCTGGGACGCCACGGGGGCTCGTGAGGCCCTCATCCTCCAGGCGGCGCTCATCATCGGCAGCATCGCGGAGGCGGGGACAACCGTGCCCAAGCAGCAGGGGTCGGGGCGCGCCCGGCCGAAGCGCCAGGCCGCGCGGTGACCGCCGCCCGGTGTGGCGCCGACACAATGTCGCGGCGGATCCTCTGTAGGACGTCGACTCCGACGCGGCCGGCGCGGAGCGGGAGGATGGACGGATGATCATCGTCGTCTGCCCGGGTCAGGGCTCCCAGAAGCCCGGCTTCCTCTCCCCCTGGCTCGAGCACCCCGAGCACGCGCGGCGTCTCGGCGAGCTCGGCGACGCGGCCGGGCTCGACCTGGTCACGCACGGCACCACGTCGGACGCGGACACCATCCGCGACACCGCCGTAGCCCAGCCGCTCATCGTCGCGGCCGGGATCATGGCCCTCCACGCGCTGCTCGCCGACGGCCGCGACGCCTACGTCGCCGGCATCGCGGGCCACTCGGTGGGCGAGATCACCGCGGCAGCCGGCGCGGGCATCCTCACCGACGCCGAGGCGATGGCCCTCGTGCGGACCCGCGGGGACGCGATGGCCGAGGCCGCCGCCGTCACCCGCACGGGCATGAGCGCCGTCGTCGGCGGAGACCAGGACGCCGTCCTCGCGCGGCTCGCGGAGCTCGGCCTCGAGCCCGCCAACTACAACGGCGGCGGCCAGATCGTCGTCGCCGGCGACCCGGACGCCCTCGCGGCGCTCCAGGCCGAGCCCCTGCGCGGCACGCGCGTCATCCCGCTGCAGGTCGCCGGCGCGTTCCACACGCACCACATGGCGCCCGCCGTGGAGACGCTGCGCGAGGCCGTCGCGCCGCTCGCGCCCCGCGACCCGCGCTTCCCCATCTGGACCAACCGCGACGGCAGCCGCGCCGAGTCCGGCGCCGCGTTCCTCGACCTCGTCGTGGGCCAGGTCGCGAGCCCCGTGCGCTGGGACCTCTGCATGGAGGCGTTCGACGCGGCCGGCGTCACGGGCCTCATCGAGGTCGCCCCCGCGGGCGCGCTCACCGGCCTCGCCAAGCGCGGCCTCAAGGGCCTGCCCACGCTCGCGCTCTCCACGCCCGACGACCTCTTGGCGGCCATCGACATGCTCGACGCGCACGCCTGATCCGCCTCACCGACACCGAACAGGCACCCATGACCGACCAGCCCCGCCCCACCATCCGGACCGCACCCGTGGTCGAGCGCTTCACCCGCATCTGGGGCCTCGGCGCCGCGCGCGGCGAGCTCGACGTCCCCAACGACGACCTCGTCGGCCCGATCGACTCCTCCGACGAGTGGATCCGCCAGCGCACCGGCATCATCACCCGCAAGCGCGCAGGCGCCGACGTCGACGCGGTCGACCTCGCGACCACCGCGTCGCTCGAGGCCATCGCGAAGGCCGGCATCCGGCCCGAGCAGATCGGCATCGTCCTCGTGTCGACGGTGAGCAACACCGTGCAGACGCCGTCGATGGCCGCGCTCCTCGCCGACCGCATCGGCGCGAACCCCGCGCCCGCCTACGACATCTCGGCCGCGTGCGCCGGGTACACGTACGGCATCGCGCAGGCCGACTCCTTCATCCGCTCGGGCCTCGCGGAGTACGTCCTCGTGGTGGGCGCCGAGAAGCTGTCCGACATCGTCGATCCGACGGACCGCTCCATCTCGTTCCTGCTCGGCGACGGCGCCGGCGCCGCGATCGTCGGCCCGAGCGACATCCCCGGCATCTCCCCCACCGTCTGGGGCTCCGACGGGTCGAACTGGGACGCGGTCGGCATGACCGGCACCCTGAAGAGCATGCGCGACGGATCCGCCTGGCCGACGCTCCGCCAGGACGGCCAGAAGGTCTTCCGCTGGGCCGTCTGGGAGATGGTCAAGGTCGCCAAGGAGGCGCTGGACCGCGCGGGCGTGACGCCCGACCAGCTCGCCGCCTTCATCCCGCACCAGGCCAACATGCGCATCGTGGACGAGTTCGCGAAGCAGCTCGGCCTGCCCGATACGGTGGCCATCGCCCGGGACATCGCGACCACGGGCAACACCTCCGCCGCGTCGATCCCGCTCGCCACCCACCGCCTGCTCGAGGAGGACCCGTCGCTGTCCGGCGGTCTCGCCCTGCAGATCGGATTCGGCGCCGGTCTCGTCTTCGGCGCGCAGGTCGTCGTCCTGCCCTGAGCCCCACCGCCCCATAAGCTGTTCCGGTCATCACGAACCACGAGGAGATACACATGGCACTGTCCACCGAAGAAGTCCTGGCCGGCCTGGCCGAGCTCGTCAACGACGAGACCGGGATCGCCACCGACACCGTCGAGATGGACAAGTCGTTCACCGACGACCTGGACATCGACTCGATCTCGATGATGACGATCGTCGTCAACGCCGAGGAGAAGTTCGACGTGAAGATCCCCGACGAGGAGGTCAAGAACCTCAAGACCGTCGGCGACGCCGTCACCTTCATCACCAACGCGCAGTCCTGATCGCGCGGACGACGGCCGGTCCCGCATCCGGGGCCGGCCGTCTCCCTTCCCCGTTCCCCCTGACGTCGAGGAGACGCCACGCATGACCACCCCCAAGAAGATCGTCGTCACCGGCATCGGCGCCACGTCGCCCCTCGGTGGCACGGCCGAGGACACCTGGCAGGCGCTCCTCCGCGGCGAGTCGGGCATCAGCACCCTCGAGCAGGACTGGGTGGCCAAGTGGGAGATCCCCGTCACCTTCGCCGGGCAGGCCAAGGTACCGTCCTCCGAGGTCATGCAGCGCATCGAGACCAAGCGCCTCGACCCCTCCAGCCAGTTCGCGCTGACGGCCGCCCGTGAGGCCTGGGCCGACGCGGGCTCCCCCGAGGTCGACCCGCTGCGCTTCGCCGTCGACTGGGCGACCGGCATCGGCGGCGTCTGGACGCTCCTCGACGCGTGGGACACCCTCCGCGAGAAGGGCCCGCGTCGCGTCCTCCCCATGACCGTGCCCATGCTCATGCCGAACGGCCCCGCCGCCGCGGTGGGCATGGACCTCGGCGCCCGCGCCGGCATCCAGACCGTGGTCTCCGCGTGCGCGTCCAGCACCGAGTCAATCGCGAGCGCCTACGAGCACCTGCAGGCCGGCCGTGCCGACATCATCGTCGCCGGCGGCTCCGAGGCCTCCATCCACCCGCTCCCCATCGCGTCCTTCGCGGCGATGCAGGCGCTCTCCAAGCGCAACGACGACCCGACGCGCGCCTCGCGCCCCTACGACATCGCGCGCGATGGCTTCGTGCTCGGCGAGGGCGGCGCCGCCCTCGTGCTGGAGACCGAGGAGCACGCGAAGGCGCGCGGCGCCCGCATCTACGCGGAGCTCGTCGGCGGCGCGGTCACGAGCGACGCGTTCCACATCACCGCACCGGATCCCGAGGGCACGGCGGCAGCGCGCGCCATGATCCAGAGCATCGAGGGCGCGGGCTACTCGCGCTCCGACGTCTCGCACATCAACGTGCACGCCACGAGCACCCCCGTCGGCGACATCGCCGAGTACAAGGCGCTCGAGCGCGTGTTCGGCGAGGCGGTCCACGGGATCCCCGTGAGCGCCACCAAGGCGTCCACCGGCCACCTCCTCGGCGGTGCCGGCGCCATCGAGGCCGTCTTCACCGTGAAGGCGCTGGCGGAGCGCACCGCTCCCCCGACGATCAACCTCACGGAGCAGGACCCGGACATCCCCCTCGACGTCGTCACGTCGCCCCGCTCGCTCGGCGACGGCGACCTGCTCGCGATCAGCAACTCGTTCGGCTTCGGCGGGCACAACGCGGTCATCGCGTTCCGCAGCGTCTAGCCGCACGCGCACGACGAGAGGCCCCGACCATCAGGTCGGGGCCTCTTCGCGTGCGCGGCCCGCGCGGTCCGGGGCTCCTCGGAGCAGCGTCAGCGGGCTCCCGGGACCGGCCCGACCTACGTCGCGATGCCCGCGCGGGGGCCGCGTCCGGCGGCTCGGGGCAGCTCGCGGACGCTGGACGCGCGCAGGGTGGACGACGTCGCCTGATCCCGCGTGGTCTTGGCGTGGAGCCCGCTGGCGATGGCGACGGTGGCGAGGAGGAGCGTGAACCCGAAGCCGCGGTCCTCGAGCGGCGTGCCGAAGGGGATGTTGAAGAGCAGCACGAGGATCAGTCCCCACCAGGCCGTGGTGGCGGGCGACGGGCCGATGGCCCGTGTGGCCTTCCATACCGACCAGCCCATCGCGGCGAGGAATGCTGCGACGGCGCCGGTGCCCAGCCACCCCAGGCGGACGATGGTCAGGAGCGGCGTGTCGAGCGTGATGGGGATGGTGTAGCCGAGCCCCATGCCGAACACCGGGCTCCGGTCGATGAGATCCGTGGCGACGAGGTACGCGTTCTGACGGATGGCGTAGGACTGGTCGGCGCCGCCCTGCCCGTTGAGGACGGTGAGGGACGCGCGGATGCGCCTCTGCAGGAAGTCGGGGTCCGAAATGGCCACGGACGCCACGATGGGGAACACCAGGGCTCCCGCGACGCCTCCGATGAGGAGCAGGCCCAGCATCTTCAGCGGAGGCACGCGCATGCGGCGCTGGAGGCCCAGCACGGCGAAGATGGCGGCGAACACGATCAGGTTGGTGCGGGTTCCCGTCACCAGCATCGCGATCGGGATCCCCACAACGGGGATCAACCACAGGATGCGGGCGATGCGCTTCTCCGCGTGGAACACCATTACGAGGGCGAGGGAGAAGGCGAACGCGGGCAGGAGGAGGCTCGATAAGATGAAACGGCCCGACGACAGCGCGGTCACGCCGCGTCGATCGAGCCAGTCGAAGGCGAAGCCCACCGCTGCGATGACGCCGAGGACGCCGACGAGGGGGTAGGTGATCCTCGGGGAGATGTCCCGACCGGCGTCCAGGCCGATGACCGGGCCCAGCACGATGAGCAGGTAGAAGATCGCCTGCCTGCCGAACGTGCCGAGGTCGGAGCCCACGGGCGAGGCCAGGTAGCTCAGCCCGAGGATCGCCAGCAGCGCGAGGCCGACCCACACGAGGGACTTGAAGTGGTGGGCGTACGAGGGCGGCGAGGTGATCAGCCGCCCGACGGAGACCCCCGCGCACAGGATGAGGAGGCCGGCGTAGACGATCTTGTTCGCGCTCAGGTCGCCGCTGGATCCGAGGACGAGGAGACCTCCGACGACGACGAAGAGGAACCGCACGACGGCCTTGCGGACGATGTAGAAGAGCACGATCGGGGCCAGCCCGACGGCGGTGCCGGCGAACGGGTCCTTGGTGAGGATGGAGGTCGACACGAGGATCCACGCCGCGCATGCGAGGACGAGCATCGCGACGGTGACCCCGGGCAGCTCGTGACGGATGGTGGAGAGTCGTTCCCGCATGGTGTCGTCGCCGATCTCGCTGTGCTTGACGCACGTCCAGTTGTGGGTGGTCCTGTCGAGATGTCGCAGCGGATCATCCCGCACGTGCTTCCCGCGACGGCGGTGAGGCCCCCCGGTCTCATCATGTGGACGCTATCACGCACCGCGGACGAGGGCGGGCGGCGACCGGGCGGGCGGCGCGCGGGAGGAGGCGCGCGCCGCACGCCCGGGTCAGCCGACCTTGTGGAGCCAGACGACCGGGCTGAAGTCGCTCGCGTGCCGGAAGGCCTCGAGCTCGTCGTCCCATGCTTGGCCCATGGCGAGGCGCAGCTCGCGGTGGAGCTCCAGGGTGTTGGACCCCGCGATGTCGAGGGCGTAGCGGATCCGGTCCTCGGGGATGACCGTGTTCCCGGCCGTGTCCGTCTGGGCGAAGAAGACGCCGAGGTCGGGCGTGTGCATCCAGCGGCCGCCGTCACGGCCGGGACCTGCGTCCTCGGTGACCTCGTAGCGGAGGTGCTCCCAGCCGCGCAGGCCGCTTGCTATGGCGGCGCCGGATCCCTCCGGGCCCTCCCAGTAGTACTCCGCGCGCATGGCGCCCTTCAGCACGGGCTGCGGGTCCCAGGTGAAGTTCACGGCGTGACCGAGCGCGCGACCCGCTGCCCATTCGACATGGGGGCAGAGCGCGCGAGGGGAGGAGTGCACGTAGAGCACTCCTCGAGCCGGTCTTGAGTTGGCGACGGGTGCTTCCATGGGTCTCCTCCATCCGATCAGATGCGTCTTCCCCAACGATCTGCGTGCGATGGACGAGCTCCACACCTGCCGGTGCGGCCGGCGCGAGCGCCGACGGGTCCCATCATGGCGGGTGATCCTGTGCATCGGCAACATCGCGGGTCCGACGCGCCGGAGGGTCCCGGCCGCGCGCTTCCGGGGCTGCGGCGGGTCCCGGCTCGGTGCATGCCGGGAATGCCTAGGCTGCGGGTGTCGGCCCGCCGGGGCCGGGAGACGGGGCGGCATGTCGGTGCGACACGCGCTGCTGGCCGTGCTCACGGAGGGCACCTGCTATGGCTACCAGCTGCGCACCGAGTTCGCGCGCCGCACCGGGACGTCGGCGCCGCTGAACGTGGGGCAGATCTACAACACGCTCGACCGGCTCGAGCGCGACGGCCTGGTCGTCAAGGGGGCCACGGACGACGCGGGCCACGTGCCGTACACAATCACCCCCGCGGGCAGGTCCGAGGTCGAGGCCTGGCTCGCCGAGAGCGTGGACGGCGTCGCGGCGCGCGACGAGCTGCTGGTCAAGGTGACGCTCGCGCTCTCGCTGCCCGGGGCGGACGCCCGCGAGGTGGTGCGGATCCAGCGGGCGAGCTCGCACGCCGAGGCCCGCGCTCTCGCACGCGATCGGGAGGACCTCGAGGGGCGTCCGGACGGCGTGCAGCTCGCGCGGCTGCTGGCCGTCGAGGCGCAGGAGGCGCAGGTCGCGGCCCGGCTCGCCTGGCTCGACGCCGCCGAGGCCAGGATCGGCGCCGCTCGCGCGTCGGGCGCACGACCGGCGGGGCTGGCGGAGGCCCCGCGTCGCGGTCGACCCGCGCGACGGGCCGAGGGGATCGCCGGCTGACCTAGTGCAGCAGGGTGCCGTCCTTGGCGAGCACGTTCTTCTCCCCCGCCTCGATGGGCACCGCGAAGCGGTTCTGCTTGGGCGGCATGGGGCAGTTGAAGTTGTAGCTGAAGGCGCACGGCGGCAGGTAGGCGCGGTTGAAGTCCAACGTGATGGTGCCGTCGGGCGACGGCGCGACCATGAGGAACCGGCCGACGCCGTAGGTCGACTCGCCGCTCGTCGCGTCGGAGAAGACCAGGAGGAGCGCGCGGCCCTCGCGGAACGCGGCGAGCGAGTAGTCGACGCCGTCCTTCGTGAAGGTGATCTCGCCGGGCACGATCTTGTCCTTCGTGGCGCCGTCGTCCTTGAGGTGCTCGAAGCCCATGGCCCGGCCGCCCTCGATGGGCGTGAAGTCGGCCTTCACGACCCACTCCTCGGAGTAGGGGAAGGCGTCGATGCCGCCGAAGTCGCGGATCGCCTCGGACTGCGCGTCCCAGACGCGGAGCGCGTAGGCGCCCTCCTCGCTGGCGATCACGAACGCCGACACGGTGTCGCTGGCGACGACGGTCGACGGCTGGGGGTCGTCCCGGCCACGCACGATCGCCTCGCCGTCGACCAGGACGCCGTCGACACGCAGGCCGTCGGCGGCGGACGCGCGGACGCGGAGCCCCGAGACGCCGGGCTCGAGGGGCGACCAGATGCCCGGGATGCCATAGACGGGCTGCGGGTCGGCGTCGTGCGAGATCCACTGCGTGTTGACGAGCGCCAGGTTGCCCTGGGGCAGGACCACCATCTGCTCGCGGCGGGAGCGGTAGACCGCGAGCACCTCCGCGGGGTCGGTGGGAGCGGATGCGGCGGTCGCGGCGGGATCGGTCATGCTCCCATCCTCGCCGTCGGCGGTGCCCCGGCCAAGTCGGCGGCGGCCGCGCGCGCCGGGAGCGGGCGGGGTTCCCCGCAGCGCGGCGCGGGCGTACGGTCGGACCATGAGCACAGACCACGAGAGCACCTCGACCGACGACGGCACGACGACGCACACCGAGGAGCACGAGGAGTCGTCGTCCTCCTCGGTCACCGAGGAGAGCGGATCCGGCGACCAGACCCCCGACGGCTCGGGCAGCAACACGAGCGAGGGCCAGGACCACGAGGGCGACGTCGGCTCCGGCGGCTGATCCTCCCCTGACGCACACGACGCCCGGTCCCCCTCGCGGGGCCGGGCGTCGTCGCGTCCGGGCGCGGACCGCGTCACTTGGCCTGCGCGTAGTCGTCGACGACCGCGATGGTGACCGGGAAGTCGACGGGAGCGTCGCCGAAGAGCAGCCGACCGGCCTCCGCGGCGGCCTCGGCCACCGCGGCGCGCACCTCGTCGACGCGGTCGTCCGGCGCGTGCACCATCACCTCGTCGTGCAGGAAGAAGACGAGGTGCGGACGCGAGCCGGGCCGCTCCATGGCGGCGAGCCGACGCCGGAGCCCGGCCAGCCAGCACAGGGCCCACTCGGCGGCGCTGCCCTGGACGACGAAGTTGCGCGTGAAGCGCCCCTGGTCGCGCGCGGCGGTGCGCGCCCGGGCGGCGTCCGCGGCGGAGGCCTCGCCCGCGCGGCCGATCTGCTGGACATCGCGCCACGCGTCGCCGGGAGGCGGGGACGACCGCCCGAGGCGCGTGCTGACCACGCCGCCGCTCTCCCCCGCTCGCGCCGCCTGCTCGACGTAGCCCGTGGCGCGCGGATACGCGCGGACGAGCCGCGGCATCAGGCGGCCGCTCTCCCCCGAGGTCGCCCCGTACATGGCGCCGAGCATCGCGACCTTGGCGTGCGCGCGGGTGTCGACGACGCCGGCGTCGACGAGACCTTGGTACAGGTCGGTGCCCCGGCCCGCGTCCGCCATGGCGCGGTCCTCGGCCAGCGCCGCGAGCACGCGCGGCTCGAGCTGCGCGGCGTCTGCGACGACGAGCCTCCAGCCGGGATCCGCGCGCACGGCGGCTCGGATCTGCCGCGGCAGCTGCAGCGCACCCCCGCCGCTGGCGGCCCATCGGCCGGTGACGACGCCGCCCGGCACGTACTCGGGGTGGAAGCGGCCGTCCCGGATCCACGTCTCCATCCACGTCCAGCCGTTCGCGGTGAGGAGCCGCGACAGCTTCTTGTGCTCGAGGAGCGGCGCGATGACCGGGTGGTCGATCTCCTGCAGCTCCCACTGCCGTGTGCTCGCCGCGTCGATGCCCGCGCGGCGCAGCGCCCGGAGCACGTCCGGCGGGCTGTCCACGTTGAGGTCGGGGGCGCGCAGGATCTCCCGGATCCGCCCCGCGAGCGCGACGAGGGCGGGCGGGGCCCCGCCGTGCGCGGGACGGCCGCCGAGCAGGCCCACGAGGAGCGCGTCGTGCACCGCGGTGTCCCAGGGCAGGCCGTCGGCCGACATCTCGGCGGCGACGAGGGCGCCCGCGGACTCCGCGGCGAGGAGGAGGCGCAGGCGGCCGGGCGCGGCGCTGCCGGCCACCGCCTCGAGCTGGAGGCGGAGCTCGGCGACGAGCTCGTCCGGCGAGCGTCCCTCCGGCGCGTCGAGGTCGTCGAAGAGCGTGGCGGTGGACGCGCGGTCGCGCTCGACCGGCGCGGGGCGGTCCCAGGGGCCGAGCGGGCCCCGCGCGAGCGCGCTGCCGGCGGCCGCCGTCGACAGGCGCAGGATCGCGTGGCTGAGCCGGAGGTCGTGGCACCGGGCGACGCGCACTCCCGCCGCGAGGAGGGGGCGGGCCCAGACGGCGGTGTCGTCCCACACCCACCGGGGCGACGGCTCCGCGCGCTCCCGGGCGGCCGCGACCGCGGGCCACTCCTCCGACGCGACGTCCCGCACCCGGGTGACCGTGCCCTCCGCGTCGAGGTCGACGAGCCGCACGCCCTCGGGCGTCCTCGCGGCCAGGATGTGCATGACCTCATCATCCCGCCCGCGTCCGACGCCGGAGGCCGGGCCAGCCGCCGACCGCCCCCTCCCCAGGGCGTCACGCAGGGAAACACCGGGTGCGAATGTGCCCGCATCCCCCATCGCGCGTCGTTGACCCGCTAGGGTTGCTCACAAGTCGTCAGGTCCTCACGATCCGCCCGGTCCGCCGGAGGGGTCACGAGATCCAGGCGGCCCGCGGTCCCGGGTCCCGGGATCGATGCATCTCTTTTGAAGGAAATTTCGTCATGGCAACAGGCACCGTCAAGTGGTTCAACGCTGAAAAGGGCTTCGGCTTCATCGCTCCCGACAACGGAACCGCGGATGTGTTCGCTCACTACTCCGCGATCGCGACGGGCGGCTACAAGTCGCTCGACGAGAACCAGAAGGTGGAGTTCGAGGTCGCCCAGGGCCCCAAGGGTCCCCAGGCTGAGAACATCCGCCCGCTCTAACGCCACCCGCTCACCATCGGTGAGCGACGCACGCTGAGCTTCCGAGGACGGCTCCGACCATGTGGTCGGGGCCGTCTTCCATTTAACGCGTGCGGGGACGCGCGCGATGCCGGTGCCTCGGATGCGAGAGCATCGACCGTGCCCTCCTACCGCATCACCATGACCGTCGGCGCGCTCCGCCCGGGCGCCGACCCGTCCGCCGTCCTCCCCGCCGCCGCGGACGAGGCCGCCCGGCTGGCGACCCTCGAGGCGAACGACATCCAGGTCGTCCGGGGCGAACCGCGGCTCACGGTGCGCTTCACGGCGGACGACGACACGGCCGCCGAGCGGATCGCCGCGGCCGTCCGCGCGCGCACCGCCGGCCTCGTCGACGTGCTCCGCGGGACGATCACGCGGCGCGACGGCGGCACCTGGACGCGCATCTGACGCGCGTGACCGCGCGGCGCGTGCCCTGGCCACGCAGCCCCGTGGCCCGGGGCGCCCCCGGGATCGGCTGTAGTCTCGGACCGGGAGCCGACGACGCCTCAGGGGGACGCAGCACCGGCTTGGGGGGACGATGATCGAACGAAGTGCCACGCATCACGCGGACGCGCCGCAGACCGGTGACCGGCCGCACGCGCCCAGGCCGACGAGGCGCCCCGCCGCCGGTGACGGGCCGCTCACGGAGGCCAACGGCGCACGGGCCCACGACTGGCGCCGCGTCTACGCCATCGGGCTCGTCGTCACCGACCTCCTCGTCCTCATCTGGGTGGTCTTCGGCGTGCAGATCGCGTGGTTCGGCTTCGAGACCTCCGACGTCGCCTTCAACGGCGACTACGAGGGCATCGCCGTCAGCTACTCGCTCATCTCGGTCGTCATCATCGCCAGCTGGATGCTCGCCCTCGGCCTCTACGGCACCCGCGGCTACCGCGTGCTCGGGACCGGCCCGCAGGAGTACCGGCTCATCCTCGACGCCACGGTCCGCCTCTTCGGGCTGGTCGCCATCGTGGCGTTCCTCGGTCGCATCGACTTCGCCCGCGGCTACGTCATCATCGCGCTCCCCCTGGGGCTCGTCACGCTCGTGCTCAGCCGCTGGATGTGGCGCCAGTGGCTCAACGTCCAGCGCGCGAAGGGCCGTTACTCCTCGCGCGTGCTGCTCATCGGGTCGGAGTCGTCCACCGGGTTCCTGGCGCGCGAGCTCGCGCGACAGCCGTACGCCGGCTACCTCGTGGTCGGGGCGTGCATCCCCTCGGGCGTCATCGCCGCCACGCTGCCCGGCACCGGGATCCCCGTGCTCGGCAAGCTCGACGACCTCCAGGCCGCCATGCGGGCCGTCGACGCCGACACGATCGTGATCGCGTCGAACGACGAGCTCTCGGCCGAGCGGATCCGCGAGCTGAGCTGGTCGCTCGAGCCCGGCCGCCAGCACCTCGTGGTCGCCCCGAGCCTCACCGACATCGGCGGCCCCCGCATCCACACCCGGCCGGTGGCCGGCCTGCCGCTGATCCACGTGGAGACGCCGCGCTACGAGGGCACGAAGCTGTTCGCGAAGCGGGCCTTCGACCTCGTCGCGAGCAGCTTGATGCTGGTGCTCGCCTCTCCCCTGCTCCTCGCGATCGCCATCACCATCCGCCTCAGCACGCCGGGGCCCGTGCTCTTCCGCCAGGAGCGCGTCGGCATCAACGGCCGCCCGTTCTCGATGCTCAAGTTCCGCACGATGGTCACGGACGCGGAGGCGCGCCTGCTGGAGCTCGAGAAGCAGGGGCGCGACGCCGGCAACTCCGTGCTCTTCAAGATGAAGGACGATCCGCGCGTGACGCCGGTCGGACGATTCCTCCGCCGCTACAGCCTCGACGAGCTCATGCAGCTCGTGAACGTGCTCAACGGGACCATGTCGCTCGTGGGGCCGCGCCCGCCGCTCGCCCGCGAGGTCGAGTCGTACGAGACGAAGGTGCACCGCCGGTTCCTCGTGAAGCCCGGCATCACCGGTCTCTGGCAGGTGAGCGGCCGCTCCAACCTCTCGTGGGAGGACAGCGTGCGGCTCGACCTGTACTACGTCGAGAACTGGTCGATCGTGGGCGACCTGGTCATCCTGTGGAAGACGGCACGGGCCGTGCTGCGACGCGAGGGGGCGTACTGATGCCCAGGACGCGGGGTCGGGGTCCCGTGGGCTCGACGGCTCACGAGCTGTCCGCGGGTGGGCCCCTGAGCCCTGCCATGACGACCGCCAGCCTCGGGCGACGCCGCCGGGGCGCAGCGCGGTGACGGAGGCGAGCGCGCTCCACGACGATCGACGTCTCCCCGCGCTGACCGGCGTGCGGTTCCTCGCCGCGATGACGGTCCTGGTGTCGCACTTCGCGCATCGCGGTCTCATCCTCGTCCCCGCCGGCGTCGTCGCCTTCGTAGACGGTGGCAGGACCGCGGTCGCGCTCTTCTTCGTGCTGTCCGGGTTCATCCTCGCCTACAACTACTCGGGTCTCGCGGGTGGCGCCGATCGCCGGGCCTTCTACGTCAACCGCATCGCACGGATCTATCCCGTCGTCCTCCTCTCCCTCCTCCTCGGCGCGATCGGGGTCGGGTACGTCCTCCTCGCCGGTGACCGGGCGCGTCTCCTCGACTGGTACGCGCTCAAGGAGCCGTCGCCCATGGCGCTGGTCGCGAGCTTCCTCAGCCAGCTGACCGTGACGACGGGATGGTTCCCCACCGCGCGCATCAACCAGCCGTGGAACAGCCCGGCCTGGAGCATCGCGTGCGAGATGTTCTTCTACCTCCTGTTCCCTCTGCTGATCGTCCGGCTGCGTCGGATGGCGAGCACGCGGCTGGGCGTCCTCGTGGTGGTCGCGTTCGCCTTCCAGATCCTCTTCGTGATCGCGGTGCGGGCCGTCGCGCCCGCGGGCCAGAGGGGCTTCCTCGTCAGCCAGTTCCCGATCACGCACCTCTTCGACTTCCTCATCGGCGTCGTCGCCGCCCTGCTCTTCCTCCGGGGCGGGCGGGAGTGGCTCATGCTCGGGCATCGCCGCACGGTGATCCTGACGATCTCCACCGTCGCGATCGTGGTGCTGTCCGCCACGGTGCCCGTGCGCCCGGCGTACCTGCTCCTCACGCCGTTCTTCGCCTCGCTCATCCTGGGCCTGGCCGTCCCCCCGAGGAAGGGCAGGTCCTGGCTCTCGGCCGGATGGCTGCTCCTTCTCGGCGAGGCGAGCTTCTCCCTCTACCTCATCCACGTACCGCTCATGAACCTCATGAGCCTCGCGGGAGCCCCGGCCTGGTTCGGCTGGATCTGGGTGCTGCTCACGATCGGGGCGAGCGTCCTCGTCTTCTCCTTCTTCGAGACCCCGGCGCGCCGGTCCACCAAGAGGATGCTCGCGTCCGCGCTCGACTCCCGTCGGCGGCCCAGGTCCCGAGCGGCCGACTCCTGAGCCCAGGCGGTCGAGGGGGCGGCGGGATCGCTCGGACGCTGACGACCGGGACCCGCCCCTTGCCCGCCCGATCGCTCGGCGGGCTCGTGTCCGCCCGCAGCTGAGGGGCGGCGCCGACCGGGAGGCCGTCGGGCCCCTCGGGTCAGCCCATGCGTTGCGCGTCCGCGACTGATCGCTATCGGGACGCGCTGCGGTTCCTCGCGTTGCGGGTCAGCGTGAGGAGCAGGAGGAACATCCCGGCCTGCACCGCGACGAAGGCGAACGCGGCGCCCACCGCCCCGTACTGCGAAGCGAGGACGGCGACGAGCGCGAGCTGCACCGCGACCGTGGGGACCGTGATGAACGACACCGCCCTGTCGCGACCGAGGCTCTGCAGGAAGACGGCGAGGGGCTGGTTCCCGATGGCGAACAGCGTCCCGATGGCGAGGACGCGCAGGACCGTCGCCGACTCGGCATACGCATCGCCGACGAGGACGTCGACGAAGACCGGTGCCCCGATGATCACGACGACGCAGGCGACCACGGCTGCCGCGGGGAGCCACAGCGCCTTCTTCACGTGCGGCCAGGCGGTGGACCACGCCTGCGCCCGAGCGACGACGGGCACCGCCGCGGACGCGAAGGCGGAGACCGCGAGCTGCATCGGCTGGGTCCACCTGTTGACCGCACCGTAGATGCCCGCGGCGGCCGGACCCGCTATCGCGGACATGATGGCGAGGTCGAGGGCCTGCGACGTGACCGCCATCGAGCTCAGCCCGTAGAACCCGGAGCCGCGCCAGGGCGACCGGCGGAGGTCGGGCGACACCAGGAGGCGGGAGCGCCGCGGGATGAAGCCGACGAGGAAGAGCGTGCCGCCGATCGAGCCGCAGACGAGCGCCAGCCACAGGGACGCCGCGCCGTCCGCGCCGACGAGGACGCCGGCGAACAGGACGAGCATGCCGACCACGCGGTCGACGATGAGCGACAGCGCGACCACGCCGATGCGGGAATGGGCGCGGAGCGGCACCTGCGCCGTCTGCGAGACCAGCAGGAACATCGCGATGGGGGCGGCGGTCCACAGCCACGGGTTCGGGGAGAGGACGTAGAGGAGGACGCCGCCGACCGCGAAGGCCGCGAGGGCGATGAGGACCTTGGCGAGCGCGCGACGCGCGAGGTCGCGGGTGGGCAGCGCGCCCTTCGCCGTCTCCCGGATCCAGAGCGAGTTCGTGCCGAAGTCGAGGATCCCCACGGCGCTCGTGGCGATGGCGATGGCGGTGACGACCTGGCCGAAGTCGGTGGGGCCGCTCACGCGGGCCGCGAAGAGGTAGATCAGCGCCGTCAGGACCTGCGCGGCGGCGGTGGCGCCCGCGAGGAAGGTGGCCTGGCGGCCGAGCCCGCCGGAGGGCGCGGGGACGGCGTCCGTCACAGGAGCGCCGACGTGAAGCGGGAGGTGCCCATGTCGGGGACCGGAGCGGGGCGATCGTCGGCCACGGCGTCGGCCATGGCCCTCGCCATCGCGTCGGCCTCGAGGGGCGTCCAGGCGGCGTGGGTCGGGATGGCCTGCGCATCGCGTCGGAGGCTCGACGCGCCCGCCACGATCAGGCGAGTGCCCGACATGACGGCCTTGCCGAGGATGCCGCTCGGGCCCTCGTTGGAGTGGGCGAGGACGACGCAGTCCACGGCGGCGATGGCGGCGTCGAGCTCCACGTCCTCGAGCATGCGGTCGACGACCAGCACGTGCGCGCCCTTCCGCCTCGCTTCCGCGAGATGCGGCTCGGCCTCGGCGAGCTGGTCGTCGACGATCCGGCCGCCGACGAGGAGCCCCGTGCCCTCGCCCGCGACGCGCGCGAACGCCTCGGCGACGAGCGGCAGGTTCTTGCGAGCGGAGATCGCGCCGACGACGGCGAACCAGCGACGGTCGCCCCCGAGGTCCCAGCGCGCGCGGACGTCGGCGACGTCCTGCGGCCCGGCCGCCAGGGTCACGGGGTCGTATGCGACGGGGAAGCGGGACCGGCCGGCCCACACGGACGACTTGAGGACCGTGATCCTCGTGGACCCTCGGACGCTGGCCAGCGTCATCGTGGCGAGCTTCAGCCACTGGCGGGCGAGCGCTCCGGGCGCCTGCCCGCGACGCACGACGGGCTCGCGCATCACGAGGGCGGTGACGTGCGGGAGCCGGAGGCCGCGGCGCGTGAGCAGGTGCACGAGGTGGAGGTCCCCGTCGGGGATGACGATGCGGTGCGCTCCCGTGCTGCGGGCAAGGCGCGTGGCGGACCGGACGTCGGCGCGGGGCACGTCCACGACGGTGAAGCCGGGTCCGAGCCCGCTCAGGAACTCCTCCGCCTGGGGGCTGCGCCTCTGGTCGGGAGTCGTCACGAGGACGGCGCGTCCTCCCTCGGCCAGGATCGCCTCGGCGAGCAGGCGGACGTAGTAGAACCGGTGGCCGTCGCCGTTCCCCTCGAGGAGGAGGACGGGGGCGTCGGCGGCGGAGGATCGCGGTCGCGCGGCGCTCATGCGGGGCGGCATCCGTGCGTCGCGACAGCCGCGGAGCACCCTCTGCCGCGTCCCGACGGCAGCGCCGGACATCCCCGTTCCCCCATGCGACTCCGTCCCCTTCCGACGTCGGCCAGGCGGACGCGCCGCATGACCAGACCAGTATGGCGGACCGCACCCGGCCGCCCGTCCGCGGAGCGTCGTCCTCGGGCCGGGCCACCGCTGGGGCGGATCCCCGTACTAGCCTGAGTGGAGGGGCGGTTGCGCCTGAGGTCCGGATCCAGCTATCCGACTCGCGCAGCCGGGCCGCATCGGGGGATGCGGTCGCGGAGACGGCCCCGGATCGCCATAGGGGGGACGATGGCAGACGACACACGCAGGTGCGACGCCGACACGACCGGGAGCGCGACGTGAACCGCCGGGTGGCGATCACCCAGCCGTACATCCCGGGCTACCGCGAGCGGCTGTGGTCGCTCGTCATCGAGGAGCTCGGCTCGGCGGGCGTGGACTGCCGGGTGTTCTACGGCGGGGACCGTGACCAGGAGCGCGACATCGCGGCCCGCGGTGACGGCATCCAGCCCGGGTGGGCGAGCCGAGTCGCCGCGTGCACGGTGCGGCCCGTGCGCTCCATCCCGAAGTTCGTGTTCCGACGCCTGCCGCGCACCTGGCGGGGCCGCGACGCGCTGCTGGTGACGGAGATGCAGGGCACCAACCTCAACGCCTGGCTGCGCGCCGGGCTGCGGCGGCCGTACGTCACGCTCGGCCACGGGATCTCGGACACGACGACCCAGTCGCCGCTCGCCGACGCGGCGGAGAACATCCTGAACTCGCGCGCGACGCGGGCGCTCACCTACACGGAGCGGGGCCGGCGGCACGTGCTCGCCTCCACGCGGCTGCGCGAGGACCAGGTGTCGGCGTTCCGGAACTCCACCGACACCTCGCGCCTGCAGCGCGCCATGGACGACGTCACGCCCGCGGACGAGGCCGCGTTCCGCGCCCGCCACGGCATCCCCGAGGACGCGCGCGTCTCGCTGTACCTCGGCGCGCTGAACCGCTTCAAGGCCGTGGACCTCCTGGTGGAGGCCGCGCGGGTCGTGTTCGCCGCGGATCCGTCGCAGTGGCTCGTGGTCGCGGGCGACGGCGAGTCGCGCGGCCTCCTGGAGGAGCTGGCCCGCGAGACGGGGCGCGTCGTGCTCCTCGGGCAGGCGGGACCCGCGGACTACGCCCCCGCCGCCGCCATGTCGCGCACGCTCGTCAACCCGGGCCGGGTCGGCCTCGTGGCCGTCGACGCGCTCGTCATGGGGCTCCGGGTCGTCACGACGACCGGTGCCGAGCACGGCCCCGAGGTCGAGTACCTGCGGCCGGGCGTCGACGTCGTCGAGGTGCCCGCGACACCGGAGGCCTACGCCCGCGCCTGGACGGACGGCGCCGAGCGGCCCGACGCGCCTCCCGCCGAGCACCCCACCATCGAGGCGGCCGCCCACACCATCAGCGCCACGATCCTCGACGCGCTCGACGAGGGGTAGCGGGAGGGGGCGCGGCACCCTGTCGACGGTCGGGGTCCGTCGCGTCGCGCCCCCCCTACACTTCAGTCACCGCGCGATTCCCGCCGTCCTGCCCGAGGACGTGCCCGCAGCGGATCCGTCATGAGGGAGACCAGTGGAGCAGGACGACGCGCGTGCGCGGGACCTTCTAGTCCCGGCGGTGGACGAGCCAGCAAGCGGACACCGCCGCGCGAGCCGGAGCCGTCGGCGATGAGGATCGTGCAGTTCGTCTCCTACGTCTCCGCCGACGGCGCGTTCGGCGGCCCCGTCGCGGTGGCCGTCGCGCAGGCGCGTGAGCTGGCGCGGCGCGGTCACGAGGTCACCCTGCTCGCCGGCTGGGACGGCGTCGCCGAGCTCCGGATCCCCGGGGTGAGGGTCGTGCTCGCCCGCGTCCAGCGCCTCCCGGGCCTCGGCTTCAGCGGCCTGCGCTCGCGCGGCGCGCTGTCCTGGCTCGCCGAGAACGCGCGCGGCATCGACGTGCTCCACGTGCACGCCGGCCGCCACCTGCTCGACCTCGAGGTGGCGCTCGCGGCCCGCCGCCTCGGCGTGCGCTACGTCATGCAGACGCACGGCATGGTGATGCCGGGCGGGGCCCTGCCCCTGCTCGTGGACCGCGCGATGACGGCCCGCGCGATCGCCGGCGCCGCCTCCGTGCTCGCGCTCACCGACGAGGAGGAGCGCGGGCTGCGCGCGCAGTTCCCGGGTGCCGCGGTCTCCCGGATCCGCAACGGCATCGAGGAGCGGCCCGACGCCGACGCGGTCTCCGATGGCTCCCGCCGCCAGGACGTCCTGTTCGTGGCGCGCCTGCACCCGCGGAAGCGCGTCATGGCGTTCGCCGAGATGGCCGCGATCGTCAGCGGGGAGCATCCCGCGGCGCGGTTCGTCGTCGTCGGACCGGACGAGGGCGACCTGCCCGCGCTGCGGGAGTTCATGGCCGCGCACCCCGACGTGCCGCTCTCCTACGACGGCCCGCTCGCCCCGGGCGCCGTGACGGGACGGCTCGCGAGCGCGGCCGTCTACGTGCTGCCGAGCCTCCGCGAGGTCTTCCCGATGACCGTGCTCGAGGCGCTCTCCGTGGGCACCCCGGTCGTGCTGACCGAGGACTGCGGGATCGCCGACGAGCTCCGGGTCCGCGATGCCGCCCTCGTCACCGACGGCTCCCCCGCGGACCTCGCGCGGGCGACCGCCGCGATCCTGTCCGACGACGGGCTGCGCGACCGGCTCGACCGCGGCATGCGCCTCGCCCTCGCGGAGGCCTTCTCGATCCGCGCGACGGTCGACGCGCTCCTCCGGCGCTACGAGGCCCGGGCGGACACCGGATCCCGCCCCTCGATCGTGTGGATGACGAACCTGGCGCCCCCGTACCGCGTCCCCGTGTGGGACGCGCTCGCCCGCGACGCCGACCTCGAGGTCTGGCTCCTCGAGGACGACGACCGCCTGCGCCGCGACGACAACAACCGCGGCGACGACTGGACGGCCGGCGACCGGCAGGCGGCCTACACGACGCGTTTCCTGCGCACCCACGTGGTCCGCCGCGGCGAGGCGCGCCACTACATGACGGCGTGGATCCGGCCGTCCGCCCTGCGCGGCACGGACGCGATCCTCATCGGCGGGTGGGACTCCCCCGCCTTCTGGGTCGCCTCGTGGTCGGCGAAGCTCGCCGGCGTGCGCCGGGTCGGCTTCTACGAGTCGCACCGGCTCTCGCAGCGGCACACGACCGGTCCCGTCGCCCGGATCCGCCGGGCGTTCTTCTCCGGCATGGACGAGATCGTGGTCCCGGGCGTCGCGTCGCGCGATGCGCTCGTCGCCGAGGGCGTCGACCCGGGGCGCATCCGGGTGGGCTTCAACGCGGTGGACGTCGAGGGGATCCACGCGCGCACCGTCGCGGCGCGTGCGCGGGGCATCACACCCGGCGGACCGGTCGGCCGGAGGCTGCTGTGCATCGGCCAGCTGATCCCCCGCAAGAACGTCGCGTCCCTCGTCGAGGCGCTGTCGGCGCCGGAGCTCGAGGACTGCACGCTCACGGTCGTCGGCACGGGCCCGGAGCGGGCCTCGCTCGAGGAGCTGGCCGCGCGGCTCGGCCTCGCTGCCCGGATCCGCTTCGTCGGCTACGTCCCGTCGTCCGGTCTCCCGGAGCTCTTCGCCGACCACGACGCGCTCGTGCACCCGGCCCTGCAGGAGGTGTGGGGCCTCACGGTGAACGAGGCCCTGGCCGCCGGCCTGACCGTGGTGGTCGGCGAGCACGCGGGTGTCACCCCGTCCGTCCGCGACATGCGCGGGGTCGTGACCACGGGGGTGTCCGTCGCGGAGCTCCGTCGGAGCATCGCGGCCGCGCTGCCGGCGACGCGCATCGACTCCCCGGAGATCCTGGCGCACACGCCCGAGGCCTTCGCGGCGACGTTCCGTCAGGCCCTGCTGCCGGGCGACGCGCCCGGCGCCTGACGCCCGCTCGGCTCGATCATCCGGCGGCGGCCGGGCCCTGCGCGGCCCCGGCCGGCGCCGTGCCTGTCACGACCGGCCGAAGCGCGAGCCGACGACCGTGCCGTCGGGACCCGACACGATGGCGCCGTCGGGCACGCGGCCCTGGACGACCGTCATCGGGCGGGCGAGCGCGGAGCGTCCCACGTGCGCGCCGCCGAGGACCATGCAGCGGGACGTGATCCACGCGCCCGGCCCGATGACGATGGGACGGGTGAGCAGCGCCATGTCCCGGCGATGCGCGTGGCTGCCCGTGGTGAGCATCGTCTCCTGGGAGATCACGACGTCGTGGCCGACGGTGACCAGGTCCTGGTTGTGGAACCAGACGCCCTCGCCGATCCAGGAGCGGTCGCCGATGCGGAGCTTCCACGGGAACTTGACGCGGGTCCGCGGACGGAAGACGACGCCCTCGCCGATCTCGGCGCCGAACGCCCGCAGGGCCCGCACGCGCAGCGACGAGCTGATCTGCCACGGGTTCGTGACGAGGAGCAGCTCGACCGCGGCCCACAGGTAGACGGTGCGCTTCGGGCGGTCCCACGCCTGGTGCTCGCCGGGGGCCTGGGAGAGGTCGATGACCGGGACGTCGGTCGCCTCGTCCCGCGACGCCGTCACGCGGGCACCCCGGCGCCGAGCGCGAGCGCCTGCGCGAACCGGACGTAGCGGGCGTGGGCGCTCACGGGCGAGTAGCGGTTCTGGAACATGCGCTGGGCCGCCGTGGTGAGGTGGGCGGCCTGCGCGGCGTCGCAGCGCAGGTCCTGCGCCGCCTGCAGCAGCCGCTCCGGATCCCCGGGCGGGATGATCGCCGCGGCGCCGTGCTCGCGCACGACGCTCTCGGTGATGCCGCCGTCCTCGACGGCCGCGATGATGGGCCGCTTCGAGCTCGTGTACGAGGTGAGCTTCGACGGCATGCTCATCTCGCGCACGCCGGGCTTCTCGTTGAGCAGGAGCGCGTCGGCCGCGGCCAGCGCGTACGGGTAGTCGTCGCCGTCGAGCGGCGGGATGAAGCGGAGCGAGCGGATCCCGGCGCCCTGGGCCTCGAGCGCGGCGCGCTGGTTGCCGTCGCCGACGAGCACGAACTCGATTCCGAGGTCGCGCGTGTCGGACAGCCGCGCCGCCTCGACGACCGAGTCGAGCCCCTGCTTCATGCCCATGTTGCCGGTGTGGACGACGGTGAACGCGTCGGGGGTCCAGCCGAGCCGTGCGCGGGCGGCCGCGGTGGAGACGTCCACCGGGGTGATGTGCGTGAAGTTCGGCAGGGCGGAGATGCAGCGCTCGTCGACGCCCTGCCCGATGAGCAGGTCGCCGAAGCGGGGCGTGATGACGCCGATCCGGTCGGCGCGACGCAGCAGCGCGTACTCCCCCGCGGCGATGAGGCGGGAGGCACGGCCGCCCGTGGTGCCGGACTCGCCGGCGGCGTTGCCCGTGAGGTCCTGCACCAGCACGCCGAACGGGCGCCGGCCGTGGCCGAGCGCGCCCGCCGCGAGGCCGGCCAGCGACGGCGTGACCGCGATGACGACGTCGCTCGTGTCGCGACGCACCTCGCGGAGCGCGCCCTTCAGGAAGCTGGCCTCGAGCTTGGCGCGGCCCGCGAGGTCGGGCGTCTCCGGGATGGTGTGCCGGACGCGGGTGATGCGGACGCCGTCGCGCATCTCCTCCCACCGCCTGCCCTCGGCGTACGCCTCGTCCTGCAGCTTCCACTGCGGGTAGTGCGGGATGCCGGTGATGACGTGCACCGACGCCCCCGCGTCGGTGAGCGCCTCGGCCATCGCGGTCGTGTACGGCGCGATCCCCGTGGTCTCCGGCCAGTAGTTGATGCCGACCAGGCAGACCGTCAGGCCCCCCAGGTCCGGTGCCTCCTGCGTGCGCGCGGCGTCGGTCGTGCTCGGTTCCCCCATGGGGTCATTCTGACGCCTCCGCCGCCGGATGTCGTCACCGTGCCGCGCGACTGCGTACCCCGATTGCCGCCACGGGGCCTCCGCAGGCTAGATTCGAGCGACGGCCCGCGCCGGGCGCGTGCCCCGCCGCCGTCATCACGCATGAGAATCTGGGGGGATCCATGGTCAAGAAGGCCTTCATCACCGGCATCACGGGGCAGGACGGCTCGTACCTCGCGGAGCTGCTGCTCGGCAAGGGCTACGAGGTCCACGGCCTCATCCGCCGCTCGTCGACGTTCAACACGTCGCGCATCGACCACCTCTACCAGGACCCGCACGAGGACGGCGCGAAGCTCTTCCTGCACTACGGCGACCTGAGCGACGGCTCGCGGCTCACGACGCTGATGATGCAGATCCAGCCCGACGAGGTCTACAACCTCGCCGCGCAGTCCCACGTGCGGGTCTCGTTCGACGAGCCCGAGCACACCGCGGACACCACGGGCACCGGCACGATCCGCCTGCTCGAGGCCGTGCGCCTCTCGGGCATCGAGACGCGCTTCTACCAGGCCTCCTCGAGCGAGCTGTACGGCGCCACTCCCCCGCCGCAGAGCGAGACCACGCCGTTCTACCCGCGCTCGCCCTACGGGGCCGCGAAGCTCTACAGCTTCTGGATCACCAAGAACTACCGCGAGGCGTACGACATGTTCGCGGTCAACGGCATCCTCTTCAACCACGAGTCGCCCCGCCGCGGCGAGACGTTCGTGACGCGCAAGATCACCCGCGCGGTCGCCGCCATCCAGGCCGGCAAGCAGGACCACGTCTACCTCGGCAACCTCGACAGCATCCGCGACTGGGGCTACGCCGCCGAGTACGTCGAGGGCATGTGGCGCATGCTGCAGGCCGACGAGCCCGACGACTTCGTGCTCGCCACCGGCGGGAACTTCACCGTCCGCGACTTCCTCGAGACCGCGTTCTCGCACGCCGGCCTCGACTGGTCCGACCACGTGCGGTTCGACCCGCGCTACCTCCGCCCCACCGAGGTCGACGCGCTCGTCGGCGACGCGACCAAGGCGCACGAGAAGCTCGGCTGGAAGGCCACGGTCGACACCACGATGCTCGCCCGCATCATGGTGGACGCCGACATCGCCGCGCTCGCCGCCGAGGGCAGCCCGTGGATCGACACGGTGCGCCTGGCCAGCTGGGGCACGGCCGAGCCGACCGCGGACGAGGCGTGACCGCGCCCGCCGCGTCCGGCCGGGACGAGCGCGATGCCGTCTCCTTCACGCCGGCGCCGCTCGACCGCTCCGCGCGCATCTACGTGGCGGGCCACCGCGGGCTCGTGGGATCGGCCATCGTCCGCCGCCTCGAGGCCGAGGGCTTCACCGACATCGTGAGCCGCACCTCCGCGGAGCTCGACCTCAAGGACCGCGACTCCGTGTTCGCGTTCTTCGCCTCCGAGCGGCCCGTGCACGTCGTGCTCGCGGCGGCCAAGGTCGGCGGGATCCTCGCCAACAGCACCTACCCGGTCGACTTCCTCAGCGACAACCTCCGGATCCAGGTCAACGTCCTCGACGCCGCGCTCGCGCACGGCGTCGACCGGCTCCTGTTCCTCGGCTCCTCGTGCATCTACCCGAAGCTCGCGCCGCAGCCCATCACGGAGGACAGCCTCCTCACCGGGCACCTCGAGCCGACCAACGACGCGTACGCGATCGCGAAGATCGCGGGCATCATGCAGATCCAGGCCGTGCGGCGCCAGTACGGGCTGCCGTGGATCTCGGCCATGCCGACCAACCTCTACGGCCCCGGCGACAACTTCTCCCCGCAGGGCTCGCACGTCCTTCCGGCGCTGATCCGCCGCTACGACGAGGCGCGCGCGTCCGGCGCCGAGTCGGTCACGAACTGGGGAACCGGCACGCCGCGCCGCGAGTTCCTGCACGTCGACGACATGGCGGCCGCGTGCCTCCACCTGATGGAGCACTACGACGGCCCGGAGCAGGTCAACGTCGGCACGGGCAGCGACGTCACCATCCGCGAGATCGCGGAGACCATCGCGCGCGTCGTCGGCTTCGAGGGACGCACCGAGTGGGACACGACGAAGCCCGACGGCACGCCGCAGAAGCTGCTCGACGTGTCGAAGCTCGCCGACGCGGGCTGGACGGCGTCCATCGCCCTCGACGAGGGGCTCCGCTCCACGGTCGAGTGGTACCGGGAGCACATCACGACGCTGCGCGAGTAGCCGCTCCCCCGCATCCGATCCGACGGCCGTCGCGCATCAGCGCGGCGGCCGTCGTCTTCTTCGTGGCCGACCGACCGGCGGTCGTGGCGCGGGGATCAGGCGCCGGGGATCAGGCGCCGTCGGCCGCGTGCTGGAGCGCCTCGATGTCGAGGCGGCCCATCGCGAGCATGGCCTGCTGCGCGCGGGAGGCGCGCTCCGGGTCGGGGTCGCCGAGGAGCGCGGGCAGGATCGTCGGCACGATCTGCCACGAGACGCCGAACGGATCGCGCAGCCAGCCGCAGCGGCCCTCCTCCCCGCCGTCGGCGACGAGCGCGTCCCAGGTCCGGTCGAGCTCGCCCTGCGTCGTCACCGGCACCGACAGCGAGAAGGCGGGCGTCTGCGGGTAGCGGGGGCCGCCGTCGAACAGGATCACGCGGAGGCCGGCGATCTCCACGGTGGCCGACCGCGCCGGTCCGTCGCCGTCGGGGATCTCGACCGTGCGGGAGTCGGGCAGCACGGACGCGTAGAGGGCGGCGGCCTCCCGGACGCGCCCGTCGAGCCAGACGAACGGGGTGATGGCCTGCATGACGTCCTCGTCTCGCGTCGGGAGGCCAGCGTAGCGCCGGCCGCGGCGGATCAGGCGGGGACGGCCGCCAGCGCCTCGTCGAGCATCTGCCGGAACGCGGGCGTGATCACGGTCGCGTACGTCGGCGTCGTGTGCACGCTGTCGCGCTTGGTGGGCGTCGTGCCGACGAACGACGGGCAGCGCTCCTCCCAGCAGAACAGGGAGGAGGTGTCGAGGTAGGCGATGCCGAGCGCGGTGGCGGCGTCGCGCTGGGCGCGGTCCCCCACCTTCCAGGCCCCGGGGATGGACGCCTGGCAGTCGGCGGGCGTCGAGACCTTGGTGGCGCACGTCTCGAGCGGCTGGCCCACGGGCGGCGACGAGACGAGGACGACCTTCCCGACGCTGTCGCGCACCTGCCCGACGGTGCTCTGCACGCCCGCCGACCACTCGGCGACGGCGTCGTCGCCCGTGGCCTTCGAGGCGAGCTTCAGCACCTGGCCGTAGCTGTTGCTGACGAACAGCATCTCCGGCTTCTCCTCCCGGATGGCGGCGACGGCCGCCTCCCGGAAGGCCAGGCAGCTCGACTTCGTGGTCGTGTCCGGGAAGTCCCAGTCGACGTCCATGACGGCGCAGCCGGCGGACGTGAGCCCGCGGATGTGGTGCGTCGCCTCGAACAGCCCGCGCACGGTGGGCAGCAGGGTGATGCCGGTCGAGTCGCCGAGCACCATGATGGTGGGCTTCCGGCTGTCGCCGAAGGAGCAGGACCGCGGGTTCGCGGTGTCGGTGCGACCGCAGCCCTGGCCGTCCTCGACGGGGACCGCGGACTTCTCCAGGCCGTCGATCGCGGGGTCGAGCGCGGGCCAGCTGGTCGCGGAGAGGGCGTCGCGGATCTGCCCCTGGAGCGCGCCGAGGTCCCCGGCGGCGAGGACGGCGGTGTCCGCGGGATCCGCCTCGCCCCCGGACGCGGCGGGACCGGTCGCGATGCGGGACGCCTCCTGGATCTCCTGCTGCCGCACGACCGCGAGGCTGATGAACGTGACCGTGAGGAGCGCGGCGGTGCCGAGGGCCGCGACCTTCGTGCCCGTCGACGCCCCGAAGCCGGGGCGCCTGCGCGCCCGCTTCTTCCTCCGGCGCGCCGCCGCGCCGGGCTCCAGCCAGTGCGAGCGGCGGATCGGGTCCTCGAGGCCGTGGTACGAGAGCACCGAGAGGCCGAGGGTGAGCACGAGCACGATGACCGGGTAGCCGAGTCCCGCGGTGTCCGCGACGGCGGCGAGGATCACGATGACCGGGAAGTGCCACAGGTACAGGGAGTACGAGATGTCGCCGAGGTAGCGGGAGACCGGGTTCGTCAGCGGCCAGAGGAAGCGCTGGGCGCCGCCCGTGCCGCCCGCGATGACGAGGGCCGCGCCGACGACGGGGATCGCGGATCCGGGCGCCGGGATGGGCGACGCGCTGCTGAGGGCGAACAGGCCGTAGGCGATGACGGCGAGGCCGGCCCAGGCGATGACGGGACGGGCGGCGTCCGGGATGCGGCGGAGCAGCGGCGTCGCGACCGCGAGGAGCGCGCCGACGCCGAGCTCCCACGCGCGGGAGAACGTGGAGAAGTAGGCCACCGCGGCGTCGCCCGCGGTGTCGGCCATGGCCCACGCGAACGACCCGACGGTGACGACGAGGAGGATCGCGGTGAGGATCCCGCGGTAGCGGCCGGGCCCGCGGAACCGCAGCGAGAGGGCGAGGCCGAGCGTGAGGAGGATCGGCCAGACGACGTAGAACTGCTCCTCGACGCCGAGCGACCAGTAGTGCTGCACGGGCGAGACGGCGCTGTCGGCGGCCCAGTAGTCGGTGTCGGTCGCGGCGAAGCGCCAGTTGGCGACGAAGAAGAACGCGGCGACGCTGTCCCACGCGATGGCGGACGCGCGGCCGGAGAGGAACACCATCCAGCTCGCGAGGACCGTGACGAGGAGCACGGCGGTCGAGGCCGGGAGGATGCGCTTCACGCGCTTGCGGTAGAACTCGGCGAACGAGATCCGCCCGAGCTTGTCGTGCTGCCGCAGCAGGAGCGACGTGATGATGAAGCCGGAGATCACGAAGAAGACGTCGACGCCGAGGAAGCCGCCGGACGGCCAGGCGAGGAGGTGGTCGAGGATCACCGCGACGACCGCGAGCGCGCGCAGGCCCTGGATGTCGCCGCGGAACGACCGCGTGCTGGAGCCCTCCGGCGCGACCGTCGTGGGTCGGCTCGTGCGGGTGGGTCGCGTGCTCGTCATCGTGTCCTCGCGGGTGGGCGGCGGGCCCGACGCACGGGCGGACGCCAGGGCGGCGGGTGGCCGGTGGCGGTCGGCGGTCGGGCTCGGGGCCCCGCGACCGGGCTATTTCTCTGCCCATGGTAATCCAGCGGACATGTCCCTGGCGATGCGCGCCAGGCCGTGCTAGAGCGGCGGCGCACCCCAGTCCGAGGGGGGCGCGGCGCGGGGTCGCGGCGAGAGCCGTCCGAGGCGGCGGCACGCGAGGCGCGGTGGTAGGGCGGACGGGACTTGAACCCGTGACCGGCGGATTATGAGTCCGATGCTCTGACCAGCTGAGCTACCGCCCCGAGGTGGTGGGCTAGACGGCGCCTGAGCCGTCCGCGCGCCCGCGGGCCTCGTCCGTGACCGGGGCGGCCACGGACTCGCCACGATACAGGCTCTCGAACGTCGAGATCGTGCGCTCGATGTCGTGGGTGGCGACGACCGCGAGGCTCTCCCGCTTCATGCGCTGGAGGTCCTCCTCGGGCAGCTCGAGCACGGCGCGGAGCTTCGCGGCGAGGTCGTCGACGTCGCCCGGTCGGAAGAGGTAGCCGTTCTCGCCGTCGTGGACCAGGTGCGGGAGCGCCATGGCGTCGGCCGCGACGACCGGCAGCCCGGACGCCATGGCCTCCATCGTGACGATGGACTGCAGCTCGGCGATGCTCGGCATCGCGAGGACCGTGGCGCGCGTGTACGCGCGGCGCAGCTCCTCGTCGGAGACGTAGCCCGTGAAGGTGGTGCTCTCGGCGATGCCGAGCTCCGCCGCGAGGCGCTCGAGCGGGCCCTTCTGGTCTCCCCCGCCGACGATCTCGAGCTCCGCCTTCAGGGAAGCCGGCAGCTTCGCGAAGGCGCGCAGCAGCACGTCGATCTGCTTCTCCCCCGTCACGCGGCCGACGAAGACGATGCGGTTGCGGGTGCGCGGCGTGAAGTCGGGCGTGTAGTTGGCGGCGTCGATGCCGCACGAGATGGCGATGACGCCCTCGAGCCCCGTGTAGCGCTCGAGGAACTGCGCCGCGCGCCGCGTGGGCGTGGTGACGGCCTCGGCGCGCCCGAAGGTGCGGCGCGCGGCCCGCCACGCGGCCTTGATGGCCTTGTCCTGCCACGCCACGGGCAGCAGCGTGTGCTGGAGCATGTTCTCCGGCATGAAGTGGTTGGTGCCGATGATGCGGATCCCGCGCTTCGCGGCCTCGATGCTGAGGCCGCGGCCCGTGACGATGTGCGACTGGAAGTGGACGACGTCGGGCTGGACCGCGTCGAGGATCCGGGCGCTGTTCTGGTTGATCGTCCACGGCAGCGCGAACCGCAGCCAGTCGTGCGGGTACCAGCGCCAGCTGCGGAGACGGTGGGCCGTGACCTCCTGGCCGTCGTGGACCTCGGTCCACGTGCCGTGCTTGCGGGTGGGCGCCGGGGCGACGATGTGCACCTCGTGGCCGCGCCGGACGAGCCCTCCCGCGAGTCGCTCGGCGAAGCGCGCCGCGCCGTTCACGTCCGGCGGGAACGTGTCCGCGCCGATGAGGATGCGGAGCGGGCGGCCGGAGGTCGCGGGCTCGCGCGGGGTCTGCCCTGAGGTGTTCGGCAAGAAGTGTCTCTCCAGTGGTGTCGGCGTCCGGCGCGCGTCACGTCGTTCCGGGTGGCGCGGGCCGGGTGTCGCAGAGCAACGTATCGCACGCCTCCGGCCGCGGCCCGACGGCGCACCGGCCGGCCGGGAGCCCGCGCGACCGCCTCGCGCCGGGATCCGTCAGGCGACGTGCGGGTGGTGCTTCGCGAGCTGGAACACCCCGGCGACGGCCACGGCGCCCGCGACGAGGAAGGCCACCCCCGCGTAGAACGGCGCATCCGCCGCCTCCCCCAGCACCGTGACGCCGATGCAGACGGCCACGAGCGGGTCCACCACGGTGAGGCCCGCGATGACGAGGTCGGGCGGGCCCGAGGAGTACGCGGTCTGCACGAAGTACGCGCCGAGGAGGGTCGCGGCGACCAGGGCGACGATGCACACGACCGTCAGCACGTCGAAGGCGCCGGTGGTGAGCCGGTTGATGACCACCTTCGCGAGCGTCGCGACGAACCCGTAGAGCACGCCCGCGCTGATGATGTAGAAGATCGCGCGCACGTGCTTCCGGAAGTAGAGGAAGAGGCCGCCGAGCAGGGCGAGCACGAGCGCGAGGATCACGAGGATCGTGACGAGCTCGGGCGTGCGGATGGGCGTCTCCTTGGCGAAGACGGCCGCGAAGACCACGAAGAGGCCGACGCCCCCGATGCAGAGCGCTACGGCGCGCTTGGCCTTGAGGTCGAGGCGGGTGCCGGTGGCGCGCGAGTTGAGGATCGCCGTGACCACGAGGGCGACGGCGCCGAGCGGCTGCACGACGATGAGCGGAGCGAGGCGCAGGCTCGCGAGCTGGAACACGATGGCGAGGCCGAGCATGACGGTGCCCGCGACCCAGGACGGCCGGCCGAGGAGCGCGCCGAGCTGGCGGAGGCTGAGGCCCGACGTGCTCTTCTTCCCGCGCGCCTCCATCTTCGCGACGCCCTGCGACTGCAGCTGCGCGCCGAGGGACAGGAAGACGGCTCCGACCAGCGCGATCGGGATGCCCAGCGCCTGGTACGGGGTCAACGAAGCGGCCTGGAGTACGGGGCTGGCATCGAAGGGCACGCCCCGACCCTACCCGGCGGCCCGCCTATCATCGGCAGCATGGCCGTCCTCCCCATCCGGATCACCGGAGACCCCGTCCTGCACGCCCCGGCCCGCGATGTGGAGGCGTTCGACGACGACCTGCGCGCCCTCGTCGCGGACATGTACGACACCATGGACGAGGCGCCCGGCGTGGGCCTCGCCGCCCCGCAGGTGGGCGTGCCGCTGCGCGTGTTCGTCTACTCGTACGAGACCGACGCGGGCGAGCCGCTGCGCGGGGTCGCCGTGAACCCGGATCTCTTCATCACGCCCGTGCCGGTGCGCGAGGCCGACGAGGACACCGAGGAGGAGGGCTGCCTGTCGTTCCCCGGCGAGCGGTTCCCGCTCGTGCGCGCGGACCGGGCGATCCTCCGGGCCCGGGACCTCGACGGCGCGCCCTTCGAGATCGAGGCGTCCGGGTGGTTCGCCCGAATCCTGCAGCACGAGTACGACCACCTCGACGGGTACCTCTACACGGACCGGCTCGCGCACGAGCACCGGAAGCCGGTCGCCAAGGTCATCCGCAGGAGCGGCTGGGGCGTGCCGGGGAGCTCGTGGCTTCCGGGGCGCGACCACCTGGAGGACTAGGCGGATCCGGCGGCGGGCGGGCGACGCGCATCGCCCGCCGCCGCCGTGCGCCCGCATGCATCGCGCGGGCAAAGGAAAAGGCCCCGCGGGTGGAGCCGCGAGGCCTTCGCTCCCCGAGTTGGACTCGAACCAACAACCTGCCGGTTAACAGCCGGCTGCTCTGCCAATTGAGCTATCGAGGATCACGTGGAGCAACCTGGAAAGCGTAGCAAAGAATCCGGGCGCCTCCGATCACCTACCGCGCGACGGGCGCGTCCCCGGCGTCCGGGACGGGCAGCTCGGCCAGGCGCGGTGCCCGGCGGAGGCTCGACGCGGCCGCGCCGACGAGGCTCGCGAGCACGCCGACGCCCGTGACGAGGATCGCCGCGCGGATGCCGACGGACGCGGCGAGGACGCCGCCGAGGCCCGCCCCGACGGGCTGCCCGCCCCACGCGATCATGCGCGCCGTCGTGTTGACCCGGCCCTGCAGGTGCGCGCGCGTCACCGTCTGCCGGACGACGATGCCGGAGATCGACACGGTGGAGGCGGCCGCCTGCCACGCCGCCAGCACGAGGACCGCCACGACGAGGGATCCGACGGACGCCCACGCCGCCGTGAGCGCGGCCTGCAGGGCGAGGCCGCCGATCGCGATGGCGCCGACGCCCACGCGCCGCTGGACGGGACCCAGCGCGCGGGAGGCGACGAGGGTGCCGCAGGCCGCCGCCGCGGCGAGGATCCCGAGGGCCGGCCCGTCGGCGGGCTCGTGCAGGCCCCGGGCGACCATCACGACGAGCGTGCCCGTCACCGCTCCCCCGGTCAGGCTGCTGCCCGCGCCGACCAGCGTGAGGTCGCGGACGAGCGGAGTGCGGCGGATGTGCGCGAGCCCCTCGAGGACCTCCCGGCCGATGCGCCGCCGGGTGGGCGCGGCCGGACGCGGCACGGGCGTCCACCGGACGCGCACGAGGAGCAGGGCCGCGACCGCGTAGCTCGCCGCGTCGAGCGCGAGCACGGCCGGCGCCCCGAGGCCCGACACCGCGGCGGCGCCCGCGAGCGGACCGGCGATGCCGATCACCGTGTAGACGGTCGTCATGCGCGTGGTCGCCGCGCCCACCCGCTCGCGGCCCACGAGGGCGGGCACGGCGGAGAAGCTCGCGGCGTCGAAGAAGACGAAGAGCGACGAGACGACCGCGGCCACGCCGACGAGGAGCGCCGGGTGCGGGATGCCGGCCAGCGCCGCCAGGGGCACCGACGCGGTCGCCGCGGCGCTCAGCCAGGTGGTGACGAGCATCGTCCGCCGCGCGTCCCACCCGTCCACGAGCGCGCCCACGGGGAGCGCCAGCAGCAGGTACGGCAGCGCCTCCATCATCGCGACGAGGCCGAGCAGCGCCGCATCCCCCGTCGTCGTGAAGACGAGCACCGGGAGCGCGACCGCGGTGAGCGCGTTGCCCGCCCAGGAGACGCCGCGCGAGACGACGTACAGGTCGAAGGCGCGCGCGGCACGGGTCGAGGTCGTCGCGTCAGCCATGGAGGAGCGCGTCGAGGGCGACGACGCCGTCGACCGCGCGGGAGCCGATGAAGTCGGTCGACGGCAGCGCGAGCAGGCGGCCGTCGCGTACGGCGCGGACGCCCGGGAGGCGCGCCTCGAGGTCCTCGCGCACGCTGTCGCGCTCGGCGTCGGTCGAGTACAGGTAGACGATCGTGGCCGGATCCCGGCGGGCGACGTCCTCGACGCTGACCTCCGCGTAGTACTGGTCGGCGGGCAGGGCGTCCTCGTAGAGGTTCCGGCCGCCGGCCCGGGCGACCACGTCGCTGTAGAGCCCGCGGGCGTCGGCGTAGACCGAGCCGTCGAAGATCTGCAGCACGGCGAGGTCGACCGGATCCGTGCCGGCGACGCGCGCGTCCACCGCGGCGAGCCGCGACCGCTCGTCGGCGATCGCGCGGTCGGCCGCGTCTCCCGCGCCGAGGAGGGTGCCGAGCGAGGCCAGGTCGGTCGCGGCGTCGTCGACGTGCCCGGTGGTGACCTGGCCGTGGCAGAACGAGCTGATGACGTAGACGCGGATCCCGAGGGCGGCCAGGTCGTCGATCGTCGGCAGCTCGGTGCCGTCGAAGTGGTACTCGCCGTCGGCGACGATGAGGTCGGGGTGCGCGGCGAGGAGCGTCTCGCGGTCGACGGCGCCCGTCGCGAGGACGGGCACGCGGTCGTACGCGTCGCGGTAGCGGTCGAGCGGCGGCGACTGGTCGGTGAAGGCCTGGCCGACGATCCGGTCGCCCGCGCCGAGCTCGAGCAGCATCTCGGTGACGGCGGGCCAGAGCGAGACGATGCGCTCGGGTCCGGTGGGGAAGGACAGCGTGCGGTCGCAGGAGTCGACCGACACGGGTCCCGACGCGGCGGCAGCGGCCGGCGCGGTGCCGTCGCCGGCGGATCCGGTGGCGCAGCCCGCGAGGAGGAGGGCGGCGGCGGTCGCCCCGGCGGCGAGGCCGAGGAGGCGGCCGGTCGGGCGGCGGCGGGAGGGGGTGCGGGTGCGGGGGGTCATGGTCGTCCGTCCGGGGTGGGGGTCGTGGTGGGCGCGGGGATCGCGGTGGGCGTGCTGAAGAACAGGTGGCGGCGGCCCGTGACGGGGTGCTCGCCGAGGTGCACGTCGACGCCGAAGACGTCGCGCAGGATCCCGGGCCGCAGCACCTCGTCGGGCGTGCCGCCCGCGACGATGCGGCCGTCGTGCACGACGTGGATCCGGTCGCAGTAGGCGGCGGCGAGGTTGAGGTCGTGCAGGGCGACGACCACCGTGATGCCGAGCCCGCGCACGAGGTCGAGGAGCTCCAGCTGCGTGGCCACGTCGAGGTGGTTGGTGGGCTCGTCGAGCACGAGGATGCGCGGGCGCTGCGCGAGGGCCGCCGCGAGCATGACGCGCTGGCGCTCGCCGCCGGACAGGGAGCGGACGGCGCGGTCGGCGAGCGCGGTCGCCCCGGCGCGCGCGAGGCACGCGTCGACGAGCGCGCGGTCGTCGTCGGTGTCGCGGTCGAGCGCGCCCTTGTGCGGCGTGAGGCCCGTCGCGACGACGGCGCGCGCGTCGAGGGCGCCGTCGTCGCCGTGGTCCTGCGTGAGCGCGGCGACGATGCGGGCCGAGTCGCGCGGCCGCATGCCGCGGAGCTCCCGGTCGCCGAGGAGGACGGTGCCGCGAGCGACGGGGAGGGCGCGGTAGAGGGCCTTGAGGAGCGTCGACTTGCCGCTGCCGTTCGGGCCGACGAGCCCCACGAGCTCGCCGTCGCGCGCCTCGAGCGTGGCTCCGGAGACGGGGGTCGCGCGGCCGATGCGGACGGCCACGTCCTCGATCGAGAGCCTCAACGGGCGCGCCCGCCGTCGGCGCGGAGCAGGACCGCGAGGAACACCGGGACGCCCACGAGCGCGGTGACGATCGAGAGCGGCAGCTCGCGCGGCGCCGTGAGCGTGCGGCCGGCGAGGTCGGCGAGGACGAGGAACAGCCCACCGACGAGCGCGGCGAGCGGCAGGAGGCGCCGGTGCGCGGGGCCGACGACGAGCCGCACCAGGTGCGGCGCGATGAGGCCGACGAAGCCGACGCCGCCCGCGACCGACACCGCGGCGGCCGTCAGCAGCGCGGAGACGGTGAAGAGGATCGTGCGCGAGCGCGACAGGTCGACGCCGAGGGACGCCGCGCGGTCGTCGCCGAGGAGCAGCGCGTCGAGCGTGCGGCCGCCCGCGAGGAGCCCCACGAGGCCGATCGCGAGCGCCGCGGCGGGGAGCGCGAGGGAGGTCCACGTGGCGCCCGAGACGCTGCCGAGGAGCCAGAACAGCACGCCGGCGATCTGGTCGGGCGACGCCTGCAGCTGGAGCCAGCTGGTGAGCGCCTGCAGGAGCGACGAGATCGAGACGCCGACGAGCACGAGCCGCGCCGGATCCACGCGCCCGCCCCGTCGCCCGAGCGCCAGCACGAGCGCGAGGGTGCCGAGGGCGCCGGCGAACGCGGCTCCCGTGACGCCGAGGGTCGCGAGCAGCCCCGCGGCGGTCGCGCCGACGACGAGCGCCGCGACCGCGCCGAGCGAGGCGCCCGACGCGATGCCGAGCACGAACGGATCCGCGAGCGGGTTGCGGATGAGCGTCTGCAGGACGGTGCCCGCGAGGGCGAGCGCGGCGCCCGTGACGAGCGCGAGGAGCACGCGCGGCGCCCGGTACTCCCAGACGATCTGGTCGTCGATCGGGTCGGCGCCGCCGCCGAGCGCGTCCGTGCCGAGCGCGTGGTGCAGCACCACCTGCGCGACGTGCAGCGGCGACACGGAGACCGAGCCGACGCCCATGGCGACCGCGAGGACGAGCGGGGCGGCGAGCACGAGGGCCGGCACGAGGATCCGCCGGGCGAGGCGCGCGCGGCCGGGCGCGGGCGGGACGGGGACGGCGGCGCGGGTGCGCGCGCGGGGATCGGGAAGGCGCGGGGGCGCGGCAGCGGACGCGGGCGCGTCCGGCGGGGACGGGGTCGTGACGGTGGGTTCCATGCGGCTCTCGGTCGGGTGGGCGGATCGGTCGGCGGGGCCCGGCGGCGCGGGCGGGTCGGTGCGGGCGGCGGTCAGTGCGGGAGCGGCACCGGGCGCGCGGGCCGCGGCGGCGCGGGATCCGGGCCGCCGAGGAACGGCAGCGCGTGCGGCGCGTTCGAGCGGAGGCCGGGCACGATCACGCGCGTCACGTGCAGCCCGGCGCGCCGGACCTCCGGCAGGGTCACGTCGACCGCGAGCACCTCCCGGCCCCGCGTCCGGAGCGCGTCGACGAGCTCCGGCAGGCGCGCGGGCCCGTCCCAGCGGTCGTCGACGTCGGCGAGCGCCCGGCGGCCCGTGATCGACCGGTCCAGCTCGTCGAGGAACGCCCGCTGGACGGCGGGGTCGAGGTGCAGCTGCAGGTGGCAGCCGTAGTCGACGACGTCGGAGAGGTCCGGCCGGTACGACAGGCGGTAGCGCCGGTCGGCGCGCCACGGCCGCAGCGGGCTGCCCGGTCGGCGGGCCGCGGCCATGTAGGGACCGGTCGGATCGTCGAGGTCGGCCTGGAAGAGCTGCAGCTGGAGGGCCTCCCCCAGCGCCTTGCGGGCGGCGCGCATCGGCCGGCCGCCGCTCGCCATCCCGAGCGTGAGGTACCCGGTGCGGGCGTCGGCGAGGAGCGCGCCCACGACGGGCATGCCGCCCTCGGCGGGGAGCAGGAGCCAGCGGCAGGCGAGCGCGTCGGCGGGGCCGCGGGCGAGGTCGTGCAGCGCGCGCGGGACGTCGAGCTCGACGAACCCCTCGCCGTCCGTCCACGCGCGCGTCATCGCCTCGCGCTCGAGCACCTCCCCGAGGCCGCCCCAGAGCGCCTCCTCGGCGGACCTCCCGGTGGCGAGCCCGGCCTGCATGATCGGGTGCACGGCGGGCGGCACGAGGAGCGCGTGCGACACCCAGACGAGCGACGCGGGGACGAGCACGCGGCCGTCGGCGCCCACGCGCGCGGCCTCGGTCCAGTCCACGACGGCGTCCCGGTCGAGCGGCACGACGGGCAGCCGTCCGCTCGCGTGCTGGGCGGCGGAGTAGAGCGCGAGGTCGGCCGGATCCAGCACGGCCCGCCCCGCGGCGCGCAGCTCCCGGGCCGACGCGCGGACGAGGCCGGCGGGCACGAGGTTGCCGCAGTACCGCTCGACCGCCTCGCCCACGGCGGCGCCGAGCACGGCGTCCGGATCCGCGAAGGCGCGACCCGCGCCGGACGCGTCGGACGCCCACGCGCAGTGCGCGGCCGAGTCGGCGAGCACGGCGTGCGCGAGCGCGAACGCGGGCGGGAAGTGGGCGGGCGTCGCGCGCGGCTCGATGCGGCGGATCAGGCCGGTGCGCGCGTCGACGAGGTCGGCGGGGGTCGGTGCGGGGCTCATCGGGCCTCTCATGCCAGCGGGATCGGGTCGGGGACGAGGTCGTCGGCGCTCGCGGGGATCCGGTCGAGGCCGAGGCGCCGCGGCACCTCGAGGTAGCGGTCGGATCCGCGGAGCGGGTACGCGGGCGGCCCGTTGCCCACGAGGCCCGGCACCACCACGCGCACGACCTCGAGGCCGGCGAGCCGTACGTCGGGCGTCGTGAGGTCGACGGCGACCGCGCGGAGGCCCTCGCGGGCGAGCGCCTCCAGGTGCACGTCGAGCGGGTCGGCGGCGTCGATCCGCGGCAGCGCGTCGAGCGGGACGGATGCCGCCGGCCGCAGCCGGTCGAGGTGCGCGCCGTTCATCCGCGGGTCGAGGTGCAGCTGCGCCACGGCCGGGAGGTCGGTGAGGCGCGCGTAGCCGGGGCCCACGTCGTCGAGGTAGCGCCGGTCGGCCCGGTACGGCAGGAACACGTGCTCCTCGATCCCGCCGGCGCGGACGGCCCGCCACACCTCGCTCGCCGGGTCGACGAGCTGCCGGGTCAGCTGCAGCAGGCCGAGCGCCTCGACGAGCGCCTTGGTCGCGGCGCGCTCGGGCGTCGACCGGCAGGCGCTGCCGAACGCGACCATGCGGGATCCGTCGGGGTGCTCCTCCTCGAGGAACGCGGCGACCACGGGCGCGGGCGACTCCGACGGCACCTCGAGCAGGCGCACGCGGACGGCCGGGGCGGCGTCGTCCTCCGCCCAGCCGAGCGCGCCCGTGATGCGGCCGCCGTCGTCGAGCGCGCGCGTGGAGGCGCCGCTCGCCCACCAGATCGCCGCGGCGTCGCGCTCCCGAAGCTCCTCGAGCGCGTTGCCGACGGCCATGCGGCGGTCGGATCCCGCGGCGATGCCCGAGTACGCGAGCGAGTGGCGCGGCACCTCGCGGGCACGGGACCCGTGCACGAAGTCGAGCCACGCGAGCGAGGCGGGGACGAGCACGGGACCGCCGTCGTGCAGGTCGACGCCGGGAGCCCACAGCACCTCGTCGTGCCGCGTGAACGGGCGGAAGGGGAAGCCCGGCGCGGCGTGCTGGGCGGGCGAGTAGAGGGCGAGCTCCTCGGGATCCACCACGCGAGCGCCGGCCGCGGTGAGCGACGCGTGCGATCCGCGGACCAGGTCCTCCGGCACAGCGTTGCCGCAGTACCGCTCGACGGCCTCCCCGCACGCGGCGAGGCGCGCGGGTACCGGGTCCCCCGAGGAGGCGCCGAAGCCGAAGCCGTCGGCACGCCAGGGCGCGAAGCGGTCGGCGCGGGAGACCGTGGCGCCGTTGCCGACCCACGCGAAGGGCAGCCGGGGATCGGCGGGCTGGCGCGCGAGCAGCGTGATGAGGCCGGTGCGCGCGTCGACGAGGTCGGCGATGCTCACGAGGCCGCCTCCGGGGATAGCGCGGCGATGGGATCCGTGGACGGCGCCCCGCCGACCCGCACCGTGTCGGCCGCCGGGGCCGCGCCCGCCGCGACCGGCAGCACGAGTGCGAGCGGCGTCGACGGGTCGACGCGCACGCCCTGCCGCACGGGCGCCTCGTGCGTCGAGGTGCACCGCTCGTCGGGCTGCCCGCCGAGGTTCCGCGCGAGCCGGGGCGCGTCGGCGCCCGCGAGCTCCAGCACGAGCGTCGTCCCCGCGGGGACGAGCACCGCGACGGGACCGAGCGGGACGGCGACCCGGATCCCGTCATGCGGGCCGGCGACGGTCGTCTCCCCCACCGCGAGCTCCTGCTCCGCGCCGTCGGGGGCGCACGCGAGGAGCCGCGCGACCCAGTCGACGCCGGGGGCGGCGGAGGCGCTCGTCAGCTCGACGGCGACGTCGCCCGTCAGCCGCAGCGGCGCGGCGAGCGGGACGGTGCTCGCCCGCACGGCGTCCGGCCGCGACCGGAGCGCGCGCCGGTCCACGCCGGGGTGGCGGGACGGGCGCGGATCGCGGGGATCGTGCACGAAGGACAGCTCGCCGCCCGCGGTCCACTCGACGCGCGTCGCGGTGTGCGGCGGGGGCCAGTCGTCGTGCTCCTCCCAGCCGGATCCGCGGACGTGCACCTCGGCGCGACGCGGCGGGAGGTCGCCGTCGAGCGCGGCGCGGATCCAGTCGACGAGCATCCGGCCCCACGGGATGACGGCGTCGTCGCCGTGGTCGAGGTCGCCCACCCGGCCGGACGCGCTGCCCGCGAGGTCGTGCTCCCACGGCCCGACGAGGAGGTGCGCGGGCGTGCCGGGCACGGAGGATCCGGTGACGCGGTGGTGCGCGAGCGTCTCGGGCAGCAGCAGGTCATGCCAGCCGCCCACGTGCAGGGTCGCGGCCGGCAGCGCGGCCAGCTCGTCGGGGGTGATCTCCTCCCCCGTCACCGCGCCCGGCCCGTCCTCCACGATCCGGCGCCACGACGGCAGGTGCGCGCCGAGCGCCTGCGGCAGGTCCACGACGGGCAGGTGGCGGAGGATCCCGGGCCGCTCCCGGAACACGAGGGCGGCGAGCCCGTCGCGGCTCGTGCGGGCGTCGCCGCGCTCGAGCCACCAGGACGCGTGCTCGGCGAGCCGGAGGATCCCGCCGCCGCCGAACTTGGTGCGCGCGAGCGACATGGACGGGCCGAGCGACACGACGGCGCGGACGACCGCCGGTCGCTCGACCGCCATCGCCCACGCCGTGCACCCGGAGTACGAGCCGCCGTACGCGACCACGCGGCCGTCGCTCCACGGCTGGGCCGCGACCCAGTCGACGAGGGCGGCGCCGTCCGCGCGCTCCCCGCGGTAGGGCGCCCAGGTGCCGTCCGAGTCGTGGCGGCCGCGCACGTCCTGCACCACGTACGCGAGGCCGCGCTCCCGCCAGGCGCGCCCCTCCTCGAGGTGGCGCGCGCGGCCGTACGGCGTGCGCGTGATGACGCAGGGCACGCGCGGGCGGCCGTCGACACCCGCGCCGTCCGGCACGTGCGCGTCGTGGACGAGGACGGTCCCGTCGGATGCGCGGAGCGGCACCGCGAAGGCCGGTGCGCCGGTCACCGGTCGCCCGCGGCCGGCAGGTCGGCGAGGTCGACGGGGAGCGGCAGCACGGGGTGGCGCTCGAGGAGACCCGTGGCCAGGGCGATCGTGTGCTCGTACCGGACGCCGGGACCGGCCGCCCGGTCGGAGGACAGGTGCGCGGCGAGCTCGTCGAGCACGACGCCCGCGGCGATGGCCGCCGCGCCCGTGCCGACGCCGTGCCAGGACCACGGCGGTGCGATCCCGGCGACGGCGCGCGCGTCGGCCTCGGCCCACAGCCGCTCGAGCTCCTCCACCACGCGGTGGGCGGCGCGACGGCGGCCGCGGTAGTCGGCGTACGTCACGGCGCCCGGACCGCCCGGTGCCTGCAGCGGACCGACGACGAGGAGCTCCCCCTCCTGGTGCACGCGGTGCCAGGGCAGGCCCGTGCGGGCGAGCTCCCGGCCGAGCGCGGTCCAGGCGGCGTCGGGCTGCTCGGGGGCGATCGAGACGAGGGCGCAGGCGGTCGGCGGGACGTCGTCGTCCGGGGCGAGGGATGCGGCGCGGTCGCCGAGCAGCGCGACGAGGGCGTCGGCGACGGGACCGGTGCCGCGGATCCCGACGGGGCCGGTGCCGGGCACGGGTCGGGCGACGTCGTCGTGGCAGGCGACGAGGGCCCCGCCGTCCCGCAGCAGGCGCACGAGGGGCGCGCCGGGATCCTCCGCGGAGGCCGCATCGACGCGGTCGCGGTCCGGATCCGGGACGCCGTCGCCCGCGAGCCGCGCGGCCACGTCGGCGACGAGGGCGTCGGGGCCGCTCACGCGGTGGAAGTCGAGCGCGGGGGTGACGTGCCGCCACTCGTCGGCGGCGACGCGGTAGAGGCGGTGGTGCGGGGCGAGGCGGAGCATCGGGTCTCACGTTCGGTGGGCGGCGGCGGGCCGGGCGGCGGATGCGGAACGGGCGTCGTCCCGGCCGGCGCGCCGTCGCGCGCCGGCCGGCTTCCCTCTCCTAGTCCTGGAGAGCGAAGGGGTTGTGGACGAGGGCGTTCGTGCCCGGTCCCTGCGGCGCGCTGAGCACGTCGTCGCCGGCGATGGCCTCGACGGCGAAGGGGTTGTGGACGAGGGCGTTCGTGCCCGGTCCCTGCGGCGCGCTGAGCACGTCGTCGCCGGCGATCCTGGTGATGGAGACGTCGATCATCTCGGCATCCTCTCTCTCGGTAGTTGAGAACGGTTCTCAACACGAGCACGGTAGGACCACGGAGGCGGGACCGCGACGGGCTGTCCACAGGTAGCGTCGGCGCATGGGCATGTTCCAGGTCGTGCAGGCGCGGCCGAACGACGTCGACCGGCTGTGGGCGCTCCTCGAGGAGGACCATCGGGAGCGGGGCGCGTCTGCCGGGGATCCGCGCCCGGGTGCAGGTGCGGATCCCGTCGACGCCGCGGTCGCCGCGCGCCCCGACGACGCCCCCGCCGACGCGCTGCCGGTGCTCGAGGCCCGACGCGACCGCGTCGTCGCCCTGGTCTCGGACCCCGGGCGGCCCGTGCTCATCGCCTACTCCGGCATCCGCGCCGTCGGCTTCGCGCTCATGGACCGCAACGGCGTGGGCGGCCGGGCGTTCACCGCGGCGGGCTGGCGGGGGCTCGGCGTCGAGGAGGAGATCCGGGCGGCCGCTCCCCTGCTGCTGCGCTGACGCCGGCGCGGACGCGCGCTAGCCGACGGGCAGCAGGTAGGTGGGGCTCGGCACGGCGACGATGGCGGGCTCGCCCACGGGCAGCCCGGTGGCGGGGTCGAGCCGGAACGAGGCGACCGTGCCGGATCCCTGGTTCGCCACGTGCAGGCGGTCGTCCGCCAGCGCGTGGTGGCGCGGCACGGCACCGCCGCAGTCGAAGGCGGCGACGGGCGCGAGCGTGCCGTCCGCGCCGATGCCGACCACGGCGATCCGCTCGGACCCGCGGAGCCCGACGTACGCGCGGCGACCGTCCGCGGAGACCTGCACCTCGGCCGCTGCGTCGCGCGGGTCGGGCAGGGCGGCGCACGGCGTGGATGCGGCGACGCGCCAGGAGGAGCCCGCCCCCTCGAGCGCGTGCAGCGTGCCGTCGAGCTCGCCGACCACGAGGACGCGGCCGGAGGCGAGGAGGGCGAGGTGCCGGGGGCCGGTGCCGGGCGGCAGCGCGATGCCCGCGACCCGGTGGAGGCGCCCGTCGCGGAGGACGTGCACGTGGACCGTGTCGGTGCCGAGGTCGGCGCTCAGGACGGTGCCGCCGCCGACGTGCAGCGTGCTGTGCGCGTGCGGCCCGTCCTGCTGCGGGCGGGGGCCGGATCCCGTCGCGGTGAGGAGCTGCGTCGCCTCGGCGATGGTGCCGTCGGCCGCGAGCGGGTGGACGGCCACGGTGCCGTCGCCGTAGTGCGAGGTGAGGAGCAGGTCGTCGACGACGTGCAGGTGGCAGGGGCCGGATCCGCCGCTCGGCTGCCCGCCCGCCCATCGCAGCGAGCCGCCGGGCCCGCGCCGGAACGCCTCGACGCGGTCGGCCGCCTCGCCCACCGCGTAGACCACGTCGCCGCGCGCGAGGAGGAACGAGGGCGACGGCGTCTCGACCGCCGTGCCGACGACCGCGAGCTCGCCCGTGACGGGGTCGACCGCGAGGCCCGTGATGCCGATGCCGGATCCCCCGCCGTCGGCGGTGTAGCCGCCCGCCCACATCGAGACCTCGGGCACGTCGGCTTCCTCGGGCGTCATCACGTCGATCACCCTACGGCCAGCGGCCGACGTGGCGGCCGCCCGGGCGGATCAGTAGCCCGACGAGGGCTCGACGATGCCCACGAAGTCGCCCGTCTGCGTGAACGCCTCCGTGTTGAGGCGGATCCGCTCCGCGAGCAGGGGCCGCACCATGTCCGGGGTGTCGGCCGTGTGCGGCGTGACGAGGCAGCGCGGCTCGGAGAACAGCGGGTGGTCGTCCGGGAGCGGCTCGGGGGACGTGACGTCGAGGCCGGCGCCGTGGATCGCGCCCGTGCGCAGCGCCTCGAGCAGCGCGTCGGGGTCGACGAGGGCGCCGCGCGCGATGTTGACGAGCACGGCCGTGTCCTTCATCGCCTCGAGCTGCGGGGCGCCGATGAGGCCGGCGGTGTCGTCGGTGCTGGCGGCGGCGAGCATCACCACGTCGGCGTCGATGATGACCTCGTCGAGCCGGTCGGCCGTGACGGTGCGGTCGGCGCCCTCGACGGGGTCGCCGCTGCGGCGCACGACCGTGACGGTGCAGTCGAAGGGCGCGAGCAGGCGGATGTACTCCAGCGCGATCCCGCCGGCGCCGACCACCACGACCTCGGACCCGTAGAGCGAGAGGCCCGCCGAGGATCCCCACGACGTCGCGCGGGCGCGCTCCGGCAGCTGCCGCAGGGCCGCGAGGGTGAGGGCCAGCGCGTGCTCCGCGACGGGCTGCGAGTAGGCGCCCTTCGCGCTCGTCCAGACGAGGTCGGGCCGGTCGCACGCCCGCAGGGTGTCCGCGAAGGCGTCGACGCCCGCGAACGGCAGCTGGACCCACTGCACCTGCGGGTTCGCGGTCAGCGTGTCGGTCAGCTCCGCGGCGCGGCGGATGGAGAGCCAGACGATCCCCCGGGTCTCCTCCGACAGCTCGGCGACCTCGCCGCCGCCCGCGCGGACGGCCTCGAGGTAGGCGTCCTCGGTGCGGGGCAGCATCGCGATGGGACCGGGGGTCGGGCGCGCGTCGCCGCGGAGCCGGTGCGGCGTGGCGCCGTCGACCGAGCGGTGGACGCGGCGGGGGGCGGGAGCGGATGCGGCGGTGTCGGTCATGCGAGGGGCCTCCGGGGGTGGGGGACGCGGACGGGGGGTTCGGGCGTGGCGAGCGTGACGCCGGACTGGTCCTCCTCGGCGGCGGGATCGGCCGCGACGGGATCGCCCGCGTCGGGTGCGCGCCCGCGGTCGGCCGCGGTGCGCGACTCCGCGAGCCCCTGCACGTACGGGTGCGTGGGATCCGCGAGCACGTCGTCGATGTCGCCGTAGCCCACCAGCGTGCCCCGGTGCAGCACGGCCAGGCGGTCGGTGAGGCGCTCGACGACCGCGAGGTCGTGGCTCACGACGAGGGCCGAGAAGCCGCCGCGCGACTGCAGGTCGCGGAGGAGGTCGAGCACGGCGACGCGGCTCATCACGTCGACGCCGGACGTGGGCTCGTCGGCGATGAGCAGGCGCGGCCCGAGCACCAGGGCGCGCGCGAGCGCGACGCGCTGGCGCTGGCCGCTGGAGAGCTCGTGCGGGTAGCGGTCCTGCGTGCCGGGCGGGAGGTCGAGCGCCGTCAGCAGCGTGACGACGCGGCGCGCGGCCACCTGGCTGTCGAAGCGGCGGTCGCGGGAGAAGATCGGCTCGGCGATGGCCTCGCTCGCGGTGAGCTGCGGGTGCAGCCTGGTGCCCGCGTCCTGCGGCACGTAGCCGATGCCGTACGTGGTGCGCGTGCGGGTGCGGCGCCCCATGCGGCGGAGGCCCTGCCCGAGCACGGAGGCGTCGCCGCCCGTGATGCGCGGCACCGCGGCGGCCTCGTCGCCCGACGGGACGAGGCCCGCGAGCACGCGCGCGAGCGACGACTTGCCGGATCCGCTCGCGCCGACGACCCCGAGCACCTCGCCCGGGAGGAGGCGCAGCGTCACGCCGTCGACGGCCGGCGGCGTCCCGGCCCCGCGTCGCGCGGGGTAGGCGAGCCGGAGGTCCCGCGCGTCGAGCACGGGCTCGACGGGACCGCCGTCCGCGTCGGCCTCTCGGGGGGTGTGCGTCATGCGCTGCTCCGTCCTCGGCGCGGTCGTGCGGCAGGCGTCGCCTGCCGCACGACGGGTGCGGGTTCGGTCCCATCATGCCCGGCGTCGGCCGGGCCCCGCTCGGAGCGCCCTAGGAGGCGGGGCGCTCGGCGGCGCGCAGCGCGTGCAGCCGGGCGCGGCGCTCGGCCTGCTCGGCGGGATCCGGCACGGGAAGCGACGCGAGGAGCCGCTGCGTGTACGGGTGCTGCGGATCCCCGAGCACCTCGGCGCCCGTGCCCTCCTCCACCAGCTCGCCGCGGTACAGCACGGCGATCCGGTCGGCGAGGAGGTCGACCACGGCGAGGTCGTGGCTGATGAACAGCGCCGCGAACCCGAGCTCGCGCTGCAGCTCGGCGAAGAGCTCCAGCACGCGCGCCTGCACGGACACGTCCAGCGCGCTCGTGGGCTCGTCGGCCACGAGCAGCGACGGCTCGAGCGCGAGGCCGCGCGCGAGGCTCGCGCGCTGGCGCTGGCCGCCCGAGAGCTCGTGCGGGTACCGGTCGCCGAACGCCTTCGGCAGCTGGACCGCCTCCATCAGCTCGTCGACGCGGCCGCGCGCCGCCTGGGGCGTCTTGGCCCGGCCGTGCACGATGAGCGGCTCGGCCACGCACTCGGCGATCGTGAGGCGCGGGTTGAAGCTGGTCGCCGGATCCTGGAACACGAACCCGATGTCGGCGCGCTGCTTGCGGAAGTCGCGCTCGCGCACGCCGAGCATCTCGGTGCCGAGGACCTTCAGGGATCCGCCGGTCACGTTCGTGAGCCCCGCGATGGCGCGCCCGATGGTCGTCTTGCCCGAGCCCGACTCCCCCACGAGCCCGAGGACCTCGCCGGCCTCGATGTGCAGGTCCACGCCCTTGACCGCCTTGAATGCGGGCGAGCCGAGGCGGCCCGGGTACTCGATCTGCAGTCCGCGGGCCACGACGACGGGCGCGGTCTGCGTGGTGGAGGCCTCACGCGCCCGGGTGCGCACGGCGGCGCGCTCGACGGTCGCGGCGACGCCCTCGCCGAGCTTCGGCACGGACGCGAGCAGGTTCCGCGTGTACTCCTCCTTCGGCGAGGCGAAGAGCGTCGCCACGTCGGCCTGCTCGACGAGCCGCGAGCGGTACATGACGGCCACGCGGTCGGCGAGGTCGGCGACGACGCCCATGTTGTGCGTGATGAGGATCACGGCCGCGCCGAACTCGTCGCGGCAGCGGCGCAGCAGGTCGAGGATCTCGGCCTGCACGGTCACGTCGAGCGCCGTGGTCGGCTCGTCCGCGACGATGAGGCCGGGATCCAGCACGAGCGCCATCGCGATGACGACGCGCTGCTTCTGGCCGCCCGAGAACTGGTGCGGGTAGTGGTCGACCCGGGTCTCGGGATCCGGGATGCCGACGCGGCGGAGGATGTCGACGGCCTTCGCGCGCGCCTCCTTCTTCGAGACGCGGCCGTGGGCGCGGAGGCCCTCGATGATCTGCCAGCCGACCGTGTGCACGGGGTTCAGGGCCGTCGACGGCTCCTGGAACACCATCGCGACGTCGCGGCCGCGCACCTGGCGCAGCTTGTCCGCCGAGAGGGAGAGCACGTCGACCGCGCCCTGGCCCTTCCGGTCGCTGAGGAGCACGGCGCCGTCGGTGACGGCCGTGTCGGGCAGGAGGCCCAGCACCGTGCGGGCGGTGACGGACTTGCCCGACCCCGACTCCCCCACGATGGCGAGGATCTCGCCGGGCGAGACGCGGAGGGACACCCCGTCGACCGCGCGGACGTCGCCGCCGTCGGTCGCGAAGGTCACCCCGAGGTCGCGGATCTCGACGACGTCGCTCATGCGACCACCTTCTTCTTCTCGGCGCGCTTGCGGGCGCGCAGCTTGGGGTCGGAGATGTCGTTCACGCTCTCGCCGACGAGCGTCAGCCCGAGGACGAGGAGGACGATCGCGACGCCGGGGAAGACGCCCGTCCACCAGACGCCGCTCGCGGTGTCGGCGAGGGCGCGGTTGAGGTCGTAGCCCCACTCCGCGGCCGACGTCGGCGAGATGCCGAAGCCGAGGAAGCCGAGGCCCGCGAGCGTGAGGATGGCCTCGGACGCGTTGAGCGTGAGGATGAGCGGCAGCGTGCGGGTGGAGTTCCGCAGCACGTGCACGAACATGATGCGCGGCGTGGAGGTGCCGATGACCTTGGCGCTCTCGACGAACGCCTCCGCCTTCAGCCGCACGACCTCGGCGCGGATCACCCGGAAGTACTGCGGGATGTAGACCACCGTGATGCTCACGGCCGCCGACAGGATGCCGCCCCAGAGGCTCGACTGCCCGCCGTTCAGCACGATGCTCACCACGATGGCGAGCAGCAGCGTCGGGAACGGGTAGATGGCGTCGGCGATGACCACGAGGATCCGGTCGAGCCAGCCGCCGAGGTAGCCGGAGACGACGCCGAGCAGCACGCCGGCGAACAGCGAGAGGACCACGGCGATCACGACGACCGAGAGCGCGGTCTGCGTGCCCCAGACGACGCGGGAGAACACGTCGTAGCCGCCGACGGTGGTGCCCCAGATGTGCGTGCCGTCGGGCGCGGCCTGCCGCGGGAAGGAACCCGCGTCGTCGGCGCCCTGCGCGAAGCCGAACGGGGCGATGAGCGGCGCGAACGCGGCGAGGAGGATGAACAGGCCGGTGATCACGATGCCGGCGATGAGCATGCCGCGCTGGAGGCCCACGCTCTGCCGCACGTGCGAGACGAGCGGGAGGCGCTGCCACAGCGTGCGGCGGGCGGGGCCCGACGCGACCGCGGCGGTCGTGGTGGTGGTGTCGCTCATGTCAGTACCTCACTCGCGGGTCGATGAGCGCCGCGACGACGTCGACGATGAAGTTGGTCACGGCGACGATCACGGCGAGCAGCGCGACGATGCCCTGCACCGCCACGAAGTCGCGCGAGGCCAGGTACTGCGCGAGCTGGAAGCCGAGGCCCCGCCACTCGAACGTCGTCTCGGTGAGCACGGCGCCGCCGAGCATCACCGCGATCTGCAGGCCGACCACCGTGATGATGGGGATGAGCGCGGGCTTCAGCGCGTGCCGCGTGGTGAGGCGGAACTCGCCGACGCCGCGCGAGCGCGCCGCGTCCACGTACTCGGTGCCGAGCGTCGAGATGACGTTCGTGCGGACGAGGCGCAGGAAGATGCCGGCCGTCAGCAGACCGAGCGCGAGCGCGGGGAGCACGGCGTGCTGGAGCACGTCGCCCACCGCGGTGGGGCTGCCGAGGCGGAGCGCGTCGATCAGGTAGATGCCGGTCGGGTTCTCGAGGCGCCCGAGCGCGACGGAGACGCGCGTGTCGGCGCGGCCGGACAGCGGCAGGATCCCGAGCCAGACGGAGAAGACGAGCTTGAGCAGCAGGCCGGCGAAGAAGACGGGCGTCGCGTAGGCGAGGATCGCGAGGATGCGGAGCACCGCGTCCGGCGTGCGGTCCTTGTAGTACGCGGCCACGAGGCCGAGCGGGATGCCGATGAGGAACGCGACGATGAGCGAGTAGATGACGAGCTCCAGCGTGGCCGAGCCGTACTGCAGCAGGATGTCGCTGATCAGCCGGTTGTCGGTCAGCGAGCGGCCGAAGTTGCCCGTCGCGATCTGGCCGAGGTACTCGAGGTACTGCACGATGATCGGCCGGTCGAAGCCCGCCGTGGCGAGCCGCTCCTGCAGCTGCTCCGGGGTGAGCCGGTCGCCGACGGCCGCGGAGATCGGGTCGCCCACGATGCGCATGAGGAAGAAGACGAGCGTGACGAGGATGAAGACCGTCGGGATGATGAGCACGGCGCGGATGAGGATGTACTGGCCGAGCCCGATCCCCTGCTTCCGGGCCTTGGGCTGCGCACCGGGGGGCGCGGACGCGGGCACTGCGTCGGGTAGGACTGTCACGAGCGGGTGGGCCTTTCGGTTCGTCGTCCGGGCCGTGCCGGGTGGCACGGCGGGTGACAGGAGGATGGGGCGCTCCGCGGGTAGCGGAGCGCCCCATCGGGAGAGGGCGTCAGTCTATCGACGGCCCTCCGGGCGGGATCAGCCCTTGGTGATCGGCGCGTAGCGGAACTTGAACGACGCGTCGAGCGTCACCCCGTCCACGCCCTGGCCGGCGACCGCGACCTGCGAGCCCTGGAGCAGGGGCAGGGTCGGCAGGTCGGCGGCGACCTCGTCCTGGATCTGGCCGATGAGCTCGGCGCGCTTGGACGTGTCCGCCTCCGACAGCTGCTGCGTGATCAGGTCGGTGACCTCTGCGTTGTCGTAGTGGTTCTTCACGAACGACTGCGGGGAGAAGAACGGCGTGAGGTAGTTGTCCGCGTCCGAGTAGTCGGGGAACCAGCCGAGCTGGTACGCCGGGTACTCGTCGTTGACGCGCGCCTTGCTGTACTGGTCCCACAGGGTGGACTGCAGGTTGACCTGGAACAGGCCCGTCTTCTCGAGCTGCTGCTTCACGAGCGCGTACTCGTCGTCCGAGCCGGCGCCGTAGTGGTCCGGGTTGAACTGCAGGTCGAGCGCGACGGGCGTCTTCACGCCGGCGTCGGAGAGCGCCTTCGCGGCCTTGTCGGCGTCGGGCTTGCCGTCGCCGTCGCCGTACATGCCCTTGAGCGCCTCGTTCGCGCCGGACAGGCCGTCCGCGACGTAGGAGTAGAGCGGCGTGTAGGTGCCGTTGTAGACCGCGTCGGAGAGCTCCTCGCGGTCGATGAGGTCGGCGGCCGCCTGGCGCACGGCCAGGGCCTTCGCCTCGTCGGCCTCGCCCGTCGTCTTGCCGAAGGGCTGCGTGTTCAGGTTGAAGGTGATGTAGCGGATCTCGCCGCCGGGTCCCTCGATGACCTGGACCTTCTCGTCCTTCTTGAGGTCGGCGATGTCGGTGGCGCCGAGCGAGCGGCCCGCGACGTCGATCTCGCCGTTCTGCACGGCGAGCTTCATCGTGGTCTCGTCGGCGTAGTACTTCGCCGTCACGCCCTCGTTGGCCGCCTTGGGGAGCACGCCCGCGTAGTCCTTGTTGGGCGCGTACGCGACGAGCTGGTTGAGCTGGAAGTCGGTGATGACGTACTGGCCCGCGAAGGCGTTCGCCTTCACGATGTCGGCCGGGTCGGCGAGGGCGTCCGCGGGGAACACCTCCTCGTCGACGATGGGGCCGGCGGGGCTGGAGAGCACCTGCTCGAAGGTCTGGTCGTTGGCGGTCTTCAGCGTGAAGACGACCGTGGTGTCGTCAGGGGCGGCGACGCTCTCGACGTTCGCGAGCAGCGACGAGGGGCCGTTGCCGTTGTCGGCGCCGTTGGCCGCGATGGTCGCGATGCGGTCGAACGTGTACTTGACGTCGCTCGCGGTCAGCGCGTGGCCGTTCGCGAACTTCAGGTCGGGCTTGAGCGTGACCGTGAACTCGTTGGGCGAGGTGTACTCGCCCTTCGTGGCGAGGTCGGGCTCGACGTCCGGGCTGCCGTAGGGGCTGTTGAACAGGAACGGGAAGACCTGGTTCTGCACCGCGAACGAGCCGTTGTCGTAGGAGCCCGCGGGGTCGAGCGACAGGACCTTGTCGGTGGTGCCGACGATGACCGAGCCGCCGCCGGAGCCGGAGCCGCCCTCGGCGAGCGGGTCGCCGGATCCGCCGGAGCAGCCGGCGAGGAGGAGGGCCGCGGCGGAGAACCCGGCCGTGGCGAGCAGGACGCGTGAGCGCCGGGGGGATGCGGACGTCATGTTCCGAGTGCCTCTTTCGTGAAGGGGGTTCGCGCCCGCGCATGGAGAGACACGGACGCTGTGCTGTGAATGATTTCTAACACACGGGAAACAGCAGCCCCGACCCGATGGACGCGCGTGCGCCGTTCTTCACACGACCGAAACAATGCGGTCGAGCGGTTTCCGCGTCATTCGCGCAGGGCACGCCGTTCGGCCTCGACCTGCATCAGCTCGCGCTGGATCTCCTGGTAGCGGTCGCGTTCGTGCGTCGCGTCCGTGCGCTGCAGCCGGCCGATGAGGTCGGCCTTGCGGCGCAGCAGGTCGCGCCCCACGAGCTCGGCCGTGACGCCCTTCACGTAGATGGCGAGCTTGTCGGCGTCGCCGCGGTTCGGCAGCGGCGCGACCCCCAGCTGCTTGACGAGCGTCGCGAACGACTCGGGCACCTCGAGCGCCACGCGGCTCAACCAGTCGGCGCCGCCGAGCGCGTCCATGCTCCCGATGACGCCGTCGCGGACCACCGCCAGGCTCTCGTTGACGAAGGTGACCTGGGCGGCGCGCATCACGAGATCGTTCCCCACGAGCTCGGGATGCTGGAGCATCGCCATGAGGGCGTCGCGCTCGAGGCGCGTCGCGAGGTCGGTGGGCAGGTCCATGAGCGACATCGAGCGCGAGCTCTCGACGACCGGGCCGTCCTCGTCGCGGCCGTACCCGCCGCCGTGCTGTCCGGGTGCGCGGCCCGCGGGCGTGCCGCCGGAGCGGTCGGTGCCGTCCGCGGGGGTCGAGCGGCCCGCGGTCTGGACGGCCCGGCCGACCTCGGTGAGGTCCATGCCGAGCCAGCCGGCGAGCTCGCGCGCGTAGCCGGGCCGGAGGGACGGGTCGCGGATGTCCGCCACCACCGGCGCGGCGGCCCGGAGCGCGGCGACGCGGCCCTCGACGGTGTCGAGGTCGTGGTCGGCGAGGATCTGCTTGATGGCGAACTCGAACATGGGCTTCTTGCCCTGGATCATGCGGCGCACCGCGTCGTCGCCGCGCGTGAGGCGGAGGTCGCACGGATCCAGCCCCTCGGGGCCGACGGCCACGTACGTCTGCGCGGCGAAGCGGCGCTCCTCGGAGAACGCGCGCATGGCGGCCTTCTGGCCGGCCGCGTCGGGGTCGAAGGTGAAGACGACCTCGCCGAGCCCGCTGTCGTCGCCGAGCACGCGGCGGAGCACCTTGATGTGGTCGACGCCGAACGACGTGCCGCACGTGGCGACCGCGGTAGTGACGCCGGCGAGGTGGCAGGCCATCACGTCGGTGTAGCCCTCGACCACGACGACCTGCCGGCCGCGGCTCACGTCGCGCTTGGCGAGGTCGAGCCCGTAGAGCACGGAGCTCTTGTGGTAGACGGGCGTCTCGGGGGTGTTCAGGTACTTGGGGCCCTTGTCGTCCTCGCGGAGGCGACGCGCGCCGAAGCCGACGGTGGCGCCCGTGAGGTCGCGGATGGGCCAGACGAGCCGGCCGCGGAACCGGTCGTACGCGCCGCGGTCGCCCTGGCTGAGGAGGCCCGCGGTCACGAGCTCCGCCTCCGTGTAGCCCTTCGACTTCAGGTGGGTGGAGAGCGCGTCCCAGCTCTGCGGGGCGAAGCCGACGCCGAAGCGCTGCGCCGCGCCCTGGTCGAAGCCGCGCTCCCCCAGGAAGGTGCGGCCGATCTCCGCCTCCTCGGATCCGAGCTGCTCCACAAAGAACTCCGCGGCGGCCTCGTTGGCACCGAGCAGGCGCGAGCGGTTGCCCTGGTCGGTGGCGGCCTGGCCGTCCTCGTAGTGCAGCTGGTAGCCGATCCGCTGCGCCATGCGCTCCACGGCCTCGGCGAACGTGACGTGGTCCATGCGCTGCAGGAACGTGTAGACGTCGCCGCCCTCGCCGCAGCCGAAGCAGTGGTAGAAGCCGACCTGGGGGCGCACGTGGAAGCTCGGCGTGCGCTCGTCGTGGAAGGGGCAGAGGCCCTTCAGGGATCCGACGCCGGCGGACTTGAGGGTGACGTACTCCCCCACGACGTCGCCCAGGTTGACCCTCGAGCGCACCTCGTCGATGTCGCTCTTGCGGATCAGGGCCATTGGCTCATCCTACGTCCGGGGACCGTGGCGATCCCGGGCCGTCGAGCGCCCCGCACGGGCGTCAGAAGACGGGCCTGGCGCACAGGCGCTCGTACCAGGCGATGGCCGACTGGTCGGTGAGGCTCGCGACCTGGTCGACGATGACGCGCTTGCGCGCGCCGTCGTCCGCGGCCTCGCGCCAGTCGCCCGCGAAGCCCGGGTCGAGCTCGTCGGCGCCGCGCGCGTGCAGGGCGTCGGCGAGGCCCGCGAGCACCTCGCGCTGGCGCGCGTAGATGGGCTGGCGCGTGTTCTTCGACATGACGAACGCCGCGACGATGCCCTTGAGCACCGCGATCTCCGCCTGGATCGCGCGCGGCACGACCACGTGCGCGCCGAACCGGATGAGGCTGCGGTCGGTGTGCGTGGCGCGCGTGAGCTGCGTGGCGGCTCCCGCGAAGCGCCCGATGAGCTGACTCGTGAGGTCCTTCAGCGCCGCCTGCGCGCCGCGGCCGCCGTCGTACTCGTCGACCCAGACGTCGAGCGAGTCGAGCCGGTCGAACGCCTGGATGAGCTCCTCGTGGGAGTGCGCCCCGCCGATCCACGCGACCATCGAGTCGACGAGCTCCTCGTGGTCGACCCGGGCGCCGAGCGCGCGCACGTCGACGTAGCCGCCGACGATGGCGTCCTCGAAGTCGTGCACGGAGTACGCGATGTCGTCGCTCAAGTCCATGACCTCGGCCTCGATGCAGCGGCGGCCCGTGGGCGCGCCCTCGCGCAGCCACGCGAACGCGGCCACGTCGTCGTCGTAGAAGCCGAACTTGCCGCGTCCCGAGGGATCCGGCACCGACTGCGAGCTCGGCCACGGGTACTTGCAGCTCGCGTCGAGGCTGGCGCGCGTGAGGTTGAGGCCGTAGGGGCGCCCCTCCGGCCCGATGACCTTGGGCTCGAGGCGCGTGAGGAGCCGCAGGGTCTGCGCGTTGCCCTCGAAGCCGCCGATGTCGGCCGCCCAGTCGTTGAGCGCCCGCTCGCCGTTGTGGCCGAACGGCGGGTGGCCGATGTCGTGCGCGAGGCAGGCGGTGTCGACCACGTCCGGATCGAGGTCGAGGCTGGATGCGAGCTCGCGGCCGACCTGCGCCACCTCGAGCGAGTGCGTGAGGCGGTTGCGGGCGAAGTCGAGCCCGGCCATGGGGCTCAGCACCTGCGTCTTGGCGGCCAGGCGGCGGAGCGCGCTGGAGTGCAGGAGCCGGGCGCGGTCGCGCGCGAAGTCGCTGCGGCGGGACGAGTGCTGCTCCGGGTACCAGCGCTCCGCGTCGGTCTCGCTGTACGTGGACCTCGTCGTCGTGCCCTCAGCCGCCACTGTTGTGGATCTCCCCGTCCGCGATGTCCATCGCATCCTGCGCGTCGATGTCGCGGCTCTCGAGCCACCGGTCCGGGAGGGCGGTGCGCTTCATGCTGCCCTGTCGGCCGCGCGCGCCCTCGGCGCCCGCACCCGGGTAGGGCTGGTCGCGGTCGAGGGTGGCGAGCAGCGCGTCGATCTCCGCGATCGACGACGCCGAGGCGAGGGCCGCGCGCAGGTCGCCGCCGACGGGGTAGCCCTTGAAGTACCAGGCGACGTGCTTGCGCGCGTCGCGGCAGCCCCGCTCCTCGCTCTCGAAGAACTCGGCGAGGAGCTCGACGTGGCGGCGGAAGGTGTCGGCCACCTGCCCCTGCGACGGGTGCGCGCGGGGCGTGTCGGCGGGATCGAGGCCGGCGGCCCGGGCGTGGAAGGCGGCCGCGAGGTCGCCGAAGAGCCAGGGGCGGCCGAGGCAGCCGCGGCCGACGACCACGCCGTCGGCGCCGGTCTCGTCCATCATGCGGATGGCGTCCTCGGCGGCCCAGATGTCGCCGTTGCCGAGCACCGGCACGCTCGTGATGGTCTGCTTGAGCTTGGCGATGGCCGACCAGTCGGCGTGCCCGCTGTAGTAGTCGCTCGCGGTGCGCGCGTGCAGGGCGATGGAGGCGACGCCGGCGCCCTCGGCGGCGCGCCCGGCCTCGAGGTAGGTGAGGTGGTCGGCGTCGATGCCCTTGCGCATCTTGACCGTGAGCGGGATGTCGCCCGCCGCCTTCACGGCGCCCTCGACGATGTCGGTGAAGAGCCCCAGCTTCCAGGGCAGCGCCGCTCCCCCGCCCTTGCGGGTGACCTTGGGCACGGGGCAGCCGAAGTTGAGGTCGATGTGGTCGGCGCGGTCCTCCGCGACGAGCATCGTGACGGCCTCGCGCACGGTCTTCGGATCCACCCCGTAGAGCTGGATGGAGCGGACCTTCTCCGACGGGTGGTGCGTGATGAGGCGCATGGACTCGGGGGTGCGCTCGACGAGCGCGCGGCTCGTGATCATCTCGCTGACGTAGAGGCCCGCGCCGAACTCGCGGCACAGGCGGCGGAACGCGGTGTTGGTGATGCCGGCCATGGGCGCGAGCACCACGGGCACGTCGAGCGGGATGCCGCCGATGCGGAGGGCGGGCTCGGCGGCGGGCGCGGGTGCGCCGGGCGCGTCGGCCGCGGAGGGGACGGGGGCGAGGGTCGGAGAGGACATGACGGCTCGATTCTCCCAGACGGGACGGCGGGCGGCGGACGCGGGGCGGGATCCGCGCGGGGAGGCGGCGCGGGGCGCCTGGGGAGGGAGGCTCAGATGGCCCGTCCGGAGTCGATCGCGTCGCGGAGGCGCGCCAGGTCCTGGGCGGCCGAGCCCTCGGCGTCGCCGACGGTCGACGCGGGAGCGCCCGAGGCGGAGCCGGGCACGAGGCAGGCGTCGCCCTCGCACGCGGCGGCGTCGGCGGATCCGCGCATGGCGAGCAGGGGCGCGACGACGGGCAGGGCGCCGGTGGCGGGGGCGGCGCTCATCGCGCGGCCTCCTCGGACACCACGCGCACGGTGTCGCCGTCGCGGGCGGCCAGGGCCTCGCCGAGCGCGGAGGCGAAGACGGACGGGTCCTGCGCGCCGGAGATGCCGTAGCGCTCGTCGATCACGAAGAAGGGCACGCCCTGGATCCCGTACGCGACCGCCTGCGCCTGGTCGGCGCGCACGTCCTCGAGGTGGCGGTGCGACCCCAGGGCCGCACGCGCGTCGTCGGCGTCGAGGCCGACCTCGGCGGCGAGGTCGACGAGGTCGTCCACGCGGCCGACGTGGCGCCCCTCGGTGAAGTAGGCGGCGAGCAGGCGCTCGACCATCTCGAGCTGGAGCCCGCGCTCACGCGCGTGGTGCAGCAGCTCGTGGGCGAGCACGGTGTTGGTGTGCTGGAGCGCGTCGTAGTCGTAGGCGAGGCCCTCGGCGGCGGCGAGCGACGTCATGTCCGCGAGCATCGTGCGGACGCGCTCGGCGGGGATGCCCTTGTGGCCGGCGAGGAAGTCGACCTCGGTGCCCTGGAAGTCGACCGGGGTGTCGGGGGCGAGCTCGAAGGAGCGGTAGGTGATCGCGATCTCGGGCGCACCGGGCGTCCGCTCGGCGAACGTGCGCGCGCCGGCCTCGAAGCGCCGCTTGCCGACGTAGCACCACGGGCAGGCGATGTCCGACCAGACGTCGACGCGGATGGCGGGCAGGGCGGGGGCGGAGGAGTCGGTCACGGGTGGGCAACCGGTCGGGAAGGCGGGGCATTCCCGCGGTGTTGCCCGAGCATGGCCGACAGCTCCCCCTCCCCCGTCCCGTCCGGATCCGACGACGCCGCACCCCGCGGCCGCGACCGCGTGCTCGCCCATGCCGCGCGCCTCGGGATCGACGTCGAGGTCGTCGACCGCCCGGACGCGTCCTCGCTCGAGGAGGCGGCCGCGGGCCTCGGCATCGCGCCGTCGCATCTCGTGAAGTCGCTCGTGGTGAAGCGCCACGACGGCGCGCTGCTCATCGCGCTCGTGCCGGGCGACCGGCAGATCAGCTGGGCGAAGCTGCGCGCGATCGTGGGCGTCAACAAGCTCTCGATGCCCGCGGCCGAGGTGGCGCTCGAGGCGACCGGGTACGAGCGCGGCACCATCACGCCGCTCGGCGCCGCGGGCGACCTGCCCGTCTACGCGGACGAGCGGATCGTGGGCCGGCGGATCGGCATGGGCGGCGGGGAGCACGGCGTCTCGGCCCTCGTGGACGCGGACGCGCTGGTGGCGGCGCTCGGCGCGACCGTGGGCGACATCACCGACGAGCTGGCGATCCGCCGCCCCTGATCCCGTGCGAGGCGGGATCCGGGACGGCGGACCGGTCGTGCGCGGAGCGGATCAGGCCCCGATGAGCTGCCCCGCGAGGTAGCCCATGAGGTCGTCGAGCGGGATGCGCTCCTGGGCCATGGTGTCGCGCTCGCGCACCGTGACGGCGCGGTCGTCGAGCGTGTCGAAGTCGACCGTGACGCAGAACGGCGTGCCGATCTCGTCCTGGCGGCGGTAGCGGCGGCCGATGGCACCCGCGTCGTCGAACTCGATGTTCCACACCTTGCGGAGCTCCGCGGCGAGCTCGCGCGCCACCGGCGAGAGCTTCTCGTTGCGCGACAGCGGCAGCACGGCGACCTTGACGGGCGCGAGGCGGCGGTCGAGGCGGAGGACCGTGCGCTTGTCGACGCCGCCCTTCGCGTTGGGCGCCTCGTCCTCGTGGTACGCGTCCACCAGGAACGCCATCATCGAGCGGGTGAGGCCGGCCGCGGGCTCGATGACGTACGGGATCCACCGCTCGTTCTTCGTCTGGTCGAAGTAGGAGAGGTCCTGGCCGGACGCCTCGGAGTGCGTGCGCAGGTCGTAGTCGGTGCGGTTGGCGATGCCCTCGAGCTCGCCCCACGCGCCGCCCGTGAAGCCGAAGCGGTACTCGATGTCGACCGTGCGGGTGGAGTAGTGCGACAGCTTCTCGGCGGGGTGCTCGAACAGGCGCAGGTTCTCGGGGTCGATGCCGAGGTCGGTGTACCAGGCGTAGCGCGCATCGATCCAGTACTGGTGCCACTCGGCGTCGGTGCCGGGCTCGACGAAGAACTCCATCTCCATCTGCTCGAACTCGCGCGTGCGGAAGATCCAGTTCTGCGGCGTGATCTCGTTGCGGAAGCTCTTGCCGATCTGGCCGATGCCGAACGGCGGCTTCTGGCGGGCCGCGCTCAGCACGTTGGCGAAGTTGACGAAGATGCCCTGCGCCGTCTCGGGACGGAGGTAGTGCATGCCCTCCTGGTTGTCGACGGGGCCGAGGAACGTCTTGAGGAGGCCCGAGAAGTTCTGCGGCTCGGTCCAGGAGCCGGGCTGGCCGGTGTCCGGGTCGTTGACGTCGGCGAGGCCGTTGACGGGCGGGTGGCCGTGCTTCGCCTCGTACGCCTCGAGGAGGTGGTCGGCGCGGTAGCGCTTGTGCGTGTGCAGCGACTCGACCAGCGGGTCGCTGAAGACCTCGACGTGGCCGGAGGCCTCCCACACGCGGCGGGGCAGGATGACCGAGGAGTCGAGGCCGACGACGTCGTCGCGGCCGTTGACCATGGTCTGCCACCACTGGCGCTTGATGTTCTCCTTCAGCGCCACGCCGAGCGGCCCGTAGTCCCACGCGGAGCGCGAGCCGCCGTAGATCTCACCCGCCTGGAAGACGAAGCCGCGCCGCTTGGCGAGGTTGATGACCGGGTCGAGACGCGAGGGGGTTGCCACGTTTGCTCCTAGGTGGGGCCGGACTGGGTGCCCGGTCGGCGGACGACGACCGGTGGGCGGATGCCGGGGGTCGCCGGGAAAGGCGGCCCCCAGTCTACGGGCGGGTGCGGTCAGTCCTCGTCGCCGGCGGTGCGCCGGTGCGCGAGCTCGACGATGCGCACGGTCTCGAGGGAGTCGCGCGGCTCGACCGGCACGGGGCCCCGGCCGCGGACGGCGTCGGCCATCGCGGCGTAGAAGTCGGCGTAGCGGCCGCGCTCGGTCGGGATCCGCTCCCCCGCCGCGTCGCCCGCCGCCTCGACGAGCGTGCCCCACTCGGCCTCGGGCGCCTCGCCGAAGCCGGGGTCGGCCGGCGACGCGCCCTGCTTGAGGAGCGGCTCCTGCGGGTCGAGGCCGTGCACGGCGTACGCGCCCGCGGTGCCGAGCACGCGGAAGCGCGGGCCGGCGAGGGCGGCGACGCGGCTGACGGTGATGTGCGACTGGACGCCCGACTCGTGCAGCAGCGAGTAGAAGGCGTCGTCGTCGCTCGCGGATCCCTCGCGCACGGTCGCGAGCTCGGCCGCGAAGTCGGCGACGGGCCCGAAGAGCTGGAGCGCCTGGTCGATGAGGTGGCTGCCGAGGTCGTAGGAGATGCCGGCGGCCTCGGCCGGGGTCTCGCGGTCCTGCCAGCGGTCGCGCACGGGTCCGCCCCAGCGCTCGAACGTCGACTCGAAGCGGTGGACCTCGCCCAGCCGTCCCGACTCGACGAGCGCGCGGACGGTGAGGAAGTCGCCGTCGAGCCGCCGGTTCTGGAAGACGGAGAACGGGATCCCGAGGGCCTCGGCGCGCTCGATGAGCATGAGCCCCTCGTCGACGGTGGCGACGAACGGCTTGTCCATCACGACCGCGAGGTGGGCGTCGAGCGCCTGCAGGCCCTGGCGGAGGTGCGCGGACGCGGGCGAGGCGATGACGACCATGTCGAGCTCGGCGGAGCGCGCGAACAGCTCGTCGGCGGAGGCCACGACGTCGGCGCCGGGGTGGCGCTCGCGCACCAGCGTCGCGCGGTCGGGGTCCGACGTGGACACGAGCGCGACGCGGTACTCGGGGCTCGCCTCGAGGAACGGCGCGTGGAAGACGCGGCCGGCGAGGCCGTAGCCGACGATCCCGACGCGGATCGGCGCATCGGCCCCCTCGGTCGGTGCGGCGGCGGCGGCGGAGGGACGGGGCGCGGTCTCGGGTGTGCTCACGCCCCGATGCTACTGAGCGGCGGGCTCGCGGTCGCCCTGGCCCTCGGCCTCGGGGTCCTCGGCGGATCCCTCGTCGGCGCCGGTCGCGTGCGCGTCGACCGCGCCGCCGAACCGCCGGTCGCGGTGCACGTAGCTCTCGACGGCGTCCCAGAGGTCCTTGCGTCGGAAGTCGGGCCACAGCCGGTCGAGGAAGACCATCTCGGCGTAGGCCGACTGCCAGAGCAGGAAGTTGCTCGTGCGCTGCTCGCCGGAGCTGCGGATGAAGAGGTCGACGTCGGGCACGTCCGGCAGGTAGAGGTAGCGCTGGATCGTGCGCTCGTCCACGCGCGACGCCTTGAGGCGCCCGGCGTCCACGTCCTCGGCGATGCGCTTGACGGCGTCGCCGATCTCGGTGCGCCCGCCGTAGTTGATGCACATCGTGAGGGTCATGCCGGTGTTGTGCTTCGTCATCTCCTCGGCGACCTGGAGGTCGTCGATGACGCTGCGCCAGAGGCGGGGACGGCGGCCGGCCCAGCGGATCCGGACGTTCCAGGCGTTCAGCTGGTCGCGACGGCGGTGGATCACGTCGCGGTTGAAGCCCATGAGGAAGCGCACCTCGGCGGGCGAGCGCTTCCAGTTCTCGGTCGAGAACGCGTAGACGGACAGGTGCGTGGCACCGAGCTGGACGGCGCCCGCGACGGTGTCGAACCACGCCTCCTCGCCCGCCTGGTGGCCGGCGGTGCGCGGCAGGCCGCGCTGGTTGGCCCAGCGGCCGTTGCCGTCCATCACGACCGCGATGTGCTTCGGCACGAGGTCGGCCGGGATCGCGGGCGGCTGCTCGCCCGTCCAGTCGAGCGGCAGGTCGGTGCGTCCGGGGACCTCGGGGCGTCGGCTCATGGGGTCGTCTCCTGTGCTCGGGGGCGGTCGGCGGGGTCGGCGGGCGCGTCGGCGGGATCGGGATCGGCGTCACGCGGGGTGGAGCGCACGACCGACGCGGTGGCCGCGGCGAGGGCGGCGGCGGGATCCGGGTCGGCGGTGTCGAGGTCGGGCGCGTCGAGCGGCACCGGCTGCTCGGAGGGCGGGAGGAGCTGGCGGGCGTCGCTGCGGTCGACGAGGCCGAGCGAGCGGATCCCCCGGTCGAGGTGCCACTGCGCGTACGCCGCGACGACGCCGCTCGCGCGCGCCTGCGACCGGAGCGTGGCGGCCTCCGCGTGCCGCCAGTCGCCCGTGAGGAGGGCCGAGAGGAGCGCGAGGGTGTCGGGGTCGAGCCGCGGGGATCCCGGCGGGGCGGCGGCGTCGGCGACCACGCCGCCCAGCTGCACGACGAACGCGGAGTGCGGGCCGGGCGCGCCCGTGACGGCGCAGTCCTGGAAGCTCGGCGCCCAGCCCGCCATCGACAGGCTCCGCAGCAGGTACGAGTCGAGCGTGAGGCTGGCCCCGTGCTCGCGGCGGCTGAGCGAGCGGAGCGCGCCGACGAGGAGCAGGTACTGCTGGAGCGAGCCCTCGTCCTCGGTGACGCGGTCGGCCGTCTCGACCATGGCGCTGGCGGCCGTGTAGCTGCCGTAGTCGGTCGCGATGAGGGCGCCGTAGGAGGCGATGGACTCGGCCTGCGTGATGATGTCGAGCGTGCGGCCCTCGAAGAACTGCGCGTCGGCCACCATGAACGGCTCGAGCCGGGCGCCGAACTTGGACTGCGTGCGGCGCACGCCCTTCGCGACGGCGCGGATCTTGCCGTGCTGCCGCGAGAGCATCGTGACGATCCGGTCCGCCTCGCCCAGCTTGTGGGTGCGCAGGACGACGATCTCGTCACGGTAGAGGGGCACCCGTCGATTATCCGCCCCGCGCCTGCGCTCCCCGTCCGCCGCCGCGCGGGCGGGCGGCCGGCCCGCCGGGTGCCGCGCGGCCCGGGCGCACGCCGCCGCTGTGCTATCAAGGGGAGGCCATGGATCCCGTCCCCCTCACCATCCCCCTCTGGGCGGACCTCCTGGCGGTCAGCATCGGCAGCCTCCAGGGCGCCATGTTCGCGGCGGGCTTCCGTGACCGCCGGCTCGACCTGCTCGGCATCGCCATCATCGGCACGGCCACGGGACTCGGCGGCGGCCTCCTCCGCGACGTGTTCCTCAACGTCACGCCGGCGGCGCTCTCCAGCAACTGGCTCATGCTCGTCGCGGTGGCCGCGGCGCTCGGCGGCATGCTCCTCGAGCGGATCTTCACGCGGCTCGACGTCGTCATCACCGTCCTCGACGCGCTCACCATCGGCCTGTTCTGCGCCATCGGCACGTCGAAGGCGATGGCGGCCGGCGTGCCCGAGGTGCCCGCGGTCTTCATCGGGGTCGTCTCCGCGGTGGGCGGCTCGTTCGTGCGCGACCTGCTCCTCAACCTGCCCATCGCGATGATGCACGTGGGCTCGCTCTACGCGGTCGCGGCGGCCGTGGGCGCGATCATCGTCGTGGCGCTGGCGGCGTTCGGCGTGCCGATGTGGGTGGCCGCCATCGTCTGCGTCGCCGTCACCGCGACGACCCGGCTCCTCGCGGTCCGCTTCGGCTGGAGCCTCCCGGAGCAGCGCGCGCTCAGCCGCCTGCGGTTCACGGCGCTCCGCCGGCCCCGCCCGCGGCGCTGAACCGGGCGGGGACCCGGACGCGCGCACCCGCCGCGCACGACGACGGCCGGGCGTCGCCGCCCGGCCGTCGTCGATCCCGCGCCGCGGATCAGACCGCGGCCAGCTCCGGCTCGCGCGCCGTGCGGCGGATCGCGCGGTTGACCGCGGAGACGATGGCCTCGAGCGACGCCGTCGAGCTGTCCTCGTCGATGCCGACGCCCCAGAGGCGCACGCCCTCGACCTCGAGCTCCACGTAGGACGCGGCCAGCGCGTCGCCGCTCGCGCTGAGCGCGTGCTCCACGTAGTCGAGGAGGCGCACGTCGACGCCCTGGTCGGCGAGCACCTTCAGGAACGCGGCGATGGGCCCGTTGCCGGACGCCCGCGCCTCGCGCACCTCCTCGCCGTCGCGCAGCTGCACCACGAGCGCGACGGATCCGCCCATGTCGCTCGACGTGCGCGTGGACGTGAGCTCGAACCGGCCCCACTTCTCCTCGACGCGGTCGAGCGGCGCGGGGAGGTACTCGTCCTGGAAGATCGACCAGATCTGCGCGCTCGTGACCTCGCCGCCCTCGGCGTCGGTCTTGGCCTGCACGACGCCGGAGAACTCGATCTGCAGCCGGCGCGGCAGGTCCAGCGAGTGGTCGGCCTTCAGCAGGTACGCCACGCCGCCCTTGCCGGACTGCGAGTTGACGCGGATCACGGCCTCGTAGGAGCGGCCCAGGTCCTGCGGGTCCACCGGCAGGTACGGCACGGCCCACGGGATCTCGTCGACCGTGACGCCCTGCGCCGCGGCGTCCGCGGCCATCGCCTCGAAGCCCTTCTTGATGGCGTCCTGGTGGGATCCGCTGAACGCCGTGTAGACGAGGTCGCCGGCCCAGGGGCTCCGCTCGGGCACGGCCAGCTGGTTGCAGTGCTCGGCCGTGCGCTTGATGCCGTCGAGGTCGCTGAAGTCGATCTCGGGGTCGATGCCCTGCGTGAACAGGTTGATCCCGAGGGCGACCAGGTCGACGTTGCCGGTCCGCTCGCCGTTGCCGAAGAGGCAGCCCTCGATGCGGTCGGCGCCGGCCAGGTAGCCGAGCTCCGCCGCGGCGACGGCCGTGCCGCGGTCGTTGTGCGGGTGCAGCGAGACGATGACCTCGTCGCGCCGGTCGAGGTGGCGGCACATCCACTCGATGGAGTCGGCGTACACGTTCGGCGTCGCCATCTCGACGGTCGCCGGCAGGTTGATGATCACCTTGCGCTCGGGGCTCGGGTCGAGCACCTCGATCACGCGGTTGCAGATCTCGGCCGCGAACTCGAGCTCGGTGCCCGTGTAGCTCTCGGGCGAGTACTCGTAGTAGACGTCCACGTCGGGGATCGTCTCCTCGTACCGCTTGCAGAGGCGCGCGCCCTCGAGCGCGATGTCGATGATCCCCTGGCGGTCGGTGCGGAACACGACGTCGCGCTGCAGCACGCTCGTGGAGTTGTAGAGGTGCACGATCGCCTGCTTCGCGCCGCGCAGCGACTCGTAGGTGCGGGCGATGAGGTGCTCGCGCGCCTGGGTGAGCACCTGGATGGTCACGTCGTCCGGGATCGCGCCCTCCTCGATGAGGCTGCGCACGAAGTCGAAGTCGGTCTGGCTGGCCGACGGGAAGCCGACCTCGATCTCCTTGTAGCCCATGCGCACCAGCAGGTCGAACATGATCCGCTTGCGCTCGGGGCTCATCGGGTCGATGAGCGCCTGGTTGCCGTCGCGGAGGTCGACCGCGCACCAGCGCGGGGCCTCGGTGATCCGGCGGGCGGGCCAGGTGCGGTCCGGCAGGTCCACGGCGATCTGCTCGTGGAACGGGCGGTACTTGTGGATCGGCATCCCGCTCGGGGTCTGCGTGCTCTTCATGGTCGTGCTCCTCGTCGTGTGTGGGGGTCAGCCGTGACGGGACTCCGCGACGAGGAGGGCCGGGTCAGGCCTCGCCGCGGCGACTAAGGAGGAGGCGGCCGGACTGCATGGAACCACGGTACACCGGGTCCGCCCGCTCAGCGCGCCGAGCGGAGCACGCGCGTCAGGTCGCGCACCGACGTGGACGGCAGGTACGCGCGCGTGAGGGCGAGCCCGATGGTCGGCAGGGCGGTGGCGTCCGGGTACGCCATGATCAGCGGCACGAGCTCGGGCTGGAACTTGCGCTTGAACTCCAGCAGCGAGCGGAAGCCGTAGACGGGCTCCAGCGAGTCGGCCAGGAACTCGAGGATCCGCTCGACCGCGCTCTCCTGCCGCTCGGAGGCGTCGGCGTGCTCGCTCGCGGGCGACGAGGCCCGGGTCTGCGCGAGCGGCGCGGCGGACAGGCTCATGAACTCGATGCCGTCCTCCTTCATCCGCATGGCCGAGCGCGCGATGAGGAACTCCATCACGCCGTTGATGCCGTCGGGCCGGCGGCGCATGAAGTCGAGCGTCCAGCCGACCACCTCGCCGTCGCGCCACGTGGGCAGCCAGCTCGTGGCGGCCTGCACGTGGTCGTCCGCGTCGATCGCGAGCATGAGGCGCACCGCGGGGTCCCGCAGCTCCTCGACGCCGCCGAGCGTGAAGCCCATCTCGGGCAGCTCCTTCTCGGCGACCCACTCCTCCGACATCTGCTCGATCTGGCTGGCCCAAGCGAGCGGCAGGTCCGCCCACGTGGTCCACTCGGCGCGGATGCCCGCGCGATCGGCGCGGTTGATGGACGTGCGCACGTCCTGCCACTTCTTGCCGGTCGTCTGCCAGGTGCCCGGGCGCACGACGGTCTCCTCGGCGACGACGAGCGTCTCCCAGCCCATGCCGCGGAACAGCGGCGCCATCGACGCGGGCACGCTGTAGAACACGGGCGTCCAGCCGTTGTCGTCGGCGAAGCGCGCGAACTGGCCGAGCACGTCGCGGAGGGCGTCGTCGTCCACGGGCGGTCCGAGCGGCGCCGCGGTGGTGATGGCGACGCTCCCCACCACGCGGTAGGCCACGACGGTGCGGCCGTCGCCCGCGATCCAGTACGAGTTGCCGGGCCACGTCGCCATGTGCGACAGCGAGCCGATGGCGCCGCGGCGGAGCGCGGGACGCACGAGCGCCTGCGCCCGGGGCACCGCGGCGATGCGGACGTCCGCGATGGCGCGGAGGCTCGCGCTCACCAGGATGATCCAGAACACCGGGCCCACGCCGCGGTAGACGATGTCGGTGATCGGGTCGGTCGGCAGGAAGTCGAGCGACTCCCCGCGGAGGAACGACGCCGGGATGAACCGGTCGGGCGCCTCGGCCAGCAGGTCGTTGAGGTCCACGGGCCGCGTGAAGGCGTCGGAGAGCGCGAGCCCCGTGGCCACGAACAGGGCCATGAGGGCCGCGAGGGCGGTGCCGGTGGTCACGAGGAAGCGGCGGATCGCGGGGGCCGTGGAGAGGATCGTGAAGTGCCGGCGCAGCAGCACCAGGATGACCGCGCTGCCGAGCGGCAGCATCACCGACGCGACGAGCGCGGCCACCGCCTCGGGGTGCGCGGACGGCGACGCGGACAGGCGCGGCGAGACCATGTCGCGGTGCACGAGCATGCCGAACGCGTACGCGGACAGCACGGCCAGCAGCCCGTTGACGCTCACGGCGAGCCACACGGCGAAGCGGCGCCCGCGGGAGAGGCCGTACGCGGCGACGAGCAGCGCGAGCAGCGGCGCGACCGACAGCAGGATGGGGCCCACGCCGCCCCCGATGCGCGCGAGCATGATCTCCTGCAGGCAGTCGTGCGTGAAGTCGCTCGAGAGGCAGCGGGTGGAGATCGCGTCGCCGGGCACCCGGTCGTCGACGAAGAGCAGGGCGATGGGCGCGAGCGGACCGTAGCGGCTGCGGGACAGCAGGGCGATGACGGGCCCGGTGCCGAGGATCGCGACGACGGCGGCGAGCATCACGCGCACCTCGTGGTGCGAGCTGCGCTGCCAGCGGGCGCCGACCGCGGGCCGGTGCAGGACCGCGCCGACGACGCCGCCCACCAGGATCGCGAGGAGCCGGTAGAGGTCGGACGGCTGCCCGGAGTAGAGCAGGAACACCAGCACCACGACGACCAGCACCACGCGGATGCGCCGGCGCCACAGCACGCCGGCCCACGCGCTCGAGAGAGCGAGCACACCGGCCACGGCCGTCAGCGGATCCGCGGTGGCCACGCCCCGCACGCCGTGCGACCACAGCTCGCCGTCGACGAGACCCTGCGCCTGCACGGCGATGCCGAGGAGCGACCCGACGGTGCCCGTGAGCACGAAGCCGAGGAGGGTGCGCCACCAGCCCATCAGCCGCTCCGCGACGCCGACGAGCACGAGGATCGCGAGGAGCGAGACGACGAGCTCGACCGGACCGTCGGTGAGGAACGCCGCCGTCGCGGTGGTCCACCAGTGCCCGCGCTCGACGACCGCGACGTAGCCGGTCGCCAGCTGGTGGTGGACGACGCGGCGCCAGACGTCGGAGACGGCGGGCAGCACCGCCAGCACCAGGACCACGACCGCGATCCCGAGGGTGGCGCGCTGGGCGAGGAGCCGGGCGGCGAGGGCCCGAGCGGCGCCGGCGACCGTGAAGGGGCGGGATCCAGCCGTCATCGCGCGATGCCCAGCCGCTGGCCGAGAGCGGGGAGCGCGTCCTGCACGCACCACTGCACGGTGCCCCAGTCGTGGGACGTGCCCGGGGACGCGCTCAGCCGGGTCGACATGCCGGACGCGCGCGCCGCCGCCTCGACCTGCTCCACCTGGGGACGGTACTGCTGGTCGTCCTCGCCGGCGCAGAAGTACCCGGCCGTGTCCGGGTACGGGCTCCTCGCCTCCATGATCGCCGCCGGGAAGGCCGCGGCGTACTGCGCCTGCGATCCCCCGAACGCGTCCTGGACCGTGTCGGCGCCGATGGTCGGGGCCATCTCGCCGGAGATGTCGACGAGCGAGCCGAAGAGGTCCGGGTGGCCCGCGCCGAGCTGGGCGGCGCAGGTGCCGCCCTCCGAGAAGCCGAGCACGGACCAGGCCGTCCGGTCCGGGAGCACGCGCAGGTTGGCGTGGATCCACGCGGGGACGTCCACCGTGATGTACGTGGCCGACTGGCCGAGGGGCGAGTCCACGCACATGGGGTTGTCCTCGGGTGCGCCGAGCTGGTCCGGCACGACGACGATCGGCGCGAGGCCGCGGTGCGCGCTCGCGTACTGGTCCATCACGCGGTCGAGCCGGCCGGACGCGAACAGGTCGACGGGCGACCCCGGCTGCCCGGACATGGCGACGACCACGGGCAGGGCGGGGGCGTCGTCGACCAGCGCGGCGGGCGGCAGGTACACGAGGGCATCGCGGGCGGGGAAGCCCGACTGCGTGGCGGGGATCGTGGTCGTGCCCAGCCGCCCGCGCGCCGGGAGCGCTCCCGCCGGCTGCCAGGTGTCCTCGAGGGGACCGGCTTGCACCGTCGGCGCGCCGTCCGGCGACGGCAGCGCCGTCAGGTCGAGCGGCAGCACTCGCGTGAGGCCGAAGGCGGCCGCGATGTTCGGGTACTGCTGGACGTCGGCGTTGATCCCGACGGCTGTCGCGAGCACGACGAGCGGCACCACCAGGATGCCGAGGGCCGTGTGCAGGGCGCGCAGGTGGCGGGGCGGCGGCTGGCTTCCCCCGATGCCCGTCACGCTGCGACCGCCCCGCACGAGCGCGATGGCCGCCAGCCCGAGGCCCGCGCCGCCGAGCGCGGTCCACCCGCGTGTCCCGGTCGAGAGCACGACGCCGAAGAGGTCGAGCACGTCGCCGAGCACGAACGCGAGCGCGAGGCCGAAGAGGGCGCCGAGCCCGGCCGCGAGGGCGGTCTCGGCGAGCGTGCGTCGAGGATCCGCCGCCACGGCGCCGCGTCGGAGCCGCGCGCGGCGCGCGACGACGGCGAGGATCACGAGCAGGACCGCCGGCGCCGCCGCCGCCGCGGTCACGAAGGACGCGGAGATGATGGGCAGGTCGGCGAGATCGTGGAGCACGGTGGTCCTCTTGTGCGGGAGCGAAGGCGTTCGAATGTAGCCCACGCGTCCGTGGGCCGGCCGACGGCGGGCCGGAGCGGCTAGCCCTGCGGCTGCGTCCCGGTCAGGCGGTGCTCGAAGGCGAAGACCACGAGCTGCACGCGGTCGCGGAGGCTGAGCTTCGCGAGGATGCGGCTGACGTGCGTCTTGACGGTCGCCTCGCTGAGGAACTCGGCCTGCGCGATCTCCGCGTTGCTGAGGCCGCGCGCGGCGAGGACGAAGATCTCCTTCTCCCGCGACGTGAGCGCGCCGAACGCGGCCGGCGCGACCCGCGGCTGGGAGCCCGGGTCGAAGTGCTCGAGCAGCTGCCGGGTGGCCGACGCCGCGATGACCGAGTTGCCCGCGTGCACGGTGCGGATGGCCGCGAGGAGGAACTCGGGATCCGCGTCCTTCAGCACGAAGCCGCTCGCGCCCGCCCGGATGGCGCGCGCCGCGCTCTCGTCGAGGTCGAAGGTCGTGAGCACGAGGACGCGGGGCGGGCGTTCGCCGCGCGCGTCGGCCGCCCGCAGGACCTCGGCGGTGGCCTGGATGCCGTCCATGACGGGCATGCGGATGTCCATGAGGATCACGTCGGGCCGCTCGGCGCGCGCGAGCTCCACGGCCGCCTGCCCGTTGGCGGCCTCGCCCGCGAACTCGAGGTCGGGCTGCGAGGAGATGAGCATGCGGACGCCCGTGCGGAACAGGGCCTGGTCGTCGACCAGGGCGACGCGGATGGGTGGGGTGGGCACGGGAGTCCTTCGGTCGTGTTCGGCGGGGGGAGCGTATCGCGGGGCGCGGCAGGTCAGGGCGCGGCAGGCCGGTCGTCGCGCCCGCGGCGGGCGGCGCCTCGTGCGGCGGCGGTGCGGTGCGGGCTGACCGGCGGGACGGGGGTCGCGGTGCCCGCGGCGGCGGCCTCCGGGGGGAAGAGCTGGTCGAGGGTGAGGGGGCGGCTGGCGGCGTCGACCCCCGCGCCCGCGACGGGCACGCGGGGCACGGGGCGCGTCGCGGGGGCGAACGGGATCCACGCCGAGACGGTCCACACGCCGTCGCGCACGCCCGCGGAGAACCGGCCGCCCGATAGGGTGGCGCGCTCGCGCATGCCGGCGAGGCCGTGTCCGACCGGCTGCGCGGGCGGCGTCGGGGCGGGCGGCAGCACGGGCAGGGCGATGATGCCGGTGGTCGTGCGGGCGGGGCGCACCGGATCCGGGAGCGTGCGGCTGCGGACGGACACCGAGACGCCGTCGGGCTCCCACGCGAGCTCCACCTCCACCGGGTGGCCGACGTCGCCGTGCCGGAGGGCGTTCGTGAGCGCTTCCTGCACGATGCGGTAGACCGCGAGCTGCTGGCCGGTGCCGAACTCCCCGGGCCGCCCGGTCTCGACGAACTCGATGGAGAGGCCCGTGGAGCGCATCTGGTCGATGAGGTCGCTCAGCTCCTTCAGCTCCGGCTGCGGGGTGTCGTCCTCGCTGTGGCGGAGCTGCGCGAGGAGGATCCGCACGTCGCCGAGCGCCTGGCGTGCCGTCGTGGAGATGGTGCGGAGCGCCTGGTCGGCGGCGTCGGGATCCACCATCCGGGCGTAGCGCGCGCCGTCGGCCTGCGCGATGACGACCGCGAGCGAGTGGGCGACGACGTCGTGCATGTCGCGCGCGATGCGGTTGCGCTCCTGCTCGACGACCACGTCGTGGAGCGCGCGCGCCTGGTCCCGCTCGGCGGCCTCCTGCGCGTCCCGGCTCTCGTGCGACGCGCGGGAGGCGACGACGAGGCGACCCGCCGTCCACGAGGCGAGCAGCACGCTCCACGCGCACAGGAGGAGGAACAGGAAGAGGGTGGCGAACGCCGTCCACTCCCCCGTGCTGAACGCCGCGCTGCCGATCGGCACGCGGCCGGCCGCGTAGGAGAGGTACAGGGCGGCGACCACGCCGCCGACGATCGCGGACGCGAGCCCGAGCGCCCGGACGATGCGGCCGCCGTACGCGGCGGTGCAGTACATGACCCCCGCGATGGCGAGGTCCCCGGGCTCGACGCCCGCGCCCGCGCCCATCTGGATGACCGCGCCCGCCCAGGCGATGGCGAGCGACAGCCCCGGGGAGAGCCGGCGGACGGCGAGGGCCACGCCCATGACCACCACGAGGACGACCGAGACCTCGGAGGTCGTGAACGCGAAGACCCCGAAGGCGCTGGCGGCGGCGACGCCGATCGACCCCGGGGCCAGCGCGGCGACGAACGCCGCGGCGAGGGCGAGGTCGAGGACGAGCTGGTACCTCGGGATCCGGCGGAGCATGCGACCACCGTACGTGCCGCGTCCGGCCGGGAGCCCCTCCTCGCACGAGGATCCGCGCCGCGGCGACCCGATCTCATCCGCGCGATGTACGCGCGCCGGGCCGCGGGGCCGCCGGGCCGCCGGGGCGTCAGAACCCGAGGCGGCCGAGCAGCTTCGGGTCGCGCTGCCAGTCCTTGGCGATCTTCACGCGCAGCGACAGGAACACGCGCTTGCCGACCAGCGGCTCGATCTGCGCGCGCGCCACCTGGCCCACGTGCTTGAGCCGCGACCCCTGGGCGCCGATGACGATGCCCTTCTGGCTGTCCCGCTCGACGAAGAGGTTCGCGTAGATCTCGAGGAGCTCCTTGTCCTCGCGCTCGATCATGTCGTCGATGGTCACGGCGAGCGAGTGCGGGAGCTCGTCCTGCACGCCCTCGAGCGCGGCCTCGCGGATGAGCTCGGAGATGCGCGCCTCGAGGCCCTCCTCGGTGACGGCGTCGGACGGGTACAGCTGCTCGGACACGGGCAGGGCCTTCAGCAGCTCGCCGACGAGGGCGTCGAGCTGGTGCGCCTCCACCGCCGAGACCGGCACGATGGCGTCCCAGTCGCGCAGCTCCTGCACGGCGAGCAGCTGCTCGGCGACCGCGTGCCGCGACGCCGAGTCGGTCTTCGTGACGATCGCGATCTTGCGCGCCCGCGGGTACTCGTCGAGCTGCTCGTTGATGAAGCGGTCGCCCGGGCCGATGCGCTCGTCGGCGGGGATGCAGAGCCCGATGACGTCGACGTCGCCGAGCGTGGTCTGCACGAGCGCGTTGAGACGCTCGCCCAGGAGGGTGCGGGGGCGGTGGATCCCGGGGGTGTCCACCAGGATCAGCTGCCCGTCCGGACGGTGCACGATGCCGCGGATGGCCTTGCGCGTCGTCTGCGGCTTCGAGCTCGTGATGGCGACCTTCTCGCCCACGAGCGCGTTGGTGAGCGTCGACTTGCCGACGTTCGGGCGGCCGACGAAGGAGACGAAGCCGGCCCGGTACGCGGGCGCCCCGCCCCGCGGCTTGCGCTTCGTGCGCGCGGGCTCCGCGTCGCGGTCGATGCCCCAGGCCTCGTCGGAGAGCGGCGCGGGCGCCGCCGTGGTGGCGTCGTCGGCCGGGGCGGCCTCGGGCGGCGCAGCCTCCGTCGTCGCGTCGTCGTCCCGGGGATCAGTCATGGTCGTGTCCTCTGCTGGCGGCGGCGCCCGCGGGGGCCGCCTCGTGGTCGTCGTCGGCGTCGTCCGCGCGGTCGCGCTCGACGAGGATCGTGCTGATGCGCGTGCGGCGCCCCTCGACCCGGTCGGCCGTGAGGACGAGCCCGCCGACGTGCACCACGGATCCGCGCTCGGGCAGGCGCCCCAGGGTCTTCGCCAGGAGCCCGCCGGCGCTGTCCACGTCGTCGTCGTCGAGCTCGAGCCCGAACAGGTCGCCCAGCTCGTCGATGGGCAGCCGGGCGCTCACACGGTACACGCCGTCCCCCAGGTCCTCGTACTCGGGCACGTCGCGGTCGTACTCGTCGCTGATGTCGCCGACGAGCTCCTCGATGAGGTCCTCGAGCGTCACGAGCCCGGCGATGCCGCCGTACTCGTCCACCACCATCGCGAGGTGGTTCGACTCGAGCTGCATCTGCCGCAGCAGCGCGTCGGCCTTCTGCGACTCCGGGACGAAGACGGCGGGGCGCGCGAGCTGGTCGACCGTGGTGGCCTCCGCCTCCTGGGGCCGCTCGTAGACCATGCGCGCCAGGTCGCGGAGGTACAGGACGCCCTCGATCTCGTCCGAGTCGCGTCCCGTGACGGGCGCCCGCGAGATGCCGCGGGAGAGGAAGAGGCCGAGCGCGGATCCGACGTGCACGGTCTGCTCCACCACGACCATGTCGGTGCGCGGGATCATCACCTCGCGCACGACCGTGTCGTTGAACTCGAAGATGGAGTGGATGAGCTCGCGGTCGTCCTCCTCGAGCACCTCGAGCTCCGTGGCCTCGTCGACCATGCTGAGCAGCTGCTCCTCGCTGGTGAACGTGGCGATCGTCTTGGGGCGCCCGGGCGTGACGCGGTTGCCGAGCGCCACGAGCGCGTCGGCGACGGGGCCGATGGAGACGCGGATCCCGCGCACGAGCAGCGCCGTCCACGCGAGCAGCGGCCGTGCGTGCACCCGACCGACCGAGCGCGGGCTCGCGCCGACGAGCACGAAGGAGACGGCCGTCATGATGGCGGCGGCCACGAGCATCGTGATCCACCACTCTTCGATCGTGTACGCGAGCGCCAGCGTCACGAGCACGGCGGCGCTCGTCTCCGCGATGATGCGCACGAAGCTCAGCGAGTTGACGTAGGCGCCGGCGTCCGTGGAGATGGCGAGCATCGAGCGGCGGGCGCGCGACGTGAGCGCCAGCTCCTGGATGTCCGCGCGGGACAGCGACGAGATGGCGGACTCGGCGGCGGCGAACAGGCCGCCGAGGACGACCAGGAGGAAGGCGGGGAGGAGGAGGGCGAGCATCGGCTGCGGGTCAGCGACCGCGCTCGCTCATGGCGAACCCGATCAGGATGTCGCGCTGGAGCCCGAACATCTCGCGCTCCTCGTCGGGCTCGGCGTGGTCGAACCCGAGCAGGTGCAGGATTCCGTGGGCGGTCAGCAGCAGGATCTCCTCCATGGTCGAGTGCCCGGCCGTCACGGCCTGCTCGGCCGCGACCTGCGGGCACACGACGATGTCGCCGAGGAGCCCGGCGGGCGTCGGGCGGTCCTCGGTGCCGGGGCGCAGCTCGTCCATCGGGAAGCTGAGGACGTCGGTGGGGCCCGGCTCGTCCATCCACTGGACGTGCAGCTGCTCCATCGCGCCCTCGTCCACCATCACGATGGCGAGCTCGGCGTCGGGGTGCACGTGCAGGGTGTCGAGCGCGTACGTGGCGAGGCGCTGGATGAGCGGCTCGTCCACCTCGATCGCGGACTCGTTGTTGATCTCGATGCTCATCGGGTGCTCCCAGGGGCGGTGCGGCGCTCGGCGCGGAGGTGGTCGGCGGCCTGGCGCTCCGCGTCGTAGCGCGTGTACGCGTCCACGATGCGGCCGACCAGGGTGTGCCGCACGACGTCGTCGCTCGTGAGGCGGGAGAAGTGGATGTCGTCCATGCCGTCGAGGACGCGGGTGACGAGCTGCAGGCCGCTCGAGCCCGTGGGCAGGTCGACCTGCGTGATGTCGCCCGTGACCACCATCTTCGAGCCGAAGCCGAGGCGGGTGAGGAACATCTTCATCTGCTCGGGCGTGGTGTTCTGCGCCTCGTCGAGCACGACGAACGCGTTGTTCAGCGTGCGGCCGCGCATGTAGGCGAGCGGCGCGACCTCGATGGTGTTGGAGGCCATGAGCTTCGGGACGAGCTCGGGATCCATCATCTCGTTGAGCGCGTCGAACAGCGGCCGGAGGTACGGGTCGATCTTGTCGGTGAGCGAGCCCGGCAGGTAGCCGAGCCGCTCCCCCGCCTCGACGGCCGGGCGCGTGAGGATGATCCGCTCGACCTCCTTGCGCTGCAGCGCCTGGACGGCCTTGGCCATCGCGAGGTAGGTCTTGCCGGTGCCGGCGGGGCCGATGCCGAACACGATGGTGCTCGCGTCGATGGCCTGCACGTACTCCTTCTGGCCGTGCGTCTTCGGCCGGACCGTGCGGCCGCGCGACTGCACGATGGCCTCGCTCAGCACGTCGGACAGCGTCCGCGCGTCGTCCTCGCCGAGCCTGCGGGCGCTCGTCTCGATCTCCTGGGGCTCCACGTGCTGTCCGTCCTCCACCATCGCCACGACCTCGTCGATGAGCCGACGGGCCGCGGCCACGTCCGCCCGGGTGCCGACGAGCGTGATCTCGTTGCCGCGGACCCGGACGTCGACGTCCGGGTGCTCGCGCTCGATCTGCCGGAGCAGCCGGTCCTGGGGTCCGAGCAGGCGCACCATGAGCACGCCGTCGACCGTGGCCGTCTGCTCGACGCGGTCGGCGTCCGCCTGCGCGGACGCGCCGCCCCGCGGGTCAGAGCCCGACATGGTCCTCCCGGCCGCCGAAGCCGGCGAGCACGTGCGCGTGCACGTGGAAGACGGTCTGGCCGGCCTCCGCGCCCGTGTTGAACACCAGGCGGAACTGGCCGCCCGCGCGCTCGGCGGCGATGCGGGACGCGACCGCGACGACCTCGGCGAGGAGCTCGGGGTCGCCCGCGGCGAGCTCGACCACGTCGCGGTACGCGGCGGTCTTGGGCACCACGAGCACGTGCACGGGCGCCTTGGGCGCGATGTCCTCGAAGGCGATGACCCGCTCGGTCTCCGCGACGATCTGGGCCGGGATCTCGCGCGCGACGATGCGCTCGAAGACGGTGGGCTCTCGGGTCTCGCTCATGCGACCAGCCTACGCGGCACGGGTGACGTCACCAGCGCCCCAGGGCCTCGTTGACGAGCGCCAGCGCGGCGGGCCCGGCGGTGGACGTGCGCAGGATCCCCGACCCGAGCGCCACGGGGGTCGCCCCGGCCGCCCGGAGCGCCTCGACCTCGGCCGGGCTGATGCCGCCCTCGGGGCCGACGACGAGGAGCACGTCGGTCGCGGAGGCGTCGTCGGCCGTCGTGAGGTCGAGCCGTGACAGCCGTGCGTCCGCCGTGGGATCGAGCACGAGCACGCGCGCGGTCGCCGCCATCCGGACGAGGTCCTTCGTGGTCGCGAGCTCCTCGACCTCGGGCACGCGCGGGCGGATGGACTGCTTGACGGCCTCGCGCACGATCGCGCGCCAGCGTTCGCGGCCCTTGGCGACCTTGGCGCCCTCCCACCGGGAGACGGACCGCTGGGCCTGCCACGGGATCACCGCGTCGACCCCCAGCTCGGTGGCGGCCTGCACGGCGAGCTCGTCGCGGTCGCCCTTGGCGAGCGCCTGCACCAGCACGACGCGCGGGGACGGCGCCGCGTGCTCCTCGACCGCGTCGACGCGGAGCTCCAGCCGCTGCGGATCCGCCGCCGTGACGGTGCACGACGCGATGGTGCCGCGCCCGTCGCCCACGAGCAGCCCCTCGCCCGCGCGGATGCGGCTGACGGTCACCGCGTGCCGGGACTCCTGCGGGCCGAGCGCGACGACGCGGCCGACGGCGAGGTCGGCCGCGTCGAGGTCGTCCGCGAGGTGGAAGTGCGCCACGGTCAGACGTTGAGGAAGCGGTCGCGGAGCTTCTGGAAGAGGCCCTGCTGGAAGTGCGCCAGGTGCGGCGCCTGCGCCTTGTTGCGCTTCGCGAACTGCTGGATGAGGTCGCGCTCCTTGTGGTCGAGCTTCTGCGGCGTGACCACCTGGATCCCGATCTTCAGGTCGCCGCGCCCGGAGCCGCGGAGCTTCGTGACGCCGCGGCCGCGCACCGTGATGATCTCGGCGCTCTGGATGCCGGGGCGGAGCTCGAGGTCGACCGACCCGTCGAGCGCCTCGATGCGCGCGTCGCTGCCGAGGATCGCGTCGACCATGCTCACCTCGACGGTCGCGAGCAGGTCGTCGCCGTTGCGGCTGAAGACGTCGTGGTGGGCCACCTTGATCTCGAGGTAGAGATCGCCGTTCGGGCCGCCCGCGGGGCCGACCTCGCCGGAGCCCGGCATCTGCAGGCGCAGGCCCGTGTCGACGCCGGCCGGGATGTCGACCGGCACCGTGCGGCGGGCGCGCACGCGGCCCTGGCCGGCGCACGTCGGGCAGGGGTGCGGGATGACCGTGCCGTAGCCGCGGCAGGTGCCGCAGGGGCTCGACGTCATGACGTTGCCGAGGAGCGAGCGCACCTGGCGCTGGATGCTGCCGGAGCCCCGGCAGATGTCGCACGTGACGGCGCTCGTGCCGGGCTGCGCGCAGGATCCCTGGCACGTGTCGCACACGACGGCCGTGTCGATCTCGAGGTCGCGGTGCACCCCGAAGATGACCTCCTCGAGCTCGACCTCCACGCGCAGCAGCGCGTCCTGGCCGCGCTCCTGGCGCGAGCGCGGGCCGCGTCCGCCGCCGCCCTGCTGGCCGCCGAAGAACGTCTCGAAGATGTCGCCGAACCCGCCGAAGCCCTGGCCGCCGCCTCCGCCGAACCCGGCCTGCGGGCCGAGGTCGTACTGCTGGCGCTGCTGCGGGTCGGACAGCACGTCGTACGCGTGCGTCACGAGCTTGAACCGCTCGGCCGCGTCGGGGGCGTCGTTGACGTCCGGGTGGAGCTGGCGCGCCTGCTTGCGGTACGCCTTCTTGATCTCCTCTGGCGTCGCCTCGCGGCTCACGCCGAGTACTTCGTAGTGGTCAGCCACGTCGGGCCCTTCGGTGGTGATGGTCGTGGGGAACAGGGGCGGTGCGCCGGCGTGCGGCCGTCACCGCTCCTCGAGCAGGCGCGAGAGGTAGCGCGCGACCGCGCGCACCGACGCCATGTTGGTGGAGTAGTCCATGCGGGTCGGCCCCAGCACGCCGAGGCGCGCGAGCACGCCGCCGGAGGAGCTGTAGCCGCTGGTGAGCACGCTCGTCTCGCCGAGGCCGAACGGGGCGTTCTCCCGGCCGATGCTCACCGAGACGCCGTGCTGGTCGGCCTCCATCTCGCCGAGCAGGCGCAGCAGCACCACCTGCTCCTCGATGGCCTCGAGGACGGGCGAGATGCTGCCGGGGAAGTCGCGCTCGGTGCGGGCGAGGTTGGCGGATCCGGCGAGCAGCAGCCGCTCCTGCCGGTTGGCGAGCACCTGCTCCACCAGCGTGCCTGCCAGGGCGGCGGCCGCGGCGCGCTGCGCGGGCTCGACCTCGTCGGCCAGCGTCTCGAGCCGGGTGGCGGCCTCCGCGAGGCCGAGGCCTCCGACCGCCTGGTTGATGCGCGTGCGCATGCCCGCGAGGAAGGCGTCGTCCGGGTCGCCCGCGAGCTCCACGACGCGCTGCTCGACGCGCCCCGTGTCGGTGATGAGCACGGTCAGCACGCGCGTCGTCGACAGGGCGACGAGCTCGACGTGCTTCACGTGGCTCGTCGCGAGGGACGGGTACTGCACGAGCGCGACCTGGTTGGTGAGCTGCGCCAGCAGGCGCACGGTCCGCGCGAGCACGTCATCCAGGTCGACGGACTCGCCGAGGAACACGTGGATGGCCTGGCGCTGCGCCGGGGTGAGCGGACGGACGTCGGCGAGCTGGTCGACGAAGAGGCGGTAGCCCTTGTCCGTCGGCACGCGGCCGGAGGAGGTGTGCGGCGCCGCGATGAGCTCCTCCTCCTCGAGGAGGGCCATGTCGTTGCGGATGGTGGCGGCCGAGACGCCGAAGGCGTGGCGCTCCACGATGGACTTCGAGCCCACGGGCTCCCGCGAGGACACGTAGTCCTGCACGATCACCCGGAGGACGTCGAGTCCGCGTTCCGAGACCATCGCGGCTCCCTCCTGGCACTCGTCGGTTCTGACTGCCAATCGTACCGCGCGTCACGGCGTGGTCGGCGTTGCCGCCCGCGCGTCGGCGGCGGTACCGTGGGTGAGCCCGGTGATGCCTGGCCCACCCTGATCCGAAGCGGTCCGCCGGTACGCCGGCCGTCGCCGCGCACCGAGAGGCCCCGCGATGTCCGCACCCGACTCCCACCCCTACGGCGCCCCCGCTCCGCTCACCCCGAGCGAGGACCGCCTCTGGGCGTCGCTCACGCACTTCCTCGCGATCCTCATCGTGCCGACGTTCATCGTCTGGCTGGTGTTCCGCGAGCGCGGCCGCTTCACGGACCAGGAGGGCAAGGAGGCGACCAACTGGACCATCAACGTGGCCGGCGCGCTCGTCATCCTCAACGTGCTGCAGGCGGTCTTCGTGGTCATCCCGATCCTCGGGATCCTCATCAGCCTGCTGCTCGGCCTAGCGATCTTCGCGGTCGTCGTGGTGAACATCGTCTTCGCGATCATCGGCGGCACGCGCGTCCAGGCCGGCCGGCCGTACCGCTACCCGCTCAACATCCGGTGGATCAAGTAGGCGGTCTCCGATGAGCGCCAGGATCCGGCACGTCGCGATCGACTGCCGCGACCCGTACGCGCTCTCGCTCTTCTGGGGCGGCGTGACCGGCTTCGCGGAGGACCCCGACGAGCCGAACCTCCCCGGCGAGGACGCCGCGTGGCTGGGCGACCCGGTCTCCGGGCTCGGCATCATCCTGCAGCGCGCGGACACGCCGAAGACGGCCAAGAACCGGGTCCACCTCGACCTCGCGCCCGACGACCGCACGCGCGACGAGGAGGTCGATCGCGTGCGGGCCCTCGGCGCGGTGCTCGTCGCCGACCGGCGCAACGCCGACGGGAGCGGATGGGTGGTGCTCGCCGATCCCGAGGGCAACGAGTTCTGCGTGGAGCGCAGCGACGCCGAGCGCGAGGCGGGCGACGAGGTGGGCGCGGTCGTCCTCTGACGGACGCGCGGCCGATCAGTCCTCGAGGAGGCGCCGCACCACGGCGTCCGCGAGCAGGCGCCCCTGCAGCGTGAGCACGAGCGTGCCGGCGAGGGCCCGGCGCGGATCCACCAGGCCGTCCGCGATGAGCCCCGCCACCTGGCGCCGGCCCTCCGGGGTGAGCGTCGGGATCGCGAGGCCGTCGCGGATGCGCGCGCCGAGCAGCACGCGCTCCACCTCGCGCGTCGCGTCGTCGAGCGTCTCGCGGCCTGCTCCGGGAGACGCCCCGGCGAGCACGCGATCGGCATAGGCCGCCGGGTGCTTGACGTTCCACCAGCGCACGCCGCCGACGTGGCTGTGCGCGCCGGGGCCCACGCCCCACCAGTCGTGCCCCTGCCAGTACGCGAGGTTGTGGCGGCTGCGGCGTCCGCCGCGCGCCCAGTTGCTCACCTCGTACCACTCGTAGCCGGCCTCGGCGAGCATCCGGTCGGCCAGCTCGTACATGTCGGCCTGGAGGTCCTCGTCGGGCTCCGGCACGTCGCCGCGGCGGATCTGCCGGGCGAGCTTCGTGCCCGGCTCGACGATGAGCGCGTACGCCGAGAGGTGGTCGGGCTCCTGCGCGATCGCCTGCTCGAGGGAGGCGCGCCAGTCGTCGATGGTCTCCCCCGGCGTCCCGTAGATGAGGTCGAGGCTGACCTCGAGGCCCGCCGCCCGTGCGCCGCGGACGACCGGCGCGATGCGCGCGGGGTCGTGCGTGCGCTCGAGCGTGGCGAGCACGCGCGGCACGGCGGACTGCATCCCGAAGGAGACGCGCGTGAAGCCGCCCGCGGCGAGGGCCGCGAGGTAGGCGTCGTCGACGCTGTCGGGGTTCGCCTCCGTGGTCACCTCGGCGCCGTCGGCGATGCCCCACGTCTCGCGCACGGCGTCGAGCATCCGGACGAGGTCGCCCACCGGCAGGAGCGTCGGGGTGCCGCCGCCGAGGAAGACGGTGGATGCGGGACGGGCGGGGACGCCGGACTCGCGGAGCGCGGATCCGGCGAAGCGCACCTCCTGCACGGCCTGCGACGCGTAGTCGGACTGCTTCACGCCGCGGAGCTCGGGCGCCGTGTACGTGTTGAAGTCGCAGTAGCCGCAGCGCACGCGGCAGAACGGGACGTGGAGGTAGACGCCGAAGGCGCGCGCGTCCGCGCCGTCGGCCGCGGAGGCGGGCAGCAGCCCGTCGGCGGGGGCGGGATCGGCGAGGGGCAGGGCGGACGGCATCCGTCCATCATCCCCCGGCCGGGAGGCGCTCCCGTGCGCGGCCGTCCTCCCCCGCCGTCCGTGCGGCCGACGGGGCTCCGCCAGGATGGGGGCATGACCGACGCCACAGATCCCCGACCCCTCCACGTCCTCTGGGACGTCGACGGCACGCTCCTGCTCAACGGCCCGCGCGCGGGGGGCATGTACCACCGGGCGATCGAGCTCGCGGCAGGCGAGGCGCTCGAGGACCGCACCGTGCACGCGCACGGGAAGACGGACGGCCAGATCATCTGGGAGACGCTCGACCTCTACGGGCTCCCGGAGTCGCTGCACTCCGCGGTGCGCGAGCAGCTCGAGGGCATGTCGCGCGTCGAGCACTACGGCGCCGGGCGACGCGAGGTGCCCGTCGGCGTCCCGCGGCTCGTCGCCGACGTGGCCGGACGCGGCTGGGTGAACGCGCTCCTCACGGGCAACTCGCCGCTCCGCGCCCGCTACAAGCTCGACGGAGCGGGCCTCGACGTCGACCTGTTCGACTGGGACGCGTCGTTCTTCGGGCACGAGGCGCGGATCCGGAGCGACCTCACGCGCCGCGCGGCGGAGTCGCTCGCGGGTGCGCCCGTCGTGATCATCGGCGACACCCCGGCGGACGGCGTCGCGGCGGAGGCGGCCGGCTTCCCGTTCGTCGCGGTCGCCACGGGTGCCTACGACGTCGCGCAGCTCCGCGAGCCGGAGGCGCACGCCGCGGTCGTCGTGCCGGACCTGGCGTCCGGCCACGACGAGGTCATGGCCTACCTCGACGGGCTCGTCGGGCGCTGACCCGCCCGCGTCCCCCGATCAGGAGGACGCGACCGCGGGGTGCAGCGACTTGAGGTACCGGCGCATGAAGACGCCCTGCACGATCCGCAGCACGGGGCTCGCGAGCCGCAGCGGCCACGAGGCGGGCCGGGAGAAGACGCGGAGGGTGAGCCACACGCTGCCGTCGGGCTCGCGGGAGACGAGGAACGCCTCCTCGCCGCTCAACGGGTGGCCGTGCACGGTGCCGTAGGCGAACCCCACGCGGTCGGCCTCGTCGATCGTGTAGACGACGCGCACGGGCGCCTCGGGATGGAACGGGCCGAAGGGCATGCGCAGCACGGCCGAGGTGCCCGACGTGATCCACGCGGTCCCGTCGTCGCCGTACAGCGCCTCCCGCGGACGCGCGACGGGCACCTGCGGCACGCCGTCCTCGTCGAACTCGAGGCCCTGGTAGCCGGGCTCGTCCGGGACCTCCTGCTCGATGCGCGTGACCTCGATCCCGCTCCCGCGCTGGACGCCCCAGGTCATGAGGAGGGCGACGGCCTGCTCGAAGCGCTCGTCGCCGCTGCCGAGCCGGGCGCTCGCCTCGGCGGGACGGTAGCCCTCGGGCGGGTAGGTCATGAGGTCGACGGCCTGGGTGCCGCCGACGGAGCCGTACGTGACGGCGGTCGCGGTGTAGGTGCTGCGGCGCATGACGTCAAGCCTAGGGCGTGCGCCTGCATGCGGACCGCGGGCGCCTAGCACGTCGGCGGTCCCCCTGTCATCCCTCCTCCGGATCCCGTCCCTCATCCCCGCGGGATGCCTCGCGGATGAGATCCCGCCCCGTGATGAATCCGTGATCAGAATGCGATTCCCGGGCTCCGTCGCGCCGATACGGTGGCAGCAATCCGATGCACGGAACGGCCTGACCGGCACTCCGCGCTCCATCGGTACTCCGCCTCCGACTCCGAGGAAGCCATGCGCACCCGCGTCCGTCCCATCCGCCCCCTGCTCACCGCCGTCACCGCGACGGCCCTGTCCGCCGTCCTCGTGGCGGGCGGCCTGCCCGCCCACGCCGCGACGGACGCGGACGCTGCGGCCGTCCCCGTCGCGGTCTCCGTCCCGGATGCCGCGGACACGGCGACCCCGACGGCAAGCACGGCGACCCCCGCGGCCGGCACGGAGGCTCCCGCGGACCAGGCCGACGCGACGCCGGAGGCGCCGGCGCCCACCGCCGCGCCGACCGCGACGCCGTCCGCGCCGTCCGCGCCGGCACCCGCGGCACCCGCGGCATCCGCGGAGCCCGCGGCCCTGCCCGCTCCCGTGCTGCTGACCCCCGCCGAGGGCGACGCGCAGGTCGAGGGCACCACGACGTTCTCCGGCACGGGCGTCTCCGGCGCCACCATCTACATCTCGGTGTTCGCGGCGGGCCTTCGCGGCGGTGCAGGTGACAACGCCGACTTCCTGCAGTACTCCGCAGCCGTCGGCGCCGACGGCCGCTGGAGCACCACCGCGACCGTGCCCGTCGGCTTCTGGGCGTTCAAGGCGGACCAGTCGCTCGGCGAGCAGGCCACGTCGACGGAGGGCAACGTGGCCTTCACGATCCGCCCGGCTGCCCCGGTCATCACCAGCCCCGCGCCGGACACGGGGGTGGACGGCCGTCTGCGCCTCGCCGGCACCGGGGCCGCGGGCTCCCGGGTCGTCGTCACGGTCGACGGGACCGACGACGAGCCCCTCGAGCTCACCATCCCGGTCCGCGCCGACGGCACCTGGTCCACCGAGGCCCTCCTGCCCGTGGGCTCGTACTCCGTGACCGCCGTCGCATCCCACCCGCTGCCGTACGAGCGCGAGGAGCGGTACATCGAGTCCGCGCCCACCGCACCCGTCGCCGTCACGGTGACCCGCGCGGCCGAGGCCGTGCGTCCGGTGCTCCTGTCCCCGCGCGAGGGCGACAGCCAGGTCGAGGGCGAGACGACGTTCTCCGGCACGGGCGAGCCCTCCACGGGCCTCACCGTGCTGCTCTACGCCGAGGGCGACCGCCGCTATCCCAGCGACTCGGGCATCTTCCCCATCGCCGAGACCTCGGTCCGGGCAGATGGCACGTGGAGCGTCACCGCGACCGTCCCCGTCGGGATATGGGTCGTGCTCGTGGAGCAGGGTCAGCACGGGATCGGGCCGTCGAACGAGGAGCGGCCGGTCCTCACGATCGCGCCAGCGGCACCGGTCATCACGACGCCGACCCCGGAGGCACGGGTCGAGGGGCGGGTCCAGCTCGCCGGCACCGGCACCGCGGGCTCGCGCGTCATCCTCACCCTGACGCGGGGGGCCTCCTCCCGGGAGCTGTCCGCCGTGGTCCGCCGCGACGGCACCTGGTCCGTCATCGCGGACATCCCCTCGGGGAGCTGGACCGTCTCGGCCGTCGGCTCGCACCTCCTGCCGTACGAGCGCAGCGAGCGGTACATCCGCTCCGCGGCCTCCCCCGCCGTCGCGTTCTCGCTCACCGGCGGCACCGCCGTGGCGGTCTCCCACCGCACGACGCTGCCGATGACGGGCACGGACCCCGTGCCGCTGATCGCGCTCACCGGATCCCTCCTCGCCGCCGGGCTCGCGCTCCTCGTGGTCCCCGCCGTCCGACGGCGCCGGAGCGGCCACGCCCGCTGAGCCCGACACGCGACGCGCCCCCTGCCTCTCGAGGCAGGGGGCGCGTCGTGCGTGCGGGAGGTGGCTACTTGGCCTTCTTCTCCGTGTCGCCCGAGAGCGCGGCGATGAACGCCTCCTGGGGGACCTCGACGCGGCCGACCATCTTCATGCGCTTCTTGCCCTCCTTCTGCTTCTCGAGCAGCTTGCGCTTGCGGGTGATGTCGCCGCCGTAGCACTTGGCGAGCACGTCCTTCCGCATGGCGCGGATGGACTCTCGGGCGATGATCCGGGCACCGATGGCCGCCTGGATCGGGACCTCGAACTGCTGGCGCGGGATGAGCTCGCGGAGGCGGCCCGTCATGAGCACGCCGTACGCGTAGGCCTTGTCGCGGTGCACGATGGCGCTGAAGGCGTCGACCTGCTCGCCCTGCAGCAGGATGTCGACCTTCACGAGGTCGGAGTCCTGCGAGCCGGCGGGCTCGTAGTCGAGCGACGCGTAGCCGGCCGTCTTGCTCTTGAGGTTGTCGAAGAAGTCGAACACGATCTCGCCGAGCGGCATCGTGTAGCGGATCTCCACTCGGTCCTCGCCCAGGTACTCCATGCCGAGCAGGATCCCGCGCCGCGACTGGCACAGCTCCATGATCGTGCCGACGTAGTCCTTGGGCGCGAGGATCGCCGCCTTCACCACGGGCTCGGAGACGCTGACGATCTTGCCGCCCGGGAACTCGCTCGGGTTGGTCACGGTGACGGTCCTCTTGTCCTCGCTCGTGACCTCGTAGATCACCGACGGGGCGGTGGTGATGAGGTCGAGGCCGAACTCGCGCGAGAGGCGCTCGGTGATGATCTCGAGGTGCAGCAGCCCGAGGAACCCGCAGCGGAAGCCGAAGCCCAGCGCGACCGAGGTCTCGGGCTCGTAGACGAGCGCGGCGTCGGAGAGCTTCAGCTTGTCGAGGGCGTCGCGGAGGTCGGGGTAGTCGGATCCGTCGATCGGGTAGAGCCCCGAGAAGACCATGGGCAGCGGCTCGGTGTATCCCGGCAGCGCCTCGGTCGCGGGCCGGGCTGCGGTCGTGACGGTGTCGCCGACCTTCGACTGGCGCACGTCCTTCACGCCCGTGATGAGGTAGCCGACCTCGCCCACGCCCAGGCCGTCGGAGGGCGTGGGCTCGGGCGAGCTGACGCCGATCTCGAGGATCTCGTGGGTGGCGCGCGTCGACATCATCGCGATCTTCTCGCGCGGGCTCAGCTTGCCGTCGATCATGCGGACGTAGGTGACCACGCCGCGGTAGGCGTCGTAGACCGAGTCGAAGATCATGGCGCGCGCGGCGGCGTCGGGGTCGCCGACGGGCGCGGGGATGGTGCGGGAGACGCGGTCCAGCAGCTCCTCGACCCCGGCGCCCGTCTTGCCGGAGACGCGGAGCACGTCGGCCGGGTCACCGCCGATGAGGGACGCGAGCTCGGCCGCGTACTTGTCGGGGTCGGCGGCCGGCAGGTCGATCTTGTTGAGCACCGGGATGATCGTCAGGTCGTTCTCGAGCGCGAGGTAGAGGTTCGCGAGCGTCTGCGCCTCGATGCCCTGCGCGGCGTCCACGAGGAGGATCGCGCCCTCGCACGCGGCGAGCGAGCGGGAGACCTCGTAGGAGAAGTCGACGTGGCCCGGGGTGTCGATCATGTTGAGCGCGTAGGTCTTCCCGTCGAGCTCCCACGGCATGCGGACGGCCTGGCTCTTGATGGTGATGCCGCGCTCGCGCTCGATGTCCATGCGGTCGAGGTACTGGGCGCGCATGGCCCGCGACTCGACGACGCCCGTCAGCTGCAGCATGCGGTCGGCCAACGTGGACTTGCCGTGGTCGATGTGGGCGATGATGCAGAAGTTGCGGATGGACGCGGGGTCGGTCGCGGCGGGCCGGAGGGCCTTCGTTGCTAGGGGGCTCACGCGTTCCTCAAGGTCGAGCGGGTGGGGCGGGAACAACGATCATCCCACGGCGGGGCGCGCGGACCGGCCCCGCCGTGGGCGCGGGCGAGCCGTCAGCGGCGGACGATGTCGGCGACGGCCGCGTCGAGCTCCGGCCAGCGGAACCGGTAGCCGGCCGCCTCGAGCGTCTCCGGGACGACCCAGCGGCTCTTGAGGACGAGCTCCGGCTCCGTGCGGAAGAGCCACATGCCGACCTCGAGCATCCACCGGTTCGCCGCGAGCCCGACGGGCATGCCGACGGCCCGGCGGAGCACCTTCATCAGCCGTCGGTTCGTGACGGGCGCGGGGCTCGACGCGTTGACCGGCCCCTCGAGCGACGGGGTGTCGCGCACGAAGCGGATGATGCCGACGAGGTCGTCGATGTGCAGCCAGCTGAAGACCTGGCGGCCGTGGGTCGGCTGGAACACGTGGTGGGCGCCCGCGCGGATCCGCGACGGACGACCCGGGAAGCGCCCGTCGAGCTGCGGCCCGCCGAGGCCGAAGCGGGCGAGGCCGAGCAGCGGCTGCAGCGCGCCGTCGCGGCCGAGCACGATCGCGATGCGGAGCGCCACGCGGCGCGTCGACGGCAGGTCCGGCGCGAAGAACGCGCGCTCCCAGGCGCGGCCCACGGAGGGCGAGAAGTCCTCGCCGAGCTCGCCCGTCGACTCGGTCTGCGGACGGTCGGTCGCGTGGCGGTAGACGGTGGCGGTGGAGGCGTTGATCCACACGGGGACGGGACGCGCGCTGTCCTGGACGGCACGCCCGAGCTCGGCCGTCGTCTCCGTGCGCGAGCGCAGGATCTCCCGGCGGTTCGCGACGCCGTACCGGCAGTTCACGCTCTTGCCCGCGAGGTTGACGAGCAGGTCGGCGCCGTCGAGGAGGCGGCGGATCCCCTCGGCGTCGCCCCAGCGCGCGTCGGCGCCCGAGCGGCCGATGGTGCGCACGCGGTAGCCCTCCTCGGCGAGCTCCCTCATGAGCACCTGCCCGATGAAGCCGGACGCGCCCGCGACGACCGCGGTGCGCGGGGCGGACGGCCCCGGTGCGCCGCTCATGCGCCGAAGCGCGTGCGGCGCTCGACCGTGGTGCCCTGGCCGTCGGCCCACGTGTAGACCGTGCTCCCGCCGATGATGACGTGCTCGGCGCGCGACTGCACGTCGAGCGGGTCGCCCGACCAGATCACGACGTCGGCGTCGAGGCCCGGGGTGAGCGCGCCGACGCGGTGGTCGAGGCGGAGGATCGCGGCCGGGTTCGCGGTGATGGCGCGGAGCGCGACGTCGGCGGGCAGGCCGTCCTTCACCGCGAAGGACGCCTGGTGCACCAGGAAGTCGATCGGCACGACGGGCGCGTCGGTCGTGATGGCCACGAGGACGCCCGCGCGGTGCAGGGCCGCGAGGTTCGCGACGGCGCGGTCGCGGAGCTCGACCTTCGAGCGCGAGGTGATCATGGGCCCGAAGATCACGGGGATCCCGCGCTCGGCGAGCACGTCCGCGATCTTGTCGCCCTCGGTGCCGTGGTTGACGACGAGGCGGTAGCCGAACTCGTCGGCGAGGCGGATCGCGGTGGCGATGTCGTCGTGACGGTGCGTGTGCTGGTCCCAGGCGAGCTCGCCGTCGAGGACGCGCACGAGCGTCTCCTTGCCGAGGTCGCGGGAGAAGGGCTTGCCCTCCTTGTCGGCGTGGTCGCGGGCGGCGCGGTAGTCCTCCGCGTCGCGGAAGGCCCGGCGGATCACCATGGCGACGCCGAGGCGGGTCGACGGCGTGCGGTCCTTGGCGCCGTACACGCGCTTCGGGTTCTCGCCGAGCGCGCTCTTCACGCTCACGGAGTCGCTGACGAGCTGCTCGTCGATGGTGCGGCCGCCCCACGACTTGATGGCCACGGACTGGCCGCCGATCGGGTTGCCCGAGCCGGGCTTCACGACGATGGTCGTGACGCCGCCCTTGAGCGCGTCGCGGAAGCCCTCGTCGTCGATGTCGATGGCGTCGATCGCGCGCACCGAGCTCATGTCGGGGTCGGTCATCTCGTTGGTGTCGTTCCCCGCGGGCCCGTTGGCCTCCTCGTGGATGCCGACGTGGCCGTGCGCCTCGACGAAGCCGGGGAGGACCCAGCGGCCCGTGGCGTCGATGACGGTCGCGCCCTCGGGCACCTCGACGCCGTCGCCCGCGCCGACCGCGGCCACGAGGCCGTCGCGGAGGAGCACGGTGCCGCCGGGGATGGGCGAGCCGTCGACGGGGACGACGTGCCCCCCGACGATGGCGGTGACGGAGGAGGCGGAGGCGCGGACGGGCGCGGTGGGATCTGCGGGATGGGCCATGATCCGAGCCTAGGACGGCGGGGAGCGGCCGACGGCCGTCGGTAGGCTCGCGGCATGGGCATCCCCGACTTCATCGTCTCCCTCCGCGAGCGGGTCGGCACCGCTCCCCTCTGGCTCTCGGGCGTCACCGCGGTGATCCTCGACGGCCCCCGCGTGCTCCTCGTGCGGCGGGGCGACACCGGCGGGTGGGCGCCCGTCTCGGGGATCCTCGAGCCCGGCGAGGAGCCGGCCGTCGGCGCGTGGCGCGAGGCCGAGGAGGAGACCGGCGTGGACGTCGAGGTCGAGCGGCTGGTCGCCGTCGGCACCACCGGCGAGATCACCTACCCGAACGGCGACCGTGCCAGCTACCTCGACCTGACCTTCCGCTGCCGGTACGTCTCCGGCGAGGCGCGCGTGAACGACGACGAGTCGCTCGAGGTCGCGTGGTGGCCCGTGGACGCGCTGCCGGACATGTCCGCCGACTTCCTGTCGCGCATCCGGGACGCCGTCGACGACGAGCCGGAGACGCGCTTCGTGCGCCCCGGCGAGGAGGTCCCGCAGCACGACCGCGACGCGCGGGGCGCTACGGCCTGATTTCCCGGCCTGGACCTGGTATCGTCGCCTGTTGGCTTGCGTGTGATCCTCCCCGATCACGCGGTATCGCCGCAGGCGCCCTCTCTCGCTGAGCGGCAACTCATACGACGAAAACTCGAACGGAAGACATAACACGTGGCAAACATCAAGTCGCAGATCAAGCGCATCGGCACCAACAAGAAGGCCCAGGAGCGCAACAAGGCCGTCAAGAGCGAGCTGAAGACGGCGATCCGCTCCGTCAAGACCGCCATCACGGCGGGCGACAAGGACGCGGCCGTCAAGGCCGTCAGCCTCGCCGGCAAGAAGCTCGACAAGGCCGCCAGCAAGGGCGTCATCCACAAGAACCAGGCCGCGAACCGCAAGGGCGCGATCGCCAAGCAGGTCGCCAAGATCGGCTGATCTCCCCTGGTGAGGACGAAGGGCCCCGCGCGCTGCGCGGGGCCCTTCGTCATGTCCGGGAGCGGCAGGGATGACGAGGAGCCGTGCGCGCTTGGGCGTCAGTCGCGGCCGCGTGACGCGACCGTGCGGACCATGCGCTCGAGCGAGTAGACCGCGTCGCGCCCGCCGCCCTTGACCTGCGCGTCGGCCTCCGCGAGGGCCTCGATGGCGCGGCCGAGTCCCGCGTCGTCCCAGAGCTGCAGGTCGCGGCGGGCCCGGTCGACCTGCCACGGCGCCATGCCGAGCTTCGACGCGAGCTGGCCCGAGGCGCCGGAGACGCCCGACACCTTCGCCATCGTGCGGATCTTCATGGCGAACGCGGCGATGAGCGGCACCGGGTCGGCGCCCGAGGTGAGCGCGTGGCGGAGCAGCACGAGCGCCTCGCCGCTGCGGCCCGCGATGGCGGAGTCCGCGACCGCGAACGCGTTGATCTCGACGCGGCCGCCGTAGTACTGGTCGACGGTGACCTCGGTGATCTCGTGCGCCGTGTCCGAGATGAGCTGCTGGCAGGCGGACGCGAGCTCGCTCACGTCGTCCTGGAAGGCGGCGACGAGCTGGCGCACGGCGCCCGGGGTGATCGACCGCTTCGCGGCGCGGAACTCGGCGACCGCGAAGTCGTGCTTCTCGCTGTCCTTCTTCAGCTCCGCGCACACGATCTCGATGCCGCCGCCGGTGCCCGCGCGCACGGCGTCGAGGAGCTTCTTGCCGCGCACTCCCCCGGCGTGCCGGAGGACGACGTAGGTGTCGTCAGCCGGGGAGTCGAGATAGGCGACCGCGTCGAGCAGGAACTGGTCGGAGCACTTCTCCACGTTGACGACGCGGATGAGCCGCGGCTCCGCGAACAGCGACGGGCTCGCCAGCGTGATGAGCTCGCCGGGCGCGTAGGAGTCGGCCTCGATGTCGGAGACCTCGATGCTCGGGTCCTCGGCCGTGAGGATGTCGCGGAGGCGCCGCATCGCGCGGTCGGCGAGGAGCGCCTCGGTGCCGGAGACGAGGACGATGGGCGCGGGTCGCACGGCGTCCCACGCGAGCTGCGGGATGGCGGCCGACGACTTGGTCGCGGTGCCGCGGGAGGTCCTGGTCGCCATGCGGGTCCTTCCGGGCGGGGCGTGCGGGTGCGGGTGCGCATGTGGGGCGCGGGAGCCCGGTGTCGGGCGGATCCAGGTTAGCCGTCGGGTGGGACATCGGCCGTCCTCGGGAGGGGCGACGGGCGCGGGAGCCCGGCGGGTGACCGACCGGCCTGCGGCGCACGGCCGAGCGCGACCACGGCGACGACCAGCGCCGTGGCCACGACGAGGGCGACGACTCCCCCGGGCCCGGTCGGCCAGGGGACGCGGCCCCACGGGAGGCGGGACAGCACCGAGGCGACCGCGGCGATCCACGAGGCCGGCAGCCAGGCCAGCCGCAGCGCCAGACCGCCCGCCGCGGGCCAGACGGGCAGGAGCACGCACGCCACGAGTCCGCCGATGGTCGCGGGGGCGGCGGCCGGCTCGGCCAGCACGTTGGCGAGCACGCCGTGGACGGGCAGGCCGGGCTGCAGCACGAGCAGGACCGGCTGGCAGGCGACCTGCGCCGCGACGGGTATGGCTAGCGCCTCGGCGAGCCGGCGCGGCATGCGCCGCGACAGGCGCTCGGCGACGGGCGGCGCGAGGACCAGCAGCCCGGCGGTGGCCAGCACGCTCAGCGCGAACCCGAGGTCGCGGGCGAGCCAGGGATCGCCCGCGAGCAGCACGATGACGGCGAGCGACAGGGCGGGCAGCCCGCGGGCGGGGCGACCGCTCGCGGTGGAGAGGATCAGCACGGCGGCCATGACGGCGGCGCGTCGCACGCTGGGCTGGGGGGTCACCAGCACCACGAACGCCCCGAGGGCGGCGAGGGCTGCGACGGCGCGACCCGGGCGACGGAGGCCGATCGCGGCGGACAGCGCGAGGACCAGCCCCACGATGACCGCGCAGTTCGCGCCGGACACCGCGGTGAGGTGCGTGAGCGAGCTGTCCTTCATCGTCTGCGCGAGGGCGGGCGCGACCGCCGACACGTCGCCGATCGCCAGGCCCGGGAGGAGCTCCGCACCCGGACCGGGTAGGAGGGCCGACGCGCGCGACAGGCCGGCGCGGAGGTCGTCGGCGGCCGCGAGCGGCCCGGAGGCAGGCGCCGTCGGCTCGAGGGCGCCCCGGGCGACCAGCAGGTACGCCGCGCGGTCGGCCGGATCCGCGGGGCGCACGGCCGCGCTCAGCCGCACGACGGTGCCGACGCCGAGGTGCCCGCTCCCGGATCCGTCCGGCTCGGATCCCGCTCGGCTCGCGAAGACGACGACGGGTACCGGCGCGCGGAGGACGACCGTGCCGTCCGTCGCGGGACCGTGCGCGTCCTGTCCCACGTGGAGCGCCGTGAGTCGGCCGACGAGCCGCACGCGAGCGCCGGCGGCGCCGGATCCGCCGCCCGCGCGGGACGCGACCGGCGCGGGCGGCTCGTCGAGGACGACGTCGGCGACCACCATCCCGTCGGCTGCGGCCGCGGCGTCGAGCACGGCGGGGTGGCGCAGCGGCTCCCGGGCCGCCGCCGCGCCGAGGAGCAGGGCGGAGACCCCGGCCGCGACCGCGACGGCGGCGACGACCCGGACCGCGACGGGGCGGATGCGGCCGGGTGAGGAGTCCCTCCGGGCGGCGCGCGAGCGGGCGGCGCTGACGAGGGCGGTCGCGACGGCTCCGACGGCGACCGCCGCGGACACGAGCGCCAGCGTCGCCGTCGCACCGCGCATGCCCACGGCGGCCGCGGTCGCGGCCCAGCCGACACCGGCCGGGATCGCGAGCCGGAGGTCGAGCGGCCCGGATGCGCCGCGACGGGGGCGCATCGGCGCGCGGCCGCCCGGCCCGCTCCCGGCGACCCGGCCTCGGCGTTCGCGCGGTGTCGGCGGCCTCACACGCGCACCAGCGGCGTGAGCGAGGCCAGGGTCCGGTCGCCGATGCCGGGGACGCGACCGAGATCGGCCACCCGCGTGAAGCGCCCGTGCGCGGACCGCCACGCGATGATGCGGGCCGCGAGCGACGGGCCGACGCGCGGGAGCGTCTCGAGCTGCTCGGCGGTGGCCGTGTTCAGGTCCACCGGCGTCGACGGGCTCGCCCCCGTCGGGGATCCTCCAGCCGAGCCCGACGCGGACGGCGCGGCCGCCTCCCCCTGTCGCGGGACGACGAGCTGCTCGCCGTCGGTGAGCACCCGCGCGAGGTTCACGCCGGCGGGATCCGCGCCGTCCGCGAAGCCGTGCGCGGCGGTGAGGGCGTCGACGACGCGACTGCCCGGCGCGAGCGGGAACAGCCCCGGGGACACGACGGCCCCGACGACGTGCACGTAGATGGGGGTCCGCGATCCGCCGCCGGGCTGGTCGCCCGCGTCGCCCTCCCCGGAGCCGACGGCGACGGCGGCGGGGTCCGGATCCGATCCGGTCGCGTCCCCGCGGCCACCTGCCGATGCGCCGGCCGGAGCGTCGTCGTCGGCGGCGGACGAGCGCGTGGTGCGATCCGGCGATGCCGGCGTTCCATGCGCCGCCGCGGTCGATCCCGAGGTGGAGGCGGACCCCGTCGCGCCGCCCTCGGCTGCCTGGATCGCGGTCACGAGGATCGTGATGACGAGCGCCGCGCCGACCAGCGCGGCCGCCGCCCCGATGCCGACGCGGAGGCGCACGCGCTGACCGGGCAGCGGCATCGGAGCCGGCGCCGTGGGTGGACGGCCGTGCTCCGAGGCGGCTCCCGCCCCGGGCGATGGTCCCGCCACGCGGCCACGCCCGGCGGCACCTGCTGAGCTCCCGCCACGCGGGCGGCCCCGGGAGGATCCGGGCGCGGACACCCCGTCGCTCGCCTCGATGGAGGACAGCTCCTCGGGCGGGAACCCCTCGTCAGACGGGAACCGCTCCTCGGGCGGGAACCGCTCGTTCGATGGGAACCGCTCGTCCGACGGGAACCGCTCGTCGGGCGGGAACCGCTCCTGCGGCGGGAACGGATCGCCCGAGGAAGGGCCGTCCGTCGCTTGCCGGCGGTGCGCGTCGTCCGCGTCCGACCCGACGCCGCCGGCCGTTCCCGCGGGATCGACGCACGCAGAAGGCCCCCACCCCTCCGCCTCGACGTCGGCGGGTCGGCTACGGGATCGGCGGAGGGGACGCATGTCCGCACGGTAGGTCGCGCGTCCCGGCCGCGGATCCGCCGGAAGAGGTCTGGGGATCACCGCCGCGGAGGGACCCTGGGATGGAGCGAGGGCGGCCCGTCGCCGGACCGCCCTCGTCTCCGCGCGCCGCGGCGCGACCCGCCCGCTAGGAGGCGGGCGTGGTGGTGATGCTCACGATCTTCGGCGCGCGGACGATGACCTTGTCGATGGTGCGGCCCGCCGTGGAGCGCTTCGCTCCCGGCGTCTCGCGCGCGAGGGCCTCGAGCTCGTCGGCTCCGATGCGCGCGTCGACCTCGAGCTTGTCGCGCACCTTGCCGTCGACCTGCACGACCGCGGTGACGGTGTTCACGACGAGCAGGTTCCGGTCGGCCTTGCGCCAGCCGGCGTACGCGACGGATCCGGTGTAGCCGAGGCGCTTCCACATGTCCTCGGCCGTGTACGGCGCGAACAGGCTCAGCGCGACCGCGACGACCTCCGTGGCCTCGCGCACCGCCGCATCGCCGCCGCCGGGGCCCTGGTCGATGGTCTTGCGGATGGCGTTGACGAGCTCCATGGTGCGCGCGATCACGACGTTGAACTTGAACGCCTCGAGCATGCCGGGGGCCTCGGCGAGGAAGCGGTGCGTGACGCGGCGGAGCGCCTCGTCCCCCGTCTTCCACTCGACCTCGGGCGCGCTCGTGATGTCGCCCGTGAGGCGCCAGGCGCGGGCCAGGAACTTCGCGGATCCGGACGGGGAGACGTCCTCCCAGTCGATGTCGTCCTCCGGCGGGCCGGCGAACGCCATGGTCAGGCGGATCGCGTCGACGCCGTGGCGGTCCATCTCCGAGCCGAGGTCGACCCCGCCCTTGCTCTTCGACATCTTGCTGCCGCCGGAGAGCACCATGCCCTGGTTCAGCAGCGCGCTGAAGGGCTCGGTGAAGGTGACGTAGCCGAGGTCGAACAGGACCTTGGTGATGAAGCGCGAGTAGAGCAGGTGCAGGATCGCGTGCTCGACGCCGCCGACGTACTGGTCGATGGGCGCCCAGCGGTCGGCGTCGGCCGGGTCGAACGCCTTCGTGGCGTCGTTCGGCGACAGGAAGCGCAGCCAGTACCAGGAGCTGTCCATGAACGTGTCCATGGTGTCGGGGTCGCGCGTGGCCGGGCTGCCGTCCACGGGGCTCGGCACGTTCGCCCACTCCGTGGCGGCGGCGAGCGGCGACTTGCCCTTGGGCGTGAGGTCGAGGCCCTCGGTGTCGGGCAGCCGCACGGGCAGCTGATCCTCCGGCACGCGGATCTCGCGACCCTCGGCGTCGTAGACGATGGGGATGGGCGTGCCCCAGAAGCGCTGGCGCGAGATGAGCCAGTCGCGCAGGCGGTAGTTCTTCGCCGCGCGGCCGCGCCCCTCCGCCTCGAGCTGCTCGATGACGCGCTTGATGGCGGGCTGCTTGCTCAGGCCGTTGAGCGACCCCGAGTTGATGAGACGGCCCTCGCCGGGCAGGGCCACGCCCGTGCGGCCGGGCAGGACCTCCTCGAGGTCGGGCAGCTCGCCGTCCTCGGGGATGATGCGGATGGCGCCCGTGACGGGCTGGGTGGTGTCGACCACGACGCGCACCGGCAGGTCGAAGGCGCGCGCGAAGTCGAGGTCGCGCTGGTCGTGCGCGGGGACGGCCATGACCGCGCCCGTGCCGTAGTCGGCGAGCACGTAGTCGGCGGCCCAGATGGGGATCCGCTCGCCGTTGACCGGGTTGACGGCCGTGCGGCCGAGCGGGATGCCGGTCTTCGGGCGGTCGGTCGTGGAGCGCTCGATCTCGTTGAGGCGCTGCGTGCGCTCGAGGTAGCCGCGGAACTGCTCCCTGACCTCCTCGGACGCGCCCTCGACGAGCTCCGCCGCGAGGTCGCTGTCGGGCGCGACGACCATGAACGTGGCGCCGTGCAGCGTGTCCGGACGCGTGGTGAAGACCGTGACGGGCTCGTCGCGCCCCTCGACCACGAAGTCGACCTCGGCGCCGACGGAGCGGCCGATCCAGTTACGCTGCATGTTCAGCACCTTGGACGGCCACTTGCCCTCGAGCTGGTTGAGGTCGTCGACGAGGCGGTCGGCGTAGTCGGTGATGCGCAGGTACCACTGCGTGAGCTTCTTCTTGACGACCATCGCGCCCGACCGGTCGGACGTGCCGTCGGGCAGCACCTGCTCGTTGGCGAGCACGGTCTGGTCCACCGGGTCCCAGTTGACCCAGCTGTCCTTGCGGTACGCGAGGCCCTTCTCGTGCATCTTGAGGAACAGCCACTGGTTCCACGTGTAGTACTCGGGGTCGCTCGTGTGGAGCTCGCGCTCCCAGTCGAAGGAGAGGCCGTAGCGCTTCATCGACTGCTTCTGGGTGTCGATGTTCGCGTAGGTCCACTCGCGGGGGTCGACCCCGCGCTTGATGGCCGCGTTCTCCGCGGGCAGGCCGAACGAGTCCCAGCCGATGGGGTGCAGGACGTTGAAGCCCTGCTGACGCCAGTAGCGCGCGACCGCGTCGCCGAGCGCGAACGCCTCCGCGTGGCCCATGTGCAGGTCGCCCGAGGGGTACGGGAACATGTCGAGGATGTACTTGCGCGGTCGCGTGTCGCTCGCGTCGGGCGTGCGGAACGGCTGCTCGCGCTCCCACACCTCGGACCACTCGGCCTCGATGGCGCGGAAGTCGTAGGTGTCGCCGGGGGTGTCGGGGGTCTCGTGTGCCAAGGGCGCTCTCGATTCGATGCGGGGGGTCACGGCCGTGAAGGCCTCGACAAGACTAGTGAACGCGCCGGGCCGCTCCCGAACGGCCGTCGCGGGGGCGCATCACGCGCCGTGGGGCGACCTGGGGAGGGGCGGACGGCGGCCCTCGGGAGCGGCCGGAGTGTGCGCGCGACCCGCCCGGACGGCGGCGAGGAGCGGCGCCGCCTTCACGCGCACCTCCTCGAGCTCCTCCTCCGGGACCGAGAGCGCCGTGATGCCGCCGCCCGCCCCCACCGTGGCGTGGCCGTCCGCGACGACGACGGAGCGGATCACCATGGCGAGGTCGGCGCGGCCGTCGTCGCCGAACCAGCCGAACGCGCCCGCGTAGACGCCGCGCGGGCCGCGCTCGAGGGCGGCCAGGATGCCGACGGCGGCGGACTTCGGGGCGCCCGTCATGGATCCGGCGGGGAACAGCGCGCGGACGGCGTCGACCGCGGAGACGCCGGGCGCGAGCTCGCCCTCCACGCGACTGACGAGCTGGTGCACCTGCGCGTACGCCTCCACAGCGAACAGGCTCGTGACGCGCACGGAGCCGAGCACGCACACGCGGCTGAGGTCGTTGCGCATGAGGTCGACGATCATCACGTTCTCCGCGCGCTCCTTCTCGCTCGCGAGGAGCTCGGCGCGGGCGCGCGCGTCGGCGGCCGGATCCGCGTGCCTCGGCCTGGTGCCCTTGATCGGCAGCGTGCGCAGCGTGCCGCCGGCGTCGACCTCGACGAACCGCTCGGGCGATGCGCTGACGAGCGCCGCACCGCCCATGCGGAGGAAGGCGCCGTGGTGGGTGGGGCTCAAGGTGCGAAGCGCGAGGTGCACGCGGACGGGATCCACGACGCCGGGCACGCGCGCCTGGTTCGTGAGGCAGAGCTGGTACGCGTCGCCCCGGCGGATGGACTCCTGGCAGGAGCGGATGAGGGCGAGGTAGGCGTCGTCGTCGTGGCGCCAGACGGGGTCGGCGCCGGCATGGTCCGCGGCGGCATCGGCGGGCGGGGCATCTGCGGGCGGTGCGGGACGTGTGGCGCGCGCGGCCGCGAGCTCGCCCTCCACGCGGTCCGGCCAGGGATCCCCCGCGCGGGCGACGGCCCACACCTCGTGCGCTCCGTGGTCGAAGGCGAGCAGGCGATCGACGCGGAGGAACGCGGCCGGGACCGCCGGTGGGTCGGCGTCGTGGGGCCCGCGCGGCGGGGCGTGGTGGAGCGGGACGGTCTCGGGCCACGCGTCGTGCGGGATCCACCCGACGACGCCGAGCCGGAACGCGAGCCCGGCCGGGAGCGCGGGCGCGTCCGTGGCGGAGGCCGCGGCGTCGGCATGGCCGGGACCGGGACCGGGACCGGGCACCAGCTCCGCGAGCCCGGCGAACACCCCGTCCGGCCACGCGGCGACCGTGCCCGCGGACGCGGCGAGGTAGCTCCAGCCCTCCCCCGCCGAGTCGTCGAGCCAGGCGACGTCGCCGGCGGACGCGGGGGCGTACGACGACAGGAACGCCTCCTCGGGGTCGTGCCAGGCGGCGAGCCGGCGGCCGACGACGGGACCTGCGGCCCGCGCGGGGTGCTCGTGCATGCTCGGCCTCCCGGTGTCGTGAGCGCACCCGGCGGCCGCCTAGCCTCAAGGGTATGAGTTCCGAGACGATCCTCCGGTGGACGCCCGCGGGCTGGGCGGCGGGCGACGCGGATCCAGCCGGTGGAGGGACCGAGGAGCAGTGGCCCGCCGGGCACCGGGTGCTCGCGGCCGACTCCTTCCTCGTCGACGACGGCCGCGTGCTCGCGCTCGACGTGCACCGCCAGCGCTTCCTCGCCTCGCTCCGGCTGCAGTCCGCCGCCGTGCCGGATCCGGCGGCCTTCCTCGACGCCGCGGTCGCCGCGCTCCCGCGCGAGGGCGCGTGGTTCCCGCGCGTCGAGGCGCTGCGCGGGCCCGACGGCGACGTCGCGCGCCTCCTCCTCCGTCCCGCGCCGGAGCGGACGACCTCGGTGGTGCTCCGCGACCACGACGGCCCGGACCCGCGGACGATGCCGCGCGTCAAGGGCCCCGACCTGCACGCGCTCGGCGCCCTGCGGAGCCGCGCCGCCCGGCACGGCGCGGGCGAGGCCGTGATCCTCGCCGACGACGGCACGCTGGTCGAGGGCGCGTACAGCGCGATCCTGTGGTGGCACGGCGACGCCCTGGCGGTCGTGGAGGGCGACGTGCCGCGGATCCCGAGCGTCACCGAGCGCAGCATCGTCGCGCTGGCCACGGCGCTCGGCGTCGACGTGCTGCACGAGCGCGCCACGCCCGCCGAGCTCGACGGCCGCGAGGTGTGGGCGGTGAGCGCGCTGCACGGGATCCGGCTGGTGCGCGGGTGGATCGACGGCCCCTCGGTCGCGGCCGAGCCCGGCCGGGCGCGCGCCTGGCGCACGCGGCTCGAGGCCCTGCGCCGGGACCTGCCCGCGGCCTGAGGCGCACCACCGGGCGTCCGCGGCGCCGGACGTCCGCGCGTCAGGCGGCGGGCCCCAGCTCCACCGTGCGGTCGACGAGGTCGTCCGGCACGTCCGTGTGCGTGAGCAGCAGCACCCCGCGCCCGCGGTCGCGCGCCGCCACGAGGACGTCGCGGAGCACGGCCTGGGCGCGGTCCGCGTCCATGTTCGCCGTGGGCTCGTCGAGCACGAGGACGGGGAAGTCGGCCAGCAGGGCGCGCGCGAGGGCGATGCGCTGCGCCTGGCCGCCGGAGACGAGGGCGCCCCGGTCGCCGACGCGCGCGTCGAGCCCGCCGCGCTCGGCCGCCCAGTCCGCGAGCCCGACGCGAGCGAGCACCCCGACGAGCTCGTCGTCGGTCGCCTCCTCGCGCGCGAAGAGCAGGTTCTGCCGGATGCTCGCGTCGAACAGGTGCGGCGCCTGCTCGCAGAGGCCGACGATCCGCCGCACCGCCGACGGCCGCATGGCGCGGGCGTCCCGGCCGTCGAGCTCGTACGTGCCCTCGGACTCGAGGAAGCGCGCCAGGGCCGCGGCCAGCGACGACTTGCCGGATCCGCTCGGGCCGCGCACCACGACGGCCTCCCCCGGCCGCACCGCGAGCGTCACCGGCGCGAGGGCGTCGCGCCCGGCTCCCGGCCACCGGGTGACGAGGCCGCGGACCTCGAGCGTGCACGCGCCGACCGGCACGGCGTCGTCGGCGGCTGCGTCGGCATCGTCCTCGCGCGGGATCTCGGCGGGCGGCGCGGCCGGCACGACGCCCGCCACGCGCTCGGCGCTCGTCCGCACGCGGCGCCACGCCTGCACGGCGAGCGGCACGGACGCCGCCTGCTCGACCAGCGCGAGCGGCACCAGTGCCGCGAGGGCGAGCCAGGCCGGATCCAGCGCGCCGGACGCGAGGCCCGGCACGCCCTGCAGCACGGTCCAGCCGGCGACCGCCCCGGTGCCCGCGAGCACGACGCCCGTCGTGACGCCGGCGGCCGCGGCGCTCCGCAGCTCCGCGCGTCGGAGCCGGTCGGCGGCGATGTCCACGTCGGCGAGCCGCGCGTCGAGCGCGCCGAACGCCGTGAGCACGTCGAGGCCGCCCACGAGGTCGAGCACCCGGTCCTGCAGCGCCGCCCGCAGCGGCTGGATCCGCGTCTCCGCCCGCCCGGCGATCGCCGTGGTCGCGCCCACCCCGACCGCGAGCGACACCGCGAGCACCACGACGAGCCCCATCCCGGCGGGCGGCAGGACCGCCCACACGACGGCGACGCTCGCGGCCTGCACGAGCACCGACACGGCGAGCGGCTGGACGACGCGCAGCGGCAGGTCCTGGAGGCGGTCGACGTCGCCGACGAGCCGGGTCAGCAGGTCGCCGCGCCGCGTGTCGCGGAGCCCCGCGGGCGCGAACGGGAGGATCCGCTCGAAGACGCCCACGCGCAGCGTCGCCAGCGCGCGGAACGCGGCGTCGTGGCTCGTGATGCGCTCCAGGTAGCGGAACGCCGCGCGGCCGAGCGCGAAGGCGCGCACGCCGACGATGGCCATGCCGAGGAAGAGGATGGGCGGCTGCTCCGAGGCGCGCGTGATGAGCCACGCCGAGGTCGCGAGGAGCGCCACGGCCCCCGCGGCGCTCGCGAGCCCGGCGAGGAGGCCGGGCAGCGCACGGCGGACGGGCGGCTGGGCGAGCCGGAGGACGTCGTCGCGGTTCACGGCGCCACCTGCGCGCGCCAGGCGGGCTCGGGGGCGAGGCGAGCGGGGCCGCGTGCCGGATCCGCGTGCTCGTCCCGTCCCTCAGCGGCGGAGGGACCGCCGCCCAGCCGCAGCTCGGCGTCGGCGGAGCGCACGAGGGCCCCGCGGTGGCTCACCACCACGACCGCCCGGCCCTGGTCGGCGAGCGCGCGGATCCCGGCGGCGAGGCGCAGCTCGGACGCGGCGTCGAGCGCCGAGCTCGGCTCGTCGAGCAGGACGAGCGGGCAGTCGAGCGCGAGCGCGCGGTGCACGGCCCGCGCCACGGCGACGCGCTGCGCCTGCCCGCCGGACAGGCCCTGGCCGCCCACGCCGAGCAGCAGGTCGGGGTCGATCCCGTCCGCGGCGGCCAGCGCGAGCGCCCGCCGGACGAGCGCGTCGTCGGGGTCGTCGACGCCGAGCGCGACGTTGTCGCGCACGGTGCCCGCGACGAGCCCCGGTCGCTGCCCCGCCCACGCGACATGCGCCGGGCGCACGGGCCGGGGGTCCGCGTCGGGATCCCCGTCGTCGACCCACCCGACGGCGCCGGTGGCGGGCAGCTGCCCGAGGATCGCCGCGACCAGCGAGGACTTCCCGGCCCCGCTCGGCCCGGTGACGGCCGTGACGCGTCCGCGCGGGAAGCGGGCCGAGAGCGCGGACAGCACGGGGCGCCCGTCATGGGCGACGCCGAGGTCGCGGATCACGAGGGCGTCGCCCGCGGGACCGGTCGCGCCGTCGCGGTCCCGTGGCGCGGGAGCGGATCCCGCCTCGTCGAGGATCGCGAGCACGTCGTCGGAGGCCGCGACGCCCTCCGCGGCTGCGTGGAACTGCACGCCCACCTGGCGGATCGGCAGGAAGGCCTCCGGCGCGAGCAGCAGCACGAAGAGCCCCACCTCGAGGTCGAGCTGGCCGCCGATGAGCCGGATCCCCACGGACACCGCGACGAGCGCGACCGACAGCGAGGCTGCGAGCTCGAGCACGAAGCCGGAGAGGAAGGAGATCCGCAGCACGCGCATCGTCTCGACGCGGTACTCCTCGGTGACACGGCGGATGCGGGCCGTCTGCCGCCGCGCGCGACCGAACACGAGCAGCGTCGAGAGCCCGTCGACCACGTCGAGGAAGCCGGACGCGAGCTCCGTGAGCCGGGACCACTGCCGCCGCTGCACCTCCTGCGTCGCCCAGCCGATGAGCACCATGAACACGGGGATGACCGGCAGCGTCGCGATGACCGTGAGCCCCGTGACGAGGTCCTCGGCGAGGAGCACGGCCACCACGATCGGCGTCGCGAGGGCCGTGAGGATCAGCTGCGGCACGTAGCGTGCGAAGTAGGGCTCGAGCGCGTCGAGCCCGGGACCCACGACGGTCGCGAGCCGGCCCCTGCTGCGGCCCGCGGTCCACGCGGGACCGAGGTCGGCGATGGCCCGCAGCGCGCGCCGCCGGAGCTCGGCCGTGACCCGGGCGGCACCGCGCGCGCCCGTCACGTCGAGCAGCCACGCCGCGGCCCCGCGCACGACGGCGGATCCGATCACGAGCGCGAGGACGGGACCGAGCTCCGCCGCGTCGGCCCCGCCGATCGCCCGCACGACGAGCTGCGTGAGCGACCAGCAGAAGGCGACGAGCGCGAGGGTCTGCACGACGACCACGACGGCGCCCGTGGCCAGCATCGCGCGGGCGGACGCGGAGTGCCGCAGCAGCCGCGGATCGAGGGGCTTCACGGCGGCGTCAGTGCGCGGCCTGGGCGATCACGGCGCGCGTGATGCGCTTCCGGAACACCCAGTACGTCCACGCCTGGTACGCGAGGATCAGCGGCAGCGCGAACGCGGCGGCCCACGTCATGATCGTCAGCGTGTACGGCGACGACGACGCGTTCTCGAGCGTCAGGCCGAAGGCCGGGTCGTTCGACGCGGGCATGACGTACGGGTGCAGCGCCGTGAACAGGCTCGCCACCGCGAGCGCGATGGTCGCCGCCAGCAGGCCGAACGCCCAGCGCTCCCGCCCGCGCACGTTCGCGAGATACGAGCCCACGAGCGCGACCGCCGCGAGCGCGGACACGAGCCCCGACAGCGCCGTCCCGTGCGCGAGCGTGGTCCAGACCAGGAACGCCGCGGCGATGACGATGGTCACCGCCCCGACCCGCATCGACATGAGGCGGGCCCGGGCGCGGATCGGCCCGTCGGTCTTGAGCGCCGCGAACTGCAGCCCGTTGACGAGGAACAGCGACAGCGTGGTGAGCCCGCCGAGCAGCGCGTACGGGTTCAGCAGGTCGAGCGTGGATCCCGTGTAGTCGTGGTTCGCGTTCATCGGCACCCCGCGCACCACGTTCGCGAACACGACGCCCCAGAGGAACGAGGGCACGACCGAGCCGACGACGATCATCAGGTCGAAGGACCCGCGCCACCGGTCGGAGGCCCCCTGGTGCCGGTACTCGAACGAGACCCCGCGGAGGATGAGCGTGATGAGGATCGCGAGCAGCAGCAGGTAGAAGCCGCTGAACATGGTGGCGTACCACTCGGGGAACGCCGCGAACAGCGCGGCGCCGGCGACGATGAGCCACGTCTCGTTGAGGTCCCAGACGGGGCCGATGGTGTTGATGAGCACGCGGCGGTCGGTGTCGTCCTTCGCGAGGAACGGCAGGCTCATGCCCACACCGAAGTCGAAGCCGTCGAGCACGAAGTAGCCGACGAAGAGGAAGGCGATGACGCCGAACCAGAGGGTGGGGAGGTCCATCAGCGGTGCCTCCATCAGTACACGCTCGCTTCCCGGACCAGCTCGCCCGTCTCGGGGTCGGGCTCCGCTTCAGGATCCGGCCCCTTCTGCGCCGCCTTGAGGATGAGGCGGAACTCCACCACCGCGAGCGAGCCGTAGACGACCGTGAACGCGACGAGCGACAGCAGCACCTGGATGCCGGTGACGTTCGGCGAGACCGCGGAGGACGTCTGCAGCAGGCTGAACACGATCCAGGGCTGGCGGCCCATCTCCGTGAAGATCCAGCCGACCGTCATCGCGAGCAACGGCAGCGGGGCCGCCCAGATGGCGACCCTCCACATCCACGGCCGGGTGATGGCGCGGCCCCGGCGCGTGAGCCAGAGGCCCGCGACCGCGATGCCGATGGCGGCCATGCCGAAGCCGATCATCCAGCGGAACGCCCAGTAGGTGACCCAGATGGTGGGCGTGTAGTCGCCGGGGCCGTAGCTCGCGACGTACTGCGCCTGCAGGTCGTTGATGCCCTGGACCGTGCCGTCGAGCGTGTGCGTGGAGAGGAACGAGAGGAGGTACGGGATCCGGATGGAGAACAGCTCGCTCGACCCGTCCGGCGTGCCCCAGGTGAAGAGCGAGAACGACGCGGCGGCGCCCGAGGACGTGTCGTAGTGCGCCTCGGCCGCGGCCATCTTCATGGGCTGCGTCTGCACCATCGCGAGGCCGAGCTGGTCGCCCGAGAGGATGGTGAGCGCGCCCGACACGACCATGAACCACATGCCGAAGCGCATGGCCGGCATCATCGTCTCGAGGTGCTGGTTGCGCGACAGGTGCCAGGCGGCGACCGAGATGATGACGGCGGCCGCGCACATGAAGGCCGCGAAGATCGTGTGCGGGAACGCGGCGAGGGCGACCTTGTTGGTGAGGAGCGCCCAGATGTCGGTGAGCTCGGCCCGGCCGCGGGCCTCGTCGATGCGGTAGCCCACCGGGTTCTGCATGAACGCGTTGGCCGCGAGGATGAAGTACGCCGAGAGGATCGACGCCGCCGACACGACCCAGATGGACGCGAGGTGCAGCCCCTTCGGCAGCTTGTCCCAGCCGAAGATCCAGACGCCGATGAACGACGCCTCGAGGAAGAACGCGAGCAGCCCCTCGAGCGCGAGCGGGGCGCCGAACACGTCGCCGACGAAGCGGGAGTACTCCGACCAGTTCATGCCGAACTGGAACTCCTGCACGATGCCGGTGACGGTGCCCATCGCGAAGTTGATGAGGAAGATCCGGCCGAAGAACCGCGTGAGCCGCAGGTAGTGCTGCTTCCCGGTGCGCACCCACGCCGTCTGGTACAGCGCGCAGACGAAGGCCATGCCGATCGTGAGCGGCACGAAGAGGAAGTGGTAGACGGTCGTGAGGCCGAACTGCCAGCGGGAGAGGACGAGCGGGTCGAGGAGCTCGTTCACTCGGGGCGACCGCTCGGGCGGCGGCCGGCGTGGTCGGCGGGGCGGTGGTCAGCGGGGGCGTGATGCGGTGTCATGGCGACCGGATGCGCTTCCTGTGGAGGGCGGATCATGCGGGTGGTGAGGCTCCATCGCGACGCCTCGATTCTACGACTTGTAGACGACCGGCGCGAGCCCCGACGCGCATCCCGGTCGGGTCGCGTTCGCCGCCCGGCGATGCGCGCGACACCGGGCGTTCACCCGGCCGGGCGATGGTCGAGGCACGCATCCGGATCGGCGTCGACCCGGTGCGCCCGCCACCCGCGGGACGACCCCGTCCCGCTCCCTCGTCGGCCCGGATCCGGCACCGCACCCACCCGCACCGCGCACGTCGACCGAAGGGCCGCCGCCATGACCTCACCCGCCCCCGCCTCCCCCGCGTCCGGCCTCGCCGACGGATCCCGGGTCGCGGCCGCCGCGCCCGCCGGATCCGCCCCCGCCTCGGCCTTCGTCGGCCTCCTCGTCGCCGACGGCGCGCACCTCACCGCGCGGGTCGCCGAGGTCGCCGACCGCGTCGAGTCCGGCACGGCCGCCCGCTACGACGCCCGCACCGCGACCGTCGAGGACGCGCTCGTCGTGGCCCTCGCGCTCGTGGCGGGCGGGCTCGACGTCCGCGACGCCGCGCAGCACGCGGTGGACGGGGATCCCGCGCCCGTCATCCTCGCGCTGCACTCGCTGGCCGGCCGCGGCGGCGTCGAGCCGTACCTCCTCCGCAACGGCCTGACGGTCGACCACTTCCACGCGCTGCGCGACGCGGTCGTCGCCGGGGGCGGGCGCGAGCTCGACGAGTCGCAGGACTGACCGGGCCCCTGCGCCCCCGTCCGGGGCGCGCCCCTCTTTCTGGGGCCATCCGGGGGTGTCCGCATAAAGGGGGACCCGGATAGAGTCGTCCACGAGCGCACGGCCCTTACCCCCCCCTTGGGCCTGGCGCTCGCAACCCGACGAGCACGTCCGTCCACCCCCCCCGGACCGGACTGCTCCCGGACCACGGAGATGCCCGTCCCCCGAAGGACCGAGCTATCCGGAGAGGCCCGGCACCCGTGGCGTTCCCGCGCCCCGTGCCGGGCCTCTCGACCGTCCGCCGCCGGTCAGACCGCCCGGTCGCCCGCCGCGTCGTCGTCCGTCGCCGCGTCGTCCGCCAGGGCGAGGTGCAGGATCGCGAGGTCGAGCGGTCGCCCGAACTTGACGCCGATGCCGGGCAGCAGGCCGACCTGCCGGAAGCCGAGGCGCTCGTGCAGCCGGATGGATCCCGTGTTGCCGGCCTCGATGTCCGCGAACACGGCGCGCTTCCCCGCGGCCCGCGCGTGCGCGATCAGCTCCTCGACGAGGGCCCGGCCGATGCCCCGGCCCTGGAACCCCTCGCGGACGTAGACCGAGTCCTCCACGGAGTACCGGTAGCCGGACATGCGCCGCCACGGGCCGTAGGTGCCGTAGCCGGCGACGCCGCCGTCGACCTCGGCGATGAGGATCGGGTTCCCCTCCTCCGTCGTCTCCGCGTACCAGGCCTCGCGCTCGGCGCGGTCGACGGGCTCGTCGGTCCAGAGGGCGGTGGAGTGCAGGATCGCGTCGTTGCGGATCTCCAGCAGGTCGTCGATGTCGCGGGGCTCGGCGGGGCGGATCCTCATCCCGGCAGGCTAACGGAGCGGTCGGGAGGGGACGGCCGGGTGGGGCAGGATCGAGGCATGCACCCCACGATCGCCCGTGTCCCGTGGGACGACGAGGACGCGACCCTCCTCCGCGCCGCCCAGCGCGCCGAGCTCGACCTCCGCTACGGCGGCGACACGGAGCCGGGCACGAAGCCGACCGCCGCCGACGTCGCCGCGTTCCTCGTGGCGCGCGACGCGGACGGGACGCCCGTCGGCTGCGGCGGGATCCGCCCGCTCGCCGACCGCGGCGACGGCGTCCCGTGGGCGGAGCTCAAGCGCATGTACGTCGTCCCCGCCGCCCGCGGCACGGGCGTCGCGACCGCCCTCCTCCGCGCGCTCGAGGACGCGGCCCGCGACCTCGGCGTCGTCGACCTCGTGCTGGAGACCGGCCCCGAGCAGCCCGACGCGATGCGGTTCTACGCGCGCGAGGGCTGGACGGAGATCCCCCGCTTCGGCGCCTACGCCGACTCCGAGGGCTCGCGCTGCTACGGGCTGACGCTCGCGTGATCCGCCGGCTGCGGCTCCTCGCCCTCTCCTCGCACCCGGGGCCGACCGCCACCGTCACGGTGCTCGCCGCGGGCCTCGCGATCGCGCTCGGCTACGGGGCGGGGCGCGTCGTCGCGGTGGCGCTGGCCGTGCTCCTCGGGCAGCTGTCGATCGGGCTCTCCAACGACTGGATCGACGCGGACCGCGACCGCCGCGTCGCGCGCTCCGACAAGCCGGTCGCGCGCGGCGAGGTCACGGTGGGCCAGGTGCGGGCGGCGGCGCTCGGCACGGCGGCCGCGTGCCTCGTCGCCTCCGCGGCGCTCGGGCCCGCCTTCCTCCTCGCGCACGTCGTCCTGGTGGGCGCGGGCTGGGCCTACAACGCCGGCCTCAAGCGCACGGCCCTCAGCGTCGTGCCGTTCGTCGTCGCGTTCGGGATCCTGCCGACGGTGGTCGCCCTCGGCGCCGCCGACCCCGTGCCCGCCGCGGCGTGGGCGACGGCGACGGGCGCGGTGCTCGGCGTCTCCATCCACTTCACCAACGTGCTGCCGGACCTCGAGGACGACGCGCGCACGGGGGTCCGCGGGCTGCCGCACCGGCTCGGTCGCGTGCCGTCGGGCCTCGTCGCGTTCGGGGCGCTCGCGCTCGGGGCGGTGGTGGTCATGGCGGGGCCCGTGCTCGCGGATCCCGCGCACGCCGTCACCCCGCTCGCCGTCGCGGGGCTCGTCGTCACGCTCGGCATCGCCGCGTGGGGCGCCGTGCGCGTGGTCACCCGGCCGCCGGGGCGCCTGCTGTTCCAGCTGATCATGGCGGCGTCGCTGCTGCTCGTCGCCCAGATCGCGCTCAACGCGACGCGCCTCACCTGACGCGCGCGCCCGCGTCCCGGCCCATGGCGTAGACGGACGCGAGCCCGGCCGCGGCCGGCGAGGCGAGCACGGCGCGCAGGCCCGCGTCGCGCGCGAGCCGCGTGAGCCCTCGCACGGGTCGGCCGAGCGCGGTGTTGATCTCCGACTGGACGGCCGCGCGCCGCGCGCTCGCGAGCCGGTCGTGCTCCCAGCGCGCGAGGTGGGCCGGATCCGGCACGCCGTCGCGGGCACGCACCGCGTCGACCAGGATCGGTGCGAGGGCGTCGACGTCGAGCCAGCCGAGGTTCATGCCCTGGCCGCCGATGGGGCTGATCTCGTGCGCCGCATCGCCGACGAGCAGCGCGCGTCCCGCGACCATGCGGCGCGCGAGGCGGCGGCGGACGCCGAAGCCGCTCACGGGATCCAGGTCCTCCGCGCGCACGGCGTGCCCGGTGCGCGCGCGGACGATGGCGGCCACGGTCGCCGCGGGGTCGCCGTCGCGCTCCCCCGCCCGGAGGCCGACGACGAAGCGCCGCATGCCGCCGGGCAGCGGGAACGACTCGACCACGCCGTCCGGGTGCAGCGTGATGACGGCGTCCGCGCCGCCGTCCGTGGTGTCCGGCGCGTCGCCCATGAGGAACCGGTCGGGCAGGGGGCGCTCGTCGACGTCGATGCCGAGGATCCCGCGGACCGCGCCGCGCGTGCCGTCCGCGCCGACGACGAACGACGCGGACGCCTCCACGGGCCGCCCGTCCGCGTCGGTGCCCGTCGCGCGCACGGCGCCGCCCGGGACGTCCGCCGGATCCGCGTCGAGGGCGGTCAGCGTCACCCCGCGCCGGAGCGCGTCCGGGGCGAGGGCGGCGAGGCGCCGCGCGAGGATCGCCTCCGTGCGCCACTGGGGCAGCGCCGCGACGTACGGGTGGGACGTCGACACGCCGGCGAACGAGACCCGCCCGAGCTCGCGGCCGCGCGCCATCGCGATGCCGGTCCGGACGAGCACGGCCTCGGCGACGATCTCGTCCGCGACGCCCAGGCGGTCGAACGCGTCGAGGGACGGCGCGTGGATCCCGATGGCCCGGGACAGGAGCGCGGGCTCGGGCCGCGCCTCCCACACGCGCACGTCGAGCCCCTCCTGCGCGAGGAGCGCGGCCAGGTGGATCCCCACGGGCCCGCCGCCCACGACCAGCGCGTCGAGCCGCGTCATGGGCGCGCGCGTCCCGCCGCGGGATCCCGCACCACGAGCACGCGGAACGGCACGGCGCCCTCGACGCGCCAGCCGGCCGGCACGCGGAGCGCGAGCTCGGCGGGCGTCCAGCTGCGGCGGATCGAGCGGAGCCCGTCCACGTGCACGAACGACCCGCCCGCGACGGCCCGCGACAGCGGCCCGTAGGCGGCGTACGCGAGCCGGCCGCGCGCGATGTCGCTGTGCAGCGCGCGCGGGGAGAGCGCGGCGGAGTCGGCGAGGAGCGCGTCGAACGCGCCGTCGTCGAGGTGGTGCAGCACGTGGTTGCTGGTCACGAGGTCGAACCGGCGGCCCTCGGCCACGAGGTCCACGCTCGACGCCTGGACGAAGCGCACGTCGGGGACCGCGGGACGGGAGCGGGCGAAGGCGGCGGCGCGCGGATCCGGGTCGATGCCCGTCACGCGGAGCCGCAGCCCGTCGCGCCGGGCCCACCGCGCGAGGGCGAGCGGCACGTCGCCGCCGCCCGACCCGATGTCGAGGAGCGTCGTCTCCCGGCCGCCGGACAGCAGCGGGCGGATCCGCGACCGGTAGACCCCGCGCCATCCCGCCACGACCCGGTTGACGATCGCGAACCGCGCGTAGGTGCGCTCGAGCGCGTCGGGGTCGCAGTCCGGGTCGTCCATGAGCTCGGTGAGCTCCGCGTCGCGGCGGGAGAGGTCCATCAGGCGGTCCGGCGCGTCATGAGCGCCGTCTCGACCGTGAGGCCGGGGCCGAACGCCATCGCGCACACGCGGCCGGCGCCCGCCCCGCTGGCCGCGGCCGCCGCGCCCTCCGCGAGGTCCGGACGGCCCGGCACGTCGGCGGGCGGCGTCCCGTGCAGGATCCGCCGCAGCACGAACAGCACCGTCGCGCTCGACATGTTGCCCACCTCCGCGAGCGTGGACCGGGAGGCGGCCAGCTGCGCGGGCGCGAGCGCGAGCCGGTCCTCGACCCGGTCGAGGATGCTGCGGCCTCCCGGGTGGATCGCCCAGTCCTCGATGTCCGCGGGCGCGACTCCCCGGAGCGCGGGCACCTGCGCCCACAGCGGCTCGAGCGCGCCCGTGATGTGCTCGTCGATGATCTTCGGCACGTAGCTCGAGAGCACCATGTCGAAGCCCTGGTCGCCGATGGTCCAGGCCATGTCGTCCTCGCCGACCGGCGTGAGCACGGTCTCGAAGGCGTCGAGGTCGAGCACGGTGGATCCGGCCGGCGCCGGACGCGCGGTCACGATCGCGGCCGCGGCGCCGTCGGCGAACACGGACGAGGCGACGATGGTGTCGGCGTCGCCCGAGGAGTGCAGGTGCAGCGAGCACAGCTCGACGCACACGACGAGGACGACGGCGTCCGGGTCGGCGGCGCAGAACTGGGAGGCCATCCGCAGCGCCGGGAACGCGCCGTAGCAGCCCATGAAGCCGAGGTGGAAGCGCTGCGTCGACGCGCCGAGGCCGAGGCCGCGCACGACGGCGTAGTCGGGGCCGGGCGCGTAGAAGCCCGTGCAGGAGACGGTCACGACGTGCGTCACGTCGGACGCCTCGATCCCCGCGGCCTCCTCCACCGCCTGGCGCGCGGCGCCGAGCAGCAGCGCCGGGGCCTCGCGGATGTACGTGTCGTTGCGCGCGCCGGTGCCGGGCGTGAGGATCCGGCCGGTCGCGCGGTCGTAGAAGACGGGCTCGCCGTCCTCGGGGTCGACGGGTGCGTCGGCTCCCGCCATGCCGGGCGCGGTGCCGAGCTCGCGGATCACCGTGTGCCGCGTGCGGATGCCCGACGCCCCGAAGGCCGCCGAGACGAGCCGCGTGCCGAGCCGCCCGAGCTCCGGCTGGCTGCCGAACAGGTCCCGCACGCCGTCCTGGGCGAGGACCGTCGGCGGCACCGCCGTGGCGATGGAGCGGATCGAGGCGGTCAGCGTCGGCCGCCGGAGACGACGGCGGCGCCGACCGCGATGACCACGGCGACGGCGCCCGCGCCGATCGACGCGGCGATGGCGGGGTCCTTGCGGGTGAAGGCGCGCGTGCGGGCGGTCACGTCCTCCGTGGTGCTGCGGACGCGCGCGGTGACCTCGTCGCGGATCCGGCGGACGCGTCCCGACGCCTCGGCCTTCAGCTCGGACGCGCGGGCCGGCACGTCGAGCGCGGTCTCGAGCTCGCGGACGGTGCGGGCGAGCTCGTCGCGGCCGGCCTGGATGTCGCGCTTCAGCTCCTCGGGGCTGCGCTTGGGGGCGGGCGGGATGTTCGCGCCCTGGCCGCGCGGCGCCGACTCGGCGACCGTCTTGTGCTTGCGGACCTCGCGGGCGACGGTGGTCACCGCGCCGAGGACGCTCACCTCGCCGGTCGGGGACTTCTTCTTCGCCATGCGCGGGCTCCTGTCGTCGGGGACGGACGTGCGGTGGATCCATTCTGCTCCGTCGGGCGCGGCGCGGCCGACGGAGCGAGGGGCCGGCGCTCGCGCGTCGGCCCCTCGCGGGTGCGGGCGTCGCCGCCCGGTCGGTCCTCCTAGAAGAGGGCCTTCTCCTTCAGCCAGTCGGCGGCGATGGCGGCGGGCTCCGCCTTCTCGTCGCCCTGGTTGCGGCGGTTCATCTCGGTGAGGTCCTCGGTCGTCAGCGCGGCGGAGACCTTGTCGAGCACCGAGGTGATGTCGGCGTTCATCTTCGCGGTCTTCACGAGCGGCACGACGTTCTGCGCCTTGATGAGGTTCTCGGGGTCCTCGAGCGTGACGAAGCCGTTGTCGAGGATCGACGGCGTGGTCGTGTAGATGTTCGCCATGTCGACCTGGCCGTCGAGGAGCGCCTTGACGGTGTTGGGGCCGCCCTGGTCCTCGATGGTCACGAGGCTCGCGTCGGCGCCGTAGACGTCCTTGAGGCCGGGGATCCCGTACTCGCGCTCGCCCAGCACGGCGCCGCCGCCCACGCGGACCGTCTTGCCCTTGAGGTCGGAGAGGCTCGTGACGCCGTTGGCCGCGGAGTACTCCTTGGTGACGTTGTAGGAGTCCTTGTCCTCGGCGGGCGACTCGTCGAGCACCTCGAAGCCCTCCGGCAGGGCGGCGCCGAGCGCGGAGTAGACGTCGTCGCTCGAGGTCGCCGTGGAGTCCGTGTCGTAGGCGGACAGCAGGTTGCCCGTGTACTCGGGGATGAGGTCGATGGACCCCTCCTCGAGCGCCTTGAGGTAGACCTCGCGCTCGCCGATCTGCAGGTTGCGCGTGACCTTCACGTCGTTCGCCTCGAGGGCCTGCGCGTAGACCTCCGCGAGGATGACGTTCTCGCCGAACGCGGCGGATCCGACGGAGATGGTGTCGGAGGGGGCGGCGGACGCCGACTGACCGCCGGTCGGGTCGGTGGGGTCGCCGGACGCGCAGCCGGCGAGGGCCATCGCGGTGCCGACCGCGACGGTGCCGAGGAGGACCCGGCGGGAGATGCTGAGGGACATTGCTGTGTTCCTTTCAGGAGGTGGTGCTGACCGCCGGCCTCGACGAGGCGCGGGCGGAGTCGGAGGGACGACCCGCCGCGGCGATGACGCCCCGGGGGACGACGAGGCGCTGGACGATCGCGAGCAGTCCGTCCACGACCAGCGCGAGGACGGTGACGAGGATGGAGGCGGACACCATGAGCGGGTAGTTGCGCGTGGTGAGGCCGGTGAAGATGTCGGGGCCGAGGCCGCCGAGCCCGAGGTAGGCACCCAGCGTCACGGTGCTGATGACCTGCAGCGTCGCGGCCCGGAAGCCGCTGATGATGAGGGGCAGGGCCAGCGGGATCTCGACCTTCCCGAGGATCTGCCACTCCGTCATGCCGACGGCACGGGCGGCGTCGACCGTCGCCCGGTCGACGGCCTGGAGCCCCGCGTACACGCCGGCGAGCAGCGGCGGGATGCCGAGGATCGCGAAGGTGATCATGGGTCCGGTCAGCCCGATGCCGAACACCAGCCCGAAGATCACGAGGACGCCGAGGGTGGGCAGGGCTCGGAACCCGCCGGAGAGAGAGACGGCGATGGTGCGGCCGCGCCCGGTGTGACCGATGTAGAGCCCGGCGGGGACCGCGACGAGCGCGGCGAGGAAGATCGCGAGGAACGTGTACGTCAGGTGCTCGCCCAGCCGGACGCCCGTGCCGGTCGACCCGCTCCAGCGGCTCGCGTCGAAGATGAGGTCGAACGCCTCGGCGAACAGGTTCATCGGAGGCCTCCGGCCACGGCCGCGGCGGACGCCGCAGTGGCGTGGCGCCGACGGGTCCGGGTGGACGTCGCGCGCGCCCAGGGCATGAGCGCCCGGCCGAGGAGCACGAGGACCAGGTCGAACAGCAGCGCGATGACGAGGATCCCGACGACGCCGGTGACGATCTCCGTGTAGAAGGACCTCCGGTAGCCGCTGAGGATCATGGTGCCGAGGCTCTGCACGCCGACGAGCGAACCGACCGTCACCATGCTGACCGTGCTCACGGAGACGACGCGGAGGCCCGCCAGCAGCACGGGCCCCGCGAGCGGGAGCTCCACGCGCCAGAACCGTGCCCAGCCGGCATAGCCCATCGCGGTGGCCGACTGCTTCACGTCCGCGGGGACGGAGGCGAGCGCGTCCGTGGTGATGCGGACCATGAGCGCGACGGCGTAGACAGTCAGCGCGATGACGATGTTGCGGGGATCCAACAGCGTGGTGCCGATGAGCCCCGGCACCACGAGGATCAACGCGATGGACGGGATCGTGTAGAGCAACCCGCCCGCCGTGAGGAGGAGACCACGGACCCGGGTGTACCGGTTCGCGAGCCAGCCCAACGGCAGCGAGAGGGCGAGCCCGAGCGCGATCGGCGTCGCGGAGAGCGCGACGTGCGCCGCGGCCAGGTCGAGCACCGTCTGGATGTTGGCGATGACCCAGTTCACGCGGGTCCCGCACCCTGCGCCGGGGCACCGGGGGCGTGCGCGGCCCCCGCCTCGTCGGGAGCGGATGCGGAAGCCGATGCGGCGGATCGGGCGGCCGTGCGCCCCTCGTCGTCGAGCACGCCCACCAGGCGGCCGTCGCGGTCGACGAGCACGCGGCCCGTGCCGGTCTCCTCGACGTGCAGCGCGCGCTTGCCCTTGTCGGCGCCGACGAAGTCGCGGACGAAGTCGTTCGCCGGGTTCGAGAGGATCTCCTGCGGCGTGCCCTGCTGGGCGATGCGGCCGCCCTTCTCGAGGATCACGACCTGGTCGCCGAGCAGGAATGCCTCGTCGATGTCGTGCGTCACGAACACCACGGTCTTGTCGAGCTGGGTGCGCAGGCGGATGAGCTCCTGCTGCAGGTCGTCGCGCACGAGCGGGTCGACGGCGCCGAACGGCTCGTCCATCAGCAGGATGTTGGGGTCCACCGCGAGGCCGCGGGCGACGCCCACGCGCTGCTGCTGGCCGCCGGAGAGCTGCGACGGGTAGCGGTCGGCCATCGAGCGATCCAGGCCCACGGTGTCCATGAGCTTCAGGGCGGCCTCGCGGGCCTTCCTCTTGTCGACGCCCGTGAGGCGCGGCACGGTCGCGATGTTGTCCACCACCTTGCGGTGCGGGAGGAGGCCGGAGTTCTGCATCACGTAGCCGATGCTGCGGCGCAGCTTCACGGCGTCCTGGGTGGCGATGTCGGTGCCGTCGATCTCGATGCGGCCGCTGGTCGGGTCCACCATGCGGTTGATCATGCGCATGAGCGTCGTCTTGCCGCAGCCGGAGGATCCCACGAGGACCGTCGTCGTCTGCGACGGCACGACGAGGCTGAAGTCCTCGATCGCGAGCGTGCCGTCCGGGTACTGCTTGCGGACGTGGTGGAACTCGATCATGGGTGGCTCATTCCTCGTAGGCACTACGAATCGACACTTGCCAGGCACACCAGCGAACCACGGCGCGCGCGGATCGCCCGCACCGGGCCGGGCCATGTCGCCACTTCGTAACAAATGGATCCTTCTGCGGACAGTCCCCGGATGCCGCGCCCGCGTCCCGGGTCGTCGGACGTCTCGGCCAGGATGGAGGGCATGACGCGCATCCTCGCCCGGGCCATGACCGCCGACGACCTGGTGGGCCTCCTCGACGTGGACCACGCGGGCGACGCTGTGCCCGTGCCCTCCTGGCGCATCGCCCCGGGCCAGCGCGTGGCGGTGCTGGTCGACACGCTCCCGCGTCGCGCCGAGGGCGACACGGAGGACCAGGTCCCCGTGCGCCGCCTCGAGTCCGCGCGCTGGGGCCTCATCCCCGCGGGATCCCCCGGGCCGGACCAGGGTCCGCCGCTCGCCGAGGTCCCCGCCGAGCAGCTCGCCTCCCGCCCGGAGCTCCTGCAGGCGCTCGTGTCGCGCCGCGCGGCCGTGCCCGTGTCCGGCTACTACGAGCACCACGAGACCGACGACGGCCTCCGCACCCCGTACCTCGTCGGCGCGGGGGACGGCGTGGTGCTGCTCGCGGCCCTCTACGAGTGGTGGCGGGATCCGTCGCGCGCCGCCGACGACCCGGCCCGCTGGGTGCTCAGCTGCGCCGTCCTCAGCCGGCCCGCGGCCGGCACGGTGGAGGCGCTCGCGGAGCGCATGCCCGTGGTGCTCTCCCCCGACGTCGTCGAGGAGTGGCTCGACCCCACGGCCGAGGGCTCCCCCGACCTGCTGCGCGCGGTCGCCGCGCAGGCGGAGGACGTGATCGAGGAGCTGGCGATGGACGAGGTCGGCCCGGGCATCGACCAGGGCGCACCGGACACCGCGGAGCTCGCCCGACCCGTCTGACGCGCGGTCGCGGTCCCCGGGTCTGGTTGACTGAGCCCGTGGCCCCCTCCTCGAAGAAGAAGAAGCACGCGACCCGCACGCTCCTCGAGTCGCCCGCCGCCGCGCCCGTGCTGCATCGCGCGGCGCGCATCGAGGACCGCATCCACGAGATCCGCGAGGGCCGGGCCCGCAAGCGCGGCCTGAAGCCCACCGTCATCCCGTACGCGGGCTACGGGTCGGTCCGCTGGGTGCGCGTCCTCTGCCGCGTCCTCCTCACCGACCCGAAGAGCAGGCGCGCCCTGGCCGGCGACGCGAGCGTGCGCGGCTGGCGGAGCTTCACGAGCGTGCCCCTGACCGACGTAGCCGTCACGGTCGAGATCGACGGCGTCGAGCACGAGGTGCGCGCCGACCGCGGCGGCGTGGTCGACACCGTGGTCGAGGCGTCGCTGCCGAGCGGCTGGCACACCATCCGCCTCCGCGCGAAGGGCTCGGAGACCGTCGAGGCGCCCGTCTTCATCGTGGGCGACGACGTGCGCACCGGGATCCTCAGCGACATCGACGACACGGTCATGGTCACCGCGCTCCCCCGCCCGTTCCTCGCGGCGTGGAACACCTTCGTGCTCGACGAGCACGCGCGCACGCCCACGCCGGGCATGGCCGTCCTCTACGAGCGGCTCCGCCTGCAGCACACGGGCGCTCCCGTGCTCTACCTCTCGACGGGCGCGTGGAACGTGGCGCCGACGCTCACGCGGTTCCTGTCGCGGAACCTGTACCCGCCGGGCCCGATCCTCCTCACCGACTGGGGCCCCACGGTCGACCGCTGGTTCCGCAGCGGGATGGAGCACAAGCGGCTGAACCTGAAGCGGCTCGCGGAGGAGTTCCCGCACGTGAAGTGGATCCTCGCGGGCGACGACGGCCAGCACGACGAGCTCCTCTACGGCGAGTTCGCCGAGCGCCACCCCGACAACGTGGAGGTCGTGCTCATCCGCCAGCTGAGCGCCGGCGAGGCCGTGCTCGCGGGCGGTCGCGCCAAGGCCGAGAAGCGGGCGCTGGACAGCAGCGTCCCGTGGGTCTATGCCCCGGACGGCGCGAGCCTCCTCGCGCAGCTCGACGACCTCGGGCTCGCGGACGACTCCGGCACGCGCATCGGCACCTAGCCGGCGGCGTCGCCACGACGCACGAGGGCCCCGCAGGAGATCCTGCGGGGCCCTCGTGCGTGCGGGGACGGATCAGACGGCGTCGGTGAGCGCCTGGAACTCGTCGTCGGTGAGCTGGATGCCCGCGGCGGCGATGTTGTCCTCGACGTGCCCGACCGACTTGGTGCCGGGGATCGGCAGCATGACGGGCGAGCGGCGGAGGAGCCACGCGAGCGCCAGCTGGGACGGGCTCGCGTCGTGCTGCTTCGCGAGGGCGTCGAGCGGGCCGCCGTCCTTCGCGAGCTCGCCGGTCGCGAGCGGGAACCACGGGATGAACGCGAGGCCCTCGGCCTCGGCGTACTCGAGCAGCGGCTCGGCGTCGCGCTTGGCGAGGTTGAAGAGGTTCTGCACGGAGACGATCTCGGCGATCTCGCGCGCGGCCTTCACGTCGTCGACGGACACCTCGGACAGGCCGATGTGGCGGATCTTGCCCTCGGACTGCAGCTCCTTCAGCACGCCGATCTGGTCCTCCAGCGGCACGGCCGGGTCGATGCGGTGCAGCTGGTACAGGTCGATGCGCTCGAGGCCGAGGTGGCGCAGGCTCAGCTCGGCCTGCTGGCGCAGGTACTCGGGGCGGCCGACGGGGCGCCAGTCGCCGGGGCCGGGGCGCGTGAGCCCGCCCTTGGTGGCGACGACGACGTCGTCGGCGTACGGGTGGAGCGCCTCCTTGAGGAGCTCCTCCGCGACGAACGGGCCGTAGGAGTCGGCGGTGTCGAAGAACGTGACGCCGAGCTCGGCGGCGCGGCGGATCACGCGGACGGCCTCGGCGGGATCCTCGGGGGCGCCCCAGACGCCCTCGCCGGTCAGCTGCATGGTGCCGTAGCCGAGACGGACGACGGGCAGGTCGCCGCCGATGGTGAAGGTGCCGGAAGCCTCGGCGGGGCGGGTGGTGGTGTCGGTCATGTGGACCCTCCTCGGGTGTCGATGACGAGGGAGGCGTCTGCCGCCCTCGGGACGTCGGGTCCAACGCGCGGGTCGCCGGATCCATGCCCGATGCGCGCGACGGGCACGAGACCCTCAGGCTCCGGTCGAGGGTGAGGCGGATCCGCCCGCTCCCCTCGTGGATGTCGGCGCCCGTTCCTACACTCGGATCAGACGTTCGAACATCCGTTCGAACGCGGGAGCGCGGCCGGCGCGACGGGCGAGAGGAGCGGCACCATGCGGATCGACGAGGACGTGGAGGTCGAGCTCTCGGGAGACGGGTCGCCGCTCCGGTTCACCTGGCGGGGCGTGGTCTACGGGGTGGTCAGCTCCCCCGAGCGGTGGATCGCGCGGGTCGACTGGTGGCAGCGCACGGGCCGCGCGCCCCGCGGCGCCAGCGCCCACCTGCTCGAGCTGTCGATGTGGCGCGTCGAGGCCGTGCCGCTCACCACGGGCGCGCGGCGGGTCGACGGCTCGTTCGACCTCAGCGTCGACGCGCGCGGCCGGTGGTCGCTCGTCACGGCCTCCGACGAGGACCTCGACACGCGCCTGTTCGCCTGAGGCCGGGGAATAGCGGAGGGCGGCCGCGCCTTGCACCAGATCGGCGCCGCGCACGGCGCCTGCACGCGATCACCCGGGTCGCGGCGCACGGAGGGATCCCGGCATGGCGGCACTCGAGTGGCTGTTCGACGCGCAGCTCCGCATCGGCGACCAGGTCGTGCTCTGGCGCGAGATCGTCGGCAACCTCTTCGGCCTGGCCAGCGCGCTCGGCGGCATGCGCCGCAAGGTCTGGGCGTGGCCCGTCGGCATCGTCGGCAACGTGCTGCTCTTCACCGTCTTCCTCGGCGCGGTCTTCGGCACGCCGAACCCCGTCAACCTGCTCGGCCAGGCCGGTCGCCAGGTCATGTTCATCGCCGTGTCGGTCTACGGCTGGCACCGCTGGCAGCAGGCCCGGCACGGCGGCGCGCCCGTCGTCCCGCGGTGGGCGAGCGGTCGACAGCGCCTGCTCCTCGTGGTCGCGCTCGTCGGCGGCACCGCGCTCCTCACGCCCGTCTTCCGCGCGCTCGGCTCCTACGAGCCCGTGTGGGCCGACGCCTGGATCTTCGTCGGCTCGCTCCTCGCCACCTACGGCATGGCCAAGGGCTGGGTCGAGTTCTGGCTGATCTGGGTGGCCGTCGACCTCGTCGGCGTGCCGCTGCTCGTCGGGGCCGGCTACTACGCGTCCGCCTTCATGTACGTCTTCTACGGGGCCTTCACCCTCACGGGCTTCTTCGTCTGGATGCGGGCACGCGGCACCGCGAGCCCCGCCGTCGAGACGGCCTTCCCGGATCCCCGGGTCGTCGAGGCCCCCGCCGAGCGCTAGGTCGCGCGCGGCCCGGCCGACGATCCGGCCGTCAGCGCCCCTGGCCGTTGGAGCAGGTGCTCTGCGCCGCCGTCTGCCCGGTGATGCTCGGGTCGAGCACCTCGGAGGTCGGGGTGGGCGGCGTCGTGGGCGTCGACCCGTCGGCCGGCGGCTCGGTCGCGGCGGGCGGCGTCGGGGTCCCCTCGCCCGGGACGCTGCCGGGCACGCTCCCGGCCTCGCCGCTCGGAGCCGGCTGGCCGAGCGAGAAGTCCGCGTCGGAGGCGAGCAGGCTCACGAGCTGCGCGGCCGCGGCCTCGTCCGGCTGCACGCGCCCGTTGGCGAGCACCGTGCCCGGGTACTGGAGGAACACGACGTCGTCGAGCGGGATGTCCTTGAAGGTCAGCGCCACCGAGACGAGCGTGTCGAGGTCGGCGAGCGACGTGGACAGCTGCATGTTGTCGACGACCGCCCGCGCGATGCCGTAGAGCTTCGCCGGGTTGGTCAGGGTGTCCGTGCTCTTGACGGTGCGCACGAGCGCGCTCAGGAACACCTGCTGGTTGCCGATGCGCGAGATGTCGCTGCCGTCGCCCACGCCGTAGCGCGTGCGGAGGAACTGCACGGCCTCCTTGCCCTGGAGCGGGTGGATGCCGGGATCCAGCGACAGGTCGGTCTTCGGGTCGTAGATGCCGTTGGCCACGCAGACCTCGACGCCGCCGACCGCGTTGGACATCTCCACCACGCCGTTGAACTGCACGACGCCGCCGTAGGGGATGTCGAGCCCGGTGAGGCCCTCGACCATGCGCACGGTGCACTCGAACCCGCCGCGGGACAGCGACTCGTTGAGCTGGGCGCGCGCGCTGGCCGGGTACTTCGTGCCGTCGGGGCCCTCGCAGGCGGGGATGGGGACGAGCATGTCGCGGGGGAAGGAGATGACCGTCGCGCGGCTGCTGTCCTCGCTGATGTGCAGCAGCATCGTCACGTCGTTGAGCGTCGCGGTGCCCACGTCCTTCGCGGCGCCGTACCCGTCGCCCTGGCCCTGGCGGCTGTCGCTGCCCACGATGAGGATGTTGGCGCCGCCGTCGATGCCGCCGAGCGACGGCGGCATCGTCTGGCCGCCCGAGATGTCGACCGTGTTGTCGGCGACCGTGCGGGAGAGGTCCCAGAAGGCGATGCCCGCGACCGAGAGCGTGCTCACGAGGGCGACCGCGGCGACCATGCCGACGCCCTTCATCACGGTGCGCCCCGCGCTCGGGGCGCGGAGCCGGCCGTGGCGGGCGATGCCGCGGACGCGGGCCCGATCGGCGCGGGTCCTCTGGGGGGCGTGCTGCATGGTGGGTCTCTCGTCGCCGGGCGGGGGTCCCGGGCGCGGGTACCCGGATCCTCCACAGGGTAGCCGAGCCCGGTGGACAGTCCTGTCGGCGCGCGGCCGGATGCGCTAGGGCGTCGCGGGCCCGTCGCCGCGCAGGTGCGCGTCGAGGAACGCGTCGATCCGGCGCCAGGCGTCCGCGGCCGATGCGGACTCCGGCCCCATGCCGGCCGCGCGCAGCACCGGGCGCAGGAGCCGCGGCCCCGACTCGGCGTCGTTCAGGAACGCGTGCCCGGCGTCCGGGTACGCGCGCACGTCGTGCTCGATCCCGTGCGCGGCGAGGGCGGCCTCGAGCCGGTCCGCGGATCCCGCCAGCTGCCGGTCGCGTCCGCCGTAGCTCGCGACGATCGGGCACGCGCCGTCGAGCACGCCGTCGAGGTCCTCGGGGAGCATGCCGTAGTTGACGCTCGACGCGTCGAAGCCGCGCGACGCCGCCGCGAGGGCGAACCCGCCGCCCATGCAGAAGCCGATGACGCCGACGCGCCCGGTGCAGTCGTCGCGGCCGAGGAGGAGACGGCGCGCGGACTCGACGTCGACGAACGCGCGGCCCTCCCCCGCGGCGAGCGTGCGGAAGGTCGCGACCAGGCAGCGGCGCGCGCCGCCCGCGGAGAAGAGGTCGGGCATGAGCGCGAGGAAGCCGGCCTCGGCGAGCCGCTCCGCCTGGCGGCGCATCACGTCGGTGACGCCGAAGGCCTCGTGCACCACGACGACCGCGGGCCAGGGTCCGTCGCCGTCGGGCACCGCGAGCACGCCGTGCAGGCCGGGCGACGCCCCCGGTCCGGCGGCGGGGACGGGGATCTCGGTGAGCGTCACGGGCATGCCCTCACGCTAGGGCGCGCCTGACGCACCGGCGCCGGGAGGCGACGACGCCCAGCCAGCCGTCACGCCGCGCGGCCGGCGCCAGGCGTGACGGGCAGCGCCGGGCGGTCAGCGCCAGGCGGTGGGCCCGGCGGATCCGGCGCGGTACTCGGCCATGGGCACGCGGTCGCCCTTCCAGGCGCGCATGACGGGCGCGACGATGCGCCAGCACCGCTCCGCGACGTCGCCGCGGACCGAGAGGCGCGGGTCGCCCGCGAGGATGCCGTCGAGCACCTCGCCGTACGGGGTGAGCTCGGGCTCGGCGAACTCCGCGCGGAAGGTGGACTGGGTGAGCGTGAAGGGCTCGCCCGTGCCGTCCATGGTGACCTCGAGCGAGATGCCGTCGGGCTTCAGGTCGATGACGAGCCGGTCGGGCCGGGCGGAGCCGTGCAGGCCGCGCGGCAGGTGCGCCACGGGCTTGAAGGTGACGATGATGCGCTTCGACGCCTCCTTGAGCGCCTTGCCCGACCGCAGCCGGAACGGGACGCCCGCCCAGCGCGCGTTGGCGACGCCGAAGGTGACCTCGGCGAGGGTCTCGGTCTCGTTGGCCGGATCCACCCCCTCCTCCTTGGCGTACGCGGGGATGCGGGTGCCGTCGATCGTGGCGCCCGTGTAGCGGGCGCGGCGGCTGTGGGCGACCGGGTCGTTGTCCCAGACCTCGGTGGCGCGGAGCACCGAGGCGATGTTCGAACGGAGGTCGTCCGGGTCGATGCTCGCGGGCGGCTCCATCGCGAAGACCGCGAGCACCTGGAGCAGGTGGCTCTGGATCATGTCGACCAGCGCGCCCGACTTGTCGTAGTAGGCGGCGCGGCCCTCGAGCGCGAGCGTCTCGTCGTAGACGATCTCGACCTGCTCGATGTCCTTCGCGCTCCAGACCGACTCGAAGAACCGGTTGGCGAAGCGCAGCGACACGAGGTTGAGCACCGTGGAGAGGCCGAGGAAGTGGTCGGTGCGGTGGATGCGGTCCTCCGGCACGAGCTTCAGCAGCTGGCGGTTGAGCTGGGCGGCCGTGCGGCTGTTCGACCCGAACGGCTTCTCGAGCGCCAGCGTGGTGCCCTCCGGCAGCTCGAGCTGCTCGAGCTTCTCGCAGACCGCGATGGAGATGGCCGGCGGCAGCGCGAAGTAGAGGGCCGGGGCTCCCTCGCACGCGTCGAGGATGCGCTTCAGGTCGTCGAGGTCCGTGGGGTCGGCCTGGATGTACTTCGTGGACGAGACGATGCTCGCCGCCCGGCGTCCCGTGGCCTCCACCGAGTCGAACGCGGTCCTGACCGTCTTCGTCCACTCCTGCGCGCTGCGCTCGCTCCGGCCGGTGCCGATGAGCTGGATCCGCCGCCCCCGATCGCTCGCCACGAGGCTGCCGAGACCCGGCAGGAGGAGGCGTTCCGTGAGGTCGCCGCTGGCGCCGAGGATGACGAGGGTGGAGGGTTCGCTGGTCATCCTCCGAGACTACGGGTCGCGGCCGCGCGGGAGCCGACCTACACTGGGCGAGTCGAACATCCGTTCGAACATCGCGCCCGGGGAGGGCGCGGCGGATCCGTCGGGAGGCGCGCGTGAGCTTCACCCACCTGCACGTCGCGTCCGCGTTCTCCGCCCACCACGGCACCGCGGCGCCCGAGGCGCTCGTCGACCGGGTCGCGTCCGAGGGCGCGTCGGTCGCGGCGATCACCGACCGCGACGGGTTGTACGGCGCCGTCCGCCACATCCGCCGCGCGATCGCCGCGGGCGTCTCCCCCGTCGTGGGCGCGGAGCTCGGACTCACGGGCGAGCACCCCGGCCGGATCACGGTGCTCGCGCACGGCGGCACGCGCGGCCAGGGCTGGGCGGCGCTCAGCCGGCTCATCAGCGCGAGCCACGGCCGCGGCACGGCGCGCAGCACCGCCCGGAGCGCCCAGGCGGGCATCCTGCGCACCCGGCCGCCCGCGTTCCTCCTGGGCGAGGACGGGCCGGTCGGCACCGTCATGCTCGGGCCCGACTCGGACGTGGGCCGCGCGGTCGCGGCGGGCGACCACGCGCTCGCGTCCCGGCACCTCGCCGAGTGGGCGCGCCTCCTGCCGGGCGCGATCGCGGTCGAGGTCGTCTGCCACTTCACCGAGCCCGGCGAGTCCGCGAGCCTCCGCCACGCGGCCCGCATGCTGGAGCTCGCCGACGCGCACCGCGTCCCGGCCGTGCTCACCAACGCGGTCCGCTACCTCGATCCCGACGACGCGCTCACGGGCGACGTGCTCGACGCCGCGGGCACGCTCCGGCCGCTCGGGTCGTTCCGGCCGCAGCCCAACGGGCAGGCGTGGCTGAAGACGCCGTCCCAGATGCAGGACATCGCGCGCGAGATCGCCGGCGCCTCCGCGCTCGACCGCCGCGCCGGGGAGGCGCTCCTCCGCGCCACCGAGGAGCTCGCCGACCGGTGCCGGCTAGATCCCGACGCCGACCTCGCCTGGCGGAAGCCCAAGCTGCCGGAGAAGTCGGTGATCGGCGTCACGGGCGACCCGGACGAGGCGCTCTGGCGGAAGGCCGAGGCCGGCGTCACCGAGCGGTTCGGCCACGTGGACGAGGCGATGCGGCAGCGCGTGCTCGCCCGCATGCGCACCGAGCTCGCGACCATCACGGGCTTCGGCTTCGCCACCTACTTCCTCACGGTGGCCGACGTGTGCTCCCTCATGCGCGACATGGGCGTGCGCAACCAGGCGCGCGGATCCGGCGCGGGCAGCCTCGTCAACTACCTGCTGCGCATCTCCAACGTCGACCCGCTCGAGCACGACCTGCTGTTCGAGCGCTTCCTCGGCAAGGTGCGCTCGACGCTGCCCGACATCGACATCGACGTGGAGTCCGCGCGTCGGCACGAGGTGTACCACCGCGTGTTCGAGAGGTACGGCAGCAACCGGGTCACCCTGCTGTCGATGCAGAACACCTACCGGGCCCGCGGCGCCGCGCGCGACGCGGGGCTCGCCCTCGACCTCGACGAGCAGCAGATCGACTTCATCGCCAAGAACATCTGGCGCTTCAACGCGCGGGAGTTCCGGGCCGTGCTCGACACCAAGCCCGAGCTCAAGCCCATCGCCGACCTCGTGCGCGACGACCCGAGCATCGACCTGCTGGTGGACCTCACGGAGCGGCTCGACCGGCTCCCCCGGCACATCTCCATGCACCCGTGCGGCGTGATCCTCGGCGACTCCGACCTGCTCAGCACGAGCCCCGTGCAGCCGAGCGGCATGGGCCTGCCCATGAGCCAGTTCGACAAGGACGACATCGACGACATGGGGCTCCTGAAGCTCGACATCCTCGGCGTCCGGATGCAGAGCACCATGGCGTACGCGCTGGACGAGATCCACCGGATCCACGGCGCGCGCTCCGCGGTGGCGGGCGGCATCCCGGTCGATGCGCGCTACGTGCACCGCGACGGGCGCATCGAGCTCGACGAGATCCCGCACGACGACGAGGAGACCTTCGCCGCCATCCGCACCACGCACACGCTCGGCATGTTCCAGATCGAGTCGCCCGGGCAGCGCGAGCTCATCGGCAAGATGCAGCCCGACGTGTACGAGGACCTCATCGCCGACATCTCGCTGTTCCGGCCGGGGCCCATGAAGGGCAACATGGTCGCGCCGTTCCTCGACACCAAGCACGGCATCACGCGGCCCGACTACCTGCACCGCCGCTTCGCGCCGTTCCTCGCGCCCACGTTCGGCGTCGTCATCTACCACGAGCAGGTCATCCGGATCTTCGCCGACTGCATGCAGGTCTCCCTCGCCGAGGCCGACGAGCTGCGCCGCAACATGGAGCGGCAGGACACCGTGGTCGAGGCCGCGTTCCGGGAGCGCACCGCCCTCCACGTCGACGGCCGCACGGGCGAGCGGCCCTTCTCGGACGCCGACGTCGAGCGCATCTGGAAGGCGCTGAAGGGGTTCGGCTCGTTCGGCTTCTGCAAGGCGCACGGCGCGGCCTTCGCGCTGCCCACCTGGCAGAGCGCGTGGCTGAAGACGCACTACCCGGCGGAGTTCCTCGCGGGGATCCTCACGCACGATCCCGGCATGTACCCCAAGCGCCTGCTGCTCACCGAGGCCAGGCGGATGGGCGTGCCCGTGCTGCCGCTCGACGTCGACCGCTCCACGGACGTCTACCGCGTGGAGCGCGTGGCGGGCGAGGCGACGACGGGGCGCACGCGCATCGGCGAGCTGGGGATCCGGCTGTCGCTGCAGGACGTGCACGGCATGAGCGAGGCGGAGATGGCGCGCATCGTCCAGGGCCAGCCGTACGACTCCATCACCGACTTCTACGCGAAGGCGCAGCCGTCGCGCGCGCTGCTGGAGCGGCTGGCGGCCGTGGGCGCGCTCGACTCGCTCGCGACGTCGGCGGACGACGCGGCCGCTCGCGGTCCCGCGTCGCGCGGCGACGTGATGGCGTTCGTGCGGCGGCTCACGGCGCGCGCGGCCCGGCCCGCGGATCCGGCCGGCCAGCTGCCGCTGTTCGTCGACGACCGCGACCTCATCCCGCGCGGCTCGCCCGACCCCGACGGACGCGAGCGGGTGAGCGCCGAGCTCGACATCCTGCAGATGGAGGTCACCGAGCACGTGCTCGAGAGCTACCGGCCCATGCTCGACGAGCTCGGCGTGATCCCGGCGAGCCAGCTGCTCGAGGTGCGCAGCGGGTCCGAGGTGGTGGTCGCGGGGATCCGCATCGCCACGCAGACGCCGCCCATGCGCAGCGGCAAGCGCGTGGTCTTCATCAGCCTCGACGACGGCACGGGCTGCTCCGACTCCACCTTCTTCGACGAGGCGCAGCAGAAGGCCGGGCCCATGCTGTTCGGCACGCGGCTGCTCGTCATCCAGGGGCGCACGCGGCGCACGGGCGAGCGGGGCGTCTCCATCCAGGCGGAGGACGCGTGGGACCTCAAGGAGATGTGGGCGCGCTGGCAGGACGCGAGGCGGCAGCGGATCGCGGGATGATGGGGGCACCCGAGATCCGCCGGAGGCCGCACGTGCGCATCACCACGACCGTCCGCACCACCACGCGCATCCCGTTCGTGCAGGTGGTCAAGACCTCCGTCGCCGCGATCATCGCCTGGTTCGTCTGCATCGCCCTGCTGCCGGCGCAGCTGCCGATCTTCGCGACCATCGCCGCGCTCCTCGTGGTGCAGCCGAGCATCAACCAGACCTTCGGCAAGGCGGTCGAGCGCAGCCTCGGCGTGATCACCGGCGTGCTGCTCGCGCTCGTCCTCGGCCTGGCGCTCGGCACGTCCAGCTGGGTGGTGCTGACCGCGGTCGTCGTGGCCGTGCTGGTGGGCTGGGTGTTCCGGCTCACGCCCGGGTCGAGCACGCAGATCCCCATCAGCGCGATGCTCGTGCTCGCCATCGGCCAGCTCTCGCCCGTGTACGCGGTCGACCGCATCGTGGAGACGATCCTCGGGGCGGCCATCGGCGTGGTCGTCAACATCGCGATCGCCCCGCCCGTGCTGCACGAGGCGAGCCGGCGCGCGGTGGTCGGCCTCGCGGGCGACTGCGCCGCGGCCCTCGACCGGCTGGCGGGCGCGCTGTCCGAGCCGGTCGACCGTGAGGAGCTGGACCGCATGCTCACCCGGGCGCGCGAGCTCCGGCCGCGGCACACCAAGGCCGTCGCCGAGGTCGACCGGGGGCTCGAGAGCCTCACGCTGAACCCGCTCCGGCGGCGGCACCGGGCGCTGCTCGAGGCCGACCGGGAGCTGCTCGCGACCCTCACGGTGCTCGTCAACCGCGTGGTCGGCATGACGCGCGCGGTGCACGACCGCTACGACGCGTCGCTCGCCGAGGAGCCGGTCGTCCGCGGCATCGCGACCGAGCTCACGCGCGCCGCCCACGACGTGCGGCTCCTCGCCGAGCACGCGCTCCCGGGCGACGACGACGCGACCGCCGGGCCGCACGAGGAGCCCGCGCTCACGGCGCCGCTCGTGGTGCTGCAGCCGAGCGACGAGCACTGGATCCTCATCGGCTCGCTCCTGGAGGACATCCGCCGGATCCGCTCGGAGATCATCGGCGGGGCCGAGTGACGCGCCCGCTCCCCGGCTACAGCCCGCTCGAGCTCGAGCCGGATCCGCGCGCGTCCGGCCTCGTCCGCGGCACCACGCCCACCGCGCTCGGACCCGTGCGGCACCACCACGCGGAGCACCGCGGCTCGGACACCGCGACCGTCCTGCTGCACGGCGCCGCCGGATCCTGGACCACCTGGACGCCGCTCATCCGCACCGCGCGGGAGGCGGGCGTCGCCTTCGCCGACGTCGTCGCGATCGACCTGCCCGGCTGGGGCGGCTCGCCGCTCGACGCGACCGACGCGGAGGCCACCGTCGACGCGATCGCCGACGCCGTCGCGCGCGTGGTCGACGGCCTCGGCTACGCGCGCTGGCGCCTGGTCGGCCACTCGATGGGCGGCTTCATCGCGCTGCACCTCGCGGCCCGGGATCCCGCGCGGGCCGTGTCCGTCGCGCTCGTCTCGCCCACCACGTACTCGGTCATCCGGAGCGTCGCGCACCCCGTCCGGGACTTCCGCCTCATCCCCGGGTTCACGATGATGCTCGGCGTGATGCGCACCATGCGCCGGCTCGGCCGCCCCGGCACCGCGCTCATCCGCGGCGTCGGCAGGATCCGCCTCATGCGCGCCGTCGCCCTCCCGCTCTTCGCGCACGGCTGGCACCTGCGCCGCTCGATCGTCGCCGCCATCGCGACCGAGGCCCGGCCGCGCGCGTTCACGCTCGCCGCGGAGGTCACGCGCGGCTACGACGCCGACGGGCTGTGGGCGCGCATCGCGTGCCCGGTCGTCGCGGTGCGCGGCGACGACGACGTCTTCGTCTCCCCCGACGACCTCGACCTGCTGGCGCGCACCGTGCCGACGCTGCGCTCCGCCGTGATCCGCGACGCCGGCCACTTCGCGCACGTCGAGCGCCCGGCCGAGACGCTGCGCGCGCTCGACCTCGTCCCCTGAGGACGGCCCCCGGGAACGACGACGCCCCCGGTCCCTGACGGGAGCGGGGGCGTCGGATCCGCGCGGGGCGGAGGCGGCCGGGACGGTGCCCGGCCGGGGATCGCTAGGCCGCGGGGGTCGCGAGGACCGCCTGGATGTCGAGCGTGATGGTGACCTTGTCGCCGAGCAGCACGCCGCCGGTCTCGAGGGCCGCGTTGTAGGTCAGGCCGAAGTCCTCGCGGTTGATGACCGTGGTGGCCGTCGCGCCGAACTTGGTGTTGCCGTAGGGGTCGCCGCCGAAGCCGCCGAACTCGACGTCGAACGTGACGGGCTTGGTGACGCCGCGGACGGTGAGCTCGCCGTCGACCTTCGCGTCGCCGTCCTTCTCCACGCGCACGGCGGTGGAGACGAAGTCGATGGTGGGGTGGTTCTCGGCGTCGAAGAAGTCGTTGGTGCGGAGGTGCTGGTCGCGGTTCGGCTCGTTCGTGTCGATCGAGGCGATGGTCGCGTGGGCCTTGACGGAGCTCTGCTCGGGGGTGGCGCCCGTGACGATCTCGGCGTCGAAGTCCTTGAACGTGCCCTTGACCTTGCTGATCATGATGTGGCGGATGCTGAAGCCGATCGAGCTGTGGGTCTTGTCGATGGTCCAGGTGCCGGCGATGTATCCGGGGACGGTGGTGGTGTCGCTCATGTGCGTGCCTTTCGTACAGGGGTCATGGGTGCGGCCGACGGCCTCGAAGATATGCAAGCGCATGGATCCGGGATCCATTCCCATATTTCGTTGCGAGTTCATGTACTTCTCGTGGCGGCCGGTCGTCGCGCGTCGCGGGCGTACCGTGGCGGGATGCGTGCGATCACCTTCCCCTCCCCCGGCGGCCCCGACGTCCTCTCCCTCTCCGAGCTGCCGGATCCGGTGGCCGGGCCCGGCGAGGTCCTGATCCGCGTGGCGGCGGCGGGCGTGAACCGCGCCGACCTCAGCCAGCGCGAGGGCGCCTACCCGCCGCCGGCCGGAGCGCCGACGCACCTCGGGCTCGAGGTGTCCGGCACCGTCGCGGCGGTCGGCTCGGGCGCGAGCCGGTGGAGCGTCGGCGACCGCGTGTGCGCGCTGCTCGCGGGCGGCGGGTACGCGGAGCTCGTCGCGGTCGACGAGCGCCACGTCCTCCCCGTGCCCGACGGGCTCGACCTCGTGGAGGCCGCGGGCCTCCCCGAGGTGGTCGCGACCGTGTGGTCGAACGTCGTGCTCGACGCGGCGCTGCAGCCCGGCGAGACGCTGCTCGTGCACGGCGGGTCGAGCGGCATCGGGACCATGGCGATCCAGCTGGCGACGCGCCTCGGCGCCCGCGTCGCCGTGACCGCGGGCAGCCCCGCGAAGCTCGAGGCGTGCCGCGCGCTCGGCGCCGACGTCCTCATCGACTACCGGCAGCAGGACTTCGTCGAGGCGCTCCTCGAGGCCACCGACGGCCACGGGGCCGACGTGATCCTCGACGCGATCGCCGGCGACTACATCGACCGCGACATCCGCGCGCTCGCCCGCGACGGCCGGATCATGGTCATCGGCGCGCAGAGCGGCGCGCCCACCAGCATCGCGATCGGGCAGCTCATGGCCCGGCGCGGGCGGATCTGGGGCACGACCCTCCGCGCGCGCGGCGCCGACGACAAGGCGCGCATCGTCGACGCCGTCCGCGCGGACGTGTGGCCGGGCGTCGCCGACGGATCCGTGCGGCCGGTCGTCGACCGCGTGTTCCCGCTCGCCGAGGCGGCCGCGGCCCACGCGCACGTGGCGTCGTCGCAGCACGTGGGCAAGGTGCTGCTGGCGGTCCAGGCGCTGCCGGCGGTCTAGGTGCTGCTGGCGGTCCGGGCCGGCCCGTCGGCGGGCGCCGGGCGGCGGGAGCGGATCCCGACGAGGGACACCAGGCCGCCCGCGACGAGCAGCGCCGCCGTCACGAGCACCACGCGGTGGAACGCCGCGACGTCGAGCTCCGGGCCCGCGACGAGGCCGATGGCCGCGATCGTGACCAGCCCGGCCACGCGCGACACCGCGTTGTTGACCGCGGACGCGATGCCCGCCTGCGCCGACGGCACGGCCTCGAGGATGGTGGAGGTGAGCGGCGCCACCGTCATCGACAGGCCCAGCCCGAACACGAGGATCCCGGGCAGGAGCTGGCCCCAGTAGTCGACGGGCTCGGCGACGCGCAGCATGAGCAGGTACCCGCCGCCCGCGACGATCGGGCCCACGCCCATCAGGAGCCGCGGCCCGATGCGGCCGGCCAGCGCGCCGAAGCGCGTCGACAGCAGCAGCATGATCACCGTGGTCGGCACGAGCGCGAAGCCCGCCGCCGTCGCCGAGAGCCCGCCGGTCTGCTGCAGGAAGACGGCGATGACGAAGCCGCCGAGCGACAGCGCGCCGTAGATCCCGACGGTCGCGATGTTGCCGACGAGGAAGTCCCGCTCGCGGAAGAGCGAGAGCGGCAGCATGGGATGCGGCGTGCGGCGCTCGCGCAGCACGAAGAGGACGAGGCAGACGACGCCCACGACGAGGCTGCCGACCACGAGCGGGTGGCCGACGCCGAGCCGCGACTGCTCGATGAGCGCGAAGACGGGGCCGCCGATCCCGAGGGCCCCGAGCACCGCGCCGGGCACGTCTACTCGCGTGCCCTCGGCCGCGGGGGCGTCGTGCGGCAGGCGGGCGAGGAGCACGAGCGTGACGACGATGGGGAGGACGTTGATCCCGAACACGAGCCGCCAGTCGAGCGCGTCCACGAGGACGCCGCCGAGCACGGGACCGACGAGCATCGCGGTGCCGGTCCACGCCGTCCACGAGCCGATGGCGCGCGACTGCGCGGGGCCGCGGAACGCCTGCGCGATGAGCGCGAGCGAGCTCGGAACGAGGAGCGCGCCGGCCGCGCCCTGGGCCGCGCGCGCCGCGATGAGGACCCCGGCGCCGGGCGCGACGGCGCACACGAGCGAGGTCACCCCGAAGCCCACGAGACCCCAGCGGAGCACACGCACGCGGCCGAAGGCGTCGGAGAGCGAGCCGGCCAGGAGGATCAGCGCGCCGAGCGTGATGAGGTACGCGTCCACCACCCACTGCTGCACGACGAGGCCGCCGCCCAGGTCCTCGCCGATGGCGGGCAGCGCGACGTTCACGACCGTGCCGTCGAGGAACGCGACGAACGACGCGAGGATCGCGACGACGAGCACCGTGCGGCCGCGGCCCTCGAGCGCGCCGTCCGGGCGGGCGGGGGCGGCGGGGTCGGGCATGTGCCCAGTATGCGCCGCGGCCGGGGCCGCCCCGCGCGCGCGACGGCCGGTCAGGCGGGCGGCGCCGCCGGCCTCCCCGCCCGGTCGATCGCGGCCTCCACGCGCCGCAGCACGTCCTCGTCGCCCATGATCCGGAAGTGGCCCGAGGCGGCGACGCGCTCGTCGGTCGCGCCGTCCAGCGAGCTGCCGCCGGGGATGTGCGGGTCGAAGCGCGCGAAGACGCTCGTGATCCGCGCGTTGACCTCGCGCGACCGGCCGAGCTCCACGAGCGCGGCGTTCCGCGGCGAGAAGTCGCGGATGCTGCGGACCGGGAAGAGGCGCGCGTAGGAGGACCCGCCGAAGGGCGCGTTGATCGCCACCATCGCCCGGATCCGCCGGTCGGGGTCGCCGAACGCCATGAGGTGCTTGCCGATGAGGCCGCCCTTGCTGTGCGCCACCACGATCACGTCGCGCAGGTCCTCGGCCTCGAGGTACGCGCGGGCCCGGCGCGACATCTCGGCGACGCGGCCGACGTTGGCGCCGAGCGACCCGACCACGTGCACGCCGTGGCCGCGCGCGTGCAGCCGCCGGATGATCGGCAGCATGAACTGCCAGCGCTCGTAGACGCCGGGCAGCACCAGGATCGACGGCCGGTCGTCGCGCCCGTCCTCGAACGAGCGGGCGTCGTCGCGGGAGAAGGTGGCGGCGAGCTGCCAGCGGAGGACGTAGGCGTAGTCGAGCGCCCAGTCGAGCGCCTTCCGGAGGACCGACAGCTGCGGGAGGGGGGCGGGGGCGTCGGCGGTCACGCGTCCATCCTGCCCGCGTGCGCCGGGCACGGTCGCAGGCGCGGTCGCGGTCAGCGGGTCCGCGCGTGCTCGACGATCGCGCGCGCCACGCCCAGCGGGTCCGTGAACATGACCACGTGCGGGCCGCGGGCCAGGTGGAACGCGCCGCGCGGGATCCGGGCGGCGAGGTCGCGTGCGAACGCACGGTCGACCACGGCGTCCCGGTCGCCGACCACCACGAGCGTCCGGGCGCGGATCCGCGGCGCCCGCTCCTCGATCGCGTCGTCGATGAGGTGCGGCAGCTGGCGGAGGTAGTACGGGATCCCGCAGCGCAGGAAGTAGTCGCCGAGCACCACGGCGTTCGACAGCAGCGGCTCGCGGAGCGTGTCGATCCCGAGCGCGAGCGCGGCCCTGACGAGTCCGCGCACGCGCGGCGGGAGCGTCGGCGCGATGAGCACGAGGCGGTCCGAGACCTCCGGATGGTCGACGGCGAGCTGCGCGACGATCTGCGTGCCCATCGAGTGGCCCACCACGACGGGGTCGACGAGCCCGTGCAGCCGGATCACCTCCGCCACGACGTCCGCGTGGTCGGCGAGCGTCACGTCCCGGCGCACGCGCGGCGACTCGCCGTAGCCCGGCAGGTCGATCGCCAGCACGTCGCCGTGCTCCGCGAGGAACGCGGCGACGGGGTGGAAGTAGCGCGACGAGACGCCGATCCCGTGCACGAGCACGAAGGACGGCCGGCGGCCCGCGGCTCCCGTCCCCCCGATGCCCACGGGAGCGCTGGAGGTCGTGCGCCCCGCGTTGGGGCCCGGCGAGCGGAACACCTTGATCGCGATGCGGAACCCGAGCACCGTGCGGCGCTCCAGGTCGTGGTCGACGGGGATCGCGCGGGAGCCGTAGCGGCGCGAGAGCAGGAGCCAGCGCGGCGGCGTGGACTCCGTGCGGTGCACGTCCCCCGGTCGCCGGACGCGGTCGAGCCGGGCGAGGGGGGAGCGCATCCGATGACCCTAGCCGTCCGCCCCCGGGCGGCCGCGCTCCCGGTCGATGGGAGGATGGACACCCGCCGACTCCCGAGGAGACCCGATGAGCCCCGACTGGTCAGATGCCACCCTCGCCGACCTGCCCCTCCGCGACGGGATCCGCGGCGAGGAGCCCTACGGCGCCCCGCAGCTCGACGTGCCCGTGCTCCTCAACGTCAACGAGAACCCCTACCCGCTGCCCGAGGAGGTGGCCGTCGCCGTGAGCGAGGCCGTGCTCGAGGCCGCCCGCGGGCTGAACCGCTACCCGGACCGCGAGTTCCTCGAGCTGCGCACCGAGCTCGCGCGGTACCTCACCGCCGACAGCGGGCTCGAGCTCGGGCCGGAGAACGTGTGGGCGGCGAACGGATCCAACGAGGTCCTGCAGCAGGTGCTCCAGGCCTTCGGCGGCACCGACCGCGTCGCGCTCTCCTTCGCCCCGCACTACGCGATGTACCCCGAGTACGCGCGCAACACGCTCACGCGGTGGGTCTCGGGCCGACGCGCGGAGGACTTCACGCTCGACCTCGCGAACGTCACCGAACTCGTCGAGGAGCACCAGCCGAGCGTCGTCTTCCTCACCAGCCCGAACAACCCGACGGGCACCGCGCTGTCGATCGCCGAGATCGAGCACGTCCTGTCCGTCGCCCCGGGCGTGGTCGTCATCGACGAGGCCTACGCCGAGTTCCGGCGCGAGGGCGTGCCGACCGCGATCTCGCTGCTCCCCGACCACCCGCGCCTCCTCGTCTCGCGCACCATGAGCAAGGCGTTCGCGTTCGCGGGCGGTCGGCTCGGCTACCTCGCGGCCTCCCCCGCGGTCGTCGACGCGCTCCGCATCGTGCGCCTGCCGTACCACCTGTCCCGCATCACGCAGGTGAGCGCGACCGCCGCCCTCCGCCACAGCCGCGTGCTGCTCGCGCAGGTCGCGTCGCTGCGCGAGGAGCGCGACGGGCTCGTCGCGTGGCTGCGCGGCCGCGGGTTCGAGGTCGCGCCGTCGGACGCCAACTTCGTGCTGTTCGGCCGGTTCCCCGACCGGCACGCGGTGTGGCAGGGCCTGCTCGACCGGGGCGTCCTGATCCGCGAGACCGGCCCCGAGGGCTGGCTGCGCGTCTCCGTCGGCACGCCCGAGGAGACGGCCGCCTTCCGTGACGCGCTCGACGACGTGCTCGGGACGCCGCGGGGCTGAGCCCGCCGCGCGGCGGACCTCAGGGCCGGAAGCGGATCCCCGTCGCGTCCTCGGCGGCGGACCACAGCTGCTCGGCGACCGCCCGCGACCGCGCGTGCTCCGCCACGAAGGCGGGAGCGGGCGCGCCCTTCAGCTCGAGCGGGCCGCCCGGTCCCCAGGAGTCCCCGCCCGTGACCCCGTCGGCCGCCGCGGCATGCGCGACCGGCCACGCGCCGGCGTCCTTGCCCTGCACGAGCACGCGGCCCGCCCCGGCGACCCGGCGACGCGCGGCGGTGCCGCCCCGCGGACCTGCAGCCGGATCCTGCGGCGGAGTCAGCGCGTCGACCGACCAGCCCGGGTGCGCGGAGACGGCGACGCGGTCGGATCCGGCCGCCCGCCAGCGCCGGTCGAGCTCCGACGCGATCATCATGCACGCCGTCTTCGACCGGCCGTAGCGGACGAGCGCCGGCATGCGGCGCTCCCCCGCGAGGTCGCCGAGGTCGAGCGGCGAGAAGCGGTGGGCGAGGGATCCGAGCATGACGACGCGCCCGCCGGCCCGCAGCCGCGGCGCGAGGCCGGCGACGAGCGCGAAGTGGCCGAGCGCGTTGGTGCCCATGAGCTCCTCGAACCCGTCGACCGTCGTGCGGCGCCGCCGCGCGCGGCCGCCCGCGGGAGTGAGGCCGGCGTTGGCGACGATCGCGTCGAGGTCCTCGCGGACGGCGGCGACGCACTCCTCCACGCTCGCGAGGCTGGCGAGGTCGAGCGCGACCACCTCCACGTCGGCCCCCGGCACGCGCGAGGTGAGCGCCCGCGCGGCCGCGTCCCCGCGCTCGGCGGACCGGCACGCCAGCAGCACGCGCGCGCCCGCGTCGGCGAGCTGGACCGCGGTCCAGAAGCCGATGCCGCCGTTCGCGCCCGTGACGAGGATCGTCCGCCCCGCGAGGTCGGGTAGGCGAGGCGCGACGCTCACGAGAGGGTGCCCACGCGGGTCACGCGCACGACGGCCTCGGCCGCCTCGTTCGACGCGCCGAGGTCGACCGTCGCCTCGATCCCCCAGTCGTGGTCGCCCTCGGGGTCGTGCAGCGCCTGGCGCACGATCCACTCCGTCGGCCGCTCCTCGATCGTCACGAGCGCCTGGCTGCGCGCGTCGCCGTCGGTGAGGATCCGGTCGTACTCGCCGAAGTATCCGTCGAGCGCGTCGCCCCACGCGTCCGCGTCGAAGCCCGCGGCGCCGTCGAGCTCGCCGAGCGCCTGCAGGTCCTCGCGGGCCGCGAGCTGCACGCGCCGGAACATCTCGTTGCGCACGAGGATCCGGAACGCGCGCGTGTTCGACGTGAGCAGCTTCGGGGCCGGCGGCAGCACGGGGGCGTCGCCGGGCGCGGCGGTGGGGTGCGACAGCTCCTCCCACTCGTCGAGGAGGCTGGAGTCGACCTGGCGCACGAGCTCGCCCAGCCACTCGATCACGTCGAGCAGCTCCTCGGTCTTGGCCTCGTCGGGGATCGTCTGCCGCATCGCCCGGAACGCGTCGGACAGGTAGCGCAGCACGAGACCCTCGGAGCGCATGAGGCCGTAGAAGGAGACGAGCTCGCTGAAGCTCATCGCCCGCTCGTACATGTCGCGGACGACCGACTTGGGGCTGAGCGCGAAGTCGCCGATCCACGGCTGGCTCGCCGCGTAGGTCGTGAAGGCCTGGTCGAGCAGCTGCTCGAGCGGCTTCGGGTGCGTGACGGTCTCGAGCAGCTCCATGCGCTGGTCGTACTCGATGCCGTCGGCCTTCATCGCCTGCACGGCCTCGCCGCGGGCCTTGAACTGCTGCTGCGACAGGATCGGCCGCGGGTCGTCGAGCGTCGCCTCGACCACGCTGACCATGTCGAGCGCGTACGTCGGCGACTCCCGGTCGAGCAGCTCGAAGACCGCGACCGCGAACGGCGACAGCGGCTGGTTGAGCGCGAAGTCGGCCTGCAGGTCGACCGTCAGCGTGATCCGCGTGGGCCCGCCGTCCGGGTCCGCCTCCTGGCTGACGATGCCCGCGGTGCGGAGCGTGCGGTAGATCGCGAGGGCGCGGCGCGCGAGGGCCAGCTGGCGGATCCGGGGCTCGTGGTTGTCCTCGACGAGCGCGCGCATGTTCTGGAACACGTCGCCGCCGCGCGCGATGACGTTGAGCATCATCGCGTGGCTCACCTGCATGCTCGAGGTCAGCCGCTCCGGCTCCGCGTCGATGAGCTTCCGGAAGCTCGGCTCACCCCACGAGACGAAGCCCTCCGGCGCCTTCTTGCGCACGAGCTTCCGGCGCTTCTTCACGTCGTCGCCCGCGCGCTCGAGCATCTTCAGGTTCTCGGTCTCGTGCTCGGGCGCCTGCGCGACCACCGTGCCCGCGGTGTCATAGCCGGCCCGGCCCGCGCGCCCCGCGATCTGGTGGAACTCGCGCGCGTTGAGCTGCCGCATCCGCGTGCCGTCGTACTTCGTGAGGCCGGTGAACAGCACCGTGCGGATGGGGACGTTGATGCCGACGCCCAGCGTGTCCGTGCCGCAGATGACGCGGAGGAGCCCCTGCTGCGCGAGCTGCTCCACGAGCCGGCGGTACTTCGGCAGCATGCCGGCGTGGTGCACGCCGATCCCCGACCGCACGAGCCGCGACAGCGTCTTGCCGAACGCGGTGCTGAAGCGGAAGCCGCCGATGAGGTCCGCGATCTCGTCCCGCTGCTCGCGCGACACGATCTTGATGCTCGAGAGTGCCTGCGCCCGCTCGAGCGCGGCGGCCTGCGCGAAGTGGACGATGTAGACGGGCGCCTGCTTCGTATCGAGCAGCTCCTCGACGGTCTCCTGCACGGGCGTCACGGCGTAGTGGAAGAAGAGCGGGACGGGCCGCTCGATGCCCGTGATGCGCGCGGTCGGCCGGCCCGTGCGGCGCGTGAGGTCGTCCGCGAGGTCGGTGACGTCGCCGAGCGTCGCCGACATGAGCACGAACTGCGCGTGCGGGAGGAGCAGGAGCGGCACCTGCCAGGCCCAGCCGCGCTGCGGATCCGCGTAGAAGTGGAACTCGTCCATCACGACCTGGTCGACGGGGGTGTCCGCGCCGCCGCGGAGCGACCGGTTGGCGAGGATCTCGGCGGTGCAGCAGATGATCGGCGCGTCCGGGTTCACGGACGAGTCGCCCGTGACCATCCCGACCTGAGCGGCGCCGAAGAGCTCCACCAGCGCGAAGAACTTCTCGGAGACGAGCGCCTTGATCGGCGCCGTGTAATAGGAGCGGCGGCCGCGGGCGAGCGCCGAGAAGTGCGCCGCGACGGCGACGAGCGACTTCCCCGTGCCCGTCGGCGTCGAGAGGATGAGGTGCGCGCCCGACGCGATCTCGAGCGCCGCCTCGTCCTGCGCGGGGTAGAGCTCGATGCCCTGCGACAGCGCCCACTCGGCGAACGCGTCGTAGATCGCGTCGTCGGTCGCCCCGTCCACGGCCAGCCGGGCCGCCTCCTCGGTGAGCGTGGGGGCGAGGGCGGTGTCGGGCATGATGCGTCCATCCTCCCCCACGGATCCCGCCCGGGAGCATCGGGCGTGCGGCACCGCATCCGGAGTTGTCCACAGGTGGCAGGGAACGACGGGCGGCAGCGCGTACGTTCACCGGATGCCCTCCACCCCGCTCGACCCCCGACCCGACCGCGTCCCGCTCGACCCGACCGCCGTCCCGCCCGTGGAGGGCGCTGCGACCACCCCCGATGCGGGCGCCCGGGATGCCGACCCGACCTCGGCCGCGCCGGCCGGGCCGGACGCCGCGCCGGTCGACGCCGAGGCGGAGCGCGCCCGCTGGCGCGACCGCCGCACCGGGCTCATCGCGCTCGTGGTGGTCACCATCGCGCTCTGGGCGGTCATCGCCGCCGCCATCGGCTTCGCGACCACGATGTAGCGCGGCGGCCGCGGTCGTCGTGACGACCGCCGCCGCCCGACCGGGCCTCGCCGCCCGGGTATCATCTCCTGTGCCCTCCGACGCCCTCCCCGACGACCCCGCCGCTCCCACGGATCCCGTCGCCCCCGCTCCCGACGCGGCCATCGACCCCGCCGACCTCGCCGTCACGCTGCGCGTCCTCGGCTCGCTCGCCGACATCGACGAGGAGCACCCCGACTTCGTCGCCGTCCGCCGCGCCACCGCCTCCATGTTCAAGTCGGTGAAGAAGGCCCGCCGGCTCGAGAAGCGCGAGGCCGTCGCCAGCGCCGACCGCGCCGTCGTCGCCGCCACCGCCACGGGCGCGCCCGACCGGATCGACGACGAGACCCGCGGGATCCCGCTCGCCATCACGACGGCCGCGCCCACCGCGGGCACGCTCCTCCGCTCGCGCCCCTGCTACATCTGCAAGCAGCACTACACGCAGGTCGACGCCTTCTACCACCAGCTCTGCCCGGACTGCGCGGCGCTCAACCACGCCAAGCGCGAGGCCCGCACCGACCTCACCGGCATGCGCGCGCTGCTCACGGGCGGCCGCGCGAAGATCGGCATGCACATCGCGCTCCGGCTCCTCCGCGACGGCGCGCACACCACCATCACCACGCGCTTCCCGCGCGACGCCGTCCGCCGCTTCGCCGGCCTGCCCGACGCGCACGAGTGGGTGCACCGCCTGCGCGTCGTCGGCCTCGACCTCCGCGACCCCGCGCAGGTCATCGGCCTCGCCGACGCGGTCGCCGCAGCGGGCCCGCTCGACATCCTCATCAACAACGCGGCGCAGACCGTGCGCCGCTCCCCCGGCTCCTACGCGCCGCTGTCCGAGGCGGAGTCGGCGCCGCTGCCCGACGGGCCGATCCCCGAGCTGCTCACGTTCGGCCACACGAACGACGCGCACCCCGCGGCCCTCGCCGCCAGCGTCGCGGCGCACCCCATCCTCTCGACGGCGACGGGCATCACGGCGGCCGAGGTCACCGAGCTCGCGATGACCGCCGGGTCCTCCTCGCTCGCGCGCCTCGCGGCCGGCACCGCCATCGACGCGGGCGGCCTCGTGCCCGACCTGCACGACGCGAACAGCTGGACCCAGGTGGTGCACGAGGTGGACCCGCTCGAGATGCTCGAGGTCCAGCTCGCCAACGTCACGGCGCCGTTCCTCCTCGTCAGCCGGCTGCGGCCCGCGATGGCCGCCTCGACGGCCCGCCGCAAGTACGTCGTCAACGTGAGCGCCATGGAGGGCCAGTTCGCCCGCGCCTACAAGGGCCCCGGCCACCCGCACACCAACATGGCCAAGGCCGCGCTCAACATGATGACCCGCACGTCGGCGCGCGAGATGCGCGAGACCGACGGCATCCTCATGACGAGCGTCGACACCGGCTGGATCACCGACGAGCGCCCGCACCCCACCAAGGTCCGGCTGGCCGAGGAGGGCTTCCACGCCCCGCTCGACCTGGTGGACGGCGCCGCGCGCGTCTACGACCCCATCGTCATGGGCCAGGCCGGCGAGGACATCTCGGGCGTCTTCCTCAAGGACTACCGCGTCGCCGAGTGGTGATCCGCCGCAGCGCCTGACACGACGAGAGGCCCGGACCCGCATCGCGGTGTCCGGGCCTCTCGTCTCGGTGGCTGTTACTCGACGGCGTCGAGGTCCGACTCGAGCAGCGCGGCGAGCTCGTCGAGCGCGGCGTCCGCGCCGTCGCCCTCGGCCGTGAGCACGACCTGGTCGCCGTTGGCCGCGCCCAGGCTCATCAGCGAGAGGATGCTGGTCGCGTCGAGCGGCGTGCCGCCCGGCTTGCTGATCTTGACCGGCACGCCCGTGCGGCGCACGGCCTCGATGAACAGGGATGCGGGTCGGGCGTGCAGGCCCACGCGGCTGCCGATGGTGGCGGTGCGCTCGGTCATGGACGTTCTCCTTCTGGTGATGCGGATGGGACGGGGACGGGGACGGGATCAGGCCGCGACGGGCACGCCCTGGTCGGCGGACGCGGCCTCGGCGACGGCCTCGGGGCGCTTCGCGGTGAACCGCTTGAGCAGCACGACGAGGAACGCCGAGATGACGGTGCCGACCGCGACCGAGGCGAGGAAGCCGAGGAACGTGCCGTTCATGGCGAAGAGCACGAACACGCCGCCGTGCGGAGCCTGCGACACGACGCCGAGGCCCATCACCATGGCGCCCGTGACGGCGCCGCCCACGATGCTCGCGGGGATCACGCGCAGCGGGTCGACGGCGGCGAACGGGATGGCGCCCTCGGAGATGAACGCGGCGCCGAGGAGCCACGCGGCCTTGCCGTTCTCGCGCTCGGCCGGGCTGAACAGGCGGCGGTCGATCACGGTGGAGGCGAGCGCGAGGGCCAGCGGCGGGACCATGCCGGCGGCCATGACCGCGGCCATGATCGCCCACGGGGCCTGGTCGGTGATGGATCCGGCGCCGAGGCCCGCCACCGCGAACGAGTACGCGACCTTGTTGATGGGACCGCCGAGGTCGACGCACATCATGACGCCGAGGATCACGCCGAGCAGGAGCGCGGACGCGCCCGTGAGGCCCGACAGGAAGTCGTTGAGGCCGACGGTGAGCGCCGCGATCGGGCCGCCGAGCACCATGACCATGAGCCCGGAGGCGACGATGGACGCGAGCAGCGGGATGATCACGACGGGCATGAGGCCCCGGAGCCATCGCGGCACGTCGATGCGGCCGATCGCGTAGGCGATGCCACCGGCGAGCAGGCCGCCCACCAGGCCGCCGAGGAAGCCGGCGCCCATGATGAGCGAGACGGCTCCGGCCACGAACCCGGGCGCGATGCCCGGGCGGTCGGCGATGGCGTAGGCGATGTAGCCGGCGAGCACCGGCACGAGGAACTTCATCGACGCGTTGCCGATGACGAACGCGACGGCGCCGAGGTAGCTCATGACGCCGCCGTCCGGCAGGTTGGCGAGCGAGTTCTGCACCACGATGTCGGAGGCGACGTCGGAGATCCGGTAGCCGCCGAGCAGGAAGCCGAGCGCCATGAGGAGCCCGCCGCCCGCGACGAACGGGATCATGTAGCTGACGCCCGTGAGCAGCCAGCGCTTGAGGCGCGCGCCCACGCCCTGCGACGACTGCGGGGAGGCCTGCTCCGATCCTGCGGACGCGGCGGCGCCGCCCGGGACGCGCGGTGCGCTCGGGTCCTTCGCGGCGGCGACGGCCTCGGCGACCATCTGGTCGGGCTGGTCGATGCCGCGCTTGACGGGCGACTGGATGACGGGCTTGCCGGCGAAGCGCGCGCGGTCGCGCACGTCGACATCGACAGCGAAGATGACGGCCGTGGCCCGCGCGATGACCGCCGGGTCGACGGGCGTGACGGAGGAGGATCCCTGGGTCTCGACGTGCAGCTCGACCCCGGCGCGCTTCGCGGCGGCCACGAGCGAGTCGGCCGCCATGTAGGTGTGCGCGATGCCGGTGGGGCACGCCGTGACCGCGATGAGCACGGGCGCGTCCTCGGCCGGGGCGGACGACGCGGGGGCCGACGCCGACGCAGCGGGAGCCGCGGCGGCCGGCGCGCCCGTCGAGGAGGCGGGCTCGTCCACGAGCGCGCCCTCCACGAGCGAGACGACCTGGTCCTCGTCGGTCGCCGAGCGCAGCGCCTCCACGAACTCCGGCTTGATGAGCGAGCGGGCGAGGCGCGACAGCAGCACGAGGTGCTCCTGGTCGGCGCCGTCGGGGGCGGCGATGAAGAACACGAGGTCGGCGGGGCCGTCCGGCGCGCCGAAGTCGACGGTCGGTGCCGGGCGGGCCATGACGAGCGTGGCCTCCGTCACCGCGGCGGAGCGGCAGTGCGGGATCGCGAGACCGCCGCCCATGCCGGTCGCGGTCTTCGACTCGCGCTCCCACGCGTCGGCGAAGAGGGCGTCGGCGTCGGTGGCGCGTCCCTCGGCGACCACGCGCTCGGCGAGCGTGCGGACGGCGTGCTCGCGGTCGGCGCCGAGATCGGCGTCGAGGAGCACGAGGCGGTTCGTGATGAGCGATGGCATGTTCTTCTCCAGGTGGGACGGGTCAGCGATCGGCGGCGATCGGGAGGAGCGGCTGGACGGTGACGCTGTCCGGCCGGGTCTGGTCGGGGGACGGCATGGTGCTGCCGGGGAGGCTCGCGGCGGCGGATCCGTGGGCGACGGCCTGCGCCAGCCGCCCCTCGGGTCCCGCCCCGCGGTGGTCGGCGAGCAGGTAGCCCGCGAGCGAGGAGTCGCCCGCGCCCACGGTGCTCACCGGCACGATCGGCGGCATGGTGGCGTGCCACCCGCCGTCGGCCGTGGTGAGGACGGCCCCGCGTGCCCCGAGGGTCGCGAGGACCGCCCGGCAGCCGCGGGAGACGAGGGACCGGGACGCGTCGTGGGCCCGACGGGGGTCGGCCTCCAGCGCGTCGGGGTCGTCGAGGCCGACGAGCTCGGCGAGCTCCTCGGCGTTGGGCTTGACGAGGTCGACGACGGCGCCCGACGCGACGAGCGCGGCCATGGGGGCCCCCGAGGAGTCCACGGCGATGCGCGGGGCGGCGTCGCCGAGCTCGGCGCGCACGGCCTGCACCACGCGGGCGTGGAAGTCGTCGTCGAGGCCGGGCGGCAGGGATCCGGCCAGCACGAGCCAGCTCGCCGCGCGCGAGTGGCGGATGACGAGCGCCACGAGGGCGTCCGCCTCCGCCGGGGACAGCACCGGCCCGGGCTCGTTGACCTTGGTCGTCGTGCCGTCGGGCTCGGTGAGCGTGACGTTCTGCCGCACGCGTCCGTCGATGTCGAGGTGGTCCAGCGGGATCCGCTCGGCGGCCAGCGCCACGAGCATCGGGTCGTCGAGACGGCCGGGCAGCAGCGCGATCGTGTCGAGGCCGGAGGCGATGAGCGCGCGGGAGACGTTGACGCCCTTGCCGCCCGGCTGCTCGGCCACGCCGCGGGCCCGCTGCACGGCGCCGCGCGCGAGGGCGCCGGCGAGGTCGATGGTGCGGTCGAGGCTCGGGTTGGCGGTGAGGGTGAGGATCACGCGACCATCACCTCCACCTCGGCGGCGGCCAGCGCGTCGGCCAGCGGCCCGTCGGGGACGGCGTCGGTCACGAGGGTGTCGAGGTCGTCGAGGGCGGCGAAGCCCACGAGCGCCTCCTCCCCCGCCTTGGACGCGTCGACGAGCGCGACGGCCCGTCGCGATCCCCGGGTCAGCGCGGTCTTCACGGCGGCCTCCTCCTCGTCGGGCGTGCTCAGGCCGAACTCCGCGTGGATGCCGTTGGCGCCGATGAAGGCGATGTCCGGCCGCAGGCGCGACAGCTGTCCGAGCGTCGCGGGCCCGACCGCGGCGCTCGTGATCCCGCGGAGGCGGCCGCCGAGCAGCTGCACCTCCACGGCGGGGTTCCGGCTGACCGTCTGCGCCACGACCATGGAGTGCGTGACGACCACGAGGGTGCGGCCGGGGACGTCGGGGGTCCAGGCGGCGATGCGGTCGGCGACGAGGCCGGTGGTGGTGCCGGCGTCGATCGCGACGGATCCCTGGAAGGTCGCGGGGATGAGCCCCATGGCGGCGTCGGCGATGCGCGCCTTCGCGGCCGTGTTGTGGGTACCGCGGGCGTCGAGGCTCTCCTCGGCGCGGGTGGAGCGGCTCGCGCGGACGGCGCCGCCGTGCACGCGACGGAGGACGCCGCGCGTCTCCAGCTGGGCGAGGTCGCGGCGGACGGTCTCGGTCGTCACGTCGAACTCGCGGGCCAGGCCCACCACCGCCACGCGGCCGGTGCGCTCGAGGAGGGCGACCACCCTGTCCTGGCGCTCTTCCGCGTACATGGGGTGGTCTCCTTCGACTCCGTGGGGCCGGTGCGCCTCGCGTCCTCGCACTGTAGCCCGCATGCGCAGGAGAAGCAACACGATCCCACAGAGATCCACACATGCGCAGGAGATCCGGGGCGCGGATGACCGAGAGGGTCAGCGCCCGAGCGCCGCCGCCTCCTTCCGGAGGACGTCCGCGAGGGCGCCCGCCTCCCACGCGAGGCCCGCGGCGTTCGGGTGCAGGGGCACGGATCCCGCGCTCCCGCCGAGGCCCGCGACGTAGGGATCCCCCGCGTCGCCGACGCACGACCCGTGCGCGGCGGTGGGCGCCTCCTGGTCGACGAACCGGGCGCCCGCCTCCCGGGCGGCCCGCGCGATGGCGTCGTCGAGCGCCCGCTGCACGCCGGCGAGCCAGGCGGCGTCCCGGTCGGTCAGCAGCACCTGGCCGTTCACCTCGGACGACGCCGTCGCGCGGAGGCACCCCTCGGCGGGCAGCGCGTCGGGGTCGCCGAGCACCGTGAGGTAGCCGAGCGCCACGATGCGCGCGTCGGGGGCGGCGGCGCGGATCCGGTCGAAGGCGTCGGCCAGTCGCGTGGACACCTCGCCGTCGATGCGCGCGCGGACGGCGTCGGTGCCGCCGGCGGGCGCCAAGGCGTCCACGCACGTCGCGGGACCCGCGGCGACCGGTCCCGCCGCGTCCCGCGCGAGGCATCCGCCCACCAGGGCGGGGAAGCCGAGGTCGTTGCCGCCGAGCCGCACCAGCACGACGTCGGCGCCGTCCGCGAGGGCGTCGAGCTGCGCGGGGACCTGCTGTCCGCCGCGTTCGCCGGGCGCGGCGAGCTCCGCGGTGGTGGCGCCGTCGCACGCCGCGTCGACGAGCGTGGCGCCGACCTCGGCCGCCGCGACGCGGACGGACCCGGCGACCGTGCGGCCGCACACGCCGGGATCCCCGGGCACCGGCTCGGCGGGACCCGTGCCGGTCGAGTAGGAGTCGCCGAGCGAGACGACGCGCAGCGGTGCCTCCGCGTTCGGGAGCACGACGGGGTCGGCCGCGGTGCACCCGCTCATGAGCAGGGCGACGGCCGCGCCGACGAGGGCGACCGGTCGCCGCGGATGCGCTCCCCGACGACCGTCGCGGAGCGGGCGGTGGACGGGTCGGGCGGCGCGGGCATCCATTGCCACGACCCTACGCGCGGGCCCTCCGGCGAGCGGCCGGATCAGTCCTCGGCGCCGCGCTGGCGCGCGTAGACGACGACCGCGACGATGAGCCCGACCACGAGCCCGGCGGCCAGCGGGAAGAGGAAGCCGCCCGGGCCGATCTGCGTGACCACGCTGCCGTGGTCGATGCGCGTGCTCACGACGCCGGGGACGTCGAGGCCCGCGTACCCCTCGGTGCCCTGGGCGAACGAGGTGATGAGGAGGGTCACGATGACGGCCGCGCCGACCACGAACGCGGCCAGGAACCCCAGGACCGCGGACCCGACCACCGACGTGCGGTGCGGGTCGGTGCTGTGGGTCCGGTGCAGGGTGGCGTGCGACATTGTGGAGCTCCAGGGGTCGATGACCTGTGCCACGGTACCCGGGTCCCCCAAGTGGAGGACAGCCCCCCGATCGGGGAGCGGATCCGGCGCGCGACCCGGTCGGCGTGCTTCCCTGGGCCATGCCGAACGCGCTCCCCTGGATCCTGGTCGTCCTCCTCGTCGTCGCCCTCGCCCTGCTGATGGTCGACCGGCGCCGCCGTCGGGCTCGCCAGGACGCGGCGCTCCAGGACGAGGGAGCCCGTCACGCGCAGGAGGTCGCCCTCCGCGACGCGCAGCACGCGGCGGACACCGCCGCCCGTGCCGCGACGCAGAGGGCCGAGCTCGCCGCCCGCGACGTCGCGTTGGGTGCCGCGCAGGCCGACGCGGGTGAGGCGCGTCGGCTGCTCGCGCGCACCTGGAAGACCGACCGCGTGTCCCACGACCTCATCGTGGCGGCGTGCGCGGCGGCGGGCATCCGCGGCGTCCTCGCCACGAACGTCGTCCTGACCGGGACGGAGGAGTGGACGAGGCGGAGGTACCTGGTGCAGGTCGACCACGTCCTCCTCACCCCGGGAGCCGCCGTCATCATCGAGAACAAGCACTGGAAGGGGCTCGTCCTCGACACCGTCCGACCGCGGGACGTGCACGAGTCCCTCGGCACGCTGCTGGCCGCGTACGACACCGACCCGCCCGCCGTCCTGCACATCACGTCCGACGGGGACGGCGGCGGCTTCCGCCTCCGACGCGCGGAACAGGCTCCGGTCGCGCAGGTGCGGCGCCAGTCCATCCGGCTGGCGGCCTACGTGCGGGACGCGCTCGGCTCCACCCCGTTCTTCTCCACGGTCGTCCTCTACAGCCATGCCGATGCCACGGTCATCGCTCCTCCGAACACCGAGGAGCGCGGCGCGACGCGGCGCATCACCTCGCCGGCTGGGCTCGCCGCGGGGATCCAGCAGGTCATCCGCAGCAGCACCGATCGGGTGCCACCGGAGGCGATCGCGCGGATGACCGAGCTCTTCGCGTCCGGCGGCGCGCACGTCGAGCGTGTCGGACCGCAGGCCTGACGCGTGGCGGTGCCGTCCTGGACGAGGCGCGCACACGTGAGGAACCTGCCTGGAGACGAGAAGAGCCCCGCACCTCGGTGAGGTGCGGGGCTCGTGCGGTGGATCTGAGGGGATTCGAACCCCTGACCCCCTGCATGCCATGCAGGTGCGCTACCAACTGCGCCACAGACCCGTTCTCCGCTTCCCTGCGGAAGCGACTCGTCTACATTACTACACATTCCGACCGCCCCATGACCAGGGCATCCTCGCGAGCGGTCGGGCGGCGGGGACGCCTCAGTCGAAGAGCTCGCTAAGCCAGCTCTCCTTCTTGCGGGGCTTCCCGCCGTACCCGTCGCGCTGGCCGTAGCCGCCCGCAGGCGGGTGGACGGAGCTCCCCCGGCCGCGGTCGTCGCGCGAACCGTACGCGCGGTCGTCCGGCAGTCCGTACGAGCGCTCGTCGCGCGAGCCGTACGACCGATCCCGATCGTCGTCCCGCCGCCGGTCGTCCCGTCCGGGCTCGGGGGAGCCGCCGAGCGGGGCGGCAGGCGCCGGGGCGGCGGGCGCAGGCCGTGCCTCCTGCTCGGCGCGGTCGAGGATCTTGTCCAGCTCGCCGCGGTCGAGCCACACGCCGCGGCAGTCCGGGCAGTAGTCGATCTCGACGCCGGCGCGCTCGCTCATGACGAGGGTGGCCGAGTCGTTGGGGCACTTCATGCGACGGGCTCCTCGCGGGCAGGGCGGACGCGGATCAGGATGCGGAGGCCGTCGGCTCGATCTCGAGGGCGACGACGGGGCAGTCCTTCCAGAGGCGCTCCAGCGAGTAGTACATGCGGTCCTCCTCGGTGAAGACGTGGGCGACGACGTCGCCGAAGTCGAGGAGGATCCAGCGGCCCTCGCTCTTCCCCTCGCGGCGCAGCGGCTTGGCGCCGGCCTCGATCATCTTGTCCTCGATCTCGTCGGCGACCGCCTGCGCGTTCCGCTCGTTGCGGGCCGAGGCGATGAGGAAGACGTCGGTGAGGGGCAGGGGCCCGGAGACGTCGAGCGCGACCAGGTCGATGGCCTGCTTGGAATCGGCGGCGGAGGCGGCGACCTTGAGCAGGTCGAGGGCGCGGGGAGAAGCGGTCACAGAGTCCTTCCGGGACGGGTGGGGTGGTGCATCAGAGGATCAGAATACATTCGTCATGAACGCGACGATGACGAGGCCCGCGCCGATGACGGCGACTCCCCCGGCCGTGACGGCCGCGACGACCGGCGCCGTGAAGCGCTTGCGGGGCGGCGGCTGCACGACGGCGCGCGTGGAGGTGTGGGTGCTCACCGCGCGGCTGGCGCGGACGGGCTCGGAGTCGGTGCCGCCGGGAGCGTGGTCGTGGTCGTCGCCCTGCTCGAGGATCCGGTCCATGTCGGCCGTGTCGAAGCGGTCCGGGTGCGTGCCCATCGAGCCGAGGCTGCGGGGCAGGTCGATGGATCCGGTGATGATGATCTCGCCCGTGCTGTTGAGCGCCTGCTGCATGTCGTTGGCGTGCGGCACGGTCGGGAGGATGAAGTGGTTGCCGGTGTGCGGCTGGTCCTCGTCCACCTGGTCCTGCACGGACCAGTGACCGGTCGGCGGGGTGAAGGGCGTGCGGACGTCGGGTGCGGGCTGGTCGGCCGCGGCCTGCGCGGACGCGGCCTGCGCGGAGACGGACTGCTCGTCCTTGCCCGCGTCCGCTGCGCGGTCGCGGGAGGCGGCGGTGTCGAGGTCCTCGGCTGCGGCGGACGCGCGGGTGCCGAAGTCGGGCTCGATGGTGGGCGCGGCGGATCCGGTGACCCACGGCACGGGCTCGAGGGAGGGCGCGGGGCGGGGATCCTCGTCGCGGCTCGGCGTGTGCGGCGCCAGGGGCGGGACGGTCGGCTGCTCGCCGGACGCGTCCGGGTCGCGGTCAGCGCCAGCGCCCGACGGGACGATGGGGGCGAACGGCCAGGCGGAGGGCGTGTCGGAGGAGCGGTCCGCGGCGGCGGGCGCCTCGACGGATCCGCGCTCGGTGTCGTCCTCGACGGGAGCGTCGGCGACCTGAGGGGCGTCGATGGCGTCGGGTGCCGTCGGGGCGTCGGTCGTCGGGGCCGCGTCGGACGACGGGGCCTCCTGCGGGGCATCGGCGGCGTCAGTCGCGTCTGACGCGGGGCTGCGGCGATAGGCGCTGCCGTACGGCGCGCGCGGTCGCGGCGTGGCACGCGAGCCGCGGCCGTAGCGCACGTACGGCGGGACGGCCGGCTCGGAGGACGCCGCGGACGGCGCGTCGTCGACGGCGGGGACGCTGCGCTCCTCGGCGGGTGCGTCGGCGGGCGCGGGCGCGTCGGCCGCGGCGGCATCGCCGTGCTCGGATCCGCGCTGCTGGCGGGCGGCCTCCTCGGCCTCCCGGATGGCGCGGAGCTGGCGTCGGGTGAGCACGCCGCCCGACAGGAGGATGGCGGAGGTGTCGGGGCCGACGCCGGGGGCGGTGAGGGGCTCGGCCGCGGGCGTCGTCGCCGCGTCGGTCGCCTGCCCGGATCCGGCGTCCTCGGACGGCCGCGACGCCGTGCCGTCCGCGGCCTCCCGTGCATCGGAGCGCTCGGGGGCGCCCGCCGACGCGGCGTCCGTGGGACCCGTGGGCTCCTCGACCGGCGCGTCGTCCGCCTCGTCTATGCCGAGGGCCAGGGCGCGGGCGCGCTCGGCGGCGCGCATCTCGCGGCGGCTGAGGCCGAGGGTCGCGGGAGCGGGACCGTCGTCGAACGAGGTCCGCCCGGTGTCGGGCGCGTCGTGGGAGGGGGTCATTGCGGGCTCCGATACAGGTGGTGCTTGGAGATGTACTGGACGACTCCGTCGGGGACGAGGTACCAGACGGGGAAGCCCCGCCCGACTCGGCTCCGGCAGTCGGTGGAGGAGATCGCCAACGCCGGCACCTCCAGCAATCTTACGTCGGCGTGCGGGAGGCCGCTCTCGGTGAGGTCGTGTCCGGGGCGCGTGACGGCCACGAAGTGCGCCAGGTCCCAGAGCTCCGCGACGTCCTTCCAGCCGAGGATCTGCTGGATCGCGTCCGCGCCCGTGATGAAGAACAGCTCCGCGTCCGGGTGCGTGCGCCGGATGTCGCGGAGCGTGTCGATCGTGTACGTGGTGCCGGCCCGGTCGATGTCGACGCGGCTGACGGTGAAGCGCGGGTTGGCCGCGGTGGCGATGACGGTCATCAGGTAGCGGTGCTCGCCGTCGGTGACCGTCTGCTTCTGCCACGGCTGCCCGGTGGGGACGAAGATCACCTCGTCGAGCTGCAGGTGCTGCTGCACCTCGCTCGCGGCGACGAGGTGGCCGTTGTGGATCGGGTCGAACGTGCCGCCCATGACCCCGATGCGGAGGCGCGGGGTCGCGGGTGTCGTCATGTGGCCGGCGCTCGCGCTCAGTGCGTCGAGTCGGCGGTGCCGTGGCCCTGCTCGGCGACGGGGGGCTTGCCCCACTTCTCCGAGTGGCGGTTGCTGACGTCGCGGAAGCTGAACATCACCGCGCCGAGCGCGATGAACGCGACCGCCGCGACGGCCGGGAACACCCAGAGCGGAGCGGCCAGCTCCATGGCGTGCTCGGTCTCGGCGAGGATGGTGGTGGTCAGCGCGTGCATGGGGTCTCCGTTCGTGGCACGCCTCGTGGCACGGAGGCGGCGCCTGCCATCCTATCGGCGGGCCCCCGTGCGGGGCGTGCGCCGCGGTCGGGCGTGCCGCGGGCCCTGCATGTCCGTCCGGGACGAGGTCAGCCGCGGACCTGCCCGCTCCCCCGCACGATCCACTTCGTGCTGGTCAGCTCCTGCACCCCCATCGGCCCGCGCGCGTGCAGCTTCTGGGTGGAGATGCCGACCTCGGCGCCGAAGCCGAACTCGGATCCGTCGGTGAAGCGGGTCGAGGCGTTGACCATGACGACGGCCGAGTCCACCGCCTGGAGGAAGCGCTCGGCGACCGCGAGGTCGGAGGTGACGATCGACTCGGTGTGGTGCGTGGACCAGCGGGCGATGTGCGCCACCGCGTCCTCCACGGAGTCGACGACGCGCACGGCCACGTCGAGGGAGAGGTACTCCGCGGCCCAGTCGCCGTCGTCAGCGGGGACGGCCGCGGGCCACAGGTCGCGGACGGCCGCGTCGCCGTGCACGGTCACCCCGCGGTCGCGGAGCGCGTCGAGGACGTCGGGCAGGATCCGGGGCGCGGCGTCCCGGTGCACGAGGAGCGTCTCCATGGCGTTGCACACGCTCGGCCGGCTGACCTTGGCGTCGACGGCGATGTCGACCGCCATGCGCGCGTCCGCGGACGCGTCGAGGTAGACGTGGACCACGCCCGCGCCGGTCTCGATGACGGGGACGGTCGACTCCTCCACCACGGTGCGGATGAGGTCGGCGGATCCGCGCGGCACCAGGACGTCGACGAGCCCGCGGGCGCGCATGAGGCGGGCGGCGCCCGCTCGGCCGTGGGCGTCCACGGTCTGCACGGCGTCGGCGGGGAGGCCCGCGCGCTCGAGGGCGCCGCGCATCACCTCGACCAGGACGGCGTTCGTGCGGAGGGCCGCGGATCCGCCGCGGAGGACCACGGCGTTGCCGCTGCGGAGGGCGAGCGCCGCGATGTCGACGGTGACGTTGGGCCGTGCCTCGTAGATCGCCCCCACCACGCCGAAGGGGACCCGCACCTCGGAGAGCAGCAGGCCGTTCGGGAGGGTGCGGCCGCGGACGACGTGGCCGAGCGGGTCGTCGAGGGCGCGGATCCCCGTCACGGCGTCCGCGAGGGACGCGACCCGCACCGCGTCGAGGGCCAGCCGGTCGAGGAGCCCCGCGGCGAGGCCGGCGGCCCGACCCGCGGCCAGGTCCTCCGCGTTGGCGGCGACGATGCGGTCGCGCGCGTCGAGGAGCGCGGCGGCGATCCCGTCGAGGGCGGCCTCGCGCTGTCCGGAGGTGGCGGCCGCGAGGGCCGTGGACGCGGCGCGGGCGCCCGCGAGGATCGCGTCGAGGTCGGCGTCCGACGGGGTCCCCTCGGAGCGGGACGCGGCGGGTGCGGGCGCGACGTCGGGGACGCCGGAGGCGAGGGCGGGCATGCACGGCAGCCTAGCCAGCCCAGCGCGCCGCCGATCCCGGGCGGACGCGGGGCGTCGCGCAGCCGGTCGCGTCAGGCGCGGGGGGCGAACCAGGTGCCGACGTGCGCACCCGCGAGGGCCTCCGCGACCTGCGCGGTCGACGTGAGCAGGACACCCGCTCCCGCCTCGGCGGCGAGGCGCGCGGCCGCGACCTTGGTCACCGCTCCCCCGGTGCCGACGCCCGTGCCCGTGCTGCCGATCTCCACGCCCTCGAGCTCGTCGCCGAAGTCCACGTGCTCGATGCGGCGCGCGCCGGGCTCCTGGGGCGGCCGCGTGTACAGCGCGTCGACGTCCGAGAGGAGGAGCAGGAGGTCGGCGTCCACGAGACGCGCGACGAGCGCCGCGAGCCGGTCGTTGTCGCCGAAGCGGATCTCGTGCGTCGCCACCGTGTCGTTCTCGTTGACGATGGGCAGCAGCCGGAGGCCCAGAAGGCGCTCCATGGCGCGTTGCGCGTTCTCGCGGTGGTCGGGGGCGGCGAGGTCGCCCGCCGTGAGGAGCACCTGGCCGGCGACGATGCCGTAGCGGTCGAGGCTCTCCTGGTACCGGAAGATCAGCACGCTCTGCCCGACGGCCGCGGCGGCCTGCTGCGTGGCGAGGTCGGCCGGGCGGTCGTCGAGGCGGAGGAACGGCATCCCCGTGGCGATGGCGCCGGAGGAGACGAGCACGACCTCGGCGCCCCGCGCGTGGACGGAGGCGATCGCGTCCACGAGCGGCCCGATCTGCCCCGCGTTCTCGCCGCTGATGGAGGACGAGCCGACCTTCACGACGATGCGCCGCGCGGACGCGATCCCCGCGCGCGAGGTCGTGCCCACCCGCTAGGCCTTGTCGTCCGAGGCCGCGTCCTCGTCCGCCTGGTCGTCGTCCGCCCAGAGGCCGGCCTCGCCCTCGCGCACGAGCTGGGCGCGGGCCTCGGCCTTGGCGTCCATGCGCGCGAAGTAGTCCTCGCGGCGCGCCTGGTTGGTGCGGCGGTTGAGCGGATCGACGCGGGCGTCGGCCCCGCGGGGGCTCGTGATGAGCTCCGCGGTGGAGGTGAGCGTGGGCTCCCAGTCGAAGACGACGCCGTCGCCCTCGCCGATGACGACGCTGGATCCGGCGACAGCCCCGGCCTTGAACAGGCCGTCCTCGACGCCGAGCTTCGCGAGCCGGTCGGCCAGGTAGCCCACGGCCTCGTCGTTCGTGAAGTCGGTCTGCTGCACCCAGCGCTCCGGCTTGGTGCCGAGGACACGGAAGATGTCGCCGTAGCTGCCGCCGTCGACCCGGATGGTGAAGGGCTTCTCGTCCACGGCGCGCGGGCGGAGGACGATGCGCGGGGCATCGGGCTCCTCGGCCGCCTTGGTGCGCGCGTCCTCGACGAGCTCGGCGAGGGCGAAGGACAGCTGGCGCAGGCCCTCGTGGCTCACGGTGGAGATGTCGAACACGCGGTAGCCGCGCGCCTCGAGCTCGGGGCGCACGAGCTCGGCAAGCTCCCGCGCCTCCGGCACGTCGATCTTGTTGAGCGCGACGAGCTGGGGACGCTCGAGCAGCGGGACCTGGCCGTCGGGGACGGGGTAGGCCGCGAGCTCGGTGAGGATGATGTCGAGGTCGGAGATCGGGTCGCGGCCGGGATCGAGCGTGGCGCAGTCCAGCACGTGCAGGAGCGCCGAGCAGCGCTCGACGTGGCGCAGGAACTCGAGCCCGAGTCCCTTGCCCTCGCTCGCGCCCTCGATGAGGCCGGGCACGTCGGCGACGGTGTAGCGCGAGTCCGCGACCTCGACGACGCCGAGGTTCGGGTGGAGCGTGGTGAAGGGGTAGTCGGCGATCTTCGGCTTCGCGGCGGAGATCGCGGCGACGAGGCTCGACTTGCCCGCCGAGGGGTAGCCCACGAGCGCGACGTCGGCGACGACCTTGAGCTCGAGGACGACGTCGCCCTCGTAGCCCCGCGTGCCGAGGAGCGCGAATCCGGGGGCCTTGCGCTTGGTGGTGGCGAGCGACGCGTTGCCGAGGCCGCCCTGGCCGGCCTCGGCCGCGACGTAGCGCATGCCGGGCGTGGCCATGTCGGCCAGCTCGTTGCCGTCGGCGTCCTTGACGACGGTGCCCACGGGCACGGGGAGCTCGAGGACCTCGCCGAGCGTGCCGTGGCGGTGGTCGCCCATGCCGGGACCGCCGTTGCGGGAGGACCGGTGGGGGCCGCGGTGGTACGGCAGCAGCGTGGTGACCTGCGGGTCGGCGACGAGGACGATGTCGCCGCCGTTGCCGCCGTTGCCGCCGTCGGGGCCCGCGAGGGGCTTGAACTTCTCCCGGCGCACCGAGACGCAGCCGTTGCCGCCGTTTCCCGCCCGCAGGTGGAGGGTGACGGTGTCGACGAATGTCGCCATGGCTGTCGCTCGTTTCTTCTTGAGAGGTGTTCCCCTGCGGAACGCACGCAAGGGCGGGCCGAGGAGGCCCGCCCTTGTGGTGCTGCGCGGCAGTGCCGCTGCAGGGTCCGTGCTGTCGGCCTGCGCTAGGCCGGGACGACGATGTTGACGACCTTGCGGCCGCCCTTGACGCCGAACTCGACCGAACCGGCCGAGAGGGCGAACAGCGTGTCGTCGCCGCCACGGCCGACGTTGACGCCGGGGTGGAAGTGCGTGCCGCGCTGGCGGACGATGATCTCGCCGGCGCCGACGACCTGGCCGCCGAAGCGCTTCACGCCGAGGCGCTGGGCGTTCGAGTCACGGCCGTTGCGGGTAGAGCTCGCGCCCTTCTTGTGTGCCATCTGGGTCTCCCTGCGTTCTCAGTTGCTAGTTGATCTCGGTGACCTGGACGCGCGTGAGGTCCTGACGGTGCCCCTGGCGCTTCTTGTACCCGGTCTTGTTCTTGAACTTCTGGATGACGATCTTCGGACCGCGGAGGTCGTTCAGGATCTCGGCGCTGACGGTGACGTCGGCGAGCTTCGCGGCGTCCGTGGTGATGGTGTCGCCGTCGACGAGCAGGACCGCGGGGAGCACGACCTTGCCGCTCTGCTGGTTCTTGACCCGGTCCATCGTGACGATGGTCCCGACCTCGACCTTCTCCTGCCGACCGCCGGCGCGCACAACTGCGTAAACCACTTTTCCGTACCTGTTTTCTCTCGCGGGCTTGACTCACTGGGGACTTGACGCCCTGTGGCCCGAATCATTGGAGGAAGTCTGCCGCAGGCGCACGACCCCTTGGGGATCGGCGCATGCCAGCGACTCACGTTACCGGAACGCCGGACAGGGGTCAAACTCCGGACCCCGGGCGTCCTCGGTCGATCATACGCGAGGGTCGGCGCGTCGGCTCGCATCCGCGCCGGGCGCGTCGCGGCTCCCTCGGCGGCACGTGCCGGGGCCGTCTGCCTATGCTCGCAGGATGACCGTGCTCCTCGACCGACCCGCCTGGCCCGCGCACGGGACGCTGTGGTCCCACCTCGTGAGCGACGCCTCGCTGGAGGAGCTGCACGCGTTCGCCCGGGCTGCCGGGATCCCCGAGCGCGGCTTCGATCGGGACCACTACGACGTGCCCGCCGCCCGCTACGACGAGCTGGTCGCGCAGGGCGCTGTGCCCGTGTCCAACCGCGACCTGGTGCGGCGCCTGCAGGCGAGCGGCCTGCGCGTGACCCAGCGGGAGCGCCGCGGCCCCGCCGCCTGAGGTGACGCACGTGGGCCGCGGGGCCCGGGCGGAGGACGACGGAGGGCCCGGAGCATGCGCTCCGGGCCCTCACGTCGTGCGGCCGTCGCGAGGACGGCCGCAGGATCAGCTCGCGTCGTCCGCGGGCGCCGGGGTCGGCGTCGTGAGCGTCGCGGTCGAGACGCGACGGCTGCGCGAGCGGCCCTGACCCGGCTCCTTCGGCTGCGGCAGCGCGTCGAGCACGGAGCCGAGGAGCTGCTCCGCGTCGGCCGAGCTCACGCGGCGCGGGGCCGTGCGGGCGCTCGCCACCGGGATGTCGAGGATCTGCACGGGCTCCAGGCGGATCGCCTCGCGCGGCTCGAGCGTCGACAGCGCAGGCTCCTCCACGGCGGCGTCCGCCGGGGTGGGGTCCTCCGTGTGCACGGCCGGCTCCGCGGCGGCGGGCTCCGGGGCCTCGGTGCGCTCCGGCGCCTCGGCCGCCGCGGACGACGCGCGTCCCCGGCCGCCTCGGCTGCGACGCGGGCGGTCGCCGCGCGGCTGCTCCTCGGTGGACGTCGTCTCCGACGCGGGGCGCGCGGCGGTGTCCGCCTCGACCTCGTCCGGCGTGCGCACGACGTCCTCGACGCGGTCGATGGCGTCGTTCACCGTCTGGATGGTGCTCGTCGCGATCTTCGCGAGGGCCGAGCGTGCGTCGTCGGTGATGCTGTGGGTGCTGGCCGCCGGCGTCCGCTGCTGCTGCTGCTGGGCCTGTCCGCCGCCGTTCCCGCGACCGCCGCCGTTGCCGCCGCCGTTGCCGTTCCCGCCGCCGTGCTCCTGCTGGCCCTTGCCGCCACGACGGCGGCCCTGGCCCTGCACGGGCTCCTGGGGCGTCTGCTTGTGGGCCATGAGCGGGTCGTGGTGGATGATGATCCCCCGCCCGGCGCACGTCTCGCAGTTCTCGGAGAACGACTCGAGCAGCCCGAGGCCGAGCTTCTTGCGGGTCATCTGCACGAGGCCGAGCGACGTGACCTCGGCGACCTGGTGCTTGGTGCGGTCGCGGCTCAGGCACTCCACCAGGCGGCGCAGCACGAGGTCGCGGTTCGTCTCGAGCACCATGTCGATGAAGTCGACGACGATGATGCCGCCGATGTCGCGCAGGCGCATCTGGCGGACGATCTCCTCCGCGGCCTCGAGGTTGTTCTTGGTGACGGTCTCCTCGAGGTTGCCGCCGGATCCGACGAACTTGCCCGTGTTGACGTCGACCACGGTCATGGCCTCGGTGCGGTCGATGACGAGCGAGCCGCCGGAGGGCAGCCAGACCTTGCGGTCGAGCGCCTTCTCGATCTGCTCGCTGACGCGGTAGTGGTCGAAGGAGTCCTTCTCGCCGGAGTACGCCTGCACCCGGTCGATGAGGTCGGGCGCCACGCCGCGGAGGTAGCCCTCGATGATCTCCTGGGCGTCGCCGCCGTCGATGACGAGCTCGCGGAAGTCCTCGTTGAAGACGTCGCGGATGATCTTCAGCAGCAGGTCGGGCTCCGAGTGCAGGAGCGCGGGCGCCTGCGCCTTCTCGACCTGGCGGCTGATCTCCGCCCACTGCGAGGTGAGGCGCTCGACGTCGAGCTTCAGCTGCTCCTCGGTCGCGCCCTCGGCGGCCGTGCGGACGATGACGCCCACGTTCTCGGGCAGCACCTCCTTGAGCGTCTTCTTCAGGCGCGCGCGCTCGGTGTCGGGGAGCTTGCGGCTGATGCCGTTCATGGATCCGTTGGGCACGTACACGAGGTACCGGCCGGGCAGGCTGACCTGGCTCGTGAGGCGGGCGCCCTTGTGGCCGACCGGGTCCTTGGTGACCTGGACGAGCACGCGATCGCCGGGCTTCAGCGCGACCTCGATGCGGCGCGCGTGGCTGCCGCCGCCCTTGTCGGCGTTGGCGGCCTCCCAGTCGACCTCGCCGGAGTAGAGGACGGCGTTGCGGCCGCGGCCGATGTCGATGAAGGCGGCCTCCATGCTCGGGAGCACGTTCTGGACGCGGCCCAGGTAGACGTTGCCGATGAGCGACGCCTCGTCGGCGCGGGCGACGTAGTGCTCGACGAGCACCTGGTCCTCGAGCACGCCGATCTGGATCTTGCCGTCGCGCGAGCGCACGATCATGCTGCGGTCGACCGACTCGCGGCGGGCCAGGTACTCGGACTCCGTGAGCACGGGGCGGCGGCGGCCGGCGTCGCGGCCGTCGCGGCGGCGCTGCTTCTTCGCCTCGAGGCGCGTGGATCCCTTGATCCGCTGCGGCTCGGTGATGAGCTCGGGCTCGCGGGGCGTGCGGACCTTGACGACGGTGCCGGGCGCGTCGTCGCCGTCGCGGCCCTCCTCGCCGGAGCGGCGGCGCGCGCGGCGGCGGACCGACGGCGCGTCGTCCTCGTCGTCGCGGTCGTCGTCGCGGTCGCGGTCGCGGCCGTCCCGGCCGGTGCTGCGGTCCTGGCCGCGGCCGCCGCGGCGCGAGGAGCGCGAGGGGCGGTCGTCGCGCTCGAGGTCGTCGTCCTCGTCCGGTCGGCGGTCGTCGCGGCGGTCGTCCCGCTCGCGGCGGGGCGGCAGCGGCGCGATGTCCGGCGCCTGGAAGAAGACGGAGAGGGAGGGGAGCGTCCGGGCCGGGGCGGCGGGAGCCTCGGCCGCGGGTGCCTCGGCGGCGGGCTCGGGTGCCGTCTCGACGGTCGCGGCGTCCGCGTCGGACGCGTCCGCGACGGGGGCCTCGGCCGGAGCCGGCTCCTCGGTCGCGGCGGCGGCCTTCCGGGGCGCGCGCTTGCGCGGCGCGCGGGCGGCGGGCGCAGCGGCCTCCTCGGCCGGGGCCGCATCGGCGTCGGACGCCGGGGCCAGGGCCGGGGCCTCGGCGGACGCGTCGACGCTGGCGTCGTCCGTCGGGGATCCGGCGGGGGCGGACGCGGCGGTGCCCGCGCGACGCGAGCGTCGGGCGACCGGCGTCTCGGGCTGCTCGGGCGTGGACTGGGTGTCGTCGTTCTCGTTCAGGGTGAGGCCCTTCGCTTCGGAGGCGGCGGGCGTGCCGCTCGCCTCGGGGTTCGCGGTCGCGGGGAGGACGGGCGTGCCGTCGGTCTCCGGTGCCGCGGTCGGCTCGGCACGGCGGCCTGTCAGCCGCTCGAAGAGGCTGGGACGCCTCCTGCCGTGGTTCTCGTCTCTCTCCACCATCTCTGGTGCACTCCTCAACCGGTCGGTACGGCCGCGCCGTACCCCGGTAGCTCTCCGAGTGGATCCCCGCGTACGCGGTTCTCCGTCGATCCTGGTCTGCGACGTCCGGCCCGAGGCTTCGGTCGTGCGCACTGGTACGGAACTGGCTATCCGCCGCCGGACGGTGCCGGGCGGCCCGGGTCTGCCCCGGGAAAGACTCTTCATGGCGGTCGTCCCGCGCGGCGGGTCGACCTGCCTGCCAGTATCGCACGCCGACGTCCACCCGGCCGTCAGGGTCGGCGCTCCCCCGTCTGCCATGATCGCCGCATGACCGCGACCCGGGCCCCCGTCCACCCCCGCTCCCTGGCCCTCCTGCTGGTCGTGACGGGGGTCGTCGGCTGGATCGGCGCGTTCGTCCTGGTGCTCGACCGGCTGCACCTGCTCGAGAACCCGGGCGCGTCGCTCTCCTGCGACGTCAACCCGTTCATCTCCTGCGCGACGGTCATCCAGTCGCCCCAGGGGTCGCTGTTCGGCTTCCCCAACCCGCTCATCGGCGTGGCCGCGTTCGTGGTGCCCGTCGTGATCGGCATGGCGCTGCTCGCCGGCGCCCGCCTCGCGCGCTGGTTCTGGACCCTGTTCGCGGTCGGGACCTTCGCCGGCTGGGTGTTCGTGACCTGGCTCTTCACGCAGAGCGTCTTCGTCATCGGGGCGCTCTGCCCGTACTGCCTGCTGGTGTGGAGCGCCATGATCCCGCTGTGGTGGGGCACGCTCTCCGCGACGGCGCGCGCGGGGCTGCTCCCCGTACCCGCGGGGATCCGCCGCGCCGCCGACGCGGTCGCGCCGTACACCTGGGCGATCGTCGTGCTGAACTACGCGGTCATCGTGGTCGCGATCATCGCGACGTTCCCCGCGCTCATCCCGACGCTGCTCGGCTGACGCCGCGGGACGACGAGGGGCCGACCGGATGAACCGGTCGGCCCCTCGTCGTGCGGGCGGCTAGAACCAGAGCGCGAGCTCGCGCGCGGCGGACTCGGGCGAGTCGCTGCCGTGCACGAGGTTCTGCGCGACGGCGAGGCCCCAGTCGCGGCCGAGGTCGCCGCGGATCGTGCCGGGGGCGGCGCCCGTCGGGTCGGTCGTGCCGGCGAGCGAGCGGAAGCCCTCGATGACGCGGTTCCCGGCGACGCGCACGGCGACGATCGGGCCCGACTCCATGAACTCGACGAGCGGCTCGTAGAACGGCTTGCCCTGGTGCTCCTCGTAGTGCTGCTCGAGGAGCGCGCGCTCGGCCTGCACCATGCGCAGGTCGACGATCTGGTAGCCCTTGGCCTCGATGCGGCGGAGGATCTCGCCGGTGAGGCCGCGGGCGACGCCGTCGGGCTTGACGAGGACGAGGGTCTCCTGGACGGGAGCGGTCATGGGTGTCTCCTACGGGGTGGGAGCCGGGGGCTCGGTGGTCGGTCGGTGGTCGGTGGGGCGCTCGTCGGCGCCGTCGGAGCGGGCCTCGGCCTGCTCGTCGAGCATGGCCTGCTCCCACGCGCCGCGGGCGGCGGCCTTCTCGCGGTCGATGCGGGCGCCCTGCACCATCGCGTAGACCCAGAGCAGCAGGAAGAAGCCGCCGACGGCGAACATGGCGGGCAGCACGAACCCGGTGAGGACCACCAGGACCTGCACGACCCAGCCGGCCCGGATCCCGAGCGGCGTGCGCAGCGACCCCACGACGGCGAGCATCGCGAGGACGAGCAGGGCGCCGCCGCCGAGCGCGACGAGGGGCGGCAGGGCCTCGAGGCCGAACGCGACGAGGCTCGCGAGGAAGACGACGATGACCTGGAAGCCCATGACGATGGACCCCAGGATCTCGACCGTCGTGCGCGGCGGGCGGGGTCGCCGCGTGCGGGCCGGGCGGCCGTCCGTGCTCACGCGGTCTTCCAGCCCTCGTCGAGCGCATGCGCGATCGCCTCGCCGACGAGGAGGATCGAGCCGGTGACGAGCGCCGCGCCCTTCTCGGTCTCGCCCGCGGAGTCGCGCGCGTCGTCGAGTGCCGTGCGGAGATCGGGCTCGACCGTGACCCGGTCGCGGCCGACGACGCCCACGACGACGCGGGCGAGCTCGTCGGGATCCACCGAGCGCTCGGACGTGGAGCGCGTGACGATGAAGTGGTCGACGACGGGCGCGAGCTCGCGGACGATGCCCTCCGCGTCCTTGTCCTCGAGCACGCCGATGACGGCGGTCACGCGGTCGAAGGTGAAGTAGACGGGGAGCGCGGCCGCGAGCGACGCGGCGCCCGCCGGGTTGTGCGCGGCGTCGACGAGCACGGTCGGCTCGGTGCCGACGACCTGCAGGCGTCCGGGGCTCGTCGCGGTGGCGAGGCCCTCCGCGAGCACGTCGTCGTGGATGGCGTGGTCGCCTCCGCCCAGGAACGACTCGACCGCGGCGATCGCGACCGCGGCGTTCTGCGCCTGGTGCGCGCCGAACAGCGGCAGGAACACGTCGCGGTAGGTGCCCGCGAGGCCCTGCACGGAGATGACCTGGCCGCCGACCGCGAGCGTCGTGTCGAGGAGGCGGAACCGCTCCCCCTCCATCGACCACGTGGACTCGGTGAGCTCGGCGGCGCGCGTGAGCTCGGCGACGACCTCGGGCGCCTGCGCGCTCGACACGACGTCGGCGGCGGGCTTCACGATGCCGGACTTGGTGCGCGCGATCTCCGCGACCGTGGATCCGAGCCGCTGCGTGTGGTCGAGCGAGACGGGCGTGAAGACCGCGACCTCGCCGTCGGCGACGTTCGTCGAGTCCCACTCGCCGCCCATGCCGACCTCGATCACCGCGACGTCGACGGGCGCGTCCGCGAACGACGCGAACGCGAGCACCGTGAGCGCCTCGAAGAAGGTCACGGGCTCCTCGCCCGCCGCGACGAGCTCCCGGTCGACCATGTCGATGAAGGGCTCGACGTCGGCCCAGTTGCGGCTGAGCGCCTCGTCGGTGATGGGCACCCCGTCGACGACGATGCGCTCGTTGAACCGGACGAGGTGCGGGCTCGTGAACAGGCCCGTGCGGAGCCCGGCGGCGCGCAGGATGCTCTCGGTCATCCGGCTCGTCGAGGTCTTCCCGTTGGTGCCCGTGACGTGCACGATCTTGTACGCGCGCTGCGGGTCGCCGAGCAGCTCGACGACGCGGCGGGTCGCCGACAGCCGCGGCTGCGGCGCCTGCTCCCCCACGCGCGCCAGGAGCGCCTGGTACACGAGGTCGCCCTCGCGCTCGTAGTAGTTCTCGTCGTCGACCTCGCGGCCCGCGACGATCGACTGCTCGGCCTCGCGGCGGAGCTCAGCCGCGTCGTCGGCGAAGAGCTGGTCGTCGCTCAGGCCGTCGACGTCGGGGTCGAGGGCGCGGGCGGCGGCGTCGACGCCCTCGTCCGTCTCCGGCTCGAAGTCGTCGTCGCGCCGGGGCTCGTCGTCGTCGAAGGGGCGTCCGCCCTGCTGGTCGCTCATGCTCGCTCCACCTCGATGTCCAGGGGGGATCCGCCGCCCACGGTGATGCCGGACGTCGATGCCTCGGCGACCGCGTCGATCCGCAGCGCCACCGCCAGGGTCTCACGGGCGATGAGGTCGCGGAACCGCTCGGCCTGCTCGGCGCCCGCGGCGTCCAGCCGGATCACGAGGGCGATGCGGTCGCTCACGTCGAGCCCCGCGCCCTTGCGCGCGTCCTGCACGTTCCGCACGACGTCGCGCGCGAGGCCCTCGGCCTCGAGCTCGGGGGTGAGCGCGGTGTCGAGCAGCAGGAACCCGCCGCCCGGCAGGAGCGCGAGCGCCTGGTCGGCACGGTCGCCCGCCACCTCCAGCACGAGCTCGTACTCGCCGGCCACGAGCGGCACGCCGCCTGCGACGACCTCGCCGTCGGCTTCCGTCCAGTCGCCCGAGCGGGCCGCCTGGATGACCTGCTGCACGCCCTTGCCGAGGCGGGGCCCGGCGACGCGCGCGTTGACGGTGAGGCGGCGGGTGATCCCCGCGTCGGCGGCGCTCGTCGGCGTCAGCTCCTCGACGGATACGGCCTTCACGTTGAGCTCGTCGCGGAGGATGTCCTCGAAGCGGGCGAGCCCGTCGGCGTCGTCGCTCACGACCGTGAGGCGCGCGAGCGGCTGGCGCACGCGGAGGCCCGACTGCTTGCGGAGCGAGAGCGCGGTGGACGCCACCTGGCGCACCCGGTCCATCACCTCGACGAGGCGGTCGTCCGCGGGCAGGTCGTCCGGCTCCGGCCAGTCCTGAAGGTGGACGCTGCGCCCGCCCGTGAGGTCCTTCCAGATGCGCTCGGAGACCAGCGGGAGCAGCGGCGCCGCGACGCGCGTCACGGTCTCGAGGACCGTGAAGAGCGTGTCGAAGGCGCGCGTGTCACCCGTCTCCGTGCCCGCCCAGAACCGGTCGCGGCTGCGGCGCACGTACCAGTTGGTGAGCACGTCGGCGAAGTCGCGGAGCGAGGCCGCGGCCAGGGTCGAGTCGAGCGCGGTCATGTGCTCGGTGACCTCGGTCACGAGGCGGCGGGTGCGGGCCAGGATGTAGCGGTCCAGCACGTCGTCGCTCGTCGTGTCGCGCCTCGCCTCGTAGCCGCCCGGCTGCGCCGAGTTGGCGTAGAGCGAGAAGAAGTACCACGTGCTCCAGAGCGGCAGCAGCACCTGGCGGACGCCCTCGCGGATGCCCTCCTCGGTGACGACGAGGTTGCCGCCGCGGAGCACGGGGCTCGCGAGGAGGAACCAGCGCATGGCGTCGGATCCGTCGCGGTCGAAGACCTCGTTGACGTCCGGGTAGTTGCGCAGCGACTTGGACATCTTCTGGCCGTCGTTGCCGAGGACGATGCCGTGGCTCACGACGCTCGAGAACGCGGGCCGCTCGAACAGCGCGGTCGACAGCGCGTGCAGCGTGTAGAACCAGCCGCGGGTCTGGCCGATGTACTCGACGATGAAGTCCGCCGGGCTGTGCTCGTCGAACCACTCGCGGTTCTCGAACGGGTAGTGCACCTGCGCGAAGGGCATGGATCCCGAGTCGAACCAGACGTCGAGCACGTCCTCGATGCGGCGCATGGTGCTCTTCCCCGTCGGGTCGTCGGGGTTCGGGCGCGTGAGCTGGTCGATGAACGGCCGGTGCAGGTCCGTCGGGCGCACGCCGAAGTCGGCCTCGAGCTCGTCGAGGCTGCCGTACACGTCGACGCGCGGGTACGCCGGGTCGTCGCTCTTCCACACCGGGATGGGGCTGCCCCAGAAGCGGTTGCGGCTGATGGACCAGTCGCGCGCGTTGCCGATCCACTTGCCGAACTGGCCGTCCTTGACGTTCTCGGGCGTCCACGAGATGTCCTGGTTGAGGCGCACCATGTCGTCGCGGAAGTCGGTGACGCGCACGAACCAGCTGGAGACCGCCTTGTAGATCAGGGGGTTCTTGCAGCGCCAGCAGTGCGGGTAGGAGTGCTCGTAGCTGGCCTGCCGGATGAGGCGGCCCTGCGCCTTGAGCATGCGCGTGAGGGTCTTGCCGGCATCCGACCACAGCTCCCCCGCGACCTCGGGCACGGTGTCGACGAAGCGCCCGCCCTCGTCGAGCGACAGGATCACGGGGATCCCGGCGGCGGCGCAGACCTGCTGGTCCTCCTCGCCGTAGGCCGGGGCCTGGTGCACGATGCCGGTGCCGTCGGTGGTCGTGACGTAGTCGGCGACGAGCACCTGCCACGCGTTCTCCGTGCCGAAGCGCTCGACGTCGGCGTAGAAGTCCCAGAGGCGGTCGTACGCGACGCCCTCGAGCTGGCGGCCGAGCACCGTGCGGGACACGGCGGCGCGCGCCTCGTCGGCGGAGGCGTAGCCGAGGTCCTTGGCGTAGTTCCCCACGAGGTCCTGGGCGATGAGGTACTCGGATCCGAGCACCTCGGCCGCGAGCTGCACGGACGACTCCCGGGGCAGCGCGTCGGGCGCCTCGGAGTCGGGCGTGCCGGCGGGGCCCGCGGGCACGACGGCGTAGACGATGTCCGGCCCGACCGCGAGCGCCATGTTCGTGGGCAGCGTCCAGGGCGTGGTGGTCCAGGCGAGCGCGCGCACGGCGGTGAGGCCGAGCGACTCGGCCTTCGCGCCCACGAGCGGGAACGTGACGGTGACCGACTGGTCCTGGCGCATGCGGTAGACGTCGTCGTCCATCCGCAGCTCGTGGTTGCTCAGCGGCGTCTGGTCGTGCCAGCAATACGGCAGCACGCGGAAGCCCTCGTACGCGAGGCCCTTCTCGTGCAGCTGCTTGAAGGCCCAGATCACCGACTCCATGAAGTCGATGTCGAGCGTCTTGTAGTCGTCCTCGAAGTCGACCCAGCGCGCGGAGCGGGTGACGTACTCCTCCCACTCGCCCGTGTACTCGAGCACGGAGCGGCGGGCGACGGCGTTGAACTGCTCGACGCCCATCTCCTCGATCTCGCTCTTCTCGGTGATCCCGAGCTGGCGCATCGCCTCGAGCTCGGCCGGCAGGCCGTGCGTGTCCCAGCCGAAGCGGCGGTGCACCTGCTTGCCGCGCATCGTCTGGAAGCGCGGGAAGGCGTCCTTGGCGTAGCCGGTGAGGAGGTGCCCGTAGTGCGGGAGGCCGTTGGCGAAGGGCGGGCCGTCGTAGAAGACCCACTCGTCGCATCCCTCGCGCTGCTCGACGGACGCGCGGAAGGTGTCGTCGCGCTTCCAGAACGCGAGGATCCCCTTCTCGATGTCCGGGAAGCGCGGGCTCGCGGCGACCTGGTCGGGGGCGCCCGGGTCGTCGGGGACGGGACGGGGGTAGGTCATGGCATCTCCTGCGGCGTCGGCTCTCCGCGAGGACGCCCGGATCCCGTGTGCGGATCCCCGAGCGCGGTACCACCCCGCTTGCCACGCGACGCGCGGCCACTCTCCTTGGGCGATGACGGGCCCGAGCCGTTCGGTTCTACCTTCCCCGCGAGCGGGGCTCTCTTCCGAAGGCTCCCCGGTGATGGCCGGATCGACGCCTGTGCCTCAGATCCTAGCGCCCGGGCGCGCGCGCGTCGGCGTCCGCCTTCGCCTATCCCCCGAGCTGGGCGCGGTACGCGTCGGCGCGGTACGGGAGGTCGAGCGCGTCGCGGCCCGCGGTGTCGGGATGGCCGGCGAGGAGGGTGCGGACGTCGTCGAGGAGGCGGGAGCGCTCGTCGTCGGGCAGTACGAGGACGCGGCTGACGGATCCGGCGAGGGCCACCAGGTCCTCGGGCGCGAGGCGGTGCGCGTGCGGGAAGGAGGCGTGCTCGACGGGGCCGAAGCCGGGGAACGGGCCGGGCTCGACGGCGCGGCCGGTGGAGCGGGCGTCGGGCTGGAGGAGGGCGTCGAGCTCGCGGACCCAGTCGACCTCCGTGTCCATGACGTTCCAGACGATGCCGAGGCGCCCGCCCGGCCGGAGCACGCGCCCGACCTCCCGCGCCGCCTCGCCCGCGTCCATCCAGTGCCACGCCTGCGCGACGAGTACCGCGTCCTCCTCGCCGTCGCCCACGGGGATCGCCTCGCCGCTGCCCGCCCGGACCTCGATGACGGGGGCGGATGCTGCCAGCACCCGGCGCATCCCGGCGTCGGGCTCGACCGCGGTGACGGCGAGGCCGCGTGCGGCGAGCAGCCGGGTGAGCTTGCCGGTGCCCGCGCCGAGGTCGACGACGCGGCGCGAGCCCGCGGGGAGCATCCAGTCGACGGCGGCGTCGGGGTAGCCGGGCCGCACGCGGTCGTACTGGTCGGCGACGGCGCCGAACGAGGAGGCGAGGTGGGAGCGGTCGGGCGTGCCGGGGGCGTCGGAGGTCATGCGGACATCCTGCCCCGGGCACGTGAGCGGGGCGCGGCGCACCGGGCGCCGCGCCCCGCGGGCGTGCGGTCCCGTCAGCCGAGCCGCGCCGTGGTGCGCTGCAGCCGCATCGGGTCGAGCGCGATGCCCGGGACCGTCGCCGTGCGTCCCGTCACGTCGGTGACCCGGACCGTGTACGGCCCCGCGCCGAGGCCGGAGGGGGCGAGCCAGTAGCCGTAGACCGTGCGCGACAGCGAGACCCAGCTGGTGCCGACCCGCACCTCGACCGAGCGGAGCTCCGTCCCGGCGTCGACGACCTGGATCGCCGCCCAGTACGCCGACGACCCCTCCTTCAGCCGGAACGCGAGCGGCGGGAAAGTCGGCGCCGCGACGGGCGCGTAGGAGATGGGGATGATGCCGGCGTCGTAGTCGCCGATGGCGCGGAACGCCTCCTCGCTCAGGTCGAGGTGCCCGTGCTCGCACTCGGGGCAGAGGTCCGCGACCTCGACGCGCACCGTCCCCTTCGGGCCGGTGACGTCGAGGTAGGTGCCGCACGCGGCGCTGCCGGCGTAGTCGTCCGGACCGACCGCGACGTAGAGGCGGTCCGCGGGGATGGTGGGGAGCGAGCAGTTGCCGTTGGTCGTGCTGCCGTCCGGGCCGAGCGAGTAGTGCGTGGCCCGGCCGGACCCCGGGTCGACGGCGGAGGCGGATCCGGCGGGGGCGGCGACCGTGAGGCCGACCACCACCAGGAGGAGCGCGAGCAGGGCGGGCAGCGTCGTGCGGAGACGGCCGCGGAGGCCGCGGGGAGGGCGGGCCCGGTGGGAGCCGGGCCGGTCGGAGGGGTCGGGTGCAGGGGACATGACAGACCTTCTGTTCCTCGAGGGAGCGGTCGCGGTCGCGCCGCGCGGCCAGGGTAGGACCGCCCGTCCGCCCCAGGACGGATCGGCGCACATCCCGCGCGGCCGTGCGGGCGACGGGGCGGCGGGCGTCAGACGAGGGAGGCCGCGAGCGCCGGGCGCAGGGGTTCGAGCGCCCGGCGGACCGCCTCGTCCAGGGGTCCGCGGCCCACGCCGTCGGCCGCCCAGGCGACCACCGCGGCCGCCGTCGCGGCGGCGACCACGGCGGCCGCCACGCGCACCGGGGCGGCCGACGCGCGGAGGCCGGAGGCGCGCGCGAGGGCCTGGGCGACGGGGTCGACGAGCGGCGCCGCCCGCGTCACGCCCTCGGCCGCCACGTCCGCTCCGAGGCCCATGACCTCGTGCTGCGTGAGGGCGAGCGGCAGCCACCCCTCGCCGCGGCTGCGGGCGGCCTGCACGAGCGCGTCGACGACGGCGTCGACGGCCGGCTCCCGTGGATCCGTCGCCGCGAGCGCGTCGCCGAACGCGCGGAGCGTGTCGTCGAGGCCCGCCCACAGCAGGTCGGCCTTGGAGGCGAAGTAGTTGAAGAACGTGGCCCGGCTGACCCCGGCCCGCTGCGCGATCTGCTCGACGGTGGTCGCCGCGTACGTGTTCTCGAGGAAGAGCTCGGCGGCCGCCTCCTCCAGCGTCGCGCGCGACGAGCGGCGCGGGCGGCCGGCGGGACGGGCGGAGGTCATGGGCCCATCCTGGTGCACCCGCGCCCCGGGCCTCGCGTATTGTTGGACGCGGTACAGAAACCATCCGCACCAGCGCCCGAGCGGCGCGCACATCGGAAGCACCCATGATCCCCACCTCGCGCGCCCGCGCCCTCGCGGGCCTCGGCGCCCTCGCCGCGACCGCCCTCGTCCTCTCCGGTTGCACGACCGCGACTCCCGAGGCCCCGACCACGCCGGTCGCCGGCGGCACCCTCGTCTACGCGTCGGGCGACGCCGAGCCCGAGTGCCTCGACCCGCACGTCGGCGGCAACTACCCGCAGGCGCTCGTCTCCTCGCAGTTCCTCGAGCCGCTCGTGTCGCTCGACGGGAAGGGCGGGATCACGCCGTGGCTCGCCGACAGCTGGACCTGGAGCGAGGACGGCCTCGGCCTCACGCTCGCGCTCCGCCAGGGGGTGACGTTCACGGACGGCACGCCGTTCGACGCGGACGCCGTGGTGGCGAACATCCGCCACGTGCAGGATCCCGCCACCCTCTCCTCCACCGGGTACCTCGCGCTGCAGGCGGTCACGGACGCGACCGCGGTCGACGCCTCGACCGTGCGGCTCACGCTCTCCACGCCCGACAGCGCGCTGCTCGAGTCGCTCTCGCAGCCGTGGCTCGCGATGGAGTCGCCCGCCGGGATCGCCCGCGGCACCGACGCGAACTGCGCCCAGCCCATCGGCACGGGACCGTTCAGCGTCGAGCGCTGGGACCGCCAGCAGTCCATCTCGCTCGTGCGGAACGACGCCTACTCCTCGCCGCCCACGGACGCCGCGCACACGGGGGCCGCGTACCTCGAGCGCATCGACTGGCGCTTCCTGCCCGACGCGGCGTCCCGCTACGCCGCGCTGCAGAGCGGCGAGGTCGACGTGATCGACAACGCGCAGCCCGACGCGATCGCCTCCGCGACCGCGGGCGGCACGCTCGGCGAGCTCGACGCGCCGCGGCCGGGCGCCTCCAACCGCATCGAGCTGAACTCCGGCCAGGCGCCGTTCGACGACGAGCGCGTGCGCGAGGCCTTCATCCGCTCGGCCGACGTCGACGCCGGCATCGCCGCGCTCTTCCAGGGCACCGCCGAGCGCTCGCACTCGCCGCTCGCGAGCACCGAGCCGGCCCAGGTCTCCGACCCCGACCTGTTCGCGATCGACACGGACCGCGCCGCCGCGCTCCTCGACGAGGCCGGCTGGTCGACGAAGGACGCCGACGGGATCCGCACCAAGGACGGCAAGCGCCTCACCCTGCGCTTCCCCGTGAGCACCAACCAGTCGATCCCCGCCGAGCAGTCGCTCTTCGAGCAGGTGCAGGCCACCACCAAGCAGGTGGGCTTCGACGTGCAGCTCGAGCCCATGGACCTCGGCTCCTGGTACGAGGCGCTCGGCGACGACGCGTACGAGCTCGTGAGCGCGCCGTACACGAAGGCCGGTCCCGACGTGCTGCGGATCCTCTACGACACCTCGGGCATCACGCCCGCGCCGAGCGGCTACTTCGCCAACCACGCCAAGGTCTCGGTGCCGGAGATCGACGCGGCGCTCGCCGAGGCGCGCTCCACGACGGACCTCGAGCGCCGGAAGGCGCTCTACGCCGACGTGCAGCAGCGGGTCATGGCCGGGTACTGGATCCTGCCGCTGTACGACCAGCAGAACCACTTCCTGCACGGGACGGCCGTGCAGGGCCTGCGTGCCCTGCCGTCGGTCGCGACCCCGACGCTGTACGACACCTGGCTCGCCCGGTGACGGGGGGCCGCGCCCTGCCCGCATCCGGATCCCGCCGACCCGCGCTCCTGCGGGCCGTCGGGGCCCGGGTCGGCGGCGCGGTCCTCGTGCTGTGGGCGGTCGCGACCGTCACGTTCCTCGCCGTGCGGCTGATCCCGGGCGACCCCGCGCAGGCGATCCTCGGCGGGCCCGGTTCGCAGGCGCCGCCCGAGGCCGTGGCCGCGGTGCGCGCCGAGTACGGCCTCGACCAGCCCCTCCTCGTGCAGTACCTCGCGCAGCTCGGTCGCCTCGCGCAGGGCGACCTCGGCCGGTCCTACGCCCTCCGCGAGGACGTCGTCGCGGTGCTCGCGCGGCAGCTGCCGGGGACCATGCTGCTCGCGGTGCTCGCGCTCGCGGTCGCGTGGATCCTGGCGCTCGGCCTCGCGCTCGTCTCCACCGGTGCCGGGCGCATCGCGGGGGCGCTCGGCGCGGGCGTCGAGATCGTCGCCGCGTCGCTGCCGCACTTCTGGATCGGCGTGGTGCTGATCCTCGTGTTCTCCACCGGGCTCGGCTGGCTGCCGGCCGTCAGCGGGTCCTCGCCCGCGGGCTTCGTGCTGCCCGTGCTGACGCTCGCGATCCCGCTCGCCGGCTTCCTCGGCCAGATCATGCGCGAGGCGCTGCTCGACGCGCTCGACTCCCCCTTCGCGCTCGCCGCCCGGGCGCGCGGCGAGTCGGAGGCGGGCGTCCGGCTGCGGCACGCGCTGCGGCACGCGGCCGCGCCCGGGATCGCGCTCTCCGGCTGGGCGTTCGGCTTCCTCATCTCGGGCGCCGTGGTGGTCGAGCAGATCTTCGCCCGACCGGGGCTCGGCCGCACGGCGCTGTCGGCCGTCACGAGCCGGGACGTGCCGGTGATCGTCGGCGTCGTGATCGTGGTGGCGGTCGTGTACATCGTGCTCACGGCGGTGACCGACCTGCTGGCGCGGCTGGTGGACCCGCGGCTCGTCGACGCGCGCACGGGACCCGTGCCGTCCCCCGACGCGCCGTCGCCCGCCTCCCCCGCGGCGGCCGCCCGATGAGCGACCCGCGCGCCGAGACGCTGCTCGCCGCCCCGCCCGCCCGGCCGCCCGTCCGCGTGCTGGCCGTCGCCGGGACCGCGGGCGCCGCCCTCGTGGTGGTCCTGCTCCTCGCCGCCGCCCTCGCGCCCGGGCTCCTCGCGCCCGGCGACCCGCTCGCCATCGCGCCCGCGGAGGCGTTCCGGCCTCCGGGCGCCGGCCACCTCCTCGGCACCGACGAGTCGGGCCGCGACGTGCTGACGCGCGTCGTGCACGGCGCCGGCCCCAGCCTCGTGATCGGCGTGAGCGCCACCGCGATCGGCCTCGGCCTCGGCGCCGTCCTGGGGCTCGCCGCGGCGCTCCTCGGCCGGGTCGCCGACTTCGCCGTCAACCGCGTCATCGAGGTGGTCTTCGCGTTCCCCGGCCTCCTCCTCGCGCTCTTCCTCATCGTGATCCTCGGGCCCGGCATCGGCAGCGCCACGCTCGCCGTCGGCATCTCGGCCGCGCCCGGCTACGCGCGCATCATCCGCGGGCGGGTCATGTCCGTGCGGCGGTCGGCGTACGTCGAGGCGGCCACCGTGCTGGGGCGCCCGCCGCTCGTGGTGCTCGCGCGGCACATCCTGCCGAACACCGCCGCGCCCCTCTTCGTGCTGGGGACGCTCGGCGTCGGCCAGGCCATCGTGTGGGCGTCGTCGCTCAGCTACCTCGGCCTGGGGACGGTGCCGCCGGATCCCGAGTGGGGCGCGATGCTCGCCGCGGGGCGCACCTACATCGGCTCCGCGCCGTGGCTCACGGTCGTGCCGGGGCTCATGATCGTGCTGACCGCGATCGCGTCCACCGTGCTCGGCCGGGCGCTCGAGCGACGGGTGCGCGCATCGTGACGGGCGCACCCGAGGACGCCGTCCGCACCGGGACGCCCCTCGCCCTCCGCGTCGAGGACCTCCGCGTCTCCTTCGGCGGGGTGCCCGTCGTGCACGGCGTCTCCCTGCGGGTCGCGCCCGGCGAGTGCCTCGCGCTCGTCGGCACGTCCGGATCCGGCAAGAGCGTGACGGCGCGCAGCCTCCTCGGCCTGGCGGGCACCGGTGCGCGCGTCACCGCCGACGTGCTCGAGATCGGCGGGCGGGACCTGCGCGCGGCGGGTCCGCGCGAGTGGCGGCGCGTCCGCGGATCCGGCGTCGGGCTCGTCCTCCAGGACGCGCTCTCGTCGCTCGACCCCCTGCGTCCCGTCGGCCGTGAGATCGGCGACGCGCTCCGCCTGCACGGGATGCGCGACGCGCGGGCCCGGCAGGCGCGCGTCCTCGAGCTGCTCGCGCGCGTCGGCATGCCGGATCCCGAGGTCCGCGTCCGCCAGCGCTCGGGCGAGCTGTCCGGCGGGCTCCGTCAGCGCGCGCTGCTGGCGGCGGCCCTGGCGCTCGATCCGCCGCTCCTCGTCGCCGACGAGCCCACGACCGCGCTCGACGCGACCGTGCAGGCGCGCATCATCGACCTGCTCGCCGACCTCCGGACGCGCGGCCAGGCGACCCTGCTCGTCAGCCACGACCTCGCCGTCGTCGCGCGGCTCGCCGACCGCGTCGCGGTGATGCACGACGGGCGCATCGTGGAGGAGGGCCCGACCGCCGACGTCCTCCGCGCCCCCGCGCACCGCCGGACCCGCGCCCTCGTGGCCGCCGTGCCCACGGGCGTGCCGCGCGGCGTGCCCCTGTCGGCGGCGCGCCTCGAGGCCGCGGGCGCGCGGGAGACGGCCCCGGTCGAGCCCGCGCCGTCTCCCGACCACCCCGTCGTCCTCCGCGCCTCGGGCCTCCGCCGCGCCTTCCCCGGCCCGGGCGGATCCCTCCGCACGGCCGTCGACGACGTGTCCCTCGAGGTCCGCCGCGGCCGCACGCTCGGCCTCGTCGGCGGATCCGGCTCGGGCAAGACGACGGTCGCCCGCCTGCTGCTGGCGCTCGAGGAGCCCGACGCGGGCGACGTGACGCTCGACGGCGAGCCCTGGAGCGGGATCCCCGAGCGGGCCCGCCGCTCCCGGCGCCCGCGCGTCGGCGCCGTCTACCAGGACCCGCTCGCGTCCTTCGACCCGCGCTGGACCGTCGACCGGATCCTCCGGGACGCCCTCGCGGTCGCAGGCCTCGCCGGCGCCGCGGCGTACGACTCCCCCGCGACGCTCCTGGCGCAGGTCGGCCTCGACCCCGCGCTGCTGACCCGCCGACCGGCGCGGCTCTCGGGCGGGCAGCGCCAGCGGGTCGCCATCGCGCGCGCCCTCGCGGCGCGGCCCGACGTGCTGATCTGCGACGAGCCCGTGTCCGCGCTCGACATCGCGGTCCAGGCCCAGGTGCTCGACCTCCTCGACGAGCTGCAGCGGCGTCTGGGCCTCGGCCTCCTGCTCATCTCGCACGACCTCGGCGTCGTGGGCCACATGAGCGACGACGTCCACGTCATGGCCGACGGGCGGATCGTGGAGCACGGATCCGCCGCCGACGTGCTCGAGCACCCGACGCACCCCGTCACGCGGGCGCTGCTCGCCGCCGTCCCGCGGCTGGATCCGAGCGACGCCCCGCGCTGAGCCGCTGGACCGCCCGCGTCACACGCCCGCGTGCCGGTCCAGGAACGCGTACAGCTCCCGGTCGTCCACCCCGGGGAACGACCCGCGCGGCAGCGGCGCGAGGATGTGCGCGTGCAGCCGGGCGCTCGGCCACGCGCGGTCGCGCCATCGACCGGCGTCCTCCGGATCCGCCCGCCGGCAGCACGACTCGTCCGGGCAGCGCGACACGCTCCGCGCCGTCGTCTCCCGCCCGCGGAACCACTTCGCGTGCGCGAACGGCACCCCGAACGAGATGGAGTACTCGCCCTCGGCCGTGGATCCCGTCTGCGTCGAGCACCAGAACGTGCCCGCGGGCGTGTCCGTGTACTGGTGGAACTCGGTCGTGCGGTTGGTGCGGTCGAACGCGCCCCGCGCCGCCCACTCCCGGCACACCGGCTGCCCCTCGACCGCGCCCGTCACGTCCACCGGCAGCGGCAGCCCGTCGTTCTCGTACGCCTTGTAGACCGCGCCGTCGCCGCCGACCCGGAGGAAGTGCACGCGGAGGTCGAGGTGCGTGGTGCTGATGTTCGTGAGCCGGAGGGCCGCCGCCTCGTGCGTCACGCCGAACGCGTCGCGGAAGTCCTCCACCGCGAGGTCGCGCCGCGCCTTGGCCTCGGCGAGGAACTCGACCGACTGCGTGAGCGGCATGAGGCACGCGGCCGCGAAGTAGTTGATCTCGAGCCGCTGCCGCAGGAAGTCCGCGTAGCTCGCGGGCTCCTCGTGCCCGAGCACGCGATGCGCCATCGCCTGCAGCGCCATCGAGCGGAGGCCGTGGCCGCCGGGGATGGAGGCGGGCGGCAGGTAGATCCGCCCCTCGCCGAGGTCGGTGACCGAGCGGGTCGACCGGGGCAGGTCGTCGACGTAGATGAGCTCGAAGCCGAGGCCCTCGGCCATCCGGCTGACGCTGCGGTGCGAGAGCGCGCCGCCGCGGTGGCCGACGTCGGCGAGCATCCGCTCGGCCAGCTCCTCGATCCCGGGGATGTGGTTGTCGCGCTCGCGCATCATGAGCCGCTGCTCGGTGTTCGCCCGCCGCGCCTCCTCGGGCGTCGCGATGGACTCGCGCGCCCGCCGCGCGAGCTCCCGGTGCAGCCCGACGAGCGCCTCCAGCGTCTCCTGCGGCAGCGCGCGGCTGGCGGGCACCGCGGGCAGCCCGAGCGAGCCGTACAGGGACGAGCGCTGCGCGCGGTCCAGCTCGATCTCGAGGGCCGACCGCGCGTCGGGGGCGTCGGCCGCGAGCAGGTGCGTGACGTCCACGCCGAGCGCGCCCGCGATCCGCCCGAGCGTCGAGAGCCGCGTCTCGCGCCGGCCGTTCTCGATCATGCTCAGCTGGCTCGGCAGGATCCCCGCCCGCTCCCCCAGCGCCTGGAGCGTGAGCCCCGCGGCCTTGCGCGCGTGCCGGATGCGCCTCCCGATGACGAGCTGGTCCATTCCTTCACCTCTCCGTGAACATCCCCGCTTCTTCACGTGGACGGATCCCCGAAGCCCATCCTGACGGGTCGCAGGCTGGAACAACAGACCGATCGAAGGGGACGGATCCATGACCACCATCCAGGACGCACCACCGCTCACCGCCCGAGGCCCCGCCGGCGCCGCCGCCTCGCCCGCCGCCCGCACGGCCGCCCGCGACGCCGTCCCCCTCCCGCCCGGCGCCGACGCCCCCGCCCTCTGCCGCGATCCCCGCATCGCCGAGTGGGTCGCCGACGTCGCGCGTCTCACCCTCCCGGACCGGGTGGTCTGGTGCACGGGCAGCGTCGCGGAGTACGACCGCATCACGCGGCAGATGGTCGACGCCGGGACGCTCATCCGGCTGAACCCCGAGTGGCGCCCGCACAGCTTCCTCGCCCGCAGCGACCCGGCCGACGTCGCGCGCGTCGAGGACCGCACCTTCATCTGCTCCGCGGACGAGGCGGACGCCGGCCCCACGAACAACTGGCGTGATCCCGCCGAGACGCGCGCCGAGCTGCGGGAGCTCTTCGCCGGATCCATGCGCGGCCGCACCCTCTACGTCATCCCGTTCTCCATGGGCCCGCTCGGCGGCGCGATCTCGCAGCTCGGCGTGCAGATCACGGACAGCCCCTACGTGGTCGCGAGCATGGCGCTCATGACCCGGATGGGCGACGACGCGCTCCGTCTCATCGGCCCGGACACGACGTGGGTCCGCGCGCTCCACGGCCTGGGTGCCCCGCTCGTCGACGACGCGGGCCGCCGCTCCGCCGACGTGCCGTGGCCGCACAACCCCGACAAGCGCATCTGCCACTTCCCCGAGGACCGCGAGATCATCTCGTTCGGCTCGGGCTACGGCGGCAACGCGCTGCTCGGCAAGAAGTGCTTCTCGCTCCGCATCGCCTCGGCCATGGCGCGCGACGAGGGCTGGCTCGCCGAGCACATGCTGCTCATCCGGATCACGAGCCCGGAGGGCCGGCGCTTCCACATCGCGGCCGCGTTCCCGTCCGCGTGCGGGAAGACGAACCTGGCGATGCTCACGCCGACGATCCCCGGCTGGAGGGTCGAGACGCTCGGCGACGACATCGCCTGGCTCCGGCCGGACGTGCAGGGCCGGCTCCGTGCGGTCAACCCCGAGCGCGGCCTCTTCGGCGTCGCGCCCGGAACCGGCGAGGCCACGAACCCCGTCGCCATGTCCACGATCTGGGGCAACGCGATCTACACGAACGTCGCCCTCCGCCCCGACGGCGACGTGTGGTGGGAGGGCATGACCCCGACGCCGCCCGCCGGCCTCCTCGACTGGCAGGGCAACCCGTGGTCGCCGGACTCCGGCACCCCGGCCGCGCACCCGAACGCCCGCTTCACCGTGGGCCTGGAGCAGTGCCCGTCCCTCGCGGACGACTGGGACGACCCCGACGGCGTGGTGGTCGATGCGATCCTCTTCGGCGGGCGCCGCGCGACGAACGTGCCGCTCGTGGCGGAGGCCGACGACTGGGAGCACGGGGTCTTCGTCGGAGCGACCATGGCCTCCGAGCGCACGGCCGCCGCCGAGGGCCGGGTGGGCGAGCTCCGCCACGACCCCTTCGCGATGCAGCCCTTCGTCGGCTACGACATGGCGGACCACTGGCGGCACTGGCTCGAGGTCGGGCGCGGCCTCGGCGCCGGGGCGCCCCGCGTCTTCCAGGTCAACTGGTTCCGCAAGGGCGAAGACGGCTCCTTCCTCTGGCCGGGCTTCGGCGAGAACGCGCGCGTGCTCGAGTGGATCGTGCGCCGCGTGGAGGACCGGGTCGACGTCCGCCCGTCCCCGGTCGGCGGCCTGCCCCTGCCGGAGGACCTCGACGTGGCCGGGCTCGACCTGGCCGACGGCGCGCTCGACGAGCTGCTGGCGCTGGATCCCGCCCTCTGGCTCGAGGAGCTCGACGCCGTGGACGCGCACTTCGCGCGCTTCGGCGGACGCGTCCCCGAGGAGCTCACGGCCCGCCTCCACGCGATGCGCCGGGCGTTCCGCGAGGCCGACCGCGGCGCGGACGCCTAGCGCGAGCGCCGGATGCGCGGGGCCGTCCCGCCCCGCGCATCCGGCCGTCGCGCCCCCATCCGCTAGCCTGGATCCCGCACAGAAGGCACCTCACCATCGACACGGTGCCGTCCACATCGAGGGAACCGGAGCACGCATGGCTGACGATCGACGTCCGGACACCGCCGAGGAGGCGACCGGGCAGGTCGCCCGGGTCCCCGACAAGCCGGCCCTCGAGGGCCTCGAGGCGAAGTGGGGCGGCCGCTGGCAGGCCGACGGAACGTACGACTTCCGCCGCGACGAGGCCGCCGCCGGCACCGTCTTCTCCATCGACACCCCGCCGCCCACGGCGAGCGGATCCCTGCACATCGGCCACGTCTTCAGCTACACGCACACCGACGTGATCGCCCGCTACCGCCGCATGCGCGGTGAGAGCGTCTTCTACCCGCTCGGCTGGGACGACAACGGCCTCCCCACCGAGCGCCGCGTCCAGAACTTCTACGGCGTCCGCTGCGACCCGACGCTCCCCTACGACCCCGACTACCGTCCCGCCGAGACCGGCGGCACGTCGAAGCCGGGCGACCAGCAGCCCATCTCCCGTCGCAACTTCATCGAGCTGTGCGAGCGCCTCACCGAGGAAGACGAGAAGCAGTTCGAGGACCTCTTCCGCACGCTCGGCCTCAGCGTCGACTGGCGCCAGAGCTACCGCACCATCGGCGCCGAGGCGCAGGTCGCCTCGCAGCGCGCGTTCCTCCGCAACCTCGCCCGCGGCGAGGCGTACCAGGCCGACGCGCCCACCCTCTGGGACGTCACCTTCCGCACCGCGGTCGCGCAGGCCGAGCTCGAGGACCGCGAGCAGCCGAGCGCCTACCACCGCCTCGCGTTCCACCGCCCGGACGGCGACGACGTGATCATCGACACCACGCGGCCCGAGCTCCTCGCCGCGTGCGTCGCCCTCGTCGCGCACCCCGACGACGAGCGCTACCAGGGACTGTTCGGCACGACCGTCACGACGCCCGTCTTCGGCGTCGAGGTCCCCGTGCTCGCGCACCACCTCGCGCAGCCCGACAAGGGATCCGGCATCGCGATGGTCTGCACCTTCGGCGACCTCAACGACGTCGTCTGGTGGCGCGAGCTGCAGCTGGAGAACCGCGCGATCGTGGGCTTCGACGGCCGCATCGTCTCCGAGGCGCCCGAGGCGATCACGTCCGAGGCCGGACGCGCGGCGTACGCCGCCCTCGCCGGCAAGACCGTCTTCTCCGCCAAGGCCGCGATGGTCGAGCTCCTCACGGAGTCCGGCGAGCTCATCGGCGAGCCCCGCAAGATCACGCACCCCGTCAAGTTCTACGAGAAGGGCGACAAGCCCCTCGAGATCGTCTCGACCCGCCAGTGGTACATCCGCAACGGCGGCCGGGACGAGGAGCTCCGCGCGGGCCTCATCGGCCGCGGCCGCGAGATCGGCTTCGTGCCCGACTTCATGCGCGTGCGCTACGAGAACTGGGTCGGCGGCCTCAACGGCGACTGGCTCGTCTCCCGCCAGCGGTTCTTCGGCGTGCCGCTCCCCGTCTGGTACCCGCTCGACGCCGACGGCAACCCGGAGTTCGACCGGGCGATCACGCCGGCCGAGGACCAGCTCCCCGTCGACCCGTCCTCGGATCCCGCCCCCGGCTACACGGAGGACCAGCGCGGCGTGCCCGGCGGCTTCCAGGGCGAGCTCGACGTCATGGACACCTGGGCCACCTCCTCCCTCACCCCGCAGCTCGCAGGCGGCTGGGAGCGCGACCCGGAGCTGTTCGACCTCGTCTTCCCGTTCTCCATGCGCCCGCAGGGCCAGGACATCATCCGCACGTGGCTCTTCTCCACGGTGCTGCGCGCCGAGCTCGAGCACGGCCAGGCGCCGTGGAGGACGGCCGCCATCTCCGGCTGGATCCTCGACCCCGACCGCAAGAAGATGTCGAAGTCGAAGGGCAACGTCGTGACCCCCGCGGCCACGCTCGAGCAGTTCGGCTCGGACGCGGTGCGCTACTGGGCCGCGTCCGCGCGCCTCGGAGTCGACGCGGCGATGGACCCGCAGAACCCGACGCAGATCAAGATCGGCCGTCGCCTCGCGATCAAGGTCCTCAACGCCGCGAAGTTCATCCTGTCCTTCGAGGCGCCCGAGGGCGCCCGCGCGACGCACGCCATCGACGTGGGCATGCTCGCCGCCCTCGCCGAGGTCGTCGAGACCGCGACCACCGCGCTCGAGGAGTACGACCACGCCCGCGCGCTCGAGGTCACGGAGAGCTTCTTCTGGACCTTCTGCGACGACTACCTGGAGCTCGTCAAGGACCGCGCGTACTCCGCCGACGCCGACCCGGCCGACCGGGGATCCGCTGTCGCCGCGCTCCGCGAGGCCCTCGACGTGCTGCTGCGCCTGTTCGCGCCCTTCGTGCCGTTCGCGGCTGAGGAGGCGTGGAGCTGGTCGCACGACGGCTCGATCCACACCGCTCCCTGGCCGACCGCGCCGACCCCGGACGCCCCGGCGACCGGCGGCACGGCCGACCCGCGTCTCCTGGCCCTCGCCGGCCGGGCGCTCGTGGGGATCCGCCGCGCCAAGACCGACGCCAAGGCGTCGCAGAAGACGCCCGTGGCCGAGGCAGTGGTGTCCGCGTCGCCCGAGGACATCCGCTCGCTCGAGCTGGTCGCCCGCGACCTCCGCGCCGTGGGCCGCATCACCGACCTGACCTTCACCGAGGGGGACGGCCCCGCCGTCACCCGCATCACGCTCGCGAACGCCGAGCAGCCCGAGGAGACCGACGCATGACCATCTCGATCCGCCCCGTCCGCGACGGCGACTTCTTCCCCTGGTTCGACCTGTTCTCCGGCTACGCCGAGTTCTACGGCACCGAGCTGACGGACGAGAGCGCCGTCCTCGCATGGAGCCACCTCATCGACGACGCCCACGCGAGCTCCGCGCTCGTCGCCGTCGACGACGCGCACGAGGGCGCCCTCGTCGGCCTGGCGCACTTCCACCGCTTCTCCCGCCTGGCGCGCGGCACCGACGGCCTCCTGGTCGACGACCTCTACGTGCGCGAGGTCTCGCGCCGCCAGGGCGTCGGCGAGCAGCTCCTCGCCGCGGTCGCCGACGTGGCCCGCCGCGATGGCGCGAGCATGCTCCGCTGGATCACCGCGGAGGACAACGCCGACGCGCAGCGCCTCTACGACCGGGTCGCCCGCCGCACCACGTGGGTCACCTACGAGCAGGACGTCTGATGCAGCTCGGCACGCGCTGGCCCATCGGCGGCACCGCCCCGGCGGAGCTCCCCGAGGTCGTCCTCCTCGCGGTGAAGACCGTCGAGAAGGACGTCCTCGCGCTCGCGACCGACACGGCCGAGTGGCGCTGGACGCTCACGTGGCTCGAGCGCAAGCCCGTCGTCGAGCTCGACGACGGCACCGTGATCCGCTACGACCCGATCGAGGACGCGGCCACGATCACGATCCCCGGCGAGAGCACCGACGACCCGTTCGACGACTGACGGGTCCCGCTCCCTGATCGCGTGACGGACGTGCCGGCCCTCGGGCCGGCGCGTCCGTCGTCTCCGGGTCGGTACCGCCCGCGTCAGCGACGCGCGAGGATCTCGCCGTGCGGCATCGCGAGGAACCCGTCCTCGTCGGCCGCCCACCCCTGCCACCCGGCCCGGATGGCCTGCAGGTCGTCGTCCGTCGCGAAGCCGCCCTCGAGCGCCTGGCCCGCGAACGACGACGCGATCGCGCGGTCGGCCCACGCGCCGCCCCACCACGCGCGCTCGTCGTCGGAGGAGAAGCACCACACGGACGCGCTCGACGCGATCTCGGTGAAGCCGGCCTCGCGCGCCCACGCCTTGAGGCGGGATCCCGCGTCGGGCTCGCCGCCGTTCGCGCGGTGCACGGGCAGGTACACGTCGGCCCAGAGCCGCAGGCCGTCCGTCTCCGGGTGGAGCGCGACCTTCGAGTAGATGACGTCGCGCGCCGCCACGAGCCCGCCGGGGCGCGTGACGCGGCGCATCTCCGCGAGGGCGCGGACGGGATCCCCCACGTGCTGCAGCACCTGGTGCGCGTGCACGACGTCGAACGACGCGTCCGCGTAGGGCAGCTCGTACACGGATCCCGCGACGAACTCGACGTTGCGGGTGCCGCGCGCCGCCGCCAGCTCCTGGGCCTGCCGCACGACGTCCTCCGACACGTCGAGGCCGACCACGCGACCGGGCGCGACGATGTCGGCGAGCTCCACCGTGATGGTCCCGGGGCCGCTGCCCACGTCGAGCACGTCGAGCCCGGCCCCGAGATGCGGTTCCAGGTAGGCGGCGGAGTTCCGGACGGTCCGCGCGCTGTGCACGCGGAGGACGCTCTCGTGGTGGCCGTGGGTGTATCGCTCGCTGTTCACCCTCCGAGCCTAGGTCGGCGCCCGGCCTAGGCTCGGAGTATGACGACGCCCCCGAACCCCTTCCTCGAGCCGAGCACCCTCCCCTACGGCATGCCCCCGTTCGCCGACATCCGCGAGGAGCACTTCCGCCCCGCGTTCGAGGCCGGCATCGCCGAGCACCGGGCGGAGGTGCGGGCCATCGCGGAGCAGACCGAGCCGCCGACGTTCGAGAACACCCTCGTCGCCCTGGAGCGCTCCGGCCGGATCCTCGACCGCGTCTCGCACGTCTTCTTCACGCTCACCTCGTCCGACAGCTCCCCCTTCACGCGCGAGCTCGAGGCGGAGATCGCGCCCGAGCTCGCCGCGCACGAGGACGCGATCCGCCTCGACTCGCGCCTCTACGCCCGCATCCGCGCCGTCCACGACACGCGCCACGAGTCGGGCCTCGACGCCGAGTCCGTCTACCTCGTCGAGCGGTACCTCGCCGAGTTCACGATCGCGGGCGCCGGCCTCGACGACGACGCCAAGGACCGGCTCCGCGACCTCAACCGCCGCCTGTCCGTGCTCACCACGCGCTTCGAGTCGAACCTGCTCGAGGACACCAACGACCTCGCCGTGGTCGTGGACGACCCGGCCGAGCTCGACGGCCTGGGCGAGGGCGCCTTCGCGGCCGCCGCGCAGGCCGCCGCCGACCGCGGGCTCGCGGGCAAGCACCTCATCACGCTCGTGCTCCCCACGGGGCACCCGTACCTGTCGCAGCTCACCGACCGGGGCCTGCGCCAGCGGATCATGGAGGCGTCGCTCGCGCGCGGCTCCCGCCGGAACGCGCACGACAACCGCCCGCTGGTGCTCGAGATCACCCGGCTCCGCGCCGAGCGCGCGGCCCTCCTCGGCTTCCCGAGCCACGCGGCCGCGGTCACCGCCGACCAGACAGCGCGCGCGCCCGAGGCCGTCGCCGACATGCTCGGCCGCCTCGCGCCGGCCGCCGCCCGCAACGCGCGCGCCGAGGCCGTCGAGCTGCAGCGCGTGATCGACCGCACGCAGGAGGAGAAGGGCGAGCCGACGTTCGAGCTCGCCGCCTGGGACTGGGCCTTCTACAGCGAGAGGGTGCGCACCGAGCGCTACTCGGTCGACACCGAGCGCATGCGCCCCTACCTGGAGGCCGACCGCGTGCTGCGCGACGGCGTCTTCCGCGCCGCCACCGCGCTCTACGGCGTCACGTTCACCGCACGCGACGACATCGTGGCGTACCATCCCGACGCCCGCGTCTTCGAGGTGCGCGGCGAGGACGGATCCCCCGTCGGCCTCTACGTGCTCGACCTCCACACGCGCGACTCGAAGCGCGGCGGCGCGTGGATGAACCCGCTGATCTCGCAGAGCGCGCTCCTCGACACGCCCACGGTGGTGCTCAACAACCTCAACGTGCCGAAGCCGCCCGCGGGGCAGCCCACGCTCCTCAGCTACGACGAGACGAACACGCTGTTCCACGAGTTCGGCCATGCCCTGCACGGCCTCTTCGCGCGCGTCACGTACCCGCGCTTCGCGGGCACGAACGTGTTCCGCGACTTCGTCGAGTTCCCCAGCCAGGTGAACGAGATGTGGATGCTGTGGCCGGAGATCCTCGCGTCCTACGCCGTCCACCACGAGACGGGCGAGCGGATGCCCGACGAGCTCGTCGCCGCGGTCCAGGCGTCGAGCGCCTTCAACGAGGGCTTCCTCACCTCCGAGTACCTGGGCGCCGCGCTCCTCGACCAGGCGTGGCACCGGATCGGCGTCGACGACGTGGTCGAGGACGTGGACGCCTTCCAGGCCGACGCCCTCGCCGCCGTCGGCCTCGACGTGCCGGCCGTCCTCCCCCGCTACGCGTCGAGCTACTTCCAGCACACGTTCGCGGGCGGCTACGACGCCGGCTACTACTCCTACATCTGGAGCGAGGTGCTCGACGCCGACACCGTGGAGTGGTTCCACGAGAACGGCGGCCTCACGCGCGCGAACGGCGACCGCTTCCGGTCGCGGCTGCTCGGCGTCGGCGGATCCAAGGACCCGCTGGAGGCGTACCGCGACTTCCGCGGCCGTGACGCCGTGATCGAGCCGCTGCTCGAGCGCCGGGGCCTCGTCGACTGATCCTGCGTCCCGCACGACGAGAGCGCCGCGCCCCTTCCGGGGTGCGGCGCTCTCGTCGTGATCCGGCGGCGGGCCGGCGGGATCAGGCGGACTTCTCCGCGCGGAGCATCGAGGCGCGCGGCACGATGGTGGGCGCGGCGTTCTGCACGACCGACTCGCGGGTGATGACCACGCGCCCCACCTCGTCGTCCGAGGGGATGTCGAACATGATCGGCCCGAGCACCTCCTCGAGGATGGCGCGGAGCCCGCGGGCACCGGTCTGCCGGAGCACCGCGAGGTCGGCGATGGACTCCAGCGCGCCCTGCTCGAACTCCAGCTCCACACCGTCGAGCTCGAACATCCGCTGGTACTGGCGGACGAGCGCGTTGCGCGGCTTCGTGAGGATCTCCATGAGCGCCCGCTGGTCGAGCTGCGTGACGGTGGTGACCACGGGCAGGCGCCCGATGAACTCCGGGATGAGGCCGAACTTGTGCAGGTCCTCCGGGAGGACCTCGCCGAACACGTCGGCGTTCACGTCCTTGCGGTGCAGCGGGGCGCCGAAGCCGATGCCCTTCTTGCCCGCGCGCTGGCTGATGATGTCCTCGAGCCCGGCGAATGCGCCGGCCACGATGAAGAGCACGTTGGTGGTGTCGACCTGGATGAACTCCTGGTGCGGGTGCTTGCGGCCGCCCTGCGGCGGTACCGAGGCGACCGTGCCCTCGAGGATCTTCAGCAGCGCCTGCTGCACGCCCTCGCCCGACACGTCGCGCGTGATGCTCGGGTTCTCGGCCTTGCGCGCGATCTTGTCGACCTCGTCGATGTAGATGATGCCGGTCTCGGCGCGCTTCACGTCGTAGTCGGCGGCCTGGATGAGCTTGAGGAGGATGTTCTCCACGTCCTCGCCCACGTAGCCGGCCTCGGTGAGCGCGGTCGCGTCGGCGACGGCGAACGGCACGTTGAGGCGCTTGGCCAGGGTCTGCGCGAGGTACGTCTTGCCGCAGCCGGTGGGCCCGATGAGGAGGATGTTGCTCTTGGCGATCTCGATCTCGTCGCCCACGGTCTCGGCCGGGCCGATGGTGCCGACGGCGCGCACGCGCTTGTAGTGGTTGTAGACCGCGACGGACAGCGCTCGCTTGGCGGCCTCCTGCCCGATGACGTACTCGTCGAGGAAGCCGAAGATCTCCTTCGGCTTCGGGAGGTCGAACTCCCCCGTGGTCTCCTCGCTGGCCTCGGCCAGGCGCTCCTCGATGATCTCGTTGCAGAGCTCCACGCACTCGTCGCAGATGTAGACGCCCGGTCCCGCGATCAGCTGCTGGACCTGCTTCTGGCTCTTCCCGCAGAAGGAGCACTTGAGCAGATCCGCGCTCTCGCCGATGCGTGCCATGAATGCCTCCCCGGAAGTCGTGCGGTGTGCCACGAGCCTAACCCGTGCGTCGGACATAGCCCGGACGCCTGGGAGCACGGCCCGTCGCGGGCCACCGCGTCACACGGCGCAACACACGGGACCGGGCACAGCGTCCGCACCCACCATGTCCGCATGACCGAGAACACCGCCACCGCATCCCCCGACGCGCTGTCCTTCGCCTACTGGGTCCCGAACGTCTCGGGCGGCCTCGTGACGAGCGACATCGAGCAGCGCACGCACTTCGACTTCGACTTCAACGTCCGCGTCGCGCAGCTCGCGGAGCGCAACGGCTTCGACTACGCGCTGAGCCAGGTCCGCTACGCCGCGTCCTACGGCGCCGACCAGCAGCACGAGTCCACGTCGTTCTCGCTCGGCCTGCTGCTCGCGACCGAGCGCCTCAAGGTCATCGCGGCCGTGCACCCGGGCCTCTGGCACCCGGGCGTGCTCGCGAAGTGGATCATCACGGCCGACCACATGTCGCACGGCCGCGCCGCCGTGAACGTCGTCTCCGGCTGGTTGAAGGACGAGTTCGTCGGCTTCGGCGAGCCGTGGCTCGAGCACGGGGAGCGCTACCGCCGCACCGAGGAGTTCATCCGCGTGCTCCGCGGCCTCTGGACGGAGAAGGACTACACGCACCTGGGCGACTTCTACCGGATCCACGACTTCACGCTCAAGCCGCCGCCCGTCGCCGTGCCCGGTCGCGCGCACCCCGAGATCTTCATGGGCGGCAACAGCACGGACGCCCGCGAGATGGGGGGCCGCGTCACCGACTGGTACTTCTCGAACGGGAAGGACTTCGCCGGGTTCGAGGAGCAGCGCCGCGACGTCCTCGCCTCCGCACGCGCGGCCGGCCGCACGCAGCGGGTCAGGTTCGGCCTCAACGGCTTCGTCATCGCGCGCGACACGGAGCAGGAGGCGCAGGACGTGCTCGAGGAGATCATCGCCAAGGCGAACCCCGACGCCGTCGAGGGCTTCCGGCAGGCCGTGAAGCAGGCGGGCGCATCCACCGGGGACGGGAAGGGCATGTGGTCCGACTCCACGTTCCGCGACCTCGTGCAGTACAACGACGGCTTCCGCACCGGGCTCATCGGGACGCCGGAGCAGATCGCGCGCCGCATGGTCGAGTACCGCAAGCGCGGGGTCGACCTGCTGCTGCTCGGCTTCCTGCACTACCTCGAGGACATCGAGGTGTTCGGCACCCAGGTGCTGCCCATCGTGCGGGAGCTGGAGCGCGAGGCCGTCGAGCGTGGCGAGCTGGAGGAGCCCGCCGCCTGACCCGGGCGGACGTGCAGGAGGGGCGGTCGGCTGATGCCGACCGCCCCTCCTGCCCGTGCGTGCCTAGCGGGCGGGGATCGCCGCCGTCAGGTTCTTGCGCGAGGTGAGCACCTGGTCGATGAGGCCGTACTCGAGCGCCTCGTCCGCACCCAGGATCTTGTCGCGCTCGATGTCGCGGTTGATCTGGTCGCGGTCGCGGTTGGTGTGCTTCGCCAGCGTGTCCTCGAGCCAGGAGCGCATGCGCATGATCTCCGCCGCCTGGATCTCGATGTCGGAGGCCTGGCCGCCGCTCGACTCGCCCGTGGCGGGCTGGTGGATGAGCACGCGTGCGTTCGGGAGCGCCAGGCGCTTGCCGGGCGCGCCGCCCGCGAGCAGCACGGCCGCGGCGGAGGCCGCCTGGCCGAGGCAGACCGTCTGGATCTGCGGCGACACGTACTGCATGGTGTCGTAGATCGCCGTCATTGCCGTGAACGAGCCGCCGGGCGAGTTGATGTACATGACGATGTCGCGGTCGGGGTCCATCGACTCCAGCACGAGCAGCTGGGCCATGACGTCGTCCGCGGACGCGTCGTCGACCTGCACGCCGAGGAAGATGATGCGGTCCTCGAAGAGCTTGGCATACGGGTCCTGGCGCTTGTAGCCGTAGGCCGTGCGCTCCTCGAAGCTGGGGAGGATGTACCGCGACGACGGGCTCGTGGCGGTGGAGCCGGCGCCGCGGGCGCCGCCGAAGGTGGGGAGTTCCATGTTCTCTTCTCTTACCTGTCTTCTCTGTCGCGGGCTCTAGGAGGTCTCGGTGCCGCCGCCGCCGACGACGTCGGTCGCCGACTCGCGGATGTGGTCGACGAAGCCGTACTCGAGGGCCTCCTGCGCCGTGAACCAGCGGTCGCGGTCACCGTCCTCGTTGATCTGCTCGGCCGTCTTGCCGGTCTGGCCCGCGGTGATCTCGGCGAGGCGCTGCTTCATCGAGAGGATGAGCTGGGCCTGCGTCTGGATGTCGCTCGACGTGCCGCCGAAGCCGCCGTGGGGCTGGTGCAGCAGCACGCGCGCGTTCGGCGTGATGTAGCGCTTGCCCTTGGTGCCGCTCGTGAGGAGCAGCTGGCCCATGGAGGCGGCCATGCCGATCCCGACGGTGACGATGTCGTTGGGGACGAACTGCATGGTGTCGTAGATGGCCATTCCCGCGGTGATGGAACCGCCGGGCGAGTTGATGTACAGGAAGATGTCCTTCTCGGAATCCTCCGCCGCCAGCAGCAGGATCTTCGCGCAGATCTCGTTCGCGTTGTCGTCGCGGACCTCGGATCCGAGCCAGATGATGCGGTCCTTCAGCAGTCGGTCAAAAACACCGGGTACCAGTGTCGGTTCGGCCATTGTTCGAGCTCCCATTCATTCGTCGCTTCGAGTCATGAATCTATCGGAGCGGATCCGCCCCGACGCCCGTGTTCGCCGCGGGCGGAGTGGGCGTCGCCGTGCGCCCGGCTGCCGACGTCCGGACGCACGAGGGCCCGGGGAGCATGCGCTCCCCGGGCCCTCGTGCCGACGCCCGCCCGGAGGCGGCCGGCGGATGCCGCTACTCGGAGTCGGCGGCCTTCTCGGCGGCCTTCTTCTTGGGCGCGGCCTTCTTCTTCGGCTTCTCCGCGGGTGCCTCCTCGGCGACGGGGGCCGAGGCCTCCTCGGCGGTGGCGTCGGCCTCGACGGCCTCGGCGTCCGCGTCGGCGGGCTCCGCGTCCACGGCGTCCGCGTCGCGCACGACGGGCTGCGTGAACTCGGTCACGTCGACGACCACGCCGTCGGCGTCCACGACGCGGGCCTTGTCGAGCACGACCGCGAGGGCCTTGTTGCGCGCGACCTCGCCGACCATGGCGGGGATCTGGTTGTTCTGCTGCAGCACCTGGACGAACTCGTTCGGCTCCATGTTGTACTGCTGCGCGCCCTGGATGAGGTACTGGGTCAGCTCGTCCTGGCTGACCTTCAGCTCCTCCTTCTCGGCGATGACGTCGAGGAGCAGCTGCTGGCGGAACGCCTTCTCGCTGGACTCCTTGACCTCGGCGCGGTGCACGTCGTCCTCGAGGCGGTTCTCGTTCTCGAGGTGGCGGTGCACCTCGTCCTCGACGAGCTTCTCGGGGACGGGGATCTCGACGCCCTCGAGCAGCTTGTCGACGATCTGGTCGCGGGCCTGGGTGACCTGGCCGAAGACCTTGGACTTGCCGACCTGGACCTTGAGGTCCGCACGCAGCTCGTCGATGGTGTCGAACTCGCTGGCGATCTGGGCGAAGTCGTCGTCGGCCTCGGGCAGCTCGCGCTCCTTGACGGACTGGACGGTGACGGCGATCTCCGCGGTCTCGCCCTCGTTGTCGCCGCCGAGCAGCTTCGACTCGAAGGTGGTGCTCTCGCCGGCGGTGAGCGACTCGAGGGCCTCGTCGATGCCGTCGATGAGGTCGCCGGAGCCGAGCTCGTAGGAGATGCCGCTCGCGGTGTCGACGGCGTTGCCGGCGATCGTGGCGGTGAGGTCGATCTGGACGAAGTCGCCCGTCTTCGCGGGGCGGTCGACCGTGATCAGCGTGCCGAAGCGGCTGCGCAGGGAGTCGAGCTCGGTGCCGACCTCGTCGTCGGTGACCTCGACGGAGTCGACCGTGAGCTCGAGGCCCTCGTAGGAGGGCAGGTCGAACTCGGGACGGACGTCGACCTCGATCTCGAGGAGCAGCTCGCCGGTGAGGTCCTTGCCGGGCCACTCCTTGACGTCGGCCTCGGGGCGGCCGAGGGGACGGATGTCCGTCTCCTTGACGGCGGCCTGGTAGAAGCCGTCCATGCCGTCGGTCACCGCGTGCTCCAGCACGGCCTCGCGGCCGACGCGCTGGTCGATGATGGCGGGCGGCACCTTGCCCTTGCGGAAGCCGGGGATGTTGACCTGCTCGGCGATGTGGCCGTATGCGTGGTCGATGTGCGGCTTCAGGTCTTCGGGGGTGGCAGAGATCGCGAGCTTGACGCGCGTGGGGCTCAGCTTTTCGACCGTGGTCTTCACGTGTGGAGTTCTCCTGTAATCGCGGTACGCGCCTCGGCTGAGACGGCATTTCGTCGTCGGGGATGTGGTCGGGGCGACAGGACTCGAACCTGCGGTCTTCCGCTCCCAAAGCGGACGCGCTAGCCACTACGCTACGCCCCGGCTGCCACGCATTCCCTCGGTCGAGGCGGGCGCCGTGCGCCTCGACGTGCAGGCGCGCGGAAGCCGATCCGACCGTGGCACAGCCTATCCGACTCGTGCCGGGCGCTGGTCACCGGCGACGGGAGGCTGCGCTACGCTGGATCCCGCGCATCCGGCGCACGGCCCCTCGGGGGCGGTGATGCCGGCGCTGCGGGGATGTAGCTCAATGGTAGAGCCTCAGTCTTCCAAACTGATCACGCGGGTTCGATTCCCGTCATCCCCTCCATCGCGGTCCTGATCGCCGCTCCGCCCGTCCTCCCCACCCCCATCGCGGTGCGGGCCTCCCCCGATCGGGGCATCGCGCCGCCTCGCGCCGCCGGCACCGATAGCGTCCTGGTTCGTGGAGTGCCGCGGAGCTTCCGCACAGGGCGAGCTCGAGGGGGCTGCATGGTCGAGGACGACGCACGGGGATCACGGATCGGCGCGCAGCCCTGGGCCGCACGACCCGACGACCTGCTGCGCACCGACCTCTGTCCCGCCTGCCTCGCCGTGCTGGACGCGCTCGTCTGCGGGCGCTGCGGACTCGACGTCCGCGCGCCCGACGCGGCCGCCGTCCTCGACGCGTCACGGCGCATGCTCGAGTCGATCGCGGAACGCGAGCGCCTGCTCGCGTCGATGCGGCGGTGGAGCGCGGCCGCCGCCCGGGAGCACGAGGCCGCGGTCGCGCGGACCGCGGATGTCGGGACGGACGTGGCCGTCGCGTCGCGGGTGCGGGCAGCGGTGACGTCGCCGGGCGCCGTACATGAGGCCCCGGCGCCCTCCGGGCCAGCGGCTCCGGCCGGGGCGGACGCATCCCTCCCGCAGCAGGCGACTCCGGACACGCGCCCGCCCGCGCCGGCGCCCGCGGCACCTCGTCGCCGCATCAGCGTCCCGGCCGTCCTGCTCGCCGTCGGCGTGGTGCTGCTCTCCGTCGCCGCCGTCTTCTACGTGGTCTACGCGTTCGTCACCTACGGGCTCGTCGTGCGCGCGGCCATCACGGCGTCCGTCACCCTCGCGGCGCTCGCGGCGGCGGGCGTCCTCGCCCGGCGTCGGCTGCCCGGCACGGCCGAGGCCGTCGGCGTCGTGGGCATCGTGCTCCTGCACCTCGACGTCTGGGCCGTGCGGTCCTACGACCTCGCCGGGGCCGCGTCGACCGACCCCTTCGTCCACTTCGGCCTGGGCACGCTCGTCGTGTCGGCGGCGCTCCTCGCCCTCCGGCCCCTGCTGCGGATCCGCGTGGCGGGCATCGCGGGCTGGGCGGGGCTCACCGTGGCCGCGGGGCTCCTGGTGGGTGCCGTCCCGTCAGCGGACGCCGGCACGCGCACCGCCCTCGCCCTCGCGTCCGCGTCGGCGGTCGCGCTCGTGCACGCGGCACCGCGATCACGCGCGCGGGCCATGCCGGACGCCCTCGAACGCGGGATCCTGCGGGTCGTCGGGGTCGTGGCGGCCGCGGCCGCGGTCGTGGCGGGTGCCGCCAGCGCGCTGGACCCCGCGGCCGTCCCCGCGCTCCCCCTCCTCGTCGCGGCCGCCGCCAGCGGCGCCCACGCGTGGGCGCTCGCGCGGGCAGCGTCGCCCGATGACGGCCTCCGCCGGCACGAGGAGGACGCCACATCGGAGGAGGCGGCCGGACACGACTCGGCCGTCCCTCCGGTCGGGGTCGGTGGGATCGTCCCGGACGCCATGGACGCGGGGCCGGGTGGCTCGGATTCGGCGTCGTACACAATCGCCTCGGATCCGCTGCGCGCCTTCGCGGCCGTGATCGCGGGTGCGGGAGCGGCAGCGGCGTTCCCGGTGACGGCCCTGATGGGCGGCCCCGTGCTGCTCACGATCTGCGCCCAGCTCGTGGCCGCCGCGCTCGTCGCGGCCGTGCTCGACGTCGCCTCCCGACGTCTCGTCGACCCCCCGCTGACGGCGACGGCGCGCGTCGCCGCCGTGGCCGCCCTGGTGGTCGCGGGCCTCGCCGGCGTGCCCGCCGCGTTCGCCGGATTGCGGGGCGTCACCGCCGCGCTGCTGGTCGGCGTGCCGGCGTGGGGGCATGGACCGCTCGACGACGCCGTGGCCGTGCTCGGGCGCACGAGCGGCGTCGCCGATCTGCCCGGCGACGGTCGGGCGGCCGCGCTCGGCCTCATCGCCGTCTGGATCCTCGCGGCCGTCGCCGCGTGGGCGGGGCACCGGCTCGGGGCACGCCGCGGCCTCCTCGCATGGTCGGGGGCCTCCGTCGTCGTCGCGGCGATCCCCGCCCTCGGCCTGGTCGCCGTGGTCGCCGGTGCGTACGTGGCCGTCTCCGCAGCGGCGCTCGTCGGGCGGCTGTCGGCGCGGGAGCCGGTCGCCGGATCGGGTCCGGTCACGGATCCGGGTCCGTCATCGCCCCGCTCCCGCGTCCCCGCCGCGCCGCTCATCGCGCTCTCCCTCGCCGCCGGCGCCCTGGGCTGGTCGGCGTCCTGGGCGAGCACGGGCACCTGGTGGGCGGTCACGCCCGTCGTCGTCCTGCTCCTGGTCGCCGGATCCCGCACCGCTCGCACCGACGGCGCCGCGCGCCTCGCCACGGCCGGGGCGGCGCTCCTGGCCCTCGTCGCCGCGGGCGCCCTCGCGCCCTCGCTCGTCCGCTCCCGCGTCATCGGGGCGCCGCCGGCGACGTCCGCGCTCGGCGCGGTCGCGGATCCGGTCGTGCTCCTCCTCCTGGGCTCCGGTCTGACCGTCCTCGTGTCCGGCATCCTCGCGGGGCGACCGGGCGTGCGGCGTCGTGCGCTGCTCGCGACGGTCCTGCTCCCCGCGTGCATCACGGCCCTTCCCGTCGCGATCGTCGGAGCGGACCGGGCCGGCGGCGCGCTGACCGGATCGCCTGTCTGGTCCATCGCGGGGCAGGCGCTGCTCGTGGCCGGCCTCGGTGCCTGGACCGCGGGCGGCGTCCGACACGTGGGCCTCTCCGCGCGAGCGCCCCGTGCGGATGAGCCGACGACCGCTCCTCGACCCGCCGGGAGCACCGCGCTGCGCCGGTGGCGCCTGACGACCGCCGGCCTCATGGCCCCGACGCTGCTGCTCGCGGTCCTGACCGTCGCCGGGCTGGTCGACCGTGGCGCCGCGCCCCACGGAGCGGTCCCCGCGGCCGTCGCCCTCGCCGTCGCAGGCGCCGCCCTGCTCGCGTACCGCTACGCGTCCCGCGCGCTCCGGGTGGCGCTCGACGCCGGCGCAGCCGTGGTGGCGTCCGGCGCGCTGCTCGTCGCCGTGTCCTCCGTCGCGGGGCGCGAGGGACGCGAGCTCCTGTGGATCCCGCTGCTCCTCCTCGCCGCGACGGCGCTCGCCCTGTCCTTCGCCCACGACGGGCTGCTCCTCTCCCGCAGCGCCCGCCGCGCGTGGGGCTGGACGGCGCTCGGCCTCGGGATCGCGGCGCTGTGGTCACGGCTGCTGGCGGGCGGCACGGCCGCCCCCGAGGCGTACTGGCTGCCCGTCGCGGGTGCCCTGCTCATCGTGGCGGCGCTGATGCATCGGGCCGCGGTGCGTGTCGACGGTGACGCGGTCCGCTCGCAGGCCGGACCGCCCGTCCGGCGCGGCGTCACGGCGCTGACCCTCGCGGGCATCCTCACGGCCGTCCTGCCGCTCGCCTCAGCGGGCCGCCCGGAGGACGTGCTCCGGCCGTACCTCCTCACCGCGGTCTGCGCAGCCCTCGCGCTGGCGGCAGCGACCGCCCTCCGTCGCGCGCCGTCTCCCGTCCGGCCGCTGCTGCACGCGGTCGTGACGGGCGGCGGCCTCGGGCTCCTGGTCGTCGGCGGCGCGCGTGCGCTGCGGCTGGCGGCGGAGGTGGCCGGCCCGCTGGCCGCCGTCGACCTCCAGCTGGGGATCACGGCGGCGCTGCTCGTCGCGATCGGCGTGCTCGTCGTCCGCGCCGCCCGCGACCCCGCGGAGGTGCGTCTCGCCGGAGCCGCGTGGGCGGCCGCCGCCGCGCTCATCACCGTGGTGATGGTGGCGACGGTCGTCCCCGGAGACGGCGTGGTCCGCCCGCTGGTCGCGAGCGCGGCGCTCGTCGCCGGCGCCGGGATCCTGCTCGTGCTCCGCTCGGTGCATCGCCCCGTGCTCGCCGCGTCCGCCGCCGTCTCCCTCCTCGGCGCCGTCGTGGTCGCCCTCCTCGCGTGGCGGGGCGGCGATGCGTCCAGCGACGCCGCGACCGCCATCGTGCCCGCCGTCGTCGCCGTCCTCGTGGCCGCGGTGGGTGCCGCCGACCGGTTCCGGCACCCGTCCCCCGATCCTGTCCGCCCGGGCGACCACGTCGATGCGGTCGGCGTCCTCCGTCGCTCGGCCGACATCGCGACGGGCGTGCTCGTCGGCAGCACGGCCGCGGTGGGCGCGGCCTCCGACGCGGCGGGACTCCCCGTCGCCCTCCTCCTCGCGGGGACGGCCGTGCTCATCGCCTCCTCCGGTCCCGGGTCGCGCCTTCGACACCACGTCGGGTGGATCGCCCTCGTCCTCGGCTCCTCCGCCCTCTGGGTCGCGCTGGGCCGGGGCCGCGTCGACGCCGTGGAGCCGTACGTCCTGCCGCCGGCCGGGGTCATGCTCGTCGTCGCAGTGCTCCTCGAGCGCGGCATCCCCGGTCGCCGCGGACGCGTCGCGGCGGTCGGCCGCGACCGACCGACCGGAGCCGCGCCCGTCCTCCTCGGCGCGCTGCTCCTCGCCGCGCTCCCCACGGCCGTCGCGTCCTGGACGGGGACGCCGGTCCGCGCCCTGCTCCTCGGCAGCGCGGCCGGGGTCGTGCTGCTCCTCGCTGCGGCCGCCCTGCGCGGCTCGGACGCCACCCCCGGGACGCGGGCCCTGCTCATCTCCACCGCTGCCGCGTCCGCGCTGACGGTGCCGCTCGTGGGCTTCGGCAGGAGCGTGGCCCAGCTCGAGGCCTTCCATCCGGCCACCTTCGGCCGCACGGACCTCGGGACGCTCGCCGCGGCCGTCGTCCTCGTGCTCGCCGTCGCCCTCCTCCCGGCGCACGCGGTGGAGCGCCCTCGCCCCGGCCCGGGCGTCGACGGCTCACCGGCGCTCTCCGACGGATCGTCCGCCCCCGGCCACGGCGCAGCCGCGCTGCCCGGCGCGACCCGCGATGCACGCGACCCGGCGGACGCCCTGCTCCACGCAGCGCCCCGGATCGCCGTGCTCGTCGCGCTCGTCGGAGCAGCCGTCGTGGGCACCGTCGGCATCGTGCGCGCCCATGCCGAATGGATCGACGGAGTCGGCCCGCGCGCCGCCCTCCTCACCGGCCTCATCGCCGCCCTGCACGTCATCTGCTCCCCGCCTGGCCCCGCGCCGGCCGTACCGGGCGATCGCGACGCCCTCCCGGTCACCGCTCCCCCGCTGCGCGACCGCGTCCTCGCCGTGGCCGCGCTCGTCGTCGGCGGGCTCGTCGCCGCGGTCCTCGTGATCGCGGGAGCAGCGGACCCGGTCGAGACCGTCACGGTGCCGATCGCCGCGGGTCTCCTCCTCGTCGGCGCCCGCCGCATGATCCGCGACCCATCCGTCGGGAGCATGCCGCACCTGGCCCCCGGGCTCCTCGTCCTCCTCGTCCCGCCGCTCCTCGCCGACCTCGGGCCGAACCCGGCGTGGCGCATCGTCGGCCTCGGGATCCTCGCGCTCGCGACGCTGCTCGTCGGCGCGCGCCTGAAGCTCCGCGCCCCCTTCCTCATCGGCGCCGGCGTCCTGCTGGTGCACGCCCTCGCGCAGCTGTGGCCGTGGATCCGCGAGGCGTCCGCCACCGTCCCCTGGTGGGCCTGGGCGGGCATCGGCGGCGTCGTGCTCATCGCCGTGGCGGCGCGGTACGAGCGGCGCATCCGCGACGTCAAGGAGGTCGCCGCCCGTGTCTCGGCGCTCCGCTGACACGCCCCGTGCCGCGGTAAGCCATGCCTCAGCTTGCTTGCGGGCGCCGGCGGGATGCGCGAGATTGACGGCATCGTCCGCAACCCGCAGACCGTCATCCGACGCTCGAGGAGAGAACCCATGACCGACACCGTCCACGTCCCCACCAGCTCCGCATCCGCCGACGTCGCCGCCGGCGTCGCGCAGTTCCTCAGCCCCGTCGTCGTCAACCTCCAGGCCCTCGCCGTCAACGGCAAGCAGGCGCACTGGCACGTCCGCGGCGCCAACTTCATCGGCGTCCACGAGTTCCTCGACGTGCTCGTCTCCCACGCGCAGGACTGGGCCGACACCGCCGCCGAGCGCGTCGTCGCCCTCGGCCTGCCCATCGACGCCCGCATCGAGACGGTCGCCTCGGCCACCACCACGGCGCCGCTCACCCCCGGCTTCCGCCAGTCGAGCGCCACCATCGCCGAGGTCATCGCGCAGATCGACGCGACGATGGAGCTCGTCAACCGCGCCGTTCAGGAGCTCGGCGAGATCGACGTCAACAGCCAGGACGTCGCGATCGAGATCGCGCGCGGCCTCGAGAAGGACCGCTGGTTCCTCTTCGCCCACATCAGCGAGTAGCGCCGCCCGCAGCACCCGCCGCCGACGGTCGAGGGGCCCGGATCCGATCGGATCCGGGCCCCTCCGTCGCATCAGCGCACCATCAGCGCCGCATCACGCCTGGCAGTACGGGCACCAGTAGAGCTTCCGGCCCGCGGCCTCCTCCATCACGATGTTGGTGCCGCACACGCGGCACGGCAGCCCCTCGCGGTGGTAGACCCAGTGGCGGTCCGCCCGGTTGCGCAGCGCCGCCTCGAGCCTCTTGCCGCGCAGGCCGTCCATCGTCATCATCTGGCCGACCTCGACGCCCTTGCGCAGGAGCTTCGACCAGTCCTTCCAGATGCCGCGCACCACGTCCTCGGGCACGTCGCGCCCGGGCGTGTGCGGGTTCTGTCGCGCGCGGAACAGCAGCTCCGCGCGGTAGACGTTCCCGATCCCGCTCACCACGGCCTGGTCCATTAGCAGCAGGCCGATCGCCGTCGGCTTCCTCCGCACCGTCGCCGTGAAGCGGTCCTCGGAGCGCTTGCCGCCGTCGACGAGGGGATCCGGCCCCAGCTTGTCGATGGCCTGCTGCACCTCCTCGGGGCTCGCGACGACGCACGCGGTGGGGCCGCGCAGGTCCGCCACGGCACGCTCGGTGAGGAGCCGCACGCGCACCTGGCCGACGGGCTCGGGCGGCCACGCCTCCGCGGAGAACGGGTCGTGGACCTTCTCCTGCTCCGCCATGCGCAGCCGCGCGCGGCGCGGCGCCCCGATGCTCGCGAGCGAGTCCTCCGCGTCGGAGTCCACGGGCGCGTCGTCGACCCGGTCGTCGACCGGCACGTCGCCCCGCATGCCGTTCTGCCCCATCCGGTTGAGGGTCGACACGTCGCCCGCGAAGTCCCACGCGCCGTAGAGGCCGAGGTGCACGCGGAGCCAGACGTCGCCGTCGAACTCGAGGAACATCTGCTTGCCCACGGCCTTCGCGGCCAGGAGCCGGCGCCCGTCGAGCACGGCGGCGCCCTCCGCGAAGCGGCCCTGCGGCGACGACGCCTGCACGACGTCGCCCACGAAGTGCGCCTCGAACTGCTTCGCGATCCGGTGGATCGAATGCCCCTCGGGCACGGCGGCCTAGTCGGTGACGGGGTGACCGGCGATGGCCCCCGTCGTCTCGTACTCGGCGAGCTGCGCGATGCGGCGCGCGTGCCGCTCCTCCCCCGAGAACGGCTCGGCGATGAACGCGTCGATGAAGGCCGTGGCCTCCTCGACGGTGTGCTGGCGGGCGCCGATGGAGATCACGTTGGCGTCGTTGTGCTGCCGCGCGAGGACGGCGGTCGACAGGTTCCAGACGAGCGCCGCGCGCACGCCCTCGACCTTGTTCGCGGCGATCTGCTCGCCGTTGCCGGATCCGCCGAACACGACCCCCAGCGCGGTGGTGCCGTCGCGCTGGTCGGCGACGACGGCGCGGGCTGCGCGGATGCAGAACGACGGGTAGTCGTCGAGCGCGTCGTAGGCGGTCGGCCCGTGGTCGACGACGTCGTGCCCGGCGTCGGTCAGGTGGTCGGTGAGGTACCTCGAGAAGTCGAGGCCCGCGTGGTCGGTCGCGATGTGGATGCGCATCGGTGCACTCCTCCTGCCGCGCGTCGCGGCGTCGTGCCCGCGGCGCGGGCGGTGCCGGGCGCACCGCGGCCGGACGCCCGTGGGCGCCCGGCCGCCGCGCGCGCGACGGGAAAGGATCAGTCGAAGATCGGGCCCACGGTGCGCGAGCGCTTGATCTCGAAGAAGCCGGGGTAGCCCGCGACCGCGACGACGCCGTCCCAGAGCTTCACGGCCTCCTCGCCCTTCGGCGCCGGCGAGATGACGGGACCGAAGAACGCGACGCCGTCGACGGAGATGACGGGCGTGCCGACGTCCTGGCCGACGCGCTCGATGCCCTCGAAGTGGCTGGCGCGCATGGGCTCGTCGTAGCGGTCGGTGCGGCTGGTCTCGGCCAGCTCCGCCGGGAGGCCGAGCTCGGCGAGCACCTCGGGGATCACGACATCGGCGTCCTTCTGGTCGCGGAGGTGGATCCGCGTGCCGAGCGCGTCGTAGAGGGGCTTGACGTGCTGGGCGCCGTGCTCGGCCTCGACGGCGGCGACGAGGCGGGTGAAGCGGAGGGCGCGCGGGAGGAACGCGGCGAAGCTCGGCTCGTCGGCCTTGTCCTCGTTGAGGACGGCGAGGCTCATGACGCGCCAGGTGATGTCGAGGTCGCGGTGGCGGGCGACCTCGTCGACCCAGCGGGAGGTCATCCACGCCCAGGGGCAGGAGGGGTCGAACCAGAACTCGACGGCGGTCGTGCGGGGGCTGCTCTGAACGTCGGACATGCCGCAAGCCTAGGTCAGCCGACGCAATAGGATCGGCTCCGAAAGCGGCGCCGCTCCGCCCGCGCACCCGCGGTCCCCGACCGCCCGGTGCACCGTCCCGCGAGGCGCGTCCGCACGCACGGCCCACCCACCTCACGGACGAGCAGGAGCACCATGCCAGGAGAGAACCTCACCCGCGTCGAGGCCGAGGAGCGCGCGGCGCTCCTCGACGTGTCCGAGTACGACGTGACGCTCGACCTCACCCGCGGAGCCGAGGTGTTCGGATCCACCACCACCGTGCGCTTCACCGCGACGACGGGCGCGTCCACGTTCATCGACGCGATCACGCGCACGGTGCACGCGGTGACGCTCAACGGGCGCGAGCTCGACCCGGCGGACGTCAGCGACGGCGTCCGCATCCGCCTCGACGACCTCGCGCAGGAGAACGAGCTGACGGTCGTGGCCGACGCCATGTACACGAACACGGGTGAGGGCCTGCACCGCTTCGTGGATCCCGTCGACGACGAGGTCTACCTCTACTCGCAGTTCGAGGTGCCGGACTCGCGCCGCATGTTCGCGGTGTTCGAGCAGCCCGACCTCAAGGCCGTCTTCCGCTTCACGGTCACGGCGCCGTCCCACTGGGAGGTCGTCTCCAACTCCCCCACGCCCGAGCCCACGGCCGCCGCCGACGGCGCGTCCACCTGGACCTTCGAGCCGACGCTGCGCATGTCGAGCTACATCACGGCGCTCATCGCGGGGCCCTACGGCGTGGTCCGGAGCGAGCTCACCTCGAGCGACGGCCGCACGATCCCGCTCGGCGTCTTCGCGCGCAAGTCGCTCATGGAGCACCTCGACGCCGACTACGTGTTCGAGAAGACCCGCGAGGGCTTCGCGTTCTACGAGGAGCGCTTCGAGTACCCGTACCCCTTCCCGAAGTACGACCAGCTGTTCGTCCCCGAGTTCAACGCGGGCGCGATGGAGAACGCCGGCGCCGTCACCTTCGTGGAGAGCTACGTCTTCCGCTCCAAGGTCACCGACGCCGTGAAGGAGCGCCGGGTCACGACGATCCTGCACGAGCTCGCGCACATGTGGTTCGGCGACCTCGTCACCATGAGGTGGTGGGACGACCTGTGGCTCAACGAGTCCTTCGCCACCTACATCTCCACGCTGGCGACCGCCGAGGGCACCGAGTGGACGGGCGCCTGGACCACGTTCAACGCCGGCGAGAAGTCCTGGGCGTACAACCAGGACCAGCTCCCGAGCACGCACCCCGTCTACGCGACCATCAACGACCTGGAGGACGTGCAGGTCAACTTCGACGGCATCACGTACGCGAAGGGCGCGTCCGTCCTCCGCCAGCTCGTCGCCTACGTCGGCCAGGACGAGTTCCTGAAGGGCGTGGCCGCGTACTTCCAGCGCCACGCGTTCGGCAACTCGACGCTCCGCGACTTCACCACCGAGCTCGAGGGCACGAGCGGCCGCGACCTCGAGCGCTGGACCGACCTGTGGCTGAAGACCTCGGGCGTCAACACGCTGCGTCCCGAGATCGAGACGGACGAGGACGGCGTCATCACGTCGTTCGCCGTGCTGCAGGAGGCGGCGGAGGACTACCCGACGCTCCGTCCGCACCGCCTCGCGATCGGCTTCTACGAGCTGCGCGACGCGCACCTCGTCCGCACGGAGCGCTTCGAGCTCGACGTGGACGGCGACCGCACCCAGGTCGCCGAGCTCGTCGGCCGCCAGCGCCCCGCGCTCGTGCTGCTCAACGACGACGACCTCACCTACGCGAAGGTCCGGCTGGATCCCGCGTCGCTCGAGGTCGCGATGCGCCACCTGGCCGCGTTCGAGGACTCGCTCGCCCGCTCGCTCGTCTTCGCCTCGGTGTGGGACGCGACGCGCGACGGCGAGATCCGCGCCCGGGACTACGCCCGCCTCGTGCTCGACAACGTGGCGACCGAGGACGAGTCGACGGCCCTCCGCTACGCGCTCGCGCAGCTGACCGTCGCCGCCACCACGTACTCGGCCCCGGACCACCGCGGCGAGCTGCTCGCGACGGTCGCGTCCGAGCTGTGGGCGCTCACCGCGCAGGCGGCGCCCGGATCCGACAACCAGTTCCAGTTCCTGCGCACCTTCGCCCAGGTCGCCGCCGAGCCCGCGCAGCTGGATCACGTGCAGGCGCTCCTCGACGGCACCGAGACGCTCGAGGGCGTCGAGATCGACGCGGACCTCCGCTGGGAGCTGCTGACCGCGCTCGTCGCGGGCGGCCGGGCCGGGACTCCCGAGATCGACGCCGCGCTCGCGGCCGACCGCACGGCCACGGGCGCGCAGTCCGCCGCCCAGGCCCGCGCGGCGCTGCCGACCTCGGAGGGCAAGCAGGCGGCGTGGGCGTCGGTCTGGGAGGCCGACACCGAGCCGAACACGATCGTCCGCACGACGGGCCTCGGGTTCCGCCGCGCGGCCGACGTCGAGCTGCTGCGCCCGTACGTCGGCGCGTACTTCGACGCGCTGCAGGGCGTGTGGGAGTCGCGGAGCTACGCCATCGCGGCGGCGCTCATCGGCGGCTTCTACCCGTCGCCGCTCGCCGACGCCGAGCTCCGCGACGCGACCGTCGCCTGGCTCGACGCGAACCCCGAGCCGCCGGCGCTCCGCCGCCTCGTCAGCGAGCTGCTGTCGGGCGTGGAGCGGGCGCTCCGGGCGCAGGCGAAGGACGCCGAGTAGCCCCACCCGCACGATCCCGACGGGGACGGTCGCCCAGGCGGCCGTCCCCGTCGTCGTCCCCGGCGCACCTGCGCACGGACCCAGGGCCGGCCGAGGGGGCCGCCGGTACACTCGGCCGGATGACCTCCCCTCTCCTCCTCCCCGTCGGAAGCGCGTCGCGATGGACCTGAGCATGGTGTGCTGCGGCGACGGCTCGTTCTTCTCCACCTGGGGCGACCTCATCAAGGTCGTCTCCTACATCGCCGGCGGGCTCCTGCTCCGACTGGTCCTGCTCGTGGTGATCCGGCAGACGGTCGACCGGATCGTCTCGGGCGTCAAGAAGCGGCAGAACGTCGACGACACCCAGTCCATCCAGGCCTCTCCGCTCACGGCCGTGCGGGTCGTCCAACGGACCCGCACCCTCGGCAGCGTCCTGAGCAACATCACCACGGTCGTGATCGTCGTCATCGTCATCGCGAGCGTCCTCTCGGTCGTCGCGCCCGACGTCACGAGCTCCCTCGCCCTCCTCACCGCCGCCCTCGGCGCGGGCCTCGGCTTCGGCGCGCAGAACATCGTCAAGGACATCCTCAACGGCCTGTTCATGGTCGTGGAGGACCAGCTCGGCGTCGGCGACGTCGTCGACGTCGGCCCCGCGACGGGCGTCGTCGAGACCGTCGGCATCCGCATCACGACGCTGCGCGACGTCAACGGGACGCTCTGGTTCGTCCGGAACGGCGAGATCCTCCGCGTGGGCAACATGTCGCAGGGCTGGGCGCGCGTGGTCATCGACCTCGCGGTCCCGTACGACACCGACGTGCAGGCCGTGCAGGAGCGCATGCTCGCCACCGCCACCGAGCTCGCGACCACGTCCAAGTGGCGCTCGCGCATCGTCGAGAAGCCGGAGATCTGGGGCATCGAGTCGATCTCGGAGTCCGCCGTCGTGATCCGCGTGGTCGTGAAGACCCGCAGCAACGCCCGCGACGACGTGTCGCGCGAGCTCCGCGGCCGCCTCAAGGCCGCCCTCGACGCCATGGGCGTCACGCTCCCGTCGCTCAACGCCGTCGTCCTCACGGGCTTCGACAGCGCCGCGAGCGTCGGCGGCGCGCACCCGCCGCGCACCGTCCCGACCCCGGTCCAGCAGGCGGAGTCCCCCGCCCCGCGGAAGCGCGCGGCCCGGAAGGCCGCCCAGCGCCCGCCGGCGGCGACATCCGACGCCCCCGCGTCCCCCGTCGTCCGCGGCGCCGCCGGTGCTCGGCCGGACCCCCGCGCCACGCAGATGATCCCGGCGCAGGACGACCCGGCCGCCGTCCCGCTCGACGAGGACGAGGTCACCGCCACGTGGACCGTGCCGGTGGACGAGGCGTCGGACGCCCCGGTCGACGGATCCGCTGGGGAGTCCACCGCGCGGCAGCCGGACGCCGCGCCCCCGCGGCCGCACCGCGCACCCCGCCAGCCGCGGAAGCCCGCCACGCCGCCCGAGGAGTCCTGATGGCCGACCTGCTGGCGAGCTCGTTCTACAAGGACGTCGGCGGCCGGCCCACGTTCGAGAAGCTGGTCCGCGAGTTCTACCGCGGCGTGGCCGAGGATCCGGTCCTCGTCGCCATGTACCCGGAGGAGGACCTGGAGGGCGCCATCCAGCGCCTCACGGGGTTCCTCGAGCAGTACTGGGGCGGCCCGACGACCTACAGCGACGAGCGCGGGCACCCGCGCCTGCGGATGCGGCACATGCCGTTCCGCGTCAACCCCGACGCGCGCGACCGCTGGCTCGCGCACATGCGCGTGGCCGTCGACTCGCTCGGCCTCGCCCCGATGCACGAGGCGCAGCTGTGGGACTACCTCGAGCGCGCCGCCCACGCGATGGTGAACACGTTCGACGAGTCCTGACGGATGGAGCGCCGGGCCGCGGGCTAGAGCCGGCGGACCAGCACGTGCCCGCGGGACGTCGTGAGCCGGGTCCACGGCCCCGTGCGGAACACGGCCACCGGCACCTCGCCGTCATCCGCCTCCGCGTCGGGGGCGGGATCCGGACCGAGGAACCCGAGGCTGTAGGCCGCGAAGGCGCCGCCCGCGACCACATCGGGCGCGCCGTCCACGGGGCGACCCCAGACCTCGCCGCGCACGCGCGAGACGATCTGCTCGCCGATCCCCGAGGGCACGGCGGCCGCGACCTCGTCGATGCCGGCCCGCGCGGCGGCCCGCAGGGCGGCGGCGGGCACGTCCGCGACGCGCTCCCACCCCGCGCGCGGCGGGGAGATGCCCGCCCACGGCGCCGTCGCGGTGTCGGGCGGGACGAGCACGCCGACGGGCTCGCCCGGGGATCCGGTCGCGGGCCCCTCGAGTCGCGCGAGGCGGTCGAGGAGCGCGCGGATGGGCACCACGCTGTCGACGGGCGCCTGCGTCTCCGCGGCGAAGGTGCGGAGGCCGAGCACGGTGGGCGCCCGGTCGAGGAGCCCCGCCGGCTGCAGCACGGAGGTGTACACGGCGAGCACGCCCCCGGATCCGATGAGGCGGACGGCCCCGTCGTCGACGCGGGCGGAGCGCCCGAGGAAGGTCTGCAGATCGCCGAGGGCGAGGGCGTCCCGGAGGGCGAAGGAGGGCGTCATGGCCTGTCTAAGCTACTGGATGTGCCCGGGCGACCCGCCCGGCAGCCCGACCGCCCGAGGTCGGCCCGTACGGCGGAGGACCCATGACCGACCACGCATCCGACACCCCCGACGAGTCCGCGGGCGGCCCGCTCGCCGGGCTCCTCACCGCGCTCGACCTCACGGACACCGGCGCCCGCACGAGCGAGGACATCTCCACCGGCCCATCGCAGTGGATGCCGATGGGCCGCGTCTTCGGCGGCCAGGTCCTCGCGCAGTCGCTCGTCGCGGCGATGCGCACGACCGAGCCCGACCGACGCGTGCACAGCATGCACGGCTACTTCCTCCGCCCCGGCGACGTCACGAAGCCCATCACCTTCTCCGTCGACCGCATCCACGACGGGCGCTCCTTCTCCACCCGGCGCACGCAGGCGTACCAGGACGGCCGCCCGATCCTGTCGATGATCGCGTCCTTCCAGGACGCCGACGAGGGCCTCGAGCACCAGGCGCCGATGCCGGAGGGCATCCCGGACCCGGAGTCGCTTCCGAGCGCGCACGACGTTCTGTCGCGCATCGAGCACCCCGTCGCGAAGCACTGGGCGAACGACCGCCCGTTCGACATGCGCCACGTCGAGCAGCCCGTGTACTTCGGCGCCGCCGAGGAGCGCGTCGCCCACCAGGCCGTGTGGATCCGCGCCATCGGCCGCCTGCCCGACGACCCGGCCGTGCACCTCGCCTCGCTGGCCTACGCGAGCGACTACTCGATCCTCGAGTCGATCTACCGGCGGCACGGCCTCAGCTGGGCCACCCGCGGCATCAAGACGGCGAGCCTCGACCACGCCATGTGGTTCCACCGCTTCGGCCGCGCCGACGAGTGGATGCTGTACGTGCAGGAGTCGACGAGCGCGCAGGGCGGTCGCGGCCTCTCGCTCGGCCGCATCTACTCGCGCGACGGCGTGCTGCTCGCGAGCGTGGCCCAGGAGGGCATGGTCCGCGTCCCGGCCGAGGCACGGGCCTGACCCGGCTCAGCCCCGGCGGCTGAACGCCACGGGCTCCTCGATGTACGCGGCCCATGCGGCGCGCTCGTCGTCGGTGATCCGCCGCGGGCGCCCGGTCGCGGAGTCGACGAGCACGATCGTCGACGACGCGCGCGCGTACAGCGCGGCCGGCTCGACGCCCACGGGCGTCCGCAGCTCGTAGCAGGCCTCGAGGCTGGATCCGCCGAGCCGCCCCAGCCACACCTGCACGTCGAGCGGACGCCGCCCGTACGAGATGGGCAGGAGGTACTCGACCTCCTGCCGGGCGATCATCGTCATGGTCGAGGCGCCCGCGGACGCGTCGATGAGCGCCATGCCCGGGTCCACGCCCTCGCCGTCGTCGTCGCCCCGCCAGAAGGCGCGCACGCGCGCCTCCTCCAGGAGACGGAGGACCTCCACGTTGTTCACGTGGTCGTAGGCGTCGAGGTCGGCCCACCGGAGGTGGACCGGGACGTGGACCCGGGCCATCGGATCAGTCGCGCGTGAGCTTGCGGTACGCGGAGCGGTGCGGCTTCGCGGCGTCCGGGCCGAGTCGCTCGACCTTGTTCTCCTCGTACGCCTGGAAGTTCCCCTCGAACCAGTACCAGTTCGCCGGGTCCTCCTCCGTGCCCTCGTACGCCAGGATGTGGGTCGCGATCCGGTCGAGGAACCACCGGTCGTGGGTGATGACCACGGCGCAGCCGGGGAACTCGAGGAGCGCGTTCTCCAGGCTGCCGAGGGTCTCCACGTCCAGGTCGTTGGTGGGCTCGTCGAGGAGCAGCAGGTTGCCGCCCTGTTTGAGCGTCAGCGCGAGGTTCAGGCGGTTGCGCTCACCACCGGAGAGGATGCCCGCCTTCTTCTGCTGGTCCGGTCCCTTGAAGCCGAAGGTGGAGACGTAGGCGCGCGCCGGGACCTCCTGCTTGCCGACCTGGATGTAGTCCTGGCCGTCCGAGACGACCTCGAACAGCGACTTCTCCGGGTCGATGCCGCCGCGGCTCTGGTCGACGTACGAGATGTCGACCGTGTCGCCGACCTTGAGCTCGCCGGCGTCCAGCGGCTCGAAGCCCACGATGGTCTTGAAGAGCGTGGTCTTGCCGACGCCGTTCGGGCCGATGACGCCGACGATGCCGTTGCGCGGCAGGGTGAAGGAGAGGTCGTCGATGAGGACCCGCTCGCCGAACTGCTTGTGCAGCTTCTTCGCGTCGATGACCTGGGATCCGAGGCGCGGGCCGACGGGGATCTGGATCTCCTCGAAGTCCAGCTTCCTCGTGCGCTCCGCCTCGGTCACCATCTCCTCGTAGCGCGCGAGGCGCGCCTTCGACTTCGCCTGGCGGCCCTTCGCGTTGCTGCGGACCCAGTCGAGCTCCTCCGCGAGGCGCTTGGAGAGCTTCGCGTCCTTCTTGCCCTGGACGCTGAGGCGCTCCTGCTTCTTCTCGAGGTACGTGGAGTAGTTGCCCTCGTACGGGTAGAGGCGCCCGCGGTCGACCTCGGCGATCCACTCGGCCACGTGGTCGAGGAAGTACCGGTCGTGGGTCACGGCGAGCACGGCGCCGGGGTACTTGGAGAGGTGCTGCTCGAGCCAGAGGACGCTCTCGGCGTCGAGGTGGTTGGTGGGCTCGTCGAGGAGCAGCAGGTCGGGCTTCTGCAGCAGCAGCTTGCAGAGCGCGACGCGGCGCTTCTCACCGCCCGAGAGGTTGGCGACGGAGGCGTCGCCCGGCGGGGTGCGCAGCGCGTCCATCGCCTGCTCGAGCTGCGAGTCGAGGTCCCACGCGTCGGCGGCGTCGATGGCCTCCTGCAGGGTACCCATCTCGGCGAGCAGCGTGTCGAAGTCCGCGTCGGGCTCGGCCATGGCCGCCGAGATCTCGTTGAAGCGGTCGATCTGCGCCTTGATCGGGCCGACGCCCTCCTGCACGTTCTCGAGGACCGTCTTCGACTCGTCGAGCTCGGGCTCCTGCATGAGGATGCCGACCGAGTAGCCGGGCGACAGCTTGGCCTCGCCGTTGCTGGGGGTGTCGAGGCCCGCCATGATCTTCAGGATCGTCGACTTGCCCGCGCCGTTCGGTCCGACGACGCCGATCTTGGCGCCGGGGATGAACGACATGGTGACGTCGTCGAGGATCAGCTTGTCGCCGACCGCCTTCCGGGCGCGGACCATCGAGTAGATGTATTCAGCCATGCCTGCGAGTCTATTCAGTGCCGCAGGTCCCGGACGCCGCCCGCGGACGGACCGGCGCGGCGGTCACCAGTCGATGGCGCGGGTCTGGCCGACCAGGCAGCGGCCCGACGAGAGCGCCGGCTCCGCGTGGGCGGTGAACCCGTCCTGCGCCCGCTGCCCGATGAGGCACGCCTCCGCCATGTGGACGGACACGAGGATCGAGTCGACCGAGTTGCCGAGCGGCGTGCGGTCGGCCGTCACCTCCATGCGCTCCTTCGGGAAGCCCGCGGCGACGAGGGCGTCGACGAGGTCGCGTCCCTGGGCGTTGGGGTTCGCCGCGACCACCGCGGTCGCCGTCGCCTCGAACGCGGGCAGGTTGTCGGCCGCCGTGCCGCCGGGGTCGACGGACGCGACGGTGGGCTCCGCGGAGGGCGTCGCCGCATCCGGGCTCGCCGATGCGGCGGAGGGCGTCGGCTCGGTGGGCGCGGGCGACTGCGTGCAGGCGGAGAGCAGGAGGGCGGCCGCGAGCACGGGCGCCGCGATCACGCGGGTGACGCGGATCACGCGGCGGGCTCGTCCGCGCGGGCGCGGTCGGCGTCGTGTGCGGGAGCTGAGGGGATGGCGAGGTCGTCGCCGTCGGCGCGTCCCCGATCGTCGTCGAGGGAGGATGCGCGCATGCTCGCGAGGATATCCCGGGCGATGGCCTCGAGCTGGGAGGTCTGCTCGGCGGTCAGCGGGTCGAACACCGTGCGGAGGACCTCCTCGGCGTGGCCGGGTGCGGCCGCCTCGAGGGTCGCGCGCCCCTCGTCGGTGAGCTCCGCGAGGAGGCTGCGCCCGTCGTGCGGCGACCGGGACCGGCGCACCCACCCGAGCTGCTCGAGGCGCGTCACGGCATGGGACGTGCGGCTCGCCGACGCCTGGAGCGCCCGGGCGAGCACGCTCATGGGGAGCGCGGCGCCCTCGGCCTCCGACAGGCGGACGAGGATCATGTAGTAGGCGTGCGGCATGCCGGCGTCCCGGAGCAGCTCCCGCTCGATGCGCTCGGTGACGTGGTTCAGCGCGACGATGACGGTCCGCCAGGCACGCTGCTGATCCGGCTCGAGCCACCGGGGGGATCCGCTCATGGTGCGATCCTAGGCGTCGCGGTCGCGGGGCCGGCGGCGCCCGGCCGACGGCGGGCCAGCACCGCGTCCGCCTCGAGCTCCACGACGTCGTCCTCGGGGCGTCCCGCCCGGCGCGCTCGCAGGACGCCGGTGACGACCACCTCCTCGCCGACGGCCAGGCCGGCGAGGTCCGTGGAGGCCGCCGTGCCCGTGCAGGTCGCGAGGACGCCCGGGACGCCCGGGACGCCGGCGCGGTCGCGCGACCCGTCGGCGTCGCACCCGCCGACCAGGAGGCTCGCGACCTCCCAGCCCTCCGCCGTCCGTATCCGCGCGACCGGTCGCAGGAGGCGTCCCCGCAGGACGACGGGCGCGAGGGGCCCGTCGGATCCGTCCGCCGGCGTCGTCGCATCTCCGCTGCTCGCCGCTGCCATGCCGCCCCTCCCCGCGGACGCACGAGGACGCGACCGCGGGCGGATCCTGCCTCGCGCGTCGGCGGGGCGTCGCATCTCGACGGCGCGCCGGGATGCGGAGAGGCCGCGCGCGGACTGGGGAGGAGGCGCCGGCTCAGTGCTCCCGGAACCGGACGTCGTCGTGCTGCCCCGCGCGCAGGGCCGACTTCGCGATCTCGAGGGTGGGATACGTGCCGGCGACCACGCCGCGGTGCAGCGCCCGCACCTCGTAGCCGTCGTCGTGCGAGTGGATGGAGGCGAGCGCCCCCGTGGCCCCGAAGGCCACCCAGGTCTTGCCCGCCGTGCGCGGCAGGCCGTTCGTGCTCGTGCTGGTGGTCATCATCGACATCGTCGTCGTCTCTCCTCCCCGGGCTCCGTCGCCCGGACGTGCCGATGGTACGCCGACGCCCCGCGGCCGTACAGGCCGCGGGGCGTCGAGGGGAGGTGGATCAGGCGGCGCGCACGTACTGCGCGAACGACTTCCGCACCTTGTTCACCTTGGGCACGGCGACCGCGTTGCAGTAGCCCTGGCCCGGGTTCTTCGCGAAGAAGTCCTGGTGGTAGTCCTCCGCGTCGTACCAGGTGCCGACCGGCTCGATCGTGGTGACGGCGGTGCCGTCCCACAGCTCGCCGGCGCGGGAGATCGCGTCGCGGAACAGCTGCTCCTGCTCGGCGTCCGCGGGGAACATGGCCGAGCGGTACTGGGTGCCGACGTCGGCGCCCTGGCGGTTGAGCTGCCGCGGGTCGTGCAGCGTGAAGAACACGTCGAGGATCACGTCGGCGGGGATGACCTCCTCGTCGAAGACCACCTTCACCGCCTCGGCGTGCCCGGTCGCGCCCGTGCACACGGCGTCGTAGGAGGGGTGGGCGGTGTGTCCGCCGATGTATCCGGAGATGACGTCCTGGACGCCGTCGAGGGTGCGGTACACCGCATCGAGGCACCAGAAGCAGCCGCCGGCGAGGATGAATGTCTGCATGAGAGATGAACCTACTTCCCGTCGATGCGCGCGAGGTCCGCGGCGGTCGACATGGGAGGGAACCGTCATGGCGGTCCGGCCATTCCACCCGCCTCGGATGTCGGTGGTCCCCCGTAGCTTCGGGGACATCGAGACACCGCCGGGCCGGCGGCACGCGGACGGAGGACCCCATGCCCAGCATCACCTACACCCCCCTCGCGCGCTCGGCCGCGCAGGTGCGCGAGCTGCACGACGGCCTCCTGCGCGTCACCCGGCCGGACGGCGCGGTGCTCGGCTACGTCGAGCGCATGCACGAGCCGCAGGGCGAGCGCTTCCGCGCGAAGCGCCTCCGCCGGGACGCCCAGGGGTTCGTGCCCCTCGGCGACTTCTGGGCGCTGCAGGACGCGGTCGACTGCCTCCGCTTCTGAGCGCCGCCGGGAGATGACCGGGCACGGCGACGCGCCCGCGCCGCCTCCCGGGTCACGCGCACCCGGCGGGGTACGGTCACCGCATGCAGTGGTGGAATGATCTCCTCGATGCCCTCGCGTCCGAGCGGGGCACGCAGCTCCTCGCCGGCGTCGTCGTCCCCTTCGTCGCCATCGTGGTCGCGGGCGTCCTCGCAGCGCTCATCGCGCGCGGGGCGACGCAGCGGATCCTCACGCGGCACGATCGCGAGGTGAAGGCCGCCGCCATCGGCATGCTGGTCGATGCCGCGCGCCAGGCGTCGGTGTGGGACGGGCTCACGGCGCAGGAGCGCGTGCTCGCCGACCGAGCCGCGGGCGAGGCCGACATCCGCATCCGCCTCCTGCCCGTCAAGGGCGCGGCGACGGCCGCCACCTGGGCCGCGCACGAGATCACCGAGTTCAAGCGCGGCAGCGGCAGCTTCGGGTTCCAGTTCGACGCGCAGCTCGCCGAGTTCCGCGACCGCATCGTCGAGTGGCAGCACCACCCGGGCCGTGCCCGCAAGATCTTCCAGGGCGACATCGCCCGCTGGCAGTTCGAGGACGACCAGCCGGCGACGGACGCCTCCGCCCGCACCGAGGCCCGCCAGCCCGAGCCGGCGTCCGCGGCTCCGGTGCCGGTCCCGTGGCGCCCGGGGACCGACGACCAGCCCGTGGCCGAGCGCCGGGTGGAGTCCCCCGACGAGCAGTACAGCCCGCCCGTCCCGTACACGTCGGCCGCCAACTCCCGCGCCGCGGAGGGCGACCGCAGCTGATCCTCCCCGCTCACGACGACGCCCCGCACCTCATCGAGGTGCGGGGCGTCGTCACGTCAGGTCGGAGACGGTCACTTCCACCAGTCGTCGAACATCGAGGCGGGCACGCGGCGCTTGTGCTCGGTGCTGCGGTAGCGGGCCTCGATGGCCTCGGCCACCTCGTCGTCCACGTCGCGGCCCTCGAGGAAGTCGTCGATGTCGGCGTAGGTGAGGCCGAGGTTAGCCTCGTCGGTCTGGCCGGGGGTGTCATCGAGGAGGTCGGCGGTCGGCGCCTTCAGGTAGAGGCGCTCGGGGGCGTCCAGGTGCTCGAGCAGCGCCCGTCCCTGGCGCTTGGTGAGGCCCGTGAGCGGGAGCACGTCGGCACCGCCGTCGCCGTACTTCGTGAAGAAGCCCGTCACCGCCTCGGCCGCGTGGTCGGTGCCGATGACGAGCAGTCGCGCCTGCCCGGCCAGCGCGTACTGGGCGATCATGCGCGAGCGCGCCTTGACGTTGCCCTTCGTGAAGTCGGTCATCGCGTGGCCGGCGGCATCGGAGTACTCCGCCTGGAAGCCGTCGACGGCGCGCTTGATGTCGAAGACGACGCTCGACTTCGGCTGGATGAAGCGGAGCGCGAGCTGCGCGTCCTCCTCGTCGGCCTGCACCCCGTAGGGCAGGCGGACGGCGACGAACTCCGCGAGGAGCCCCTCGGAGGCGAGCTCCTCGATCGCGAGCTGGGCGAGGCGCCCGGCGAGGGAGGAGTCCTGGCCGCCGCTGACCCCGAGGACGAAGCCCTCCGCGCCGGTGGACCTGAGGTACGCCTTGAGGAAGTCGACGCGCGCGCGGACCTCGTCGGCGGGATCGATGGTCGGACGCACCTCGAGGGCGGCGATGATCTGTGACTGGATGTCGCGCATGCGTCGAATCTACGGCCGATCGCGCGCATCCGACAGCTGGTCCCCCCGGCGCGACTCGAACGCGCAACCGTCGGATTAGAAGGCCGATGCTCTATCCATTGAGCTACAGGGGGTCGTGACGAGGGTACTACGCGGGATCCGTCGGGCCGGGAGGGCCGGGAGCGGTGACGGGCGCACCGGGCGTCGCGTCCATCGCGCGGGCCACCGCCTGCAGCACCTGCGGCGCGGTGGGCACGCCCTCGGCGCGCAGCACCTCGCGGTCGCCGGCGAGCACCAGGATCGTGGGCGTGGAGCGGATCCCCTCCGCCTCGGCGCGGTCGGGGTGCGCCGCGACGTCGAGCTCGTCGACGGGGAGCCATGGCAGGAGGCGCTGGACCTCGGCGAGCACGCGGCGGGTCGCCTGGCACAGGACGCAGAAGAGGGAGGAGAACATGACGACGCGGACGCAGTCGGCCTCGCCGGGGACGGGTGCGCCGGACGCCTCGGCGGAGGTCAGGAGACGAACGCCGCGACGGCGGCGACGATCGACGCGAGCGCGAGGAGGAGCGACACCGACACCAGCACGAGGTGCACGGTGAAGAACGGCGTGCGCGACCCGTCGGCGGCACGGGCGCGCGGATCCTTGGCGACGCGCTTGAGGAACTGCGGCCAGACGACGACGTTCCAGACGCCGTTGACGAGGAGGAGGACGGCGAGGACGGTGATCACTCCCCCATGGTAGGCGGCGGCGATGGGGCGTCCGGGGCCGCCGATAGGATCGGGGGATGGGCAACAACGCGGACCGGCTGGTGTGGATCGACTGCGAGATGACGGGGCTCGACCTCGCGATCGACGAGCTGGTGGAGGTCGCGGTGGTCGTCACCGACTTCGACCTCGTGCCCGTCGACGCGGGCTTCAGCATCGTCATCAACCCGGATCCGGCCGCCCTCGCCAACATGGGCGAGTTCGTCACCGACATGCACCGCTCCTCGGGCCTGCTCGACGAGATCCCCGCGGGCGTGAGCCTCGCCGACGCCGAGTTCGCGGTGCTGGAGTACCTGCTGCAGCACGTGCCGAACGGCGGCAAGGCCCCCATCGCCGGCAACACCATCGGCACCGACCGCGCGTTCCTCGCCAAGTACATGCCGCGCGTGGACGCGCACCTGCACTACCGCAGCGTCGACGTCTCCTCCATCAAGGTGCTCGCCAAGGAGTGGTTCCCCCGGATCTACTTCAACTCCCCCGCCAAGAACGGCGGCCACCGCGCCCTCGCCGACATCCTCGAGTCCATCCGCGAGCTCGAGTACTACCGCCGCGCCGCCTTCGTGCCGGCGCCGGGACCGGCGACCGAGGACGTGCAGGCCATCTCCGCGGCCGTGACGTCCGCGTGGGCCCCGCGGCTGTAGTATCCTCATTCATGGCCGTCCGCGAGAACGGGATCGGCCGCATGGTGGGCGTAGCTCAGTTGGCAGAGCGCTGGCTTGTGGAGCCGGAAGTCGCGGGTTCGAGCCCCGTCGTCCACCCCACCGGGAAGGGCCGGGATCCGAGAGGGTCCCGGCCCTTCCGTCGTCTCCGGCCCTTCCGTCGTCTCCGGGCAGGCCTCGTGTCGGAGCAGGCGTCGTCTCCGGGTAGGCGTCGCGGACGGGCGCGCCGAGGTGCGTGTGCGAGGGTGGACCCGTGCTGCACTGCGACCCCGACGACTTCGAGCGCCTGGTCGTCGACGAGCTCGACGAGCTGCCGGACGAGATGGTCGACGGCCTCGACAACGTCGTGTTCGTGGTCGAGGACCGGCCCGAGGACGGCTCGCTCGACCTGCTCGGCCTCTACGACGGCGTCGCGATGACCGAGCGCGGGCAGTACGGGTTCGGCGAGATGCCCGACCGGATCGTCGTCTACCGCGAGCCGCACCTGCACGAGGCGGAGGACCTGGACGACCTGCGGGACCTGGTCCACGTGACGCTCGTGCACGAGATCGCGCACTTCCACGGCATCGACGACGACCGGCTCCACGAGCTCGGCTGGGCCTGAGGCGCCGCCCGGACGCACGACGACCCCGGGATCCGCGTCGCGGGCCGGGGTCGTCGGGTCGGCGCTCAGGCGCCGGGCGTGCCGGGGATCAGAGCTCGAGGGACTCGTCGTCGCCCTCGCCGAGCACGTCGTCGCTGCCGTCGGGCACGAACGTGTAGGTGACGCGCTGCTCGCCGGCGACCTCGGACACCTCGCCCGCGCGGTACTGGAACAGCGACTCCTTGCCCTCGACGGCGGACATCGTGCTGATGGTCTCGTCGTGCTGGCCGTCCACCAGGACGCGGGTCTCGGTGGTGCCTTCGAGGGGGCCGTCGGCGAAGACGGCGAGGTAGCGGACGTCGGAGGGTGCGGAATCGGTCATGGCCTCAGGCTACCCGGCCGCCGCGACGGCGTCCGTGCGGACGACGACGTCGGCCAGGCCGCGCGGATCCTCACGCGCCACGTGCGCGCGCCACTGCGCGTCCCAGCGCTCCCACTCGACGGCGAACGGCTCGCCGTCGCGCGCGATGGCGCGGGCGCGGCGCACGGCGTCGTCCGCCTCGACCCAGATCCTGTGCGTGGCGAGATGCGCGGTGACCCGCGTGAGGGATCCGCAGCCCTCGACCACGAGCGGGCGGGCGGGATCCAGGTCGTGCAAGCCGGCGGGGGCGTCCGCCGCCCAGTCCCAGCGGCGCCAGCGGGGGCGACCGCCCGGCCGCATCTCCGGGAGGACGGCCTCCAGCTGCCGGGACGCGGCCTCGAGGCCGTCCCATCCCGGGTAGACGTCGTCGAGGCGGAGCAGCTGCGCGCCCGGCGGGAGCATCGCCGCGGGGTCGCCGTCCCGGACGAGGGCGTCGGCGAGGGTCGACTTGCCGGATCCGGACGGGCCGTCGACGAGGACCAGCGCCGGGCGCCGCTCCCCCGCGTCAGGCCGCAACGAAGTCCCACGTCCCGGCGAGCACGGACGCCGTCACCGCGACGGCCGCGACGAGGACCGCCACCACCAGGACGACCGCCTCGCGGCGCCCGACCACGCTCGGCCGCGCCCACGTCCGCGCGCCCGCGCCGCCGAAGCCGCGCGCCTCCATCGCGGTCGCCAGCTTGCTGCCGCGGCGGATGGACAGCACGAGCAGCGCGAAGGCCTGCCCGGCGAAGCGGCGGACCCGCCCGCGGTCGGCGACACCGCGCGCGCGGCGGGCGAGCTCGAGCGAGCGCCAGTCGTCGAGCAGCAGGCCGACGAGGCGCACGCCCGCGAGGGCGCCGAGCACGAAGCGCGACGGCAGGCGCCACACCTGGGCGAGGCCGTCGGCGAGGTCCGTGGGATCCACGTCGGAGAAGAGGATCAGCGACGCGACCCCGATGGCGAGCACGCGCAGGGTCGTCGCGACCGCGAGGAGCACCGAGCCCTCGCTGACGACCACGAGCAGGAACTGCGCGTACACGTCGCCCGAGGTGCGCCCGTAGAGCAGGATCGTGATCCCCGCGCCGGGTGCCGCGATCCAGATGGGGATGCCGCGCAGGAGGAACGCGCGCGGCCGGATCCCCGTGAGGGGCAGGAGCAGCAGCTCCAGCGCGAGGGCGGTGCCCGCGGAGACCACGTCGAGGCTGAGCACCAGGACGAGCGTCAGCACGAGGGCCGCGGCGAGGCGCGCGACCGGGTTCACGGCGGCGAGGCCCGTGGCGCGCGAGGCGGGCAGGACCTCCGCCGGTGCGGCGCTCATCGGACGACCTCCAGGCGCGCGGGGGCGCCGGGGACGGGATCGAGGCGGAGCACGTCGTCCGCGAGGGCGGCCACGAGGTCGGCGTCGTGCGTGACGGCGAGGACGCCCACGCCCTCGCGGTCGACCAGCTCGGCGAGGAGCGCCACGAGCTCGACCCACGTGCGGGCGTCCTGCCCGAAGGTCGGCTCGTCGAGGACGAGGAGGCGCGGCGCGGTCGCGAGGGCGGTCGCCACCGACAGGCGCCGCTTCTCGCCGCCGGAGAGCGTGAAGGGGTTGGCTCGGGCGAGGCCGTCGAGCCGCAGCCGGACGAGCAGCTCGTCCACGCGCCGCGCGGACTCCGCCGCATCCATGCCCACCGCGCGCGGGCCGACCTCGAGCTCCGCGCGCACCGTGCCGGCGAGGAACTGGTGCTCGGGGTCCTGGAAGACGGTGCCGATGCGGGCCGCGAGCTCGCGGGAGCGCCAGGCGGCGGGATCCGCGCCGAGGCCGTCCGCCAGGCCCGCCTCGGCGACGACGCGGCCGGCGAGCGGGGGCAGGAGGCCGCCCAGCGTGAGGGCGAGGGTGCTCTTGCCGCCGCCGTTCGGCCCCGTGAGGGCGGTCACCCGTCCGGCGCCCAGGCCGATGCCCGCCGCCTCCGCCACGACCGTGCCGCGGGCACGGCCGACGGCCAGGTCGTCCGCGCGCACGAGCGGCACGGGCGCGGCGGGCGCGCGGACCGGCGCCGCCGGCTCCCGGCCCGGCACCCACACGCCGGCCGCCGCGAGCGACGCGCCCTGGTCGCGGAGGACGTCGTCGGGCGCGCCGTCGGCGAGGATCCCGCCGTCGGCCGCGAGGACGACCACGCGGTCCACCAGGTCCCGCCACACGGCCACGCGGTGCTCGATCACGACGAGGGTCGCGCCCGTCGACCCGACGACCGACTCGACGGCGCGCCGCACCTCGGAGACGCCCTCGGGGTCGAGGTTCGCGGTCGGCTCGTCGAGCAGGAGGAGCCCGGGGCGCATGGCGAGCACGCCGGCGAGGGCGAGGCGCTGCTTCTGCCCGCCGGAGAGCGCGGTGGTGGACCGGTCGAGGGCGACGTCGAGGCCGACGGCGTCGAGCGCGTGGCGGACGCGGACCCAGATCTCCTCCCGCGGCACGCCGAGGTTCTCGCAGCCGAAGGCGACGTCGTCGCCGACGCGGGACAGGATCACCTGCGCGTCCGGGTCCTGCAGCACGAGCCCCGCGCGTCCGCGCTGGGAGGCCGGGTCGCGGCCGTCGACGAGCAGGGATCCGCGGGTCTCGCCCTCGTCGTCGCCGCCGAGGACCCCGGCCAGCGCGTGCAGGAGCGTGGTCTTGCCCGCGCCCGACGCGCCGAGCAGCAGCACGCGCTCCCCCGGCTCGATGACGAGGTCGACGTCGCGGACGGCCCAGGCGGCGCGACCCGCGTGCCGCCAGCCCCAGCCGGAGGCCCGCACGGACGCGCCGCCCGCGACGTCGACGGACGCGCCGGGGCCGGCGAGGGGCGCCCGCGGAGCGGTCGGACGGCGGCCGGGCCGCCCCACGGTCAGACGCGGGCCGCGGTGTCGCGGCCCGAGGCGAAGCGCGACAGGGCGCCGGTGCGGGCGAGCGCGCGGGCGATGAGCCACGACAGCAGGCCCGCGATGACGGCACCCGACACGAGCGCCGCGATCGTGTAGATCGTGGCGAACAGCGGTGTGGTCCCCTGGTAGTAGGTGATGAGGTCGGTGATCGCCATGCCGAGGCCCGCGCCCATGCCCGCGAGGACGGCGACGTAGGCGCGCCAGTTCGCGTAGAGGAAGACGAGGAGCACGAGCTCGGCGCCGAGGCCCTGCGTGAGGCCCGAGAGGAGCGTGCCGACGCCCCAGACGTTGCCGACGAGCATCGAGACGAACGCGGCGAGGAGCTCGCCGTAGAGCGCGGCGCCGGGCTTGCGGATCACGATGCCCGTGAGGACGCCGGCGAACAGCCAGCCGCCGCCCGCGAGGGCCTGGAGGCCCGGCAGGAGCGGCTCGAAGAAGCCGCCGATCGGCACGGACGCCGTGTTCCAGATCACGAAGACGAGGCCGGACGCGACGCCGAGGACGCTCGCGACGACGATGTCGATGACGCGCCAGCGCGCGCGGAGGCCGGACCGGGGGGCCCGGTCGCCGGCGTCGACGGAGGCGGACGCGGAGGATGCGGTGGACGAGGGTGATGCGGTCACTGGTCGTGCCCTTCGGTTCGTGGAAGAGGGCACGGGTACGAGATGAAAGCCTCCCTGCGCTGGCATGATCCAGATCAGGTTCGACGGTCGAAGATTGGGGATCTTCCTCTCAGCCCGGCTCACCGGACTCCCGTGTTCACGGTGATCCTAGCGCGGCGGCGACGCGCCCGGGACGTACGGGCCCCGGACGCACGGGAGCGCGGGCGCCCGAGGGCACCCGCGCTCCGCGGTGGTCGTGAGGAGAGCGCTACTTGAGCGTCTTGATGAGCTTGACGAGGACCTTGCCGGAGACCCAGATGACGGGCGTCGCGATGGCGAGCAGCGCGATCACGTTCGGCTGGAAGCGCACCTCGCCGTCGGTGGCGACGTACGCGCCGATGGGCCAGGTGGCACCGCCACCGCCGCCACCGCCCGCGACGTTGCCGTCGGAATCGGGGAGGTCGCTGCCCCCGCCGAAGCCGTACCAGGCGAATGCCACGGGGACGATGGTCGAGCCGTCGATGTCGAGGGGGTCGCCGTAGACCGTCCCCACTCCGGCGTTCTTCACGTTCTCTGCGAGCTGTGCGACGAGGTTGGTCATGCGTCCCACCGTACCCCGCGGGGCCCGGCGGATGCGGGGCGATCCGGGCGGTCGCGGTACCCTCGCCCCTGGTGCGTCGCCGCGTCGCATGCGGCCTCCCCCGCCGCTGCGGCAGCTGCGGATCCACCGCCTGCCCCGCCCCCGACGGACCCCGCGCTCGCGCGCGCCGTCGTGGGACGAGTCGACCCAACTGGAGGACCACTTGCACACCTGGCCCGGAAACCCCTACCCGCTCGGCGCGACCTTCGACGGGAGCGGCACGAACTTCGCCCTCTTCAGCGAGACCGCCGACAGGGTGCAGCTGTGCCTCATCGAGGAGGACGGCACCGAGACCCGCGTGGACGTGACCGAGGTCGACGCGCACGTCTGGCACTGCTACCTCCCGCACGTGCAGCCGGGCCAGCGCTACGGGTACCGGGTCACGGGTCCCTACGAGCCCGAGAACGGCCACCGCTCGAACCCGGCGAAGCTGCTGCTGGATCCCTACGCCAAGGCCACCTGCGGCGAGTTCGACTGGCACCCGTCGCTGTTCGCCTACGACTTCGGCGACCCGTCGAGCCGGAACGACGAGGACTCGGGCCCGCACATGATGCTCGGCGTCGTGGTCAACCCCTTCTTCGACTGGGACGGCGACCGCCTCCCCCGCACGCCCTACAGCGAGACCGTCGTCTACGAGGCGCACGTCAAGGGCCTGACGCAGCTGCACCCGCGGATCCCCGAGGAGCTGCGCGGCACGTACGCCGGCATCGCGCACCCCGCCGTCATCGACCACCTGCAGCACCTCGGCGTCACGGCCATCGAGCTGATGCCCGTGCACCAGTTCGTGCAGGACAACACGCTGCTCGAGAAGGGCCTCCGCAACTACTGGGGCTACAACACCATCGGGTTCTTCGCGCCGCACAACGCGTACTCGTCCACGGGCGAGCTCGGCCAGCAGGTGCAGGAGTTCAAGTCGATGGTGCGGGCGCTGCACGCGGCCGGCATCGAGGTCATCCTCGACGTGGTCTACAACCACACCGCGGAGGGCAACCACCTGGGCCCGACCCTCTCGTTCAAGGGCATCGACAACCAGGCCTACTACCGGCTCATGGAGGACGACCCCACGTACTACATGGACTACACGGGCACGGGCAACTCGCTCAACGTGCGCCACCCGCACTCGCTGCAGCTGATCATGGACTCGCTGCGCTACTGGGTCACCGAGATGCACGTGGACGGCTTCCGCTTCGACCTCGCCTCGGCGCTCGCGCGCGAGTTCTACGACGTCGACAAGCTCGCCACCTTCTTCGAGCTCGTGCAGCAGGACCCGGTGGTGTCGCAGGTCAAGCTCATCGCCGAGCCCTGGGACGTCGGCCCCGGCGGGTACCAGGTGGGCAACTTCCCGCCCCAGTGGACCGAGTGGAACGGCAAGTACCGCGACACCGTGCGCGACTTCTGGCGCGGCGAGGCGTCGTCGCTCGGGGAGTTCGCGGCCCGCATCACGGGGTCCGCCGACCTGTACGAGCACTCGGGCCGGCGCCCGGTCGCGTCGATCAACTTCATCACCGCGCACGACGGCTTCACCATCGCCGACCTCGTCTCGTACAACGAGAAGCACAACGAGGCCAACGGCGAGGACAACAAGGACGGCGAGAGCCACAACCGCTCCTGGAACATGGGCGTGGAGGGGCCGACGGACGATCCGGTGATCGCCACGCTCCGCGGACGCCAGCAGCGCAACATGCTCGCGACGATGATCCTGTCGCAGGGCGTGCCGATGATCCTGCACGGCGACGAGCTCGGCCGCACGCAGCAGGGCAACAACAACACGTACGCGCAGGACAACGAGATCAGCTGGGTGCACTGGGACCAGGCAGACCAGCCCCTCGCGGAGTTCACGGCGTCGGTCGTGCGACTCCGCAAGGAGCACCCGACCTTCCGCCGCGGGCGCTTCTTCGACGGCCGGCCCGTGCGCCGGGGCGAGGGCGAGCCGCTGCCCGACATCGTCTGGCTCGACGCCGACGCGACCCCGATGGTCGACGACGACTGGGAGTCCGGCCTCCGGGCGATCGGCATGTTCCTCAACGGCAACGGGATCCGCGGGCGCGACCGCCGCGGCGAGGACATCTACGACACCCACTTCCTCCTGTACTTCAACGCGCACGACGAGCCGGTGTCCTTCACGCTCCCGTCGGACGAGTACGCGGACGCGTGGGAGACCGTGATCGACACCGCCGGCGTCGGAGCCGACTCGACGGCCCTCCGCGCGAGTAGCGTCGTGGACGTGGCGGCCAAGGCGCTCGTGGTGCTGCGCGCCTACACCGAGCCCGAGGTGGAGCCCGACCACTCGGTCGCGGCGAGCCTCGCCGTCCTCACCCACGCGCAGGCCGACCGGCCCGCCGCAGACCCAAGGAGCGACATCAGTTGAGAACCCCCATCTCCACCTACCGGTTCCAGGTGCGGGAGTCGTTCGACCTCGCCGCCGTGGCCGAGCAGCTGCCGTACGTGAAGGACCTCGGCGCGGACTGGGTGTACCTCAGCCCGATCCTCGCGGCCGAGCCCGGATCCGACCACGGCTACGACGTCGTCGACCACTCGCAGGTCGACCCGGCGCGCGGCGGCGCGGCGGGCATGAAGGCCGTCGCGGACCGCGCCCACGAGCTGGGCCTCGGGGTGCTGGTCGACATCGTCCCGAACCACGTGGGCGTCGCGACGCCCGTCGAGAGCCTCTGGTGGTGGGACCTCCTGCTGCACGGCACCGCGAGCCGCTACGCCGACGCGTTCGACGTGGACTGGGACTTCGGGCGGGGCAAGGTGCGGATCCCCGTGCTCGGCGACGGCGACGACGAGCTCGACCAGCTGAAGCTCGTGCGCGGCGACGACGGCACCGTCGAGCTCCGCTACTACGACCAGCGGTTCCCCGTCGCGCCCGGCACGGCCGAGGACGACGCGGACGCCCGCACGGTGCACGAGCGCCAGTCCTACGAGCTGATCAACTGGCGCCGCGCCGACGCCGAGCTGAACTACCGCCGCTTCTTCGCGGTCAACACCCTCGCGGGCATCCGCGTCGAGCTCCCGCAGGTGTTCGAGGAGTCGCACGCGGAGATCTCCCGCTGGTTCCGCGAGGGCCTCGCCGACGGGCTCCGGGTCGACCACCCGGACGGCCTGCTCGACCCGAAGGGCTACCTCGACGACCTCGCGCGGATCACGGGCGGCGCGTACGTGCTCGTGGAGAAGATCCTCGAGCCCGGCGAGACGCTGCCCACCGACTGGGCGACCGCCGGCACCACGGGGTACGACGCGCTCGCCGAGATCGACCGCGTCCTCGTCGACCCCGACGGCCAGGTCGAGCTCGACCACCTCGACGCGTCGCTCCGCGGCCTGCCGCAGGGCGAGCTCACCGACTGGGCCGACATGATCCGCGGCACCAAGCGCGGCATCGCCGACGGGATCCTCCGCAGCGAGGTCCTCCGCCTCGAGCGCCTCGTGGAGGACGCGCCCGCCGACGCCGCGGACGCGATCGCGGAGTTGCTCGCTACCTTCCCCGTCTACCGCAGCTACCTGCCCGGCGGGATCGACCACCTCGAGCAGGCCGCGGAAGCCGCGCGCGCGAGCCGCCCCGACCTCGTCGCCACCATCGACGCGCTCATGCCGCAGCTCTCCGACCCCTCCACGCTCGTCGCCCAGCGCTTCCAGCAGACGAGCGGCATGGTCATGGCCAAGGGCGTCGAGGACACCGCGTTCTACCGCTACTCGCGCCTCGTCTCGCTCAACGAGGTCGGCGCCGACCCGTCGATCTTCGCGATCGACGTCGACGACTTCCACGCGCGCCAGCAGGAGCGGCACCGCATCGCGCCGCACGCCATGACGACGCTCTCCACGCACGACACGAAGCGCGGCGAGGACGTCCGCGCCCGCATCGACGTCCTGTCCGAGGCCCCGGAGGCCTGGCGCGAGGCGCTCGAGCAGCTGCGCGACGTCGCGCCCACCGGCGACGGGCCCTTCGAGAACCTGCTCTGGCAGACGCTCGTCGGCACCTGGCCCGCGTCGCGCGAGCGCCTGCACGCGTACGCCGAGAAGGCGTCGCGCGAGGCCGGCGACTCGACCACGTGGACCGCGCCCGACGAGGCCTTCGAGGAGCGCATGCACGCGCTCGTCGACGCGGCCTTCGACGACCCGCGCGCCCGCACCATCGTCGCCGGGCTCTACGACCGGCTCTCCGGCCCCGGCTGGTCGAACGCGCTGGCGGCCAAGGCCATCCAGCTCACGGCCCCCGGCATGCCCGACGTCTACCAGGGCAGCGAGCTGTGGGAGACGAGCCTCGTGGATCCCGACAACCGCCGCGAGGTCGACTTCGGCATGCGCCGCGCCGCCCTCGACGCCGTCCTCCAGGGCGCCGAGCCCGCGATCGACGAGACCGGGGCCGCCAAGCTCCTCGTCACGGCGCGCGCGCTCCGCCTCCGCCGCGACCACCCGGAGCTGTTCACGGGCTACGAGCCCGTGCGCGCGACCGGCGACGCCGCGGCCCATGTGATCGCGTTCGACCGCGGCGGCGCCGTCACGGTCGCCACGCGCCTGCCCGTCGGGCTGCAGTCCGGCGGCGGGTGGGGATCCACGTCGATCACGCTGCCCGAGGGCGAGCTCGTCGACCACGTGAGCGGCCGACGCCTCGACGGCGGACGCGTGTCCGTCGCGGCGCTCCTCGCCGACTACCCGGTCGCGATCCTCGCGCCCGCCTCCACCGCCGCCGACATCACCCCCAGGAGCTGAGCATGACCGACGACCGCTTCGACATCTGGGCCCCGAAGGCCCGCACCCTCGCCCTCTCCGTGGGCGACGAGCGCCTGCCGCTCTCGCCCACGAGCGACGGCTGGTGGACCCTCGACGCCGCGCGCGCCGAGGCCCTCCCCTCCGGCGACCTCGACTACGGCTACCTCGTGGACGACTCCGACACGCCGCTGCCCGACCCGCGCTCGCGCCGCCAGCCCGAGGGCGTCCACGGCCGCTCGCGCACGTACGACCCGTCGTCGTTCGCGTGGACCGACCAGGCGTGGACGGGCCGCCAGCTCGCCGGCGCCGTCATCTACGAGATGCACGTCGGCACCTTCACGCCCGACGGAACGCTCGACTCGGCCATCGACCGGCTCGACCACCTCGTCGCGCTCGGCGTCGACCTCGTGGAGGTGCTGCCCGTCAACGGGTTCAACGGCACGCACAACTGGGGCTACGACGGCGTCCTCTGGTACGCCGTGCAGGAGACCTACGGCGGACCCGAGGCGTACCAGCGATTCGTCGACGCGTGCCACGCGCGCGGCCTCGGCGTCGTGCAGGACGTCGTGTACAACCACCTCGGCCCGTCCGGCAACTACCTGCCCGAGTTCGGCCCGTACCTGCACGAGGCGTCGGCCAACACGTGGGGATCCAGCCTCAACCTCGACGGCGAGGACTCCGGTCCCGTCCGCGAGTACATCATCGACAACGCGCTCATGTGGCTCGGCGACTACCACGTCGACGCGCTGCGCCTCGACGCCGTGCACGCGCTCGTGGACCACACGGCGACGCACCTCCTCGAGGAGCTCGCGGTCCAGGTCGACGTGCTGTCCGCGCACGTGGGCCGGCCGCTCACGCTCATCGCGGAGTCCGACCTCAACGACCCGAAGCTCATCACCTCGCGCGAGGCGCACGGCTACGGGCTCGACGCGCAGTGGAGCGACGACTTCCACCACGCGGTCCACGTCGCGCTCACGGGCGAGACCACGGGCTACTACGAGGACTTCGCGCCGCTCTCCGCGCTGGCGAAGGTCGTGACGCGCGGCTTCTTCCACGACGGCACGTGGTCGTCGTTCCGCGGCCGGGTGCACGGGCGGCCGCTCGACACCGAGCGCATCCCCGCGCACCGCCTCGTGGTCGCGAACCAGAACCACGACCAGATCGGCAACCGCGCCACGGGCGACCGCCTCACCGCGACGCTCGACGAGGGCGGGCTCGCGCTGGCCGCGGTGCTCACGCTCACGTCGCCCTTCACCCCGATGCTCTTCATGGGCGAGGAGTGGGGCGCGACCACGCCCTGGCAGTTCTTCACGTCGCACCCCGAGCACGACCTCGGCGAGGCGACCGCGAAGGGCCGCATCGAGGAGTTCGCGAAGATGGGCTGGGACGAGTCCGTCGTGCCGAACCCGCAGGACCTCTCGACGTTCCAGGACTCGAAGCTCGACTGGTCGGAGCTCTACGGCACGGAGGGCGCCGACTCGCAGCACGCGCGCCTGTTCGCGCTCTACTCCGAGCTGATCCGCCTCCGCCGCGCCCACCCCGACCTCACCGACCCCCGGTTCGCCGAGGTCGAGGTCGAGGTGCACGAGGAGGCCCGCCTGCTCGTCATGGACCGCGGCGAGCTGTCGATCGTGGTGAACCTGTCCGACGAGGAGCGGCGCGTGCCCGTCGTGGGCGAGCGCCCCGCGCTGCTGCTGGCGACCGCGACGGGTGTCGAGCTCGGCGCCGACGAGGTCGTGCTGCCCGCGCGCACGGCCGCGATCCTCGGCCCGGTGGCCGACGCCGCGGAGGCGCTGCTGGCCTGATCCGACCGGATCCACCCATCGGGGCGGGGCACGACGCGGCGCGCGAGCGCACGTCGGGCCCCGCCCCCGTCGCGTCACGGGCGCGTGCTACGTTCGAAGCGGCCGGGGCTGGGGGGCTCTCCGACGACGTCCCCGCACGCCAGCTCGCGGAGATCTCCTCGACGAACGGACACCTGTGCGCATCACTGTCATCGGCTGCGGCTACCTCGGAACCGTCCACGCGGCCTGCATGAGCCGCCTCGGGCACGACGTCGTGGCCATCGACGTCGACGCCGCCAAGATCGCCTCCCTGCAGACGGGCGAGGCGCCCTTCTTCGAGCCGGGGCTCCCCGAGCTCCTCACCGAGCAGCTCGCCACCGGCCGCCTCCGCTTCACCACGGACACGGCCGAGGCCGCGGGATCCCGCGTGCACTTCATCGCCGTGGGCACCCCGCAGAAGCGCGGCGAGAACGCCGCCGACATGACCTACGTCGACGCCGCCGTCGACGCCCTCATCCCGCACCTGTCCCCCGGCGACCTCGTCGCGGGCAAGTCGACCGTCCCCGTCGGCACCGCCCGCCGGCTCGCCGGGCGCATCGCCGCCCGCGTCCCCGGCGCGACCCTCATGTGGAACCCCGAGTTCCTCCGCGAGGGCTTCGCGGTCGAGGACACGCTGGCGCCCGACCGCTTCGTCTACGGCCTCCCCGCGGGCGACGCCGGCGAGGCCGCCCGCGCGACGCTCGACGAGGTGTACGCCACCGCGATCGCGTCCGGCACGGCGCGCGTCACCACCGACTACGAGACCGCCGAGCTCGTGAAGGTGTCCGCGAACGCGTTCCTCGCCACCAAGATCTCCTTCATCAACGCCATGGCGGAGGTGTGCGAGGCCACGGGCGCCGACGTCACGCAGCTCGCGGACGCCATCGGCTACGACGACCGCATCGGCCGCCGCTTCCTCAACGCGGGGATCGGCTTCGGCGGCGGCTGCCTGCCCAAGGACATCCGCGCGTTCATGGCGCGCGCGGGTGAGCTGGGCGCCGACCAGGCGCTCACGTTCCTGCGCGAGGTCGACTCCATCAACATGCGCCGCCGCGTGCGCGCGGTGGACGTGGCGCGCGAGGTGTGCGGCGGCTCCCTGCTCGGCCGGAACATCGCCGTCCTCGGCCTCGCGTTCAAGCCCGAGTCGGACGACGTGCGCGACTCCCCCGCCCTCAGCATCTCCGCCCAGCTGCAGCTGCAGGGCGCCCGCGTGCTCGCGACGGATCCGTACGCCAACGAGAACTCGCGCCGCCGCTTCCCGGAGCTCACCTACGTCGACTCCTGGCAGGACGCCGCGCGCGACGCCGACGCGGTCATGCTGCTGACGGAGTGGAAGCAGTACCGCGCCATCGACCCCGCGGAGCTCAAGGCCATCGTGGCCACGCCCGTGATCGTCGACGGCCGCAACTGCCTCGACCCCGTCGCCTGGCGCGCGGCCGGCTGGCGCTACCGCGGCATGGGCCGGCCCTAGTCGTCTCGTCTCAGATCAGCGCGCTCCACGCCCACGCGATCATCATGACCGCGATGACCACGCCGGCGAGGGCGGCCCCGTTCACCAGGAGACCAGCGATGGCCCGGTCATGCCCGCCGGGCTCGCGGCGCCAGAACATGATCCCCACGACGAGACCAGCGAGCGGGCACAGGACGGTCCATCCGGCGACGAGCGAGACGACTCCGAGGATCACCGAGGTCGTCGCCAGTCCCTTCTCCCGCGGCAGCAACTGCGTCATGTCCACGGGCACCGGGCGCGGCCATCGCGGATCGGGCACGCGGGCGGGATGCGGGTCGGGATCGGGACGGCGGACGTCCACGGGTCTCCTCTCGTCGGGTGCGTGACGCGGGAGGCTAGCCCATGTCGCGCACGGCGACGCTCCTCGTCCACGCTCCCGTGACGCGCGGGGCCCGGGTCAGCGCGGGGTGGTCGCCGCGATGCCGAAGAGCGTGCCGCCCGCCACGATGATCGAGAGCACGACGGCGACCGGGATGAGCAGCAGCAGGCCGTTGAGGACGAGGCCCGTGATGGCGAAGCCGCGGCCGGCGGGCTCCTTGCGGAAGCCGACGATGCCGAATACGAGCCCGATGAGCGGGCAGAGGAACGTCCAGAAGAAGAAGACCGAGACGAGCCCCAGGATCATCGACGTGAGGCTCATGCCCTTGGGCGGCGCGGCCGCGTAGACGGGCTGGCCCCAGGCCACGGCCGCCGGCGCGGGCGGCACGGGTGCGGGCGCGAGGCCGTAAGGGGCGGCGGCGGGGGCGGATGCGGACGGGTGCGGCTGCACGGGCGGCGCCGGGGGCGCGGGAGCTGCGGGCTGGTCGTCGGGGGCGGGCGCGGCGGGATCGGTCATGGTGGTCCTCGTCAGTCGGGCGGGTGTGCCGGGAGGCTACCGCGCGACGCCGCCTCGGTGCGCGGATCCGACACCGTGGCGCGCCTCTCCCCCGGGCGCCGCAGCAGCGACGCCGGCCCGATGGCGCCCCGGCCGAAGCGCTCCGCCGCCTGGTCGACCGTGCGCTCGGCCTCGCGCCAGCCCTCGTCGGCGTCCCACAGGGCGACCGCGCGGTTGTCGGCGTCGTCGAGCTGCTCGGCGCGCACGCCCACGAGGCGGATGCGGTCGCCCGGCCGCGCGACCTGCTCGTAGACGTCGCGGATCTCGTCGTAGATGCGGCGCGCGACGTCGGTGGGCTCGGACAGGGTGCGCGAGCGCGTGATGGTGCGGAAGTCGGAGTAGCGGAGCTTGAGCGAGACCGTGCGGGCCGTGAGGCCGGCGCGCCGCAGCCGCTCGGCGACGCGCGTGGCCTGGCCGAGGAGCTCGCGGCGGACGAGGGCCGGATCCGACACGTCGTCGTGGAACGTGTTCTCGTGCCCCATGCTCTTCTCCTCCCGGTGCGTGCTGACGCGGCGCGGGTCGCGCCCCCAGGAGAGGTCGTGCAGCCGCGCGCCGGCGGACTCGCCGAGCATCGACTGCAGCGCGGGCAGCGGGGTGTCCGCGATGTCCGCCACCGTGCGGAGGCCGCGGCGGAGGAGCGACTCCTCGGTGGTCTTCCCGACGCCCCACAGCGCGCCGACGGGCAGGCCGTGCAGGAAGGGCAGCGTCTCGGCCGCGGGGATGACGAGCAGGCCGTCGGGCTTGCACCGGGTGCTCGCGAGCTTCGCGACGAACTTCGTGGACGCGGCGCCCACCGAGCAGGTGAGGCCCGTCTCGGCGTGCACGCGCCGCCGGATCATGGCGCCGATCTCCGCGGGCGACCCGAAGAGGCCGCGCGCGCCCGCCACGTCGAGGAAGGCCTCGTCGATGCTGAGCGGCTCGACGAGCGGCGTGACGTCGCGGAAGATGCCCATGACGACCTTCGACCAGTGCGCGTACTTCTCCCTGTGCCCGCCGATGACGGTGGCCTGCGGGCAGAGGCGCAGCGCCTGCGCCATGGGCATGGCGGAGCGGACGCCGAACCGCCGCGCCTCGTAGGTGGCGCTCGTCACGACGCCCCGGCCGGACGACCCGCCGACGATGACGGGCGTGCCCCGCAGCTCCGGGCGCTCGAGCAGCTCGACGGCGGCGAAGAACGCGTCCATGTCGATGTGGAGGATGGTCGCCTCGGAGTCGTCCGCGCTCGCGTCGGACGTGCGCCTGGTCGATCCGTCCTGTCTGCTCATGTCGTGTCCACGCTAGCCCGGCCCGCCGACATCGCCCGCCGCGGAGGGGCTCCGGCGGCGCGCGACGCGCTCAGGCCGCGGGCTGCTCGCGGTGGCCGACGCCGTCGTCGCGACGGTCCGCCGCGGCCGGGCCCCGGCCCGGCTCCTCGCGCAGCCGGTCGATGCGCTTGAGGGCGGCCTCGACGCTCGTGGACTGCTCGCCCATCACGCGCCCCGCGACGCCCAGCATCACCCGCGTCGACGCGAGCGCCGGCAGCGGGAACGGGCCGAACGACGCCTTGTCGAGGCCGAGGAGCTCGCGGTAGCGCGGCTCGAGCGACGCGACGGCGCCCGCGAAGAGCACGCGGTAGGCCGGGAGCATGGAGGGGCGCAGCGGCGGCTCGCGGAGGAAGGAGATCGTCTCGCGGGTGCGCTCGTCGGCGCGGAGCAGGCCCTGGTCGTGGAAGGCGTCGATCTGCGCGTGCAGCTCCGCGTACGAGCGCGGCGGCGCCTCCACGCCCATGAGCTCTCCCGCCTTGGCCCACTCCGCGACGTAGCGGTCGGGCCCGCCGGGGATGGGCGGCCCCCACTGCATGTGGGTGCTGAGGAACGCGTCGGTGAAGACGATGTGCACCCAGCTGAGGAGGTCGGGGTCGTTGGCGCTGTAGGGGCGCTCGACGCCGAGGCCGTCGACGAACGTGCCCTGCACCTTGCGGTGGTACCCGCGGACGCGGCGGCTGACGTCGGCCGCGGTGTCCCGGTCGCCGAAGGAGGTGGTGATGACCCAGCGCACGGTGCCGGCGAGCCGGCCGAGCGGATCCTCGCGGTAGCGCGACCAGTCGTGGACGCCGGCCATGGCGCCCGGGTGCAGCGTCTGCATGAGGAGGGCGCGGATCCCCGCCACGAGCGTGGGCATGCCGCCGTGCACCGACCAGACCGCGGAGCCGGGGCCGAACCAGCCCTCGTCGTCGCCCTTCTCCAGGTCCTGGATCCACTGCGGCCGGCCCTCCGAGTCCGCGGAGAACGTCTCCAGGATGTGGGACTTCCAGCGGTCCGAGAATCTGCTCACGATCACGAACCTATCCCCCTGCCCGCGCGGTGAGGAGGCCCCCGCGCCCCCGATCCGGAACCCGGTGATGACGGGAGCCTGGGGCCACCCCCGTGCGGGGGGCACGCCCGGCGGAGGGCACGGCGGACGACCGGTCAGGCGTCGAGGAGGGCGACGAGGGCGGCCACCGTGCGGGCGTTGCGCGCCGTGACGGAGACCCCGAGGCCGCGCCAGAACGCGGGCGGCACGCGCGAGGCCGAGACGCCGTCGGGGTGCCACGAGTAGACGGCGTCGCGCGCGACGGCGACGAGGTCGGGGGTGATCGAGGCGGCGGGCGGCGCATCGGGCAGCGGGTCGAGCGGCCGGTCGACGAAGGAGACGAGGAGCCGCGACGGGTCGTCCGCGACCGGGCCGAACGGGATGCCGGCGGCGATCCGCCGGAAGTCGGCGCCGTCGACCAGGTGCACGTCGGCGGTGACGCCCGTGGCGAGGCGCACGGCGTCCTCGATGGCGACGGCCGCGCCGATCCCGTGCGGCCGGTCGTGGTCCACGACCGCGTTGCCGCTCCGGAGGTGCGTGCGCACCCCGCGGTAGCCGAGCCCCTCGAGCGCGGCCGCGAGGTCCGCCATCGGGACCTGCTTCGCGCGCCCGACGTTGATCCCGCGCAGCAGCACGACCGATCGCGCCATCCGGCACCCGCTCCCCGCGGCTCCGTCGCCGTCCGCCCCAGTCTGGCGCGGACCCGGCGCGAGGGGAACGACCGGGGCTCCCGCGGACTCCCGCGGCGCCCGCGTCACTCCCCCGACGGGCCGAACTGCTCGATGCGGATGGCGTCGCGGCCGACCCCGGCGTCGAGGAGCAGGCGCGTGGCCCCGCCCGCGAAGGCGGTGGATCCGCACACGAACGCCACCCCCGCGCCCGCCGCGAGGGCGGCGACCTCCTCGGCCCGCAGCCTGCCGAACCCGCGCGCGCCGTGCCGCTCCCGCGTGGTCGCCACGAGCGCGCCCGCGGCCTCCAGCTCCGCGCGGCACGGCACGTCGACCGCGGTGCGCGCGGAGACGGCGACGCGGACCAGGCCGGGGACGCCGAGGTGCCGTGCGTGGCGGAGCATCGCCACGAGCGGCACCGCGCCCGTCCCGCCGCCGAGCGCGACCGCGGGCGTTGCGCCGTCCCAGACGAAGAAGCCGCCGATGGGCAGCCGCATCTCGATCTCGTCGCCGACCTCCGCGACCTCGGCGAAGAAGCCGCTCACCTCGCCGTCCTCGTAGCGCTCCATCAGCAGCTCGACGCCCTCCTCGTGCGGCGCCGACAGGATCGAGTACGAGCGCTGCGCGGTGTAGCCGTCCTCGGCGCGCAGCCGGACGACGCAGTGCTGACCCGGCAGGTGCGGGATCCGGTCGGGCACGTCGAAGCGCAGCAGCACCGTCATGGGCGTCGGGTGCTCGATCGCCGTGATGGTCGCCGTGCGCCACTCGCCGCCGACGGACGCGGGCACGGCGGGGACGCGACCCGACGGGGCCGCGCCCTGCGGAGCGCTCAGCGGTCGCCCTGGTAGCGCTGCTCGCGCCACGGGTCGCCGCGGTCGTGGTAGCCGTTGCGCTCCCAGAAGCCCTGCTGGTCGCGGTCGAGGAGCGTGAGGCGGGCGATCCACTTCGCGCTCTTCCAGAAGTAGAGGTGCGGCACGAGCAGCCGCGCGGGCCCGCCGTGGTCGGCCGTGAGCGGGCGCCCGTCGGCCTCGAACGCGATCCACGCCCGCCCGCCGCGGAGGTCCTCGAGCGGGAGGTTCGTCGTGTAGCCGGAGTGCGAGGTCGCGAGCACGAAGCGGGCCTCGGGCAGCGGGCCGGCGGCGTCGAGCAGGGTGTCGACGCTGACGCCCGCGAAGCGCGTGTCGAGGCGGGTCCAGGTGGTGACGCAGTGGATGTCGCCCGCGTACTCGGAGCGGGGCAGCGCGTGCGCCTCGTCCCAGTCCCAGGCGGTGGGGCGCTCGACGAGGCCGTCCACGGCGATCGACCAGCGCGACTCCGGGAGGTTCGGCACCGCCTCGGCCGTGAGCACGGGCCAGCCGCCCTGGGTGTCGTACTGGCCGGGCGGCAGGCGGTCGGCCGGTCCCTTCCGGGGGCGGCCGACGAAGCCGCGGGTGATGCCGGTCATGGGCGCCTCCTCGAGGAGCGGGTCGCGGGTCGGGTCCCGTCCATCATGCCGCGCCCGTCAGCGCGCGGTGGCGTCGGGGCGGGACGGATCCACGGGAGCGGACAGCATCGCGACCGCGTGCCGGCCGTCGTCGTCGACGAGCTCGCCGATGCGCGCGAAGCCGAGCCGCGCGTGGAAGGCCAACGACCCGGGGTTCGGCGGCAGGGTGTTGACCTCGCACGTGACGGCGGCGCGCCCCGCCCGGCGGGCCTCCGCGAACACGCGCGCGTACAGCGCCTGCCCGAGCCGCCGCCCGCGGTGCCCGTCCGCGACGACGATGCGGTCGACGTAGAGGCCGTCCACGCCGCGCTCGTCGAACCAGCGGTAGTTCGGGCTGTCGTACGCGCCGCCCGGCTGCATCGCGAGGAGCATGCCGAGCGGAGGGGCGTCGGGGGCGTCCTCGTCGACCACCGCGATCGCGAGGTCGGCGTGCCCGAGCACCTCGCCGAGCGAGCCGGCGTCCATGGGCGGGACGGCGGGGACGGCCCGGTTGTTGAGCGGCACCATCCAGGCGAGGTCGGCGGGCACGAGGTCGCGGGTGGCGGGGGTCACGCGTCGAGGGTACGGGAGCCGCGCGCCCGGTCCGCGTACCGTGGGCGGGTGACCGCATCGCTCGTCCTCCTCAGCGACACCCATCTCCCGAAGCGCGCGAAGGACCTGCCGCGGGCGCTCTGGCGGGCGATCGACGCCGCCGATGTCGTGGTCCACGCGGGCGACTGGGTCGACGAGCCCGCGCTCGACGCGCTCGAGGCCCGCGCGTCCCGGCTCCTCGCGTGCTGGGGCAACAACGACCCCGCGGGGCTGCGCGCGCGGCTGCCGGAGACGGCGCGGGCGGTGATCGAGGGGATCCGGTTCGCGGTGACGCACGAGACCGGGGCGTCGACGGGCCGGGAGCGGCGGATGGACGCCGCGTTCCCGGAGACCGACGTGCTGGTCTTCGGCCACAGCCACATCCCGTGGGACACCGTGACCCCGGCCGGCCTCCGGCTCCTCAACCCCGGCTCGCCCACCGACCGGCGGCGCCAGCCCGACTTCACCTGGATGACCGCGACCGCCGAGGCCGGCCGGCTCGACGTGGAGCTGCACCGGTCGCCGACGCGCGACTGAGGCTAGGCGTCGGCGCGGCCGCAGAAGTCGAGGATCGCGCCCTCGAGCACGTCGGCGAGCAGCCGCACGGAGTCGACCTCGGCCCACTCCTCGGCCGCGTGCGCGCCGCCGCCCGCGACGCCGAGGAGGATGCAGGGGATCCCCGCCTCCCGCACGAGCCCGGCGTCCGTCCAGAAGGGCTCGCCGCGGTGCGGGACCGGGGCGCCGGTGACGCGCTGGCCGCTGTCGAGCACGGCGCGTGCGAGCGGCCCGTCGACGTCGGCCTCGAAGGCCGCGCGGGCGACGAGCGGCACGAGCTCGGCGTCCATGCCCGGGGTGCGCGCGACCACGGCGTCGAGCAGGGCGCGGAGGCCCGCCTCGACGTCGGCCGTCGTCTCGCCCGGCAGGAAGCGCCGCTCGACCGTGAGCACGCAGGAGTCCGCGACCGTGGCCGCGTCCGTGCCGCCCTGGATCCGGGACACCCGCACCGCGCCCGGCCCGAGCAGCGCGTGGCGGGGCCCCGCCGCCAGGCGCTCGGCGAGCGCGTCGAGCTCGCGGAGCACGAGCCCGGCGTGCGCGATCGCGTCGACGCCCTGCTCCGGCATCGAGCCGTGCGCCGCGCGCCCGCGCAGCCGGATCTCGTACCAGCCGAAGCCGCGGTGGGCGACGATCGCCTCGGACTGGCTGGGCTCGGAGATCACGGCGCCGTCGACGCGCGTGCCGTCCACGGCCAGCGCCCGCAGCGCCTCCTCGGTGCCGATGCTGCCGAACTCCTCGTCGGCGACGAGCGCGAGCACGACGTCGCCGCGCGTGCCGATCCGGCGCGCGCGGTCGGCGGCGACCATCATCGCGGCGAGGCCGGCCTTCATGTCGAACGCGCCGCGGCCGAGGAGCCGGCCGTCCTCGATCCTGGGCGCGAGCCCGCCGCGCTCCGGGTCGCCGGGCGGGACGGTGTCGAGATGGCCGTCGAGCAGGATGGTGCGGCCGCCGCCCGTGCCCCGCGCGGTCGCGAGCACGGTGGGTCGGCCCGGCGCGTCCTCGAGCACGCGCACGTCGAAGCCGCGGGCGCGGAGCCAGGCAGCGACGTGCGCGGCGACGGCGGGCTCCCCCGCGGCGCCCGGCACGAGGTCGGGGTTGGTCGAGTCGATGCGGATGAGCTCGGCGGCGAGGTCGACGGGATCCACGAGGTCCGCGTCGCGCGCGCCCTGCTCGGCGGGGCCGGTCACGCGCGCGGCGGGAGGTCGTCGGCGGCGAGCGAGGCGACGCCCTGGTCGGCGTCGTCGACCAGGCGCAGCGCGCTCTGCGGCACGACGACCCGGCGGCCGGGCGCACCGCCGTCGTCACCGTCGTCCGAGCCGAGCTCGACGACCCAGGCGCGGCCGCGCGCGGTGGGCACGGGGCTCACGCTGCGGAGCCCGTCGGAGGCGGACGCGACCACGAGGCCCACGGGCTCGCCGTCGAGCGCGGGGTCGCCCGTGGCGGCGGCGCCGTCGAGGATCACGACCACGGCCCCGACCCCGATCGCGTGCGACCCGGTGCCCTCGCGCTCGTCCTCGGATCCGTCCCGGCCGCGTCTCATCCACATGCCCCGATCCTCCCATCGGCCGCGACGGGAGGCCGGGCGCCGCGCGGCATGCACGGGCGGCGCCCGGCCTCGGCGGCTAGCGTGGGGATCCCACCCGACAAGGAGTCCGCGTGCCCCGTCCCACCGACATCATCATCAGCCCGCTCGACGGGAAGCGCGCCGTCGTCACCGGCGGCAACAGCGGCCTCGGCCTCGAGACCGCGCGTCGCCTCGCCGCGGCCGGCGCCTCCGTGGTCCTCACGTCGCGCGACCCCGAACGCGGCGAGGACGCGGCCGGCGCCATCCGCGACCGCCACCCGGGCGTCCACGTCGAGGTCGGATCCCTCGACCTCGCCGACCTCTCCTCCGTCCGCGCCTTCGCCGACGCCGAGATCGAGCGCGGGCCGATCGACATCCTGGTCGACAACGCGGGGATCATGGCGCCGCCGGACCGCCGCGAGACGCGCGACGGCTTCGAGATCCAGCTGGGCACCAACCACCTCGGCCACTTCGCGCTCACCGGCCTCCTGCTCCCCGCCCTCCAGGCGGCCGAGGCGCCCCGCGTGGTCGTCGTCTCGAGCCTCGCCCACTGGATGGGCCGCATCGCGTTCGGCGACCTCCAGTCGGAGCGGCGCTACAGCCCCTGGGCGGCGTACGGCCAGGCCAAGCTCGCGAACCTCCTCTTCATGCGCCGCCTGCAGGCGCTCTCCGACGACCGCGGCTGGGGGCTCACGGCCGTCGCCGCGCACCCGGGCGTCACCTCCACGAACCTCGCGAAGAACGGTCCCGGATCCGGTCCCCAGGGTGTCGCCAGCGACCTCGCCGCGAAGTTCGGGCCGGCCGCCATGGGCCAGGACGTGCGCGTGGGCGCGCTGCCGCAGATCCAGGCCGCGACCGGCCTCGGCGTGCACGCGGGCGACTACTACGGCCCGGGCGGCCCCGGCGGGATGAGCGGCATGCCGCACCTGGCCGCGTCGAGCCCATGGTCGAAGGACCCGGAGCTCGCCCGCCGCCTGTGGGACGCGTCCGAGCAGCTGACCGGGGTCGTCTACCCCGCCTAGCCTTCGACCGACGTCATGGCCGATGCGCCCGGGTCGTCCCCGGGCGCATTCCCTATGGTTGGGACATGAGCATCGACGCCGACCGCCCGTGGGTACGCAGCTACGCGGACGGGGTGTCGGCCGACATACCTCCCGTGATCGGATCCCTGGTCGACATGGTCGAGCGCTCGGTCCAGCGGCACGCCAAGGCCGTGGCCCTCGAGTTCTTCGGGCGCGAGACCACGTACCGCGAGCTGGGCGACCAGATCGCCCGCGCGGCCGAGGGGCTGCGCCGGCTGGGCGTGCGGAAGGGCGACCGCGTGGCGCTCGTGCTGCCGAACTGCCCGCAGCACGTCGTCGCGTTCTACGCGGTGCTCCGCCTCGGCGCGATCGTCGTGGAGCACAACCCGCTGTACACGCCGCGCGAGCTCCGCCACCAGTTCGAGGACCACGGCGCGCGCGTCGCCATCGCCTGGAACACGGTCGTCGGCACCATCCAGGACATGCCGCGCGACGTGCCCGTCGACACGATCGTCTCGGTCGACCTGCCCGCCGCCATGCCGCTCGCCACGCGCCTCAAGCTCCGCCTCCCCGTGCCCGCCGCACGTCGCGCCCGTGCCGCGATCACCGCGCCCGTGAAGGGCACGGTCACGTGGGAGGAGCTCGTCGACCACCGCCGCATCGCCGCGTCCCGCCCGAGGCCCGAGCTCGACGACACCGCGATCCTCCAGTACACGAGCGGCACGACCGCGAGCCCCAAGGGCGCGATCCTCACCCACCGCAACCTGCACGCGAACGCCATGCAGGGCCGCGCCTGGGTGCCCGGCCTCGCGGACGGCGGCGAGACCGTCTACGGCGTGCTGCCCATGTTCCACGCCTACGGCCTCACGCTCTGCCTCACCTTCGCCATGGCCATCGGCGCGCGCCTCGTGCTCTTCCCGAAGTTCGACGTGGACCTCGTGCTCGCCGCCGCCCGGAAGCACCCGCCGACGTTCCTGCCCGCCGTCCCGCCCATCTACGAGCGGCTGGCGCGCGGGGCGGAGGAGAAGCGGGTCGACCTCACGGGCGTCCGGTTCGCGATCTCCGGCGCCATGAACCTCCCCGTGTCCACCGTCGAGCTGTGGGAGGGCCTCACGGGCGGCTACCTCGTGGAGGGCTACGGGCTCACCGAGACGTCGCCCGTCGCGCTCGGCAACCCCATCGGCCCGTCGCGCCGGCCCGGCACCGTCGGCGTGCCGTTCCCCAGCACGTACGTCCGCGTCGTGGATCCCGAGGACCCCACCGTCGACCGCGCCCCCGGGGAGGAGGGCGAGCTGCTCATCCGCGGGCCGCAGGTGTTCCAGGGCTACTGGCGCCGCCCCGACGAGACGCGCGCCGCGCTCCTCGACGGCGGCTGGTTCCGCACGGGCGACATCGTCCGCGTCGACGCCGACGGCTTCACCACCATCGTCGACCGGATGAAGGAGCTCATCATCACGGGCGGCTTCAACGTCTCCCCGAGCGAGGTCGAGGACGTCGTCCGCGGCGCGCCGGGCGTCCAGGGCGTCGCCGTGGTCGGCCTCCCGTCCCCGGACGGCGGCGAGGACGTCACGGCCGCGGTCGTGGCGGAGCCGGGCGCCACCGTCGACGAGGCCGCGATCCGCGCGTACTGCCGTGCGCACCTCACCGCGTACAAGGTCCCGCGCCGCGTCGTCCAGGTGGACGCGCTGCCGACGTCGCTCATCGGCAAGGTGCTCCGCCGGCAGGTGCGCGAGGACCTCCAGCGCGAAGGCTGACCGCCGCCTGGCAGGTCGGGCCCCCGCCGGGGTCGGCACGCCGGGAGCGTCCTACGGTGGAGGAGCACGTTTCGTGCACCAACCATCGAGGGAGCGCAATGACCAGAGGCATCGCCGTCGTCACCGGAGGATCGGCCGGACTCGGCCGAGCGACCGTGCGGGAGCTCGCCGACCGCGGCTGGGACGTGGCCGTCCTGGCGCGCGGCGAGGACGGGCTCGCGGGCGCCGTCGCCGACATCGAGGCGCGCGGGCGCCGCGGCCTCGGCATCTCCACCGACGTCGCCGACCGCCTGGCCGTCGAGGCCGCCGCCGACCGCGTCGAGGACGAGCTCGGCCCCATCGACCTCTGGGTCAACGACGCCATGGTCGGCGTCTTCGGCGAGTTCCTCACGACGGATCCGGCCGACTTCGAGCGCGCGACGGCCGTCAACTACTTCGGCTTCGTCAACGGCACGCGCGCCGCGCTCAGCCGCATGGTGCCCCGCGACCGCGGCCACGTGATCCAGGTCGGCTCGGCGCTCGCCCACCGCGGGATCCCGCTGCAGGCCGCGTACTGCGCCGCCAAGCACGCCGTGCAGGGCTTCACCGAGTCGGTGACGACCGAGCTGATCCACAACGGGAGCAAGGTCACGATCTCGACGGTCGACATGCCGGCCCTCAACACGATCCAGTTCAACTGGGTGAAGTCGCAGCTGCCGCACCACCCGCAGCCCGTGCCGCCGATCTTCGAGCCCGAGGTGGGGGCGCAGGCCATCGCCGCCGTCGCCGAGAAGCCGAAGCGCCGCAACTGGGTGGGCGAGCCGACGGTGAAGACCGTCCTCGGGAACCGCTTCGTCGCGAACTGGCTCGACGGCTACCTCGCCAAGGTCGGCTACTCGGGCCAGCAGGCCGCCGAGAAGACCCAGCCCATGCTGCCGACCAACCTCTACACGCCGACCGCGGGCGACCACGGCGCGCGCGGCATCTTCAGCGACCAGGCTCGCACCATGAGCCCGCAGATCTGGATCGTCCGCAACCGCGCGAAGACCGTCGCGATCGGGGCGGGTGCGCTGCTCTCCGGGATCGTCGCGGGCACCGCCGCGCTCCGTCGCCGATAGCCTCGACGCATGGGTGACATCGACGCGATCGTGGTCGGATCCGGGCCGAACGGACTGGCCGCGGCCGTGACGATGGCTCGCGCGGGCCTCCGGGTCGAGGTGCACGAGCGGGCGGAGACGATCGGCGGCGGCAGCCGCACGGCCGAGCTCACGCTCCCGGGCTTCCACCACGACATCTGCTCGGCGGTGCACCCCATGGCGCTCGCGTCCGGGTTCTTCCGCGCCTTCCAGCTCGAGCGGCGGATCGACCTCGTCGTGCCGGACATCTCCTACGCGCACCCGCTCGACGGGGGCGTCTCGGGCATCGCCTACCGCGACATCGACCGCACGGCCGACGCGCTCGGCGTCGACGGCCGCGCCTGGCGGCAGCTGATGGGGCCTCTCGCCGCATCCGCCGACCGCGTCGCCCAGTTCACGAACGGCCCGCTCCTCCAGGTGCCCCGCCACCCGCCCACCGCGATCGCCCTCGGGCTCCGCGCGCTCGAGCAGGGCTCGCCGTTCTGGAACGCGCGCTTCCGCGGGGACGTCGCCCCGGCCATGTTCACCGGCGTCGCGGCCCATGCGATCCAGACCATGCCGAGCGTGTCGACGGCGGCGGCCGCGCTCTCCCTCGGCGCCTACGCGCACGCCCGCGGCTGGCCCGTTCCCGTCGGCGGCAGCCAGGCCATCGTCGACGCGATGGTCGACGACCTGCGCGCGCACGGCGGCGAGGTCGTCACGGGGTCCGAGGTGCGCACTCTCCGCGAGCTGCCCGCCGCGCGCGCCGTGCTCCTCGACACCAGCGCGCGCGCCCTCGCGCGCATCGCCGGCGACCGCCTGCCCGAGCGCTACCTCCGCGCGATCCGCCGCTTCCGCTACGGCAACGCCGCCTCCAAGGTCGACTTCGCGCTGTCCGGGCCCGTGCCGTGGACGGATCCCGAGCTCCGCCGCGCGGGCACGCTGCACGTCGGCGGGACGCGCGCCGAGATCCAGCGGGCCGAGCGCGACGTGGCCGCGGGCCGCCACAGCGACGACCCGTACGTGCTCGTCGCGCAGCCCTCCATCGACGACCCCGGCCGGGCTCCCGAGGGGAAGCACGTGCTGTGGGCCTACACGCACGTGCCCGCGGGATCCACGGTCGACCAGACCGAGGCCATCACGCGCCAGATCGAGCGCTTCGCCCCCGGCTTCCGCGACCTGATCCTCGCCTCGTCCAGCATCGACGCCGTCGGCATGGAGGAGCACGACCCCAACTACATCGGCGGCGACATCGCCGCGGGCGCCGCGAGCGTGTGGCAGCTGCTCGCGCGTCCGGTGCTCTCGCCGGATCCGTGGCGGACGCCCGCCGCGGGCGTCTACCTCGCGTCGAGCTCGGCCACGCCCGGCCCCGGCGTGCACGGCATGGCCGGCTACCAGGCGGCCCGGAGCGCGCTCCGGCACGAGTTCGGCATCGACCGCGGGCCGGACCTCTCGCTGTAGCAGGGCGGCCTCGGGGCGTCGAGCCCCTCGTCCCCGATTACCGGAGGCTGGACGCGCGGACCAGACTGGACCCATGTCCGTCACCCGCCGCCGCATGAAGTGCTCCCCGTCCGACGTCGCCGAGGTGGTCGGCGACGGCTGGCTGTTCCCCGCCTGGGTCGTGGGTGCGTCCCGCATGCGCGCGGTCGACGACGCGTGGCCCGCGGTGGGCGCGAAGCTGCACCACTCCTTCGGGTCCTGGCCGTTCCTCATCGACGACGCCACCACCGTGCTCGAGTGGGACGCCCCGCGGCGCATGGTGATGCAGCCGAAGGGCTGGCCGCTCGGCGAGGCCCGCGTGACCATCGAGGTGCGGACGCTGCCCGACGGCTGCGAGGTGCGCATGACCGAGGAGGCCGTGCGCGGACCCGGGCGCCTCGTCCCCGCGCCGCTGATGGACCTCCTGCTGCACGCCCGGAACGTGGAGACCCTGCGCCGGCTCGCGTACCTCGCCGAGGGGCGGCACGCCGGCCGGGTCTGATCCGCGCGGCCGGTCCCCTCCCGTCCCGTCGCCTCCGCGTCACCGGGCGGCGGACCGCCGCGGCCTAGGGTGGGAGGGGTGAGCACCCCCACCGACCGGCCCTGGCTGGCCAGCTACGCGCCCGACGTCCCGCACGAGATCGACCTCCCGCAGGGATCGCTCGTCGACATCGTCGACCAGTCCGTGCTCCGCTTCCCGGGCGGAACCGCGCTCGACTTCCTCGGCGCCGAGACCAGCTACCGGGAGCTCGGCGAGCTGATCGCCCGCGCCGCCCAGGGCCTCGCCGACGCCGGGGTCCGCGCCGGGGATCCGGTGGCGATCGTGCTGCCGAACTGCCCGCAGCACGTCGTCGCGTTCTACGCGGTGCTGCGCCTCGGCGCGGTGGTCGTCGAGCACAACCCGCTCTACACACCGCGCGAGCTGCAGCACCAGTTCGAGGACCACGGCGCGCGGACGGTGATCGCGTGGGACCGGTCGGTCGCCACGATCCAGGCGCTGCCGGACGGCGCGCGGCCCGAGCGCATCGTGTCGGTCGACGTCACGCGCGCCATGCCGCGGCGGACGCGGCTGCTCCTCCGCCTCCCCGTCCCGAAGGCGCGGGCGGCGCGCGCCGCGATCGCCGCGAAGGTCACGGGCACGCTCCCCTGGGAGCGCGTCGTCGCCGCCTCTCCTCTGCCCGCCGAGCACCCGCGCCCGACAGCCGACGACCTCGCGGTCATTCAGTACACGAGCGGCACCACGGGCGCGCCGAAGGGCGCCGAGCTCACGCACCTCAACCTCAGCGCGAACGCGGCCCAGTCGCGGGCGTGGGTGCCCACCGTGCCGCGCGGCACGAGCGTCGTGTACGCCGTGCTGCCCATGTTCCACGCCTACGGGCTGACCCTCTGCCTCACCTTCGCGATGAGCATGGGCTCGCGGCTCGTGCTCTTCCCGCGCTTCGAGCCGGACCTCGTGCTGCAGGCCATCCGCCGCCACCCGCCCACGTTCCTGCCGGCGGTCCCGCCCATCTACGCGCGCCTCCGCCAGGCCGCCGAGGACGCGGGCGTCTCGCTCGCGGGCATCTCGATCTCGATCTCCGGGGCCATGGCCTTGCCCGAGTCGGTCGTGGTGCCCTGGGAGGAGCAGACCGGCGGCTGGCTCGTCGAGGGATACGGCCTGTCCGAGTGCTCGCCCGTGCTCATGGCCAACCCCGTGGGCGACACGCGTCGCGCGGGGACGGTGGGCCTGCCGCTGCCGAACACCGAGGTGCGGGTCGTGGATCCCGAGGACCCGACCGTCGACCGCCCCGCCGGCGAGCCCGGCGAGCTGCTCGTGCGCGGGCCGCAGGTGTTCCGCGGGTACCACGGCCGGCCCGACGAGACGGCCGCCGTGCTGCTCGAGGGCGGCTGGTTCCGCACGGGCGACGTCGTGACGCTCGACGAGGGCGGCTTCGTGCGCATCGCCGACCGGATCAAGGAGCTCATCATCACGGGCGGCTTCAACGTCTCGCCGTCCGAGGTGGAGGACGCGGTGCGCGAGCTCGCCGGGGTGCAGGACGCGGCCGTGGTCGGGATCCCCCGCGACGGCGGCGACGAGGAGGTCGTCGCGGCCGTCGTGCTCGAGGAGGGCGCGACGCTCGACGAGCAGGCCGCCCGCGCGGAGCTGCGCGGGCACCTGACCGCGTACAAGGTGCCGCGCCGGATCGTGGTGCTCGATGAGCTGCCCACGTCGCTCCTCGGCAAGGTGCTGCGCCGGAAGGTGCGCGAGGGGCTCGTCGAGGCGGGCTAGGCGCCCGGTCTCTGGCCCGGGCGCCGGGGTGCGCTAGAAGAAGTCGCCGCCGCCGAAGTCGCCGCCGCCCATGTCGGCGCCGCCGCCGAAGTCGCCCGCGCCGAAGTCACCGCTGCCGAGGTCCCCGGCGCCCGCGTCGGCGCCGCCGGCATCCGCAGCGCCCGCGTCCGCGCCGCCGTCGGCACCCGCGTCGCTCCCGTCCGTCCCCGCGTCGCCGCCGTCGGCTGCCGCCGCGTCCTGGCCGACCGCGTCGGGGATGAGCGCCTGCGCGATGGCCGAGCCGACCACGACGCCCGCGATGGTGCCGAGCATGGATCCGGCGATCATGCCGCCCATGCCCATGCCGCCCCCGCCGCCTCCCGCGAGGCCGCCGCGCGGGCCGAGCGTGCGCTCGAGGGTGCCGGGCGCGCGCATCTCGGAGCGGGTGGCCGAGCGGGCGAGCGACTCGGGGCGATCGTCGAGGGGCGCGTCGCCCTCGGCGGCGTCCGCGCTCAGCTGGCGGAAGAGGATCTCGCGCTGCTCGGGTGTGAGCTTCTGGAAGGCCTCGAGGTGCACCTCCTCGATCCTCTCGGGCGGCGCGGTGCGGAGGAGGTAGCGGTAGCGCTCGACGGCGACCTCGTCGGCGCTGCGCTCGCGCGGCGCGCCCGCGGCAGACCGGTCGCGTCGCTCGGCGGGCTGCTCGTCGCGGCCCAGGAGCCTGTCCAGGAATCCCATGGTGGTGCCTCTCGCAGGGGCCGGATCGGCGCGCGTCGCCGACCGCATCAGCCGTGCGTCACGCTATCCGGCGCGGCAGGGAGAGCCGTGGGAGGCCCGTGCGCGTCGCCCGGGCGCGCGCCTCAGCCGTCCTGGCGACGCTGCTGGACGCGGCGGCGCACCGCGCGCCTCAGCCGTCCTGGCGACGCTGCTGGACGCGGCGGCGCACCGCGCGCCCGACCAGCAGGAGCAGCAGGATCCCGAGCACGCCGTAGACGGCGTAGTCGAGGTACTGGGCGTACCGGTCGATGAGCTCGTACTGGCTGCCGAGCGCCGCGCCGAGCCCGATGAGGGCGCCGTTCCAGAGCCCGCTGCCGGCGATCGTGTAGAAGCTGAACGTGCCGAGGTGCATGCCCGCCGCGCCCGCGGGCAGCGAAATGAGGCTGCGGACCCCCGGCACGAGCCGGCCGAAGAACACGGCCGAGCGGCCGTGCCGGTGGAACCACGCGGCGGCGACCTCGAAGTCGTGGCGCTCCACGAGCGGGAGCTTGGAGAGCACACGGATGGTGCGCTCCTCGCCCGCCTTCCGCCCGAGCCAGTAGAGCAGGAGCGCGCCGAGGTAGGCGCCGAGGGTGCTCGCGATGATGACGAGCACGAGGTTCATGCGCCCGGTGGCGGCGACGAAGCCCGCGAGCGGCAGCACGACCTCGCTGGGGATGGGCGGGAAGACCGTCTCGATGAAGGTCATGGCGCCGACGCCCGCCTCGCCGAGCGCCTCGATCACGCGCGCGGCGGCGCCCACGAGCCCGTCGAGGCCCTGGAGCGGATCCTCCCCCGTCGCGGCGGGGCGGGCCCCGGCGATCGTCGTCGGCAGGAGGGTCGGCGGCAGGAGGGCGGTCACCCGACCACGGTACCCGGCCCGTCCGGGACGCCCGCGCGGCCGCCACGCCCGGGCGTCCGCCGGGGGTCCTCGCATCCGCCCGCCGCCCGCCGAGGTCCCGTAGCGTGTCGGGGTGTCCTCCCCGCTCCGCCTCCCCCAGTCCCTCCGCGCCGCCGTCTCCCTGATCGTCGCCGCCGGCCTGGTCGTCGGCCTCGGCGCGTGCACCGCGCAGGACGAGGCGCCCGACGTGCAGCGGCCCGTGACCGCCGCGCCGGACGCGCCGCTCACCGTGGTGGGCGACGCCGACGACTCGGGCGCGTCCGTCGCGATGAGCGGCAGCCTCTTCCGCTCCTCCCCCGTCGCGGTGCTCGCGCCGTCGGGCGACGTCGCGGCCCAGGAGCTCGGAGCCGAGGCGGCCGTCGCGCTCGGTGCGCCGCTGATCGTCGCGGGCGCCGGCGCGCAGCCCGAGATCCAGCGCCTCGGCTCCTCCGGCGTGCTCGCGGTCGGCGACCTCGCCGACGACGCGACCGCCGGCCTCCCCGACGCGACGACGGTGGTGCGCGCCGACCACGCGGCCGACGTGGCGCGCGTGACGGGCGCGGACGTGGCGGACGCCGCCGACGCGGATCCCGCCGCCGCCGTCTCGCGCGTGGCCGGGCTCGCCGCGCCCGACGCCGCCGCCGACGCGAGCCCCGCATCGCCCGCCGGATCCGCCGACTCCGGCCTGCCGTCCACCGCTCCGGCCGCCGCCCTCCCCGGCGCGCACGCGCTCGCCACCGACGCGGGGTCGTCCCTCGCCGCGGTCGCCACGGCGCGCGCGGCCGGGGTGGGCGTCACGGTGGTGCCCGACGCGACCCCCGATCCGCGCGCCTCGGCCGACGCCGTCACCGCGCTGCACGACGCGGGCGCGACCAGTACCATCGCCGTCGGCGCCGCGTACGCGGGCGACGCCTCGCTCGAGGGCCGGATCCGCACGGCCGCGACGGGCGACCAGCTCCCCGGCGGCGGCCAGCTCGTCCTGCCGGGCAAGCGCTACGTCGCGCTGTACGGCGCGGCCGGCACGGGCGCGCTCGGCGTCCTCGGCGAGCAGGGCCCGGCGGACGCGGTCGCGCGCGCGAAGGCGCAGGCGGCCGAGTACCGGCCGTACTCGGACGAGCCCGTGATCCCCATGTTCGAGCTCATCGCGACCGTCGCCGCGGGGGCGGCCGGGCCCGACGGCGACTACTCCGCCGAGGTGCCGGTCGAGACGCTGCAGCCCTGGATCGACGCCGCGCGGGATGCGGGTGTCTACGTCGTCATCGACCTGCAGCCCGGCCGCACCGACTTCCTCACGCAGGCGAAGCGCTACGAGTCCGTGCTCGCGCAGCCGGGCGTGGGCCTCGCGCTCGACCCCGAGTGGCGGCTCGGCCCGGACCAGGTGCCGCTCAAGCAGATCGGCAGCGTGTCGGCCGCCGAGGTCGACGCCACGACCGACTGGCTCGCCGGCCTCGTGCGCGAGAAGGGCCTCCCGCAGAAGATGCTCGTGCTGCACCAGTTCCGGCTCAGCATGATCCAGGACCGCGCCTCCATCGACATGTCGCACCCCGAGCTCGCGATGCTCGTGCACGCCGACGGGCAGGGCGGCCAGCCCGACAAGCAGGCCACCTGGCGGGCCCTGCACGCCGACGCGCCCGCCGGGATCGCCTGGGGCTGGAAGAACTTCATCGACGAGGACAAGCCGATGCTCACCCCTGAGCAGACGATGCGCGAGGTCTCGCCCGTGCCCGACCTCGTCACCTACCAGTAGGCGACGCGGCCGGGCCGGGCCCGGCCGGGCGGTCAGGACTCGGTGACGCGCCCCGCGTCCACGTGCCAGTGCCGGTCGAGGCGCACGGCGTCCAGCATCCGCCGGTCGTGCGTGACGAGCAGCAGCGTGCCGTCGTAGCCCTCGAGCGCCTGCTCGAGCTGCTCGATGGCGGGCAGGTCGAGGTGGTTGGTCGGCTCGTCGAGCACGAGGAGGTTGACCCCGCGCGCCTGCAGCAGCGCGAGCCCGGCGCGCGTGCGCTCCCCCGGCGACAGGCCGTCGACGGGGCGCGTGACGTGGTCGGCGCGCAGGCCGAACTTGGCCAGCAGCGTGCGGACCTCCGCGGGCGACATGTCGGGCACCTGCTCGGCGAACGACTCCGCGAGCGGCAGCTCGCCGCGCAGCGACGCGCGCGCCTGGTCGATCTCGCCCACCTGCACGCTGCGGCCGGGCGACGCGTCGCCGGCGTCGGGGGCGATGCGGCCGAGGATCAGGCCGAGGAGCGTCGACTTGCCGGCGCCGTTCGGTCCCGTGATGCCGATGCGGTCGCCGCCGTCGACCTGGAGCGAGACCGGCCCGAGCGTGAAGGAGCCCCGCGTGACGGTCGCCTCGCGGAGCGTCGCGACGACCGCGCTGGAGCGCGGCGCCTGCCCGATGGTGAAGGCCAGCTCCCACTCCTTGCGCGGCTCCTCGACCTCCTCGAGGCGCGCGATGCGGCTCTCCATCTGGCGGACCTTCTGGCCCTGCTTCTCGCTCGACTCGACCGAGGCCTTGCGGCGGATCTTGTCGTTGTCGGGCGCCTTCCGCATCGCGTTGCGGACGCCCTGCGACGACCACTCGCGCTGCGTGCGGGCGCGGGACACGAGGTCGGCCTTCGTGTCCGCGAACTGCTCGTACGCCTCGCGCGCGTGGCGGCGGGCGACCTGGCGCTCCTCGAGGAACGCGTCGTAGCCGCCCTCGTAGACGCGGACGCTGTCCTGCGCGAGGTCGAGCTCGACGACGGTCGTGACGCAGCGCGCGAGGAACTCGCGGTCGTGCGACACGAGCACCACGCCGCCGCGGAGGCCGCGCACGAACGACTCCAGGCGCGCGAGCCCGTCGAGGTCGAGGTCGTTGGTGGGCTCGTCGAGGAGCACGACGTCGAAGCGGCTGAGGAGCAGGGCGGCCAGGGCCACGCGCGCGGCCTGGCCGCCGGAGAGCCCGGCGGTGGCGAGCTCCGGATCGAGGTCGAGCCCGAGCTCCGCGAGCGTCACCGGGAGGCGCTCGTCGAGGTCGGCCGCGCCGCTCGCCATCCAGCGGTCGAGCGCGGTGCCGTACGCGTCGTCGGCACCGGGCAGGCCCTCGCCGAGCGCGACCGCCGTGCGGTCCAGCTCCGCGGACGCCTCGGCGCACCCCGTGCGACGGGCGACGTAGCCCGCGACGGTCTCGCCGGGGACCCGCTCGTGCTCCTGCGGCAGCCACCCGATGAACGCGTCGGCGGGCGAGAGCAGCACGCGGCCGTCCTGCGGCGCGTCGACGCCGGCGAGGAGCCGGAGCAGCGTGCTCTTGCCGGCGCCGTTCGCGCCGACGAGGCCCACGACGTCCCCGGGCGCGACCGTGAGGTCGAGCCCGGAGAACAGCGTGCGGTGCCCGTGGCCTCCGGCGAGGCCGCGCGCGACGAGGGTCGCGGTCACGAGGCCTGCGCGCGCTCCAGCACGAGCTCGCGGACGCGGGCCGCGTCCGCCTGGCCGCGCATGGCCTTCATCACGGCCCCGATGACGGCGCCGGCGGCCTGCACCTTGCCGTCGCGGATCTTCGCGAGCACGTCGGGCTGGGCCCGCAGCGCCTCGTCGATGGCCTGGATGAGCGGGCCGTCGTCGGACACGACCGCGAGGCCGCGGGCGTCCACGACCTCCTGCGCCGTGCCCTCGCCGTCGATGACGCCCTCGATCACGTCGCGCGCGAGGCGGTTCGTGAGCGTGCCGGCCTCGACCAGCTCGATGACGGACGCGACCTGCTCCGCGGTGATGAGCGTCGCCGCGTCCACGCCGCGCGCGTTGGCGATGCGGGCGATCTCGCCCGTCCACCACTTGCGCGCCGCCTGCGGTGCGGCGCCGGCCTCGACCGTGTCGACGAGCTCGGTGAGGAGCCCCGAGTTCACGACGTCCTGGAACTCGAGGTCGGTGAAGCCCCACTCGGCCTTGAGCCGGCGGCGGCGGATCGCGGGCGACTCGGGCAGCGCGGCCCGCAGCTCCTCGATCAGCTCGGCGCTCGGCTGCACGGGCAGCAGGTCGGGCTCCGGGAAGTAGCGGTAGTCGTCCGCGTCGCTCTTCGGACGGCCAGCCGACGTGCGGCCGGTGTCCTCGTGCCAGTGGCGCGTCTCCTGCGTGATCGTGCCGCCCGCGGCGAGGATCGCCGCCTGGCGCTGGATCTCGTAGCGGATGGCGCGCTCGACGCTGCGGAGCGAGTTGACGTTCTTCGTCTCCGTGCGCGTGCCGAGCTTGCCGGATCCGCGCGGGCTCAGCGAGATGTTCGCGTCGCAGCGGAGGTTGCCGCGCTCCATCTTCGCGTCGGAGATGCCGAGGGCCACGACGATGTCGCGGATGGTCGACACGTACGCCTTCGCGAGCTCCGGCGCCTCCGCCTCGGCGCCGTAGATGATGTCGGTGACGATCTCCACGAGGGGCACGCCCGCGCGGTTGTAGTCGACCAGGGAGTGGTCGGCGCCCTGGATCCGGCCCGTCGCGCCGCCCACGTGCGTGAGCTTCCCGGCGTCCTCCTCCATGTGCGCGCGCTCGATCGGCACCGTGACGATGCGGCCGTCGGGCATCTCGACCTCGACGGAGCCGCGGAACGCGATGGGCTCGTCGAACTGGCTGATCTGGTAGTTCTTCGCGAGGTCCGGGTAGAAGTAGTTCTTCCGGGCGAAGCGCGAGCTCGGCGCGATCTCGCAGCCGAGCGCGAGCCCGAGGCTGATCGAGTAGCGCACGGCCTGCTCGTTCACCACGGGCAGCGAGCCCGGGAGCCCCAGGTCCACCGGCGTGATGTTGGTGTTGGGCTCGCCGCCGAAGAAGTTCGGGGCGTCGGAGAACATCTTCGTGCGCGTGTTGAGCTCCACGTGCACCTCGAACCCGAGCACGGGCTCGAACATCTCGATGGCCTTGTCGTAGTCCATCAGGTCTGCCTTGGCCATCAGTGCGTGTCTCCGTCCGTGGTGCGGCGCGCGGCGCGCGCGAGCTCGGGGGCCTTGGCGAGCAGCGGCCCGCCCCACTGTCGCTCGAGGATCTGCTCGAGGGCGGCGCCGACCGTGTAGAGGCGCGCGTCCTCGCGGGCGGGCGCCATGAACTGGATCCCGACGGGCAGGCCGTCCTCGGGCGCGAGCCCGATGGGGAGGCCGATGCCGGGGACGCCCGCGAGGTTCGCGGGGATCGTCGTGAGGTCGTTGAGGTACATGGCCAGCGGGTCGTCGAGCTTCTCGCCGAGCTTGAACGCCGTCGTGGGCGCGCTCGGCGTGACGAGCACGTCGACCTGCTGGAACGCGGCGTCGAAGTCGCGCTGGATGAGCGTGCGGACCTTCTGCGCGCTGCCGTAGTACGCGTCGTAGTAGCCGGCGCTCAGGGCGTAGGTGCCGAGGATGATGCGGCGCTTGACCTCGGGGCCGAAGCCGGCCTCGCGCGTCGCGGCCATGACGTCCTCGACCGTGCCGCCGCCGGGCGGGTTCACGCGGAGGCCGAAGCGCACCGAGTCGTACTTCGCGAGGTTGCTCGACGCCTCCGCGGGGAGGATCAGGTAGTACGCCGCGATGGCGTGCTCGAAGTTCGGGGCGGAGACCTCGACGATCTCGGCGCCGGCCTGCTCGAGGAGCGCGAGCGCCTCGCGGAAGCGCTGCGTGACGCCGGCCTGGAAGCCCTCGCCGTCGAGCTGCTTCACGACGCCGACGCGGACGCCCTTCAGGGATCCCTCGCGCTGCCCGGCGCGCGCCGCGTCCGCGAAGGACGGCCACGCGTCGGTGAGCGACGTGGAGTCGCGCGGGTCGTGCCCGCCGATGACGTCGTGCACGAGCGCCGAGTCGAGCACCGTGCGGGACACGGGACCGACCTGGTCGAGGCTGGAGGCGAGCGCGATGGCGCCGTAGCGGCTCACGCCGCCGTAGGTGGGCTTGACGCCGACCGAGCCGGTGACGGCGGCGGGCTGGCGGATGGATCCGCCGGTGTCGGAGCCCAGCGCGACGGGCGCCTCGAACGCGGCGACCGCGGCCGCGGATCCGCCGCCCGAGCCGCCGGGGATGCGGTCGAGGTCCCACGGGTTGTGCGTGGCGCCGAACGCGGAGTGCTCGGTGGACGAGCCCATCGCGAACTCGTCCATGTTGGTCTTGCCGAGCGGCACGAGGCCCGCGGCGCGGAGGCGCTGGACCACGGTCGCGTCGTACGGCGGCGTCCAGCCCTCGAGCATGCGCGAGCCCGCGGTCGACGGCATGTCGATGGTGCAGAGCACGTCCTTGATGGCGATGGGAACACCCGCGAGCGGCCCGAGCGCCTGGCCGTCGGCGCGCTGGGCGTCGATCTCGGCGGCGCGCCCGAGCGCGCGTTCCCCGGATACGTGGAGGAACGCGTGGACGTCGCCGTCGACGTGGTCGATGCGATCGAGGTGCGCGCGCACGGCGTCGACGCTCGACACGTCGCCCGAGGCGAGGCGGTCGGCGAGGGCGGAGGCGCTGAGGCGCGTGAGGTCGTCGGTCATGGTGCTCCTACTGCTCTTCGCCGAGGATCGCCGACACCTTGAAGCGGGATCCGTCGTGCTCGGGTGCGCCCGCGAGCGCCTGGGCGGTGGTGAGGGTCTCGCCCGGAACGTCGGGGCGGTAGACGTTGACCAGCGGGATCGGGTGGCTCGTGGCCGGGACGTCGGGCGTCGCGACCGCGGTGACCTTGGCGACCGACTCGACGATCAGGCCCAGCTCGGCCGTGAGCGTGTCGATCTCCTCGTCGCTCAGGCGGATGCGCGCGAGACCGGCGAGGTGCTGCACCTGCTCCCGGCTGATCTGCTCCGTGGGGGTCGGCGCCTGGGGGATGTCGTCCCCGCTGGTCGCGTCGGCGGGCTCGGGCCGGGTGTCGGACATGCGTCTCCAAAGGACTGTGTGCGGGGGTACCGGGAGATTCTATTAGCGTGACCCCCATGCCGACCGCCTCCCGGATCCCCGCCCGACGCCGATCCGGACGAGGTCGCGCCGCCTCGGTCGGGACGGCCGTCGCGCTGGCGCTCGTGCCCCTCGCCGGCTGCGCCCCCGTGCACGACGTGCGCGGCAACTGGCACCTCGTGGCGGCGTCCGACTCCGCGGGCGACCTCGGGGTGGGCGACGCGCTCATCACCATGCGCGTCGGCGGCGGCGCGATCAGCGGACGCGGACCCTGCAACGACTACCGCGGCCCCATCGGCGACGTGGGCGACGGGATGCTCCGCGCGGTCGTGCCCGGCACCCTGCCCTGCGAGGACGGCGGTCTCGAGGCGCGCTACCTGCAGGACCTCGCCCGGGTCTCGTCGCTCGAGGTGCACGACGGGCACCTCGTCGCCGCCGGCCCCGACGACGTGCGGCTGGAGTACGCCGAGCGCAGCCGCGGCTGACCCGGCGCCGCGCGCGACCGCAGCGGGTCCCGGCTAGCGCCCGCTCGCGTCCGCGGCGCCCACCGAGGCGACCGGCCGGTCGATGCCGATCAGCGCGAGGTTCCGGAAGGACTCCGTGCCGCGGTCGAAGTAGCTGTTGTGCCCCACCGCGCCCGCCAGCGCGCCGTCGGCCGAGACGCCCGCCCGGCCGCCCGTGCCCCCGACGCCGAAGAGCTCGGCCCCGAACGACGGGCTCCCCGGGTCCTGGCCGAACAGCGACGAGCCGACCACGGGATCCCACGGCGCCTCGCCGACGAACACCCGCCCGGCCGGCACGTCGAGCTGCGACGCCTCGCGCACCGCGCCGCCCGGGGATCCGACGACGGCGAGGGCGTCGACGGACGCGCGCCCGCTGGAGAGCGCGAGCATGGCCGCCGTCGAGCCGTAGGAGTGCGCGATGACCGTGAGGTACGGCGGATCGTCGCGGCGCAGGCCCTGGATCCCCTGGATCGCGTCCTGCAGGCGCTCCGCCCCCTCCTCGGCGAGGGTGAGCGTCGCGATGCCCGTGAGGTCGGGCGTGCGGTAGCCGATCCACGCGACGGCCGCCACGCCGCCGGAGGCGCCCGCGCCCGTGCCGAGCAGCCGCGTCTGCTGGACCTGCAGGCGGGCGGTGACCTCGGTCCAGTCCACGAGCCGGTCGGTCACCGGGTAGTACATGCCGGGCACCACGATGTCGACGTACGCGGCGGTGGCGAGGTCGCCCATCACGACGCCCGCGCGGCCGGGCCAGACGGCGTCGAGCGTGAGGAGCGACCGCGCGGGGCCGCCCGGCTCGGCCTCGAGCGCCTCCCGCACCTGGGCGAGCATCCGCATGTCGCTGCCGAGCGCCTGCTGGGCGCCGCGTCCCGGCGTGCGCGCGGCCGACTCGTGGAGCTCGCGCTCCCGCTCGTCGAGGAAGCGGCGGTTCGCGGCGTCGCGGACGTCGAACGGGATCCCCTCGAGGTTGCCGACGAGCTCCGGCATGCCCGCCACCAGGTCGCGCCGCGCGTCCGGCGCGAGGCCCGCCCACCAGGCCGCGACGCCTGACACCGCGGGCGGCCGGCGGATGAGCTCGCGGACCGTGGCCGGGATCGCGCGCGCCAGCCGGCGCAGCTCGGGCACGTCCAGCTCGGGCAGGGCCCCGAGCAGGGCGACGGGCGACGTCCCGCGGAGCGCGGCGTCGGAGACGCGGGCGTCGCGGAGCTGCGTCACGACGCGGGCGGGGCTCGCCAGGTGCGCGCCCGTCGCGGGATCCGCGGCGTCCGGCCCCGCGAGCACGGCGGGCGGACGCGCGGCGGCCCGGGCGCCGTCGGCGGGGACGACGACGGCCCCGACCAGTCCGCAGAGGACGGCCGAGGCGATCAGCGCCACGCGGGCGCGGGAGAGAACGATCGGAGACCCCCAGTGAGCCGGCGTGGGAGGGCCGGCGCCGGAGGGAGGCGGGCCCGCCGACGCGCTCATCCATGCTATCGGCGCGGGGGGCCGGGCGGGAGGGCCGATCAGGCCGGGTTCCCGCCTCCGTCCGGCGCGGCGTCGGTCGGCGCCTCGTCCGTCTCCGGGGCCGCCTCGGCCGCGGTTGCGGCGGCGGTCGCGCGCTTCCGGGTGCGCTTCGGCTTCGGCTCGACGGCCGGGGCCTCCGCGGCGTCGTCGGGCGCCGGATCCGCCTCGGGCAGCGCGATGGCGTCCGGCCCCTGCTCCACGAGCAGGCGGAACTCGGCGGCGTCGATGATGCGCACGCCGAGCGCCTCGGCCTTGCCGAGCTTGGAGCCCGCGCCGGGGCCGGCCGCGACGTAGTGCGTCTTCTTGCTCACGCTGGATCCGGCCTTGCCGCCGGCCGCCATGATCGCCTCGAGCGCGCCCTCGCGGGTGTAGCCCTCGAGCGATCCCGTGGCCACGACCGTGAGGCCGGCGAGCACGCCGCCCGCGGCCGCCGCGGCGCCGGGACCCGGGTGCCCGGGCACGGCCGTGACGACCCCTGCCCTCTCCCAGCGGTCCACGATCTCGCGGTGCCAGTCGACCTCGAACCAGTCGAGCAGCGCGTCGGCGATGATGCCGCCCACGCCGTCGACCGCCGCGAGCTCCTCGCGGCTGGCGGCGCGGATGGCGTCGAGCGAGCCGAACCAGCTGGCCAGCGCGCGGGCGGCGACCGGGCCGACGTGGCGGATGCTGAGCGCGACGAGGATGCGCCAGAGGTCCTGGGTCTTCGCCTTCTCGAGGTTCTCGAGGAGCACCTCGGCGGACTTCGACGGCACGCTGTCCTCGTCGCCCCACGGGTCGGCCGGGTCGAAGTCGCCGTCGCGCTTCTGTCGACGGCGGCGGAACGGCGTGACGCGCTTCGCCTCGCCCGTCTTCTCGTCCACCTTGACCATGCCGGTCTCGGCGTCGCGGACGACGACGGTGATGGGCACGAGATCGGCCATCGTGAGCTCGAACAGGCCCGCCTCGGTCTCGAGCGGGGGGTCCTCGGGCTCGAGCGGCTGGGTGAGCGCGGCCGCGGCGACCTCGCCGAGGCCCTCGATGTCGAGCGCGCCGCGCGACGCCACGTGCTCGACGCGGCCGCGCACCTGCGCCGGGCAGCTGCGGGCGTTCGGGCAGCGGAGGTCGATGTCGCCCTCCTTGGCCGGCTTCAGCGGCGTCTGGCACTCGGGGCAGAGCGTGGGCATGACGAACTCCCGCTCCTTCCCCGTGCGCAGCTCCACGACCGGGCCGAGCACCTCGGGGATGACGTCGCCGGCCTTGCGGAGCACGACCGTGTCGCCGATGAGGACGCCCTTGGCCTTCACGACCTGCTGGTTGTGCAGCGTGGCCTGGCGCACCTCGGATCCGGCGACCTCGACCTTCTCCATGACCGCGAACGGCGTGGCCCGACCCGTGCGGCCGACGCTGACGACGATGTCGAGGAGCGTCGTGTTGACCTCCTCGGGCGGGTACTTGTAGGCGGTCGCCCAGCGCGGCGCGCGGCTGGTGGCGCCGAGCTCCTCGTGGAGCCCGAGGTCGTCGACCTTGACGACGATGCCGTCGATCTGGTGCTCGACCTCCGCGCGGTGCGCACCGTGGCGCCGCACGAACTCCGTGACCTCGGCGACGTCGTCGAAGACCCGGAAGTGCGTGGAGATGGGCAGGCCCCACCCCTTCAACAGCCCGTAGACCTCCGACTGCGCAGATACGTGCGCGTCGCGCTCCAGCTCGCGGACGGGCCAGGCGCCGATGCCGTGCACGAGCATGCGGAGGCGGCGGATGCGCGCGTGCATGAGCTCGAGGCGCGCGGGGCTCTTGCCCTCCTCCTTCTGCCGGAGGGATCCGGCGGCGGCGTTCCGCGGGTTCGCGAAGACGCGCTCGCCCACCTCCAGCTGCCGGGCGTTGAGCTCGTCGAACTCGGCGACGGGGAAGAAGATCTCGCCGCGCACCTCGACGAGCGGCGGGTGCCCGCTGCCCTCCAGGCGCTCGGGGACGGTGCCCATCGTGAGCACGTTGCGCGTGACGTCCTCCCCCACGACGCCGTCGCCGCGCGTGGCCGCCGTGACGAGCACGCCGTGCTCGTAGCGCAGGTTGATGGCCAGCCCGTCGATCTTGAGCTCGCTGAGGTAGCGGACCCGGCCGCTGCCGGCGTCGCGCTCGACCTTGGCCGCCCACTCGGCGAGCTCCTCCTCGCTGAAGACGTTGTCGAGGCTGAGCATGCGCTCGGCGTGCGTGACGGGCGCGAAGAGCGTGGTCTCGGCGCGGCCGCCGACCCGCTGCGTGGGGCTGTCCTGGCTGCGGAGCTCGGGGTGCGCCTCCTCGAGCGCCTCGAGCTCGTGCACGAGCGCGTCGTACTCGGCGTCGCTGACGGTGCTCGCGTTGCCCTCGTAGTACTCGTCGCGGTGGCGCTCGATCTCGGCGCGCAGCTCGTCGACGCGCGCGGACGCGGCCGCAACCTCGGGGGGCGTGGTGGCGGGGACGGCGTCGTCCGCGGCGGGCGAGGCGGTGGCGGTGTCGCTCATGGGCGCGTCACTCCCCCGCGGCCGCGCCGACGAGCTCGGCGCGCATCGGCGGCCGCGCGTCGGCGACGGCGCTCACGGTGCGGTCGATGGTGACCTGGCCGAGCACGCGCGTGCCGGCGTAGACGACGGCGGTCTGCCCGGGGGCGACGCCGATGAGGTGCTCTCGCGGGGTGATCACGAGCTCGATGATGCCGTCGACCTCCGACACCGCCGCCCGCGCGGGCACGGGATCGGCGTGGGCGCGGATCTGCACGTCGCAGTCGAACGGCTGGTCCGGCCGCATGGGCGGGGTGCCGGCCCATGTGAAGGAGGATCCGGCGATCTCGCGGATCGCGAGCGCCTCCTGCGGCCCGACCACGACCGTGTTGTCCTTCGGCCGGATCTCGAGCACGAACCGCGGCCGGCCGTCGGCGGCGGGCGTGCCGATCGCGAGCCCCTTGCGCTGGCCGACCGTGAAGGCCGCGGCGCCCTGGTGCGTGCCGATCGCGTTCCCGGCGCCGTCGAGGATCTCGCCCGGCGCCGCGCCCACGCGGTCGGCGAGCCAGCCGCGCGTGTCCCCGTCGGGGATGAAGCAGATGTCGTGGCTGTCGAGCTTCTGCGCCACCTGGATCCCGCGGGCGGCGGCCTCGGCGCGCACCTCGGCCTTGGACGGCGTGGATCCGAGCGGGAAGTAGGAGTGCGCGATCTGCTCGGCCGTGAGCACCCCCAGCACGTACGACTGGTCCTTGGCCCACGCGGCCGCGCGGTGCAGCTCGGGCTGGCCGTCGGGTCCCGGGATCACGTCGGCGTAGTGGCCCGTGCAGACGGCGTCGAAGCCGAGGTCGAGCGCCTTCTCGAGGAGCGCGGCGAACTTGATCCGCTCGTTGCAGCGCATGCAGGGGTTGGGGGTGCGGCCGGCCTGGTACTCGGCCACGAAGTCGTCCACGACGTCCGCGGCGAAGCGCTCCGAGAAGTCCCAGACGTAGAACGGGATGCCGAGCAGGTCGGCCGTGCGCCGCGCGTCCATCGAGTCCTCGATGGTGCAGCAGCCGCGGGATCCGGTGCGGAGCGTGCCCGGCATGCGGCTGAGCGCGAGGTGCACGCCCGTCACGTCGTGCCCGGCCTCGACGGCGCGGGCGGCGGCCACGGCGGAGTCGACTCCGCCACTCATCGCTGCGAGGATCTTCACCCGCTGAGCCTACGCGCCGCGCGCCCCGCGAGACCCGCCCGGGAGGCGCGCGCGACGGCGTCCGGCAGCGCCGCGAGGAGCGCGTCGACGTCGGCGTCGGTCGTCGTGCGGCCGAGCGTGAAGCGGAGCGCGCCGCGGGCCTCGTCCTCGGGCACGCCCATGCCGAGGAGCACGTGCGAGACCTCGGGCACGCCCGCCTGGCACGCGGATCCGGTGCTCACCGAGACGCCCGCCATGTCGAGGAGCAGCAGCAGCGAGTCGCCCTGGCAGCCGGCGAAGGTGAGGTGCGCGTTGCCGGGCAGGCGTCCGGCGGGATCCGGGTCGCCGCGGAGCACCGCGCCCGGCACGTCGCGCAGCACCGTCTCCACGAGGCGGTCGCGCAGGGCGGCGAGGCGGATGCGCTCGGCGTCGAGCTCGGCGACCGCGAGGGTCACGGCCGTGGCGAAGGCGACCGCGGAGGCGGCGTCCTGCGTGCCCGAGCGCACCTGCCGCTGCTGGCCGCCGCCGTGGATCTGCGGATCCACCGTCGCCTGCCGCGCCAGCACGAGGGCCCCGCTGCCGACGGGCCCGCCGACCTTGTGGGCCGAGACGCTCACGGCCGAGACCCCGGCCTCGCGCCAGCGCCGGAACGGGACGGGCATGTGGCCGAGGGCCGCGACCGCATCCACGTGCACGGGGACGCCGTGGGCCGCGGCGAGCGCCGCGAGCTCCTCGACCGGCTGGATCGTGCCGACCTCGTTGCTGGCGGCGAGGAAGGTGAGGAGGGAGACGGATCCGGGGTCGGCGGCGAGCGCGGCGCGGACGGCGTCGACATCGATGCGGCCGAGCGCGTCGATGGGCAGCCGCTCGACGACGGCGCCGCGGTGCTCGAGCCACTCGACGGTGTCCACCGTGGCGTGGTGCTCGCCGTCGGGCACGAGGATGCGGGTGCGCCGCGGGTCCGCCGCGACGCGCGCGCCGTGCAGCCCCTTGATCCCGAGGTTCACCGACTCGGTGCCGCCGGACGTGAGCACGACCTCGACCGGGTCCGCGTCGAGCGCCCCCGCGATCCGCTCGCGCGCCTCCTCGAGCACCCGCCGGGCCTCCTGGCCGTGCGAGTGGATGGAGGACGGGTTCCCCACGAGGGTGAGCGCCCCGGCGAGCGCCGCGATCGCCTCCGGCCGCATCGGGGTCGTGGCGGCGTGGTCCAGGTAGACCGTCATGCCCCCTACCCTAGGTCGCATGCCGCGCCCCGGACCGCCCGTGCCCCTGGGGCTGACGCTCTCCGACCAGGGCGGCACGCTCCGCCTCGTGAGCCACGGGGCCTCCGCCGTGGAGCTCACCGTCTCGTCCGTCGACGACCCGCGCCGCGTGGCCGAGGTCGTCGCGATGGAGCGCGGGGACGAGGGCGTGTGGACGGGATCCAGCGCGCGGCTCGTCCCGGGCACCGCGTACTCGGTGCGCGTCGACGGCGACCCCGCGCCGGGCGACTCCTTCGACCCGACGCGCCACCTGCTGGATCCGTACGCACGCGCCCTCGTGCAGGTCGGCCCGGCCGCGTGGCGCTCGGTCGTCACGAGCGACGTCCCCGCCGACGAGCGCGCGGCCCGCCGCGCCGCGCGGCCGGTCGTGCCCCGCGACCGGCAGGTGCTCTACGAGCTGCACGTGCGCGGCTTCACCAAGCTCGACGAGCGGCTGCCGGAGGAGGTCCGCGGCACGTACGCGGGGCTCGGGCACCCGGCCGCCGTGGAGCGCCTGGTCGACCTCGGGATCACGACGGTCGAGCTCCTGCCCGTGCACGCCTCCACGAGCGAGGAGCGGCTGCGCGCGCAGGGCCGCATCAACCACTGGGGCTACAACACGCTCGCCTACCTCGCGCCGCACGCGCCGTACGCCACGCGGGCGTCGCGGGACGCGGGGGCGGACGCGGTCGCGGCGGAGTTCCGCGGCATGGTCGACGCGCTGCACGCCGCCGGGATCCAGGTCGTGCTCGACGTCGTCTACAACCACACCGCCGAGGAGGGCGCGGACGGGCCCGTCACGAGCCTCCGCGGCATCGACGGCTCGCGCTACTACCGCCACACGCCGGACGGCACGCCCATCGACGTGACGGGCTGCGGCAACACCGTCGACCTGTCCCGGCCGGACGCGCAGCGCCTCGTGCTCGACTCGCTCGAGCACTGGTCCGACGTGATGGGCGTCGACGGCTTCCGCTTCGACCTCGCCGTGACCCTCGGCCGCGACGAGCACGTGGACTTCGACCCCGCGCACCCGCTGCTGCGGGCCATCGTCGAGGACGAGGCGCTCGAAGGGCTGCTCATGATCGCCGAGCCGTGGGACGTGGGCATGGGCGGCTGGCGCACGGGCGGGTTCGGATCCGGCTGGAGCGAGTGGAACGACGGCTACCGCGACCGCGTGCGCGACTTCTGGCTCACGGACGTCGCCGAGGCCCGCCGCTGGGGCCGCGCGCCGAACGGGGTGGGGGCGCTCGCCTCCAGCCTCGCCGGATCCTCGGACACCTTCGCCGCCGACCGCGGACCGCTCGCGTCGGTCTCGTTCGTCACGGCGCACGACGGGTTCACGCTCGCCGACCTCACGTCCTACGACCGCAAGCACAACAGCGGAAACGGCGAGTCCAACCGGGACGGCACCGAGACGAACCGCTCCTGGAACCACGGCGTGGAGGGGCCGACGCGCGACGCCGCCGTCCTCGCGGCCCGCCGCCGGTCGTCGCGCAACGTGCTCGGCACGCTCCTCGTCTCGGCCGGGATCCCCATGCTCACCATGGGCGACGAGCGCGGCCGCACCCAGCGCGGCAACAACAACGGGTACTGCCTCGACAACGAGGCGACGTGGATGCACTGGGACGAGGACGCCTGGCGGCTCGACCTGCACGCGACCACGCGCCACCTGCTCCGCATCCGGCGGGAGAACCCCGCGCTCCGTCCCGTCCGCTACGCGTCGCCCGACGCGCGCGTGCCGAGCGCCTCGGTCCTCGCCTGGCGGGACGCCTCCGGCGCGCCCATGACCGACGAGGCGTGGGGCTCGACGGGCACGCGCACGCTGCAGTGGATCACGACCTCGACCCCCGAGACCGAGGACCCGAGCTGCGTGCTCGTCGTGGTGCACGGCCTCGAGACCCGGCAGGAGGTCGTGCTGCCGGAGCACGACGGCGTGACGGCCTGGCGCCTGCTCTGGACCAGCGAGTGGGAGCGGCCCGAGGTCGTCACGACGGACGACGCGCCCGGCGACCGCGTCGAGGTCGACGGGCCGGCCGTGCGGATCTACCGCGCGGGCTGAGCGCCGACCCCCGGACGCCCCCGTCGCAGCCCGGACGGGGGCCGCCGCGGGTTCGCGCCGCCGGCTGCCCGTGTGCTCTCCTGGACGGACCCGCACGATCCGCCGCGCGCACCGCGCCCGACGAACGAGGACGCCGCCATGACCGACGAGCACCCCGCCGAGCCCGCCGATCGCCCCGCGCCCGCGGATCCCGCCGCCCGGCGCCGCACCCTCACCCTGACCCGCCGTGCGCTCGTCGCGGGCGGCGGTCTCGCGGCGCTCTCCGCCGTCGCCGCCGTCGCCGGCTGCACCACCGCACCGCGGCCGTCGGATCCGACGGCGAGCGCCACCGGCTCCCCCGCGGCGGATCCCGCCGATCCGCCCGCGCCCGCCGTCACCGCGTCCGGCGGCCCGCCGATCGAGCCCATGACCTACGCCCCCGACGACGCCCTCGCGGGCTTCTTCGCGCTCCGGGAGCGGGTGCGCGAGCGCCGCCTCACGATCGGCGTCCTCGGCGACAGCATCGCCGAGGGCCAGGGCGCGACCACGCTCCAGCACGCGTACCCGGCGCAGCTCCGCGACCGCCTGCGCGCCGCCCACCCGTCCGGCGCGCGCGGCGGCCTCGACTACATCGCGTCGCGGCACCAGATCACCGTGCCCGCCGACCAGGGCTTCTCCTTCCCCGGGACGACGACCGCGGCTGGCCGCCACGGCTGGGGGCGCCGGGTCGTGCCGCTCACCGAGGCGTCCGGCCCCGGCACCTACCGCGCGCGCATGACGTCGGCCGAGGTGTGCTGGTGGGCGCCGGGCCTCGACGCGGCCATCACGGTGCAGGTCGACGACGGCGCGCCCGAGACCGTCCGCGCGGACGCCGGCGGCTCGCTCACCTGGACGAGCCCGCGCATGGACTCCGCCGAGCACGAGATCACCGTGGCGTGGGCGGGCGGGAAGCCCGAGCTCGAGGGCGCCTGGCTCTTCGACGGCGACGAGACCCGCGGCATCCACGTCATCGAGGGCGGCAACTCCGGCTCGCAGCTGTGGCAGCTGTCGGAGAAGGCGCGGCCCGACGGCGTGAGCACCTGGATCCGCTCGGCCCCGCGCTTCGAGCTCGACCTCTGGATGCCCGAGCACCTCATCAACGACGTGGTCGTCCGCACGCCCGAGCAGGTGCGCTCGGACGCCGCCGTGCTCATCGAGCTGATCCGCACCGTCAGCGAGGCGCCCATCCTCTTCACGCCGCCGTACGAGCGCACGACGCTGCCGATCCGCGGCACGACGTGGGCCGACTACATCGGCGCGCTCAGGGACGCGGCGTCCGCGGATCCGCTCGCCGACGTCTTCGAGATCGGCGCGTACATCCCGCGCATGGTGGGCGAGGGCGCGTCCGACCCGTACGGCTGGATGGGCCCGGACAACCACCCGAACGACAGGGGGTACGCGCGCTTCGCCGAGGTGCTCGCCGCGAAGCTCACCGCGACCCCCGCCTGATCGGCGTCGGCGCGCCCGGATCCACCCGCGCGCGCCGCCGCCGTCAGCTCGCGACCGCGACCAGCCCCGGCTCCGCGCTCGACGCCAGCAGCTCGTGCCGCGGCACGACGCGCACGGTGTAGCCGAACGGCCCCGCGCTCGGGAGCCGCACGCTGCCCGCGTACTCCTGCTGCCCGCCGGATCCGCCGACGGGCTGGAGCTCGTGCCGCACGACGTCGACGAGCACGTCGCCCTCGCCCGTCCGCCCGTGCACCACCTCGACCGTCACGTCCTCCGCGCCGAGCCCGCCGAGCGCGACCCACGCGCGCACGCGCAGCTCGTCCCCGACCTGCGCCTGCTGGCCCACGCCCTCCGACTCGACGTGCGCGACCTGCACCGACGGCCACGCCGCCTCGACGCGGCCGCGCCACGCCGCGAGCTCCCGGGCGCGGGCGTGGTCGTCGGCGGCCACGATCCGCTGCGCACGCCCGGCCGGCACGTACAGCCGCTCCACGTACTGGCGCACCATGCGGTCGGCGCTGAGCTCGGGCGAGAGCGTCCGCAGCGTGTGGCGGATGTCGTGCACCCAGCCCGCCGGCACGCCGTCCGCGTCGCGCTCGTAGAAGAGCGGCGCGATCCGGTTCTCGATGAGGTCGTAGAGCGCGGTCGCCTCCAGCGCGTCGCGCTCGGCGCCGTCGTGCGCGCGGTCGGCCGACGGGATCGCCCAGCCGTTGCCGCCGTCGAAGTACTCGTTCCACCAGCCGTCGAGGATCGACAGGTTGAGCGCGCCGTTGAGCGCCGCCTTCATGCCGGACGTGCCGCACGCCTCGAGCGGCCGCAGCGGGTTGTTGAGCCACACGTCGGTGCCCGGGTAGAGCAACTGCGCCATGCCGATGTCGTAGTCGGGCAGGAACACGAGCCGGCCGCGGATCTCCGGCTCGGCCGCGAACCGCACGAGCTCCTGGATGAGGCGCTTGCCCTCGTCGTCGGCCGGGTGCGACTTGCCCGCGACCACGATCTGCACGGGCCGGTCGGGGTCGGTGAGGATGCCGCGGAGGCGCTCCCGGTCGTGCAGCATCAGCGTCAGCCGCTTGTACGTGGGCACGCGTCGCGCGAACCCGATGGTGAGCACCTCGGGGTCGAGCACGTCGTCGAGCCAGTCCGGCTCCACGCCGCCCGGGTTCTGCTCGCGCCAGGCGCGCATCACGCGGCGCCGGGCGTCGGCGACGAGCTGGCGGCGCATGCGGCCGCGCACGTCCCACAGGTCGCCGTCGGTCACGGCGGGCGACGACCAGTCCGCCTGGGTGGTGTCCCACGTGCCGAGGCGCTCGCTCGCGAGCGACATGAGCATCGGATCCGTCCACGTCGGCGCGTGCACGCCGTTCGTCACGCTCGTGATCGGCACCTCCTCGGTGTCGAACCCCGGCCAGAGCCCGGCGAACATCCCCCGGCTGACCTCGCCGTGCAGCTGGGAGACGCCGTTCGCGCGCTGCGCCAGCCGGAGGCCCATGAGCGCCATGTTGAAGACGCCGGGGTCGCCGCCGTCGTGCGCCTCCGCGCCGAGCGCGAGCACCCGCGCGGGCGGCACGCCGGGCAGGAGCGCGTCGGTCACGTGCGCGCGCACGAGCCCGACGTCGAACCGGTCGATGCCCGCGGGCACGGGCGTGTGCGTCGTGAACACGGTGCCCGCGCGGACGACCTGCAGCGCCTCGTCGAAGTCGAGGCCGTCCGCGATGAGGGACGAGATGCGCTCGAGCCCGAGGAAGCCCGCGTGGCCCTCGTTGGTGTGGAAGACACGCGGAACGGGCGATCCGGTGACGCGCGCGTGCGCCGCGATGGCCCGCACCCCGCCGATGCCGAGCAGCAGCTCCTGGTGCAGCCGGTGCTCGCCGCCGCCGCCGTAGAGGCGGTCGGTGACGCCGCGGAGGTCGTCGTCGTTCTCGGGCACGTCCGTGTCGAGCAGCAGCAGCGGGATCCGGCCGACGCGCGCCTGCCAGATGCGCGCGTGCAGCGTGCGGTCGGCGGGCAGCGCGAGCGTGACCTGCACGGGCTGCCCGTCGGCGTCGCGCAGCACCTGGAGCGGCAGGCCGTCGGGGTCGAACACGGGGTAGGTCTCCTGCTGCCAGCCGTCCGAGGAGATCCCCTGGCGGAAGTAGCCGGAGCGGTAGAAGAGGCCGACGCCCACGAGCGGCACCCCGAGGTCGGACGCGCTCTTCAGGTGGTCGCCCGCGAGGATCCCGAGGCCGCCGGAGTACTGCGGCAGCGCGGCGGCGATCCCGAACTCCGGCGAGAAGTAGCCGATCGCCTCGGGCACGTCCCCCTCGAGCGACTGGTACCAGCGCGGCTCCCGCACGTACGCGCGGAGGTCCTCGCGCTGCTCCTCGGCCCACGCGACGAAGCCCTCGTCGGCCGCGAGCTCGCGGAGCCGCTCCTGGTCGACCGCGCCGAGCAGCGCCACCGGATCGTGGCCCGTGCCCTCCCAGAGCTCGGGGCTCACGTGCGCGAACACGCGGCGGGTGGGCTCATACCACGACCATCGGAGGTTCCCGGCGAGCTCGTCCAGCGCGGACAGCTCCTCCGGGAGGACGGCGCGGACGGTGAATCGGCGGATGGCCTTCACGGGACTCCCTCGGACCGGACGGCGGCGGGCGGACCCGCGCGGATGGGACCCGAGCCTAGGGGCGCCGGGTTCAGGGCACCAGGGTGCGGGTGCCCGGCCACGACCCGCGGGACGGACGGTGACGGCCGGGCGGCGCGCATCCGAACGGCGTCCCTCCCGGCCGCGGCGAGCGACAGCCGGACGGCGCACGGGCTACGGTCGAACAGTGACCACACCCCAGGACGGACCCGATCCCCTCCCCCGCCCGGTGCGCGGCCGTGCAGCCCGCAAGCTCGCCAAGGCCCAGAAGCTCCAGGACGCCCAGAAGCCGCCGACGCCCGAGCCCCCGCTGATCCCCGAGGCGGCCGCGCAGGCCGCCCCGGCCCCCGCTCCCGTACCCGCACCCGCTCCCGCACCCGCACCCGCACCCGCGGAGCCGGCGCCCCTGCCGCCCGTCGTGCAGGCACCGCCCGTCGTCCCCGAGGCGCCGGCTGCGCCGCAGGCCGCGGCGCCCGAGCCGGCCGCCGCGCCCGAGCCGACGCCCGCCCCGGAGCCGGCACCCGTCGCGCACACCGCGCCGCGTCACGCCGCCCCGGTCGCCGAGCCCGTCTCCCCGACGCCCGCGCCCGCGCCGACCCCCGACCGGGCAGCCGCGTCCGAGGCCCCCGCGCCCGCCGACGCCGCCCCCGCGGACGACGACTACGTCCCCGTCATCGGCCGCATCCCGATCCTGTCGCTCACCCCGCAGATCGAGGACGACCTCTGGCCCGCCAAGAGCTTCGTCCACGACGTCGTGCCCTTCGGCGCCACGATCTTCCGCGAGGGCCACGACCTCATCGGCGCCGACGTCGAGCTCACCGACCCGTCGGGCGCCGTCACGTCGCACCGCATGTCGCTCGACGCCACGAAGCCCGGCCTCGACCGCTGGATCACCACCGCCCAGCTCGAGACGCAGGGCGTCTGGACCTGGCGCGTCAGCGCGTGGTCGGACGACTACGGCACCTGGCTGCACAACGCCGAGATCAAGGTCCCCGCGGGCCTCGACGTCGACGTGATGCTCGCCCTCGGCGCGGAGCTCCTCGAGCGGGCCGCCGCCGACGACGCCCGTGACGCCGCCGACCGCGCCGTCCTCCGCGACGCCCTCGCGGGCATCGCCGACACCGGCCGCACCGCCGCCGAGCGCCTCGCCGCCGCCACCTCCCCCGAGGTGCACGCCGCGATCGACCGCCTCCCCGTCCGCAGCCTCGTCACCCTCTCGCCCGAGCGCACGATCGTCGTGGAGCGCGAGCGCGCCGCCGTCGGCTCCTGGTACGAGTTCTTCCCGCGCTCCGAGGGCGCCGTGGAGCACGAGGACGGCTCCTGGACGAGCGGCACGTTCGCCACCGCCGCCCGCCGCCTCCCCGCGATCCGCGACATGGGCTTCGACGTGGTCTACATCCCGCCGGTGCACCCCATCGGCCGCACCAACCGCAAGGGCCCGAACAACACGCTCACCGCGGGCCCGCACGATCCGGGCTCCCCCTACGGCATCGGCTCCGAGGACGGCGGCCACGACTCCATCCACCCCGAGCTCGGCACCGTCGACGACTTCCGCGAGTTCGTCGCCGCCGTCGCCGACCATGGCATGGAGCTCGCGATCGACATCGCGCTGCAGGCCTCGCCCGACCACCCGTGGGTCACGACGCACCCGGAGCTCTTCACGACGCTCCCCGACGGCTCCATCGCCTTCGCGGAGAACCCGCCGAAGAAGTACCAGGACATCTACCCGCTGAACTTCGACAACGACCCGGAAGGGTCGTACCGCGAGATGCTCCGCGTCATGCGCGTGTGGCTGGGGCTCGGCGTCAAGATCTTCCGCGTCGACAACCCGCACACCAAGCCGCTCGTGTTCTGGGAGCGCCTCATCCGCCAGGTGATGCGCGACGAGCCCGACGCGATCTTCCTCAGCGAGGCGTTCACGCGCCCCGCGATGATGCGCACGCTCGCCAAGATCGGGTTCCAGCAGTCGTACACGTACTTCACCTGGCGCAACACGAAGCAGGAGCTCGAGGAGTACCTCACCGAGGTCAGCCACGAGACGAGCGACTACCTGCGCCCGAACTTCTTCGCGAACACGCACGACATCCTCACGCCCTACCTGCAGTTCGGCGGGCGGGCCGCGTACCGGATCCGCGCCGCGATCGCCGCGACCGCGTCGCCGTCGTGGGGCATCTACTCGGGCTACGAGCTGATCGAGAACGTCGCGCGCCCCGGCGCCGAGGAGAACATCGACAACGAGAAGTACGAGTACAAGCCGCGCGACTGGGCCCGCCAGGAGGAGCTCGGCGGATCCATCGCCCCGGAGATCACGCGCCTCAACGAGATTCGCCGCCAGCACCCCGCGCTCCGCCAGCTGCGGAACCTCGACGTGCACTGGAGCGACGACGACTCGATCCTCGTCTACTCCAAGCACCTCGCCGCCGAGCACACCGGCACGGGCGAGGCCGACACGATCCTCGTGGTCGCCAACGTCGACCCGCACTCCGCGCGCGAGACCCAGGTCCACCTGGACCCGACCCGCTTCGGCCTCGCCGAGGACGCCGTGTTCGACGTCGAGGACCTCCTCACGGGCGACGTCTACACGTGGTCGACCTCCAACTTCGTCCGGCTCGACGCGTTCACGCACCCCGTGCACGTGTTCCGGGTCCACCCGACCGCATCGAAGGGATGACGGACATGACCGACACCACCCCCCAGCAGGACCCCCGCGACGGCGCAGACGTCGTCGTGCCGCTGGCCGCCGAGTCGCACCCCGAGACGGGCGCCGACGTGGTCGTGCCCCCGGCCGACGACGACGCGGCCGCCACCGGGACGGACGCGGGCTCTCCCGCGAGCGCGTCCGACCCGATCCGCCTCCCCGAGGTCGCCGACCACGACCTGCGCGCCGTCGCCGAGGGCGTCCACTCGGGCCCGCACTCGGTCCTCGGCCAGCACCCGGTCGCGATCGACGGCGTGTCCGACGACCTCGTGGTCGTCCGGGCGCTCCGCCCGCTCGCCGAGGCCGTCTCCGTGATCCTCTCCACCGGCGCCCGCGTCGAGCTCGCGCACGTCGCCCACGGCGTCTGGCAGGGCGCGCACGTCCTCGGGCTGCAGGACTACCAGGTCGAGGCGCGCTACTCCGACGGCGGCACCTGGACGAGCGACGACCCGTACCGCTTCCTGCCGACCGTCGGCGACCTCGACCTGTACCTCTTCGGCGAGGGCCGTCACGAGCGCCTCTGGGACATCCTCGGCGCGCAGCACCGCGAGCACTGGGGCGTCGCGCAGACGTACTGGGGCGTCTCCTTCGCCGTGTGGGCGCCGCACGCCCGCGCGGTCCGCGTGATCGGCGGCTTCAACGGCTGGGACGGCGTGCAGCACGCCATGCGCCGCCTCGACGGCAACGGCGTCTGGGAGCTCTTCGTCCCCGGCGTGGAGCCCGGCGTCTCGTACAAGTTCGAGATCCTGACCCAGGAGGGGCACTGGATCGAGAAGGCCGACCCGATGGCCCGCATGACCGAGGTCCCGCCCGCCACCGCGTCGCGCGTCGAGACGAGCGCCTATCAGTGGGACGACGCCGCCTGGCTCGAGCAGCGCGCCGCGCGCGATCCGCACGACTCCCCCATGAGCGTCTACGAGATGCACCTCGGATCCTGGCGGCCCGGCCTCGGCTACCGCGAGGTCGCCGGCGAGCTCGTCGCCTACCTGCAGGAGCTCGCGTACACGCACGTGGAGTTCCTGCCGCTCGCCGAGCACCCGTTCGGCGGATCCTGGGGCTACCAGGTCTCCGGCTACTACGCGCCCACGTCGCGCTTCGGCAGCCCCGACGACCTGAAGTACCTCATCGACACGCTGCACCAGGCCGGAATCGGCGTCATCGTCGACTGGGTCCCCGCCCACTTCCCGAAGGACTCCTTCGCGCTGGCGCAGTTCGACGGCCAGCCGCTCTACGAGCACACGGATCCCCGCCGCGGCGAGCAGCAGGACTGGGGCACCCTGGTCTTCGACTTCGGCCACTCGCAGGTCCGCAACTTCCTCGTCGCGAACGCGCTGTACTGGTTCGAGGAGTTCCACATCGACGGCCTCCGGGTCGACGCCGTGGCCTCGATGCTGTACCTCGACTACTCGCGCGAGGAGGGCCAGTGGCTCCCCAACGTGCACGGCGGCCGCGAGAACCTCGAGGCGATCTCGTTCCTCCAGGAGGTCAACGCCACCGCGTACCGCACCCACCCCGGCATCGTGATGATCGCGGAGGAGTCCACGAGCTTCCCCGGCGTCACGCGCCCCACGAGCGACGGCGGCCTCGGCTTCGGGCTCAAGTGGAACATGGGCTGGATGCACGACTCGCTCGACTACGCGGCCGTCGACCCGATGTACCGCGCCCACCACCACGACCAGATCACGTTCTCGATGGTCTACGCGTACACGGAGAACTTCCTCCTCCCCATCAGCCACGACGAGGTCGTGCACGGGAAGGGCTCGCTCGTCGGCAAGATGCCGGGCGACCACTGGCAGAAGCTCGCCAACGTCCGCGCCTACCTGTCGTTCATGTGGTCGCACCCCGGCAAGCAGCTGCTCTTCATGGGCCAGGAGTTCGGGCAGCCGTCCGAGTGGAGCGAGGAGCGCGGACTCGACTGGTGGATCCTCGACCAGCCCGTCCACCGCGCCCTGTTCGACCTCGTCGGCTCGCTCAACCGCACCTACGTGGACACGCCCGCGCTCTGGGCGCTCGACAACGACCCGGCCGGCTTCGAGTGGATCGACGCGGGCGACGCCGAGCGCAACGTGCTCGCGTTCCTCCGCCGCGACCGCGACGGCGAACAGGTCGCCGTCGTGCACAACTTCTCCGGCGCGCCCATCTCGGGCTACCGGCTGGGGCTGCCGCAGGCGGGCGTGTGGGAGGAGATCCTCAACACGGACGCCGAGCAGTTCGGCGGATCCGGCGTCGGCAACCTGGGCGCCGTGCACGCGGGCGACGACGGCTGGCACGGACGCCCGGCGTCGGCCGAGCTGACGCTGCCGCCGCTGGCCGGCCTCTGGCTGCGTCTGAAGCAGGATCCGGCCGACCTCCGGCCCGTCGAGGCGCCCGCGCACCACGCGCCGGACGCCGACGAGTCGCGCGTCGACGGCACGCCGTTCGCGGACGCGGCCGACGCGCCCGTCCTCCCGCAGTCGCCGGACGCGCAGCCGCCCGTCGAGGGACTGTCCGCCACGGACGACGCCCCGGCGTCGGACGACGGCACCCCGCGGGTGCCGACGGTCTGACACCCGCCCTGCACGACGACGGCGCCGCACCCCCTCGGGGATGCGGCGCCGTCGTCGTCCGTGCGGACGGGCGTCAGTAGAGCAGGCGCGTGAGCTGACGACGCGCCACGGCGACCCGCGGGTCCTCGAGCCCGACGACCTCGAAGTGCTCGAGGAGGCGCTGGCGGATGGCCTCGCGGCCCGCGGCGTCAGCCGACGGGAAGAGCTCCAGCAGCCGGGTGAACGCGTCCTCGACGTGCCCGCCGGAGAGGTCGAGGTCGGCGACGAGCAGCTGGGCGTCCACGTCGTCGGGGGCCGAGGCGGCGGCGGAGCGGATCCCGTCGGCGGCCTTCCCGTCGAGGCGGTGCAGGAGGCTCACCTGCGCGAGCCCGGCGACCGCGAGGGCGTCGCGCGGGTTCTGCGCGATGGCCGTGCGGTACTCCGCCGCGGCGGCCGCGTAGTCGCCCTGCTCGATGAACGCGTAGGCCTCCGCGTGGTGCGGCGGCAGCGGCTCCTCGACCGGCGCGGCGGGCTCGTCGGATCCGGCGGGCGCGACGGCCCGGCCGGTCACGCCGTTCTGCTGCGCCAGCTCCAGCACCTGCTGGACGACGTCGCGCACCTGGTCCTCGGGGATCGCTCCCGCGAAGAGGCCGACCGGACGGCCGCCGATGAGCGCCGCGACGGTGGGCACGGTCTGCGCCTGGAACGCCTGCCCGAGCTGCGGGCTCTGATCGACGTCGATGCGCACGAGGAGCACGCGGCCCGCGTGCTCGGTGACCACGCGCTCGAGCACGGGCGACAGCTCGCGGCTGGAGGCGAGGCCCGTCGAGACGAGCTCCACGAGGACAGGCACGACGCCGGAGATGTCGAGGAACTGCGTGAACGACGCGTCGTCGGCCTGGAGGACGAGGCCCGGCACGTCCACCGTCTGCGGCACGCCGGCCGGGCCGGCGGGCGCTCCCGCGGCACCGGCGGCCGGGGACGCGGGCGCTCCGGCGGCTCCAGCAGCTCCGGCAGCGGGCGCCTGCGCGCGGTTCACGAGCGAGGACAGGTCGACGGCGCCGCGGAGGCTCGCGGCGGAGGGGGGCACGTTCGTCATGGGAGCTCCTTGGCCGAGGTGATGTGGGTGCTGGACGCGTAGAGGCGGATCTTCTCGCCCGAGTTCACGGGCGGCACGTACATGAGCATCTGGGCGGTCCGCACGGTGTCGAAGCCCTTCGCCGAGTCGGTGAGCCCGGTGATCGCCTGGACCTCCGGGTTCGCGTTGACCTTGGCGCCCTCGGCCGTGGGCTTGGCGATGATGCCGAGCTTCACGGTGACGCTCACGAGCGCGCCGGACTCCACGGTCGACATGGCGACGGGCGTCGCGGAGTCCGCCGTGGCGGAGAACTCGACGGAGCCGGTCTCGCCGATCGACGCCGGGAAGTCCGTCTTGCGCTTGGCGTCCTGCGCGCGCACCCCGTCGTCGGTCGCGTCGAAGAGGCTCGCGAACTCGCTCTGGTCGCCCTTGTTCAGGAGGTCCGCGTAGGCGGCGGAGAGCTGGTCCGGCTGGACGGCCAGCAGCTTCACGTCGGGCGCGAGGCGCGCGGCGCCGATCGCGGCGGGGGCGACGTCCGGGAGGGCCGCCGTCGTGGAGACCGGCATGGCGTACAGCACGCGGTAGTTCTCCCGCGGGCTGGTCTGCACGAGGGTCAGCGAGAGGGTGGGCGCGTCGTCCGCGTCCGGGTCCTTGACGACCGCGGCGATCGTGCGGGGCCAGGCGACGGTCGCCTGCGGCAGCGTGAGCTGCAGGTCGCCCGCGGGGATGGCGGGGACGGCGGCGATGTCGGGCTTGGCCTTGCGCACCTGGTAGTCGGACGTGCGCTCCTGCAGCGCGGGACCCGCGAAGCGGGAGTCGAGCTGGCCCGCGTCGAGCGACTGGTCACCCGCGGTCGCGACCTCGGAGACGCGGGAGACGATGCGCTTGGCCTGCTCATCCGTGACGACGGGCGGATCCGCGTCCTCCGCCTGGCGGGCGGCGTCGAGCGACGAGGTGGGCGTCGGCGTGGGCGTCGCGGCCGCGCCGGCGGTGAGGGCGGCGGGCGCGCCCTGGGTCGTGCACCCGCTGAGCGCGAGGCCGGTGACCACGAGGACGGGCAGGGCGATCATGCCGCGGCGTCCGCGGCGCGGCGCCGGTGCGACGGTCCCCGAGCCGGCGGTGAGGGCGGCGCGACGGGCCGCCGGTCCGATGCGCGGGATGCGCGGGCCGCCGCGCGGGGGCAGGTTGCGCCGCGGTCCGCGGCTGCGGCGGAGGTGGCGGAGGGCGAGCAGGTAGAGCACGAGGCCCACCACCAGGAGGACGATGCCGCCGATCACGAGCGGGAGGACCCACGGGGACTCGCCCTCCGAGGGCCACGACACGGTGACCTCGGCGGGCGCGGCGGCCGTGCCGTCCGTCGCGAGCAGGATGCTGACGTCGTCCGGGAGGCGGGTGCTGAGCGACAGCTCGCCCTCGCCCGTCTGCTCCGAGAGCCAGAGGTCGGATCCGCGCGGGTCGGTGACGGCGGAGGTGACGGTCGCGGGCGTGCCCGACTCGCCCTGGGGCGCGTCCTCGGCGCTCGGCGCGGGCGTCGGCGTCGGCGTGGACTCCTCGGGCCGGACGACCTCGCTGGTCAGCGCGCCGGTCTCGTCGACGTCGACGCGCGTGTACGGGCTGCTGCCCACCCACGCCTCCACGTCGGTCGTGGGTCCGTACGCGGCGAAGACCTCGCCGTCGCCGCGGGCCACGGTGTCCTGCAGGCCGGGGTGCGCGTTGAGCGTCTTCCCGCTGATGACCGTGTAGGCGGCGCCGTCGGCGGAGGACGTGGCCGCCGTGATGCGGTCGGGTCCGGCCAGGAAGGTGTGCTGGGCGATGCCCAGGCCGATCATGAGGGCCGCGACCACGAAGGTCGCGATCGCCAGGACGAATCGCACGGGTGTCTCCTCTCGTGTCGTCGCGGGCGGCGGCCGCTCGAGCGGCGGTCGGGGTGCCGACCGCGGCGGCCGACGAGCACGGGTGCTCTCGCGTCGTACCCGCCGTGCTGCGGGCGGGCCGGCGACGGACGACGACATCGAAGGATACCGGACGTCGCTGGGAGCGCCTCCTCGGGTGGCCGCCCGCCGCCCGAGGAGGACTCGGGGGCGCCGACCCGCGAGTCGGTAGGATCGGCACCTGCCGCGCCCGGCCCGGTGTCGGCGAGCCCCCTCGAAGGAGTCCCCGTGCCCCACGACGACACGCCGTTCAGCCCTGCCATGCGCGGCTACAACCGGGACGAGGTCGACCGGGCCGTCGGCGACCTGCGTCGTGAGCTCATCCGCTCCAACCAGCAGGGCGCCGAGCTGCGGTCCGAGCTCGAGCGCCTCCGCCGCAGCGAGCAGGAGCTGCGCGACGAGCTCGAGGAGGTCGGCAGCCCCACGTTCGCCGGCCTCGGATCCCGGCTCGAGGCCACCCTGCGCGTCGCCGAGGAGCAGTCCACGCGGCTGGTCGCGCAGGCCGACGCGGACGCGTCCCGCCTCCGCCGCGCCACCCAGGAGGAGACGGACGCGCAGCGCGCCGAGGCCGAGGCGACCGCCCGGCACCTCGTGGACTCCGCCCGGGCGCAGGCCGCGCAGATCCTCGACGCCGCCCGCCGTGAGGCCGACGACCTGCGCGAGCGCGCCGACGACCGGGCCGAGGGGCTCCGCAGCGACGCCGAGCGCGAGGCCGCGGCCCTCCTCCTGCGCACGCGCACGGAGGTCGCCGACCTCCGCGGCACCGCGGAGCGCGAGACCGCGAGCCTCCGCGCCGAGGCCGCCCGCGAGGTCGCGGAGCTGCGCGCCCGGGTCGACCGCGAGACGGACGAGGCCCGCCGCGACGCCGCCGACCTCGCCCGCGAGACCGTGCTCGCGCGCGGCGCCCTCGAGCGCGAGCTCGCCGACGCCCGCGCCCGGCACGACGAGTCCGTCGCCGAGGAGCGCGCGGACCTCGACCGCGACGTGCGGGAGGCGGAGGAGCGGATGCGCCTCGACGAGGAGACCCAGCGCATCGCCCTGGCGCAGCTCGACGAGCAGACCCGCGCCGACCTCGACCGCGAGATCGAGCAGGCCCGCACCGACTGGGACCGCGAGGTGCAGGCCTCGCGTGACGACTTCGACCGCCGGATCCACGCCGAGCGCACCGCGTTCGACCGTGACGTGGAGGAGACCCGCGCAGCCCTCGAGCGCGAGATCGCCGAGACGCGCGAGGCGCTCGAGCTCGAGGTGGCGACCGCGCGGGCCGACCTCGCCCGCGAGGTCGAGGAGGCGCGCACCGACCTCGCGCGCGACGTCGCCGACGGCACGGAGCGGCTCGCGCGGGAGACGCGGGCCACGCGCGCGCAGCTCGAGCTCGAGGCCGTCACGGCCCGCGCGGCGCTCGAGCGCGAGATCGCGGAGGCCGAGGCCCTGGAGGCCGACCGCCGAGAGGCCGAGCGCCTGCGCCTCGAGCGCGAGTCCGCCGAGACGCGCCGCGAGCTCGCGGCCGAGGCCGACGAGGCGCGCCTGATGCTCAGCCGCGAGATCGAGCAGGGCCACCTCGACCTCGACGCCGAGATCACCGCCCGCCGCGACCACGACGCACGCGACGCCGCGGAGCGCCAGCGGGAGGCCGCCGAGCGCACCGCCGCCTACCTCGGCGAGGCCGAGGCGCGCCTGCAGGAGGTCACGGCGCTCCTGGCGTCCACGCGCGAGGAGGCGGAGACGCTCGCCGTCGAGAGCCGCGACGCCGCGCGGAAGGCGCGGGAGGACGCCGACCACGACGCGCGCGCCGCCGTCGCCGACGCGGAGCGCCGCGCGCGGGAGACGGTGGCCGACGCGGAGCGCCGCGCGCGAGAGACCGTCGCGGACGCGGAGGAGCGGCTCGACCGCATTAGGATCGAGCGCGAGGCGGTGGCCGCGTACCTCGAGAACGTCCGCGGCGTGCTGACCCAGGCGGACGACGCCTCCTCCGACGACGAATCCCGCACCGCGCGCTGAGCGCGCGCCGACTCGGAGGCCCCGACGTGAAGATCCAGAACCCCTACCGGCTCGGCCTCCTCGCGGGCCTCGGCGTCCTCACCGCGCTCGTCATCGGCGGCGCGCTGGTCTCGCTCGGCACCGTGCTCACGTACGTCGGCACCGCCATCTTCCTGGCGCTCGGCATCGACCCGCTCGTCACCTTCCTCGAGCGCAAGGGCGTCCCGCGCCCGGTCGCCATCCTCGTGATCTTCCTGGTGCTGCTCGGCTCGCTCGCCGGCGTGCTGCTCACGGTCATCCCCGTCGTCGTCAACCAGGCCAGCGCGCTCGTCACGCAGATCGTGCAGTACGCGCAGAGCGTCAGCGGCGACCAGTTCATCGAGAACCTGCAGTCGTTCGTGCCCCGCGAGGTGTTCGACGTGCAGACGGGCGCCGACCAGCTCGTCCAGTACCTCTCCAACGCCGCGAACGTGGCCGCCATCACGGGCAACGTCCTCACCGTCGCCTTCACGATCGGCAACTTCCTCTTCGGCGTGGTGATCATCGTGATCCTCACCATGTACTTCACGGCGTCGCTCAACTCCTTCAAGAGCGGCCTCTACAAGCTCGTGCCGGCCACCCGCCGCGCGCGCTTCGCCGACATCTCCGAGCAGATCACGCAGTCGGTCGGCCGCTACGTCATGGGCCAGGTCGGGCTCGCGCTCTGCAACGGCGTCCTCAGCTTCATCTACCTCAGCATCGTCGGCGCGGCGCTGCCCGCGGTCTGGGCGTTCATCGCGTTCCTGTTCTCGCTGCTCCCCCTCGTCGGCACGATCACCGGCTCGACGCTCATCGTGCTCGGCCAGGTCGTCCTGCTCCCCGAGTCGGTGAACACGTGGATCGCCGTGGCGATCTACTACCTGGTCTACATGCAGATCGAGGCGTACGTCCTGAGCCCGAACATCATGAACCGCGCCGTCAAGGTCCCGGGCGTGGTCGTGGTCATCGCCGCGCTCACCGGCGGCACGCTGCTCGGCGTGCTGGGCGCGCTCATCGCGGTGCCGGTCGCCGCCGCGGTGCTGCTCATCATCCGCCAGGTCGCGATGCCGCTCCAGAACGAGCGCTGACCCGCCCGGGCGCCCGACCGGCGCACCTGCGGGCGGGCGCCGTCAGCCCGCGGCCGGCCACTCGGTCGGCAGCGGGAGAGCCGACGGGTTGACCGTGCGCACGATCTCGGCGAGCACGCGCGCGACCTGCGTCTCCCCCACCCACAGGTGCTTGGCACCGTCGACGGCGATGAGCTCCGCCTCGGGCACCGACGCGAACCGCTCGCGGGCCTCGGCGGGCCGGAGGAAGTCGTCGTGCTCGGGCACGAGGATCACGAGGCGACGCGGATCACCGTGCCACCCGGCGACCTCGTCGGCCGTGGCCCGGTGCAGCGGCGGAGACAGCAGGATCGCGCCCTCCACCTGGTGGCCCCGGCCGTGCTTCAGCGCGATCTCGGTGCCGAACGACCAGCCGACGAGCCACGGCGCCGGGAGGCCGCGCGCCGCGACGAGGTCCATGGCGGCGGCGAGGTCGTGCCGCTCGCCGTCGCCGCCGTCGAACGCGCCCTCGCTCGTGCCACGCGCCGAGGTGGTGCCGCGCGTGTTGAAGCGGAGCACGGCGAGGTCGGCCAGCGCGGGCAGCCGGAGCGCCGCCTTCCGGAGCACGTGGGAGTCCATGAAGCCGCCGGCGGTGGGCAGCGGGTGCAGGGTCACGAGCGTCGCGACCGGATCCCGGTCGGCGGGCAGCGCGAGCTCCCCCACGAGGCGTAGTCCGTCCGCCGTGATGAGCTCGACGTCCTCGCGACGCGCGGGCAGCTCCGTGGAGCTCGTGATGGGGCGGGGGGCGGTGTCCGTCATGAGACCTTCCAGCAGTGGGTGTGCCAATGACGGCGTGCGGCGAGGTCGCTCTGCTCGCCCATCATGCCGTCGGCGCGCCAGGCCACGACGTGCGCGTGGCCGGGCTCGATGTCGAGCGCGCAGCCGGGGCAGCGGTAGACCTTGAGCGCCCGCGCGGCCGACACGGGCTGCACGTTCCAGACGCGTCCGCGCCGGGTCTCCGTCTGCTGCGAGCCGCTGAGGAGGCGCGTCAGCACGTCCTCGGCGTCGTCCACCGGGCGGCGTCTCCCCCGGGGTCGATTGCTGCGCGGCATGATCCGATCCTAGGCCGCGTCGCGCGCCGCCTCGTCAGCCCGCGTCGGCCTGACGCCCCAGGCGCGCCTCCTCCTGGTCGAGCATGCGCTGCGCCCGCGCGAGCACACGCGACGGGTGCTCCCCCGTGCCGCGCGCCTCGAGGAGGGCCGCGCGCTCGGCGTCGAGGACGTGCCGGCGGAGCAGCAGGTAGGCGGCGCGCGGCGTGATCGGCGCGTCCTCGTCGGCCACCATCGCCTCGGCGCGCTCGCTCACCCACTCGGCCTTCATCGCCGTGTCGCGCCGCACGCGCTCGACGACGTCGTCCTCCACGACCGTCCCCTCGGGCAGCTGCCGCACGCCCTCGTCCACGGCGCGGATCCCGGCCTCGGCGAGCTCGGCGACCAGCGCGGCGAGCTGCCGCTGGTCCTCGACGGCGTCGCTGCCGCGGATCCCGCTCAGGCGGATGACGGCGGGCAGGGTGCCGCCGTTGACGAGGAGCGACACGATCGCGACGGTGAACGCGATGAGCACGAGCTGCGCCCGGTACGGCGTGCCCGACGGCAGCGACTGGGCGGCCGCGAGCGTCACCACCCCGCGCATGCCCGCCCAGCCGAGGACGAGTCCGCCGCGCCAGCCGAGGCCCTGGGAGCGCAGCGCCTGGAGGTCCGCGCTGCGGCGCCGGAGGATCCGGGCGGCCGCCCGCTCCCGGCGCGACGGCCGGTCGCCCCCGCGGTCCCGACGTAGGCGCTCGAGCCCGCGGCGGACGCGGCGCGTGCGCTCCGCGGCGTGCTCCTCGTGACGGCGCAGGCCGAGGAGCAGCGGCACGAGGAAGCCGAACCGGATGAGCGTCAGGACGACGAGCGTGAGCACCCCGTACGCGACCGCGGTCCCGGCGCCGAGGTCGGCCTCGTGCACCTCGTCGACGATGTCCCGGAGCTCCAGACCCATCACGAGGAAGACGCCGTTCTCGAGCAGGAAGAGCACCGTGCGCCAGTTCAGCCGCTCGTTGATGCGCGATTGCGCCGACAGCGTCGAGGCGCTGCGGTGGCCCGACCAGATGCCTGCCGCCACCACGGCGAGCACGCCGGACGCGCCGACCTCCTCCGCGGGGATGAACGCGACGAACGGCACGGCGAACGAGATCGCCGTGTCGAGCACGGGGTCGTCGAGCCGGCGTCGCACCTCGGTGGTGATGACGCCGACGACGATGCCGATCGCGAGCGCGCCGACCGCGGACAGCACGAAGCCGCCCGCCGCCTGCCAGAGGTCGACGGTCGCGCCGATCGCGGCGATGGAGGTGCGCAGCAGGACGAGCGCCGTCGCGTCGTTGACGAGCCCCTCCCCCTCGAGGACGGTGACGAGACGCGGCGGCAGCCCGAGCCGGCGCGCGATGCTCGTGGCCGCCACGGCGTCGGGCGGGCTCACGACGGCGCCGAGGGCGAGGGCCCCCGCGAAGGAGAGGTCCGGGAACAGCGCGTAGATCAGCAGTCCGATGCCGAAGGCCGAGACGAGGACCAGCACCACCGAGAGGCTGATGATCGTGCGGAGGTTCCGGCGGAGGTCGACGAGCGGCACCGTCACGGCCGCGCCGTACAGGAGCGGCGGGAGGACGCCCGACAGGATCAGCTCGGGCGGCACCTCGACGGGCGGCACGCCGGGCAGGAACGAGACCGCGACGCCCACCAGGACCAGCACGAGCGGGGTGGCGACGCGGATCCGCCGCGCCAGGAGCGTGACGGCCACGAGGGTCGCGATCCCGGCGACGCCGAGAGCCGCGTAGTCCATGCTCAGAGGCTAGCCCCGCCCGGGACGGCGAGGACGACCCGCGGGGGCGCCGCGGACCCCGCCCGCGGCGTCGTCAGTACCAGTTCTTGAGGACGCTGTGCGCCTTGGCGCCGCACGGGGACCCGTAGCGCGAGTCGATGTACTGCAGGCCCCAGGTGATCTGGGTGGCCGGGTTGGTCTGCCAGTCGGCGCCGACGGACGCCATCTTGCTGCCCGGGAGCGCCTGCGGGATGCCGTAGGCGCCGCTGGGGTTGTAGGCGTTGACGCGCCAGCCGGACTCCTTGGTCCACAGGTAGTCGAGGCAGGCGTACTGGTCGTCGCCCATGCCCTGCGACGCGAGGATGCTGCGGGCGATGCCCTTGGCGCTGCCCGGATCGGGGACGGCGATCGCGCCGCCGCCTCCTCCGGCGCCGGGCGACGCCGCGCCCGACCCGGTGGACGGGGCGCTCGGCGCGACGGGGGGCGGCGGAGGCGGCGGCGGTGCCGCGACGGACTCGAAGCCGGGCTCGATCTCCACGGCGGTGTCGGCGCTGGCGACCGAGATGCTCTGCGCGTCGGCGCGGGCGAGCTGCGCGACGGTGGTCTGGTACTCCTGGTACTGCGGGTTCGCGACCGCGCCCGACGTGGGATCCACGACGTTCACGAGCATGAACGCGGCGGCGGCTCCGAACGCGACGGTGGGGGCGGCCACGCGCGAGAACGCGGAGCGCCGACGGGGAGCGGGCCTCGCAGCGGCGGTGAGCGGCTGGCGAGGGACGAGGACGTTCGTGTGTCTACCCATGGCTTCGGACGACTTTACCCAACCGTTACCCGGATGGCGACTCCTGGGCGCTTTCGGGGGCGTCCTGTCAGGCGGGACCGCCGGGGAGGAGTCGCCGCGCGATCTCAGCGGACGGCGTTCATGACGTCGATGACCGCGTCCAGGAGCAGGTCGACCTGCGCCTCCCGGTATCCGCCGCGGCGCGGGTGGAAGGCCACCGTGCGCACGTCGTCGACGCTCATGGGCTTGGTGCCGCGGAAGTACTTGGCGATGCGGTCGGCGAAGCGGTCGACCTCGCGACGGTCGTACCCGGTGGTCAGGAGCCCGGCCCGGTCGAACCGCTCCCCCGCGGGTCGGCTGACCCGGTCGAGGATCTCCTGCGCGGCGCGGCGGGCCTCGGCGTTCCAGGCCTCCGCGCCCACGCGCGCCACCGTGCGGTCGCGCTCGCGCACGGCGAACGCGTCCTCGAGGCGCTCGAGCACGCGGTCCACCGCGGCGGCCGAGTAGCCGCCCCGGCGCATGTCGAAGGACACCCGGCGGATGGTCTCGGAGGTCAGCGACCGGTCGGCCTCGTCGTCGTAGCAGCGGCGCGCGTCGCGCAGGAAGGCGTCGACCTGGTCCGGGTCGTAGCCGCGCTCGCGGCGTCCCGCGGTCGGGAAGGTGGTGGTCATCCGGGACATCCTACGAGGTGCCGCCCGTGACGATGAGGAACAGCGCATAGGCCACCGCGGCCGAGGGGAGCACCGAGTCGAGCCGGTCGAGGAACCCGCCGTGGCCGGGGAGCCAGGAGCTGATGTCCTTGACCCCGAGGTCGCGCTTGATCAGGGACTCGGCGAGGTCGCCGAGCGTCGCGGTGACGACGATGACGAGGCCGAGCACGACGCCGAACCACCACGCCTCGCCGATCATGAACTGCGAGAGCAGGATCCCGGCGATCACGGCCGCGGCCACCGCGCCCGCGAACCCCTCCCAGGTCTTCTTCGGGCTGATGGTGGGCGCCATGGGGTGCTTGCCGAAGTTGAGGCCTGCCACGTAGGCGCCCGTGTCGCAGCACACCACGAGGATGAGGAACGCGAGCGTCCACCACTCGCCGCCGTCGCCCGCGGTGAGGAGCACCGCGAACGAGCCGAGGAGCCCGACGTAGGCGAGCAGGAAGAGGCTCGAGCCGATGTCGCCGACGAGCGCGCGCGCGGACGTCCGACGCGCGGGCACCGCCTGCTCGACGACGCGCCAGAGCGCCAGGAACGCCATCGCGCCGAGCAGCCCCAGCCACTGGCCGTCCGGGCGACCGAAGTAGGTGATCGGCATGAGCGCGACCACCGCGATGACGGATCCGACGCGCGGCACGCGACGCCCCGCCTGGCGCAGGGCCGTGGCGAGCTCGTACGCCGTGAAGGCGACGAGCGCCACCGCGATGAGGAGGAACAGCTGCTTGACGACGACGAGGCTGACGAGCACCACCCCGCCGAGGAGGAGACCTACCGAGACCGCGAACAGGAGGTTGCGTCCCGTGCGCGCGTTGATGCGGTCGTTCGTCGCCTCGAGCGAGGCGCGCGTCGCGCGCACCTGCGCCGTGAGGTCCGCCCGGGTCGCCTGCACCTGCGCCTCGAACTCGGCGCGGGTCACGCGGCCGCGGTGCCGGCGGATGCGGGGGGCGCCGTCCGGCCCCGCTGCGGGCGGGACGACGGGCGCCCGCTCGGCGGGATCGTCGGGGCTGGCCACCTAGACCTCGAGGAGTTCGGTCTCTTTGCGCTTCAGCGCGTCGTCGACCTGGTCGGTGTGCGTCTTGGTGAGGGCCTCGAGCTCCTTCTCGCCGCGCGCCACCTCGTCGTCGCCGACCTCGCCCTTGAGCGCGTCCAGCTCGTCCTTCGAGCGGCGGCGGATGTTGCGGACGCTGACGCGCCCCTCCTCCGCCTTGCCGCGGACGATCTTCACGAACTCCTTGCGGCGGTCCTCGGTCAGCTCGGGGAGCGTGAGGCGGACCATCTCGCCGTCGTTGCCGACCGTGGCGCTGAGGTTCGGGACGTTGACGAGGGCCTTCTCGATCTCCTTGAGGGCCGTCTTGTCGTAGGGCGTGACGATGAGCGTGCGCGCCTCGGGGTTGTTCATGCTGGCGAGCTGGCCGAGCGGCGTCGGGCTGCCGTAGTACTCGACCATGACCTTCTGGAAGAGGGCGGGGTTGGCGCGGCCCGTGCGCACGGTGCCGAAGTCCTCCTTCACCGACTCGACGGCCTTGCCCATCCGGTCTCGGGCATCTGCGAGGACTTCGGCGACGGTCACGGGATCTCCTTCGGTAGCGCGGGCACGGTGGGCGCCCGGTCGATCTTAACGCGGATGGGGAGGCGCTCCCGCCCGCACGGCTCGTCGGAGCGCGCGGGCCGGGGGCGCCGGTCGTCAGTTGGAGACGATGGTGCCGATGCGCTCGCCCCGGATCGCACGGGTGACGTTGCCCCCGGGCTCCATGCCGAAGACGACCATCTTCATGTCGTTGTCCATGCAGAGGCTGAAGGCCGTCGAGTCGACGACCTTGAGGCCGCGCTGCAGGGCGTCCTGGTAGGTGAGCGTGTCCAGCAGGGTCGCGGAGGAGTCGGTGCGCGGGTCGCCCGTGTAGACGCCGTCGACGCCGTTCTTCGCCACGAGGACCTCGGTGGCCGAGATCTCGAGGGCGCGCTGCGCGGCGACGGTGTCGGTCGAGAAGTAGGGCAGTCCGGCGCCCGCGCCGAAGATGACGATGCGGCCCTTCTCGAGGTGGCGCACGGCGCGACGCGGGATGTACGGCTCCGCGACCTGGGTCATCGAGATGGCGGACTGGACGCGCGTGGCGGCGCCGGCCTGCTCGAGGAAGTCCTGCAGGGCGAGAGCGTTCATGACGGTGCCGAGCATGCCCATGTAGTCGGCGCGGCCGCGGTCCATGCCGCGCTGCGAGAGCTGGGCGCCGCGGAAGAAGTTGCCGCCGCCGACCACGATCGCGACCTCGACGGTCTTCGCCGCCTCCGCGATCTCGCGGGCCAGCGCGCTGACGACGTCCGGGTCCACGCCCATCTGGCCGCCGCCGAACGACTCCCCGGAGAGCTTGAGGAGGACGCGGCGGGTGGTGGTCTGATCGGTCATGGTGCTGTTCCCGTCCTTGCGTTCCGGTCGCCGGATCCGGCCCCGGTCCAATCTACTGTGACGCCCGGCGGGCACGGCGGCGGATCGTGGCGCCGCCCGGCCCCGGACAGGGAGAAGGGAGCCCGGGTCGCATGCGACCCGGGCTCCCCGTGGTGGTGCTAGGCGCCGACCTTGAAGCGGGCGAAGCCCGTGACCGTGAGGCCCGCGGCCTCGACGACCTTCTTCACGGACTGCTTGTTGTCCTTCGCGTAGTCCTGCTCGAGGAGCGCGACCTGCTTGAAGTAGCCGGTCAGGCGTCCCTCGATGATCTTCGGCAGGGCGGCCTCGGGCTTGCCCTCGTTGCGCGAGATCTCGGTGACGATGGCGCGCTCGGCCTCGACCTTGTCCGCCGGGACGTCCTCGCGGGCGAGGTACTCCGGGTTGGCGAACGCGATGTGCTGCGCGATGCTGCGCGCGGTCTCCGCGTCGGTGCCCGAGTAGTCGACGACCACGCCGACCTGGGGCGGGAGGTCCTTCGACGTGCGGTGGAGGTAGATCTCCTGGTGCTCGCCGGTGAGGCGGGCGACGCGACGCAGGGCGATCTTCTCGCCGAGGATCGCGGCCTGGTCGCTGATCAGCTGGTCGACGGTCTGCTCGCCGGCGGGGGCCTGGAGGGCCTCCTCGACGGTGGACGCGCCGGCCGCGACGACGGCGGCGAGGACGGACTCGGACAGCGCGATGAACTTGTCGTTCTTGGCGACGAAGTCGGTCTCGCAGGCGAGCTCGATGAGGGTGGCGGCGCCGTCCTTCTCGGAGGCGGCGACGAGGCCCTCGGCCGTGGAGCGGTCGCCGCGCTTGGCGTTGCCCTTCTGGCCCTTGAGTCGCAGGATCTCGATGGCCTTCTCGATGTCGCCGTCGGCCTCGACCAGCGCGTTCTTGCTGTCCATCATGCCGGCGCCGAGGCGGTCGCGCAGCTCCTTGACGTCAGCGGCAGTGAAGTTCGCCATGCTCATGGACTCCTTCTGTAGGTGATGATCCGGGGGTCCCCCGGAGGTGAGAGCCCGACGGGCGGACGCGGTTGCCCGCGCCCGCCCGTCGGGATGGTGCGTGTGTCGGACTACTCGGAGACAGGCGCCTTCTCGGCGTCGGTCGCCTCGGCCTCGATCTTCGCCTCGACGGCGTCGTCGGACTCGGGGGCGTGCACGGGGGCGGGGACCTCGTCGTCGGACTTCGCCTCGTTCTTGGCGGAGACCTCGGCGTCGACGTCGTTCTCCTCGACGGGCAGCGCGGCCTTCGCGGCGTCGCCCTGCTCGAGGAGCTCGCGCTCCCAGTCGGCCAGCGGCTCGGCGGGCGCGGAGCCCTCGGCGTCGGGCTTCTGGTGACGCTGGATGAGGCCCTCGGCGGCGGCGTCGGCGATGATGCGCGTCAGCAGCGCGACGGAGCGGATCGCGTCGTCGTTGCCCGGGATCGGGTACTGGACCTCGTCCGGGTCGCAGTTCGTGTCGAGGATGCCGATGACGGGGATGCCGAGCTTGCGCGCCTCGTCGATCGCGAGGTGCTCCTTCTTGGTGTCCACGACCCACATCGCCGACGGCGTCTTGGTGAGGTTCCGGATGCCGCCGAGGCTCTTCTCCAGCTTGTCGCGCTCGCGACGCTGGATGAGGAGCTCCTTCTTGGTGAAGCCGCGCGTCGTGTCGTCGAAGTCGACGAGGTCGAGCTCCTTGAGGCGGTTGAGGCGCTTGTGCACGGTCTGGAAGTTGGTCAGCAGACCGCCCAGCCAGCGCTGGTTCACGTAGGGCTGGCCGACGCGCTGCGCCTGCTCGGCGATGGACTCCTGCGCCTGCTTCTTCGTGCCGACGAAGAGGATGGTGCCGCCGTGGGCGACGGTCTCCTTGACGAAGTCGTAGGCCTTGTCGATCAGGGCCAGCGACTGCTGGAGGTCGATGATGTAGATGCCGGAGCGCTCGGTGAAGATGAAGCGCTTCATCTTCGGGTTCCAGCGCGTCTTCGGGTGACCGAAGTGGACGCCGCAGTCGAGCAGCTGGCGGATGGTGACGACGGCCATGGCCGTACTCCTGTTCCGGCGCGCGCTCACGCGGCGCGCCTCGTCGGTTCGCTCGGCGGTCGGGACGACCGCTGATCCTGGTGCCCGGCGCGCATCCGCTCCTCGGGCGACAGAGGACATCGCCGTGCGGAGACCGAGTGGATGCGGAGGCCTGATGGGCACGCGTAGTCACCCGACCTGGATCGGGTGCTGGTCGATGGTACCACCCGCCGGGCGGCCGGCCGGATCAGGCGCGCGCGGAGTCCTTGCGCTTCTTGGGCTTGTCGACGAAGAGGGTCTCGGCCTCCTCGAGGGACATGCCGTTCGTCTCGGGGATCTTCGTGAGGACGAAGACGAACGAGAGGGCGGCGAAGGCCGCGTACATGCCGTAGGTGAAGGGCAGCGAGAAGGCGGAGAGCGCCGGGAACGAGACCGTGATGACGAAGTTGGCGATCCACTGGGCCATCGCGGCGACGCCGAGGGCCTTGGCGCGGATCCGGTTCGGGAAGATCTCGCCGAGCAGCACCCACACGAGCGGGCCCCACGAGGCGCCGAAGCCGATGACGAAGACGTTGGCCGCGATGATCGCGATGACGCCGAACGGCTGCGGCAGGGAGACCTCGCCGCCGTCGGTCGACGACTGGCTGAAGCAGATGGCCATGACGGCGAGGGACACGGCCATGGCGAGCGAGCCGGTCAGCAGGATGGGACGGCGGCCGATGCGGTCGACGAGCGCGATGGCGATGAAGGTGACGGCGACGTTCGTGACGGCGGTGATGACCGAGGTCGTGAGCGACTGGGACTCGTCGAAGCCGACGGCCTGCCAGAGCGTCGTGGAGTAGTAGAAGATCACGTTGATGCCGACGAACTGCTGGAACACCGACAGGATGATGCCGATCCAGACGATGCCCTGCAGGCCCAGCTTGTTCCCGCGGAGCGTGCCGGTGCGCTTGGCGACGCGGTCCTCCTCGATCTGGCGCTCGAGGTCGCGGCTCGCGCGGTCGATGTCCTCCTGCTTCCAGACGCTCGCGAGGATCTCCTGGGCCTCGTCCTTGCGGCCCTTCTCCACCAGGAAGCGCGGGGACTCGGGCAGGCGGAAGGCGAGGAAGCCGTAGACGATGGCGGGCACCGCGCAGACGAGGAGCATCCAGCGCCACGCCTCGAGGCCGAACCAGAAGCCCTCCGACGCGCCGCCCGCGGCGCCGGCGAAGACGGCGTCCGAGAGCAGGGCGGTGAAGATGCCGAGCGTGATCGCGAGCTGCTGGAGCGACGCGAGGCGTCCGCGCAGGAGCTTCGGCGAGATCTCCGCGATGTACGCGGGGGCGACGACCGACGCGATGCCGATGCCGAGGCCGCCGACCACGCGCCAGATGGTGAGGTCCCAGACGCTGAATGCGAATCCGGAGCCGAAGGCGCTGATGAAGAAGAAGAACGCGCCCGCGATCATGGTCCAGCGCCGTCCGAAGCGGTCCGCGATCCGGCCGGCGAGGTAGGCGCCGAGCGCGCAGCCGAGCAGGGCGCTCGCGACGGCGAACCCGATGAGCGTCTCGCTCAGCTCGAAGCGGCCCTGGATCGCGGAGACGGCGCCGTTGATGACGGAGGAGTCGAACCCGAAGAGGAAGCCCCCCACCGCGGCGGAGACCGCCAGACCGATCGCGCGTCGCTGGAGCTTCTTGTCATCCCGGGGGGTCGTCGTCTCGTTCACAACGGACCACTCTGCCACTTCTCCGCCGCCCGGGGGACCGCGCAGGGCGCGACCGACGACGACGCCATGATGCCGCCGACGGGGCGACGCACGTGCGTCCTCGGGAGACGGAGGTGCGGATGCGCGGCGGCGTGGCGATGCGGAGGACGTGCGCGGTCGTGCTGACGGCGGGGATGCTGGTCGGCGTCGTCCCGCCGGGCGCGGGCGGTGAGGCGTTGGGCCGGTCCGCGGATGCCGCATCGTCCCCGGCGGCCCCGCGGTGGACCTGGCCGGTCGATCCCCCGCACACGGTCACGCGGCCCTTCGAGGCGCCGACCACCGCGTACGGGCCCGGCCACCGGGGCATCGACATCGCCGCGGAGCCCGGTGCCCGGGTGCGGGCTCCCGCCGACGGGACGGTCTCGTTCGCCGGCGTCGTCGTCGACCGGCCGGTCGTGAGCATCCGGCACGCCGACGGGCTCGTGTCCTCGGTCGAGCCGGTCGTGCCGAGCGTGTCCGCGGGCGACGCCGTGGTCGCCGGGCAGGTCATCGGCGCCCTGGCCGACCAGCCGCGTCACGAGCCCGCCGGCGGGCTGCACCTCGGGGCGCGCCTGCACGGGGAGTACGTGGATCCCGCCCTCCTCCTCGCCGCGCTGCGGCACGCGGTGCTGCTGCCGTTGGATCCGTGAGCCCGCCCGCGGCTGACGTCTCGCCAGAGCCGTGGCCCGGGCTCGTCAGCGCAGCGCGTCATGCCCGCGGGTGCGCACCCTCGTAGCTGCGGCGCAGCCGGTCGATGGAGACGTGCGTGTAGATCTGCGTGGTCCCGAGGCTCGCGTGGCCGAGCATCTCCTGCACCGTGCGGAGATCCGCTCCCCCGTCCAGCAGGTGCGTGGCCGCGGTGTGCCGGAGCGCGTGGGGACCCTGCGGCCCGGAACCGGGGATGTCGGCGAGGAGGGAGGCGACGAGCCCGTAGACCGCGCGCGCGCCCAGCCGGCCGCCGCGCGCGCCGAGGAACAGCGCGGTCCCCGTCCGCGGGGAGACGAGGGCCGGACGGCCGCGCGTGGCGTAGGCGTCGAGGGCCTCCGCGGCGGGGACCCCGAACGGGACGACGCGCTCCCGGTCGCCCTTCCCGAGCACGCGGACGGTGAGGCGGGACTCGTCGACGTCGCCGAGGTCCAGGCCCGTGAGCTCGGACACGCGGAGCGCCGACGCGTACAGGAGCTCGATCACGGCCAGGTCCCGGAGCGCGGTCGGGTCGTCCTCCTCCGCTCGGGCGGCGAGGCCGCCCAGCAGCGTGGACATCTGCTCGCGTGCCAGCACCCGCGGGAGATGGGCGCCGGCGCGAGGGGCCTTGAGCCGCACGGCCGGATCCGCGTCCACCCGGCCCGCACGGAGCAGCCATGCCCCGAAGCCCCGCACGGCGGCCGAGCGTCGCGCCAGCGTGGCGGATGCGAGCCGGGCCTGGGATCCGCGCCACAGCCAGTCGCGCAGCACCTCGAGGTCGAGGTCGGCCGACGCCGTGATCCCCAGCCGGGCGGCATGGGCCGCGAGGTCGCGCAGGTCCGAGGAGTAGGCACGCACCGTGTGGGTCGCGCTCCCCTGCTCGCGCTGCATGGCCGTCGCGAAGTCGGTGATGTCCGCCTCCAGGGTGGCGACGGTCGACGCCGGCGCGATGCGGGTGCGATCGGCTCCGCTCGACGACCCCGCGCCATCCGTCCGCCCCGTCTCCATCCCGGAAGGCTACGGCGACCGCGACGGGCGGGAGCACCACCTCGCCGGTGCGGCTCACCCCGAGGTCCTCCGGCGCGGCGGTCCGGCCGGGCGAGCATGCGCGCCGGTCGCCGGATGCGCACCTCGCTCCGTCGACGACTCCCGACGGGCGGACGCACCTCAGCGGGATCCCGCACGGCGGACCCACCCGCCGTCCGGTCGGGCCACCGCCCCCTCGAGCTCGAGCAGGCCGAGCACCGACGAGGTCTCCGCGACCCCCATCCCCGCGCGGGCCGCGACGTCGGCGGTGTCCCGTGGTCGCCGGACGGCCAGCGCGTCGAGCACGCGCATGACGCGCGGGTCGCTGCGGGCATCCGCGGCCGCCGCGCCCGCCGCGGGCTCGGCGGCATCCGGGTCGGCCCGGTCGCCGGCCCCATCACCCGATCGCGGGCGCACGCCTCCGTGCAGGCCGCCGTCACGGTGCCGACGCGCGACGGGGTCCCATCCCGGCACGAGCTCCATCACCTCGTCCGCCGACGTGACGCACACCGCCCCGGATTCCCGCAGGAGGCGGTGGCAGCCGGACGACGAGACGCTCGTCACGGGGCCCGGCACGGCGCCGAGCGGCCGTTCGAGCGCGAGCGCGTGGTTGGCGGTGTTGAGCGATCCGCTGCGCGCCCCCGCCTCGACCACCACGGTGGCCGCGCTCACCGCCGCGATGAGCCTGTTGCGCAGGAGGAACCTCCACCGCGTCGGGGACGCGCCGCACGGGAGCTCGGAGATCACCGCCCCGTCGCGGCGCATCCGCGCGAAGAGCTCGGAGTGCCCGGAGGGGTACAGGCGGTCGACCCCGCCCGCCAGGAACGCGACCGTGCGGCCGCCCGAGCCCACGGCTGCTCGGTGCGCCGCGCCGTCGACGCCGTAGGCGCCGCCCGACACCACCGCCATCCCGTGGTCCACGAGCCCGGATGACAGCTCCGCCGTGACGTGCTCGCCGTATCCCGTCGCGGCGCGCGCGCCGACGACGGCCACCGACCGCCGCAGCGCCGCCAGGGCCTCCGCGGATCCCGTGCACCAGAGCACGAGCGGGGCGTGCGCGCCGAGGTCGTCGACGCCCGTCGGCCAGAGAGGATCCCCGGGCACGAGCACGCGCGCGCCCACCGAGCAGGCCGCACGGAGCCGCGCCAGCGCCTCCGTGCGGACGAGTCTCGGCCGCCAGCGTTCCAGGGCGCTGTGGACCTCGCCGATGAGGGCCTCCCGCCCGTCCTCCTCCAGGTCGAGCCCGGCTGCCGCCATCGCGCCCACGACGGCGTCGGCCGACGCGTCCTCGACCACGGCCGCGAGCGCTGCCGCGGCGCCCAGGACGCCGACGACCGCCCCCGCGACACGATCACCGGGCTCGGCGATGCCGGACCACGTGCAGCGCGCCGCCGCGTCCTCCGGTTCCCCGTCAGCGACGTCCGCGTCGTGCTCCGCGGGCGCGGGTCGGAGGCACGCCATCAGCTCGCGGAGCTCGTCCACGGGCAGCCCGAGCCGCGCGATCCGGTGCGCACGCGCCGAGTCCGGCTCGCGGACGGCACCCGGACCCGGATGCGCATGCCGCCCTCGCGGCCGCGGCGCGGTGGGATCCGCCGGTTCCCCCGTCGCACCCGACGCTCCCGCGGCCGATACCCCGCCCTCTCCCCGTGGCACGCCCTCGCCGCTCACGAGGCGCCCCGCAGCAGGAGCGCGCGCCCCAGGTGGTCCTGATCGGGGCTCGTCGCCCCGTCGAGGTCCGCGAGGGTCCACCCGAGGCGGAGGACGCGGTCGTAGCCGCGCATGGTGAGGAGGCCGCGATCGAGGGCCCGGTCGAGGGCCGCCGTCGCTCCCCGGGCCACGCGCGCCTCGCGGCGCAGCCAGGTGCCCGCGGCCTGCGCGTTGGTGCGCCAGGGCGTCGGGGCCCACCGCTCGGCGGCCGCGTGCCGAGCTGCGGCCACGCGCACGCGAGCGGATGCCGTCGTGACCCGCGGCTCGTCTCCGGCGGCGCGGTGCACAGCGCTGGTCACGCGCCGCACGCCGAGCCGGATGTCCATCCTGTCCATCAGGGGGCCGGACAGGCGCGCGAGGTAGCGCCGACGGGCCTGGGGCGGGCAGGAGCAGTCGGCGCCGACGACGCCGTAGGCGCCGCACGGACAGGGGTTGGCGGCCATGACCAGCTGGAACCTCCCGGGGAAGTGGGCGACGCCGTTGGCCCGGTGGATGCTGATGACCCCCGACTCGAGCGGCTGCCGCAGGCAGTCGAGCACGGCACCCGCGAACTCGGGCGCCTCGTCGAGGAAGAGCACTCCCCCGCTCGCGCGCACCGCGGCGCCCGGGCGGATCCGTCCGCTGCCGCCGCCGACGATGCCGGCGGCGCTGGCCGTGTGGTGCGGGGCCTCCAGCGGCGGTCGCACGGGCAGCTCCGGTCCCAGGCGCTCGCCGCAGAGCGACCGGATGCACCCGACCTCCAGCGCGGCCTCCTCGTCGAGGTCGGGCAGGAGGCCGGGGAGCCGCTGGGCGAGCATGGTCTTGCCCGCGCCCGGCGGTCCGAGCAGGAACATGTGGTGCCCGCCCGCCGCCGCGACGACCAGCGCCTCCACGGCCTCCTCGTTGCCGACGACGTCCCCGAGGCAGGGATCCGCCGTCTGCTCCTCCCGGAGCCCACGACCGGCGTCGCCCGTCGCGGCCGCCCGGACCGCGCCCAGCTCGTCCTCGGGCTCCGGGTCGAGCTCGGCGCCGTGGTGGATGGCCGCGTCGCGGAGACCCGACACCGCGATGACGGTCATGTCGGGCACGAGGGACGCCTCGTCCTCGTGGCACCGCGGCACCATGACGCGGCGGACGCCCGCCCGCCGGGCGGCGAGCACCGCGGGCAGGATGCCGTGCGTCGGCCGCAGTCGCCCGTCGAGCCCGAGCTCGCCGAGGTGCACCGTGCCGGCGACCGACTCGGCCGAGACGGACCCGCCCGCGGCGAGCACCGCGAGGGCGATCGCGAGGTCGAAGCCGGAACCGTGCTTCGGGAGGACGGCGGGCGAGAGGTTGACGGTGACCCGCCGCACGGGGAACTCGCATCCCGCGTTGCCCGTGGCCGCGCGGACCCGCTCGCGGGCCTGGCTGAGGGCGGCGTCCGGCAGGCCGATGAGAACGAAGCCGGGGAGCTGGCTCGTGATGTCGGCCTCGACGTCCACGAGCGCGCCGTCGAGGCCGGAGAGCGCGACGGCCAGGGTGCGCCCCACGGCCATCAGCAGGCGCTCCGGACGACGTCGACCGTGGGCGTGCCGCCGCGCGGCCACACCACACCGACCACGTCGATCCGCACGGGACCGCGGCGCTCGGGATGCGCCTCGCACCACAGGCCCGCGAGCACCCGCAACCGCGCCGCCTTCGCGCGCGTCACCGCCTCCAGCGGGTGACCGTAGGCGAGGCCCGCGCGCGTCTTCACCTCCACGAGCACCGTGGTGCCCGCGTGCGTCATCACGAGGTCGATCTCGCCCTCGCGGCACCGCCAGTTGCGCTCCACGAGGGCGTAGCCCCGCTCGGTCAGATGCCGTGCGGCGAGCTCCTCGCCGCGTCGTCCCAGGTCCTGCTCGCGTGTCATGCGCACCTCCGCGAGGAGGATGCGGTGCGGGGCACGCACCCACGGCGCCGCTGGGCGACCCCGTGCGCTGCACGCCTCGAGGAGCGGCTGGGGAGGGAGCCCGGAGGCGCCCTACTCGTCGATGGCGAGCTCCTTGGGGAGCTCGAACTCCTTGGCCGACAGCTCCTCGACGTTGACGTCCTTGAAGGTGAGCACGCGCACGGACTTGACGAAGCGGTCGGAGCGGTACACGTCCCACACCCACACGTCGGTCATGCTGAGCTCGAAGTAGAAGTCGTGCTCCGTGTCGCGGCGCACCAGCTCGACCTCGTTGGCGAGGTAGAAGCGCCGCTCGGTCTCGACCACGTACTTGAACTGGGACACGATGTCCCGGTACTCGCGGTAGAGCGCGAGCTCCACCTCGCGGTCGTAGTCCTCGAACTCGTCGTCATCCATGGTCCGTCGATCCTATCCGCCCGCGAGGAGGTCGCCCTCCGCACGGCAGGGCGCCGGCCGGCGCGGGTGGGGCAGGCGGCGGATCAGGCGGAGGCGTCCGCGAGGACGCCGCCCAGCCAGGTGCGCCGGTGCAGGTCGGACGCCCCGCGCTCGCGGATCGCGTCGAGGTGGGCCGCGCTGCCGTAGCCCTTGTTGCCGGCCCAGCCGTACTCCGGCTGGTCCTCGTGCCAGGCCGCCATCATCCGGTCGCGGTCGACCTTGGCGAGCACGGACGCGGCGGCGACGGACGCGCAGTCGCGGTCGGCCTTGACGCGCAGGCGCACCGGCACCGGATGGGCGAGGTGCGGCGTGAGCCAGTCGTGCGCCCCGTCGAGCAGGACCACGCTGGCGAGCAGCGGCACGCCCGCGTGATGCAGCTCGACGAGCGCCCGTCGCCCGGCGAGGCCGAGGCACGCGGTGATCCCCAGCTCGTCCACCTCGGCCGCGGAGGCCATGCCCACGGCCGAGTGCTGCGCCCAGCCCGCGACGGCCGGGTGCAGCGCCTCACGGCGCTTCTCGCTCAGCATCTTGGAGTCGCGCAGGCCCACGGGGAACGCCCCGGCGTCGGGTCCGATCGCCGCCATGCCGACCGCGACGGGCCCGGCCAGGGCGCCACGCCCTACCTCGTCGCAGCCGATGACGAGGGCGGCGCCGGCCCCGAGCAGCTCGCGCTCGACCTCGAGGGTCGGGTCGGCGACCGGCATCAGCGGGCGGGAGCGGGATCCGGCACGTCGCCGAACGTCTGCGGGAAGTCGTCGAGGAACGTCCAGCGGTCGACCGGCCACGTGATGACGAACGCACGTCCGACGACGTTGTCGATCGGCACGAAGCCCTTGGTGGGGCCGTCGACGTTGAAGCGGGAGTCCTGGGAGTTGTCGCGGTTGTCGCCCATGACCCACAGCGAGTCCGCGGGAACGGTCACGTCGAAGTCGACCTCCGAGGCGCGGCTCTCGCCCGGCTGCAGCTTGATGTAGGGCTCGTCGAGCGGCACGTCGTTCACGCTCATCTGGCCGAGCGAGTTGCAGCAGACGACGTGGTCGCCCGGCAGCCCGATGAGGCGCTTGATGAGGTGGTCGTTGCTGTCCGACGCGGACAGGCCGACGGTGGTGAGCGCCCAGTCGACCGCGGCCGCGAGCGGCGGCTTGTCGACCTCGGGCGACGGCAGGAGCCAGCCGCCCGGATCGCGGAACACCACGACGTCCCCGTGCTGCAGCGGCACGAAGCGGGGCGTGAGCTGGTTGACGACGATGCGGTCGTCGATCTGGAGGGTGTCCTCCATCGACGCGGAGGGGATGTAAAAGGACCGGATCAGGAACGCCTTGATCAGGACCGATACGAGGAGGGCCACCACGAAGATGACGAGGACGTCCCGGAGGAAGGTCTTCCATCCACGGGACGTGCTACCGCTGTGCCTACCCGAGGATGTCGTCCCCACGGGCGTCGTGCCTTCTGTCATTTAACCGCCTGAGCTCCCGGCAAGTGTAGATGCCGGGAGCTCAGAGGGATGACAGGTGGGGATGAGCTAGGAGCGCTTCTCCTTGATCTTCGCCTTCTTGCCGCGCAGGTCGCGCAGGAAGTAGAGCTTGGCGCGGCGCACGTCGCCGCGCGTCACGACCTCGATGTGGTCGATGACCGGGGAGTGCACCGGGAAGGTGCGCTCTACGCCGACCTGGAAGCTGACCTTGCGGACGCAGAACGTCTCGCGGACGCCCTCGCCCTGGCGGCCGATGACGATGCCCTGAAACACCTGGATGCGCGAGCGGCTGCCCTCGACGATGTTGACGTGGACCTTGACCGTGTCGCCGGCGCGGAAGTCGGGGATGTCCGACCGCAGCGACGCCTTGTCGACGGAATCGAGGATGTGCATGGTGTACCGCTCTCTGCAACCGCCACGGGTCGACTGCGCATCAATGTCTGGATGGGGAACGGCCCGCATGGATGGCCGACTCCCCCGTGGCAGGGTCGGCGGCAGGCACGATCGCCCATTGTGTCACCTCGGGCGCGTCGAGCGCAAAGCGCAGGCCCGGGGCGACGCCCGGTTCACTCCAGGCGGATGGTGCGCCCGGCGTCCGGACCCTCCGCGGCCCGCCACTCGGGCGGCCGCGGCTGCGCGTCGCGCTCGATGACGGCCATGACCTCCTGCATGCGCTGCCGCGTCTCCGCGAGCAGCTGCCGGACCGCCAGCCCGACCAGCGCGGCGGCGGCCAGCACGGCGACGACCGCGCACCAGGTGCTGACGACCGAGTAGGTGCCCGCGCCGACGACCGCGAGGGCGAGCACGCCCATGACGACCGCGTCCGTCGGGGACACCGCGCGCTCGGTGCGCACGGAGCGGCGCGCGAGCACGAGGCCGAGCGCCGCGAGAAGCGCGATCCCGAGGGCGCCCGCGGAGATCATCACGAGGAGGAGCTCCCACCCGCCCGAACCGAAGGCGGCCCAGCCGACGAGCAGCCACGCGGGGAGCACGACGACCGCGGCGAACTGCCACCGGTAGAGCGCGCGACGGAGGCGGATGGCCGTGGGCTGCTGCATGCGCCCATGCTACGAGCGCATCCTGGACGCCACGGGAGGGGCTCCCGTGCGGTGCTCCCGTAGGATCCATCGCGTGATGGAACTGCGAACGCCCGCCGAGATGGACCAGATGCGACCCGCCGGGGAGTTCGTGGGGCACGTGCTCACGACCCTGGCCGCGCAGGCCGACGTCGGCGTGAACCTCCTGGAGCTCGACCGGCAGGCCCACCGCCTGATCCGCGAGCGCGGCGCCGAGTCCTGCTACATCGACTACCACCCCTCCTTCGGCGCGATGCCCTTCGGCAAGGTGCTCTGCACCTCCGTCAACGACGGCGTGCTGCACGGCCTCCCCCACGACTACCGGCTGCAGGACGGCGACCTCCTCAGCCTCGACTTCGCCGCGTCCGTCGACGGCTGGGTCAGCGACTCGGCCGTGAGCGTCATCGTCGGCACGCCGCGCGAGGAGGACGTGCGCCTCATCGAGGTGACGACCGCGGCGCTCGAGGCCGGTATCCGCGCCGCCCAGCCCGGCGGCCGCACGGGCGACATCTCGGCGGCCATCGGCGCCGTCGCCACCGAGGCCGGCTACTCCGTCAACACCGACTTCGGCGGGCACGGCGTCGGCCGCACCATGCACGGCGACCCGCACATCGCGAACCAGGGCCGTCCGAACCGCGGCGTGCCGCTGCGACCCGGCCTCGTCATCGCCATCGAGCCGTGGTTCCTGCAGACGACCGACGAGATCTACACCGACGCGGATGGCTGGACCCTCCGCAGCGCGGACGGGTCCCGCGGGGCGCACATGGAGCACACGGTCGCCATCACGGAGGACGGCCCGCTGATCCTCACCGCGCGCTCCTAGGCACGCGGCGCCGGCCAGACGCTGCCGGCCGACCCGGAGGCGCTAGTCGGGCAGGAGGTCGGGGCGGACGCGACGCGTGCGCTCGATCTGCTGCTCGCGCCGCCACGCCGCGATGGCGCCGTGGTTGCCGCTGCGGAGCACGTCGGGCACGGCGAGGCCGCGCCACTCCTGCGGCTTCGTGTAGCTGGGGTGCTCGAGGAGCCCGTCGGAGTGGCTCTCCTCCACGAGGCTCGCCGGGTTGCCGACGACGCCGGGCACGAGCCGCCCGATGGCCTCGATCATCGCCATCACGGCGACCTCGCCGCCGTTCAGCACGTAGTCGCCGAGGCTGACGAGGCGCACGCGCGCGCGGGTCGCCGTGTGGTCGACGACGCGCTGGTCGATCCCCTCGTAGCGGCCGCAGCCGAAGGCGAGGTGCGGCTCCCGGGAGAGCTCCTGCGCCATGGCCTGCGTGAAGACGTCGCCGGCGGGCGACGGGAAGATGACGACGGGATCCGTGTCGTCGGCGAGCACCGCGTCCATCGCCTCGCCCCACGGCTCGGGCTTCATGACCATGCCGGCGCCGCCGCCGTAGGGCGTGTCGTCGACGGTGCGGTGCCGGTCGTGCGCGTAGGAGCGCAGGTCGTGCAGGCGCAGGTCGATGAGGCCGGACTGGCGTGCGCGGCCGAGCAGGGAGATGTCGAGCACCCCGAAGAACTCCGGGAAGATCGAGACGATGTCGATCCGCATGTCAGCGGGCGTCGTCGCCCTCGGGGGCGGCGTCGGCGGGATCCGCGGCGGGCGCCTGCGGCTCCGCGTCCGGGACCTCCTCGAACAGGCCGAGGGGCGGCGTGACGACGAGCGTGCCTGCCTCGACGTCCACGGACGGGACGATGGCCTGCACGAACGGGACCAGGACGGTGCCCGTCGGGGTGTCGACGTGCAGCAGATCCTGCGCCGGGAAGTGGTCGACCAGGGAGACGGTGCCGACCTCGACGCCGTCGCGGAGGACCTTCAGGCCCACGAGCTGGTGGTCGTACCAGGCGTCGGGCTCAGCGGGCTCGTCGGCCGGCGGGGTCATCCAGAGGATGGCCTTGGCGAGCGACTCGGCGGCGGTGCGGTCGCCGACCCCCTCGAAGAAGCCGACGGGGTGGCTGTTGTACCAACGGAGCTCGACGAGCGTGAGCGTGCGGCCGTGCCAGGGGGACGACTCGGGGACCTGCAGCGAGAACTCGGCGCCGGGGACGAACCGCCTGTCGGGGTCGTCCGTGAACAGCTCGAGCTTGACGGCTCCCTTGAGCCCGTGCGCCTTGGTCAGCCGGCCGACGCGGAATGCCGCGGGGTCACGGGCGATGTCCTCAGGAATCGGTGTCCACCACATCGACGCGGACGCGCTGGCCGTCGGCGAGAGCCGAGACGAGCGTCCGGAGGGCCTTCGCGGTGCGACCCGCGCGGCCGATGACCCGGCCGAGGTCCTCGGGGTGCACGCGCACCTCGAGGACCTCGCCGCGGGGGGATCCCTTGCTCGTCACGGAGACGTCGTCCGGGTGCTCGACGATGCCCTTGACCAGGTGCGCGAGCGCGGGAGCGAGCATGGGCTAGGCCTGCTCCTCGGTCGCCTCGGCCGAGGCCTCGGCGGCCTCGGGCGCGGGGGCGGCCTTCTCGGTCTTGGGCTTCAGGACCGGCTTCTTCTTCTCGTCCGCGACGTAGGCGGGCTTCGCCTCGCGGGTGCGGACGGTGGAGACGGCGTCCTTGTCGCCCTTGAAGCGACCCCAGTCGCCCGTGAGCTTGAGGAGGGCCTCGACCTGCTCGGTGGGCTGGGCGCCCACGGAGAGCCAGTACTGCGCCCGCTCCGACTGGACCTCGATGAACGAAGGCTCCTCGGTGGGGTGGTACTTGCCGATCTCCTCGATGACGCGACCGTCGCGCTTGGTGCGCGAGTCGGCGACGACGATGCGGTAGTACGGCGCGCGGATCTTGCCCAGGCGCTTCAGACGGATCTTGACAGCCACAATTCTCCTGAATTTCTTTGTGTGGGGTGAACTGACGGCCGTGAGCGTGGGGGCACACTCGGCATAGGTTCGATGGGGTCTCGCGGCGCCTGATTAGAGGGTCGGACGATCGCGGACTCGACAGATCATTATGGCAGACGTGGGGCCTGCCCGGGACCCCTCCCGTCGGCGCGCCGCACGGCGTCATCGCCGGGACGCCCCGCGGGGTGCGTGGCATGATCGGACGACACCCGGCGCATGCGCCCCGAGACCCCGTGGACGGCAGGACCCGCATGCAGATCGACTTCGCCCGGCAGCCCCCCTCCCGCGTCGGGATCGAGTGGGAGCTCGCGTGCGTCGAGCGCGGGTCCGGGGAGCTCGCCGGGGTCGCGCCCGAGATCCTCCGGTCCTTCCCCGCGCAGGACGCGCATCCGCACGTCACCGGGGAGTTCCTCACCAACACGGTCGAGGTCGTCAGCGCGCCGCACTCCCGCGTGGGCGACGCCGTCGACGACCTGGCCCGCCTGATCGAGCGCGTGGTGGGCGTCGCGGATCCGCTCGGCATCGACCTCATGTGCGCGGGCACCCACCCCTTCAGCGCGTGGCCCGACCAGGACGTGACGCCCGACAACGAGCGCTACGCCACGCTCCTCGACCGCACGAGGTGGTGGGGCCGGCAGATGATGATCTGGGGCGTCCACGTGCACGTCGGCATCGACGACGCGTCCAAGGCGCTCCCCATCCTCAACGCGCTGCTCGTGCACCTCCCCCGCTTCCAGGCGCTCAGCGCCTCGAGCCCGTACTGGTCCGGGCAGGAGACGGGGTACGCGTCCAACCGGGCGCTCATGTTCCAGCAGCTGCCGACCGCGGGGCTGCCGCCGGACCTCACCACCTGGGCCGACTACGAGCGGCTCGTGGGCGACATGACCCACGTCGGGGTGATCGACCACCACAGCGAGCTGCGCTGGGACATCCGGCCCGCGCCCAAGTGGGGCACGCTCGAGACGCGAGTGTTCGACGGCGTCTCGACGCTCCGGGAGATCGCCTCGCTCGCGGCCCTCGTGCAGTGCCTCGTGCACGACATGTCCGCGACGCTCGACCGCGGCGAGGAGCTGCCGCGGATGCAGCCGTGGTTCGTGCGGGAGAACAAGTGGCGCGCGGCGCGCTACGGCATGGACGCGATCATCATCCAGGACGCCGCCGGCGAGGAGGCCCTCGTCGGCGACGACACCCGGGCCCTGGTCGAGCGCCTCGCCCCCACGGCCGACGCGCTCGGCTGCGAGGCGGAGCTGCGCGGGATCCTCGACATCGTCGACGGGGGCGCGAGCTACCAGCGTCAGCTCCGCGTCGCCGAGGACGCCGGCGGCGCGCTCGCGCCCGTGGTCACCCACCTCGTGGAGGAGCTGCGCTCAGGTCTCGGCCGGTGACCCGGGAGAGGATGAGGGGGTGAGCCCCGCCGTCGACATCGTCATCCTCGTCGTCGCCGTGCTCGCGGCCGTCGCCGGCTGGCGACGCGGGGCCATCGTCACGGTCGCCGGGCTCGCCGGCATCGTGCTCGGCGTGGTCCTGGCCCTCGCGATCACGCCGGCGTTCCTGGCGCTGCTCGACCGGTTCGGGGTCGCCGACGGGATCCAGCGCACGTTCGCCGCGGCGATGCTCATGCTCGTGACGACCTCGCTCGTCAGCGGGATCCTCGCGCAGATCGCGAGCGTCCTCACCCGCCTGCTGCGCCCCCGCGGCGCGGCCCGCGGGCTCGACCGTGGCGTCGGCGCCGTCGCGGGCATCGCGGCCTGGGCCGTGTCCGTGTGGTTCATCGGCGGCTTCCTCGGCTCCAGCGGCGTGATCCCCGCGGTGCAGCTCGCGTCGTCGTCGCGCGTGCTCGCGACGCTCGACCGCGTGAGCCCCATCTCGAGCGGCACCGCGCTGTCCGCTCTCGACGACGCCCTCCACGACGTCGGCTACCCGCGCGTCTTCGCGAACGGCGAGGAGGCCATCGCCGACACCGCGGCCCCGGACACCGACGTGCCGGAGGCCGTGCGCCGCTCGGCGTCGAGCGTCGTGAAGGTCCTCTCCTCGGCGCCCGCCTGTGGGACCTCGTCGTCCGGCAGCGGCTGGGTCGTGCAGGGCGACCGCGTCGTGACCAACGCGCACGTGGTGACCGGATCCGACGAGGTCTACGTGCAGCAGGGCGGCACCGGCGACCTGCTGCGGGCGGACCTCGTGGTGTTCGACCCGTCCCGGGACGTCGCGATCCTCGCCGTGCCGGGGCTGACCGCCGCGCCGCTCGCCCTCGGCGACGAGCTCGCCGCGTCCGACGAGGCCGTCGTCGCCGGGTACCCGGGCGGCAGGCCGTACCAGGCCACCGGCGCGCGGATCCGCGAGGTCGTCGACGCGCTCGGCACCGACATCCAGCACGAGCAGCCGGTGACGCGCGAGGTCTACTCGGTGCGCGGCACGGTGCGGCCGGGCGACTCCGGCGGCGCCCTCCTCGATCCGCAGGGGCGCGTGGTCGGCCTCGTGTTCGCCACGTCGACGGTGGACTCGCAGACGGGCTACGCGATGACGCTCGACGAGATCGCGCCCGTGCTGCAGCAGGCCGGGGCGAGCGCGCCGGTGGACTCGGGGCGCTGCGCGGTCTGACCAGTTCCGCCGGGGACCGCCGAGGCGTCTCAGCCGGCGGCGACGACCGAGAGCACGTTGCCCGCGGGATCGCGGAACCACGCGATGTCCGGGCCGTTCCCGCGCATGATGCCGCGGGCGTCCGTGGGCATCCCGTCGTAGATCGCCGTCGCGACGCCCCGGCCGTTCAGCTCGACGACCGCGGCCTCCACGTCGTCGACCGCGAGGTTCAGGACCGTGAAGGCGGCGGGCACGTGGTCGGGCTTCGGGTAGACGAGCACGCGGGCGCCGGAACCCGGGAGCACGAGCCGGAGCATGCCCATCTCGGGCACCTCCTCCACCTCGAGGCCGAGCGTGCCGCGGTAGAACGCGAGGGCGGCGGGGACGTCGTCCACGCTGAATCCGCTGAAGGCGGTGACGGGTGCGAACACGGGGAGCTCCAGACGGGCGGGACCGCGACCGGTCGCCGCGATGCTGCCCCCACGCTGGCACGCCGGGACGCGCGCGTCGAGGGATGCGACGACGGCGCCCTCCCGGTGGGGAGGACGCCGTCGGGCATCGTGCGGATCGGGTCGGTCAGCGCCCGAGGAACTTCTGCAGCGAGGCGAGCTCCTCCTCGCTCGGGGCGCCGTTCGCGCCGCCCTTGGCCGCGCCGGCCAGGCCGAAGCCGGATCCCGCGGGAGCCGTGGGCCCGCCGATGCGCTGGCCGGACGCGAGCGCCGCGTTCTCCTGCGCGCGCTTGGCCGGGTTGCCCGACTTCGAGCCCTTCTTCTTCTGCTGCACGGGCTTGCGGCTCGAGTGCGCGCCGGGCATCGGGCCCATGCCGGGGATCTGCGGCATGCCGCCGCGCGCGACCGTGCGCATCATCTTCGAGGCCTGCTCGAAGCGCTGCACGAGGCCGTTGACGTCGGTGACGGTCATGCCGGATCCGCGGGCGATGCGGAGGCGGCGCGAGCCGTTGAGGAGCTTCGGGTTCTGGCGCTCGGCCTTGGTCATCGACTGGATGATCGCCTCGGTGCGGACGATCTCCTTCTCGTCGAAGCTCTCCAGCTGCTCCTTCATGGCGCCCATGCCGGGGAGCATGCCCATCATCTTCTTCAGCGAGCCCTTGCCGCGGAGCTGCTGCATCTGCTTGAGGAAGTCGTCGAGGGTGAAGCTGTCGCTCGCGAGCTTCTGGGCGACCTCCATCGCCTCCTCCTCGTCGAAGGCCGACTGGGCCTGCTCGATGAGGGTGAGGATGTCGCCGAGGTCGAGGATGCGGCTCGCCATGCGGTCCGGGTGGAAGGGCTCGAAGTCGTCGAGGCCCTCGCCCGTGGAGGCGAACATGATGGGGCGGCCCGTGACGGAGGCGACCGAGAGGGCCGCGCCGCCGCGCGCGTCGCCGTCGAGCTTGGAGAGCACGACGCCCGTGAAGTCGACGCCGTCCTGGAAGGCCTTCGCGGTCGCGACCGCGTCCTGGCCGATCATGGCGTCGATGACGAAGAGGACCTCGTCGGGGTCGGTGGCCTTGCGGATGTCCGCGGCCTGCCTCATCAGCTCCTGGTCGACGCCGAGGCGGCCGGCCGTGTCGATGATGACGACGCTGTACTGCTTGTCGACCGCGTGCTTCATCGCGTCCTTGGCGACGCGGACCGGGTTGCCCTTCCCGTTGCCGGGCTCGGGCGCGAACACGGGGACGCCCGCCTGCTCGCCGACGACCTGCAGCTGCTGCACGGCGTTCGGGCGCTGGAGGTCGGCCGCGACGAGCATGGGCGTGTGGCCGTCCTTGGCGAGCCACTTGCCGAGCTTGCCGGCGAGGGTCGTCTTGCCCGCGCCCTGGAGGCCCGCGAGCATGATGACCGTCGGCGGGCGCTTCGCGAACTGGATGCGGCGCTGCTGGCCGCCGAGGATCCCGACGAGCTCCTCGTTGACGATCTGCACGACCTGCTGGGCGGGGTTCAGCGCCTGGCTGACCTCGCCGCCGAGCGCGCGCTCGCGGACGGACGCGGTGAAGGCCTTGACGACGTCGAGCGCGACGTCGGCCTCGAGCAGCGCGCGGCGGATCTCGCGGACGGTGCCGTCGACGTCGGCGGCGCTGAGCTTGCCCTTGCCGCGCAGGTTCTTGAAGGTCTCGGCGAGGCGGTCCGAGAGTGTTCCGAAGGTAGCCATGGTGGGTCCAGCTTAACCGGCGCCGGACGGGCGTCGGGCCAGCGCCCGGGTGGGAGGCGGGTCAGCCGACCAGGTTCTGCGCGAACACGTGCGGCGTGAAGCCCGTCAGGTCGCCGATGCCCTCGCCCTGGCCGATGAGCTTGATGGGGATGCCCGTGCGCTCCTGCACGTTGAGGATGAAGCCGCCCTTGGCGGATCCGTCGAGCTTCGTGATGACGAGGCCCGTGACGCCGCCGTGCTCGATGAACGCCTGCGCCTGCGCGAGCCCGTTCTGGCCCGTGGTCGCGTCGAGCACGAGGAGGACCTCGGCGATGGGCGACTGCTTCTCCACCACGCGGCGGATCTTCGACAGCTCGTCCATGAGCCCGCCCTTGGTGTGCAGGCGGCCGGCCGTGTCGATGATGACCATCTCGGTGCCCGTGCGCATCGCGTGCTCGACGGTCTGGAAGGCGACGCTCGCGGGATCCTGGCCGGGCTGCTGCGGGCGGACGATCTCGGCGCCCGCGCGGTCGGCCCACGTGGCGAGCTGGTCGACGGCCGCGGCGCGGAAGGTGTCCGCCGCGCCGACCACGACCGTGCGGCCGTAGTTGCGGAGGAACTTCGCGAACTTGCCGATGGTGGTGGTCTTGCCGACGCCGTTGACGCCGACCACGAGGATCACGGCGGGCCGTGCGCTGAGCTTGAGCGTCGGGTCGTGCTTGGCGAGGCGCTCCTCGATGCTCTCGCGGAGCATGCGCTGGAGGTCGCGCGGGTCGGTCGTGCGGTAGCGCTCGACCTTCTGGCGGAGGTCCTCGATGGTCGCCTCGGTGACGTCGGGGCCGAAGTCCGCCGTGATGAGGGCGGTCTCGAGGTCGTCCCACGTGGTCTCGTCGATCGTGGGCTTCGCGAACATGCCGCGCAGCGCGCCGGAGAGGGACCAGGGGGTGCGTGCCATGTGCCCAGCGTAGCCGCGCGTCAGGAGGCGGCCCGCTCCTCCTGATCGGCGGCGTCGGGCGGCGCCGCGTCGGGCGCGGGCGTGGCGTCGGCGGATGCCTGGGCCGGGCGCTCCTCGCGGCTGACCCGCTGGCCGACGACCGCGCTCACGCCGTCCTGCCGCATCGAGACGCCGTAGAGCGCGTCGGCGATCTCCATGGTGCGCTTCTGGTGCGTGATGACGATGAGCTGCGACGTGTCGCGGAGCTGCTCGAGGATCGTGAGGAGGCGGCCGAGGTTGGCGTCGTCGAGCGCCGCCTCCACCTCGTCCATGATGTAGAACGGGCTCGGCCGGGCGGTGAAGATCGCGATGAGCAGGGCCACGGCCGCGAGCGAGCGCTCCCCGCCGGAGAGCAGGGACAGCCGCTCGATCCGCTTGCCGGCCGGCCGCACGCTCACCTCGATGCCCGTGGTGAGCAGCTGCTCGGGGTCGGTGAGGTGGATGCTGCCCGTGCCGCCCGGGAAGAGGATCGGGAAGACGCGGTCGAACGCCTGCCGGGTGTCCTCGAACGCGGCGACGAAGACGCCCTGCATGGTGCGGTCGATGTCGTCGATGATCGTGAGGAGGTCGGCGCGCGTCGCCGTGAGGTCGGCGAGCTGCTCCGTGAGGAAGAGGTGGCGCTGCTCGAGCGCGGCGAACTCCTCGAGCGCGAGCGGGTTCACCCGGCCGAGCTGCGCGAGCTTCCGCTCCGCGACCTGGAGGCGGGCGCGCTGCTCCTCGCGGTCGAAGGGGCGGGTGGCGACGGGCTCCGCGTCGACGGCGTGGTCGTCGTCCGCGGCATCCGCGGCGGGGGCCTCCGTCGGACCGTCCTCCTCGGGATCCGCGCTCGCGTCCGCGCTCGCGTCCCCGGCATCGGCGCGCGGTCGCTGCCGCGGCGGGAGCGGAGCCTCCTCGGGGACCGGCACGTCGGGCCCGTACTCGGCGACGAGCACCTCCTCCCCGAGGCCCAGCTCGCTCGCGGCGCGCTCGAGCAGCTGCGAGACCTGCAGGCGCTTCTCGTAGATCTGCAGCTCGAGGCCGTGGACGTCCTCGGTGATCCCGTGCAGGCGCTGGCGCAGGTCGGCCTCCTCGCGGCGGAGGGCGGCGAGCTCGGCGTTGCGGCCGGCCCGGGCCTCCTCGGCGCGCGCGAGGACGAGGCGGGCCTCGGCGGTGCTGCGGTCGGCGGCGCGCACGACGGCGGGCAGCGCGTCCGCGACGGAGGCGGCGCGGGCGATCTGGCGGCGGCGGATCACCTGGCGGCGCGCGGCCTCCTCGGCGGCGGCGCGCTCGGCGGCCAGGCGGCGCTCGAGCGCGACCGTGCGCTCCTGCTCGGCGCGCACGCGCTCCCGCGCGGTCTCGACCTGCAGGCGCGCCTCGATCTCGGCCTCGCGCGCGGCCTCCCACTCGGCGACCAGGGCGTCGCGGCCGCTGGCGTCGAGGACGGGCCGCGGGCGGGATCGGGCCTCGTCGAGGGCGCGGCGGGCGGCGTCGGAGGCGGCGACGGCCTCGTCGACGGACGCGCTCGCGAGGTCGAGGCCGCGCTGCACGCGGGTGAGCTCGGCCGCGGCGGACTCGGCCTGCGCGCGCGAGCGGCTGAGGCGCTCGGCGTGGGCGGCGAGGCGCGCGTCGGCCTCGCGCAGGCCGCCGAGCGCCGCGGACGCGCGCTCCCGGGCGGCGCGGAGGCGCTCCCGGCCGGCCGCGAGGTCCACCTTCAGGTCGTCGATGCGGGCACGCACGTCGGTCAGCGTCGTCGCGGCGGCCTCGCGCGCGGCGACGAGCTCGAGCTTGGAGCGCGTGGCGCCGGATCCGCCGCGCAGCACGTGCGCGGAGACGACCTCGCCCGCGCGGGTGATCGCGGTGGCCGGCGCATCGGGTCCGTCGAGGAGCGCGACGGCCGCGGCGAGGTCGTCGACGATCACGACGCCGGCGAGGATCCGCAGCACGCCGTCGGGCGCGTCGACCACGGAGGACGCGGGCACCGGGCCGTCGGCGGCGGGCGGGGTCTCGGCGGCCCCGGCGGACCCGGCGACCACCACCTCGACGCGCCCCAGGTCGTCGTCCACGGCGCGACGGAGGGCCGCGACCGCGTCGTCGTGGGTCTCGGCGAGCACGGCGTCGGCGAGCGTGCCGAGCGCGGCCGCGACGGCCGCCTCGTAGCCCGGGTGCACGTGGACGTGCTCGGCGAGCAGTCCGCGGACGCCGGCGAGGCCCGCGGCGACGAGGTCGCTGGATCCGTCGCGCTGGTCGAGCGCGCTCGCGAGCGCCTGCTCGCGCGCGGCCAGGGCGTCGCGCTCGCGCTCCCTCGCGTGCAGCTCCTCGCGGACGGCCTCGATGGCGGACTCCTCGGTCGCGACGTCGGCCTGCGCGTCCTCGTAGGCGCGCGTCAGCTCGGATCCGCCCTGCTCGTCGGCCTCGCCCTCCGCCTCGCCGCGCTCGCGCTCCGCCTCCGCGGCGGCGAGCCGGGCCCGCGCGGCGTCGAGCGCGTTCTGCTGCCGGAGCACCTCGCCGCGCACGGCCGCGAGCCGGGAGCCCGCGGTCTCGGCTCGGCCCGTGAGCCCCGCGATCTCGAGGTCGTGCCGGGAGACGAGCGCGCTCTGGGCCTGGATCTCCTCGTCGAGCGCGTCGAGCGCCTGCCGGGCCGCGGCCGTCGCCTGGCGCGCGGACGCCCAGCCCGCCTCGGCCTCGCCGATGAGCTGCGTGAGGCGCTCGGCCTCGTCGCGGGACTCCTGCACCTGCGCGGGCGTGATGCCGGAGGCGGTCTCGGGGGCGTCGTCCGCGGATCCGAGGAGCGCGAGCCGCTGCTGCGCGAGGGACAGCAGGTTCCGCAGGCGCTCCTGCACCTGCTCGAGCGCGAAGGCCGTGCGTCGGGCGCCGTCGACCTCGTCGCCCTCCTGCTCCTCGACGATGCGCTCCGAGCGCAGCACGGCCCGGTCGAGCTTCTCCTGCAGCACCATGCGCTCGGTCGTGCGCTCCTCCTCGGTGCGCGTGTGCTCGGCGAGGGCGCGGCGCAGCGTGACGACCTCGTCGGCCACGAGCCGGGCGCGGGCGTCGCGCACGACGGCGGCGACCGTCTGCGCCTGCCGCGCGACCTCCGCCTGGCGGCCGAGCGGCTTCAGCTGGCGCCGGATCTCCCCGGCCAGGTCGTTCAGCCGCGTGAGGTTCGCCTGCATCCCCTCGAGCTTCCGAAGCGTGCGCTCCTTGCGGCGACGGTGCTTGAGGATCCCCGCGGCCTCCTCGATGAAGCCGCGCCGCTCCTCGGGCGTCGCGCGCAGGACGTTGTCGAGCCGGCCCTGGCCGACGATGACGTGCATCTCGCGGCCGAGCCCGGAGTCGCTCAGCAGCTCCTGCACGTCGAGCAGGCGGCAGGACGTGCCGTTGATCGCGTACTCGCTGCCGCCGTTGCGGAACAGCGTGCGGCGGATCGCGACCTCGGTGTAGTCGATGGGCAGCGCGCCGTCGGCGTTGTCGATCGTGAGGGTGACCTCCGCGCGGCCGAGCGGTCCGCGCGTGGAGGTTCCGGCGAAGATGACGTCCTCCATCTTGCCGCCGCGGAGGGTCTTCGCGCCCTGCTCGCCCATGACCCAGGCGAGTGCGTCGACGACGTTCGACTTGCCGGATCCGTTCGGCCCGACGACGCAGGTCACGCCCGTCTCGAACTGGAACGTGGTCGGCTGCGCGAACGACTTGAACCCCTTGAGGGTCAGGCTCTTCAGGTGCACGCCCGTCGCCCTCCTCGCCACATGGTCGGGATCACGGTACCGGACCGGACGCGCCCGACCGGGAGCCGCGCGCGGCCGGCCGCCGACGGAGGCCCCGCCGCTAGCGTGGGAGGACGCCGGCCGACGACGGCCCGGCGCGCCGACGAGGGAGCCGACCATGCCGCACGCCGCCGACGACCGCGCCTCGCCCGTGGAGGAGGTCCGCCCGCCGAGCGCACCCGGCGCCCCCGGCTGGGAGGACTTCGTCGCCCTCACCGACGTCGTGAACCGCGCGCAGTCGCACGACCTCGGGCACGACGCGTTCGTGTGGCTCCCGGAGGAGCTCATCGGCGACTACGCCGACGTCGCGCACGTCCGCAAGCGCCTGTTCGCGGCACGGGTCGACGGGCGGGTCGTCGGCCGGGGCCTCCTCACCACCTGGCTCAACGACCCGACGACCTCCGACGTCGCGGTGTCCGTCCTCCCCGGGCACCGGCGCCGCGGCATCGGACGGGCGCTGCGCGAGCGCGTGGAGCGGATCGCCGTCGACGAGGGCTGCCGGACGCTCACCGGCTTCTCGATGCACCGGGCCGAGGCGAACGGGACTCCCGTCCCGTCCCCCACGGGCATCGGCGCGGTCGGCGCCGACGACCCGTCCTCCCGCTTCGTCGTCGACGCCGGCTACCGCCTCGGGCAGACGGCGCGCACGAGCGCGCTCGACACCACGGCCGCGGCCCCGACGCTCGCCGCCCACCTCGCGGACGCGCGCCGAGCAGCGGGCGACGCCTACCGCGTCGTCTCCTGGGTGGACGCGACGCCCGAGCACCTGCTCGACGACCTCGCCGTCCTGCACACGCGCATGTCGACCGACACCCCGCAGGGCGACCTCCCGCAGGCGGAGGACCCGTGGGACGCCGACCGGATCCGCGAGGCCGAGGAGCGACGTGCCGCCGCCGGGCGCACGGGCATCGTGGCCGCGGTCGAGCACGCCGCGACGGGCCGCCTCGTGGGCTTCACCGAGATCGCCGTCTCCCCCAGCGGCCGACGCTCCGACGGCCACGAGTACGCGTACCAGCAGGACACCCTCGTGCTCGCCGAGCACCGCGGTCACCGCCTGGGCATGCTCCTCAAGGCCGGGAACCTGCGGCACCTCGCGCGCGAGGCGCCCGGCGCCGACCGCGTCGTCACCTGGAACGCGGACGAGAACCGGCCGATGCTCCAGGTGAACGAGGCGCTGGGCTTCCAGCACGTCGCGACGAGCGGCAGCTGGCTGCGCGAGCTCGGCCCGGCGCGCTGACCGGCCGGCGGGTCAGGCGGCGGCGGTCCCCGGATCCGGCAGCACCTGGCAGTGCGGGCAGAGGTGCGAGCCGCGGTTCATGAACGCCTCGCGCGCGATGGACGTGCCACAGCGCGGGCACGGCTTCCCCTGCTGCCCGTAGACGTTGAGGGAGTGCGAGAAGTAGCCGGACGCGCCGTTGACGTTGACGTACTGGGCGTCGAAGCTCGTGCCGCCCTCGGCCAGCGCCCGCGCGAGCACGTGCCGCACCTCGGCGAGGAGCCGCAGCGCGCGCCCGCGGCCGAGCTGGTCGGTGGGGTGTGCGTAGTGGATCCGCGCGGCCCACAGCGCCTCGTCGGCGTAGATGTTGCCGATGCCGCTCACGAGCGTCTGGTCGAGCAGCGCGCGCTTGATCCCCGTCCGCCGCCGGGCGAGGCGGTCGAGCAGCAGCTCGTCGTCGAAGGCCGGGTCGAGGGGGTCGCGCGCGATGTGGGCGACCTGGGTCGGCACGAGGGCGCCGTCGGATCCGCGTCCGCCCGCGTGCCCGTCAGGAGTCGCGACGAGGCGGTCGACCGCCATCGAGCCGAAGATGCGCTGGTCGACGAACGCGACCACGAGCTCGCCGTGCACCGGGTGCTCGATGCCCATGCGGATCCGCAGCAGCCCGTCCGGGTCGGACCCGGGCTCGCGGAGGAGCACCTGCCCGCTCATGCCGAGATGCGTCACGAGCGCACGCGGGCCGGTCGCGTCGCGCCCGGCGTCGGGCTCGAGCGGCAGCCAGAGGAACTTGCCGCGGCGGACCGCGGAGGTGATCACGCGCCCGACGAGCAGGTCGACGAAGGCGCCCTCGAGCGGGTCGTGCCGCTTGAGGGAGCGGGCATCGAGGATCTCGACGCCCGTGATGCGGGCGCCGGCTACGGCCGGCTCCAGACCGGCGCGGACGACCTCGACCTCGGGGAGCTCGGGCACCGCGGGTCAGGCCGTGGTGCGCGCCTCGAGGCGCGTCCACGCCTCGAGCGCGGCCGTCATCTCGGCCTGCTTCTTGCTGGATCCCTCGCCCGTGGTGCGCACGGCGTCGCCGACCGTGACGACCGCGTGGAAGCGCTTGCTGTGATCCGGACCGCTGTCGCTCACGACGTAGACGGGCGCGGGCAGGCCCTGGCGCGCGGCGCTCTCCTGGAGCGCGGTCTTCGGGTCCATGGCGGCGCCGAAGCGCTCGGGGTCCTCGAGGAGCGGCGCGATGAGGCGGAGCACGAGGCCGGTCGCGGCCTCTCCCCCGGCGTCGAGGTAGCAGGCGCCGATGATGGCCTCGACGGTGTCCGCGAGGATCGACGACTTGGCACGGCCGCCCGTGAGCTCCTCGCCGCGGCCGAGCAGCAGGTGCTCGCCCAGGCCGATGCCCGTGGCCACCTCCGCGAGGGCGACGCTCGAGACGAGGCTGGCGCGCCGTTTGGCGAGCTCGCCCTCGTCGAGGTCGGGGTTCTCGAGGTAGAGCATGACCGTGACGGCCTGCCCGAGGATGGAGTCGCCGAGGAACTCGAGGCGCTCGTTGTGCGGGATGCCGCCGTGCTCGTACGCGTACGAGCGGTGGGTGAGCGCGAGCTCGAGGAGCTCGGGGCTCACGTCCACGGCGAGGAGGCGCCGGAGCGCGTCGCGGTCGCCGTGGACGCGGGATCCCGGGGTGTCGGTCATGTCCGACGTTCCGTGCGGGCGGCGACTAGACGTCGGCGACCTTGCGGCCCTTGTACTCCATGTACAGGGGCGTGCCGGCGGCGTCCTCGATCACGCGCGCGCGGTGCGGCATGGAGTAGACGACCTTGCCGTTCTCGATGGTCTTGACGAGCGTGGGAGCCTCGGCCTTCCACTGCGAGCGACGCGCACGCGTGTTGGATCGGGACATCTTTCTCTTGGGAACAGCCATGGGTCAACTCTCATCTCTCTGCGTTTCGGTGTCGGCGCCTTCGCGCGCCGCACCGCTGTCTTCGGAAGCTCGGAAGCCGGACAGGGCCGCCCAGCGCTGATCGATCACGGGCTCCGGGTCGGAGTCCGCCAGGACCAGGCTGATGCCGGGACCCAGATCGAGATCGAGGTCCTCGCCCGGCAGTTCGGGCTGGAACGGAAGTGAAAGGACCACCGCATCCCGGATGACCGGCTCCAGGTCCACGTGCTCGTCCTGGACCTGGTAGTCGAAAGCTTCATCAAGAGAGTACGCGAACATCTCCGCGAAATCGACCTGGACACGCTCCTGCATGTCGGCGAGGGTGCGCGCGGACTGCCCGTCGGCCACCGTGTCGACCTCGCCGGTGGCCAGGATCCCGTCGTGGAGGGACTCGAGGCGCACGTGCACCTGCATCTCCCGGCCCGCGGGAACGGCGATGAGGCCCTCCCCCATGCGCTCCGGCAGCGTGATGGTCAGGTCGAGCTCGCGCATCTCCCCGGGGCGATGGACGATGTCGTGGACGTGCACCGTGAATGGGGTCTTCTGGAACCTGGACACCCGTACACGGTACAGGTCGTCAGCGGGCGCGCCGGACGGCCAGCGCCTCGGCGACGGCCGGCGGCACGTACGGCGCGACGTCGCCGCCGAGCGCCTCGACCTGCCGCACGAGCGAGCTGGAGACATGGGCGTGCGCGGGATCCGGCAGGAGCAGCACGGTCTCGACGTCGGCGAGGTCGCGGTTGACGAGCGCCATGGGCGTCTCGTAGGTGACGTCGAGCTGCGAGCGCACGCCCTTGACGAGCACGGACGCGCCGACCTGCCGGCAGTAGTCGACGAGGAGGCCGGCGCCCAAGGAGTCGACGCGGACGGTCGCGGGGAGGCCGGCGTCGCGGATCACCCGCTCGATGAGGGCCATGCGCTCCTCGAGCGGGAGCATCGGGGTCTTGCCGGGGTTGTGCACGACCAGGACGACGAGCTCGTCGTAGAGGCGGGCGGCCCGGCGGATCACGTCGAGGTGGCCGAGCGTGACGGGGTCGAACGATCCGGGGACGACGGCGATCCGCTGCATCCCGCCAGCCTACGGCTGCTCTCGCCCGGTCAGTTCTTGTCGAGGAAGGCGCGCTCCTCGTCGTCGAGCCGGCGGGCGAGCGCACGGGCGAGCGCGGGGTGGCCCGCGAGATCCGGCGACGCCTCCAGCACGTCGTGGGCGTGCTCGCGCGCGGACTCGATGAGGTCGCCGTCCTGCGCGACCCGCAGCAGCCGGAGCGACGAGCGGCCGCCCGACTGGTTCGTGCCGAGCACGTTGCCCTCGCGGCGGAGCTCGAGGTCGACGCGCGCGAGCTCGAACCCGTCGAGCGTCGCGGCCACGGCGTCGACGCGCTCGCGCGCCACCGTCTCGGGCTCGGCGTGCGTGACCATGAGGCAGAGGCCCGGCACGCCGCCGCGTCCGACGCGACCGCGCAGCTGGTGCAGCTGGGAGACGCCGAAGCGGTCGGCGTCGAGGATCACCATGGTCGAGGCGTTCGGGACGTCGACGCCGACCTCGATGACGGTGGTGGCCACGATGAGGTCGATGTCGCCCGCGGAGAAGGCGCGCATCACGCGATCCTTCTCCTCCCCCGTCATGCGGCCGTGCAGCACGGCTCGGCGGACGGATCCGAGGCGCGGGTGCGCGGCGAGCAGCGCGTCGACCTCCGTGACGGTCGCGAGCGCGGGGCGCGCGGGCGCGTCGTCGGCGCCCTCGGCGGCGTCCTCGTCCTCCGCGTCAGGATCCTGCGGGTCGATCGCCGGGCACACCACGAACGCCTGCCGCCCCTTCTGGATCTCCTCCGCCGTGCGCTCCCACACCCGCTCGATCCACCGCGGCTGCTCGTGCAGCGGGACGACGAAGGACTCGATGGGCTGGCGCCCGCTCGGCAGCTCCGCGATGGTCGACACGTCGAGGTCGCCGAACACCGTCATCGCGACCGTGCGCGGGATGGGCGTGGCCGTGAGCACGAGAACGTGCGGCGGGGTGCCGCCCTTCCGGCGCAGCGCCTCGCGCTGGTCCACGCCGAAGCGGTGCTGCTCGTCGACCACCACGAGGCCGAGGTCGAGGAACTCCACGCGGTCGCCGAGGAGCGCGTGCGTGCCGACGACGATGCGCGCCTGGCCGCTGACGATGCGCAGCAGCGCGCGCTTCCGCTCGGCCGTGGAGAGCTGGCCGGTGAGGAGGGTGGGCATGAGCTCCGCCGCGAGGTCCGGCCCGAGCGACGCGGTGAGCGAGCGCAGGTGCTGGCTCGCGAGCACCTCGGTGGGCGCGAGGAGTGCGGACTGGCCGCCGGAGTCGGCCACCGCGAGCATCGCCCGCAGCGCCACGAGCGTCTTGCCGGAGCCCACCTCGCCCTGCACGAGGCGGTTCATGGGCCAGGTGCGCGCCATGTCGGCGGCGATCTCCTGGCCGACGAGCCGCTGGTCGCCCGTGAGCTCGAAGGGCATTTGCGCGTCGAGGCGGTCGAGGTGGCCGCCTGCGGTCGGGATCCGCGGGGTGGCGGGCAGCGCGCGCGCCGCCTGCCGCCGCTGCAGCAGCGCGGTCTGGAGCACGAACGCCTCCTGGAAGCGGAGCGCGTCGCGGCCGCGCTTCCAGTCGACGTCCTTCTCGGGGCGGTGCACGCCCTCGAGCGCCTCACGGTACGGGAGGAGGCCGCGCTCGGCGCGGACGTCGGCGGGGACGGGATCCTCGAGGTCGTCGACCGCGTCGAGCGCCAGCTCCACGGCCTTCGCGACCTGCCAGCTCGCCATCGACGCGGTGGCCGGGTAGATGGGGATGGGCATCTCGGCCCAGCGGCGCGCGGCGGCGTCGGGCTCGCCGCCGGAGAGCTCGGGGCCCTCGTGCGCGTCGAAGAGCTCGTAGTCGGGGTGGGCGAGCTGGAGCGCGCCGCGGTAGTCGCTGACCTTGCCCGCGAAGATCCCCCGGACGCCCGGCACGAGGTCCTTGGCGCGCCATGCCTGGTTGAAGAAGGTGAGGGTGAGGAAGCCCCGGCCGTCGGTGATCCGCACCTCGAGGATGCTGCCGCGCCGGGCGCGCATGGGCCGTTCGCGCACCTCGCGCACCTCGGCGACTATGGTGGCCTGCTGGTCGACGGGCAGCTCGGCGAGGGCGGTGAGCTCGCCGCGGCGGGCGTAGCGGCGCGGCAGGTGCTCGAGGAGGTCGGCGACGGTGCGCAGCCCGAAGGCCTTCTGCAGCACGCCGGCGGTGCGGCCGCCCACGACGCCCGCGAGCGCGGCGTCGGATCCGGTCATCCTCCGAGTGTACGAGGGGCGTCCGACGACGGCCGTCCGTCGGCCGGGCCCGCCGGGGGGCCGTCGCCGTCGCCCCCGCGCGGCCGGCAGCGGACGAGCGAGCGCGGGGCGACGAGCGCGAGGGCGCGGTCGAGCCGGCCGGCGCGCTCGCGGAGCCCTGTGCCCAGCGCGACGAGCGCGGCGGCCTGGGCGGCGCCCGCGGCGGCGTCCACGGGCGCGTCGGCGCGGGCGAAGCGCTCCCGCTCCCGGACGCCGACCAGCAGCGCGACGGGATCCGCGAGCGCCGGGTCGTCGCCCGCCAGGCGGCGGCCCAGCTCGCGCGGCGACTCGGTGTCGGGGACGCGGATGCCGAGGTCCACCGCCTGGTCCTCCGCCTCGCGCCAGGCCGTGCCGGCGGGCGCGTCCCCGGCCTCGAGGGCGAGGAGGCGGCCGCGGCGCCGGGCGCGGCGGAGGAGGGCGGGGGTCGCGAGGAGGGCGAGCACGAGGAGGACGAGCGCCGCGGTGCCGAGGGCGGCCCACGGGATCCGGACGGCGGGCGCGCCGCTGGAACCGGGCACGGCGGACGAGGTGGGCGCGGGCGTGGCGGTCGCGGTCGGCTCCGCCGCGGGCGTGGGCGAGGCGGACGGCGTGGGCGCCGTGGTGGGCGCGGCCGACGGCTGCGCGTACGGGGCCGCCTGGCCGCGTCCCGGGGTCGGCTCGAACGGGATCCAGCCGACGCCCGCGAAGTACAGCTCCGGCCACGAGTGCAGGTCGTGGGATCCGACGCGGTAGGTGATGAGGTCGCCGTCGCGCCCCACCTGGTCGCCCGGCAGGTACCCCACGGCGACGCGGGACGGGATGCCCGCCTCGCGCGCCATGATCGCCATGGCCGAGGCAAAGTGCACGCAGTAGCCGGAGCGCACCCGGAGGAACTCCCCCACGACGTCCACGCCGCTGCCGTCGTAGCCCTGCTGCACGGGCGCGTCCTCCGAGTAGCGGAACGCGCCGCCCGTGAAGAACTCCTGGAGCGCGAGCGCGCGGTCGTACGGCGAGGAGATGCCCGCGAGCACGTCGGCGGTCGTCGAGGCGACGACGTCGGGGGTGCCCGACGGGATCTCCAGGAACGGCCGCAGGTCGTCGTCCGTCGCGGGCGCCACGGCCTCCAGCTGCTCGCGCGTGGGCCGCGGCAGCTCCGATCGCACCGTGTACGACTGGTCGCGGCTGTCGGAGTCGGACGACCGGATCGCGAGGCCCTGCTCGGACCAGCGCCAGGTGCCCTCCAGCCCGTCGACGCTGCGGGGCGCGTACGGCGCCGGCAGCCAGGCGCTCGAGGAGCCCTCGACCTGCACGCGCGAGTCGACCTCCTCGACCGGCACGTCGGATCCGGCGCCGAGGTCGGGCCCGATGGCGTCGACGGTGTTGCCGTCCGGCGGGCGCAGCGGCGACGGCGCCCACTCGTCGCCCTCGAAGCGCGAGAGGGTCGTGACCTTGAAGTAGAGGGGCGTGAGGGACGCCGTGGAGTAGCGCAGGGCCTCCACATCGACCGGCCGGCGGAGGTCGTCGCCCAGGTCGAGGATGGGGTTCACGACGCGCGATCCGCCCGGGCCGGACCCGGAGGCGGTCGGGAACGTGGCCGACGTGAGCCCCGGCACGATCGCCGGCACGACGAGCGAGAGCACGACCGCACCGCCCGCGAGCGCGCTCGCCGAGACGAGCGCGGTGCGCGCGGATCCTGCCCGACGCCCGCTCGACGTGGAACGACCCGGGTCGGACAGCGGCCCGCCGCCGAGGACGGATCCGCTCCATCCGCCCTGCCGGTCCGCGTCCCGCGCGTCGGCCGCGAGCACCGCGAACCACGCGAGCACCGTGACGGCGAAGGACGCGAGGGAGAACTCGCCCACGAGCACGGCGCCGGGCACGGACACCAGGACGAGGAGCGGCAGGCCGGTGACCGCGGGCATCCGCAGCGCGTGCGCGAGCACGTCGAGCACGACCGCGAGGGCGCCGACCGACGCGACGATCACGAAGACGATGGAGGCGAGCGGCGGCACGGGCGCCGACCGGCGGTAGATCTCCTCGCCCGCCTGCCCGCCGACCGCGAGGAGCGTGCGCACGGTCTCGGGCGTGGGGATCACGCCGAGCACGGCCGTGCGCCCCGCGAACACGAGCGTGACGAGGAGCACGAGCACGACGAGTCCGCCGAGCGACGCCAGGAGCCGCGGCACGCCCGCGGCGCGGAGCAGCGCGGCGGATCCGAGCACGGCCGCGACCAGCACGACGCAGATGGCGTACCAGGCGCCGGGCTCGACGAGGAGGTGGAGGCTGGCCGTGCCCGCGAGCAGGGCGACGCCGAGCGCGGCGGTGACCGGCCAGCGGGCGGCGGCGCGTCCGGATCCCGGTCGGCGGCCTCTGCGGCCCGCCCCGGGACCGCCGTCGCGCGAGCGGCCGCCAGGGCCGCCCGCGCGCTCCCCGGGGAGGGGGCGCGGCTCGACCCTCCAGTGCTCGCGGCCGCCGAGGCCGACGGCGTCCAGGTCGGTCATCGGGCCATCTCCTCGGTGCGGGCGGCGCGCCAGGCCTCGGCGGACGTCGTGCCCTCGTCGAGGGCGACCGTGCGCCAGCCGGCCTCGCGGAGGATCCGCACGGCCTCGCGGTCGTCGCGCCCGTCGACCCGGCCGGCGTGCGCGAGGAACGCGACCGCGGGCCGGCACGCGGCGCCGAAGCCCGCGAGCCGGTGGGCCTCGCGCTCGTCGAGGTGGCCGAGGACGGCGTGGACGGGCACGGCGCGACGGCTCCGCCGGAGGTCCGCGAGGGCCTCCTGCACGCCGTCGCGGTCGGGGTCGATCGATGTCGGGCGCACCTCGGCGAGGTGCAGGAGCAGCTCGGCCTCGGCCGCGGCGCCGTCACCCGGTCGTGCCGCCGGGGCGTCGGATCCGCCCGCCGTCTCGACGAGCTGCACCGCGTACCCGCCGCGCTGCAGGTGCACGCCGATCGACGCCGCGAACGCGACCGCGCGCTCGAAGGCGCGGTCGGAGTCGCCGTCGTCGTCCGCGTGCAGCGGGAAGCCCTCGGCGCGCGTGTCGAGGAGGACGAGGGAGCGGGGGCTGGAGCGCTGCTCCTCCTGCCGCACCATGAGCTCGCCGTGCCGGGCCGTCGCGCGCCAGTGCACGCGGCGGAGCGGGTCGCCCGCGCGGTACTCGCGCGTGCCGAGGTCGTCCTCGCCGCCGTCGGCCCGGCGCTGCACGCGCTCGGACTCGCCCTCGGAGGACACCTGCCCGCCGGGCTCGGCCGCGAGGTCGGCGAGGCGCGGCGTGACGACGAGGCGCGAGGTGCCGCCCGCGACGTGCCGGAGCCCCATCAGGCGGAACGGGTCGTGCTCCTCGACCGCGAGCGGCCCCACCTCGTGGATCCCGCGGCGCTCCGGCGTGAGGTCGTAGCGGAGGACGGGCCGGGCGGACGCGCGGCGGGATCCGCGCGCGAGGCCCCGCATCGGCGGCAGCTCCGCGGGCGGCGTGGCCCCCTCGGCGCCGGGCACCAGGTCCGCCGCCCAGGAGCGCGGCGTGGGCAGGGGCCCCGCGTTCGCGACCGACACCGTCACGGTCGTCGGCGTGCCGGCCTCGACGATGGACGCCGTGAACGCGCGCTCGACGTGCAGCCGCACGCGGGCCACCACGAGCCACGCCGCCGCCAGGAGCGGCAGGGCGAGGACGGCCACGCCGATGAAGACGAACTCGCGCCGGCCCGCGATGAAGGCGCCCGCCAGGGCCGCGACCCCGGCGGCGAGCAGGGCGATGCCGCGGAGGGTCGGATGCGGGACGGCCTCGATGCCGATCCGGCGCATCAGGCGCGCGAGGGGCGGCACGGGATCAGCGCGTCCGCCCCGCGGCGCTCAGCGGCACGGAGGTCGACGCGACGATGCGCTCGAGGATCTCGACGACCGCGGCCTGGCCGCGTCCGCCCTGGCCGAGCGCGCGGCCCGTGGCGACGAGCCGGTGCGCGAGCACGGGCGCCGCGAGCGCGTCGACGTCGTCCGGGAGCACGAAGTCGCGCCCGTCGAGCGCCGCGCGCGTCTTGGCCGCGCGGATGAGCTGGAGGGTGGCGCGCGGGCTCGCGCCGAGGCGGATCTCCTCGTGGCCGCGCGTGGCCTGGACGATCGCCACCGTGTAGCGCGACACCGGGTCGGAGACGTAGACGCCGCGGGCCGCCCGCATCATGGCGTCGAGCTCGTCGGCGTCGACCACGGGGCGCAGCTCGTCGAGCGGGCTGACGGTGTCCCGGTCGCGGAGCATCGCGAGCTCGGCGGACGCGTCGGGGTAGCCCATGGAGATCCGCGCCATGAAGCGGTCGCGCTGGGCCTCGGGCAGCGCGTACGTGCCCTCCATCTCGACGGGGTTCTGGGTCGCGACGACGGTGAACGGCTGCTGCAGGCCGTGGGTGACGCCGTCGACCGTGACCTGCCCCTCCTCCATGCACTCCAGCAGCGCGGACTGCGTCTTGGGGCTCGCGCGGTTGATCTCGTCGCCGATGACGATGTTCGCGAACACCGCGCCGGGCTGGAACTCGAACCGGTGGTCGGCCTGGCTGTAGACCGAGACGCCGGTCACGTCCGAGGGCAGCAGGTCGGGCGTGAACTGGATCCGGTTGACCGTGCAGTCGACGCTCCGCGCGAGCGCCTTGGCGAGCATGGTCTTGCCGACGCCCGGCACGTCCTCGATGAGGAGGTGGCCGCCGGAGAGGAAGACCGTGAGCGCCATGCGCGTGGCCTCGTGCTTGCCGGAGAGGACCGCGTCGACGTTCCCGAGGATGAGGTCGGCGAGCCGGCGCACCTCCTCCAGCGGCATGGCGGGGGCGCCGTGCGCGCCCGGCGCGTGGGCTGCCTGACGCGCGGCCGGGCGGATGCGGGCGGGGTGCGGTCCCGATCCGGCGTGCAGGGGAACGGACTCGGACTCGGGGCTCGTCACGGAGGTCCTCCAGCGTCGTGGGCGTCGTCGCAGCATACGTCAGCGATCCGGGAGCGTCCGGCGCACCGCCCGCGATGGACAGGGCGGGTAGCGTGGTCGGTCGTGCACCCCGCTCCGATCATCGCCGGCCCGCGCGCCGCCGGGTCCCCCGCATGACCCGCATCGTCGCCGGGTACGCCGGGTCCCTCGTCCTCCGCGTGCCGAGGACCGGCACCCGGCCCACGAGCGACCGCGTTCGCGAGGCCCTCTTCTCCGGGCTCGAGGCCCGCGACGCGCTCGACGGCGCGCGCGTGCTCGACCTCTACGCCGGATCCGGCGCCCTCGGGCTCGAGGCCGCCAGCCGCGGCGCGCGCGAGGTCGTGCTCGTGGAGCGCGCCGTGCCGGCTGCGGCCGTGTGCCGGTCGAACGCGGCCCTCGTCGAGCGGGCGGCGCCCCGTGGTGCCGAGCCGCGGATCCGCGTGGCCGCGCAGAGCGTGCACGCCTTCCTCGCGGGCGACCGCGGCTCCTACGACGTGGCGTTCCTCGACCCGCCCTACGAGGTGGGCGACGCCGAGCTCGCCGACGAGCTCCGGGCGCTCGTCCCCCGGCTCGTCGACGGCGCCGTCGTCATGGTGGAGCGCAGCTCGCGCTCGGCGGAGCCCGCGTGGCCCGCGGGCCTGGCGCTCGACCGCCGGAAGGCGTACGGCGACACGGTCGTGTGGTGGGCGTCCGCCGAGGCCGAGGCAGAGGCCGAGGGCGACGCCGCTGCCGGGCCCGTCGGCGCGACGACCCCCTAGCGCGCGCCGTCCCAGTCGGCGTACGGGTCCCAGCCGCCGAGCGCCGTGCGCGGCCCGGCGTAGGGCACGCCGTCGACCGTGACGGCCGGTCCCTCGGCGCCGGGCTCGACGACCGCCCCGATCGCCCGGAAGGGCGCGGGCAGCGGCGCGCCCGGCGGGAAGGCCGCCACGAGCGCGTGGTCCTCTCCCCCGGTGAGCACGAGGTCGAGCGCCCGCGGCGGCAGCGACGGGTGGGCGGCGGCCACGCGGCGCGCGTCCTCCGCGAGGGCCGCGGACGCGAGGTCGATGCCCGCACCGCTCGCGCGGGCCATCCGGGCGAGGTCGAGGAGCAGGCCGTCGGAGACGTCGAGCATCGCGGTGGCCCCGGCCCGCGCGGCGTCGACGCCCGCCCCGAGCGGCGCGACGGGCGACAGCTGCGCCTCCACGGCGTCCGGGTGGGCGGTGCGGAGGGCGCGCGCCAGGTCGGCGTCGGGGACGGGATCCGCGCCCGCCGCCCCGCTGCGCGCGTGCGCGAAGAGGAGGGCGACGCCGGCGGCGGCCATGCCGAGGGTGCCGGCCACCGCGATCACGTCGCCGGGGCGGGCGCCGGAGCGCAGCACGGGATCGCGCCCCTCGAGGTCGCCCGTCGCCGTGACGGTGATCGCCAGCGCGTCCGAGACGGACAGGTCGCCGCCCACGACGCCGCAGCCCGGCGCCTGCAGCCGGCAGCCCTCGCGCAGCCCGTCGGCGAGGGCCTCGAGGTCGGCGACGCGCGTGCCCGCGGGCGCCGCGATGGCCACGAGGAGCGCCGACGGCCGCGCGCCCATGGCGGCCACGTCGGCCAGGTTCGAGGTCGCGGCGCGGCGCCCGAGGTCGTGGAACGTCGACCAGGCGAGGCGGAAGTCCGGCCCCTCGATCATCATGTCGGTCGTGATCACGAACCGGCCGTCGGCCGCCCGCACGACCGCGCAGTCGTCGCCGGGGCCCACGTCCGCGGCGTCGGCGGCGGGCAGGTGCGGCAGGATCCGCGCCAGGGTCGCGAGCTCGCCCGCGCTCCCGAGGGTCGCCGGGTCGCCCGTGCCCCCGTCGGTCGGATCCGCGGCGGAGGGCGTCCCAGGAGTCGTCACGACTGCCACGGTAGCCTGACCGCGATGACTCCCCGCCGCCCCGCCCGCGCCCTCGCGCGCACCGTCGCCGCCGCCGCAGCCGCGTGCGGCATCGCCCTCGCCGTCGCCGGCTGCGCCCCCACCGTCTCGCTCGAGGCCGCCCCGGGCGCCACGGATCCGCTCTGCGCCGACGTCGTCGTCCACCTGCCCGCCCAGCTCGGCACCGCGCCGCTGCGCGAGACCGACGCGCAGGGCACGGGCGCGTGGGGCGACCCCCAGAGCACCGTCATCCTCCGCTGCGGCGTCGCGACCCCCGGCCCCACGACCGACGCGTGCATCAGCTACGACGACGTCGACTGGGTCGAGGACGACTCCCGCTCCCCCGACATCCGCTACACGACCTACGGCCGCACGCCCGCCGTCGAGGTCGTCATCGACTCCACCCAGGCGAGCTACACGGCGCTCACCGACCTCAGCGGCGTGGTCGCGGTCATCCCGCAGACCGCGAAGTGCGTCAGCGCGCAGGACCTCGGCGACGCGCCGCCTCCGGGGAGCTGACCGACGGCTGCGGCTCCACGACCCGCGCGACCGGCAGCGCGCCGGAACCCCGACGCGCGTCGAGCGCGACCCGACCCGCCCGCCGCCAGCGCAGCCACGGCAGCTCGTGCGGCCAGTGCAGCGTCAGCGAGGTCATGCCGCGGCTCATCCGCAGCGGCAGGGTCGACGGCCGGGTCAGCGGCCGCATGCTGATGCCCATGCCCAGGCGCGGGTCGAGCACGATGCGGCGCTCGGGCCCCAGGTGCACCGACAGGTCGATGTCGTCGTGCAGGTGCGTGCCCTCGCGGTGCACCTCCTGGCGCACCTCGCGCCAGGCGTCCCGGCGGAGGGCGAAGTTGGATCCGAACAGCGGCGGGTGCCCGAGCGCGAGCGTCACCGAGGCGAAGTACGCGCCGAGGTAGGCGACCGCCGCGACCCCGCGGAGCGCGCGCGGGCCGTCGAGGAAGCGCGCCGCGCCCGTGACCGCGGCGACGTCCGGCCGCGCGACGAGCACGTCCCCGAGCCGCTCGATCCAGTCGGCGGGCGGCACGCAGTCGGCGTCGAGCCGCGCGATGACGTCGGAGCGCGCGGCGTCGTAGCCCGTGCACGCGGCCGCGGGGATCCCGACGATCGGCTCGCGCACAACGCGCGCGCCGGCCGCCCGGGCCACCTCGGCGCTGTCGTCGCTCGACGCGTTGTCGACCACCACGATCTCGTCGGGCGCGACCGTCTGCGCCGCCAGCGCCCGCAGGCACGCGCGCAGGTGCCCGGCGTCGTCGCGCACGGGGATCACCACGGAGACGGTCGGGCGCAGCACCGCGCGGCCGACGCAGGCACCGCCGCCGTCGCGGACGAGGGGCACGGGCCGGGCGTCGGGGTGGAGGCGTGGCCGGGCGACGGATCGTCCTACGAGCATGCGCCCGAGCCTAGGCTCATCGCCGGGCGGCGACCGGCCTCAGCTCCGGGCGCCGTCCGCCTCCCACGCGAGCGCCACGTCCAGGAGCCGCGAGATGAGGTCCGGGTAGGCGAGGCCCGACGCCTGCCAGCAGGCCGGGAACATCGAGATGGGCGTGAAGCCGGGCATCGTGTTGACCTCGTTGAGCACGAAGCCGTCGGCCGTGAGGAAGAAGTCGACGCGCGCCAGCCCCCGGCCGTCCACCGCGCGGAAGGCCCGGATCGAGAGCTCCCGCATGTCGGCGAGCTGCGCGTCGGTGACGTCGGCCGGGCACACCAGGTCGATGCCATCGGCGCCCAGGTACTTGGCCTCGAAGTCGTAGAAGTCGCGGCCCGAGACGACGATCTCGCCGGCGACGGACGCGCGCGGCTCGCGACCCGGTCCGTCGTCGAGGATGGCGCACTCGACCTCGCGGCCCATGAGGCCCGCCTCGACGAGCACGCGGTCGTCCTCGCGGAACGCCGTCTCGAGGGCGGCGTCGAGCGCGCTCGCCTCGGCGACGCGGCTCACGCCCACGCTGGATCCGGCGCGGGCGGGCTTCACGAACGCCGGCAGAGCCAGCTCGGCCGCTCGGGCCCGAACCCCCGCGGGGTCGGCGGCCCACTCGTGGCGCGAGACCGTGATCCACGGCGCCACCTGGATGCCGGCGGCACGCAGCACGGTCTTCGCGTAGTGCTTGTCCATGCCGAGCGCCGACGCGAGCACGCCCGATCCGACGTAGGGCAGGCCGGCGAGCTCGAGCATGCCCTGCACGGTGCCGTCCTCGCCCTGCGTCCCGTGCAGGATCGGGAACACCAGGTCGACCCGGCCGAGCGACCGCTCGACGCCGTCCGCGTCCCGGACCCGGAGCTCCCGGGAGGAGGCGTCCTCGGGCCAGCGCACGCGCGTGCCGTTGTCCGGGACCTCGGGGAGGTCGTCCGCGTCGAGCGCGAAGGCCGCCGCGTCGTCCTGCTGCAGCGTGAAGGCGCCGCGCGGCGTGATCCCCACGGGGATCACCTCGAACCGCTCGCGGTCGATCGCGCCGAGGACGCCGCTCGCCGTGGCGCAGCTGATGGAGTGCTCGCTGGAGGTGCCGCCGAAGAGGAGGACGACCCGGATGCGTTCCGTCACGGTCACTCCCCCTGCGGCGTGTCGTCGTCGGTGGTCAGGTGCGGCGCGATGTCGCGCGGCGACAGCGTGCCCGCGAGCACCTGCGACACCTGCTCCACGATGGGCATGAGCACGCCGCGCTGGCGGGCGAGCTCGAGCACGGGCGCGACGGACGAGAGCCCCTCGGCCGTCTGCTGCATGCTCGTGACCACGTCGGTGAAGCTGTAACCCTGGCCGAGCAGGCGGCCCGCGGTGTTGTTGCGGGAGAGCGACGACTCGCACGTGGCAATGAGGTCGCCGAGGCCCGCGAGGCCCGCGAGCGTCTCGGCGCGCGCGCCGTACGCGACCGAGAAGGCGGTCATCTCGGCGAGGCCGCGCGTGATGATCGACGCCTTCGTGTTCTCGCCGTAGCCCACGCCGTCGACGATGCCGACCGCGACGGCGATGAGGTTCTTGAGCACGCCGCCGAACTCGGTGCCGATCACGTCGGTGTTCACGAACGAGCGGAAGTAGGGGCTGCGGGCGATCTTCGCGACGCGCTCCGCGGTCGCCTGGTCCGCGGACGAGACGACGACGGCCGTCGGCTGCTCCCGCGCGATCTCGAGCGCGAGGTTCGGCCCCGACGCGACGGCGATCCGCTCCGGTCCGATGCCGAGCACCTCCTGGATCACCTCGCTCATCCGGAGGCCGGTGCCCTTCTCCACGCCCTTCATGAGGCTCACGACCACGGCGTCGGCGGGGACGAGGTCGCGCGCGGCCTCGAGGTTCGCGCGGAGCGACTGGCTGGGCACGCCGACGAAGACGTCGGTGGCGCCCGCGAGCACGCGCTCGAGCGAGGAGTCGGCGGTGAGGCGACGGGGCAGGTTCACGCCGGGCAGGTAGTCGCTGTTGCGCTTCGCCTCGGTGATCTCCCGGGCCAGCTCGGGGCGGCGGGCCCACATGACGACGTCGTTGCCGCCGTCCGCCATGACCTTGGCGAACGTGGTGCCCCAGCTGCCGGCGCCGAGGACGACGATGCGGCGCCGCTCCCCTCCGTCGGGGTCGGGCGCCGACGCGGCGGATGCGGGGGTCGGGCGCGCGGTCGCGTCACTCAAAACGGCCGGTCTCCTTCTGGTTCTTCGAACGGGGATCCCACCGCTCGGGCGGGGCGGTCTCGCCGCGCAGCTCCTCCACGAGCTCCGTGATGGCGGCCATGACGACGGCGGTCGCCTCGGTCAGGGTGGCGGAGTCGAGGCTCCGGTCGCGGAAGCGCGAGAGGTCGACGGGCTCGCCGATGACGACCTGGATCGTCGTGCGCGGGAAGAGCCGCACGCGCTTCGAGTAGCGGCCCATGAGCCTCTGCGTGCCCCAGTGGGCGGCGGGGATCACGGGGATGCCGGCCTGCAGCGCGAGGCGCACGGCCCCGGTCTTGCCGCGCATGGGCCATAGGTCGGGGTCGCGCGTGAGGGTGCCCTCGGGGTACACGACGACGATGCGGCCGTCGCGCGCGAGGTCGGACGCCGCGGTGAGCGCCTCGCCGCCGCGCACGCCGCCGTCGCGCTGCACGGGGATCTGCCCGGAGCGGCGCAGGAACCAGCCGACCACGGGGACGTCGAAGAGCGATGCCTTCGCGAGGAAGCGGGGCAGGCGCCCGAGCTTCCACGCCACGGCGCCCATGATGACCGGGTCGATCTCGCTGTGGTGGTTCGGGGCGAGCACGTACGAGCCCGTGCGCGGGAGTCGCTCGGGGTTCCGGATCTCGAACCGCACGGCCGTGTTGAGCACCGGCAGCACGAGCGCGGCCAGCACCCAGAAGATCGACGGTCGGGCCTTCTCGTTCGCCATGGATCCTCCGGTCGGGTGGCGGTCGGCGTCGGTCGCCCGCCGTGCGGGGGCCGCCCGGCGGAGGACCGGGCGCGTCCTCCACGGACGCGCCCGGTCGGCGTGGGCGGCGCGGGCGCCGCCGGCGAGGCTATCCCTCGTAGGAGAAGTCCGCGCCGAGCTGGCGCAGCTTCCCGATGAAGTCCTCGTAGCCGCGGGAGATGATCCCCACGTTGCTGACGGTGGACCGGCCCTCGGCCGTGAGCGCGGCGATGAGGTGGCTGAACCCGCCGCGGAGGTCCGGCACGGTGATGTCCGCGCCGTGCAGGTGCGTCGGTCCGGTGATGACCGCCGCCTGCTCGAAGTCGCGACGCGCCACGCGGCGCTCGTGGCCTTCGAGGCCCTCCTTGTGCACGACGATGTCGGCGCCCATCTCGTTGAGCGCGTCCGTGAAGCCGAAGCGGTTCTCGTACACGGTCTCGTGGATGATCGAGACGCCGGGCGCCTGCGTGAGCGCCACGACGAGCGGCTGCTGCCAGTCCGTCATGAAGCCGGGGTGCACGTCGGTCTCGATGACCACGGGCTTGAGGTCGCCGCCCGGGTGGTAGAACCGGATGCCGTCCTCCTCGATGTCGAACGCGCCGCCGACCTTCCGGAACACGTTGAGGAACGTCATCATCTCGGCCTGGCGCACGCCGCCGACGAAGATGTCGCCGTGCGTGGCGAGGGCCGCGGAGGCCCAGCTCGCGGCCTCGTTGCGGTCGAAGAGCGCGCGGTGCGTGTAGCCCTCGAGGCGGTCGACGCCCTCGATGAGGATCACGCGGTTCGGCTCGACGGAGATGATCGCGCCCATCTTCTGCAGGATCGCGATGAGGTCCATGATCTCGGGCTCGATGGCCGCGTTCTTCAGCTCCGTGATGCCCTTCGCGCGGACGCCCGTGAGCAGCACCTGCTCGGTCGCGCCGACGCTCGGGTAGGGCAGCTCGACGTTCGCGCCCTTCAGGCCGTCGGGGGCCGTGAGGCGGATGCCGCTCGGGAGCTTCTCGACGACCGCGCCGAAGGCCCGGAGCGCGTCGAGGTGGAAGTCGATGGGGCGGTCGCCGATGCGGCAGCCGCCGAGGTCGGGGATGAACGCCTCGCCCAGCCGGTGCAGCAGCGGGCCGCAGAACAGGATCGGGATGCGCGAGCTGCCCGCGTGGGCGTCGATGTCCGCCATGTGGGCGCTCTCGACGTCCTTCGGGTCGAGGATGAGGTCGCCCTCCTGCTCGCCCTTGCGGAGGGTCACGCCGTGGACCTCGAGGAGGCCGGACACGACGCGGACGTCGCTGATGTCGGGCACCGAGCGCAGGAGGCTGGGGCTCTCACCGAGCAGGGAGGCGACCATGGCCTTGGTGGCCAGGTTCTTCGCGCCGCGGACCTCGATGCGGCCGCGCAGCGGGATCCCGCCGTTGATGACGATGGAGTCGGACAGGAGCCCCACCCGCTCCCCGGCCTTCTTGGCGTCGCTGACTAGTGAGTTCATTCAGTTCTCCAGAGCTGCCGGCCGGGCCGGCAAGGTGCGCGGGCGCCATGCGGCCCGTCCGTGTTCGAAGGTGGTGATGGCGTCCTCGTCCCGGAGGGTGAGGGCGATGTCGTCGAGGCCCTCGAGGAGCCGCCACCGAGTGTATTCGTCGATCTCGAACGGGACCGTCAGGCCGGGTGCCGTGGCGACCCGCTCGACGAGATCGACGGTGAGGTCGAGTCCTGGCTCCGCGTCCATCGCGGTCCACAGCCTCTCGACGTCGTCCTCCGTCACGATCCCCGTGAGGAGGCCCTGCTTCCCGGAGTTGCCGCGGAAGATGTCGCCGAACCTCGGGCTGAGCACGGCTCGGAAGCCGTAGTCGCGCAGCGCCCACACGGCGTGCTCGCGGGACGAGCCCGTGCCGAAGTCCGGTCCGGCCACGAGCACCGTGGCGCCCTGGTAGACCGGCTGGTTGATGAAGAAGCCGGGGTCCTGGCGCCACTGGAAGAACAGCGCGTCCTCGAACCCGGTCTTGGTGACGCGCTTGAGGAACTGCGCGGGGATGATCTGGTCGGTGTCGACGTTGGACTGCTTGAGCGGCACGGCGGTGCCGGTGACGCGGCTGATGGGCTCCACGGCTCAGACCCCCTGTCCGACGGCGGCGGCCTGGCGGATCGACTCGGCGTCGACGACGCCCTCCTCCTGCAGGTCCCACGGGCTCGACAGCGTGCCGCGGATGGCGGTGGCCGCGGCCACGAGCGGCGACACGAGGTGCGTGCGCCCGCCCTTGCCCTGGCGGCCCTCGAAGTTGCGGTTGCTGGTGGAGGCGCAGCGCTCCCCCGGCGCGAGCTGGTCGGGGTTCATCCCGAGGCACATGGAGCAGCCGGCGAAGCGCCACTCGGCGCCGAAGTCCGTGAACACCTTGTCGATGCCCTCGGCCTCCGCCTCGAGCCGCACGCGCGCGCTGCCCGGGACGACCATGACGCGGACGCCCTCGGCCTTGGTGCGCCCGCGCACGATCTCCGCGGCGGCGCGCAGGTCCTCGACGCGGCTGTTCGTGCAGGAGCCGATGAACACGGTGTCGACCGCGATCTCCTTCATGGGCGTGCCCGGGGCGAGGTCCATGTAGGCGAGGGCGCGCTCGGCAGCGGCGCGCTCGTTCGGGTCGGCGACGGCCGCGGGATCCGGCACGGGCTCGCTGAGCGAGACGCCCTGCCCGGGGTTGGTGCCCCACGTGACGAACGGCTCGAGCGTGTCGGCGTCGAGGAAGACCTCGGCGTCGAACACGGCGTCGTCGTCGGACGCGAGCGTCTCCCAGTACGCGACGGCCTCGTCCCAGTCGGCGCCGGTCGGCGCGTGCGGGCGGCCCTTCAGGTAGTCGTACGTGGTCTGGTCGGGCGCGACCATGCCGGCGCGGGCGCCCGCCTCGATCGACATGTTGCAGATCGTCATGCGGCCCTCCATGGAGAGCGAGCGGATGGCGCTGCCGCGGTACTCGAGCACGTAGCCCTGCCCGCCGCCGGTGCCGATCTGCGCGATGACCGCCAGGATGATGTCCTTCGCCGTGACGCCGGGGCGGAGCGTGCCCTCGACCGTGACGGCCATGGTCTTGAACGGCTGCAGCGGCAGCGTCTGCGTGGCCATCACGTGCTCGACCTCGCTCGTGCCGATGCCGAAGGCCATCGCGCCGAACGCGCCGTGCGTGGAGGTGTGCGAGTCGCCGCAGACGACCGTGATGCCCGGCATGGTCAGGCCCAGCTGCGGCCCGACGACGTGCACGATGCCCTGCTCGATGTCGCCCAGCGAGTGCAGGCGGATCCCGAACTCCTCGGCGTTCCTGCGGAGGGTGTGGATCTGGGTACGGCTGGTCAGGTCGGCGATGGGCCGGTCGATGCCGATGGTGGGCGTGTTGTGGTCCTCGGTGGCGATGGTGAGGTCCGGGCGGCGCACCGGCCGGCCGGCGAGCCGGAGGCCGTCGAACGCCTGCGGGCTGGTGACCTCGTGCACGAGGTGGAGGTCGATGTAGAGGAGGTCGGGGGTGCCGTCCTCCCCCTCGGCGACCAGGTGGTCGGCCCACACCTTCTCGGCCAGGGTCTTCGCAGGGTGCACGCGGCTCTCCTCATGGCAGTGGCGCGAGGGACCCCACGCGCATCATGGGAGTCTAACGCCGGGTGCCCGCGGCTATTCCTCAGGTGGTGGGCGCGCCCGCCGACGCGTGGTCCCGCGGCCCGTCGACCGGGGCGTCCTCGGCGTGCGCCTCGATCACCACGACGGTCACGTTGTCGCGCCCGCCGGACGCCAGCGCCTGCGCGACGAGCGCGTCCGCCGCGCGGTCGACGCCGCCGCCGTCCGCGTGCGCGAGCTGCAGCACGGCGGAGATGGCGTCGTCGTCGAGCTCCTTGGTGAGCCCGTCCGAGCAGATCAGGAAGACCTGGTGCTCGGCCACGGGCAGCAGCCACTCGTCGGCCGCGACCTCGTCGTGGGATCCCACGGCGCGCGTGATGAGGTTCCGCACGGGGCTCCGCTCGGCCTCGGCGCGCGTCATGCGGCCCTGGTCGACGAGCTCCTGGACGGCCGAGTGGTCCACCGTCACCTGCTGCATGCGCCCGTCGGCCCACGCGTAGACGCGGGAGTCGCCGACGTTGAAGACCATCCAGAGCGGGTCGCCGTCGTCGGCGAGCACGAGCGCGACGCCCGCGAGCGTCGTCCCGGCCACCGTGCCGGGCGGGTCGTCGCCCGTGATGAGGTCGCCGATGGCGTCGTTGGACGCGTCGACTGCCTCGACGATGAGGTCGCGCGTGACGGGCGCGTCGCCGGACAGCTCGCCGAAGGTCTCCACGAGCGTGGCGCTGGCGCGGTCGCCGAACGCGTGCCCGCCCATGCCGTCGGCCACGAGCCACACCGGCGGGTCCGCGAGGAGCCCGTCCTCGTTGACGGCGCGCACGCTGCCCACGTCCGTGCGGGCCGACCAGGTGACGTCGATCCGGCGCCCGCCGAGGGAGATCGTGCGCGCCTCGGTCACCGGCCGGTCCGGTCGTCGTCGCCGCGCTCGACCGACGCCGGCTCGGCGTCGGCCTTCACGGGGATCCCGTCGACCCGCATCCGGATGAGGCTCGCGACCGTGGCGACCAGCATCGAGGCGAGGATCACCACGAGGCTCACGATCGTCGGGATCTCGGGCGCCCACTCGATGCCCTCGCCGCCGTTGACGAAGGGCAGCGTGTTCTCGTGCATCGCGTGCAGCACGAGCTTCACGCCGATGAAGAAGAGGATGAACGCGATCCCGTACTTGAGGTAGACCAGCCGGTCGAGCAGCCCGCCGAGCAGGAAGTAGAGCTGGCGGAGGCCCATCAGGGCGAAGATGTTCGCGGTGAAGACGATGAACGGCGACTCGGTGATGCCGAAGATGGCGGGGATCGAGTCGAGGGCGAAGATCAGGTCCGTGGTGCCGATCGAGACGAAGACGATGACCATGGGCGTCAGCACCTTGCGGCCGTCGATGACGGTGCGCACCTTCGAGCCGTCGAAGTCCGGCGCGATCTTCAGCCGGCGGCGCAGGAACCGGATGAAGAGCGAGTCCTCGCTCTCCTCGTCCTCGTCGCCCAGGGCCTGCTTGACGGCCGTGTAGAGGAGGAACGCGCCGAAGATGTAGAAGATCCAGCTGTAGCTCTCGATGAGCTCGGCGCCCAGCAGGATGAAGACGCCGCGCAGCACCAGCGCGATGATGATGCCCACCATGAGCACCTCCTGCTGGTACTTCCGGGGCACGCTGAACCGGCTCATGATGATGACGAACACGAACAGGTTGTCGATGCTCAGGCTGTACTCCGTCAGCCAGCCCGCCAGGAACTGGCCGGCGTGCTCGCCGCCCGCGACGAACAGCATGATGACCGCGAACACGAGCGCCAGCCCCACGTAGAAGGCGACCCACAGGGCCGACTCCTTCGTGGAGGGGACGTGCGGGCGCCGGTAGACGATCAGCAGGTCGGCGACGAGGACGAGGACGAGCACCGTCAGGGAGACGATCTCGAACGGGAGGGGGAGGACCAGGGGCACGCGGAGGCTTTCTGCAGCACGGGAGCGGCACGGACATGCCTCGACGAAACTACATGGCGGCCGACGGGTTGTTCACAATTCCCCCATCCGGGGCATCCGGGTCGCGGCCCGCCATTACGTTGGTCGCTCATGACACGAGAGGGACGCCCCATGGCCGTACTGGCGAACGAGCTCGATGCATCCGACCGCGGCGGGGCCGACTCCTCCCCGAGGCGTCGCGGGCCCCGCACCTCGGGCGACGCGCGTGCCAGCATCATCGAGGCGGCGCGCATGCTGTTCATCGAGTCCGGCGCCGACCGCGTGAGCGCCCGGCGCATCGCCGCGGCCGCGGGCGTGGACCCGAGCCTCGTCCGCTACTACTTCGGCTCGCTCGAGGCCCTGCTCGAGGAGGCGCTCCGGCCCTCCGAGGACCTCCTCGCCCCCTACGTGCGCATGCGCGAGCTGCCCGTCGAGGAGCGCGGAGCCGCCCTCGTCGACGCGGCCCTCCACACGTGGGAGCACCCGGTCGGGTCGACCATCATGCGCTGGGTCACGGTCACCTCCGACCACGACAGCACCGCGTACAAGCGGTTCGCGGAGGCGGCACCGCAGCACTGGATGGGCGCGCTGCCCGAGGGCACCCCGGCCGAGGAGGTCGACATCCGCAACTCGCTCGTCGGCGCCGCCCTCGGCGGCATCGCCATCACGCGCTACATCTGGCGGATGGAGCCCATCGCGAGCATGTCGCGCGAGACGGTCGTGGCGCTGCACGGCCCCGTCGTCCAGGGCTTCCTCACCGGACCCCTGCCGGACGTCCCCGCCGTCGCATCGGCCCCCGCGGCCTGACGGATCCCGCCGGGCCCGGCCACCGATCGGGCTCAGCCGCGGTCGGTGAGGTCCTCGCGGACCGCGAGCGGCTGGCGGACCAGCTTGTGCGGCGCGGCCTGGGCCACGGGCTTGAGGGTCAGCAGGTCCACGTTGACGTGCGGCGGCAGCTCCACCGCGTGCACGATCGCCTCGGCCACGTCCTCCGCCGTCAGCGGTCCGGGCACGCCCGCGTAGACCGCGTCGGCCTTCGCCTGGTCGCCGCCGAAGCGCACGAGCGAGAACTCCTCCGTCCGCACCTGGCCCGGGGCGATCTCGATGACGCGGATCGGCTCCCCCGCGAGCTCGAGGCGCAGCACGCCGAGCATCGCGTGCACGGCCGCCTTCGCCGCGTTGTAGCCGCCGCCGCCCTCGTACGGGACGTGCGCGGCGATGGAGCTCACGGTGACGACGTCGGCGCTGCCGTTCTCGGGCACGCCGGCGCGGAGCAGCGGCAGGAGCGCGCTCGTCACGCGCTGCACGGCGAGCACGTTGATCTCGTACATCCAGGCCCAGTCGGCCGCGGATCCGCCCTCGACCGTGTCGGTGCCGACCGCTCCCCCGGCGTTGTTCACGAGCGCGTGCACCTCGCCGGTCTCGCGGAGCCGGTCGCGCAGCGCGTCGACGTCTGCCTGCACCGTGAGGTCGGCGACCGCGTAGGTCGCGCCGGTCTCCTCGGCGAGCGCCCGCAGGCGGTCCTCGCGGCGGGCGACGGCGACGACGTCCCATCCGCGGCTCCGGAACAGGCGGACGGTGGCGGCGCCGATCCCCGAGCTCGCACCCGTGACGACGACCCTCTTGGCTGTGGACATGACCCCAGCGTAGGGAACGCGGGCACGCGCGGGTTACGCCCCGCGACGGGGCGCGTTGACCGGCCCTCGGCGCGCTTCCTACTGTCGTGGTGCGCCCGCACGGGCGGCACCGACGCACGAGGGAAGGCACGACGATGAGCGACCACGACGAGGACCGGGCAGCGGGCTGGCGCTTCGAGACGCAGCAGATCCACGCGGGAGCCGCGCCGGATCCCGTCACGAACGCGCGCGCCACGCCGATCTACCAGACCACCTCCTACGTCTTCAAGGACTCGGCGCACGCGCAGGACCTGTTCGCGCTGGCGGAGTTCGGCAACATCTACACGCGGATCCAGAACCCCACGCAGGCTGTGGTGGAGGAGCGCGTCGCGGCGCTGGAGGGCGGCACGGCCGCGCTGCTGGTGGCGTCCGGCCAGTCGGCGTCGACGTTCGCCGTGCTGAACATCGCGGAGGCCGGCGACCACATCGTCTCCAGCTCGTCGATCTACGGCGGCACCTACAACCTGTTCAAGTACACGCTCGCGAAGCTCGGCATCGAGACGACGTTCGTGGAGGACCAGGACGACCCCGAAGCGTGGGCCCGGGCCGTCCGCCCGAACACCAAGCTCTTCTTCGCGGAGACGATCGGCAACCCGCGCATCAACATCCTCGACATCCGGAGCGTCGCCGACCAGGCGCACGCGGCCGGCGTCCCGCTCATCGTGGACAACACGATCGCGACGCCGTACCTCATCCGCCCGTTCGAGCACGGCGCCGACATCGTCGTGCACTCGGCGACCAAGTTCCTCGGCGGCCACGGCACGGTGATCGGCGGTCTCGTGGTCGACGGCGGCCGCTTCCCCTGGTCGGAGCACGCGGAGCGCTTCCCCGGCCTCACGACGCCGGACGCGTCGTACCACGGCGTCACCTACACGGAGGCGCTGGGCGACGGGATCGCGTACGTCATCAAGGCGCGCGTGCAGCTCCTGCGCGACCTGGGCGCCTCCATCGCCCCGGCGAGCGCCTGGCAGCTCATCCAGGGCATCGAGACGCTGAGCCTGCGGATCGAGCGGCACGTGCAGAACGCGCAGGCGGTCGCGGAGTGGCTCGACTCCCACGAGGACATCGCGAACGTCTACTACGCGGGCCTCCCGACGAGCCCCTGGTACGCCGCGGCGAACCGGTACGCCCCGCGCGGCGTCGGCGCCGTCCTCTCGTTCGAGCTCAAGGGCGGGGTGGACGCCGGCCGCGCGCTGGTCGACTCGCTGCAGCTCTTCAGCCACCTGGCGAACATCGGCGACGTGCGCAGCCTCGTGATCCACCCGGCGTCCACCACGCACGCGCAGCTCACGCCGGAGCAGCAGCTCACGGCGGGCGTCACTCCCGGGCTCGTGCGCCTATCGGTGGGCCTCGAGAGCATCGACGACATCCTCGAGGACCTGGCGGCCGGCCTCCGCACCGCCCGTGCGGTGAAGGACGCCGCGATCGACTCGTCGCTCCAGGGCGCCGGGCCGCTCGGGGCGTAACACTCCGGCGCGCGTCCGTCGCGGGTGCTTCACTGATCGGGATGGACTGGCAGACACCCGAGGACACCGTCCCGTCGAGCCTCGTGACGGACGCGCAGATCCGCTCCCTGATCGGCCGGCCCCCCGCGTCCGGCGCGTGGCGCGAGGGCGACCCCGTCGCCGACCGGCTCTTCGCCCAGGTCGGCGGCATCGACCTCGAGGCGGGCGGGCGGATCCCGTCGGTGCGCGTCGCGTACGAGACCTTCGGCGAGCGCGACGCGGACGGCCGGAACGCCGTGCTCGTCCTGCACGCCCTCACGGGCGACAGCCACCTGCGCGGTCCCGCCGGCCCGGGCCAGCCGACGGGCGGCTGGTGGTCGGGGATCGTGGGCCCGGGGCTGGCCATCGACACCGATCGCTGGTTCGTGGTGGCGCCGAACATGCTGGGCGGCTGCCAGGGCACGACCGGCCCGGCGTCGCTCGCGCCCGACGGCGCGGAGTGGGCCGCGCGCTTCCCTTACATCACCATCCGCGACCAGGTCGCCGTGCAGGTCGCCCTGGCGGACGCGCTCGGGATCGACGAGTGGGCGGCGGTCGTCGGCGGCTCGATGGGCGGCATGCAGGCGCTCGAGTGGGGCGTCGGGCACCCCGACCGGATGCGGCGGCTCGCGATCCTCGCGGCCCCCGCCATCTCCAGCGCCGACCAGATCGCGCTGAACTCCGTGCAGGCCGAGGCGATCCGCATGGATCCCGCCTACCGCGACGGCGACTACTTCGACGCGCCCGACGGCGACGGCCCGCACCGGGGCCTCGCGCTCGCGCGCCGCATGGCGCTCCTCAACTACCGCAGCCCGGACGAGCTCAACCACCGGTTCTCCCGCTCGTGGCAGAGCGACATCAGCCCCATGGGCGACGAGGGCCGGTACGCCGTGGAGTCCTACCTGGACTTCCACGGCAACAAGTTCACCCGCCGGTTCGACGCGACCAGCTACATCCGCCTCATCGACTCGATGAGCTCGCACGACGTCGGCCGCGACCGCGGCGGCGTGGAGGCCGCGCTCGGGCGGGTGCGGGCCGCGACGCTGGTGGTCGGCATCGACAGCGACCGGCTGTTCCCCGTCGCCGACCAGCGGCTCGTCGCACGGGCGGTCCCCGGGTCGATCGACGGCGGCGAGGTCGTCGTGATCTCCTCCGACTACGGCCACGACGGCTTCCTCATCGAGAGCGAGGCGGTGGGCCGCGAGCTCGCCCGGCTGCTCGACGTCGACGCGTAGGAGGAGCGCCCCAGTCCGGGGGTGAGTTCGGCGCGCGGCATCGCCCCGCGTCATCATGCGTTCCTATGCTTCCTCTGGGAGCACGCCGCCGCCTCCGGGCACCGGCGTACGAGGGGAGCACCGATGAGCCGACGTCCGCTGCACGCGACGGGCCAGGGCCATCGGGTCCGGGTGGCCCTCGTCGACGACCACGTCCTCCTGCTCGACGGCCTGAGCGCCCGGCTGTCCCGCCCGCGCACGGGCGTGGAGGTCGTGGCGACGTCGCCGACGTGGAACGGCCTGATCCGCGACGAGCGCTTCCCCGACGCGTTCGACGTCGTGGTCCTCGACCTCGCGCTGCGGGACGACGTGCCCGTGGCGCAGAAGATCCGGACCCTCGCGGGCGTCGGCCTCACCTCCGTCCTGCTGAGCACGCACGCGGACGCCTCCACGATCCACGGCGCCATGCGCGCCGGCGCGTCGGCCGTGGTCCCGAAGGCCGAGTCGTCGGAGGAGCTGATCGCGACCATCCACGCCGCCGCCGACGGCACGCCCCGGCAGACCGCGCTCGTGCAGCAGGCGATGCAGGACTTCCACGCCGAGGAGGACCCGCGGCTCGGCCAGCAGGAGCAGCGCGCGCTCGTGCTCTACGCCGGCGGCCGGTCGATCCGCGACGTGGCCGAGGCCATGAGCACCACCGAGGAGACGGTCAAGTCGTACATCAAGCGCGCGCGTCGGAAGTACCTCCACGCCGGGACCGACCTCGGCACCAAGGTCCTGCTCCGCCGCCACGCCATCCGCCACGGCTGGATCGCTCCCGAGTAGGGGATCCCGCCGCCGGGTCGCGGCCGCCTCCCCTAGCGCATGTGGATGATCTCGGCGGCGAACGCGCCGACGTGCATCGGCCGTCGAGCACGCGCCTAGGATCGGAAGCACACCCAGCGCACGCCACCGGCGTCGGCGCACTCCGAGCGGGGACCCGATGGATCGCATGAAGCGCGAGCGCGAGCGCCTGCTGCAGCGCACTGCCCGCGTCTACGGGCTGAGCTTCACGGCGGTCGCGGCCGCCTGCATCCTGCTCCCGGGCGAGGTCCCGCTCCCCGTGTCCGCGGGCACCGTGCTGCTGCTGGCCGTGCTCGCCGTCGCGCAGTGGCGCATCGGCACCGACGCGCGCGTGCCGTGGATGGTCGTGGTGGTCGTCACCGGCATCGCCGCCATGGTCGTCGCGCAGCTCGGCGGCCGCAGCGCGTCGTCGCTCACGGCCCTCACGCACCTGTCTGCCGGGGCGATCGGGTCGCTCGCGCTGCTGGAGACGGTCCGGCCCGGCCGCCTCCGGATCGTCGTGACCGCCTTCGTGCTCACGAGCGTGGTCGCCGTCGGCGCGTCGTGGGGCACCCCGGCCTTCCCCTACGTCGTCCTCGTGCACGTGTTCGGGTGGCTGCTCGTCGTGATCCTCGGCCACTGGCTGAGCGTGGCCGTGCGCCGGGTCGGCCGCCGCATCACCGACATCGGGCGCGCCCACCGGGCCGAGCGCATGGCGAGCGAGCTCGAGGCGCAGCGCCGCCAGGGCGCGCGGCTGCTCCACGACACCGTGCTCGCGACCCTCACACTCCTCGCCCACTCCGGCGTCGGCGTCACGCCTCAGGCCATGCGCGAGCAGGCGACCGACGACGCGCGCCTCCTCCGGCAGCTGCGCCTCGGCGCGAACCCGACTCCCCAGGCATCCGGCGGCTACACGCTCGAGCCCGTCGAGCAGTCGGTGCTGGGCAACACGCTCGAGTCGGTGAAGCAGCGCTTCGGGCGGATGGGGCTCGAGGTGAGCTGGCACGGCACCGGCCAGGTCCTCCTCCCCAGCGACATCCTCGACGCGTTCCTCCTCTCCCTCGCGGAGTGCCTGGAGAACGTGCGCCGGCACGCGGGCGTCACGGAGGCGCACGTCACCATCACCGACGACGACACCACGGTGCGGGCCATGGTCACCGACGCCGGCGTCGGCTTCGACCTCGCGCACGTCGACCAGGCCAAGCTCGGCTTCAAGGAGTCGGTGGTCGCGCGCCTCGCGGACGTGGGCGGCAACGCGCGCCTGTTCTCCTCCCCCGGGTCGGGCACGACGGTCGTCCTCGAGGTGCCGAAGTGATCCGCCGCGCGCTCGACGCGCCGCCCCGCACCAGCCGACGCGTCCCCCTGCCCGAGGGGACGCCCGCGCAGCCCACCTCCATCGGCCTCGGGTACCTCGGGGCGGGATCCGCGGTCGTCTGCGCGATCGCCATGGGCTACGGCCTCGTCCGCTTCGCGGTCGACCACAGGACCATGCCGTCGCCCGGGCTGATCGCGACCGCGTGGATCCTCCTGCTCGCCCTCCTCGTCGTGACGGTCGTCGCGGTGCGCGCGCTGCGCGACCGCATGCCGGGGCCGCTCATGGCCGTGTTCGTCGCCGGCCTCGGCGTCGTGGTCGCCCTCGACCTGGTCGCCGTGTGGCCCCTCGGCGACGTGATGCAGCACTCGACCGCGGGCGTCGCCGCCGGCGCCGCGCTCCTGACGACCGTGACCTACCGGCCGGCCCGGGAGGTCCTCGCCGTGGACGCCGCGCTCGGCGTCGTGCTGCTGCTGGTGTTCCTCCTCTCGGATCCGGTGCGCCCCGCCGACCTCGCCCCGGAGATCTCCGCGATCGCCCGCGCCGTCGTGCCCGCGGCGTTCGGCGTCGCGGTCGTCCGCGGCTTCCGGCGCGTCACCGAGATGGAGCTCGACCGCGTCCTCGTGCAGAGCACCGTGTCCGCCCCGCGCTACGCCGTCGGCATGCTCGCCTCCGAGGAGCTCGCCCGCCTCGATCTCGCGGCGGAGCAGCTCCTCGACGACGTGGCGAGCGGCCGGGAGCCGCTCCCCCTGTCGCCCCTGGCGGCGTCCACGGCGGCGTCGCTCGCCACGGAGCTCCGCCTGCACCTCATCGAGGGCCGCCGGGACACGTGGCTGCACCACGCCGTCACGGAGTCGGAGTTCCTCGGCCCGGACGTGACCCTCAGCGATCCCGCCGCCCTCGCGGGCCTGCTCGACCGCCGGCAGCGCGACGGCCTGCTCTCCGCGGTCTGGCTGCTGCTCACCTCGACGGAGCGGCGCAACGGCGTGCCGGGCGTCTCGGTGCAGGTCGCGCTCGGACCCCTGCGCGGCCGCGCCCCCGGGGAGCAGCCCGTGCCGCTTCGTCGCGCCATCGTGCCCATCGAGATCACGACGACGGGCCTCCCGCGGACGCGACCGGATCCCTCGACGTGGGATGCTATCGACAAGGTCGGACCGCACACGGAGAGCACCCGGGGCGCCAGCCTCCTCATCACCATCGACTGCGTAGTGGACAACCCCGCCGACCGGTGAGGGCCCCGCACAAGGACCGGAGAGCACGTGTCAGCTGAGAACCGACCGATCACCCTCGCCATCGTGGACGACCACAGGATGCTGCTCGGGGCCCTGACCGAGTGGATCCGCAACGCCGCGTCCGACATCGAGATGGTCGCCGCGGTGTCCACCTGGCCCGACCTCCTGACCCACCCGCGCTTCCCCGTCGACGTGGTGCTCCTCGACCTGGACCTCAAGGACAACCTCCCGATCTCGCTCAAGATCGCCACGCTGAAGACCACGGGCGTCAAGACCGTGCTGATGAGCACCTACTCGGAGCCCAACGTGGTGCGCGAGGCCCTCGCCTCGGGCGCGCTCGGCTACCTCGTGAAGAGCGAGGACGCGAGCATGATCGTCGACGCCATCCGCCTCGCGGCCGACGGCCAGTCGTACATCTCCTCCGAGCTCGACCTCGCCATCAACAGCACCGACGTCGGCGGCGTGCCGAAGCTCAGCGCGCAGGAGCGCCGGGTCATGGCGCTGTACGGCGGCGGCGAGCCCGTGAAGTCGGTCGCCTACAGCCTCGGCATCTCCGAGGAGACGGCGAAGTCGTACCTCAAGCGGATCCGGGAGAAGTACCGCGTCGCCGGCTTCGACGTGGGCACGAAGGTGGCGCTGCGGAAGCGCGCGATCCAGGACGGCATCCTGCTCCAGGGCGAGTAGGCCGGGCGCAGGCCGTCCGTCGCCGGCCCGGCCGGGCTCGCGTCAGCCGCCGATGCCGATGGGCTGGGTGGTGGGCCGCGCGCCGTCGACCGGCCGGCGGGATCCGCGGCGGTGCCGGTCGAGCCCGAAGCTCGCGAGCGCGATGAGGAGCCCGGCGACGCTGAGCCCCACGCCCACGAGGGCGGGCGACGTGTAGCCGAGGCCCGCGGCGACGGTCACGCCCCCGAGCGCCGCGCCGACGGCGTTGCCCGTGTTGAGCGCGGAGTGGTTGAGCGCGGCGGCGATCGACTGCGAGTCGTGCGCGACGTCCATGAGCCGGATCTGGATCCCCGGGGACAGCGCCGCCGCCGACCCGCCGATGAGGAACAGGAACGCGAACAGGCCCACCGGGTTCGACGCCGTGAGCACGAGCCCCACGAGCGAGGCGATCAGGAGCCCGAAGAGCGACAGCAGCGCGGCCTTCACGTCGCGGTCCGCCCACCAGCCGCCCGCGAGGTTGCCGACGGTCATGCCGAGCCCCACGACCACGAGCGCGAGCGGCACCGACCACTCGGGCAGCCCGGTGACCTCGGTGACCATGGGGGCCACGAACGTGTACACGGCGAAGAAGCCGCCGAAGCCGATCGCGCCGATGAGGAGCGCGAGCCACACCTGCAGGCGCGTGAACGCCCGGAGCTCGCGACGGAGCGTGGCCTCGGGGTTCCCGTCCTGCGCGGGCACCGCCAGGAAGACGGCGACGAAGGTGGCCGCGAAGATCGCGGCGACCACCAGGTAGGCGACGCGCCAGCCCGCGTTCTGCCCGATCCACGTGACGATGGGCACGCCGATGACGTTCGCGATCGTGAGCCCGGCGAGGACGAACGCGACGCCGCGGGCGCGCTTGCCCTCCCCCATGAGCTGCGCGGCGACGAGGGACGCGATGCCGAAGTAGGCGCCGTGCGGCAGGCCCGCGACGAAGCGGGCGACCACCACGAGGCCGAAGCTCGGCAGGATCGCGCTGAGCACCGTGCCGAGCGTGAACGCGAGCAGCAGCCAGAGGAGCAGCTTCCGGCGGGGCGCCCGGGCGGACGCGGCGGCGATGGTCGGGGCGCCGACCACGACGCCGAGGGCGTAGGCGCTGATCAGCGTGCCGGCCTGCGCGTTGGCGGCTTCCGTCGAGCGCGCGGCCACCTCGGGCAGGAGGTCGGCCGCGAGCTGCGGCAGCAGGCCCATGGCGACGAACTCGGTCGTGCCGATGGCGAACCCGCCCATCGCGAGGGCGAGCAGGGCGATGCGGACGCGGGCCGGCGACAGGGTCGCCCGCCCGGAGGAGGGGGGATTCACCCGACGAGCCTACCGGCGGTCGGGATCGGGTCCGGGGCGGGATGCCCCGGCGTCACTCCGCCGCGTCGCGGGCCTCGAGCGCGGACTCGAGGCGCTCGAGCTTGCCCGTCAGCTCGCCCTGGTAGCCCGGGCGGATGTCCGCCTTGAGCACGAGGGAGACGCGGGTGCCGAAGGGCGCGACCGCCTCGGTCGCGCGGCGGACGACGTCGAAGACCTCGTCCCAGTCGCCCTCGATCGTGGTGAACATCGCGTCGGTGCGGTTCGGCAGGCCGGACGCGCGGACGACGGCGACGGCCGCGGCGACGGCGTCGTGGACGGACGCGTCGGGTGCGTCGCCCCCGCTGGGGGCGACGGAGAAGGCGACGAGCATGGGGACCCCCGGGGATCGACGGCGGCGGTGCTCAGGGCGGCGCCCGGCCGGTGCCGGCTGTGCGACCAGGGTACCGACGGCTCCTCCCTGTGGACGGCCGCCCGCGCCGCGCTCGTGATGTCGCGAGACTCCTTCCGGTACTTGAACGTTCAAAGGACCGGCGGGCCGTGGCGCGGCCGCCCATCGCATCGCATCGCATCGGAGGAGCACCATGGACAAGAAGACGAAGATCACCATCGGGGTCGCGACCGGGGTCGTCGTGCTCGTGGGCGCGTTCGCCGCGTTCGGCGGCCCGCTCTACAAGCAGCTGGCCGGCACGCCCGACGCCGCGCCCTCCCTCGCGGCGACGGCCGGGACGGGCGGCGCGCTCGGCGACCTGTCCGGCGACTGGACCGTGGGCGGATCCTCCTATGCGGGCTACCGCGTCGACGAGGTGCTGAACGGCACGCCCGTCACGGTCAACGGCCGCACGGACTCCGTCACGGGCGACATCACGGTGGAGGGATCGCAGGTCACGAAGGGCACGATGACGGTCGACGTGACGAAGATGCACACGGACGAGCCGCCGCGCGACGCCTACTTCCAGGGCGAGGCCATGAAGACGGCCGACTTCCCCACCGCGACCTTCACGCTCACGCAGCCCATCGCGGCCGACGGCGTCGAGGCGGGCGTCCCGGCCACCTACGACGTGACCGGCGACCTGACCCTGCACGGCGTGACGAAGAGCGTGACCGCGAAGATGCAGGCGTCCTTCACGGACGACGGCGGCCAGATCGTCGGCTCCATCCCCATCACGTTCCAGGACTTCGGCGTCCAGGCGCCGAGCCTCGGCTTCGTGACCGTCGAGGACCACGGCTCCGTCGAGTTCTCGCTCGACGTGGCGAAGGCCTAGGCGCCGGATCCCGCCAGCAGCTCGGCCACGGCCCTCGGCATCGCCTCGGCGACGTCGAGGGCCGTGATCGGTCCGCCGCCCGACGCCCGCTCCCCCGCGCGCCCGTGCAGCCAAGCCGCGGCGGCCGCGACCCGGGCGACCTCGGCCAGCGGATCCGCCGCGTCGGCCACCCGCGCGGACGCCCCCGCGAGCAGCGCGCCGAGCACGCCGCCCAGAACGTCCCCGGAGCCCGCCGTCGCGAGCCACGGCGTCCCCGCGCGCACCGCGATGCGCGTCGAGCCGCCCACGACGAGCGTCGTCGCGCCCTTGAGCAGCACGCAGACGCCGAGCTCCCGCGCCGCGCGCTCGGCCCACCCGGGGGCGTCGGCGGCGATCTCGTCGGCCGACGCCTCGATCCCCGCGCCGTGCAGCAGCCGCGACAGCTCGCGGAAGTGCGGCGTCACCACCACCGGCCCGGTCGCGTGCCCGACCAGGTCGAGCGCGCCGGCGTCGACGACAGACGGCAGCCCCTGGCCGAGCGCCCGCGCGATCGCGTCCGTCGCCGCGGCGTCGCGGTGCTCCCGGTCCATGCCGGATCCGACGAGCCACGCCTGCACGCGGCCGTCGGCCGTGACCGCCTCGGGCCGCCGGGCGAGCACCGAGTCGGAGGCGCCCGTGGGGCCGAGATACCGGATCATGCCGACGCCCGTGCGCGCCGCGGCCTCCACGCCGAGCACGGCCGCGCCCGGGTAGCGGTCGGAGCCCGTGCGGACGCCGAGCACGCCGCGCGTGTACTTGTCGTCGTCGTCCCGCGGGAGGCGGACGGCCTCGCGGGTCCGCTCCTCGTCCTGCCGGATCCAGCCCTCGGGCACCTGGTGGTCGCGCGCGTCGCTCATCCCCTCACGATAGGCGGAAGGGAATGCGGCGACCGCGCCGGGCCTTGGGACCATGAGGCCGCCGTCGCCCTCCGCCCGTCCCCGCGCGCCGCGCCTCCCCGGAGCCCCGGCCGCCTGCCTGGAAGGATCCCCATGACCACGTCCCCGCTCTTCGAGCCGATCACCGTCCGCGGCGTCACCGCCCGGAACCGCATCTGGGTCGCGCCGATGTGCCAGTACAGCATCGACGCGCGCGACGGGATCCCCGGCGCCTGGCACCTCGCGCACCTCGGCTCGTTCGCCCGCGGCGGCGCGGGGCTCGTGATGGCGGAGGCCACGGGCGTCAGCCCCGAGGCGCGCATCACGCCCGAGGACACCGGCATCTGGGACGACGCCCAGCGCGACGCCTGGGCGCCCATCGTCGACTTCATCCACGGGATGGGCGCGGTCGCCGCGATCCAGCTCGCGCACGCCGGCCGCAAGGCCTCCACCTACTCGTTCTCCGGCCGCGGCACCATGCCCGCCGAGGAGGGCGGCTGGGAGACGGTCGCGCCGTCGGCCGAGCCGTTCCCCGGCTACGGCACGCCCCGCGCGCTCGACGCCGACGGGATCCGGAAGGTCGTCGACGACTTCGCCGCGGCCGCCCGCCGCTCGGTCGACGCCGGCTTCGACGTCCTCGAGCTCCACGCCGCTCACGGCTACCTCCTGCACCAGTTCCTCTCCCCGCTGAGCAACCTCCGCGACGACGAGTTCGGCGGCAGCCTGGAGAACCGCGCGCGCCTGCTGCTCCAGGTCATCGACGCCGTGCGCGCCGAGGTCCCCGACGTGCCGCTGCTCGTCCGCTTCTCCGCGACCGACTGGGCGGGCGACGCCGGCTGGGACGAGGCGCAGACCGCGACCGTCGCCGGGTGGGCCGCCGAGCACGGCGCCGACTTCTTCGACATCTCCACGGGCGGCAACACGACGGGCGTCACGATCCCGGTCGCGCCCGGCTACCAGGTGCCCTTCGCCGAGTACGTGAAGGAGCACGCGAAGGTCGCGCTCAACGCCGTGGGCCTCATCACCGAGCCCGCGCAGGCCGAGGCCGTCGTCGCCGAGGGCCGGGCGGACGCCGTGATGCTCGGCCGGGAGATGCTGCGCGACCCGCACTTCGCGCTGCGCGCCGCGCACGAGCTGGGCGTCGAGATCGACTACTGGCCCAAGCAGTACGACCGCGCGCGCTGGGCGGCCTGACCTCCCCGCACCGACGACGACGGCCCGGCATCCCTCTGGGGTGCCGGGCCGTCGTCGTCCCGCCGGTCAGACCCGGCGGGTGGCGTCCTGCACTTCGCCGACGAGCTCCTCGATGATGTCCTCGAGGAAGAGCACGCCCGTCGTCTCGCCCGCCTCGGTGAAGGCGCGCGCGAGGTGGGCGCCGGAGCGGCGCATCATCGCGAGGGCGTCCTCGAGCTCGGTGCCCTCGAACACGGAGACGAGCTGGCGGATCCGCTTGGCCGGCACGGGCCGCACGAACTCGTCGGCCTCGTCGAGGTCGATGACGTCCTTGAGGTGGAGGTACCCGGACGGCTCGCCCGCCTCGTCCACCAGCACGTAGCGGGAGAACCCGTGCCGGGCGACGGCGCGCTCGACGTCGGAGGGAGACGCGGTCTCGGGCAGGCTGACGAGCGCGTCGAGCGGGATCGCGATGTCCTGCACCTTCTTGCCCGTGAACTCGAACGCCGCCGTCAGGGCGCCCGTGCGGTCCTCGAGCACGCCCTCGCGCGTCGACTGGTCGACGATGCCCTGCACCTCGTCCAGCGTGAACGCGCTCGCGGCCTCGTCCTTCGGCTCCACCTTGGCGAGGCGCAGCACGGCGTTCGAGATCGCGTTCAGCGCCAGGATCAGCGGCTTCACCACGCGGGCGATGCCCACGAGCGGCGGCGCCAGCAGCAGCGCCGCCCTGTCCGGCACGGAGAACGAGATGTTCTTCGGCACCATCTCGCCGAGCACCACGTGCAGGAACGACACGATGAGCAGCGCGATGACGAACGCGATCGTGGAGATCGCCTCCTCCGGCAGCCCGGTGGCGTGCAGCGGGATCTCCAGCAGGTGGTGGATCGCCGGCTCGGACACGTTGAGGATCAGCAGCGAGCAGACCGTGATGCCGAGCTGCGTCGTCGCGAGCATGAGCGTCGCGTGCTCCATGGCGTAGAGCGTGACGCGCGCGGCGCGGCTGCCCTCCTCCGCCCGCGGCTCGATCTGCGACCGCTTCGCGGAGATGACCGCGAACTCGGCGCCGACGAAGAAGGCGTTGACGGCGAGCAGCACGACGAGCGCGATGATCCCCCCGGCGTACTCACCCACGGGACGGCTCCTTCCTGCTCGCGGCGCGTTCCGCGTCCGCCTGGCGTCCGGCCTCCCGGCCGGCCTGGCGCTCCGCCTGCCGGTCGGCCTGGCGCTCGGCGCGGGTGGTGCCCACCGCGGTCGCGACGGGCTCGGGGGACGGCGTGAACCGGATCCGGTCGATGCGCCGGCCGTCGAGCCGCTCGACCCGCAGCGTGCCGGTCTCGAGCTCGAGCTCGTCGCCCACGACGGGCAGGCGGCCGAGCTCGCTCATGACGAAGCCCGCCGCGGTCTCGTACGGACCCTCGTCGGGGATGCGGAGCCCGGTGCGCTCGAGGAGCTCGTCGGGCCGCAGCATGCCGGGGAACGTGAGGGAGTCCCGGGAGCGGACGACGCCCGCGCGGGTGCGGTCGTGCTCGTCGGCGAGCTCGCCGACCAGCTCCTCGACGAGGTCCTCGAGGGTCGCGACGCCGGCGGTGCCGCCGTACTCGTCGACCACGACGGCCATCTGGAAGCCGCGGCCGCGGAGCTCGCCGAGCAGGTCGTCGAGCTTCATGGTCTCGGGCACGCGGATCGCCTCGGACTGCAGCGCGGTGACGGGCACGAGGGCCCGCTTCTCACGCGGCACGGCGACCGCCTGCTTCACGTGCACGAGGCCGATCACGTCGTCGACGCCGTCGTCCGTGACGGGGAAGCGCGAGTAGCCCGTGGTCATGGCCAGCTCGATCACCGTCTGCGCGCTGTCGGTGCGCTCGACGGACTTCACGCGGAGGCGCGGCGTCATGACGTCGGACGCGGTGAGGTCGGCGAAGCGCAGCGTGCGGCTGAGCAGCATCGCCGTGTCGTCCTCGAGGAGGCCGGCGAGCGCGGAGCGGCGGACGAGCGAGGACAGCTCCTCGGCCGAGCGGGCGCCCGACAGCTCCTCCTTCGGCTCGATGCCGACGAGCCGCAGGATCCCGTTGGCGCTGTTGTTGAGCAGCAGCACCGCGGGCTTGAACACGGTCGTGAACAGCGTCTGGAACGGGATGACGAGCTTGGCCGTCTCGCGCGGCAGGGCCAGCGCGAAGTTCTTCGGCACGAGCTCGCCGATGATCATCGACAGGAGGGTCGCGACGACGAGCGCCACGACGGTCGAGACCGGGGAGACGAACGACTCGGCGAGGCCGGCGGACGTGAGCGGCACCGCGAGGAGGCGGCTGATGGCCGGCTCCATCGTGTAGCCCGTGAGGAGCGTCGTCAGCGTGATGCCGAGCTGGGCGCTGGAGAGGTGGGTGGAGGTGATGCGCAGGGCGCGGATGGGCGGGCCGAGCCGCTTCTCCCCGCGCTCCTGGCGCTTCTCGAGGTCGGAGCGGTCGAGGTTGACGAGGGCGAACTCGCTGGCCACGAAGAGGCCGGTGCCGAGGGTCAGGAGGAGGCCGACGGCGAGGAGGAGCCATTCATGCACCGGAGCGGCTCCCGGGCGCCGGGCGCGCGGCCGGCCTCAGGTCGTCGGCGGCGCGGGGCGGGGGTCTATGAGCAGGGTCGTCCATCGTCCGTCGAGCATACCGGGGGTCACCAGCCGACCGGCAGGGGCTTGCCCTCCTCGTAGCCCGCGGCGGACTGGATCCCGACGGCGGCGCGCTCCGCGAACTCGGCGCGCGTGCGCGCCCCGGCGTAGGCGAACGCGCTGCGGACGCCGGACGTGATCGTGTCGAGCAGGTCCTCGACGCCGGGACGGAGCGGGTCGATGCGGATGCGGCTCGTCGAGATCCCTTCGGCGAAGAGCGTGCGCCGCGCCAGCTCGAAGGCCTCGCGCCGGCCGAAGCGCTCCTGCACGGCGCGGGTGGACGCCATGCCCCAGCTCTCCTTGGCGAGCCCGCCGTCCTCGTCCACCAGCAGGCGGCCGGGCGACTCGACGGTGCCGGCGAACCAGGATCCGATCATCACGCTCGCGGCGCCCGCGGCCAGCGCGAGCGCCACGTCCCGCGGGTAGCGCACTCCCCCGTCCGCCCACACGTGGGCGCCGGCCGCGCGGGCGGCCTCGGCCGTGTCGAGCACGGCGGAGAACTGGGGGCGGCCGACGGCGGTCATCATGCGCGTGGTGCACATGGCGCCGGGCCCGACGCCGACCTTGACGATGTCCGCCCCCGCCTCGACGAGGTCGCGCGCGCCCTCGGCGGTCACGACGTTGCCCGCGACGAGGGGCACGTGCGGGTCGAGCGCGCGCACGTCGCGAATCGCCCGCAGCATCGCCTCCTGGTGCCCGTGCGCCGTGTCGAGCACGAGCACGTCGACGCCCGCGGCCAGCAGCGCGCGGGCGCGGCCGACGGGATCCCCGTTCACCCCGACGGCGGCGCCGACCGCGAGGCGCCCGCGCCCGTCCAGGGCCGGCGCGTACACGGTGGAGCGGAGCGCGCTGCGGCGGCTGAGCGTGCCGACGAGGCGGCCGTGGGCCAGCACGGGAGCGAAGTCGATCCCCGCCGCGTGCATGAGGTCGAAGGCCGCGCGGCCCGTGGGCACGTCGTCGGCGTCGAGGGAGGCGAGCGCGCCGTGCGGGAGGTCGCCGAGGCGCGTGCCGTCGGGCACCCCGGCGAGCTGCGTGCCCTCGAGGCAGCCGACCATGCCGCCGTCGGCGTCGCGCAGCACGATGCCGTGCCCGGCGATGGGCGGGAGCAGCTCGCGGGCCTGACCGGCGGTCGCGTCGGCCGGCAGCTCGAGCGGGGAGTCGTAGGCGACCGGCTGGTCCTTCACCCGGTGGATCGCCGCGTCCAGCTCCTGCGGGCGGAGGTCCTGCGGGAGGATCCCGATGCCGCCGCGCCGGGCGAGCACCGCGGCGAGCCGGGGCCCGGTGACGGACCCCATGTTGCTCGCGACCACCGGCACGGTGCACGGCGTGCCGTCGCCCGGGGCGAGGTCCACGTCCATGCGGCTGGCGACGTCCGACCGGCCCGGGCTCAGGAACACGTCCGAGTAGGTCAGGTCGTGGGCGGGAGCCTCTCCGGTGAACCTCATGCACCGACGCTAGACCGCCGTCCCGGCCCGCGCCAGGGTACCGGCCGCGCGACCTCCGCGCGCCGCTCCCGACAGCCCGACCGGGGGAAGGTTTAGGCTGGGTGATCGTGGACGCGCGGTACGCGAACGGGCCGCGCGAGGCAGACGACCAACAGCAAGAGAGCGGGCGATCAACTGTGTCGAGCCAGGTGACTGGTACGGGGACCGATGACGGTTCCACGGGCGACTTCGGAGCCAACGAATGGCTCGTCGACGAGATGTACGAGAGGTTCGTGGTCGACAAGGACTCCGTCGACCGCAGCTGGTGGCCGATCCTGGAGAACTACCACACCACCGTGATCGAGGGCCGCGAGGCGACGCCGGCCACCGGCGACCAGACCGCCGAGGCGCAGATCCCCGACGCCGAGAGCACCTCCGCCCCCGCCGCGACGAACACCGGCGCCCCGGCCGCGACCCCCGCGCCCGACTCCGCCGGCCAGCCGGACGCGCAGGCCCAGCAGCCCGCCACCGGTGCGCAGCCGGCCGCGCGCACGACGAGCATCGCGCCGAAGCAGCAGCCGATCCCCGCCCAGGCCCCCGCGAAGGCGCCGGCGAAGAAGGGCGCGGAGCCGACCCCGCCCGGCGCGGACGAGGTGACCCCGCTCCGCGGCATGGCCAAGAGCCTCGCGACCAACATGGACGCCTCGCTCACCATCCCCACCGCGACGAGCGTCCGCACGATCCCGGCGAAGCTGATGATCGACAACCGCATCGTCATCAACAACCACCTGAAGCGGGCACGCGGCGGCAAGGTCTCCTTCACGCACCTCATCGGCTGGGCGCTCATCCAGGCGCTCAAGGAGTTCCCGAGCCAGAACGTGCACTACGACGAGGTCGACGGCAAGCCCAGCGTCGTCTCCCCCGCGCACATCAACCTCGGCATCGCCATCGACATGCCGAAGCCGGACGGCACCCGCGCCCTCCTCGTCCCGAGCATCAAGGGCGCCGAGGCCATGACCTTCGGCGAGTTCCTCTCCGCGTACGAGGACCTGGTGAAGAAGGCGCGCGGCAACAAGCTCGCCGCGGGCGACTTCGCCGGCACCACCATCTCGCTCACCAACCCGGGCGGCATCGGCACCGTGCACTCGGTGCCGCGCCTGATGAAGGGCCAGGGCGCCATCATCGGCGCCGGCGCCCTCGAGTACCCGGCCGAGTTCCAGGGGTCCTCCCCCAAGACGCTCGTCGAGCTCGGCATCGGCAAGACCATCACGCTCACGAGCACCTACGACCACCGCGTCATCCAGGGCGCCGGCTCCGGCGAGTTCCTCAAGATCGTGCACGAGCGCCTCATCGGCCAGCACGGCTTCTACGAGGACATCTTCGCGGCGCTCCGCATCCCGTACGACCCCATCCAGTGGGCCACCGACATCAACGTCGACCTGTCCGAGCGGGTCTCCAAGACCAGCCGCGTGCAGGAGCTCATCAACGCGTACCGCGTCCGCGGCCACCTCATGGCGGACATCGACCCGCTCGAGTACCAGCAGCGCACCCACCCCGACCTCGAGATCACGAACCACGGGCTCACCTTCTGGGACCTCGACCGCGAGTTCGTCACCGACGGCTTCGGCGGCCGCCGCCAGGCGCTCCTGCGCGACGTGCTCGGCATCCTGCGCGACTCCTACTGCCGCACGATCGGCATCGAGTACATGCACATCCAGCAGCCGGACGAGCGCGAGTGGATCCAGGGCAAGGTCGAGCAGCCCTACGCGAAGCCCACGCACGACGAGCAGATGCGCATCCTCTCCAAGCTCAACGAGTCGGAGGCCTTCGAGACGTTCCTGCAGACCAAGTACGTCGGGCAGAAGCGCTTCAGCCTCGAGGGCGGCGAGTCCACCATCTCGCTGCTCGACACGCTCCTCCAGGGCGCGGCCGACCACGGCCTCGACGAGGTCGCCATCGGCATGGCCCACCGCGGCCGCCTCAACGTCCTCACGAACATCGCGGGCAAGAGCTACGGCCAGATCTTCCGCGAGTTCGAGGGCACGCAGGACCCGCGCACCGTCCAGGGATCCGGCGACGTCAAGTACCACCTCGGCACCGAGGGCACCTTCCGAGGCGTCCACGGCGAGGAGATGCCGGTCTACCTCGCGGCCAATCCGTCGCACCTCGAGGCCGTCAACGGCGTGCTCGAGGGCATCGTCCGGGCCAAGCAGGACCGCAAGCCCATCGGCTCGTTCTCGGTCCTGCCGATCCTCGTGCACGGCGACGCGTCCATGGCCGGCCAGGGCGTGGTCTTCGAGACCCTCCAGCTCTCGCAGCTGCGCGCGTACCGCACGGGCGGCACCGTCCACATCGTGATCAACAACCAGGTCGGCTTCACGACGCCGCCGTCCGAGTCCCGCTCGTCGGTGTACTCGACCGACGTCGCCAAGAGCATCCAGGCGCCGATCTTCCACGTGAACGGCGACGACCCCGAGGCCGTGGCGCGCGTCGCGCACCTCGCCTTCGAGTTCCGCCAGGAGTTCAAGAAGGACGTCGTCATCGACCTCGTCTGCTACCGCCGCCGCGGCCACAACGAGGGCGACGACCCGTCGATGACGCAGCCGCTCATGTACAACCTCATCGAGGCCAAGCGCTCGGTGCGGAAGCTGTACACGGAGGCGCTCGTCGGTCGCGGCGACATCACGCAGGAGGAGTACGACGCGGCGCAGAAGGACTTCCAGGACCGCCTGGAGCGCGCCTTCGCCGAGACGCACGCGGCGCAGACCTCGTCGATCCCCGTCCAGACCGACGACGCGGGCGCCGTGTCCGACCTCGAGCGGCCCGACTCCCAGCAGGACGACGGCCACGGCGAGCCGGAGACGACGGGCGTCTCCGAGTCGGTCATCCAGGCCATCGGCGACGCGCACGACAACCCGCCGCAGGGCTTCTCGGTGCACCCGAAGCTGCAGGCGCTCATGCGCAAGCGGCTCGAGATGAGCCGCAGCGGATCCGTAGACTGGGCCTTCGGCGAGCTCCTCGCCATCGGCTCGCTCCTCCTGGAGAACACGCCCGTCCGCCTCGCCGGCCAGGACTCGCGCCGCGGCACGTTCGTCCAGCGCCACGCGGTGCTGCACGACCGCGACAACGGCCAGGAGTGGCTGCCCCTCGCGAACCTCAGCGACCGCCAGGCGCGGTTCTGGATCTACGACACGCTGCTCAGCGAGTACGCCGCGATGGGCTTCGAGTACGGCTACTCGGTCGAGCGGCCCGACGCGCTCGTGCTGTGGGAGGCCCAGTTCGGCGACTTCGCCAACGGCGCGCAGACCATCATCGACGAGTTCATCTCGTCGGCCGAGCAGAAGTGGGGCCAGCGCTCCAGCGTCGTGCTGCTGCTGCCGCACGGTTACGAGGGCCAGGGCCCCGACCACTCGTCGGCGCGCATCGAGCGCTTCCTGCAGCTGTGCGCGGAGCAGAACATGACGGTCGCACGTCCCTCGACGCCCGCGTCGTACTTCCACCTGCTGCGTCGCCAGGCGTACTCGCGGCCCCGCCGCCCGCTCGTGGTCTTCACGCCGAAGGCCATGCTGCGTCTCCGCGGCGCGACGAGCGACATCGAGGCCTTCACCTCGGGCCGCTTCGAGCCGGTGATCGACGACGTCCGCATCCAGGACCGCGGCGCCGTCCGCCGCGTGCTCCTGCACTCGGGCAAGGTGCACTACGACCTGCTCGGCGAGCTGGAGAAGCGCCAGGACACGTCCATCGCGCTGGTGCGGCTCGAGCAGTTCTACCCGTTCCCCGAGGAGCAGGTGCGCCGCGTGGTCGAGTCCTATCCCGACGCCGAGGTGGTCTGGGTCCAGGACGAGCCGGAGAACCAGGGCGCCTGGCCGTTCGTGCACGTGGAGCTCGGCCGGGTCCTGCCCGACCGCCCCGTGCGCGTCGTGTCGCGTCCGGCCGCGGCGTCGCCCGCCGCGGGCTCGAGCAAGCGCCACGCGACCGAGCAGACCGACCTGATCGCCCGCGCCACCGCCGAGTGATCCGCGGGGCCACGCGCCCGGCATGACGAGAGGCCCGGTCCCCCAGGGGATCGGGCCTCTCGTCGTGCGCGCGGTCGGATGCGCGGCGGGGACGCGGGCGGCGTCAGCCGAGCTTCGAGTAGCGGATGCCGGACGCGTGGTACCCGCGGCGCGCGTAGAAGCGCGTGACGTTGTCGCGTGCCGCCGCGGAGGTCGCGAGGAACCGGGTGGCGCCGTGCTCGCGCGCCCACGCCTCGTAGTGGCGGATGAGGTCGGAGCCGATGCCGCCGGCCTGCCGTCCCTCGCGGACGACCAGGATGATGAGCTGCGCGATCGGCTCGTCGTCGGCGAGGCCCCACATGAGGTGCCCGCCCGCGAGTCCGGCGATGTCGCCGGCGTCGTCGCGCACCACCCACGTCTCGTGCCCGGCGGCCGCCGTCATGCGGGAGAGCCGCGCGGCGACGCGCTCCTCGTCGACCTCGTAGTCGAGCAGCCGCAGCAGCTCGACGATGACGGTCAGGTCGGATCCGGACGGGGTCCCGAGGGACTCGATGGCGTTGGTCACGTCCCGAGATTACCGGGAGCGCACGACCGCCCCGGTCAGTGCGTGGCCTGGATGGCCCGCAGCTTCTCCATCACCTGCGTGCGCAGGTCCTCGGGAGCCGCCTCCGTGCAGGCACGCCGCACGGTGTCGCGCAGGACGACGCCGACGCGGTGCTCGCGCGCGCAGTCCGCGCAGTTCGCCATGTGCTCGCGGATGTCGGCGGCGTCCGCCTTGTCGAGCTCGTGGTGCAGGTACTCCTCGAGATCCTTCTTGGCCTTGTCGCAGCCGCAGTCGCTCATTTGGTCGCTCCAGTGAGGTGCGCGGTGGAGATGCCCCGCTCGCGCGCGTAGTCGGAAAGGAGGCCCCGGAGCATCCGGCGGCCGCGGTGCAGGCGGCTCATGACGGTGCCCACGGGGGTCTTCATGATGTCGGCGATCTCCTGGTAGGAGAAGCCCTCGACGTCCGCGAAGTAGACGGCCATCCGGAAGTCCTCCGGGATGGACTGCAGCGCGTCCTTGACGGTGCTGTCCGGGAGGTGGTCGATCGCCTCGGCCTCGGCCGAGCGCGTGGTGGTGGCGGTGGCCGACGTCGCGCCGCCCAGCTGCCAGTCCTCGAGCTCGTCGATGGTGCCGTTGTAGGGGTCCCGCTGCTTCTTGCGGTAGTTGTTGATGAAGGTGTTCGTGAGGATCCGGTACAGCCAGGCCTTGAGGTTCGTGCCCTGCTTGAACTGGTGGAAGGCGGTGTACGCCTTCACGAACGTCTCCTGCACCAGGTCCTGCGCGTCGGCCGGGTTGCGCGTCATGCGCAGGCCGGCCGCGTACAGCTGGTCGATGAAGGGGAGCGCCTGCTCCTCGAAGAGCTCGCGGTTGTCGCCGGGCTGGGCGGCGCGCGGCTCCTCGGCCTGGGCCTGCTCGGCCTCCTGCTGGTCCGCGGCGTCCTCGGTGGACTGCACGACGGCCTCCACGAGCTCCGCGGGCGCGGCCGAGGCGGTGGGCGCATCGCCCCCGGTGGTGTCGGCCGGCGCGTCGTGACTGGTGTTCCTCGAATTGGCCATCAAGGCAGATTCTACGGCGCGCACGAGCTCGACGGACGGGGCCGCCGGTGCTGTCCTCGTGATCACGGGTGTTCCCTTCCGGCCCGGGATCCGGGCCTGCCGGACGTCTGCCCGGTACTCTGGTGAACCCATGGAGATCTTCAGGTATTCCGGTCCGACCTTCAGCCCGTACGACGACGACCGGACCCACGCTCCGGTGCCGACGGACGACGGCCCCTGGGCGGCGCCGGTCGCCGACGGGCCGCTGGACGCGACCGTGCCGCTGCCGGGATCCAAGAGCCTCACCAACCGCGAGCTGGTCCTCTCCGCCCTCGCCGACTCCCCCTCGACGCTGCGCTCCCCGCTCCGCTCGCGCGACACGCGCCTCATGGTCGAGGCGCTGCGCTCCCTCGGCACGGCCATCGAGGAGCTCGACGGCGACGGGGCCTTCGGGCCCGACCTCCGGATCACGCCCGCGGAGCTCCAGGGCGGGATCACCGTCGAGTGCGGCCTGGCCGGCACGGTCATGCGCTTCCTCCCGCCCGTCGCCGCGCTCGCCCTCGGGCCCGTGTCGTTCGACGGCGACCCGAGCGCCCGCCGCCGCCCCATGTCCGGCACGATCGAGGCGCTGCGTGCCCTCGGCGTGGACGTCAACGACGACGGCCGCCGCGCGCTGCCGTTCAGCCTCTACGGCACGGGCGAGGTGCCGGGCGGCGAGATCGCCATCGACGCGTCCGCCTCCAGCCAGTTCGTCTCGGGGCTCCTGCTCGCGGCGCCGCGGTTCACCGACGGGCTGCGGCTCCGGCACACGGGCGCGACGCTGCCGAGCATGCCGCACATCGAGATGACGATCCGCACGCTCGCGGAGCGCGGCGTCGTCGTCGAGAGCCCGGAGCCCGGCCTCTGGATCGTGCCCTCGTCCCCCATCGCGGGCCGTGAGGTCCGCATCGAGCCGGACCTCTCCAACGCCGCGCCGTTCCTCTGCGCCGCGATCGTCGCCGGCGGCCGCGTGGCCGTGCCCGGCTGGCCGGAGGAGACGACGCAGGTCGGCGCTGACCTCGCGCACCTGCTCCCGCTGTTCGGCGCGACGGTCACCCGCGAGGGCGGCGCGCTCATCGTCGACGGCGGACCCGGCCTCGCCGCGGGGGGCCGCATCCCGGGCGTCGACCTCGACCTGAGCACCGGCGGCGAGCTCGCACCCGCGCTCGTGGCCCTCGCGGCCCTCGCCGACGGCCCCAGCCGCATCACGGGCATCGGCCACCTGCGCGGGCACGAGACCGACCGGCTCGCGGCGCTGGCCGCGGAGATCACCGGGCTCGGCGGATCCGTCACGGAGCTCGAGGACGGCCTGGCGATCGAGCCGGCGCCGCTCCACGGCGGCCCGTGGCGCGCCTACGAGGACCACCGCATGGCGACCGCGGGCGCGATCATCGGCCTCGCCGTCCCGGGCGTGGAGATCGACGACATCGGCACCACCGCGAAGACGCTGCCCGAGTTCCCGGAGCTGTGGACGGGCGCGCTGCTCGGCCGGGCGCCGCGCGCGACCGTCGACCCGCTCGCCCTCGGCGGCATCACCGGGCCGGGCGCGCCGGGCGGCCTCGGCGGGCTCCTGTGAGCTGGCTCGCGGATCCCGAGCAGGACGACGGCGTCTGGGACGCCTACGACGAGTCCTCCGTGCGCGTGCGGCCGAACCCCAAGGGCAACAAGCCGCGCAGCAAGCAGCGGCCCGGGCACACCGACGCCGTCGAGGGCCGCGTGCTCACGGTCGACCGCGGCCGCTTCGGCGTGCTCGTGGGCGAGGACACCCCCGACGAGCACACGCTCACGGCCACGCGGGCGCGGGAGCTCGGCAAGAAGGCCGTCGTCACCAACGACCGCGTCGACATCGTCGGCGACACCTCGGGCGACGAGGGCAGCCTGTCGCGCATCGTCCGGATCGCCCCGCGCCGCACCCTGCTGCGCCGCAGCGCCGACGACTCCGACGCCGTCGAGCGCGTGATCGTGGCCAACGCCGACCAGATGCTGATCGTGGTCGCGGCCGCCGAGCCCGAGCCGCGCGCGCGCCTCGTGGACCGCTACCTCGTGGCGGCGTTCGATGCCGGGATCCAGCCGATCCTCTGCATCACGAAGTCGGACGTGGCCGACCCCGCGCCGTTCGCCGCGCACTTCCGCGTGCTCGACGTGCCGATCGTCCTCAGCCGCTCCGACGACGTGCCCCTCGACGAGCTGCGCGCGCTCCTGGCCGACCGCACGACCGTCGCCGTCGGGCACTCGGGCGTCGGCAAGTCCACGCTCGTCAACGCGCTCGTGCCGGACGCCAAGCGGGCCACGGGCGTCGTCAACCAGGTCACGGGCCGCGGCCGCCACACGTCGAGCTCGACGGTCTCCATGCGCGTCGAGACGGGCGGCGGCGGGCACGGCTGGATCATCGACACCCCGGGCGTGCGGTCCTTCGGGCTCGGCCACGTGGATCCGGCCAACATCCTCCGCTCGTTCGCCAGCTACGCGCACCTGCCCGAGGGCGAGCCGCCGGGCGGGATCCCTCTCACGGAGGCGCACGACTGGGAGATCGTCGACCGGGTCGAGGCCGGGGAGCTCGGCGACGCCGGACGCGAGCGCCTGCACTCGCTCCAGCACCTCGTCGCCAACCGCTCGGACGCGGGCAAGGGCGAGTGACGGGGCGCACCCGGCCCGATCGCTAGGCTCGACCCCGTGGCCTCCGAACCCCTGCACTCCCTCTCGTCCGACCTGCGGCTCGCGAGGGAGCTGGCCGACATGGCCGACGCCATCTCGCTCGACCGGTTCCGCTCCGCCGACCTCGCGATCGAGACGAAGGCCGACTCCAGCTGGGTCACCGATGCGGACACGTCCGTCGAGCGGGCGATCCGGGCGGGCATCGCCGACAGCCGCCCGCACGACAGCGTCCTCGGCGAGGAGTACGGCACGAGCGGGTCGTCGTCGCGGCAGTGGATCGTGGATCCCATCGACGGCACCTCCAACTTCGCTCGCGGCGTCCCCGTGTGGGGCACCCTCATCGCCCTCGCGGTCGACGGCGTCCCCGTGGTCGGCGTGGTGAGCGCCCCCGCGCTCGGCCGCCGCTGGTGGGGCGCGACGGGCCTCGGCGCCTACGTCGACGACACGCTCGGCCAGGCCACCACCTCGCAGGAGCGGCGGATCCGGGTGTCGGACGTCGACCGGCTCGAGGACGCCTCCATGAGCGTCGCCGGCGTGCAGCGCTGGCGCGACGCCGACCGGCTGGACGAGCTGCTCGACCTCTCCGCCCGGGTGAAGCGCTCCCGCGACTTCGGCGACATGTGGGCCTACATGCTGCTCGCCGAGGGGCTCCTCGACATCGCGGGCGAGCACGACCTCAAGCCCTACGACATGGCCGCGCTCATCCCCGTGATCGAGGAGGCCGGCGGCCGCTTCACGTCGATCGACGGCGCGGCGGGGCCGTGGCACGGATCCGCGCTCGCCACCAACGGGCGCCTCCACGACGCCGTGCTGGCGGTCGTCGCGCGCTGAGCCCGGCGCCGCGCCGCGCCGACCGATCAGGCGGTCGCGGCGCGCTCCCGGCGACGGCGCCTCTGCCCGAGGTCGACGAGGCCGAGCGCGAGCGCCACGGCGACCAGCGCGATCGTCACGAGGAAGCCGTTGCGGAACCCGTCGTGGTACACCGCGAGGCTCGCGTCCCCGCCGCCGGTCGCCTCGGCGTAGAGGGTGCTGAAGAACGTGGCCGAGGCCGCCGCGACGCCCACCGCGGTGCCCACTCGCTGGCCGACCTGCGCCATGGATCCGGCCACGCCGCCCTCCGTGACGGGGATCTCGGCGAGCGTGAGCGTCTGGTTCGGCGAGATGACGAAGCCCGCGCCGACGCCTGCCACGAGCATCGCCGCGGCCATCGCCCACGGCGTGACCTCGGCCGGTGTGAGGACGGCGGCGAGGAGCAGCAGGGTGATGCCGCCCGCGACGATCGCGAGCCCGATCACCACGAGCTGGCGCCCCAGCCGGGAGACGAGGCGTCCGCCGATCCAGGCCGTGACCGCGGACGACAGCGCGAACGGGATGCTGACCATCCCGGCGAAGACGGGCGCGAGCCCGAGCCCCTGCTGGAGGTAGAGCGTCGTGAGCAGGAACACGGCGGGGATGGCGGCGAAGTACGCCGTGGCGATGAGGATCCCGTTGCGGTACGAGGAGAGCTTGAAGAGCGCGAAGTGCACCACGGGCGACCTGCCCGACCGCTCGTAGCGCCGCTCCCAGGCGACGAAGAGGCCCGCGGCCACGGCTGCGACGGCGAGCGCCAGCCAGCGGCGGGGGTCGTCGTCGGGCCCGCCCGTGGTGAGCACGAACGGCAGCATGAGCGCGAAGGTCGCGATCGCGAGCAGCACGATGCCGACGGGATCCAGGCCCGTCGCGCCCTCGGGGCGCGTCTGCCGCCTCGGCAGCAGCTTGAGCGCGAACGCGATGGCGACGATGCCGAGCGGGATGTTCATCCAGAAGAGCAGGCGCCAGCCGTCCTCGGGGCCGCCGAGCTGGATCAGCAGGCCGCCGAGCGTGGGCCCGAACGCCGTGGAGATGCCGACGACCGCGCCGAACAGCCCGAACGCGCGCGCCCGCTCCTCCCCCTGGAAGAGCTGCTGGATGAGGCCCAGCACCTGCGGCATCTGGATGCCGGCGGCGACGCCCTGCAGGATGCGCGCGATCACGAGCGTCGTCACGTCCGGCGCGATGGCGCAGAGGAGGCTCGCGATCGTGAAGGAGCTGAGGCCGACCACGAACATGAGCCGTCGGCTCCGGATGTCGCCGAGGCGCCCGGCGGGCACGAGGGCCAGGCCGAACGCGAGCGCGTAGCCCGCGACGATGAGCTGCAGGTCGGTGGATCCCGCGCCCAGCGACTCCTCGATGGACGGCAGCCCGACGTTGACCTTCGACAGGTCGAGGATGGTGAGCGCCGCGACGCCGACGCAGACCCAGAAGGCCTGCCAGCGGGTGCGTTCCTGGTCGTCGGTCGGGGTCGTGCCCGCGGTGGTGCGTTCGGTCATGAGGTATCGAATCCCATACACGGGCTATGAATTCCCGCCCCCGTGGACGCGGGCGACGTGCCCGGCACCAGTTTGCTCCTCACCTGGGGAAACGTCTCGGGTGTCCCTATGCTGAACAGCGAGCCAACAGCGACCGCCGGGCCCGGCCGCCGGAGTCCCCGCTCCTAGGGTGGGAACTCCGTGCCGGTCCGGCGCGACCGCCCGCGAGCACACCGACGTGCTCCCTCGAGAGGACACCATGAAGAACCGCGCCCGCCGTCTCACCGCCTCGCTCGCCGCCGTCGTGGCGGCCGGGCTCGCCCTCTCGGGATGCGGGTCCTCGGGCGGCGCCGGCACCGCGGATCCCGCGGCCTCCCCCGCCTCGGGCGACACGCTCATCGTCTACACGAACTCCAACGGCGACGGCCGCGGCGACTGGGTCACGGCCGAGGCGGCGAAGGCGGGCTTCGACATCCAGATCGTGGGCCTCGGCGGCGCCGACCTCGCCAACCGCATCGTGGCGGAGAAGAACAACCCCGTCGGGGACGTGGTCTTCGGCCTCAACAACATGTACTTCGAGAACCTCAAGGCCGAGGACGCCATCACGGCGTACACGCCCGCGTGGTCCGGCGAGGTCGACCAGGCCGCGGGCGATCCCGACGCCGGCGCCTACTGGCCGCTCGTGGAGCAGGCCATCGTGACGGTGCATGACGCGAAGCAGACCTCCGGCGGCGACGTGCCGAAGGACGTCACGGACCTGCACACGTCGAAGTACGAGGGGAAGTACGAGGTGAACACGCGCCTCGGCGAGGCCACGCCGCAGCTCATCCTCGCGGGCCTGCTGGCGCCGTACGCGGACCCGGACGGCGACCTCGGCATCAGCGACGAGGGCTGGGAGGTCGTGAAGGACTACTTCGCGAACGGATCCCCCGCGGTCGAGGGCACGGACCTCTACGCCCGCCTCTCCCGCGGCGAGGTCTCCTTCGGCACGCTCGCGTCGAGCGGCATCGCCGCCCGCGACGCGCAGTACGGCACCACCACCGAGGTCGTCCCCGCGAAGGCCGGCGTCCCGTTCGTCACGGAGCAGATCGCCGAGATCGCCGGCACCAAGAAGGAGGAGCGCGCCCGCGCCTTCATCGACTGGTTCGGCAGCGCCGACGTGCAGGGGGCGTTCGCCGAGAAGTTCTCCAGCTACCCCGTCAACACGACCGCGCGCGAGAAGGCGCTGCCGGCCGTGAAGGAGCTCATCGAGTCGCTCGAGAAGCAGGACGTCGACTACGGCTTCGTGCGCGAGCACATCGCCGAATGGGTCGAGAAGACCGAGCTGGAGTACCTGCCCTGATGATCCGCTTCGACGACGTCGAGGTGCGCTTCGGCGACCAGGTGGCCATCCCCGGGCTCGACCTGGAGATCCACGAGGGCGAGTTCTTCACCCTCCTCGGGCCCTCGGGCTGCGGCAAGACGACGGCGCTGCGGACCCTCGCGGGCTTCGTCGACCCGAGCCGCGGCGACATCGTGATCGACGGGCAGGTCGCCACGCGGCTGCCCAGCGAGAAGCGCCGCGTCGGCATGGTGTTCCAGAACTACGCGCTGTTCCCCAGCATGTCGGTTCGGCAGAACATCGCGTTCGGGCTCACCGTGCGGAAGGCCGGCAAGGCGGAGACCGACCGGCTCGTGCGCGCCATGGCCGACCAGGTGGAGCTGAGCGCGGCCCAGCTCGACAAGAACGTGGCCGAGCTCTCCGGCGGGCAGCAGCAGCGCGTCGCGATCGCGCGGGCGCTCGTGCTCGAGCCGCGGATCCTCCTGCTCGACGAGCCGCTCTCCAACCTCGACGCCAAGCTCCGCGTGCAGCTGCGCGAGCAGCTGAAGGGCCTGCAGTCGAGGCTCGGCATCACGACGGTCTACGTCACGCACGACCAGGAGGAGGCGCTCACGATGAGCGACCGCATCGCCGTCTTCGACGCGGGGCGGATCGAGCAGGTCGGGACCCCCGAGGAGGTCTACGACCGCTCGGCCACCGAGTTCGTCGCGACCTTCGTCGGCGCGATCAACGCCCTCGGGCCCGCCACGGTCGCGCGCCTCCGCGCCGCGGGTGCGGCCGACCTCGACGCGTCAGGACGCGCCTACGTGCGGCTCGAGCGCGTGTCGGTGGCCGCTCGCGACGCCGCCCCCGCGGATCCACGCCGCGTGCGCATCGACGGCGTCGTCGCCGAGCGCTCGTACCACGGCTCCTACAGCACCTACCGGATCGACCTCGGGGACGACGCCGTGACCGCCCTCGTCGCCGAGACGGGCGCGCCGCCGCTCTCCCCCGGCACCGAGGTCGTCGTCGGCATCGACCCGTCCGCGATCCTGCAGTACCGGTCGTAGCCGTGCGCACCCCCGTCCGCGCGCTGCTGCGCTCCCCCCTCGGCGTCGTGGTGCTCATCGCCGCGCTGTGGTTCGTCGTCACCTTCCTGGTCTTCCCGAACGCCAACCTGCTCGTCACGACGTTCTTCCCCGACGGCGCGTTCAGCGGCCGGGCGCTCGAGAAGCTCGTGAGCTCCGACCGGGCGATGCGCAGCGTCGGCAACAGCCTGCTGCTCGCGGTCACGCTCGCCATCACGGTGAACGTGGTCGGCATCTTCATCGTGCTGGTGACGGAGTACTTCGTCGTGCGCGGATCCCGCGTGCTGTGGCTCGGCTACGCCACGACGCTCATCTACGGCGGCATCGTGCTCGCGGCCGGCTACAACTTCATCTACGGGCGCTACGGGTTCGTCACGGCGATCGCCCAGCGCGTCTTCCCGGACCTCGACCCCGACTGGTTCTCCGGCTACTTCGCCGTCGTCATCGTGATGACCTTCGCGACCACCACGAACCACATGCTGTTCCTCCGCTCGTCGCTCGCGGCCATCGACCACCAGACCATCGAGGCCGCGCGCAGCATGGGCGCGGGCACCGGGCGGATCCTCTTCCGCATCGTGCTGCCGGCGCTGCGGCCCATGATCTTCGCGGTCACCGTGCTCACGTTCCTGACGGGCCTCGGGGCCCTCACCGCTCCCCTGGTGCTCGGCGGCACGGGCTTCCAGACGGTGGCGCCCATGATCGTCACGTTCTCCAAGAGCACGAGCTCCCGCGACCTCGCGGCCCTCCTCGCGATCGTGCTCGGCGTCGCGACGATCGTGCTGCTCGCGATCATGAACCGCGTCGAGAAGTCGGGCGTCTACTTCTCGGTCGCCAAGGTCGCGACCCCGCTGGAGAAGCAGCGCATCCGGAACCCGTTCGTGAACGGCGTCGTGCACGTGGTCGCGTACGCCCTGTTCGTCGTCTACGCGCTGCCCGTGATCCTCATCGTGCTGTTCTCGTTCCTCGACTCGAAGAGCGTGCAGACGGGCACCATCACCCTGGACTCGTTCACGCTGCGGAACTACGCGACCGTGCTCGGCTCGCCCGACGTGCTGCGCCCCTTCATCGTGAGCCTCGTCTACAGCGCGCTGGCGGCCGTGATCGTGGTGGCCGGCCTCCTGTTCGTCGCGCGCATGATCCAGCGGAACCGCAACTGGGTCACCGCGACGCTCGAGTACCTGCTGCACATCCCGTGGATCCTGCCCACGATCCTCATCGCGCTCGCGCTCCTGCAGACCTTCGACCGGCCGCAGCCGCTGATCGGCGGGCAGGTGCTCACGGGCACGACCTGGCTGCTGCTCGTCGCGTACGTCATCGTGAAGGTCCCGTTCACGCTGCGGCTCCTGAAGGCGGCGTTCGCGAGCGTGCCGCAGTCGCTCGAGGACGCCGCGCGGATCCTGGGCGCCCGCTCGCTCACGACGTTCCGGCGCGTGCTGGTGCCGCTCGTGATCCCCACGGTCGCGGCCATCACGGCGCTCAACTTCAACAGCCTGCTCGACGACTACGACGCCGCCGTGTTCCTCTACCAGCCGCTGTACGAGCCGCTCGGCATCGCGATCAAGGCGAGCACCGAGGGCGAGGCCAACCTCGACTCGATGAGCATCACGTTCGTCTACACGGTGCTGCTCATGATCATCATGGGGCTCACGATGTACCTCGTGTACGGACGGTCCGGCGGGCGTGCGCGTCGGCGCCGCGGCCGCACCGGCTCGCCCGCGGTGGAGACGACGGCCCCCGCGCTCGCGACGTCGGATCCCGGCGCACCCGCTCCGGCGGCGCCGCGCAGCCCGGTCGGCTGAACCCCGGACAGACGGAAGGCCCCGTCCGATGGACGGGGCCTTCGCCTGTCCGGACGGATCCGGACCCTCGACGAGCGTGGAGCATGCGACGCGATGGTGGAGATGCGGGGAATCGAACCCCGGTCCACTGCTGTAATCCTGCGCCTTCTACGGGTGTAGCCAGGAAAGGCGTTCTGCTCGGCCCCGACGCTTGCTCCTGGCATCTGCGTCGACGGGCCCAGCCCCAGTTCGAGTCCCGCGCGGCCCTGAGGCACGACCGCGCAGCGAGCTCCCTTTTCTGACGCCGACTTACCGGATAGAGAGCATCACCGGGTCGACGGTCCTGTTAGTTCGCTCGCTTAGGCAGCGAGAGCGAAGGACGACTGCTTGTTATTGGCAGTTGTATTTTGCAGAGAGCGTTTACGAGATAGCCCTGCATCCTCGACCCGCTTCTCGCAGTCATTCAGGCAATGTCGAAACCGATCATCCCCATGAACGGCAGAGCGCCTCGAGAGGCACCCGAGCCGGGTCGCATGTTCCACGCTGTCGAGTTGTCAATCACCGGCCGTGATCACCACGACCAGCCCTCCATGTTACCCGGCCGGAGGCGGGCGCACCACCCGGGGGCGGCTCAGTCGCCGAGGCGCCGGTGCGACGCCATCGCGCGGTCCGCCTCGCGCTTGTCCTGGCGCTCGCGGAGCGTCTGGCGCTTGTCGTACTCCTTCTTGCCCTTCGCGATGGCGAGCTCGACCTTGGCGCGGCCGTCGACGAAGTAGAGCTGGAGCGGGACGACCGTGTAGCCGCCCTCCTTGACCTTCGTGTGGATCTTGAGGATCTGCTCCTTGTGCAGGAGCAGCTTCCGCTTGCGCCGGACGGGGTGGTTGTTCCACGTGCCCTGGTTGTACTCCGGGATGTGCACCGCATCCAGCCAGGCCTCGCCGGCGTCCACGAACGCGTAGCCGTCGACGAGCGAGGCCCGCCCCTGCCGGAGCGACTTGACCTCGGTGCCCGTGAGCACGAGGCCGGCCTCGTAGGTCGACTCGATGGTGTAGTCGTGGCGCGCCTTGCGGTTGGTCGCCACCACCTTCTCGCCACGTTCCCTGGGCACGGTGGACTCCTCGATGGTTCGGGTGGATGCGCCCGGATCCGGGCAGCCCATCAGCCTACCGGAGGATCAGATCCGGAGGTAGCGGCTGATCGCGAAGTTGGCCGACACGGCCGCGAGCACCACGCCCACCCCGAGCAGGATCGGCACCACGAGCAGCGCGTCGTCCATGTTCACGAGCGATATCGACGTGAGCCGGGAGCTCAGGAAGCCCTGCACGAAGAAGCGCACGAGCGCCACCGTCGCCGCGCTCGCGAGCACCGACCCGATGAGGGCCGCGAACACGCCCTCGAGGATGAACGGGGTCTGGATGAAGCGGTTCGACGCCCCGACCAGCCTCATGATGCCCAGCTCCCGTCTCCGCGAGAACGCGGACAGCCGGATGGTGGTGGCGATGAGGAGGGCGGCGGCCACGAGCATCAGGCCCGCGATCCCCACGGCCGTGAGGCTGGCCGCGTTGAGGATCGAGAAGATCTGGTCGAGGTACTGCCGTTGGTCGGTCACGTTCTCGACGCCCGCGAGCCCGGAGAGGCTGTCGCTGAGGATGTCCGACTTCGACGGGTCCTTGAGGTTCACCCAGAACGCCTCGTTGAGGAACTCCGGCTGGACCAGCTCGGTGACGGGGTCGCCCTTGAACTGCTCCTGGAAGTTCTTGTACGCCGTGTCCTGGTCCTCGAAGTAGTACTTGTCGATGAACGGGGTGAGCGTGTCGCTGTCGAGCCGCTGCTTCACGGCGTCGATCTGCTCCGGGGTGGCCTTGCCGTTGACGCACGTCTCGCTCGGCACCGACGTGTCGGTGCAGAAGTCGATCGCGACCTGGGCGCGGTCGTACCAGTAGTTCTTCATCTGGCCGATCTGCATCTGCAGCAGCACGGCGGCGCCCACGAACGTGAGCGAGATGAAGGTGACGAGCACGACCGAGACGACCATGCTGACGTTCCGACGGAGGCCGTGGCCGACCTCGGAGAGGACGAGTCCGAGTCTCATCGCGTGGGCCCCACATCCTGTGCGCCGGTGTCGTCCGGCGACTCACCGCGGGCCCGGAGGCCCAGCTTCTCGGCCAGGCCGAGCTCGGCGAGCTCGGCGTCGTCGTCCCCGCCGGCGGGCGCGGGTCCGCCCTCGCCGCCGGTCAGGTCGGGGAGGCGGATGACGCCCGTGCCCTCGGGGAGCCGGCGGATGGATCCGGTGCTCGGCGCGGCCGGGGCGGCGCCTCCGCCGTTGCGCCTGCTGGGCGGAATGGGCGCGGCGGGCGGCGTGTCGTCGACGACGGGCGCCTCGTCGCGGATCACCGGCACGGCGCGCGAGGGCGCCTGCTCGACGGTCTCCCGACGCACCGGCTCCGCTCGCGGCGGCTCGGGGCGCGTGGGCTCCGGGGCCGTCGGCTCCGGGCGGACGGGCTCGGCCTCGCGGCGCTCCTCCGCGGGCGGGGCGGGTCGGTCGCGGTCGGCGTCACGCTCGGGGACGGGATCCACGCGGGCTGCCTCCGCGAAGGCCGACGGCGCGTACACCGGCGGGTCCTCGCGGGGGGTGCGGTCCGGCTGCGCGTCCCGGACGGGCTGCGCGTCGGACGCGGGCTGCGCGTCGCGGGCGCTCTCCGGGTCGCGGACGGGCGTCGTGGCCGGCACGATGGCCGGCGCGTCGGCGGCCGGAGCGACGGGCGCGGCGGGCCGGGTGGTCGACGCGGCCGGCGCGGCGACGGCAGCGGGGCGCTCCTTGGGCGCCTTCCGCGCGGCCTTGGCGGCGGCCGCCTCGCGGGCGGCCGCCTCCTTGGCACGGGCCTTCTCCTCGGCGCGGCGCTGCTTGTCGCGCCGGGCCTGCTCGCGACGCTCGGCCGCGGTGGCGGGCTCGGCGGGCGCCGTCGGGCGCACGGGCGCCGGCAGCGGCGCCGCGGGCACGAACACCGGCGTCGGCGCGGCCACGGGCGGGTGCTCGGGGTTCACTCCGACCGGGTTCTCCGCCGTGCGGGGCAGGTCGATCGCGGAGGTCTGGTACTGGCCGCCCATCTCGTCGCGGACGACCTCGCCGCCGATCAGCTCGATGACGCGCTTCTGCATCTGGTCGACGATGCCGGAGTCGTGCGTGGCCATGATCACGGTGGTGCCGTTGGCGTTGATCCGCTCGAGCACCTGCATGATGCCCGCGCTCGTCAGCGGGTCCAGGTTGCCCGTGGGCTCGTCGGCGAGGAGCACGGCGGGCTTGTTGACCACGGCGCGCGCGATCGCGACGCGCTGCTGCTCGCCGCCGGAGAGCTCGTGCGGCAGGCGCTGCTCCTTGCCCTTGAGGCCCACCATGTTGAGGACGTCGGGGACGGCCTCCTGGATGAAGCCGCGCGACTTGCCGATCACCTGGAGCGTGAAGGCGACGTTGTCGAACACCGACTTGTTCGGGAGCAGCCGGAAGTCCTGGAACACCACCCCCAGGCTGCGCCGGTAGTAGGGGACCTTGCGGCTCGACAGCTGGTTCAGCTGCTGGCCCAGGACGTGGATCGTCCCTTGCGTGGGCCGGTCCTCCTTGAGCACGAGACGCAGGAAGCTGGACTTGCCGGACCCGGATGCGCCGACGAGGAAGACGAACTCCCCCCGGAGGATCTCGAGGTCGACGGAGCTCAGCGCCGGTCGGGGGTTGCCGGGATACACCTTGGATACGTGGTCGAACCTGATCATGTCGGTACGACCCTAGGCACGGGAGGGGTCATTCGCCGCATCGACTCACCGCGCCGAGCGGTCCCCCGGACTCTCTCAGGCGCGGTCGGGCGACTTCCGCCAGCGGATCCCCGCGGAGATGAAGCCGTCGAGGTCGCCGTCGAAGACGTTGGACGGGTTGTTGACCTCGTGCTCCGTGCGCAGGTCCTTGACCATCTGGTAGGGCGCGAGCACGTAGCTGCGCATCTGGTCGCCCCAGCTCGCCGTGATGTTGCCGGCGAGCTCCTTCTTGGTGGCCGCCTCCTGCTCGCGCTGCACGAGGAGCAGGCGCGACTGCAGCACCCGGAGGGCGGCGGCGCGGTTCTGGATCTGGCTCTTCTCGTTCTGGCAGGTGACGACGATGCCGGTGGGCAGGTGGGTGATGCGCACCGCGGAGTCGGTCGTGTTGACGGACTGGCCGCCGGGGCCGGACGAGCGGAAGACATCGACCCGCATGTCGTTCTCGGGGATCTCGATGGACTCGGTCTGCTCGATGAGCGGCACGACCTCGACCGCCGCGAACGACGTCTGGCGCTTGCCCGCGGAGTTGAAGGGGCTCATCCGCACGAGGCGGTGCGTGCCGGCCTCGACGGAGAGCGTGCCGAACGCGTAGGGGGCGTCGATCTCGAACGTCGCCGACTTGATGCCCGCCTCCTCCGCGTAGGAGGTGTCGAGCACGGTGGCGGAGTAGTCGTGCTGCTCGGCCCAGCGCAGGTACATGCGCATGAGCATCTCGGCGAAGTCGGCGGCGTCGACGCCGCCGGCGCCCGCGCGGATCGTGATGACGGCGGGGCGCGGGTCGAACTCGCCGTTGAGGAGCGTCTGCACCTCGAGCTCGTCCATGATCTTCGTGATGCCGGCGAGCTCGACGACGGCCTCCTCGGCGGACTCCTCGTCGTCCTTGGCCATCTCGACGAGCACGTCGAGGTCGTCGAGGCGGCGCTGCAGCTCGTCGATGCGGGCCAGCTCGGACTGGCGGTGGCTCAGGTCGCTCGTGACCTTCTGGGCCTTCTCCGTGTCGTCCCAGAGGTCCGGCTCGCCCGCCTGGGCGCTCAGCTCCTCGACCTCCTGCTGCAGGCGCTCGACGCCGACGACCGAGCGGATGTTGGAGTAGGTGTCGCGCAATTCTGTGATCCGCGATGAGAAGTCCTGGTCGATCATGGTGCCGCCCAGCCTACCGTCCGGGCCGCAGGCGACGTCCGGGGCGGGGCCCGCCCGCGCGTAGGCTCGGGGGCGATGTCGAGCCCCGAGACCCCCTTCTCCCTGCGGCAGGTCGCGCTCCCCGCGCTGCTCCCCGCACTCCTCTTCTCCATCGGCGAGGGGGCGATCATCCCCATCATCCCGATCGTCGCGGGCAGCCTCGGAGCCTCGCTCGCGATCGCCGCGTTCATCGGCGGCATGATCATGCTCGGCGAGCTCGTGGGCGACATCCCGAGCGGCTCCGTGGTGAGCCGCATCGGCGAGCGGACGGCCATGATCGGCGCGGCCTTCGTCTCCATCGGCGGCCTGGTGCTCTGCCTCCTCGCGCCGAACCCGCTCGTGCTCGGCGTGGGCGTGTTCCTCATCGGCGTCTCGACGGCGGTCTTCGCGCTCGCCCGACACGCGTTCATGACGAGCTTCGTGCCGCAGGCGTTCCGCGCCCGCGCGCTCTCCACGCTCGGCGGCACCTTCCGCGCCGGGTACTTCGTGGGACCCTTCCTGGCTGCCGGCGTGATCCACCTGACGGGGGCGTCGCAGTCGGCGTTCGCGATCCACATCGTCGCGTGCCTCGCGGCCGCCGTCACGCTGCTGGTGCTGCCCGATCCCATGGACGTCGTCCGCCGCAACCGCGCGGGCCTGCAGAGCGCCGCGCCCGCCACCGGCGGCGAGCCGCAGGACGACGAGTCGGTCGCAGCGTCCGCCGGCACCGCTCCCCCGGCCCGCGACTCGGCGGGCCTCGCCCGCACGCTGTGGCGCTTCAAGGGCGTGCTCGTGAAGCTCGGATCCGGCGCCGCCCTCATCGGCGCGATGCGCGCGGGCCGCGGCGTGCTCCTCCCCCTGTGGGCGGTGAGCATCGGCATCTCGGACGCGAACACGGCGCTCATCATCGGCATCGCGGGCGGCGTGGACTTCGCGCTCTTCTACGCGAGCGGCCAGATCATGGACCGCTTCGGCCGCCTCTGGAGCGCCGTGCCGTCGATGGTCGGGCTCGGCGCCGGCTACCTCGTGCTCGCCCTCACCCCCGACCTGCCGACGAGCGTGCAGTGGTTCATCGGCGTCGCCATGTTCATGTCGGTAGCGAACGGCATCGGCTCGGGGATCCTCATGACCCTCGGCGCCGACCTTGCCCCGAAGGACGACCCGGCCCCCTTCCTCGGCGCCTGGCGCTTCACGGGCGACGCCGGCAGCGCCGCGTCCCCGCTCCTCATCGCCGCGCTCACGTCCGCCGCGTCGCTCGCGGTCGCCAGCGGCGTGATGGGCGTGCTCGGGCTCATCGGCGCCGGGATCCTCGTCCGGTACGTGCCGCGGTACGTGCCGCGGAAGCCGCGACCCGCGCGCTGACGCGCGGCCGGTCTCGCGTTCCGGCTGCGCCGCTCACCCGCCGCCAGCCGGACCCGCTGCCGCGCCGCCCGGGCCGACCAGCACGCTGCGGGCCGTGCTCGTGACGTCGATGCGGACGCCGTCGGGGGCGAACAGCGAGGCCACGGGCGGGATCCACGTGGCGGACAGGGTGACGCGCGCGCTCCGGCCGTCGGGCGTGACGGCGCGGTCGAGGTGCAGGCCGTGGAGGCCGTCGGTCGGCTCGTCCGCCAGGAAGCCCGCGGCCGCAGCCGCGACGCCGTCGTCCGTCAAGGGCGGCAGCGCCACGCCGTCGTCGTCGGCGACCGGGGCCACGGGCCCGCCGTCGCCGTCCACGTCGAAGGACTCGGCGCCCGCCAGCGCCGCGGCATCGGCCAGGGAGAACAGCCGCACGCGCTCCAGGTAGAGCGAGGACGCCGCGGAGACCATGAGGATCACGGCCAGCCCGAGCGCGCAGGACGCGATCACCAGCGGCAGGATCGAGCCCTCGTCGCTCGGCGCCGACCTCGACCACGACCACGACCACGACCGCGCAGCGACCCGGAGGCGCGTCGCGCACGTCGGCATCAGCCGGCCCCGCGGGCGAAGACGGAGACGCGCTCGTCCGCGTCGCCGTGGACCGCGACGGAGCCCGGCGAGTCCGGGCCGACCACGGGCGGCGCGAGCGGCAGGGCCGCCGCGACCCGGACGGACACGTGCACGAGCGACCGCGGCGCATGGCAGCGCGCCGGATCCGGGGTGCAGGTGATGTCGAGCGCGATGCCGTCGGGCGCCACGCCCTGGTCGGCGAGCGCGACGTCGACCGCGGACCGCGCCTCCCGTCGGCCGGTCGCGTCGTCGTCCGCGCGCACGTAGACCCGGGCCGCCTGGCGCGCCGCGCCCTCCGTGCCGAGCGCCGCCCCCTGGATCGCGGACAGGGCGAGGACGAGGTACACGAGCGGCACGAGCAGGAGCACGCCCGCCGTGATGAACTCGAGCGCCGCGGATCCCCGGTCGTCAGCCCAGGCGCTCGACGGCCGCATGGCCCGTCACCTCCAGGCCGCGGTCGACGCCGAGGAGGCCGACGAGCGGCAGCGTCGTGCGGACCGTCACGCTGACCACCGCGTGGCCGAGCGCCGTGCCCGTGCCCGCCGTCACGTCCTGCGCGTACCGCTCCCCCACGGCCGTCGTGATGAGCTCGCGGGTCCGCTCGACGCCGTCCGCGCGCGTGGCCCCGGCGAGCGCCGCGGTCCGCGCCCCCTCGGCTGCCGCGTCGAGGACGGTCGTCCGCACGTGCAGCGCGAGCGCCAGCTGCACCACCGCCAGCGCGAGGACGACGAGCAGCGCACCGACCATGACGAACTCGGCGGGCGCCGAGCCGCGGTCGTCGCGCATCAGAAGGACGTGACCCGGTCGATGGCCTGGGTGAACACGTTCTGCAGCAGGGGCCCCGCGACGCCCCACAGGATGATGACGAGCCCCGCCGTCATGAGCGTGATGAGCACCCAGCCGGGCACGTCGCCGCGGTCGTCATCCCACGGCGCTCCGGGCGTCGCGTCCGTGCCCCGCGTTCCTCGTTCGTCGGTCATGTCGTTGCCTCTCGGTCGGTGTCGGATGGTGGGTAGGCGGCGGACGGCGTCCTACAGCCCGAGCTGCAGGACGAAGACGCCCGGGAAGAGCGCGAAGACGATGGTGAGCGGGAGGATCAGGAACACCAGGGGGACGAGCATCCCCACCTCCTTGCGTCCGGCGCTCTCGAGCAGCTCGCGCTTGGCGACCTCGCGGGCGTCCTGGGCCTGCGCGCGGAGGACCTCGGCCAGCGGGGTGCCGCGCTCGAGGGATCCGGCCAGCTGGTCCACGAGGCGCGAGACGGACGGGAGGGCGAGACGGCGGGCGAGATCGTCGAAGGCCCGGGTGACGGCGATGCCGGTGCCGACGTCGGCGACGACGCGCCCCAGCTCCCCCGCGAGCTCGCCGGAGCCCACGCGGGCGACGCGGCGGAGCGAGTCGAGCAGCCCCTCACCGGCGGCGAGGCTGAGCGCCAGGAACTCCAGCACGGTGGGCAGCTCGGCCGAGATGCGGGCGATCCGCCGCTTCGCCCGTCGCTCGAGCGCCGAGTCGCAGGCGACCAGCCCGGCCACCGCGGCGACGACCGGGACGGCGACGAGCTGCGTCTGCGGGAGGGCGCCGGCCAGGAGGGCGGCGCTGCCGGCGACCGCGGCGATCAGCGCACCCGCGGCCGCTCCGAGGACGAGCCCCACCAGCTGGCGCGATCGATGCCGCTCCACGTCCTCCGCGGATCCGGCCTGCCCCAGCAGCCGCTCGATGCGCTCGGTGCCGCCGAGCACGCGCGCGAGCCCGCGACGCAGCGGGACGACGGCCGGGGCGCCGAGCGTGCCGAGCACGGGCAGCGGATGCACCGTGGTGAGCGCCAGATGACGGCGCGCACCCTCCGACACGTCGAGCACGTGCGGCGCAACGCGGTCGAGCAGGCGCGCACGCCGGAAGCGCGGAACCGCGCCCATCATCGACCAGAGGCCGAGACCCGCGATCAGGCCGAGGACGGCGCCCCAGGACTCCGTCCCCGTCATGCGAACCACCGCCGGTCCTCCGGCAGGCGCCCGAGGGCGAGCATCAGCCGGTACGCGACGGCCGACACGGCGAGGCCGATCACGATGACCACGGTGCCGGCGGCCGTGTCGTAGGCGGCGACCGCCTCGGGACGGGTGGAGAGCAGGGCCAGGATGATCCACGGCGCGGCGACGCCGAGCTTGGCCGCGTTGACGACCCACGACTGCCGCGCCTCGGCCTCGCTGCGGATGGCGGCCTCCTCGCGGAGGAACCGGGCGAGGCCGCGGAGCACGTCCGGCAGCTGGGTTCCGCCGACCTCGCGCGCCATGCGCAGCGTCTCGAGGATGCGGTCGGCCGTGGGATCCGCCAGCCGCTCCTTGAGCTCGTCGAGGGCGACGGCGAAGTTCCCGGTGGTGCGGTAGACGGAGGCGAACTCGCGGAACGCCGGCCGGAGCACGGCGGGACCCGCGACCGCGAGGGAGGCGACCGCGTCCGGCAGCCCCATGCCCGCCCGGACCGCGCTCACGAGGTGGTCGACGACGTCGGGCCACACGTCGCGGTGGGCGCGCCGTCGCGCGGTGGACCGCGCGCCGACGACGACCCACGGGAGCAGCAGCCCGGCGGCACCGGCGGCGAGCGCGGCGCCGTCGACGCGGAGGAGGGCCTCGGCCAGGACGGCGGCCGCGAGGCCGACGAGCGCCGAGATGGCGAGGAAGGAGCTGACGGACACCCGATCAAGCCCCGCGTGCGTGAGACGGTCGTGGATCGCCGCGGTCATGCCGCGGCCACGGCCGGCACCGCCCTCCGGCGCCGGCCACAGGCGCGGCGCGACCAGGAGGAGGAGGCCGGCGCCGAGAGCCAGGCCGAGCGCGACGCTCACGGCGCGCCCACCAGGATCCGGAGCGGGTCGAGCCCCGCCGAGCGGTACTTGCCGAGGTGCGCCGGCTGCCCGCCGGTCGCGGTCAGCACGCCGTCCTCCAGCGCGAACACCGAGCTCGCCTCGATGACCATCCCGGAGTGCCGACCGCCGGGCGCCAGGATCTCGACCACCCGTCGGGCGCCGGACGGCAGCACCTCGAGGTGCACCACCAGGTCGACCGACGTGGCCACGGTCGGCACGACGAACGCGGCGTCGATGTTGCGGCCGGCCAGCAGCGGCAGGGTGCAGAGCTTGACGAGGGCCTCTCGCGCGCTGTTCGCGTGGATCGAGCACATGCCCGGCACCCCGGAGTTCAGCGCGATGAGGAGGTCGAGGCACTCCGCCTCGCGCACCTCGCCGACCACGAGGCGGTCGGGCCGCATGCGGAGCGCCTCCTTGATGAGGCGCCGCAGCGTGATCTCGCCGGACCCCTCGAGGCTCGGCTGCCGGCACTGCATGGCGACGACGTCGCGGCCGGCGGGATCCAGCTCGAAGGTCTCCTCGACGGTGACGATGCGGTCGGATGCGCGCGCGGACGCGAGGAGCGCGTCGATCATGGTCGTCTTGCCGGTGTGGGTCGCGCCGCTGACGACGATGGAGAGGCCCGCGCGCACGCTCATGCGCAGGAACTCGGCGGCCTGGAGCGGAAGGCTCCCGAGGGCGACGAGATGGTCGAGGTCGCGGATGCGACGGGAGAACTTGCGGATGTTGACGGCCCAGTGGCGGCGCGTCACGTCCGGGATGACCACGTGCAGCCGCGAGCCGTCGGGCAGCGACGCGTCCACGAACGGCGTGGAGAGGTCCACGCGACGGCCGGACGACTGCAGCATCCGCTCCACGAGGTCGCGCACCTCCGCGTCCGAGAGGACGAGCGGGGTCAGCTCCGGCACGCCCGCCCGCGCCACGAAGACGCGGGTGGGGGCGTTGATCCAGATCTCCTCGATGGAGTCGTCGTCGAGGAGCGGCTGCAGCGCGCCGAAGCCCGTGATGCGCGCGAGGACCTGCCGCTCGGTCGCCGCCTCGTCGTCGACGAGCCGCGAGTCCGAGCCGAGCGCCTGCTCGGCGAACCGCCGGACCTCCTCGCGCACGACGGCCGCCGTGCCCGCCGGATCGGCCGCGGCCCCGTCGTCCCGCAGGCGCTCCCGCACGCGACCGGCGATGGTGTCGAGGGGGGTCCGCGTCTGCACCCGCACAGGATGCTGATCAGGACCGGATCCCGCCGAGCCCGTCCACAGGCCGACGCGTCAGCGCCGACGCGGTGCCGTCAGTACCCCAGCTCCGCCTTCGCCGCCGCGTACGCCTGGCGCACCGCGGGCACACCCGGCGCGTCGAAGACCTCGTCGCCCGCGAGGGGCCACTCGGGCACCGAGCCCGTGAGGATCCACGCGGCCTGCTTCGCGGCGCCGTCGGCGACGAACTCGCCCGCGTCCGGCACGTGGATCGGGACGCCGAAGATCGTCGGCGCGATCTCGCGCACGGCGCGGCTCTTCGCCCCGCCGCCGATGAGGAGCACGCGCTCCACCTCGACGCCCTGGCGCGTGATCGCGTCGAGGCCGTCGGCCAGGCCGCACAGCATGCCCTCGACGTGCGCACGGGCCATGGTCGCCGGCGTCGAGTTGCGGAGGGTCATGCCGTGCAGCGACGCGGTCGCGTCGGGCAGGTTCGGCGTGCGCTCGCCCTCGAAGTAGGGCAGGAGCACGAGTCCGTCGGATCCCGCGGGGGCCTCGAGCGCGAGCTCGGACAGCCGCGCGTGGTCGACGCCGAGGAGGCGCGCTCCGCCGTCGAGCACGCGGGCCGCGTTCAGGGTCGCGATGAGCGGGAGGAAGTTGCCCGTCGCGTCCGCGAAGCCGGCGACCGTGCCGGTGGCGTCGGTGATGGGGTCCGCCGTGACGGCGAAGACCGTGCCGGACGTGCCGATGGAGACGACCACGTCGCCGGGCACCGCGCCGAGGCCGAGCGCGGCAGCGGCGTTGTCGCCCGCGCCGGGGCCGACGGGGATGCCGGCCGGGACGCCGGGGATCCCGTCGCCCGTCAGCCCTGCGGACTCGCCGGGGCCGAGCACGCGCGGTAGGCCGACGACGCGGCCGAGGGCGCGCTCCAGGAGGTCGAGGCGGTACTCCCCCGTCACGCTCGACCAGTACGCGGTGCCGCTCGCGTCGGAGCGGTCGGTGGCGAGGGCGGCGAGGTCCGGGGATCCCGTGCCGTGGCCGAGCAGGCGCCAGGTCAGCCAGTCGTGCGGGAGGGCGACGGCGGCGACGCGGGCGGCGTTCTCGGGCTCGGCGTCGCGCAGCCAGCGGAGCTTGGTGGCGGTGAAGGACGCGACGGGGACGACGCCGAGGGCGCTCGCCCAGGCGTCGGCGCCGAGCTCGTCGCGGAGGTCGGCGGCGGCCTGCGCGGACCGGGTGTCGTTCCAGAGGAGCGCGTCGCGCACGACGGCGCCGGACTCGTCGAGGCAGACCATGCCGTGCTGCTGGCCGCCGACGGAGATGGCGGCCACGTCGTCGAGGCCGCCCGCGTCGGCGATGGCCGCGAGGAGCGCGTCCCACCAGTGAGCGGGATCCACCTCCGAGCCGTCGGGGTGGGATGCGCGGCCGGAGCGCACGAGGGCGCCCGTGTCGAGGTCGCGGACGACCACCTTGCAGCTCTGCGTGGAGGAGTCGATGCCTGCTACCAGTGTCTTCGTTGTCACGATCAACATATTAGGGGGCGTCCTAAGCTGGTCGGGCACCCGCGGGAGTGGTGGAATCGGTAGACACGCAGGATTTAGGTTCCTGTGCTTTCGAGCGTGAGGGTTCAAGTCCCTTCTCCCGCACGAGGGGCGGTGCCCGGCGACGGGCCCGATCCGATCGGCGGCGCTCCCCCCCCCGACGAGGAGCAGCCCGTGGACGAACGCCTCCGCCTCTGGACCGAGCCGACGCCCGTGCACCCGGTCCCCCGGCTCGCCGAGGCCCTCGGCCTGCACCCCGAGCGGCTCCTCATGAAGCGCGACGACCTCATCGGCTGGGGCGGCGGCGGCAACAAGGCCAGGAAGCTCGAGCGCTCGCTGGGCCGGGCCGTTGCTCACGGGGCGACCACCGTGGTCACCACGGGCGCCGCGCAGAGCAACCACGCGCGCATGACCGCGGCGGCCGGAGCCTCGCTCGGGCTCGACGTCGTGCTCGTGCTCGAGGGCCACGAGGTCGCCGCGCGCGGCAACGTGCTGCTCGACGGGCTGTTCGGAGCGCGCATCGAGTGGTCGGGGGACGAGGACGCGGAGTCCCGCGCCGGATCCGTCGTCGCGGAGCTCGAGGCGGCGGGCACGCGCGTGCACCGGGTGGCGTTCGGCGGATCCGACGCGCACTCCGTGCAGGGCTTCGTCGACGCGGGGCACGAGCTCACGGCGCAGGTCGGCGACGTCGACCACGTGGTCGTCGCGCTCGGGTCCGGCGGGACCATGGCCGGGCTCGTCGAGGCGCTCGGGCCCGAGCGCGTGCTCGGCGTGCACTGCGGGGCCGTCGCCCGGCCGCGCGAGGTAGTCGCCGGGTTCCTCGCGGAGCGCGGGACGGGGATCGCCGCCGGCCGCCTCCGCATCGACGACGCCCGGGTCGGCCCCGGGTACGCGCACCTCCCCGACGACGCGCGGGCCGCGCTCACGCTCGTGGCGCGGACGACCGGGATCCTCCTCGACCCCACCTACACGGCGCGGGCGGCCGCGGGCCTGGCGGCCGCCGCGCGCGACGGATCCATCGGCCCGGGCGACCGCGTCGTGCTCTGGCACTCGGGCGGCGTGCCGGGGCTCTTCGGCCACGCGGAGCTCGGCGGCTGAGCCGGATCGCGCCCCTCGACCGGGGGTGCCGCACTCCCGACGCGCACGCGGCCGGTCCCGATATCCTGTGCTCTGCCGCCGGTCGTCCAGCACCGCCGCGGCTCACCACGACTGGAGCCCCCACGTGCATCCCCAGCTCTTCGACTTCCTCGACTCGACGACCCTCATCGAGTCGTTCGGGGGATTCGCCCTCATCGGGATCTGCCTCATCATCTTCGCCGAGACGGGCCTGCTCTTCGGCTTCCTCTTCCCCGGCGACACGCTCCTCGTCATCGCGGGGCTGACGCTGCCCGGGATCACGGGCATCGACATCTGGTGGGTCTGCCTCGCGATCGCGTTCTCCGCCTTCGCGGGCGGCGAGGTCGGCTACCTCATCGGGCACAAGGCGGGGCCCAAGGTCTTCGAGCGCAAGGACTCCGGCATCTTCAGCCGGCAGAACGTCGTGCGCACGAACGCGTTCTTCGCGCGCTTCGGCGGGCTCGCGGTCATCGCCGCGCGGTTCGTGCCCATCATCCGCACCTTCGCACCCATCGCGGCCGGCGTCGGCCACATGGACTACCGCAAGTACTCCTTCTACAACGCGATCGGCGCGATCATCTGGGGCGCGGGCCTCACCTTCCTGGGCCACCTGCTCAACGGCTTCCCGCCCATCCGCGACTTCGTCACGCACTACATCGACTACGTCCTGCTCGGCGCCGTGTTCGTCACCGCGGTGCCCACCGTGATCCACTTCCTCCGCGCCCGCAAGCACGCGCGCGACGAGGAGGCGGCGGGCATCGCCCACGACGGCGAGGAGCTCGCGCTCGCGCCCGAGTACTTCGACCAGGACCCCTCGAACGACCCGCGGCGCTGAGCCCGGCTGATCCGCGACCGCCGCGCTCCCGCGCGCCGGCACGACGGCACCCGCCGCGGTGCGCCCGGATCAGACGTGGTGCCGGTGCTCGTGCCCGGCGTGCTCCTCGGGCTCGAGCTGGAACGTGCTGTGCTCGACGTCGAAGTGGTCGTCCAGGCAGCCCGCGAGGCGGTCGAGCAGCTCGCCCGTGCGTCCGTCGCGGAACACCTCCTGCTCCACGACCACGTGGGCGGTGAAGACGGGCGATCCCGACGTGATGGCCCACACGTGCACGTCGTGCACCGCGGTGACGCCGGGCGTCTCGAGCAGGTGGGCGCGGATCCGCTCGGGCTCGGTGCCGACGGGCGTCGACTCGTTGAGGACCCGCACGACCTCCCGCAGCAGCACGACCGCCCGCGGCACGATGAGCGCCGCGATGACGAGCGAGGCGATGGCGTCGGCGCGGCCGAAGCCCGTGAGCGCGATGACGACGCCGGCGACGATGGTCGCGACGGATCCGAAGGCGTCGCCGAGCACCTCGAGGTAGGCGCCCCGCAGGTTGATCGAGCTGCCCGCTCCCCCGCGCAGCACCAGCAGCGCGGCGACGTTCGCCACCAGGCCGATGCCCGCGGCCAGGAGCATGACGCCGCCGTCGACCGCGGGGCCCTCCGGCGCGAGCAGCCGCTGGATGCCCTGGATGGCGACGAAGACGGCGACGACCGCGAGGATCAGGCCGTTGACGAGCGCGCCGAGGACCTCGCCGCGCTGGAAGCCGAACGTGTGCCGGTCGGTCGCGGGACGCGCCGCGATGATCGTGGCGGCCAGGGCGATGCCGAGGCCCAGCAGGTCGCTCGTCATGTGCCCGGCGTCCGCGAGGAGCGCCAGGGAGCCGGAGACGAGGGCGCCGACGACCTCCACCACCAGCACGGTGGCGGTGATCGCGATCGCGACGACGAGGCGACGACGGTCGGTCGTGGCCGCGCCGTGGTCGTGCGATCCGGAGCCCATGCGTCCACCGTACGGGCCCGCCGTCATGCGGATCCAGCCGGCGACGCAGTCGGGAACGAGTCCCGCTCTCAGGAGGGCGGGACCTGTGGGTCAGCCCTCGCCGAGGAGCTCCCGCCGGACGACCGGCATGATCGCGTCGAAGGCCAGCGCGCGGTGGCTGACGCGGTTCTTCTCGTCGGCGCTGAGGGCCGCCGCGCTCGCGCCGCCGGTGGCCGGGCGGAAGATCGGGTCGTAGCCGAAGCCGCCCTCCCCCGCGACCTCGCGGAGCACGCTCCCCTCCCACACGCCGAGCGCGGTCCGCTCGACGAGGCCCTCGGCGGTGGGCACGACGAGGGCGGCCGCGCAGGTGAAGCGGCCGCCGCGGTGCGCGTCCGGCACGTCGGCGAGCTGCCCGAGCAGGAGCTCGAGGTTCGCGCGGCTGTCGCGCGCGGGGCCGGCCCAGCGCGCCGAGAAGATGCCGGGCGATCCGCCGAGGATGTCGACGCCGATGCCCGAGTCGTCCGCCAGCGCGGCCCGGCCCGTGTGCAGCGCTGCGGCGCGCGCCTTGATGAGGGCGTTCTCCTCGAACGTCGTGCCGTCCTCCACGGGCTCGGGGCCGTCGTAGGCGACGAGGTCGATGCCGTCGAGGCGGGCGCCGAGGATCCGACGCAGCTCCTCGACCTTGTGGGCGTTGTGCGTGGCGAGGACGAGAGGGATCACGGGCGGGATCCTCAGCGCCCGAGCGCCTGCGCCTGCAGCGCGGTGAGCGTGGTGCCGCCGCCGAGCGCGAGGTCGAGGAGCGCGTCGAGCTCGGCGCGATCGAAGGGCGCGCCCTCGGCCGTGCCCTGGACCTCGACGAACGATCCGCTGCCCGTCATCACGACGTTCATGTCGGTCTCGGCGCGCACGTCCTCGACGTAGGCGAGGTCGAGGAGCGGCTTCCCGTCGACGATGCCGACCGACACCGCGGCGACGCTGTCCTTGAGCGGCGTCGCGCGCTGCGCGATGAACTTCCTCTCGCGGCCCCACTCGAGCGCGTCGGCGAGGGCGACGTACGCGCCCGTGATCGCGGCGGTGCGGGTGCCGCCGTCGGCCTGGAGCACGTCGCAGTCGATGACGATGGTGTTCTCGCCGAGCGCCTTCATGTCGACGACGGCGCGGAGGCTGCGGCCGATGAGACGCGAGATCTCGTGCGTGCGTCCGCCGACCTTGCCCTTGACGGCCTCGCGGTCCATGCGCTCGTTCGTGGCACGCGGCAGCATCGCGTACTCGGCCGTGACCCAGCCCTGGCCGCTGCCGGCCTTCCAGCGCGGGACGCGGTTCGTGAAGGACGCGGTGCAGAGGACGCGGGTGCGTCCGAAGGAGATGAGGGCGGATCCCTCGGCCTGCTCGCTCCAGTTGCGCTCGATGGTGATCTCGCGCAGCTGGTCGGCGGCGCGGCCGTCGTGGCGGGGGGTGTCGTCGGTCATGGGCGGCCTCAGCTCGGATCGGGGATGGATGGGCGGGTGACGTCCGCGTCCGGAGGCGTCGCCGCGTCCGTCCGGGGTCGACGGGGAAGGGTGATGGCGCCCGTCTCGACGAGCTCCACGTGGCTGACGCCGGAGCCCAGCATGCGGTGCGCGAGCGCCTCGAAGTCGGAGGCGCTGCCGCCGGTGGCCTCGTAGCGGATCACGGGCGGCGCGTCGGAGCGGCGCTCGAGGCCCGCGGACACGAGCTCCCGGTAGACGTCCTTCGCGGTCTCGATGTCGCTCGAGACGAGGGTCACGTCGGGGCCCATGAGCAGCGAGATGGCGCCCTCGAGGAACGGGTAGTGGGTGCAGCCGAGGACGAGCGTGTCGATCCCCGCGGCGCGCAGCGGCGCGAGGTACCCCTCGGCGGCCGCCATGAGCTCCGGCCCGGAGGTCTCGCCGCGCTCCACGAAGCCGACGAACAGCGGCGCCTCGGCGGAGGTGAGCTCGAGGTGAGGGGCCGCGGCGAACGCGTCGTCGTAGGCGCGGCTCGTGACCGTGGCGTGGGTGGCGATGACGCCGACGCGGTGGTTGCGCGTGACGCTCACCGCGGTTCGCACGGCGGGCTGGATCACCTCGACCACCGGGATGTCGTAGCGCTCGCGGGCGTCGCGCAGCATCGCGGCCGACGCCGTGTTGCAGGCGATGACGAGCATCTTGACGCCCCGCTCGACCAGGTCGTCGAGCACCGCGAGCGCGTACCGGCGGACGTCCGCGATGGGCTTGTCGCCGTACGGCGTGTGCGCGGTGTCGCCGATGTAGATGATCGACTCGCGCGGCAGCAGGGTCGCGACCGCACGCGCCACGGTGAGGCCGCCGACGCCGGAGTCGAAGATCCCGATCGGCGCGTCGCTCATCCCGCCAGCCTACCGGCGGGTCCGACGGCGTCCGGAGCCGCGGCCGCCGCGCTCCCCGTCACAGCGACCGCCGCGCGTCCTCCTGCGCGACGAGCTCCGGGAGGTCCTTCAGGCGCCGGAGCCCGGCGAGCGGCTGGGCCATGCGCGCGTTGCCGCGCAGCCGCTCCTGGTTGCGGTCTAGGAACCACCAGTAGCCCGCCGTGTACGGGCACGCCGTGGGCCCCACGCGCACCTTCGGATCGAACGGGCAGCTGCCGCAGTGGTCCGACATGCGGTCGATGTAGGCGCCGCCGCCCGCGTACGGCTTGGTCGCCATGCGGCCGCCGTCCGCGTGCAGCGCCATGCCGACGACGTTGGCCGGCATGACCCAGGGCGTGCCGTCGACGAAGGAGTCGATGAACCAGTCGTTCATCGCGGCCGGGTCGTAGCCGCGCTGGAGCGCCAGGTTGCCGAGGATCATCAGCCGCTCGATGTGGTGCGCCCAGCCGTGCGTGCGCACCTTGTCGACCACATGGGAGAGGCAGGCCGCCTCGATGCCGGAGGCGTCGAGCTGCCGCAGCGCGGAGGGCACGCCCCGGTGCGCGTCGAGCCGGTTCTGCGAGGTGTAGTCGTCCTCGTACGCCCAGTAGAGGTGCCAGACGTAGTCGCGCCAGCCCATGATCTGCCGCACGATGCCCTCGACGCTCGCGATGGGCGCACGGCCCGCCGCGTGCTCGGCGACGATGCGATCGATGACGTCGGCGGGGTCCAGCACGCCCATGTTCATGGTGGCGCTCAGCAGCGAGTGCGCCATGGTCCAGTCGCCGCGGAGGGACGCGTCCTCGAAGGGCCCGAAGTCGTTGAGGCGGCTGGCCACGAAGTCGTCGAGCGCGAGGCGGCCCTCCTCGGGCGTGACGGCGAAGCGCCGCGGCCCGTCCTCGCCGACGAACCGGACGAGGCCCTTCCGCTCCCACTCGTCGAGGTCGGCGCGCACCTCGGCGTCGATGTCGTCCTCCTCGGGCCACCACGGCTCCGGCAGCCCGAGGGTCGCGGCGCCCTTCGGGGGCCGTTCGCGGTTGTCGTGGTCGTAGTTCCAGCGGCCGCCGACGGGATGGTCGCCGTCCATGAGGATGCCGGTGCGGGCGCGCGACCAGCGGTAGAAGTCCTCCATCACGAGGCGGTCCGTCGTGCGGCCCGCCATCCACTCGGCGAACTCCTGCTCGCTCGTGACGAAGCCGCGGCTCGGCAGCACCTCCGCCTCGATCTCGGCCACGAGCCGTCGGAGCCCGCGCGACGTCGGGTCGATCACCTGGAGGTCGTGGCGGTCCTGGACGACCTCGCGGTAGTGGTCCACCTGGTGGAACTCGACGCGGTCGCCCAGCGCGCGGGCCCGATGCCGGATGCCCGACAGGATGAGGTGCGCCTTGGCCCGGTGGTACGGCCGGCGGGCGAGGAGGCCGCGCGACTCGATGAGCAGCATCGGACCGCCGTCGTCGAAGTGGTCGCCCAGCTGGTCGGCCAGGATCCATCGGGTGCGCTGCATGGCACGAACCTAGGCCGCACCACCGTCATCGGCGGGACGCGTTCGCCCGGCGGATCGGACCGCCGCCCGGCGGATCGGACCGCCGGCGACGCGCCGCCCTAGGCTGGGCGCGTGCACCAGGCGACCTCCCTCCTCACCGACCGGTACGAGCTCACGATGCTGGACGCCGCGCTGAAGGCCGGCACCCACGACCGCGAGTGCGTGTTCGAGTGCTTCGCCCGGCGGCTGCCGAACGGCCGCCGCTTCGGCGTCGTCGCCGGCACCGGCCGGCTCCTCGAGCTGATCCGCGACTTCCGCTTCGGCGACGAGGAGCTCGAGTACCTGCGCTCCGAGCGCGTCGTGGGCGAGGAGGCCCTGGCCTGGCTCGCCGACTACCGCTTCCGCGGCCGCATCACCGGCTACCGCGAGGGCGAGGTGTACTTCCCGGGATCACCGCTGCTCACGGTCGAGGCGCCCTTCGCCGACGGCGTGATCCTCGAGACCCTCGTGCTCAGCGTCCTCAACTACGACTCCGCGGTCGCGAGCGCGGCCGCCCGCATGGTGCAGGTCGCCGGCGGACGCCCGCTCGCCGAGATGGGGTCCCGCCGCACGGGCGAACGCTCGGCCGTCGCCGCCGCGCGGGCCGCCTTCGTGGCGGGCTTCAGCGCCACCTCGAACCTCGAGGCGGGGCGGACCTGGGGCGTCCCGACGATGGGCACCGCCGCCCACTCCTTCACGCTGCTCCACGACACCGAGGAGCAGGCGTTCCGCGCGCAGGTCGACGCCCTCGGCGCCGGCACGACGCTCCTCGTCGACACCTACGACGTGCGGCAGGGCGTGGAGACCGCTGTCCGCGTCGCCGGCACGGGCCTCGGCGCGGTGCGGCTCGACTCGGGCGACCTCCCGGTGCTCGTCGGCGAGGTGCGCGCGCAGCTCGACGCGCTGGGCGCGACGGGCACGCGGATCACCGTCACCAACGACCTCGACGAGCACGGCATCGCCGGCCTCGCGGCGTCGCCCGTCGACTCCTACGGCGTCGGCACCTCGCTCGTCACCGGATCCGGCGCGCCCGCGGCCGGCATGGTCTTCAAGCTCGTCGCGCACCGTCCCGCAGGCGGCGCCGGCGAGTGGGTGCCCGTCGCCAAGAGGTCGACGGGCAAGCAGAGCCGGGGCGGGCTCAAGGGCGCGCTGCGCCGGCACGACGCCCAGGGCATCGCGACCTCGGAGCTCGTGACGGTCGGCCCGCACCCCGCGCCGCTCCCCGGCGATCGCGACCTCGTCGTCACGCTGGTCGAGGGGGGCGAGCCGGATCCGCGCTGGCTCGGGCCCGAGGGCACCGCCGCCGCCCGTGCGCACCACGCCCGCGTCGTGCGCGACCTGCCGGCGCAGGCCTTCCGCCTGCGCGCGGGCGATGCCGCCATCCCGACCGACGAGGGCGCGACCGCCTGAGGCGGCGCCCGGCGCGGGTGCCGGACTACTCGGGCTTCATGCCCTCGTAGATGCGCTTGCAGTCGGGGCAGACCGGGAACTTCTCGGGGTCGCGGCCGGGCAGCCACTTCTTCCCGCAGAGCGCCTTCACGGGCTTGCCGCTGATGGCGGACTCGAGGATCTTGTCCTTCTTCACGTAGTGCGAGAAGCGCTCGTGATCGCCGGGCTCGATCGTCTCCTGCTCGAGGAGCTCCTCGAGCTCGCGGTCGAGGGTGTCGGTGCCGCCGCCCTGAGAGGGACGGCCGGGGTCCTGTTCGATGCTGAGGATGACCATGGCCCCAGTCTACTTTTCCCGCGCACGGGAACCCGCGGCGAGGCGGGCCGGACGTCCGCCTCAGTGGCGCTGGGCGAACGCGAGCAGCTCGGGGCCGCGGCGCTCGAACACGCGGCCGCCGCCGACGAGGCCTCCGACGAGCGCGACGACGCCGATCCCGAGGCCGACCACGAGCGACCACGCCGGGTAGGCGCCGCCGTGCACGAGGCCCATCCAGGCGAGCCAGGCAGACGGCACGGCGAGCACGACGGTGGCGATGAAGGTGAGCGTGGGCACGGTGGATCCGCCGGCGCCTACGGTCTGCGGGGCGTGGAAGGGGCTGTCCCCGGGCCGTGACGCGGGGTACGGGAAGCGCGCGGAGAAGAAGGACGCGAGCCCGACGCCCGCGAGCAGGACGCCGCCGCTGACGCCCACCATCGAGGGCAGGACCGACGCGTCCCCGAAGCCGAGCGCGCTGAGCGGCGCGCCGATCGCGACGAGCGGCACGCCGATCGCGAGCACGGGGACGATGCGTCCGACGCGGTCGGCGACGCCGCGGATCCCGGACACGACGTGGAGCCACACGGCCGTGTGGTCGTGCGCCGTGTCGTTGTGGACGCTCCAGCCGAGGAACAGGGCCATGACGGGCAGCGGCACGAGGGCGAGCACGTGCGCGTCGACGTCGACGATCACGAGCGGCACGAGCAGCACGAGCGGGAGCACCGGGATGAGGACGAGGGTGGCACGGTAGCGCGGGTCGCGGATCCAGTAGGTGACGCTGCGCGCGGCCACGGCTCCCGCGGGCGACGCGCCGAAGCGGCCGAACCAGCCGAGGCCGGTCTGGGTGCGGCCGCCGCCCGTGCGGTCGGGCGCGGTGAGGGCCCACGGCACGAGGCGGATCCAGAGGAGCGCCAGCAGGCCGGCCGAGGCGACGGCGACGAGCAGCATCCCGAGCGCGCCGCCGGCGTCGCCCGCGACGGCCGCGGCCGGGGCGGCCCATGCCGCGCCGAACGGCGTCCACGCGAGGACGCCGAGGAGGCCGCGGGCGGGGCGCAGCCCGTCGTCGAGGAGGTCGGCCTGCGCGAGCGCGACGACGGCCGGCACGAGGAGCACGGCAACGAGCCCCGCGGCGAGGCCGGTCGCCTCGCGGGCGCGCCGCGTGCTGAGGAGCACCGAGGCGAGCACGGTGCTGACGCGGGCGACGAGCACGCACGTGACGACGGCGGCCAGGGCGGCGACCACGGCCACGAGCGCCGTAAGCGGATCCCGTGCCCACGTGACCACGGTGGTCAGCGCGACGACGGCGAGGATCACGCCCGGCACGCTGACGAGGGCGGCCACCGCCAGGGCGAGGGCGAGCCGCCGGGGCTCGATGCCGTAGGGCGCGAAGCGGCGGGGATCCATGGCGTCGTCCGACCCGAGCACGACCGGCACCACGAGCGCGCCGAGGACCACGAGGGCGCCCCCGGCCACGACGAGGTCGCGAGCCGCGGCCGCGTCGGCGTCGCGGAGCCCCGCGAGCGCGCCGACGGCCAGCACCGTGACGAGGATCCCGTAGACCCCCGCGGCCACGAGCCCCAGCACCTGCCACGGGCTGCGGCGGAACGCGTTGGCGAGGAGGGCGAGCCTCAGTCGGAGAACGAGTGCAACCACGAGAACCCCTCCGCCGTGCGGCGACCGCCGGCCAGCGCGACGAAGCGCTCCTCGAGCGACCGGCCCGCGCGGACCTCGTCCATGGTGCCCGAGGCGAGCACGCGGCCGTTGACGATGATCGCGACGTGGTCGCAGATGCGCTGGATGAAGTCCATGCCGTGGCTCGAGAGCACGACGGTGCCGCCGTGCGCCACGTAGTCCTGCAGGATCTCCACCACGTTGGCCGCCGACACCGGGTCGACCGACTCGAACGGCTCGTCGAGCACGAGCATCCGCGGCGAGTGGATCATGGCGCACGCGAGGGCGACCTTCTTGGTCATGCCCGCGGAGTAGTCGGTGACGAGGCGGCCGACGGCGTCCTCGAGGCCGAAGGCCTGGATGAGGTCGGCCGACCGGCTGCGGATCTCCGCGTCGTCGAGGCCCCGGAGCGCGCCCGAGTAGTGCAGCAGCTGCGCACCCGTGAGGCGGTCGAAGAGCCGCAGGCGATCCGGAAGGACGCCGATGCTGCGCTTCGCGGTGAGCGGGTCGCGCCAGACGTCGATGCCGTTCACCGTCACCGTGCCGGCGTCCGGCCGCAGCAGCCCCGTGACCATCGACATGGTGGTCGTCTTGCCCGCGCCGTTCGGGCCGACGATGCCGTAGAAGGACCCGGCGCGCACCGTGAGCGCGATGTCGTCGACCGCGACCTTCTCGTCGAAGCGCTTGGTGAGCCCCTCGATCACGAGGACGGCGTCCCCGAGCTCGGGGGCGGCGGCGCGTTCCCCGCGCACCGACGGCGTCAGGGCGGTCTCCCCCACGCCCGCGAGCCCGGGTCGGCTGGGGCGCGGCGACGTGAGGCTGTCGGTGCGGACCGTCACGGCACGGGCGGGGGACGGTTCGGGGGTGGGCTCGGGATCGACCTGGGTCTCCCGCTCGGGCTCGGCTTCGGCTTCGGCTTCGGCTTCGATGACGGTCGCCTCGACGATCGCGTCCTCGGCCGGCTCGCTCGCGGGCTCCGAGACCGCCGACGGTCGGTCCTGCGGTTCCGCGGCGTCGACGTCGACGTCGGCGTCCACGTCGGGAGCGGCATCCGCGGTCCCCGTCTCCGGCGCGTCCTGAGGAGCCTCAGCGGTCGGCTCGGAGTCGAGCTCGGGACCTGCGTCGTCGAACAGGCTCCGGACGTCCTCGACGCCGTCCGCCTCCGGCTCCGCGGTCGGCTCGTGCGAGACAGCATCCGCATCCGCCGCCCCCTCGGTGGGCGCCACGGGCTCGTCCGCGGAGACGTCGGGCGAGGTCTGCTCCCCTGCCGGCTGCTCCTCTACAGCCGGGCCGGCGGCGACGTCCGCTCCGCCCGCGGCGCGCTGCACGCGCGTCCGGCGTCGGACGCGGGGCGGACGAGCGGGTGTCGACGTGCTGGTCCCTTCCTCCGCGGCAGCCCCGGCATCCGCCGGTCGCGGGGACGGCGCGACGAGGGGCGTCGACCGCACACGGGGCGGCGTCGGCGCCACGACGACGGCGGGCGCGGTGCGGGGCGACGGCGCCGTGGCACGTCGCGGCACGCGCTGTCCCGGACGCGGCGGGCCGGGCACGGCGGCCGGGCTCGATGCGGTGGCGCCGGCCGCCTCGTCGGCGGGCGACGAAGCGCCGGTCGACGCGCCGTCCTGCGGCTGCGCACCGGTGGCGGACGTGGCGTCGGGGGAGGTCGTCTCGTCGGGGGCGTCGGTCACAGGCCCACGTTAGCAAGGGCGTCCTGCGCGCCCGCCCCGCCGTCCTCGACGCGTCGTCGGACCGCGTCACGCGGGGTCACGGGCGTGCTCCCCGGACGCCCGCCGCGTGCGCTCCCACATCACGAAAGGGACACGACGGAGCCGCGGATCCCGCCTATTTCCCCGCCCGCGGCCTACGATGGGGGAGGCATGACGGCGTGTCGAACAGGAAACCCGCGGGTGAAGTCCCGGCGAACCCTCGACGTCGGGGGTCCCGGTCGCACTCGGCACCCGCATCGAACGGAGAACACATGACCACGCAGGTAGTCATCCTGGCGGCAGGCATGGGCAGCCGTCTCGGACGCAGCCTCCCCAAGCCCCTCACCGAGCTCAGCGACGGCCGCACCATCATGGGCCAGCAGTTCGACAACATCCGCTTCGGCCTCGGCGACGACGCCCGGGTGAGCATCGTCGTCGGCTACAAGCTCGACCACATCATCGACGCCTTCCCGGACGCCGACTACATCTACAACGAGCAGTACGACCAGACCAACACCTCGAAGAGCCTGCTCCGCGCCCTCCGCGCGTCGGGTCCCGGTGGCGTCCTCTGGATGAACGGCGACGTCGTCTTCGACCCGACGATCCTCCGACGTGCCGCCGCGATGATCGCGCGCGACCAGTCGTTCGTCACGGTGAACACCTCCCGCGTCTCCGACGAGGAGGTCAAGTACACGACCAGCCCCGAGGGCTACATCCGCGAGCTGTCGAAGACGGTGAAGGGCGGCCTCGGCGAGGCGGTGGGGATCAACTACGTCTCGAAGGCCGACAAGCCGGTCCTCATCCGCCAGCTCGCCCGGGTCGCCGACCAGGACTACTTCGAGCGTGGAATAGAGTTGGCGATCGAGCAGGACTCCCTGCTCGTCGAACCGGTAGACATCTCCGACCTGTACGCGGTCGAGGTCGACTTCGCGGAGGACCTCGAGAGGGCCAACCTCTTCGTCTAGACCGCCTCGGGGATGCTGACGCAGAGGATCCCCGCCGTGCCCGATGCCGCTCCCGGTCGCGCCTCCCGCACCCCGGCGGCCCGCTACCGCCGATCGCTCTGGCTCCTCACCACGCGCGACCTCAAGGTCCGCTACTCGACGAGCGCGCTCGGCTGGTTCTGGTCGATCCTCGATCCGCTCGTCATGTCGGGCATCTACTGGTTCGTCTTCACCGTCGTCTTCTCGCGCAGCGTCGGCGAGGAGCCGTACATCGTGTTCCTCTTGGCGGCCCTGCTGCCCTGGATGTGGTTCACGGGCGCGACGAGCGACTTCACCAAGGCGTTCAGCTCGCAGGCCAAGCTCGTGCGCTCGACGCGGATCCCGCGCACCATCTGGGTCCTCCGCCTCGTCTTCGCCAAGGGCTTCGAGTTCCTCGCGAGCCTCCCGGTGCTCGCCGTCTTCGCGATCGTCGCGGGCGCCCGGCTCGACGTGCACGTGCTGCTGTTCCCGCTCGCCGTCCTCATCCAGGCGGCGCTGCTCCTCGGGATCGGGCTCATCATCTCGCCGCTCGTCGTGTTCTTCCGCGACCTCGAGCGCGCCGTGAAGCTCGTGCTGCGCTTCCTCTTCTACGCCTCCCCCATCGTCTACTCGTCGCGCGACCTCCCCGCGGAGCTCCATCCGTGGGCGGCGCTCAACCCGCTCACGGGCGTGTTCGGCCTCTACCGGTCGGCGTTCTTCCCGGCGGAGCTGGACTGGTACGCCGTGGGGGTGAGCGCGGCGATCTCCGCGGGCCTCCTGCTCGTCGGCTCGCTCGTCTTCCGCCGCTCGCTGCCCGCCGTCCTGAAGGAGATCTGATGAGGGCATCGCAGCCCGGGCCGTCCGCGCGACCGGTCATCACGGTGGAGGACGCCGGCATCCGGTTCCGGCGCAACCGCAAGGCACGCCGGAGCTTCAAGGACCTGTTCGCGGGATCCGCCCGGCGGGCCCGACCGGGCGAGTTCTGGGCGCTCCGCCACGTGTCCTTCGAGGTGCGGGCGGGCGAGGCGATCGGCGTCGTGGGCCGCAACGGCCAGGGCAAGTCGACGCTCCTCAAGCTCGTCGCCGAGGTCCTCATCGCGGACGAGGGGTCCATCGGGGTGCACGCGGGGGTCGCCCCCCTCATCGAGATCACCGGCGGCTTCGTCAGCGACCTGACGGTGCGCGACAACATCTACCTCACCGCCGGCCTGCACGGCATGTCGAAGGCGGAGATCGACGCGCAGTTCGACGAGATCATCGCCTTCGCCGAGATCCCGGACTTCGTCGACACCCCCTACAAGCACCTGTCCAGCGGCATGAAGGTGCGCATCGCGTTCGCCGTCATCTCGCGCCTCGACGAGCCGGTGCTCCTCGTGGACGAGGTGCTCGCGGTGGGCGACAAGGCCTTCCGCGAGAAGTGCTACCACCGGATCGAGGAGATGCTGGCGGAGGGTCGCACGCTCTTCTTCGTCTCGCACAACGAGCGGGACCTCCGCCGCTTCTGCAGGCGCGGCCTCTACCTCGACAAGGGCGCCCTCGTCCTCGACGGGCCCATCGACCGCGTCGTGGACGCCTACAACGCGGACCACAACCCGCCGGCCGCGACCGACACGCCGGCCGGCTGAGCGCCCCTCCTCCCCAACCCGGCCCTTCCACAGGCCCGCGACCCCGCACGTCGCACGCCGCATCTACCGTGCACGCATGCTGCGAACCGTCCCGCCCCTGCCCGTCCGTCCGGATCCCGAGCCCGCCTACCGCGTGCCCTGGCACTTCGACCGCACGCTGGAGCGTCCGCGCTTCGCCCTCGTCAACGTCGGGGACGAGGTGCTGCACGCCATCTCGCTGCACCTGCTCGGCTCCGGCACCATGCTGTCGCGCGCGCCCGTCACGGTGCGGCCGGGCGAGCGCCTCTCCACCACCATCCGCGGCGACGACCTCGCGCTCGACACCGTCCTGGTGGTCCGCTGGTTCCGGCCGGACGGAGGCGAGTACCTGTGGCGCGTCAGCTTCTGACGGGCGTGGTGCCGCGTCGGTCGCGCTCGCGCTCGAGGCGGATGAGCTCGGCGGGCGACTCGCCGTCGTCCTGCGGGAGCATGTCGGCCGTGAGGCCGGTCACGAGCAGCCCGGCGTCCACGTCGAGCCCGCTGGCGATCTTGATGATGTTGCGGAGGCTCGGGTTCCGCTGGCCCCGCTCGATCTTGCCGAGGGCGGTCCAGTGGATGCCGGAGAGCTCCGCGAGCGTCTCCTGGCTGATGCCGATGCGCTGGCGCTGCTCGCGCACCCGGGAGCCGAACTCGGCGGCGGCGTCGGAGACGGTGGTGACCATGGCACATGCTTATCCGTCACATGGAGGAATGACCAGAGCGCAAGCGCCCCATGCCAATCTGCCCGCTTCTCAGGGGATAGGCACCGGGTCCGGGCACGGGCCGCTCGACGTCCGGGCGGGTCGGCCGCAGGCACCCGCGCGTAGGCTCGGACCATGAAGGACGCTCCCGACCTCGACCCGACCGTGGCCAGCGGCATAGATCGTCTCCTATCCGTGCAGCGCCCCGTCGTCCTCGCCCACATCCGGTCGATCCGGGCCCGCCACCCGGAGGCGTCGCCCGACCGCATCATCGCCATCCTCGAGAAGCGCTTCCTCGCCGCCGTGACGGCGGGCGGCGCGGCCGTGGGTGCGAGCGCGGTCATCCCCGGCGTGGGCACGGGCATCTCGCTGGCCCTCACGGGCGTGGAGACGGCCGGCTTCCTCGAGGCGAGCGCGCTCTTCGCGCAGTCCATCACGGAGGTCCACGGCATCACGGTCGAGGATCCGGCACGCGCCCGGGCGCTCGTGATGACGATGATGCTGGGCGCGCCGGGTGCGCAGGTCATCCAGCAGTTCACGGGGCAGTTCCAGGGCCAGCCCGTCGACCGCAACGCGAACTGGGGACGCGCGATCACGTCCGGGCTCCCCTCGTTCGCCATCGGCCCCATCGCCGACCGCATCAAGCGGGCCTTCATCAAGCGCTTCGTGGTCAACCAGGGCGCGAGCGCCATCGGCCGCGCCGTGCCCTTCGGCATCGGGGCCGTCATCGGCGGCGCCGGCAACCGGATGCTCGGGAACAAGATCGTGGCGAGCTCGCGTCAGGCGTTCGGCCCGGCACCTGCCGGCTTCCCGGACGAGCTCGCGGTGCCGGAGAAGAAGCCGCGCGTCATCCGCATCGCGGAGAAGAAGGCCGCGAAGGGCTGACGGCACCGGCGGCGGTCGTCGGCCGACGCTGGTCGCGGCCTCAGGACTCCTCGTCCTCGTCGTCCACCTGGTCGTCGCCCGATGCGGCCGCGCCGTCACGGGCGTGGAGCGCCGCATGGCGGTCCCACTCCCCCATGAGGTGCTCGATCGCCGCGTGGAACCGCGCGGTGGCCTGGCCCGGGGCGGTGTCCCCGAAGTAGTGCCGCACCCAGGCGGCCAGCCGCCGGTCCGCCGCCGCGTCGTGCTGGAGGGCGTCCAGACGGGTGACGATGTCGCGCGCGTCCTCGGCGGTCAGCCACTCGCAGTCGGAGAGGTAGCCGTCGGTGTCGATCTGCGCCTCCGGGCGGACGGGCCGCGTCACCATCAGCGGCCTGCCGGCCGCGAGGCGGTCGTAGACCATCGCGGAGATGTCGACGATGGCGAGGTCGGCCGCCGACAGCTGCCAGGCCAGCTCGCGCGAGCGGTCCACGACGTGCTGGGCCGACGGATCCTGCGCGTTCGCCCGCTCGAGCATCGCCGCGATCTCGCGGTTCGCGCGCGCGTACTCGGGGTCGATGACGCCGGAGCGTGGATGCGGCCGATAGACGACGCGGTGCCGGCCCGTGGCGATGAGGTCGCGGACCAGCGGCACCCCGTGCGACGCGATGGACCCGTAGGCGGCCGCTGCGCGATCGCCCTCCCACGTGGGCGCGTAGAGCACGACCGTGCGGTCGTCGGGCGCGTACGGCAGCTCTCCGGAGTAGTGGTCGGCCTGCGGACGGCCGATGGGGATCGCCCGCCGGTCGAGGTCGTAGTCCCAGAGCACCTTGCCCAGCCGCGCTCGCGCCGCGTCGCCCGCGATGAGGCTGTAGTCGTACGCCTTGAACTGGTTGGTGGTCATGTACATCTTGTCGGACTCGCCGTGGTTGACGAAGACGTGCCAGCGACGCCCGTACCGCATCATCTGGAAGTTGCGGGTGTTCTGGTTGACGTACAGGACGATGCGGATGTCCTGCTCCGCGATGACGCGCTCCAGGTCGGCCACGCGACGCACGTACTCGACCGGCAGCGGGCTCTCGTCGAGGAGCGCGTCCGCGCCGCTCGGGTGCCGGCTGAGGATCACGACCGGGTGCGTCCTCGCGAGCTCGAGGAGCGGCCGGTACCACTGCCGGATCTGGTACATGTTCACGGCCGAGTCGGCGAAGTAGACGGCGATGCGGTACTCGCCGTGCGGCGAGGGGGCACGGAGCGCCAGCTTGCGCTGCAGGGACCCGCGCGCCCGTCGCTGCTGGACCAACGAGCGGACAGCGCGCGCGCCGAGGCGAGCGTCGTTCAGGAGACCCATGCATCCACCGTAGCCAGCGCTCGGCGGGCTCTCGGACGTGCCCCGGCCGGGGGCGCGGAACGGTGTGGGATCGTGACCGGACGGAGCCTGGTCACGATCAGATGACGGGCGGCCTGCCCGCGCGCGTCATGCGGAGGACCGTCCTCCACGACATGGGGCGACGCTCCCCCGGCGACGTCGTCCAGCCCTCGCGCCAGCCGCGCAGCCAGGTCATGAGGCCGTCCCGGTTCCGGGCGCTGCGGATCAGCTGCACCGCCGTCCACGACCCGACGTAGACGGGGACGAGGACCAGCGGGAGGTTGCGACGGGCGAGCCACACCCGGTTGCGCGCGTTCAGGCGGTGGTACTCCGCGTGGCGGGTGGGCGCGACGGCGGGGTGGTGGGCGACCAGGTCGCCGGCGTACCAGGCGCGCAGCCCCTGGTCCCAGATCCGCCAGGCCAGCTCGATGCCCTCGTGAGCGTAGAAGAACTCCCCCGCCCAGCCGCCGGCGGTCTCGAAGGCGTCGCGCCGCACGACGACCGCGCCCTCCAGCACGGAGAAGACCGAACTCGACGCGGCGGGGTCGCCCTTGCGGATGCGCGGGATCCAGCGGCGCGGCGTCGCAGCGCCTGTCGGGTCGACGATGCGCGGCTGCACGAGCGCGACGTCGCCCGTCCGGCGCATCAGCGCGAGGCAGTCGGCGAGGAAGGTCGCGCTCGGGATGGTCTCGTCGTCGTCGAGGAAGAAGAGCGCGTCCCCCGCGACGTGCGGGACGCCCGCGTTGCGCCCGGCTGGGATCCCCCGGTTCTCGGGCAGGTGGATCCCCCGGACGCCGTCGGCGAGGCCCTGCGGCTCCCAGCCGTTCCCGACCACGACGACGTCGAGCGCGACGCCCTCCTGGCGCCGCACGGAGGCGAGCGACGCCGCGAGCCCGTCGGGTCGTCGCCCCTGGCTGAGGACGACCACGCCGACGCGCGGGAGGCTCCCCGTCACGCGGACGTCAGCCGACGCGAGGTGACGATCATCACGAAGTGCCCCACGAGGGCGAGCACTGCCAGCGGGACGAGCGCGACGAGCAGGACGCGGTCGGTGCCGGGCTGCCCCGCCACCAGACCCACGAGCGAGACGACGAAGACGACGATGGTGAGCTCGACCGAGTGGAACATCCGGTGGAAGGGCAGGAAGCGGACCGCCCGCCGCGCGACCGCGACGAGGGAGTGCTGCGACGCGACCGTGCTCGCGCCGACGGGCGCCTTGGGCAGGTCGGCGGACGCGCGGGCGACCCGCACCATGTCGTTGAGGGCCTTGTTCAGGACGATGACGAGGGCCAGGGCGAACGCGAGCGTCGTCCAGGGCAGGTCGGCCGGCGCCTCGAACGGGTAGGCGGCCGCACGGATCCCGAGCGCCAGCGCGATCAGCGTCTCGGTCGAGTAGTGCCCGACGGCGTCCAGGAAGTGCCCGACGGGCGACGACGTGCGGCGCCAGCGCGCGACCTCCCCGTCGCAGCAGTCCACGAGCATCTGCAGCTGCCCGAGGACGAGCGCGAGGGCCGCGCCGCCGAGGCCGGGGATCAGGAGCGCCGCGGCGGCAGCCCAGCCGGTGAGGATCATGACGACCGTGACGCCGTTGGCGCTGATGCGCGTGCGGAGCAGCATCCACGTGAGGTACGGCGAGAGGTCGCGCAGGTACAGGTGCGCGGTCCAGTGCTCGGCGTTCGCGCGGAGCCGCACCTCGGGCGGCTGCGTGACGCGCCGGAGCTCCGCGATGGAGGTGGGCAGGCCGCGGTCGCCGGTGCCGGGTGCGCCGGTCATCGGCCCGTGTGCCCGTCGAGGTCGTCGGTGAGCTCGAGGAAGCCGAGCACGAAGCCGGTGCCCCAGCTGAAGTGGATGGACGGCAGCACGGCGGCGAAGCGCAGCATCGTGGCGGCACCGTCGCGCGACGCGACCGTCACGGTGCTCACCAGGACGAATCCGGCGTACACGCCGGGGACGACGAACGCGCCCACCAGTCGGCGCAGGGCCGGGACGCCGACGGCCGGACCGACGAGACCCGCGACGCCTAGCACGAGCCCCGCCGCGACGCCGGCCACCGCGACGGGCGGCACGAAGTAGCGCACGGAGTTCTGCCGCGTGTAGCGCCGCGCGAGCTCGCCGCGCCACAGGCCGGTGGCGAAGAACTGCCGGATCAGCGACCGGAACGTCGAGCGCGGGCGGTACGTCACCTTCATCCGCGGCGTGAACCACACGAGGCCGCCGCTCTGCCGGAGGCGGCGGTTGAGCTCCCAGTCCTGGCCGCGGCGCACGCCCTCGTCGAACAGGCCGACCTCGACGAGGCGGTCGCGCCGGAACGCGCCGAGGTACGCGGTCTCCGCCGGGCCCTCCTTGCCTCCGACGTGGTGGGCGGTGCCGCCGAGGCCGACGCGTGCGCCGTAGGCCCGGGCGACCGCCTTCTCGAACGGGGTGCGGCCCTCGGCCGACATGAGGCCGCCGACGTTGTCCGCGCCCGTCGCCTGCAGGGTCTCGACGGCGATGCGCGTGTAGTCGCGCGGGAGCAGCGAGTGCGCGTCGACGCGGATGACGATGGGGTGGCGAGTCGCCCGGATGGCGGCGTTGAGACCGCCGGGGGTGGATCCCGTGGGGTTGTCGACGCTCGTGATGCGCGGATCCTCGCGGGCCATCTCGCGCACGACCTCGGTGGTGCCGTCGGTGCTCGGGCCGAGGGCCAGGACGACCTCGATCTCGCCGGCGTAGTCCTGCCTCATCATGCTGGCGACGGCGGCGCGCACGTGGGCCGCCTCGTTGAGGATCGGCATGACGTAGGAGACGGCGGGGAGGCCGCCGGTGCTGCCGGCGACGGGGTCTCGTCGCGGGTGGTGCGCCATCTGAGCCGATCTCTTGAGGGAGGTGCGGCCGGGGCCAGTCGGGGGCCGAGCCTCGCAGGAGTTTACCAGCCTCCCCGTCGGCGGCTCGCCGCCGGATGCGGGGAGGGGCGGACCGGCATCCGCCGATCCGCCCCTCCCCGTGAACCCGTCTACTGCTGCAGCGTGCCGAGCTTCACGTCGACCTGCTGCTTCTGCCCGCCGCGGAGGACGGTGAGCTCGACGTCGCTGCCGCCCGCGAGCGCCCGCACCTGCGCCGTGAGGTCGCTCGCCTTGCCGATCGGGATGCCGCCGAACGCGGTCACGATGTCGCCCTGCTTGAGGCCGGACGCAGCCGCGGCGCCGCCGCTCTGCACCTCGGCGATGAACGCGCCGCCGACCGGGGTCGAGGAGTCGCCGGTGGCGACGTCCCGCACGCTCGCTCCGAGCAGGCCGTGCGACGCGCGGCCGTTCTGGATGATCTCCTGGCCGACCCGCTTGGCGAGGTTGGACGGGATGGCGAACCCGACGCCGATGCTGCCGGCCGTGGAGCTGGTGCCGCCCGCGTTGGCGATCGCGACGTTGACGCCGATGAGCTTGCCGTCGCCGTCGAGGAGGGCGCCGCCGGAGTTGCCGGGGTTGATCGCCGCGTCGGTCTGGATCACCGCGAGGTTGATGGTGGCTGCCGGCTGCCCCTGGGCACCCGAGCCGCCCTGTCCGCCCTGCCCGCCTTGGCCGCCCTGGCCCTCGTTGCCGAAGGGCCAGAAGTTGAACGGCGTCTCATCGCTCTGGCTGCCGTCGCCGGGCGTCTGGGGAGCGGCGGACGACGCGACCTGGATGCTGCGGTCGAGCGCGCTGACGATGCCGTCGGTGACGGTGCCGGACAGGCCGAGCGGGGCGCCGATGGCGATCGCGGTGTCGCCGACGTTGAGCTTCGACGAGTCGGCGAAGTCGATGGGCGTGAGTCCGCTGGCTCCGTCCATCTTGATCACGGCGAGGTCGACGACGGGGTCCGTGCCCACGAGCTTCGCCGTGTACAGCGCGCCGTCCGCCGTCTTCACCTGGATCTTGCCGTCGCCGGTCTGCCCGTCGAGCGTCACGACGTGCGTGTTGGTGAGGATGTAGCCGTCGCTCGAGAGGACGACCCCGGATCCGGTGCCCCCGCCCTGGGCGCCCGCGACGTCGATGGTCACCACGGAGCCGGACACCTTGGCGGCGACGGCGGTGATGGGTGTCGCGTCGTCCGGGTCGTTCACGGTGATGTTCGCGGGCGACTGGCTGACGGACTCGGCGGAGTCGTCGTCGTGCGCGACGGCCCACGTGGTGAGCCCGCCGGCGGCTCCGCCGATGAGCGCGCCGACCGCGAGCATGGCGACCAGCGGCAGGGCCTTGTTCGCCTTCTTGCGGGGAGGAGCGGTGGTGGTGCCGTCCGGAGCGGGTGCTGCCGAGGGCGCCGCGGCTGCGGTCTCGGATGCCGCATCCTCGGGAGCGGTGGGCGCGACCGGTGCGGATCCGTAGGCGAGGGTGTCGTTCTGGTCGGTGCCGGTCGGAGCGGGGTGGGCCGCCGCAGCGGGGCCGGCCGGGGCGGGCCAGGACGCACCGTCGCCCGAGGTCTGAGCGGGAGATGCCGGGTCGGATGAGGAGCCGTCAGCGCGGCCGTCGACGTCGCGGCCGCCCTCGTGCTCGTCTGCTCCGTGGCTTCTGTCGGTCATCGGTGGTGCTCCTCTCGGGTGCTGCCAGCATTCCGGGCGAGTCTGGGCGTTCTCTATGGCCACCCTGACAGCGGGCCGCCCAGCATCCGGCGGAGGATCCGCCGGCCTGCCGGGCCGCATCCCGAGCGACTCGCGTGCTGCCTAGAGCGTACGCGGCGCGCGGGCCCGGTCCCGCGTCTCACGACGCCCGCGTCCTCGTCCGCGTCCTCGTGCGTCTCCGTGTCAGCATCCGGGTCCGGCGTTCCGCGTCCCGCACGCCCCGCCGACCAGGACCGTCGAGCCCTGCAGCACATGGATCGTCACCGGGCCGATGACCACCGGCAGCGTGCCCGGGATCTGCTGCCACCCTCCCCCGTCGAACCGGTAGCTGGGCGAGTACGCGATCGTCACCGCCACCCGCCGATCCCCGATGCTCGGATACGTGTGGCTCGTGTCCGTGGACGTGAAGTCCTGCTGCCCCAGCTGCTTCCACGACGCCCCGGGCCCGGCCGTGGTGCTGGTCGTCCCGTCGCCGTGGTCCCACGTGAACGACACCGGCACGAACCGCACCTGCGCCGGCCGACCCAGCAACGTCCCGTCCACCACCTGCGCGGTCGCATCGGTGAGGAAGTTCACCGGCGCCCCCACCAGCGCCCACCCGTTGGGCTGCGACCGGATCGACGCCGACCGCGGCACGAACTGCGCCACATCCGCCAATGAGACCCCCGGCGTCACAGGCGCGGCCGGGGCCGGATCCGCCGGCTTCGCCGGCCCGGTCGCCGGCGGCAGGAACGCGTGCCCGCCATCCGTGCACAGACCCGCGCCGAATAGACGCGCACCCGGCTGACACGGCACATCCACATCCGCCGCCAGACGCCCCCGCGGCACCGGAGGCGAATCCGTCGGAGCGGACGGAGACGCTTCGCGCGCAGGCGGGGCAGAAGTCCCGGCTTCGTTCTGTACCTGCGCTGATGAGCTCGTGCTGGTCGTCGCGTGGACCTCTACCTCGCCGTCACCGACCTCGCCCGATGTGCAAGTCGACGAACGCGCATACCCGACTCCGCAGTGTCCGTCTGCCGCATAGGTGGGGGAGATCGACGTGACCACGCTCATCATCGCCACACCGATGACGATCAACGCTCTCGTCATCCGCATGCGTGCGTGTCCTCGTTCCGCAGCGAATCGCTGATGCGCCACGAACCGTCGGCGGTCTTGACTGCCTTCATCTGGAGAGCCAGCGCGTTGTCTCGTTCGGGTGTGACGTCCTTGCCGTTGGCGTCGAGCGTTCTCGTCCCACTGACGTCGAGACAGGCCTGCGCAGTCATGTATTCGGTACCTTGCGCGTCGGAGCCCCTGTCCGTCACGCGGAAACCACGCGACGTCGCCTTGCCGATCACATGCTGACTGTGGTCCGCGCTGTATTTGAGCGAGTCCACCTCCCCCTGGAGAGCGGAACCGGTGAGCAACGGTCTCAGTTCGTCTTCGGTCTCGGTGCTGAGATCGATGCCGACGTATCGCGTGAACAGGCCCTCGAACGCCTGGTCGTCCTGCTGCTCCTGCGTGAGCGCCGGAGTCGGGTCCGGGGCCGGATCCGGAGCCGGCTGTGCCGTGCATCCAGCCAACAAGCACCCGACGAGCACCGCCGTGAGCCCGCCCACCACCGCTCCCCCTCGTCGTCGCAGCGGAATGCGCGGTCGCTCGTGCAAGGTCGTCTCCCCCGGGCCGTACGGATCCCGCGCGGAAGCCAGCGCATGGAAGCCGGGCGTCGCGGGTGACAGGAAAGGTAGCCGGGGTGTCGGCTCCGGGACGGCATCGCTCCACACGGCGAGAGGTCGCCATCGACCCGGCGGACTGGGGAGCAGTGCCGCGCACGGCGGCGCGCCATGATGGGCGCATGACGATTCCCGGCGCGTGGGTGCGCGCGGCACGCGGGGCCATGCTGCTGGCGCCGGACGGCACGCCCGGCACGACGGTTTTCTCGGAGATGAGCGCGCTGGCCGCGGCGACCGGGGCGATCAACCTCGGGCAGGGGTTCCCGGACGAGGACGGGCCGAGCGAGGTGCTCGAGGCCGCGCGCGCCGCCATCTCCTCGGGGATGAACCAGTACCCGCCCGGCCGCGGGACGCCGGAGCTGCGCGCGGCCATCGCCGCGCACCAGGAGCGCTTCTACGGCCTCGCGGTGGATCCCGCCACGGAGGTCCTCGTCACCGCGGGTGCCACCGAGGCGCTCGCGGCGACCCTGCTGGCGCTCGTCGAGGAAGGCGACGAGGTCGTCACGCTCGAGCCGTTCTACGACGCGTACGGCGCGCTGATCTCGCTCGCCCGCGGGATCCACCGCACCGTGCCGCTGCACGCCCCCGACTTCCAGCCGCGGCCCGACGACCTGCGCGCGGCCGTGACCGACCGCACCCGCGTGATCCTCCTCAACGACCCGCACAACCCGACCGGCACCGTGCTCAGCCGCGAGGTGCGCGAGCTCGTCGTCGAGCTCGCCATCGCCCACGACGCCGTGATCGTCACCGACGAGGTCTACGAGCACCTGGTGTTCGACGGGTCGCACGTCCCGGTCGCGACGCTCCCGGGGGCCCGCGACCGGACGGTCACGATCTCCTCGGGCGGGAAGACCTTCCGCACGACCGGCTGGAAGATCGGCTGGCTGACGGCTCCCGCGCCGCTCGTGAGCGCGATCCTCGCGGTCAAGCAGTTCCTCACGTTCGTCAACGGCGCGCCGTTCCAGCCCGCCATCGCCACCGGCCTGGCGCTCCCGGACGCCGTGTTCGACGGGATCGCGGCGGACCTGCGACGCAAGCGCGACGTCCTCGCCGCGGGGCTGACCGCCGCGGGCTTCCGGATCCACCTGCCCCGGGCCGGCTACTTCATCGTCGCCGACGCCGCCCCGCTCGGCTTCCCCGACGCCCGGGAGCTGTGCCTGCGGCTGCCCGGTCTGGTCGGGGTCGTGGGCGTGCCGCTGTCGGCCTTCTGCCGTCCGCCGCTCGCGGACGAGCACGCGTCGCTCGTCCGCTTCGCGTTCTGCAAGCGGATCGACGTGCTCGAGGAGGCGGCGTCCCGTCTCGCCGCGCTCGCGGACAGGACCACCTGAGCCGGCACCCTGGTACCACGGCGACGCGGAGGCCGGGTCCGGAGGGGGGACGCCCGCCCGGGAGCCCGCCCCTAACGTGGAGCACGCGGACGCTGGGTCCGCGCAACCACCCTGAGGAGGCAGCGCGCATGATCGTCGCTGAGAACCTGACCAAGCGCTACGGCGCGAAGACCGCCGTGGACGGCGTGAGCTTCACCGTCCAGCCGGGCATGGTGACCGGATTCCTCGGTCCGAACGGCGCGGGCAAGTCCACGACCATGCGGATGATCGTCGGTCTCGACAGCCCCACGTCGGGATCCGTCACCGTCAACGGCCACCGCTACCGCGACCTCCAGGCGCCGCTCCACGAGGTCGGCGCGCTCCTGGACGCCAAGGCCGTGCACACGGGCCGGAGCGCCTACAACCACCTCCTCGCGATGGCCGCCACGCACGGCATCCCGCGCACCCGGGTCGACGAGGTCATCGAGATGACGGGACTCCAGCCCGTCGCCAAGAAGCGCGTCGGCGGCTTCTCGCTCGGCATGGGGCAGCGGCTCGGCATCGCCGTGGCGCTCCTCGGGGACCCGCGCACGCTGATCCTCGACGAGCCGGTCAACGGGCTCGACCCCGAGGGCGTGCTCTGGGTGCGCAACATCACGCGCTACCTCGCCGGCCAGGGGCGCACCGTGCTCCTCTCCTCGCACCTCATGAGCGAGATGGCGCAGACCGCCGACCACCTCATCGTCCTCGGGCGCGGTCGCGTGCTCGCCGACGCGCCCGTCGCGGCCGTCGTCGCCGGGGCCACGAGCGGGCTCGTCCGCGTGCGCTCGCCCCACGCCGACCGGCTCGGGCAGGCCGTGGCACGACCCGACGTCGTCGTCACGAGCGTGGAGCGCGACGTCATCGAGATCACCGGGCTCAGCGCCGCGCAGGTCGGCGACGCGGCGCTCTCCGCCGGCGTCGTGCTGCACGAGCTCACCCCCGTCACCGCGTCCCTCGAGGACGCCTACCTGTCGCTCACGCAGGGCGACGTCGAGTACCACAGCGCCGCAGTCGGCACGACCGAGCAGGAGACCGCACGATGACCGCCACCAGCACGCCCTACGCACCCGCACCGGTGACCTCGGGCCGGCCCACGCTCCCGCGCCTCATGCGCTCCGAGTGGATCAAGCTCCGCACGCTGCGGTCCACCATCTGGTGCTTCGCGCTCGTGTTCCTCCTCCTGGCCGGCTTCTCGGCGCTCTTCACCCCGTTCGTGGTGGACCAGGTGCGGGCCCAGATCTCCCTCCCCGGCGCCCCCGCGGCCGACCTGCTCGTGTCGGTGGGCCTCAGCGGCGTGACCCTCTCGATGCTCGTCGCCGGCGTGCTCGGCGTGCTCGTCATCAGCGGCGAGTACTCGACCGGCATGATCCGCTCGTCCTTCAGCGCCGCGCCGCGCCGTCTCGGCGTCATCGCGGCCAAGGCGATCGTCTACACGCTCGTCACGTTCGTCGTCACCGCCGTCGCGGTCGCGGTCGCCCTGCTGATCGCCCGCGGGTACTTCGCCTCGGCCGGCGCCGACGTCGACGTGCTGTCGGGCGACTTCCTGCTCGCCGCGCTCGGCGGCGTGCTGTTCGTCGTCCTCATCGGCCTCATGGGCTTCGGGTTCGGGCTGCTGCTGCGCAACGGCGCTGCCGGGATCGGCGCCCTCGTCGGCCTCGTCCTGGTCGTCCCGATCGTCGGCTCGCTGCTCGGCGGGGTGCTCGACTGGGTCGCGAAGCTCGAGCCGTACTTCCCGCTCAGCGCGGGCAACCGGCTCTACAGCACGGGCACCGGGGCCCCCGGCGAGCTGGAGTTCTGGCAGGCGCTGCTGGTCATGGTCGGCTGGGTCGTCGTGATCCTCGTCCCCGCCCTCGTGCTCGCCCGGAAGCGGGACGCCTGATCGACGCCGCCCGGAGGACGCCGTCGGGCGCGGTGGACGCCACCGCGCCCGACGGCGTCCGCCTGCCCACCCCGCCCGGGGCGTTCCGGGGCTGGATGGGGCGGCACCCGCGTCTGGTCGACGGGGCCATCGCGTTCGTCTTCACGTGGGTCTCGATCGCGGCCGGCGCCGCCTCGGGCAGCAGGTCGTCGGTCCCCGCGGCGGGCCTCGTCCTCGTGCTGCTGTCGCTCCTCATGGGCGCGACGCTGATGCTCCGCCGCAGCCGACCCGTGACGGTGCTCGCCGTGAGCGCCGCCTGCGCCACCGCGGACGCCACGCTCACCGGCGCGTTCGACGGCGGCGCGATCCCCCTCGCGCTGTACGCGGTCGCCGTGCACGGGTCGTCGCGACGCGCGTGGATCGGGCTCGGCGCCGCGTCGCTGCTCGCCGGGGTGATCGTGCCCCTGACCGTCGGGACCGGCCCGCTGGCGCTGTCGGCCGCCTCGCTGCTGATCATCAGCCTGATCCCCATGCTCATCGCGACGCTCATCGGAACGAACGTGGGAGGGCGCAAGCGGTACGTGGAGGCGCTGCGGGACCTCGCGGTGCAGCTCGCCCGCGAGCGCGACCAGCAGGCGCGCCTGGCCACGGCGGCGGAGCGGACCCGCATCGCGCGGGAGATCCACGACATCGTCGCCCACGGGATCACGGTCATGGTCACCCTCGCCGACGGCGCCGGGGCGAGCGCCCTCGCCCGCCCGGAGCTCGCACGCGACGCGATGCGCGAGGTCGCGGACACCGGCCGCACGTCCCTCTCCGAGATGCGTCGGATGCTCGGCGTCCTCGCGGAGGAGCCCGGCCCCGTCGACGCCCCCTCCCTCCGCGCGCCGCAGCCCGGTCACGCCGACCTCGCCAGCCTCGTCGACTCCTTCCGCTCGACCGGACTGCCCGTACGCTTCACGAGCACCGGCACGCCGCCCGACGACCCGGGACGCCAGCTCGCCGTCTTCCGCGTCGTGCAGGAGTCGCTCACCAACGTGCTCCGCTACGCGCCCAACGCCGACCGCGTCGACGTGCGGGTCGACCACGGCCCGGACGAGATCACGGTCGAGGTCACCGACGACGACGTCACCGGCCCCGTGGTGCCGCCCGTCCCCGGCAGCGGCCGCGGGCTGGTCGGCGTCTCCGAGCGGATGGCCGTCTACGGCGGCACCGCGTCCGCTGGGCGCCGCGACGCCGGCGGCTGGCGCGTGCTGGCGCGGATGCCGAGCGGCCTCCACGACGTGCGGCCGGGCGACCCGCCGCGATCCCCCGCAGCCGACCCCCGACGATCCCTCACCCCGGAGGACAGATGACCGACAGCCGCACCCCCGTCCGCGTGCTCATCGTGGACGACCAGGCGCTCGTGCGCATGGGCTTCCGCATGGTGCTCGACGCCGAGCCGGGGATCGAGGTGGTCGGCGAGGCCGCCGACGGCCGCACCGCGGTGGCGCGCGTCGGCGAGCTCGCGCCGGACATCGTGCTCATGGACGTGCGCATGCCGGGGATGGACGGGATCGAGGCGACCACGGAGATCGTGGCCCGGCATCCGGCCACGCGCGTCATCGTGCTGACCACCTTCGACCTCGACGAGTACGCGTTCGCCGGGCTCCGCGCGGGTGCGAGCGGCTTCCTCGTCAAGGACACGCGTCCCGAGCACCTGATGGAGGCGATCCGCGCGGTGGCCGACGGCGACGCCGCCATCTCGCCCCGGGTGACGCGCCGCATGATCGAGCTGCTCGGTCCCGCCATGCCCGCGACCGGCGGCGCGGCCGGCACGGGCGAGGGCGCCGCCGACCCGCGCCTGCGCCCGCTGACCGCCCGCGAGCTGGAGGTCCTCACCGCGCTGGCCGAGGGCCTCACCAACCAGGAGATCGCGGGCCGGCTGTTCCTGTCGGAGTCGACCGTGAAGACCCACGTGGGCCGGGTGCTCGCGAAGCTCGAGGTGCGGGACCGGGTGCAGGCCGTGATCCTCGCCTACGACTGCGGGCTCGTGCGGCCCGGTGCGTGACGGCGACCGGCCGCGGTCCGCGGCGGCCCGCGCGGCGGGGGAGGATGTACGGGCCGGCCGCACGCCGGGACGAGACCTCGGGAGCGCGATGACCACGAACGCCCGGGACGCGCGCGTCCCCCGACCGCTGCCCGCGGCTCGCCGCGCCGCCGACCCGCCCGCGGGCGATCCGGGCGCCGGCACGAGCACGGGATCCGACACGAGCCTCCTCGAGCGCTCGGCCGTGCCGCCGGTGTGGAGCTGCGTGGTCTGGAACGACCCGGTGAACCTCATGACGTACGTCTCCTACGTGTTCCGCAGCTACTTCGGCTTCACGCGCGAGCGCGCCGACGAGCTCATGCTGCGCGTGCACGAGGACGGCCGGGCGGTGGTCGCCACGGGGATCCGCGAGGAGATCGAGCGCCACGTCCTCGCCATGCACGGCTACGGCCTCTGGGCGACGCTCGAGCGGGTGGACGCGTGAGGGCCTTCCGCGCGCGGCCCGACGGCACGGTCGCGGCGCACCTCGAGCCGCACGAGGTCCAGATGCTGCGCGGGCTGCTCGACGAGCTCCGCGGGATCCTCGACGAGGGCACCGCGACCGGCGGCGCCGCGGACGGCGCCGCCCGCTCCCCCGTGGCCGAGCGGCTCCTGCCCGACGCCTACCCCGACGACGCGGAGGCGTCCGCGGAGTTCCGGCGCTTCACGGCGTCCGACCTCACCGAGGCCAAGGCCGCGAACGCGACGACGGTCGAGGCGACCCTCGCGGAGGCCGACGCGCGCGGGGCCGGACGGCGCGGGCTGCTCGTGGTGCTGGATCCGACGGGCGCGCAGGCCTGGCTCCGAACCCTCAACGACCTCCGGCTCGCGATCTCGGTGCCCCTGCGGATCGACGAGGCCGACGGCTGGCGCGACCGCGCACCGCGGGAGAGCGCGAGCCTCTACGACTGGCTGACCTTCGCGCAGGGCTCGCTCATCGAGGCCGTGGACCGCTGAGGCGGGCCCCGTCCGTGACGCTCCCTCCCCGCGCCCGGCTCCGGCGAGCATGATGGAGGGGACCCGCGGACCAGCCGGCCCGCCGGGTCCCGTCCGCAGCAGAGGAGCAGCATGCGCGTCGTCGTCATCGGAGCCACCGGGAACCTCGGGACCGGGGTGCTGCGGCGCCTGCATGCCGCGGGGGCCGAGATCGTGGGCGTCGCCCGGCGCATGCCCGACGCCTCCCTGGAGCCGTACTCCGGCGTCACCTGGCGGCTCGCCGACATCGGCGCGGCGGGTGCCGTGTCCGGGCTCGCGGCCACAATGCGCGGCGCCGACGCCGTGATCCACCTGGGCTGGGCCCTGCAGCCGAACCACCGCGAGCGCGTGATGCACCGCACCAACGTCGTCGGCACCGCCCACGTGCTGGAGGCGGTCGCGCAGGCGGGCGTGCCGCAGGTCGTCGTCGCCTCCTCGGTGGGCGCGTACAGCGCGGCGCCCAAGGACCGGCCGCGCGACGAGTCGTGGCCCACCGGCGGGATCCACACCTCCCACTACTCCCGGCACAAAGCCGAGAACGAGCGCGCGATGGACGCCTTCGAGGCCGCGCACCCCGACGTCGTCGTGACGCGCATGCGACCCGGGCTCGTGATGCACGACGAGGCGGCGGCGGAGATCGCGCGCCTCTTCCTCGGCCGCCGGATCCCCACCCGCTGGATGGGGCTCGCCACCCGCACCCCGGTGCTGCCGCTCCCCCGCGAGCTGGTGTCGCAGGTCGTGCACAACGAGGACGTGGCGGACGCGTTCTGGCGCGCCGTCGAGCGTCGGGCCTCCGGCGCGTTCAACATCGCCGCGGAGCCGGTCGTCGATCCCGCGCTCGTCGGCCGCCTGCTCGACGCGCGCGTCGTGGCCGTGCCGCTGCCGGCGCTCCGGGCGCTCGTGTCCGCGAGCTGGCGGGCACGCGTCCAGCGCACGGATCCGGGCTGGATCGACATCGCCGCGAACGTGCCCGTCATGTCGACCGCGCGTGCCCGTGAGGTGCTGGGATGGACGCCCACGCACACCGCGGAGGAGGTGCTGACCGAGTTCGGCCGCGCCTTCGTCCACCGCACCGGTCGCGAGGGCTCGGCGCCGCTCGCCGGATGACGGAGGACGCGGACTTCGTCGCGGCCGCGCTCGAACGGGAGGGCGCCTGGTACCGCGCGGAGGCGGAGCGCGAGCGTCTGAGGTCGGACCTCGAGTTCGTGGGCGCGTCGGTGGGCGCCGTCCGCGGGACCGTGCGCGACCTCGGCCGCCGGCGTCCCGGCATGACCCGGGACGAGGCGGTCGCGCTCGCCTCGGAGCTCTGGCGGTCGCGCGTGTACGAGCGGCGGCTGGCGGCCGTGGTGCTGCTGCAGGAGCACGTCGATCGGCTCGACAACGGCGACCTCACGCGGATCGAGGGCTTCGTGCGGGACGCCCGGCTGCGGGTGCTGGTGGATCCGCTCGCCCTCGACGTCATCGGCCCGCTCGTCGAGCGCCTGACCGGCCCGTCGCGCACCAGGGCCGACGCCGCGCTCGACCGCTGGGCGGGCGAGGCCGACGTGTGGCTGCGCCGCGCCGCCCTGCTCGCACCGACCCGGCCGCTCCGCGCGGGCGGCGGGGACTGGGACGGGTTCCTCCGCCGCGCGCGGGTCGCCCAGGCGGCGCCGCGCGGCGGGCATGACGTGGTGCGCGAGGCGGTCGAGCGGGTGCGGGAGGTCGTGCGCGAGACGCGGCCGGACCTCGCCGCGGATCCCGTCCCCGGCGCCTGACGCTCCGCGCGCGCCCGGGTACGTTCGGGACATGACCTTCGACGACGACGCCCGCATCGACACCAGCAAGGTCACGCGGCGCCGCGGCCGCGGACGCACGACCGGGATCGCCGGCGGCGGCGGCCTCCTCGTGGTGGTGGCCGTGATCCTCGTGCAGCAGTTCACGGGCGTCGACCTGTCCCAGCTCGTCGGCGGCCAGGGCGGCGCCGGAGCAGGCGGCAGCTCCGAGCAGCAGGACGAGGCGATCGAGGGCTGCACGACGGGCCGCGAGGCGAACGCCAGCGTCGAGTGCCGCATGGCCGGTGCCGCCGACTCCCTCGACACCTACTGGACCACCGCGGCGACCGAGGCGGGCGTCGCCGACTACGTCTCCCCCGGCTTCTCGCTCTTCGACGCCGCGACGACCACCGGCTGCGGCGAGGCCTCGAGCGCGACCGGGCCCTTCTACTGCCCGCCGGACCAGCGGCTCTTCGTCGACACCACCTTCTTCGACGAGCTCCGCACGCGCTTCGGCGCCTCGGGCGGGCCGCTCGCGCAGATGTACGTCGTCGGGCACGAGTGGGGCCACCACATCCAGCAGCTCTCCGGCGCGTTCGACCGGGCGGACCGCCGCGGCACCGGCCCGACGTCGGACTCCGTGCGGCTCGAGGTGCAGGCCGACTGCTACGCGGGCGCCTGGGTCGGCGCCGCGTCGGAGATCCGCGACGACTCGGGCACGGCCTTCCTCGAGCCGGTGAGCGCGGCGGAGGTCCGCGACGCGCTCGACGCGGCGGCGGCCGTCGGCGACGACCGCATCCAGGCGGCGAGCGGCGGCGAGGTCGATACGCACACGTGGACCCACGGATCCGCCGAGCAGCGCCAGCGCTGGTTCGAGGCCGGGCGTGCGGGCGGGCCGACGGCGTGCGACACCTTCGCGGTGCCGGGCGCCGAGCTCTAGGTCGCGGGCCTACTCCGCCGTCGGCGCGGGCGGATCCGTGCGGAAGCCGACCAGCCGGTGCGTGCCGTCGCAGTAGGGCTTGATCGACGAGACGCCGCAGCGGCAGAGCGCGACGGTCTTGCGCGTGCGCGGAACGGGCCGGCCCTCGGGGTCGACGATCTCGAACTCGCCGCGCACGAGGAGCGGACCGTCCGGGTACGCGATGATCCGGGGCGGCTCGGCGGCGGCCGGACGCGGAGCCGTGGCGTCCGCCCTGGCGTCCACCTTGGCGTCGTCCGCCGGGAGCGCGCTCACGCGGCGGCCACGACGGCGGCCGTCGAGCCCTCCCGCAGCGACGACCGGCCGGCCTGCCAGCTGGCGAGCACGTGCGCGCCCACCCAGCCCTCGACCTCGAGGCACGCCGCCGCGCCGAACAGCACGTCGTCGAGGAGCTCCGGCTCGGACTCCACGAGCCCGCCCGCGAGGTCGTGCGCCGCGATCTGCTCGTGCACCGCGTCCGCCTCCACGTGCTCGTCGTAGTACCAGGCGACGTCGTCGCCGAAGCCGAGGCGGCGGATCCCGCTCGCGTAGAGGCGGCTGGGCACGCTCGAGGTCATCTCGAACGCGGCGAGGTGGCCGACGATCGCGCCGCGGAGGCGGCGGTGCAGGCCGAAGAGCGACATGGCGTTCGACGACGCGAGCGTGATCGCGGGCACGTCGTCGAGGTAGGCGCCGTAGCGGTCGTCGAGGCCGACGCCGCGGAGGGTCGCGCCGAAGATGGTCGCGTGCACGCGCTCGGGCCGCCCGCCGCCGTACTCGTCGGCCTGGATCTCCACCAGCGCGGCCTTCGCCCGGCCGCGGAGCCGCGGGATCGCCCAGGAGTGCGGGTCGGCCTCCCCCAGCGTGTAGATCGACCGCTGCACGAGGAACTCGCGGAGCTGCTCGAGGGTGGCCTTCCGGGCGACGAAGCGCGAGAGGGAGGGGCCGGAGTCGGCCGAGGTGAGGGCGAACAGCGCGGCGGCGACGCCCGCGGACGTGGGCTCGGGGCGCTCGGGCACGGGGACGCGCTCGCGCAGGGCGGCCTCGAACGCGCGCTCGAGGATGCCGCGGACGGCGACGAGGCGCGGGTCCCACTCGCGCTCGTCGTCGACCCCGGCGATGCCGGCGTGGTGCAGCTCGTAGAGGCAGAACAGGGCCAGCTGGACGTCGTCGTCGCGGACCACGTCGTCCGTCGCGGCGAGCGCCTCGGCGGCCAGCGCGACGAGGTCGACGTCCGGGGCGTCCGGGGCGGCGTCGCCCCGGAGCAGGTCGGCGAGGAGCGCGGCGCTCAGCCTGCCCCGGGATGCGGGGACGGGAGCGGGGAGGGTGCGGACCGCCTCGTGGGCGGTGGCGAGCAGATCGGTCATGCACCCACCCTGCTCCGGGATGCGCCGGCCCTGCCGGGCGTGTCGCGTGGTCCCCGCCAGAGGTAATGCGCGGCGGGCGGGACGAGACGAAGGTATGGATCCGCGCGACGAACGGAGCGGGAACGCACGCGGACGGGTCGCGGCGGACCGGTGCCGCGGACCCGCTGCTAGCGTCCGAAGTCACCCCGCCGGTCCGTCCGTCGGGGCTTCCGGTCCGTCCGCATCGGATCGCTTGACCGGCCTCTCGGCCCGTGAATACGTTTCCCCCGAGGTCACACACGGCGACCCGATGGTCCATACGGAGGCAACACATGGTACGTGCGCAGAACATCACCCGACTCGCCCTCACGGCGATGCTCGGGACCCTGGCCCTGGTGGCCACCACCCTGGTCATGGGCACGCTGCCGATGGCGGACCTCGCCCGGGAGTTCGGCATCCCGACCGCCATCGGCGGCACGGTCCTCAACCTCGCGACGGCCGGGGGCACGGCCGCGACGATCGTCGGGATCCTCGTGGGGCTCGGCTCGGGCGGGCTCGGTCTCATCGCGGCGGCGGGCCGCGAGACCATCAAGCAGTTCCTGCTCAACGAGATCAAGAAGAAGGGCCGCAAGGCCGTCCTCGCCTGGTGACATGACGGTCTCGCGGACGCTCGATCGGAAGGCGCATCGGATGCGTGCGCAGACCCTCACCCTGGACACCGTGCTCCACCGCCGTCGCTGGCGTGCGGAGCGCGGTGTCCTCCTCGCGTTGCTGCGGCGGGGAGGCCGCCGCTGGGCCCCGCTCGCGCAGCTGGTCGGCGCCGACCTCCCCGGACGCAGCACGGCCGCGTCGATCCGCATCAGCATGGGCGCGGCCCTGGCCGTCGGCCTCCTGGCGAGCGTGTCGCTCGCGGTCGCCGCGGGGGCCCAGCCGCTCCGGCTGCCCCTCGACGTGGCCGTGCCCGCCGCCGCGGCCGCCGTGCTGCTCCTCGCCGCGCTGACGGGCGCCGCGTCGTGGCGACGCGTCGCCGTCCTGCCGTTCGACGACCTCCGACGCCTGTCCCCCCTGCCGGACGCGCGGCTCGCCCACCGGCTCGCCCGCACGGCCCTCGTCTACTCGCTGGTGTGCAGCGCCCCCGCCTGGGCCGCGCCTCCCCTGGCCGCCCTCGCGGTGTCCGTGCCGCCCGAGGGCCGAGGGGCCGCGCTCGCCGCCGTGCCGCCGCTGCTCCTCGGGGCCGCGGGCCTGTTCGCGCTCGGCCACGGGGCCGGCGCGCGCGTCGCCATCACCCTCGTCCGCGCCCGCGCATCGGGCCGCGTCGGCGGGCGCCGGCTCCTCGTGCACCTCACCGCCTGCGCGATCGGCGCCACGCTCGGCTGGCTCGTCGCCCGGAACCTGCTCGTCACCGCCGTCACGACGCTGCAGGACGCGTTCCCGGACCTCGGCCGGCTGGCGGACGCCTCCACCTGGCAGGACATCGAACCGCTCGCGGCGGCGTACCTCGAGCGCGCCTGGGCCGGTCCGTCCTCCGCGCTCGCCGCGCTGGATCCGCGCACCTGCGCCCTCGCCGTCGCGATCGCCCTGCTCGTGGCCGCCGCCGCGGCCCACCTGATCCCGCCGGCGCTCGTCTCCCGGGACCCCGGCCCGCGGGCAGCGGACGGCCCGACCCGGCCCGATGCGTTCGACGCGTGGGTCGACCGGCTCGGCGCCGTGCGCGCACCGGGGCGCCCCGCCGACGCGGACGCGCTGCGGGTGGTGCTGCTCCGCCGCCTCCGCGCGTCGCGCTGGGCCGTCGCCCCGGCGTTCTGGGCGCGGATCCTGCCGACCGTGGAGTCGTCCGTCCAGCTCGGCGTCGCGGCCGGGCTCGCCCTGGGCGTCCCGGGGACCGGCCTGTCGACCCTGGTCCTCGTCATCGGCGTCCTCTTCGCGGTGCACGGCGGTGCGACCGAGATGCGCGCGGAGCTCGCGCCCGCCACCGCGGTGCAGGCCGACGGGCCGGCCGTGCACCTCCTGCGCCAGGCGCCGGGCGGGCGCGGGATCCTCCGCGCCACGCGCGCCCGATCCGACCTCCTCACCCTGCAGCTCGTCCCGTCGACGGCGGTCGTCCTCGCCGCGGTGCTGGCCGTCGCGTGGGCCGACGGCCTGTCCCCGTGGAGCGTCGCGCTGCTCGTCGCCGTGGCCGCGGTGAGCCCGCTCGTCGCCGCGTCCGCGCAGTGGTACATGGGGCCGCGGCTCTACCTCGACGCCGCGGAGCAGCGGGCGGAGGAGGCCGGCCTCGACTCCTCGGCCCAGGACCTCCAGCGGGCGATGCAGGCCGCTCCCCGCTACCCGCTCGTGGTCGTGCCGGCCCTCCTCACGACGTGCGCGTTCCTGCTGCAGGCCCACGTGCCCGACGGCCTGCTCCTGGCGCTCGCGGTGGCCGTGGTCGCCATCCAGCCGATCGGGCTCGTCCTCCTGGGGCGCGCATCCCGCGCGCTCCTCGGCCCCGAGCACCGGGGGGCGGCGTCGTGACGCGCGCCGAGGCCGCCGTGCCGGCGTCGGCGGACGCGCGCCCGGGATCCGCGGGGGCGGGCCCCGTGGCGGGCGTCGCCGGGGCCGTGGCGCTCGTCGCGTTCCTCGTCGGCGCGGCCTACGGGGCCTGGGCGCTGCCCACGGCGGCGACCGTCGCCGACCTGGCGGGGTCGGGCACCGGCGGCGACGCGGCCTCCTTCGCCATCGCGCGCAACAACCTGGGGGTCGCGGCCGTCATGCTGCTCGTCGGCACGGCCACCGCCTCGCTGGGCGCGGCGGCCGTGCTCCTCGTGAACGGGCTCCTGATCGGCCAGCTGACGGCGCTCCTCTGGGACGGGGGACGCCTCGACGCCCTCGCCACGGGGCTCCTGCCGCACGCGCCGCTCGAGCTGGCCGGCCTGTGCGCCGTCGCCGCGGCCAGCGCCCTCCCCGCGCAGGCGGTCCTCGGCCGCATCCTGCCGTCCCGGTCCGCCGGCCCACCCCGTCCGCTGCCCGTCCGCCCCTTCGCCCTCCTGCTCGCCCTCGCCGTCGTCCTCATCCTCGCCGCCGCCTGGGTGGAGGGCCACATCAGCCACGTCACGATGAACGGAGCCGTCGCATGACCGCACACGCCCCCCTGTCCGCACCCCCGAGGGGGCCAGCCCCCGCCGACGCGGCCCGCTCCCTCCCGCGGCTGCCGCGCGCCGCCGGCGTCGCGCTCGTGCTCCTCTCGGCGCTCGCCGTCGCCGCCGCGTTCGTCGTCGTGCTGCACGCGCTGGCGACGCAGCCCGGCAGCGCCATGGGCGACGACGTCGTCCTCGTCGCCGTGGTGGGAGCCATCGTGCTCATCCCGATCATGGGCCTCCTGGCGCTCATCGCGTCGTCGGTCGCCGGCCTCGTGATCTCCGTCGTCGACCGGCGCTACGACGACCGCCGCCTCCTGCTCGTCACGCTCGTCTGCATGTCGACCGGAGCACTCGTGAGCGCGCTGGCGACGGGCGCGCTGCTCTCGGGATCCGGCGCCGACCGCGCACCGCTCCTCGTGGGAGCGGTCGCGCACCTCGGCATCATCGCCGCCTTCGCGGTCGCCGCCGTCCGGCTGGCGGGGGTGCGGCCGCGCGCCGCCGTCCTCGTCGCCGTCGTGCCGGCCGCGTACACCGTCGTGAGCGCCCTCCTGGCGGCCGCCCATGCATGAGCTCCGCGTCGACGCCCTCGACTACCGCCACCAGGGCGCGGACGACGACACCGTGCACGGGTTCTCGGCGACCTTCCCCTCCGGCCGGGCGACGTGGCTGGAGGGCCGCAACGGCATCGGCAAGACCACGCTGCTGGAGCTCGTGGCGGGCCTCCGCCGCCCCGCCCGGGGGTCGATCACCCTCGACGGCGACGAGCTGGAGCGCTCGCGGGTGCTCCTGCTGCCGAGCGACCCGCCGGTGTTCCCGGAGCTCGACGCGGAGGAGCACGCCGCGCTCGTCTGCGAGCTCTGGGAGCTGGACGCCGCGCGCCGGGCCGCCTTCCGGCCGCGCTTCGCCGACGCCCTGGCCGAGCTCGCGATGCCGTCCGCGCGCGCCCTGATCGGCACGTACTCCACCGGCATGCGCCAGAAGCTCGCCCTCGCCCTCGGCCTCGCGCTCGCCCCGGACGTGCTGCTGCTCGACGAGCCGCTCACGGCCACCGACGCGACCAGCCAGGACGCGTCGCGCCGCCTCCTCGAGGCGCACGCGCGCGACCACGTGCTCGTGCTCACGAGCCACATCCCGGCGATCGTGGAGCCCCTGCATCCCCGCGTCGTGCACATGGAGCAGGGGGCGCGCCGATGAGGATCGCGATCCCCGTGGGCATCGTCGCGGTCGCCGCCATCGCCGGGGGGCTCCTGGTCGTCGGCGCCGACACGCAGGCCGGGCGGATCATCGCGGCGGTCGGCGTGGTGCTGCTGTGGGTGCCGCTCCGCGAGGGCATGCGCCGCGCGTCCGCGCGCCGCGACCGCGGACGGGATCCCCGGGCCTGACGCCCCCGGGCGCCGGGCTCCCGCCGGGACGCGGGCGGGTCCGCATCCGGGATACTGCGGGGAGGCCCGCGCGCGACGGGCGACGGCCGGCGCGAGGAGGTGCCCCATGCGACGCGGCACCAACCTGCCCGCCATCGGCGGCTACAACCGCACGGTGGTGCTCGACGCGGTGCGCCGCGCCGCCGCGGGCGCCAGCCGGTCGGAGCTCGCGGAGCGCACGGGGCTCAGCGCGCAGACCGTCACCAACGTCACCCGCCGCCTCATCGACGAGGGCCTCGTGCGCGAGGGCGGCACCGTGATCCGCGGGCCGGGGAAGCCGCGCACCCTGCTGCACCTCGTGGCCGAGGGGCGCTTCGCGGTCGGGGTGCACGTGGATCCCGCGGTCATCACCTCGGTGCTCCTCGACCTCGAGGGCACGGTCCTCGGGCACGTGAGCAGCGCGACCCCCTCGGCGTCACGGCCCGACGAGGTCGTGGCGCTCGTCGCGCGTCTCGTCGACGGCCTCATCGCCGATGCGGGGGTCGACCGCCGGGCCGTGCTCGGCGTGGGCCTGGCGGCGCCGGGTCCCATCGACGTGGGCGCCGGCCTGGTGCTGGATCCGCCGATGCTCCCCCGCTGGCGCCACGTGCCGCTCCGCTCGGCCCTCAGCACGGCCACCGGCCTGCCCGTGCTCCTCGAGAAGGACGTGACCGCGGCCGCGGTCGCGGAGCTGTGGTACGGCACCGGGGATCGCCGCCATCTGGCGTTCGTCTACTACGGCACGGGCTTCGGCACCGGGCTCGTGCTGGGCGGCGAGCCCGTGCGCGGCGCGAGCTCGAACGCCGGCGACTCGGGGCACGTGATGGTCGCCTCGCGCGGCCGGCGGTGCACGTGCGGGCGGGTCGGCTGCGTCGGCGAGCTGATCACGCCGCACGCGCTCGTGCGGCAGGCCGTCGAGGGCGGCGTGCTCGCGGCCGGCGACGTCTCGGACGCCGCGCTCGCGGAGGCCGCGGCGAGCGGCGACGCGGTCGACATGCGGCTCATCGGCGAGGCCTTCCACGCCCTCGCCGCGCGGGCCGACGCCGAGGACGGACCGGCACGCCGCATCGTCGAGGCGGCGGCGCGGCACCTCGCACGGGCCATCGTGATCCAGGTCAACCTCCTCGACCTCGACGAGGTGGTCTGCGGCGGGCCGTTCTGGCACCCCGTCTCGCGCGCGATGCTGCGGGTGCTGCCCGAGGAGGTGCGCCGGTCCCCCGCCCTCATCGCGAAGCACCCGGTGCGCATCGTCGAGTCGGCCGTCGGCGAGGACGTCGCCGCCGTCGGCGCCGCGTGCCTCGTGCTCGACAACGCGTTCTCGCCGCGTCCGTCGGCGATGCTCATCCACGGATAGCCGCACGCGCGGAGCAGGCCCTCGACGCCCGCAGCCGGATCGGCGCGCAAGATGTCTTGACATGGATTAGTCCATACGTTTGGCTAACCCCGACGACCCGCGACGATGCCGGCCGTCCGAGCCAGTGGAGCAAGGGAGCACCATGACGAACCATCTGCCGCACCGCAGGACGCGATCCCGCATCCTCCCGATCACGGCGGCGTCCGTCGCCGCCCTCCTCCTCGCCACGGGCTGCTCGGGCGGCTCGGGCGGCGGCGACGGGAAGACCCTCAAGGTCGCGTACCAGGAGTTCGGGACGTTCACGCAGATGGACGCCCACATGAAGGAGACCGCGAAGACCTTCGAGGCCGCGAACCCCGGCATGAAGGTCGAGTTCGTGCCCATCGCCGCGCAGAACGACGACTACTTCACGAAGCTCGCGCTCATGAACCGCTCCGCGTCCACGGCGCCCGACGTGATGTACGAGGACACCTTCAAGGTGAAGTCCGACGCGGCCGCCGGCTACCTCCTCCCCCTCGACGACCACGTGGCCAAGTGGGACGACTGGTCGCAGTTCTTCGACTCCGCCAAGCAGGCGGGCGTCGGCGAGGACGGCAAGGTCTACGGGATCCCGATGGGCACCGACACGCGCGCCCTCTGGTACAACAAGGACCTCTTCGCGAAGGCCGGGCTGCCCGTGCCGTGGGAGCCCAAGACCTGGGACGACGTGCTCGACGCCGCGAAGACGATCAAGCAGAAGCTGCCGGACGTGGTGCCCATCAACGTCTACTCGGGCAAGCCGCAGGGCGAGGGCGCGACGATGCAGGGCTTCGAGATGCTGCACTACGGCACCCCCACGGGCACCCTCTACGACGACGCGACAGGCAAGTGGATCACCGGCTCCCCGGGCTTCGAGGACTCGCTCGGCTTCATCCGCGACGTCTACCAGGGCGGCGTCGGCCCGAAGCCCGAGGAGGCGCTCGACACCAACATCAGCACCATCGTCGGGGGCGAGTGGCTCCCGCAGGGCAAGCTCGCGATCGACCTCGACGGCTCCTGGCTGAGCGGTACCTGGCTCGACACCGGCACGAACCCGTGGCCCGAGTGGAGCGACGTCATGGGCCAGGCGCCCATGCCCACGCAGGACGGCCAGGCGCCCGGCGCCGTGAGCATGTCGGGCGGCTGGACCCTCGCGGTCGGCGCGAGGACGAAGGCCCCCGACAAGGCGTTCGAGTTCATCGCGGACGCGCTCGACGCGGAGGGCTCGAAGTCGTACGACATCGCGGCGAGCCAGATCGCGGTGCGCAAGGACGTCGCCGAGGACCCGGAGTACGTCGCCTCCAACCCGACCTTCGGGTTCTTCTCCTCCCTCGTCGATCGGACGCACTTCCGCCCGGCGACGACCGACTACAGCCGCATCTCGAACGCCATCACGGTCGCCATGGAGTCCGTGATGACCGGCCAGCAGACGCCCGAGGAGGCCGCGGCCGCCTACGACCAGGCGCTCGTCGGCATCGTCGGCGAGGACGGGACACAGAAGGCCGAGGACTGACCGGTGGCGACCCTCGCGCCCGTCCCGGTCGGCCGGGACGCCGATCCGCGGGACGCCGGCCGGCGTGACCCGGCGGGATCCGGCGGCGCACCGGGATCGGGCGCGCCGTCGCCCGTCCGGCCGGGCCGCGCCCGCGCCCACGCGCTCCGCACCGGCGCGCGCACCATCCCGCTGCTGCCCTCGATCGTCCTGCTCGCCCTGTTCCTCCTCGGCCCCGTGATCTCGAGCCTCTACGGATCCTTCACCGACGCGTCCCTCACCGGGTACGCCGCCGGCGGCGCGCAGTTCATCGGGTTCGACAACTACACGGCGCTGTTCGCGGATCCCGACTTCCCGAAGTCGGTGCTCCTCACGCTCGCGTTCGTGTTCTTCTCGGCCGTCGTCGGGCAGAACGTCGTGGGCCTCGGGCTGGCGCTGCTCATGCGGCAGGGGAACCGGCTCGTGCGCGCGGTCGTCGGCACCTTCGTCATCGCGGCGTGGGTGCTGCCGGAGATCGTCGCCGCGTTCGCCGCGTACGCGTTCTTCAACGACTCGGGCACGCTCAACACGATCTTGGGCTGGTTCGGGATCCAGGGCGCGAACTGGCTCTACGGCCTGCCGCTGCTGTCCGTGATCCTCGCGAACGTCTGGCGCGGATCCGCCTTCTCGATGCTCGTGTACTCGGCGGCCGTGCAGGAGGTGCCGCCGGAGATCACCGAGTCGGCCGAGGTGGACGGCGCGACCGGCTGGCAGCGGCTCGTCTTCATCACGCTGCCGGTGATCCGCCGCAGCATCTCGACGAACCTCATGCTCACCACGCTGCAGACGCTGTCCGTGTTCACCCTCATCTTCGTGATGACGGGCGGCGGACCCGGCACCAGCAGCTCGACCCTGCCGATCCTCGCCTACCAGGAGGCGTTCCAGTTCTCCCAGTTGGGCTTCGGCACCGCGATCGCCACGATCATGCTCCTCGTCGGAGCGGTGTTCAGCGTGATCTACATCAGGGCCCTGCGCCCGGAGGTGGACTGACCATGGCCGTGACCACGATGACCCCGCCCGCCACCCGGCCGGCCCGCGCGCGGCGGTCGGCCCGGCCGCCGGGATCGCGCATGACCTCGCCGAGCGCCCGCGTGATGCGGGCGGTCGCGAACGGCGTGCTGGTGCTCGTCGCCCTGTGCTTCGCGGTGCCGCTCGTCTGGCTCGTGCTCGCCTCGTTCGACCGGTCGGCGACGCTGTCGGCCAAGGTGCCGGCCGAGTTCACGCTCGACAACTTCACCGCCGTGCTCACGCCGGAGATCTCCTTCATCCCGCTGATGAACAGCCTCGTGCTCTCGGGCGGCTGCGCGATCGTCACGGTGGTGGTCGCGATCCTCGCGGCGTACCCCCTGTCGCGGTACCGGATGCGGATCACCAAGCCGTTCCTCTACGGGATCCTCTTCGGCACGTGCCTCCCCATCACCGCGATGATGGTGCCCGTCTACAGCCTCTTCGTCACCCTCGACCTCATCGACTCGATCGGCGGCACGGTCTTCTTCCTCGCCGCCACGAGCCTGCCGATGGCGATCTGGATGGCGAAGAACTTCATGGACTCCGTGCCGATCTCCCTCGAGGAGGCGGCGTGGACGGACGGGGCGTCGATGATGCGCACGCTCACCCACATCGTCGTGCCGCTCATGCGGCCGGGGATCGCGGTGGTGTTCATCTTCGTGTTCATCCAGGCGTGGGGGAACTTCTTCGTGCCCTTCATCCTGCTGCTGAGCCCGGACAAGCAGCCCGCCGCGGTCAGCATCTTCGCCTTCTTCGGGCAGTACGGATCCGTGGCGTACGGCCAGCTCGCGGCGTTCTCGCTCGTCTACTCGGTGCCCGTCATCGCGCTGTACGTGCTCGTCTCGCGCACGCTCGGCGGATCCAACGCCCTCGCCGGCGCCGTGAAGGGCTGATCCGCCCGGGTGCCGGTCCGACCGGCGCCCCACCGCACCACCGGCGCGCCCAGCGCGCGCCGTGCACGACCCGACCCACCGATCCACCCGCCCGCGGCCCGCCGCGCCATCGACCGGAGACGACCATGCCCCCCACCACCCCGCTCGCCGAGGCCCGCATCGAGCGGTTCGTCCGCGACCGCCTCGCCCCGAACGTCCACCGCCGCCGCATGCCGCTCGCGATCGAGGCGTGGGACGCGCCCGGCGAGCCGGTGCCGTTCGCCGAGGCGGTCGCGCAGACCTGCCGCCCGTTCGCGGTCGGCACGCCGTGGAGCCGGGCGTGGGGCACCACGTGGTTCCACGTCACGGGCGAGGTGCCCGCCGACGGGGACGCCGACGGCACCGCGCTCGAGGTGCTCGTCGACCTCGGCTTCAGCGACCGCCAGCCGGGGTTCCAGGCCGAGGGCCTCGTCCACCGTCCCGACGGCAGCGTGGTGAAGGCCATCGAGCCGTACAACGGCTACGTGCCGCTCGAGGCCATCGGGGCGGGCACGGCGCCCGGCACGCGCATCGACCTCTGGATCGAGGCGGCGTCGAACCCCGACATCGGCGGCGACTCCTTCCACGGCGAGACCCCGCTCGGCGACCCGGCGACCGCGGGCGACGCGCACATCTACACGCTGCGGACCATGGACCTCGCCTGGCGCGACGTGGCCGTGTACGAGCTCGACCGTGACGTCTGGACGCTCCGCGGCCTCATGGCCGAGCTGGATCCGGCGTCGCCGCGACGCGCGGAGATCCTCGCGGCGCTCGAGCGCATGTGCGACGCGGTGGATCCCGACGACGTCGCCGGCACCGCCGACGCCGGCCGACGCGCGCTCGAGGCCGTGCTCGCCGCGCCCGCCCACGCGAGCGCCCACCGGGTCACGGCCGTCGGCCACGCCCACATCGACTCGGCCTGGCTCTGGCCCGTGCGCGAGACCCGCCGCAAGGTCGCGCGCACCTTCTCCAACGTGCTCGCGCTCATGGACGAGGATCCCGACTTCGTGTTCGCCGCCTCCAGCGCCCAGCAGTACGCGTGGCTGAAGGAGGACCACCCGGGGCTGTTCGAGCGGCTGCGGCAGCGCGTCGCCGAGGGCCGCTTCGTGCCGGTCGGCGGGATGTGGGTCGAGTCGGACACGAACATGCCGGGCGGCGAGGCGCTCGTGCGCCAGCTCGTGCACGGCAAGCGCTTCTTCCTCGAGGAGTTCGGGATCGACAGCCGCGAGGTGTGGCTGCCGGACTCGTTCGGCTACACGGGCGCGCTGCCGCAGATCGTGCGGGGCGCGGGCGCCGAGTACTTCCTCACGCAGAAGCAGTCGTGGAACGAGACGAACACGATGCCGCACCACACCTTCCTCTGGGAGGGCATCGACGGCAGCCGCGTCTTCACCCACTTCCCGCCGGTGGACTCCTACAACTCCGACCTCTCCGGCGAGGACCTCGCGCGCGCCGAGCGGCAGCACGCCGAGAAGGCGGTGAGCAACGCGTCCATCGTGCCGTTCGGCTGGGGCGACGGCGGCGGCGGGCCGACACGCGAGATGGTCGCGGCGGCGCGTCGCACGCGCGACCTGGAGGGGTCGCCGCGCGTGACGCTCGGCACGCCGCTGTCGTTCTTCGACGCGGCGCGGGCCGAGATCCGGGATCCGCACGTGTGGTCGGGCGAGATGTACCTCGAGTTCCACCGCGGCACCTACACGTCCCAGGCGCGCACGAAGCAGGGCAACCGGCGGAGCGAGCACCTGCTGCGCGAGGCGGAGCTGTGGCTCGCGACCGCGGCCGTCCGCGACCTCGCGGAGTACCCGCACGACGAGCTCGACGAGCTGTGGCACACGGTGCTCCTGCTGCAGTTCCACGACATCCTGCCCGGCACCTCGATCGCGTGGGTGCACCAGGAGGCGGAGCGCGAGCACGCCCGGGTGCAGGGCCGGCTGCGCGAGCTCGTCGCCCGGGCGCAGACCGCGCTCGCGGGGGCCGGCGACCGGCGGATCGCGTTCAACGCGGCGCCCGTGGACGCGGACGGGGTCGGCGCGCTGTCCGCCGCGGTCGTGGATCCGGCCGACGGCTCCCCCGCGCCCGTCGCGGACGGCGACGGCTGGGTGATCGACAACGGCCTCGTGCGGGCGCGGTTCGACGCCGACGGCACGGTCTCCTCGCTCGTCGACGCCGGATCCGGCCGCGACCTCGTGGCCCCCGGCCAGCGGCTCGGCCTCCTCCAGCTGTTCCGCGACACCCCGAACCAGTGGGACGCGTGGGACATCGACGACGCGTACCGCCGCAACCGCACCGACCTCTCCGACGTCACCTCCGTGCGGATCGACGGCGCGGCCCTCGTGGTCGAGCGCGCGTTCGGCGCATCCCGGGTCACGCAGACGTGGACGCTGCCGGTCGGCGAGCCCGAGCTGCAGGTCGTCACCGACGTCGACTGGCACGAGCGGCAGAAGCTCCTGAAGCTCGCGTTCCCGCTCGACGTGCACGCCGACCGGGCCGCGTCGGAGGTGCAGTTCGGGCACGTCCAGCGGGTGACCCACGCGAACACGTCGTGGGAGACGGCGCGCTTCGAGACGGTCGCGCACCGCTGGGTGCACGTGGGCGAGCCGGGCTTCGGCGTCGCGGTCGCGAACGACGCGACGTACGGGCACGACGTGACGCGGATCCCCCGCCCCGACGGCGGCAGCGCCACCCTCGTGCGCCAGTCGCTCCTGCGGGCGCCCGTGTTCCCCGACCCGCACGCCGACCAGGGCCGGCACGTGCTGCGCTCCGCGGTGCGCGTCGCGCCCGACGTGCTCGACGCGGCCGACGCGGGCTACCGGTTGAACCTGCCCGTGCGCGAGGTCGCGGGCGACCACGGCGTCGCGCCGCTCGTCACGTCGTCGAACGCGGCCGTCGTCATCGAGGCCGTGAAGCTCGCCGAGGACCGCTCGGGTGACCTCGTCGTGCGGCTCTACGAGGCCCGCGGCGGTCGCGAGCGCGCGGTCGTGCGCGTGGATCCGGAGGCCGGGCTCGGCGCGGCGCTCCGGACCGACCTGCTGGAGCGGCCCCTCGAGGGCCACGACGTGGAGGCGGCCGGGGAGGGCGTGGCGATCACGCTCCGGCCGTTCGAGATCGCGACCCTGCGGTTCGCGCGCCGGTAGCGGTCGCCGTCCGCCCGGCGGGGCGCCCCGGTCAGCCGACCGGCGGCAGCCCCGCCGCCGCGCGGGCGACGCGCGCGGTCTCCGCGTGCTCGACGCGCCAGAACGCGGCGTCGCCGTCGGGCAGGTTGCCGTTGTCGACCCGGAGCCCGGCGGATCCGTCGACGAGCTCCCGCAGGACGTCCGCGTGCCCCGCGTGCCGGTTCAGCTCGGCGATGAGGTGCACCGCGATGCGCTGCAGCGTGACGTTCCCGGATCCGCCCGGCCACCACGGCACGGTGCCCGCCGCGTCGAGCGGGAGCGCCCGGAGCGTCGCCTCGGCGTGCGCGCCGACCCGCTCGGAGAGGCCCACGATGTCGGCGCGCGACTCGTCGGCGGCGGCGCGCATGTCGACGTTCGGCGGCGCGTCCTCCTCCATCCACGCGAGGCGCTCGGGGAACGGCCGGCCGAAGACGAAGCCGAGGTAGCCGGCCTCGACTCCCGCCGCGTGCTTCACGAGCCCGAGCAGGTTGGATCCGGTCGGCACCAGCGGGCGGCGCACGTCGTGCTCGCCGAGTCCCTCGAGCTTCCAGACGAGGGCCTCGCGCGCCAGGCGGAGGTGGCGGACGAGGTCGTCGCGGACGGCGTCGTCGCCGGAGCGGGACGGGCTCGCGGATGAGGGCTGCGCTGCGGTCATGCCGCGAGCATCCCAGGCACCTCCGACAGCCGTCCAGCCCCCGTCCGGACGACGGCGCGGATCCGTCCCGCGCCCCGGACGGGGGACGCCGGATGGCCCGTCCCCGGGGTGCCCGCCCGGGAGGATGGAGGGGGCCGACGACCGGCCCGGACCGGGAGGCCCGCATGAAAGCTGACGACACGACGCCAGCAGCGACAACCGCCGACGCCGCGACCGCCGACCCGGGCCACGGGAAGCGCGCGCTCATCCGCATCGGGGCCCGCGCCATCGCCTCCTGGATCGCCGAGGTCATCACGCCGCGTCGACGCGTCCTGGCTCTCGCCCTCGGACTCCTCGCGGGCGTCGCCATGGGCGTGCTCATCGAGCCGGTGCTCGCCCGCGCGGACGGCCCGGAGACCGCGCTCCCCGGGGCGATCGTGCTCGGCGCGGTGGTGGGCGGCGCGGTGGCCGTGATCCCGCTCTCGATCTGGCTCGCGCGCGCCATCCGCCGCCACCCGTCGGTCGTCGGGACGCACCCGGCCTGGCGGGACGCGGCCCTCCTCGACGCCGGGGTGGACGCGCGCGGCCGCGTCTCCCTCGCCCCGGGGACCGCCGGGCGCGCGGCCACGGAGTCGCGCCGGGCCATCGCGACGGCCGCGGCGCCCGTGCCGGGGGCGCTCACCCTCAGCGTCCTGGCGCTCGTCGGCCTTCCCGCCTACGCCATCGCGGGCGATCCCGGCACTCTGCTGTGGTTCGCGCCCGTCTACCTGCTGATGTCCGTCTCCTCTCTCTGGACCCAGTCCCTCGCCGCCGGGCGCATGGCCCTCCTGCGCGACGCCGCCGACGCCGAGCTCGCGCTCCCCGAGTCCGAGCGGCCGCAGGCCCCGCCCGTCATCCCGCCGCACGGCACTCGGCTGCCGTGAGCCCGCGACAGCCCGCCGCAGACGGAGCGGCATCGCACGACGCCGGCCATGAGCGGCTTGAACTCGTCCGCATCGGCCGCTGTGCCCTGGCCGGGTGGATCGGCGCCGTCATCACCCTCCGTCGGCGACTGGTCGCCGTCGGGCTCGGAGTCGCGGTCGCCGTCGCGAGCGGCCTGCTCCTCGCGCAACTCCTCACCGAGGGCGGTCCGCTGCTCGCGACGGCGTACGGCACCGTCTTCGGGGCCCTCTCCGCAAGCGCGCTGACCAGCTCATGGCTGGCCCGGGCCGCGCGACGGATCGCCATGACCCCACGCGGGCCCCTGACGTGGCGCGACCAGCCCCTCCTCGACCGGTCCGTCGACCGCCTCGGGCGCGTGACCATCGCGCCCGGCACGGCGGAGCGCGTCGCGATCGAGTCCCGGCGCGCACTCGCCGCGCACGCGCTCGGGCTCCCGGCCGTCGCCCTCATGCTCGGCGCGCTGGCGCTCGCCTACCCGTTCCTGCTCGCCAGCGACCCGTCCGTCACCCTCCTCCTGATGCTGCCGTTATGGGCCGTCACCACGGGGCCGACGCTCTGGACGGCGGCGCGCGCCGCCGGCCCCCTGGCCCTGCTCCGCGACGCCGCCGACGCCGAGCTCGCGCTCCCCGAGTCGGAGCGCGCGCAGGCCTCGCCCGCGGATCCCCCGCACGGCAGCCGCCTGCCCTGACCCGCCGCGCGTCCAGCGAGTTCCCCCACACGGGGAATACGGTGGAGGCATGAAGGCGCTCCAGTACACCCGCATCGGATCCCACCCCGAGGTCGTCGAGATCGAGAAGCCGACGCCCGGCCCCGGTCAGGTCCTCCTCCGCGTCACCGCCGCCGGCGTGTGCCACTCGGACGAGTACGTGATGGGCCTCTCGGAGGAGGAGTACGGCGCCGCCGGCTATCCGCTCCCCCTGACGCTCGGCCACGAGGGCGCGGGCGTCGTCGAGGAGCTGGGCGCGGGCGTCGAGCACCTCGCCGTCGGCGACGCGGTCGCCGTCTACGGCCCCTGGGGCTGCGGGCGCTGCCACGCGTGCGCCGAGGGCCGCGAGAACCACTGCGAGAACGCCGCGGCCGAGGGGATCCAGCCTCCCGGGCTGGGCTCGCCCGGCGCCATGGCGGAGTACATGATCGTCGACGACCCGCGCCACCTCGTGCCGCTCGGCGACCTCGACCCGGTCGAGAACGTGTCGCTCACCGACGCCGGCCTCACGCCGTACCACGCGATCAAGACCTCGCTCCCGAAGCTGGGCGCCGGCACCTTCGCGGTCGTCATCGGCACGGGCGGCCTCGGGCACGTCGGGATCCAGATCCTCCGCGCCCTCAGCGGCGCCACCGTCATCGCGCTCGACGTGACCGACGAGAAGCTCGAGCTCGCCCGGCACGTGGGCGCGCACCACACGGTGATCAGCGACGCGGACGCCGCCGACGGCATCCGGGCGATCACCGGCGGCCGCGGCGTCCAGGCCGTCTTCGACTTCGTCGGCGCGACGCCCACCATGGCCACCGCGTTCCAGGTGGTCGAGGCCGGCGGCGACGTGTCGATCGTCGGCATCGGCGGCGGTGCCGCGGAGCTCGGCTTCGGGCGCATCGCGTTCGACGCCGCGGTACGCATCCCCTACTGGGGCAGCCGCTCCGAGCTGATCGAGGTGCTCGAGCTGGCGCGCTCCGGGCAGGTGACCGTCGAGACGCAGCGGTACGCGCTCGACGACGGGCCGGACGCGTACGCGGCCCTCGCGGCGGGCACGGTGCGTGGTCGCGCGGTCATCGTGCCGTAGCTGCCCAGCAGCCCGTAATCCCCGGCAGGACGGGGCGCTATCCCCCAGCGACAGCGACACGCCGTCCGCGCTGTGAGTATCCATGGTGCGGGAGCCGCGTGCCTATGGGAGTGTGAGACCAGGTCGCCCCAGAACACCGGCGCCGCGTCGTGTCCCCACACGGCGACGACAGACAGCGGCTCGCCGAGGCGGTCCGCTCCACCTGGCCGAGAGGCCACGGACGAACGAGCTGACCATGACTGACACCACAGCGGCACCCCGCATCGTGCTCACCCGCCCCAAGCGCGGCGGCGGAGCGAACCCCACCACCGAGTACTCGGGGCTCCTGAACACCGTCCGCGACGCGGGCCTCCTGAACCGCCGCGTGGGCTTCTACGTGCTCATGTTCTCGGCCGTCACCGCCGCCCTCCTCGGCCTCGGCGTCGGCTTCGTGCTCCTCGGCGACAGCTGGTTCCAGCTGCTCATCGCCGCCGGGCTCGGCATCATCTTCACCCAGTTCGCCTTCCTCGCCCACGAGGCCTCGCACCGCCAGGTGTTCGAGTCGGGCAAGGCCAACGACATCGCGGGCCGCACGCTCGCGAACCTGTTCGTCGGCATCAGCTACTCCTGGTGGATGACGAAGCACTCGCGCCACCACGCGAACCCGAACGTCATGGGCAAGGACCCGGACATCGAGCGCGACGTCATCTCCTTCACCCCCGAGGACGCCTCCCGCGCCAAGGGCGTGTACGGCTGGTTCACGCGCCACCAGGGCTACGCGTTCTTCCCGATCCTCATGTTCGAGGGCCTCAACCTCCACGTCCACGGCTTCCGCACGGTCTTCGGCCGCGGCAAGGTCGACAAGCGCTGGCTCGAGATCTCGATGCTCTCCACCCGGATCATCGCCTACCTCGCCGTCGTGTTCTTCTTCCTCCCCCTCGGCATGGCCTTCGCCTTCGTCGGCGTCCAGCTCGCCGTCTTCGGCGTCTACATGGGCGCCTCCTTCGCCCCCAACCACAAGGGCATGCCCGTGCTGCCCAAGGACTCCAAGGTCGACTTCCTCCGCCGCCAGGTCCTCACGTCGCGCAACATCAAGAGCACCTGGCTCACCGACATCTACATGGGCGGCCTCAACTACCAGATCGAGCACCACCTCTTCCCCAACATGCCCCGGCCCGCGCTCAAGAAGGCCCAGGTCATCGCGAAGGAGTACTGCGCGACCCACAACATCCCCTACACGGAGACCACGCTGCTGGCCTCCTACGGCATCGTCGTCGCCTACCTCAACCGCGTCGGCCTCTCCGCCGGCGGCGACCCCTTCGACTGCCCCGCATCCGCCGCCTTCGGACGCTGACACCGAGACACCGCACCACCGCACCACCGCTCCATCCGACGCCTCCCGCTCGCGCCGCCCCTCAGGGCCGCGATCGGGAGGCGTCGTCGTGCGGCCCGCGCTCTAGCGCTTGCCCCAGTCCCACGACGGCGAGCTGAGGAGACCCTGCCCGCGCAGCAGCGTCTCCCCGTACGGCTTCTCCAGCACGAGCTCGCCCGCCTCCGCATGCTCGGACACGGCCGTGGCGAGCCCCGGTGCGTGCGTCACGACCAGGATCTGCACGTTCCGCGACGCCTCCGCGATGAGCGCGCCGAGCGCCGGCAGCAGATCCTGGTGCAGGCTCGTCTCCGGCTCGTTGAGCACCATGAGCTCGGGCGGCTCCGTGGTGAGCAGGGCGGCCGTGAGCATCAGCATGCGCAGCGTGCCGTCCGAGAGCTCGGCCGCGTCGAGGACGCGGAGGATGCCGGGCTGGCGGAGTCCGAGCGACATGACGCCGTCCTGGGAGCGGATCACGATGGTGGACCCCGGGAACGCCCGGTCGACCAGGGCGTCGAGCGCATCGCCGTTCCCCCACTCCCGGACGGTCTGCACGGCCGCGGCGAGGTCGGAGCCGTCGCTCGCCAGGACCGGCGTGCGCGTGCCGACGCGCGGCCGGCGTGCGGGGGCGTCGGCGTCGGTGCGGAGGTGGTCGTAGAAGCGCCAGCCGCTCATGCGCCGCCGGAGGATCATCGCCTCGGGGCTCGTCACCGCGTCGGCCACCTCGCTGAGCACGCTGAGGTGGGGCGGCACCAGGGCGGGCACGTGCGTCCACCCGTCGGCCTCGTCGCGGACGCGCACGTCCTGCCAGCGGCGCTCCAGCACGAGGGAACGGGGACGCGCCACCGGGCCGCTGAACACCAGCTCGCGCTTGATCTCCGGATCCCGCCCGAACAGGGTGGGCGGCCTCGCGGACGGATCGCGCTGCGGGATGCCGAGGTCGACGAGGTAGCCGAGGTCGTCGCCCGCGAACCCGAGCCGGAGGGCGATGGGGCCCTTCCGCATGGTGCCCTGCACCTCCTGCTCGCCGTCGCGCATCGCGCGGCTGAGGCCCTCCGGGCCCGCCCACAGCACGCCCTCGAGGCCGCCCTCCCGGGCGAGCGCTCCCACGGCGCCGCCCTGGGCCATGTCGGCGATGAGGCGGAGCGCGCGGTAGACGTTGGACTTGCCGCTGCCGTTGGCACCCGTGACGACGTCGAGGCCGGTGAGCGGCAGCGCCAGGTCGCGGACGGAGCGGTAGCCGGAGACGGCGAGTGTGCGGATCATGCCCCGACACTCCCACGAGCCGCCGACAGGGGCATGCGCGAGCGGATCAGGAGTCCTGGGGCACCCGCACGGTGAGGCCGCCGGGCAGGACCTGGACGCGGAACCCGATGGCGCGGCCGAAGGGATCGCCGTCGAGCTCGATGTCCTCCTCCTTCTCGAGCCGGACCACGACCTCCTCGGCCGTGCGGTACTCGAGCGCGCGGACCTCCTTCTCGGGGCCCATGAGGCGGCGGCCCGCGGCGGTGCGGCGGACGACGCCGTTCTCCCACGCGACCTTGATCCAGATCTGGATCCAGCCGAACAGCCCCTCGGGGCGCATGAGCACCACGTCGAGGATGCCGTCGTCGACGGCCGCGTCCGGCAGCAGCAGGATGTTGGCGGGCAGCGAGCCGCAGTTGCCCACGATGAGGGTGTGGGCGCGGCGGCGGTGCGTGCTGCGGCCGTCGAGGCGGTAGCGCAGGCGCAGCTGGTCGCGGTCCCGCAGGGCCTTGAAGATCGCGTCGACGTAGGCGAGCCAGCCGACCTTCTTCTTCAGCTCCGAGTCGGTGTTGGCGAGCATCTTCGCGTCGATGCCGACGCCCGCCATCACGACGAACACGTGCTTGTCGCGGGTGTCGTCCCCGCGGAGGATCTCGATGGCCGCCAGGTCGACCTTCCGGTCGTGCCCGGAGAACGCCGCCTCGAGCGAGTGCTCGACGTCGTTGAGCGTCAGCTTGAGGTTGCGGGCCAGCAGGTTGCCCGTGCCCGACGGGAGCAGGCCGAGCGCGACGCCGGATCCGGACATGCCCTCGGCGACCGCGCGGACCGTGCCGTCGCCGCCGGCCGCGATGACCATGTCGACGTCGTGCGACAGGGCCTCCTGGGCGGCGCCCTTGCCCGGGTCGTCCTCGCGGGTCTCGAACCAGAGCGTCTCCTGCCACCCCGCGGCGCCGGCCGCCTGCGCGACCTTCGCCTGGAGGGACTCGAGGTCGACCTTGATCGGGTTGTAGACGACGGCGGCGCGGCGACCCGACCCGTCGGTGGGCGCGGGTGCGGGAGCTGAGGCGGGGGTGGAGGTCGTCATCATGGTCACCCTACCGACGCGCGGGCCCGGCGAGGTGCCCGTGGCCGGCGGGGATCCGCGAGGGGCCGGGGACGACGACGCCGACCCGCGCGCAGGGCGCGGGTCGGCGTGGTCGTCGGGATCGGCGTCAGGAGCGCCGGGCCTCGTCCTCGTCGCCGAGGGGCTCGCGGATCGCCGCCTCCTCCGGGTCGACCGGGTCGACCGAGAGCTGGAAGTGGTCGCCGTGCTGCTCGACGCCGTTGACGACGGCGTCGCGCATCATCTCGACGGCCACCTGGCGGCGCACGATGAGCGGATCCGTGCGGAGCTCGCTCCAGAGCGCATAGCAGGCCACGAGCATCACGAGCACGAACGGCAGCGAGGCCACGACCGTGAGGTTCTGCAGGCCGGTGAGGGCCTCCGTGCCTCCCCCGCCGATGGCGAGCATGATCGCCGCGACCGCGCCCATGACGACGCCCCAGAAGACGACGACCTTGCGGCTCGGGTGCAGCGCGCCGCGCTGCGACAGCGTCCCCATCACGATGGACGCGCTGTCGGCGCCCGAGACGAAGAAGATGCCGACGAGCAGCATGACGAGCACGGTGCTGACGCTGGCCAGCGGGTAGTGGTTGAGCAGCTGGAACAGCGTGTTGTCGCTGACCACGGCGCCGTCGACGGTCATGTCGCCGTCGGTCTGCTGCGCGTGGATCGCGGAGCCGCCGAAGATCGAGAACCAGATGAGGGCCACGATGCTCGGCGCGAGGAGCACGCCGACCACGAACTCGCGGATGGTGCGGCCGCGGCTGATGCGCGCGATGAACATGCCGACGAACGGCGTCCACGAGATCCACCAGGCCCAGTAGAAGACGCTCCAGCTGGCGAGCCAGGAGCTCATCTCGTCGCCGCCGGTCGCCGCGGTGCGCGACGCCATCTCGGTCATGTCGCCGAGGTAGGCGCCGAGCGTGGCGGGGATGAGGTTCAGGATGAGGAGCGTCGGGCCGACCACGAACACGAAGACGGCGAGCACGACGGCCAGCACCATGTTGATGTTCGACAGCCACTGGATGCCGCGGGCGATGCCCGAGACGGCCGAGAAGATGAAGGCGATCGTGAGCACGACGATGATGCCGATGAGCAGCGGGGCCGTGGCCTCCGGCACCCAGCCGTTGAACTCGAGGCCCGCGCCGATCTGCGTCGCGCCGATGCCCAGCGAGGCCGCCGAGCCGAAGAGCGTGGCGAAGATCGCGAGCATGTCGATGACGCGTCCCGCCCAGCCCTCGGTGCGCTTGGTGCCGAGGAGGGGCTGGAAGATGGAGGAGAAGAGCTGCTTGCGGCCCTTGCGGAAGGTGCCGTAGCCGATCGCGATGCCCGCGACCGCGTAGATGGCCCAGGGGTGCAGGCCCCAGTGGAACATCGCGGTGGCCATGGCCGTGCGGATGGCGGCCTCCGACTCCGGCTGCGAGGTGCCGGGCGGCGGGGTGACGAAGTGGCTGAGCGGCTCGGCGGCGCCGAAGAACATCAGGCCGATGCCCATGCCCGCGCTGAACATCATCGCGATCCACGAGACCGTCTTGAACTGCGGCTTCTCGTCGTCGGCGCCCAGCTTGATGCGGCCGTAGCGGCTGGCGGCGAGCCAGAGCACGAAGATCACGAAGAAGCTCGCGGCGAGCACGAACAGCCAGCCGGTCTTCTCGATGACCCAGCTCTGCGCCGCGCCCGAGATGGAGGCGAGGCCGTCGGTGCTGACGATGCCCCAGACGACGAAGCCGACCGCGAGGACGGCGGTGACGCCGAAGACGAGGCGGTCGATCTTCGGGTGCTCGGGCTCGTAGAGGTCGACGGATCCGGTGAACCTGGCCTCGAGGAGGCGGTGGTCGGAGTGGTCGCGACGAGGTGGCCGGGTGCCGTCGGGGTTGGCGCGCCTCTTCGGGATGAGGCGGTCGAGGAGGCGTTCTGCGGACGTGCGCGTGGAGGTCATGGAGGGGATGGGCTCCTGTGGGCTCGATGACATGGTGCCGCGCCCGCAGGGGTCCCGCGAGCGACCGGCTGAGTCTAGGCGGAGGGCCTGCGATGCATCGATTCGCGATCGGGTCTTGTCATCCGCTATGGGGAGGGGTAGGAGCGCCGTCGCGCGGGATCGCGGGGACGGAGGCGACGACCCGGGTCCCGTGGCCGAGGCGGCTCGCGATGCGGAGGCGGCCGCCGTGCGCGGCGACGGTGCGGTCGGCGATGGAGAGGCCGAGGCCCAGCCCGGGCACGGCGCCGTCCCGGGCGGACTGGGCGCGGAAGAAGCGGTCGAACGCGTGGCGCTGGTCCTCCTCGCTGAGGCCCACGCCGGTGTCGACGACCGAGACCACGGCGTCCTCCCCCTCGCGCGCCAGGACGACGTCGATCCGGCCGGACGGGGTGAACGCGAGCGCGTTGGAGAGGAGGGCGTCGACGACCTGCGTGAGCCGTCCCGCGTCGCCGTCCACCAGCACGGCCGGCTCGACGCGCGCGTGCAGCGCCAGCCCGCGCTCCTCCGCGCGGGCGGCGGCCGCGCGGACCGCGCCGTCCACCATCGCGGTCATGTCGACGCGCCCGCGGACCAAGGCGGGCGCGTGGTCGGCGCCCGCGAGCAGCGAGCCGATGATGGTGGAGAGCTGGTCGACGTTCCGCTGGATGACCGCGAGCTCCGTCGCGATGCCCATGTGGACCGGGTCGTGCAGCTCGTCGAGCAGGTCGAGGTAGCCGACGATGCTCGTGAGCGGCGTCCGCAGCTCGTGCGACACCGTGGCCAGGAACTCGTCTCTCACCTGCACCGCCTGCGCGAGGTCGGTCACGTCGTAGGCGGCGAGGACCGTGCCCGTCCGCCGTCCCGGGCGGCGGCCGATGCCGCTCACCGAGAGCACGAGCGCGCGCTGGTTGCCGGGCTCCCCCACCCAGTACACCGGGCCGTGCACCTTGTCCGCGTACAGCGCCTCGAGCAGCACCTTGCCGTCGCGCGCCACGGGCGTCACGCGGTCGGATCCGTACACCGCGGTCGCGCGCCCCGTGACGGGGTCGTAGCCCGCGATCTCGAGGAGCGTCCGGACCGCCGCGTTGCGGATCACGGGCCGGTCGTCGGCGTCGAAGTAGACGATGCCGACGTCGACCGCGTCGGCGACGTCGCGGATGGTCTCGGTCTGCTCCCGGGACTCCGCGAGGAGCCGCGCCTGCGCGTCGGTGGCCTCGGCGAGCTCGCGCCGGTCGCGACGCTGCGACGCGGCGGCCTGCGCGGCCGCGCCCACCAGCAGGGCCATGAGGAGGAGGCCGCCGACGAGGTCGGCCCACTCCCGGCCCGTGTCCGGCAGGCCGCCGTGGCGGAGCAGGGGGACGACGGAGACGGCCACGGCGCCTCCGACGGCGACGACGACGCCCGCGGTCGGGAACGCGAAGACGAGCCAGAGGAGCGGGAAGATCACGAGCAGGGCGGCGGCGGGCAGGTCGACGGCGGTCGCGTCGCGGATCACGGCGACCGCGAGGAGGTCCACCGCCGGCACGACGATGAGGAGGGACGACGGCGCCTTCGTGACCGCGAGGATGGCGCCGAGGACGGAGACGACCGCGACCACCGTGATGGCCGCCGCGTACCAGGGGTCGCGCTCGGCGCCCGGCTCGACGAGCCCGACGAGGACGGCGACGACCGCGCAGCTGAGGAGGAAGGGGGCCTGCGTGCGGGTGGATCCCCGTCGCCGCCGCTCGTCCTCCGACGCCGCGCGGGAGGGGACGGCAGAGGCCATGCGCTGCCCCTCCTCTGTCCCTGCGGCCCTGGATGCCGTGGCCTGAGCCTAGACCGGACGGGACGGCGGACCGCCGTGCGCCACGACGCGAGGGGTCCCGCACGTCCTTGAGCGGATCCCGGGACGGGCTTGCGGCAAAGCTCGGAGGGACTTGCGGAATGCCAGCGGGTGGCTTGAGACCGCTCCAGCAGAGTGGACATCGTCGAAGGAACACCGGACCGACACCGTGGGAGCGCCGCACAGGCGCCGACCGAGGACCGGAGACGACCGGCGGGAGACCCACCCGCCGCCTCCCCAAGAACGTGCGCGGCACACCGCGCCAGGACAGGAATCCCCCATGAACAAGATCGTCTCCGGTGCCGTCGCAGGTGCCGCCGGCATCGTCCTCCTCCTCGGCGGCGCGGGCAGCTTCGCCCTCTGGAACGCCAACGCCACGGCCGCCGCGACCAGCGTCTCCTCCGGCAACCTGGCCCTCTCGGCCGACACCGCCGGCGTCTGGACCGACATCACCAACGGCGGCAGCAAGGTCATCGACCCCGCGACCTACCGCATCGTCCCGGGCAACGTCCTCCAGTACACGACCGCCCTCACCGTCACGGCCACGGGCGACTCGCTCTCCGCGGACCTCACCTACAACCCCCTCTCCATCACCGGCGACCAGGCGCTCAAGTCCGCCGTCACCACGAAGCTCGACGTGACCTCGTCCGACGCCTCCATCACGGCCGCCAGCGCCGCGAACACCTTCACGGTCAAGCCCTCGACGAACGCCTCCAAGGTGAACGTCGTCCTCACGGTGACCTTCCCCTCCGCCGCGACCACCGGCCAGAACGGGACGCTCTCCTTCGACAAGCTCGCGTTCACGCTCACGCAGCGCACGATCTAGTCCCCGCTCTCCCCTCCTCGCGGTGACGTCGCCCGCGGGGAGGGGGCTCCACCTCCCCCACGCACCACCCAGCACCCCACGAACCGGAGCGAGACGACATGAGCACGAGGCAGGCACCCGCCGCGCGTCCCGCTCATGGCCGCCGCTCCGCCCGTCCCGCCCGCCGCAGCCCGCTGCGCGCCGCGTGGCTCACCACCGGCCTCCTCACCGCGGTCGTCGTCGCCTCCCTCGCCGCCACCGGCGGCAGCTACGCCCTCTGGAACGGCACCGCGAGCGCCCAGCCCGCGAGCGTCACGAGCGGATCGAGCGGCCTCGTCATCACGCAGCAGGTCGCCCTCGACGCCGCGTCGCTCCTCCCCGGCCAGGGCACCGTCGGCGCCTTCACCGCGAAGAACACCGGCACGGTAGCCTTGGACGTGGCCATCTCCACGCGAGGCACCTCCTCGAACAGCGCCTTCCCCGGCGAGCTCTCGCTGCGCCTCGGCCCCGTCGCGACGGCGGCCGACTGCGTGCACGGCGCGACGACCTTCTCCGGCCGTCCCGGCGCGCTGCACACGCCCAGCGGCTTCGTCCGCATCCAGCCCGGCGCCTCGTCGGTCGTCTGCACCGAGGTCGTCCTCGACAAGGACGCGCCGCAGTCCGTGCAGGGGTCCACCGCGCAGCTCGCCTTCGACGTCGTCGGCACGCAGGTCGCGTCGTGAGCCGCCCCCGCCGCACCCGCCGCCCCGTCGGCCGCCTGCACGCCGCGCTCCTGGTGGGCGTCACGGTGATCCTCCTCGGCACCGGCGGCACCGCCGTCCACGCGCTCTGGACCTCGACCGTCACGACCGGATCGACCGTCCGCGCCGCGACCGTGTCCGTCACGAGCACGGGCTTCGACCAGCTCTCCGGGGCCGTCACCTCGAGCAGCCCCAGCCGCACCGCCACGGTCGTCGTGAAGAACACCGGCACCGTGCAGAGCCCCTGGACCGGCACGATCTCCTCCACCGCCTCCGCGACGGCGGACCGCACGCTGGCCGGCGGCACCAAGGTCGTCGCGTGGAGCACGACCGCGTCGAGCTGCTCGGCCACGTCGGCCGTCGGCTCCGGATCCGTGTCCGGCACGTGGGCCTCGCCGCCCACGGTCTCCGGCACGCTCGCCGGCGGCGCCCACGCGACCTGGTGCGTCCGCACCACCGCCTCGGGCTTCCCCACGAGCGGATCCGCGTCCGTCACGGGCACGCTCGGCGTGGTGCTGGGATCCGGCACCTGGACCGGCCGCGCGTCCACCTCCGCGACGCAGACCGCGGCCGGCCCCACCGTCACGGGCGGCTTCCGCTGCGAGCCCACCGACGGCAACTGGTACGTCTTCGTCTCCTGGGACACGTCGGTCGCGTCGTCCGACTCGAACTACGGCGTGATGGTCAACGGCACGCGCATCGCCACGTCGCAGGGCTCGTACGGCAAGGCCGCCATCACCCGCGACCAGGTCCCGTCCACGCTCGCGGCCGACGGCACGGTGCCCGTCTCCGTCGACCTCCTCGACGGCAACGGGACCAAGGTCCGCCAGGTCGCCAACGGCACGGTCGTGGCCTTCACCCAGAGCGGCGCGCGCGGCTTCCGCTGCTCCTGATCCCCGACCGCCCCGACCCGGACCCGACCATGCCCCGCCTCCTCCCCCGCCTCCCCCGCGCCCGGCACGCCGACGCCCAGACGCAGCACGCCGACGACCTCGCGCCCGTCGAGCTCGAGGAGGGCACGACCCCCGCACGCGCGCTGTCGCAGCTCCTGCGCTCCGCGGCGGTCGGCCTCAGCGTCGGGATCCTGCTGCTCGTCATCGCGCTCGCGGGCGTGCTGCTCGTGGTGCCGAAGGTCTCCGGGTCGGTGCCGCTCACGATCCTCACGCAGTCGATGGAGCCGACGCTGCCGCCCGGGACGCTCATCGTCGTGCGGCCCGTCGACACCGCGACGCTGGAGGTGGGCGACGTCGCCACGTACCAGATCCGCTCGGGCGACCCGGCCGTCATCACGCACCGCATCACCGCCATCGCGTCCGAGTCCGACGGCACGCGGACCTTCACCTTCAAGGGCGACAACAACGCGTCCCCCGACTCGCTGCCGGTGACCCAGGCGCAGATCCAGGGCCAGGTCTGGTACTCGGTGCCGCTCGTCGGCTGGGCGAACCAGGCCGTCAACGGCGAGGCGCGCAGCTGGATCATCCCCGCCGCCGCGGTCGCGCTGCTCTGCTACGCGGCGGTCACGATCATCACGGGCGCCGTGCAGACGCGTCGGAAGCGCGCCGCGTCGGCCGCGGACGACGTGCAGGCGGAGGGTGACCACGTGCACTCCGACGCGATGTCGGCGGGCGTCGCCGCGGCCGCGCTCGCGGATCCCTCGCACCCGGGCGTCGACGCGCCCGCCCCGGCCGCCGCCGCCCTCCGCCCGCGGGGACGCCACCGCGGCTGATCCCCCGCACGACGACGGCCCGGCCGCTCCCCGTCGAGGGAGCGGCCGGGCCGTCGTCGTCGTGCGCCGGGTCAGCGCCCGGAGCGCCGCTTGCTGTAGACGTCGAAGGCGACCGCGAGGAGCAGCACCAGGCCCTTGATGACCTGCTGCCACGCCGCGTCCACCGACAGGATCGACAGGCCCTGGTTGAGCACGCCCATCACGAGGCCGCCGATGACCGCGCCGACCACCGTGCCGACGCCGCCCTGCACCGCCGCGCCGCCGATGAACACCGCGGCGATGGCGTCGAGCTCGAAGCTCTGGCCGGCCGAGGCCACCGCGGATCCGGCGCGCGCCGTGCTCACGACGCCCGCGAGCCCGGCGAGCAGGCCCATGTTGACGAAGATGAAGAAGTTGACCCAGCGGGTCTTGACGCCCGACATCATCGCGGCGAACAGGTTGCCGCCCATCGCGTACACGTGCCGGCCGAACACCGTGCGGGTCAGGAGGAACGAGTAGAGCAGCACGAGGGTCGCCAGGATGATCAGGATGATCGGCGTCCCGCGGTTGTACGCCAGCAGGTAGCAGAGGTACATGATCGCGAAGACGGCGATGGCGGTGCGGATCCAGAAGGAGATCGCCCGCTCGCGCGGCAGCTCGAGCTTGCGGAGCGTCGCGCGGGTGCGCAGCTGCTGCACCACGAGCGCCACCGACACGAGCGCGCCGATGCCGAGCGTGAGGAGGTCGGGCGTGCCCGTGGTGGGCAGGTTGCCGGATCCGATGGAGTTGAACTCCGCGGGGAGGCCCGAGATCGTGCCGCCCGTGAGGAGCACGAGCGCGACGCCGCGGAACACGAGCATGCCCGCGAGCGTGACGATGAACGCCGGGATCCCGACGAACGCGACCCAGAAGCCCTGCCACGCGCCGATGAGCGCGCCGACCACGAGCGACAGGACGACCGCGGTCCCCCACGGCAGCCCCCACTCGTTCATGCTGAGCGCGGCCACGGCGCCGACGGTCGCGACGACCGAGCCCACCGACAGGTCGATGTGGCCCGCGATGATCACGATGACCATGCCCATCGCGAGGATCAGCACGTACGCGTTCTGCTGGATGAGGTTCGCGACGTTGCCCGGGTAGAGCAGCCGCCCCTCGGTGAGGACCTGGAACAGCAGGATGATGACGGCCAGGGCCGCCAGGATCCCGTACTGCCGGAGGTCGATGCGCCGGCGCGGGCGCTTCTTGACGCCGTCCGGCGTGGGCACGTTCGGCGCGGTGGCCTGCTCGGGTACGACGGTCACTTCTGCGCTCCTGACTTCCGGCTGGCGGTCATGTGCCGCATCAGCTCCTCCTGTGTCGCGTCGGCCCGGGCGACCTCCGCGGTGAGCCGGCCCTCGGCGATCGTGTAGATCCGGTCCGAGAGGCCGATCAGCTCCGGCAGCTCGGAGGAGATGACGATGACCGCCTTCCCCTCGGCCGCGAGCTGGTTGATGATGCTGTAGATCTCGTACTTCGCCCCCACGTCGATGCCGCGCGTGGGCTCGTCGAGGATGAGGACGTCGGGACCCGAGTAGATCCACTTGCTGAGGACGACCTTCTGCTGGTTGCCGCCGGACAGCTTGCCGACGACCCCCGAGACGTCGGGCGTCTTGATGTTCATCTTCTTGCGGTAGTCGTCGGCGACCGCGTACTCGCGGTGCCGGTCGATCACGCCGAGCTTCACGAGCTTCGACAGCGCAGCGGCCGAGACGTTCACCGTGATGCTGCCGATGAGGTTCAGCCCGTAGCGCTTGCGGTCCTCGGTCGCGTAGGCGATGCCGTTCTTGATGGCCTCGCTCACGGTGCGGGTGCGGATCTCCTTTCCGTCCTTGAAGATCCGGCCGGTGATGCCCGTGCCGTAGGAGCGGCCGAAGATGCTCATGGCGAGCTCGGTGCGGCCGGCGCCCATGAGCCCGGCGAACCCGACGACCTCGCCCGCGCGGACGGTGAAGGACGCGTCGTCGACGACGACCCGGTCCACGTCCACGGGGTGGTGCACGGTCCAGCCCTCGACGCGGAGCTTCTCCGCGCCGATGTGCGGGTCGCGCGGCGGGAACTGCGCGTCGAGCGGCCGGCCGACCATCGCGCGGATGATGCGCGTCTCGATCTCGTCGGAGTCGGTGACCGGGAACGTCTCGATGGTCTTCCCGTCGCGGATGACGGTGACGTCGTCCGCGATGGCCCGGATCTCGTTGAGCTTGTGGCTGATGATGATGCTCGTGATGCCCTCGTCGCGCAGCAGGCGGATGAGGCTGAGCAGGTGGGCCGAGTCGTCGTCGTTGAGCGCGGCGGTCGGCTCGTCGAGGATCAGCAGCTTCACCTCCTTGGAGAGCGCCTTCGCGATCTCCACGAGCTGCTGCTTGCCGACGCCCAGCTCGAGCACGCGCGTCGCCGGGTTCTCGTCGAGGCCCACGCGCTTGAGGAGCTTGACCGCCTCGAGGTTGGTCCTGTTCCAGTCGATGACGCCGCCGCGCGACATCTCGTTGCCGAGGAAGATGTTCTCCGCGATGGAGAGGTAGGGGCTGAGCGCGAGCTCCTGGTGGATGATGACCACCCCGTCGCGCTCGCTGTCGTTGATGGATCCGTACCGGACCTCGCGGCCGTCGATCGTGATCGAGCCCTCGTAGGTGCCGTGCGGGTAGACGCCGCTGAGCACCTTCATCAGCGTCGACTTGCCCGCGCCGTTCTCACCGCAGATGGCGTGCACCTCGCCGCGGCGGACGGTGACGTCCACGCCGTCGAGGGCGCGCACGCCCGTGAACTCCTTGACGATGCCGGTCATCTGGAGGATGACGTCGTCCATTGCTTCTCCTGGTTCCCGTTCGGGTCGGTGGCGCGCGTCGGGTCGACGCGCGCCGGGTGGAGACGGATGCGCGGCCGACGGGCGCCCGGCGTGATGCCGGGCGCCCGTCGGCCGCGGGTGGGGCTACAGGCCGACGTCGGAGGCCTTGAGGAAGCCGGAGTCGATGAGCGTCGTCTGCACGTCGTCCTTCACGACCACCTGCGGGTCGAGGAGGAAGGAGGGGACGACCTTCTTGCCGTTGTCGTACGACTTGGTGTCGTTGACGGTGACGTCGCCGCCGGCCACGATCTCGCCGATCATCTTCTGGACCTGGTCGCCGAGCGCCCGGGTGTCCTTCCAGACGGTCATGGACTGCTTGTCCGCGAGGATCGCCTGGACGTTCGCCTTGTCGGCGTCCTGGCCGGTGATGACGGGCCAGTCGGCGCCGGGCGCGTAGCCGGCGCTCGAGAGCGACGCCTCAATGCCGAGCGCGAGGCTGTCGTTGGGCGAGAGCACGACCTGGACCTTCTGGCCGCCCGTGTAGAACGACTGCAGGCGGTTGTCCATCTCGGCCTGCGCGTCGTCGGATCCCCAGCCGAGGATGCCGATGGACTGCCAGTCGGCGCTCGTGGCGGGCGACTTGCCCGAGGGCACCGTCAGCTTGCCGCTCGCGACGTAGGGCTGGAGGACGTCCCACGCGCCGCCGAAGAAGAAGCCGGCGTTGTTGTCGTCGGGGCTGCCGGCGAAGGGCTCCATCGTGAACGGGCCCGCCGCCTCGTCGAGCTTCAGCTGGTCCTTGATGAACTCGCCCTGGAGCTGGCCGACCTTGTAGTTGTCGAAGGTGGCGTAGTAGTCGACGGCGTCGGTGCCGTTGATGAGGCGGTCGTAGGCGATGATCGTGACGCCCTGGCTCTTCGCGTCCTCGAGGGCCGGGCCGAGCGTCTTGCCGTCGACGGCCGCGACCACGAGGATCTTGGCGCCGCCCGCGACCTGGTTCTGGATCTGGCTGATCTGCGCGTCGGTCTTGTTGTCGGCGTACTGGAGGTCGACCGTGCAGTCGTCGCCCTCGAGCTTCGACTTGAGGCCCTCGCCGTCGTTGATCCAGCGCTCGAGGCTGCGGGTCGGCATCGAGATGCCGACGTTGCACTCGGTGCCGCCGGCGGCGTCGCCGCCTCCGGAGCCGGTGTTCGTCGCGCCCTGCGGCGCGCAGGCGGTCATGCCGACGGCGACGCCGGCGAGGAGGAGGAGGGAGCTGATCTTTCGTGCGTTGTGTCCGGATGCCATGACGGCGGGTCCTCTCGGGTGGCCCGTCCGGGGGCGAGGTGCACCGGGCCGTCGCGTCGTCGCGAGGGGCCGTGGTGGTGCGCCGACGCGTCCTCGGGTCGGGTGCTGCTGCGGTGATGTGCGGGATGTGGTGCGGGGCGGCGGCTGTCGGATCCGCGCGTGGGCAGGGATCCTCGGCTTTCGTCGTCGGTCAGAACATATCCATTTCCGCAGGCGCCGATACGGCTTCCGAGAGACGTTATCCAAGCGTTACCGCGAGGTGGCGGGCGGCAGCAGGCCGAGCTCCATCGCCAGCGTGACCGCGCGGGTCCGGTCGCCCACGCCGAGCTTCTCGAAGACGTGCAGCAGGTGGGTCTTCACGGTGGCCGGCGTCACGTGCAGCTCGAGGGCGATGCGCGCGTTCGTGCGGCCCGCGGCGACGAGCGCGAGCACCTCGGTCTCGCGCGGGCTGAGGGTCGGCGCGGGCGCAGCGGGAGCGGTCGGCCTCGCGACCTGCCGCACGAGCCGCGCGGCGAGGGCCGGCGCCAGGGCGACGTCGCCGCGCGCCACCGCGCGGACGCCCGCGAGGATCTCCTCCTCGGGCGCCGCCTTCAGCAGGTAGCCGCTGGCGCCCGCCTCGATGGCGGTGAGGATGCTCGCGTCGGTCTCGTAGGTCGTGAGCACGAGGACGCGGACGTCCGGCGACTCCTCGCGGAGCCGGGCGGTCGCGCCGACGCCGTCGAGGACGGGCATGCGGAGGTCCATGAGCACGACGTCGGGGCGCTCGGCGCGGGCGAGCGCGACGGCGGCCTCGCCGTCGGCCGCCTGTCCGACGACCTCGAGGTCGGCGGCCGAGGCGAGGAGCGCGGCGAGGCCGGCGCGGACCACGGGGTGGTCGTCGACGACGGCGACGCGGATCCGCGCGGCGGTCACGCGCGGGCCGCCGTGGTGACGGCGGTCGGGGACGCGGCGGGCGGCGCGGGTGCGGCGGGGCCGGCGGCGGCCGGGGCGTGCGCGGGGATCCTCGCCGTGAGGACCGTCCCGTCGGCGCCGCTCGCGACGTCGAGGCGACCGGCCGCGGCGGCGAGGCGCCGGCGCATGCCGTCGATCCCGTATCCGCCCGTGGGCCGGTCGGGGTCGAACCCGCGACCGTCGTCGCGGATCGCGAGGACCACGTCGGCGCCGTCGCGCGCGAGCACCAGCTCCACGGCGGACGCGCCCGCGTGGCGGCGGACGTTCGCGAGGCCCTCCTGGGCGCAGCGGAGGAGCACCACCTCGGCGTCGCGGTCCACGGGCCCGAGGTCGGGTTCGTCCCGCACCTCGACCGGGATCCCCGTCTCGCGCGCCATGCGGGCTCCGAGCCGGCCGAGGGCGCGGCCGAGTCCGTCCGTCAGCTCGACGGGCGCGGTGGCGGCGACGATCGCGCGGGTCTGGGTGAGGGCGTCGCGCGCGCTGTCCTCGAGGAGGGCGAGGGTCGCGTCGAGCGCCTCGGTGCCGCCGCCGCGCAGCTCGCGCCGGCCGCGCTGGGCGAGCAGCACGACGCCCGTGAGGTCCTGCGCGACCGTGTCGTGGATGTCCGCGGACATCCGCTCCCGCTCGCGGGCCGCACCGGCAGCGCGGCCGAGCTCCTCGACCTCCGCCTGCGCGGCCCGCAGGCCGTCGAGCAGCTCGAGGCGCTCGCGACTGAGGGCGTCGATGCGGGTGATCCACAGTCCCAGCGCGATGCTGCCGCCGAGGCTCAGCCCCTGCGAGACGGCCATGGTCGGGAGCGCGCCGGGCAGGTCGCCGAAGCCGATGACGAAGCCGACGGCGATGGATCCCGTGAGCACGAGCGTGCCGAGGACGGCATCGCGGGTCCGCGGCAGGAGGAACCAGACCACCGGGCAGAGCACGCACTGCACGACCGCGAACGACGACATGGTCGCGACGCCCCAGGTGGCCGCCGGGATCACGAGCACGAGGAAGACGACCGCCGAGCGCTCCGGCCGCACCGGGTCGTGCAGCGCGGCCGCCGCGGAGGCGACGAGCGCCGGCCGGCCCACCAGGAGGTAGAGCGCGACCATCACGGCCACGGCGGCGAGCGCGGGCGCCGGGTCGTCGCCTCCGGCGAGGGCCAGCGCGACGAGGAGCGCCATCGTCACCGCGTACGCGACGTGGACCCAGCGGGTGGGGATCATGCCCCGAGCCTGCCAGCCGCCGACCGGTCGCGCATGCTCAGGAGTCCCGACGGATCCAGCGGAAGGTCGCCACCGCGGCGATCGTGCCGCCGACGAGCCAGATCGCGAGGACGACCGCGACGCCCGCGAGGTCCCACGTGCCGCCGCGCTCGACGGACGCGAGCGCGTCCGGCAGGAACACGGCGCGCATGCCCTGCGCCATCCACTTCAGCGGCAGGAAGGCCGCGACGTCCTGCAGCCACGTGGGCAGCATCGTGAACGCCAGGTAGACGCCGCTGATGAACTGCAGCACGAGCACGATCGGCGTGATGACCGCCGTGGCCGAGGCGCCGGAGCGCGGGATGCGGCTGAGCGCGATGCCGAGCACGGCCGACGACGTGATCCCGAGCGCGTAGACCCACGCGAACGTGGCCCAGCGGCCGGCGTCGGTCGGCAGCTCCACCCCGAACGCGAACCGGGCGACGAGGAGCAGCACGACCATCTGGAGCAGCGAGGTGACGATGACCTGTCCGGCCTTGCCGATGAAGTACGAGAGCACGGGCAGCGGGGATCCGGCGAGCCGCTTGAGCGTGCCGTCGCTCCGCTCCATCGCGATGTCGACCGCGAGGTTCTGCACGCCCGAGAGGAGGATGCCCGCGGCGATCATGCCGGGCAGGTAGTAGGCGGCGGCGCTCACGCCGCCCGAGCCGTCGGGCGCCGTGCCGAGGTTGCCGGATGACCCGAAGGCGACCGAGAAGATCGACAGCATGATGACCGGGAACAGGAACGTGAAGATGATCGTGTCGGTCTGGCGGAAGTAGCGGCGGACCTCGTAGCGGACCCGGTGGATCCCGAGCGGGAGGACGCCGGGGAGGGCGGGGGCGCGGCCAGCGTCGGGACGCGCGGGGCGGACGGCGGTCACGCCGCCACCTCCTCGGCGGAGGCGGGGACGGCGGGGGTCACGGCGTCGGCCGTGGTCCCGGCCGCCGCGAGCAGCCCGAGGTACACGTCCTCGAGGCTCGGCCGGACGATGCGGAGGTCCCGCGGCTCGCCGCCGGGGGTCGCCGCGGACAGCCGTGACACGAACGCGCCGGGCGTCGGGGTGGGCTCCTCGTGGTGCCCGTCGTCGTCGTGCCAGAGCACCCGCGGGATCCGCGCCTCCTCTCCCCCGATCTCGTCGAGCCGGCCGATCGCCACCAGGCGCCCGCCCGCGATCACCGCGGCCCGGTCGCCGAGCTGCGCCGCCTCGTCGAGGTAGTGCGTGGTGAGCAGGATGGTCGTGCCCTCCGCCTTGAGCTCGCGGATCAGGTCCCAGAACCGGTGCCGCGCCTCGGGGTCGAAGCCCGTGGTGGGCTCGTCGAGGAAGAGGAGCTCGGGGCGGCCGATGATCCCGAGGGCCACGTCCACCCGGCGCCGCTGGCCGCCCGACAGCGCGCGCAGCAGCGTGCCCGCCTTCTCGGTGAGGCCGACGGCCTCGATCGTGGCGTCGACGTCGCGGGGCCGCGGGTACATCGCGGCGAAGTGCGCGACCTGCTCGCGCACGGTCATCGCGCCGCTCTCGGAGCTCGACTGGAGCACCATGCCGATGCGGGCGCGCCAGGCGCGGCCGCCCGTCGCGGGATCCACGCCCAGCACGCTCGCGGACCCGCCGCTGCGCAGCCGGTACCCCTCGAGGATCTCGATGGTCGTGGACTTGCCCGCGCCGTTCGGCCCGAGGAGCGCGAACGTCTCGCCGCGGTGGATGTCGAAGGTGACGCCCCGGAGGGCGGTGGTCGTGCCGTACGTCTTCTCGAGGTCGCGCACGCGGACGTGCTCCTCGACGGCTGCTGTGGTCATGGGTCCAGCGTGACGGTCGCCGGGCGGGAGCGGAACGGCCGAGCGGTCGATCCACGGCATCGGCCGATCGGTGGATGCCGACGTCGTCCGCGACGGTGGCGGCCCCGGGCCGCGGCGAGCAGGCTGGACGCGTGACCACCCTCCCCGGCTCCCCGGCGCCCGCGCCCGCCGCCTACGCCGCGCCCACGTCGTCCGCGGAGCGGAGCCCGGCGCCCGACCTGCTCCGCGGGATCGCCCTGCTCGGCATCGCGCTCGCGAACTCCGTGTACTCCATCGCCGACCGCCCGATCGGCCCGCTCGGCCGCCCGACCGACGGCACCGCGCTCGACCACGTGGCCGACGTGCTCGTCGGGACGCTCGTCGACAACCGCGCGTTCCCGCTGTTCACGATGCTCTTCGCGTACGGCTTCACCGTGATCCTCCGCCGCCAGGCCTCCGCGGGCGTCGACGGACCGCGCGCACGCCGGCTGCTGCTCCGCCGGAGCGCGTGGCTCATGGTCTTCGGGGCGCTGCACGTGGTGCTGCTGTTCGAGGGCGACATCCTGCTGTCGTACGGGATCCTCGGGCTCGTCCTCGCCGCGATGTACCGCGCCCCCGACCGCGCGTTCACGGTCATCGCGGCGACCTCCGCCGTCGTGTTCCTCGTCGTGGCGGGGGCCGACGGCCTGGCCGCTGAGGAGGGCACCGGCGGCGTGCTCGGCGTGGGCGACGGCGGCACGTTCCTCGGCGACCTCGCGGGTCGGGCGGTCACGCTCGCAGGTCTCCTCGTCGCGACCCCCGTGCTAGTCGGATCGCTGGTGCCGCTCGCCGCGCTCGGGATCCTGCTCGGCCGGCGCCGCGTGCTCGAGGACCCGGCGGCGCACCTGCCGCTCCTCCGTCGTCTCGCGCTCGTCGGGATGCCCGTCAGCGTGCTCGGTGCGCTCCCGCTCGTGCTCGCGGCGGTCGGCGCGCTCGACGCGGGTCCCGTGGCGCTCTACCTGCTCGGCGTGCTGCACGGCGCGACGGGGGTCGCGGGCGCGCTCGGGCTGATGGGGATCGTCGGCTGGGCGGTCGCGGTGCGGGCCCGCCGCGGGGATCCGGCGTCCGGCCCGGTGCTCGGCGCGCTGGTCGCCGTGGGCCGCCGCTCGATGACGTGCTACCTGCTCCAGTCGGTGCTGTTCGCGATCCTGCTGGAGCCGTGGTCGATGGGCCTCGGCGTCGGGGCGGGGACGGCGCGCATCGCGCTGATCGCGATCGGCGTGTGGCTCGTCACGGTCGCGGTGGCCGTGGCGCTCGAGCGACGCGGGATCGCCGGCCCGGCCGAGCGGGCGATCCGCCGCCTCGCGTACGGGCGACCGCCGGTCCGGCCGACGTCGGCCGGACCGGGCGCACCCGGCGAGCCGGTCAGCGCGGGATGAGCCCCTCGGCGCGGTAGCGCTCGAACAGCCCGAGGAAGCTGTCGAGCGTCCGGTGGTGCGTGTGGAACCCGGCGAGCCGGCTCTTGCTGATGTCCGTGACGACCTCGATGTCGCGGCCGAGGTCGGCGTCGGTGTGCCACCAGGAGGCGATGCGGTTCAGGTCGGACTCCGCGAGCCCGCCCTCGCGGGCGATGCGCGCCCACTCGTCCTCGTAGCCCGCCATCTGCTGCTCGAGCGGCCGCGGCGCGTCCTGGAAGCCGACCGGCTCGACGCCGAAGTACGCGGCGAGGCGGGGCCACATCCACCGCCAGCGGAAGACGTCGCCGTTGACGACGTTGAACGCCTCGTCCCGGCCGGCCTCGCTCGTGGACGCCCAGACCATCTGGTCGGCGAGGACGGTGGCGTCGGTCGCGTCGGTGAGCCCGTCCCACTGGGTCGCGCTGCCCGGGAAGACGAACGGCAGGCCGAGGTCGCGGCAGATGGATCCGTAGACGGCGAGGGTGAGCCCCATGTTCATCTGGTTGCCGACCGCGTGGCCGATGACGGTGTGCGAGCGGTGCACCGACCAGCCGAAGCCCTGGCGCTCGGCGGCGGCGAAGAGCTCGTCCTCCTGCGCGTAGTAGAAGTTCGGCGCGTCGAGGCGCGGCTCCTCCTCGTGGAAGGGGGTGTCGGGCATGGCGCCCTGGCCGTACGCCTCGAACGGGCCGAGGTAGTGCTTGAGGCCGGTGACGAGCGCGGCGTGCTCGACGGGCGCGCCGTCGAGGGCGGCGAGCAGGTCGCGGACCATGCCGCCGTTCACGTCGATGTTCTCCTGCTCGGTGGCCTGGCGCGACCACGCCGTGAAGAACACGTGGGACGGCTGCTCGCCCGCGAGCGCGCGGCGGAGGTCGTCGGCGGAGCGGAGGTCGGCGCTGATCCAGCGGACGCCCGGGCGGTCGGCGCCGGCGCGACGGCTGAGGGCGAGGACGTCCCAGCCCTCGGCGGTGAGCTGGTCGACCAGCGCGGATCCGCTGATGCCGGTGGCGCCGACCACGAGGGCGGTGCGGCCGGATCCGTCGGATCGCGGGGAGGCGGGCGTGGGGACGGGGGTCTCTCGGATCTCGGTCATCCCCTGCCCCAACGACGAGGAGCCGCCCGGGAATTCCGGGCGGCTCCTCGCGGGCGTGTCGGTGCGGGTCAGGCGGGGTGCGGCCCGTCGACCTCGGCGTCGGCCTCGCCCTCGATGCCGTCGCGGCCGGTGGAGGTCGCCTGCGTCGCGGCGGGATCCGCGGGTCCGTCGCCGAGGCCGGAGTCCTCGGTGCGGCGGTCGAGGTCGGCGGCCATCGCCTCGGATCCGCTGTCCTTGTGGTCGTAGGCGACCTGCTCGGCGAGCCCGGCGCGCTTCTCGTCCGCCGTGGCCTCGCCGGCGCCGTCCATGATGGGCTGGTCCTGCTCGTGGGTGCTCATGGTCCGACGCTACGCCGTCGGGCCGTGCGCCGGATCCGCGCGCGCTTGTCGGCCCGCCGCCCGCGTGTCACGCTCCAGGGACACCACCAGGCAGGGAGCGGACATGACCGACAGCGGTTTCTCGAAGGACGAGCGCGACGCGATGAAGCAGCGCGCCCGCGAGCTGCGCGAGGAGGCGAAGGCGCAGAAGGCCGCCGACAAGCAGGCCGCCGCGCTGCAGGGCGTGCTCGACGCGTTCGCCGCGATGCCGCCCGAGGAGCGCGCGATCGCCGAGTGGCTGCACGCCATCGTGCTCGCGAACGCCCCCGGCCTCTCCCCCAAGACCTGGTACGGCTTCCCCGCCTACGCCGACGCGGACGGCAAGCCCGTCGTCTTCTTCCAGCCGGGATCCAAGTTCGGCACGCGGTACTCGACGCTCGGCTTCCAGGATCCGGCGCAGCTCGACGAGGGCACCATGTGGCCCACCTCGTACGCCCTGACCGCGGTGGATCCCGCGAACGAGGAGCGCGTGGCGGAGCTGGTGCGGCGGGCCGTCGGCGGCTGAGCGGGCCGCGCCGCCCGTCAGCGCCCGTCGACGATCGACATGAAGCCCGCGAACGCGAAGACCGCGGGGACGAACAGCAGCAGGAAGCGGAAGGCGACCCACGCGAACCAGCCGAGGGCGCCGAGGCAGCCCGTGCGGCGGTCGCGCACGTCGAGGCGGCGGCCGTCCGCGGCGATGCGCGGCTCGCGCGGGTCCGGCGGCTGCTCGTCGAGGTCGGCCCGCAGCGGGGCGGCCGGGCCGCCGTCGCCGAGCAGGACGCGCTCGTCGCGGTACCGGACCGCGCGGCGCCGGATGCGCGCCGCGACGCCGTCGAGGATCCGGCCGGTCGCCTCCCACGGACCGGCCTCCGCGAAGTCGGCGAGCTCGCGGCGGAAGAACACGAGGGTGCCGTCGACCATCTCCACGTCGAAGTCCGCCGCGTCGTCGATGAGCGCCGCCATCACGTCGGGCGTCAGCAGGTAGAGGGCGTCGCGCTCGTACTCCGCGGGCGCGTAGAGGCGGAAGTGCCGGTCGAAGTCGCCCTCGAGGGAGAGGCGCTGGTCGCGGCGCACGCTCGCCGGGAGGACGCCGCCGTGCGAGTCGTTCGCGGTCGCGTCGAGCAGGAGGTGCGGCAGCGGCACGGGCAACGTCACCGCCACGTAGCTCCAGCCGCTGCGACGGGCGCGCTTGCGCACGACGTTCCCGAACTCGACGCCCGCGGCCCGGAAGCGCGGGAAGACGAGGACGCCGCCCGCGTCCTCCGTGATGAGCGCGCGGAACGTGCGGCCGCCGCTGGGCTGGGGCTCGAACCCGTTGGCGAGCGCGGTGAGGTGCTGCCGCCATTCCCGCCCCCGGGCCTTGGGGGACGGCGGGCGGGCGGCCCACCGGTGCAGGAGGCGGGATCCGAGGAACCAGACGCCGAGGACCACGGCCGCCCCCGCGAGCCCCGCGATCGTCGACGGCGTCACGGTGCCGTCGCCCGCGCCGTCGGTGACGACGCCCCAGTACATGAGGACGAGGCAGAGGCCCCAGAGCAGGAGCGAGTCGTTGACGTGCGCGAGCACCTTCCGGCGCGACGGCACCCACGACGGGCGCGCGCCCTGCCGGACGCTCCGCATCGCGGCCGCGACCTCGTCGTCGGGCGCGCTCAGCCAGCGCAGGTCCATGGGCGTCCCCCTCGTCGATCCAGGGTAGGCGGCCGATCGCGCCTCGATGCCCTCGCCGCCCTCGGATGGGAGCATCTCCCCATGACCGACCTCGCCCGCCTCGGCTTCGCCTCCGTCGACGACCCGTACGAACCGGGCGCCCGGAAGCGCGAGCTGACCCTCGACGACGTCGGCGCCGAGGAGGCGCTCACCGACGTGTCCGTGGTGTCGGACGTGCACGGCGCGCCCATGTGGGACGCGCCCGCGTACCTCGCCTCGCTCCTCGGCACGGGGCCCTCGGTGGTCGAGGACCTGCCACCCGGGCACATCGCCCTGCTCATGTGCAGCGCGTGCGGCGACCCCTACTGCGGCTTCGTGGCCGCGGACCTGGTGGTCACCGAGGACCGCGTCCTGTGGACCGGTGTGCGCTTCGAGTGGCCGCCGGGCATGTGGGAGTCCGAGCCGACGGGCATCAGGAGATGGATGCGTCGCTTCCTCGGCCGCGAACGACCCGAGGACCTCGAACCGTGGGCTGTCGAACCGGACCCCCTCCACGATGACCTGGTCTTCGACCGCGCGCAGTACGAGGCCGCCGTGCACCGCGAGATCGCCCGCACCGCCGATCCCGGGGCCGGCACCGCCGCCGCGGACGCGCCCCGGGAATGATACGCCGTATCATGCGTTTGCATGGACATGGCCCGACCGGGCCGCGCGAAGGGAGCGCCTCATGACCGCCAGCACCCAGGGACTGCACCACGTGACCGCCATCGGCGGGGACCCGCAGCGGAACGTCGACTTCTACGTGCGCGCGATGGGCCTCCGGCTCGTCAAGCGCACCGTCAACTTCGACAGTCCCGGCAGCTACCACCTCTACTACGGCGACACCGAGGGCCGGCCCGGATCGCTCCTCACCTTCTTCCCGTGGAAGGGCGTGCCCGCGGGCCGCATCGGCGCGGGCCAGTCCACGTCCACCGCGTTCTCCGTGCCCGCCGGCAGCCTCGGCTGGTGGGCCGAGCACCTGCGCCAGGTGGGCGTCGCCTCGACGATCGCGTCCACCGGATCCGAGGAGGAGCGCCTCGCGCTCCGCGACCCGGACGGGCTGCGGATCGACCTCGTCGCGTCCTCGGTCGCCAACCCGCGCGACCCCTGGGACTCGGCCGACGTGCCCGCCGAGCACGCGATCCGCGGCCAGCACTCCTCGGTGCTCACCGTGCGGGATCCCGCGGGCACCGCCGCCGTCCTCACCGACGACCTGGGGCTCCGGCTCGTGGACGAGCGCGACGGCCGCTTCCGCTTCGCCGCGGGCGACGGCGGGCCGGGCGCGATCGTCGACCTCGTCGCCGACCCGGGCGCGCAGCAGGGCCTCACGGCGGGCGGCACCGTGCACCACGTCGCCTTCCGCGTGCCCGACCGCGCCACCCAGCAGGCGTGGCGCGACGAGCTGGCCGACCGCGGGCACCGGGTCACCGAGATCCTCGACCGGCAGTACTTCACCTCCGTCTACTTCCGCGAGCCCGGCGGCGTGCTGTTCGAGATCGCGACGGACACGCCCGGCTTCGACATCGACGAGCCGCTGCTCGAGCTCGGCCGCAGCCTCCGCCTCCCGCCGTGGCTGGAGCCGAGCCGCGCCGACATCGAGGCGGCTGTGCCGCCGCTGCGCCTGCCCGACGAGGAGCCGGCCGCCGACGAGGCAGCGGCCGACGGATCCGCCGCGTGAGCGGGATCCTCGCCCGCACGCCGCACGCGTTCCAGCCGGGCGCCGACGACGGGCCCGTGATCCTCGGGCTCCACGGCACGGGCGCCGACGAGCGGCAGGGCCTCGAGCTCGCGCGGCTCGTCGCGCCCGGGCAGCCGGTGCTGGCGCCGCGCGGGAGCGTGCGCGAGGGATCCGCGGCCCGCTGGTTCCGCCGGCACGCCGAGGGCGTCTTCGACGTCGACGACGTGGTGGCGCGCGCCGCCGAGCTCGTGGACCTGGTCGACCGGGCCCGGTCGGCCTACGCTCTCGAGGGGCGCGCGATCCTCGCGGTCGGATTCTCGAACGGGGCGAACATGGCGCTGGCGACGACGCTCCTGCACCCGACGGCGGTGCCGGAGACGATCGCGTTCTCCGCGCGCTGGCCGCTCGGCGACCGGGAGCCCGCCGCGGACCTCGCGGGCACGCGGATCACGCTGCTCAACGGCGACGCCGACGCGATGGCGCCGCTCGTCGACGTGGAGCGCACGGTGCGCGAGGCTGCCCTGCGCGGATCCGACGTCGTGTCGCGCGTGCGGCCCGGCGGCCACGGGCTCGACGCGCGGGACCTCGACGCGGCCCGCGCGCGGATCCGCACCGGCTGACGCCCGCACCGCACCGCACGACCTCCCCCTCCCCTCCCGATCGGAAGCCGCGCATGCCCGAGATCATCGCCTGGGTCGTCTCCTTCGTCGTCGTCACCGTGGCGGTCTCCGGCATCGCCGGCCGCGTGGGCTGGTCCGCGCCCGTCGCCCTCGTGGCGGTGGGCGCGGTCGCGTCGTTCGTGCCGGGCGTGCCGCAGATCGAGATCGAGCCGGACGCCGTGCTCTACGGGCTGCTGCCGCCGCTGCTGTTCGCGGCAGCGATCCGCACGCCGCTGGCCGACATCCGGGCCCGGCGCGACAGCATCGTGGTGCTCTCGGTGGGCGTGGTCGTGGCGACCCTGCTGGCGTTCGGGCTCGCCCTCTGGGCGCTCGTGCCCGCGGTGGGGCTCGCGGCGGCGCTCGCGCTCGGCGCGGTCGTGGCGCCCACCGACGCGGTCGCGGTCTCGGCCGTCGCCGGGCGCGTGCGGCTCCCCCGGCGCGTGATGTCGATCCTCGAGACGGAGAGCCTCCTCAACGACGCGACCGCGCTGGTCGCGCTCAACACCGCCATCGCGGCGATCGTCGGCGTCGTGCACCCGGTGGACGTCGCGGGCGGGTTCGCGGTGGCCGTGCTGCTCGGCGTCGCGGTGGGGCTCGCGGTCGCGTTCCTCTTCTCCGCGGTGCGGCGCTTCCTGCGCTCGGCCGTGCTCGACACGAGCCTGTCGCTCGCGATCCCGTACGTGGCGTTCATCCCGGCCCAGCAGCTCGGCGGATCCGGCGTGCTCGCGGTGGTCTGCGCGGGCCTCGTGCTCGGGTACCGCGCGCCGCTGATCCAGTCGCCGGAGGCGCGCATCGCGGAGTCGGTGAACTGGCGGACGATCCAGTTCCTGCTGGAGAACGCGGTCTTCCTCCTCATCGGGCTGAGCCTCGCCGGCATCGTGCGGGGGCTGCCGGAGTCGAGCCTCGACGGCTGGCGGATCGCCGGGCTGTCGATCCTGCTGCTCGCGGTGCTCACGGCCGCGCGCTTCGCGTCGGTGGCGCTCGCCAAGGTGCTGTTCGACCACGGGCCGGCCCGGCTCCGCGCCCGCACCTGGAACTGGCGGACCGTGACGGCCGTGTCGTCGGCCGGCGTGCGCGGCGTGGTGACGCTGGCCGCCGCGTTCCTGCTGCCCGCGGAGACGCCGGAGCGCGAGCTGCTCCAGTTCCTCGCGTTCGTGATGGTGGCGGGGACGCTCGTGGGCGGGCTCGCGCTGCCGACGATCATCCGCCACCTGCGCCTCGGCCACTCCGCCGACGACCAGGAGCGCTCCGACCGCGACCGTCTGCTCGACGAGGCGCGCGCCGCCGGCCTCGCGGCGCGCGACCGGGCGCTCGAGGACGGCGACGACGGACCGGGCGACGAGGCCCTGCCCGAGACGACCACCGAGCGGCTGACGCACGACCGCGTCCGGCGTCGCATGATCGACGCCGAGCGCACCGCCGTCCTCGACGCGCGGCGCGAGGGCCGCTACCCGGAGATCGCGGTGCGCGCCGTGCTCGGGATGATCGACGCGGAGGACGTGGCGCTCGGGCGGCGCGAGGCGGACGACGCGCGCTGAGCGGATCCGCGGGGTCCCGCCTCGTCGCCGCTCGTGGTCGCCTCTCCTCATCGACCGCACCGTGAGAGGTCGCGGCAACGGCGCGACGCGCCCGCGCAACGCGCCGGAAACGCCAGGGGGCTAGCGTCGGCGGGGAACCCGATGAGCGCCCGGATGCCGGGCGCGGCAGACCGGAGGACCCGTGAGCGCAGGAGCGACCGACGTGCGCGCCGTGACCGCGCGCGCCGCCGGGCGCGTGCCGGTGGCGCCGGGCCCGCTCCGCGCCGACGACACGGCGGCGGTCGTCCTCGCGGGCGGCCGGGCCCGACGGCTCGGCGGCATCGACAAGACCGCGCTCGTCCGCGCCGACGACGGCGCCTCGCTCCTCCAGGAGGCGGCGCGCGCCGCGTCCGGCTGCGCGCACGTCGTCGTCGTCGGGGCGGGCAACCGGCCGGGCGGCGTGACGGACGCGCAGCGGTGGGCGGCCGGATCCGCGCGCCTCGTCGACGAGCACCCGGCGCACGGCGGGCCCGCCGCGGCCCTCGCCGCCGGGGTCCGCGAGCTGGCGCGCATGGCGCCCACCACGTGGATCCTCGTGCTCGCCGCCGACCTCGCCCGCGCCCCCGAGGCGGTCGCCGCCCTCCTGCCGCTCCGCCTCGACCCCGCGCACGCCGACGGCCATGACGCGATCCTCGCCCGCGACCCCGACGGCCGGGCCCAGCCGCTCCTCGCCCTCTACCGCGCGGCGCCGCTGCGGGCCGCCCTCGCCGCGGTCGACGCGGCCACCGGCCTGGACGGCGCGCCGCTGCACCGCGTCATCGCCGCCCTCGGCCCCGACCGCGTCGCCTCCGCCGACCTCCCCGCCCGCCTCTGCGCCGACGTGGACACGCCCGCCGACGCGGACGCCCACGGCCTCCGCCTCCGCCTCCGCCTCCCCGACGACAGGATCACCGATGGCCGCTGACGCCACGCCCGACGCCACCCCGACGCGCGGCCCGGCCGCGCCCGCCGCGCCGACGGACCCCGCGGTCCTCGACCACTGGGTCGACCGCGTCGCCGCGCTCCTCGAGCTGCCCGCGCAGGAGGTCGACGTCACCCTCGTCCTCGACCTCGCGCGCGACGCCGCGCACGGGATCGCGCGGCCGGCCGCGCCCCTGACGACGTTCCTGCTGGGGCTCGCCGTCGGCCGCGCAGGTGGCGGCGCGGCGGACGCCCGGCGGCTCGCGGCGGAGATCACGGCCGAGATCGACCACCTGCGGGATCCCGTCGGCCCGGTCGCCGCCGACGGCAGCGCGGTGGGCGGGGACGAGCTGCTGCGCGCCGACGAGGTGCCGGCCGTCCCCGAGTCCGACCTGGGCGGGCGGGCGTGACCCCCGTCACCGCGGCGACCCGCGCGGGGAGCGCCACCGAGGCGACCGCGACCGCGTCCGCGTCCGCGCCGCCCGCCGCGCTCCACGACGCCGCCTGGGACGACGCCCGCGCCGCGGCGCACCTGCTCGGCCAGCGCCTGCGCGCGCGCCTGCCCGTCCCCGCGGAGGCCCTGCCCCTCGACGCCGCGGGTGGCCGGATCCTCGCCGCCGACCTCCGCGCCCGCGCCGACCTGCCCGGCACCGCGGTCTCCGCGATGGACGGCTGGGCCGTCGGATCCGGCGGCCACGGCCCCTGGCGCGTCGGCGCGCCCGTGCTCGCGGGCCACGCGCCCTCCGCCATCGTGCTCGGCCCGGGCGAGGCGCGCCCCATCGCGACCGGCGCGCCCGTCCCGCCGACGACCGCGGGCGTCCTCCGCAGCGAGCACGGCGACGTCGCGGGCGGGGTGCTCCGGGTCAACGCGCTCGCGCCCGCGGGCGGCGCGCGGGCCGGCGCGGAGATCCGGCCCGCGGGCGAGGAGGCCCGGCGCGGCGACGTGCTGCTCCGCGCGGGCACCCGCCTGACGGCGGTGCGGCTCGGACTCGCCGCCGCCGCGGGTCACGACCTGCTGCCGGTGCGCGCCCCCGCCGCGGCCGACGTGATCCACCTCGGCGACGAGGTCGTCGCGCGCGGCGTCCCCGCGCCCGGCCGCGTGCGCGACGCCATCGGCCCCACGCTCCCCGGCCTGCTCGCGGCGTGCGGCCTCGCCGCCGGATCCGCGACCCGCGTCCCCGACGACGCCCGCGCCACGCGCGACGCCGTCGCTCGCGCCGCCGCGCCGCTCGTCGTCACCACCGGCGGCAGCTCCCGCGGACCCGCCGATCACGTGCGCGCCGCCCTCGACGCGCTCGGCGCGCGCCTGGTCGTCGACGCCGTCCGCATGCGCCCCGGCCACCCGGTGATGCTCGCCGAGCTCCCCGACGGCCGCGCCGTCCTCTGCCTGCCCGGCAACCCGCTGGCCGCGATCGCGTGCCTGCTGTCGTTCGCCCCGCCGCTCGCCGACGGCCTCGCCGGGCGCGCCGTGCCCGCGCTGCCCCGGTGGACGGCGGGGGCCCACCTGCCGGGCGGCGGATCCTCGACCCGGCTCCTCGCGTGCGCCCTCGACGACGACGGCCGGCTCGTGCCCGTCGTGGCGCAGGGTCCCGGCATGCTCCGCGGGCTCGCGGCGGCCGACGCGCTGGCCGTCGTCCCGGCGGCGGGCGCGCGGGCCGGGGACGCCGTGCGCGCGATCCCGCTGCCCGGCTGACCCGCCGCGGTCCGCGCGCCCGCGGACCTGCGCCCGTACGCCCGCCCGCTCGCCTAGAGCAGCGCCGCCGCCCGGCCGCCCGCGGAGGCGAGCACCTCCTGGATCCGCCCCCGGCACGTGCCGCAGCCGGTGCCCGCGCGCGTGCACGCGCCGATCTCCTCGACCGTGGCCGCGCCGTCCGCGGCGGCCTCCGCGATGGTCCCCGCCGTGACGCCGTTGCACCAGCACACGGTCGCGTCGGGCGCGAGCGGATCGCCGGTGGGCAGGGCGCCCGCGTCGGCCGCGTCGAGGCGCAGGAGCACCGACCGGTCGGCCGGCAGCTCGCCGCGCCGCTCGAACAGGAGCGTGAGCTCGGCGCCCGCGCGCGGCATGCCGACGCTGACGAAGCCCACGAGGATCCCGTCGCGCGTCACGGTCTTCACGTACGCGCCGCGCGCGGGGTCGGTCCACACGGCGACCTCGCGCGGGGCCGGGCCCGCGTCCGCGGCGGGCTCCTCCGTCCCGCAGGTCGCGGCGTGCGCGCGACCGGGACGGCGGCGTCGCCTGGGCGGGTCGTCCCACGGCTCGGCGGTGACGTCGCCGCCCGCGACCACGTCGACGCCCTCGGCCTTGAGCATGACGACGGGCGGGCGCCCCGCGTCGGCCGGCGCGTCGGATCCGCCCGCCGCGCGTCCTCCCGCGGATCCCGCCGCCCGCCCGTGCCGTATCTCCGCCTCGGCCGCGAGCAGCCCGGCGAGGGCGTCGGCCTGCCGCCAGCCCGGCCCGATGAGGCCGGAGGGTCCGCCGGGCACCTGGCCGTCGGGCCGCGCGGATCCCGGCGCCGCGACGTGCGCGCAGTCCCCGATCGCGAAGACGCGCGGATCGGTCCAGCTGCGGAGGTCGGCGTCGACGAGCACGCCGCGCCCGACCGCGAGGCCCGCGGCGGACGCGAGCTCGTCGCGCGCCGTGACGCCGCAGGACAGCACGAGGAGGTCGCCGTCGATCCGCCCGCCGTCCGCGAGCAGCAGCGCCTGGAAGCGCTCGTCGTCGGTGCCGCGGTCGTGCAGCAGCACGCCCTCGGCCCTGGCGTGGGCCGCCATCGCGACGCCCGCCGCATCGGCCGCGTGGCTGAGCGTGCGGCCGCCGCCGCGGTCGAGGTTGCGCGCCATGGGGACGTCGCCGTGGTGCACGGCGACGACGTCCGCGCCCTGCTCGGCCGCGGCGAGCGCCAGCTCCATGCCCAGCACGCCCGCGCCGAGCACGACGATGCGGCGCCCGGCCCGGACGGCCGCGAGCACCGCGCGCGCGTCCCGCAGGTCGCGGAGCGCGACGACGCCCGCGGGGAGCGGACGCCGCCCGTGGTCGAGCGCGTCGGGATCCCGCGGGGCGTCGCCGCGCACGTGCCGCGACGCGTCGAGCCCGTCCATCGGCGGCACGTGCGCGCGGGCGCCCGTCGCCAGCACGAGCCGGTCGTACGGCAGCGCCTCGCCGGTGTGCAGCGTCGCGATCCGGTGCCCGCGGTCGATCCCGACCACGGCGCCCTGCCGGAGCACGCGCACGCCCGCCGCCTCGGCCGCGGCCGTGTCGGCCACCTCGAGGCGCTCCCGGTCGGCGCGGCCCACGGCGTGCTCGGCGACGAGCACCCGGTTGTAGGGGTCTCCCTCCTCCGCGCCCACGACGACGACGTCGAGGATCCCCGCCCGCACCGCTGGCAGCAGCCCCTCCACGAGGCGCGCGGCGACGGGCCCGTGGCCGACGACCAGCACGCGGATCGCCCCGTCCGCCGCCTCAGCCACGCGCCGCCTCCCCGTCGGCCCGGGACGCGATCGCGCGCACCGTGACGGCCGTGCGCTTGAACTCGGGCATGGCCGAGACGGGATCCACGACGGCGGCCGTCAGCAGGTTCGCGCACTCGGATCCCGCGTAGTGGAAGGGCAGGAAGACCGTGTCGTGCCGGATCCCCGCGGTCACCTCCGCGACCGCCCGCACCTCGCCGCGCGCGTTCGCCACGGCGACGGGCGCGCCGTGCACGATCCCGAGCCGCACGGCCGCCGACGGGTGGATCTGCAGCCGCGCCACCGGCTGCGCGCCCTGCAGCTCGGGCACCCGCCGGGTCTGCGCGCCCGACTGGTAGTGCTCGAGCAGGCGCCCGGTGACGAGGGTGAGCGCGCCGCCGACGGGCGCCGGATCCCCCGCGGTCACGTCCCGCGGCGTCACCGCGACGAGCCGCGCGCGGCCGTCGGGGTGCGCGAACCGGTCGGCGAACAGGCGCGGCGTGCCCGTGGATCCGGCCGGGTACGGCCAGAAGCCCTCCACGGCGTCGTCGTCGAGGAGCGCGTGGCTGAGCCCGGAGTAGTCGGCGATGCCGCCCGCGGACGCCCGCGCGAGCTCGTCGAACACGACGGCCGGGTCGGTCGGCCAGGCGGAGGGCGCGTCGAGCCGGCGCGCCAGCTCCGCCAGCACCTCGAGCTCGCTGCGCACCTCGGGCGGCGGGTCGAGGGCGCGGCGGCGGCGGATCACGCGGCCCTCGAGCGAGGTCGTGGTGCCCTCCTCCTCGGCCCACTGCGTGACGGGCAGCACCACGTCGGCGAGCGCCGCGGTCTCGGAGAGCACGAGGTCGCACACCACGAGGAGGTCGAGGCGCGCGAGGCCCCGGCGCACGGCGGTCACGTCGGGCGCGGAGACGACGACGTTGGATCCGTGCACGAGGAGGCAGCGGATCCCGCCGGGCTCCCCCAGCTCGCCGAGCAGCTCGACCGCGGGCACGCCCGGGCCCGGGATGGTCGCCGGGTCGATGCCCCACACCGCGGCCACGTGCGCGCGGGCGGCCGGATCGGCGATCCGCCGGTACCCCGGCAGCTGGTCGCACTTCTGCCCGTGCTCGCGCCCGCCCTGCCCGTTGCCCTGGCCGGTGAGCGTGCCGTAGCCGGATCCGGGCCGGCCGGGCAGCCCGAGCAGCAGCGCGAGGTCGATGGCGGCGGTCGCGGTGTCGGTGCCGTCGACGTGCTGCTCGACGCCGCGCCCCGTGAGGATGAAGGTGCCGCGCCCGTCCGCGAGCCGCCGGGCGACCCGGCGCAGCTCGGCGACCGGCACGCCCGTCACCGCCTGCACGCGCTCCGGCCACCACGCGTTGGCGCTCCGGCGCACGGCGTCGAGGCCCGTGGTGCGCGCGGCCACGTACGCGTCGTCGGCGAGGCCCTCCGCGAGCACCACGTGGATGAGGCCGAGCAGCAGCACGAGGTCGGTCCCGGGTGCGGGCTGCAGGTGGATCCCCTGGCCGTCGTCCGCGAGGTGCGCGGTGGCCGAGCGGCGCGGATCCACCACCACGAGCCCGCCCGCGGCCCGCGCCCCGCCGAGGTGGCCGATGAACGGCGGCATGGTGGCGGCGACGTTGGAGCCGAGCAGCAGGATCGTGGAGGCGCCGTCGAGGTCGGCGACGGGGAACGGCAGGCCGCGGTCGACGCCGAACGCGCGGTTGCCCGCGGCCGCCGCCGACGACATGCAGAACCGGCCGTTGTAGTCGATGCGGGAGGTGCCGAGCGCGATGCGCGCGAACTTCCCGAGCTGGTACGCCTTCTCGTTCGTCAGGCCGCCGCCGCCGAAGACGCCCACGGAGTCCGCGCCGAAGCGGGCGCGGCTGTCGCGGAGCCGGTGGGCGACGAGGTCGAGCGCCGCGTCCCACGTGGCCCGGACGAGCTCGCCGGCCGCATCCCGCACGAGCGGGTGCGTGAGCCGGCCCGCGGCCGTGAGCACCTCGGCGCTGGTCCAGCCCTTGCGGCAGAGGCCGCCGCGGTTCGTGGGGAAGTCCCGGCCCGCGACCTCGAGCACGGGACCGGCCGGCACCGGGGACGCGGGATCCGGCGCCGCCGTCATCGTCATCGCGCACTGCAGCGCGCAGTACGGGCAGTGCCCGCGCGTGCCCGCGGGCACGCCGCGGCCAGTGCCGGGTCCCGCCTCGGCGACGACCGGCATCAGACGCGCGTGCCGGCGGCGGTCCCGCGGCGGATCCCGCCCGCCCGCAGGTAGACGAGCCCGGTCACCGCGAGCATCACCGCGTACGCGACGACGAAGCCGCCGAGGCCGGTCGTGTAGCCGCCCGTCTCGGTCTTCGAGAGGCTGAGCACCTGCGGGATGATGAAGCCGCCGTACGCGCCGAGGCCGGAGATCAGGCCGAGCGCCGCCGCCGTCTTCCGCTGCGTGCCCACGTCGCCCGACGAGCGGCCCGCGCGTGCCGTGCCGGAGCGGAGCGCGAAGACCGCGGGGATCATGCGGTAGGTCGCGCCGTTGCCCATGCCGCTCGCCGTGAACAGCACGAGGAACAGCGCGAGGAAGAGCGGGAAGCTGCCCATCGGCAGGGTCGCGATCACCGCGACGACCGCGAGGCCCATCACCACGAACGCGCCCATGGTGACCGCGGCGCCGCCGTGCCGGTCGGCGAGGCGGCCTCCGATCGGCCGGGCGACGGATCCCAGGAGCGAGCCGAGGAACGCGAGCGACAGCGTCGCCGAGCCCACCGCGAAGGTCGACAGCTCGGGGAACTCGTCGGAGATGAGCTTCGGGAAGACGCCCGCGAAGCCGATGAACGAGCCGAACGTGCCGACGTAGAGGAACGCGAGGATCCACAGGTGCGGCTCCTTGAGCGCCGCGAGCGACGCCGTGAGGTCGGCCTTCGCGTGCGACAGGTTGTCCATGCGCCGCCACGCGCCGAACGCGGCGACGAGGATGAGCGGCACCCAGATCCAGCCGGCGAGCGGCAGGTCGAGCGTGGCCGCGGCGCCCACCGTGATCACGAGCGGCACGACGAGCTGCGCCACCGAGGCGCCGAGGTTGCCGCCCGCGGCGTTGAGGCCGAGCGCCCAGCCCTTCCGGCTCTGCGGGTAGAAGTAGGTGATGTTCGACATGGAGCTCGCGAAGTTGCCGCCGCCGAAGCCGGCGAGCGCGGCCACGAGGAGCAGCACGCCGATCGGGGTCTCGGGGTTCCCGACGCACACGGCGAGCGCGATCGTCGGGATGAGCAGCAGGAGCGCCGAGATGACCGTCCAGTTGCGGCCGCCGAAGCGCGGCACCATGAACGTGTACGGGAAGCGGAGGGTCGCGCCGACGAGGCTCGGCATGGAGATCAGCCAGAACACCTCGCCCGTGGAGAGGTCGAAGCCCGCGGCGGGCAGCTGCACCACGACGATCGACCAGAGCTGCCAGACGACGAAGCCGAGGAACTCGGCGAGGATCGACCAGCGCAGGTTGCGGGCCGCGATGCGGGAGCCGCCGCCCTCCCACTGGCGCGCGTCCTCCGGGTCCCAGCCGTCGATCACGGCGCCGTCGCGGAAGGTGAGGCCGGGGGCGGAGGCGCCGTGCGCGTCGACCGTGCGGGCGGCGGGCGCCGCGGCGCCGGGCGCGACGGCGGGGTCGGCGGGCTGCGCGGGAGCGGGCGCGGTGCGCTCGGTCGCGGGCGGGAGGAGTTCGGTCATGGCGGGTCTCCTGGTCGTGGTCGAGCGGGACGGGCAGGACGGGTCGTGGTCGGTCGGGCCGCGGGCGCGGCGGGGTGGCGCCCGCGTGCGGACGGGTCGCGGTCGGGCGCGCGCGGGTCAGCGCACGGGCACGGCCGCCGACTCGTGCAGCTCGACGACGATGTCGACGAGCTCGGCGGGCGGCGCCTCGCCGTCGACGAGGAGCGGGGCGCTCGTGGCGTCCCCTCCGGCGCGCTCGGCGAGGGTGGCGAAGTAGCCGGGGGCGAGGAGGTAGGTGGCCACGACGACGCGGGATCCCGGGTGGGCCTCCCGCTCGGCGCGGACGGCCGCGGGCACGCGCGGTCGCGCCGCCGAGATGAACGACGTGACGACCTCCCGCCCGAGCTCGGCCGCGAGCATCCCGCCGACCACGTGGCAGTCGGCGACGGCGCCCGCGTCGCTGGATCCGGCGGCCGCGAGCACGACGCGGTCGCCGTCCCGGAGCCCGGCCTCGCGGAGGCGGCGGGCGAGCACGGTCGCGAGGCGCGGATCCGGCCCGAGCGCCCCCGTGACGCGCACCTCGCGCGGCGCGGCGTCGGCGGCGGCCTCGGCGAGGTCGACGTGCACGTGGTACCCGGCGCTGAGGAGGAGCGGCACCACGACGACCGCGCGGGACGCGTCGTCGAGCAGGTCCATGGCCGCGGGCACGTCGGGCTGCTGCACGTCGACGTGCGCGTCCACGACGCGGAGGTCGGGCCGGGCCTCCCGCACGGCCTGCACGAGCGCGGTCACCGCGCGGCGGCCGGCCGGATCCGAGGTGCCGTGCGACGCCGCGACGAGCGCCGCCGAGCGGGCCACCTCCACCACGCCGTCGCGCACGCGGCTGCGCCACACGGGCAGCCGCAGCTCCGGCTTCGTCAGGCACTCCCCCGTGTCGAGGTCGAAGACGTCCTTGTGCAGCGGCGAGGCGATGGTGGTGCGGCCGCCGCGGGACCCGACGATGCCGCGCGCCATCACGAAGGCCCCGGTCGCGGGATCCGCGTGGTCGACGGCCCGCACGCTCCCGTCCGGCAGGCGGAGGAGCGCCACCTGCTCGCCGCCGACGAGCGCGGCCTCGCCCCAGAGCGGCTCCAGCTGGTCGAGCCGGCAGACGGCGAGCCAGGGGCCCGTCGACGTCGTGCCGGCCTCGGACGCGGCGACCTCCGTCATGGTCATGCGGTCTCCTCGCGGTCGGTGCTCGGTGGTGCGGTGGGATGCGGCCCGGTCACGGATCCGGGCGGCTCGTGTCGGCCACGCTAGGGACGCGGTGTTTCGGTCTCCGACCGTCGCCGTGACGGCGGCGTAACGAAGACCTCTCGGTCGTCCGGGATCGGCGTGAGGCGCCCGTCACACGGCGTGACACGGGGGCAACGGCCCCGAAACGGGCCCTCCCTAGCGTGGGAGGACACCCGAGGAGGAGGTCCGTCATGAGCGCACCAGCTGCCACGCCGCCCGACCCGCACGTCGTCCCGACGGGCGCGCCCGCGTCCCCGACCACGGGCGCCGACGGGGTCCGCCGCGTCGTCGTCGTGGGCGGCGGTCCCGCGGCCCACCGGCTCGCCGAGTCGCTCGCGTCCCGGGCGGACGCGTCGACGCCCGACCTCCACATCACCGTGGTCGGCGACGAGCCGCACCTCCCCTACGACCGCGTGCAGCTCTCGAAGCGCCTCGCCGGCGAGGTCGACCTGACCCTCGGCGAGGCCGCGTTCTGGGACCACGTCGCGCTCGACTGCCGGCCCGGCCGCCTCGCGACCCGCATCGACCCGGTCGCCCGCACGGTGGACCTCGACGACGGCGCGGTCCTCCCCTACGACGAGCTCGTGCTCGCGACGGGATCCCGGGCGACCGTCCCGCCCATCGAGGGCGCCGCCTCGGGGCGCGTCTACCGGACGCTCGCGGACGTCGCCGACCTCGTGGCCGAGATCGAGCGCTTCCGCGAGCGGAACGGGCGGCCCGCGAACGTCGTCACGGTCGGCGGCGGCCTCCTCGGGCTCGAGGCCGCGGGCGGCGTGCACGCGCTCGGCGCCCGCTCGGCGGTCGTGCACTCGGGGCGCTGGCTCATGTCGTCCCAGCTCGACGAGGGGGCGGGGCAGGCGCTCGGCCGCATCATCCACGGGCAGGGCATCGACCTGCACCTCGGGGCCCGGCCCACGGGGATCATCACGACGCCGACGGGTCGCGTGACGGGCGTCGCGCTCCCCGACGGGCGCTCGGTGCCGGCCGACATCGTGGTGTTCTCCATCGGGATCACGCCGCGCGACGAGCTCGCGCGCGCCGCCGGCATCGCGCTCGGCCCGCGCGGCGGCGTCGCGATCGACGAGGCGTGCCGCACCTCGGCCCCGCACGTGTGGGCGATCGGCGAGGTCGCCGCGGTCGACGGCGTGTGCGTCGGCCTCGTCGCGCCCGCGAACGCCATGGCGGAGACCGTCGCCGACCGGATCACGGGCGGCGAGGCGGTCTTCCCCGGCATCGACGACGCGACCAAGCTCAAGCTCGCGGGCGTGGAGGTCGCGTCCTTCGGCGACGCGATGGGCCGCTCGGAGGGCGCGCTCGAGGTCGTCTACGCGGATCCCGCCCGCGGCCTGTACCAGAAGATCGTGATGAGCGACGACGCGAGGACCCTGCTCGGCGGCGTCTTCGTGGGCGACGCGGCGCCGTACAGCGCGCTCCGCCCGATGCTCGGCCGCGAGCTCGCATCCGAGCCCGGCGCCTACCTCTCGGCCGCGGGCGTCGAGCCCCCCGCCGCGACCGACCTCCCCGACGACGTGCAGGTCTGCTCCTGCAACGACGTGAGCGCGGGCGACGTGCGCCACGCGGTCCGCGGATCCGACGGCGCCCCCGGCTGCACCGACCTCGCCGGGCTCAAGGCGTGCAGCCGCGCCGGCACCCAGTGCGGGTCGTGCGTGCCGCTCGTGAAGAAGATCCTCGACACCGAGCTCGAGGCCGCCGGCGTCGAGGTGTCGCGCGCCCTCTGCGAGCACTTCGCCGTCAGCCGCAGCGAGCTGTTCGAGACCGTGCGGATCCTCGGCCTCACCTCCGCCGCGCAGGTCTTCGAGCGCCTGGGCTCCGGGCTCGGCTGCGACGTCTGCAAGCCCGTGGTCGCGTCCGTGCTCGCCACGCAGACCAAGGGCTACATCCTCGACGCCGGCCAGGGCCCGCTGCAGGACACCAACGACCGCGCGCTCGCGAACATGCAGAAGGACGGCACGTACTCGGTCGTCCCGCGCATCCCCGGCGGCGAGATCACGCCCGCGAAGCTCAAGGTCATCGCGGAGGTGGCCGAGCGGTACGACCTCTACACGAAGATCACGGGCGGCCAGCGCATCGACATGTTCGGCGCCCGGCTCGAGCAGCTGCCGGAGATCTGGCGGATCCTCGTCGACGCCGGCTTCGAGTCCGGGCAGGCGTACGGCAAGGCGCTCCGCAACGTGAAGTCGTGCGTGGGATCCACGTGGTGCCGCTACGGCGTGCAGGACGCCGTCGCCATGGCCGTGCACCTGGAGCTGCGCTACCGGGGCGTGCGCTCGCCGCACAAGTTCAAGATGGGCGTCTCCGGCTGCGCGCGCGAGTGCGCGGAGGCGCGCGCCAAGGACATCGGCGTGATCGCGACCGAGACCGGCTGGAACCTCTACGTCGGCGGCAACGGCGGCTTCACGCCCGCGCACGCGCAGCTGCTCGCCAAGGACCTCGACGACGAGACGCTCATCCGCTACATCGACCGCTACCTCATGTACTACGTGCGCACGGCCGAGCGGCTGCAGCGCACGGCGCGCTGGCAGGAGGAGCTGGAGGGCGGGCTGGAGCACGTGCACCGGGTGGTCGTGGAGGACGCGCTCGGCATCGCGGCGGAGCTCGAGGCCGCGATGGCGCTGCAGATCGACGGCTACGAGGACGAGTGGGCGGCGACCCTCGCCGACCCCGACCGGCTCCGCCGCTTCCGCTCGTTCGTCAACGCGCCGACCACGCCCGACCCGTCCCTCGCCCGCGTCGAGGAGCGCGGCCAGCGGCGGCCCGCCTTCCCGGAGGAGCGCGACGGATCCGTCATGCTGTCGGGACCGTCCATCCCCGTCCGGAAGGTGTGAGCCGTGCCGATCCCCCTCGATGTCCAGGGCCGCCGCGTCGTCGTGGTGGGCGGTCCCGCCGCCACCCGCCGGATCACCGCCGCGCTCGCCGCGGACGGCGCCGAGGTGGAGCTCGTGCCCGACCACGCGGCCGGATCCGCGCTCGACGCCGCCGCGCTCGACGGCCGGCAGCAGCCCGACCTCGTGCTGTGGGTGGAGGGCGACCCCGTCCGCCGCGCCGCGGTCGCCGAGGCCTGCCGGGCCGAGCGGGTCTGGTTCCAGGTGCGCGAGGGCACCGCGCCCACGCCGCTCGGGCACGTGACCCTGGTGGGCGGCGGCCCCGGGGATCCGGGCCTCATGACCGTCGCCGCGCGCGCCGCCCTCGCCGAGGCCGACGTCGTGCTGCACGACCGCCTCGGCCCGACCGACGACGTCGCCGCGTTCGCGCCCGGCGCCGAGCTCGTCGACGTGGGCAAGACGCCCGGCCACCACGCCGTGCCGCAGCGCCGGATCGAGGAGCTGCTCGTGGAGCACGCGTCCCGCGGCCTCCGCGTCGTGCGCCTCAAGGGCGGCGACCCGTTCGTCTTCGGGCGCGGCGGCGAGGAGGTCATCGCGTGCCGCGCGGCGGGCGTCCCCGTGACCGTCGTGCCCGGCGTCACGAGCGCGGTCGCGGTGCCCGCCGCCGCCGGGATCCCCGTCACCCACCGCGAGGTGAGCCGCGCCTTCACGGTCGTCTCCGGCCACGTGCCCTTCTCCGAGGACGAGCTCGGGCACCTCGTGGGCCTCGGCGGCACGCTCGTCGTGCTCATGGGCGTCAACACGCTGCCGCACCTCGTGGCGGGCCTCCAGCGCCACGGCATGCGCGCCGACATGCCGCTCGCGATCGTCGAGCGCGGCTACGCGATCGACCAGCGCACCACGGTCACCACGGTCGCGGGCGTCGCCGGGATCCTCGGCACGGTCGCCCCGCGCTCGCCCGCCGTCATCGTCGTGGGCGAGGTCGTGCGGGTCCCCGGCTGGGCCGAGGAGGCCGCCGCCGCGGGCCACGCCCCATGGGAGGATGAGCGCCGGGCACGGGCGACGCCGTGACCGTCGAGGGAGTGGCCGCCATGACCGGATCCGACGCCGAGCCCGCTCCTGCCGTCGGATCCCCGGACGCCGGATCCCCCTCCGCCGCCGGATCGCCCGCCGCCGCCGACCCGGGCGCCGAGCCGGGCTTCCGCCCCGACCAGCTCGAGGGCTTCCGCATCGCCGTCACCTCCGACCGGCGCTCCGAGGACCTCATCGCCGCGTTCGAGCGCCGCGGCGCCGACGTGATGCACGCCCCCACCATCCGCATGACCGGCGTCAGCGACGACTCCGCGCTCGAGGCCGAGACGCGCGCGATCATCCGCGAGCGGCCTGGGATCCTGCTCGCCACGACGTCCTACGGCATCCGCCGCTGGTTCGAGGCCGCCGACGCCGCGGGCGTCGGCGACGAGCTCACCGAGGTGCTGGCCGAGGCGCGGATCCTCGTCCGCGGCCCCAAGGCGCGCGGCGCCATCCGCGCGGCCTCCCTCGACGACCACGGCATGAGCGAGCGCGAGACCACCACGTCGCTCGTCGACCTGGTGCTGCGCGGAGACGTCGACGGGGTCACGGTGGCGGTGCAGCTGCACGGCTTCACGGATCCGGTGCAGCTCGCGCGCCTGGAGGCCGCCGGCGCCCGCGTGCTCACGGTCGCGCCGTACCGCTGGACGGTGCACGAGGACTCCGCGCGCGTGCTGCGGCTCGTCGAGGCGGTGTGCACGGGCGGGATCGACGCGGTCACCTTCACGAGCGCGCCCGCCGTCGAGGCCCTGTTCACCACGGCGGACGCGGCCGGCCGGCTCGAGGACCTCCAGGAGGCGCTGCGGACGATGGTGGTCGCGGCAGCCGTGGGCCCCGTGACGGCGGCGCCGCTCGTGGAGGCGGGGATCCTGCCCATCACGCCCGACCGCTTCCGCATGGGCGCGCTCATCCGGCTCGTGTGCGCGCACCTGGAGGAGTCGGGCGTCGCGCGCGTCGAGACCCGCCACGGCGCCATCGAGCTCCGCGGGCGCCTGGTCGTCGTCGACGGCGAGCGCGTCGCCCTGAGCCCCGTCCCGCTCGCGCTGTTCCGCGCGCTCGTCGCCGCCGAGGGCGCCACGGTGCCCCGCCGCGTGCTCGCCCGCGCGACGCCGGAGGTGCTCGACGACCACGCGGTCGACGTCGCGATCTCCCGGCTGCGGCGGTCGCTGCCCGACGGCGGCATCATCCAGACCGTCATCAAGCGCGGGTACCGGCTCACCACCGCCTGACGCGCGGCTGGTCCTCCCGGCCCCCGAGGATCTCGTGCCGCGGGAGGAGGGCCGGGGGCCGCGAGGAGGACGCGCGCCGGATCGGGGTCCGCGAGCCTGATGTCACCGCCCGCCCGTGCGGTGAGATCAGGAGGATCCCGTGCCCGTCTTCGTCACCCCCACCGCCGCCGTCATCGCTCCCGGCGCGGCCGCCCCCGTCGTCGTGGCCCCGCTCCCGGGGGATCCGACCTGCGTCGCCTTCGCGGGCAGCGGCGACGGCTTCCGCCACGTCGGCACGCGCAGCCTCGCGGTGGATCTCGCGCCGCTCCTCTCCGCGGCGACGGGCTCGGCCGCCGGATCGCGCGCCGCCTGACGCGCGCCGCTCCGCAGGTGCCCGCGATCGCGGCGCGCCGCCCACCGGGATCCGCCGCGCCCCGCATTGGGGGTGGCGCGGGCCGCCCGGGCGTCGCGAACCGTCTTCCCGGCCGCGGGCCCGCCGCCTACTGTGAGCGGAGGAGACTTTTCTCCACCTGAGGAGCATCATGTCGTCGACCCCGCCGCCCGCCTCCCCGACGTCGGTGACCCCCGCGTCCGACGAGCCCGGCTGGTTCGGCGACGGCGCGGGCGACCAGCGCTTCTGGGACGGATCCCGCTGGACCGCCCTCGTGTCCGGCCGCCGGGTGTTCCCGGGCCGCGCGTCGTCGACGCCCGAGCCGGGGCTCATCACGGAGTCGGCGCTGCCCGCGGACTACGCGCCCGGAGCTGCCGCTGCCGCCGCCGCTCCCCTGACGCCCGCCGGGCCCGCCGGCTCCGCCGTCGAGGCCTCCGTGGACGCGCCGCCCGTCGGCCCGCCGCTCGCCCCGCCGACGGGATCGCCCGTCGCCCCGCCCGCCGGCTATCCGCTCGCCCCGCCCACCGGTGCGCCCGTCTCCCCGCCCGCGGGGTCCCCCGCCGCCCCGCCCGCGGGCGCCCCGCTCGACGCCCCCGCACCGGCCGCGTCCACCGCGTCGGTCGCCGGGTCCTTCGCGCCGCGCTCCGCCGTCCCGGCGCCGCCACGCCCCGCGACCGCCGCCGCGTCCGCCCCGACGCCGCGCAGCGCCGGCACCGCGCCCGCCCTCCGCGGCCGCAGCACCTGGCCCTGGGCGGCGCTCGCGGTCGCCGCCGTGCTCGTCGTCGCCGCGGCGATCATCGCCGGGATCCCCGGCCTCCTCATCGCGCTGGGCGTCGTCGCGCTCGTCGCGGGTCTCGTCCCGCTCGTGCGCCGCGGATCCGCGTGGATCCCCGGGGTGCGCAGCCGCCCCGCCGGCGGCATCGCGGCCGGCCTCGCGCTCGTCCTCATCGCGAGCGGCGCGGTCGCCTCGACGGTCCGGACGCCCGGCGACGTCGTCGCCGACCCGGACGCCATCGAGATCTCCGACGCCCGTCCCGTGCCCGTCGCGACGGATCCCGCGAACCCGCTCCCCGTCTCCGCCGACGGCCTGGTCGAGATGGTCGACGTGACCCGCATGACCGGCGCCGACGCGGGCGACACGCTCGCCGCCTCGGGCTTCGGCATCGCGTTCGCCGGCGCGGGCGGCGGGGCGTTCGTCCGCCAGGACGCCGGCATCGTCGCGAGCCAGGATCCCGCCGCCGGCACGCGCGTCGCGCCCGGCACGGTCGTGACCCTCACGCTCGCCGTCCCCGCTCCCGACCGGATCGCGCTCCCCGTCGTGCCGAAGGCCCCGAACATCCCGACGCGTCCCGGCACGCGGCCGGGGACGCAGGGTCCGGGGCTGCCGTCGAACCCGAACCCGAACCCGGCCCCGGCCCCCGGGACCGGCGGGGGCACCGGCGGCGAGCAGCCCGGCGGCGGATCCGGCGATCCCGGCCCGTCCGACCCCGGGCCGGCCGAGCCCACGACCCCGCCGACGCAGCCGCCGACGGATCCCGTCCCCGACCCCGACCCGACGACGGACCCGCCCGTCGACCCGGAGCCCACGCCCGACCCGCCCGTCGAGCCGCCGGCGCCGACCACGCCTCCCGAGCCGACGACGCCCGTCGACCCGGGTGCGGGCGGCGAGCCCGTCCCGGAGATCCCGCCGGTCGAGGGCTAGCCCTCCGCGGGCGCCCGGTCGGCGTGGCCGGCCGCGGGGCCCGCCCCGGGCGTCCGCAGGTGCGCCCGCTGCCCGTCGCGGTCGAGGATCGTGAGCACCTCCGTGACACCCCGGTGGGCGCTGATGGCGTGCGGCACCATCGTCGAGAACTCGGCGGCGTCGCCCGCCTCCACGAGGATGACGCGCTCCCCCAGCTGCAGCCGCGCCGTCCCCGAGAGCACCGTGAACCAGTCACGGCCCGGGTGCACGCCCAGCTGCTCGACCGGGTAGGGGCGCGTCGGCGTCATGCGCATCTTCGCCACGAACACGCCCGACGAGCCGTCGCCGCGCGACAGCACCCACGTGGTGCGCCCGGCCTGCTCGTCCACCTGCGGGCGGATCACGACGTCGGCGTCGTCGCCCGACTCGATGAGCGCGTCGAGCGACGTCTCGAGCGCCTGCGCGATGGGCACCAGCTGGTCGAGCGCGATCCGGCGGTGCCCGGTCTCGATGCGACTGAGCGTGGACGGGCTGAGGTAGCAGCGGGCGGCGAGCGCGTCGAGCGACCAGCCGCGGGCCTCGCGGAGGCCGCGGATGCGCTGGCGGACGAGGGCGTCGAGATCCGTGTCTTGCGTCATGGGCAAGATCGTATGCGCCCCGAGCACGACCGCGCGAGCATGGGGGCATGCCCCACCACCACGGCGCCGCCGACCCGTCCCTCGCGACCATGCTCGACCTCGACGCCCGGATCCTGCACCGGCACCTCGCGGAGGTGACCGCGTGGATCCGCCGCCTCGCCCGTGACACCGCCGGTCGCGTCGTCGTCGACCTCGGCGCGGGGACCGGCACCGGCACGGTCGCGCTCGCGCGGCGGTTCGGCCGGGCCGACGTGCACGCCGTCGACGCGAGCGACGCGATGCTGGCGCGCGTCGCCGAGCGCGCGGTCGTCGACGGCCTCGCCGACCGGATCCGACCGGTGCGCGCCGACCTCGACGCCGACTGGCCCGCGCTGCCGCCCGCCGACGTCGTATGGGCGTCGCTGATGCTGCACGAGGTCGCCGATCCCGCGCGCCTCCTCGCCTGTGTCCGCGACGGCCTCGCGCCGGGCGGGATCCTGGCGGTCGTCGAGATGGACGGCCCGCCGCGCTTCCTGCCCGACGAGCTCGACCCCGCGCTCGGCCGCCCGGGCCTCGCCGACCGCCTCGACGACGCCGTCACGCACGGCGGCACGGGCGGCCCCTCGCACCCGGACTGGGCGCCGTGGCTGCGGGACGCCGGCCTGGTGGAGGTCGAGACGCGCGCGTTCCCGATCGACCCCGACCCGGCGGATCCCGTCGCCGCGGCCGCGACGCTCCCCTACGCCCGCGCGTGGCTGGCCCGCGTCCGCGACCGCTCCGCCGACCGGCTCGCGACCGACGACCGCGCCGCCCTCGACGCGCTCCTCGACGACGACGGCCCGCACGCGCTCGCGCGCATCCCCGACCTCCGCCTCCGCGGCACGCGCACGGCCTACGTCGGCCGCCGGCCGCGCTGACCCGGCGGCGGCGGATCCGCGTCCCCATCTCCCGGATCCCGCCCGGCGTGGGGCGCCAGGCGCCCCCGACCCCCTACCGTTGGGGGATGAGCACTGACGACACCGCATCCACCCCCGACGCGGACGCCGCCCCCCGCACGACCTTCAGCGACCTCGGTCTCTCCGACCAGGTCCTCAAGGCCCTCAAGGACGTGGGCTACGAGACGCCCTCCGCGATCCAGGCCGCCACGATCCCCTCCCTCCTCTCCGGCCGCGACGTCCTCGGCGTCGCCCAGACCGGCACCGGCAAGACGGCCGCGTTCGCGCTGCCCATCCTCAGCAACCTCGACGTCTCGCAGAAGACCCCGCAGGCCCTCGTGCTCGCGCCCACCCGCGAGCTCGCGCTCCAGGTGTGCGAGGCGTTCGAGCGCTACGCGTCCGGCATGCGCGGCGTGCACGTGCTCCCCGTCTACGGCGGCCAGGGCTACGGCGTGCAGCTGTCGGCGCTCCGCCGCGGCGTGCACGTGGTCGTCGGCACCCCCGGCCGGATCATGGACCACCTCGACAAGGGCACCCTCGACCTGTCGGAGCTGAAGTTCCTCGTGCTCGACGAGGCCGACGAGATGCTCAAGATGGGCTTCGCGGAGGACGTGGAGACGATCCTCGCGGACACCCCGAAGTCGAAGCAGATCGCGCTGTTCTCGGCGACGATGCCGGCGCAGATCCGCCGCATCTCGGGCAAGTACCTGCAGGACCCCGAGGAGATCACGGTCAAGGCGAAGACCACGACCTCGGCGAACACCACGCAGCGGTACCTCATGGTCTCCTACCCGCAGAAGGTCGACGCCCTCACGCGGATCCTCGAGGTCGAGAACTTCGAGGGCATGATCGTGTTCGTCCGCACCAAGAACGAGACCGAGACGCTCGCCGAGAAGCTGCGGGCCCGCGGGTACGCGGCGGCCGCCATCTCGGGAGACGTCGCGCAGGCGCAGCGCGAGCGCACGGTCGACCAGCTGAAGTCGGGCAAGCTCGACATCCTCGTGGCCACCGACGTCGCGGCCCGCGGCCTCGACGTCGACCGGATCAGCCACGTCGTCAACTACGACATCCCCATCGACACCGAGTCGTACGTCCACCGCATCGGCCGCACGGGCCGCGCCGGACGCAGCGGCGCGGCGATCAGCTTCGTCACGCCGCGCGAGCGCCGCCTCCTCACCGCCATCGAGAAGGCCACGCGCCAGCCGCTCACCGAGATGCGCATGCCGAGCGCGGAGGACGTGAACGTCACGCGCCTCACGCGCTTCGACGACGCGATCACGGCCGCGCTCCAGGACCGCGAGCGGCTCGACGCGTTCCGCGACATCGTGGGCCACTACGTCGAGCACCACGACGTGGTCGAGTCCGACGTGGCCGCCGCGCTCGCCATCGTGGCGCAGGGCGACACCCCGCTCCTGCTGTCGGCCGACGACCTCCGCCCGCCGCGCGTGGAGCGCGAGCGCCGGGACGACCGCCCGTCGCGCGACGGCGACGACCGCGGCGAGCGTCGCGCCCGTCCGGCGCGCGGCAGCGGCAACATGGCGACGTACCGCATCGACGTCGGCCGCCGCCACCGCGTGGAGCCCCGCCAGATCGTGGGCGCGCTCGCCAACGAGGGCGGCTTCAGCCGCGAGGACTTCGGCCACATCGACATCCGCCCCGACTTCTCGCTCGTCGAGCTGCCGGCGGGCCTCGCGCAGGACAAGCTCGACCGCCTGTCGGGCACGCAGATCAACGGCCGGCCGATCGACATCCGCCCCGACCGCGGCGGTCCGCGTGCCGCCGAGCGCGGTGCGGCCCCGGAGCGTCGCGGGCGGAAGCCGCGCGACTGATCCGCTGATCGCCCTGACGGCCCGTCCCCTCCTCGGAGGCGACGGGCCGTCGTGCCGCACGCAAGCCCCGCGGCGGCGCGCTCTCAGCGGCGAGGCCGCCCGCGAACCCGTCTCCCGAGGACGTAGGCCATCCCGATGGCCGTAGCCGCGATGCAGAGACTCCAGCCACGGACATCGTCGAGGCCGGAGGTCGCGAACACGATCAGACCGGCTATCACCAGGCCGGAGGTGAGGACGAGTGTCACGACGAAGAGGAGTCGGTGACGGGCCGTCACTCAGACCACGCTCCCGACATCGCGGGGACGTCTGAGAATCGACGCGCAAATGCATTCATGCGACGTATTCACTGACCTGCGCACCACGGCACACCATTCCACCCTTGATCGAGGATCACCCCGTTTCCGTCTGCGGCACAGTAGGCGATCGCCCCACCTCCGATGGCCAGGACTCCGGCTATCAGAGCGCCCGCGATGCCTCCGACACCTGTTTCTGAGGTGATGATCGCGGCGATGGTCGCGATGCCTGCACCCGCAGCCAGCGCCCCGATCAGGCGATTGGTGTCGCAGGAGTTCAATTTGAGCTGATGCCCGAACCACTGGGTGGAGTAATCGGTGTCGCCCGCGCAATTCGAATCGAGTACGACGCGCGCGACAGCGCCGACCTCGGATTCGCTCACAGAGATGCCCGACACCGTGCCACCGCCCGCGACGATACCGACCGCCACCTCGCGGACAGTGGAGGGGAGCGCGCCACGCTCGAGCGCCACGCCGGCGTCGAAGTGCACCGCTCCGCGCGTTGAAGTGATGGTGTCCTGGAGATCGCGGAGCTTCTCCATGGCTACGTTGCCCGCGGCGATCTCGTATGTGGAGAGACGCGGTCCGTAGTGACGTTCCGCAACGGGGTGCGAGGCGGCCATGGCCGGACTCGCGACGAATGTGCCCGCTACGACGGCGAGCGAGGCGGCCATTGCCATGAGCCGCCTATTTACCTTCATGAGTAAACTCTTCTCCTGGGTAAATATACCCGTAGAAGTGGATGATGCGGCAGACCTTCCTCCCCGCATGAGCCCTTGTCAAGGCTCCGGCACATTCGTTGCGCCACCTCATCATGTGGTATCCGCGTGACCAGACGGCCTGCACAAATGCCCCTCGCGCGAGGAATTCGAACGTCAGCCCTCCGATAGCGTGGCCCGATGGAAACCGTGACCCTCCGCACCGCGCGCCTCGCCCTCCGTCCGCCCGCGCTCGACGACATCGACGCGATCGCCGCCGCGTGCCAGGATCCGGCGATCCAGCGCTACGTGCCGGTCCCCGTTCCGTACACGCGCGCGGACGCCGTCTCCTACGTGGGCTCCTTCTGCCCCGACGGCTGGGCGAGCGGCGAGCGCCTCACGTGGGCGATCCACGAGGGCGACGCCTTCGTCGGCACCGTGGGGTTGCACGCCGTCGCGGACGGCGCGGCCGAGATCGGGTACTGGCTGGCGCCGGAGGCCCGCGGCCGCGGGATCATGCGCGAGGCCGCGGCGGCGGTCGTCGACCACGGGTTTGACGCGTCCGTCGGCCTGGGGCTGGTCCGCATCGGCTGGCGCGCCTACGCGGGGAACACCGCATCGGCCGCCGTCGCCCGCGCCCTCGGGTTCCGCTTCGAGGGGGTGGCCCGCCTCGGCGCCATGGGCCGCGCGGGCCGCGAGGACGACTGGCTCGCGGGACTGCTCGCCACGGACGACCGGACTCCGGCGCCGTGGCCGGTGCTCGCGTGACGGATCCGCGCACTCCGGGCGCGGGCCTCCTCGGCCGCGACGTCGCGGTCGCGACCGCCGACGGCCGCCGCCTCCGCGCGATGGTCGCGGGCGACGGCGACGACCTCGTCGTCCTCGAGGCGGGCCTCGGCGGCAGCGGCCTCACCTGGGGTCTCGTGCACGGGATCCTCGCCCGCACCCACCGCGTCGTCGCCTACGACCGCGCGGGCCTTGGCAGCAGCGACCCGGATCCCGCACCCCGCGACCTCGACCGGCTCGCCGACGACATGGAGGCGGTGATCGCCGCGTTCCCGCACCGCCGGCTCGTGCTCGTCGGGCACAGCTGGGGCGGGCCCGTCGTGCGGGTGGTCGCGGCGCGGCGGATCGCGCGCGGGCTGCCGACCGCGGGCGTCGTGCTGGTGGATCCGAGCGACGAGCGGGCCCGCACCTACGCGGCACGCGCCGTGCGCATCGCGTTCCGCGCGCAGGCCGCGCTGCTGGTGCCGCTCGCCCGGCTCGGACTGCTGCGGCCGCTGCACCGCGTCGCGCTCGCCGGCCTGCCGCGACCGCTCCTCGCGGCCTCCGCCGACGCCGCCGGATCGGTGCGGGCGGCCCGTGCCACGGCGGCCGAGCAGCGGCATCTCCTCCCGGGCCTGGCCGGGATGGCCGCGCTCCTCGGATCCGCGGCTCCGCTCCCCGGCGTCCCCGTCCGCGTGATCTCCGGCACGACCGCGGGCCCGCTCACGCGCGCCCAGCGGCGCGACCTCGTGCGCGCGCACCGGGCCTCCGCGGCGGCGGCGCAGCAGGGCGTGTGGATCCCCGCCCCGCGGTCCGAGCACATGGTGCCGGTCGCGGATCCCGACGTGGTCGCCGCCGCGATCACGCGGCTGTTCTGAGGTCGGACGCGGCGGGACGCCGTCAGTCCCGGACCCGACGCAGCTCCAGGACCCCCGGGATCAGCTGCCGCGTCGGGATCCGCCCGCGCGCGAAGTCGCCCCACACCTGCCGCACGCGGCGCGCGTCGCGCTGGATCCCCTCCCAGTCGGCGCCCGCGAGGAGCCCGGCGCCGTGCCACGCCTCCTCGTCGCCGAAGAGGAGCGGCAGGTCCACGGTGTGAGCGGCGCCGAACGGGCTGCCGGGCGCCGACCAGCGGATGACGTAGCGGTGCGCGGTGCCGCCCGCGCGCGCGTGGCGACGGGCGAAGCGGCGGCCGGGGACGCCGTAGATGATGCCGGTGACCGCGGCGACGGAAGCCCGCCGCACGAGCGAGCCCACGACGGGCAGGCGGGTGAGGCGCGCGAGCCACGGGATCCCCGGCAGGAACAGCCGCGCCTCCTCCGCCGTGTGGCCGATGAGGACGTCGACGCCGGGCGCCGCGCGGTCCCACGCCTCGGCGATCCCGGACTCGCGCGGCAGCGGCGCGTGCCCGTACTGCGTGCCGAACGGCATCGCCCCGATGAGCCCGTGCGGCGCCGCGACGCGCTCCACGGCGGCCTGCCGCGCGACCACGTCCTCCACGGGCATGTCCGCGGTGAGGCCGCGCGCGGCGCGGGCCATGGCGGCGTTCATCCGCCGTCGCCCGCGGGAGATGCCGAGCGGCGCGCTCTGCACGATCGCGCGCCGGAACAGGCCGGCCGCCTCCGGCACGGCCATGAGGTGCGCGACCGCGTCGCCGCCCGCGGACTGCCCGAACGCGGTGACGCGCTCGGGGTCGCCGCCGAACGCCCGGATGTTGCGGGCCACCCAGCGGAACGCCTCCAGCTGGTCGAGGAGGCCGAGGTTGGCAGGCCGGTCGCGGCCGTCGCCGAGGTAGCCGAGGAGCCCCAGCCGGTAGGTGACCGTGACGACCACCACGCGCTGCTCCGCGACGAGCGGCGCCGGATCCATGATCGGCACGTCACCCGCGCCCGAGACGTAGGAGCCGCCGTGGATCCAGACCATGACCGGCAGCGCGTCGTCCGGCCGCACGTCGCGCGGCATCGTCACCGAGACGCGCAGGCAGTCCTCGTCGACGGCCAGCCCGGCGAACGAGCCGAGCACCTCGTCGAGCTCCTCCATGGGCGGCTGCGGGCAGGCGGGCGCCCAGTCGAGCGCGTCGCGGGGCGCCGTCCAGTCGGGGTGCGCGACGGGCGGCGCGAAGCGGGCGGCGGTGGCGTAGGGGATGCCGGTCGCGCGGACGACGTCGCCGTCCGCCCAGCCGACGACCGGGCCGCAGGGCGGCGAGAAGGCGCTCATCCGATCGACGCTACCGTTCCGCGGGCGTTCTCCGGGACGCCCGCGGAGGAGCCGGAACCCGGTGCTACCGTGACGCCATGCCCCGCCTGATCGACCACGCCCGCCGCGAGGACGAGCTCGCCGAGGCGGTGTGGCGGGTCATCCGCCGCGACGGCGCGAGCGGCGTCTCCGTCCGCACGGTCGCGGCTGAGGCCGGCCTCAGCACCGGGTCGCTGCGCCACAGCTTCCCCAGCCGGATCGACCTGGTGGCGCACGCGACCGCGCTCGTCGCGACGCGCATCGCGAGCCGCATCCGGAGCCGGCGCACGGATCCGGACGCGCGGCGTCGCGCGGTGCGGATCCTCGCCGAGCACCTCCCCCTCGACGACGCGCGACGGGCCGAGGCCGAGGTCACGGCAGCGCTCCTCGCCGACGCGGCCTCGCACCCGCGTCTCCGCGAGGTGCGCGCCGCCGCCCACGCCGCGGCGCGCGAGACCTGCCTCGAGCAGCTCGCGCAGCTGCGGGCGGCGGGCCTGCTGCGGCCCGACGCGGATCCCGAGGCCGAGGCCGACCACCTCCAGGCGCTGCTCGCGGGCCTCGCCCTGCAGCTGCTCGTCGACGAGCCGGATCCCGCCCGGAGCGCCCGCGCGCTCGGCGTGCTCGAGCGGCACGTGGACGCGCTCGTCGCGCGCCGCGCGGACCGCCCGGCGCGCGTGGACGCCTAGCCCGCGGGGACGCCTAGCCCTTCGCCGACGCTCCCCCGTCGCCCACGAGCCGGCCGCGCAGCTCGTCCACGCGCGCGCGGATGTCGTCGCGCACGAGCCGCATCCGCTCCATCCCGTCGATGCCGCGCTCGGAGGGCTCGTCCGTGATCCACGTCTCGACCGCCACGCCCTGGTCGCCGTCGACGTGGGCCTCGGCGCCGAGGACCACCACGAGGTCGGCCGCGCGCACCATCTCGTCGGTGAGCGGCTTGGGGCGCTCGTCGCCCACGTCCACGCCGAGCTCGGCGAGCGACTCCACCGCGAGCGCGTTGAGCGACGACCCGGGATCCGTGCCGGCCGACGCGACCGTCACCGCCTCCCCCGCGTCGTGCCGCATGAGGGCGGCGGCGAGCTGCGACTTCCCGCCGTTGCGGGCGCAGACGAAGACGACGTGCGGGGCGCGGTCGGGCATGGGGTCCTCCGTGGGTGGGTGGTCGGCCGCGGATCGGCGCGTCTCCTCGATCCTCGCATCCGGCGGGCGGTCCGCCCTCTCCTCGTCGATACAGCGGATGCTGTACCGTCAGCGTGTGATCACCCTCGCCCCGCGCATCGACGTCATGACCCGACTCGGACGGGCGCTCGCGGATCCCACGCGCTCCCGCATCCTCGTGGAGCTGCTCGCCGGCCCCGCCTACCCGGCCCTCCTCGCGGAGTCACTGGGCCTCACCCGGCAGAACGCGTCGAACCACCTCGCGTGCCTCCGCGGCTGCGGGATCGTCCGCACCGTGCCCGAGGGACGCAGCGTGCGCTACGAGATCGCGGACCCGCACGTGGCGCGCGGCATCCGCGCCCTCGTGGACGCGGTGCTCGCGGTCGACGACGGGCGCGCGTGCGCGGATCCCGCCCTCTGCGACCCCGGCTGCTGCGAGCCCGGCGCGTGACCGCGGCCGCGCTCGCCCCCGTCCGTCGCGACCTGCTGCGCCGCCGCATCCGCTGGATCGTCGCGGGCACCATCGCGTGGAACACCGTGGAGGCGGTCGTCGCGCTGGCGGCCGGCACCGTCGCCTCGTCCACGGCGCTCGTCGCGTTCGGGCTCGACTCGGTGGTCGAGGTGCTCGCCGCATCGGCCGTCGCGTGGCAGTTCTCCGCGCCGGATCCCGAGCGCCGGGAGCGCGCGGCCCTCCGGCTCATCGCGGTGTCGTTCCTCGGGCTCGCGGCCTACGTGTCCGTCGACGCCGTGCTCGCGCTGGCCGGCGGATCCGGGGCGCAGCCGAGCCCGACGGGCATCGTCCTCGCGGCCCTCAGCCTCGCCGTCATGCCCGTGCTCAGCCTCCTCGAGCGCCGCGCGGGCACCGAGCTCGGCTCCGCGAGCGCGGTCGCCGACTCGCGACAGACCCTCGTCTGCGCGTGGCTGTCCGCTGCGCTCCTCGTCGGGCTGCTGCTCGACGCCGCGCTCGGGTGGTGGTGGGCGGATCCCGTCGCCGGTCTCGCGATCGCCGCGTTCGCGGTCCGCGAGGGGCTCGAGGCCTGGCGCGGCGACGCGTGCGCCGTGCCCGTCGGGGCGCTCACGGGCGAGCGCCCCGACGACGCGCACGACGAGCGCGGCTGCTGCTGAGGGCGGCCGGGGTCGTCCCGGCTGCCCTCCTCGGCGGCGCTACCCCGGCAGCTGCGCGGCGCCCGTCGCCCGCTGGTAGGCGGCGAAGTACCGGTCGCCCATCAGCCGAGCGCCGGCCGCCGTGTAGTGGATCATGTCCTCGCTCCGGTTGCTCCCCGCGGCGCCCGGGATGTAGGACACGTTCGCCCGCAGCGCGGGCATGCCCTGCTGCGCGGTGTCGATGGCCTGGCGCATCGACGAGACGTTCAGCCACTCCGGCACCATGCCGCCGATGAGGAACGGCACCGCGCCGTAGCGCGCGTCCAGCCGGTCGACGAGGTCGAGCAGCATCGCCTGGTAGCCGGCGGCGTTCGTGCGGGTCGCGTCGGACTCGCCCTGGGCCCAGACGACCGCGACGAGGCGGTTGTCGGGATCCTGCGCGAGCGCCTTGTCGATCTGCCCGAGCGCGCGGGTGAACAGGTTGACGCGCGCGCGCGTGTCCGCCGGGTTCCACGCGTAGTAGCCGTCGCCCGTCATCGAGGTGGAGGCGAGCGCGGCGGGCACGAGCAGCACCTTGCGGCCGGGACGGGCCTCGGCGAGCAGGTGCCGGCCGAGCTCCATCCCGGGGCCCACGGACTGCACGCCGCCGGACGTCGTCCACGTGGTGACGTGGCTGAGCGAGTCCTTGGCGGGCACGATCTGCCCCGCCTTGGCGCCGCTGCCGGCGAGCTGGTCGAGGCCGGGCACGCTCACGTCGACCGACGGATCCCACCCGGTGCCCACGCCCTGCGCGTTCGACTGGCCGAGCACCACGACGACGTCGTAGCCCTCCCCCGTCGAGGCGACGGCGCGCGCCGCGGAGGTGCGGGAGGTCGGCGCGTAGCCGTCGGCCCGCCCGGTGACGGTCACCGTGATCTGCGTCCCGGCATCTCGCGGCGCCGGCACGAAGGTCGACGCGGTGCGGCCGGGGACGACGACGCCGTCCCGCTTCCACGCGTAGGTGAGCTCGGTCGCGGCCGGGGTCCACTCGGGCGTCTCCGCCGTGAGGGTGGATCCGACGGCGCCGGTCCCCGTGATGGCGGGGTCGGCCGTGGCGCGGAACGGCTCGTCGCCGGGTGCCGGGGCGGGCGCCGCGGGGGGCAGGTCGAGGGCGTCCACGACCTGCGTCGTCGGCTCGCTCGTGCGGCTGGCGTCCTGGTAGCCGGTGCGCGATCCGGTGACGGTCACGGTGATCCGCGACCCGGCGTCCGCGCGGCGCACCTCGTACGTCGCGTCGGTCGCGCCGAGCACGGTCACGCCGTCGCGGGCCCAGGCGTAGGAGTACGCCGTGGCCTCGGGCGTCCAGGCGGGGGTGACCGCACGGAGCGCGGTCCCGGCGACGGGCGTGCCCTGGATCCCGGGCACGGTCGTCGCCTCGAACGGAACGGCCGGCGGGGGCGGCGGCGGGGTGACGGGCGTCTCGACCACCGGGATCGCCGGGCTCGTGGCGGCCTGCGTGACGTAGCCGGTCTTCGTGCCGGTGACGGCGACGGCGATGCTCGTGCCGACGTCGCCCGCGACGACGCGGTAGCTGGGGCCCGTCTGGTCGGGGATCACGACGCCGTCGCGCAGCCACGCGTAGGAGAAGGACGGCCACGGGGACCAGGTGCCGGAGCGCGCGTTCAGCGTGTAGTCGACGCGGCCGAGACCGGTGATGGTCGGCGCGCCGACCGTCTCGAAGGCCACGTCCGGGACGGGCTCGGGGTCGGGCGTGGGCGCCGGCGGCTCGGGCGGGGCCTCGGGCAGCGGCACGAGGAGGCCCGCGCTGGCGATCGACTGGGTGACGTACCCGGCCTTCGTGCCGGTGACGATCACGGCGATGGTGGATCCCTGGTCGCCCTCCTGCACGCGGTAGGTCACGGACGTCTGGCCGGGGATCGGCACGCCGTCGCGGGTCCACGCGTAGGAGAAGGTCGGCCACGGCGTCCAGACGCCGGCGCGCGCGGACAGCGTGAAGCCGACGCGGGCGGTGCCGGCGATGGTCGGGGTCGAGGCGACCGGGTACGGCGCGTCCGCGGGCGGGGTCGTCGGCTCCGGGGTCGGGGCGGGCGCGGTGGGCGTCGGGGTCGGCGTCGGCGTCGGCGTCCCGGGCGTCGGCGAAGGCGACGGCGTGTCGGGCGTCGGGGTGGGCGCGGGCGCGGTCGGCGTCGGGGTCGGCGCGGTCGGCGTCGGCGTCGGCGTGCTCGCCGCGGGGACCGCGAGCTCGGCGCTCGTGGTCGTCTGCGTCGCGTAGCCGGTCTTGGTGCCGGTCACGGCGACGCTGATGCGGGATCCCGCGTCCCCGGCCTGCACGCGGTAGGTCGCGCCGGTCTGCCCGGCGATCACGACGCCGTCGCGGAGCCAGGCGTAGGAGAACGTCGGCCAGGGCGTCCAGACCCCGGCGCGCGCGGACAGCGTGAAGCCGACGCGCGCGGTGCCCGCGATCGTGGGCGTCGCGGCCGCGGTGAACGGCACGGCGGCCGGCGTCGTGGGGGCCGGCGTCGGCGTCGGGGTGGGCGCGACCGTCGGGGTCGGGCCGGGGGTCTGCGCGGGATCCGTCGTCGGGGTCGGCGACGGCTGCGGAGCCGTCGTCGGCGTGGGAGCGGGAGCGGTCGTCGGCGCAGGCGACGGGGCCTGCGTCGGCGCGACCGTCGGCGTCGGCGTCGGCGTCGGCGTGGGCGCCGCGGCCGGCACGGTCAGGCCCGCGCTCGTCACCGAGGTCGTCGCGTACCCGGTCTTCGTGCCGGTGACGCGCACGGCGATCGCCGTGCCGCGGTCGGCCTCGGTCACCCGGTAGGTGGCCCCGGTCCGCCCGGCGATGAGCACGCCGTCACGGGTCCAGGCGTAGGAGAAGGTCGGCCACGGGGTCCAGGTGCCGGCGCGCGCGGTGAGCGTGAAGCCCACCTGCGCGGATCCGGCGATGGTCGGCGTCGGGGCCGCGCTGAACTCGGCGACCACGGGCGTGGGCACGGCGGCGGTCGGAGCGCTCGTCTGCGTGCTGGCGTCGTATCCGGAGCGGCTGCCCGTGACGGCGACCGTGATGACGGATCCCGCGTCGGCGGCGCGCACGGTGTACGCGGTCGAGGTCTGGCCGCTCACGGGGACGCCGTCGACCAGCCACGCGTACCTGCTGGTCGTCGCGGCGGGGGTCCAGCGCGCGGTCGTCGCCAGGAGGCGCTGGCCGATGACGGCCTTGCCGGTGATCACGGGAGCGGGCGTCGAGGTGAACGGCGCGGTGGCGGCCGTGACCTGCAGCAGGCGCATCATCGACGAGGCGGTCGGCTGGCCTGCCGCCGTCGCCGGCGGCGGCACGACGCTCGCGGTCGGCGCGATGACGCGCGCGGACGCCGACGCCGTGGCCGTGGCCGCCTCGGCCGGAGCCGCGGTCGGCTCGACGGCGACGAGCAGCGTCACCCCGAGGCTGAGCCCGGTGATGCCGGCGATGAGTCGTGCGCGTGCGCGCGCCGATGCGGTGCGCGTCCCCCGTGTCGTGGCACGGCGGACGGCAGAGTGGTGCTCCCCCAATTGATCCCCCCAGATCGTCGAGGCGAGATTCACCTCATGTGGAAATGCTGCCACACGTTCCATGTGGTGCATGACACGTGTCCGGTCACGGCCCCGCTCCCGCACGGCTCCCAGGAGATGCACACCCGGCGTCGACGCGGCGATCCGCCGCCTCCACGTCCGCGTCCGGCGCGAGACGCCGCCCAGCTGCCGCCCGACCCCGCCCCGTACCCTGGTCGCGTCCTGCCCCGCCCGTCGGATCCCGCGAGGATCCCCCCGCCCCGGAAGGCCCCATGACGAACGTCCCGCACCCCGACGCCGCCCCGCCCGCCGAGTCCGGATCGGGCCCCCGGGGATCGTCCGCCGCCGTCGGCCCCGCCACCGCCCCGGCCACCGGCTTCGCGGCGCTCGTCCGCGGCACGCGCGACCGCTCCGACCGCCCGTCGCGCCTCGGCCGGCTCTTCGCGGTGATCGCGGTCGTCGAGGCGGTCACGTGGACCGGCCTCCTCGTCGGCATGTTCCTCAAGTACGTGACCGAGACCACCGAGCTCGGCGTCTACGTCTTCGGCCGTCTGCACGGCGCCGCGTTCGTGCTCTACGTGATCGTCACGGCCGTCGCCGCGATCCGCCTCCGCTGGGGCTGGAAGCCCGCGCTCCTCGCCGGGGTCGCCGCGATCCCGCCCCTCGCGACGCTGCCGCTCGAGGTCGGGCTGCGTCGCCGCGGGTACCTGCGCCAGCCCGCCGACGCCGCGGGCGACGCGGCGTCGCGCGACTGACCGCCGCCGATCAGATGCCGGTGTAGCGCCCCGGCCGGTGGTTGAGCGCGAGCACCAGGTTGAGCAGCACCGCGCCGAGCGCCGACCACACGACGCCCACGACCGACACGACCGTGAGGCCGAGCAGGATCACGATCACGTCGAGGATCATCTGGGCGTACCCGGCCCGGAACCCGAACCGCTCCTGCACGATGAGCGCGACGATGTTGAAGCCGCCGAGGCTGGATCCGTGGCGGAAGACCACGAGCAGGCCGATCCCCACGAGCAGGTTCCCCGCGAGCACGCCGTAGACGGGCTGCAGGTCGAGCCCGGTGACCATGAGCGGGTGCAGCGTGGAGAAGAGCGACACGAGCGCGACCGATATGGCCGTGCGGATCGTGAACCGCCACCCCTTCTTCCACGCGGCGAGCGCGAAGAACGGCGCGTTGACCACGAAGAACAGCACGCCGAACGGCAGCACGTGCGTGTAGCTCAGCAGGAGCGCGAGTCCCGCGGTGCCGCCCGTGACGGCGTCGCTGTCGCGCAGCAGGAACAGGCCGAACGACGCGACGAAGGTGCCGGTGAGCAGACCCAGGACGTCCTCGATGACGGAGTGCGGGATCCCCGCGGTGGTCGCCTCGCCGGGCGAGGGGGCGATGGGCGTGGGCAGGGGCTCGGACGCGGAAGCGGTCATGGCGGTCTCCGGGGTGAGGGGACGGGATCCGCGCGGGCGGTCGTGCCGCGTGCCGCGCAGGGACCAGCATGGCGGATCCGCGGGGTGGCGCATGACGCGGCGCCGGCTCGCACCCTTCACCCTTCACCCTTCACCCTTCACCCTTCACCCTTCACCCTTCACCCTTCACCGGCGCACGGGCTCACATGGGGCCGTCGAGGGGACCGACGTCGACGTACCCGTGGGTCGTCTTCGCCTCACGCTGGCCGACGAGCCGTTCGACCGACCGACGCTCCTTCGCGGTGAGGCTCTCCCACCTGCGCTGCGAATCCCGGACGAACCACGCCCGGGCCTCCTCCCCCGCCTCCGGGGAGGCGTCCCACTCCACCTCGAGCGCGGTCGTGACGACGTCGATGAGCGATCCTTCCGGCCACGGCTCGCTCGCCGACTCGGCGGTTCCGACCATCCACTCGTCGTCGCCTTCTCCGTATCGGAATTCGTCCTCCGGGAGCATGAGCCGGTACGCGTCGTCAGTCGTGGTGCATGCACCGGGCCATCACCCACGGGTGCGGGTACCCGGAAAAGCGGACTCGACCGGCGATCCCGGGCGGCAGCCACTCATGCGGCGGCGGTACGGCGGGGTTGCGGAGGTGGCAGAGGCGGGGCTCCGGCTCCGTCACGACGCGCGGGCGGCGGCGCCACGGGAAGATCATGCGGGCGATCTGACGGCCCGCACCACGGCGCACAGACGGGGCCCCACCGTCGCGGGCATCATCGTGCCGCTCGCGAGCGCGGGACGACGAGCCGCTCGGAGCGTGCATCGAGTCCTAATGAGCAGCCAAGTCGTCGCGGTACCGCTCGAAATCCTCAATGAGCCCTTGACGGAACTCCTCGTCGCAGATGCACGGATCATCGGAGATCAGAGCGTCGCGAAACGTCAGATCCGATCCTCTCCAGAAGCCGAAGACGAGCACGCGTCGCGGATTCAGGAGGATGGCGCGGTCGCCGCGAGGAACAGCATTGATCACACTCACGAGAGCTCGGGCGGCCCTTTCGCTGAAGATAAGCGGAACGACGAACTCGGGCATCATCTCATCGTCGTGGAAGTCCTGCCGATCCCTGTGACGATAGAACGCCTTGTCTTGGCGCAAGCGCTCTCCGATCGTAGCGACGAGGTGAATTCGAACGTCATCGCTGCCAGCTTCCCCCTCACGCCGATGGGGAGAGCGCAGAGCTGCTATCACGGCATCCAGATGTCCGACCGAGAAGGCAACGTACGTCGTCGACCACGGACCTGAGATCCCCTCTCGACCGATGCCCGAAAGACGAACGATGGTTCGTGTCAAGATTGAAGGAATCGAGCGCCGTGGGCGAACCCAGACGTTCCACTCTTCCTCACCCTCGATGTTCGACATTCAATCTCCAATCCTGCGAGTGAGGTCCTTGTTCCAGGTGCCACCTCGTGTCCACCGATTGTTCAGTGCAGCGACCGACGAAGCCCTCTTCCAGAAACCGCCGTTATGACCGCTTCCTCCCCAACTCCCTCGATCGTAGGTGATGTAGTCCTTCTCGCCCTTCTTCTTGAAGATGGCTCGGTCTCGAATCGATCGCTGCTTGATCTTGACGTACCCGTGCTTCTCCGCTTCTGCTTGGGCTTCTTTATCGGTGACCGGCTGCCCCTTGCCTGCGTTGGGGTTCTTCGGCTTGCTGAACGCCTGGCCTATCCAGGGAAAAGCAGTCGTCTTCAGCCAGGAACCGATCTGTAGCCCGACCCACACTGCGCCGATCACGACGGCAGCGGCGAGGATTGCGAGACCGAGGGCAACGGCCAAGATGACAGCGATGGGAATGAGGATCGCGAGCTGCCCGCTCAGGTCGAACGCGTTGATCGGATCGTTCGGATACGCGTAGTCGTCATCCGTCCCGCCCTCGACCGGATCCACCTGCAGGAACCGCCCCAGCGCCGCGACGTACTGCCGGGCCCCCATCTCCACCGTCGCGATGCCGCCCAGGTGCTCCGAGAGCTTCTGGTGCTGACCCAGCCACCCGTAGTCCGCGTTCCCCTGCTGCGTGTCCGGACCCGACTGGTTCGCCGCCACCGTGCCCAGCGCACCCGTCTTCGGATCCTCGACCTGACCGAACGGGTCGTAGACCGCAAGGCCCGGAGCACGCGCCCCGGCCTGATCCGCCGTGACGAGGATGTCGCCGTGGATGCGGTAAAACACGCATGTTCAGGGGCGCGCAACCGTACAGTGACACTATGTCTTCGGGGGATGCTGGGGCACAGCGCGGATGCCTAAGCCCGCGGCTGCAGTGTTTGCGTGATTCCCAGCCTCCTCATCACGCGCGACTTGATCGTGGCGCGCCGTGCTGAAGCCAGTGCCACGATGTCGACTCCCAGCATTGATGCATCCATGCGCCATTGGAGCGGAACCGCCCAGGGAAGGGTGACGAGCTCTTTTCGCAGCTCCTCCATCGTGGACGGCATCCGAATGACCTCCAAGTAGGAGTCCGGCAGAACCCTCTCGACATATTCACCCTGATCCGCCCACTCATCTACCTCAACAAGCGAGTCGACCACGTCGCCGCTGACGCGCTGGACGTCATGCATGAGCACCTCGAATGCCTTCTTGGGCGCCGATACAAGCTCGGACGACAGCGAATCTGAAAGCAGCTCTATCACCTTCCACACATGCATGGTGTGGAACAAACCCTCGTCATCGACCCACATTGAGATCCCTTCCTTTACTTCGATGCGATGCGATGCCTCGATACGTGAATCGCTGGCCGCCTCGCCGCGCCTTCGGCCGCGAGCTGACCGACGACTCAGTTCTCAAATGACGCGCGTTACCTTGATGGTTGACGCACCTCGCGCAACACAGCATTTCGGACGCTAATAACGCCGTGCGAGTGACTCCGCCGACCGTACCATGGTAACGATCCAGCCACCAACCGCTAGTTTCCATTGTAATTGCGCGGGAAGTACACGTGATGCGTACCCACTACTCGCCCCGCCCTAGTCGTGACGTCGACGTGATAATGGTCGCCTCGTTTGCACATGTTCCGGAAGGCTCGACACAAGGGCCCTTTGTCATTGTTCTTCTTGCTCGACAAATCCTTGGCCCGTGCTTCTGCGGCCGCTCGTGACGAGGCCGACTCGTGCGAGTGCCGAGGCGGCACGTTCGATGCCGGCGGCTTGGGCTTCGGCTTGCTGAACACCTGGCCTATCCAGGGGAAAGCGGTCGTCTTCAGCCAGGAACCGATCTGCAGTCCAATCCAGACTGCGCCGATCACGACGGCAGCGGCGAGGATTGCGAGACCGAGGGCAACGGCCAAGATGACAGCGATGGGAATGAGGATCGCGAGCTGCCCGCTCAGGTCGAACGCGTTGATCGGATCGTTCGGATACGCGTAGTCGTCATCCGTCCCGCCCTCGACCGGATCCACCTGCAGGAACCGCCCCAGCGCCGCGACGTACTGCCGGGCCCCCATCTCCACCGTCGCGATGCCGCCCAGGTGCTCCGAGAGCTTCTGGTGCTGACCCAGCCACCCGTAGTCCGCGTTCCCCTGCTGCGTGTCCGGACCCGACTGGTTCGCCGCCACCGTGCCCAGCGCACCCGTCTTCGGATCCTCGACCTGGCCGAACGGGTCGTAGACCGCCAGGCCCGGAGCACGAGCCCCGGCCTGGTCCGCCGTGACGAGGATGTCGCCGTGGATGCTCGGGTACGACCACACGGCCGACCCGGTGCGGAACTCCGCCGTCACGCCACCCGGCAGCGGCAGATCCCACTCGGTCGCCGCGCTCGACACGTCGAGCACGAAGTCCGGTGCATCGCCGCTCCCCGTGAAGCCGTATCGCGTGACCGTCTTCACGCCGGCCGCGGTCGTCTCCGTCCGCTGCACGATGCGATCCGTCGCGTCGCGCATGTACGTCACCGACGAGCCGTCAGCGAGCTTCGTGCCCGTGTGCCGGTCCCCGCCGTCGTACGACAGGGTCTCGTCCGCGAGCTGCACGGTGTTGCCGTGCGCGTCGTAGACGAGCTGCGCGGCGGTCAGCGAGCGGTTCACCGGCGAGGCGTCCGCGGGGGCGTTCGCCACCGTGGTGCCGATGAGCCTGTCCGCGCCGTCATAGCAGGACGCCACGGTGGTCGGCGTCCCGCCGTCGAGCACGTCCGACGAGGACGTGCGGTTGCCGTTCCGACCAGCGGCGGCGATCGCGCCCGCCTGTGTGCAGGCTGCAGATCCGGCGAGCGCGTCGAACCCGTAGGCGAGACGGTGGTGCGGGATGACAGCCGCGACGAGGCGACCGGCGGCGTCGTACGAGTACGTCGAGACGTTGCTCGTGCTCCCGTCGCCCGTGGTGTCCTGCAGCACGTCGCCCGCCTGCGAGCGGACGACCCGATCGGTGACGGCGGTCTGCTTCCCGGGGAACGACCAGCCGATGCCGGTCACCGCGCCTGCGCCGTTCCGCGTGATCTCGGAGAGCGACGAGCCGTTGCCCGCGCCGGTCGCGCCGGAGGGATAGGTGATCCCCGTGAGCTCGCCCTTCGCGTACGTCGGATCGGCGACGACCTTGCCGTCCACGCGCATCACGTCGACCCGGGAGTCGATGTCGTACTCGTACGCGGTGGTGTGGGCAGCGCCGGAGGGCGGAGTCGCGACCGTCGAGGTGACCCGTCCCGCCGCGTCGTACGACATGGTCGTGACAGTGCCCCAGACGTCGCTGTACGTGACCGCCTGGCCGAGGAGGTTCGCCACGGTCGTGACGGTGCCGCCGCTCGTGGATCCGGTGACGGCGCCATCGGAGACCGCTCCTGTGAGCGGATCACCCCCGACCGCGTAGTCGGTCTTCTCCGTGCGCGCCGCGACCGACCCGAAGGTGGCCGTGGTGCTCGACGTGGCCCGCCCGCGGGCGTCGTAGGAGGTGCACGACCAGTCGGCGTCGCCGGAGCGCCTCGATCCGACCGCGCGTCCCATGACGTCGTAGACGAACGAGGTGACGATGGCGTCGCCCGATGCGGGCTTCGCTCCCGTGGTGGTCTTCGTCGCCCCGTACTGCGGAGTGGCCGCGTCGACGCCGCAGACCTTGCCGCTCGCGCCCCACGCGGAGGCGATGGTCTCCGCCGGGCCGTAGTACGCGCTGGTGGTGGCCACGTTCGCCTGCGCGGGCAGCGTGCGCGTGAGGCGCCGCAGGTACCCGGAACCGCGCGCCTCGTGGGTGGTGGAGTGCGTGAGCGCGAGGCCCTTCGGATCCACCACCGACGCGGTCGCGATGCCCAGCCACGGCTCGTCGTACTGCGTGACCGAGGTGGCGGAGGAGATCTGCGACGAGCTGATGCCGGCCACGCCCGTCGGCGCCTGGTCGGCGGCTGTCACGCTCGTCTGCAGCCCGTAGTCGGGCGTGAGCGCGCTGCCCGGCACCACGACAGTGGCGCCGTTGCCGATCTGCCACTCGAGCTTGAGCGCCGCGTTGCCCTGGCCCTCGTTGTACTGGATGCGGATGCGCGCCGTCTGCCCCGCCGCGAGGTGCACGGCGTGGGTCGCCCGCACCTCGTTGCCGGGGTTCGCGCCCCACGCGTCGATCAGCGGGATGTCGTCGAGGAACAGCTGCGTGCCGTCGTCGGCCTTGGTGGCGAACGTGTAGTCGCCGTCCTGCGGAGCCGTGACGAGTCCCGTCAGCCGCAGCGAGAAGCCGTCCGAGGGGAAGCCGTCGCCGGCGGCCGCCGGGCTGCCGCTCCCCCAGTCCTGGTCGACGCTGTCGTCGGCGTTGCCGACGCCCAACCCGTAGGCCCGAGGTGCTCCCGTGAGCCGGCCGTTGTCGTACCAGACGGCGTCGAGCCCGTGCAGCCCGCCGTCGTAGCCGGTCGACGAGTGCGCCGTCGTCGCGGCGCAGGCCGCCGTGGGCACGCGATCGGAGCCGAAGCACGACGCGGGCGCGGGGCCGTAGGAGTCCGTCGGCCGGTCCTGCGCGTCGTAGATCGTGGTGGACTTCCGCCCCTGCGCGTCGACGGACGCCAACGGCAGGTCCTTCTGGTTCCACTCCGAGGAGGCCGTGAGCCCCGATGGTCCGGTGATGCTCGTCTGCCGCCACGCGTCGTCGTAGGTCACGGTCGAGGCGTGCGTGCCCGCGGGCAGGCCGAGCGCCGGCACGTCGATGGAGGTCGTGCCGGATCCGTAGACGTACGACTTCGTGGGCCGCTTCGCCGCCGTGACGCCGTCGGGCGCCGGGAGCGTGACCGTGGTCGCGCGACCGGAGGCGTCGTAGGCGATGGTCGTGGCCACGTTCGCGTCGGCGGTGCGTCGGGCGTCCGCCGCGAGCCAGTCGTCCGCGAGCGCGTCGCGCACCGCGGTGAGGCGCCCGCCGTCGTAGGCGAGGTCGGTGACCTCGTCCCCCGGATCCGTGATGCGCACGAGGTTGCCGTGGGCGTCGTAGGACAGGCGTGTGGTGTCCGCCGCTCCCGCGACGTGACCCGGGTAGACGATGCGGCAGAGCATGTCGACCGGCGGCGCGGCGAACCCGGCGGCGACCGGGCAGGCGGATCCCGTGGAGTCCGTGTCCTTCGCGTCGAGGCCCACGGACGCAGCGGTGTCGCCGGAGTACGCGAAGCGGACCTCGCGGCCGTACGTCTCGGGCGAGGTGCCGAGCGCGGAGAGCGGGTCGGACACGCGGTCGACGAGTCCCGTGCCCGGACGACGGGTCGACAGGGGCGTCGCCCGCTTGAGGGCGTCGCCGGGCCCCGTGACGCCCTGCACCCGTCCGGACGGGTCGAACGTGGTGATGGTGCCGTCGTCGCCGGTCACGACGACCTGTCGCGACTGGTCGAGCGAGACGCGGTCGTGCTCCCCCGTCGGCGCCGTGTAGCCGGTGCCGGATCCGTCGCCGGTCGTCCGCGTGTAGGTGTGCGCGGTCCCGGAGGAGTCCGTGAGGATCACGGCGGAGTCCGTGACCTGGGCGCGCGACCAGTCGCCCGCGTCGCCCTCGAGCGCGGTGGTCGACGACCATCCGGCGGGGAGCGTGTCGACCGTGCGGGTGAACCAGTCGGCGGGGACGACGTACTGCGCCCCCGCCGGATCCGTGACCCACAACGAGACCCCGGCCTCCCCCGCGTGCTCGAAGTAGTCCACCTCGAGCGGCACGGGCTTGCCCTGCGTCAGCGCGGTCGGCGTGGATCCCGTGGTGTCCTGCGCGACGTGGTCGTCGCGCCACCCGGAGTACGCGGTGGAGCCGTCAACCCGGACGCAGCCGCCGTCGTCGCGCGTCATGCCGAACGTGTAGGTGCCCGTGGTGGGCACGTGGAGGAAGCCCGTCCACTTGGCGGAGAAGTTGTCCGCGTCGACTCCCGGTGCAGGCGAGCCGTCGCCCCAGTCGAAGGAGATCGACGGGTCGGTGCGGGTCGTCGCGAGCGTGCCGGCGTCGGCGTGGCAGGCATCGCCCTCGCCGAGGGGCGCCGCACCGTCGTAGTAGCGGCCGAGGAGACCGCCGCTCCCGGCCTGCATGGAGTTGTAGCTGAATCCGAGGCCCATGCTGCCGCCCACCGTCTGGACGGTAGGCGACGCGAAGCGCAGGCCGACGTTGCCGTTCGCGAGGTTCACGCTGACGGGACCCGCGGTGTCCGTCGGGGCCGGGCCGGCGTCGCCGACGCGGCGATCCACCCGGATCTTGTCCGTCCACGTCACCGGAGGCTCGTCGTACCCGTCGGACGCGCGCACCGACCAGGTGTACCGCCCGCCGTCCTGCAGCGAGTTGGCCGGCACCGTCCACTTGGTGCCCGCCTGCCAGCCGGACGTGGCCACGGCGCCCGTGGTGCCGTCGGCGCCGGAGGCGATCTGGAAGCGGTACTTGACGGGATCGCCGTCGGGATCGGTGATGGTCGGCGCCGTGAGGGTCGGTGTGGTCGTCGTGATCACGGATCCGTCCGTCGGTGCGGAACCGGCCTGCGCCGTCATCGCCGGCGTGTTCGTGGTGAAGCTCCACGTGGAGGAGATGCCGAGCGCGGAGGTGCCGCGCACCCCGTCGTACCCGTCCTTCACGTAGCCCTTCCAGTGGTACCTCGTGCCCGGCTTCAACGCGCCGAACGGCACCTTCACCCGCTGGGCGCCCCAGCCTGACTCCCACACCGGGTTCACCTCGGGGTCGTCGCCTGCGCTGATGCGGTAGAAGTACTGCAGCCCGGTGTTCTCCGGATCCGTACCCGAGATGGCGAGCGTGGGCATCACGGGACCGCGCGCTCCGTCGGCCGGAGAGGGGGCGATCGCCGCACCTGCGGTGGGCATGTCCTTGTAGGTCACGACGAGCGCGACCGCGATCGACTTGTACGTGTAGACGCCGGGCCGCTCGTCGCCGCCGATGATGAGGTACGCGCCACGCGAGCCGTCACGCACGTACTTCGCGATCTCGTCCGACAGCCGGTCGTCCTGCGCGGATCCGTTGTCCGACATCGCGAACTGGCTGAGGCGATCGCCGACCCCGTTGTAGGAGAACGAGGTCGCTGCGCTGATGGATCCGCCGAAGAGCGCCTTCGTCCCTCCGTTGTAGTACGAGCCGTCGATGCGGGCGCTCAGCACCTGCTTGCCGAAGAGCTGCTCGTAGTCGAAGTGCTCGACGGTGCGCCAGTACTTGTCGCCGTGGTCCCGCGAGTTGCCGATGCGGACGCTGCCGTCGGTGAGCCGCGTGCCGTCGGACTTGTACGCGTGCTGGTCGTTCGACCAGGAGGCGACCGAGGAGGGGTCCACATGCACGGGGTAGGCGCGGTCCGCGCTCCGGAGCCACGCCGGGTCGGGCGCCATGCGGATGGCCCAGCCGTCCCCGTCCGCGGCGAGGGTCGTGGCGACGGGCGCGTCCGCGGGCTCCTGGACGTCCGCGACACCGCTCGAGTCGTACATGCGCGGGGCGGGGATGCCGAAGACAACCGCGCCGTCGTGGTCGGTGAAGAGGATCGCGCCGTCGGCGTCCTGCGCCGCGTGCAGCCCGGGCGAGCTCACGTGCCAGGTCCACGAGGGCGCCGCCTCCATCGGCGGCGCCGCGAGCACCAGCTCCTCCTTCACCTGGCCCGCGGTGACGGCGTAGTGCAGGTCGGTCTGCGGGAAGACGCCGCGGTACTGCACCTCGTCGGCGCTCGGCCGCTCTAACCGGCTGTCGGCCGCGCCCTCGAGCGTGTACCGGAGCACGTGCCCGTCGTGGTGGATGGTGAGCACGCCGGCGTCGGCGGCGGAGTCGGCGAAGCGCGGAGCGAGGGGGTGGTCGGCGACCGCCGCGGATCCCGACGGGCGGACGTCGACGTCCGTGTTCACGGGCACCCAGTCCCCCGACTTGTCCTGCACGTTGAGCGGCGTCTGCGACAGCACGGTGGAGGACGTGCCGTCGCCGTTCGCGTAGGTGTCCGCGAACTGCGACCGGTCCGTGAGCTGGGCCGAGTCCTGGAGCTGGGTCACCGAGGCGGTCCGGTGCGGCCGGGCCGCCGCGGAGGCCGTGAGGGAGGAGTCGGCCGGAGCCGTCGGAGCAGTCGGGTCGGCGGGAGCCTGCGCGTACGCGGACGCGGGCGCGTCGACCGTCCCCGCGGGGATCGTGGGCGTGGCGACGTCGACGTCGTCCGACGTGAGCGCCGGGACCGAGGCGACCGGACGCGTCGGCGTCTCCGCCGCCTCCGCCGGCAGGGAGACGAGGACCTCGGCGACCAGCGCGAAGGCGACGAGGACGGCGGTGGAGGTGAGACGGCGTGCAGGACGCATCCGAGTGCTCCCTTTCGAGCAGACGGATCAGGCACCCGCATCCGCGGCCGCCGTGCGGTCGCGGAGCTGAGAATAGGGTCCGAGCACAGCAAGAATCGGCTGTCTTTCCACAGGCCGTTCCGCGGGAGCCGGCTCGACCCCCGCGCCCCCGGCCCGGGGGCGCGATCACTCCGCGAAGATCGCCCCCACCGGCTCGCGCTTCTCGGCCTGGAAGCGGTCCTCCGCGCGGCCGAGCGCCCAGTAGGCGGAGAGCGAGAGGGCGCGGCGGTCGATGCCCCAGCCGTCCTGCAGGAGCGCGCGCAGCTCCTTCATCGCGCCGCGCTCGCCGTGCGCGAAGACCTCGACCTCGCCGTCGGGACGCGCGAGCGCGCGGGCGGCCTCGACGAGGAGCGCGCCCGGGACGGCCTCGGGGACGCGCGAGCGGTGGATCCACCGCAGCTCCACACCCGCGGGGTGCGCGAGCGGGAGCTCGTCGGCGGGACCCTCCACCTCGACGAGCGCGACGCCGGTCGCGCCCGCGGGCATCGCGGCGAGCGCCGCGGCGATCGCGGGCACGGCGGAGTCGTCGCCGAGCAGCACGCGCATGACGCCCGGGTCCGCGCTCGGCCGGTACAGCCCGCCCGGCCCGCTCGCCGCGACCAGGTCGCCGGGCTGCGCGGACGCCGCCAAGGGACCGGCGAGCCCCTCGTCGCCGTGCACGACGAAGTCGATCGCGCAGGTGCCGGCGGCCGGATCCGCGTGGCGCAGCGTGTACGTCCGCACCGCGGGCAGGGCCTCGGGCGGCAGGGCGGCGCGCAGGGCCGGGAGGTCGAAGGGAGGCGTGACGCCGGATCCCGGCTGCGGCAGCATCAGCTTCACGTAGGCGTCGGTCGACGCGAGCCGCTCCGGCACCGCCTGCTCCAGCAGCGCGCGCGTCCCCTCCCCGCCCAGGTGCACGCGCACGAGGTGCGGCGTGAGCCGCTCCGTGCGGATCACCTCTAGCACGTGCTGCGACCGCGCGGCGCGGACGGGACGGTCGGGGACGGCGGGTGCGGCGGAGTCGGTCATCGAGGACGATCCTCCGCCCCGCGCTCCTCCCCCGCAACGCGACGGACCCGCGCGCGCCCTCGCCCGTGCGGGATCCCGCGCCTATGCTGGCCGCGTGGTCGACATCGTCGTCACGGGGCTAAGCGCCAACTCCGTGCCGTACATCGAGGCCCTCGAGCGTCAGCGTGCCCTGCATGCCGACGTCGTCGCGGGCCGGGCGCAGGACACCGTCATCCTCCTCGAGCACCCCTCGGTGTACACCGCGGGGAGGCGCACGGAGCCGGAGGACAGGCCGCGCGACGGCACGCCGGTCGTCGACGTGGATCGCGGCGGCCGCATCACCTGGCACGGCCCGGGGCAGCTGGTCGGCTACCCGATCGTGCGGCTGCCGGAGCCCCTCGACGTCGTGGCCCACGTGCGCCGCCTCGAGGACGCCCTCATCAGCCTGCTCGCCGACCTCGGCATCGCGTCGTGCCGCGTCGACGGCCGCTCGGGCGTCTGGATCCGCGGCGCCGCCCCCGACGGCACGCCCCGCGACGAGAAGGTCGCCGCCATCGGCGTCCGCGTCGCCGAGCGCGTCACCATGCACGGCTTCGCCCTCAACTGCAGCAACGCCCTCGACGCCTACGACCGGATCGTCCCCTGCGGCATCCGCGACGCCGGCGTCACCTCGATCAGCCGCGTCCTCGGCCGCACGGTCACGCCGGCCGACGTCGTCCCCCTCCTCCGCCCGCACCTCCTCCGCGTCCTCGCACCGAACGGATCCGCCATGCCCGCAACCGCTCCCCTCCCCTCCGTCGCCGGGGCCCGCGCATGAGCGCCGCGCCGGACGGCCGCCGCATGCTCCGCCTCGAGGTGCGGAACGCGGAGACGCCCATCGAGCGGAAGCCCGAGTGGATCAAGACGACGGCCCGCATGGGGCCCGAGTACCAGGCGCTCCAGCAGCTCGTGAAGACCGAGGACCTGCACACCGTCTGCCAGGAGGCGGCGTGCCCGAACATCTACGAGTGCTGGGAGGACCGGGAGGCGACGTTCCTCATCGGCGGATCCCAGTGCACGCGACGATGCGACTTCTGCCAGATCGACACCGGCAAGCCCGCCGACTACGACACCGACGAGCCGCGCCGCGTCGCCGACTCGGTGCGGCGCATGGGCCTGCGCTACGCGACCGTCACGGGTGTGGCCCGCGATGACCTGCCCGACGAGGGCGCGTGGCTGCACGCCGAGACCGTGCGGCGGATCCACGCGGACAACCCCGGCACGGGCGTCGAGATCCTCGCGACCGACTTCTCCGGGAACCCGGACCTCCTCGCCGAGGTCTTCTCCTCCCGCCCCGAGGTGTTCGCGCACAACGTCGAGACGGTGCCGCGCATCTTCAAGCGGATCCGCCCGGCCTTCCGGTACGAGCGCTCCCTCGACGTGATCACGCAAGGAAGCGACGCGGGCCTCATCACCAAGTCGAACCTCATCCTCGGCATGGGCGAGACGCGCGAGGAGGTGTCCGAGGCGCTGGCCGACCTGCACGACGCGGGCTGCGACATCATCACCGTCACGCAGTACCTCCGTCCGTCGCCGCGGCACCTGCCCGTCGCGCGCTGGGTGCGGCCGGAGGAGTTCGTGGAGATCAAGGCGGAGGCGGAGGCGATCGGGTTCCTCGGCGTGCTCGCCGGGCCGCTCGTCCGCTCGTCGTACCGCGCGGGGCGCCTGTGGGCGCAGTCGATGGCCGCGAAGGGGCGCGCGCTGCCCGCCGGGCTCGGCCACCTCGCGGACCCGTCGCGCGGCTTCGCGCAGGCCGTCGGCTGACCGCGCCAGGTCCTCCGCACGCCGCGGACCTGTCGGCTCGCTGACGAACGGGCCGCTCCCGGGTCCGCGGCCAGGTGCGCGCCCTATCGTCGGAGGCACCGCGCACGTCCCACAGCTAGGAGCTCGTCATGGCCGCATCGTCCCCGACCTCAGGATCCGCATTCGGAGACGCCGCCGACGGCGTGTGGCAGGCGATGGAGTCGCTCCGTGCCCGGTTCGAGAAGCGCGACGAGACCCCCGCCGGCCACGGTGCCGGGGCCGACGCGCACGACGTGCGCCACGCCGTGCTCGCCCTCCTCGCCGAGGAGCCCATGCACGGGTACCGCATCATCCACGAGATCCAGGAGCGCACGCAGGGCGCGTGGACCCCGAACGCCGGATCCGTGTACCCCACGCTCCAGCTCCTCGCCGACGAGGGGCTCATCGCCGCCGAGACCACCGACGGCCGCAAGGTCTGGGCGCTCACCGAGGCGGGCCGCTCCGCGGTCGCGCGCGACGGCATCACGGCGCCGTGGGCCGACCCCTCCGACGCGCACGGCCACGACGCGCACGACCGCCGCGACCGCTCCGCCCTCCCCAAGGCCGGCCTCGCGCTCGCCCAGGCGGCCGCGCAGGTCCAGCGCTCCGGCACCTCCGAGCAGCTCGCCGAGGCCGCCTCCGAGCTGGACGCGGTCCGCCGCCGCCTCTACGCGATCCTCGCCCGGGAGTGACCGCGGCCACGGCCGGCGCCGCCCGCGGGACGGATCCCGAGGGCGACGCCCCGGAGACGCGCGCCCGCTACCGCCGCATCCTCCGCTTCGCCGCCTGGAACCTCGCGGTCACGTGGTGGTACGAGCTCTTCCTCCCCCGCGTCGGCCTCCGCCGCATCGCCGACCGCACCCGCACACGCCGCATGCAGCGGTTCGCCCGGCGGTTCCGCGTGCTGGCCGTCGAGCTCGGCGGCCTCATGATCAAGGTCGGCCAGTTCATGTCGTCGCGCCTCGACGTGCTGCCGCCCGAGATCACCGCGGAGCTCGAGGACCTGCAGGACGAGGTGCCCGCCGTCCCGTTCCCCGAGATCCGGGCGCTCGCGGAGCGCGAGCTCGGCATCCCGCTCGCCGAGGCCTTCGCGTGGGTCGACGAGACGCCCGTCGCCGCCGCGTCGCTCGGCCAGGCGCACCGCGCCATCCTCGGCCCGCTCGACTCCGCCGACACCGGCCTCACGGGCGCCGTCATCAAGGTCCAGCGCCCGGGCATCGACGACATCGTCCGCATCGACCTCGCCGCGCTCCGCCGCATCGGCGGCTGGCTCACGCACGTCCGGCTCGTGTCCGACCGCGTCGACGCCCCCGCCCTCGTCGAGGAGTTCGCCGAGACGAGCCTCGAGGAGATCGACTACCTGCACGAGGCCCGCAGCTCGGCCCGCTTCCAGGACATGTTCGCCGCCGACGACCGGGTGGCCGTGCCCGAGATCGTCTGGGAGCGCAGCACCCGCCGCGTGCTCACGCTCGAGGACGTGACGGCCATCAAGATCACCGACCACGCCGGGCTGCTGGCCGCCGGCATCGACCCGGTCGAGGTCGCGCCCGTGTTCGCCGCCGTCATGTTCGACCAGCTCTTCGCCGACGGCTTCTTCCACGCGGATCCGCACCCCGGCAACGTCTTCGTCACGCCCGTGACGGACGGCTCCGTGGAGCAGGGGTGGACCCTCACGTTCATCGACTTCGGGATGATGGGCGAGGTGCCGCCGAGCACGCGCCGGGGCCTCCGCAAGATGCTCATAGCCGCGGCGTCGCGCGACGGGAAGGGCCTCGTCGACGCGGCCCGCGACATCGGCGTGCTCCTGCCGTCGGCCGACACCACGCAGCTCGAGCTCGCCATGACGCGCCTCTTCGCCCGCTTCGGCGGCCTCGGCTTCGCGGAGCTGCGCGAGGTGGATCCGCGGGAGTTCCGCGCCTTCGCGGAGGAGTTCCAGGAGGTCGTGCGCACGCTGCCGTTCCAGCTGCCGGACGACTTCCTGCTCATCATCCGCGCCATGTCGCTCACCTCGGGCGTGTGCAGCGCGCTGGATCCCCGCTTCAACCTCTGGGACTCCGTCGAGCCGTACGCGCAGCGCCTCATCCGCGAGGAGCGCGGCAACGTCGTGCGCGACCTCGGCACGCGCGTCTCCGACACCGCCGGCACGCTGGCGCGACTCCCCGGCCGCCTCGACGCGCTGCTCACCCGCATCGACGAGGGTGCGCTGCCCATCAGCGACCCCACCCTCGAGCGCCGCGTAGGCGCGCTGGAGCGCACGCTCCGCCGCGCGATCTCCGCGCTCGTGTTCGGCGCGCTCCTCGCGGGCGGCGTGCTCCTCCGCCCCGACGACGAGGTGCTCGGCACCGTGCTGCTGGTGGTCTCCGTGCTGCCGCTCGCGCAGGCGCTCCTCCCGGGTCGTCGCGGCCGCTGAGCCGGGCCGGACCGCGGTCCCGGAGCGTGGACCGCTGCGCTAGCCCGCGGTCAGGGCCATCAGCTCAGCGAGCGCCCGGGACGCATCCGCACCGTCCACCCGGTGCGCGACGAGGGGATCGCGCGCGACCGCGCGGAGCCTCCGGGCCAGCTCGTCCAGCGATCGCGAGCCGCCCGCGCGCGCCAGGACCTCCTGCACGACCCGTCCGAGCGAGGCTCCCCCGGTGCCATCCCCCGACCGTCCGCGGAGCTCGAGCCGACGCCAGCACTCGTCCGCCGGCACGTCGAGCATCGCGTGGATCACGCGACCGCCGGCGTCGCGGGCCTGCTCCGCGAAGTCCGCCAGCTCGGCGGCGTCGTCGAGGAGCTGCGGCATGACGACCGTGCCGCCGTCCCCCACCACGCTCCGCACGATCGCCTTCGCCACGGGTCGCACGATCCGACCGGCGCCCGCGAAGTCGTCCGACCAGCCGCCGACGGATGTGCGGAGCACGTCGACGTCGAGGAGGAACCACCCGGGCCGCGCGTCGACGAGCCGCCGCGCCAGGGTGGACTTCCCGCTCCCCGGCAGGCCGTTGAGGAACACCGCGGTGCCCGGTCCCTGCACGCTCGTCCTCCGGTCCGACGGCCGCTGCGACGACCGCCGCGGGATGCCTGCGCGAGGGAGGCGTCAGATCCCGACCCTAGCCGGAGCTCCGACGGAGACGAGCCCCGCAGTCACCCGGGAAAAGCAGAAGGCCCGGTCTCGAGGAGACCGGGCCTTCGTTCTGTTGCGGGGGCAGGATTTGAACCTACGACCTCTGGGTTATGAGCCCAGCGAGCTACCGAACTGCTCCACCCCGCGCTACGAGGAATACATTACCAGACCTCAGAGGTGCTCATGACCACGCCCGGCCACGACGCCCGATCCCCCTCCCCCGCACGAGGACGGCCCCGGCAGCACCCGCATCGCGGGGCCGTCGGGGCCGTCCTGGTCGTGGAGCCGGTGGCTACTGCTGGGCCGCGCCCAGCTCGATCGCCCGGTTGAGCGCCTCGGTCAGACGCTGGTCGGCCTGGGCCGCCGCGACGAGGTCGTTGGCCTTGTAGGCCGCCTCCCTCTCCTGCAGCGCCTGGCCGGCCGCGGCGAGGGCCGCCTGGACGTCCTGCGCGGGAGCCGCGGGCTGCGCGCTCGGCGTGGGCGTCGGCGTCGATCCCGTCCCGCCGTCGGCCGCGCCGTCCCCGGATCCGTCCACGGCGGCGGGGTCGGCGGGCGTGGTGCCCGCGACGGCCTCGTCACCCGCCGTGGCACCCGAGTCGCCCTCGAAGATGCTGTCGAGGGCCGCGTCCAGCGTGTCCTCGAACGCGATCTTGTCGCCGAACGCCACGAGCACCTTGCGCAGCAGCGGGTAGCTCGTGTCGCCCGTGGATCGGACGTACACGGGCTGCACGTACAGCAGGCCGCCGCCGACCGGGAGGGTCAGCAGGTTGCCGCGCACCACCGAGGTGCGACCGCCGCGCTCCAGCAGGTTGAGCTGGTTCGCCACGTTGGTGTTCGAGTTGAAGTTGTTCTGGATCTGCGTCGGCGCCGGGATGGTGTCGTCGTTCGGCAGCGTCAGCAGCCGCAGCTTCCCGTAGTCCGCGGCCTTCTCCCCAGCGGTGCTGCCCGCGTCGGAGTCCACGCCGAGGTAGCCCGTGAGCACGCTCCGCGCGGTGTCCTGCGTGGCCGGCGGGATGAAGGTCGAGTACAGCGAGAACCGCGGTGCGTCCTGGCCCGGCATCTGCATGGTCAGGTAGTACGGCGGCTGGAGCTTGGCCGTGGTGCCCGGGTCCGTGGTGGCGGTCGGGTCGTTCGGCGTGGTCCAGAGGTCCTGGTTCGAGTAGATCGAGCCGGGGTCCGTCACGTGGTACTTGCCGAGGACGGCGCGCTGCACCTTGAACATGTCAGCCGGGAACCGCAGGTGGCTCATGAGCTCGCCGGAGATGTCCGCGATCGGCTTGAGGGTCGAGGGGAACACCTTCTGCCACGTCTTGAGGATCGGGTCGTCGGTGTCCCACGCGTAGAGCGTGACCTTGCCGTCGTACGCGTCGACCGTCGCCTTGACCGAGTTGCGGATGTAGTTGATCCGGTCCGTCGGCACGAGCGGCTGCGTCTGCTGCGAGTCGGCGATGAGCGAGCTCATGTCCTGGCGCTGCGAGTACGGGTACTGGTCGCTCGTCGTGTAGCCGTCGACGATCCACACCACGCGGCCGTCGACCACGCTGGGGTACGGGTCCTTGTCGATGGTGAGGTACGGCGCCACCTTGCCGACGCGCTGCGCGGGGTCGCGGTCGTAGATGATCTGCGACTGGTCGTTGATCTGGTTGGCCAGGAAGATCTGCTCCGACTGGAACTTCAGCGCGTAGATGAGCCGCTTGAAGACGTTGTCGACCTTCGGGCCGCCGTCGCCCTGGAACGTCGTGTAGGTCTCGTCCGCGCCGTCGGTGCCCGACGGGTAGTCGAGCTCGACCTTGTCGCCGGACTCGGGCCCGCCGACGATCGAGTAGTCGGGCGAGTTCTCGCCGAAGTACACGCGCGGCTCGAAGTCGCCCAGGTCGCCCGAGGCGGGGATGCCCGATTCGAGGAATACGGGCTGGCCGTCGGAGGTGCGCTGCGTGCCGTACGCCGCGACGAGCGAGTAGCCGTGCGTGTAGACGAGGTGCTGGTTGACCCACGAGGTGCCCGTGTTGGTCGGGCTCAGCTCGCGGACCGCGACCACCGTGTCCTGCACGCGGCCGTCGATCTGGTACCGGTCGACGTCGAGGTTGTCGCCGAACTGGTAGTACTGCCGGAACTGCTGCAGCTGGCTGAACGCGTCGCCCACGACCGCGGGGTCGAGGATGCGGATGTTCGCGGTGGTCGCGGCGTCCTCGCGGAGCGCGCCGGGCGCGGTGTCCGTGGTCGCGTCGTAGGGGATCTCCTCGATGTCCGCCAGGCCGTAGGCCTCACGGGTCGCCTCGATGTTGCGCTCGTAGAACTGCGACTCGAGCGCGCGCTCGTTCGGCTCCACCTGGAAGCGCTGAACGATGGCCGGGTAGGCCGTGCCGATGAGGATGCTGGCCACGATGAGCCCGGCCGTGCCGATGATGGGCAGGCGCCAGCGGCCGACGGCCGCGGTGACGATGAACAGCACCGCGACGACGACGGCGATGCCGGCGAGGATCGTGCGGCCGGGGATCACCGCGTTCACGTCGGAGAACGCGGCTCCCGTGAACAGCCCGCCGTTGGCCGTGTTGACCACGGAGGAGTACTGGTCGAGCCAGATGCTCACGCCCTGCAGCAGGAAGTAGACGCCTGCGGTGACCGCGATCTGGATGCGCGAGCTCTTCGAGATGCGCACCTCGCGGCCCGTGAAGCGCACCGCGCCGTAGAGGTAGCTGGTGGCGAGGACGCCGAGCATCGAGATGATGACGACGGCCGAGGCGAAGCCGACGACCGCGTGGTAGAAGGGCAGCTCGAACAGGTAGAACGAGGTGTCCAGCCCGAACTGCGGATCCGTGGTCCCCGAGGGCGTGCGGTTCAGCCACATGAGCGTGCGCTGCCAGCCGCTGGAGGCCGAGACGCCGGCGAAGAGGCCGAACACCGCGGGGATCGCGAACATCGCGAGGCGGCGGAGCGGCTCGACGACCTGCTGGTAGCGGTCGAGCTGCGAGTTGAGCTTCGCGTAGACGGGCCGCGAGCGGTACGCGACCTGGATGCTGACGAAGACGGGGATCGCCATGGCCAGGAACCCGACGAGGAACAGCGCGATGCCGGCGCCCCACTGCGTGAGCAGCACTCCCAGGTAGCCCAGCTGGTCGTACCAGAGGACGTCGGCGTAGAAGCCGGCGAAGATGAAGAACGCGATCACGAGGGCGGCGATGATGGCCGCGGTGATGGCGAGAGGGGCTCGGCTCCGTCTGGCGGGCCGGGCGGATGTGCTTGTCACGTGTGTGCCTCAGAGTCGGGGACAGCGGAGTCCTCATCCTAGGCGGGCACCTTGCCAGGGACCTGCGAGCGTCGGGCGGCCCTCGTCTGGTAAGGGGGCCCTCGCGAGCGGCCATCCGCGCGGTGCGGGCGGCGCGCGTCAGCAGGTCGGCAGGGCGTCCAGGTCGCCGCCCGAGGAGACGGCCTGGAGCGCCCGGAGCGAGTCGTCGAGCGTCGAGACCGCGAAGACGCGGAGGCCGTCCGGCACGTGGCCGCGGACCTCGCCGCAGTTGTCGGCCGGGGCGAGGAAGTACTCGGCGCCCGCGCGCTCGGCGCCGAACAGCTTCTGCCGGATCCCGCCGATGGGGCCTACCGTGCCCGAGGCGTCGATCGTGCCCGTGCCCGCGATGGCCTTGCCGCCCGTGAGCGAGCCCTCCTCGAGCTTGTCCATGATCCCGAGCGCGAACATCATGCCGGCGCTCGGCCCGCCCACGTCGTCGAGCTGGATGTCGACCTCGAACGGGAACTCGTAGGCGGTGGAGGTGACGACGCCGATGACGGGCCGGCCGTCGCGCTCGGCGGGCGTGACCTGCACCGTGCTGTCCTGCCCGTCGCGCGTGATCCCGAAGGACAGGGGCGTCGTCGTGCCGGCCGCCGCCACGCGCGCCTGCAGGTCGGCGAGGTCGACCACGGTCGCGCCGTCCACCGTGCGGATCGCGTCGCCGACGCGCAGCGGGCCGTCGGCGGCCGAGCCCGCGAGGACGCTCTGCACGTCGAGGGTGCGCGGCACGTCGACGCCGAGCTCCATGAGGGCGGCGGCGACGGCGTCCTGCTGGGAGTCCGTCATCTGGACCTGGTTCTGGGCCTCGCGCTCGTCGGCGGTCTGGTTCGCGGGGAACACCGCCTCGAGCGGGACGACGCTCCTGCTCGGGTCGAGCCAGGCGGAGACGACCGAGAACCAGTCGGGACGCTGCTCGGGGTTGCCGACGACGCTGACCGTGAGCATGTCGAGGCGGCCGTCGGTCGGGTAGGTGGGCCGGTCGGGGATGGAGATGAGCGGGCGCTCGGCGCCCTCGTGGTCGCTCGTGCCGAGGGTGTCGAAGACCGGGCCGGGCTGCTCGATGACGTACGGCGACGGCATCAGGCCGAGCGCGAGGGCGAGCACGGCGCCCGTGCCCGCGAGCACGCGACCGACGCGGCGACGGCGCGGCGGCCGGGGTGCGCGGGGGGCGTGCTGGGCGAACAGGCTCATCCGGAGGTCCTCGCGGTCGGGTGGCGCGGCGGGCCGGGGAGCGGTCGCGCGACGGGGGTCGAGGCGGCCCGATCGGCCGCTGTTCGCGGCGGGCGGAAGCCGCGACGGCCCAGCCTAGGCGAATCCGGATGGGTTTCCCGTGGGCGCGGGCTAGCGTGGATCCACCGGCCGCGGCACCGCGTCCGGGCCCCTCCAGACCCACCGGGAGAACCTCCATGGCCGACGAGCCCACCCCGAATCCCGAGGACGAGTTCCGACGCATGCTGGAGCGGTTCCTCGGCGCCGACGGGCAGATCGACCCCGACAAGCTCGCGGGTGCCGCGGGCCTGCCGAAGGACCCGGAGATGGTCCGCCAGCTCATCGCGCAGCTCCAGGGCGCGCTCAGCGCACCGGGCGACGGCGTGGACTGGAAGGTCGCCCGCGAGGGCGCCCGCCAGCTCGCCGCGGCGGAGCAGACGCAGGTCACCCAGGCGGCGTCCGCGCCCCTCGACCAGGCGTTCCAGGTCGCCGCGCTGTGGCTCGACGAGGTCACCTACGTCAGCCAGCTCACGGTCGCGCCGCGCCTCGTCACCCGCGCGCAGTGGACCGAGCTGACGATGCCCGTGTGGACGCAGCTCGCCGAGCCCGTCGCCCTCAGCATCGCCGACTCCCTCACCGAGGTGCTCCAGCAGAACGCGCCCGAGGAGATGCAGGGCATGGTCCAGGGCGCCGGCCGCATGATGCGCAACCTCGGCGGCACGCTCTTCGCCATGCAGCTCGGCCAGGTGGTCGGGCAGCTGTCCACCGAGGTCGTCTCCGGCGGCGACGTGGGGATCCCGCTGCTCGACGACCAGCAGGCCGCGCTCCTGCCGCAAAACGTCGCAGCGTTCGGATCCGGCCTCGACGTCCCCGAGGACCAGGTGCAGATCTACCTCGCCGTCCGCGAGCTGGCGCACGCCCGCCTCTTCCGCCACGCGCGCTGGCTGCGCCTGCAGCTCATCACCTCCATCACGGAGTTCGCGAAGGGCGTGCACATCGACACCGAGCGGCTCGAGTCGCTCGCCGAGGGCTTCGACCCGTCGAACCCCGAGGAGCTCCGCCAGGCCATGGTCGACGGATCCCTCATCCCGCCGAAGACCGACGCCCAGCTCGCCGCGCTCGCCCGGCTCGAGACCATGCTCGCGCTCATCGAGGGCTGGGTGGACGTCGTCACGGCGGCCGCCACCGTGCGCCTCCCCCGCGCCTCCGCCATCGCCGAGACCGTGCGCCGCCGACGCGCCACGGGCGGACCCGCCGAGTCGGCGTTCGCCACGCTCGTGGGCCTCGAGCTCCGGCCCCGGCGCCTCCGCGAGGCCGCGGCCATGTGGCAGGCCGTGTCCGACGGCGTGGGCGCCGAGCAGCGCGACGCGCTGTGGTCGCACCCGGACGTGCTGCCCACCTCGGAGGACATCGACGCGCCGCACGCGCTCGTCGCGCGCCTCACGCAGGGCGAGCCCGAGCCCGACGAGGTCGACCAGGCGCTCGAGGACCTGCTGAGCGGATCCGACGCCGGCCGCCCCGTGGAGGACGGCCAGGGCCGCGCGACCGAGCCCGGCGAGACGCCGGACGAGCGGCCCGACGACGACGGCACGGATCCGCACCCCGTCTGACCCCTTCGGGCGCGTCCCTGTGGACGCGGCCCGCGGAGGACGGCCCGGTCGGGCACTCTCCGCGCCCATGGCCATCCGACTCGATCCCCGTCTCCCGCTCGTCTGGCGCACGCCGGACTCCCTCCAGCTCGGCGTCGACCGCCCGCCCGTGGTGCTCACGGCCGTGTCGCGGCTCGACGAGCGCCTCCTCGCCGCGCTCGTGCAGGGCGTCAGCCGCGGCGGCCTCGACATGATCGCGGCGACGGAGGGGGCGACGCCCGCGCACGTCACGCAGCTCCTCGACCTGGTGCGGCCCGCGCTCCTGCCGCCGCGGGAGACCGGCCCGGCGGCCGCCGACCGCCTCCCCCGGTCCGCGCGCAGCGGTCCGGTCGCCGTCGTCGGCGGCGGTCCGACCGCCGAGCGCGTGGCCGACGCGCTCGCCCGCGCCGGGCACGACGTGCGGATGCGGCGCCTCGCCGACGAGGCGGATCCCGACGCGTCCCTGGCCGTCCTCGTCGCGCACTTCGCCATCGCGCCCGCCGTCTACGGCCGCTGGGCACGGGAGGACGTGCCGCACCTGCCGGTGGTCGTCGGCGACCGGCACGCCGTCGTCGGCCCGCTCGTCGAGCCCGGCCGCACGGCGTGCTGCTACTGCCTCGACCTGCACCGCCGGGACGCGGATCCGGCCTGGCCCGCCATCGCGACGCAGCTGCTCGGGCGCGACAGCGGATCCGAGGCGGGGCTCGTGCCGGCGGAGCTCGCGGCCCTCGCCGCCCGGCCCGCCGACCGCCTGGTCACCACCGGCGAGAACGCGCTCGCGACGCACCAGGCCGTGCTCGACCTGCGGACGGGACGCGTCACGCGCCGCGCTTCGCGCCCCCACCCGCTATGCGCGTGTCGAGCTCTGCCAGGAACCGCGACGGCTCCCGCTGACCGGATCGGTGCGGTCCGCTCCGGCTCCACGAGAGCCGCAGCCCGGAGCGCGCGCGCGTGATCCCCACGTAGAGGAGGCGCCGCTCCTCGTCCACCGCCTCGAGCGTCTGCGCGTAGCTGATGGGCACCAGCCCCTCGCTGAGCCCCATCAGGTAGACGTGCTCCCACTCGAGGCCCTTGGCGGAGTGCAGCGTCGCGAGCGTGACGGCGGAGACGGTCGGCTCGTGCTGACCGGCCTGCCGCTCGAGCAGCTCGTCGGTGAACGCGCGGAACGTGCTGCCCGCGGGCATCCGCTCGGCGAGGCCCATGATCGCGTCGAGCGACTCCCAGCGGTCGCGCACGGCGCCCTGCTGCTCGGGCGGCTGCTGGCTCCAGCCGAGGCCGCGGAGCACGTCGCTCACCGACTTGAACAGCGGCTCGCCCGAGATGGAGACGGACGCGCCGCGGAGCGCGAGGAGCGCCTGCTTGATCTCGGGGCGGTCGAAGAAGCGCTGGGATCCGCGCACCTGGTAGCTCACGCCCGCGTCGCCGAGCGCCTGCTCCAGCACCGCGGACTGGCCGTTCATCCGGTAGAGCACGGCGATGTCCTCGGGCGCGATGCCGGAGGCGATCTGCTGCGCGATCGCGCCCGCGATGGCACGCGCCTCCGCGCCGTCGGACGGGAACGCGCTCACCTGGGGCGCGCGGAAGCCCTCGCCGCGGCCGGACACGGCGGCGGATCCCCGGCCCTTCGCAGTGGTGGTGCCCGTGCCGTCGCCGTCCGGATCCGCGTCCGCCGAGACGAGCGTGAGCGCGCCGGGACGCCCGCGCATCAGCCGGTTCGCCGCCTCGGTGATGCCCGAGGTCGAGCGGTAGTTCCGCTCCAGTCGCACCACGGTGGCCTCGGGGAAGCGCGATGCGAAGTCGAGGAGGTAGGCGCTCTTCGCGCCCGCGAACGAGTAGATGGTCTGGCTCGCGTCGCCGACCACGCAGAGGTCGCGGCGGTCGCCCATCCAGAGGTCGAGGATCGTCTGCTGCAGCGGCGAGACGTCCTGGTACTCGTCGACCACGAAGAAGCGGTACTGCTCGCGCACCTGCTGGGCGACCCACGGCTCCGCCTCGATCATGCCGGCGGTCGCGAGCAGCACGTCCTCGAAGTCGAGCTGGCGGCGCTGGTCCTTGATGTCCTCGTAGGCCTGGAGGAGCGCGACGGCCTGGTCGGCGTCGAGCTGCGGCGGGAGCGTGCGCGTGGTGCGCGCGGCGAGGCCGTACTGCTCGATCGAGATCATGGAGACCTTGCGCCACTCGACCTCGGCGGCCATGTCGCGGAGGGCGGCCGTGTCGAGGCGGAGGCGGAGGGACTCGGCGGCGTGGCCGAGCATCCGCCCCTTGCTCTCGATGAGCCGCGGCATGGTGCCGCCGACCACCTGCGGCCAGAAGAAGTTGAGCTGCTTGAGGGCCGCCGCGTGGAAGGTGCGCGCGGCGACGGGTCCGGCGCCGAGCTCGCGCAGCCGTCCGCGCAGCTCGGCCGCGGCGCGCGAGGTGAAGGTGAGCGCCATGACGCGGTTGGGCGGGTAGACGCCGGCCTGGATCCCGTAGGCGATGCGGTGCGTGATGGCGCGCGTCTTGCCCGTGCCCGCGCCCGCGAGCACGACGACGGGGCCGAGGAGCGCCTCGGCGGCGAGCCGCTGCTGGTCGTCGAGCGCCTCGAGCAGGGACTCCGCGGTGGGCGACTCGACCGCGTCCTCGTCCACCGCCTCGGGGACGGGGCCGAGCGCGACGGGTGCCGGGAGGGGACCGGACGCGCTCGACCCGTAGGGGTCGCGTCCGGGCGTGCCGGGGACGAGCTGGTCGGTCACGATCGGCGGGTCACCACTCCCGCTCGCCGTCCTCGAGGGGTCCGCCGTACCACTCCTCGATGATGGCGCGCGCGATCGACGACGGCCCGGGCAGCGCGATCTCGCCGAGCGACGCGCGCAGCTCCTCGCGGCTGAACCAGCGCAGGTCGATGATCTCGGTGCCGTCCGGCGTCGCGGGCCCGCTCGTCGCGGAGGCGCGCGCCAGGAAGCCGACCATGACGGAGGCGGGGAACGGCCACGGCTGGCTGCCCAGGTAGCGCGGGTCCTCGACGGTGACGCCGGACTCCTCCAGCACCTCGCGCTTCACGGCGGCCTCGAACGACTCCCCCGGCTCCACGAACCCCGCGAGCAGCGAGTAGCGGTCGCCGCCCCACATGGCGTTGGCGCCGAGGAGCAGGCGGTCGTCCTGGTCGACGACGCCCATGATCACGGCGGCGTCGGTGCGCGGGAAGACCTGCGAGCCGTCGGAGGGCGCGCGACGCACCCAGCCGCCCTGCTCGACGACGGTCGGCTCGCCCGTCTTGGGCGAGAACGGGTGCGACGCGTGCCAGTTCGCGGTGGCGAGCGCGCCCGTGAAGAGGGCGGCGTCGCGGTCGTCGAGCTGGGTGGCGGTGGTGCGCAGCTCGATCCAGCGCTCGTCGGCGGGCTCGAGCTCGAGCGCGGCCGCGTCGGTGAGGACCGCGGCGACGACGGGCGTGCCGACGGGCTCGCCCTCGTGCGCGATGGTCGTGCGGCCGAGGTAGATGCGCACGGTCGCCGCGGTGACGCGGTCGACCGGCAGGAGGTCGAGGGCGGCGCGGCCGTCGGCGGCGGAGCCCAGTGCGCGGTGGCCGTGCAGCGCGAGGACGCGGGTGGCCGGATCCGCCCACAGCTCGTCGAAGAGCGCGGGCGAGTCGCGGTTCAGGCCGTCCCGGTCGACGCCCTCGCGGGACAGGGGCAGGCGGGAGAGGAAGCTGTCGAGCACGGGGGACCAATCGACTTCGAGGGCGGACGGGCCGAGGGGCGGGACGTCGTGCGTCGTGATCCGCCCACGGTGCGCGTGTGGGGCCGGAAGCGCGTGGCGCGGTGAGACGGAGGGCTCCCAGCGACCTAACCTGTAAGGCATGGCCAGATCCCACCTCACTCTAGCCGCGTTGGCGACCTCGGCCGTCGCGGGGCTCGACGTGGTCCGCAGCACCCCCTTCACGGCCGGCGGCGCGGGCGACTTCGACTCCGCGCTCCTCTCCACGCGGGACGGCCGCGAGCTCCTCGTGCGCGTCCCGACCACCCAGGCCGCCGAGTCCGAGCAGTCCGCGGACCTCGTGGCGCTGCGGGCGCTGAGCACCGGGATCCGCTCCCGCCTGCCGTTCCGCGTGCCCGAGTTCCTGGGGCAGGCGCCCATCAAGCCCACCCGCGGCTTCGTCTACGAGCACGTGCCCGGCCGGGTCATCTCGCTCGACGAGATCCCCGCGGGCGACGGCCTCGCGCGCTCCATCGGCGCCGCCGTCTCCGCCGTGCACAGCCTGCCGACCGGCTTCGTCGCCGACGCGGGCCTGCCCGTGCTCTCGGCCGCCGAGATCCACAGCCAGACCGCCGCGCTCATCGACCGGGCGGCGGCCACCGCGCTCGTGCCGAGCCTGCTGCTCAGCCGCTGGGAGGAGGCGCTCGACGACGCGTCGCTCTGGCAGTTCCAGCCCGCGGTCGTCAACGGCGCCGTGCAGGCGTCGTCCTTCCTCGTGGACGGCGACGACGTGACCGGGATGATCGGGTGGTCCGAGCTCCGCGTCGCCGACCCCGCGCACGACCTGCACTGGGTGCTGGGCGCGCGCGCCGAGCACGTGGCCGAGAGCGTCTTCCGCGCCTACAACCAGGCCCACCACGTCACCGTCGACCGCCAGCTCAAGCAGCGCGCGCTCCTCTACGCGGAGCTCGAGATCGCCCGCTGGCTGCTGCACGGCACCGACACGCGCGACCAGGGCATCATCGACGACGCCGTGAACATGCTCAGCGCGCTCGTCGACACGGTGCGCGCCGACGAGGGCCACCGCATCGCGCACGAGACGCTGCCCGTGATGGACGTCGACCAGGTCGAGGAGATGCTCGACTCCCGGCCTCAGCCCACCGTCTCCCCCGACGGCGCGCGCGACGCGTCCGGCGTACGCGCGCCCGACCAGAGCGCCACGAGGTCCTCCTCGGAGTAGAGCCGCTCCGGCTTCAGCGACACGTCGTCGGCGACGAAGTAGAACTCGGCGTCGATGAGGTCCGGGTCGATGCCGCGCCACTTCGCGAACGCGAGGCGGTACAGCGCGAGCTGCAGCTGCTTGAGCTCGAGGTCGGCCGCGTCCTTGGGGGTGCGGCCGGTCTTCCAGTCGACGACCCGGTAGCGGCCGTCGATGAGGAACACCGCGTCGATCTTGCAGATGACGACCTGGCCGGCGAGCTCCATGTGGATCTCGACCTCGACCTCCTCCGGCTTCCGGCTCGCCCACTCGCTCGCCTCGAAGATCGCCCGCAGCCGGTCGAGGTCCTCCGTCTCCACGGGGGGCTCGGTCGCATCCTCGTCGAGCTCGACGCCGGACGCGTCGATGACGTCGCCCGTGCCCGCGGGCCCGTAGCGCGCCTCCACCCAGCCGTGGAAGAGCGTGCCGAGCCGGGTCTGCCGGTAGGGGCGCTCCGGCATGGGGCGGCGCAGGCGCGCGGCGACGCCCGCGGGGTCGCTCACGAAGTCCTTGAAGCGCGAGGCCGGGATCCGCGTGGGCAGGTCGACGAGCTCGGCGTCCCGCGCGCGGGCGTCGCGCTCGGCGAGGAGCAGGTCGATGTCGCGGGTCCAGACGGTCTCCGCCTGCGGGTCGGCGGACGCGACGGCCTCGGCGGCGGCGCGCACGCGGGCCTCGCGCGGGCCGAGCGGAGGCAGCGGCCAGGCGACGCGCGCGGATCCGGGTTCGAGCGGGTTCTCCTCCAGCTCGGGCGCCTCCGGGAACGCGTCGGGCGCGATGAGCCCGACCTCCTGGATCTCCCGCAGGAACGCGCCCGGCCCCCGGGGCTTCTGCTGCGTCGACCAGAACGACCCCGTGAGGAGCAGGTCGGACCGCGTGCGCGTGATGGCGACGTACGCGAGGCGCCGCTGCTCGGCGGCGTTGCGCTCCTCGAGCTCCTCGCCGAACGCCTCCATCGCCTCGGCGAACTCCTTCTGCGTCTCCACGCCGCGCCAGGCGAGCGACGGCAGCTCGGCGGAGTCGCCGCGGAACTCGAACGGCAGGGCGCCGAACGCGACCCAGCCCCGCTTCTCCCGCAGGGTGCCGGGCAGCTCGCCCTCGACCATGCGGGGCACGGCGACGACGTCCCACTCGAGGCCCTTGGATCCGTGGATCGTGAGGATCTGCACCGTGCCGGGCTCCGGCTCCTCGGTGCGCGGCGCGAGGTTGTCGCGCCGCTCCGCCTCGGCGAGCCAGGCGAGGAACGGGCCGAGCGTGCCCGCGGAGTCGCCCTGCAGGTAGCCAGCCACCTGCTCGGTGAAGGCCTCGAGGCTCGCGCGGCCGAGCGGATCCGTCTCGTTGGCGGCGACCTCGATGTCGAGCAGCAGCTCCTGCTGGACGACCGTGACGAGGTCGACCAGGTCGAGCCCGACGCGCGACCGCAGCACCTGCAGCTGGCGGCCGGCGGCGCGGAGGCGCGCCAGCCCCTCCTCGCTGAAGGCCGCGAGCGCTGTGTGCCCCTCGCGCGCGCCGACCACGAAGTCGAGCGCGTCGACGACGGAGCCCACCTCGTCCGGCACGACGGAGGCGCGGAGGCCGTCGCGCACCTCGTCGGCGAGGGGCTTCTGCGCGTGGTCGCGCGACATCAGCCAGGACGCGACGCGGGACAGCGCGTGCACGTCCTTCGTGCCGATCCGCCAGCGCGCGCCCGTGAGGAGCCGCAGCAGCTCGCTGCCCGCCGTGGGGTCGTGCAGCACGCGGAGCACGCACACCAGGTCGACCACGGCCGGCTGGTCGAGGAGGCCCCCGAGGCCCAGCACCCGGAAGGGCACGCCGCGGTCGGCGAGCGCCGTCGTGAACGGCTCGATGGTCTTGAGCGAGCGGCAGAGCATGGCGGCCGAGCGGGGGCGTCCGTCGGATCCGGGCTGCCGCAGCCGGCCGGCGAACCACGCGGCGGTCGCGGCGGCCTCGTCGGCGACCGTCTCCTCGTAGGCGACGTCGAGGCGCCCGTCGCCCGCGTCCGGGCGGGGCTCGAGCCGGGCGACCGGGATCCGGGACGCGGCCGTGAGCGGCTCGACGATGCGGTTCGCGGCGCCGAGCACGGACGCCGGGTTCCGCCAGCTGGTGGAGAGCGCGTAGACGGGCACGTCGGACGCCGCAGCGCCCTCGGGCGCGAAGTCGGCGCCGAACCGCGCGAGGTTGGCCGCGCTCGCGCCGCGCCAGCCGTAGATGGACTGGTGCGGATCCCCCACCGCCATGACGGGCGTGCCGCCGAAGAGCGTCGAGAGGAGCCGCGTCTGCACGACGGAGGTGTCCTGGTACTCGTCGAGCAGCACGACGCGGAACCGCCTCCGGTGCTCGGCGACGACCTGCGGCACGCGCTCGCAGATGGCGAGCGCGAACGCGACCTGGTCGCTGTACTCGACGAGCCCGCGCCGGGTCTTCTCCTCCTGGAACCGCACGGCCAGGTCGACGAGCGGGGGCAGCGCGCCGACGGCGGCCACCGCGTCGGCGGCGGGCGCCTTGCGGATGCGGGCGGATCCGAACGGCAGCTCCTCGAGACCCGTGAACGCGCCCGCGAGGCGCACGACCTCGGCGGGGTCGGCGACGTTCTCGCTCATCGCTCGGCTGAGGGAGATGACGGCCTGCGTGATGGGATCCACGCCCCGCCCGAGCTCGAGCAGCCGCGGATCGGTGCTCTCCACCACGAGCCGGCGCGCGAGCTGCCACGCGGACGCCTCGGTGAGCACGACCGACTCCGCCTCGCGGCCGATGAGCGTCGCGCTGTCGCGGAAGATGCCGTTCGCGAAGGCGTTGTAGGTCTGCACCGTGGGCGTCGCGAACGCGTCCGCGGGGACGGCCGCGAGCCCGGCCTGCTGCAGCTGCTCGATGCGCGCGCGGATCCGCACCCCGAGCTCGCCCGCGGCCTTGCGCGTGAAGGTGAGGCCGAGGATCTCCTCGACGCCCACGTGCCCGTTGGCGAGCAGCCACACGACGCGGCTCGCCATGGTCTCGGTCTTGCCGCTGCCGGCGCCCGCCACGACGAGGCCGGGCTCGAGCGGCGACTCGATGACGCGACGCTGCTGCTCGGTGGGGCTCGGGAGGCCGAGCGTCTCCGCGATGCGGCGGGCGCTGACGGGGCCTCCCTCGACCACGCCGGACGGCTCGACGCCGCTCATGCCGACACCGCCCGCACGAGGTGGATGCGGTAGCGCCTCGCCGACCCCGGATCCCGCTCCCCCAGGTCCGGCGTGCCCTCGAACGTCGCGGCCGCCATGCCCTCGGCGGCATCGGCGATGCGCGCGCGGAACCCGTCGAGCTCCTCGCGGGTCAGCGGCTCCTGCGGCAGCTCCCGGTAGGGCAGGCCGCGCGTGCCGCCCGAGACGTAGAGCAGCTTGGCGCCGCCGGACGTCGCATCGGCGGGCACCTGCTCGAGCGAGCCCTCGACGAAGGCCAGCTGGTACGAGCCCAGCTGCGCGTGCGTCGGGATCTCGGCCCGCGTCGGGTAGTGCCGGCCGGTCTTGAGGTCGACGATGACCACCTGGCCCTCCTTCGTCAGCTCGATGCGGTCGATCTTCCCGCGGAGGCGCGCCACGCCCACCTCCAGCTCGAAGCCGCCCTCGGCCGCGAGCATGCGCCCGCCGTCGGCCTGGAAGTCGCGCAGGTAGCCGCTGACGCCGGCGATGAGCTCGCCGGCCTGCCGCCGCTCGCGCTCGCCCACCCAGGGCGACTCGAAGGGCAGCTCGCCCCACCGTGCGTCGAGGCGGGCCTCGAGGGCGGGCGGGCGGAGGTCGGCGTCGGGATCGAGGCTCGCCTCCTCCATGATGGCGTGGACGATGGTGCCGATGCCCATGGCGGTGCTCGTGGATCCGCCGGACGCCTGGTCGACGAACCAGTTGAGCGGCGAGCGCTCGAAGGCCTCCAGCCGCGACGGCGAGACCGGCACGCGGGCCTCGGGATCGGTGAGGTCGACGACGGGCTCGGTGGTGGAGGGCGCGCGGAGGCCGTACCACTCGGCCGGATCCGCGCCCGTCACGCCCTCTGCGGCCAGCCGCGCGAGGGCCGAGGCGGCGGCGCGCCCGCGCTCGCGCGTGGCGTCGGCCGGGCGGCGCGCGGTGCGGTCGCCGGAGACGACGCGGCCGTCGTCGAGGAGGACGGCGTCGCGGTGCACGACGGCGAGCTCGCGTCGGAGCGCGCCGACGAGCCCGCGGAGCGACAGGGGGTGGTCGGGCCGGATCCGCAGCGCGGCCGGCGCGTCCTTCGCCACGCGGCCGGCCTCGGCGCCGGCCTCCGCCTCGGCGAGGCCGGGCGCGGGCGGCACGAGCCGGAGGAACGGCGACGGCGCCTCCTCGTCGTTGGCGGTGGCGCTGAGGACCACGACGCGCGACGCGCGCGACACGGCGAGCGCGAGCATCCGCAGCTCGTCGCCGAGGACCTCGGCCCGCTCGTCGACGTCGGCCCGGTCGAGGCCCCGCGCGACGGCCGAGAGGCGCTGGGGGTGCAGCAGGGATCCGCGCAGCCGCAGGTTGGGCCACACGCCCTCCTGCAGCGCGGCGACCGCGACCACCTCGTAGCCCGCGCCCACGACCGCGGACGGGGTGGCGACGAGCACGGTGTCGGCGAGCGGCTGCGGCGAGAGCGTGTCCTCGGGCACCTCGGCGCCGAGCAGCTCCTCCACGAAGTCGGACGCGGGACGGCCCGGGTTCCGCTCGACGAAGCGGCGCGCGGCCGTGAAGAGCGCGACGACGCCGTCGAGGTCGCGGTTCGCCTGGTCCGCGACGATCCCCGTCTGCAGCGCCTGCTCGAACCACGGCGTGGCGAGCCGGGACCCCTCCCACAGATGCCAGAGCAGCTCCTCGATGGTCCCGTCCGCGGCCGCCAGCTCCCGGGCGCCCTGCAGCGTGCGGGCGAGCCGGCCGAGGCGGCGCGCGGGCGCGAGGTCGAGCGTCTCGAGCCGGCCGGGCGCCGCGAGCGCCTCGACGAGCAGCGCGTCGCTCGACCGGTGGCCGTCGCCCGCGAGCTCCTCCTGGCGCATGGCGAGGCGCAGGCGGCGGAGGGCGACACCGTCGAGGCCGCCGAGCGGACCCGTGGCGAGCTCCGCCGCGATGTCCGGCGTGAGCGGCACGCGGCCGAGCACGACGTCGACGGCGCGGATGAGGGCGAGCGCGGCCAGGTCGTCGCGGAGCGCGCGCCCGGCGACGGCCGTGCGCGTGGGCACCTCCGCGGTCGCGAGGCTGCGGGCCACCTGGGGCACGAGGGATCCGGAGCGCACGAGCACGACCATGCGCGCCCACGGCACGCCGCCCAGCAGGTGCTCCTCGCGGAGCCGACGGGCGAGGCGCGCCAGCTCGATCGCGCGCGTGGGCGCCTCGATGACCTGGATCGGGTCGGCGTCGTCCACGAGCCCCGGCGCGGATCCCGCCTGCCGCTGCCGCCCCGCGCCCGCCGCGCCGATGCGCGCCGTGACGGCCGAGGTGAGCGCCCGGAGCGCGGGCGGCTGCCGGTGCACGCGGTCGAGCACGAGCGTGCGGAGGTCCGGCAGGCCGAGCACGGTGGACAGGCGGCCGAGCGCCGACGCCTCGGCCCCGCGGAACGTGGCGGCCGCGACGTCCGGGTCGCCGAAGGCCACCACGTCGGCGCCGCGCGCGGCGAGCGCCTGGAGGAGGGACAGGGTGGCCACGGTGGCCTCGTGCAGGTCGTCGACCACGACCAGCCGGATCCCCGTGAGCGCCTCCCCGCGGGACACGAGCAGCACGGCCTCCGCGAGCAGCTCCGCGCTGTCGAGGTGGTCGCCGCGGAAGGCGTCGACCACGTCCTCGTACTCGCGGGCGAACGCGGCGGCGGCGACCCACTCGGGCACGTCGTGGGCCCGGCCGAGGTCCGCGAGCGCGTCCGGCCGCACGCCCTCCTCGGTGGCGCGCATGAGCAGCTCGCGGAGCTCCGTGCGGAAGGCGCGGAGCCGCCGCACCTCGACGCCGAGCGGATCCGGCCACGCGGGCCCGGTGCCGAGCTCCTCGTGCCCCTCGAGGAGGTCGGCGATGATCTGGTCCTGCTCGGCGCCCGTGAGCAGCCGGGGCGGCTCGGTGCCGGTCTCGGCGGCGCGGCGCGCGAGCACCTCGAAGGCGACGGACGTGGCGGTGCGCGCGAGCGGCCCGAGCGTGGGCACGCCGACCCGGAGAGCCAGCTCGTCGCGGAGGCGCGTGGCGGCGGCGCGCGAGGGCGCGAGCACGAGGACCTCGGCGGGGTCGAGGCCCTGCACGAGGATGCGCTCGGCGACGAGCTCCCGCAGCGTCGTGGTGCGGCCCGACCCCGGCGCGCCGATGACCGCGGCGCTCACGCCCACGGGCAGCTCCAGGACCGCGCGCTGCGACGGGTCGGGCTCGATGCGGGGACCCGCGACGCCCGCGACGGAGGCGGTCGGCTGGCGGAATCCCCTGATGGTCACGCGCCCACGCTACCGGCGGCCCCCGACGTCGGCGGATCCGCGGATCCCTCGCCGCCGGCGGCCACGTCCGCCCACAGTGAACGCCGCGGGGCCGCGCGGGCCGGTGCCCTAACCTCGGAGGAGCACCGTCGCATCCGACGCATCGAAAGGCACCTCCCGTGGAAATCCGTATCGGCCTCGTCAACACCGCCCGCGAGCTCTCCTTCACCACCAAGCAGACGCCCGAGGAGGTCCAGCGGACCGTCACGGACGCCGTCCGCGACTCCTCGCCCTTCATCTCCTTCACCGACGACAAGGGCGCCACGCACCTCGCCGTCACCGCCCACCTCGCCTACGTGGAGCTCGGCAGCGCCGACGCCCCGCGCATCGGCTTCGTCCGCTAGCCCGACGCCCGTGGAGCTCCTGTTCGTCGCGCTCTTCGGCGCCCTCCTCGGCCTCGTCTCGCGCTACGCGCTCCCCCACCGCGCCACGCACGGCGCGCTGCTGGTGCCCGCGGTCGGCACGGCCGCCGCGATGGCCGCGTGGGTCGCGCTGACCTGGGCGGGCCTCCGCTGGGACCAGGGCGTCATCTGGATCGCGACGCTCGGGATCGCGGCGCTCGTCGCGGTGGGCGTCGACCTCGCCGTCGGACGCCGTCGCGCCGCGGCCGACGCGCGCGACCTGGCGGCCATCGGCGGCTGATCCGCCCCGCACGACACGACGCCCGGCCCCATAGGGGAGCCGGGCGTCGTCGTGTCCGGGGCGCTGCCCGGGTCAGGCCGTGAGGCCGAGCGCGTCCATCCGGCGGGTGTGCGCCGTGATGATGCCGGCGAACACGGGCTCGAGGTGCACGCGCGCGTCGTCCGGGTCGGCGAGCGAGGCCCGCATGGCCGTGCCCGCGACGAGGAGCGTGTCGCCGACGAGCCGGCGGCCCCACATGGCGAGGCGCGAGGCGAGGCGCGGGTCGCGGCGGATCCCGGCGCGCACCGCGTCCACGATCCCCTGCTGCCCGACGCCCGAGGACAGCAGCACGACGACGCGCTGGCGCTGGTCCGACGGCAGGCCCGAGGCGAGGCGCACGAAGAAGTCGTCGAGGAGACCCGTGGTGATGTAGGAGGAGAGCAGGCTCTCGTACCAGTCGGCGCCCGTGACCGTGACGGTGAAGCGGTCGAAGGCGTCGCGGTGCGGCTCCATCACGGCGCTCGGCTCGCCGCCCAGCCGCTTGATCTCCGCGGCGAGCGCCTGGTGCTTCCCGAGCGCGATGCCGGCGGCCGTGGAGACGGCCTCCTTGCCCGCGAGGTCGGGCGCCTCGGTGACGGCGCGCGACAGCGTCTCGAAGACGGTGAGCTGCAGGTACGCGACGGCGCCGAGGAAGCGGAGGCTGTCGGGCGAGAAGTCGTCCACGCTCACGGTCGGCGACGCGACTCGACGCTTCGACTCGCCGCGGGACCTGACCCGGGGCGCCTCGATCGTCGTCGACCGGCGTCCGAACATCTTGAGCACGTGGCCAGTGTAAAGGGCGGCGGAGGCCGCGTCCGGGCCCCCGCCCGCTAAACTCGCCCGTGGTCCCTCAACGGAAGGGCCCCATCGCGCCCGCAGAGAAGCAGTCCGGGCGTGGACCGCACCGCTAGACAGGGCACAACGTGACTTTCACCGAACTGAACATCGACGAGGACATGGTCCAGGCTCTCGCCGACCACGGCATCCTCGAACCCTTCCCCATCCAGGAGCAGACCATCCCCCTGGCGCTCTCCGGCCAGGACATCATCGGCCAGGCCAAGACGGGCACCGGCAAGACCTTCGGCTTCGGCCTCCCGCTCATCCAGCGGCTCGGCCTCACGCCGGAGCCCGGCGTGCAGGCCCTCGTGGTCGTGCCGACCCGCGAGCTCGCCGTGCAGGTGACCGAGGACCTCCAGATCGCCACCGCGCACCGCGCCACCACCGTCGTCTCCATCTACGGCGGCAAGGCGTACGAGGGCCAGATCGAGCAGCTCAAGGCGGGCGCGCAGATCGTCGTCGGCACGCCGGGCCGCCTGCTCGACCTCGTCGGCCAGCGCCTCCTGTCGCTCTCGGGCGTCCGCGAGATGGTGCTCGACGAGGCCGACAAGATGCTCGACCTGGGCTTCCTCTCGGACATCGAGAAGCTGTTCGCGCAGACCCCGGCCGTGCGCCACACGATGCTGTTCTCGGCCACCATGCCGGGCCCGATCGTCGCGCTCGCCCGCCGCTTCATGACGAAGCCGATCCACATCCGCGCGACGGACCCCGACGAGGGCCTCATGCAGGCGAACATCCGCCACCTCGTCTACCGCGCGCACAACATGGACAAGGACGAGGTCATCGGCCGCATCCTCCAGGCCGAGGGCCGCGGCAAGACTGTGATCTTCACGCGCACCAAGCGCGCGGCCGCCCGCCTCGTCGAGGAGCTCAACGACCGCGGCTTCAACGCCGCCGCCGTGCACGGCGACCTCAACCAGGAGCAGCGCGAGCGCGCCATGGCCGCGTTCAAGGCCGGCAAGAAGGACATCCTCATCGCCACCGACGTGGCGGCGCGCGGCATCGACGTGCTCGACGTCACCCACGTGATCAACCACACCATCCCCGAGGACGACAAGGCGTACCTGCACCGCGTCGGGCGCACGGGCCGCGCGGGCAAGACCGGCATCGCGGTCACGTTCGTCGACTGGGACGACCTGCACAAGTGGGCGCTCATCAACCGCGCCCTCGAGTTCGGCCAGCCGGAGCCCACCGAGACGTACTCGTCGTCGCCGCACCTCTTCACCGACCTCGACATCCCGGCCGGATCCAAGGGCCGCCTCCGCGCGACCCCCACGGTCAACCCCGACGGCACCCCGCGCGAGCGTCCCGGCAGCCGCGGCTCCGACGGGGGGCGCGACGGCGGCCGCTCGGGCGGACGCGACGGCGGCCGTGGCGGCGACCGCTCCGGCGGACGCGGCGGCGAGCGCTCCGGCGAGCGCGCGCCCGACCGCGGCGGCGAGCGCACGCGCACCCGCACCATCAGCACGGGCTCCGGCCCGGCCGACGCCACCTCGGCCATCGGCAGCGAGCAGCCGAACACGGCCGGCGGCCACGACGCGCCGCACGCCGACGGCCAGACCCGTCCGCGATCGCGCAACCGCCGCCGTCGCTCGGGCGGCGACCGCCCGACCGCCACGTCGTAGCGCAGGCCGCACGGACGACGAGAGGGGCCGCATCCATCCGGATGCGGCCCCTCTCCCGCGTGCGGCGGATGCGGCGGCGCGTCGTGGGACGACGCGCTCGGCTCGCCTCAGGCCGCGGGCACCGGCACGACCGGCGCCCAGCCCGTGGCCCGCTCGACGATGCGCGCGAGCACGGCGGGCTCGGTCGTGTTCTCCGCGAGCCGGTTGGGCTTGCCCGCGCCGTGGTAGTCGCTGGATCCCGTCACCTCGAGCCCGAAGCGCTCCGCGAGCTCCGTGAGGCGCACGCGTGACGCGGGCGGGTTGTCGCGGTGCCGCACCTCGAGCCCGAACAGGCCCGCGGCGACGAGCGCCGTCATCCGCGAGTCCGACAGCACGCGCTCGGGGCCGCGGGCGCCGGGGTGCGCGAGGACGGCGAGGCCGCCGGCCGCGGTGATCAGCTCGACGCCGAGGATCGGATCCGGCGCGTAGTGGGGCCGGTAGTAGCCGCCCTGCCAGTGCAGGATGCTCTCGAATGCGGCCGTGCGCGTGGGCACGTGGCCGCGGGCGACGAGCGCGTCGGCGATGTGGGGCCGGCCGATGGTGCTGCCGGGCGTGGTCTGCGCGAGCACGTCGGCCCAGGTGAGGGCGTAGTCGCGGGAGATGCGGCCGACCATCGCCTCGGCGCGGGTCATGCGCTCGGAGCGGACGCGCGCGGTCATGGCCGCGAGGTCGGCGTCGCGGGGATCGAAGAGGTACGCGAGGACGTGCACGCTCGCGTACTCGAGCTGCGTGCTCATCTCCATGCCCGGCACGAGCGTGATCCCGTGCGCGAGCGCGGCGTCGGTGGCCTCCGACCAGCCCGCGGTCGAGTCGTGGTCGGTGAGCGCGACGGCCGAGAGGCCCTGCGCCGCGGCCTGCGCGACGAGCTCCGCGGGGGCCTCGGTGCCGTCGGAGACGGAGCTGTGCGTGTGCAGGTCGATGGGACCCTGCTGCTCCTCCGGCATCCCGCCATCCTACGCGGCGGCCTCCCGCCGCCCCGCCCACGGGCGCCCGCGGCGGCGCTCTCCCAGAGAGCCGCCATAGTGTGGATCGCGTCATGGGTCGGGTCGTCGGAGCAGCAGTCATCCTCATCACCGCAGCCGGGCTCCTCGTCATCACGTGGCCCCAGCTCCTCGGGCTCGAGCAGACGTACCTGGTCGCCCACGCCGTCGCCATCCGCGGCGGGCTGGTCGCCGCGGCGGCCGCCGTGCTCGTGCTGACCCTGATCCTCTGCCTCGCGATCCGCCCCGGCCGCCGCCTCCTCGGCGGGCTGGCCCTGCTGCTGGTGGCCTTCATCGGCGCGAACTCCGCCGTCCTCGCCACGCGCGGCCTCGGCGACACGGCCTTCGCCGAGCCGCAGGACGCCGACGTCACGGTGCTCTCCTGGAACACCCTGGGCGGCGCGACGGGCGCCCGCGCGGTGGCCGACCTCGCGATCGAGTCCGGGGCCGACGTGATCACCCTCCCCGAGACGCGCGAGGAGACGGGCGCCGAGATCGCCGTCATGATGCGCGACGCCGGGCGCCCCATGTGGGTGCGCACCGCCGCCTTCGACGACGTGGCCGCGGCCCGGTCCACCACCATCCTCATCAGCGCGGCCTACGGCGACTACCGGCTCGACGAGTCGCGCGGCACCACGAGCGTCCTGCCCACCGTCATCATGGAGCCGGTCGACGGGAACGGGCCGGTCATCATGGCCGTGCACCCGGTCTCCCCCATCCCCGAGCAGATGGACAACTGGCGCGCCGACCTCGCCTGGCTCGGCCAGCGGTGCGACGAGGGCAACGTGATCATCGCGGGTGACTTCAACGCCACCCTCGACCACATGAGCCGCTACGGCGGCAGCCCCACCGAGCGCGACCAGGTCACCGACCTCGGGAAGTGCGTGGACGCGGCGCGCGCCTCGGGCAACGCCGCCGTCGGGACCTGGCCCACCGGGATCCCCGCGCTCCTCGGCACGCCCATCGACCACATCATGGCGACGCCCGGGTGGCAGGTCACCGGCTTCCGCGTGGTCGAGGACCGCGACGGCGCTGGGAGCGACCACCGGCCGATCGTCGCGCAGCTCACGCCCCTGCGCTGACCCGCCGCGTCCTGCCCTCCGTGGCCCCGCGGCCAGGTGGGATGATCGACGGATGGCCGAGAACACCGACACCGCGTCCGAGACCACCGCAGCCGACATCGCCGCCGACCCGGCCGCGCCGCTCGCGACGACCGAGACCGCGGCCCCCGCGGTCACCGCACCGGCGGGGGCTCCCGCTCCCGGATCCGGGGACGCGCCGATCCCCCGCGCCACCTCGAACCGCAGCACCACGCCCGCGAGCACCGCGTTCAGCGACTTCGTGTCCACGAGCTGGGCCGACCGCGAGGAGGCGGACCCGCCCGCCCGCGAGCAGGCGCCCTTCGCCGCCGACCGCCGCCGCCGCCTCTCCGCCCTCCACGTCGGCACGCGCCTCGTGATCCCCGCGGGCCGCCTCAAGCAGCGCAGCAACGACACCGACTACCCCTTCCGCGCCCACTCCGCGTTCGCGCACCTCACCGGCTGGGGCGCCGACAGCGAGCCGGGCGCCGTCCTGGTGCTCGAGCCCGTGGCCGCGGGATCCGCCGCCGACGGCTCCGCGCACGAGGCGACCCTGTACTTCCGCGAGCGCGCCGGCCGCGACAGCGACGAGTTCTACGCGAACGCCGAGATCGGCGAGTTCTGGATCGGCCCGCGCCCGTCGCTCCGCCAGGTCGCCGCCGACCTCGCCATCGCGACCGCGCCGCTCGCCGACGTCGACGCCGCCATCGCGGCCCCGGGCGCCGTCCGCGTGATCCGCGAGGCCGACCCCGCGCTCGCGGCCCGCGTCGACGACGCCCGCGCCGCGGCGGCCGACGCGGGCTCCCAGGACGACGCGGCCGACGGCGACGCCGTACTCGCCCGCGACGCCAGCGAGCTCCGCCTGGTGAAGGACGACTACGAGATCCGCCAGATGCGCGAGGCCGTCGACACCACGGGCCGCGGATTCTCCGACGTGATCGCCGACATGGGCGCCGTCACGGCGCACGCGCGCGGCGAGCGCGTCGTCGAGGGCGTCTTCAACGCGCGCGCCCGGGCCGACGGCAACGCGGTGGGCTACGACACCATCGCGGCGTCGGGCCCGCACGCCTGCATCCTGCACTGGACCCGCAACGACGGCCGCGTCGTGCCGGGCGACCTGATCCTCATCGACGCCGGCGTCGAGCTCGACAGCCTCTACACGGCCGACATCACCCGCACGCTCCCCGTCTCCGGCACCTTCACCGACGTGCAGCGCGAGGTCTACGAGGCCGTGCGCGAGGCGGCCGACGCGGCCCTCGCGATCGTGCGCCCCGGGATCCGCTTCCGCGAGGTGCACGCGGCCGCCATGGAGGTCATCGCGCGCAAGGCCGCCGACTGGGGCATGCTCCCCGTCACGGCGGAGGAGGCGCTCGAGGCCGACAACCAGCACCACCGCCGCTACATGGTGCACGGCACGAGCCACCACCTCGGACTCGACGTGCACGACTGCGCGCAGGCCCGTCGCGACATGTACATCGACGGGATCGTGGAGGCGGGCATGGTCTTCACCATCGAGCCGGGCCTCTACTTCCAGCCGGACGACCTCACGGTGCCGGAGCGCTTCCGCGGCATCGGCGTGCGCATCGAGGACGACATCCTCGTGACGCGCGACGGCGCGGAGAACCTGTCCGTCGGGATCCCGCGCACGGCGGACGACGTCGAGGCGTGGATGGCGGGTCGGGCCTAGCCGCTTCTGCGGGCGGGTCGCGCCGGGTCAGGACCCCGGCGTGCCCTGCTCGCCGACCGGCCGATCGGTGGACGCGGGCGGCGCGGTCGGCTCCGGGGCGTCGGATCCGCCCGCCTCGGGCACGCGCTCCCCGTACCGGCCGACGGGCCGCGACGTCGGGGCCGCGGCGGGCGGCGGCGTGACGACGGGCTCGCCGTGGACCGACGTGCCGGCCCCGCCGATGCCCAGCACGTTGCGCGCCCGGTTCAGCGAGTCGGGCTCCACGACGACCGAGTAGCTCGTGGCCGTGACCTGCATCACCGAGGTGAAGTCGCGGCGGCGGCGCGTGATGCTGTAGCTCACGATGCCGAAGATGGCGCCGAAGCCGACGCCGATGATGACCGCCCCGATGACCGAGGAGATGTTCGGCACGGGCGAGAAGAGGAAGGTCACGAGTCCGAGGAAGAGGCCGAGCCACGCGCCGCTCGCCGCGCCGGCCGCGGCCGCCCGCGCAGAGGTGAGCTTGCCGGTGACGCGCTCGACGCTCGTCAGCTCGTTGCCCACGATGCTCACCTGCGTCACCGGGAAGTCCGCCTCGGCGAGCGTCACGACGGCCTTCTGCGCCTCGTCGTAGGTCTCGTACGTGGCCACGGGCTCGCCCGTCGGCAGCTTCGGCATCCGTGCGCGGGAGGGGCGTCCGAGGAGGGGGTTGCTCACCCGTCCAGTCTTCCACGGGGGGCCGGGCGGGTGCTGGGCGAGCGACTAGATTGACTCTGTGAGCGCCTCCCGAGTCTTCGTCGCCCGGCTCGCCGGGTGCAGCGTGTTCGACCCCGCAGGCGACCGCGTCGGGCGCGTGCGCGACGTGCTCGTCGTCTACCGCAAGGACGATCCGCCGCGCGTCGTGGGGCTCATCGTCGAGATCCCCGGCAAGCGCCGCGTGTTCCTCTCCATCGGGCGCGTCACGAGCATCGGCTCCGGGCAGATCATCACGACCGGCCTCATCAACCTGCGCCGCTTCGAGCAGCGCGGCGGCGAGGTGCGCGTCATCGCCGAGGTCCTCGGGCGTCGCGTGCGGCTGCGCGACGGATCCGGCACCGCGGTCATCGAGGACGTCGCGATCGAGGAGTCCGGGCAGGCCGAGTGGGAGGTCTCGCAGCTCTTCTGCCGCCGTCCCCGCACCAGCCCCTCCCCCTTCGCCAAGGGCGCCACGATCTTCGCGACGTGGGACGAGGTCGCCGAGCTCCAGGACGCGGGCGTCGCCCAGTCCGCCTCGCAGTTCCTCGCCGCCTACTCCGACCTGCTGCCCGCCGACCTCGCCAACACCCTGCTCGACCTGCCGCAGGCCCGCCGCCTCGAGGTCGCCGAGGAGCTGCCCGACGCGCGCCTCGCCGACGTGCTCGAGGAGATGCCGGAGTCGCAGCAGGTGGAGATCATGGCCACCCTCGACGACGACCGCGCGGCCGACGTGCTCGACCAGATGCAGCCGGACGACGCGGCCGACCTCATCGCGCAGCTGTCCGAGGAGCGCGGCGAGGCCCTGCTCGAGCTCATGCAGCCCGAGGAGGCGGACGACGTCCGCATGCTCCTCAGCTACGCGCCCGACACCGCGGGCGGCCTCATGACCACGGATCCCGTCATCGTCTCGGGCGACGCGACCGTCGCGGAGGGCCTCGCGCTCATCCGCCGGCACGAGCTCGCGCCCACGCTGGGCGCCGCGGTGTGCGTCACGCTGCCGCCGTACGAGCCGCCCACCGGCCGCTTCCTCGGCATGGTGCACTTCCAGCGGATGCTGCGCTACCCGCCGCACGAGCGCCTCGGCACCCTGCTCGACCAAGGGCTCGAACCCGTGCGCGCCGACACGAGCGCGGCCGAGGTGTCCCGCATCATGGCGAGCTACAACCTCGTCTCGGTGCCCGTGGTGGACGAGAACCACCGCCTGGTCGGCGTCGTCACGATCGACGACGTGCTCGACCACCTGCTGCCGGACGACTGGCGCAGCGCCGACGCGGAACGCGAGACGCGCAAGCGCGCGACCGCCCGGTTCCACGGCACGGCCACGGCCGCCATCCCCACCGCAGGACCACGACGAGGACGGAGGATCCCCCGTGGCACGGCAGAGTAACCGCGACGTCCGCCTGGACGCCCCCAAGGGGCTCCGCACGACCGTCCTCCCGATGCGCAACCGCCCGAGCCGCGACCGCTTCGGCCGCTTCACCGAGTCCATCGCCCGCGGCATGGGCACGCCGTGGTTCCTGGTGGGCCTCACCCTGTTCTGCGTCGCCTGGATCGGGTACAACACCTACGGCCCCGAGTCGGCGCGCTTCGACTCCGCGGCCCTCGGCTTCACGGCGCTGACGCTGATCCTGTCGCTGCAGGCCTCGTACGCGGCCCCGCTGATCCTCCTCGCGCAGAACCGGCAGGACGACCGCGACCGCGTGCAGATCGAGCAGGACCGGCAGCGTGCCGAGCGCAACGTGGCCGACGTCGAGTACCTCGCCCGCGAGGTCGTGTCGCTGCGCCTGCAGATGAAGGACGTCGCCTCGAAGGACTTCATCCGCGCCGAGCTCCGTCAGCTCCTCGAGGAGCTCGACCGGCGCGACGACCCCGAGGCGGACGACGCCGAGGGGTCCGGGGCCCGCAGGACGCATGGCCGCTGAGGCCGCCGGCACCGGGCCGCTGACCGCGGACGCCGTCCGTCGGGCGCTCGCCCGCGTGGTGGATCCCGAGATCCGCCGCCCCATCACCGAGCTCGACATGGTCTCCGACGTGCGCGTGGCGGACGGCGGCGTGGCGCACGTCGACATCGCGCTCACGATCGTGGGCTGCCCGGCCGCCACCTCCATCGAGCGCGACGTACGCGAGACGGTCGAGGCCGTGCCGGGCGTCGCGCGGCTGGAGCTCACGGTCGGCGTGATGAGCCCCGAGCGCCGCCGCGCCCTCACCGAGCGGCTGCGCGGTCCCGCCGCCCAGCGCGGGATCCCCTTCGGCCCCGACAGCCTCACGCGCGTCTACGCCGTCACGAGCGGCAAGGGCGGCGTCGGCAAGTCCACGCTCACGGCCAACCTCGCGGTCGCGCTCGCGGCCAAGGGCCTCGCGGTCGGCCTCGTCGACGCCGACGTGCACGGCTTCTCGATCCCCGGGATCCTCGGCCTCGTCGACGCCGACGGCCGCACGGCCCAGCCCACGCGCGTCGGCGACATGATCCTGCCGCCCGTGGCGCACGGCGTGAAGGTCATCTCGATCGGCATGTTCCTGGATCCGGACGCCACCGGCGGCACGGCCGTATCGTGGCGCGGGCCGATGCTGCACCGCACGATCCAGCAGTTCCTCACGGACGTGTTCTTCGGCGACCTCGACGTGCTGCTGCTCGACCTGCCGCCGGGCACGGGCGACGTCGCGATCACGGTGGGCCAGCTCCTCCCGCACGCGGAGGTCCTGGTCGTCACGACCCCGCAACCGGCCGCGGCCGACGTGGCCGAGCGCAGCGGCCTGGTCGCGCGGCAGACGGGCCAGCGCGTCGCGGGCGTCGTCGAGAACATGGCCGGGTTCGCCCAGCCCGACGGATCCGTGCTCGAGCTCTTCGGGGCGGGCGGCGGCGCGGAGGTCGCACGCCGGCTGTCCGTCGGCCAGGACGCGCCCGTACCGCTCCTCGCGAGCGTCCCGCTGAGCGTGGCGCTGCGCCAGGGAGGCGACTCCGGTGCGCCGCTCGTGCTGGCGGCGCCCGAGGATCCGGCCTCCGCGCAGATCCTGCGCGTCGCCGACCACCTGGCCTCGCGCGGTCGCGGCCTCGCCGGCCGGCGGCTCGGCCTGTCCGTCTCCTAGGCCGCGCGTCCTCGCGGCGCACTGCGAGCCCCGGACATGCCAGGAGGACGGCAGCCCGCGGGCTGCCGTCCTCCTGGGTGCTGCTGCGCGTCCTCGTTAGACGTGGCTGCGGTGCGTGCGCGTCGGCACGGCGCGGTAGCCGTCGCGCGCGGTGACGACGACGGTGCCGGCGATGGCGGAGACGGAGAGGGCGGCGACGGCGATGAGGAAGACGGTCATGGTGGTGCTCCTGCGGGAAGGCGGATGGCGGCGCATTCCGCCGCACGACCATGACACCACCCGGCATCGTTCAGGACAAGCTCATAGTCCTTGCCCCACTGTGTAGCCTGACTGCATGGACATCCGCCGCCTCGAGCTCCTCCGCGAGCTCGCGGACCGCGGGAGCGTCGGCGCCGTCGCCCGGGCCGCCGGACGCACGCCGTCGGCCGTCTCGCAGCAGCTCAAGGTGCTCGAGCGGGAGGCGGGCGTGCCCCTCACCGAGCGCTCGGGACGCGGGATCGTGCTCACCGACGCCGGACGCGCGCTCGCCCGGACGGCCACCGACATCGCGGTCGCGGTCGCCCGCGCCGAGGCGCTCTGGGAGGACTTCCGGCACCAGCCGTCGGGCGAGGTCACGCTCGCGACCTTCCCCACCGCCGCGCAGATGCTGCTGCCGGGGCTCCTCGACCGCGTCGCGGCCATCCCCGACCTCACCCTGCGCGCCAGCGACCGGGATCCGCCGTCGCGCGCGTTCGCCGACCTCACGGCCGACTTCGACGTCGTCATCGCGCACTCGCTCGCGGGCGCCGGCACGTGGCGCGGGCTCGGCCTCGTCATCGTGCCGCTCATGGTCGAGCCGCTCGACGTGGCGATGCCGTCGGACCACCGCCTCGCCCAGCGCGCGTCCGTCAGCCCCGCCGACCTCAGCGGCGAGCCGTGGATCGGCGTGCCGCAGGGCCTGCCGTTCGACCGGATCCTCCTCGACATCGAGCAGGCCGTCGGCGCGCCCGCGCGCGTGGTGCAGCGGTTCAGCGACACGCGCATCACGGAGTCGCTCGTGGCGTCGGGCCACGGGATCGCGCTGCTGCCGCGCTACACGGCGGGCGAGCACGACGGCGTGGTGGTGAAGCGGCTGTCCGGGGTCGCCTCGAAGCGGCACCTGCACGTGCTGCTGCGACCGGATCGCGCCGAGCGCCCGTCGGTGCGGGCGGTGGTCGACGCGCTCCGCGAGGAGGCCCGCGCGGTGGACGCCCGCTTCAGCGGCACGGCCTGATCCCCCGCATCACGGGAAGGGCGGCGGCGCGAGCGCCGGCGGGACGCGTCAGGTGGCCTCGGCGTCGAACGGCGCGGGCTGGGCGGACGCCGCGGCGGCCTCGCGCTCCAGGCGCTGGCGACGCGCGATCGTGGTCTCGACGGGGACGCGCGGCTTCGTGACCACAGGCTCGTCATCGAACAGCGCCTCCTTGATGATGCGGCGCGGGTCGTACTGGCGCGGGTCGAGCTTCTTCCAGTCGACCTCGTCGAACTCCGGCCCCAGCTCGTCGCGCATGCGCTCGCGCGCCCCGGTGGCCATGCGGCGGGCCGCCTTCACCAGATCCGCGAGCTTCTGGGTGTAGACCGGCAGCCGCTCGGGGCCGAGCAGGAACACGGCGATGATGCCGATGAGCATCAGCTTCTCGAACGTCAGGCCGAACATGATCACAGGCTAGTCGGTCGATGCCCGATATCCGCCCGGGTGCGGGGTCCGGTCCGCGCGGCGCGTCCCCCGGGTCCTCGGCGGACAGGGCGCCGGTCGGACGACCGCCCGCGGGCCGATACCCTGGGGACCCGGAAGAGGGAGGTGCCGCGTGTCCGACCAGGAGACCGGGTGGAAGTTCGCCGAGGACGTCGTCGTCGAGGACGAGCACATCGCCCTGGCCCGCCAGCACTCCCGGGAGCTCGGCATCGAGGCCGTCTCCCCCGCCGTCGGCGCGCAGCTCTCGCTCCTCGCGGCCGCGACGCGCGCCACGAGCGTCATCGAGATCGGCACGGGCGCCGGCGTCTCCGGACTCTGCATCTTCCGGGGCGCGCCCCGCGCGATCCTCACCAGCATCGACGTCGAGTTCGACCACCAGCAGGCCGCGCGCGAGATCCTCGCCGACGCCGAGGTGCCCGCCAACCGCGTGCGCCTCATCACGGGCCGCGCGCTCGACGTGCTGCCGCGCATGAGCGACGCGAGCTACGACCTGGTGCTCGTGGACGCGGATCCGGCGCAGGTCATCGAGTACGTCGAGCACGGCCTCCGCCTCGCGCGCACCGGCGGCCTCGTCCTCGTGCCGCACGCCCTCTGGCGCGGCCGCGTGCAGAACCCCGCCGCGCGTGACGCGCAGACCGCCGCGTTCCGCACCCTCGTGCAGGAGACGGCGGGCTCGGGCGCCGTCGTCGCCGCGCTCTCCCCGGCGGGCGACGGCCTGCTCCAGATCGCCAAGACCGGCCGCTGACCCCCGCGGGTCGTCGGCCGGACACAGCACCGCCCGCCCCGTCGACGACGGGGCGGGCGGTGTCGCGTGATGCGCTCTGGACTAGCTCGCGCTGGTGACCGCGGCGAGGGCGTCGTGAAGCTCCTTCGCTTCGGCGTCGTTGACGGAGACGACGAGTCGTCCGCCTCCCTCCAAGGGCACGCGCACGATGATGAGCCTGCCCTCCTTCACGGCCTCCATCGGTCCGTCGCCGGTCCTGGGCTTCATGGCTGCCATTCGGCTCCCCTTTCGTGGATGTGCATCCATTATCCCGCATGGATGCGCACCCCGACGAACGCGCGGCTGCGTGCTACGGCCGTCGCGCCCCCGGGCGACCTGCGGAGGGGGCGCCGCCGGGGCGCCCGCGGCGTGCGCGCGACGGGATCACGGTGGCGTCCAGTCGCCGACGGTGGCGCGCCAGATGAGGTCGATCCAGAGCCACTGGCCCGCGACCATGGCGAGCACGACGGCGACGCGGTAGGCGCGCGACCGCGGCACGGCGAGCGCGCCGGCCAGCGGGATCATGGGCAGCAGCAGGCGGAAGAGGCTCGACTGCGGGAAGAAGACGGCGAACAGGTAGAGGCCGTAGGAGGCGAGCCAGATGCGGAGCTCGGGGCCGAGGGCGCGCACGGACGGGCGCGTGAGGATCAGCGCGAAGGCCGCCACCACGAGGACGACCGCGATCGCGCCCGCGATGCCGCCGATCCAGAAGTCGCCCGCGTCGAACCACGCCTCGAACGGGACGAGGTGGCGGTAGCCGACGTACGCCGCCCGCCAGGAGAGCTCGGTGTCGGTGTAGGCGCTGATCGAACCCGTGCGGATCCACGCGACGACGGGCCACGCCGCGCCCGCCGTCGCGGCCGAGGTCGCCGCGAGGACGAGCCGGGCGCGCTCCCCCGCGGGGAACGGATCACGGCGGGCGGTGGCCAGGCGGTGGACGCCGTGCAGCAGCAGGGCGAGCGCGAACGCCAGACCGAGCGGCCGGGTGAAGGCCATCACGACGACCACCGGGACGAGCAGCAGGTACCGGCGCTCGACCAGGAGCAGCAGGGCCGTGACGAGCAGCAGCGTCTGGAGGCTCTCGGCGTACGCGACCTGGAACATGGGCGACACGGGCGCGACGCACACGATCACGACCGCCAGCAGCGCGGACGACGGGGACAGGAAGCGCGCCAGCAGCCGGTGCAGCACCAGCACCGCGCCCGCCCCGGCGACGACCGAGACGGCGACGCCCGCCACGCCGAACGGCACGCCCGTGGCGTCCTGGACGGCGCGCACGAGGGCTGGGTACATGGGCATGAACGCCCACGCGTTCACCTGCACGTGGCCCGCGGCGTCGACGGGCAGGACGGTCGGGTAGCCCGACGTGGCGACGTCGCGGTACCAGCCGGCGTCCCAGAACGTCGCGAACTGGAGGTAGGACGGCGAGGCGGGCGCCCACGGGCTGCGGATCTGGCTGCGGGCCGAGACGAGCATCAGCACGGTGGTGAGCACGCGGCTCGCGAGGTAGACGCCGAGGACGGCCGCCCACCAGGGCACGCGGGCGGAGGACCGGGCATCCGGCAGGTCGTGCGGCGCCGGGCGCCGGACCGTCCGGGTCAGCGCGCGGTCAGCCACGCCCGGAGGCCGCGCTCGCACGACGTGATCTGCGCCACGTCGACGCGCTCGTCGTCGTGGTGGGCGAGGAGCGGATCCCCGGGGCCGTAGTTCACGGCCGGGACGCCGAGCGCGCTGAAGCGGGCCACGTCGGTCCAGCCGTACTTGGGGCGTGCCTCGCCGCCCACCGCCGCGAGGAACGGCTGCGCGATCTCGGCGTCGAGGCCGGGCCGCGCGCCCTCGGCGAGGTCGACGACCGTGACCTCGAAGCCCGGGAAGAGGCTCGTCACGTGCTCCACGGCCTCGGCGCCCGAGCGGCTGGGGGCGAAGCGGTAGTTGACGTGCACCATGGCCTCGTCGGGGATCACGTTGCCCGCGATGCCGCCGGAGACGCCGACCGCGTTGAGGCCCTCGCGGTACACCAGGCCGTCGACCTCGACCTCGCGCGCCTCGTAGGAGGCGAGGGTGGCGAGCACGGGGGCGATGCGGTGGATGGCGTTCTCGCCCACCCAGGAGCGCGCCGAGTGCGAGCGCTTCCCGAACGCCCGGACCTCGACGCGGAGGTTGCCGTTGCAGCCGCCCTCGATCTCGGCGCGGGTGGGCTCGCCGAGGATCGCGAAGTCGCCCTCGAGGAGGTCCGGGCGGGTGCGCGCGAGGCGGCCGAGGCCGTTGAGGCTGTCGGAGACCTCCTCGTGGTCGTACCAGATCCAGGTGATGTCGTAGGCGGGATCCGCGAGCTCGGCCGCGAGCACCAGCTGCACGGCGACGCCCGCCTTCATGTCGACGGTGCCGCGGCCCCAGAGGTACTCGACGCCGCCCTCGTGCTCGGTGCGCGTGGGCAGGTTGCGGTTGAGCGGGACGGTGTCGATGTGGCCGGCGATGACGACGCGGCGGTCGCGGCCGAGGTGCGTGCGGGCGATGACCGCGTCGCCGTCGCGCTCCACCTGGAGGTGCGCGCAGCCGGCGAGCGCGCGCTCGATGGCGTCGGCCAGGGTCGCCTCGTCGCCCGAGACGGACTCGATGTCGCAGATCGCGCGGGTGACCTCGACGCTCCCGGCGGTCAGGTCGAGCACGGGCACGGCGGGCGTCTCGGTCGGCATGACCGACATCCTAGGTCGGGGGCGGGACGCGGTCCTGGGGAGGACCCGGGTCCGGCCATGGCGGTCGGTACGCTGGCCGCATGGCCTCCCCCGCTTCGCCCTCGTCCGCCGCGCCCGCCACCGGATCCGCCTGGGGCTACGGCCTCGCGACCGTCGCCTCCGACGGCACGGTGCTCGACACGTGGTTCCCGGCGCCCGAGCTCGGCACCCTGCCCGCGGGACGCGACCGCTGGATCGCGCCGGCCTGGATCGAGGAGCTCGCGGTCGCCGACCCGCGCCGCGGCGTGACGGTCGACATCGTGACCGTCGAGATCGACCTGCAGGCCGCGCCCGCCTCGACGCCCGACGCCTACCTCCGCCTGCACCTGCTCAGCCACCTGCTCGTGGCGCCGAACACGATCTCCCTCGACGGGATCTTCGGCCACCTCCCCATCGTCGTGTGGACGAACGCGGGCCCCGTGCACCCCGACGACTTCGACCGGCTGCGCCCGTCGCTCCAGCGCGCGGGCATCGCCGCACACGGCGTGGACAAGTTCCCGCGCCTGCTCGACTACGTCACGCCCGACCGCGTGCGCATCGCCGACGCGTCGCGCGTGCGGCTCGGCGCGCACCTCTCCCCCGGGACGACCGTGATGCACGAGGGCTTCGTCAACTTCAACGCCGGCACGCTCGGCGCGTCGATGGTCGAGGGGCGGATCTCGCAGGGCGTCGTCGTCGGCGACGGCTCGGACGTCGGCGGCGGCGCCTCCATCATGGGCACGCTCTCGGGCGGCGGCACGGAGCGCGTCGTCATCGGGGAGCGCGCCCTCCTCGGCGCCAACTCGGGCGTCGGCATCTCCATCGGCGACGACAGCGTCGTGGAGGCCGGGCTCTACGTGACGGCCGGCACCAAGGTCCGGCTCGCGGGCGAGGCGCCCACCGCCGACGGCACCGCGCCGCACGTGAAGGCCGTCGAGCTGTCGGGCCGGCCCGGGATCCTGTTCCGCCGCAACTCGCTCACCGGCGCCGTCGAGGCGGTGCCGCGGCGCGGCGGCGGCTCGATCCTCAACGACGCCCTGCACGCGTAGCGGCGGCCGAGCGGAGGGTCAGCGGCGCAGGCCCCGGCGGCGGGGTGCGGGCACGTCGGCGGGCGGGTCGATCCGCAGCACGTCGACCACGACGGCCGTCACGTTGTCGCGTCCGCCGTTGTCGAGCGCGTGCTCGACGAGGGCGCGCACGGCCGTCGCCGCGTCGTCCGCGTGCAGCAGGTGCTCGCGGATCTCGGCGTCCGCCAGCTCCTTCGTCAGCCCGTCGGAGCAGACCAGCAGCCGCAGGCGCGCGGTCACCGGCAGCAGCCAGTAGTCGGCCTCGGCCGCGTCGCCGACCCCGACCGCGCGCGTGATGATGTTGCCGTCGGGGTGGCGGTCGGCCTGCGCGCGCGTGATCCGGCCGGCGTCCACCATCTCCTGCACGACCGAGTGGTCGACCGTCACCTGCTCGAGCACGTCCCCGCGCAGCTGGTACACGCGCGAGTCCCCCACGTTGAAGACGGCCCAGTACGGCCGGTCGGAGACGAGCGTGAGGCACGCGCCCGTCACGGTCGTGCCGGCGTGCAGCTCGAGGTCGCCGGTCTCCTCGCGGATGTCGTCGACGGCCAGCTCGAGCGCGGGCTCGACGCCCTCGGGATCCGCGAACCCGCCCTCGGCGCGGCCCTGCTCGTCCGCGAGGCGGCGGATCACGGCGTCGCTCGCCACGTCGCCGGCCGCGTGTCCGCCCATGCCGTCCGCGACGACGAAGTACGGGACGGCGGCGAGGTGGCTGTCCTCGTTGTGGTCGCGGCGGAGGCCGCGGTCGGTGGCCGACGCCCAGCCGAGCACGAGCGTGCGTCCGTCGGGCAGCTCGAGGGCGCGCTCCACGACGTCGGCGCCGATGGCGGTCATCGGGCGGCCAGGATCTCGAGGACGACGCCGTCGCCGATGTCCACGCGGGTGCCGGGCACGACCACGAGCGACTCCCCCGGCCGGAGCGCGAGGCGGTCGGCACCGGGCGCCAGCACCGCGGTGCCGTTGGTGGATCCGAGGTCGGTGACCACGATCGCGCCGGACTCCTGTCGGATGGCCACGTGCGTGCCGGAGATCTCGCCGAGCGGCGAGGGCACCGTCACGAGCCGCGGCTCCGCGCCGCGGACGACGCGCGGCGGACGCGGACGGCGCCCCACGATCACCGGCGGGTCGAGGGGGATGCGCTCGGCGTCGTCGTCACCCGTCTCGGTGCCGGGCACCGCGCGGTCGCGGAGGATCCGGACGGCGTGCACCGCGCGCACGACGGCCTCGTCGGGGGCGACGGGGATGGCGGCGGTGGGGACGCTCGTGGCCCGCACGCGGGCGGCGGCCTCGGCGTCGTCGACGAGGGCGGTCTCGGCGGCGGGTGCGGCGGGTGCGGGCGCCGGAGCGGCCACGTTCCCGGGATCGTCGGACGCCGCGTCGGCGCCGACCTGTCCGCCGAGGCGCCACGTCACCGCGTCGGCGGCCACCGCACCGGCCACCAGCGGGAGCGCGCCCGGGACGGCGACGGACGCGGGCGCTGCGGCGTGCCCCACGCGGTACGCGCGCACGCGGTCGAGCGCGGCCAGGTAGAAGGGGACCACCCCGCGGGCGTCCACGCGGCGCGGGCCGTCCGCGGCGCCGCCGTCGGCGTCCACCACGGCGTCGCCGCGCAGCACGATCTGGAGGCGCACGCCGTCGGGCCCCGCGTCCTCGTGCACGAGCACGGCGAAGGACCCGACCTCGTCCGGACCCCGCAACGGCAGCGCCGCGACCAGGGACTCGGCGACGGCGGACGGGTCCGACGCGACGCGCCACAGCTCCTCGACCACGCGGGCCGGGGCGCCGTCGGGCAGCACGACGACCACGCGGGGCGTGACGACCGCGACGCCGACGGATCCCGCGCCGACGCGAGCGGATCGGTGGGAGCCCTCGCTCACGTCATCGGCTCCATCGAGGGTCGGCGCCCGGTGGGGCGGTGGGCGCCGGGCCTCGGGCGGCCGGACGCGCTGAGAGGGATCCTACCGCGCGCGCGACCCCCGGCCGAGGGGCGGCGCCGTCGGCGGCCATGGGACGATCGAGGGGCATCCGGCCCGCCGGAGGGGACGCGCGCCGCGGATCCGGTTGCCCGGCCCCCGCCGGGCTGTCATGCTCGTGCGATGAGCACGCCGCAGCGCCCCTCCGCCCGCGGGCTCCCCGTCGACGCGATCTCCCGCTCCATCGTCGAGCAGCTGCGCGAGGACGGCCGTCGGTCGTACGCCGAGATCGGCAAGGCCGTCGGGCTGAGCGAGGCGGCGGTCCGGCAGCGCGTGCAGAAGCTCACCGACGCCGGCGTGATCCGCATCGTGGCGCTCACCGACCCGCAGCAGCTCGGCCTCACCCGGCAGGCCATGATCGGCGTCACCGTGAGCGGCGACGTGCGCGTGGTCGCGGACGCCCTCGCGGCCATCCCCGCGGTCGACTACGTGGTGATGACCGCGGGCACCTTCGACCTCCTCGCCGAGGTGGTGTGCGAGGACGACGAGGAGCTCGTCGAGCTCCTCAACGCGCGGATCCGGGCGCTCGAGGGCGTCGTGAGCACCGAGACGTTCGTATACCTCAAGGTCCACACGCAGGACGGGCACGGGCGCTCCCGGTGACGCCGGCGCCGCTCCCCGCCTCCTCCCCCGACGCCTCGCCCGCGTCCATTCCCCCCGGCCTCCGCGCCGTGCCGGGGCTCCGTCCGCGCCGTCGTACCGTCGCGGCATGACGCCCTCCCCCGCTCCCGCCCTCGCCCCCGCTCCTCCCACCGCCTCCCGCGTGCCCGATGCGGACCCGCGCGTGCCGCTGCCTCCCGCACGCGGCGCCCTCCCGCCCGGGGCCGCGCTCCTGCGGGTGCCGTCGCCCGTCGGCCGCCTCGAGCTCGTCGCCGAGGGCGACCGGATCCTCTCGCTCTCCATCGCGACCGCGGACCGGCTGCCGCTCGACCACCTCGACGACCGGCCCAGCCCGGTGCTGCAGGAGGCCGCCCGACAGCTCGAGGAGTGGTTCGCCGGCCGCCGGCAGACGTTCGACGTGCCCGTCCGCCTCGCCGGGACGCCGTTCCAGGTCGCGGTCTGGGAGGCGCTCCTCCGCGTCCCCCACGGCGGCGTCACCACGTACGGCGCCCTCGCGCAGGCCGCGGGTCGGCCGGGCGGCGCCCGCGCGGTCGGCGGCGCCGTCGGGGCGAACCGGCTCTGCATCCTGGTGCCCTGCCACCGCGTGCTCGGCGCCGACGGACGCGTCACGGGCTTCAGCGCGGGCGACGGCGTCGCCACGAAGGTGCGGTTGCTGGCCGTCGAGGGATCGGTGCTGCCGTCATGAGCCGGGCCTCGCTCGCGGTGGGCGACGACGGCCTGGCGCGCTGCGCGTGGTCCGCGGCGGATCCCGAGTACCGCAGGTACCACGACGAGGAGTGGGGCCGTCCGCTGCACGGCGACCGGCCGCTGTTCGAGAAGCTCTGCCTCGAGGGCTTCCAGGCGGGGCTCTCGTGGATCACGATCCTCCGCAAGCGCCCCCGGTTCCGCGAGGTCTTCCACGGCTTCGACGTCGACGCCGTCGCCGCGATGGACGAGGACGACGTGGAGCGACTCATGGGCGACGCGGGCATCATCCGCAACCGCGCCAAGATCCTCGCGGCCTCCGGCAACGCCCGGGCCGTCCGGGCGCTGATCGACGAGCGCGGGGACGGCGCGCTCGACCGCCTGGTCTGGGCGCACGCGTCCGACCCCGCATCGCGGCCGCGGCCCGCGACCGCCGACGACATCCCCGCCGTCACGCCCGAGTCCACCGCCCTCAGCCGCGAGCTCAAGGCACACGGGCTGCGGTTCGTCGGCCCCACGACGGTCTACGCGCTCATGCAGTCCTCGGGCCTCGTCGACGACCACGTCGTCGGCTGCCACCGGGCCGCCTGACACCGCTCCGCGCGCGGCACGACGCAGCCGGACTCCGGGGCTCGCGGGCTCGCGGGAGCGGGCTTCCGCGGAGGATGCGGGGAGAGCTCAGTGCGAGGCAGCCACCAGCACGAGCTCGCCGGACGCGCCGCGCGTGAGCTCGATGCCGGCGCCCTCGGCCCACTCGAGCAGCTCGGCGACCGAGGCGAGGTCCTGCCCGCCCTCGATCAGCGTGCGGACCAGCTCGCCCTTCGCCTTCTTGTTGAAGTGGTTCAGTGCGCGCACGGTGCCGTCCGCGCCGCGGGCGACGACGCGCACCACGGCGGAGTCCTCGTGGCCCGGTCGCGGGCCGAGCGCCGCGTACCCGTCGGAGCGGAGGTCGAGGACGAGGCCCGGCACACCCTCCAGCGCGCGACGCACCGATGCGACCCAGTGCGCCTTCATCCGGAGGCCCGGCACGCGGCTGTCGTGCGAGAGGCGGTACGCCGGGACGGGATCGGTCGCCATCACGGGCCCGAGCAGAGCCGAGTGCACGGCCACGTGCCGCCCGGCGAAGGCCAGCTGCGCGGCGTCCAGCGCGTCCGCCCCGATGGGGTCGTAGAGCACGCCCGTGTAGCGCAGCAGCGCCGGCATGGTCGGGGACGACTCGAGGAGCCGGTTCCGCTCCACCTCCCCCGCCTGGCGCGGGCCGAGCTTGAGGGCGCGCGCCGCGGCCTCGGGATCCCGGGCGAGGTCGGCGACCGCGCGGACGATCGTGCGCCGCTCGGCCGTCAGCTCGGGGAACGCGAGCCGGTCGAGGTCCAGGCGGGAACCCTCGGCCCCGCCGTCGCGCTTCGTCTCGGACGGGGGCAGCAGGACGAGCACGGGACCTCCGGGATCGGACGGGAAGGAGAGGGAGGACGGGATCGCGGGAGAGCAGCGACGGCGGAGCGGGGCGGAACTGCGGCGGCACGCGCGCCGCCCGGACGCACGACGGCGGACGGCCCCCGAGGGGACCGTCCGCCGTCGGACGGACGTGACGCTACGCGACCAGTGCGGCCTTGCGCGCGACCACGGTCACGTTGTCGTTCTCCACCGAGAGGAAGCCCTCGTCGGCGTCGGCCGTGATCACGGCGCCGCCGTCCTGCGTGATGCGGACGTTGCCGGTCGCGAGGATCGCCAGGAGCGGCTCGTGACCGGCGAGGATGCCGATCTCGCCCTCGCTGGTGCGCGCGACGACCATGGACGCCTGGCCCGACCAGACCTGCTGGTCGGCGGAGACCACGGTCACCGTGAGATCAGCGCGGGCCATGTCAGCCGTTCTCCTTCTGGATCTCGGACCAGCGGCGGTCGACGTCGTCGAGGTCGCCCACGTTGAAGAACGCCTGCTCGGCGACGTGGTCGTACTCGCCGTCCGCGATCTTCGAGAAGGACTCGATGGTGTTCTTCAGCGGGACGGTCGATCCCTCGACGCCCGTGAACTTCTTCGCCATGTACGTGTTCTGCGAGAGGAACTGCTGGATGCGGCGCGCACGCGACACCGTGACCTTGTCCTCCTCGGAGAGCTCGTCGACGCCGAGGATCGCGATGATCTCCTGCAGCTCCTTGTTCTTCTGCAGGATCGCCTTGACGCGGGTGGCCGTGTCGTAGTGCGCCTGGCCCAGGTACCGCGGGTCGAGGATGCGGCTGGTGGACGTCAGCGGGTCGACGGCCGGGTAGAGGCCGCGCGAGGCGATCTCGCGGCTGAGCTCCGTGGTCGCGTCGAGGTGCGCGAACGTGGTGGCCGGTGCCGGGTCGGTGTAGTCGTCCGCGGGGACGTAGATGGCCTGCAGCGAGGTGATGCTGTGGCCGCGGGTCGACGTGATGCGCTCCTGGAGCACGCCCATCTCGTCCGCGAGGTTCGGCTGGTAGCCCACCGCGGACGGCATGCGGCCGAGCAGCGTGGAGACCTCGGAGCCGGCCTGCGTGAAGCGGAAGATGTTGTCGATGAAGAGCAGCACGTCCTGGTTCTTCACGTCGCGGAAGTACTCCGCCATCGTGAGCGCGGACAGGGCGACGCGCAGGCGCGTTCCCGGCGGCTCGTCCATCTGGCCGAAGACCAACGCGGTCTTGTCGAAGACGCCGGCCTCCTCCATCTCCATGATGAGGTCGTTGCCCTCACGCGTGCGCTCGCCGACGCCGGCGAACACGGATACGCCGCCGTGGTCCTGCGCGACGCGCTGGATCATCTCCTGGATGAGGACGGTCTTGCCGACGCCCGCGCCGCCGAACAGGCCGATCTTGCCGCCCTGCACGTACGGGGTGAGGAGGTCGATGACCTTGATGCCGGTCTCGAACAGCTGCGTCTTGGACTCCAGCTGGTCGAACATCGGGGGCTTGCGGTGGATGGGCCAGCGCTCGGTGATCTCGATCGGCTCGCCGCCGACGTTGTTCAGGATGTCGCCCGTGACGTTGAAGACCTTGCCCTTGGTGACGTCGCCGACCGGCACCGAGATGGCGGCACCCGTGTCGCGCACCTCCTGGCCGCGGACGAGGCCGTCCGTGGGCTTCAGGGCGATGGCGCGCACGACGTCGTCGCCGAGGTGCAGCGCGATCTCGAGGGTGATCTCCGTCGACTCCCCGTCGAGGGTGATCGTCGTCTTGAGGGCGTTGTAGACCGGGGGGATCGAGTCGTGCGGGAACTCGATGTCCACGACCGGGCCGGTGACGCGGACGATGCGTCCGACGCCGGCCACGCTGTCGCTGGCGACCGGCGCAGTGGCGGTGTCAGTCATTGATGTCTCTCTTCTTCATTCGTGGAGCGTGGGTTACTTGGATGTGGCGAGCGCGTCCGCGCCGCCGACGATCTCGGAGATCTGCTGCGTGATCTCGGTCTGGCGCGCGTTGTTCCGCAGCCGCGTGTAGGTGGTCACGAGCTTGTCGGCGTTGTCGCTCGCCGACTTCATGGCCTTCTGGCGCGCGGCGTGCTCGGAGGCGGCCGACTGCAGCATCGCGTTGAAGATGCGGCTCTCGATGTAGACGGGCAGCAGCGCGTCGAGCACGTCGCCCACCTCGGGCTCGAACTCGTAGAGCGGCAGGACGGCGCCCTCGCCGGGCGCCTCCACCCCCTCGACGACCTCGAGCGGCAGCAGCCGGACGACCTCGGGCTTCTGCGTGGCGATCGACACGAAGCGGTTGAAGACGATGTGGATCTCGTCCACCCCGCCCTCGGACGCCGGCGTCACGAACTTCTCCACGAGCGCGTCGCCGATCGACTTCGCGGTCTCGAACTCGGGCTTCTCCGTGCTCCCCGTCCAGATGCGCTCCGAGGAGCGCTTGCGGAACTTGAAGTACCCCACGGACTTGCGGCCCACGAGGTAGTACACGATGTCCTTGCCCTGCGAGCGGAGGAGCTCGGCGAGCTGCTCCGACTCCTTCAGGACGCTGGAGCTGAACGCGCCGGCGAGGCCGCGGTCGGAGGCGAAGATGACGATCGCCGCCCGCTCCACCTTCTCGGGCTCGGTCGTGAGGATGTGGTCGACGTTGGAGAACGTCGCCACCGCCGAGACCGCGCGCGTGACCGCGCGGGAGTACGGCGCGGACGCCGCCATCCGCTGCTGCGCCTTCTGGATGCGCGACGCGGAGATCAGCTCCATCGCGCGGGTGATCTTCTTCGTCGTCTGCGCGGACTTGATCTTCTGCGTGTAGACCCGGAGTTGCGCTCCCATGAGTCTCCCTATCGGTCTCGGTCGGTGGCGGATCGGTGAGGCGAGCGCGTCAGCGCTTGCCCTTGACGATCTGCTCCTGGTTGACGTCCTCGGCCTTGGCGGGCTCGAACCTCTCGGATCCCACCGAGGCGAGCGGCTTGCCCTCGCCCGTCTGGAACTCGAGCTTGAACTGGTCCACGGCCTTGTCGAGGGCGTCGGTGATGTCGTCGGTGAGGACGTTCTTCTCCTTGAGCTGCGACAGCACCTCCGTGTTGCGGTGGAGGTGGTCGAGCAGCTCGCGCTCGAAGCGGAGGATGTCCTCGACGGGGACCTCGTCGAGCTTGCCCTTCGTGCCCGCCCAGATCGAGACGACCTGCTCCTCGATGGGGAACGGCGAGTACTGGGGCTGCTTGAGCAGCTCGGTGAGGCGCGCGCCGCGGGCGAGCTGGCGACGGCTGGCCGCGTCGAGGTCGGACGCGAAGATCGCGAACGCCTCGAGGGAGCGGTACTGCGCGAGCTCGAGCTTGAGCGTGCCGGAGACCTTCTTGATGCTCTTCACCTGGGCGTCGCCGCCGACGCGGGACACCGAGATGCCGACGTCCACCGCGGGACGCTGGTTCGCGTTGAACAGGTCCGACTGGAGGAAGATCTGGCCGTCGGTGATGGAGATCACGTTGGTCGGGATGTACGCCGAGACGTCGTTCGCCTTCGTCTCGATGATGGGCAGGCCCGTCATCGACCCGGCGCCCAGCTCGTCCGAGAGCTTGGCGCAGCGCTCGAGCAGGCGGGAGTGCAGGTAGAACACGTCGCCGGGGTACGCCTCGCGTCCCGGCGGGCGGCGCAGGAGGAGCGAGACGGCGCGGTAGGCCTCGGCCTGCTTGGACAGGTCGTCGAAGATGATGAGGACGTGCTTGCCGCCGTACATCCAGTGCTGGCCGATGGCCGAGCCGGTGTAGGGCGCCAGGTACTTGAAGCCGGCGGGGTCGGACGCGGGGGACGCGACGATGGTCGTGTACTCCATGGCGCCGGCCTCCTCGAGGGCGCCGCGCACGGAGGCGATGGTCGAGCCCTTCTGGCCGATGGCGACGTAGATGCAGCGCACCTGCTTGTTGGTGTCGCCGGACTCCCAGTTGGCCTTCTGGTTGATGATCGTGTCGATCGCGATGGCCGTCTTGCCGGTCTGGCGGTCGCCGATGATGAGCTGGCGCTGGCCGCGGCCGATCGGGATCATGGCGTCGATGGCCTTGATGCCGGTCTGCATGGGCTCGTGCACGCTCTTGCGCTGCATGACGCCGGGCGCCTGGAGCTCGAGCGCGCGGCGGCCCTCGGTGGCGATCTCGCCCTGGCCGTCGATGGGGTTGCCCAGCGGGTCCACGACGCGGCCGAGGTAGCCGTCGCCGACGGGGACGGAGAGCACCTCGCCGGTGCGGCGCACCTCCATGCCCTCCTCGATGCCGGCGAACTCGCCGAGCACGATGACGCCGATCTCGCTCTCCTCGAGGTTCTGGGCGAGGCCCAGGGTCCCGTCGGCGAACGTGATGAGCTCGTTGGCCATGACGCCGGGCAGGCCCTGCACGTGGGCGATTCCGTCGCCCGCGTCGAGCACGTAGCCGACCTCTTCGGTCGAGGCCTTGCCGGGCTCGTAGGACTGGACGAAGTCCTTGAGCGCGTCCCGGATCTCGTCGGGGCTGATCGAAAGTTCTGCCATCTTCTTTCCCTTTGCATTCACGAGAGCGGACGGCTCCCGAGGTGACGCCCGCCGGTCAGGCGAACTGGAGTCTCAAATCGTTGATCCTGGTGGCGACGCTGCCGTCGATGACGTCGTCGCCGATCTGGACGCGGAGGCCGCCGACGAGGTCGCGGTCCACGACCTGGTTCAGCTCGACCCGCCGGGAGTACCGGCGGCTCAGTGCCTGTGCGAGGCGCTCCGACTGCTCGGGCGACAGGGGCGAGGCGGTGCGGACCGTGGCGATGGTGAGGCCCGCCTGGTCGGCCACGAGGGTGGCGGCGTGACGCACGAGCTCGCCGATGCGGCGGCCGCGGGGCTGCTGCACGAGCTGCTCGACGATGGCCACGGTCTGCTCCGAAGCCCGGCCGTCGAGGAGACGGTGGACGAGCGTCGACTTTGCCTCCGGGTCGCCCAGCTTGTCGCCGAGCGCGAGCTCGAGGCCGTCGGCGGTGCTGACGGCGCGGCCGAAGGTGAACAGCTCCGCCTCGATGGGCGTGCCCTCGGGTGCCGACTCGGCCACGGCGCGGATGCCGAGCTCCTCGATGCCCGCGAGCAGCTCGTCGTGCGACGACCAGCGGCCGTCGACGACCGCGCGGATGACGCGGAGAGCGGGCTCCTGCACGGTGCCGCCGAACACCCGGTCCACGATGCTGTGCTTGACCTCCGGCGCGATGCCGGTGTCCGCCAGCGCGGAGAGCAGGTGCGTGGATCCGCCGATGGCGCGGCCGGCCCCGAGGAGCTGACCGGCCGTCGACAGGTCGACGCCCCCGAGCTCCGCGAGGACGCGACGGGCCGCGTCCAGCGATGCGCGCGATGCACTGCCCATCAGCTGGCGGATCCCGTCCTGCCGGCGGTCTCGCTGGCCTCCAGGTCGGCGAGGAACCGGTCGACGAGCGCGGTGGAGCGCTGGTCGTCCGCGAGGCTCTGGCCGATGACGCCGGACGCGAGGTCGATCGCGAGCGAGCCGACCTCCGAGCGGAGGGAGACGACCGCCTGCTGGCGCTCGGCCTCGATCTGCTGCTGCGCGCTCGCGGTGATCCGGGCGGCGTCGGCCGTGGCCTGCTCCTTGATCTCCGCGGCGATCGCCGTGGCGTCGACGCGGGCCTGGTCGCGGATGCGACCGGCCTCGGCACGGGCCTCGGCGAGCTGCGCGGTGAGCTCGGCCTTCGCGGCGTCGGCTTCCGCCTGCGCGCGCTCGGCCTTCTCGATGCCGCCGGCGATGGCCTCGGTGCGACCGTCGAGCATGGCGTAGACGCGCGGCAGCGCGTACTTCCAGATGACGACCAGGAGGACGACGAACACGACCGCCGACCACACGATGTCGTAGACCGCGGGTAGGAGGATGCTCGGCGCTTCTTCACCTGCCGCCATCACGTTGTGGGGCGTGAGCATGTGCGTGTCCCCTAGTTGGTGAAGATGAAGTAGGTCGCGAGGCCGATGAGCGCGAGCGCCTCGGAGAACGCGATGCCGAGGAACATCGTGGTGCGGAGGCTGCCGGCCATCTCGGGCTGGCGGGCCATGGCCTCGACGGTCTTGCCGGCGACGATTCCGACACCGATGCCGGGGCCGATCGCTGCGAGGCCGTAGCCGACGGTCGCGATGTTGCCGGTGATCTCGGCGGTGATGATGGGGTCCACTGGGGTTTCCTTCCGGTTGGGTGATCTCGTTGGTCGACGAGATCGCTTAGTGCTCCTCCGCCACGGCCATCTGGATGTAGACGGCGGTGAGGAGGGCGAAGATGTAGGCCTGCAGGACGGCGACGAGCAGCTCGAAGAGCGTGAACGCGAATCCGAGGACGAGGGTGCCGGCGCCCAGGATCTTGAGCGCGCCCTGTGCCTCGAAGAGGAAGAACCACGTCGCGGAGAAGCAGAGCACCAGCAGGAGGTGCCCCACGAGCATGTTCATCAGGAGTCGGAGCGTGAGCGCGACCGGCCGGATGATGAACGTCGAGAGGAACTCGATGGGCGTGAGGAGGAGGTAGACCGCCTTCGGGGCGCCGGCCGGGAAGAGCGTGTTCTTGAAGAACATCGCGCCCCGGTCCTTGATGCCCGCGTAGATGAAGGTCACGTAGGCGACGAGCGCCAGGAGCAGCGGGAGGCCGATGACCGACGTGCCCGCGATGTTGAGGAAGGGGATGACGCCCGTGAGGTTCATGCCGAGGACCAGGAAGAAGATGGTCATCAGGATCGGCAGGAATCGACGGCCGTCCTTCTTGCCGAGGATGTCCTCCGCGATGTTGACGCGGACGAAGTCGACGCCCATCTCGACGAGGTTCTGACCGCGGCCGGGGACCAGCGCGAGCTTGCGCGTGCCGACGACGAACAGGACCACGAGGACCGCCATCACCAGGAGCCTGATGAGCATGATGCGGTTGAGGTCGAAGCCCGTGCCCTCGAAGAAGGCGATCGGCGGGAAGAACTCCGAGAGCGTGGGAGCGTGGAACCCCTCACCCGAGTCTTCAGCGGCGAGGGTGATGATGCTGGGTGCAGCGATGGCTAACAGCGCTATCTCCTGTTTCGGGGCGTGGAGCGCGAGCTCTCGCGGCGACGAACGGATGGGGTGGGAAGACGCCGGCGTGAGGTGGTTCTGGGCACGGCCCGACGGGAATCGTCACGAGAGAGACTATCAACAATGAGGGTGCCCTGACTAATCGCGTCCCCCCGGCGACGGCGGGACGCGCGCGATCAGCGACCCGGCAGCTGGGCGTCGCTCACGTACCCCACGCGGGCCTTGGTGATCACGATCATGTCCATCACGAGGGTGCCCACGACGCCCACGATCACGGTCACGAAGAGCACGACCAGGTTGATCCACGGCTGCTCCTTGAGCGCCAGCGCGATGGCGAGGAACACCACGAACTTGAGCAGCCACGCGCCGAGCACGACGGAGAAGAAGATCGTCGGGTAGATCGGCGACGACTGGAAGCGGTTCGCGAAGAGGATGCTGCCCGCCGTGAGGCCGAGGAACACGAGCGCCATGGCGCTGCCGATGACCGCGCTCAGGAGGCCGCGTCCGCCGTCGACCGCGAAGCCGACGATGCCGCCGACCACCGCGATGGCGAGGGCCAGCAGCGCTCCCCCGATGAGGATGCGCGTGAAGACGTCCTTCTTCGCGGGGCGCTCCGCGGGGGCGGGAGCGGGGGCGCTCGGGCTGTCGGTCATGTCGTCTCCTTGCTGTTCCCGGCATGCGGGGCGTCGGTGGGCCGGGTCGCGACGGCCCCGGTGGCGAGGTCGGCGTGCTCGCGCTCGACCGTCTCGAGCTCGGACTCCGTCAGGCGCGCGAGCGGGCGGTCGCCCGCCGCCTCGTCCAGCGGGTCGTACGCGGCGGCGTCGTCCGAGTCGGCGTCCGCGGGCACGAGCTGCGCGGCGGCCTCGAGGCGCTTGCGGCGGCTGAGCGGGGCGAGGGTGACGACGGCGCAGGCGACCATGCCGACGACGATGAAGGCGACGCCCCACGCGTAGGGCTGCACCACGAACATGAGCAGGCAGCCGACGGACACGACGCCCGTCCACGCGTAGAAGATGAGCGTCGCGTGCAGGCGCGAGTGCCCCATGTCGAGCAGGCGGTGGTGCAGGTGCTTGCGGTCGGCGCTGAACGGCGACTTGCCCGCCTTCAGCCGCCGGAAGACGGCGAGGGCGAAGTCGAGCAGCGGCACGATGAGGATCGCGAACGGCAGCAGGATCGGGAGGAACGCGGGCAGCAGCTGCGAGCGGCCGAAGGTCTCGGGGTTCGGGTCGATCTCGCCCGTGACCGCGATGGCGCTCGTGGCCATGAGGAGGCCGACGAGGAGCGCGCCCGCGTCGCCCATGAAGAGCTTCGCCGGGTGCCAGTTGAACGGCAGGAAGCCGAGGCACGCGCCGATGAGGATCGCGCTGATGAGCGACGCGAGGTTGAAGCGCTCGGTCTGGCCGGTGGCGGTGTCCGAGAGCAGGAAGCTGTAGAGGAAGAAGGCGCCGTTGGCGATGATCGCGACGCCCGCGACCAGCCCGTCGAGGCCGTCGATGAAGTTGACGGCGTTCATGACGAGGACGATGGCGAAGATCGTCAGCATGATCGACATCTGCGACGAGCCCACCGTGAGGCCGCCGATGGGGAGCGACGAGATGGCGACGCCCTGCCAGGCGAGGAGGCCGGCGGCGAGGATCTGGCCGGCGAGCTTGATCATCCAGTCGAGGTCGTAGACGTCGTCGAGCACGCCGATGACCACGATCATGAGCGCGGCGCCGAGGATGGCGATGACGGGCCCCGGACGGTCGAAGACCAGGCCGAACCAGGAGACCTGGGACGCCACGGCGAAGGCCACGAGGATGCCGGCGAACATCGCGACGCCGCCGAGGCGGGGCGTGGGCTTCGTGTGCACGTCGCGCGCGCGGATCGCCGGGTAGAGCCGGTAGCGGTAGCCGAGCTTCATGACGATCATCGACAGGACGAGCGTGATGACCGCCGATACGACCGCCATGGCTGCGTAGTAGGTCACCGGGGGTGCGCGGGCGGATCCGCGGGGGGCTCGGTCGCGGACGGGGCGGCGGCCTCGGGATCCGCGGATCCGTCGACGCGCTCGGCGCCGCTCGCGATGCCGCGGGGGGCCTCGGGCGCGTCGGGGACGGCTGCGACGTCGGGGACGGCGGCGTCGAGGACGGCGGCGGCCGCGTCGTCGTCGGAGGCGTCCGGCTCGACGGGCTCGGTCGGGGCCGCGACGACGGGCTCGAGCTCGTCGCCGATGAGCTGCTGGATCTGCGCGCGCGTGATCGCGCCCTCGCGGACGATGCGGACGCGGCCGCCTGCGTCGGTGACGCGCGACGCGTCGACGATGGTCGAGGCCGCTCCCCCGGCGGCGCCGCCGTCGAGGAAGATCGAGACGGAGTCGCCGAGCTGCTCGGCCGCGTCCTGGGCGGTCGCGGCGGCGGGCTGGCCCGTCTTGTTGGCGGACGACACCGCGAGCGGGCCGGTCTCCGCGAGGAGCTCGAGCGCGAAGGAGTTGGCGGGCATGCGGAGCGCGACGGTGCCGCGGGTCTCGCCGAGGTCCCAGACGAGGGACGGCTGCGCCACGAGGATCACCGTGAGGCCGCCCGGCCAGAACTCCTCCACCAGGCGGCGGACGACGTCGGGCACGAAGTCGGCCAGCGCGTCGAGCGTCGACTGCCCGGGGATGAGGACGGGCGGCGGGGCGTCGCGCCCGCGGCCCTTCGCGTCGAGGAGCCGCTGCACGGCCTCGGGGTTGAAGGCGTCGGCCGCGATGCCGTACACGGTGTCCGTGGGGACGACGACGACCTCGCCGCGGCCCACCGCCTGTCGGGCGAGTCTCATGCCGGTGAGGAGGTCGGTGTCGACTGAGCAGTCGTAGATGCGCGCCATGTCGTCGCTCATCGTAGCCGAGCGCGTGGGCCTGGCCCTGAGCGGCGGATCCGCGTGGCGTGCGCGCCCGCATACTGGATCGGGTGACCTCCCGCCCCTCCTCCCCCGCCCCGCGCGGGCTCCTGTTCGTGTTCGACATGGACGACGTGCTCTACGACCACGACTGGCGGGGCCCGGCCGACCGGATCACGGCCGCCACGGGCCACGACCTCCCGGAGCTGCGCCGCCGCTGGTACAACGACGACGGCGAGTGGGCCGCGGAGGCCGGGCGCTTCGACGCCGACTCCTACCTCCCCGCGTTCTGCGCGGCCGTGGGCGTCGAGATGGACGAGGACGAGTGGGTCCGCCGGCGCCGCGCGTCCATGACGGTGCGGCCGTCGGCGCTCGAGGCCGTGGCCCGGGCGCGCGAGGCCGGGCGGATCACGCTGCTCACCAACAACAACGCCCTCGCCGCGCGGCACCTGCCGACGCTCGCGCCCGAGCTCGTGCCGCTGTTCGGCGTGGAGCACCTGCGGACGTCGAGCGGGTACGGGGCCCGGAAGCCGGATCCGGCCGTGTTCCGCGGGGTGCTCGCCGCCTACGGGCAGCCGGCCGAGCGCACGTTCTTCGCCGACGACCGGCTCGACAACGTGGAGTCGGCGCGCGGGCTCGGGATCCACGGGCACCACGTGCGCGGCGACGGCGACCTGCTGCCGGCGGTCGAGGCGTTCGTGCGCGCGCAGGCGCACGCGGGCTGACCGCGCCGGATCCGGTCGGCGCCGGATCCTCGTCAGCGCAGCGCGGTCGTGGCGCGGTCGCGGCGGGTGAGGTCCTGATGGGTCGCGGTCGCGCGCCAGCCGTCGGCGTCGAGGAGGGCGCGGATGGCGTCGCCCTGCAGCTCGCCGTGCTCGATCACGAGGGCGCCGCCCGGGTGCAGGAGCCGACGCGCCGTCGTCGAGACGAGCCGCACGACGTCGAGGCCGTCCGCGCCGCCGTAGAGCGCGAGCGCGGGATCGTGCAGCCGCACCTCGGGGTCGCGCGGCACGGCGTCGACCGGGATGTAGGGCGGGTTCGAGACGACGACGGACACGGTGCCGTCGAGCTCGGGGAACGCGTCGGCGAGGTCGCCGAGCACGAGGTCGACGTCGGGCGCGAGGCGCGCGACGTTGCGGGCCGTCCACGCGTGCGCCGCGGGTGAGACCTCGATCGCGTGCACGCGGGCGTGCGGCACCTCGGTGGCGAGCGCCAGCGCGAGGGCGCCGGATCCCGTGCCCAGGTCGACCGCGACGGGCGCCTCGCCGGGCGCGGCGGACAGCGCGTCGATGGCGAGCTGCGCCACCTGCTCCGTCTCGGGCCGCGGCACGAAGACGCCCGGCCCGACGAGGAGCTCGAGCGACCGGAAGTGCGCGACGCCGGTGATGTGCTGCAGCGGCTCGCGACGCGCGCGACGGGCGGTCAGCTCGAGGACGCGCGCGGCGTCCGCGGCATCGACCGCGGCCCGCGTGATCGCGCGCGACTGCACCTGGCCGCGGCTGAGGCCGAGGACGTGGCCGACGAGGAGCTCCGCGTCGACCGCGGGATCCTCGATGCCGGCCGCCGCGAGCGCCTGGCCGACGCGCATGCGGAGGGCGTCCACGGTGGTCGGGACGCCCTCGACGTCAGCCACGCGCGGCGGGACGACGCGTCACGCGTCCGACCCGAGCGCGTCGAGGCGCGCCTCCTCCTCGGCCTGGATGCAGGACTCCACGACCGGGTCGAGGGCGCCGTCCATCACGGCGTCGAGGTTGTACGCCTTGTATCCCGTGCGGTGGTCCGCGATGCGGTTCTCCGGGAAGTTGTACGTGCGGATGCGCTCGGACCGGTCCATCGTGCGGATCTGGCTGCGGCGCACGGCCGAGGCCTCCGCGTCGATCTCCTCCTGCTGCTTCGCGAGGACGCGCGCGCGCAGCACGCGCATGCCGGCCTCACGGTTCTGCAGCTGGCTCTTCTCGTTCTGCATCGCGACCACGATGCCCGTGGGCAGGTGGGTGATGCGGACGGCGGAGTCGGTCGTGTTGACCGACTGGCCGCCGGGGCCGGACGACCGGTAGACGTCGATCTTGAGGTCGTTGGGGTCGATCGCGACCTCCTCGACCTCCTCGACCTCGGGGATCACGAGCACGCCCGCGGCCGAGGTGTGGATGCGGCCCTGCGACTCGGTGGCCGGCACGCGCTGCACGCGGTGGACGCCGCCCTCGTACTTGAGGTGCGCCCACACGCCGAGCGCGGGGTCGTCGGAGGTGCCCTTGATGGCGACCTGCACGTCCTTGTAGCCGCCGAGGTCGCTCTGCGTCTGGCTGAGGACCTCGGTCTTCCAGCGGCGCGACTCCGCGTAGTGCAGGTACATCCGGAGCAGGTCGGCGGCGAACAGCGCGCTCTCGGCGCCGCCCTCCCCCATCTTGATCTCCATGATGACGTCGCGCGCGTCGTCGGGGTCGCGCGGGATCAGGAGCCGCCGGAGCTTCTCCTGCGCCTGGTCGAGCGACTCCTCGAGACCGGGGATCTCGTCGGCGAACGCCGGGTCCTCCTCGGCCAGCTCGCGCGCGGCGGCGAGGTCGTCGGTGAGCTGGGTCCACTCCGCGTGCGCGGCGACGATCCGGCTCAGCTCCGCGTAGCGGCGGTTGACCTTGCGCGAGCGCGACGCGTCCGCGTGCAGCTCGGGGTCGCCCAGCTGCTGCTGGAGCTCCTCGTGCTCCTCCAGCAGCTGGACGACGGACTCGAACACGCGTCAGCCCTTCTCGTGCGCGCCGTGCCCGTGGCTCTGGTGGGACTGGCCGTTCGCGGTGTTGGGCATGGAGGCCTGGACCTTCATGAGGAACTCGACGTTGGAGGTCGTCTCCTTCAGGCGGCTGAGGACGATCTCGAGGGCCTGCTGCTGCTCGAGCCCGGCGAGCGCGCGGCGCAGCTTCCAGGTGACCTTGACCTCGTCGGCGCCCATGAGCATCTCCTCGCGGCGCGTGCCGGAGGCGTTCACGTCGACGGCCGGGAAGATCCGCTTGTCGGCGAGGGCGCGGGAGAGGCGGAGCTCCATGTTGCCGGTGCCCTTGAACTCCTCGAAGATGACCTCGTCCATCTTGGAGCCGGTCTCCACGAGCGCCGTGGCGAGGATCGTGAGCGATCCGCCGTGCTCGATGTTGCGCGCCGCGCCGAAGAAGCGCTTCGGCGGGTAGAGCGCCGACGAGTCGACGCCGCCCGAGAGGATCCGGCCGGATGCGGGAGCCGCGAGGTTGTACGCGCGGCCGAGGCGGGTGATGGAGTCGAGCAGCACGACCACGTCGTGGCCGAGCTCCACGAGGCGCTTGGCGCGCTCGATGGCGAGCTCGGCGACCGTGGTGTGATCCTCGGCGGGACGGTCGAAGGTCGAGGCGATGACCTCGCCCTTCACCGTGCGCTGCATGTCGGTGACCTCCTCGGGACGCTCGTCGACCAGCACGACCATGAGGTGGACCTCGGGGTTGTTGGTGGCGATGGCGTTCGCGATGGCCTGGAGCACGAGCGTCTTGCCGGCCTTGGGCGGCGAGACGATGAGGCCGCGCTGGCCCTTGCCGATCGGCGACACGAGGTCGATGATCCGCGTGGTGAGCTTGTTCGGCTCGGTCTCGAGGCTGAGGCGGTCCTGCGGGTAGAGCGGCGTGAGCTTGCCGAACTCGACGCGGTTCGCGGCCTCCTCGGGCGGCAGGCCGTTGACCGAGTCGATCTTCACGATCGCGTTGTACTTCTGGCGGCTCTGGCTGTCGTTCTCGCGCGGCTGGCGGATGGCGCCGACGATCGCGTCGCCCTTGCGCAGCGAGTGCTTCTTGACCTGGCCGAGCGAGACGTAGACGTCGTTCGTGCCGGGCAGGTAGCCGCTCGTGCGCACGAAGGCGTAGTTGTCGAGCACGTCGAGGATGCCCGCGACGGGCAGGAGGACGTCGTCCTCGGTGACCTCGGGCTCGAAGTCGTCGCCGCCCTGGCCGCGGCCGCGCTTGCGGTCGCGGTACCGGCTGCGGCCGCCGCGCTCCTCGTCGCGTCCGAGGTCGGCGCGGGCCTGGTCGGCGCGCACGTCCTGCGTGCGGTCGCCCTGGCCGCGGCCGTTCTGGCGCTGGCGGCCCGTGCGGGCCTCCTCCTGCGCCTCGTCGTCGGCGTCCTGCTCGCGCGGGGCCGGGTCGCGGGGTGCCTGGTCGCGGCCGCCCTGCTGCTGGTCGTCCTGGTCGCGTCCGCGGTCGCGGTCGCGGTTCCGGCGGTTGCGGCTGCGGTTGCGGCCGCCCTCGCGACCCTCGCGGCCGTCGCGGCCGCCCTGGTCGTCGGAGTCGCGGTCGCGGTCGTCGCCGGAGGCCTGCGCGTCGGACGCGGCGGGGGCCTCGTCGGCGGCGGTCTCGGCGGGCGCGTCCTGCGCGGCGCCGTCCTGGGCGTCGCGTCCGCCGCGGCGGCGGCCGCGGCCGGAGCGCTGCTGGGGGGCCTGCTCCTCGGTCGACGTGTCGGCGGCGGGCGCCTCGGCCTCGGCGGGGACGAGCTGGTCGGCCGTCTGGCCGCTGTTCACGTGCTGCGCGGCCTGGCGCGGGGCCTCGACGGCGGGATCCACGACCCCGGCGCTGGTGGCGCGGCGCGATCCGCGGCGTCCGGCGGGCGCCTCGGTGCGGGCTTCGTCGGCGCGGGGCGCCTGGGCGCGGGAGGAGGGGGCACGGCCGCCGGTGGCCTGCGCGATGCGGGCCTCGAGTCCGGTGCCGGCGGGCTCGACCGCGGCGGACGCCTCGGCGGGCTCCTCGATGCGCTCGGGCACGATGCGCGGGGTGGTGGCGCGGCGGGATCCGCGGCCGGAGCGCGCGGGCTTCTCGGCCGGGGCCTCGTCGGCGACGGGCGCCTCGACGGGCGCGGCGTCGTCCGCGACCGGGGCGGCGTCCGCGACCGGGGCGGCGTCCGCGACGACGGGCTCCGAGGCGGGGGCCTCCTCGACGGCGGGCGCGGCCTCGGCGTCCGGGGCGTCCGCGACCACGGGGGCCTCGGCGTCGGCCTCGGCGGGAGCCTCGGTGGTGGGAGCGTCGGAGGCGGGGGCCGCCTCGTCGGCGGGGACGGAGAGCCCCCGGGCTGCCCGGATCTCGGAGATCGCGGTCACGAGCTCGCCCTTCCGGAGCTTGGAGCCGCCCGGGATCCCGAGCTCGGAGGCGATGGCCTGGAGCTGCGAGACGCGGAGCGTGCTCAGGTCCGCGTCAGTGGCGCGGGTGTCGACATCGGTCATGTGCGTGGGTCCTTTCCCCTGTCCGCCGGGACGAAGCCCGTGCGGAGGAGAGCCGATCGCGTGTGTCTCTGCGAAAGCGGCGGACGGTCTGATTCCGTCCGGAGCTGCTGTCGGGCACGAAGGCACGGGATCTTGCAGAGACGACAGCGGGTGAGTGGTGAGAACGACCACCGGGACCGGATCTCCGACGCGCTTGCGTGGATCCGTCGACCCCGGGGTCGTGTGGAGCCTAGCACCCGGCGTGCCGCCCGCGCAGGGAACGGCGCGCCGGATGCGGACGACCCGCGGGATCCGGCTCAGGAGGAGGAGACGGCGGACCCCGCGTCGACGACCTGCACGGTGCAGCCCTTGACGTCGACCGCGAGCATGAGCGCCTGCCACGGCGTGGCCGCGTGCTCGGCGACGAGCTCGGCGGCCGTGAGCCGCTGACCCGGGTCGCTGCCGAGGACGAGGAGCGACGGGCCCGCGCCCGAGACGACGGCGGCGAAGCCCGCCTCGCGCAGCAGGTGCACGAGCTCGTTCGTCTCGGGCATGGCGGCGGCGCGGTAGTCCTGGTGCAGGCGGTCCTCGGTGGCGGCGAGCAGCAGCTCGGGGCTCTGGATGAGCGCCGCGATGAGCAGCGCCGAGCGCGACACGTTGAAGATCGCGTCCTCGTGCGGCACGGACTCGGGCTGGAGGCTGCGCGCGAGCGCGGTGGACATGGTCGCCACCGGCACGAGCACGAGCGGCGAGACGCCGCGGTGCACGGCGAGCTTCTTGTGCTGCGGACCGGTGCCGTCGACCCACGCGATGGTGAGGCCGCCGAAGAGGGCGGGCGCCACGTTGTCCGGGTGGCCCTCCATCTCGGTGGCGAGGCGGAGGAGCGCGTCGGCGTCGATCTCGACGGTGTCGGCGAGGAGGCCCTGCGCCGCCATGATCCCGGAGACGATGGCCGCCCCCGACGATCCGAGTCCGCGGCCGTGCGGGATCCGGTTCTCCGCGACGAGGTCGAGGCCCGGCATCGGCTGGTCGAAGGCGGCGAACGTGTGGGCGATGGCCGTGACGACGAGGTTCGACGCGTCGGTGGGCACCTCGCCCGCGCCGACGCCGCGCACGTCGACCGTGGCGCCGGGCTCGTCGCGCACGGTGACCGTGAGGTCGTCGTAGAGCGCGAGCGCGAGGCCGAGCGTGTCGAAGCCGGGGCCGAGGTTGGCGCTCGTCGCGGGCACGCGCACCTGCACGCGGCGGCCGACGGGGAGCGCCTCGCGCATCGGACCGTCGGTCACGACGCGACCAGGTCGAGCACGCCCGCGATCTCGGCGACGTCGACGCCCACGCTCGTGGGGGCGACGTCGGAGCCGTCGGCGGTGCGGAGCGCCCACTGCGGGTCCTTCAGGCCGTGGCCCGTGACCGTGAGGACGACCGTGGCGCCCTTCGGGATCTGCCCGGCCTCGGCGCGCTCGAGGAGCCCCGCGACGCTGATGGCCGACGCGGGCTCGACGAAGATGCCGACCTCGGCGGAGAGGATGCGGTGCGCCTCGAGGATCCGCGCGTCGGAGATGGCGCCGAAGTAGCCGTCGGTGAGCAGCTGCGCCTCGAGGGCGAGCTTCCACGAGGCCGGGTTGCCGATGCGGATCGCGCTGGCGATGGTGTCGGGGTCCTTGACGATGGCGCCGTCGACGATGGGCGCGCTGCCCGCGGCCTGGAAGCCGAACATGCGGGGCAGCCTCGTGGCGTTGCCCGCCTCGAGGTCCTCGCGGTAGCCGCGCGTGTAGGCGGTGTAGTTGCCGGCGTTGCCGACGGGGATGAAGTGGAAGTCCGGCGCGTCGCCGAGCACCTCGACGACCTCGAACGCGCCCGTCTTCTGGCCCTCGATGCGGTCGTTGTTGACCGAGTTGACGAGGTGCACCGGGTAGTTCGCGCTGAGCTCGCGCGCGATGTCGAGGCAGTCGTCGAAGTTGCCGCGCACCTGCAGGAGCTGCGCGTCGTGGGCGACGGCCTGGCTGAGCTTGCCCATCGCGATCTTGCCCTCGGGCACGAGCACCGCGGCGGTGATGCCCGCGTGCGTCGCGTACGCCGCGGCCGACGCCGAGGTGTTGCCGGTCGACGCGCAGATGACGGCCTTCGCGCCGTGCTCGACGGCCTTCGAGATCGCCATGGTCATGCCGCGGTCCTTGAAGGATCCCGTCGGGTTCATGCCCTCGTACTTGACCCACACCTTCGCGCCCGTGCGCGCGGACAGGGCGGGCGCGGGGATGAGCGGCGTGCCGCCCTCGCCGAGCGTGATGATCGGGGTGGCGTCCGTGACGTCGAGGCGGTCGGCGTATTCGCGGAGCAGTCCGCGCCATTGGTGGGCCATCAGGCTCCTTCTACTCGGAGGACGCTCGCGACTGCCGTCACGGCGTCGAGGTTCGACACCGCGTCGACGGTGGCCCGGAGGGCCGCGTCGGTGGCGCGGTGCGTGCCGATCACCAGGCTAGCGGTGGGCCGGGCGCCGGCCCCGCCCGCCACGGGCGCCTGATGGGTGGTCTGCTCGAGCGTCTCCACGGAGACGCCGTGCTCGCTGAACAGGTGGGCGATGCGGGCGAGCACGCCCGGCTCGTCCGCCACCTGGAGGGTGATCTGGTACTGGGTCGTGATCGCGCCGACGGGCAGCGTCTCGAGGTCCGCGTGCGTCGACTCCGCGACGCCGGGGCCGCCGACGACGTGCCGACGCGCGGCCGAGACGACGTCGCCGAGGACGGCGGACGCGGTCTGCACTCCCCCGGCGCCCGCGCCGTAGAACATGAGGTCCCCGGCGGCCTCGGCCTCGACGAAGACGGCGTTGTTCGCGCCGTGCACCGCGGCGAGCGGGTGGTCCCGTGGCACGAGCGCGGGGTAGACGCGGGCGGAGACGCCGTCGCGGCCGGTGGCGGGATCCGCCAGGCGCTCGCAGATCGCGAGCAGCTTGATGACGTAGCCGGCCTTGCGCGCCGACTCGAACTGCGCGGACGACAGGCCCGTGATGCCCTCGCGGTGCACGGCCTCGACGGGAACGCGGGTGTGGAAGGCGAGGCTCGCGAGGATGGCCGCCTTCTGCGCGGCGTCGTAGCCCTCGATGTCGGCGGTGGGATCCGCCTCCGCGTAGCCGAGCTCCGTGGCCGTCGCGAGGGCCTCGTCGAAGCCGAGCCCGTGAGTGTCCATCTCGTCGAGGATGTAGTTCGTCGTGCCGTTGACGATGCCGAGGATCCGCTCGACCCGGTCGCCCGCGAGGCTGTCGCGGAGGGGCCGGATGATGGGGATCGCGCCGGCCACCGCGGCCTCGTAGTAGAGCTGCGCGCCCACCTGCTCGGCCGCCTCGAAGAGCTCCGGGCCGTGCGTCGCGAGCAGGGCCTTGTTGGCGGTCACGACGTCGGCGCCCGAGGAGATGGCCGCGAGGATGTGGGTGCGCGCGGGCTCGATCCCGCCCATGAGCTCGATGACGATGTCGGCGCCGAGGATGAGCGACTCGGCGTCGGTGGTGAGCAGCTCGCGCGGCACGGACGGGTCGCGCGGCGCGTCCGCGTCGCGCACCGCGATGCCCACGAGCTCGAGCCGCGCGCCGACCCGCTGCGCCAGCTCGTCGCCGTGCTCCCGCATGAGGCGCGCCACCTGGGTGCCGACCGAGCCGCAGCCCAGCAGGGCGACGCGCAGGTTCCGGTACTCGATCATCGTGCTCCGTTCACGTCGGGGGATGCGGCGAGGGGCGTGCCCAGGTCGCGCGCCAGCAGGTCGGCCTCGGTCTCGCCGCGAACGATGACGCGCGCCTCGCCGTCGCGCACGGCGACGACCGGCGGGCGGCCGATCCAGTTGTAGTTGCTCGCGAGCGCCCAGCAGTAGGCGCCTGTGGCCGGGACGGCGAGGAGGTCGTCCGGGCGCACATCGCCCGGCAGGTAGTCGGCGAGCACGACGAGGTCGCCGCTCTCGCAGTGCTTGCCGGCGATCCGCACGAGGGCGGGGGCGGCGTCGGAGGCGCGCGAGGCGATGCGCACGGAGTAGTCGGCGCCGTAGAGGGCGGGGCGCGCGTTGTCGCTCATGCCGCCGTCGACGCTCACGTAGCGGCGGATGGCCGTCTCGGCCTCCGCGGCGATGCGCGGATCCTCGACGTCGCCCGTGGCGGACTCGGCCTCGGCCACCTCGTCGTCGACGCCGCCGACCGTGACGAGCACGTCCTTGACGGTGCCGACCGTGTAGAGCGTGACGGTGGAGGGCCCGACGACGCTGCGGCCGGGCTCGACCGCGATGACGGGCACGGCGATCCCCCGGCGTCCGCACTCGTCGCCCACGATGCGGGTCAGTCGGCGGGCGATCTCGGGCACCGGCACGGGCCGGTCGACCGGCGTGTACGCGATGCCGAAGCCGCCGCCGAGGTTGAGCTCGGGCACGGGTCCGTCGGCGAGGAGGCGCTCGTGCAGGTCGAGGAGGCGTCGGGCGGACTCGACGAACGCGTCCGTCTCGAAGATCTGGCTGCCGATGTGCGCGTGCAGGCCCGTGAAGGAGAGGGACGCGTGCGAGCGGATGCGCGCGACGACGTCGGGCGCGTCCTGCAGCGTGATGCCGAACTTCTGGTCCTCGCGCGCCGTGGCGAGGTACTCGTGCGTGTGCGCGTGCACGCCGCTGTTCACGCGGAGGCGCACCGACTGGACCCGGCCGTGGCCGGCCGCGGCGGCCGCGATGCGCTCGACCTCGATGACGCTGTCGATGACGATCTGGCCGATCCCGGCACCGACCGCCCGGTCGATCTCCGCGACCGACTTGTTGTTGCCGTGGAAGCCGAGGCGGTCCGGATCCGCGCCCGCCGCGAGCGCGACGGCCAGCTCCCCGCCGGAGCAGACGTCGATGTGGAGGCCCTCCTCCACCATCCAGCGGGCGACCTCCACGCTGAGGAACGCCTTGCCCGCGTAGTAGACGCGCGCGGTCGTGCCGACGGCGGCGGCCTCGCGGTCGAACGCGGCGAGCGTCTCGGCGGCGCGGCCGCGCACGTCGTCCTCGTCGACGACGTAGAGCGGGGTGCCGAAGCGCCGGGCGAGCTCGGGGGCGGCGACCCCGGCGATGCGGAGGGCGCCGTCGTCGTCACGGGAGGCGCCGCGGGACCAGACCGCGGGATCCAGCGCGTTCGCGTCGTCGGGGAGCTGCAGCCAGGACGGGGCCAGCGGGTTCGCGGTCACTCGAGTCACCTCTTCGGGCGCGGGGCGGACGTGCGGGATGGCGAGCGGACCCGGTGTGGTCCCTGAAGCCGTGAGGGGGCGGTGACAGCATCCTACCGAGGCGGCGCCGGGCCCCCGGCCCATGTGACGACCGCCTCCGCGGCGCCCCGGCGCGGCTCAGCCGCAGCTGCCGGTAACGCCGAGCGAGTCGCGCGTGAGCTTCAGCGACGACGACTCGACCGTCATCGACGCGCGTCCGTCGGCCACGGTCACGTCCGTCACCGCGACCCCGGCCGGCAGGTACTGTGCGATGCACACGGGGTACGTGACGTCGCGGATGCGCTGGATCGTCTGCGCGAGGTCGACCGTGAACGAGCCCGCCTGCAGCTGCACCTCGGTGGGCGTGATGACGACCGTCGAGGCGTCGCGCAGCACGGGCTCGGCGGCCACGGTGTAGCCGAACGTGATGCCGAGGACCTTGGTGGATCCGGCGTAGCCGAGCGTGCCGTCGCCGAAGCGGAGGTCGGGAGGGGTGCCGGCCGTCTTCGCGAGCAGCGCGCTCGCGGGATCCTGGTCCATCGACACGGTGGCGACCACGTCCCCCACCGTGCGCTCCTGGTCGGTGGGCACGTCGGTCGCGACGATGTGCGCCTGGAACGGCGTGCCGTCCGCCTGGAGGTTGGGGCCGTCGAGCACCACGCGGTCGAGCGTCCCGCGGATCAGCTGCGGGATCACCCACTCGCCCTCGATCGCGACGTTGACGCGCCCCGTGACCTGGCCCGGCAGCTGGTCCGCGATCTGCTTCTCGGCCTGCTCCTCCGCGACGCCGCGCACGGTCTGGTCGATGATCCGGAGGCCGAAGGCGAGCCCGACGCCGATGACGGCGAGCACGAGGAGCCAGATGAACACGGTGCCGCCGCGCGGCCCGCGGCGGCGACGGCGGGCCTCCCGCGGGTCGCGGCGCTCGGGCGCCTCGAAGACCTCCGTGCCCAGGAAACGCCCCGCCATGATCCGCTCCCTACATGCGCTCGGGGGCGGAGACGCCCACGAGGTCCAGGCCGTTCGCCACGACCTGGCGGACGGCGTCGTTCAGCCACAGGCGCGTGCGGTGCAGGTCGGTGACCTCCTCGTCGCCCCGCGGGACCACGCGGCAGCTGTCGTACCAGCGGTGGTAGGAGCCCGCGAGCTCCTCCACGTAGCGGGCGACGCGGTGCGGCTCGCGCAGCTCCGCGGCCTGGGCGACGATGCGCGGGAACTCCTGCAGGAGCCCGAGCAGCGCCGACTCGGTCGGGTGCGTGAGCAGCTCGGGCGCGAACGCGCTCCGGTCGACGCCCGACGCCTCCGCGTTGCGGTCCACCGCGCAGGTGCGCGCGTGGGCGTACTGCACGTAGAAGACGGGGTTGTCGTTGGTGCGCTTGCCGAGCACCGCGAGGTCGATGTCGAGGTTCTGGTCGGCGGACGAGCGCACGAGCGAGTAGCGGCCGGCGTCCACCCCCACGGCGTCGACCAGGTCGTCGAGCGTGACGATCGTGCCGGCGCGCTTGCTCATCTTCACGGGCTCGCCGTCGCGCAGCAGGTTGACCATCTGGCCGATGAGGATCTGCAGGTTGACGCCCGGGGTGTCGCCGAACGCCTCGACCATGGCCATCATGCGGCCGACGTAGCCGTGGTGGTCGGCGCCCAGCATGATGATGTTCTGCTCGAAGCCGCGCTCGCGCTTGTCGAGGTAGTAGCCGAGGTCGCCCGAGATGTAGGCGGGCTCGCCCGACGAGCGGATGACCACGCGGTCGCGGTCGTCGCCGAACGTGGTGGTGCGGAGCCACACGGCGCCGTCCTCCTCGAAGACATGGCCGAGCTCGGTGAGGCGCGCGATGGCGCGGTCGACGGCGCCGGACTCGTGCAGCGAGTCCTCGTGGAAGAACACGTCGAAGTCCACGCCGAAGTCGTGCAGCTTCTGCTTGATCTCGCCGAACATCAGCTCGGTGCCGGCGCTCCGGAACACCTCCTGCTGCTCCTCGCGCGGGAGGGCATCGAGGTCGCCGTCGTACCCCTCCACCACGCGCTCCGCGATCTCGCCGATGTAGGCGCCGCCGTAGCCGTCCTCGGGGGTGTCCTCGCCGAGGTGACTCGCGAGGAGGCTGCGGGCGAAGCGGTCGATCTGGGATCCGTGGTCGTTGAAGTAGTACTCCCGCGTGACGTCGGCGCCCTCGGCCTGGAGGATGCGCGCGAGGCTGTCGCCGACGGCCGCCCAGCGCACGCCGCCGAGGTGGATGGGGCCGGTCGGGTTCGCCGAGACGAACTCGAGGTTGATGCGGATCCCGTCGAGGGTCGTGCCCCGTCCGTACGCCGGGCCGGCCTCGACGATGGTGCGCGCGAGGGCGCCCGCGGCCGCCGCCTCGAGCGTGATGTTGATGAAGCCGGGCCCCGCGACGTCGACCTTCGCGACCTGCGGCAGGGCGCCGAGCGCCTCGGCGATCTCGGCGGCCAGCGCGCGCGGGTTCTCGCCCAGCGGCTTGGCGATGCGCATGGCGATGTTGGTGGCCCAGTCGCCGTGGTCGCGGTTGCGGGGGCGCTCGAGGACGACCATGTCGGGGCTGAGCACGAGGGCGTCGCCGCCCGGTCGTCGTCCCGCCGTCCCGGACACGATGTCGAACAGTGCGCCGGTCAGGTCAGGGCTCGTCATGGGGATCGATCCTACCTTCGGGCACGACCCGGTCCGGCCCCGTCCGGCGGTGCGCGAGCCGGTCGGCGGGCCGGCGCCCGGCGCACGGGGACGGTCCCAGCGGCGCCCGGCCCCGGATCGGTAGGGTGTCGATCCCGCCTCCCGCTCGTGGCACGATGCCGCGCGCCGAGCGTCGCACCCCGCGGCGCGCCCGGATCCGAAGGAGCACCACCATGCCCGTCCGCCTCCCCGCGCCCGCACGCTCCCGCCTCGCGCGCACCGTCCCGGCCGCGGCCGGCGCCGGCCTCGCGGTGGCCCTGCTCCTCGCGGGCTGCTCGAACCCCGCCCCGCTCCAGCCCACGACGCCCGACCCCACGGCCAGCGCCGAGGGCGGCCAGGCAGCGGGCGGCGGATCCGCGACGGCCCCGAGCGCGTCGCCCACCCCCGCGCCGCCCAAGGGCACGCCCGTGACGACCACGTGCGCCCAGCTCCTGCCCGACCTCGCGAAGTTCGGCCCCGGCTTCGCCACCGAGGAGCTCCCGGCGGACACCGCCACCGACGGCGCGCGCGAGGACGTGCTCGCCATGCAGGGCATCGCGTGCGCCTTCCGGGCCTCGGACGGCACGCAGGTCGAGATCGACGTCGCCCAGCCCGTCGCGGCGGAGCTGCAGTCCCGGCGGGACGCGGCGATCCTCCGAGCCGACCCCATCGCCGGCTACCCGTCGGGCGTCGAGGCGTACTTCGAGCTGCAGGACGCGGTCGGCGTCGCCACCATCTACTCGGCGAAGCACATGGTCGTGATGCGCTCCGCGGCGTTCTACGAGCCCGGCGACCACGCCGATCTCGGCAACGCGGTGCTCACGACCGTCGGCGGCTGATCCGCCGTCCCGCGCCGACCGCCCCGGCGACGCCGCGTCGCGCGGCGCGTCAGCCCAGGCGGACGGGCGCGGTCCCGTCATCGACGGGCAGCTCGTCGACCGTGGCGAGCACCTCCATGCGCGAGATGGTCACGAGGCTCCGGGTGTTGGTGAGGAACGCGGTGTCGGACGCGTCGCGGCCCGTGGAGATGCGCAGCAGGCTCTGCCGCGGCGCGAGGCCGGTGGCGTCGACCACGTGCCACGCGCCGTCGACCCACGCCTCGGCCACCGCGTGGAAGTCCATCGGGCTGAGGCCGGGCGCGTACACGGCCGCGAGGCGCGCGGGCACGTCGAGCGCGCGCAGCATCGCGATGACGAGGTGCGCGTAGTCGCGGCAGACGCCGCGGCGGGCGAGCAGCGTCCGCACGGCGCCGTCGGTCGGCAGGCTGGATCCGGGCGCGTACCGCAGCGAGTCGGCGACGAACGCGCGCACGGCGGCGAGGAGCGGCAGGCCGTCGAGGCCGCGGAACTCGCCGCGGGCCGTGGGGAAGAGGGTGTCCGACTCGCAGTAGCGGCTCGGGCGGCGGTACACCCAGAGGTCGACGTCGTCGAGGGGCGCGGGATCCCGGCGGCCCGTGACGGTGGCGCGGTACTCCATCGTGAGCACGCCCGCGCCGACGTCGAGCACGTGCAGGCGGGTGTCGTGCCGGTCGACCACCTCGGTCGCCGTCACGGGCGCGCCGTCGAGGGCGAAGGCGAGGTGCTCGGAGGCGATGTCGGCGCCGCGCGCGACGGCGACCGCGAAGGCCATCTCGCTCTCGCCGGATACCTGCAGCTCGAGCATGGAGGAGACGTCGCGGCGCATGCGTCCATCGTGGCATCCGCGCGGCGGACGGGCGCGTGCGATGCGGGACGGCCGGTCGGCCGCTGCCAGGATCAGGCGGCGGCGGTCCGCGTCGCGTCGACGGGCTCGCGGCGAGCGCACGCCTCGGCGAGCGCGCCGAGCAGCGCGGGGAGCTGGTCGCGCGCGGCGCCCGGGTCCTCCGGGTGCCACTGCACGCCCGTGACGGGCGCGGTCTCGTGCTCGACCGCCTCCGGCACGCCGTCGGGCGCGACGGCCACGACGCGCAGGCCCACGCCGGGCCGGTCGACGGCCTGGTGGTGGGCGCTGCGCACGGTGAGCGCGGTGGATCCGAGCACGCGGGCGAGCCGGCTGCCCGCCGCGACGCGCACGTCGTGGTCGCGCATGACGGCCGTGATCTCCGTCGCGTCGTTCCGGTGCTCCCCCACGCCGTCGATGTGCTGCTGCAGGGTGCCGCCGAGCGCGACGTTGACGATCTGGGCGCCGCGGCAGATGCCGAGCAGCGGCGTGCCCTCCGCGACGGCGCGGCGCACGAGCGCGATCTGGCCCGCGTCGGCGACCTCGCGGTGCGTCGACCGGCCCTCGTACTCGGCCGGTCCGCCGTAGAAGCGCGGGGCGACGTCCTCGCCGCCCATGATGACGACCGCGTCGGCGTCGCGCGTGCGGGCGAGGAGCGACTCGACGCCCTCGTCCTCCGCGGCGACGTTCTCGACCAGCCAGCCGGCCTGGTCGGCGACCTCCGCGACGCGCGCGTTGAGGCCCTGCACCAGCGCGTCGTACGCGGCGGCCTCGGGACGGGAGCGGGTCACCTGCACGACGGCGAGGCGGCGGAGGGGGGCGGGCATGGATCCAGTGTGCGGCCTGGCCGGCGCCGCCCCCGCTCCCCGTGTCATCTGCCGCAACACACGGGCCGCGGCACGCGCGTCGCGCCGCCCGGCGTCAGGGCCAGACGAGCGCGTGCGACCAGGAGCCGTCGGCCCCCGAGCGGTACGTGATCCGCAGCTGCCCGTGGTCCTCGGTCGCCTGCCAGAACTCGACGACGGTCGGCTGGAGCACGTAGGCGCGCCACGACTCGGCGACGAGCTGCGGATCCGCGTCCACGGCCTCGCGCGCCCGGGCGATCCGCGCGTCGCGCTCCGCGGCGTCCGGCATGGGCTCGCTCTGGTCGCCCGCGATGACCTCGGCGCGGGACGCCGGGTGGCGGGCCAGGAAGTCGCGCTCGCTCACCTCGCGGTCGCCGTGGAAGACGGGCCCGGTGGCGCGGATCTGCCGCCCGCGCTCCCGCCAGTACGCGACGAGCGCGGCGCGCGGGTTCGCCTCGAGGTCGCGGCCCTTCGGGCTGTCGGCGAGGGAGGAGAACCAGAGCGCGCCCGGCTCGTCGTCGGCCGTGGGCGTCACGTCCTTGAGGAGGAGCGTGCGCGCGCTCGGGCGTCCGTCCGCGTCGGCGGTGGCGAGGACCACCGCGTTCGGCTCGGCCGCGTCGTGGGCGACGGCATCGCGGATCCACGCGATGACGAGGTCGACGGGGTCCTCGGGCAGCCGCTCGAGGTCGAGCTCGGGGAACTCGTGGGGCTTCGGCTTCGCGCCCTTCAGGAGGTCGCGGATGGGCGTGGAGTCGTCGTCGTCTGCCATGCGCCGAGCCTAGGCCGACGAGCCGCGCGGCCCCCGCGTGGACGCGCGCCAGCCCCGGCCGTGCCCCTTCGACACCCCGGGGGGATCGGATTGGTCGCGGGGCACTGGACTTTCCCAGTACCGGCGGACGTGGTCGTCGGGCCCGCCCTTCGCTACCGTCATCCCCAGGCCCGCTCCCCCAGTTGGGCCCAGCACCACGCGGCGAGGGCCCGGGACCCGTCCCGGGCCCCGCCGTGCGTGATCCCCGCGTCCTCCGCACCGCTCGCATGCGTGCGTGCGTGCGTCGAGGCGACGACGCGGGACCCGGACGCACGAGAGGCCGGCCCCGAGGACGGGACCGGCCTCTCGCCGCACCAACACGGGATATGGGAAGGTGTGCCCCCAGGAGGATTCGAACCTCCGCCCCTGCCTCCGGAGGGCAGTGCTCTATCCCCTGAGCTATGGGGGCCAGGGTGCGCGCGAGCGCGGATCCAGGGTAGCACCGGCCGGGACGCCCGCCGCGCCGCCGGCCGACACCCGCGCCGGCACGAGATTCCCTCTCCCGAGGAGACTCCCCGCTCCACCACAGGCGCGACCCGCCAGGATGGTCACCAGGACGACCGCCGCGCCGCCCGGGCACGGCGGCCCACCCGATCCCCTCAAGAGGAGACCACCCGTGAAGCTGTCCCGCATCGCCGCCGCCGCCACCGGCTTCCTGCGCACGTCCAAGGGCCAGGACGTCGGCCGCACCGCCATCGACAAGGTGTCGGGCATCGCCGACAAGGCCACCGGCAGCAAGCACGCCGACAAGATCCAGAAGGCGCGCGACGCCGCCGACGAGCAGCTGCGCAAGCTCGGCCCCGACGGCGGCCGCGGCGGCCAGGGTCCCGTGCCGCCCGCGACACCGCCCCGCCGCTGAGCGCCGGCAGCGTCGAGCTCACGCTGGACGCGGCGTCCGACGCCGCGGTCCGCGCTTCGTGGCGCGCCCTCGCCGACGCCGGCCTGCCGAGCGTCGCCGACCACGCGGGCGCGACCAACCGCCCGCACGTGACGCTGCTCGCGGCCGAGGCCCTCGGCGGATCCGCGGACGACGCCGTGCGCGCGATCGCCGCGTCCGCTCCCCTGCCGCCGCTCCGCCTCGGCGGGCTCGTCGTCTTCGGGGTGCCGCCGCGCGGCCTCGTGCTGGCGCGGCAGGTCGTGGTGGACGAGGCGCTGCTCGCGCTGCACGGGCGGATCCACGCGGCCGTCGACGCCGCCCCCGCCCGACCGGACGAGGACGCGGAGGCCGTCGAGGTCGTCCCGCACACCCGCCCCGGCTCGTGGACCCCGCACGTCTCGCTCGCGCTCCGGCTCACGGCGGAGCAGCTGGGCGCCGCGGTGACCGCCCTCGGGCGCATCGACCCGCTCGACGCCCCGGTCGCCGGGGTCCGCCGCTGGGACCCGCGCGACCGCACGACCACGGAGCTCGTGTGACCCGGACGGGCGGCATCCGCCCCGCCACCGCACGCACCCGCGCCACTAGCCTGGATGGAGCACGACCTTGAGACGACGGAGGAGTCGCATGCCGCGGTCCGCGAGATTGCTGGGGGCCGCGCTCGCGCTCGGCCTGGCCGGGGCCCTGGTCCCCTCCATGGCGCAGGCGACGACGCCCGTCGACTTCGGCGGGGCGACGATCCTCGACCAGGCCGACGTGCTGTCGTCCGGCGAGGAGCAGCAGGTCCAGCAGGCCATCGACCAGCTGCGGGATCAGACGGGCGTGACGCTGCACGTGGCGTACGTCGACACGTTCACCGGCGCCGCGAACAAGGAGGCCTGGGGGCAGGCGACGAAGGACGCGAACGGGCTGGGCTCGAACGACGCGATCCTCGCCGTGGCGGTCGACGCGCGGCAGTTCACCCTGGGCGTCCCGGACAGCGTCTCCATCGCGCAGCGGACGCAGCTCACGGACCAGGTCGTGACGCCTCGCCTCCGCCAGGACGACTGGTCCGGCGCTGCCGTCGACGCCGCCCAGGGGCTCCAGTCCGTGACGCAGTCCGGCACGGTCGCCGAGACCGGGACCGGATCCACTCCCGCCTCCGGCAACGACTCCGGCATCGACTTCGGCCTCGTGCTCCTCCTCGTGCTGGGCGCGATCCTCGTGGCCGCGGTCGCGACGACCCTGGTGGGCCGCCGGAAGAAGAGGAAGGCCGTCGCGGCGAAACGCCAGGCGGTGCTGGAGGAGATGCGCACCGCCGAGCAGCGCGCCGGCAGCATGCTCGTGCAGCTCGACGACGCGCTGGAGACCAGCGAGCAGGAGGTCGGCTTCGCGGAGGCGGAGTTCGGATCCGGCGCGGTCGGCCCGTACCGCGAGGTGCTCGCGTCCGCGGGCGGCAAGGTCCGCGAGGCGTTCGCCCTGAAGCAGAAGCTCGACGACACCATCGAGGACACCGACGAGGAGCGCCGCACCTGGGCCGCCCGCATCGTCGACCTGTGCGAGGAGGCGCGGGCCGAGCTCGACGCGCAGGCCGAGTCGTTCGAGGAGCTGCGTGCCCTGGAGAAGAACGCGCCCCAGACGCTCGCCGCCATCGTCACCGACGCGGAGGCCCTGAAGACCCGCATCGAGCGCACGCAGGAGGCGGTGGACCTCCTCGGTCGCCGCTACGCCGGCCCGTCGATGACGACCGTCACGGGCAACGTCGACCAGGCCCGCTCGCTCCTCTCCTTCGCGACCGACACCGCGCAGCAGGCGGCCGAGGCGATCCGCGCCGGCGACCGGACGTCGACGGGCGAGATCGCCGTGAAGGTCCGCGCCGCGCAGCAGGCCGTCGGCCAGGCCGGCACGCTCCTCGACGCGGTCGACCGGGTGTCCTCCGACCTCGAGCACGCGTCCTCGCGCGTGCAGGAGGAGATCGCCGACGTCCGCAGCGACATCCAGGACGCCCGCGCGGCCCAGCGCGGCGGGCGCATGCCCGAGCTGACGCGCCTGGTGCAGGCCGCCGAGCAGGCCATCGCCGACGCGAAGCCCGCGCAGGGCCGCCTCGCGGATCCGCTCACGAGCGTCACGCTGCTGCAGGAGGCGGAGGCCCGGCTCGACGAGGCGCTCGCGCCCGTGCGGGAGCGGCAGGAGCAGGTGCAGCGCGCGATCGGCTACCTGCCGCGCGCGCTGTCGACCGCCGAGAGCCAGGTCGCCACGGCGCGCGACTTCATCTCCACGCGTCGCGGCGGCGTCGGCGAGGAGGCGCGCACGCGGCTCGCCCACGCCCAGCGCGCGCTCGACGACGCGCACGAGGCGGCCCCCCGGGATCCGGTGCGCGCCGTCGCCGCGGCGCAGGCCGCGACCTCCTACTCCGCGCAGGCCATCGAGGCCGCGCAGCGCGACCTCGACCAGGGCGGCGGATACGGCGGCTACGGCGGCGGCATGATGGGCGGCCGCGGCGGGGGCGGCGACGCCTTCGGCGGCGCGATCATGGGCGGCATCATCGGCGGCCTCCTGAGCGGCGGCGGAGGCGGCGGCTGGGGTGGCGGCGGAGGCGGCGGCTTCAGCGGGGGCGGCTTCGGCGGCGGAGGCGGGTTCGGCGGGGGCGACTTCGGCGGAGGCGGCGGCTTCGGCGGCGGCGACTTCTAGCGACGACCCGGACGGGCACCACCGGCACGCGCACGACCAGCACGACGACGAGAACGAGAGCGACCCATGATCAACCCATTCCGACGAAGCACCAGACGAGAAGGAGCAGCACCCATGTCCAAGCAGTCCATCCTCGGCCGCATCGCCCAGCTCGCGAAGGCCAACATCAACAACCTCATCGACCAGGCCGAGGACCCGCAGCTCATGCTGGACCAGATGGTCCGCGACTACACGGAGAGCATCCGCGAGGCCGAGAGCGCCGTCGCCCAGACCATCGGCAACCTGCGCATGATCGAGGAGGACCACCGCGAGGACGTCCAGGCCGCGCAGGACTGGGGTCGCAAGGCCCTCGCCGCCAGCCAGAAGGCGGACGAGTACCGGAACTCCGGCAACACCCCGAACGCCGACAAGTTCGACGCGCTCGCCCGCGTCGCGCTGCAGCGCCAGATGCAGTCGGAGAGCGAGGCGAAGGGCGCCGAGCCCACCATCGCGTCGCAGACCGAGGTCGTCGAGAAGCTCAAGCAGGGCCTCGACACCATGCGCGGCAAGCTCCAGCAGCTGTCGTCGAAGCGCGACGAGCTCAACGCCCGCCAGAAGACCGTGCAGGCGCAGTCGCAGGTGCAGGACGCCATGAAGAGCATCGACATCATGGATCCCACCAGCGAGGTGAGCCGCTTCGAGCAGAAGATCCGCCGCGAGGAGGCCCGCGTGCGCGGTGCCGAGGAGCTGCAGGCCTCCAGCCTCGACGCGCAGTTCGAGGAGCTCGAGGACCTCGGCGAGCTGACCGAGGTCGAGGCGCGCCTCGCCGCGCTCAAGTCCGGCGGATCCGCGCCGAAGCAGGTCACGTCCGGCGAGTAGCCCCCGCTCGATCCACGGGCGCCGTCCTCCGGGGCGGCGCCCGTCGTCGTCCCGCCGGGGAATGGCGGCCCCGTGGATCCGGTTCCCCCCACCATGACCAACATCGGAATCATCGGCGCCGGACTCATCGGCAGCCAGCTCGCCCGCCTGTTCACCTCCACCGGCCACGACGTCGTCATCGCGAACTCGCGCGGCCCGGAGACCCTCACCGACCTGATCGCCGAGCTCGGCGAGCACGCGCGCGCCGCCACCGTCCAGGAGGTGGCCGAGGCCGGCGAGATCGTCGTCGTGACGATCCCCCTGAAGAACATCGACAGCGTCCCCGTCGCGCCCCTCGCGGGCAAGGTCGTCATCGACACCGACAACTACTACCCCGAGCGCGACGGCCACATCGCCGAGCTCGACGACGAGACCACGACCACCGCGGAGATGCTGCAGCGGCACCTGCCCGAGTCGAAGGTCGTGAAGGCGTTCAACCACATCTACGCGGCCGACCTCACGACCGACGGCACCCCGGCCGGCACGCCGGGCCGCCGCGCGCTCGTCATCGCGGGCGACGACGCCGAGGCGAAGGCGACCGTCGCCTCGATCCTCGACGCCTTCGGCTACGACACGGTCGACGCGGGGCCGCTCGCGGAGGGCTGGCGCATCCAGCGCGACACCCCCGGCTACGGCCCGAAGCTCGACGCCGACGGCCTCCGCACGGCGCTCGCCGAGGCGAAGCGCTACCGCGACATGGCGTAGCTCCGCTCCTCCCCACGACGATGCCCGCCCTCCCGCTACCACGGTGAGGGCGGGCATCGCCATGTCCGGCGCCGCACGGGATACTGGGGTGTGCCCGCCTCCTTCGTCGTCGTCCCCCAATGGCAGGGCTCGGGCTCGTCCCGCGCCATGAGGCTCGCGGACGGGGCGGAGGCGATCCGCGGCGATCTCCCCGCGTCGGCCACGCGCGTCGTCGAGGTGCCCGTCGAGGCGGGCGAGTCGCTCGGCACCGGGATCGACCGCTACGCCTCGCTGCTCGCGGTGCGCACCCGCCAGGCGGCCGCGCTCCAGGCGGCGTCGGCCTCCGCGTCCGGCCCGCTCGTCACCGTCGGCGGCGACTGCGGCGTGGAGCTCGCGTCCATCGACCACGCGGCCCGCGCGCACCCCGGCCTCGCGGTCGTCTGGCTCGACGCGCACGCCGACCTCAACTCCGCCGACAGCTCGCCGTCCGGCGCCTTCCACGGCATGGTGCTGCGGGCCGTCCTCGGCGAGGGCGTCGACGGGCTCGAGCTGCCCGTCGGCACGGTCACCGCCGACCGCGTGGTGCTCGCCGGGGTGCGCGCGCTCGACGACGCCGAGTCCGACCTCGTGGCATCGCGCGGCATCGCGCACCTCGGCGTCGACGCGATCACCCCGGAGGCGCTCGTCGCCGCGGTGGCCGCGACCGGCGCCACGGACGTCTACGTCCACGTCGACCTCGACGTGCTCGACCCGGGCGCGATGTCGGGCGTGGGGTACCCGGAGCCGTTCGGGCTCGAGGTGCCGACCCTCACCGAGTCGATCAAGGCGCTGCGCCGGGCGTTCGGGCTCGCGGGCGCGGGCGTCACCGAGTTCGCGCCCTCCTCCCCCGCGGCGGCCGTCGACGACATGGGCGCCATCCTGCGCATCATCGGGGCGCTGACCGGGCCGGTCTGATCCCCGGGTCGCTCCCCTCGCCCGCCCGACCCGCGTCCCGACGAGAGGTCGCGCCGCGCGCCCGGCCCTGCGAGGCTGGGACGGACGATCGAAGGAGACCGCCGTGAGCGACGACGCCCGCACCGCATCCACCCCCGAGCACGGCGCCCCCGAGCCCGCCGCCCCGGCCGACGAGGCGCCCCGCGTGCGCGTCGAGCGCCGCGGGCACCTGCTGCTCATCGGGCTCGACCGGCCCGCCAAGCGGAACGCCGCCGACATGCGGATGCTCCGCGAGCTGGCGAGCGCCTACGGCCTGCTCGCGCGCGACCCGGAGCTGCGGGTCGGCGTCGTGCACGCGATCGGCGACCACTTCACGGGCGGGCTGGATCTCGCCGACGTCGCGCCCCACATCGGCCGGGGTCCCGGCGGCGGCCTCGACACGGTGCCGGACGACGGCGTCGACCCGTGGCGGATCGCCGACGCGGGTGCGGGCAAGCCCGTGGTGCTCGCGGTGCAGGGCACGTGCCTCACGCTCGGGATCGAGCTGGCGCTCGCGAGCGATGTCGTGGTGGCGGCGGCCGGCACGCGGTTCGGGCAGATCGAGGTGGCGCGCGGGATCCTGCCCTTCGGCGGCGCGACCCTGCGCTTCCCGGCCGTCGCGGGCTGGGGCGACGCGATGCGGTGGATGCTCACGGGCGACCCCTTCGACGCGGAGGAGGCGCGGCGCATGAGGATCGTGCAGCTCGTCGTGCCCGACGGCGAGCAGCTGGAGGCGGCCGTCGGGATCGCCGAGCGCATCGCGGCGCAGGCCCCGCTCGCCGTGCAGGCGACGCTCCGGAACGCGCGCGCCGCCCTCCGCGACGGGCACGAGGCGGCGGCCGCCGCGCTCCCCGCCGAGCTCGTGCGGCTGGCCGGATCCGAGGACGCGGCGCGCGGCATGCAGGCCGCCGCGAACCGCTCCCCCGCGGAGTTCGTCGGCCGCTGATCCGCTCCCCGACGCGCCCCGCTGGCATGACGGAGGCCGCGAGTAGGGTCGGGACCATGACCTCCTACGACCTCATCGTCATCGGTGCCGGCCCCGTCGGCGAGAACGTCGCCGACCGTGCGAAGCAGGGTGGGCTCAGCGTGCTCGTCGTCGAGTCCGAGCTCGTCGGGGGCGAGTGCTCCTACTGGGCGTGCATGCCCAGCAAGGCGCTGCTCCGCTCCGGCAGCGCCCTCCGCGCGGCGCGCGCCGTCGCCGGATCGAAGGAGGCCGTCACGGGCGACCTCGACGTCGCCGCGGTGCTCAAGCGCCGCGACTCCTTCACCAGCTCCTGGTCCGACGAGGGGCAGGTGAGCTGGCTCGAGGGCATCGGCATCGACCTCGCGCGCGGCCACGGGCGCATCTCGGGGCCGCGCCGCGTCACGGTCACCGCACCCGACGGATCCGTCGTCGAGCACGAGGCGACGCACGCGGTCGCCGTCTCCACGGGCACCGCAGCGCTCCTCCCCGACATCCCGGGCCTCGCCGAGGCCCAGCCCTGGACGAGCCGCGAGGCCACCAGCGCCGAGATCGTGCCGGCGTCGCTCGTCGTCATCGGCGGCGGCGTCGTCGCGGCCGAGATGGCCACCGCGTACGCGTCGCTCGGCAGCGCGGTCACCATCGTCGCGCGCAGCGGCCTGCTCGGCGGGCAGGAGCCCTTCGCGGGCGAGCTCGTCGCCGACGGCCTCCGCGGGATGGGCGTCGACGTGCGCCTCGGCGCGTCGCCCTCCCGCGTCACCCGCGACGGCGACGAGGTCACCGTGGAGCTGTCCGACGGATCCACCGTCACGGCCGCCGAGGTCCTCGTCGCCACCGGCCGCACCCCGCGCACCGAGGACCTGGGCCTCGACACCGTGGGCCTCGAGGCCGGCGCCTACCTCGACGTGGACGACACGCTGCTCGTCACGGGCGAGGTCAACGCCGAGACGCCGTGGCTGTACGCCGTCGGCGACGTCAACCACCGCGCGCTCCTCACCCACCAGGGCAAGTACCAGGCGCGCGCCGCGGGCGAGGTCATCGCCGCGCGCGCGACCGGCGGCACGGTCGACGAGTCCCCGTGGGGCGTCCACGTCGCCACGGCCGACCACCGGGCCGTCCCGCAGGTCACCTTCACCGACCCGGAGGTCGCGAGCGTCGGCCTCACCGCGAAGGCGGCGGAGGACGCCGGGATCCGCACGCGCGTCGTCGACTACGACCTCGGATCCGTCGCGGGCTCGAGCCTGCACGCCGACGGCTACGCGGGCCAGGCCCGCATGGTCGTGGACGAGGACCGCGGCGTGATCGTCGGCGCCACCTTCGTGGGCCCGGACGTCGCCGAGCTCCTGCACTCCGCCACCATCGCGGTGGTCGGCGAGGTGCCGCTGACGCGCCTCTGGCACGCGGTGCCGTCGTACCCCACCATCAGCGAGGTGTGGCTGCGCCTGCTCGAGACGTACGGCCGGCCGACCGCGTGATCCGGGCCGGCATCGGCGCCGTGGCGGGCGCCGTGCGCGGCGTGCTGCTGGACTCCCCCGTCTCGCGCGCCGGGAGCGGCGTCGCGACCGCCGTCGCGCTCACGATCGGCCTGCCGCTCAGCACGGGCGAGGTGCGCCGGCACGGCGACCTCATCGTCCTCACCGGACTGCCGTCCTGGGTCTTCGGTCGCGGCGGCACGTGCGTGGGCCGTGTGTACCTCACGCGCGACAACGCCGGGCCCGCGGTGCTCGAGCACGAGGCCGTGCACGTCGTCCAGTGGCGGCGCTACGGGCTCCTCATGCCGCTGCTCTACGCCTGGGCGGGGCGGGATCCGCTGCGCAACCGCTTCGAGATCGAGGCCGGCCTCGAGAAGGGCGGCTACCGGTGACCGGTCCGCTCGACGGCCGCACCGTCGTGATCACCGGGGCGAGCTCCGGCATCGGCCGCATCGCCGCCCGGGAGCTGCACGCGCGCGGGGCTGACGTCGTCGTCGTGGGCCGTGACCCGGAGCGCACGCGCGGCATCGCGGCGGAGCTGGGCGCGCGGCACGTGGTCGCCGACATGGACCGGCTCTCGGAGGTGCGCGCCCTGGCGGCGACGCTCCTCGAGACGTGCCCGCGGATCCACGTGCTGGCCCTCAACGCCGGGAGCCTCGTGCCGCGCCGCACCACCACGGTCGACGGCCACGAGACGACGTTCCAGCGCAACGTCCTCGCGCCCTTCCTCCTCACGCGCCTGCTGCTCCCCCGGCTCGAGGAGACGCAGGCCGCGCTCGGCGCCGACGAGACCCCGGTGCGCGTCATCGGCACCGCGAGCCGCGCGAACCTCTGGGGTCGCGTGCGACTCGACGACCTCGACTGGCGGAAGCGCCCCTGGCTCGGCGGCTGGCAGGCCTACGGCACGTCGAAGGCGATGATGATCCTGATGATGCGCACGCTGGCCGAGCGCATCGGCCCGCGCGGCATCGAGGCGGTCGCCTTCCACCCGGGGCTCGTGCGCACCTCGTTCGGATCCGACAGCACGGTCATGAAGGCCGTGCTCGCGCTCTCGATGGGCGCCTACGGCATCTCCGCGGAGGCGGGAGCGGTGCCGCTCGTGCAGCTCGCGTCGGTGCCCGACCTGGCCGCGCCGAACGGCACCTACTTCGACCAGCTCACGCCCGACGGGAAGACGACGGCGCAGGCGGCGGACCGGCAGGTCGGCCGGGACCTGTGGGCGGCGCTGGAGCTGGCGGCGGGCACGGACGAGCGCCTGCCGCGCTGAGACGCCCCGCGGCGCACCGCGGGCGGCGGATCCGCGTCAGCGCGTCGCGAGCAGGTGCAGCAGGTCGTCGTGGCCGCCGACGTGGCCGCCGAGCAGCACGCTGACCTCGGTGACCGGGTGCTCGTCGGAGATCGGCGCGGTGAACACCATCATCTCGCTGGCCCAGGCGCCGACCGCGCGCGCGACCGCGGTCATGGGAGCGGCGGGCGCGCCGTCGACCCCGCGGCCGTCGCGCGCGATGACCGTGACGACCATGCGCGGCGGGTGCGTGAGCGCGACCTCGACGGACGCGTCCGGCACCTCGACGAAGACGCTGCCGCGCGTGCACATCGGCAGCACCGCGAGCGCGGCCTGCGTCTCGGCGAGGCCGGTCTCGTCGGTGACGAGCAGCACCTGGCGCTTCGTGCCCTTCGCGGTGCGCGAGCGGGTGGCTCCGGCCATCGTCAGGAGCCCTCGGCCGCGCCGCGGCGCCAGTAGCCCATGAAGGCGACCTGGCGGCGGTCGATCCCGGTGTCGCGCACGAGGAAGCGGCGCAGGGCCTTGATGCAGCCGGACTCCCCCGCGAGCCACGCGTAGAGCGTCGAGCCCTCGTGGACGACGGGCGCGTCCCAGACGATGCCGTCGGCGTCGTCCTCGGCGAGCGGCTGCGCGTCATCCGCGAGCGCGACCTCGGGGGCGGCGATGGCGCCGACCTTCACGTGGCAGTCCACCCAGTGGCGCACGGCCTCCTCGAGGCGGGATCCGTTCGGCCGGCCGTCGCGCGGCAGCCAGGTGAGGTTGACGCCCTTCGGCACGCGCACCTCGAGGCGGTCGCCCGTGACGGGCACCTCGATGAAGGCGCAGCCCACGGCGTCGTCCGGCAGGGAGGAGAGGATGTTGCAGATGGCGGGGGCGGCCGTCTCGTCGCCCGCGAGGAGCAGCGAACGCGCGGCGCCCGGGTGCCACTCGATGCCGAGGCCGCGGGCGGGGCTCAGGGCGTCGGGGCCGATGAGGACCATGGGGTCGCCCACCGCGGCGGTGCCGGCCCAGCGGGAGGCGGGGCCCATGTCGCCGTGGAGGGCGAAGTCGACGTCGACCTCGCCGAGGTCGCGGCGGACGGCGCGGGACGTGTAGGTGCGGAGCGGGTTGCGCTCGGCGTCGGGCAGCGCGCGCCACCAGGCGAACCAGTCGTCGCCGCCGACGCCCGAGAGGTCCGGCAGTCCGTGCTCGGCGACGGGCAGCAGCAGCTTGATGCGCTGGTCGAGGCACTCGTCGCCGAAGTCCCGCAGGTCGTCGCTCTGGAACGTGATCCGGAGGAACGTGGGGCTCACGCGCTCCGTTCGCGCGACCCGGGCGGCGAACGGCCGGTAGGCGGGGCGCTCGGCCTCGGCGACGACCTCGACCGCGGGTTGCTCCTCGACCACGGGATCCACGGCGGCGGTGCTGCTGGCGAGGGTCGCGGTGGAGGTAAGCACAGCCTAAGTATGGCATGCCTTACCTCAGCGGTCGAGGGTGGGCGACCGATCCCGGGAGGGATCCACGGGAGGATGTCAGGGTGATCGCCCCCGTCCTCGTCGCCGTCTTCGTGGGCGCGGTGGCGCAGCGGGTCACGGGCCTCGGCTTCGCGCTCGTGGTAGCGCCGGTCCTCGTGATCCTGCTCGGGCCCTTCGACGGGGTGATGATCGTGAACCTCTGCAGCGTGCTCTCGGCGTCGCTCGTGCTCTCGGCCGTGCGGCGGGACGTGGAGTGGCGGCGCTACCTGCTGCTCGCGGGGCCCGCGATCGTCGGCATCGTGCCGGGCGCGCTCCTCGCCTACCTGCTGCCGGAGCCGGCGCTCGAGATCGGGATCGGCGTGCTGCTCGTCGCGGCGCTCACGACCTCGCTCGCGCTGCGGCGGACGACCCGGGTGATCGACGGACCGGGCGTGATGGCCGGGTTCGGCTTCTCGGCGGGCGTGATGAACGCGGCCGCGGGGATCGGCGGCCCGAGCGTGAGCGTCTACGCGGTCGTGAGCCGGTGGGAGCAGCGCCCGTTCGCCGCCACGCTGCAGCCGTTCTTCCTCACGACGGGCGCCGTGTCACTCATCACGAAGCTCGTGCTCGCGCCCGACCGCTGGCCGGACCTCGGCGCGGCCGCGTGGATCGGCATCGTCGTGACGCTCGTCGCGGGCGTCGGCGCGGGCACGCTCCTCGCGCCGCGGATCCCGACGCCGGGCGCCCGCGCGGCCGTGCTGGTGATCTCGTTCGCCGGCGCGGTGACAGCGATCGTCAAGGGCGTCGGCGGGCTCGTCTAGCGCGGCTCGTCGACGGCGCGGTCGCGCGTCACCACTGCGGCGGGTGCCGCCGCTGCCAGTGCAGGCGCCGCTCGAGCTGCCGCCCGATCGCGAGGAGCGTCGCCTCCCCGCCCGGCCGCCCGATGAGCTGCACGCCCATGGGCAGGCCGTCGTCGGTGAGGTGCACGGGCAGCGTGATCGCGGGGAGCCCGGTGACGTTGGCGAACGACGTGTACGGCGTGTACCGCACCTGCTGCGCGAAGTTCCGCTCGCCGTCCTCCGCGTCGTACCAGCCGACCGGTCGCGGCTCCTGCGCGAGCGCGGGCGTGAGCACGGCGTCGACGTGCGCGAACTGCGCGATGACGCTGCGCTCGTAGGCCGTGAGCTGCGCGAGCGCGCGGGCGAGGTCGCGGGCGCTGAGCTCCCGGCCGCGCTCGACCAGCCAGCGCGTGAGCGGCTCGAGGACGTCGAGCTGGTCGCCCTCGGCGGGGATCCCCGCGGCGCCCGCCTGCCAGATGGTGCGGAACGCGGGCGCGTAGGTCGGATCCGGCCGGAGCGCGAGGTCCTCGAGGCCGTGGCCGACGGCGGCGAGCTCGCGCACGGCCACGGCCAGCGCCTCGGACGCGGACGGGTCGAGGGCGATCTCGTAGGCGTCGTCCCACGGCGTGGTGGTCATCACACCGATCTGGAACCGGCCCTCGCCGCGCACGGCCGCTCCGAGCAGGTCGCCGTCGGCGTCCTCCGGCGCGCGCAGCGTGAAGGGGTGCGGGATGCGCCCGTTGACCCGGCCGATCATCGCGTCGAGCAGCATGGCCGCGTCGGCTACGCTGCGCGCGAGCGGGCCGGGGACGACGAGGCCGGCGAGCGACTCCTGGCCGGATCCCGCGGGCACGAGGCCGCGCGACGGCTTGAGGCCGACGAGCCCGGTCGCGGCCGCGGGGATGCGCACGGAGCCGCCGCCGTCGGATCCGGGTGCGAACGGCAGCAAGCCCGCGGCGACGGCGACGGCCGCTCCCCCGCTGGATCCGCCGGCGCCGCGCGTCGTGTCCCACGGCGTGCGGGCGGGCGGCGCGACGAGGCTCTCGGTGTACGACGGCAGGCCGAACTCGGGCGCGCTCGTCTTGCCGAGGCTGATGCCGCCCGCGTCGTCGAGCGCCTGCGGAATCGCGTCGGTGCGCTCGGAGACGTGGTCGCGGAAGAGGCGCGAGCCGAACGTGGTGCGGACGCCGGCGCGCTCGGAGAGGTCCTTGTCGCCGAAGGGCAGGCCCCAGAGCGGCGCGGTCCGGGGCACCTCGCGCTCGACGTGGCGGGCGCGGTCGAGGGCGCGGTCGGCGGTGACGGTCGTGAAGGCGCCGAGGCCCGGATCCAGCCGCTCGATGCGCTCGAGGTAGTGGGCGACGAGCTCGGTCGGGGTGACCTCGCCGCGCTGGAGCTGGTCCCACTGGTCCTGGGCGCTGAGGTGGTGGAGTTCGAACACCGCTCCAGCGTAGGCCGGGGCGGACGCGCGGACGGGGCGGGCGCCGGTCGTCCCGGCACCCGCCCCGTCCGTCACGGGCGCGCTCGCGTCAGCGGCGCGGGGCAGCCGATGCGCGGCGGCGGAAGGCCACGAGCGCGAGGCCCAGGGCGAGCGCCGCGAGCGAGGTGCCGAGGACGGGGCCCGTCTCGGATCCGGTCGCCGCGAGCGTCGGCTCGGTGCTGGGTGCCGGCACGACGCCCGTGCCGGACGGGACGACCGATCCCGCCTGCGTGTCGAGCGCGTAGAGCACCGAGGCGCCCGTGCTCGGCAGGAGGAACGCGAGCTGGTGGGATCCCGCAGCGAGGCCGGCCGGCACCGTGAAGCGGACGCTCGCGCGGCCCTGCTCATCGGTCGTGTCGACCACGGCCGGGTCGATCGGCGTGCGCGCGACCTCCTCGCCGTCGACGAGCGTCACGACCTCGGTGTCCTGCACGGGCGCGTTCGAGACGAGGAGCGACGACAGCTCGTACGTGCGCTCCTGGCCGGCGCGAGGAGCCGCGCCCGTCGTGTCGACGACGCCGATGGAGCGCGTCGCCGAGTCGGCCTCGACGGGCGAGAACTCGGTGATGTAGTCGACGAAGGCCGTGAGGTCCACGCGGCCCGAGTCGCTCTGCTCGGTCGTGTTGCCGAGCTCGGTGAAGTTGTCGCCGCCCTCCGCGAGGAAGCTGTTCGCGACCATCGTGAAGACGCGCGCGGGATCCACCGGCGCGCCCTGGAAGAACACGCCCGTGATCCGCTCGCCGCGCGCGGCCGTCGGGTCGTACGTGTAGGTGAGGTCGCGCGAGAGGCCGAGCTTGAGGAACGGACGCGACGACCCCTCGGGCTGCCACTGCTGCTCCAGCACCGCCTTGATCCCCGCGCCCGTGATCTTCGCGGTGGTGAGCGTGTTGGCGAACGGCTGCACGATGGCGGCCTCCTTGTAGGTCACCTCGCCCTCCGCGTCACCGGCGCCCGAGGACGCGACAGAGAGGTCCTGGCGGACGCCGCCCGGGTTCATGAACGCGATCTCCGTGCCGAGGTCCGCCTGCGTCGCCCAGAGCTGCGCGTCGGCGACGAGGTTGCCGATGGTGGACTCGCCGCCGCGGTTCTCGGAGCCGTCCGTCTGGCGGGCGCGCGTGATGTCGCCCGTGATCTCGCCGACCGTGCGGCTGCCGATGACCTCGGCCTTCGCGACCGCGTCGTCGACGATGCGCTGCACCGCGGGATCCGCCGGGAACGCCGGCTTCCCGTCCGCGGTGAGGAGCGAGACGAGCTCGGAGGAGATGGACGTGAGGGACTTCGTGGCGGGATCCACCGTGAGCGCCAGGTGCCCGAGGTTCGTGCCGTAGCTGCCGGTCTGCAGCACGGGCAGCGGCAGGTCGCGGCCCGCGACGGGAAGCTCGTAGTCGTAGCCGAGGTGGGTGTGGCCCGAGATCACGGCGTCGACGTCCTGCTGCACTCCCGTGACGATGCGGCCGAAGACCGAGTCGTCGGTGAGCGAGGACTCGTCCGAGGTGGACGCGCCCTCGTGCACGACGAGCACGACCACGTCGGCCTCCCCGTTGGCGTCGTCGCCGTCGCGGAGGGCGCGGGCGGTCGCGGTGGAGGCGTCCACGACGCTGCCGACGTCGAGGGTGGCGAGGCCGGCGGGGCTCACGAGCTCGGGCAGCGACTCGGTGGTCGCGCCGACGAACGCGACGCGGACGCCGCCGATGTCCTGCACGTCGTACGCCGCGTAGGCGTGCTCCTTCGTGCCCTTCTCGTACAGGTTCGCCGAGATGTAGGGGAAGTCCGAGTGGTCCGTGACGCGGCCGTCCACGTCGTCGCGGCCCTGGTCGAACTCGTGGTTGCCGAGGGTGGAGACGGAGACGCCCATGGCGTTCAGCGCGTCGAGCGTCGGCTCGTCCTGCTGCGACAGCGACGTGAAGGTGGACGCCCCGATGTTGTCGCCCGCGGAGATCAGCGTGCTGTTCGGGTTCTCGGCCTTCGCCTGCTGGAACGCGCCGGAGATGACGGCGGCGCCCGCGGTGGACGACGTGGTCTCCAGACGGCCGTGGAAGTCGTTGATCGAGTAGACGTCGATCGCGACGTCCCCCTCGGCGGCGGACGCGGGGGCGGCGCCGAGGCCGAGGACCGCGGTGGCGGAGAGGCCCGCCACGAGGGCGAGGGCGCCGGAGCGCGCGGCTCCGGACGGGCGGCGGGTGGGGGCAGGGCGCATGCGGGGACATCCTCGTTCGGGCGGGCGGCGGTGCTCAATACCTTACGTATCTGAGGTTTCCATGGGGTTAACTCCCGCGCCCGCTGCGCGCCGCCGCGCCTCAGCCCCGCACGAGCCCCGCGAGCTCCGCCCGGGTCGACGCGCCCATCTTCCGCAGCAGGTTGGCGACGTGGAACTTCACGGTGTTCTCGCTGATCCCGAGCGAGGTCGCGATGGCGCGGTTGCGGGATCCGCCCGCCACGAGCGCGAGCACCTCGCGCTCCCGCCCGCTGAGGCCGGCCTCCCCCGCGGCGTCGAGGCCGGCGGCGGGTGCGTCGAGCGGCAGGCGGACGGCGATCTCGGATCCCCAGCCCGGCGTCGCCGTCACGTCGAGCGTGCCGTCGAGCGCGGCGACGCGGTCGGTGAGGCGGCGGAGCGCGTCGAGGTCGGCGGTCGTGGATCCGGCGCCGTCGTCGCGGATCCCGACGAGCAGGTTGCTGCCGTCGCAGTCCCACTGGATCCGCACGCGCGTCACGTCCGGCTCCTCCACGAGCGCGAGCACGGCGCCGCGGACGATGGCGCGGCCCGCGTGCGCGACCTCGCCGGGGAGCGCGCGGCCGTCCACGGGCGGCTCGACGAACTGCACGTCGAGGTCGCGGAAGCGCACGAGCGGGCGGAGGTCGTCGCGGAGCCGGGCGAAGGCGCGCGCGACGGGCTCCTCGCCGAGCGAGCGGTCGCGGTCGCTCGCGGCGCGCAGCTCGACCATGGCGTTGGTCGCGAGGTCGGCCGCGGTCTGGCGGGCGGCCGCGTCGCCCGTGCGCGAGGAGCGCAGCACGGCGAGCAGCGACTCGAGCGTGGTGGCGTGCGCGTCGCCGAGCTCCGCGACGACGCGGGCGCGCTCCGAGGAGACGGCGCGGGCCTCCGCGAGGTAGGCGGGCGGGGCGGCGGCGACCTGCTGCCGGATCCCGTGGGCGACGCTCCGCCACAGGGCACGCACCAGCTCGCGGGCGGCGTGCACGTCGTCGTGCGCGGCGACCGGATCCACCAGGACGAGGAGGGCGCCCGTGTCCGCGCGCCACGCCGCCACCGTGCGCGGGCGCCCGCCGACCGGGTGCTCGACGGCCCAGGCGGAGCCGTCGTCCGCGCCGTCGGCGAGGCTCGCGAGGATCCGGTCGAGCTCGGCGATGGTCACGTTCTCCACCACCTCCGCCTCGCCCGCCTTCTTGCGCGGGCGGCCCGTGCAGTCCTCCGTGAAGATCACGAGCGCGCGGTGCGCGACCACGGGCTGCAGCAGCGCCGACAGCGCACCGGCGACCTCCTGCAGCGGGGCGGCGAGCGCGTCGTGCAGGCCGTCGAGCAGGGCGACCGCGTCGGCGGCGGGCGGGACGGCGGGACGGGCGGGACGGGCGGCAGGCGAGGCGGGGTGGGTCCGGGACGGCATCCCGCCACCGTACGCCCACCCGGAAGCGCGGTCACGACCGGCGGCACCTGCTCGGACGGGTAGGCGGATCCACCCGTCGGGTGGGCAGCGCGGAGAGGCGGACGAGACCACCATGGAGGGGATGACGAACACGACGCCCGACCCCCGCCCGACCGGCGACGCCCCCGTCGACGTCGCCGCGGCCCTCACGCTCATCTCCGACGAGAACGCCCGCGTCGCCCGCGCGCTCACCGAACCGGACCTCGCGGTGCGCCTCGACGAGGCCGCCCGCGTGATCCGCGACGGCCGCCGCGTCTTCGCCCTCGGCGCCGGCCGCTCCGGCCTCGCCCTCCGCATGACCGCGATGCGGTTCATGCACCTCGGGCTCGACGCGCACGTCGTCGGCGAGGCCACGTCGCCCGCGATCGAGGAGGGCGACGTCCTCCTGGTCGCGAGCGGATCCGGCACCACCGCCGGCATCGTCAGCGCCGCGCAGACCGCGCACGACGTGGGCGCCCGCATCGTCGCGCTGACGACGGCCGACGACTCGCCGCTCGCCGACCTCGCGGACGTCACCGTGCTGATCCCCGCGGCCGCCAAGCAGGACCACGGCGGCACCGTCTCGGCGCAGTACGCGGGCGGGCTCTTCGAGCTCTCCGTCGCGCTGGTCGGCGACGCCGTCTTCCACGCGCTGTGGCAGGCGTCCGGCCTCTCGGCCGACGAGCTGTGGCCGCGCCACGCGAACCTCGAGTGACCGTCGGTCACCCGATCCCCCACCACCACGACACGCATCACGACAGGAAGAGGAACCGCATGAAGCTCCAGGTAGCCATGGACGTGCTCACGACGAAGGACGCGCTCGAGCTGGCCGGCAAGGCCGCGCCGCACGTCGACATCATCGAGCTGGGCACGCCGCTCATCAAGGCCGAGGGCCTCTCCGCGATCACCGCGATCAAGGAGGCGCACCCCGACAAGATCGTCTTCGCCGACCTCAAGACGATGGACGCCGGCGAGCTCGAGGCCGACATCGCGTTCTCGGCGGGCGCCGACCTCGTCACCGTCCTCGGCGTCGCGGGTGACAGCACCATCGCGGGCGCCGTCAAGGCCGCGAAGAAGCACGGCAAGGGCATCGTCGTCGACCTCATCGGCGTCCCCGACAAGGCCAAGCGCGCGAAGGAGGTCACCGAGCTCGGTGCCGAGTTCGTGGAGATGCACGCGGGCCTCGACGAGCAGGCGGAGGACGGCTACACGTTCGGCGACCTGCTCGAGGCCGGCAAGGCGTCCGGCGTCGCGTTTTCCGTCGCGGGCGGCGTGAAGCCCGGGACCATCGGCGACGTGCAGGACGCGGGTGCCGTGGTCGCCGTCGCGGGCGGCGCGATCTACTCGGCCGACGACCCGGCCGCGGCCGCCGCCGAGCTGCGGGCCGCCATCCGCTGATCCACCCGCCTCACCCGAGCGCCGCGCACCCGTCTCCGGACGGGCGCGCGGCGCTCGTGCGTGGGGCGGGCGTCAGCGCAGGGACGCGATGACCGCGAGCTCCTCGTCGCGCGTCAGGCCGGAGAGGCGCGGCCGGTCCAGCCCGCGCTCCCGCTCGTCGGCCAGCACGTCGCGCATCGTCTCCGCGAGCGGGCGGCGCACCATGCCGAGCGCGCGGATCCCCGCGTCGCTGCGGGCGAGCATGCCGCGGGCCTCGTCCGGCAGCCACAGCGGCAGCGACCGGGGTCCAGCCCAGTGCCGCACGTCGGCATGCGCCAGCTGCGCGTCCGTCGCCACCACGCGTCCGCCGGTGGATCCCGCCGCCTCCGCCGCGAGGTCGAGCGCGTCCGCGAGCGGCACGCTCTCCCCCACCGCGTCGACCACGCCGTCGAGCCCCCGGACGCCCACGTCCACCACCAGGTCGGCGAGGTCGCGCGCGTCGAGCACCTGCACGCGCCGGTCGGTCGCGTCGGGCACGAGCACCGGCCCGTCGCCCGCGAGCGCGAACCGGGCCGGCCAGTACCCGAACCGGTCGCTGTCGTCGCCGGGTCCGGTGATGAGGCCCGGGCGCACGATCATGCGCCGTCCGGCGAGCGCCGCGGTCACCGCGCGCTCGGCCGCGACCTTGGCCTGCCCGTACTCCTCGAGGTCGACGGGATCCACGAGCGCCGCGGTCTCGTCGTCGCCCGGGTGCGCGAAGGACGCGTACACGGACACGGTGCTGACGAGCGTCCAGTGCCGGGCGCGGTCGGCGAGCGCTGCCACGGCCTCGCGCGCGTGCTGCGCCGAGGAGGTCAGGTCGACGACCTCGTCCCAATCCGCGCCGGCGACGGCCGCGTACGCGTCGGCCCGGTCGCGGTCCGCCGCGACGAAGCGGGTGCCCGCGGCGGCGGATCCGCCGGTGCCGCGCGCGAGGCACGTCACCCGGTCGCCGCGCGCCGCCAGCCGCTCGGCGATGAGCCGGCCGATCCACGCGGTGCCGCCGAGCACGAGCACGTCGCGCGCGGGCGAGGCAGCGCCGGCGTCGACGCTCACGACTCGCGCGCCTCCGCCGGGTTCCCCGGCCGCACCGACGCCGTGTCCGCCACGTCGATCCGCGTCACGCCGTCCTCCTGCTCGGTCACGTCCACGCGGGGAGCGGCGTCCGACTCCACCGCCTTCGGTGCCGTCGTCAGCTGCTCGTGCCGCTTCTCCTCGAAGTCGCGGGTCTCGTCCGGGTCCTGGTGCATGGGTCCGCCTCTCGTCGCGTCCACCGTACGCGGCGGATCCCGCACCGGCCGAGCCGCCGCCCGCCCTCCGCCGCGCGCCGTCCGCCATCGGGTGGATCCGCCGCCCCACCGCACCCGGCTACCGTTGCCGCATGAGCGCACAGGAGCCGACGACGCCCGACCCCACGCCGACCCCCGGTCCCCCGGTCGCCCCTCCCGTCGTCCCCGGCGCCCCCGCGGCCTCCGCTGCGCCCGGCGCACCCGGCGCGCCCGCCCCGTTCCCGCCCGAGCTCCCGCCGCTCCCCGAGCGCCCGCCCGTCCCGTACCACCACGGCCTCCGCGACACGGGCGGCCCCTGGCGCGGCATCCTCGCGCTCGTCCTCTTCGGCGTCGCCTTCCTCGTCCTGTCGCTCGTGTTCGGGGGCGCCGCCATCCTCATCGAGATCCTCACCGGCCGGATGGATCCCGCCGACGAGGCGTCCCTCACGACCATGACGCCGATCGTGCTGCTCGCCACGAACCTGTCGCTCGCCGCGCTGATCCCCGTCTCGATGCTCCTGCAGCGCTGGCTGTTCGGGGTCCGGATGGGCGCGATGTCCTCCATCGCCGGCCGGTTCCGCTGGCGCTGGCTCGGCCGGGCCGCGCTCGTCATGGCGCCCGTGTTCCTCGTCTACATCGGCGTCACGTTCGCGCTCGACCCCTCGGGCGAGGTCCGGTTCGACGGCGAGGTCGTCCTGTACCTGGCGATCGTGCTGCTCACGACGCCGCTGCAGTCGGCGGGCGAGGAGTACGGCTTCCGCGGCCTCGTCCAGCGCTCGGCCGGATCCTGGTTCCGCGACACCCGCGTCGCCCTCGTCGTCGGCGCGATCCTCTCCAGCAGCCTGTTCGCCCTCGCCCACTTCGCCGAGGACCCGTGGCTCATCGCCTACTACTTCGTGTTCGGCCTGTCGGCGACGATCGCGGCACGGCTCACGGGCGGCCTCGAGGCGCCGGTGCTCATCCACGCGCTCAACAACACGCTGCTGTTCATCCCCACCGTGATCCTCGGCCAGATGTCCCAGAGCTTCGACCGCAGCGCGGGCACCGGCGGGCCGTTCATGCTCCTGCCGATGGCGGTGGTGCTCGGATCCGCGCTCCTCACCGGCTGGCTGGCGCGCCGTCAGCGCGTGGCGACGGTCGCGCCCCGACCGCTCACCGCGAAGGAGGAGCGGCGGGAGCAGGAGCGGGACTGGTGGGAGCGGGAGCGGCAGCGCCAGGCGACGCTCGCCGCATGGCCCGCGCCCACAGGCCCGGGGACTCCGCCGGCCTGAGCGTCAGCTGCATCGTGACGGTGCCGAGCCAGCGCCCGAACTTCCAGCCGACGCGGCCCATGCGCCCGCTCTCCGTGAAGCCGAGCGACGCATGCAGGCGGATCGAGGCGTCGGCGCCCTGGTCGGCGATGACCGCGATCACCTCGCGGATCCGGGCCGTGCGGCATGCCTCGACGAGCGCCTCCAGCAGCGCGCGCCCGAGGCCCTTGCCGGTGGACGCGGCGCCGAGGTAGATCGAGTCCTCCACGGTGGTGCGCGACGAGCGCCGGTTGCCGACGGGCTCGACGAGCGCGTAGCCGAGCACCTGCCCGGACGGCGAGACGGCGACGAGGAACGGCATCCCCATCCGCTCGAGCTGGCCGAAGCGCCCGCGCCATCGGGCGAGCGTCATGCGCGTCTCGTCGAAGGTGACGGTGCTGTTCATGACGTAGTGGTTGTAGATCTCGCGGATGTCCGGGAGGTCGGAGGCGACGGCCGGCCGGATCTCGTAGGAGAAGACGGGAATCGGCGGCGTCGGCTTCCGGAGGTGGGCGGGCAGGCGGCGCCTCGTCTGGTATTCCTCCTCGAGCATGCCGCGATCCTACGGGGACCGCCGGGCGCGCGGCCGGATCGGGCGGCGGGCGCTCAGAGCCGCCAGTCGACCGGATCCGCGCCCTGCTCCGCGAGCAGCGCGTCCGCCCGGCTGAACGGCTTCGAGCCGAAGAACCCGCGTGACGCCGAGAGCGGGCTCGGGTGCACGGACGTGATCGACGGCACGGGCGCGAGCATCGGCGCGAGGGATCCCGCGTCCTTGCCCCAGAGGATCGCGACGAGCGGACCGCCGCGCGCCGCGAGCGCCCGGATGGCGCACTCGGTCACGGCCTCCCAGCCCTTGCCGCGGTGCGACGCGGGCGCGCCCGGGCGCACGGTGAGCACGCGGTTGAGCAGCAGCACGCCGCTGCGGGTCCACGCGGTGAGGTCGCCGTGCTCGGGCGTCGGGATCCCGAGGTCGTCGCGGAGCTCCCGGTGGATGTTGACGAGGCTCCGCGGCACGGGCCGCACGTCGGGCTCGACGGAGAACGAGAGGCCGACGGGGTGGCCGGGCGTGGGGTACGGATCCTGCCCCACGATGAGCACGCGCACGTCGGCGAGCGGCTGCTGGAACGCGCGCAGCACGCGGTCGCCCGCGGGGAGGTAGGGGCGTCCGGCGGCGACCTCGCCGCGGAGCCACTCCCCCATCCGCGCGATGTCGTCGGCGACCGGCGCGAGCGCCTCGGCCCAGCCGGCGTCCATGAGCCCGCGCTCCACGAGCTGGGGCAGGGTCAGCGCCACGGGCGGTGGATCAGGCCGCGCCGGCGGAGCTGACGGTCACGCCCGTCTCCGAGCCGATGACCGACCAGACGCTGCCGCGCCCGTGCACGACCAGCTGCCCCTCGCCCACGATGAGCACGGTGCCCTCGTCGATGGCGACGCCGCCCTCGACGAGCCCCGCCTCGGTGGCGGCGATGAGCCGCGTGAGGGTGCCCCACTGGGCGGCGTGCACGTCGACCGCGACGTCGATGAGGCCGATGCCCTGCTCCACGGTGACCTCGTCGAGGTCCTCGCTCGCGGACTCCTGCACGACCTCGACGTCGCCGATGCGCCAGCCGCCGACGATGGCGGTCTCGGCGGCGACCGCGGCGCCCGCGGAGAAGCCGAGGTACGGGACCCCGGCGGTGACCTGGCGGCGGATCTCGCCGAAGACCGGCTCGAGCGCCTGGCGGTACGCGGGGGTCAGTCCGCCGCCGACGACGATGCCGTCCACGTCCTGCAGCTGCGCGACCTCGATGGATCCGCCCTCGGGCGCCAGCACGGCGACCGGCTCGCACGCGCCCGCGGCACGGAGCGCCTGGGCGTACTGGTCGAACCACTCGGCGCCCAGGCCGTCGTGGACGAGGACCACGGCGATGCGGGCCGGCTCCAGCCGGGCGGCATCGGTCGCCCTCGTCGTCGCCTCGGACAGGAACCGCGCGAGGAGGGGGGTGTCGTCATCCGACAGGCCGCCTCCGACCAGGTGCACACTCACCCCTCGACGGTACAGGGCCGGAGCGGGCGCCCGAGCCCCGCGGAGGGAGTGCCGGGAAACAGACGAGCCCGGCACCTCCGTGAGGAGATGCCGGGCTCGTATTCACTGCGTCTGTGACCCCAACCGGATTCGAACCGGTGTTACCGCCGTGAGAGGGCGGTGTCCTAGGCCGCTAAACGATGGGGCCGTTTTTGCAACTCGTCGAGTATGCCACAGCACTCACAGCCCGACCAAATCGAGCCCCGACCGGGCCGGATCCGCCCGTGCCGACCGCCCGCCCGCGCCCCCGATCGCCGCCCGTCCGCGCCCCCGCGCGCCCGGTTTGCCCCCGCCGCCTCGACGGTGTTGGCTCCTCTCATGCGATTGACGAAGCTCGAGCACGCCGCCCTGGTCCTGGAGATGTCGGGGCGCAAGCTCTTCATCGACCCGGGCTCCTTCACCACCCCCATCACCGAGGCGATGAACGCCGACGCGATCGTCATCACGCACGAGCACCCCGACCACTGGACCCCCGAGCAGCTGAAGCGGATCCTCGACAGGAACGACGGCGTCCCCATCTACGCGCCCGAGGGCGTGGCCGCCGCCGCGGACGGCTTCGACGTGACGGTCGTGCACGCGGGCGACACGATCGAGGTCGGCCCCTTCACGCTGCGCTTCTTCGGCGGCGCGCACGCCGTCATCCACGAGTCCATCCCCGTGGTCGACAACCTCGGCGTGCTCGTCAACGACGCGCTCTACTACGCGGGCGACTCGTTCGTCGTGCCCGAGGGCGTCGACGTCGACCTGCTCGCCGCACCCGCAGGCGCCCCGTGGATGAAGATCAGCGAGTCCATCGACTACGTCCTCGCCGTGAAGCCCCGCCGCGCGTTCCCCACGCACGAGATGGTGCTGTCGACCGCGGGCAAGACCATGTCGAACGGGCGCCTGCAGTGGGCGACCGAGCAGGGCGGCGGCGAGTTCCACGCCCTGGAGCCCGGCGATAGCATCGACCTCTAGGCCCTGTTCGGGCTCTCGACGAGCGGACGCGGGGCACACGGAATGGACGGTCTCGGCGCCGCGTCGCTCATCATCGAGTTCCTCACGTGGATCGCGCTGGTGCCCGGCATCGCCCTCTACGTCGCCGGCGTCTCGGTGCGCGTGCTCGGCCGTCGCTGGACCGCGGCCGAGGGACTCGTCGCGGACGCGCCCGCGCAGCCGGGCCAGGACGGCGGGTCCGTGCGCGTCCTCCGCTGGTTCGACGACGAGGGCGACGTGCACGAGGCACCGGCCGACACCCCCGAGACCCGCGACCTCGCGCCCGGATCCGACGTGCGCGTCTGGTTCTCGCCGCGCTCCCCGTGGCGGGTCCGCACCCACGCCCCCGAGCTCGACGGCCGCGCCCTCCGCGTCACGGGCCTCGTGCTGATCGGCATCGGCGCGGCAGCCGCCGTCGCGGGCATCGTCATCCTCTTCCTCGAGTAGCGGCCGCGGCGCGCGCCGGCTGGGGATCCGCCCGCGTGGTCGGGAGCGCTCCATGCAGGCGTATAGGCTCCTCTCACGAAGGGGAGTACTCCCATCCGGCGGTCGTGTCGTCAATACGGTCGGACCACTCCGACCCGTACGACCGGTTCCGCGAGCAGCAGCTCGCGGGGTGGAGGAGACCTTCAGTACCCCCCCGGACCCGTCAGCGGTCCGAGTACTGGAGAACCCCTCATGGATGTCCCCTTCTGGCTCTGGGCCGCGACCATCGCGGCCGTCCTCGGCCTGCTCGTCTTCGACTTCTTCGCGCACGTCCGCAAGGCGCACGAGCCGACGCTCAAGGAGTCCGCGACCTGGTCGGTCGTCTACATCGTCATCGCGCTCGTGTTCGGAGTGGGCGTCGGCGTCTTCTCGAACTGGACCTTCGGCGGCGAGTACTTCGCCGGCTACGTGACGGAGAAGGCGCTGAGCGTCGACAACCTCTTCGTCTTCCTCATCATCATGTCGAGCTTCGCCGTCCCGCGGGCCTTCCAGCAGAAGGTGCTGCTCGTCGGCATCGCCATCGCGCTCGTGATGCGCGGCATCTTCATCGCGATGGGCTCCGCGATCATCGACAACTTCTCCTGGGTCTTCTACCTCTTCGGCGCCCTGCTGCTCGTCATGGCGTACAAGCAGATGAAGGAGACGCACGACGAGGACGAGTCCGACTCGAAGCTCATCCGCGTGCTCCGCCGCTTCATCCCCACCTCGGACCACTACGACGGCGACAAGCTGACGACCCGCGTCGACGGCAAGAGGCTCTTCACCCCGATGTTCCTGGTGATGCTCGCCATCGGCCTCACCGACGTGCTGTTCGCGCTCGACTCCATCCCCGCGATCTTCGGGCTGACGCAGGAGGCGTACATCGTCTTCACCGCCAACGCCTTCGCGCTGCTCGGTCTCCGCCAGCTGTACTTCCTGATCTCCGGGCTGCTCGAGCGCCTCGTGTACCTCTCGCAGGGCCTCGCGGTGATCCTCGGCTTCATCGCCGTGAAGCTCGTGCTGCACGCCATGCACGTCAACGAGGTGCCCTTCATCAACGGCGGCGAGCCGATGCTGTGGGCCCCCGAGATCCCGATCTGGTTCTCGCTGTCGTTCATCCTCCTCACCATCACGGTGGCGACGATCGCGAGCCTCGCGAAGACGAAGCGCGACGGCACCGCGGTCGAGGGCACCGACTCGGCCGCCTCCGTCGAGGGCGAGAAGGCCCCCGCCGACGCGGACGACGACGCGGCGCGCGGCTCCGGCCGCAGCGTCGACGCGGACGCCCCGCGCCGCTAGCGCTCCCCCGCACGACCACGACGCCCGCTCCCGGATCCGGGGGCGGGCGTCGTCGTGCGTGCGGCGGGTCAGCCGAGTCGCGTGCCGCTGATGCCGCCGTCCACGTCCAGCACCGCGCCGTGGACGAACGCCGCCTCGTCCGAGACGAGGAAGCGCACCGCGAACGCTATGTCGACGGGACGCACCGGCACGCCCGCCACGGTGCTCGCGGTCATCGCGGCGACCGCGTCCGCGTCCGCCGCGTTGCCCGGGGTCGAGGTCGCGCCCGGCGCCACCGTGTTCACGCGGACCCCCCGCGGCCCGTACTCCGCCGCCCACGTGCGCGTCATCTGCTCGATCGCGGCCTTCGACGCCGTGTAGGCCGCGCCGAACGGGATCCCCACGCGCGACATCCACGAGCCGATGTCCACGATCGCGCCCGCGCCGCGCTCGGCCATGGCGGGCGCGAGCTCGGCGACGAGCACGTGCGGCGCGCGGACGTTGACGGCGAGGATCGCGTCGAGGTCGTCGTCGGCGAGACCGGCGGTCGCGCCCACCGGGTAGAGGCCGGCGTTGTTCACGAGGATGTCGACGTGACCGCCGAGGGCCGCCGTCGCGTCGCGGGCGAAGGCGCGGATGCCGTCATAGCCGCCCCCGAGGTCGGCGGGCACGGCGTGGGCCGTGCCGCCCGCCGCGGTGATGGCGTCGACGACGGAACGCGCCCGGTCGACGTCGCGGCCGCTGACGACGACCTCGGCGCCGGATGCGGCGAGCACGCGGGCGACGGCCTCGCCGATGCCGCTGGTGGATCCGGTGACGACGGCCGTGCGGCCGGCGAGCCGGGTGTCGGGGACGAGGGACTGGAGGACTTCTTCGTTGGACTGCATGGTCCAATTGATAGCACGCGGTGGACCATTCGGTCCACAACGGTAGGATCGGGGCATGGCCGAGACGGGGATCACCGAGCGCGGGCGCCGCACCCGGCAGCGGATCATCGAGGCCACGGGAGAGCAGATCCTCGCCACCGGCATCGGCGGCACGACCCTCGACGACGTGCGCGCCGCGACGCTCACGAGCAAGAGCCAGCTGTTCCACTACTTCCCCGGCGGCAAGATCGAGCTCGTGCGCGAGGTCGCCGAGTGGGAGGGCCGCCAGCTCCTGGAGGCGCAGGAGCCGCACATCCACGACCTGGGCTCCTGGGAGTCGTGGGAGGCGTGGCGCACCGGCCTCGTGGACTACTACATCGGCCGCGGGCGCTGGGCCTGCCCCATCGGGTCGCTCGCCACGCAGGCCGCGGCCGTCGACACCGAGCTCGAGCGCACGATCGCCGCGTCCATGCGGACCTGGCGCGCGTTCCTGGCCCGCGGGGTGGAGCGCATGCGCGAAGCAGGGCTCGTCGCCGCGTCGGCGGATCCCGAGCGCATCGCCACGGTCATCCTCGCGGCCATCCAGGGCGGCCTGGTCCTCAGCCAGCCGGAGCGCTCCGCCTGGCCGCTCGAGGCGGCGCTCGACACCGCGCTGGCGCCCCTGCACGTGATCCGCTCCCCCGCCGCCTGACGCGTCGCACACTTTCGTGCGGAGCGGCGGAGGTGCCCGGCGTACGGTCGGACCATGGAATTCAGATACCTCGGCAACTCCGGCTTCAAGATCTCCGAGATCACCTACGGCAACTGGCTCACCCACGGATCGCAGGTCGAGAACGACACCGCGACCGCATGCGTGAAGGCCGCGCTCGAGGCGGGGATCACCACCTTCGACACCGCGGACGTCTACGCCAACACCAAGGCGGAGACCGTGCTCGGCGAGGCGCTCAAGGACGAGCGACGTGCCTCGATCGAGATCTTCACCAAGGTCTTCGGGCCCACCGGACCCAAGGGCCACAACGACACCGGCCTCTCGCGCAAGCACATCATGGACTCCGTCGAGGGCTCGCTCCAGCGGCTCCAGACCGACTACATCGACCTGTACCAGGCGCACCGCTTCGACTACGAGACGCCCCTCGAGGAGACGATGCAGGCGTTCGCCGACGTCGTCCGGCAGGGCAAGGCGCTCTACATCGGCGTGAGCGAATGGACGAGCGAGCAGCTGCGCGCCGGCCACGAGCTCGCCGAGCAGCTCGGCTTCCAGCTCACCTCGAACCAGCCGCAGTACTCGGCGCTCTGGCGGGTCATCGAGGAGGAGGTCGTGCCCACCTCGAAGGAGCTCGGCATCTCGCAGATCGTCTGGTCCCCCATCGCCCAGGGCGTGCTGACGGGCAAGTACAAGCCCGGCCAGGAGCTGCCGTCCGGATCCCGCGCGACCGACGACAAGGGCGGCGCCGACATGATCAAGCGCTACATGAACGACGACACGCTCACCCGCGTGCAGGCGCTGCAGCCCGTCGCCGACGAGCTCGACCTCTCGCTCGCGCAGCTCGCCGTCGCGTGGGTGCTGCAGAACGAGAACGTGGCGTCCGCGATCATCGGCGCCTCCCGTCCCGAGCAGGTGCACGAGAACGTCAAGGCGTCGGGCGTGAGGATCCCCGCCGAGCTGCTGACCCGCATCGACGACGCCCTCGGCGACATCGTCGAGAAGGACCCGCGGAAGACCGAGGACAGCTCGCCGAAGACCCGCGAGGCGTGATCCGCGCCCTCCGCTGAACGGCCCGCACGGCCCCGCCCGATCGTCTCGGGCGGGGCCGTCCACGTGGTGCCGGTCCCCCTCTCCAGCGATGGACGCGGGCTCCGCCTCCGCGGTACCGTCCAGGGTCGGCATCACCCGATCCCGGCGATCGCCCACGAGGCGCGTCCCGCGCCGACGGACCGCAGGAGGACGCCATGGGGCCACGGCCGCATCACACCGCCGGAGTCGGCATCGCCCTCGGCGCCCTGGCCGTCGCGGCGGGCATCGTCGCCATCGCCGGCATGCTGCTCGCGGCCCTCGCCTTCGGCAGCGGCATCGACATCCGCATCCCTTTCGTCCTCGCGCTCGACGGCGGCGTCGAGTCGTCCGGATCCCCGAGCGTGAGCATCACCGGATCGTGGGCGGGGGCGGCCGTCGTGGTGGCGCTCCTGGCGCTGCCCCTGTGGATCGCGGCGCTCCGACGTGGGACGGCACCTGCTCCACGCTGACGCTCGCCCGTCCACCGGGCTGGGCTCGTCCACCTCCCGGTCATGGTGCGGACAGCCGGCGTCCCGCCGGCGCCCATGAGCTGCGGCGTAGGCTCGGAGGATGGAATTCCGATACCTAGGCAACTCAGGCTTCAAGATCTCCGAGATCACGTACGGCAACTGGCTGACCCACGGGTCGCAGGTCGAGAACGACACCGCCACGCAGTGCGTGCAGGCGGCCCTCGAGGCCGGCATCACCACGTTCGACACCGCCGACGGCTACGCGAACACCGTCGCCGAGAAGGTCCTCGGCGACGCGCTCAAGGGCGAGGACCGCGACGGGCTCGAGATCTTCACGAAGGTCTACTTCCCGACCGGCGCCAAGGGCCACAACGACACCGGCCTCTCGCGCAAGCACATCATGGCGTCGATCGACGGCTCGCTCGAGCGCCTCCAGACCGACCACGTGGACCTCTACCAGGCCCACCGCTACGACTACGAGACCCCGCTCGAGGAGACGATGCAGGCGTTCGCCGACGTCGTCCGCCAGGGCAAGGCGCTGTACATCGGCGTCAGCGAGTGGACCCCCGAGCAGCTGCGTGAGGCGCACGGCCTCTCCCGCGAGCTCGGCTTCCAGCTGATCTCGAACCAGCCGCAGTACTCGGCCCTCTGGCGCGTCATCGAGGAGGAGGTCGTCCCCACGTCCGCCGAGCTCGGCATCTCGCAGATCGTCTGGTCCCCCATCGCGCAGGGCGTCCTCACCGGCAAGTACAAGCCGGGCCAGGACCTTCCGCAGGGCTCGCGCGCCACGGACGACAAGGGCGGCGCCGACATGATCAAGCGCTACATGAACGACGACGTCCTCAGCCGCGTGCAGGAGCTGCAGCCCGTCGCGGACGAGCTGGACCTGTCGCTGGCGCAGCTCGCGGTCGCGTGGGTGCTCCAGAACGACAACGTCGCGTCCGCCATCATCGGCGCCTCGCGCCCCGAGCAGGTCCACGAGAACGTGAAGGCCTCGGGCGTCAAGATCCCGGCCGAGCTCCTGACCCGCATCGACGACGCCCTCGGCGACGTCGTGGAGAAGGACCCGTCGAAGACGAGCGACAGCTCGCCGAAGGGGCGCCTCTCCTGATCCGCTCGCGCTGAACACGACGACGGCCCCGCTCGAGCAGATGCTCGGGCGGGGCCGTCGTCGTTCTGAGAACAGCCCGATCCCTAGTTGCGATTGAGCCCGTGCCGTCGCGTGTCGAGAGCCACCTTGAAGTGGCTCTCCGCGGTGTCGATTGCGGCTGTCGGCGTGGAGGGGTCGAACACGCGCAGGAGCGAGTACCGGAAGCTAGCCGGATCCAGACCGCGCAGCTCGACGTTCCCCCCGTGCCCGTTCACCGCGTACACGTGCCACCGCTGACGGATGTTCTCGGCGCCGTCCGCTTTGCCCACGTATTGTCGACCATCCCGGGTATCGGTGATGAGGTAGATGCCGACCACCGAAGCGAGCGCTGTCCGCCATGACGCGTAGCGATGCTCCTGCATGACCGCCTGCAGCTGCGCGTAGTCGACGACGAGTCGGTCGAAGCCGGGGAACGGCACCGGGTGGGCGTCCTCGATCCCCACGACCGGATAGGTCGCCGCCTTGATTGCACGGATCCACCACGAACGCGGAGACCTCCAGCCGATCACGAGGCGCTCGCGGAGATCCGCCATGTGCTCTGAGACGACGATGTCGAACAAGCGGAGAGTGCCGTCGTCCGACACCACGCCCCGGTTCTCCACGACGGCCCAGAGCCGTGCCCGGTCGCCGCCTTCGCGAATGAACACGACCCAGAATCGCGGCGGTGTCCTCGGGAACCGTTGCACATCCGCGGACTGCGTGCGGGTGTACTCCAGGATCTCGGCATCCGTCGAATCGGCGTGGATCCCCTGGAGACCGCTGTCCTCGTGCACGCGGACGTAGGCATGTCGGATGACCAGCGCGTCCGGAATGTGGATTCCCGCGTCGAGCAGGATCGGGTCGAGCGTCAATGCCATGCGAAGCCCTCGTCTCATCCCCTGGTCGAGATCATACGAGAGCGAGCCGGAGACGAGCTCACGGCCCTTCATCTATCCACGAGAAAGACGGATCGTTCAGGGGAACGTGCGAGAAGAAAAAGGAAAAGGCCCGGAGAACCGGGCCTGTCATTTCCTGCGATTTCAGTGCTGGGGTACCTGGACTCGAACCAAGAACAAAAGAATCAGAATCTTCCGTGTTGCCAATTACACCATACCCCAAGGCCCCGATGCGTGATCGGGCCTCGTCGAGTGTAGCCCATCGGCCGGATCCGCGCCAAACCGGCGCCCGCCCGACAGGCCCCACGCGTCAGATCACGGGCAGCAGGTCCCGGTTGATCGCGCTGGCGGCGCGCGCCCCGAACCCGGCCGCGATGATCAGCTGCTGCGGGCCCGGCTGCGAGCTGTCGCCCGCCGCGTAGACGCCGGCGTGCGAGGTGCGGCCCTCGGCGTCGACCGCGATGTGGCCGTCGTCGTCCGTGTCCAGGTCGAGCCCGGAGAGGAAGTCGAGCGCCGACGAGTAGCGGGGGCGCACGAAGCCGCCGGTGCGCGGGACGACGGAGCCGTCCTGCAGCCGGATGCCCGTGACGACCGCGCGCTCGCCCTCGATGTCGGCGACGGGCCGGCGGTCGACGCGGATCCCGAGGGACGCGAGCCCGCGCTCCCCCGCCTCGTCGATGTGCGCGACGCCGTTCGTGAAGACGATGATGTCGCGCGACCACTGCGAGAGCAGCAGCGCCCGCTCCACGAGGTCGTCGGTCTCGCCGATCAGGAAGAGCGGCTCGTCGGCCTTCTCGTAGCCGTCGCACTCCATGCAGCTGTGCACGGCGGTGCCGTAGTAGGCGCGGATGCTCGGCAGGTCGGGCAGGGTCTCCACGAGGCCGGTGGCGATGAGGATCCGGCGCGCGTGCACCTCGCGGTCGGGAGCGCGGCGTACGCCCTTCGCGCGGATCGTGAAGCCGCCCTCGGCGGGCTCCGCGGACTGCACGACGGCGAGCTGGAACTCGCCCTCGTCGTACGCCTCCACCTCGACCTGGCCGAGCTTGCGGAGCTCGAGCGGCGAGATCCCGTCGCGCGTGACGAAGCCGTGCGACATGAGCGTCGCGGCGTTGCGCGGACGGCTGCTGTCGAGCACGAGCGTGCGGCGGCGGGCGCGCACCAGGTTCAGCGCGGCGGACAGGCCCGCGGGCCCCGCGCCGATGACGACGACGTCGTAGGAGTCGCCGGTCGCGGTGGAGCCGGCGCCGGTCGCGCCGGCGACCCCGGGATCACTCACCGAGCATCCCGGCCAGGCGGTCGAGGCGCGCGATGGTCTCGTCCTTGCCGAGCAGCACCATCGACTCGAACAGCGGCGGCGAGATGCGGCGACCGGAGACCGCGACGCGCAGCGGCCCGTAGGCGAGGCGCGGCTTCATCCCCATGCCGGTGATGAGCGTGTTCTGCAGCACCTGCTGCACGAGGTCGATGTCCCACTCGGTGTGCGGGACGCCCTCGAGCGCGCCGCGGCTGGCCGCGAGGACCTCGCCGGCGTCGTCCTTGAGCGCCTGCACGGCCGCGTCGTCGTAGGGCAGCGCGTCGGCCGTGGTGAAGAGGAACGACAGCAGGTCGGGCGCCTCCCCGAGGAGCTGCATGCGCTCCTGCACGAGCGGGGCCGCCGCGTCGAGCATCCGCTGCTCGTCGTGCGTGAGCTCGGCGCCGACGACGCCGGCCGCCTGGAGGTACGGCACCAGGCGCTGGGCGAAGTCGTCGAGCTGGAGGAGGCGGATGTGGTCGCCGTTCAGCGACTCCGCCTTCTTGAGGTCGAAACGCGCGGGCGCGGGCGTGACGTCGGCGACGTCGAACGCGGTCACCATCTCCATCCGCGAGAAGACGTCGCGGTCGTGCGTGAGCGACCAGCCGAGGAGCGCCAGGTAGTTGAGGAGGCCCTCGGGGATGAAGCCGCGGTCGCGGTGGAGGAACAGGTTCGACTCGGGGTCGCGCTTGGAGAGCTTCTTGTTGCCCTCCCCCATCACGTAGGGCAGGTGTCCGAAGCGCGGGATGGCGTCGGCCACGCCGATGTCGATGAGCGCGTGGTACAGCGCGATCTGCCGGGGCGTCGACGAGAGGAGGTCCTCGCCGCGGAGCACGTGGGTGATCCCCATGAGCGCGTCGTCGACGGGGTTCACGAGCGTGTAGAGCGGGGCGCCGTTGGGGCGCACGAGCACGAAGTCGGGGAAGGATCCGGCCGGGAACGTGACCGTGCCGCGCACGAGGTCGTCGAAGGAGAGGTCGGTGTCCGGCACGCGGAGGCGGAGGGCGGGCGAGCGGCCCTCGTCGCGGAACGCCTGGCGCTCGGCCTCGGTGAGGTCGCGCTCGAAGTTGTCGTAGCCCATCTTCGGGTCGCGGCCGGCGGCGCGGTTGCGGGCCTCGATCTCCTCGGCCGTCGCGTAGCTCTCGTAGAGGTGGCCGGACGCGGTGAGCTTGGCGATGACGTCGAGGTAGAGATCGGTGCGCTCGGACTGGCGGTACGGCGCGTGCGGCCCGCCGACGCCCTCCCCCTCGTCCCAGTCGATCTCGAGCCAGCGCAGCGCCTCGATGAGCTGCTGGTAGCTCTCCTCGCTGTCGCGCGCGGCGTCGGTGTCCTCGACGCGGAAGACGAGCTTGCCGCCGGTGTGGCGCGCGTAGGCCCAGTTGAAGAGCGCCGTGCGGATGAGCCCCACGTGCGGCGTCCCGGTCGGGGACGGGCAGAACCGGACGCGGACGTCGGTGCCGGAAGCGGTGGTCACGGGGTGCGCGGTTGTCTCAGTCATCCTGGGTCCGATTCTAGGGCTCGGGCTGCGGCTCCCCGTCGGCGCCCGGCACCCCGTCCGCGCAGTACGGCTCGAGCAGGTCCCACCGGTCGTACTGGTCGCCGGGCGGCACGCCGCACTCGAGGAGGACGGCGCCCGAGGAGCGCGTCGGGTCCAGCCCCTCGAGCGTCCCGGATCCCCGGAAGGCGCCGCCGCAGCCGGTGACCGTGACGTGCGCCGACTGCGCGGAGCCGAGGTAGCCGATGACGTAGCGGGCCGCGCGGTCGAGCGCGGGGTCGAACGAGGTGATCTGCAGGGGCAGCCCGAAGCTCGGCCCGACGAGCTCGCGGCCGATGAGGTCGGCGCCGAGGAAGGCGGCCCAGGCCTCGGGCGGAGCGAGCCCGTCGTCGACCGGGGCGCCGTCCCCCTCGTCGGGCGCCAGGCGGAGCGGCGGTCGGAGCGCGGTGTCGATGCGCGTGACCCGCTGGGTCGTCGAGCCGAGGCCGGGCTGCTCCCCCGCGCTCGGGATCCGCACGGCCATCACGCGCACGGCGAGCAGCTCGTCGTCGGGGCCGGCCACGGGCTCCGCCCAGTCGATCGAGAGGTCGGCGGGCGTGCAGCCCCCGGGCAGGCGGAGGTCGGCGGCGCTCGGGGTCGGCGTGGCGGTCGGCGCGGCGGCAGCCGAGGGCCCCGGCGTCTCGAGCCCGTAGTCGGACACGTCGTACACGCACCCGGAGAGCAGCGCGACCGCGACGGCCGCCAGCGCGAGGAGCGCGGGACGGCCGGGGCGGATCACGGTCAGGCGCGGGCGCGCGCGGGGTTCGCGAGCGTGCCGATGCCCTCGATCGACACCTCGACCACCTGGCCGTCGGTGAACGGGCCGACGCCGGCGGGGGTGCCCGTGAGGATCACGTCACCGGGCAGCAGGGTCCACACGCGCGACGCGAACGCGATGAGCTCGGGGACGGAGTGCACCATCTCGCTCGTGCGGCCGGACTGGCGGAGCTGTCCGTCGACGCGCGTCTCGATGAGAGCGTCCTCGAAGGCGCCCTCGGTCTCGATCCACGGGCCGAGCGGGCAGAACGTGTCGTAGCCCTTGGCGCGGGCCCACTGGCTCTCGGAGTGCTGGATGTCGCGGGCGGTCACGTCGTTGCCGATCGTGTAGCCGAAGACCGCACGCGCGGCGTCCTCGACGGACGCGTCCCGCGTGATCCGGCCGATGACGACCGCGAGCTCGCCCTCGTGCTCGACGCGCTGGCTGTCGGCCGGGAGGCGGATCACGTCGTCGGGGCCGACGACCGAGGTGTTCGGCTTCAGGAAGATGAGCGGCGTGGTGGGCGCCTCGCTGCCGTGCTCGGCCGCGTGCGCCGCGTAGTTGCGGCCGACCGCGACGACCTTCGAGCGCGGGATCACGGGCGCGAGCAGCCGCGCGTCGGCGAGCGGCACGCGCTCCCCCGTGGTCTCGTAGCCGCTGAACATGGGGTCGCCGGAGAGGACGACGAGGTGGTCCTCCTCCTCGTCGAGGATGCCGAAGCGGGGGTCGGAGCCGGTGCTGAATCGCGCGATCTTCACGCTGACGACCCTAGCCGTGCGGACGGCGCGCGGCCGCCCGCACGAGCGGACGCGCTACGCGTCGAGGCGCGTGAGCCAGCCGTGGCGGTCGGGGATCCGGCCGTACTGGATGTCGGTGAGCTCCTGGCGCAGCGACATCGTCAGCTCGCCCGCGGGCGCGTCGATGTCGCCGACGTCGAGGCCCTCGCCGAGCAGGCGCCCGATGGGGGTGATGACCGCCGCCGTGCCGCACGCGAACACCTCGGTGATCTCGCCGGACGCGACGCCCTCGACCCACTCCGACAGCTCCACGCGGCGCTTCTCGACCATGAGGCCGCGGTCGCGCGCGAGCTCGAGGATGGAGTCGCGCGTGATGCCCTCGAGGATGCTCTCCGAGTCGGGTGTGACGATGCGGCCGTCCTTGTAGACGAGCACGATGTTCATGCCGCCGAGCTCCTCGAGGTAGCGCCCCTCCTCGGAGTCGAGGAAGAGCACCTGCGCGCAGCCGTGCGACGCGGCCTCGGCCTGCGGCAGGAGCGACGCGGCGTAGTTGCCGCCGCACTTCGCGGCGCCCGTGCCGCCCTTGCCCGCGCGGGAGTACTGCGTGGACAGCCAGATGGAGACGGGAGCGACGCCGCCCGTGAAGTACGCGCCCGCGGGGCTCGCGATGACGTAGTAGCCCACGCGCTGGGCGGCGCGCACGCCGAGGAAGCTCTCGTTGGCGATCATGAACGGCCGCAGGTAGAGGCTCTGCTCGGCGGCGCGCGGCACCCAGTCGATGTCGGCGCGGACGAGCTGCCTCACCGACTCGATGTAGTCCTCGGTGGAGAGCTCCGGCAGCGCGAGGCGGCGGGCCGAGCGCTGGAGTCGGGCGGCATTGCGGTCGGGGCGGAAGGTCCACACGGATCCGTCGGCGTGCGCGTACGCCTTCATCCCCTCGAAGATCTCCTGGCCGTAGTGCAGGACGCTCGCGGCCGGGTCGAGCTGGAGCGGTCCGTACGGGACGACGCGGGCGTCGTGCCAGCCGCCGTCGAGGGTCCAGTCGATCTGGACCATGTGATCCGTGAAGTGCTTGCCGAAACCGGGGTCGGCGAGGATCGCCTCCCGCTCGGCGTCGGCGCGGGCGGTCTCCGACGGGGTCCGCTCGAACGCGAGCGGGAAGGCGGAGGCGCTGGTGGTGCTCGGGGTGGTGCTCATGGGTCCTTCAGTGGTTCGTGGAGAGGGCGCGGAGGATGGCGTCGCCGACCTCCGCGGTGGATCGTGGGGCCGCGTCGCCCGCGGCGCGTGCCGCGAGGTCGGCCGAGACCGCAGCGGTGACGCGCGCGGCGGCCTCGGGGAGGCCCAGGTGGTCGAGCAGGAGCGCGACCGAGAGGATCGCGGCGGTCGGGTCGGCCTTCTGCTGGCCGGCGATGTCGGGCGCGGATCCGTGCACCGGCTCGAACATGCTCGGGAACGCGCCCGTCGGGTTGACGTTGCCGGACGCCGCGAGGCCGATGCCGCCCGAGATGGCCGCCGCGAGGTCGGTGATGATGTCGCCGAAGAGGTTGTCGGAGACCACGACGTCGAAGCGGGACGGGTCGGTGACCAGGAAGATCATGGTCGCGTCGACGTGCAGGTAGTCGACCGTGATGCCGGGGTGCTCCGCGGCGACGCGGTCGACGGTGCGCTGCCAGAGGGATCCGGCGAAGGTCAGCACGTTGGTCTTGTGCACGAGGGTGACGCGCCCGCGATCCCGCTTCTCGGCCAGCTCGAACGCGAACCGGACCGTGCGCTCCACGCCGTGCGCCGTGTTGACGGACACCTCGGTCGCGATCTCGTGCTCGGTGCCGCGGCGGAGCACGCCGCCGTTGCCGGCGTACGGACCCTCGGTGCCCTCGCGGACGACGACGAAGTCGACCTCGCCGGGCGCGGCGAGCGGCGACGCGACGCCGGGCAGCAGCGCGGTGGGCCGCAGGTTGATGTAGTGGTCGAACGCGAAGCGGAGCTTGAGCAGCAGGCCGCGCTCGATGATGCCGCCGGCGAGGCGCGGATCGCGCGGGTCGCCGCCGACCGCGCCGAGCAGGATCGCGTCGTGCCGGGCGAGGGCGGCGAGGTCGGAGTCGGTGAGGATCTCGCCGGTCTCGAGGAAGTGGCCCGCGCCGAACGGGTACTGCGTGGTGTCGAGCGACACGTCCGCGGGGACCGCCTCCCGGAGCACGCGCAGGGCCTCGTGGACGACCTCCGGGCCGATGCCGTCCCCGGGGACGACGGCGAGCGAGATGGTGCGGGGCATGGATCCTCCCGGAGCTCGGTGGGTGTCGGGCCAGGTTACCCGTCCGCCGCGGGCACCCGCGCGCTACGGTGGACCCACCCGATCGCCCGACGGGCCGACCAGAAGGACACCCCATGAGCATCGGACTCGGCATCTTCCTCGTCGTCGTCGGCGCGATCCTCGCGTTCGCCGTCGACGTCACCGTCCCCGGCGTCGACCTGCAGCTGGTCGGCTACATCCTGATGGGCGGCGGCGCGCTGGTCATCATCATCGGCGTCGCGCTCCTCGCCCGCCGTCGCACGGCCGTCAGCGAGACGCGCACGCGCATCGACCCCGCCACCGGCCAGCGCATCACGCGCAGCGAGCGCTCGGACGACAACATCGTCTGATCCCTCCCCCGCACGCTCGTCGGGCCCGTCACCTCGTGGTGACGGGCCCGACGTGCATCACGGGACGACCCGCGCTCAGTCGTGCGAGCTCGCGCGGCGCAGGCTCGTGAGCGAGATGACGATCGCGCCCACCATCAGCACGGCGCCGATGATCGAGGTCGTCACGACGCCGCCGTCGAACGCGGTGTGCGCCGACTCGAGCAGCGCGGCGCCCACGTCGGACGGCACGCGGTCGGCCACCGACACCGCTCCCCCGAGCGTCTCGCGCGCGGCGCTCGCGTCGCCCTCCGACAGCCCGCCAGGCAGCACGAGGCCGGTGCGGTAGCTCGCGGTGAGGATGCTGCCGAGCACCGCCGTGCCGAGCACCGCGCCCACCTCGTACGCCGTCTCCGACACCGCGGACGCCGCGCCCGCCTTGGCCGGCGGGACCGCCGCGATGATGAGGTCGTTCGAGATCGTCTGCGACGCGCCGATGCCCGCGCCCAGCAGGCAGAACGCGACGACGAGCAGGCCCACCGAGGCGCCCCGCCCGGTGACCGCGAGCAGCACGTACGCGACCGCGGAGAACGCGAGCGCGATGGCGACGACGCGCGACGGGCGGGCCCGCGCCACGATGGGCACGATCACGAGGCCCGACACGATGACCACGACGGATCCCGGGATGAGCGCGAACCCGGCGGCCAGCGGATCCAGCCCGGCGACGAGCTGCAGGTGCTGCGTGACGAAGAAGAGGAAGCCGACGAGCGAGACGACGCTCAGCAGGTTGACGAGCACCGCGCCCGTGAACACGGGCTCGCGGAACAGCCCTACGTCGAGCATGGGGTTCCGGGCCCGGGCCATCCGCCGCACGAACAGGATCCCGGCGGCGACGCCCACGACGGGCGCCGCGATCGCGAGCGGCGTGACGCCCTCGGTCGCGAAGGTCTTGATGGCGTAGACGATCGGCGCCACGGTCGCGAGCGACAGCAGGATCGCCACCACGTCGATGGGGCCGGGCGCCGGGTCCTTCGACTCGGGCACGAGCACGGGCGTGAGGATCAGCAGCGGCAGCAGCACGGGCACGGCGACGAGGAACACGGATCCCCACCAGAAGTGCTCGAGCAGCACGCCGCCCACGAGCGGGCCGAGCGCGGATCCGCCGGAGAAGCCCGACGCCCAGATCGCGATGGCGAGGCGGCGCTGCTTGCGGTCGGTGAAGATCGAGCGCAGGAGCGAGAGCGTGGACGGCATGAGCATGGCGCCGAAGAAGCCGAGCAGGGCACGGGCGCCGATGAGCTGCGACGCGTCGGTGGCGAACGCCGCGAGGGCGGAGACGAGGCCGAAGCCGGCGGCGCCGATCATGAGCAGGCGGCGGCGGCCGTAGCGGTCGCCCATGTTGCCCATCGCGACGAGGAGGCCGGCGAGCACGAGCGGGTACGCGTCGATGACCCAGAGCTGGGCGGCGCCCGACGGCTCGAGGTCGCGCGCGATGGACGGCATCGCGAAGCTCAGCACGGTGTTGTCGATGGAGACGAGCAGCACCGGGAGCATGAGGACCACGAGGGCCGCCCACTGGCGGCGCCCCGCGCGGGCGGGCGCGGTCACGGGGACGGAGTCGGTGCGGGGCGTGGACATGACGGGGCTTCCTGACGTCGGGAGGCGACGGCGCTGCGGCGCGCGGACGGGGCCGCGGGGCGGCCGGGATCACTGTACCGTCCGGTCGGTACAGTCGGCAAGCCATCGCGGCTACGCTGGGGACATGCCCGACGCACCGCCCGACGACCCCGCCCCCGACGCGACCGCCGGCACCGCCCGCGACCGCATCCTCGACGCCTTCGAGGAGCTGCTCGTGCAGCAGGGCGAGCGCGGCACGACCCTCGAGGCGGTCGCCGCGGCGGCCGGCGTCTCCAAGGGCGGCCTGCTGTACCACTTCGGCGGCAAGGAGGCGCTCGTCGAGGGCCTCCTCGCCCGCATGTCGGCGCTCGCCCGCGAGGACGTCGAGCGGCTGCGGCAGGCGGAGCGCGGCCCGGTGGACCGGTGGATCCGCGGCTCGCTCTCGACCGCCACCCCCTTCGACCGCGCCTACGTCGCGACCAGCCGGCTCGCGCAGGGCAACCACCCGCGCGCCCGCGACGCGCTCACGCACCTGCAGGACGAGTGGGCCGCCGTGATCCTCGAGGCCGTCGGCGACCCCGCCGTCGCACGCGCCGTGCTCCTCATCGGCGACGGCCTCTACTACAACTCCGCGCTGCAGCCGTGGCTCGGCGGATCCGCCCCCGCCGACGACGCGCTCGACGAGCTCATCCGCGTGGTCGACGACCTGGTGCGCCTCCGCTCGACCCGCGGCTGACCCGCACGGGCCCGCCCGGACACGGCGCGAGGGCGGCCGCCGCAGCAGCCGCCCTCGCGGTGGTCCGTCCGACCGGGATCAGTCGGCGATGTCGATCTCGCGCAGCGACGTGGCCTGGATCGCCCGGCGCACGTTCTCGAGCACGCCGTCCGGCACGGGCGAGTCGACGCTGAGGACGCTGAGCGCGCGGCCGCCGGCCTCCTGGCGGGCGATCTGCATGCCCGCGATGTTGACCTCGGCGTCGCCGAACTCCTTGCCGTAGACCGCGACGATGCCGGGGCGGTCCTCGTACTTCATGACGATGAGGTGGCGGCTGAACGGCACCTCGACGTCGTAGCCGTCGATCTCGACGAGCTTCTCGATCTGCTTGGTGCCCGTGAGCGTGCCCGACACCGACACCTGCGTGCCGTCGGACAGCGCGCCGCGGATGCTGAGCACGTTGCGGTACTCCTCCGAGACGGCGTCGGTGATGAGGCGCACCTCGAGCCCGCGCTGCTCGGCGAGGAGCGGCGCGTTCACGTAGGAGACGTTCTCGCTCACCACGTTGGTGAAGACGCCCTTGAGCGCCGCGAGCTTGAGGACGCTGACGTCGTAGCCGGCGAGCTCGCCGCGGACGACGACGTCGATGCTCGTGAGCGCCTCGTGCGCGAGGCCGGAGAACACCTGCCCGAGCTTCTCCATCAGCGGGATGCCGGGGCGCACGTACGGGTCGATGACGCCGCCGGCGACGTTGACGGCGTCCGGCACGAGCTCGCCGCCGAGGGCGAGGCGCACGCTCTTGGCGACCGAGACGCCCGCCTTCTCCTGCGCCTCGTCGGTGGAGGCGCCGAGGTGCGGCGTGACGATGATGTTGTCGAGCTCGAGCAGCGGGGATCCCGTGGGCGGCTCGCTGACGAACACGTCGAGGCCGGCGCCCGCGATGCGCTTCGACTTGAGCGCCGTGTAGAGCGCGTCCTCGTCGATGATGCCGCCGCGGCTCGCGTTGACGATGCGCAGGGTGGGCTTCGCGAGCGCGAACTGCTCCGTGGAGATGAGGCCCGTGGTGTCGGGCGTCTTGGGGATGTGGATGGTGATGAAGTCGGAGACGCGCATCACCTCGTCGAGCGGGAGGAGCTGCACGCCGAGCTGCTGCGCGCGGGCCGGCGTGACGTAGGGGTCGTACGCGACGAGCGTGGCGCCGAAGCCCGCGAGGCGCTGGGCGACGAGCGTGCCGATGCGGCCGAGGCCGACGATGCCGATGGTCTTCTCGTAGAGCTCGACGCCCGTGAAGGAGGAGCGCTTCCAGAGGCCCTGCTTGAGCGACGCGCTCGCGTCGGGGATGAAGCGCGCGAGCGAGAGGATGTGGCCGATGGCGAGCTCGGCGGCCGAGATGACGTTCGAGGTCGGCGCGTTCACGACCATGACGCCCGCGGTGGTCGCGGCCTTGATGTCGACGTTGTCGAGGCCCACGCCCGCGCGAGCGACGACCTGGAGGCGGGGCGCCGCGGCGATGGCCTCGGCGTCGATCCTCGTGGCGGAGCGCACGAGCACGGCGTCCGCCTCCGCGAGGGCCGCGAGCAGCGCCGGGCGGTCGGTGCCGTCGACGGATCGGACGTCGAAGTCGGGCCCCAGGGCGTCGACGGTGGCGGGCGAGAGTTCTTCGGCGATCAACACGACGGGCTTCGTCAAGAGGCGGTCCTTCGGGCGGGGGCGGCTGGGACCCTCACATGCTAGTGGCCCCAGAATGGGCGGATGAGCGATGTGACGTGGGCTGCGATCCAGCTCGCCGTGCGGATCCTGCTGGCCCTCGTCTTCGTCGTGATGGGCGTCAACCACTTCGCGCCGAAGGCCGCGCGCGTCATGGCGGAGATCATCCCGCCGTCCTTCCATCGGCCCGGCGTGCCCTCTCCCCTGGCGCTCGTGCGGTTCACCGGCCTGTGCGAGATCGCCGGCGGCGTGGGCCTCCTCGTGGAGCCCGTGCGCCTCGCGGCGGGCATCGCGCTGGCCGTGTTCCTCGTCGCCGTGTTCCCCGCGAACGCGCACGCGGCCCGGCACCCGGAGCGCTTCGGGCGCATCGCGATCCCGCTCGTGCCGCGCCTGGTGGCGCAGGTCGTGCTGATCGCGCTCGTGCTCTTCGCCGGCTGGCCGCTCTAGCTCGCGGTCCGCCGCTCTCGCGGCTCGCTCCTAGAGGAGCGGCAGCAGCTCGGCGAGCCCGACCGTCAGCGCGCTCGCGGCCGCGAGGCCCGCGAGCATGACGAGCACGCGCGCGGCGACGGGCCGGCGGCGCGTGGCGGCCGCCGCGACGACGAACGCGACGACGGGCACCAGGATCGCGCCGACGAGCGCCGCGAGGGTGCCCGGCCGCAGCGATCCGCCGAACGCCGTGGCGATGTCGCGGAACGCCGTGTACTGGTCGACGGCCTGCCACACGAGGATCCCGTGGGCGAGCGCCCCGAGGATCCCGACGATCCAGCCGGCCCGCGTCGGACGGCCGCGGCGCGGGCGCGCGACGGCGGGACCGGTGGCGGACTCCGTGCGCTCGGCGCTCATCGCGTCACCAGCCACGGCCAGGGGAACAGGACGACGGCGCCGGCGGCGAGCACCGCCATGCGCAGGCCGAGGCGCATGCCGCGCGCCGCGACCACCACGGCGGCGAGCCAGAGCACGGGCGCGAGGACCGTGAGCGCCTCGGTAGCCTGGGCGACGCCGACCTGGAACGCGGATCCCGCGCTCGACGGGTTGTCGCGGACGACGAAGAACCACGCGATGGCCTCGAGGATCGCGACGGCGCCGAAGAACGCGAGCCCCACGACCTCGGGCGACGCCTCGGGGGCGCTGTCCGCGTCGTCGACGAGGCGGCCGCGTGATCCCGCGGTGGCGGCGGCATCGGCATCGGATCGGGAGCCCGCGGCCCGCCGCGCGGCCGTGGCGCCGAGGGCGGACGCGCGCTGCGGCTCGGAGGCGGGAGCGCCGACGGATCCGCCGCCGGTCGGGCGGCGCGGCACCGCGCGCTGCGGCTCGGGCGAGCGGGCGAGCGTGGGATCCGCCTCCTCGCCGGCCCAGCTGAGGGCGTCGTCGTCGGGGGTGCGGGGCATCCCCCGATGGTACGTGCTCGGATCCGGACGCCCGCTCCACGCTCCCGGGCCCCGTCCGTTCCCGCCCACCCCGCCCGGACGCACGGACGCCCGGTCGCACGAGGCGACCGGGCGTCCGGTGGAGCGGGTGGGGCGACGGCTAGCGGGCGACCGAGCCGTCCGTGTAGTCGTCGTCGGCCTTGTTCCACGCGAAGAGCTTGCGCAGCTCGCGGCCGGTGGACTCGATCGGGTGCTCCTCGCCCTTCTTGCGCAGCTCGAGGAACTCGGGCGCGCCCGCGTCCTGGTCCTCGATGAAGCGCTTCGCGAAGGCACCCGACTGGATGTCCGCGAGGACGGCCTTCATGTTCTCCTTGACGTCGGGCGTGATGACGCGCGGGCCGGAGACGTAGTCGCCGTACTCGGCCGTGTCGGAGATGCTCCAGCGCTGCTTCGCGATGCCGCCCTCCCACATGAGGTCGACGATGAGCTTGAGCTCGTGCAGCACCTCGAAGTACGCGATCTGGGGCTGGTAGCCCGCCTCGATCAGCGTCTCGAAGCCGTACTGCACCAGCTGCGACGTGCCGCCGCAGAGGACGGCCTGCTCGCCGAAGAGGTCGGTCTCGGTCTCCTCGGTGAAGGTGGTGCGGATGGCGCCGGCGCGGAGGCCACCGATGCCCTTGGCGTACGACCACGCGAGGTCCCACGCCTTGCCCGAGGCGTCGACCTCGACCGCGACGATGACGGGGACGCCGCGGCCGGCCTCGAACTCTCGGCGCACGGTGTGGCCCGGGCCCTTGGGGGCGACGAGGATCACGTCGACGCCCTCGGGCGCCTCGATGTAGCCGAAGCGGATGTTGAAGCCGTGCGCGAAGACGAGCGTCTTGCCCTCGGTGAGGTTGTCGCGGACGCTGTCGGCGTAGAGGCCGCGCTGGTGCTGGTCGGGCGCGAGGATGACGATCACGTCGGCCCAGGCGGACGCGTCCGCCGGCGTCTTGACCTCGAAGCCCTGCTCCTCGGCCTTGGCGCGGCTCGACGAGCCCTCCTTGAGGCCGATGACGACCTCGACGCCGGAGTCGCGGAGGTTCAGCGCGTGCGCGTGGCCCTGCGAGCCGTAGCCGATGACGGCGACCTTGCGACCCTGGATGAGCGAGAGGTCGGCGTCCTTGTCGTAGACGATGTCAGTCACGTGATGGATCTCCTTGTTCTGTCGTCCCCGCGGGAAGGGCGAGGGGCGGTCGTGCCCGGCTGCCCCGCGCTCGGGCGGGGCGTGGGTCGTGCGGTACGTGCGTGCGTGCCTCGGGCGACGCGCGGGGAGCCTAGCGGCTGTCGCCCGCGCGCCGCCGGGAGTCGTCCTAGGCGGTGCGGAAGACGCGGTCGGTGATCGACTTCGATCCCCGGCCCATGGCGAGGAGCCCCGACTGCGCGAGCTCCTTGATGCCGAAGGGCTCGAGCACGCGGAGGAGGGCCTGGACCTTCCCCGAGTCGCCCGTGACCTCGATGATGAGCGCGTCCGTGGCCACGTCGACCACGCGGGCGCGGAAGAGGTTCACGGCCTCCAGCACCTGCGAGCGGGTCGTGTTGTCGACGCGCACCTTGACGAGCAGGTGCTCGCGCTCGACGGCCTGGCCGGGATCCAGCTCGACGATCTTGATGACGTTGACGAGCTTGTTCAGCTGCTTGGTCACCTGCTCGAGCGGGAGCGCCTCGACGTCGACGACGACGGTGATGCGCGACAGGCCCTCGATCTCGCTCGAGCCGACCGCGAGGGACTCGATGTTGAACCCGCGGCGGGCGAACAGCCCCGCGACGCGGGTGAGGAGGCCGGGCTTGTCCTCCACCAGGAGGCTCAGGATGTGGCTCACTTCTCGGTCCTCCCGGTCTCGGCGAGGTCGTCGTCCCAGTCGGGCGCGTGATCGCGGGCGTACTGCACGGCGCTGTTGCTGAGGCCCTGCGGGACCATAGGCCACACCATGGCGTCGCGGCTGACGACGAAGTCGATGACGACGGGGCGGTCGTTGGTCGCGAGCGCCAGGCGGATCGCGTCGTCCACCTCCTCGGGCTTCGTCACGCGGATCCCCAGGGCGCCGTACGCGTCGGCCATCTTCACGAAGTCGGGGACCATGCGGGTGCCGCCGCCCGTGTTGAGGTCGGTGTTGGAGTAGCGGCCCTCGTAGAAGAGGGTCTGCCACTGGCGCACCATGCCGAGCGACGAGTTGTTGATGATCGCGACCTTGATGGGGATGTCGTTGATCGTGCAGGTGGCGAGCTCCTGGTTGGTCATCTGGAAGCAGCCGTCGCCGTCGATCGCCCACACGTGGCGGTCGGGCTGGGCGACCTTGGCGCCCATCGCGGCGGGCACCGAGTAGCCCATGGTGCCGGCGCCGCCGGAGTTGAGCCAGGAGTTCGGGCGCTCGTACTTGATGAACTGCGCCGCCCACATCTGGTGCTGGCCGACGCCCGAGGCGAAGACGCCCTCGGGACCGGTGATCTCGCCGATGCGCTGGATGACGTACTGCGGCGCGAGCTGGCCGTCCTCGGGCGGGGTGTAGCCGAGCGGGAACTCCTCGCGGAGGCCGTCGAGGTAGGTCCACCAGTCGGCGATGTCCTGCTCGACCTCGGACGCGGCCTTCGCCTCGCGGAACGCGACCGCCAGGTCGGCGATGACGTCCTTCGCGTCGCCCACGATGGGGACGTCGGCGATGCGGATCTTGGAGATCTCGGCCGGGTCGACGTCCACGTGCACGACCTTGGCGTGCGGCGCGAAGAGCGACGCCTTGCCGGTGACGCGGTCGTCGAAGCGGGCGCCGAGGGACACGAGCAGGTCGGACTCCTGCAGCGCGAGCACCGCGGGGACCGTGCCGTGCATGCCGGGCATGCCGAGCTGCTGCGGGTGGGAGTCGGGGAACGCGCCGCGCGCCATGAGGGTCGTGACGACGGGGGCGCCGACCGCCTCGGCCAGCGCGAGGAGCTCCTCGTGCGCCTTCGCGCGGATCACGCCGCCGCCGACGTAGAGGACGGGCTTCTTCGCCTCGACCAGCAGCTGCGCGGCGGCCTGGATCTGCTTGCCGTGCGCCTTGACGACGGGACGGTAGCCGGGCAGGTCGATCTTCGGCGGCCAGTGGAACGGCGCCTCGAGCTGCTGCGCGTCCTTCGTGATGTCGACGAGCACGGGACCGGGGCGGCCCGTGGACGCGATGTGGTACGCCGACGCGATGGTGGACGGGATGTCCTCCGGACGCGTGACGAGGAAGCTGTGCTTCGTGATGGGCATCGTGATGCCCACGATGTCGGCCTCCTGGAAGGCGTCGGTGCCCATCAGGGTCGAGAAGACCTGGCCCGTGATCGCGAGCAGCGGCACCGAGTCCATGTACGCGTCCGCGATGGCGGTGACGAGGTTCGTCGCGCCGGGTCCGGAGGTGGCGATGCAGACGCCCGTGCGTCCGCTCGAGGACGCGTAGCCCTCGGCGGCGTGGCCGGCGCCCTGCTCGTGGCGGACGAGGATGTGGCGCAGCTTCGTCGAGTCCATGAGCGGGTCGTAGGTGGGGAGGATGGCACCGCCGGGCAGGCCGAAGATGTCGTCGACCCCGAGCAGCTCGAGGGTGCGGACGACGGCCTCGGCCCCGGTGAGGATCTCGTCGCCCTGGTGGGCGGTCGGCGCCTGCGGCGTGGGGGGCGGGGTGGGCAGAGCTGGCATGGGTGCGCGATTCCTGGGAGAGGGAGCTGGAGGTGAGGAGGGGGTCATCCCGTGATCGCGCCCTCGGCGGCCGAGTGCACGAGCTTGGCGTACTTGGCGAGGACTCCGCGCGTGTAGCGCGGCGGGAGAGGTGCCCACCCCTCACGGCGGGCGGCGAGCTCGGCCTCGTCGACCAGTAGGTCGAGCGTGCGAGCGGCGATGTCGACGCGGATCCGGTCTCCATCGCGCACGAAGGCGACGGGACCTGCGTCCACCGCTTCCGGAGCCATGTGGCCGATGCACAGTCCGGTTGTGCCGCCTGAGAATCGACCGTCCGTCAAGAGTAGTACATCCTTGCCGAGGCCGGCGCCCTTGATGGCGCCCGTGATGGCGAGCATCTCGCGCATGCCGGGGCCGCCCTTGGGGCCCTCGTAGCGGATTACCACCACGTCGCCCTTCGAGATGCGGCCCTCGGTGAGGGCGTCCATCGCCTGGCGCTCGCGCTCGAAGACGCGGGCCGGGCCCTCGAAGACCTCGAGGTCGAAGCCGGCCGTCTTCACGACCGCGCCCTCGGGGGCGAGCGAGCCGTGCAGCACGCTGATGCCGCCGGTCGCGTGGATGGGGTCGTCGATCTTCCGGATGACCGTGCCGTCGAGCTCCGCGAGGTCCATCGACTCGAGGTTCTCGCGCATGGTGCGGCCGGTGACCGTCATGACGTCGCCATGGAGGAGGCCCGCGTCGAGCAGGGCCTTCATGACGACGGGGACGCCGCCGACGCGGTCGACGTCGTTCATGACGAAGCGGCCGAAGGGCTTGAGGTCGCCCAGGTGCGGCACGCGGTCGGCGATGCGGTTGAAGTCGGAGAGCTGGAGGTCGACCTCGGCCTCGCGCGCGATGGCGAGGAGGTGGAGGACGGCGTTGGTGGATCCGCCGAACGCCATGACCACGGAGATGGCGTTCTCGAACGCCTCCTTGGTCATGATGTCGCGCGCGGTGATGCCCTGGGCGATGAGGTTGACGACGGCCTCGCCCGAGCGGTGCGCGAAGTAGTCGCGGCGGCGGTCCGCGCTCGGCGGGGCGGCGGATCCCGGGAGGCTCATGCCGAGGGCCTCGGCGACGCTCGCCATCGTGTTGGCCGTGTACATGCCGCCGCAGGCGCCCTCGCCCGGGCAGATGGCCTTCTCGATGCGGGTCAGGTCCTCCTGGCTCATGGTGCCGGCCTTGCAGGCGCCGACGGCCTCGAAGGCGTCGATGATCGTGACGTCCTTCTCGGTGCCGTCGGAGAGCTTGACCCAGCCGGGGGCGATGGATCCCGCGTAGAGGAAGACCGACGAGAGGTCGAGCCGGGCCGCCGCCATGAGCATGCCGGGGAGCGACTTGTCGCAGCCGGCGAGGAGGACGGAGCCGTCGAGGCGCTCGGCCATCATGACGGTCTCGACGCTGTCGGCGATGACCTCGCGGGAGACGAGCGAGAAGTGCATGCCCTCGTGGCCCATGGAGATGCCGTCGCTGACGGAGATGGTGCCGAACTGGAGCGGGTAGCCGCCGCCTGCGTGCACGCCCTCCTTCGACGCCTGCGCGAGGCGGTCGAGGCTGAGGTTGCAGGGGGTGATCTCGCTCCAGGAGCTGGCGACGCCGATCTGGGGCTTGACCCAGTCCTCGTCGCCCATGCCGACGGCGCGGAGCATGCCGCGGGCCGCGGTGGCCTCGATCCCGTCGGTGACGTCGCGGCTCCGGGGCTTCATGTCGATCTCTGGCATGGATCGAGTTTAGGTCCTCGCGCGGAGCAGTCCCGGCGCGTGGGGAGGGGCGCGCGGGGCGCTGCGCGGAGCGGATCGCCTCAGCCGATGCCGCGTGGAAGGGGGCTGGCGTCCGGGTCGTCGTCGCGGGCGTCGTCGCCGGGGTCGGCGGTCGTCGGCGCGGCGACGGGCGACTCGGCGTCGCGCGGACCCGCGCCGCCGGCGACGTGCCCGGCCTCCTCCGCCGCGATGTTCTCCGCGGAGCCGACGGGGAGCGTCGACGCGTCCACGTCGTCGGCCGCGCGCAGCTCGTCGTGGGCGCGGTCGATGGCCTCCTCCAGCTCGTCGACGAGGAGGTCCTCGCGGAGGAAGTGGCGGAGCCGGTAGCCCGCGCGGCCCACCATGTGCGCGGAGATCGGCGCCGTGAGCATCTGGAACAGGAGCACGGGCACGAGCATCGCGACCGTGCTGAGGCTCTGCGACTGGAGGGCCAGGGCGAGCAGCACGAGGATCACGCCGAGGATCTGGGGCTTGGTCGCCGCGTGCATGCGCGCCAGCGGGTCCGGGAAGCGGAGGAGGCCCACGCCCGCGGCGAGCGAGAGGACGCCGCCGAGCAGGAGGAGCACGAGGCTCACGACGTCGAGGGCGTCGGCGAGCGGGCCGGAGGCGAGCACGTCGTTCACGAGGGGTCCTGCTTCGAGACGTAGCGGGCGACGGCGACGGTCGCGAGGAATGCGGTCATGGCGAGCACGAGCATCACGGGGACCGTGCGGGTGTGGCCGTTGTGGATCATCTCGGCGCCCAGCACGCAGATGAGCGTGGTGAGCAGCACGTCGGACGCGATGATGCGGTCGAGGATGCTCGGCCCGCGCACGATGCGCACGAGCGCCATGGCGGCGGCCGAGAAGAACAGCGCGCCCACGATGACGTAGCCGACCTGCATGACGATGCTCACGAGAGCTCCTCCCCCGTCGTCGAGATGAGCCCCGCCTCGAGGTCGCGGTCGCGCACCAGCTCGTGCGCGCGCTGCCGGCGGGTCTGCAGCAGGGGCTCGCGGCCGGACTCGCGGCGCTCGCGGTTGACGCGCCAGACGTCGTCGGCCGTGCCGAGCGTGAAGACGATGCGGCTCTCCACCTGCAGCGTCGTCTCGCGCACGCGCTCGACCTCCTGCGGGGTGGAGGTGCCGAGCGCGTGGAGGTACAGGATCGAGCGCTCCCGGTCGGCCTCGACGACGATCGAGCCGGGGACGAGGGACACGAGCTCGGCCGTCAGCGTCATGACGAAGTCGCTGCGGGTGTGCAGGTGCACCGCGATGACCGAGTTGACGGGCACGCGCCGCCAGTCGAAGGCCATCGCCGCGACCTGGAACGACGCGCGGACGAGGTCCACCGCGAAGCGCCCGAGCAGGATCAGCGCCCACCGGATGTCGAAGCGGCCCGACAGCTCCACGGGCGGCAGGTAGAAGACGCGCGTGACGAGGAGCGCGAGCACGATGCCGGTGACCACGGAGATGACCGTGACGTGGCCCCAGAGGAGGAGCCAGAGGATCACGAGCCAGACGAGGAGCGGCAGCTGCACGAGGAGGGTCAGGCGCTCCGCGCGGGCGCGGGCCTTGCGCGGGCTCATTCGACGCCTCCCGGGAAGACCGTCTCGACGTAGCCCTGCTCGCCCGACCCGTTGCCGGATCCGGGACCCGTGAGGCTCTCCCCCGCCCGCTCCGAGAGCGCGTAGACGGGACCGGCGAACACCGTGAGGGCGACGCTGACGACGACCATGCCCGCCGTCGCGCCCGTCATGAGCACGGGGGTCTTCCGCACGGTGGTCGTGGCCTCGCCGCCGGGACGCTCGGACAGCTGGTCGAGCAGGGGGGACTCGTAGTCCTCGACCTCCTCGGCGCCGCGCCAGAACGCCATGTTCCAGACGCGGGCGAGGGCGTAGAGGGTGAGGAGGCTCGTGGCCGCGCCGGCCGCGATGACCGCGTAGGTGAGCCAGCCGCCGACCTCGGCGCCCGCGTCGAAGAGCGCGACCTTGCCGATGAAGCCCGAGAACGGCGGGATGCCGCCGAGGTTGAGCGCGGGGATGAAGAACAGGATCGCCATCACGGGCGCGGCCTTGAGCAGCCCGCCGAGCCGGTTGATGGACGTGCTGCCGCCCGTGCGCTCGATGAGCCCCGAGGCGAGGAACAGCGTCGTCTGCACCACGATGTGGTGGATCACGTAGTAGATGGTCGCGGTCATGCCGGCCACCGTGTTGAGCGCGATGCCGAAGATCATGTAGCCGATGTGGCTGACGAGCGTGAACGACAGGAGCCGCTTGATGTCGGCCTGCGCGACCGCGCCGAGGATGCCGATGACCATCGTCAGGGCCGCGACCACCATGAGGGCCGTGGAGAGCTGGTCGGTCGGGAACATGACCGTCTCGGTGCGGAGGATCGCGTAGACGCCGACCTTCGTGAGCAGCCCCGCGAAGACCGCCGTGACGGGCGCGGGGGCCGTCGGGTAGGAGTCCGGCAGCCAGAACGACAGCGGGAAGACGGCCGCCTTGATGCCGAACGCGACGAGCAGCATGATGTGCAGGATCAGCTGCACGTCCGGCGGGATCTCGTCGAGCCGCACCGAGATCTGCGCGATGTTCACCGTGCCGAGGGCGCCGTAGATCATGGCGATGGACGCGAGGAACAGCATCGACGAGATGAGGCTCACGACGATGTAGGTGACGCCGGCCCGGATGCGCGCCTCGGTGCCGCCGAGCGTCAGCAGCACGTAGCTCGCCACGAGCAGGATCTCGAACCCGACGTAGAGGTTGAACAGGTCGCCCGCGACGAACGCGTTGAAGACGCCGGCCGCGAGGATCAGGTAGGTCGGGTTGAAGATCGACACGGGCGTCTCGCCGTCGCCGTCCTCGAGGCCCTGGCCGATCGAGAACATGAGGACCGCGAGCAGCACGATCGACGAGATCAGCAGCATGAGCGCCGACAGCCGGTCGACCACGAGCACGATGCCGAACGGCGCCGCCCACCCGCCGACCTCGACGGACTGGCCGCCCTGCTGGTCCACCAGCACGAGGAGGGCGCCGCTGATCCCGACGACGACCACGAGCGCGAGCACCGAGACGGCGACCTGGAGCCGCCGCTGGCGCGCGGCGACGAGCGCGGCGGCCGCGCCGAGGAGCGGCACCAGGACGACGAGCGGGATGAGGGTCTGGAAGATCGTCATCGGTCGTCCCCCTTCCCCTGCTCGGCGCGCCTCGTGCGGAAGTCGCGGTCGTCGTCGTCGTCGGCCGAGTCGTCGATGGCCTCCTCCAGGTCGGACCGGTTGTCCCGGAGCTTCCGGGCGGACGCGATCGCGGCCTCGGCGTTGGTGCCGAACTCGGTGTCGTCGTCGTCGGGGACGGTCGGCTCCTCGCCGAGGCCCGTGCGGGGGCCGCGCATCGCGAGGTCGTCCTCGTCGTCCGTGACCACGTCGGCGTTCGCCAGCCGCCAGGAGCGGTAGATGAGCGCCATGAGGAAGGCGGAGACGCCGAAGGTGATGACGATGGCCGTGAGGATGAGCGCCTGCGGCAGCGGGTCCGCGTACTCCGACGGATCCACTTCGGGATCGTAGATGGGGGCGAGCCCCACGCGGCCGGACATGATGAGGATGAGGATGTTGGTCGCGTTGCCGACGAGCAGGAACCCGAGGAGCACGCGCGTCATGCTGCGCTCGAGCATGAGGTAGATGCCCGTCGCGTACAGCGCGGCCATGATCACGATGAGGGTGACGGAGACGCTCACACGCTCACCCCCTGCTCGGTCTCCATGCCGTCCGCTCCCTGCTCGACCGTGCGGTCGCTCTCCTCCTGGCGGTCGACCTCCGCGCCGAGGCTGCGGAGCACGTCGAGCGTGAGGCCGACGACGACGAGGTAGACGCCGACGTCGAAGAACGTGCTGGTGACGAACTCGACGTGGCCGATGAACGGCACCTCGGTGTCGATCCAGGTGGAGGTGAGGGCGTCGGCGCCGAAGACGAGCGGCACCGCCGCCGTGCCGACCGCGAACACGAGGCCCGTGCCGAGCACGCGTCCCGCATCCACCGGGGCGGCGGCACCGAGCTCGTAGCGGCCGCCCGCGAGGTAGCGCGCGACGAGGGCCATGCCCGCGAGGAGGCCGCCCGCGAACCCGCCGCCCGGCAGGTTGTGGCCCGCGAAGAGCAGGTAGACGGACACGACGATGAGGCTGTGGAACAGGAGCCGGACGACGACCTCGAGGAGGATCGAGCGGTTCTGCGGCGCGAGGGTGCGGCCGGCGAGGAGCCAGGGGCTCCGCTGGTCGCGCCGCGCGTCCTTGACGGCCTCGCGGGCGTCCATGCGCGGGCCGTGGGCGCCGTGCTCGACCTCGAGGGGCGCCTGCTCGGCGGTCGGGTCGTGGCGTCCCGTGAGTCGCGCGAGGAGGCTGCGGCGCGACGGCGCGGTCAGGCGCGGCAGCGAGTCGGTGCGCCGGTTGAGGAAGATGAGGCTCGCGACGCCCGTGGCCGCGACGATGAGCACCGAGATCTCGCCCATGGTGTCCCAGCCGCGCAGGTCCACGAGCGTGACGTTGACCACGTTGCTGCCGTGGCCCTGCTCGTAGGCGAGGCGGGGGAACTCGAGCGAGATGGGCGACGCGACCCGGGCGCCGAGCGCGACGACCGCGACCGTGGACATGAGGATCGCGACGGCGATGCCGATGGTCGCGCGCCAGATCGGGTGCACCGAGCGGTTCCGCTCCCCCAGCCGGACGGGCAGGCGGCGGAGCACCAGCACGAACGCGACCAGCGTGATCGTCTCGATGAGCACCTGCGTGAGCGCGAGGTCGGGGGCGCCGTGCAGCGCGAAGAGAGCGGCCATGCCGTAGCCCGTGACGCCCACGAGCACCACGGCCTGGAAGCGCTTGCCCGCGCGGGCGGCGGCGACGGCCGCGACGATCATCACGACGCCGATCACGGGCTGGGCCGGGTGGTCGAACGGGACGGCGGTCGTCGGCCACGAGCGGTTGAGGGCGAGCGCGGATCCGACCGAGCCGATGAGCACGAGCAGGATCACGCCCAGGTAGAAGGGCAGCGAGCCGCGCTGCGTGGTGGCCGTGGTGCGCGCGGCGACCCGGTCGATGAGGCGCATCGAGGCCCAGTAGATGCGGGCCGCGTCGATCCAGGCGGGCACGCGCGACTGCAGCGCGAACACGCCGTCGCGGAGCCGGAACATCGTGAGGCCGACGACCAGCGTGCCGGCGGAGATGAGGAGCGCGGGCTCGATCCCGTGCCAGAGCGCGAGGTGGTAGGTGTGGTCGGGCTCGCCCGAGGCCCCCGCGCTCACCGCGGGGAGCGTGTCGGCGTAGCCGGCGATCCAGCCGTCCACGGAGGACGCGAGGAAGCCGAGCACGAGGCCGGTGACGGCGAGCACGGCGGGCGGTACGAGGAAGTCGAGGTGCTCGTGCACGGGCTGGACCTCGTCGACGCCGCGCTTGCGGGCGAACGCGCCCCACATGAAGCGCGCGCTGTAGGCGACCGTGAGGCAGGAGCCCACCGCGACGCCGACGAGCGCGACCCAGCCGAGGCCGCCGCCGAGCTCCGCGTCGAGGAGGAGCGCGGACAGCACGGCCTCCTTCGCGACGAAGCCGAGGAAGGGCGGGAGGCCGGCCATCGAGGCGAGGGCGAGCGCGGTGATCACGGCGAGCACCGGCGCCCTGCGCCCGAGCCCGCTGATCTTGCGGAGGTCGCGCGTGCCCGTCCGATGGTCCACCACGCCCACCACCAGGAAGAGGGTCGCCTTGAAGAGCGCGTGCGCGAGGAGGAGCGCCACGCCCGCGAGCGCGGCGTCACGCGTGCCGTAGCCGACGACCACGGTGAGGAAGCCGAGCTGGCTCACCGTGCCGTAGGCGAGGACGAGCTTCAGGTCCATCTGCTTGAGCGCGCGCCACCCGCCCACGAGCATGGTCGCGACGCCGAGCGACACGAGCAGCACGCGCCAGCCGGGCACGTCCGCGTAGCCGGGCGCGAGCCGGGCGATGAGGTAGATGCCGGCCTTCACCATCGCGGCGGCGTGCAGGTACGCGCTCACCGGCGTGGGCGCGGCCATCGCGGCGGGCAGCCAGAAGTGGAAGGGCACGAGCGCGGACTTCGAGAGCGCGCCCAGCAGGATCAGCACGATCGCGACGGGGATGAGCGGGCCGCCGGGCGGATCCGCCACGAGCGCCGCGAGGCTCGTGGTGCCGCCCGTGACCGAGAGGATCACGAGGCCGACGAGCATCGCGAGGCCGCCCGCCGTGGTGACGAGGAGCGCCTGCAGCGCGGCGCCGCGGCTCGCCTTCTTGCCCGTGTAGTGGCCGATGAGGAGGTAGGAGAGGACGCTCGTCGCCTCCCAGAACGTGAACAGGACGAAGACGTCGTCGGCGAGCACGAGGCCGTACATGACGCCCGCGAAGGCGAGCAGCAGCCCCGCGAACCGGCCGAGCCCCTCCTCGCTGGAGCGGAAGTAGCGCGCGCAGTAGAGGAGCACGAGGGCGCCGACGCCCGTGACCACGAGCGCGAGCAGCCAGGAGAGCGCGTCCATCCGCATGTCGAGCGTGATGCCGAGCGACGGGATCCACTCGAGGCGCTCGACCACCTCGCCGTCGGGCAGCACGGCCGGCGCCTGCGCGATCGTGAAGACGAAGGCGGCCGCGGGCACGAGGGCCGCGACGAGGAAGGCGCGCACGCCGACGATCCGGGCGAGGAGCGGCACGAGGACCGAGGCGATCAGGAACGCCGAGAGGAGGACGAGCAACTGCGTCTCCTCTCGCGAGTCGGCTATTTCCCCAGTCTACCTGGGCCCTGCCTGGGAGACCGGGATGGATCCGCCCTGCGCGTCAGTCGGGGCGGACGGCCGGCTCGGCTCGCAGGTCGGCGAGCACCTGGAGCACGCGTGCCACGTCGTGCGGCCCGTCGACGCGGAAGTCCGCGGCCGTGGCGCCCGTGCCGCTCTTGAGCCCGAGGTCGCCGGCCTGGAGCGCGGCGAACGCGTCCTCGTCGGTGACGTCGTCGCCCGCGTAGAACACGGCGGTCGCCTCGGCGTAGCGGCGGAGGTGCTCGACGGCCTCGCCCTTGGTGGCCTGGCGGATGCTGAACTCGAGCACGTCCTTGCCGGAGCGCACCTTGAGGCCGTCGACCTCGGCGTGCGCCTCCTGCGTCGCGACGAGGTGCGCGATGCGGCTGTGCTTCTCGGTGGCGAGGCGCGTGTGCAGGGCGAAGCCCGCGGGCTTCTCCTCGATCCACACCTCGTCGAGCGAGTCGGCGACCTGGCCGAGCACGTCGGACAGGACGCCGCGCTGCGCGAGCTCGCCCTCGTCGAGCGTGAGCTCGATGTCGTCGCTGTCGAGGCGGATCTCCACGCCGTGGGATCCCACGAGCAGCACCTCGTCCGGCAGGTCGGCCACGGCCTCGAGGCTCCGCAGCGCGCGGCCCGAGACGAGCGCCACGCGCGTCTCGGGCAGGGCGAGGAGCGCGAGCACGGCGGCACGAGCCTCGGGCACCGCGCGCGCCTTCTCGGGGTCGTCGACCTCGGGCGCGAGCGTGCCGTCGAAGTCGAGCGCCACGAGCAGGCGCGGCGTGCGCGCGAGCTCGGTGAGCGCCTCGAACAGCCGCCCGGGGAAGCCGCGGCCGCCCTTCGCCTGGATGTCGGTGGTCAGCTCGGCCACGCGCGCTACCAGCCCTCGTCCATGAGCGGCTCCACGACCTCTTCGTCGGGACCCTCGTGGATCGAGGCGGCGTGCGTGCGCCCGAGGTCGGCGAGGAAGGAGCTCGACCAGGCCGCCACGTCGTTCTCGAAGACCCGCTTGCGGAGCGACCGCATGCGCTTGCGCTGCTCGGCCTTCGGCATCTCGATGGCGCGGAGGATCGCCTCCTTGAGGCCCTCGATGTCGTGCGGGTTGACGAGGAGCGCGGCCTTCAGCTCGTCCGCGGCGCCCGCGAACTCGCTCAGCACGAGCACGCCCTCGTTGGAGTGCTTGGTCGCCACGTACTCCTTGGCGACGAGGTTCATGCCGTCGCGGAGGGCGGTGACGAGCATGACGTCGGCCGCGAGGCAGAGCGCGACCATCTCCTCCTTCGGGTACCCGTGGTGCAGGTAGCTGATGGCGGTGTGGCTGATGGAGCCGTAGTCGCCGTTGATGCGGCCGACCGTGAGCTCGATCTCGTCGCGCAGCTGCCGGTACGTCTCCACGCGCTCGCGGCTGGGGCTCGCGACCTGCACGAGCGTCGCGTCCTCCACCGTCACGCGCCCCTCGGCGAGCAGCTCGCCGAACGCCTTGAGGCGGTGGCCGATGCCCTTCGTGTAGTCGAGGCGGTCGACGCCCAGCAGGATCGTCTTCGGGTCGCCGAGGTCGGCGCGGATCTGGCGCGCGCGCTCCTGGATGGCCGGGTCCTTGGCCATCTCCTCGTAGCTGCGGGCGTCGATCGAGATCGGGTAGTGCTTGGCGACGACCTGGCGGGTGCGCAGCTCGCGCACGGGCTTCGACGGCTTGGTGCCGGGGACCGTGAGCGGGATGCCGCCGCGCACGGGCACGTCGACGGTGGATCCGCGGGTCGTGTACCCGAACAGGCGCCGCACCGCGCGCGTGAAGTTGCCGGCGTCGGCCACGCGCTGGAAGCCGATGACGTCGGCGCCGAGGAGCCCCTCGATGATCTGCGTGCGCCACGGCAGCTGCGAGTAGATGCCGTAGGGCGGAAACGGGATGTGGTTGAAGAAGCCGATGGTGAGGTCCGGCCGCTGCTCGCGCAGCATCTTCGGCACGAGCTGCAGCTGGTAGTCCTGCACCCACACGGTCGCGCCGGGCGCCGCGGCCTTCGCGGCGGCGTCGGCGAATCGCTGGTTGACGTTCACGTAGGTGTCCCACCACTCGCGGTGGTAGCTCGGCTGCGCGATGACGTCGTGGTACAGCGGCCAGAGCGTGTCGTTCGAGAAGCCCTCGTAGTACTCGGCGAGGTCCTGCTCGCTGAGCGTGACGGGGATGATCGAGATGCCGTCGTCGACGAAGGGCTCCACGTCGTGGTCGGCGATGCCCGGCCAGCCGATCCACGCGCCCTCGTTGGCGCGCATGACGGGCTCGAGGGCCGTGACGAGGCCGCCGGGCGAGTGCCGCCAGGAGGTCGTCCCGTCGGCGGCGACGACGCGGTCGACGGGGAGGCGATTGGAGACGACGACGAGGTCGTAGGCGCCGGGCTCGACGTCGGTGCCGTCGGTCGCGTCGGCGGTCGTCGGCTCGGTCGCGGAGGGCGTGGATGAGGGTGGCGGAGTCACGGTTCCCGTCTCGGTTGCGCAGAGCTCTGTGGTACCTGCTCGGTGGTCCGAGGCTACCAGTCCGGCCGCGGCGCGACCGGGGGTCGCGCGTCCCCCGGCGTCACATGCGGAGCACGGCCCGGGCCGCGTCGTGCAGGGCGTCGCCGTAGGACGGGCCGTGCGACGCGGCGTGCACGGCGAGCGGATGCAGCTGGTGCAGGGGCACGCGGGCGCGCCAGCCGGCGGCGAGGGATCCGGTGTCCGCGTACGCGCCGAGGACGTCGTCGAGCCCGGGGCAGCCGAAGAGCGCGAGCATGGCGAGGTCGGTCTCGCGGTATCCGCCGTGCGCAGCCGGGTCGATGAGGACGGCGCCGTCGGCCGTCCACTGCACGTTGCCCGACCACAGGTCGCCGTGGATCCGCGCGGGCGGCGCCCCGTCGTCGAACCGGCCGTCGGCGGCGAGGTCGCACGCCCGCTCCACGTCGGCCGCCTGCGCGGAGGTCGCGTTGCCGGCGTCGACGGCGCGGCGGAGGTACGGGAGCACGCGCTCGCGGGCGTACCAGGCACCCCACCCCTCATCGTCCGCGGCGTCGCCCGGATCGCGCACCGACAGCGGCTGCCGCCCGATGAAGGCGGGGCCGTCGAGCCCGGCCGGCGGGGATCCGAACGCGGGCGCCCCGGCGGCGTGCGTCACGGCGAGCGCCGTGCCGAGCGCGCGGGCGGCCTCGCGCGTCGGCCGCGCGGGCTCCAGGCGCTCGAGGTCGATGCGGCCGGGAGCCACGTCGAGGACGCGGACCACGCGCGCTCCCCCGTCGCGCTCCGCCTCCGCCAGCCACGCGAGCCCGGCGGCCTCGGCCTCGAAGAAGCCGCGCGGCGCCTCCGCCCGCACCTTGCGGAACGCGTCCCGGTCGCACGCGTCCGATCCCGCTGCCGTCATCCGGCCACCTCCCTGGGGCGGCGGATCCGTCCGCCGCGTCCCCCCAGCATGCCGACGCCGCCTGTCCCCGTCGCGCACCCGACACCCGTCGGACGGGACGCGTACCCCGGGGGCCCAGCGTCGCCGGGTACGCTCGCCGACGTGATCCGAGTAGGCATGAGCACGACCTGCGTGTACCCCCAGCCCGTCGAGAACGCCTTCGCCATGGCGAAGCGCGCGGGCTTCGACGGCGTCGAGATCATGGTGACGAACGACGAGGTCACCCAGGACGCCGCCGCCCTCCGCGCGATGTCGGAGAAGCACGGGCTGCCGATCCTCTCCATCCACGCGCCCGTCCTGCTGCTCACCCACTTCGTCTGGGGCCGGGACCCGAAGGTCAAGCTCGAGCGGTCGGCCGAGCTCGCCCAGGCGGTCGGCGCGCCCGCCGTCGTCGTGCACCCGCCGTTCCGCTGGCAGGCCGGCTACGCCGAGTCGTTCCTCGAGATCGTGCGCTCGATCCAGACGGAGACGGGCGTCGAGATCGCGGTCGAGAACATGTTCCCGTGGCAGGTCGCCGGCCGCAGCATGAAGGCGTACGCGCCCGGCTGGGATCCGCGCGACATGGACTGCGACGCCACCACCCTCGACTTCTCGCACGCCTCGCTCTCCGGCCAGGACGCGCTCGAGATGGCCAAGGCCCTCGGCCCGCGCCTGCGCCACGTGCACCTGTGCGACGGATCCGGCTCGCAGGACGACGGCCGCATCCTCGACGAGCACCTCCTCCCCGGCCGCGGCACGCAGCCCGTCGCCGAGACGCTGCGCTGGCTCGCCGAGCAGGGCTGGCAGGGCGGCGTGGTCGCCGAGGTCAACACCCGCAAGGCCAAGAACGAGGAGCAGCGGCTCGCCATGCTCGTCGAGACGCGCGAGTTCGCGCAGCGCCAGCTCCGTCTCGACACCGCGCCGGAGAAGACGCCCGTCGCGCCCCCCGCGGTCTCCGGCTACCAGCGGCTCCGCACGGCGCTCCGCCGCGACCGGTGATCCCGGGCGGTCGCGGAGCCACGCGGCCGACACGCCCGCAGGGGCGGCACGGAATGCGCGTCCAGGTGCGCCCGGTTGGATGGGGCAGGGGAACGCCCCCGCACATGATCGACGTCGCGCGAGGCCCCGCCCGCCCGGCGTCGGGACCGGAGACACCATGAGCACCACCGTGCACCTCGAGATCCAGGTCGACGAGACCCGACTCGGCGACGTCGCCGACGTCCTCGCCGAGACGCTGCAGGCCACCCGCGCCTTCGCGGGCAACGAGGGCCTCGAGGTCCTCGTCGACGACGCGGACCCCGCCCGCATGGTCGTCGTGGAGCAGTGGGCGTCCACCGCCGACCACGACGCCTACGTCGCCTGGCGCGCGACCCCCGAGGGCACCGCCCGCCTCGGCGAGGTGCTGGCCGCGCCGCCCGTGACCCGCGTGTTCAGCGGCCGCATCGCGCTCGCGCTGTAGCGGCGCGCACGACGCACGACGAGGGCCGCCCGGGGAACCGGGCGGCCCTCGTCGCGTCCGACGCCCGATCCCGGGTCAGCGGCCGCTGAGGTCGTAGGGGCGCTGGTGCGGATCCACCGTGGCGAGGTAGCCGCCGTCCGCGAGCGCGGAGGGCACGGCGATCGTGCCGCGCACCGTCGCCGCCGTGCCCGCGACGTCGATCTCGAGCACGGATCCCGTGCCGGCCCGCGACAGGAACAGCTCGGAGCCGTCGTCGGACGCGGCGAGGAAGCGGGCAGCGGATCCGGCGCCCGGCGACTGCCCGAGCGCCGGCAGCCGCACCGTCGTCACGGCCCCGTCGTACAGGCCCGAGCGGCCGCGGGCCACGAGGGACAGCGTGTCCGCGCCGTCGGCGGTCACGACGGCGGCCGCGTAACCGGGCGTGACGACCGCGCGCGTGGACGCACCCGAGCCGAGCGCCACGCTCGCGACGCCCGCGCCGCGCATCGAGGACGACGTGAGCAGCGTGGGCGCCCCCGGCCCCGTGCCGGTCTGCGTGCCCACGGCCGTCTCGCCGTCCGGCGCCATGCGCGGCCGGTAGCTCTGCACGGCGGGCTCGGGGTAGGCGCGGGCGACGGAGGCGCCGAACCCGCTCCGCGTCAGCGGCACGGTCTCGATCCCGTCGTGCAGCGTCGAGCCGATCGTCGTGCCGCGCGCGTCGGCCACGGGCCCGTGCGGGTACGCGCCGAGGGGCGTCGACGCCACGGGCGCGGGGGCCGTGTCGCCGCCGAGGATCGCCGCGACGTCGTACGCGTCGAACCGGCCGCCCGCGCTCACGACGAGCCGCAGCGGCGAGCCCACGAGGAACGTCTCCATCTCCTCGGTGCCGCGCTCCCCCGTCGTGGCCAGCGTCACCTCGCTCGTGCGGATGGTCGCGGTGCGCGCCCGGTGCCCGCGGGTGTCGACCACGGTGACCTGCTGCGCCGTGGACCCGTCGATGTCCGAGCCGACCGCGACGAAGCGGTGCCCGGGGTCGTCCGCGATCCAGCCGGCCCGGGTCCACGCACCGGCGACGGCGGGGATCGGGGTGGAGGACGCGACGCGCGGGACGCCGGCCGAGGTGATGTCGACCACGTCGAGGCGCGGCCCCGACTCGTCGACGAAGGCGACGCGGCCGTGGCCCATCTGGATCACCCCGGCGTGCGTGCCGAGGACCGCGTCGGGCAGCGCGCCCGTGATCCGGCCGGTGGCCGCGTCGACGACGGAGACGGCGTGCGCGGACGCGTCGGCCACGAGCAGCCATCGGGCGTGCGGAGCCGCGTCGGCGGCGGGAGCGGGTGCGGCGAGCGAGCCCGCGAGGAGGCCGACTGCCGCGAGGCCCGTGACGAGGAGGGAGGGGATGCGCATGGTGCCCGCTTTCTGAGAACGATTCTCAGTAGCCTAGGGACGATGCGGGCCCCGCCGGGCGCGCCCTCCCCAGCGACGCGAGCGCGGCCGGCCGCCATCACGACAGCCGGCCCGCGCGCGGGATCAGACGGCGACGGCGACCGACGACGGCGCGGCACCGGGCACGAGCCCCAGGCTCCGTGCACGCCGGGACCGGCGCGTCACGAGGTACGACACCGCGAGGCTCAGCAGCAGGAACGCGGCGAGCACGCCCGCGGATCCCCACGCCACGCCGCCAGCGCCGCCCGCGATGATCGCCTGCATCCCCGACGCCGCGTAGGTCAGCGGCAGGAACGGGCTGATCGCCTGGAACGGCGCGGCGACGAGCTGCAGCGGGATCACGCCGCCCATGGCCGCGGCCTGGATCGCCAGCAGGATCAGCGAGACCACCATGCCGGTGCGGCCGAACGCCTGCCGGAGCAGGTAGTGGATCGCCGTGAAGGCCGCCGCGGTCACGGCGGCGAACCCGAGGGTCGCCGGCAGCGCCGCGAGCGACAGCCCGAGCGCGGCGTGCACGAGCGCGACGAGCAGCACGACCTGGGCCAGCGCGATGAGCGCGGCACGGGCGAGCACGCGGCCCATGACACGGCCGGTCGCGGCCGACGACGCGAGCAGCCGGCGGGCGGCCGGACGCAGCACGAGGAAGGTCGCGAAGGCGCCGAGCCACAGGCCGATGGGCACGAAGATCGCGGCGATGGCGTCGCCCGGGCTGCCGATCTCGTTCTCGCGCTCGACCGTGAGGCCGACCGGATCCGCGACGACGCCCGAGGCGGCGGACGCCTGGGCCGCGTCGAGCGACGGGATCTGCTCCGCGCCCTGCGCGAGCCCCTGGCCGAGCTCGGTGGCGCCCGAGGAGAGCGAGGTGGCGCCCGTCGCGAGGTCGCCAGCGCCGGTGGCCGCACCCGATGCGCCCGTGCGGAGCTGGCCGAGGCCGTCGCTCAGCTGGCGCGCGCCCGAGACGAGCGCGCCGCCGTTGGCCGCGAGCTGCGAGGCACCGGACGCGCTCTGGCCGATGCCCTGCTGCACGCCCTGGATCCCGGCGGCGGCCCGCGTGGCGAGCGTGCGCCCCTGCGCCGCGTACTGGTCGAGGCCCTGCTCGAGCGGCGCGAGCTGGGCGGCGATCGGCGCCGTCTGCGGGTTCGCCTGCAGCTGCTGGCGGATCCCCTGGACCTGCGTGGCGATCTGCCCGGCGCCGCCCGCGTACTGCCCGACGCCGTCGGACACCTGCGAGAGCCCCGCGGCCCCCGTCTGCAGCCGGTCGAGCCCGGAGGAGAGCTGCGAGACGCCGCCCGTGTAGGTGCCGAGGCCGTCGGCGAGCTGCGATGCCCCCTGCTGCGTGCGGCCGATGCCGTCGCCGAGCTGCGTGATCCCGTCGCCGAGCGTCGTGGCGCCCGCGGAGAGCTGCGTCGCGCCGTCGGCCAGCTCGCCCGCGCCGTCCCCCGCGTCCGTCAGCGAGCCCTTGAGTCCGCCGAAGGTCGTGTAGATGCCGGAGACGAACTGCGAGGTGATCGCGTTGCCGAACACGCTCGTCATGCCGACGCCGACGGCCTGCGTGGCCGCGCCCGTCAGGTAGCCGTGCGCGTCGTCGGTCCTCACGCTGATCTGCGCGCGCTGCGGGGCGTCCGTCGACAGCGACACGATCGACGCGGAGAAGTCCTTGGGCACCGTCAGCACGGCGTAGACCTCGCCGTCGTCGAGCATCCTCTGGGCCTCGTCGGCGTTCGTGATGGTCCAGTCGAAGGCCTGGTTGTCGTCGCTGGTCAGCTGCGTGACGAGCAGGCGGCCGGCGAGCACGGGCGACTCGGTGCCGTCCGGCGCCTTCTGCTGCACGATCTCGTCCTGGTTGACGATGGCGGCGGGCACGCGCTCGACGCCCTTCGCGACGTCGGAGAGCGAGCCGATGAAGAGGCCGGCGACCGCGAGCGGCACGATCGCGACGAGGGCGACGGCGAGGCGTCGGCGTGCGGAGCGGGTGGTCATCGGCGGGTCTCCTCGACGGTCGTGGCGGGCTGGTCGATGTCGGCGGGGTCGCCCGTATCCCTGGGGTCGCCCGCTGTCGGGGCGTCGTCCGCGATGAGGCGGAGGCGCACGGTGGGGCGGCCCGGGATCCCGTGCTCGTCCGGGAACCACGGCGCGCCCACGAGGACGGTCGTGCTCTCGTGCACGAGGGCGGGCAGGGCGGCGAGGAACGCGCGCTCGGCGGCGGCGTCCGGGAAGGGATCCGCCACGTCGAGCACGAGCACGGGCGCGCGACCCGACGCGGCGACCGCGGTGAGGGCGATGGCGCGCTCGAGCGGCAGGAGGGATCCGACGGGGTCGTCGGCGCCGATGCGCCGCGCTCCCGCGGCGTCGGTCGCCTGCTCGATGCGGGCGAGCCACTCCTGGTGCCTCGCCCGGGCGCCGCGCCGGCGGCCCATCGGCTCGGACAGGTCGATGCGCTCGGCGAGGAGGTCCCCGACCGTGACGCCCGCGTCGACCCGGTCGACGCGGCCCAGGTCGGCCATCGCGACGCTCGTGAGCACGCGGCCGGACTCGGACGCGAGCGGGTGCCCGGCGACGTGCGCGCGGCCGGACAGCGGCGCGAGCCGCGCCCCGAGCGTGGCGCCGAGGAGGCGGCGGTCGGCGAGGTCACCCTCGACGAGCACGAGGGATCCGGCCGGCGCGCTGAGGTCGACGGGCGCGAGCCGGCGACCCGGCACGCCCACGACGAGACGCTCGGCCGCGACGGCGGCACCGGACGCGCGCGCCCAGTCGACGTCGTCCTGGTGCTCGCGGAGGCCCTCCCCCTCGATGTCGACGTCCGGGAGGACGCGGTCGAGCCAGCGCGGGATCCACCAGGCGCCCCGGCCGACGAGCGCCATGGCGGCGGGCACGAGGGTCATGCGCACGAGGAACGCGTCGAAGAAGATGCCGACGGCGAGGCCCAGCGCGATGGTCTTGATGACGCCCGCGCCCTCGGGCACGAACGCGGCGAAGACGAAGAACATGATGAGCGCGGCCGCCGTCACGACCCGGGCGGCGCCCGAGAAGCCCGTGACGATGGCCCGCCTGGCGTCGCCGTGGTGCACGAAGTCCTCGCGCATCCCCGAGACGAGGAACACCTCGTAGTCCATGGCGAGCCCGAACAGGATCGCCATCAGCAGGATCGGCATGAAGCTGAGGATCGGACCGGGCGTCACGCCCAGGGCGTCGGCGAACAGGCCGTTCTGGAAGATCGCGACCACGGTGCCGAACGACACGATGACGCTCAGCAGGAAGCCGACCGCGGCCTTGATCGGCACGAAGATCGACCGGAACACGATCATCAGCAGGATGATCGACAGCCCCACCACCACGATCCCGAACGGCACGAGCGCGTCGTCGAGCCGCTGCGAGATGTCGTTCTGCACGGCGGTCGTGCCCGTGACGGAGACGCGCGTGTCGTAGCGGTCGTGGAGGCCGGGCGCGAGGTCGCGGATCGACTGCATGAGCGCGGTCGTCTCCGGCGACTCGGGCGGGCTGTCCGGCACGACCTGCAGGATCGCGGTGTCCACCGAGGGGTTCGGCGTGCCCGCGCCCACGAAGGCCACATCGTCGAGGCCGCGGATCTCGTCGCCGATGTCCTTCAGCACCCCGATCGGGTCGGTGGTCTGCGTGATGTCGACGAGCACGACGAGCGGGCCGTTGTGGCCGGGGCCGAACGCGTCCGACACGGTGTCGTACGCGACGCGGCTGGTGGATCCGGCGGGCTCGGTCGCCCCGCTCGGCAGCCCGAGCTGCAGCTGCGAGGCGGGCACGGCGAGCAGCCCGGCGATGCCGACGACGATCACGACGGGGATGATCGGCACCTTCGTGACGATGCCCACCCAGCGCGCACCGAGCGTCCGCTGCGTGCCCTCGGCCTGCGCCGTCGCGCGACGCGCGGCCCGCGAGCCCTCCTTCGGCCGCAGTCGCTCGCCCGCGAGGCCGAGCATGGCCGGCAGGAGCGTCGTCGCGACGCCCATCGCGAGCAGCACGGCGAACGCCGCGCCGAGCCCCATCACCGTCAGGAACGGGATCTGCACGACGAGCAGCCCGAGCAGCGCGATGATCACCGTCACGCCCGCGAAGATCACGGCGCTGCCGGCGGTCGCGACCGCGGTGGCGGCCGAGCGCTCGAGGGCCATGCCGTTGGCGAGCTGAGTGCGGTGCCGCATGAGGATGAAGAGCGCGTAGTCGATGCCGACCGCGAGGCCGATCATCACGGCGAGCAGCGGCGACGCGCTCGACACCGTGACGAACTTCGCCGCAGCCAGCAGCGCGCCGGAGGACGCGGCCACGCCGACCAGGGCGCCGAGGAGCGGCAGCCCCGCGGCGAGGAGCGACCCGAACGTGATCACGAGCACGAGGCCCGCGAAGAGCACGCCGAACGCCTCGGTCACCGTGACGCCGTAGTGGACGTCCTGGAACACCTGCCCGCCGAACGACACCGTCATCCCCGCGTCCTCGGCCGCCTGCGCGGATCCCTTCAGCGCGTCGAGCGTCGCCTCCGTCACCTCGTCGCTCTGCCCGGAGAACTGCACGGTCGTGATCGCCACGGTGCCGTCCTCGGAGACCGCGTCGGTCGCGTACTCGGAGAAGGGCGAGAGCGCCGTCTCGACGCCGGGGACCTCGCCCGCGGCCGTCGCGGTCGCCTCGACGGCAGCCTTCGGGGCGTCGTCGGTGACCTTCTGCCCGGCCGGCGCCTCCGTCACGATCTGCGCGCTGGCGCCCGCGGCCTGCGGGAACACGGCCGCGAGGCGGTCGATGGCCTCCTGCGACTCCGTGCCGGGGATCGCGAAGGACTCCTGGGTCTTCCCGCCGAGCGCGAGGCCGCCGCCCAGCAGGATGCCGAGGACGAGGATCCACGCGGCGACGACGCGCCACGGGTGCAGGAACGAGGTCCGGCCGAGCCGGTACAGAAGCGTGGCCATGGGCGGGTGGCTCTCCTTGGGTGGGACGTGCGGATGCGGTGCGGGGGATCAGGCGGTGCGGGCGCCGAGGGGCGCGAGGAGCTCCCCCACGACCACGACGAGAGCGGCCCTGATCTCGTCGTCGGGCAGGGGCTCGTTGGTCGACCAGTCGTCGCTCGCGGCGAGGATGTACGCCGCGCCGCCGAGCGCCACGCCGAAGCGCAGCTGGTCGAGCGTGCTGTCGAGCGCGCCGGCGGTCTCGCCCAGCGTGCGCACGAGGTCGTTCGCGCGCTCGATCACGGCGAGGTGCCCGAGCGAGCGGCCCTGCGTGATGAAGAGCGCTACCTCGTGCCGGTGCAGCAGCAGGAAGTCGATGAATCGCTCGACGAACAGGCGCCGGGCGTCCGCGTCGCCGCGGATGGAGTCGGCGCGGTCGATGACCTCGGCGAGCGCGTCGATCGTGGGCTCGAGGAGGGCGTCGAGCAGCGCCTCCTTGGAGGCGAAGTGGTAGAGGACGCTCGACTTCGAGTAGCCCGCCTCGTCGGCGATCTGCTGCAGCGAGGTCGCCTGGAACCCGTCGCGGGCGAAGCGCGCGGCCGCGATGGGACGGAGCTCGTCGCTCGCGGAGGCGCGGGGGGTGCGGGTCACGCGACGAGCCTATGTCGACCGATCGGTCAGGCCCTGCACGATCGGTCAGACTGCCAGCGGCCTGTCAGGAGGGCGAGCCGGATCAGCGGGTGAGCACGAACGCGAGCATCGCCAGGCCGACGGTGAGCGGGGCGACCACGAGGCCGAGCAGCACGTAGCGCGACCATCTGATGTGCACCCCCATGCTCACGAGCCGCTCGTGCCAGAGCAGCGTGGCGAGGGACGCCCACGGCGTGATGAGGGGACCGGCGTTGACGCCGACGAGGATCGCGACGAGCCGCTCCGGGGATCCGGCGACGGGCTCGAGCGCGAGGTAGGCGGGCAGGTTGTCGACCGCGTTGGCGCTCAGCGTCGCGACGCCCGCGAGGCGGAACAGCGACGCGGCGTCCTGGCCCTGGCCCGAGATCGCGGCCATGACGGCGGTGAGGCCGAGCGACTGCGCCGCCTCCATCACGATGAACAGCCCCGACGCGAACACCACGAGCTGCCACGGCAGGAGGCCGAGCCGGAGGACGCGCGGGCGGCGGACCGCCGTGAGGATCGCGAGCACGACGGCGGCCGCGAGCGCGGGGATCCAGACCTCGACGCCCGAGACCAGCGCCGGCACGAGCAGCCCCACCACCACGGCGCTGCCGACGAGGAGCACGCGGTCGGTCGGCGCGGTGGGCGCCCCGACCTCGTAGCGCGTGAACAGGTCCTTGCGGTGGATCACGAGGATCGCGAGCACGGGCACCGCGACGGCGACGAGCGCGGGGGCGACCGTGAGGGCCGCGAAGCCGGCCGGGCCCAGCCCGCCGAGCTCGTGCTCCGCGAGCAGGTTCGTGAGGTTCGAGACGGGGAGCAGGAGCGACGCCGTGTTCGCGAGCCACACGGTCGTCAGCGCGAACGGCAGCGGCGGCAGCCCGCAGTGCCGCGCGAGCACGACGACGACGGGGGTGAGCAGCACGGCCGTGGTGTCGAGCGACAGGAAGATCGTGCAGAGGCAGGCCAGCAGCACGGTCGCGAGCCAGAGGGCCCACGTGCGGCCGCGGCCGAGGCCCGCCGCGCGCTCGGCGATCCAGGTGAACAGGCCCGCCTCGCTGGCGAGCTCGGTGACCACCGTGATGGCCACCACGAAGAGGAGGATCGGCCAGACCCGCTCGTACAGGACGCCGAGGTCGTCGAGCGGGAGGGCTCCGGTGGCCACGGCGACGGCGCCGACGACGAGGAGCACCACCCCGATGAGGGCTGTGCGCACGGGCGCCTCCTGTCTGATCCGCGATCACTGTACTCATCGCGCGCCGGGAGCCCGCACCGCCTGCGGAAAGGGGACGCCGCGGCACCGGCGGCGCCCGCTCCCCCGGCGACGGTCGCCGCCGTCGGCGGTCGCGACCGCCGGATCCCGGTACCGTGGAAGCACACTGGGAGGTGTCATGCGCAAGTACATCCTGAACGGCAGCGTCCTCAGCGCCCTGATCGGCGGCTGGAGCACGCTCCAGACCACCCGACGGGGTCCGCGCGACTGGAAGCTCGGCCTCATGTGGCTGAGCTGGGGCATCACCATGGCGATCGCCGTCGGCACCGTCATCGAGGACTCGCGCGACGGGCAGATCGGCAACTAGCCGTCCCCTCCGCGACGCGCGCGCCCACCCGGGCGCGCGCGTCAGTCGTGCGTGCGCCACCTGTCGCCGTCGGGCTCCAGGTCGATCCGCTCCTCCGCGGGCACGGTCGAGATCGGGCCGGTGAACAGGCCCGCGCGGGAGTCGGCCTGCGCCGTCCCCGAGAAGAGCCCCGTGGGATCCGCCTCCGCCGCGCGCCGTCCGGGCCGGGGTGCGTCGTCGCGCTCGTGCGCGTCCACCATCTGCACGCGCGTGCGCGGCAGCGACTGCGGGCTGTGCTCGTGCAGGAACGCGACGAGGCGCTCGCGCACGAGGCAGCGCAGGTCGAAGAGCGTCGGCGCGTCGACGGCCGAGACGAGCACGCGGATCCGCACGTAGCCGTGCACCGCGTCGGTCACCTGCAGGACCGCGACGCGGCCGTCCCAGAGGTCGGTGCCCGCGAGCACGCGGTCGAGCTCCTCGCGCATGCTCGCCGGGGTCGCGCGCCAGTCGAGGTCGAGCTCCACTGCGCCGAGCAGCTCCGACTTGGTCCGGGTCCAGTTCTGGAACGGCGTGGTCGTGAAGTAGGTCGACGGCAGCACCATGCGCCGGTCGTCCCAGATGTGCACCACGACGTAGGTGAGGGTGATCTCCTCGACGCGCCCCCACTCCGTCTCCACGATGACGACATCGTCGACCCGGATCGCGTCGCTGAAGGCGAGCTGCATCCCCGCGAACACGTTGGCGAGCGTCGACTGCGCGGCGAGGCCGGCGACGATCGACACGAGGCCGGCGGAGGCGAGCACGCTCGCGCCCGCCGCCCGCGCGCCCGGGAAGGTGAGGAGGATCGCACCGATCGCGATCACGACGATCGCGACCACCGTGAGGCGCCGGATGATGAGCACCTGCGTGCGCACGCGGCGCGCGACCCGGTTGTCGGCGACGTCCACGCGGTAGCGGCTGAGCCCGAGGTCCTCGAAGAAGATCGCGAGCGCGCACACGAGCCAGGCCGCGGCGACGATGGTCACGACGTGCAGCAGGTGGTCCAGGCCGTCGCGCAGCTCGCCCGGCATGAGCGAGGCACGGAGCGCGATCCACACGGCGAGCACCACGAGCAGCACGCGGAACGGCCGCCGCGCGCGCCCCACGAGGCGGGCCGCCCACTCGCGGCGGCGCGCGACGACGCGCACGACCAGGGCGACGGCGGCGGTCACGAGCAGGGCCGCGGCGACGGCGGCGAGCAGCGTCACGGTCACGGCGACGGCGGGCACGGCGAGCAGGGCGGGCAGGTCCACGGGTCCTCCAGGGGTCGGGGCGGACCGCGCTGTCCCGGGATCCCAGTGTCGCAGGAGCCCGCCGGGAGGGAGCGCGGTGCGGACCCGGCCGGGCGCCCCCGCCCCGGGATCACCGGCGTGTCGCGGGCGCGCCCGGGCGTGTCGCCCGTGAGGATGGTCCCGATCGTCGCTGATGCGATCGGGGAGGCCGTGGATCATGTTCCGGTGGCGCAGAGGCAAGTCCGTCCCGACCGAGGCCGCGCCCGCCGCGTCCGATCCCCGACCCGCGGAGCCGCATCCCGCGCCGCTCGAACAGGCGCCCGTCGCCCCGGCCGTCTCGCTCGCGACGGGCGAGCTCGCCGCCATCGCCGCGCGCCTGCACGGCGGGCCGATCCGCCCGACGCACGTGCCCGCGCACAAGGCCGTGCCCGACACCGCTCCGCCGTCCGGCGACCCCGTCGCACAGGAGGCGCCCGCGCCCGCGGCCGAGCCGGACCTCCGCCCCCTCGCGCTCGTCGTGCAGGCCGCGCTCGCGCACCACTTCGGACCGGACGGCGCGTGGGCGCTCGTCCGCCGCACGCCCGACACGACGGCCGGGTTCTTCGACGAGCTGATGACGGCGCACATCGCGCGCGACGTCGCGCTCGCGCTCGGCGCCTCCCCCGCGACGGCCGGCCTGCCGCTCGAGGACGCGCGCGCGTCGGGATCCGCCGGGCACGACGCGGCGGCCCGGCAGGACGCGGTCGCGCGCGAGCTCGCGGTGTTCGACGAGGATCCGCTCGATGACTCCCTCGCCGAGCTCGCGGGCGACCCGCGCCGGGTGCCCGCGGTGCTCCGCGCCGTCCGCAGCGCCTAGCCGGACACGGGCCGCGCGGCGGCCGTCAGCCCTTCGGCGCGACCTGCGGGCCGTCCCAGGGACCCGCGGATCCGGCCGGGTACTCCTCGAGCGGCACGTCGCCCGCGCGCCACGCGGCGATGACCGGCTCGACGATGCGCCAGCACTCCTCGGCCGTGTCGCCGCGCACCGAGAGGCTCTCGTCCGCCGAGATGATGCCGTCGATGACCTGCCCGTACGGCGGCAGGTCGCCCGGGTCGAAGGCGGTCACGAGCTCGGCGCGGTCGAGGACGTCGGGGTCGGCCGGGCCGTTGACGTTGACCTCCAGGTGCAGCTCGTCGGGCGCGAGGAGGATGCGGATCCGGTCCGGCTCGTGCGCGCCCCTCAGCCCCGTGGGCACGTGCGGAGCGGGCTGGAACGTGACGACGATCTCGCGCCGGTGGTCCGCCATGGCCTTGCCCGAGCGCAGCCGGAAGGGCACGCCCGCCCAGCGCCAGTTGGCGATCTCGACGGTCATCTCGGCGAGCGTCTCGGTGCCGCGCGACGGGTCGACGCCCGCCTCGTCGGCGTACGCGGGCAGCTCGCGCCCCTCCACGTCGCCGGCCGTGTAGCGCGCCCGGCGCGAGGATGCCACCGGGTCGCCGCCCCAGGGCCGCGTCGCCCGCAGCACGAGCGCCTTCTGGTCGCGCACGTCGCGCGCGTCGGTGGTGGCGGGCGGCTCCATCGCGAAGACCGCCATCACCTGCAGCAGGTGGCTCTGGATCATGTCGGCCAGCGCCCCGGCGCCGTCGTAGTAGCGGGCCCGGCCCTCGAGGGCGAGCTGCTCGTCGTAGACGATCTCGACGCTCGCGATGTGCTGCGCGTTCCAGACCGGCTCGAGCAGCCGGTTCGCGAAGCGGAGGCCGAGGAGGTTGCGCACGGTCGAGCGGCCGAGGAAGTGGTCCACCCGGTGGGTGCGCTCCTCCGGCACGAGGGTCGCGAGCAGGCGGTTGAGGGCCCGGGCGCTCGCGAGGTCGGTGCCGAACGGCTTCTCGAGCGAGAGCGACGTGCCCTCGGGCAGCCGGATCCGCGTCATCGCCTCGCACGCCCTCTCCGTGACCGCGGGCGGCAGCGCGAAGTACACGGCGGGCGCGGCCTCGCACGCGGCGAGCAGGCGCTCGATGTCGGCCTCGGCCGTGACGTCGGCGGCCTGGTACGTGGTGCCCGCGAGCACGCGGTCCACGGCGGGGCCCTCCGCGCCGAGCGAGGCGAACGACGTGCGGACGACCTCGCGCCAGCGCTCGTCGTCCCACTCCTCCGTGCCCGCTCCCACCAGCTGCAGGTCGAGGTCGGGCCGGTGGGCGAGGAGCTCGCCGAGGCCGGGCAGGAGGAGGCGCGCGGAGAGGTCGCCGCTGGCGCCGAGGATCAGGAGCGTGGAGGTGGCGGGCATGGCGCCAGGCTACGCGCGGCGGCGGGGAGCCGTCCGCCCGCCATGGGACCATGGCCCATGGCCATGCGCATCGAGGACTACGCACTCATCGGGGACTGCCACACGGGAGCGCTGGTCGGGCGGGACGGGTCCATCGACTGGCTGTGCCTGCCGCGCTTCGACTCGGCGTCGATGTTCGGCGCGCTCCTCGGCACCGAGGAGCACGGGTCCTGGCGGCTCGCGCCCGCCTCCCCCGACGCGACCGTGTCCATGCGCACCTACCTCGGCAACACGTTCGTCCTCTGGACGCGGTGGGAGACGCCCGAGGGCGCCGTCGAGGTCACCGACTTCATGTCCATGGGCGACCGGCGGGCCGACGTCGTCCGGCGCGTCCGCGGGATCAGCGGCACCGTCCGCATGCAGGGCGACCTCCGCCTGCGCTTCGGCTACGCGACCGCGCTGCCGTGGATCCGCAAGCTCGACGGCGACGACCCCCGCCTCGTCGCCGTCGCCGGCCCCGACGCGGTGGTCGTCCGCGGCCCCGAGCTCACGGCCACGAACCACCACCACGGCGTCGCCTTCGAGGTGTCCGCGGGCGAGACCGTCGACTCGGCCCTCACCTGGTACCCCTCCCACCGCAGCGAGCCGCCGGCCTTCGACGTGGACGCAGCTCTCGAGCACACGACCGAGTGGTGGGAGAGCTGGGCCAGCTCCATCGAGCACTCCGGCCCGCACCAGGCCGCCGTCCGCCGGTCGCTGCTCGTCCTGCGCGCGCTCACGCACGAGGACACGGGCGGCATCGTCGCGGCCGCGACCACGAGCCTGCCGGAGCAGTTCGGCGGATCCCGCAACTGGGACTACCGCTACGTCTGGCTGCGCGACGCGTCGCTCACCCTCGAGGTGCTGCTCGCGCACGGCTTCGACGACGAGGCCGACGAGTGGCGCACGTGGCTCCTGCGGGCCATCGCCGGGGATCCGGGCGACGTGCAGATCATGTACGGCCTGAGCGGCGAGCGGTACCTCCCCGAGCGCGACCTCGACAGCCTTCCCGGCTACCAGGGCTCCGGCCCGGTGCGCGTCGGCAACGGCGCCTTCGAGCAGTACCAGGCCGACGTGATCGGCGAGGTGATGCTCGCGCTCCAGGCGGCGCGCGACGCGGGCGTCGGCGAGACCGAGTTCTCCTGGCCGCTGCAGCGCGCGCTCATCGGCTTCGTCGAGGAGAACTGGGAGCGGCAGGACAGCGGCATCTGGGAGATCCGCGGCGCCGAGCGGCACTTCACGCACTCGCGCGCGATGATCTGGGCCGCGCTCGACGCGGCCGTGCAGGGCGTCGAGCGGCACGGGCTCGACGGGCCGGTGGAGCAGTGGCGGACGCTGCGCGACCGGGTGCGCGACGAGATCCTCGACCGGGGCGTGGATCCCGCGACGGGCGCCTTCCGCCAGCACTACGACACGACCGAGGTCGACGCGTCGCTCCTGATCCTCGCCCAGGCCGGCTTCTGCGCCTACGACGACCCGCGCATGCTCGCGACGGTCGAGGTGATGGAGCGGACCCTCATGCACGAGGGCTTCCTGCTCCGCTACGACACGAGCGCCGGCGTCGACGGGCTGCCCGCCGGTGAGTACCCGTTCCTCGCCTGCTCGTTCTGGCTCGTCGAGCAGTACGCGCGATCCGGCCGCGTCGCGGACGGCCGCGAGCTGATGGACCGGCTGGTCGGCCTCTCCAACGACGTCGGCCTGCTCTCCGAGGAGTACGACCCGGTCGGGCGGCGCCAGGCGGGCAACGTGCCGCAGGCGCTGTCGCACCTCGCGCTCGTGCGCGCGGCGGACGCGCTGGAGGCCGCGGCCCAGGCGCACCCGGACGACCTCGACCGCGCGCACCGGGAGGGCAGCGCCGCCCTCGCGCACGCCGCGGCGGCGCGGGGCGCGACGCCGGCGGCCACCGCGCGCTGAGCCGCGACCGCCTGCTGACCGCCGCCTGCCGACGGCGGATCGCCGCCCGCCGCCCGCCGCTCAGAGCGACGCGAGGAAGGCCCGCACCGCGGGCAGCGCATCCGGGTGCCGCGGGGTGTCGGCGTGCGTCGCGCCGTCGAGCTCCACGAGCGGCGCGTCGGGACGGAGCGCCCGCACGTGGCGGGCGGCCCGCAGCCGCTCGGGATCGCGCGTGCCGGCGACCAGCAGGAGCGGCACCCGGGATCCGGCCACGACCTCGTCCGGGACCCCGGCGTCCCGCTCCGACTCGCGCATGTAGGCGGCGAGCGCCCGGGCGTCGTCGGCGAGGAACGCACCGCGCGTCGCCGGATCCACGGGGTGGCCGCTGTGCCGTTCCCATCCGTCGAGGAAGCCCGGCATGCCGCCCGCCTCGAGCGCGTGGATGCAGCCGGGAAAGAAGACGCGGTCGAACACGCCGACGCCGCTCCGGGGGGATCCGCCGAGGCTCGAGGCGGAGAGCAGCCGCCCCGGGTGCGCGGCCTCGAGCGAGAAGCCGACGCGCGCACCGAGGCTGTAGCCGACGTGGTGCACGACCTCGGCGCCGACCGCGTCGAGCACGGCCACGACATCGGCGACCATGAGGTCCATGGCGTACGCGGCGGGCTCGTGCGGCGTGCCGCTGCGGCCGTGGCCGCGGAGGTCCAGCGTGATCACCGGGCGCTCGGGCGACAGCGCCCGCACCCAGCCGAACCCGCGCCAGACGGCCTGCGACAGGGCCGTGCCGTGCACCAGCACGACGGGCGCGTGCGCCGGGTCGCGCGGATCCGCGCCAGCGGGTCGGGCGCCGAACGCCCGGTAGGCGATGCGCGTGCCGTCGAGGGGGTTGGTCGCCGTGTCCACGGGGATCCAAGCTACCCGTGGGCGGGCATGCGCCCACGCGGGCGGGCCGTCGCGCCGGGGCGGACGACCCGTCGCCGCGGGGGCGCGCGGGTCGGGCTAGGCGGACGCGCCGTCGCCGTCCTCGTCGGTGCGGTGCGGGGTGTCCTCCTCGGGCTCGAAGTGGTCGTCGCCGCCGTCGTGGCCGGCGGCCACGCCCGTGGCTCCCGCGGGGATCGTGCCCTCGCCGCCGAGCTTCGCGTCGTCGTCGTCGTGCGCGTGGTCCGTGCCGTCGTGGTGGGTCATCTCGTGCCTCCTCGTCGTCGCGCGGCCCGCGCCCGCGTCGTCGCGGGCACCGCGGCCGGCGGTGTCCTCCCATCCTGCCCGGCTCGATGCGCCGTGCGGGCCCGCCTGTCCGGCGGCCGCCCGCCCGTGATCCCGCCCGCACCACATCGTTAGCCGATCTAATGAGCTACCCTAACGACGTGCCCGACTCCCCCGACCTCAGCCAGAGCCTGCGAGCGGGCGTGATGCGCCTCGCGCGCCGCTTGCGCGCCGAGAAGGCCGACCACGAGCTGGGCGACAGCCAGTTCGTCGTGCTCGCCCTCCTCCTCCGCGACGGGCCGACGAGCCCCGGTCGCCTCGCCGAGATCGAGCGCGTCACCGCGCCGAGCATGAACCGCACGGTCAACTGCCTCGTCGACGCGGGCTACGCCGAGCGGTCCCCCGCTCCGGACGACGGCCGCCGCGTCACGGTGTCCGTCACCGCGGCCGGCCGCCGCGTCGTGCAGGAGACCCGCCGCCAGCGGAGCGCCTGGCTGTCGCTGCGCCTCGCCGAGCTCACCGCCGAGGAGCGCGCCACCCTCGCCGAGGCCGCCGTCCTCCTCGGCCGGATGGCCGCCGCGTGAGCGCCGTCTTCCGGAGCCTCCGCGCCCCCAACTACCGCATCTGGTTCGCCGGCGCCCTCGTCTCCAACGTCGGCACGTGGATGCAGCGCACGGCCCAGGACTGGATCGTCCTCACCGAGCTCACCCGCTACGACGCGACCGCCGTCGGCATCGTCATGGCGCTCCAGTTCGGCCCCATGCTCCTGCTCTCCCCCTACGCCGGCCTCATCGCCGACCGCTACGACAAGCGCCGGGTGCTCATGATCACGCAGGGCGCCATGGCCGTCCTCGGGCTCGGCCTCGGCCTCGTCGTGCTCTCCGGCCGCGCCGAGCTCTGGCACGTGTACGCGTTCGCGCTCCTCCTCGGCATCGCGTCGGCGCTCGACGCGCCCGCCCGGCAGTCCTTCGTCTCCGAGCTCGTGTCGGACGACGACCTCTCCAACGCGGTCGCCCTCAACTCGGCGTCCTTCAGCGCCGCGCGCATGATCGGCCCGGCCGTCGCGGGCGTGCTCATCGCGGGCGTCGGCACCGGCTGGGTCTTCCTCATCAACGCGGTCAGCTTCATCGCCGTGCTCGTCGCCCTCACCCGCCTCCGCGTCGGCGAGCTCCGCCGTCCCGAGCGCGTCGCGCGCTCCCGCGGCCAGCTGCGTGAGGGCTTCCGGTACATCGGCGGGCGGCCGGACATCATGGTGATCCTCGTGATCGTCTTCCTCGTCGGGGCCTTCGGCTACAACTTCCCGATCTTCACCTCCACCATGGCGAGCGTCGAGTTCGGCAAGGGCGCGACCGAGTTCGGGCTGCTCTCCTCGAGCCTCGCGGTGGGATCCGTCGCGGGCGCCCTCCTGTCGGCCCGCCGCGAGCGCCCCCGCATCCGCCTCGTGTTCGTGGGCGCCGCGCTCTTCGGGATCGCGACCGCGCTCGCGGCGATCGCACCCACCTACCTGCTCTTTGCCGGGGCGCTGGTGATCGTGGGCGTCGTCTCGCAGACCCTCATGACGAGCGCCAACAGCACCGTCCAGCTCACGGTGGAGCCCCGCATGCGCGGCCGCGTCATGGCCGTCTACATGGCGATCTTCGTCGGCGGCACCCCGCTCGGCGCGCCGATCGTCGGCTGGATCGCGAACGAGTGGGGGCCGCGCGCCGCCGTGATGGTCGGGGCGGCCAGCGGCATCGTCTCGGCCCTCATCGCGATCGCCTGGCTCGTGCTGCACCGGCACCTGCGCGTGACCTACCGGATCCACCGCACGCCGCACCTGCTCGTCACGCACGACGGCGACGGGCGCGACCACCGCGAGGACGCGCGCGAGGACATCGAGGCGGACGAGGCGGTCGCGCGCCGCACCTAGCGCTAGGGCGCAGGCGTCGGCGCGGCGCTCGGCGGCACGTAGCCGACGTCGTCGAGGCAGTAGTCGAGGAACGCGCTGACGGACCGCAGGTACTGCCCGGTGTCGAGGGACGCGCCGTCCGTGTCCTTGCCCGTGCGCAGCGCGTCCAGCTCGTCGACGATGGTCGAGAAGGACGACACGAGCGGCTTCATGTTCTCCGGCGCCATGCCCGCGAGGGCGGCGTCCCCCTGCTTGACCCGCTCGAGGAGCGCGGGGTCGACGCCCTTCCCGTCGCCGAGCGCCTGCACGAGCTTCGTCGAGTCCGGGAGCACCTGCGCGAGCGTCGAGCAGGTGGCGAGCTCGTCCTCGGTCGGCGGCCCGGGCGCGCGCGTGACCTGCGGCTCGGGCGCGGCGGTCCCTCCCGCGTCGGCGGGGGCGCTGGCGGAGGGCGTCGCGGTCTCGGGCGCGGGCTGCCCCGGATCCGTCGTGCATCCCGCGAGGACGAGCGCCCCCGCCACGAGGGCCACGACGCCCCACGATCGCGCCGGGCGTCCGGCGCTGTGCGTACGGGCCATGCGGGCCTCCTCGGCGCCTATCACAGGTGATCTGCCCCGCGGAAGTCGATCGACGCGGGTGTCAGGGCGAATGCCCCGGAGTACTACCGTATTCGGATGACACGAAGCGAGAGCGACCGCAGCACCGTCCCGCCCGATCCGGATTTCGTGGCCCAGGACTTCAGCCACGAGCAGGAGGGCTACCAGCACGGCCTCAAGCCGCGCCAGCTGCAGATGATCGCCATCGGCGGCGCCATCGGCACGGGCCTCTTCCTCGGCGCGGGCGGCCGGCTGGCGTCCGCGGGTCCCGCCCTCGCGATCGTCTTCCTCGTCTGTGGCGTCTTCGCCTTCTTCATCCTCCGCGCGCTCGGCGAGCTGGTGCTGCACCGCCCGAGCTCCGGCTCCTTCATCTCCTACGCCCGCGAGTTCTTCGGCGAGAAGTTCGCCTACGCCGCCGGCTGGATGTACTTCCTCAACTGGGCGACCACCGCCATCGTCGACGTGACCGCCGTCGCCCTCTACATGCACTACTGGTCGGCCTTCACCGCGGCGCCGCAGTGGCTGCTCGCCCTCATCGCCCTGGCGATCGTCCTCGCGCTCAACCTCGTCGCCGTCAAGGTCTTCGGCGAGATGGAGTTCTGGTTCGCGCTGGTCAAGGTCGCCGCGCTCGTGGTCTTCCTCATCGTGGGCATCGTGTGGCTCGCCTGGAGCTTCCCCGTGACGGTCGGCGGCACCGAGGTGCAGACCGGCTGGACCGTGCTGCAGCAGAACGGCGGCATCTTCCCGCAGGGCCTGGTCCCGGTCGTGCTCGTCGTGCAGGGCGTCGTGTTCGCCTACGCCGCCATCGAGCTCGTGGGCACCGCGAGCGGCGAGACGCAGGACGTGGAGAAGGTCATCCCGCGCGCCATCAACTCGGTCGTGTTCCGCATCGCGATCTTCTACGTCGGATCCATCGTGCTGCTCTCCCTGCTGCTCCCCTACACGGCCTACAGCGCCGACCAGAGCCCGTTCGTCACGTTCTTCTCCAGCCTCGGGTCGCCCGAGGTCGGCGCGATCGCCGGATCCGTCATGAACTTCGTCGTGCTCACGGCGGCCATGTCGAGCCTCAACGCGGGCCTGTACAGCACGGGCCGCGTCCTCCACTCCATGGGCATGAACGGGTCGGCGCCCAAGTTCACGACCGTCATGTCGAAGGGCGGCGTGCCCTTCGGCGGGATCCTGCTCACCGGCTCCATCACGCTCCTCGGCGTGGCGCTCAACGCGGTCGTCCCCGACCAGGCCTTCGAGATCGTGCTGAACGTCGCGGCGCTCGGCATCGTGGCAGGCTGGGCGACCATCATCCTGTGCCAGATGCGCCTGCGCACCTGGGCGAAGCAGGGCAAGGCGAAGGAGCCGACCTTCCGCCTGCCGGGCGCGCCCGTGACCTCGTGGCTGACGCTCGCGTTCCTCGTGAGCGTGCTCGTCCTCATGGCCTTCGACTGGCCCATCGGCACGTTCACCATCGCCTCGCTCGTCGTGATCATCCCGCTGCTGGTCGTGGGCTGGTACCTCCAGCGCGACCGGATCCTCGAGATCGCGCGGGTGCGCGAGGGGATCACCGGCCCGTTCCCCATCACCGGTCGGGACGCCCCGGAGCAGCGCAGGCGCTGACCTGCCCTCGCTATCGCGACCCGACGCCGTCGTCCCCCGCCGCGGGGGCGGCGGCGTCCGTGCCCCCGGCCGGCTCCGGTGATGCGCCCGGCTGCGCGGGATCCGGCCGGAGCCCCCTCCCGAACGCCAGCAGCTCGTCGCCGTGCTGCACGACCCAGGCGACGGCCGCGTTGAGCGTGTCGCGCCGCGCGACCCACACGCGCCGCCCGTCCGGCCCGAGCCCGCAGGCGTACACCTCGTAGGCGAAGGGATCCGCGAGGTCGGCCCGGTGCCGCAGGACCCAGCCGAGCGCCGGGCCCTCCCCCACGCGCACCATCCAGGCGCCGCGCACCGGGTGCGCGTGCGGGTGCTCCGGGACCGGGCTGATCGCGCCGGTCGCGTCCCCGCTCTGCTTGCTCCACATGCGGATCCCCTCGGGTCGTCCGACACGGACCCCGCGCCCGCGTCGACGCCCGGCCGCGTCGGTCCGAGCGTACGCGCGCGCACCGACGCCGCCGCCGCCCGCTCGACGGACGGCCGTGCGCTGGGGACCCGCCCAGGGCCGCCGCGCGTCACGCGCACGCGCCGAGGACGCGGTCGATGGCGGCGCGATCGGCGTCGTCGATCCCGAGGTCGTAGCGGCGCACGACGAACGCGAAGCGCGTCACGTAGAGGCAGCGGTAGTCGGCGTCCGGCGGCAGCCACGTGGCGGGGCCCTGATCCGACTTCTCCTGGTTGGTCGGGCCGTCGACCGCCTGGAGCTCGTCCAGGTCGGTCGCGAGGCGCTCGCGACGCGCGTCGGACCACGCCCAGGCCCCGTGCTGCCATGCCCAGGAGAGCGGCACGAGGTGGTCGATCTGCACGGCCGCGCTCGTGCGCGCGCCACGGGTGAAGTCGATGCCGCGCCCCGTGTACGCGTCGTCCAGGTGCCCTGCGGACACCGTGCAGCCCGCGCCCTCCGCCGAGAAGGACACGCGCGTCATGTCCCGGACGAGGGTGTCGTCGCGCTGGTCGCAGCCGTTCCCGTCGGCGTCCGCCCATGCGGGGCCGAAGGCGTCGCGGTCGTAGCGCGGGCGGCGCTCGCGCCCGTCGACGCGGATCGCCCGCGTCATGGCGCGCGCCGCCTCGACGTCGATCCGCCCGTCCCGCACCAGCCCCGCTCCCGCGAGCGCCTGCGCGACGGCGCCGTCCGCGACCTGCGCGGTGAGCGGCCCGTCGTCGGCATCCGGCCCGAGCACGGCCTCCCGCGCCCCGACGACCACCGCCCCGGCGACGACGGCCAGCGCGAGCACCGCCAGCAGGAGCCGGACGGCGTCGCGCCTCCGTCCGACGATGGCTGCCACCGCACGCCGACGCGCGCGGGCGACGCCTGCTCCGCCACCCCCAACGCCCATCCGTCCCCCGTCCTCACGACAGGGGTACCGCAGCAGGCGACCGGAGCCGCCGGAGATCCCGGGGGCAGGGGTCAGGGCGCGCATGCCGGCGTTGGGGAGGACGCCCCGTGGCAGGCGGGCCCACGGGGACGACCGTCCGCCTGGACCGGCGCCGCCTCCGCCGCCGAGGGGCTAGATCAGCGCGCGTGCCGCCTGGATCAGATCCGCGACCGCCCCGAGGGACGACGGTCCGGGCGTGTTCTGACCGGCTGTCGCGAGCCGGACGAGCGCGAAGGCGATCACGGCGATGATGACGACCGCGGCGATCACGTAGATCCAGACCTTCAGGCCGCGTCGCGCGGGCTGCAGCGGGTTCTGCTCGAGGGGGCCGTCGTGGTCGGGTCGTTCGGGGTGATCGCGCATGATCGCACCCTACGCCGGTCGCTCCGCGGGGCGACGGCCGACGGCCGACGAGCGCACGGCGGGCGACGGCGCCCGGATGCGCCGACGGGCGGTCCCCCGGGGTCGGGGGACCGCCCGTCGGCGGTGGCGCGTCGCGTGGGCGCGCCGGGTGGGTCAGGCGGAGATGCTCTGCGCGAGGACGCCGTCGAGCACGACGGACGCCTCCTCGTCGGTGGACTTCTGCGCGAGCGCGAGCTCCGAGACGAGGATCTGGCGGGCCTTCGCGAGCATGCGCTTCTCGCCGGCGGAGACGCCCGAGTCCTGGTCGCGGCGCCACAGGTCGCGGACGACCTCGCTGACGCGGCGCACGTCGCCGGAGCCCATCTTCTCGGTGTTGGCCTTGAAGCGGCGCGACCAGTTGCCGGCCTCCTCCTCGACGTCGCCGCGCAGCACGTCGAAGACGGCCTCGACGCCGGAGCTGTCGATGACGTCGCGCAGGCCCACGAGCTCGGCGTTGTCGACGGGCACGTCGATGACCAGCTCGCTCTGGTGGATCTGGAGGGTGATGTACTTCTTGTCGACCCCCTTGATGGTGCGGGTCTTGACCGCGGTGATCGTGGCTGCGCCGTGGTGGGGGTACACGACGGTCTCCCCTACTTCGAAAATCATGTAGTGCTGTCCTTCGATCCCTCGAGATGTGTGCCGGAGATGTCGCGCACGCGCATGCACAGCCGCGTGGGCGCCGGCGTCCCGCGCCGCGACGCGCGCCGGGGGCGGCGCCGTGGAGCGTGGCCGGTGCACCGAGATCACCGGCCGCCGCGGCGCTCGGCTAGGGGCGTCCGCGGTGATGGTCCGACCCGTATTCTCTCACGGTTCTCCCCCGACCTCCGACGCGGTCGACGGAGGCCGGGCGAGGCGACGAGCCACTCCGGTCGCGGACCCCGGCGCGAGCGCGTCGCCTCGCGCTAGCGGACCTCGATCTCGAAGATCGAGTAGCCGTACGGCGTCGCGCGCTCGACGCCCTGGACGCGGATGTAGCGGTGCTCGCCCCGCACGTCGAACGACTCGGTCCCGCCCTGTCCTGCCCTCTCGACGGCGAGCGTCGTGAACGGTCCCTCCGCGCTGGTCGCCCCCTGGATCACGTACTCCGAGGCGTAGGCGGCCTCCCACCTCACGGCGACCGACGCGACCTCCGACGCCCGTCCGAGGTCGAGGGTGATCGACTGGTCGTCGCTCGCCGCGCTCGACCACCGCGACGAGGCGTCGCCGTCGACCGCGTTCTCGGCCCGCGTCCCCGCGGCCTCCTCGCTCGTGGCGCTGACCTCCGCGCCCTCGGCGAGGTTCCTCGGGACGACGGTGCCGTCAGGCGACCACACCGACAGGCCGAACAGCGAGTAGCCGTACTGCGTGGCCCGCTCGAGGCCCGTCATCCGCACGAAGCGCGCACGGGTGTCGACGGCGTGACTGTCGTGCGCGCCGTCGCCGGAGGACTCGGTGACGACCGTCTCCCAGTCGTCTCCGGCCGCGGCGCGGGTCTGCAGCAGGTAGCGGGTCCCGTACGCGGCCTCCCAGTCCAGGTCGATGCGGGCGATCGACGCCACGGAGCCGAGGTCGACCTCGATCCAGGCGTCGTCGTCGGCCGCGCTCGACCAGCGCGAGGTCGGGGAGGCGTCGACCGCGAACGCGGCGGGGGTGCCCGCGTCCTCGGTGGACGACGCCGTGACGCGCTTGCCGTACGCCACGTCGGCGAGCGCTCCCGGCGTCGGGGCCCCGGGCTGCGGGGATCCTCCGCCTCCGTTCGCGCGCACCGTCACCGTCGACGATCCCCGGACGCCGTCGAACGCGACGGTGACCGGGAACTCGCCGGCGGTCGCGCCCGCGGTGTAGGTGCCGTCGGCGGCCATCGTGCCGCCCTCCGCCGCGAACGCCCCGGCGATCCGTCCGCCGTTGCCCTCGGGATCGAACGCCCAGGCGGCGAACCCCACGTCCCGCCCGCTCACGACCACGGGGTCCTGCGGGGTGACGAGGAGCTCGCTGGTCTCGATGGCGGAGGTCGAGGGGGTGCCCGTCACGCCGAGATCCCAGATCGAGTAGCCGTAGCCGGTGAGCCGCTCGAGCCCGAGGATCCGCACGTACCGCCCGGTGGCCTCCACGGCCACGTCGTCGACCGTGGGGGCGGACTTGGACACCGTCCGCACGGTCGTCCACGGGCCGTCCGCGTCATCCGCGACCTGGATCTCGTACTCCGCGGCCCCCGCGGCCTCCCAGGCGACGTGCACCGCCGAGATGTCGTGCTGGGCGCCGAGGTCGACGCGCAGCCACTGCTCGCCTGCGCCGTGCGCGCTCTCCCAGCGCGTGCCGGACGACCCGTCGACCGCCGCCTCCGCCGTGTTGGCGCCGTCGGAGGTCGACGCCGCGACGGGCTTGCCCCGCGCGATGTCGGTGCCGGGCGCGATCACCGCGACGACCGACGTCCCGGATGCGCCGTCCACCGAGGCGCGGACGTAGCCGGCGCCCGGGGCGCGGGCGCTGAGCACGCCCGCGGCGTCGACGCTGCCGTCGGCGGTCGTCTCCCAGCTGACCGGACCGGTCCCGATCGGGTCGCCGTACTGGTCCCGGCCGGTCGCGGAGAACGACGTGGTCGCGCCTTCCGTGACGCGCACGAACTCGGGCGACACCGCGAGGGCCGTCAGCACGGGGCGAGGTGCCACGCGCAGCTCGTACGCGGCCGTCGTCGACCCGGACGCGGCGGTGACGGTGACCGGATCCGCGTCCTCCGTGGCCGTGAACGTGCCGTCGGCGTCGAGGGAACCGCCCCCGTCGACGCTCCACCGCAGGTCGTCCAGCGGGATGGTCGCGCCGTACTGGTCGTAGCCGACCGCGGTGAACCGGAGGGAGTCGCCGCGCTGCACGGTCCTCGCCGAGTCCGGAGCCGTGACGACGATGCGAGCGAGCTCCGCGTCGAGGTGGTGCTGCACCATGGTGTGCGCGGGCACCTGGATGGTGCCGATCACCGCGTCGCCGTCGTAGACGTCGTAGCCGGCCTGCGCGTCGGTGCCGTTGAACACCGCGTAGCTGTAGGTCCCCGTAACGGCGTCGCGGTACACCTGGCTCGTGGGGTTGGCCACGTGGCGGGTAAGCACCTCGCTGCCGAGCGAGCGGTTGGACATCGCGTTGTAGTAGACCGCGCCGGCCATCGAGTCGCTCGTGACGACGGGGTCCCCCGTCTTCGCCAGCTCCGCGTGCATGTCGGCGTAGAAGTCCGAGTCGCTCTGCGCGGTCAGGCCGAGCACCACGTTGCCGAGCGCGTCGCCCATGCGGCTGTAGACGCCGGCTGCCTGCGCGGTGTCGACGCCGCTCTCGTAGCCGGACACGTCGTAGGCGTGCAGTCGGCGCTGCACGTCGGGGTCGGCCTCGTAGCCGGTCGAGAGGTAGTCGAAGAGCGCCCAACCCTTCGCCCACCCCTCCGGGTCCGCGTCGGGCCGATCGGCCGGCGGGGTCGCGGGAGCGAACCCGGCCGGGAGCGATCCCGGCGTCCAGTGCTCGTCGGGGAAGGCCAGCTGGCCGTCCGCGCCGACCGTGAACCGGAGCTCACCGGTCGCGGCGTCGAAGAGCGGGTTGGCAGCGATCTCCGCGCTCGTGTGGTCCGGGTTGTTGAGGTAGGCCTTGCGGACGACGTCCTTCAGCGTGTTCGCGGAGTCGACCGGGCTCCTCGTGACGACGGCGCCGTACCAGGTGCCGGTGCCCGTTGCCTGCTTGGCCGCGAGACCGAGCAGACCTTCGATCTCGTCCTCCGCCCCTCGTCCGAGGACCGCGGGCCGCTCGTCGAACATGTCGTCGAGCAGGCTCGTCGAGAATCCGCGGTCCCAGCCGAGGTAGTTCAGCCACGGTCCGGTCGGCAGCCACTGGATGCCGTATGTCCACGCCGGGTCGCCGCTGAAGTAGGTGGCGAAGGCCTGTCCGGAGTCGCCGAGGATGCCCGCGGTGCTGTGCGCGTACGCGTCGGGGAACACGCCCGCGCCCGAGCCGTGGGCGGCGTCCGGGTTGCCGTCGTAGTCGAGGTAGTAGGCCATGACCGCGGCGCGCTCGGTGACGTAGCCCATCGCGCCGGTCGCCTGCATCTCGGTGTCGCCGAGCGCCGACCCGAGCAGGAAGAGGCCGGCCCACGACTGGATCGCCTCGGAGCTCGACTCCTGGTTGTTGCCGGTGCTGGAGCTGTAGCCGCCCGCGTAGGAGTGGCCCTCGAACACGTCGAACGTGCGGAGGTACGGGAAGTCCTCGTCCTCCCTGTCCCAGTTCGCGTACTGCTTGGCCACGAGGGTGGCCATGGGGCCGTACTCGGCCGCCCACTCGGGATCCTCGAAGGCGAGGAGGCCGGCGGCCAGGGTGAAGTAGCCGTAGTGGAAGTGGTTGTCGGTGAACTCGAGCGATCCGTAGGAGTCGCCGAAGCCGACCAGCGCCTTCCAGGTGTCGTACCGGGCGAAGAACCTCTCCTCCTCGCCGGGCGCGTAGGTGAACCAGTCGCTGAGCGCGGTCGTCAGCGAGGCCTTGAGCGTGTCGTACGACGCGGTGTCGCCGATCTGCTTCGCCATCGTCATGTACTCGGCGAGCTGCAGGACGTCCTTGCCGCCCCAGTAGGTGTCGCCGCCGTACTGCGTGCGCTCGGCGTAGCTGCGGACGAAGTCCTGCATCACGGCCACGTCGTAGTCGTGGGCGCGGCCGGTCTGCTGCGGCGCGGGAGCCACGGGCGTGATCCCGGTGAACGGGTAGGTGACCTCCCACCCGCCGTGCCCGATCGCCGTCCGCATGAGCCCGCGCGGCGTCGCGTAGGTCGCCGGCGCGAAGTCGATGTCCGTGGTCGCGCCGTCGTACGTGTGGGGCAGCCAGCCCTGGACGGTGTCGAGGTCGGTGCCCTGCAGCGCCTCGGTCTCGATCGCGTAGGTCTCGACGACCTCAGCGCGTTCGACGCTGTACTCGTGCTCCATCGTGGTGTCGCGCGGGATGGCGAACGCGTGCGCCGACATGTCGTCGAGGTCGGCGCCGGTCGCCGGGAGGGCGCTCACCACGAGGTAGCCCGCGGTGAGGGTGGCTTCGATGGTGTCACCCGCGAGGTCGAAGGAGCTGCCGTGAGGCGCGTGCACGCCGAAGCTGCGGCCGTCTTGGGTGATGGTGAACGCGTCGACCGTCGCGGGGAACCGCAGCGGCGTCCCGTCGGCCGCGGCGAAGGCGGCACCGGCGCCCACGGAGATCCGGGGCACGACGTCCGCGAACTCGAACCAGGCGTACGGCGTGCCGCGGGCGAGGGTGACGTCCATGTACCGGCTCGCGGACTGGTGCATCCGCCAGCTGACGTTCCAGTCCCCCCAGCGCAGCGCATCCGCCTGCGTGGCGCGGAACGAGGTGCCGAACCGGTCGCCGATGCCCTCCGGCACGTCGGTGCGGACGATCTGGTCGACGAGCACGTGCGCCCACCCGGCGGGCATGTCGTCGACGATCTGGATGGTGGCCCGCTGCCCGGAGTACGCCGTGACGTCCCAGGTGACCCAGCGCAGGATCTCCGACTGCTCGCCGGTCGCCGACGCGACCGTCGCGCCGTCGACGACGAGGCGCGCCTCGGTGCGGCCGGGGTGGGCTCCGCCGCCGACCATGAGGCTGATGAAGTCGCGGTCGACGGTGAACTCGGGCGAGGTGAGCGTGCCCATGGCGCCGTCGCCCTCGGCGGAGGTGAAGGAGTTGACGAGCCCCTTGCCGAGGTACCCCTCGACGGCGGTCTGGCCCGCGGCCGTCCCCTGCGTCGGGGCCGCGAACGCGTCGCCGGTCGAGGTCCAGCCCGCGGGGAGGGCGGCGTCCTCGAAGCCCGCCATGTCGATGTCCGAGGGGTCGGGCTGCGGCGGCACGCTGCCCTGCACCTGGATCGCCGAGTCGTCGAGCATGCTGGTGCCCTGGTCGTTCCACTCGGTGGGATACGCGATGCGGGTGCCCCGCTCGGTGTTCGACACGACGAACGGGTCCGCCCAGAGGTTGCCCGAGAACCTGCTCACCAGGAGATCCGACCACCACTCGTTGGTGGGGACCGGCTCGCCGCTCATCGACGGATCGATGTAGAGCTCCTTGTCCACCACCGCGCTCACGTCGCGCCCCGGACGGTCGAGCGACTTCGGGGGCGCCGCGGCGTAGGAGCCGCCGCCCACCGGCACGGGCGTCGAGGCGCCGGGGGCCGCTGCCGCAGCAGCCGTCGCGGCGGGAGCCGCGGGGCTCGCGACCGTGACGGTGAGCGCGACCATGGCCGCGGCGACGACGACGGCGGACGCACGGAGCAGCGGCCGCGAGGAGGGTCTGGTCATTGTTCCCTCTCGGAACGTGGGATGAGCGGCGGTGGAGCGACGCGGGAGCCGGTGCGGATGCGCGGGGCCGTCGTGACGGGATGCAGCGGTCGTCGCGTCTGCGGGTCCCGGCGACGCCGTTCCCTGCCCCCTGGTCCCCCGCTCGACCGCACGTCGATGTCGCAACAATTCTACGAACCAGGAAATGTCTGTCATCGCCCCGATCGGGGGTGCCGCGAGGTGCCGCTCGCCGCGCGCCGCACCCGCCATTCGCCGACCGGGAGGACGATCCCGTCGCCGCCCGGCCCCGTCGCAGCCTCGCTCGTTCGGCCTCCCGGGTGCGCACGGTCGCGTTCGGCGGATGCCGGTCGGGCGACGCCGGAAGGGATGCACGAGGTGCCGAGGACCACCTCCGCGACCAGCGGAGCCCCGAGAGCGCGGACGCCCCGGTCGTCCGGGGCGATCCGAGATCGAGCCCTCGTCGCCGCCGTGCCTCCGGGCGCCCTACGGACTCGTGCCGCATCGAGGGCGGAAGGGAGATCAGGACGAGCGGCTCGGCGTTCGGCAGCTCAGATCGTGCGTGTGGTGCACCCCCTCGGACTTGAACCGAGAACCCACTGATTAAGAGTCAGTTGCTCTGCCAATTGAGCTAGAGGTGCAGGTGAGGACCCTGTCGTGCGGGGTACCGGACCGAGAGATGACACTAGCACCACGTCGCGGGCCGACGCCAATCGAGGCCGTGGAGCACGCGATCGCGCCTCGTCGGGCGGCCGTACCATGGAGGCCGATCCCGCTGAACGAGAGGCTCCCCCATGTCCGAGACCCCCCGCCTCGAGAAGGGGCAGCCCGCCCCCGACTTCACCCTCCCCGACCAGGACGGCGCGCCCGTGACGCTGTCGGACCTCCGCGGCCAGGACGTCATCGTGTACTTCTACCCCGCGGCGGGAACGCCGGGCTGCACCACGCAGGCGTGCGACTTCCGCGACAGCATGGGCTCCCTCCAGCGCGCCGGGTACCGCGTGCTCGGCGTCTCGAAGGACCCCCAGGAGGACCTGGCCCGCTTCCGCGAGGAGCAGGGCCTCGGCTTCACGCTCCTCTCCGACCCCGACCTCGAGGTGCACCGCGCGTACGCGGCGTACGGCGAGAAGTCGCTCTACGGCAAGAAGGTCACCGGCGTGATCCGCTCCACGATCGTGGTCGACGGCGAGGGCCGCGTCGCCCTCCCGCTCTACAACGTGAAGGCCACGGGTCACGTCGCGTCGCTGCGGAAGAAGCTCGGCGTCGACGCCTGACGCCGGCCGCCCGGGTGCTCCGCGCGCCCGGGCTCAGTCCCGTCGACGCGTCGCGAGGAGCACCGAGCGCGTGAAGAGCAGCACCAGCACGACCACCGAGGGGGCGATGAGGCCCCAGCCGAGGTCCTGACGCGCATCGGCGCCCTGCAGGCTGCCCACCCCGACCGCGATCTGCAGGAACTGCCACGTGACGGCCGCGGGACGGACCCAGCTGCGGCCCCGCAGGATCCCGCGCACGATCGCGCCGAGGAACACGGCGGCGAGCGCGGCGAGGGCGATCAGCGCGACGGCGCTGGCCAGGGATGCAGGCGTGGAGGTGAGCAGGTCGACCACGAGGAGGGCCGTGACCGCGGCCATGCCGAGCGCCTCGAGGCCCACGAGGACGGTGAGCAGCACGACGGCCGGGGATCGGCCCGAGCCCCGGGGCTCATCGCGCGGATCGAGGGCATCACCGGTTCCGGTCACAGCACGTTCCCATACAAAGCTATTGATTGATCGTTGGCTCTATGCGACGATATTCCAGGTCGAGTTCGTTCACAGGGTGGTGAGCAGATCCGGAACCGAGCTTACAAGGGACGCATTCCCGAAGCTGAGCATCTCACGAGGAGGGGCCACGTGCCCCGTCCCGATGCGGATCCCGGACGCCTCGCCCCATCCCCCATCACACGGCTGATCAGCCGCGCAACGAGTAACGACCTGAGGAGCACCCCTATGGATTGGCGTGACAAGGCAGCCTGCCTGACTGTGGACCCCGAGCTGTTCTTCCCCGTGGGGAACACCGGCCCGGCCGTCGACCAGATCGACAAGGCCAAGGCCGTCTGCGGTCGCTGCTCCGTCACCGAGATGTGCCTGCAGTACGCTCTCGAGACCGGACAGGACTCGGGCGTCTGGGGAGGCCTCAGCGAGGACGAGCGCCGCGCCCTCAAGCGCCGCGCCGCGCGCGCCCGCCGCGCCAGCTGACGCACGCGCCACCGCACCACCGACGAGAGCCGGGCAGCCCCAGGGGCGGCCCGGCTCTCGTCGTCCCCGGCGCCCGGAGGTCGGACCAGGGGACGCGCGGCATGCTTCAGGTCGTGATGGGCGCCAGCCACCTGAGGGGCACCTCGATGGTCACCTCGGTGCCGCTGCCCATGAGGGTGTGCCAGTCGATGGTCCCGCCCAGCTCCCCCTGGATGAGCGTGCGCACGATCTGCGTGCCGAGGCCCGTGCCCACCTTCCCCTCGGGCAGCCCCACGCCGTCGTCGCGGACGCTGACGGTGAGGGTCTCCTCGGTGCGGGCGGCCTCGATGGCCACCTCGCCCGAGCGCCCGGCCAGGCCGTGCTCGACCGCGTTCGTGACGAGTTCGGTGAGCGCGAGGGCGAGCGGAGTGGCGTAGGCGCTCGGCAGCACGCCGAAGCTGCCCAGGATCTTCGGGTGCACGCGCGTGTTGTGCGCGGACGCCACCTCGGCGATGAGCAGCAGCACCCGGTCGAACACGGCGTCGAAGTCGACGTTCTGGTTGAGGCCCTCGCTCAGGGTGTCGTGCACCACGGCGATGGCGCCCACGCGCCGCTGCGCGTGGCCGAGGGCCTCGCGGGCCTCCTCCGTGTGCGACCGGCGGGCCTGGATCCGCAGCAGGCTCGCCACGGTCTGGAGGTTGTTCTTGACCCGGTGGTGGATCTCGCGGATGGTCGCGTCCTTGGTGATGAGCTCCCGCTCCTGGTGGCGGAGCTCGGTCACGTCGCGGCAGAGGACCACGGCGCCCACCCGCTCGCCGTGACTGCGGATGGGGATCGCCCGGAGCGAGACGGTCACGCCCCGCGACTCGATGTCGGTGCGCCACGGGGCGCGACCGGCGACGATGAGCGGCAGCGACTCGTCGACCGTCAGCCGCTTGCCCGTGAGCAGGCTCGACGTGGCGTCCGCCAGCGACTCCCCCTCGAGCTCGTCGGAGAACCCCATGCGGTTGAAGGCGCTCAGCGCGTTCGGGCTCGCGAAGGTGGTGATGCCGTCGACGTCCAGCCGCAGCAGCCCGTCGGACGCGCGGGGCGCCCCGCGCCGGGGACCCGTCGGCGAGCCGAGGTCCGGGAAGTCGCCGTCGGCGATCATCGCGAACAGGTCGTTGGCGCACTCGTTGAACGTGAGCTCCTGGCGGCTCGGGGTCCGCGTCTCGCTGAGGTTGGTGTGCCGGGTGATGACGGCGATCGGGGTGTCGGTGACCTCGGGGCTGCCCTGGGCGAGACGGCGGAGGACCGGGACCGCGCGCACGCGGGTGGGCGTCTCCTCGTACCAGTCCGGCGCGGAGGAGTCGATGATCCGCGCGGTCTCGTGCGCGTCCGTCACCTGCTTGCGCCACTCGGCCTTGATCGGCTGCCCGACGAAGTCCCGGTAGAACAGCGTAGCCGAGCTCGACGGGCGGGCATGGGCTACCGCGACGAAGCTGCCCGACACGGTCGGCACCCACAGCACGATGTCCGCGAACGCCAGGTCGGCGAGCAGCTGCCAGTCGCCGACGAGGAGGTGCAGCCACTCGACGTCGGCGTCGGAGGACAGACCCTGGGCATGCACGAGATCGCTGAGCGTGGACACGGCTACAGCCTATGCGGGCCGCGCGCGCTCCTCCCCCGCATCGGCGGGGCCGCGGCGGAGGGCCCCGCCCGAGCGACCGGCACGCCTCATCCGCCGCGAGGCGTCCTCCGGAGGCAGGAGCGTGGTCCGGGTGAACCGCGACCACTCGACGAGCGCGGGCGACCGCGGGGCGATGTCGCGGAGCGTCGCGCCGGCGAGCACGGCGGCGTCCAGCGCCTCGCGGTCCTCCGGCACGTAGGCGGCCGCCTCGACGCTGCCGAACCGGAACAGCGTGCGGCGGACCTGGCCCGCCGCATCCCACCCGCCGGCGCTCGGCCGGACGCGGTTCACGAGCACGGAGACCCGCGACGGATCCACGATCTCGAGCAGCTGGACGTAGGCGCGGAAGAAGCGCGACAGGCCGACCGTGTCCGCGGACACCACGGCGACGACGTGGTCCGCGCCGCGCAGGACCGCATGGGTCGCCGCGTTGCGCCGGGGCGCGAACATGTCGCTCGAGATCTCCTCGTCGTCCTCGAGGTTGAAGGACGCGTCGACGACGGTGTACTCGCGCCACGCGCGGCACGCCTGCAGCACGGCCGAGACGCGCCCCTCCGCGAGCTCCGGCCAGCGGTCCGGGCGCGAGATGCCCGTGAGCACGGAGAACCCGGGGGCCCTCGTCGACGGGTGGTGCTGGGCGATGCGGTCGAGCTCCTCCACGGTGAGGCTGTCGGCCGCCGCCAGGCGGCAGGCCGCTGCGAAGCCGGGGGCCTCATCCAGCAGCCCCAGGGATGCGGCGACGGTGCCGCCGTGGACGTCGGCGTCGACGAGCACGGTCGACCGACCCGCCGCCGCCACCTCCCCGGCGATGGCGAGCGCCGTCGCCGTCCGGCCGGGCGCGCCCTGCGGTCCCCATACGGCGATGACGCGTCCCGCCGGGCGGTCGCGGCCGGCCTCGTCCTCGCTCTGGTCGCGCGTCACGGGAGCCGGCACGCGCGGGCGGCGGACGAGGCCGAGACGCGCGCGCAGCGGACGGGCGCCGCGTCCGCCCTCCGCTGCCGGCCGCGCGCGCGATGGACGGCCCGCGACGGCCTCGGGGTCGGTCTCCGCGTCGGCGCCGCGCGTCGACCTCCTCTGGCGGGACCGGGCATCGGGCAGCCGGGTCCGGTCCCGGGTCTCCCCCGCCTCGCCCGAGCCCGCACGATCCGCCTCGAGGTGGCTCGCGACCGCGTCCGCGCGGCGGACCCCGGACGCCGTGCCGTCGACCGGCCCCAGCGGGCGCGCCGTGAGCAGCAGGTCCTCGATCTCCCGCCAGGTGGCACCCTCGTCCACGACCTCGTGGTGGCCCAGCGCCTGCGCGTTCCTCCGGTCGGCCTCGCTGGAGGCCACGGCCACCGCCCGTGCGCCGCGGGCGTCGAGCTCCGCGAGCACCTCCCGGTCGAGTGTCGAGGGGGATGCCGAGATGACCAGGTGGAGGGGATCCACGTCCGCGGCCCGGACGGCCGCGAGGACCTCGGCCGCCCCCGTCACGCGCGCGAGGACGACGTGCCCCGCGTCGACGACGTCGCGGAGGAGCGCGTCCTCCACGCGCGGCGGGAGGGCGAGGACGAGGGACGCCACGCTCAGGCTCCCGCGTCGCCGACGGGCACGAGCGTGATCTGGTCGCGCGCGTCGGTGGACGCGAGCACGGCCGCCACGTCCTGACGCGGGACGGTGAGCTGCACCTGTGTGTGGTCCTGGTCGGCGACGAAGCCCTGGGGCTGGATGACCTGCGCGACGGTCGCCCCCGACACGATGACGCGCGGCGGGTCGTAGGCGTTCGTGCCGGTGCCCTTGGCGGCGGCCGCCCAGACGTCGACCACGGTGCCGGCGGCGACGAGGTGGTCGGCGCCCGCGGTCGTGGGCACGACGACGGAGGCGGTGGTGCGCGAGTCGGCGGACGACAGGGAGGACCTCGGGACCAGCTCGCCCGCGCCCACGAACCGCGTGACGACGAGGCCGTCGGCGGCCTCCGGGGACACGTAGAGGTCGGAAGCGCCGTCGATGCGCACCCGGACGGGCACCAGGTCCGACGCGTGCACCGTGCTGCCCGCGTCGAGCGGGGAGCCGGCGGCCATGACCACCACGGACGAGTCCGCGGAGCGGAGGAGCGCCACGACGCCGAGCGTGGAGACGAGGACGAGGACGAGCCCGACGACGAAGCGGGGATCCAGCCAGACAGGACGACGCGCCGGGCGCGCGGGACGAGGGGTGGGAGGCATGCCGGTCAATGTCGGGGACGGCGCGCGCGGGCGTCGGCCGTTGTCCACATCCCTCTCAGACCCGGACGAGCACGATGCCTGCGAGCGGCACGAGCCGGTACCCGGAGACCGCGGACTCCCGACGAGGGGTGCCCGCCTCGTGCACGGCGACGTCCACGTGATCCCGCGCGATGCGATCCAGGGTGCCTCCCACGACCGTGTCGTGCAGCCGCAGCTCGACGCGCGCCCGGCGCCGGCAGAGGTCGCGCAGCACGAACGGCAGCCCGATGCGGTCGACGATGCCGCGCTCGGGCGGCAGCTCCGCGACCGGCGCGAGGCTCGCCCGGACCTGGTCGCGGTCGAGGGCCAGGGCGTGGATGGACGCGAGGGGCAGGATGCACGCCCGCTCCTCCCGCGCGGCGGTCGCCTCGCCGGGCACGACGAGGTCGCCGGAGAGCCAGTCGCGGCCGAGCACCTTCGCCCGGAGGTCGATCCAGGTGCCGTCCGACAGCGACAGCCGCAGGGGCTGTGCCTGGTCCGAAGCCGTCAGGGCCCGCAGGCGGTCGCGGACGACGGTGCGGGCCACGCGCACCCGCTCCTCCTCGGCGCGCTGGTCGCGCTCCTCGGCGAGCCGGGCCGTCTCCCACTGGCCCTCGAGGTCGTCGAAGAGGTTCTCCCACCTCATCGGACGTCATCCGGGGTGTCGCGGAGGGGGCGGGACGGCTGCGGGGACGGCTCGGACATCCGGGTCACCTTGGGTCCGTTCCTTGAGATCCGCTCTCAGTTCTCCACATCTTGCGTCCTGAACGTGCGCCGAGCCTCTCGCGCTGTCACAGTTGACCAGTCATCGTGGTCCCCCGATCGGGGGGGAGCACCGGGATGGGAGTGACGCATGAGTGAAGCAGTGCCACAGGAGGAGCTCCCCGACCGCGGGAGCGCCGTCGCCGGCAGCGCCGAAGGAGCATCCACACGCCGTTCCGGTGCTCGGAAGCCCGCATCGGCAGCCGCATCGGCAGGGAGTCCGACGCCAGGGGCGTCCGACCGGTCGACCGGCCCCACCGCCACCGCCACCGTCCGCGGCACCGTCCGCAAGCGCTTCGACGTCGACGACTTCTTCGGCAGGCAGCCGTGCAGCAGCCACGACCTCCCCCCGTCCGGCCCGCTGCTCGAGAACCTCACACGCTGCGTCATCGAGATCCTCGCCGGAGCCCGGGAGCTCGACCAGATCGCCCGCTGGGTGAGCGACGACGTGTACCGGCACCTCCTCAAGCGCGTGGTGCTCAGCGCCCGGGCCCGTCGCACGAAGGGCCAGTCCGTGACCCGCCCGGTCTTCACGATCGGCACGGTCACGTCGTTCTCGCCGCGCGACGGGGTCATCGAGGCCGTCATCGTCGTCCACGGCCGGGCACGTGCTCGCGCCGTCGCCATCCGCCTGGAGGGCCTCGACCGACGCTGGCGGGCCACGGCCATCAACGTCCTGTAGGCACCGGCACACGGAGAAGGGCGCACCTCCCGCGGGAGGTGCGCCCTTCTCGTGCGCCCGGAGGGTGCGGGTCGCCGGCTCAGCCGTCGACCCGCACCCGGGCTACTTGCGTCGATCCGCCTTGCGGCGCTCCTCGCGGTTCTGGGGAGCGGCGGCTGCGCCGTCGGTGCGCTGGCCGAAGGCACCGCGAGCGGGCGGACCCTGCGGGGCCTCCGGCTCGTCCTCGCCGACCAGGACGGCGTCCTCGGCCTCCTGGTCCTTCTGCGCCTTCGCGGTGGCGGCCTTCTCGATCTGGCCGCGCTGGTTGCGGACCTCGACCCCGCCGTCGTCCGTCGGCGCGGTGTAGCGGAGCTTGTCGGCGGTGGCCTGGTTCGCGGCGAGGCCCTTGGCCTGGATGCGCGGACCCACGGACTCGGCGTCGGCCGGGGCCTGCACCTCCACGTCCAGGTTGAAGAGGAAGCCGACCGTCTCCTCGCGGATCGCGCCCATCATCTGCTGGAAGAGCGCGAAGCCCTCGCGCTGGTACTCGACCAGCGGGTCGCGCTGCGCCATGGCACGGAGGCCGATGCCGTCCTTGAGGTAGTCCATCTCGTAGAGGTGCTCGCGCCAGCGTCGGTCGATGACCGAGAGGACGACGCGACGCTCGAGCTCGCGCATGGCGGCCTCGCCGAGCTGCTCCTCGCGCTTCGAGTAGGCGAGCTTCGCGTCGGACAGGATCTCCCGGCGGACGAAGTCGCGGTTGACGCGGCCCTTGCTGCCGGCCTCCGTGATGACCTCGTCGATCGTGATGGAGATCGGGAACAGCGTCCTGAGCTCGGTCCAGAGGGCGTCGAAGTCCCAGTCGTCGCCGTTGCCCTCGCCGATGTGGGAGTCGAGCACGTCGTCGATGACGGCCTCGAGGAAGCGCTGCGAGCGCTCCTGGAGGTCGTCGCCCTCGAGGATGTGGCGGCGGTCGCCGTAGATGGCCTCGCGCTGGCGGTTGAGGACATCGTCGTACTTCAGCACGTTCTTGCGGATCTCGGCGTTGCGCGCCTCGACCTGGCCCTGGGCGCTGCGGATCGCGCGGCTGACGACCTTGGACTCGATGGCCACGTCGTCGGGCACGCTGTCGCGGCCCATGAGGCTGGCGGCGGCGCCGTTGTTGAACAGGCGCATGAGGTCGTCGGTGAGCGACAGGTAGAAGCGGCTCTCGCCGGGGTCGCCCTGACGGCCCGAGCGTCCGCGCAGCTGGTTGTCGATGCGGCGGGACTCGTGGCGCTCGGTGCCGAGCACGTAGAGGCCGCCGGCCTCGATGACCTTCTCGGCCTCCTGGTCGACCTCGGCCTTGACCGCGGCGAACACGTCGTCCCACTCGGTCTCGTACTGCTCCGGGGTCTCGACGGGGCTGAGTCCGCGGGCGTTCATGGCGGCGACCGCGAGGAACTCGGCGTTGCCGCCGAGCATGATGTCGGTGCCGCGGCCTGCCATGTTGGTGGCGACCGTGACGGATCCCAGGCGGCCCGCCTGCGCGACGATGGCGGCCTCGCGCGCGTGGTTCTTCGCGTTCAGCACCTCGTGGCGGACGCCCTTCTTGGCGAGGAGCTTGGAGAGGTACTCGCTCTTCTCGACGCTCGTGGTGCCGACGAGGACGGGCTGGCCGGACGCGTGGCGCTCGGCGATGTCCTCGACGACCTGCTCGAACTTCGCCTTCTCGTTCTTGTAGATGAGGTCGGACTGGTCCTTGCGCTGCATGGGCCGGTTCGTGGGGATCGGGACGACGCCGAGCTTGTAGGTGCTCATGAACTCAGCGGCCTCGGTCTCGGCCGTACCGGTCATGCCCGAGAGCTTCTTGTAGAGGCGGAAGTAGTTCTGCAGCGTGACGGTGGCGAGGGTCTGGTTCTCGGCCTTGACCGCGACGCCCTCCTTGGCCTCGATGGCCTGGTGGATGCCCTCGTTGTAGCGGCGGCCCATGAGGATGCGGCCGGTGTGCTCGTCGACGATCAGCACCTCGCCGTTCATGACGACGTAGTCCTTGTCCTTCTTGAACAGGGCCTTGGCCTTGATCGAGTTGTTGAGGAAGGAGATGAGCGGGGTGTTCGCCGACTCGTAGAGGTTGTCGATGCCGAGGTGGTCCTCGACCTTCTCGATGCCGGCCTCGAGGACGCCGACGGTGCGCTTCTTCTCGTCCACCTCGTAGTCGACCTCGGGGACGAGGCGCTTGGCCACGTTCGCGAACTCGGTGAACCAGCGGTTCGCGTCGCCCGCGGAGGGGCCGGAGATGATGAGCGGCGTGCGGGCCTCGTCGATGAGGATGGAGTCGACCTCGTCGACCACGGCGAAGAAGTGGCCGCGCTGCACCATGTCGGCCGCCTGCCACGCCATGTTGTCGCGCAGGTAGTCGAAGCCGAACTCGTTGTTCGTGCCGTACGTGATGTCGGCGGCGTACTGCTCGCGGCGCTGCTGCGGGGTCTGGCCCGCGAGGATCACGCCGGTGGTCATGCCGAGGGCGCGGAAGACGCGGCCCATGAGCTCGCTCTGGTAGCTGGCGAGGTAGTCGTTGACCGTGATGACGTGGACGCCGCGCGAGGCGATGGCGTTGAGGTACGCGGGGAGCGTGGCGACGAGGGTCTTGCCCTCGCCGGTCTTCATCTCGGCGATGTTGCCGAGGTGGAGGGCGGCGCCGCCCATGATCTGGACGTCGAAGTGGCGGAGGCCGAGGGTGCGGCGGGACGCCTCGCGGACGGCCGCGAAGGCCTCGGGGAGCAGGTCGTCGAGGGACTCGCCGTTGGCGTGGCGCTCGCGCAGCTCGACGGTCTCGTTCTTGAGCTCCTCGTCGGTGAGGTGCGTGAAGTCCTCCTCGAGCTGGTTCACCGCCTTCGCGTAGTTCTGCAGCTTGCGGAGCGTGCGCCCCTCGCCGACGCGAAGGACCTTCTCGAGTACTGAGGCCATCGGTGTCTCCCTGCGTAGATGGGCGGGCGTCGGATGACGACGACCGCCGTGACGGCGCGCGGATGTCGCCGCCGACGAGCATCGCCATAGTACCGACTCGTCCGGCCCTCTTCCCGGGAGCGCCCTGACCCCGTGGAGCCCGGGCGACGCACGAGGCCCCGCGCGCCGGAGCGCGCGGGGCCTCGTGGACGGAGGAGGGGGATCAGCGGCGCAGCGCCCGGGAGCCGGCACCCGCCCCGGCGAGCTCCTGCTCGCCGTCGGCCAGGCCGATGACGCCGTAGTCCCAGCCCTTGCGGCGGTAGACGACGCTCGGGCGGTCGGTCTCCGCGTCGATGAAGAGGAAGAAGTCGTGGCCGACGAGCTCCATGTGCTCCAGGGCCTGGTCGACCGTCATCGACTGCGAGGGGAAGACCTTCGTGCGGATGACCACCGGGCAGTAGTCGTCCTCCTCGACCGGCTGGTCGGCGGGGGCGACGCCCTTCCCGTTGACGCGCTCGATGAGCTCGACGTCCGCGGGGTCGAGGTCGATCTGGGCGAAGCCCTCGGTGGCCGCCTCGTGGAGCGAGACGGGGCGGTGGTTGCCGCGGTGGATCTTCTTCTTGTCCTTGGCGCGGCGCAGGCGTTCGAGCATCCGTCCGAGGGCCAGGTCGAAGGCCGCGAACTTGTCGGCGGCGCTGCTCTCGGCGCGGATGACGGGCCCGGGGCCCACGAGCGTGATCTCGACGCGGTCGTCTCCGGCGGACCCGCCGGACTTCTCGCTGTGCCGCGAGACCTTGATGTCGAGCGAGATGGACTTCTCGGCGAGCTGGGCGATCTTGTCGGCCTTCTCGGTGGCGTACACGCGGAACCGGTCCGTGATCTCCGCGTTGCGGCCGGTGATGTTGATGTCCATGACGTACCTCCAGATCATGACGCGTCGCCCGCTGGAAGAGGGCGATCACTTTCACGCCTTTCGGGCGAGCCTAGACCTCGGGCCGCTGCCTGCGCGAGGCATCCGGCGGGTGGACCGCGCGTGCATCGGACATGCACAGGGAGCGACGGGCCGGTCACCGCGTGCGGGCGGGGACGGCGGCCAGCACCGCGCAGGCGACGACCTCGCCGCCCGCGGCCCGCACGGCGCGGCAGGTCTCGCGGAGGGTGGCGCCGGTCGTGAGCACGTCGTCGACGACGAGGACCCGTCGGCCCGCGAGGTCGCCGCGCCCGGCGAGGCAGCCGTCGACGTTGGCCGCGCGGGCGGCGACGCCGAGGCCGGCCTGGTCGGCGGGGCGGCGCGTGAAGCGCAGCGGGTGGCACCGCACCCCGGGGACGCCGCGCGCTCGCAGCGGGTGGATCCGGACGCGCGCCAGCAGGACCTCGACGGGCGCGTAGCCGCGGCGACGGAGGGACGCGCGGGGCGACGGGACGTCGAGCACGTCGAGAGGGCGGGCGGATCCGGGCGGCGGGTCGGCGGACGCGGCGGTGCGCTCCGCGGCGGCGACGGCCACGCGCACCGCCCGGGCCAGGGTCGGGGCCATCGCGCGCGCCGCGTCCGTGCGCCCCTCCTCCTTGAGCGCCGACAGGAGGGCCGGCCACGGCGGAGCGTAGACGGCGCCGCAGCCGACGGGCACGACGCCGGACGGGACGCGTGCGTGCGGCCCGTCCACGGCGGGGAGCGCGAGCGGCCGCACCACGGGAGCGGAGCGGAGCGCGGCCGCGCACGCCGGGCAGACGGCGCGATCGGGCGCGGCGCACCCGGCGCAGGCCACGGGGGCGAGGATCGCGAGGGCGTCGAGCAGGGCGGAGCGGACGACGGGACGGAGCCGGACGGGCGCGGAGGGGATCACGTGCGCAGGCTGGCAGGCGCCCCGCGCCGGAGTGCCTGCGGCGGCGGATCGGTGGAGGGCGTCAGCGCTTGGTCGCGACGAAGGAGACGCCGGTGGCCGTCTGCTGCCACGTGCTGCCCCGCGGGCTGAGCAGCGCTCCCGCGCCGGTGAGGACGCGCAGGCCGCTCTCGTCGTTCGCACCCGTGATGGAGACGCCGTCGGCCGCGGATCCCATGTCCTTCGACGGGCCGCCGACCTGGTGCAGCGTGACCTGGCGCTCGCCGTCGGGCGCGAGCGTGAGCGTCGCGACGTCGAGCTCGTCCACCCACGTCGCGTCGAGGGGCGTGCCGGGCGTGGTCACGAGCTCGAGGGGGGACGTGGTGAGGCTGGTCGGCACGCCGCCGTCGCGGACGATGGACGCGACGAGCAGCTGGGGCCCGGCCCCGGTCTCGAGCTGGACGAGCACGCGCGCGCCGTCGCGCGCGACCTCGAGGGAGACGACGCGCCCCGTGGCGGTCCAGCTCACGGCGACGGGATGGCCGACGCCGTCCGGGCCCCACGCGACGAGGCCGCGGGGATCCGAGGCGGGGATCGACCATACGAAGCCCTGCGCGTCGAGCGACGGGGCCACGAGGCCGGGGCGCGTGTCGAGGAGGACCGCGTCGCGATCGCCGTCGCCCACCGCCCACACGCCGGACGCGTTCCGCACGGCGGCCTGCTGGCCGTCCGCGCTGAGCGTCGCGGCGTCGGCGCCGAGGGCCGTGACGCGCGTGCCGAGCGTGCCGAGCGGCGCCACCTCTCCCCCGCCCAGGTAGCCGAAGGCGCCCTGCGCGAGCACGAGGGGGCGCGACTCCGACTGCGGGTCCTTGACCGGCCCGCGGCCGCCGAGGTCCGCCACCGTCAGGGGCGTCCCGTCCACCAGCATCTGCACGTCGAGCACCGACGGGATGGCGGACAGGCTCTGCCGCAGCTGCAGCTTCATCCGCTGCTGCGTCAACCCGTCGGCCGCGCGCGCCTCCGTCGAGAGGTCCACCTGCGGCGTGCCCGCCGCGGTCGTGACTGCCGAGGACGCCAGGCGCGTGCCCTCGGGGAACGCCGTGACCACCGCGGGCTGCGACAGCCACGGCGACGGGCCCTGGAGCAGCGACTTGACGATGCGGGTGCTCACGCTCTGGGACGCGCGCGTGACGAAGTAGCGGAGGTCGGGCACGAGGATCGAGAACGTCGGGTCGAAGAAGTAGAGGGCGTGGGCGCTGAAGATCTCGCGGAAGTACGTGGAGCGCAGCGCGATGCCGTCCGGCGCCTTCGCGATGCGCCACTGGCCGCGCTCCTGGACGAGCTGGAAGGCCAGGCGCGTCTCCTGGTCGCTGCCGACCTCGCGGTAGTGACCCTGGCCGTCGACCGTCGCGATGGTCGTGACCGAGTAGCTGTAGGTGCCGTCGACCTCCTCGGACGTCTCGGCCTGGCCCTCCCACACGACGACGCTCGCGAACGGATCCCACCGGGAGGCGAAGTCGGAGGAGAGGAACTGGCGCGCGACGCCGTACTGGTCGGCGGAGCTGGTGGCGGCGTCGACGAAGCCGGCCACGACGTCGTCCGGGCCGTCGCCGTCCTGCGGGCCGTCCGGCTGGTAGCTGACGCCGGACTCGTCGGCGACGACGGCGGGATCGCCCGCGGACACCGGGCCGCCGGAGGGGATGGAGACGCAGCCGGCGAGGAGGAGCGCGCAGGCCGCGACGAGCGCGACGGCGGCCGTGCGCGCGGGGCGACCGGGGCGGCGGGCGCGGCGGCGGCGCGGATCAGGGGTGGGGGACACGGGCGCGCTCCTCGTCGGCGTGGTCGTCTGCGGGGTCGTCGGGCGGGAGCGCGACGGGCGAGCTCTCGAGCGGCACGTCGGGCCGGCGGGGCAGGGTCAGGCGGAAGCAGGATCCCTCGCCCGGCCGCGACCACAGCTGCAGCCAGCCGTGGTGCAGGTTCGTGTCCTCCAGGGAGATGGCGAGGCCGAGGCCCGTGCCGCCCGTCGTGCGCTGGCGCGACGGATCCGCGCGCCAGAAGCGGTCGAAGACGTGGCCCATCTCCTCGTGCGTCATGCCGACGCCGTAGTCGCGCACCGCGAGGGCCACGGCGTCGCGGTCGCTGTCGACGGTGATCACGATGGGCCGGCCCTCGCCGTGGTCGACCGCGTTGCCGACTAGGTTCGTGACGATGCGGCGCACCCGGCGCGCGTCCATCTCGGCGTCGAAGTAGCCGCCGGGGGCGACCAGCCGGAGCTCCGAGCCCTTCTGCGCGGCGAGGCCCTCGAACTCCTCGATGGAGTCCTCGACGAGGCGGACGAGGTTCGTCGGCTCGGTCACGAGGTCCACCGCGCCCGCGTCGAAGCGGCTGATCTCCAGCAGGTCGGCGAGCAGCGTCTCGAACCGCTCGACCTGCGTGTGCAGCAGCTCGGCGCTGCGGGCGGCCGGCGGGCTGAAGTCCTCGCGCAGGTCGTAGAGCACGCCGCCCGCGAGCCGGATGGTGGTCAGCGGCGTGCGCAGCTCGTGCGAGACGTCGGAGACGAAGCGCTGCTGCAGCTGCGAGAGGTCGGCGAGCTGCGTGATCTGCGACTGCAGCGAGTCGGCCATGCCGTTGAACGACCGGGCGAGCGTCGCGATCACGTCCTCGCCCTTCACCGGCAGGCGCTCCTCGAGCTGCCCGGCCGCGAGCTTCTGGCTGGTGTCGGCGGCGACGCGGATGGGCGCGACGACCAGGCGCACGACGAGCCACGCGATGGCGCCGATGAGGACGATGAGGAAGAGGAACGCGAGGAGGATCGTGCCGGCCACGAAGTCCAGGGTCTGCTGGATGTCGCCGAGGTCGTACACGAGGTACAGCTCGTAGCGGCCGGCCGACGGGATGTCGATGCTCGACCCGACGACGATGCCGGGGCTCGTGCGGCCCTGGTCCCCCACCGGTATCGCGACCGACTGCCACTGCTGGGTGCCCGTGCCCTCGCCGACCGCGCGGCGGAGGTCGGCGCTCAGCAGGCTGTCGACGTAGTCGGCGGTGGACGCGTTCTGCAGGACGTTCCGCGCCTCCGTGCCGGGCGTGCGGCGGAAGGCGAAGTCGGAGAGGTTGATGGCGCTGCCACGGAGCTCGTCGAAGACCTGCGTGCGCAGCTGCTCGAGCTCGGTCTGGTCGGACGCGTCGGAGGAGGTGAACTGCTCCTGCATCCGGCTGGTGGCGCTGTTCGACTGCTGGAGCACGGTGTCGAGGCGCTGGCGGAAGAGGTCGCTCGAGATGCTCTGCGTCATGAGCACGCCGATGAGGAGGACGGTGACGCCCGAGAGCGCGACCGTGATGAGGACGGTGCGGAACTGGAGGGAGACCGACCAGATCCGGACGAGGCGTCCGGGCCACGACCTCCAGTCGACGAGCCACGCGGGCAGGGGGCGCATGGGGCTAGGCCGCGGCCCCCGCGCGGTAGCCGACGCCGCGGACGGTCATGACGATGCGCGGGTTGTCCGGGTCGTCCTCGACCTTCGCGCGCAGGCGCTGCACGTGCACGTTGACGAGGCGCGTGTCGGCCTTGTACTGGTAGCCCCAGACCTGCTCGAGCAGCATCTCGCGCGTGAACACCTGCTGCGGGCGGCTGGCGAGCGCGTGCAGGAGGTCGAACTCGAGGGGCGTGAGGTTGATCCGCTCCTCGCCGCGGCGGACCTCGTGGCCCTCGACGTCGACCACGAGGTCGCCCACCTGGAGGAGCCCGGGCGACGCGGCGGCCGCGGGACGCAGGCGCGTGCGGATGCGGGCGACGAGCTCCTTCGGGTTGAAGGGCTTGACGATGTAGTCGTCCGCGCCGGACTCCAGGCCCTTGACGACGTCGGCCGTGTCGGACTTCGCCGTGAGCATGATGATGGGGACGCCCGACTCGGCGCGGATGAGGTCGCACACCTGGATGCCGTCGAGGCCCGGGAGCATGAGGTCGAGGAGCACCAGGTCGGGCTTGCCCTCGTGGAACGCGGCGAGCGCCTGGCCGCCGTCGCCGCAGAAGGAGGGCTCGAAGCCCTCGGTGCGGAGGACGATGCCGATCATCTCGGCCAGAGCGGTGTCGTCGTCGACCACCAGGATCCGTGCTGTCATCTGCCTGCGTTCCCCGTCCTCGGAACCCCCAGGGTAGCCGGTGGATCCGCGGGATCGGCCGCCCGCGCGCCGTCCGTCCGGCGCGGGACTTCGCGGGGCGCCTGTGGGAGGCTGGCTCACTGTGACCGATGACCAGAGCTGGCAGGCCCCGGGCGGCGCGTCGTCCGGGCAGGGCGGATCCCCGGATCCCGATCGACGGGGCCAGGACGCGGGGGCCCCGGGCTCGCCGGCCGGTCCCCCTGCGGCTCCTGCGCCGGCGTACGGGCAGGCCCTCCCGCCGGCTCCCGGCTGGGGTGCCGCTCCCGCCTGGACCCCGCCGCCCAAGCCCGGCCTCCTCCCGCTCCGGCCGCTCGGCCTCGGCGCGATCCTCGCCGGCTCGTTCCAGACGCTGCGCAGGAACCCCGGTCCCACGGTGGGCAGCGCGCTGCTGATCCAGGGGGTCGTCGGCGTCGTCACGCTCGCGCTCGTCGGCGGCGTGACGGGCTTCGTCGTCTCCCGGATCGTCTCCGCGCGCGACGCGGACCAGGGGCCGATCATCGCGGGCGGCGTCGCCGCGGTCGTGATCGCCGCGATCGTCACGCTCGTCCTGTCGATCGTCGCGTCGTCGTTCCTGCAGGGCGTCGTCGCGAGCGAGGTCGCGCGCGGCACGCTCGGCGAGCGCCTCCGGATGCGTGCGCTGTGGCGCCTGGCGCGCCCGCGGCTCGGGTCGCTCGTGCTGTGGAGCCTGTTCGTCACGGTCGCCTGGACCCTCGTGTTCGGCGTGCTCGCCGGCGTCGTCGCGCTCCTGGTGCTCGCGGGCGGCGCGGGCGTCGCGGTCGGGATCGTCGTCGGCGTGCTCGGGGTGATGGGCCTCGTGGTGGTCGCCGTGTGGGTGTCCACGCGCCTGTCGCTCGTGCCGAGCGCCATCGTGATCGAGCGGATGCGCCCGTTCCAGGCCGCGCGGCGGTCGTGGTCGCTGACCATCGGGTCGTTCTGGCGCGTGCTGGGGATCCTGCTGCTCACGGGCGTGATCGTCTCCGCGGCCACCAACGTCGTCACGGTGCCGCTCTCCCTGATCACCTCGATCCTGCAGACCGTGCTCTTCCCCAACGGCCAGCTCGACTTCCAGACCTTCGACGCGTCCGTGGTCTTCTACATCGCGATGCAGCTGCTCACGGTCGTGGTGAGCGTCGTGATCGGCAGCATCGGCGCGATCGTCACCTCGGCGAACGCGGCCATCGTCTACATCGACCTGCGGATGCGGCGCGAGGGCCTCGACCTCGAGCTCGCGCGCTTCGCGGAGGAGCGCGCGGCCGGTGCGGCATCCGCCACCGGGCCCGACGCCCGCGACCCGTACCAGGCGCCCGCGGGCGGCCCGGGACGCGCGTGACCGGCGCCCCCCTCCTCGCGGCGGTCGCGCGCGCGGCCGCCGTCCCCCTGGATCCGGACGCCGACGACGCGCGCCGCCTCCTCCTCGACGAGCTGGCGAAGCCCGAGTACGAGGCCGCCCGCCCGAACGCGCTCGACCTCGCGGCGCAGGCCGTGGCCGACTGGCTCGCCCGGCTGCTCCAGGGCACGGGCGGCGGGCTCGCGGATCTCGCGCCCGTGGTGATCGGGGCGCTCGTCCTCCTGGCGGTGGTCGTCGCCTTCCTCGTGTTCGGGGCACCGCGACGCGACCGCAGGCGCCGGGCCGCCCAGCGCGGCGACGGGCTGTTCGGATCCGACGACCGGCGCTCGGCGGAGGAGCTGCGCCGTGCGGCCGCCGCGGCCCGGCGCGCCGGCGACCTCACGGCGGCGGCGTCCGACCTGTTCCGGGCCATCGCGCGCGAGCAGGCCGAGCGCACGATCGTGGCGGTGGATCCCGGCACCACCGCCCGCGGGTTCGCCCGGCGCGCGGGATCCGCCCACCCCGGCCACGCCGCGCGCCTGGTCGCCGCGGCCGACGACTTCGACGCCGTGCGGTACCTCGGCCGCCCGGGCACCGAGGAGATGGTCGACCGCCTCGTCGCGCTCGACGGGGAGCTCCGGACGGCCGTGCCCGCGCGGCGCGAGCCCGTGGGCGCGGGGGCCGTGTGAGCGCGCCCGCGCCCGCGCCCGCCGCCGACGCCGTCGCGCGCGCCGACGTCGCGCCCGCAGAGACCCGGACGCCGGGCCAGGCGCTGCGCCGCGCCGGAACGTGGATCGCGCTGGCCGCCCTCGCGGTCCTCGTCGCGGTGGCGTCGCTCGCGGTCGGCGGCGCCGCGCGGCAGGGCGAGCGGCTCGCCCCCGACAGCCCGGCGCCCGGCGGCATGCAGGCGCTCGCGCGGGTCCTCGGGGACCGGGGCGTGGACGTCACGCTCGCCACCACGCTCGCCGAGGCGCGCGCGGCCGTCGGGGACGCCGACGACGCGACCCTCGTGCTCGGCCCCACGTCCGACCGGCTCGACGACGACCGGCTCGCGGAGGTCGGCCGCCTCTCCACCCGCACCGTGCTCCTCGCCCCCGACTTCCGCACGCTGCGGGCGATCGCGCCCGACGTCGCGGCGGGCGGCGCGGCCGAGTCCGCCGATCGCGCCCTCGACGCCCGGTGCGCGCTGCCGGCCGCGCAGGCGGCGGGATCCGTGCCCGACGACGCGCCCGTGTTCCGCTACATCGGCGACGACGCGTCGGACGCCGTCACGTGCTTCCCCGACGACACGGGCGACGCGTTCGCGCTGCTCCGGGTCCCGGCGCCGCTCGCGCCCGGCGGCACCGTGACCGTGCTCGGCGCCGACCCGATCCTCACGAACGACCGCATCGCGGAGCAGGGATCCGCCGCCCTCGCGCTCGGCGTGCTCGGCGAGCGGCCCCGGCTCGTCTGGTACACGCCGTCGCCCGACGACGCCGCAGGTGACGCGCCGCCCACGCTCGGCGAGCTGACGCCGGGCTGGGTGACCCCGGCGATCCTGCTGCTGGGCGCCGCCGCCCTCGCCGCCGCCGTGTGGCGCGGCCGCCGCTTCGGGCCGCTCGTGGTGGAGCGCCTGCCCGTCGTGGTGCGCGCCGACGAGACCGCCGAGGGCCGCGCGCGCCTCTACCAGCGGGCCGACGCGCGCGAGCACGCGCTCGACGCGCTGCGCGTCGGCACGGTCGACCGCATCGCGACGTCGCTCGCGCTCGGCCGCCTCGCGTCCGTCGACGACGTCGTGGCCGCGTCCGCCGCCGCGCTCGCCGAGGACCCGGGCGCGATCCGCGACCTCCTGCTCGACGCCCGCCCCCGCACCGACCGCGACCTCGTCGACCTCGCCGGGCGCCTCGCCGCGCTCGAGCGCCGCGTCGCCCGCGCCGCCGACCCCACCAGGAGAATGGATCCATGACCGACGACCTCCGCACCAGCCTGCTCGCCGTCCGGACCGAGGTCGGGAAGGCCGTCGTCGGGCAGGACGGCGCCGTGACGGGCATGATCATCGCCCTCCTCGCACGCGGCCACGTGCTCCTCGAGGGCGTGCCCGGCGTCGCGAAGACGCTGCTCGTGCGCTCGCTCAGCCACGCCCTCCGCCTCGACACCGCGCGCGTGCAGTTCACGCCCGACCTCATGCCGGGCGACATCACCGGATCCCTCGTCTACGACTCCCGCGAGGGCGCGTTCTCGTTCCGGCGCGGTCCCGTGTTCACGAGCATCCTGCTGGCCGACGAGATCAACCGCACGCCGCCGAAGACGCAGTCGGCGCTGCTCGAGGCGATGGAGGAGCGGCAGGTCACGGTCGACGGCGAGAGCCACGCGCTGCCGGATCCCTTCCTCGTCGCGGCCACGCAGAACCCCGTCGAGTACGAGGGCACCTACACGCTGCCCGAGGCGCAGCTCGACCGCTTCCTGCTGAAGCTCGTGCTCGACCTGCCCGAGCGCGACGCCGAGGTCGAGGTGCTCCGCCGCCACTCCGCGGGCTTCGACCCGCGCGACCTCGATGCCGCGGGCGTCCGTCCCGTCCTCGACGCCGACGGGCTGCACCGCGCGCAGGCCGCCGTCCGCGAGGTGCGCGTGGGCGCCGACGTGCTCGCCTACATGGTCGACCTGGCGCGGGCGACCCGCCGCTCGCCGTCGGTGCAGCTCGGGGTGTCGCCGCGCGGATCCACGAGCCTGCTCGCCGCGAGCCGCGCGTGGGCGTGGCTGAGCGGCTTCGACGCCGTCACGCCCGACCACGTGCAGGAGATGGTGCTGCCCGTGCTGCGCCACCGCATCGCGCTGCGACCCGAGGCGGAGCTCGAGGGCGTCTCGGTCGACGCCGTCCTGCGCGGCGTCATGGCGCAGGTGCAGGTGCCGATCTAGTGGCGCGCCGCTAGATGGCCCTCACCGGCCGCGCCGTCGCGCTCCTCCTCCTGGGGATCGCGCCGCTCGTCGTGCTCGGCGACGGGTCCGACGCAGCGTACGCGCTGCTCGCCGGGTGGATCCTCCTGGCCGCCCTGCTCGTGGCCCTCGACCTGGCGCTGGCCGCGAGCCCGCGGGCCGTGGCGCTCGAGCGCAGCCTGCCCGCGCGGATCCGGCTCGACGAGACCGGCGAGAGCGTGCTGCTCATGACGAACCGCGGGTCGCGCACGCTGCGCGCCGTGGTCCGCGACGCCTGGCAGCCGTCGGCGGGCGCGTCCTCCACGCGCGACCGGGTGCGGATCCCCGCGGGCGAGCGCCGCGCGATCCGCCTGACCCTCACGCCCACGCGCCGCGGCGAGCGCCGCACCGAGCGCGTCACGATCCGCTCCGCCGGCCCGCTCGGCCTCGCCGCGCGCCAGGCGACGCTCCTGGCCCCCGGCGCCGTCCGGGTCCTCCCGCCGTTCCGCTCGCGCCGCCACCTGCCCTCCCGCCTCGCCCGCCTGCGCGAGCTCGACGGCCGCACCGCGCTCATGGTCCGCGGCCAGGGCACCGAGTTCGACAGCCTGCGCGACTACGTGCGCGGCGACGACGTGCGCTCGATCGACTGGCGCGCGACCGCCCGCCGGCAGGACGTGGTGGTGCGCACCTGGCGCCCCGAGCGGGATCGGCGCGTGGTGATCGTGCTCGACACGGGGCGCACGGCCGCGGGCCGGATCCAGGACGAGACGCGGCTCGACACCGCCTTCGAGGCGTCGCTGCTGCTCGCCGCCCTCGCCACGCGCGCGGGCGACCGGGTGGACCTCGTCGCGCACGACCGCCGCGTCCGGGCGCGCGTCCGAGCGGGATCCGGCGGCGACGTCGTCTCGCGCATGGTCGACGCGCTCGCGCCCGTGGATCCCGAGATCCTCGAGACCGACTGGAGCGCCGTGCCCGCGCTCGTGCGCCGCATCGTGTCCCAGCGCTCGCTCGTGGTGCTGCTCACGGCCATCGACTCCCCCGGCAGCTCGCGCGCGCTCCTGCAGGTGCTGCCGCAGCTCACGCGCACGCACCACGTGCTGGTCGCCGCGGTGGTGGATCCGGGCCTCGCCGCGCGCGCCGCCGACCGCTCCGGCCGCGCCGCCGTCTACCGGGCCGCGGCCGCCGAGCGCGCGCTCCTCGACGTGGCGCGCGTCGAGGCGGCCGTGCGCCGGCTCGGGGCAGACGTCGTCACGGGCGCGCCCGCCGACCTGCCGCCCGCGCTCGCCGACCGCTACATCCGGCTGAAGGCCACCGGGCGGCTCTGAGGCCGGGGGCCGAGCGGTCGAACGGCTCCCGGCCGCTCAGGCGCGCGCCGCGGCCGGCGCGACGGGATCCGCCGCCGGCAGCGGGAGCACCCCGCCGCTCAGCGCGCGGATGGCCCGCTCGAGCGCGTCGCGCATGTCGATCTCGGGCCGGTAGCTCCACTGCAGCTGCAGCCCGTCGCTCACCGCGACCGCGAGGCGCGCGAAGGAGTCGGCGTCGAGCCCGGCGGGCAGCTCCACGTCGAGCGCGCGCACCTGGTCGGCGACGGCGCCCACGACGCGGGCGTAGCGGCCGGCGATGTACGCGTGCGCGGGGTGCTCGGCGCCGGCGGCGTCCACCACGAGGCGGGAGTAGAGCGCGACGAGGCCGGGCGTCTCCGCGTTGTGCGCGCTCGCGCGCAGCAGCATGCCCACCATGTCGGCGGGATCCGCGTCCGGCAGCGCCCGGCGGTAGTCGGCCGCGGAGGCCGCGTCGCGCTCCTCGAGCACGGCCGCGATGAGCGCCTCGCGCGAGTCGAAGTAGTGCAGGACGCCGGCCTTGCTGATCCCGACCGCGTCGGCGATCTCCTGCAGGGACGACGCGGAGTAGCCCCGCTCGGCGATGAGGGTCAGCGCGGCCTCGAGGATCTCGCGTCGCCGGGTCGCCCCCTTGGCGTAGCGCCGCGGACCCTCTGCCCCTGCCATGCCTCGACCCTAGCGATCCGCGCCGTCCACCAATACCTACCGAGGGTCGGTTTTGCGTGCTACCGTCGTGCCGTGCCGCCGACGAGGGCGGCCCGACACCAGGAGGCAGAGTGGCCGACGCAGTCCGACAGCAGCAGAGCGAGGACGCGTCGCGCGTCCACCACGTGATCCCGGAGGGCGCCCGCCCACCCGGGTCGCGCCGGGCCGAGATCGGGATGCCCATCGCGCTCCTGGGCCTCTTCGTGGCGCTGCTCCCGCCCATCATCGTGTCGCTCGCGCTCAAGGTCGCCGAGGTGGCGCCGGACAGCACGGCCGGCACCCTCAGCCTCGTGCTCGGCCTCGGTGCGCTCGTGGCCCTCGTGGTCAACCCGCTCGCCGGGCGCCTCTCCGACCGCACGCCCGGCCGGTTCGGCATGCGCCGCCCGTGGATCATCGGCGGCGTCGTCCTCGGCTACGGCGCCCTGTTCCTGCTCACCCAGGCGACGACCGTGCTCGCGCTCGTCGGCGCGTGGATGCTCGTGCAGGCGTGCTTCAACGCCGCGATCGCCGCGCTCATCGCCGTCATGGCCGACTCCGCGCGCCCCCGCCACCGCGGCCGCGTCGCCGCCGCCGTGGGCGTCGCGCAGAACGGCTCGCTCGTGGTCGGCACCTTCATCGTGCAGCTGTTCACGACCACCACCCAGCAGGTGCTCGTGCCCGGCGCCATCGGCGTGATCGTGGTGGTCGCCTTCGCGCTCCTGTTCCGCGACCGCGTGCTCGCCGACCGGCCCGCCACGCGCCTCAGCGCGAAGGAGCTGCTCGGCTCCTTCGTCTTCGACCCGCGCCGCAACCCCGACTTCGGCTGGGCGTGGCTCATGCGCTTCCTCCTCACGGCGTCCGCCGTCACCGCGACCAACTACCTCGCGCTGTACCTCATCGACGACCTCGGGGTCGCGGAGGCCGACGTCGCGAACGCCGTGTTCGTGGCGACGCTCTTCAACGTGATCGGCGTGGTCGCCACGACCTTCGTCGCCGGCTGGCTGAGCGACCGGCTCGGCCGCCGCAAGGTGTTCGTCGCGGTCGCGGCGCTCGTCGCGGTCGTCGGCCTCGTGATCCTCGCCCTCGCCCCCAGCCTCGCGGTCGTCTACGCCGCGCAGCTCGTGATCGGCGCGGGCATCGGCTCCTTCTACGCGGTGGACCTCGCGCTCATCACCGACGTGCTGCCGAGCGACTCCGACAACGGCAAGGACCTCGGCGTCGTCAACATCGCGCAGGCTCTGCCGCAGTCGCTCGTGCCCACCGCCGCGGGCGGCGTCGTCGGGGCCTTCGGCTACCCGGGCCTCTTCCTCGCGGGCGCCGCGGCCGGCGTCCTCGGCGCGGCCGCCGCGTTCCGCGTGAAGGGCGTCCGATGAGCGCGCCGCACGAGCAGGATCGACCCGACGCCGACGTCCCCCGAGGAGCACCCATGGACCCGCACGACGCCCCCAGCCCGCTCGACCCCGACACCGCGGCGCTCGAGGAGCTCGCCTCCCGCCTCACGCTCGAGCAGAAGGTGCAGCTCCTCACGGGCCGCGACTTCTGGACGACGTGGCCCGTGGAGGGGATCGGTCTCCGCCGCCTGCTCGTCTCCGACGGCCCGAGCGGCGTGCGCGGCGAGGTCTGGGACGAGCGCTCGCCCTCGCTCAACCTGCCCTCGGCGTCCGCGCTGTCCTCCAGCTGGGACACCGGGATCGCCGCGCGCTACGGCCGCGCCTCCGCGGTCGAGGCGCGCCGCAAGGGCGTCGACGTCGTGCTCGGCCCGACCATCAACCTGCACCGCTCGCCCTACGGCGGGCGGCACTTCGAGGCCTTCAGCGAGGATCCGCTGCTCACGGCCGACCTCGCCGCCGCCTACGTGCGCGGCGTGCAGGAGAACGGCGTCGGCGCGACGCCGAAGCACTACGTCGCCAACGAGTACGAGACCGACCGCTTCACGGCCGACAGCGTCGTCTCCGAGCGGGCGCTCCGCGAGCTGTACCTCGCCGCGTTCGAGAAGGCCGTGGTCGAGTCGCGCGCGTGGCTCGTGATGAGCTCGTACAACTCCATCAACGGGGTCACGTCGACGGAGAACGACCTGCTCGAGACGCCGCTCAACTCCGAGTGGGGCTTCGACGGCGTGGTGATCAGCGACTGGACGGGCGTCCGCAGCGTGGACGCCGCACGCGCGTCGCAGGACCTGGAGATGCCCGGCCCCGTCGGCGCCTGGGGCGACGCGCTCCTCGCGGCCGTCCGCGACGGCCGCGTGCCCGAGTCCGACGTCGACCGCAAGGTGGTCCGGATCCTCCGCCTCGCCGCCCGCGTCGGCGCGCTCGAGGGCTTCGAGGCCGTCGTGCCCGCGCCCGTCGCGGTCGAGGACGGCGTCGCCTTCGCGCGCACGGCCGCCGCGGCCGGCACCGTGCTCGTGCGCAACGAGGACGCCTCCCTGCCGCTGGACGCCTCGGCCCTCCGCACCGTCGCCGTCATCGGCCACAACGCGGTCGAGGCGCGCACGCAGGGCGGCGGCAGCGCGACCGTCATCCCGCAGCACGTGGTGACACCGCTCGACGGGATCCGCGACGCCCTCGGCGACGGCGTCGAGGTGCGGTACGCGCGCGGCGCGGTCGTGCAGAAGGGGATCCAGGAGCTGCCGCTCGCGGAGATCCGGAACCCCCGCACGGGCGAGCCCGGCGCCCTCGTGCGCTTCCTCGACGCGGACGGCGGCGAGATCTTCGCAGAGGACCGCCGCGCGACCACCCTCATGTACTTCGGCGGCGACGCGCCCACCGGCACGGCCGCGGTCATCGAGATCACGACGCGCTGGACCCCGGCGGAGACCGGCGACGTGCTGTTCGGCTTCAGCGCCACCGGCCGCGGCCGCGTCTACGCCGACGGCGAGCTGCTCCGCGAGGACGGCGCCGCCCCCGTCGGCAGGGACCTCGGCGCGAGCCTCATGTCGCCGCCGTCGATCTCCGCGACCCTCGCCGCCGTCGCCGGGCAGCCGGTGGACCTCAAGGTCGCGTTCGAGCTGACCAGCATGCCCGGCGGCCTCGCCGGGATCCTCGGCATCACGGTCGGCCTCGAGGCCGACGAGTCGGAGCCGGAGCGCCTGCTGGACGAGGCCGTCGCCGTTGCGACCGGCGCGGACGTCGCGATCGTCGTCGTCGGCACCAACGCGCAGGTCGAGTCCGAGGGCTTCGACCGCGACTCGCTCGCGCTCCCCGGCCGCCAGGACGAGCTGGTGCGCCGCGTGGCCGCCGCGAACCCGCGCACGGTCGTGGTCGTCAACTCCGGATCCCCCGTGCTCCTCCCCTGGCGCGACGACGTGCAGGCGCTGCTCCTCGCGTGGTTCGGCGGCCAGGAGTTCGGCGGCGCCCTCGCGGACGTGCTGTTCGGTGCCGTCGAGCCCGGCGGCCGCCTCCCCACCACGTGGCCCGCGGCCGAGGAGGACGTGCCCGTGACGAGCGTCACGCCGGTCGACGGGAAGGTGGTCTACGACGAGGGGATCCACGTCGGCTACCGCGCCTGGCTCCGCTCCGGCGCGACGCCCGCGTACCCGTTCGGCCACGGCCTCGGCTACACGACGCACGCGATGGACGACCTGCGGGTCGCGGAGGACGGCGCGGGCGGGATCACCGCGACCGTCACCGTCACGAACACGGGCGCCCGAGCTGGCAAGCAGGTCGTGCAGGCCTACCTGTCGCGCGCGGGATCCGCGGTCGACCGCCCGGTCCGCTGGCTCGCGGGCTTCGCGGCCGTGGAGCTGGAGGCGGGCGCGTCCGCCGAGGTGGCGGTCGCCGTGGGCGCCCGCGCCTTCGAGCACTGGGACGGCGGCTGGCGGCGCGAGCCCGGCGCCTTCCGCCTGCACGTCGGCACCTCGGTGACGGCGACGCCGCTCGAGGCGGACGTCGACCCGGCGGGCTGACCCGCACCCGGCACGACCCGCGAGGCGGGCGGCCGGCGGATCCGGACGGGCTCAGCCCGCGACGATCCGCCGGCCGCCCGCCTCGAACTCGTCCAGGTCGCCCGTCGCGCCCGCGCGCACCGCCCGGCCGCCCACGACGACCATGTAGAAGAGGAACGCCCCGAGCGCGGCGGCGCCGATCGCGATCTTGAGCGGCACGGGCCACGGCTGCGGCGTCACGAAGCCCTCGATGATCCCGGAGGCCAGCAGCACGAGCACGAGCCCCATCGCCACCGTGATGAGCGCGCGCCCGTCCTCGGCGAGCGCCTGGCCGCGCGTGCGGGCGCCGGGCGCGATCCACGCCCACGCGATGCGGAGTCCCGCGGCCGCGGCCACGAAGATCGCCGTGAGCTCCAGCAGGCCGTGCGGGAGGATGTAGGAGAAGAACGTGCCGCCCTCGCCGTAGTGGAACATGACGGCCGTCGTCGTCCCGATGCCCTGCGCGTTCTGCAGCAGCACGTACGGCACCCACAGCCCCGTGATCCCGAAGGCCACGCACTGCGCGGCGATCCACGCGTTGTTCGTCCAGACCTGGCCGGTGAACGACGCGGCGGGGTTCGAGCTGTAGTAGTCGACGAACTCGTCGTCCACGTACCTCCGGAGGTCGGCGTCGCTGCCGACGCTCGCGATCGTGGCGGGGTCGCGGAGGATCCACGTGGCGTAGAGCGCGATGAGGGCGATCGAGGCGAGGGCGACCGCGAGCGTGAGCCAGCGGATCCGGTACAGCGCCGCCGGCAGGTCGACCGCGAAGAACGCCGGGATGCGCGACGCGACGTTGGTGGTCTGCCCGGTGAAGCGCATCCGGGCCCGCGAGAGCGCGACGGAGAGCCGATCGCCCTGCGCGGTGGATCCGGCCGCCGCCTGGATCGCGGACAGCTCGGCCGCGCCCGCCTGGTACCGGTCGACGAGCTCGTCGGCCTCCGGTCCCGTGAGCCGGCGCCGGCCGGCGAGGCGGGCGAGCCGGTCCCAGTCGTCCCGGTGGGCGGCGGTGTAGGCGTCGAGGTCCATCTGCTTGACTATATGCATGGCGGCCGCCGACGCGCACGACCCGAGCCACTCGGACGGTCCCGACGCGCTCGTGGTGGGCGAGGCCGTCGCCCTCGACGTCCGTCCCACGGGCTTCGTGCTGCGGGCCGCGGGCGCCGCGATCGACGTGATCGCCTCCCTCGTCGTGGGCCTCCTGCTCGTGCTCAGCGTCGGCCGGCTCGCCGCGGACGGCGTCCTCGACGAGGCGTCGGGCGCCGCGTGCGCCATCGCCGCCCTCGTGCTCGCGATCGTCGTGCTGCCCGTCGTGGTCGAGGTCGCGTCGCGTGGCCGGTCGCTCGGGCGTTGGGCCGTCGGAGCGCGCATCGTGCGGGCCGACGGCGGCGGCATCGGCCTCCGGCACGCGGTCGCCCGGGCGCTCGTCGGGATCCTCGAGGTCTACCTCACGCTCGGCGGCCTGGCCGCGCTCGTGGGCCTCCTCAGCCCACGCGCCCAGCGCCTCGGCGACCTCGTGGCCGGCACCCGCTCGCAGCACGAGCGCGTGCCCGCGTACCCCGCTCCCCTGCCGCCCGTGCCTCCGCACCTCGTCGCCTGGGCGTCCGAGGCCGACGTCGGCCGCCTGCCGGACGCGCTCGGCCGCCGCCTCGCCCGCTTCCTGGCGCAGCGAGCGGCCATGACCCCGGCCTCCCGCGCGCGCCTCGCCGCCGAGCTCGCCGACGAGGCCGCGGTGCACGTCTCGCCGCTGCCCGCCACGGATCCCGAGTCGTTCGTCATGGCCGTCGGCGCCGTCCGCCGCGAGCGCGAGCACCGCGCCCTGATGCTGGAGCGCGACCGCATGGCGTCGCTCGAGCCGATCCTCGCGGGGCTGCCGCACGCGTTCCCGGCGCGCGACGGATCCACCCCCGCCTGACGCGACGACGCCGCCCGCCCCGCGGAGGGGACGGACGGCGTCGGACGGATCGGCCGGGATCAGTACCGGTAGTGGTCCACCTTGTACGGCCCCTCGACGGCGACGCCGATGTAGGCGGCCTGCTCGGGGCGCAGCTCGGTGAGCTCCACGCCGAGCGCGTCGAGGTGCAGGCGCGCGACCTTCTCGTCGAGGTGCTTCGGCAGCACGTACACGCCGATCGGGTACTGGTCGTTGCGGACCCATAGCTCGATCTGCGCGAGCACCTGGTTCGTGAACGAGTTGCTCATCACGAACGAGGGGTGGCCGGTGGCGTTGCCGAGGTTCATCAGGCGGCCCTCGGACAGCACGAGCACGCTGCGGCCGGACGGCAGGCGCCACTCGTGCACCTGCGGCTTGATCTCGACCTTCTCGACGCCCGGGAGGCGCTCGAGGCCGGCCATGTCGATCTCGTTGTCGAAGTGGCCGACGTTGGCGATGATGGCCTGGTGCTTCATGCGCTCGATGTGCTCGACGCGCACGACGTCGACGTTGCCCGTGCCGGTGACCAGGATGTCGACCTGGTCGATGACCGACTCGAGGCGCGCGACCTGGTAGCCGTCCATCGCCGCCTGCAGCGCGCAGATGGGGTCGACCTCGGAGACGATGACGCGCGCGCCCTGGCCGCGCAGCGCCTCGGCCGCGCCCTTGCCCACGTCGCCGTAGCCGACGACGAACGCGACCTTGCCGCCGATGAGGACGTCGGTGGCGCGGTTGAGGCCGTCGGGCAGCGAGTGGCGGATGCCGTACTTGTTGTCGAACTTGCTCTTGGTGACCGAGTCGTTGACGTTGATCGCGGGGAACAGCAGCTCGCCGTCGCGCGCCAGCTCGTACAGGCGGTGGACGCCCGTGGTGGTCTCCTCGGTGACGCCCTGGATGTCGGCGGCCACACGGGTCCAGCGGTCGGTGGAGGCGGCGACGCTGCGGCGGAGGGTGTCGAGGATGACGCGGTACTCGTGGCTCGCGTCCTCGGGCGTCTCGGGCACGACGCCCGAGAGCTCGTACTCGCGGCCCTTGTGCACCAAGAGCGAGGCGTCGCCGCCGTCGTCGAGGATCATGTTCGGGCCCGTCCAGTCGGCGTCCGCGGCCTGCGCCTCGCCCGACCAGTCGAAGATCTGCTCGGTGCACCACCAGTACTCCTCGAGCGTCTCGCCCTTCCAGGCGAAGACGGGCACGCCCGCGGGCGCGTCCGGCGTCCCGGTGCCCACGGCGACGGCGGCGGCGGCCTCGTCCTGCGTGGAGAAGATGTTGCAGCTCGCCCAGCGCACCTGCGCGCCGAGGGCCGTGAGGGTCTCGATGAGGACGGCCGTCTGCACGGTCATGTGGATGGATCCGGCGATGCGCGCGCCTGCGAGCGGCTGCGAGGCGCCGAACTCCTCGCGGAGGGCCATGAGGCCGGGCATCTCGTTCTCGGCGAGGCGGATCTGGTGGCGTCCGGACTCCGCGAGGGAGAGGTCGGCGACGCGGAAGGGCAGAGCGGTGGACGTGGCTTCCGGGAGCAGGGTCATGCGTCCAGTCTCGCATCCGACGCGTGACGCCCGGCCGTGGATGACGGCCGGGCGGGCGGCGACGGGCTAGCGGAAGGAGCGCAGGCGCAGGCTGTTCGTGACGACGAACACGGACGACAGCGCCATCGCGAGCCCCGCGACCAGCGGGTTGAGGAGCCCGAGCATGGCGACGGGGATCGCCGCCGCGTTGTACGCGAAGGCCCAGAACAGGTTGCCGCGGATGGTGCCGAGGGTGCGGCGGGCGAGGCGCACGGCGTCGGCGACGAGCACGAGGTCGCCGCGGACGATGGTGATGTCGCCCGCCTCGATGGCCGCGTCGGTGCCCGTGCCCATCGCGATGCCGAGGTCGGCCTGCGCGAGCGCGGCCGCGTCGTTCACGCCGTCGCCGACCATCGCGACCACACGGCCCTCGGCCTGGAGGCGGCGCACGGCGTCGAGCTTGCCCTCGGGGAGGACGCCCGCGATGACCTCGTCGATGCCGACCTCGGCGGCGACGCGCTGCGCGGCGCCCGCGGTGTCGCCCGTGAGGAGGACCGGCCGCAGTCCGAGCGCGCGGATGCGGCGGACGGCCTCGGCGCTCGTGGGCTTCACGGTGTCCGCGACGGCGAGGATCCCGCGGACGCCGCCGTCCCACGCCACCGCGACCACGGTGGATCCGGCGGCCTCGGCTGCGCGCAGGGCCTCGGCGAGCGCGGCGTCGGGCTCCGCGGCCCACCCGTCGGCGAGCCACGACGGGCGCCCCACGGCGACCGCGCGGCCGTCGACCACGCCGTGGACGCCGAGGCCCGCGGTCGCGACGAAGCCCTCGACGGACGGCGTGGATCCGCTGCCCGCGGCCTCGACGACGGCCCGCGCGACCGGGTGCTCCGACCGCGCCTCGAGGGCGGCGGCGACGCGCACGAGCTCGTCGGCGTCGACGCCGGACGCGGGGACGGCGGACACGAGCGACATGACGCCCGTCGTGACCGTGCCGGTCTTGTCGAGCAGCACGGTGTCGATCCGGCGGGTGGACTCGAGCACCTCGGGGCCGGTGATGAGGATCCCGAGCTGCGCGCCGCGCCCCGTGCCCACGAGGAGCGCGGTCGGCGTCGCGAGCCCGAGGGCGCACGGGCAGGCGATGATGAGCGTCGCGACGGCGGCGGTGAACGCGGCCTCGGGCGGGAAGCCGAGCAGCAGCCAGCCGACGAGCGTGCCGAGGGCGAGCACGAGCACGACGGGCACGAAGACGGCCGAGACGCGGTCGGCGAGGCGCTGGATCCGGGCCTTGCCGGTCTGCGCCTCCTCCACGAGCGCGGCCATGCGGGCGAGCCGGGTCTCCTCCCCCACGCGCGTGGCGCGCACGAGGAGGCGGCCGCCGGCGTTGAGGGTCGCGCCCGTGACGTCGTCGCCGGGGCCGACCTCCTCGGGCAGCGACTCGCCCGTGAGGAGCGAGCGGTCGACCGCGCTGGATCCGTCGACGACCACGCCGTCGGTCGCGATGCGCTCTCCCGGCCGCACGACGAACTCCTCGTCGACGCGGAGCGCGCCGATGGGGATCCGCCGCTCGACGCCGTCGCGCACGACGGCCACGTCCTTCGCGGCGAGGTCGAGGAGCGCCGCGAGGGCGGCGCCGGACGCGCGGGCGGCCCGCGCCTCCAGGTAGCGCCCTCCGAGGAGGAACACGGTGACGGCCGCGGCGACCTCGAGGTACACGTCGCCGGATCCGCCGCCGGGCGAGCCCACGAGGCTCATGGTCATGCGCATGCCGGGCTCGCCCGCGTCGCCGAGGAAGAGCGCGTAGAGCGACCACAGGAAGGCGGCCGCGACGCCGATGCTCACGAGCGTGTCCATGCCCACGCCGCCGTGGCGCGCGCTCACGGCCGCCGAGCGGTGGAACGGCCACGCGCCCCACACCGCGACGGGCGCGGCGAGCGCGAGGGACAGCGACTGCCAGTCGTCGAACTGGAGCGCGGGGATCATCGCCATGAGGAAGACGGGGACGGTGAGCGCGCCGGAGACGACGAGCCGCTGCCGGAGCGCGAGCTCGTCGGCGTCGGGGCGGCGGGCGGGGACGGCGTCGCGGCGGGCGGGATCCACGGGTGCCGGGGCGGGCGCGCGATCCGCGGGCTCAGCGGCATCGGCGGTCTCAGCGGTCGGAGCCGCGGGCGCGACCGGCACATGCGCGACCGGAGCGGGCGCGACGTCCTCCGCCGCCCCGCTCCCCCACGCGGCGCGCTCCGACGCGCGGTACCCCGTGCGCTCGATGGTGCGGATCGCGTCCTCGACGCTCGTGCCCGCGGGCAGCTGCACGCGCGCGCGGTGCGTCGCGTAGTTGACGGCGGCCTCGACCCCGGGCATCCGGCCGAGCTTGCGCTCGATCCGCATGGCGCACGACGCGCACGTCATGCCCTGCACGTCGAGGTCGACGCGGGTCAGCACGGCGCCCTCCTCGGCCGAGGCGGCGACGGCATCCGCAGCGGGCGCGGAGCCGGATGCGGGGTCGGCCATGTCAGACCTCCGCGACGTACCCGGCCTCGTCGACCGCGGCGCGCACGGCCTCCGGGTCGAGCGGGCCGTCGCTCTCGACGGTGACGGTGGACGCGCCGCCCACCACGAGGTCGACGGCGACGGACGCGACGCCCGGCAGCTCGCCGACCTCCTCGGTGACGCTCGCGACGCAGTGCGCGCAGGTCATTCCGGTGACGGGGAAGGTCGTGGTGGTCATGGGGTCTCCTTCGTGTCGTGCGATGTCGATGGGGCGCGGGCGGATCAGGACCGGACGAGCCGCGCGATGGCCGCGGAGGCCTCGCGCACCTTGTCGTCGGCGACCTGGCCGCCCTCGCGCGCGGCCTCGGCGAGGCAGTGGGCGAGGTGGTCGTCGAGCAGCTTGAGGGCCACGGTCTCCATGGCGCGCGTGACGGCCGACACCTGCGTGAGCACGTCGATGCAGTACGCGTCGGACTCGACCATGCGCTCGATCCCGCGCACCTGGCCCTCCGCGCGCCGCAGCCGCTTGAGGATGTCGTCCTTGCCCTCGCTGTACCCGACCATGGCGGCCACCTCCGTTCTCCCTCGATGGTACCCCCGGAGGGTATGGAAGGGAACCCCCCAGGGGTATGCCCCGATCACGCGCCCGGGCGTACGACGACGCCGCGCCCCTCGAGGAGGGACGCGGCGTCGGGATGGTGCGGGTGACGGGATCAGGCCCCGCGGATCAGCCCCAGGAGCTCGTCGCGGAGGGCGGCCATGCGCTCCTCGGTCGACGCCTCGACGTTGAGGCGCAGGAGCGGCTCGGTGTTCGAGGGGCGGACGCTGAACCACCAGAACGCGCCGTCGTCGTCGACCGGGCCGTCGACCGTGAGGCCGTCGAGCTCGTCGAACTCGCCGCGGCCGCGGAAGGCCTCGACGATGCGCTCGTACGCGGCGGGCACGTCGTCGACCGTGCTGTTGATCTCGCCCGAGAGCGCGTACGGCGTGTAGCGCGCGGAGAGGTCGGACATGAGGCCCTCGCTCTGGCCGAACTCGGCGAGCAGGTGCATGGCCGCGAGCATGCCGTTGTCGGCGCCCCAGAAGTCGCGGAAGTAGTAGTGCGCGGAGTGCTCGCCGCCGAAGACGGCGCCCGTGGCGGCCATCTGGTCCTTGATGAGCGAGTGGCCGACGCGCGTGCGGACCGCCGTGGCGCCCGCCGCCTCGATCGTCTCGGGCACGATGCGCGAGGTGATGAGGTTGTGCAGCACCGTGACCGCGTCCTCCGGCGACTGCGCCTTGACGCGCGAGATCTCGCGGAGTGCGACGATGGCCGCGACGGCGCTGGGCGTGACCGCCTGGCCCTTCTCGTCCACGACGAAGCAGCGGTCCGCGTCGCCGTCGAAGGCGAGGCCGAGGTCGGCGCCGTGCTCGAGGACCGCCTTCTGCAGGTCGACCAGGTTGGCGGGCTCGAGCGGGTTCGCCTCGTGGTTCGGGAAGGTGCCGTCGAGCTCGAAGTACAGCGGGATGATCTCGATGGGCAGCTCGGGGAGGCCGGCCGCGGTGCCGAGCACGGCGGGGACGGTCATGCCGCCCATGCCGTTGCCCGCGTCGACGACGACGCGCAGCGGGCGGATGCCGGAGAGGTCGACGAGCTGGCGGAGGTAGCCCGCGTAGTCGGCGAGCACGTCGCGCTCGCGCACCTCGCCCGCGGGCTCGACGGGCGCGATGCCGTCCGAGAGGAAGCCGACGGCGCGGTCGCGGATGGCCGCGAGGCCCGTGTCGAGGCTGATGCCCTGGGCGCCCGCGCGGGAGAACTTGAGGCCGTTGTAGGTGGCCGGGTTGTGGCTCGCGGTGAACATGACCGCGGGGGCGTCGAGGGATCCCGACGCGAAGTAGGTCTCGTCCGTGGAGCAGAGGCCGATGAGGAGGACGTCCCCGCCGCGGGCCGTGGCGCCGCGGGCGAACGCCTGCGCGAAGGACGGCGAGGAGTCGCGCATGTCGTGGCCGACCACGATCTCGCGGCCGGCGGCGCCGAGCTCGTCGACGAAGCCGGCACCGAGGGCGGTGACCAGCTCCTCGGTGAGCTGGCTCCCGACGAGCCCTCGCACGTCGTAGGTCTTCACGATGGCGGTCAGCGTCTCGGCGGCAGTCGTCGTCATGCTCCGAAACCTACCTCACCGAGCACGCCGTGCCGGACGATCTGCCAGCCCTGCGGGGCCGAGAGGCGGGCCGCGTGGCGGTCGCACAGGTCGTAGCTGTGCGGCTCGGAGTCGTGGCTGAGGGGACCGAGGACGGCCATGGAGTCCGCGTAGACGTAGGTGAGGGTGGTCGTGGCGCCGCCGGTGCAGCCGACGCGGGAGCAGGGCCTGTTCGTCATGTCGGGCCCACACTACCGCCGACGCCGGGCGGTACGATCGGGGCATGCCACGATCGCGCCGCCGGGGAGGCCACGTCTCCATCCGCGGATCCTGGCGGGATCGGCACGGCCGCGGCCTCCGCTCCCCCGTCACCGGGCCGGAGCTGCCGGTCCTCCGCACGCGGGCCGACCTCTTCGACGAGATCGTCGCGTCCACCGCCGAGTACCTGCGGGGCCTCTGGCCGGACGAGCTCGCGCGCGTGTCGTTCGAGGTGGCCGCGCTGCCCGCCGAGAACAGCGAGCGGGACGGCATCGACCGCTGGACGGTCCTGCCGGACGAGCGCCGCGTCATCTTCTACCGCCTGCCCATCGAGCGCCTGGCGCACCTGCACGAGGACGACGAGCACCACCAGCGTGCGCTGGTGGAGGGCTGCGTCTTCCGCGCGGTCGCCGAGCTGCTCGACAAGGACCCATGGGACCTCGCGCCCGACAGGTACGACCCGCACTAGCCGCGGATCCCCCGCACCCGACAGGCGTTCACGCCGCGGCGCTCGGGAGCCCGCGGCGCGATCAGGGGTGGACGCGCAGCGGGTCCGCGGCCGGCAGCACCGGCACGACGGGCAGCGCCGCCGACCGGCCGGGCTCGGCCAGGGTCACGGTCGCCGTGAGCCCCGCCGCCCCCTCGAGCAGGTAGGTGCGCCCCGCGGTCACGGCGACCGAGGCGGCGGATCCGGCGGGCACGTCGAGCGCGACCGGCTCGGACCCGTCGGTGGGCCGCGCGGTGACGGAGGCGGCCGCGTCCCCCGCGTTCCGGAGGTGCAGCAGCGGCGCCGGGCCGGCGGGCACGGACACGAGCGCGTCGCGCGTGAGCGGCTCCGCGGACGGCAGCCAGGCGAAGTCGGTCGCCCCGCCCTCCGCTGCCCCGGACACGCTGCGCACGGCGGCGGTCACGCGCACCGAGCTCTGCACGGTGACGGAGTAGCGGCCGTCGGGGAGGTCGGCGACGGGCAGGTCGGTGGTGCGCCCGGCGTCGGCCTGCACCGTGAAGGTCGTGCCGGTGCCGTCCGTGCCGTCCTCGGGGGCGACGCTCACGCTCACGTCGGCGTCGTCGGAGCCCGGGACGAGGATCCGCACGGCCGTCTCGCGGTCGGGGTCGGTCCCGGGGTCGGATCCCGCTCCGGGCGCCGACCCGCCGTCGTCGGCGGGCGCGCCCTCGCCCTCGGCGGGTGCGGCCGGCGCGGCGGGCGCGGCCTGCGAGTCGATGCGGAGGCCGGTCATGGTGAGCGCGGTGGCGGGTGCGGCGGCCGGGCCGATCCAGTCGACGCCGCCGGCGAGGAGCCCGCGCACGGTGCTCTGCTCGAGTCGAGCGACGACCTGGCCGCCGCGGCTCTGGACGTGCACGGCGGGCGACGCGAGGTCCGGGGCGAGGCCGGCGAGGCTGAGCACGCGGCGGGAGCCGGCCGGCACGCTGATGCCGCTCGCGCCCGGCGCGCTCACGGCGCCCTCCTCGCCCGAGATGGCGAGGTCGACCGTGGAGGAGACCCCGGACGGGTTGTCGAGCACGACGAAGGTGGTGCGGCCCGTCGTGGTGGCCCCGCCGACCAGCCAGGAGTCGGCGGTGGCCTCGGCGCACGACGCCGCCGCGAGACCCGCGAGGTCGGACCCGGTGGCGATCTCGGAGGAGGCGCCGGCGAGGTCGGTCGGGGCGCCGTCCACGTCGCCCGCGACGGCGAGGACCGAGGGCTCGGTCGACGTCCCGCCCTGGACGTCGGGGGCCTGGATCCGCGAGGTGCGCACCCCGGGGCCGCCGGCCGCCGATCCGCCGGCCGCCGACCCGCTCGTCGTGGCCGCGCTCCCGGCGGCGACGGCGGTCGTGGTCGACCCCGCGTCCGCCTCGGGCGGTCGGAGCAGCGACCCTGTGCAGACGCGCTGCTGGTCGGTCGCCACGGGCGTCACGAGCACGGACGGGGCGGTGCCCGCGTCGGATGCGGGAGGGAGGAGGAGCGCGCCGGTCACGACGACCCCGAGCACGGCGACGCCGACGATCCCGGTGGTCACGCGCGTCGCGATGCGCACGGCGTCACGCCTGGCCATCTGTCCTCCTGCGGTCGTCGTCGGGGGTGCCGCGGTCGGCGGCGAGCTCGGCGGGGTCGCCGTCGTCCCCGGCGCGGCGCTCCCCCGGCTGCGGGATGTCGCCGAACGCGGCCTCCTCCGCGGCGCGGCCCGTGGGCTCGTCGAGGTACGAGGGCGTGCCGCGGTCGTCGTGCTCGGGGCGCGGCTCGTCCGCGTCCGCGGGCCGAGCGTCGGGAGCGACCACGGGCTCGCGGTAGGCGGGCAGCGGGCGGCTCCGCGCGGCGAGGCCGCCGGTCGGGACCGCGAGCAGCAGCGTGAGCGCGAAGACGAGCGCCTGCGCCGCGAGCACGCCGATGCGGCCCGCGTCGTCCAGGTTGCCGGGCCCCGCCACCTGCGCCGCGAGGTCGTCGCTGCCCACGAAGCGCCAGAGCAGCCCAGCCTCGGTCTGGCCGACCGCCGTGAACACGGGGTCGTCGTCGAGGGCGGACCGGGCGCGGTCGTGCACGGCCGCGTCGGCGGCACCCGCGGGAGGCGCGAGGAGCACGTAGCTGACGCCGAGGCCCCGGAGGTCGTCGGTGGCGTCGAGGCCGGAGCGGGAGGAGATGTTGCCGGCCAGCTCGGCGACGCGCGTCTGCGTGTCGGTGAGCGGCCCGATGGCGGTGTCGACCGTGGAGACCTGCTCGAGCGTGCGGCCCGCGCCGCGCTCGACGTCGGCGGCCAGCGACCCGTCGTCCCCCGCGCGGAGCACGAGCGTGCCGACGGCGGGATCCGTGGCCGCCTCCGCGACGACGAGGCCCGGCAGCGCGCTCTCCTCGGAGGCGCGCACGGCGGTGGATCCGGCGACCGACGCCGAGACGAGCGGGAGGGCGAGCACCACGAGCGTCACGGCGGCCGCCAGGCCGGGCGCGACCGAGCGGCGGCCGAGCGTCGCGAAGCCCAGGACGAGCGCGCCCGCGAGTCCGAGCCAGAGCAGGCTGAGGCCGGATCCCGGCCACACGGGGACGACGTCGGCACCCGTCGACTGCACCGCGGCGCGGGCGGCGAGCACGGCGGTCGCGAAGCCGAGCACCGTCACGCCCAGCGCGAGCGCGGCGCGGTGCGAGCCGCGGAGGAAGAGGGCGGCCACGGCGCCGAGCACGAGCGGCGCGACCAGCACGGCGACGACGACGAGCGGCACCCACCCGGGCAGCCCCAGGCCGAGGCCGTCGACGAACGCGGTCCAGCCGCCGAGGCCGGAGGTCGGGAAGCCGAGCGCGAGGCCGGGGACCGCGGCGGGCGTGAACGCGGCCGGGACGGCGGGATCGGCGAGGAGGGCGAGCGGCTGCCCCTGCAGGACGCGGTACGCGACCAGCGGCGCGACGAGCGCGAGGAGCGGCACGGGGATCGTCACGAGGCGTCCGGCGCGACGGCCGGCGCGGATCGTGGCGACCAGCCAGAGGACGAGGAGGGCGGGTACGAGCGAGGGCGCGGACGCCCCGACCGCGGCCATGAGGATCCCCGCCACGGCCGATGCCGACCACGAGCGCGGCGCGCGCAGCACCGCCAGCGCGAGCCACGGCAGGAGCAGGTGCGCGAGCACCGCCGGCAGGCGGCCGTCGCCGAGGGCGACGAGGAAGGTGGGCGCGAGCGTCCAGGCGAGCGCGGCGAGCCCGCGGAGCCACGCGTTCCGCGTGAGCTGGGCGGCGCACAGCCAGGCGGCCAGCGCCGCGAGGGGCAGGGCGGCGACGAAGAGGGCGAGGACCGCGAGCGACGGCTCCCACGCGGTGATGCTGCCGAGCACGGCCAGCACGTACGCGAAGGGGTCGGAGGGCGCGACGGGCCCGGCACCCTCCCCGCGCACGCCGATGCCCACCTGCGCCCAGAGCGCGCCCGCGCTCGGGCCGAGCGGCAGGAGCTGCCCGCCCGTGAGCGCGGATCCGGTGAGGCGCGGCAGCCACATGACGGCGGCGACGAGGAGCGCCGCGAGGACGGTCCAGCCGCCGCCCGTGGCGAGGAACTCGACGCCGTCGGAGACGCCCATGTGCTCGACGCGGTACTGCTCGCGGGCGAGCGACCGCCGTCGTCGGCCGACCGCGAGCGGTTGGCGCAGCGACGCGATGCTCGACCACGGCGCCGTGCGCACGGCGGCCAGGCGACGACGGCTCGCACGGATGCGCCCGGGCGCGACGGCGACGCGGACGGCCGCCCCGATCTCACCGGGGCCCGCGGTGGGCCGTTTGCGGAGCAGCTGCAGCAGGGCGCGCAGGATCGCGAGCGGCACGAGCGAGAGCCAGTGGAAGGGGACAGCGGCCGGCGGCGCGTAGGCGAGCCGGCGGTGCAGCTGGGCCTGGCGACGCAGGCGGCGGCGCCGGTGCCGCGGCGTACGGCGGCCGAGGAAGGCCGTGCCGGGCGCGGCGTCCCCCGCGGAGGCGACGCGCGCCGCCGGGACGACGACGACGCGGTGGCCGGCGAGGCGGGCGCGCACGCAGAGGTCGAGCGCGTCGTCGATGACGGGCAGCGCGTCGTCGAACCCGCCGAGCTCGTCCCAGAGGCGGTGGCGCACGAGCATGCCGCCCGCCGCGACGCCGAGGACGTCGCTCATGTCGTCGTACTGCGCCTGGTCGAGCTCCACGTCGACGACGGGCACGGCCGCGCCGAGCGTGGTCAGCGTGGTGCCGAGCTCGTGGATGTAGCCGGGGTGCTCCCACTCCATGAGCTTCGGGCCGGCGACCGCGACGCTGGGCGAGGCCTCGATCGCGGCGAGCAGGCGCTCGAGCGCGTCGGGCGCGGGGGCATTGTCGGCGGAGAGCAGCCAGAGCAGCTCGTGGTCGCCCTCGGGCGCGGGGATGACGCGGACGGCCTGGTCGACGGCCTGCCCGAAGGTCATGCGCGCGGGCGCCTGGACCATGCGGGTCGGCTCGGACGCGGCGAGGAGCGCGGAGGATCCGTCGCGGGAGCCGAGATCGACCGCCACCACCTGGTCGGGCCGCCGGGTCTGCGCGGCGAGGGCCTGGAGGGTCCGGTCGAGGAACTGCGCGCCCTCGTGGGCGACGAGGATCGCGGTTACTCGTGGCTGCATGACAGGGGAGACCCTACGTGGTGCGTGGTGGGGATCCGCCGCAGCCGGGCGGCGCGCCGGAAGGCCCGCGCCTCGGGGGACGCGGCGCGCGGGTCAGGGGTCAGACCGCGCGCTTGCGGAGCTTGCGGCGCTCGCGCTCGGAGAGGCCGCCCCAGATGCCGAAGCGCTCGTCGTTCTCGAGCGCGTACTCGAGGCACTCGCTGCGCACCTCGCACGACCCGCAGATCTTCTTGGCGTCGCGGGTGGATCCGCCCTTCTCGGGGAAGAACGCCTCGGGGTCGGTCTGCGCGCAGAGCGAGTCCGCCTGCCAGGCGAGCGGGTTGCCGTCGTCGACGCTGCGGACGCCCGGGACCCCGAGTCGGACGGGGTCGACGAACCAGTCGTCGGGGACTCCGGCGTGGTACTCAGGTAGTGCCATGTCACGATCTCCCCACGCGGCCGAGGCGTCCGGCCGGCCCCAGCTCATCGTCATAATTACACCGGTGTAACTCGCTCCCGTCAAGCTGCGGAGGGTAAACCCTCAGCCGCTCCTCGAGGGTTGCGACGCGCCGCCGCTCGCCGTCGGCGCTACGCCGCGGTGCCGGCCTGACGCGCGGCCCAGGCGCTCGTGACCATGTCGTCCAGCGTGTGCCGCATGGCCCAGTCGATGTCGCGCGCGGCGAGCTCGCCCGACGCGACGATGCGGGCCGGGTCGCCGGGGCGGCGGTCGTGCAGCTCGGGCTCGAAGTCGATCCCCGTGGCCGACGCGATCGCGGTCATGATCTCGCGGACGCTGACACCCGCGCCGCTGCCGAGGCAGTACACGGGCTCGACGGGCTCCCCCGCCTCGAGGCGGCGGGCGGCCGCCACGTGCGACGCCGCGAGGTCCACGACGTGGATGTAGTCGCGGACGCACGTGCCGTCGGGCGTCGGGTAGTCGGAGCCGTAGACGCGCGGCGTCCGCCCGTCGAGCAGCGCGTCGAAGACGAGCGGGAACAGGTTGTGGGGGCTCGTGTCGAAGTAGCCCTCCTCGCCGGATCCGACGACGTTGAAGTACCGCAGCGACGCGTGACGGAGGCCCTTCGCCACCCCCTGGTCGCGGAGGAGCCACTCGCCGATGAGCTTGGACTCGCCGTAGGGCGACTCCGGGGCCTTCGGGGTCCGCTCGTCGACGAGGTCGACGTCGGTCGTGCCGTACACGGCCGCGGAGGAGGAGAACACGATGCTGTCGACGCCCGCGCGCTCCATCTCCTCCAGGAGGACGGCGGTGGCCGTGACGTTCTGCTCGTAGGTGTGCAGCGGGCGCTGGACGGACACGCCGGCGTACTTGAACCCGGCCACGTGCACGACGCCGCGGATGTCGCCCGAGCCGAGGATGCTCGCGAGCAGCTCGCGGTCGAGCACGGATCCGCGGTGGAAGGGCACGCCGTCCGGCACGAACGACGCGTGGCCGCTCGAGAGGTCGTCGAGCACGACCGTGTCGATGCCGGCGCGCGCGAACGCGGAGACGATGTGCGAACCGATGTAGCCGGCGCCGCCGGTGACCAACCATGTCATGCGGCAACCCTATCGACGGCGCTCCGACCCCCGGTCACGCGTCGAGGTCCGCAGGGGCGGGCGCGGGGGTCGTCGCGAGGAACGCCTCTCCCTCGCCCGTCACGACGAGACGGCCCTCGTCGGGCGTGACGAAGACGGCGTCGCCGCGGCCCACGACGACCGACGAGACCTCGCCGCGGAGGGTCACCTCCCCGGACGTGCACAGCAGGATGGCGGGCCCGTCGACCTCGACGACGCTCGCCCCCTGGTCGTCGCCGGCCACGTCGCGCGTGGCCGGGGAGATGCGCGCGAGCAGGAAGTCGGGCACGTCCGGCCGGTACAGCTCGACGCCCGGCGCGGCGTGCTCGGGCGCGAGGTACGGCACGGGCAGCGCCTGGAACTCGAGCACGTCGAGGAGCTCGGGCACGTCCACGTGCTTGGGCGTGAGGCCGCCGCGGAGCACGTTGTCGGAGGCGGCCATCAGCTCGATCCCGAGGCCGTGCAGGTACGCGTGGATGTTGCCGGCGGGCAGGTAGAGCGCCTCGCCCCGGCGGAGCGTCACGCGGTTGAGGAGGAGCGACGTCACGATGCCGGGGTCGCCCGGGTACGCGTCCGCGAGCTCGCGCACGGTGCGCATCTCGGTCGAGAACTCGCGGCACTGGCGGTCGGAGGCGAGGCGGGCCAGCAGGGTGACGCGGTCGACGAGTCGGCGCACCTCGGATCCGCCGCCCATGAGGAAGGCGAAGACGTCGCGCAGGACGTCGGCCTCGGAGCCGGTGAGGCGCGTGAGGACGGAGCGGATGACGGCCGGGTCGGAGTCGGGCCCCGACGCGTCGAGCGTCAGCAGCAGCGTGAAGACCTGCCGCACCTCGGCGAGCGGACGGAAGCCGCACAGCGCGTGGAACTCGTCGCTCAGCGCGTAGACGAGCTCGGGCTTGTGCAGCGGGTCCTTGTAGTTGCGGTGCGGCGCGTCGATCGGGATCCCGCGCTCCTCCTCGTCGCGGAATCCGCGGCGGGCCCGGTGCAGGTCGGGGTGCGCCTGCAGCGACAGCGGGCCGCCGGCGGCGAGCACCTTGAGGAGGAACGGGAGGCCGGGACCGTCGCCCGGGCGGAGGCCGTCGGCGAGCGGGCCGAGCGTGGTCGCGGGGTCCCGCCGGATCCACTCGGCGAGCGTCGTCGCGCCGCCGGCGGTCCCAGGATCCACGACGCGCGTGGGCGACCCGTCGTGCGCGCCGAGCCACAGCTCGGCCTCCGGCCCTCCCGACGGCTCGCGGCCGAGCAGCTCGGCGATGGCGGTCGTCGACCCCCAGGCGTAGTCGCGGGGGGTGTTGGCGAGGGCAGTGAACACGGCTGATCCTGTCGGGCTTGGCGGCTACCTACAACGCCCGAGGGCGCGCGTCCTGTCCGGACGCGACCAAAGTACCAACCGATGGGCACGTCGCCCGGCGCCGACCTAGGCTCGCCCGCAGGCGTCCGTCCCCGAGGGCGCCGACGAACCGCAACGGAGCATCGTGTCCCTCACCCCCCTCATCGGCGACTTCTACGGCTACGAGTCCCGGCTCGGCGACAGGGAGAAGGAGTCCCTCGCCGACCTCCGCGCCTACCTCGAGCAGGAGGTTCGCCCGCACGTGAACGGCTGGTGGGCGCGGGCCGAGTTCCCCCGCCACGTGGTCGGCGGCCTCGCCGAGCGCGGCTTCTTCGGCATGCCGTTCCCGGAGACCCGCCCCTTCGAGAACTCGGCCGTCTTCCGCGGCTGGGCCGCGCTCGAGCTCGGCCGCGTCGACGCGAGCATCGCGACCCTCGTCGGCATGCAGAGCGGCCTGGTGATGGGCAGCGTCGCCGTCGCCGGGTCCCCCGAGCAGCGCGCCGAGTGGCTGCCGCGCTTCGCGTCCGGCGAGATCCTCGGGTCGTTCGGGCTCACCGAGCCGCTGTCCGGATCCGACTCCGCCCGGGGCCTCCGCACGATCGCGACCCGCCGCGGCGACGAGTGGAGCATCACGGGCGCCAAGCGCTGGATCGGCAACGGCACCATCAGCGACGTCACGGTCATCTGGGCCAAGGACGCGGACGACGGCCAGGTGAAGGGCTTCCTCGTCCCGAACGACTCCCCCGGCTTCCGCGCCACCCGGATCGAGGACAAGCAGGCGCTGCGCATCGTGCAGAACGCCGACATCGAGCTCGACGGCGTCATCGTGCCCGAGCGGAACCGCCTGCAGAACTCCCGCTCCTTCGCCGACACCGCGGCCGTGCTGCGCCTCACGCGCGCCGAGGTCGCCTGGGCGGCCATCGGGATCTCGATCGGGGCCTACGAGGCCGCCGTCGCCTACACGGGCGAGCGCCAGCAGTTCGGCAAGGCGCTCGGCGCGCACCAGCTGATCCAGGACCTCCTCGTCCGCAGCCTCGGCAACATCACGGCGTCCATCGGCCTCGTCACGCGCGCCTCCGAGATGGTGGACGAGGGCACGCAGTCGGACGAGCACTCGGCGCTCGCGAAGGCGTACGCCACGAGCCGGATGCGCGAGACCGTGTCCTGGTGCCGCGAGGCCTTCGGCGGCAACGGCATCGTCCTCGACTACGACGTCGCCCGCTTCTTCGCGGATGCGGAGGCCATCTACTCCTACGAGGGCACCCGCGAGATGAACACGCTCATCGTGGGCCGCGCGATCACGGGGCACGCGGCCTTCGTCTGAAGGACAGCGGAGGGGACGACGCGCCGGGCACCGGGCCGCGTCTCCCCCCGCTTCCCTCAGGCGGCGGGACGCGGAGCCGGGGACGGATACCCTGATGGGCATGCCCACCGCCAGCCGCCGAGCCCTCCGGAGCTTCGCGACCTTCGTCCTCGTCACGACGTTCGCCGGCGACATGTGGCGCAACAGCCTCAGCTGGTGGGGCTTCGGCGCCATCGCGTTCGCGGTGCTGGTCACCTGCATCACGCTGCTCGTGCGCTCGCGGCCCCTGCCGCGCATGCGCGTCGTGCCCATCCCGCTCCTCGCGTTCACGGGCCTCGCCGTGCTGTCCGTCGCGTGGTCGCAGTACCGGCCGGAGTCGGCGCTCGGCGTCCTCATCCAGCTGTCCACCACCATCGCGGCGCTGACGCTCATCGTGCTGCTCTCGTGGGCGGAGATCGTGCAGGGCCTCGGCCGCGCGTTCCGCATCATCCTCGGGCTGTCGCTCGCCTTCGAGCTGTTCATCGCCGTCGTGGTGCGCCAGCCGATCATGCCGTTCTTCACCGACTACGGCCCGCGGGCGCCCGCGGCCTTCGCGTGGACCCGCGGCGAGCTCCTCAGCGGCGGCCGGATCCAGGGCGTCGTCGGCAACGCGAACCTGCTCGCGATGGTCGCCCTGCTCGGCCTCATCGTCTTCACGCTGCAGTACGCGGCGCGCACGGTCCGCCGGCGCGACGCGGGCGCGTGGATCCTCATCGCGCTCCTCACGTTGACGCTCACCGGCAGCTCCACCGTCCTGGTCGCGCTCCTCATGACGGGCGTCGTCGCCGTGCTCGCGCTCATCGCCCGCCGCGTGGCCCTCCGCGGCAGGCTCGTGCTCGCGGCGGGCGTGGCCGTCGCCGCGGTGGTCGGCGCGGGCGTCGTCGCCACCCGCACGGCCGAGGTCTTCGAGCTGCTCGGACGCTCGCCCGACCTCACGGGCCGGTTCCAGATCTGGGAGTCGGTCCTCGGCCTCGCCCAGCAGCATCCCGTGTTCGGCTGGGGCTGGATCGGCTACTGGGCGCCCTGGGTGCACCCGTTCCAGGGCCTCGCCGTCCGCAGCGGCGTCACCTACCTCCAGGCGCACGACGCCTACCTCGACGTGCTCCTGCAGGTCGGGGCCGTCGGCCTCCTGGTCTTCGCCTGCTTCATCGTCACCACCTACGTCCGCTCCTGGTGGGCCGCCATCGACCGGCCGCAGCACCGCCGCGACCGCGTGGAGCCGTACTCCGTGCTCGCCCTCGCGCCGCTGCTGCTGATGACCGCCCTGGTCGTGCAGAGCCTCGCCGAGAGCCGCCTCCTCTACGAGGGCAACTGGCTCCTGCTGGTGGTCATCGCGGTGGCCACCCGGTCCGGCATGGTCGAGCGCGAGGACGTGCCGGGTCCGGTCGACTCCCGACGGCGCGCCGGCGCGCCGACGCCGACGCCCCCCGCGCCCGCGGGACCCGTCACCCCCGCCGCGCCCGTCGACTCCGGCGTCGCCTGAGCCCCGCGGCCGCCCGGTGCACCGCCGACCGCCCGTGACCCGCGGCGCATGACCCTCCCCGCCCGCCTCCCGCTGCCGCAGCGGCTGCCCGACCTCCTCGGGTCGGCGCGCTTCTCGGCCGCGCTCACCCACTGCATCCTCGGGACGGCCGTGCTCGCGCACGCGCTCCGGGCGACGATGGGCTGGGCCGGGCTCGTCGCCGTCGTGGCCGCCCTGGTCGTCATGGCCGCGGGATCCCTCGCGGCCAAGGGCGGCGACTGGGAGTGGCGCGGCCTCCTCCCCATCTCCCTGCTGGTCCTCGTCGGCTGGTGCGCCGCGACCCTGCTCTGGACGGCCTACCAGCCAGACGCGGTCGGCGGCGTGCTGTACCTCGCGGTCTCCGCGTTCCTCGCGGTGTACGTCGGCGTCGTCCGCGACCTCATCCAGATCGTGCGCGCGGCCGGCGACGTGCTGCGCCTGGTGCTCGTCTCCTCCCTCGCCCTCGAGGTGCTCGCGGGGCTGCTCATCGACGGCCCCATCCCGTTCCTCGGGATCCGCGGCGCGCTCGAGCGCCTCGGACCGATCCAGGGGCTGCTCGGGGAGCGCAACGCCCTCGGGATCCTGGCCCTCGTCGCCGCCGTGACCTTCGCGGTCGAGCTGATGACGCGCTCGGTCCCCCGCGGCCGCGGCATCGGCTCGCTCGTCGTCGCGCTGCTCGTGGCGTCGCTCACCCGCTCGTCGGTGATCCTCGGCACGTTCCTCGTGCTGGCCGCCGCGGCCCTCGCCATCCTCGGCCTCCGGCACCTCGCGCGGCAGGCCCGCCCGCTCGCCAACAGCGTCGCCCTGGTCCTCGCGGCGGTGGTCGCGGTGCTGGTGGTGGCGTTCCGCTCCCCCGTGCTGCAGATCCTGCAGGCGCGTCCGGACTACCTCCAGCGCGTGGCGCTCTGGCGGGAGATGCTGCGCCTCATCGACCTCAACACGATCGAGGGCTGGGGCTTCGTCGGCTACTGGCGCCTCGACGCGTACCCGTACACGGCCCTCGACCTCGTGAGCCGCGGCGCGCAGGAGACCGGCCGGAGCGCCTACCTCGACCTCTACCTGCAGGCGGGACTCGTCGGGCTCGCGCTGTTCGCCGCCTTCTGCGCCCTCGCGCTGGGGCGATCCTGGGTGCTGGCCACCACGAAGCGCGGCGTGGGCTACGTCTGGACCGCGCTGGTCCTCGTCGTCCTGGTCGTCGCGTCCCTCGCCGAGAGCGTGACGCTCGTGGAGTGGGGGTGGGTCCTGCTCGTGATCTGCGCCGTCAAGGCCGCGCAGGGCCGCAGCTGGCGGCACGGGCTGCCGCAGGGCGACCCGGCGACGGCCGCGTAGCCGCGCAGCCCGAGGAGCCGGACCGCGGCGTCAGACCGCGCCGGTGTCCGTGGACGCGGCCAGCAGGCCGGGCGACGGCGCCCAGTAGCCGACCTCGCGGAACCCGTCGGCGGTCGGCTCGAACGAGGTGATGCTCGACAGCGCGCACCGGCGCTTCCGCGGGTCGTGGAACAGCGGCTTGCCGGTGACGCTGCGGTGCGCCATCCAGATGGGCAGCTGGTGGCCGACGAGGACCGCGTCGGTGCCGTCCGGCGCGTCCGCGGCCGCTGCGGCGAGCTCGGCGCGCATGCGCGCGGCGACCCGGGTGAACGGCTCGCCCCAGCTGGGACGGAGCGGGTTCACGAGGTAGCGCCACGCCGCCGGCTTCGCGAGGATGCTGAGGCTCACGTCGAAGCGGCCGCCCTCGAGCCGGCTGGAGGCCTCGATCAGGCCATCCCTTCGCTCCGGCTCGAGCCCGAGCGCCTCCGCCAGGGGCGCGGTCGACTCGAGCGCGCGCTGCAGGGGCGACGTGCGGAGGAGGCCGACCTCGCGGCCCTCCGCCACGACGTGCTCCGCTGCGGCCTCGGCCATGCGCCGGCCGAGGGCCGTGAGGCCGAAGCCGGGGAGCCGGCCGTAGAGGATGCCGTCGGGGTTGTCGACCTCGCCGTGTCGCACGAGGTGGATCCTGGCGGCCGTCACAGGAGGATGTTCCGTCGGATCTGCACCCGACGACCCTATCCGACGGCCGGCCGGGGGGAGCCCGCGCCCGCATCCCCCTCCTGCCCGTCGGTTCGGCAGCCGGCCCGTCGACCGGCTACGGTGACTCTGATCGCCCGACCAGGAGGACCACCATCAGCGAACCAGACCTCGTCCCCCGCACGCCCGGCGGCAGCAGCACGTCGGTCATCGGCGGAGTCATCCGCACCGCGCGCATCCGCCAGTGGATGAAGAACGTCCTGGTGTTCGCCGCCCCCGTCGCCGCGGGAGCGCTCTTCGAGCCCTCGCTCGTGCGCGCGCTCCTCGCGTTCGTCGCCTTCTGCCTCGCCGCCTCCGGCATCTACTTCCTGAACGACATCCTCGACGTCGAGGCCGACCGGGCGCACCCGCGGAAGCGGTCGCGGCCGATCGCCGCCGGCGTCGTCCCGGTGCCGGTCGCCGTGGCGGTCGCCGCGGTGCTGCTCCTCGCCGGCCTCGGCGTGGCCCTCGCCGGCGGCATCGAGCTGGCCGCGGTCGTGCTCTGCTACGAGCTCGTGCAGATCGCGTACTGCATCTGGCTCAAGCACATCACCATCCTCGACATCGCCGTCGTCTCCTCCGGCTTCCTGCTGCGGGCCATCGCCGGCGGCGCGGCCACCGGCGTCGTCCTCAGCCAGTGGTTCCTGCTGGTCGCCGTCTTCGGCTCGCTCCTCATGGTCTCGGGCAAGCGCTACGGCGAGCTCGCGAGCAACCCGGACCTGCAGGGCGACGTCCGCGGGTCCCTCAAGGGCTACACGCTCGGCTACCTCGGCTTCATCTGGCACTCGGCCGCGACGATCCTCATCCTCGGCTACAGCCTCTGGGCCTTCGAGCTGTTCACCGACCTGCGCAACCTGTGGCTCTCCGTGTCCGTCGCACCGTTCGTGCTCGCAGTGCTGCGCTACGGCCAGCACATCGACCGCGGGGACGCGCAGGCGCCCGAGGAGATCGCCCTCGGCGACCGCATGCTGCAGGTGCTCGCGGGCATCTGGCTCGTGATCCTCGGGATCGGCCTGTACGTGCAGCCCGGGGCCATCTAGCCCGATCCCCGGCCGGGCGTCCCGCCCGGTCAGCGCGCGAGCGAGGCGAACAGCTCCTCGTAGGCGCGCGTGGCGGTCTCCACCCCGTACAGCTCCTTCGCCCGCGCGGCCATGGCCGGCACGTCGTCCGTGCGACCCGCGATCCGCTCGAGGGCGCGGGTGATGGCGGCGGCGTCGCGGGGCGGCACGACCACGCCGAAGCCCGTCGTCCGGACGGGCTGCCGGACCCCGGGCAGGTCGGACGCGACCGCGGGCACGCCCGCGATCATGCCCTCCACCTGCACGATCCCGAACGCCTCGAACGCGTTCACGGAGGTCAGGGCGAACGCGTCGACGCTGGCGTACAGGTCGGGGACGTCCTCGTCCGCGACGAAGCCGAGCAGGCGGATCCGGTCGTCGCCCGCGATGCGCTCCTTCACCCGATCGATGACCGAGCCGCCCGCGACCTTGGAGAAGTCGCCGCCGATGATCAGGCGCGCATCGGGCCGGTCGAGCGCCGAGAACCCCTCGACGAGGTACTCGATGCCCTTCTCCTCGACGATGCGGCCGAGGAAGCCGACGTGCAGGCCGTCGGTCTCGCGGAAGGCCGGGCGTCCGCCGCTGCGGTCGTGGCAGCCCGGCGCGATGACGGCGCGGCCGCGGACGAGGGCGGACGCGATGCGCGAGTGGTCGGCGTAGTCGTCGCTCGTGACCACGACGCGCGTCGAGCTGCGTGCCGCGAGCACGCTCGAGCGGTCCATGACGGTGCGCTGGACCGCGTTCACGATGCCGCTCGGCAGGTCGACGTCGCAGTGGTACGTGGTGACGACCCGCGTGATCCGCGCCGCGCGCCACGCGAGCGGCCCCGCCTCGACCATGGGCGCGTGGATGTTCACGACGTCGGCGTGGCGGGCCTCGCGGAGCACGGTGGGGATGAAGGCCGGGCTGATGACGCCCTTGCCGAGCTGGAGCAGCACGGGCGTGCGCACCACCCGGACGCCCGAGATCGTCTCCTCGACCGGGAGCTCGGGGTCGTGCCGCGTGGTCACGACGGTCACGCGGTGGCCGCGCTCCACGAGGCCCTCCGCGACGTCCCGGGCCACGTTGGTGAGCCCGCTGACGTAGGGGGCGTAGTAGGTGAGGGCGATGACGACGTCGGTCACGGGGTCTCCTTGTTCGTGGGCGCCCGCGCGAGGCGGGCCTGTCGGGTGCCGACGGCGCGCAGCCGCAGCAGCGCCGTGATCCAGCCGATGAGGGATCCGGCGCCGAAGCCGGCCGCGATGGCCGTGGACCAGCCGAGCGGCCCCTGCAGCAGGGCGGTCGCCGCGGCGGCCGCGGCCAGGGCGATGACCCAGGCCAGGGACGAGTCGCGGTGGCGGTCGGTGGCGATGAGGGCCTGCGTGCCGATCACGAGGCCGACGTGCGCGAACACGCCGAGCACGAGGATCCCGACGTCGAGCGACGGCAGCGAGCGGCCGGTGCCGAAGACGAGCGTGATCACCCACGGCCCCACCAGTGCGGCGACCGCGCCGGCGATGACGCCGACCCCCGCGATCGCGGCCGCGAGGAGCGACATGCGGCGGATGAGGGCCGCCGTCTCCCCGCGGCGCACGTAGGCGACCAGCGGGGGGACGATGAGCCCCTGCAGCGGGACGAGCATGAAGAGGGGCACGCGGGCGACGCTGAAGGTGGCCTGGAAGGCGCCGGCGGTCCCCACCGTGCGGTCGAGCGCCGCGATGACGACGGGCCCGGCGTTGAGGAGGAGCTGCGCGCAGACGCCGGCCCCGAGGAGCGCGAGGTACGCGCGCCGGATCCCCTGCCCGACCGTGCGTCCCGCGGAGTCGTCGGAGCCGAGCCCCGCCTCGTCGACCACGGCGCCCTCGACCGCGACGAGGGCGGGATCGGCCGCGGCGGCGGGCGGCGTGGCGGCGGGCGCGGGATCCGCGGCGCGGGCGCGGATCCGCAGCAGCACCGGGACGTGGCCGAGCCCGATGGCCGCGAGGAGGGCGGCGGCGAACCACGCGACGGCGTCCGGCAGTCCGGTCAGCGTGAGGAGGAGCAGCGCGGCGAGGGCCAGCACGACGCGCAGGCCCGAGTCGGCGAGCAGGACGCGGGAGTACGCGGGGACGTCGCCGCGCGCCACCATCGCGCCGCGCGCGGTGAACTGGAGGGCGGAGACGGGCGCGATGAGCGCGTACGCGACCACCAGGCCGAGCGGCATCCCCGCGCCGAGGAGGAGGGGCGAGGCCGCCGCGACCACGACGACGCCCGCGAGCGCGACGACGGAGGACAGCCCGAGGGCGGCCCGGACGGCCGACCGGACGTCGCGGCCGTGCGCGCCGAGGCGCGCGAGCTCCTGCTCGACCGGCAGGAAGAGGCCGAATCCCACGACCAGGGCGACGGACCAGAACACGGAGAACATGTCGAACGCGGCGTCGCCGGTGGCGGCGTCCGGGGCGAGGGCGGCGACCCCGCGGGAGACGATCCCGAGGAAGACGTAGGTGACGAGGCCCGTGACGACCGTGGCTCCCATCACCAGCAGCGCCCGACGGGAGGCGCTGGGGAGGGCGGTCATCGCATCAGGCTACCGTCCGGGATCCGGGCGACCCGATCCTGTACCCTCGGGTCACTGTGCCGTCCTCCTCCCCCGCGCCCGCGTCCGCCTCCCCCGCGACCCCCCGGAGCGCCTCCCGACGGCCGGGGCCCGCGCTCCTCGCGGGACTCCTCGGGGCGGTGGCCATCGCCTCGGGCGGCCTGCTCGCGCTGGCCCCCGTCGACACCGCCGACGTGCGGGTCGCATGGCCCCAGGACGCGTCCGACATCCGCTCCACGTCGCTCCTCCTCACCAACCAGACGCCGCACTCGATCGATGCCTCCTTCACGTCCCGCGCGGTCGATGCGGCCGCCGCGACGGACGACGGCGTGCTCCTCGCCACCATCGACCCGGCCGAGCCCGAGGCGGCGACCGACGGCCTCGTCCTCACCGCCAGCGGCACCACGCTCACCCTCCAGGCCTCCGGCACCACCGAGCGCATCCCCCTCACCGCGGGCGACGACGTGTCCTACGCGCTGCACTCCGACGTGCACGGGCTGACCCTCGACGCCGACGGGACCCGCGTCGTCGATCTGCCCGGCACCCTCCCCCCGCAGATCGACGCGCTGGCCAGCAGCGTGACCTCGGTGGACGCGCCCTCGGACCTGACCGTCGGCGTGCACGTGGTCGACGACTTCGACAGCACCCCCAGCGGCATCAAGGTCGCGATCATGGTGCTGATGTGGCTGAGCCTCGTCGCCGCCCTCGTGCTCCTCGCCCGGGACGACCGCCGCCGACGCCGGGACCGCGCGGCCGCCTCGGCCGTCGAGGCGGACGGGCAGGAGCCCGTGGGACGGGCGTCCGCGGACGCCGTCGCCGCCGCCTCGTCCACGACCGGGGGCGCGGGTCCGCGCCGCGGCCGTGCGGCCCGCGCGCTCCGCGCCCTGCGTCCGGTCGACGCGGTGGTCGTCGCCCTGCTGACGCTCTGGATCTTCATCGGCCCGATGACCGACGACGACGGCTACTACGCCGCCATGTCCCTCAACGACGGCGTCGCCGGGTTCGTCGGCAACTACTACCAGATGTTCAACCAGTCGTTCACGCCCTTCACCTGGTTCTGGCAGCTGCTCGGCGCCTGGCAGGAGCTCGGCGGACGCTCGCCGGTGTGGCTGCGCGTGCCGGCGCTCGTCGCGGGCGTGGCCGCCTGGTTCGTGACCCGCCACCTGCTCGAGCGGGCCGCCGTCCGCCTCTCCCGCCGCGCCCGCCTGTGGGCACGCGGCCTCCTCGCCGCGACGTTCCTCATCTGGTGGCTGTCGTACACGATCGGCAGCCGGCCGGAGATCCTGGGCTCCCTCGCCGGGGTCGTCGTCGTCGCGCTCGTCCTGCGCTCGCGCGACCGCGGGACGCTGCTGCCCGCCGCGCTCGCCGCCCTCGCCGCCGGACTCGCGTTCGCGGCCCACCCCACGGGCGTCGTCGCGTTCGCGCCGCTGCTCCTCGGCATCCCCGGGTTCTGGCGGCTCGCCTACCGGGGCGGCTCCCGCCTCGCCGCGGCCGCCCGCACCGTCGCGGTCCTCTCCGTGGGATCCGTCGCCCTGTTCGCGGCCTTCGCCGACGCCACGCTCTCGGACGCCCTGACCGGCCCGAAGCGCTTCGCCGCGGTCGAGACGCCGCTCACGTGGCTCAACGAGTGGTCGCGGTACGCACTGCTCATGAACGACATCCCCATGGGGTCGTACGCGAAGCGGTCCGTCGTCCTGCTCGCCCTCGTGCTCCTGATCTGGTGGGTGGCCACGTACGCCGCGTCCCGCATGTCGCCGCGCGCCGCCCGCCTCATCCCCGCGCCCCTCGAGCTCGCCGGCTGGGGCCTCGCGCTCTCGTTCGTCCTGCTGTGGATCACCCCCAGCAAGTGGACGCACCACTTCGGCGCGATCTCCTCCGTGGGCCCGCTGTTCGTCACGCTGATCCTCGTGCTCGCGCCCGGCATCGTCACGGGCCTGCTGCACGGCCGCCGCGCGCCGTGGTGGCTGACGCCCCTCGCGGTCGCCAGCCTCGTGCCCGTCATCGTCTTCTCCCTGCACGGCCCGAACGCGTGGGCCTACGCCTGGGGCCAGGGCATGTTCGGGGACGGGCGCGCGCCCGGCTTCGGACCCATCCACTTCGGCGCGCTCCCGATCTGGGTCCTCGTCGCGGTGGCGGTCGTCGCCGTCGCGGTCGTCGTGCAGCGCCGCGCCGGTCGGTCCTGGTCCGAGCCGCGCGGCCTCTGGTCCGTCACCGCCCTCGCGACGGTGTTCGCGATCGTCACGGGCGGCTACCTCGTGGGCACGTTCTCGCTCGCCGCCGCGCGCGGGCTCGACGGCTACTCGGTCGGCGCCGTGAACCTCGAGGACCCAGACGGGTCGCAGTGCCTCACCGGTGCGGCCATCACCACGTGGGACGCGAGCGCCGGACGGCCCCTCCCGGTCGCCGACGGCTCCGAGGCCGACGCCGCCGGCAGCGCGCCCTTCGCGCTGGGCGCCGGCTGGCCGGCGTCCGACCCGCCGCCTGCCCTCGCCGACGGCGTCGCGCTCTGGGGCAGCTACGCGGAGGGCGGCGACACCGTCGGCCGCATGACGACCCCGTGGTACCGCGTGCCCGAGACGACCGATCGCCAGCGGATCGCGGTCCTCGTCGGCGGCGAGCTGGCGACGGGCGACGCCGACCGGCTGCGGCTGCAGATCCGGGACGCCGACGACCGCGTCGTCGACCTCGGCGGCGTCGCCGTCGAGGACACCGTCGACCGGCCGGGCTGGCGCACCATCGCCCTGGACCCGTCCCGGCTGTCGCCGGGCGACGAGATCCGGCTGCAGGCGGAGGACGGCACCACCGGCGCCGACGGCTGGTTCGGGTTCACCGCCCCGACGCTCGTCGACCCGGTGTCGTTCAACGACCTCGCCGCGCCCGACGCGCCGACCGCCGTCACGTGGACCTCGTCCTTCTGGTTCCCGTGCCAGCGACCCGTGTCCATCGCGCACGGCATCATCGAGCGCCCCGTCCTCGCGACGACGTTCGGCGAGGGCGGTCCCGACAACATCTGGGTGCAGCGCCGCGGCGGATCCCTGGCCGGCGTGGAGCGCTCCTCCACCGTGGTCACCCTGGCCTCCGACATGGAGGGCGCCGGCAGCTCCTGGGGCCGCGTGCAGCTCTTCGACTACCCCTACGCGGCCGACGCGTACGACCTCACGGTCGAGCGCGTGTCGACCTGGGGCTGGCGCACGCCGTTCGAGCCGGTGTCGCAGATCGTCGAGTACGACCGGGAGCACGGCGCCTCGGAGTGACGCGGGGCGCGCCCCCACGTGGGCGCGCCCGCTCGCGGAGAGGCTCCGTCACCCGTCCCCCGCGCCGGTCCGGCGGAGGGGTGGCGGGCGCCTCGAGCCGAGCCGGGCCACGTGCTCCCCGGCCGCGGAGGCCGGTGATGCCTCCGCCGCCTGAGCGGCGCCGAGTCGCCCGATCGCACGGCACGACGACAGAGGACCGTGCGCCGATCGGCGCACGGTCCTCGTCAGGGTCGGGTTCGGGGCGGATCGACCTAGTTGTAGACGACCTGGACGCCCTGGGCCCCGACGACGATGCGGCCGCCGGTGAACTCCTGCACGACGTCGCCGCCCGAGGCCCGCTCCTCGCCGATCGGCGAGCCCAGCCTGCTGCTCGAGGCGCCGAGCGCCACGTACCGGTCGCCGATCCAGCCGCGCACGATGAACGCGCCGCGCGCCGACGAGTAGATGCCGCCGCCCGCGAAGCGCTGGCTCGCGCCGTTGGGCACCGCGGTCTCGATGCCGGTCGGCGATCCGAGGACGCCGGACTGCTCCCCCGCCGCCGCGTAGCGGTCGCCGATCCAGCCGCGGACGCCGAACGCGCCACGGGAGGACGAGTAGAAGCGGCCACCCTGGAACTGCTGCTGCGCTCCCTGCGACGTGGGTCGCTCGTCGGCGGTGGACAGCCCGAACGCCCCGGCGGCGGCGCCGCGCGCACGGTAGGCGTCGGCGATCCACCCCCGCACCGTGCTCGTGCCGCTCGCGGTGGCCGAGACCAGCCCGCCGGTGAAGTCCTGGTACGCACCGCCCGCGACCTGCTTCTCCTCCGCCTTCGGGAAGCCGAGCAGGCCCGAGTCGCGGCCGAGGGCGCGGTAGCGGTCGCCGATCCAGCCCCGGACGACGAACGCGCCCGCAGAGGACGACACGACGTCGCCGCCCGCGAAGGCCTGACGGGCGCCACCCGGTACCGCCACCTCGTCGGCGGAGGGGAAGGCGAGCACGCCGCCGGCGCCGCCGGCCGCGGTGAAGCGGTCGCCGATCCACCCGCGCACCGCGTAGGCGCCCGCCGCGGACGAGTAGACGGACCCGCCGGAGAACCGCTGGACGGCTCCCCCGGAGATCGACTGCTCGTCGGCCAGCGGGGATCCGAGCGGCCCGCCGGAGGAGCCGCCGCGGTTCCAGGCGTCGCGGATCCAGCCCCGGACCACGAAGGCGCCCGCGGACGACGAGACGATGCTGCCGTTCTGGAAGTCCTGCGCCGCGCCGCCGGGCACGGCCCGCTCCGGCCCGGTCGCCGCGCCGAGGATGCCCGACGCGCCCCCGACGGCCCGGTACTTGTCCCCGATCCAGCCGCTCACGTCGAAGGAGCTCGAGCCGAACCAGTCGGTGAAGTACGCGAAGAAGTTCCGGTTGCCGTACGAGGAGCAGCCGCCCCCGGATCCGTAGGACGAGGCGAGGGCCGCCCGGTCCGGCTGGTAGGGCGTGTAGTAGTAGAGGCTCGACGTTGCCTGGTTGGAGATGTAGACGGCGCTGCTCCCGCACGACGCGTCGGGGTGGTACAGCACCTGCACCGTCGTGCCCTTGGCGTAGCGCGTGTAGCGCGTGCCCCACGAGGTGCCGGGACCCGTGCCCGCGGGGTTGGAGTAGCGCTGGAACGCCCACGCCGCCTTGTAGACCTGGTTGTAGAAGCCGTAGAACTGCTCGTCGCACGCGGCGGTGTCGGGGCAGCCGTACCCGGTGGCCGACCGGTAGGCGCGCGCCGAGGGGGCGGTCGACAGGACGAGGCCCTGCTCCTTCTGCAGCAGGACGATGAGGACCTGCGGGTTGATGCCGCACGCCCGGCCGACCTTCGCGATGATGTCGGCGGCGCTCTCGTTGCGCGCTCCCTGGTAGGGGCCGCACATCGGGTCGGCGCCGCGGGAGAAGGTGTCCTGGCGGTAGTCCTTGAGGCACGTGTAGCCCGAGCGGCAGGACGGGTTGCGCTGCGCCAGGAAGGTCTGCACCTGCGGGGCGCTCATGGTGCCCTCGTCGAAGAACACCGCGTCCGAGATGATCGCGCCGGCGCGGAAGCCGGACATGTCGGCCGCGTCGGCCGCGTCCCGCGTGCCCACGGCACCCGCCATCATGATCCCGCACGCTGTCGCGACCGCGGCGATGACCGCCACCGTCCGACGCGCGGACCCTCTCATCCGTCGCACTTGCCGTCCCCCGCTCCCGGGGGCGCTGACGCGCGCCCCGCTGGGACATGCTAACCGGTGGTCGCGCGCCGTCCGACCGCGGGGATCCGCGGAGCGACGGCGGGGACGGCGCCCCCGTGACGCGGCACGGCCCGACGCGTGCGCGTCGGGCCGTGGGCGTGGTCGGAGCCGAGGATCAGCGTCCGTCGCGCGGCGGGGTGAGGCCGAAGCTCTTCGCCCACTCCCTCTCGCTCGTGATGCGCGGCAGGGCGGCGCGGTAGGCGGCGCGCAGCTGCGGCCACCTGGCGAGGATCCTGGCCCGCAGGACGATGCTCGTGACGAGCATCCGGCGGAACGTCGCCGGGTCCCGGCGATGCAGGAGCGCCGCGGATCCCTCGGCGTTGGAGACGAGCACGCTGTCGTAGTTCGGCACGACCCACCAGCGCGCGTCCGCGAAGGCCAGGTGCGCCTCCGGAGCGGTCTGGGCCGACGGCTTCACGGGCGTGAAGGCGTGGCGCAGCACGACGCGGGCCAGCCAGATCGGCCGGGTGAGGGCGTTCGGCGCCCGGTACTGGCGCGGTCGGCGACGCGAGGCGAGCGCTCCCTCGACGGCGGGGAGGTCGTCCCGGTCCTTGATCGCGACGCCGTCAGTGAAGCCCTTGGCGAGCTCCCTGGTGCGGGCGAGGCGCGTCACCATGTCCTGGTGCAGGCCGCGCGGCCCGCGGAGGACGTTCCGGTACGCCTCGTGGCGCGCGGCCAGCGCGAAGTACTGCATCGAGACGAGGTGGCGCACGTCGGTGGCCAGGTTGGCCGTCAGCAGGCGGCCGCCGCGCGGGAAGGGCGAGTGCAGCAGCGCCACGATGAGGCGGTTGCGTGCGTGGAAGAACGCCTGCCAGTCCTGCGAGTCGTCCTTGTCGACCCACGAGACGTGCCAGACGGCCGCACCGGGGAGGGTGACCGTGGGCACGCCGTGCTCGCGGGCCCGGAGCGCGTACTCGGCGTCGTCCCACTTGATGAACACGGGCAGCGACAGGCCGATCTCGCGGATGGTCTCGACGGGGATGAGGCACATCCACCAGCCGTTGTAGGCGGCGTCGACGCGGCGGTGCATCCACCGGGTCTGGCGCAGGTTCGACGAGGGGAAGTCGTGGCGCGTCGGCGTGACCGGGCCCCACATGAAGTTCCACATGTCGAAGCCCTCGGCGTACGCGTGCAGCTTGCCCTTGTCGTACATGTCGAACATGTGGCCGCCCACGATGGTGGGCTTGACCGCGAAGTCCCCGAACTTGAGCGCGCGCCGGATGCTCTCCGGCTCGATGGTGATGTCGTCGTCGAGCACGAGCACGTAGTCGGACTCGCCGGCCTGGAGCGTCTCGTACATCCCGCGCGAGAAGCCGCCGGATCCGCCGAGGTTGGCCTGGTCGATGACGCGGAGGCGCCCGCCGAGCAGCTCCTCGGCGCGCGGGAACTCGGGCTGGTCCACGATCTTCTGGGTGCCCTGGTCGGTGACGAAGATGTTGTCGATGAGGCGGGTCACCTCGGCGTTGGCGCCGATGTCGGTGAGGAGCTTCACGCAGTACTCGGCGCGGTTGAGCGTCGTGACGGCGAGGCTCACGGATCCCGTCGAGCCGGTGCGGGTGCGGGTGCCCTCGGGGGCGAACCACGCCGCCTGCACGAGCGAGAGGTCGGCCTCCTCGCCCACGAGGTCGAACCAGTACCAGCCGCCGTCGGCGAAGTTCGTGAAGGGCAGCTCGAACGTGCTCGTCGCGGCGCCGTCGAGGATGCGGCCCTCGACCTTCTGGATGACGCCGCGCGCGTTGGACCGGTACACGATGACCTGGCCCTGGCCCTCCGTCATGACCTCGAGGACCACCGCCTCGAGCGACGTGTGCGCCCGCCAGTAGGCAGCGGGGAACGCGTTGAAGTAGGTGCCGAACGAGACCTTGCGGCGGCGGGGCACGCGGAAGCCGCCCTGCCCGTCCATCGCGCTCAGGATGCCGATGTCCGACAGGCGCACGACGGCACGGTCGTGGTCGGCGTCGATGACCTGCATGTTCGTGCCGTGCTTGCGGCGGTCGACGACCGGGATGCTCGTCCAGTAGTCGGCGTCCACGTAGAGCGGGACGGTGTCCGGGTCGTGGTCGGTGGGGAAGATGACGCGCTGCAGGAGCAGCGCCTCGTCGCGGCCCGTGGCCTCGATGAGCGCGTCGGCCATGATCAGGATCCTTCCGTCGCGGCCGGCGCGAGCACCGGCTTGAGGACGTTCTCGTACATCGTGAGCGCCGACCCGATGGCCATGTGCATGTCGAGGTACTGGTAGGTGCCGAGGCGCCCGCCGAAGAAGACGCCCTCCTCGGCCGCCGCGAGCTCGCGGTAGCGCAGGAGGCCCTGGCGGTCGTCCGGCGTGTTGACGGGGTAGTACGGCTCGTCCTCGCGCTCGGCGAAGCGCGAGTACTCGCGCATGATGACCGTCTTGTCCTCCGGGTAGGAGCGCTCCGGGTGGAAGTGGCGGAACTCGTGGACGCGCGTGTAGGGCACGTCGGCGTCGGCGTAGTTCATGACGGGGGTGCCCTGGTGGTCCTTGACCGGCAGCACCTCGCGCTCGAAGTCGAGGGTGCGCCAGGAGAGCGCGCCCTCCGAGTAGTCGAAGTAGCGGTCGATGGCGCCCGTGTAGACGACGGGGACGCGGCCCACGGTGGAGGACTTGGTGACCTCCTGCGACTCGTCGAAGAAGTCGGTGCTCAGGCGGACCTCGATGTTCGGGTGGTCCGCCATGCGCTCGATCCACGCGGTGTAGCCGCCGACGGGCAGGCCCTCGTGGGCGTCGTTGAAGTAGCGGTTGTCGTAGTCGTAGCGGACGGGGAGGCGCGAGATGACCTCGGCCGGCAGCTCCGTGGGATCCGTCTGCCACTGCTTCGCGGTGTAGTCGCGGATGAACGCCTCGTACAGGGGGCGGCCGATGAGGCTGATGCCCTTCTCCTCGAGGTTGCGGGCGTCGCCGGCCTCGAGCTCGGAGGCCTGCTCCTGGATGAGGCGGCGTGCGTCCTCGGGCCCGTGCGCCGCGCGGAAGAACTGGTTGATGGTGCCGAGGTTGATCGGCAGCGGGAAGACCTCGCCGCGGTGGTTCGTGTAGACCTTGTGCACGTACGGCGTGAACTCCGTGAACCGGTTGACGTACTCCCACACGCGCTCGTTGGACGTGTGGAAGAGGTGCGCTCCGTAGCGGTGGACCTCGATGCCCGTCTCCGGGTCGGCCTCGCTGTAGGCGTTGCCGCCGATGTGGTCGCGGCGGTCGATGACCAGCACCCGGAGGCCGAGCTCCTCCGCCACCCGCTCCGCGATCGTGAGGCCGAAGAATCCGGATCCGACTACTACGAGGTCATGGGCCATGGAGAACGGGTCCTTTTCGTGTCTGTGGGGGTCGTCGCGGCGCGACGGCTCAAGGGTACCCTCCCGCATCAGGGGGTGCTGCGACCCGCGCCGGAGCCCCCGGCGAAGACGCGGCCGTACGCCCAGCGGCGCAGGCGCTCGGGGACGAGCCGGTAGCCGCCGCGGATCGCGACGTTGCGCACGGCCTGGTACGGGGTCGTGAAGCGGCGGCGGCGGAACTCCCGCTGGAGGCGCAGCTCGGCCCGCAGCTGCGACAGCCCGCCGCGGCGCGCGTAGGCGCCGTCGCTCACGCGGTACATGACGAGGGGCTCGGGGATGTTCTCGACCCGGGCGCCGGCCTGCACCATGCGCGCGAAGAGGTAGTAGTCCTCCATCAGGCCGATGTCGATGTACCCGCCGGCGGCGCGGACGGCGGAGCGGCGGTACACGACGGTCGGGTGGTTGAAGGGGTCGTGGAAGCGGGCGTAGCCGCCGATGCGGGCGGCGCCCGTGGGCGGCGTGCGGGTGCCGACGATGGTGCCCACCTCGTCCGCGAACTCGTACATGCCCGTGCCCACGAGGTCGAGGCCCGTGCCCATCAGGTCGAGCTGGCGGGCGAACCGCTCCGGGAGGGAGATGTCGTCGGCGTCCATGCGCGCGACGACGTCGTGAGCGCACGCGTCGAGCCCGCGCTCGAGCGCGTGCGCGAGTCCCACGTTGCGCGCCAGGCGGACGACGGACGCCTCCACGGGCGACGACGCGACGGCCTCGTCCACGGCGCGGGCGAGGGCCGCGGAGATCGGCCCGTCCTGCACGACGACGACCTGGTCCGGCCGCAGCGTCTGCTGGTCGACCGAGCTGCGGAACGCGCGCACGAAGTAGTCCGGCTTGTCGCCCGAGTACACGGGGAGGAGGAGGGAGAAGGGCTCCGTCACGCGCGCGCCCCCGCTGCCGCCTCGACGCGCGCGACGTCGTCGCTCGCGGATCCGAGCCCCGCCAGGACCTCGACGTTCGGCCGCGGCCGCGTCAGCAGTCCCGTGCGCAGCCCGCGCACGAGGCCGGACAGGAGGAGGCGCCGGTCGCCGGACCGGAGGATCGTGCGGGTCCACGCGCGCAGCGCCGCGCCGGTGTAGAGGACGCGCTCGGGGGCCGTGAGCGCCGGCGACAGGCGCATCAGCCACGCCTTGTTGCGGACCTCGTAGAAGAAGCGGGCGCCCGGATCCACGTCGGCCGCGCCGAACGTGCGGGTGCGGTGCTCGACGGTGCTGGCCGAGGCGACGTAGCCGCGGCCGCGGCGGAGGAGGCGCGTGCTGAACTCGAAGTCGTCGTTCCAGAGGAAGTAGTCGGCGACCGGGAGGCCGTGACGGTGGATCGCCTCGGCCTCGACCAGCAGCGACACGAAGGACGCGCTCCGCACCGGGTAGGCGCCATGCGCGGCCGCGCGCCGGACGGAGGAGCGGGACGCGCCGGGTCGGACGCGCGGGGTGTTCATGGGGTGCGGTCGGCCGTCGACCCAGCGGACGGCCGAGGCGAGGAGCGCCGTGCGCGCGGGCGCGGCGCGGCGCGCGGCCACGAGGGCGGCGAGCGCTCCGGGATCCGGGACCGTGTCGTCGTCCATGAGCCAGACGGCGTCCGCGGCGTGCGCGGCGAGCGCGCGGGCGATGCCGACCGTGAATCCGCCCGCCCCGCCCGTGTTGCGCGGCAGGACGGTGAGGTCGACGCGCGGGAAGCGCTCCCGGATCACGTCGGCCGTGCCGTCGGAGGAGGCGTTGTCGACCACGACCACGGCGGCGGGCGCGACCGTCTGGGCCTCGAGGGCCCGGAGGGTCTCCTGCACGAGCTCGCGGCGGTCGTAGGCCACGACCACGGCGACGATGCGGTCGCTTCGGCTCACGTCGGACGGCATCCGGTCTTCCCCTCGATCGTGGTCCGGGCGCGCATGCGCCGACCGGACCACCGCCCCGCCGGGGGGCTCGGATCGGCCGGGGCGCGCCGGGCTCCCCCGATGGTAGCGGGGCGCGCCGGGGCGGGAGGTCAGCGCGCCCGGTCGGCCGACTCCGCCAGCTCCGCCAGGTAGCTCCCGTACCCGCTCTTGATGAGCGGCGCCGCGAGCGCCTTCAGTGCGTCGAGGTCGATCCAGCCCGCGCGGTACGCGATCTCCTCGATGCAGCCGATCTTGAAGCCCTGGCGGTCCTCGATGACCTTCACGTACTCGGACGCCTGCATCATGCTCTCGAACGTGCCGGTGTCGAGCCACGCGGTGCCGCGGTCGAGCACCTGGACGCGGAGGCGGCCGGCCTGGAGGTAGTGGTCGTTGACGGCCGTGATCTCGAGCTCGCCGCGCTCGCTGGGCAGGATGCCCTTGGCGATCCCGACCACGTCGTTGTCGAAGAAGTAGAGGCCGGGCACCGCGTACGCGCTCTTGGGCTCCGCCGGCTTCTCCTCGATCGAGACGGCCGTGAAGTCCTCGTCGAACTCGACGACGCCGTAGGCCGTGGGATCCGCCACGTGGTAGGCGAAGATCAGCGCGCCGTCGATCCCGGTGTTCTTCCGCAGGCTCGTGCCGAGGCCGGCGCCGTGGAAGATGTTGTCGCCCAGGACGAGCGCGACGGAGTCGTCGCCGATGAACTCCTCGCCGATGACGAACGCCTGCGCGAGCCCGTCGGGCGACGGCTGCACGGCGTACTCGATGCGCATGCCGAGGTGCGAGCCGTCGCCGAGGAGCGCCCGGAACTGGTCGTTGTACTCGGGCGTCGTGATGATCAGCACCTCGCGGATGTCGGCCATCATCAGCGTCGACAGGGGGTAGTAGATCATCGGCTTGTCGTAGATCGGCATCAGCTGCTTGCTGATGCCCTTGGTGATCGGCCAGAGCCGGGTGCCGGATCCACCGGCCAGGATGATGCCCTTCACGGGTCAGCTCACCTTCTGCGAGTCGTGGAAGGCGCGCATGTCCGACCAGGTGGGGAGGAGCCCGGCCGCCGCCGCCTCGGCGAGCGTCGGGGCCTCGAGGTCCTTCGGGGAGAGGAGCGGCTCGCCGGCCTCCTCGGGGAAGACGAGCCCGAGGTCGGGGTCGAGCGGCGTGATGCCGTGCTCGGCGGACGGGTTGTAGACGTCGCTCACGAGGTAGGTGACGGCGGCGTCGTCGGTCAGCGCGACGAAGCAGTGGCCGAGGCCCTCGGAGATGTAGACGGCCTTGTGCGTCTCCGTGTCGAGGCGGACGCTGTCCCACCGGCCGAAGGTCGGGGATCCCACGCGGATGTCGACGATGAAGTCGAGCACGGCGCCCGAGACGGCCTTCACGTGCTTGGCCTGGCCGCGCGGCACGTCGGCGAAGTGCACGCCGCGCACGACGCCGCGCCGGGACACGCTCATGTTCGCCTGGCGCAGGTCGAGCGGGTGGCCCACCGCCTCCTGGATCTCGTCGAACCGGTACCACTCGAGGAACACGCCCCGGTCGTCGGTCCGCTGGACGGGGGTCAGCTCGTAGGCGTCGGGTACGGCGAGCTCTCGGATCTGCACGCTGCCGACCCTAGCAACGCGTCAGCGCGGGGCAGCGGGTCCTGCGCCCTCCGGCTCGGGCGAGGGCTCCCCCTCTCCGGGGGACGTGCGGCGGAACGAGAAGCGCCCGTGGCCCACGTAGCTGACGACGGTGATGAGGACGACGAGCAGCGCCTGCGCGCCGAGCCGCGGCACCCCGACCGCCACCAGCAGGGGCAGGAGGACCGCGTTGAGCGTGATGGAGACGACGTAGACGGAGACGAACCGCCCGAGGTCGCGGAGCACGTGGCCGTGCACGCGGTAGACCAGCCGGCGGTACAGCGCGAAGGCCACCAGGATCGCGACGGCGTAGCTGCCGAGGAGCGGGACGAGGGAGCCTGCCACGGGGTTCCCGGCCCGGTCGAGGGCGCGGCCGGCCGTCGCCTCGAGGGCCGCGAAGAGCACGAAGGCGAAGACGGTGTTGAACCCGCCGACGAGGAGGAAGCGCACCCGGCGGTCGGCGAGGAGCTCCCGCAGGCGGGCAGCGGGCGGGGTCCGGGGCACGCGTCCATGATGCCCGGCCCGACTGTGCGCGGACCGGCGCCGCACCCCTGATGTGGGGGGCCCGGCCCCCGCCGCGCGGATCGGCTCCCCCGATAGGATCGAGCGCCCGGCGCCCGAACGCCGGCCCACGACGCCGGCCCACCCCTCCGGCGCCTCTACCGAAGGACGTATCCCCATGAGGATCCTCGTGACCGGCGGCGCCGGCTTCATCGGCTCCAACTTCGTGCGCCACGCGCTCGCGGACGACTACGCCGGGTTGGAGGGCGCGGACGTGGTCGTCCTCGACGCGCTCACCTACTCCGGCAACCTCGAGAACCTCGCGCCCGTCAGCGACTCCCCGCGCTACACGTTCGTGCACGGCGACATCCGCGACGACGCCGTCCTCGACGAGTGGATCCCGCAGGTCGACGCCGTCGTGCACTTCGCGGCCGAGAGCCACGTCGACCGCTCCGTCCGCGACGCGAGCATCTTCGTCGAGACCAACGTGCTCGGCACGCAGAAGCTCCTCGACGCCGCGCTCCGCCACGACCTCGAGCGCTTCGTGCACGTCTCCACCGACGAGGTCTACGGATCCATCGCCGAGGGGTCGTGGGACGAGGAGCGTCCGCTCGAGCCCAACTCCCCCTACTCCGCGTCGAAGGCCGGCAGCGACCTGCTCGCCCGCTCGTACCACCGCACGCACGGGTTGAACGTGTCGATCACCCGCTGCTCGAACAACTACGGGCCGTACCACTTCCCCGAGAAGGTCATCCCGCTGTTCGTCACGAACCTCATCGACGACGAGCACGTGCCGCTGTACGGCGAGGGCCTCAACATCCGCGACTGGCTGCACGTCGACGACCACTGCCGCGGCATCGCGCTCGTGCTCGTGCAGGGCGCGCCCGGCGAGATCTACAACATCGGCGGCGGCACCGAGCTCACCAACCGCGAGCTCACGCAGCTCCTCCTCGACGCCACCGGCCGCGACTGGTCGTACGTCGACCGGGTCGAGGACCGCAAGGGCCACGACCTCCGCTACTCGGTGGACATCTCCAAGATCCAGCGCGAGCTGGGCTACGCGCCGCAGGTCCCGTTCGAGCAGGGCCTCGCGGACGTGGTGCGGTGGTACCGCGACAACCGCTCCTGGTGGGAGCCGCTGAAGTCGCGCGCCGAGCTGCCCGCGTGAGCCACGTCCTCGTCACCGGCGGCCGCGGCATGCTCGGGCAGGACCTCCTGCCCGCCCTCGCCGCGCACGACGTGACCGCGCCCGCGCGCGCCGAGCTCGACATCACCGACGCGGCCGCCGTCCGCGCCGCCGTCGCCGGGCACGACGTCGTCGTGAACCTCGCCGCGTACACCGCGGTGGACGCGGCCGAGGAGCACGAGGACGAGGCGCGCGCCGTCAACGCGACGGGCGCCGGCGTGCTCGCGCGGGCCGCGGCCGAGGCGGGCGCGCGCATCGTGCACGTGTCCACCGACTACGTCTTCGACGGATCCGCCACCTCCGCCTACCCGGAGGACGCGCCCCACGCGCCGGTCTCCGCCTACGGCCGCACCAAGGCCGAGGGCGAGCGGCTCGTGCTCGAGGCCCACCCGGAGGGCGCGAGCATCGTGCGCACCGCGTGGCTGTACGGCGCGGGTGGCCCCTCCTTCCCGTCGACGATGCTGCGGCTCGCGGCATCGCACGACACGGTCTCGGTGGTGGACGACCAGCGCGGCCAGCCCACCTGGACCGTCGACCTCGCGGCCCGCATCGTCGAGCTCGTCGACGCGGGCGCGCCCGCGGGCGTCTTCCACGGCACGGGCTCGGGCGAGACGACCTGGCACGGCCTCGCCCGCGCCGTCTTCGCCGAGGCGGGGCTGGATCCCGAGCGCGTGCTCCCGACCGACAGCGCGTCCTTCGTGCGCCCCGCTCCCCGCCCCGCGTACTCCGTCCTGGGCCACGACGGCTGGGCGCGCGTGGGCCTCGCCCCGCTGCGCGACTGGCGCGCGGCGCTGTCCGACGCCGCCGGCCGAGGCGTCCTCCGGGCACGCTGACGGTTACACTCGTGTCCGGTCCGATCCCGGACGCCTCCGCCGACCCCGCTCCGCGCCCCGCGCGAGCCCCACGCAGTCCGAAGGGCACCACCACGTGTCGAGCATGACGACCTCCCAGTCCCGGGAGTTCTCGAGGCCCGGCACGGGCGCGGGGCTCCTGGACGTCTACCGCCGCCGCTACCTCCTCTCCCTCCTCGTGCGGAAGGAGGTCCAGGTCAGGTACCGGGGCTCGGTCCTCGGCTGGCTCTGGTCGTACGTGAAGCCGGCGGCGCAGTTCGCGGTCTTCTTCGTCGCGATGGGGATCTTCCTGCAGCTCAACCGCAACCAGGTGAACTACCCGGTGTACCTGTTCTCGGGGATCATCCTCATCAACTTCTACACGGAGGCGTTCTCCAACTCCACGAAGTCGCTCGTGGACAACGGGGCGCTGATCAAGAAGATCTACCTGCCGCGCGAGCTCTTCCCGGTGTCGAGCACGTTCGTGGCGCTCGTGAACTTCCTGCCGCAGCTCGTGATCCTGCTGGTCGTGTGCCTCTTCGTCGGCTGGGCGCCCACGCCCGTGCAGGTGCTCGGGATCCTGCTGGGCATCGCCATCATCGGCATCCTGGCCATCGGCCTCGGCATGCTGTTCGGCGCGGCCAACGTGTCATTCCGCGACTCGCAGAACTTCGTCGAGCTCATCGTCATGGTCGTGGTGTGGGCGTCGCCCGTGCTGTACCCCTACGCGCAGGTCGCGAAGGTGCTGCCGGACTGGATGCTCGTGATCTACCAGCTCAACCCCGTGACCGCGGCGGTCGAGCTCTTCCACGCCGCGTTCTGGTACCCCACCACGGGCGGCACGGGCGAGCTCCCGCCGAACCTCTGGATGTACGGGTTCATCGCCCTCGGCGTCTCGCTCCTGAGCCTCCTGCTCGGGCAGCTCGTCTTCAAGAAGCTGGAGGGGCGCTTTGCCCAGGACCTCTGAGTCGGACGCGCTCCCGCGCATCATCGTGGAGAACGTGCGCAAGTCGTTCCTCCTCCGCCACACGCACTCCATCAAGGAGACGGTCATCGCGGCCGTCCGCCGCAAGCCCCTCGCATCCACCTTCGACGCGCTCGAGGACGTGAGCTTCGAGGTGCGCCCCGGCGAGTCCGTGGCGCTCCTGGGCTTCAACGGCTCCGGCAAGTCGACGCTGCTGAAGCTCATCTCGGGCGTCTACCAGCCCGACAGCGGCGAGGTGCTCGCGCGCGGCCGCATCGCCGGCCTCATCGAGGTGGGCGCGGGCTTCCACCCCGACCTCTCGGGCCGCGAGAACATCTACCTCAACGCCGCCATCCTCGGCATGGAGCAGCACGAGATCGACGCGCGCTTCGACCAGATCGTCGCGTTCAGCGAGATCGAGAAGTTCATCGACACCGAGGTCAAGCACTACTCCTCGGGCATGTTCCTGCGCCTCGCGTTCTCGGTCGCGATCCACACCGAGGTCGACATCCTGCTGGTGGACGAGATCCTCTCCGTCGGCGACGAGCCGTTCCAGCGGAAGTGCCTCGCGAAGATCCGCGAGCTGCACGACGCGGGCAAGACGCTCGTGGTCGTCAGCCACGACCTCGACATGGTCTCCGACCTGTGCGAGCGCGGGATCCTCATCCAGTCCGGGAAGGTCGCCTTCGACGGCCCGTCCAAGGACGCCGTCGAGCGGATGCGCCAGGGCTGACCCCGCCGGGCGCTCCTCCCGCCCCGCCGGGGCGCGCGTCGGTACGATGGTCCTCCCGCGGGCCGACCCGACACCCGCGCGATGGAGGACCGTGACCACCACGCTGCGCGTGATCATCGACCAGCTGACCGGCCCGACGCCCGGCGGCATCGGCCGCTACGCCGAGGACCTGACGAACGCCATCGTCGCCACCACCCCGAGCGGGTGCGAGGTCGAGGGCGTCGTCTCCGCGATCACGCCGGAGCAGACCGCCGACCTCGAGCTGCGCCTGCCCGGCCTCGCCCGCATCACGCGCGTGCCGCTCCCCCGCCGCGAGCTCTCCCGCGCCTGGCAGCTCGGGCTGCCGACCCCCGGCACGTCCGGCATGGTGCACGCGCCCGGCCTCCTCGCGCCGCTGCGCCGCCACGACCGCGTGAACACGAACGACCAGATCGTCGCCACCATCCACGACGTCAACGCGTGGACGCACCCCGAGAGCATGACGAGCGCGTCCGTCTCCTGGACGAAGGCCATGGCCAAGCGCGCCCGCAAGCACGCCGACGCCGTCGTCGTGCCGTCGCACGCCCTCGCCGAGGAGCTCGCGCGCTACGTCGACCTGGGTGACCGGGTGCGGGTGATCGGCGGGGCCGTGAGCCCGCGCCTCGCGCTCCCCGCGGATCCCGACGCCCGGGCCGCCGAGCTCGACCTGCCGGCCGACTACCTGCTCACCGTCGGGAGCCTGGAGCCGCGCAAGGGCGTGCAGGCGCTCGTGCAGGCGCTCGTGCGTCCGGAGACCGGCGACCTGCCGCTCCTCATCGTCGGACCCGCCACGTGGGGCGACGTCGAGCTCGCGCAGGTGGCGGACGAGGCGGGCGTCGACCCGTCGCGCGTGCGCAGCCTCGGCGCGCTGTCCGACTCCGACCTCGCGGTCGTCCTCGACCGCGCCACCGTCTTCGTCCACCCGAGCCTCTCCGAGGGCTTCGGCCTCCCGGTGATCGAGGCGCTGTCGTTCGGCACCCCCGTGGTCCACTCGGACGCGCCGGCCCTCCTCGAGGTCGCCGCGGACGCCGGCGTGGTCGTGCCCCGCGAGGATCCCGACGGGTACCCGCTGCGCCTCGCCGAGGCCGTCGGCAGCCTGCTCTCCGACACGGCGGCCCGCGAGCGCCTCGCCGTCGTGGGCCACGACCGCGCCCGCGCCTTCAGCTGGCGCGACTCCGCCGAGAAGGTCTGGCAGCTGCACGCCGACCTGTAGACGACGGACGCGGGATCAGCCCGAGGAGCCCTTCGCGAACTGGTCCTGGATCGCCCGGCGGATCGCCGGGAAGTCCGGCTTCTGCGAGTCGAACCGCGGCGGCACGATCTCCAGGTCGTCGATGGGCTGGTCCTTGGTCTTCAGGGCGAGCTGCGTGAAGTAGCCGAGCATGCCGCGCGGCATGTCGGTCTTGACCACCTGCTGACCCGCCGCCGCGATCGCGTCGAACTTGGTGAGCACGTTGGCCGGGTCGAACTGCTTCAGCACGGCCTGCTGCACCTCGCGCTGGCGCGACATGCGGTCGTAGTCGGTGGCCTGGTAGCGGGAGCGCGCGTACCAGAGCGCGTGGTAGCCGTCGAGCTTCTGCTGCCCGGGCTCGATCCACTCGGGGATCGGCACCGGCCGGAACTTCTCGTCGTGCCCGGAGCCCATGCCGATGCGGCGCTTCACGTCGATGTCGATGCCGCCGAGCGCGTCCACCATCTCGGAGAAGCCCTGCATGTCGATGAGCGCGTAGTACTGGATGGTGAGCCCGGTGACGCCCTGCACGGCCTCGCGCATGGCCTCGATGCCGGGCAGGCTCCCCTTCTCCGTCGCGTCGGGGTAGAGGTCCTTCTTGTAGACCTCGACCTCGGTGTAGATGGAGTTGAGCATGCAGGCGTCCACGTCGCAGCGCTGGTAGCCGTTCGGGTAGCGCGCCTTCAGGGGCGAGCCGTCCGAGAACGGCACCTTCTCCATGTCCCGCGGGAGGCCGACCATGGTGGCGCGGCCCGTGTCGGCGTCGACGCTGACCACGGTGATGCTGTCGGGACGGAGGCCCGCCCGGTCGCTGCCCGCGTCGCCGCCGAGCAGCATGATGTTGTACCGGCCGTCGACGGGGGCCTCGGTGGCGTAGTCGCCGAAGATCCCGCCGAGGGCGCCGCGGCCGACGCCGACGATGTACGCCGCGTAGCCCGCGGATCCGGCGGTGCCCACCATGAGCAGCACCGACAGCGCCGCGATGACGGGACGGGCCCGGGGCGCGACCCGGATGATCCGCGCGAGCCGCAGCGTGTCGAGCGCGAGCACGACCCAGAGCACGGCGTACGCGGCGAGGAGCACCTGCAGCAGCAGGAGCAGCCACTCCTGCGAGACGACCTGCAGCAGCGCGCCGCGCGCGAAGAGCGCGAGGCCGCCGGCCACGACGGCGAGGCCCCACACGACGAGCGTGGAGGCGAGGCCCACGCGGCCGAGCCGGCGGTTCCCCGCGAGGACCTGCGCGGATCCGGGGATGAGGACGTTCAGCACCACGAGCCACCAGGCCCGCGTGGTCATGATGCGCGGCGACCGGGTGTCCGGGTGCCGGATGGGCTGGGTCAGGCTCACGCGCTCGACGCGACCCTGTGCTGGAGCGCGGCGTTCTTCCGCTCGACGAGCTCGGCGAGGTCCGTGCGGTGGCGCTCGAGGGCGTCGGCGATGCGCTCGTCGGAGGTGGAGAGGATCCGCGCGGCGAGGAGCCCCGCGTTCTCCGCGCCGCCGATGGAGACGGTGGCCACGGGCACGCCCGCGGGCATCTGCACGATCGACAGCAGCGAGTCCATGCCGTCCAGGGTCGCCAGCGGCACGGGCACGCCGATGACGGGCAGGGTCGTGACGGAGGCGAGCATGCCGGGCAGGTGGGCGGCGCCGCCGGCTCCCGCGACGATGACGCGGATCCCGCGCTCGCGCGCGGTCTTCCCGTAGGCGATCATCCGCTCGGGCGTGCGGTGCGCGGAGAGCACCGCGACCTCGTGGGCGATGCCGAGCGCGTCGAGCGCGACGGACGCCTTCTCCATCACGTTCCAGTCGGAGTCGGAGCCCATGACGAGGCCGACGAGTGCAGGGGTGTCGGGATTCACGGGCTCCATGCTAGGTGCCGCCCGCCGGGTGCCCGCCCGCGCCACGCAGCCCGCGGTCGGCCCGTCGCTCAGCCGCGGAAGAAGGCCGCGGCGGCGCGCGCCCGGTACGCCGTCTCGTCGAGGTCGTCGCCCACCACGGTCACGTGCCCGACCTTGCGGCCGGGGCGCGGGTCCTTGCCGTAGAAGTGGAAGCGGGCGTCCGGCTGGTCGGCGAGCGCCTTCGGGTAGCGGTCGGCGACGGTGCCCGTCTCCGGCCCGCCCAGCACGTTGATCATCACGGACCACGGCGCGAGCGGCCGGGTGGATCCGAGCGGCAGGTCGAGCACGGCCCGCAGGTGCTGCTCGAACTGGCCCGTGACCGCGCCGTCCATCGACCAGTGGCCGGTGTTGTGCGGGCGCATGGCGAGCTCGTTGACGAGCAGGCGGCCGTCCACGGTCTCGAACAGCTCGACGGCGAGCACGCCGGTCACGCCGAGCCCCTCCGCGACGCCGCGCGCCATGGCCTCGGCCGCCTCGCGCAGCCGCGGGCTCGCGCCGTGCGCGGGCGCGATGACCTCGGCGCACACGCCGTCCCGCTGGATCGACTCGACGACGGGCCAGGCGGCGATCTCGCCCGACGGCCGGCGCGCGACCGACTGCGCGAGCTCGCGCGCGTAGTCCACGAGCTCCTCGGCCAGCAGCGCGTCGCCCGCGCCGAGCGCCTGGAACCAGTCGTCGGCCTCGTCAGCGGAGCGCACGACGCGCACGCCCTTGCCGTCGTAGCCGCCGCGCGGCGTCTTGACGACCGCGACGCCGCCGTTGTCGGCGAGGAACGCGGCGAGCGCGTCCCGGTCGGCGACGCGCGCCCAGATCGGCACGGGCACGCCGAGCGCCTCGAGCCTCTCGCGCATGAGGAGCTTGTCCTGGGCGACGAGCAGGGCGTCCGGGCCGGGGTGCACGGCGACGCCCTCCGCGACGAGCGCGCGCAGGACGTGCTGCGGGACGTGCTCGTGGTCGAAGGTGATCACGTCGACGTCGCGCGCGAAGGCCCGGACGACGTCGAGGTCGCGGTAGTCCCCGACGGCGGTGGCGGCGAGGCCGGCGGACATGCCGTCCGCCTCGGCGAGCACGCGGATCCCGATGCCGAGCTCCACGGCGGGCGCGATCATCATCCGGGCGAGCTGGCCGCCTCCGACGACTCCGACGGTGGGCGTCATGGTGTCCTCCTCCAGGTGGGTGGGCCCGCAGGCGACTGCGGGCGACGGCGGGACGGCCGGCGACCGGTGCCGGGATGCAGCCGGTATCGTGGTCCGTCGCGCCACCCGCCATCCTCCCGCATCCCGGACGGACCCCGCCCATGTCCCCACGCCGCTCCCTGGCCTCGCTCGGCGTGCAGATCGCGCGGTTCGGGCTCGTCGGCGGCCTCGGCTTCGCGGTGGACCTCGCGGTCTTCAACCTCCTGCGCGCCACCGTGCTGCACCCCGACGCCCTCGACGTGGGCCCGCTGCTCGCGAAGGTCGCGTCCACCGTGGTCGCCATCGCGGTCAACTGGATCGGCAACCGCTACTGGACCTTCGGCGACCAGCGCACGACGCGTCGCGGCCGCGAGGCGCTCGAGTTCCTCGCCGTGAGCCTGCTCGGCATGGGCATCGGCCTCGCGTGCCTCTACGTCTCGCACTACGTGCTCGGCCTCACGTCGCCGCTCGCCGACAACGTCTCGGCCAACGTCATCGGCCTCGGGCTCGGATCCGCGGTGCGCTTCGTGCTCTACCGCCAGTGGGTGTACTCCCCGGCCCGGCGCCATGCCGTGCCGCCCGCGACCGCAGAGGCCGCGACCGCGGAGGCAGCGACCGCCGCGCACGAACCGGAGGGCGTCCCCGTCCGCTGAGGCCCGCGATGCGGAGACGCCGACACGCACCGCGCCGCCCGACGCGTCAGCCGCGCTGCCAGGGCTGCGTGTCGTCGGGCCACACGTCGGCCTGCCGCCAGGTGGGATCCCCCGGCCGGCCGCGCCGCGACTCCTCCTGACGGCGGCGCTCGGCCACCATGTTCGCGTTCTCCTCCATGAGGTCCTGCAGCGCCTGCACCACGAGCACGGCCGACGGCACGTCGCGGAGCACGACGGGCGACTCGAGGCCCGCGTTGATGGTGACGTGGCCGCTCCGGTGCAGGTGCTGCAAGGGCCCGCGCCGCAGGGTGACGTCGTAGCCGCGCGAGTGCAGCAGCTCCTGGCGCGTGCGGACGAAGAACCCGTGCGAGACGATGAGCCGCCGGGTCGTCACCGTGTAGCGGCGGTTCAACCACACGAGCACGGGCAGCACGGTGACGAAGACCGCGACGCCCGCGAGCGCCACGAGCAGCAGCGCGTTCTCCCACGGCTCGGGGAACCAGCCGCCGAGGTAGCCGGCGGCCAGGCAGATCGCGATGAGCAGGAGCACGGGCAGGGTGAGGGCGCGGCCGTGCGGGCGGAGGCGGACGAGGATGCGCTCGGGTTCGGCGGCAGAGATCTGCTGGGGCGGCGCGGCGGGGGGTGCGGCGGGGCGGCCGAGGCGCGGATCCACGTCGTGCACGGCCGTCAGGCGGCCCGCCTCGTCCTCCGCGCGGCGCTCGCGCTCCGCCTTCTCCGCCTTGCGCCGGGCCCGGCGCCCGCCGCGGACGGGCAGTGCCCTGCCGCCCTCGCCGGGTGCGTACCGCTGCGTGTCACCCGTGTGCGCCATGCCTCATTGATACCGCAGATGCGTCACGTCCCCGGCGGCGACAGACGTGATGGCCGGATCCCCGGGCGACTCCACGGTGAGCCGCCCGTCGTCGTCGACCCCGGTCGCGCGCCCGAGCAGCTCGCCGCCGCCCGGCAGCTCGACCCGCACGTCGCGCCCGATCGTGGCGCACGTCCGCGCGAGCTCCGCCACGAGGCCCGCCGCGCGCGCGTCGCCGTCCGCGTCGACCCACGCGATGCAGCGCGCGCGGAACGCCGCGAGGTAGGCCGCGAGGATCGCGTCGACGTCCGGCTCGGCCACGCCGGCGAGGCGGAGGGAGGTGGAGGTCGGCGTGGGCAGCTCCGCCTCGTCGAGCGTCAGGTTGAGGCCCGTGCCCATGACGAGCAGGCCGGGCGCGACGAGCTCGCCGAGGATCCCCGAGACCTTCCGCCCGTCGACGTGCACGTCGTTCGGCCACTTCAGCGTGACCTCGGCGGGCGCGGGGACGACGTCCCGCAGGGTGGCGACCAGCGCGAGCCCGGCGACGAGCGGCAGCCAGCCGGGGTCGAGGTCCGCGCGACCCGGCGCGCAGACCACGCTCACCGCGAGCGTCCGGCCGGGCGGCGCCACCCACGTGCGGCCGCGGCGCCCGCGCCCCGCCGTCTGGTCGAAGGTCAGGAGGACCGACCCGTCGGGCCAGCCGGCAGGATCCGCGGACGCCCGCCGGGCCAGCTCGTCGTTGGTCGAGCCGGCCGTGTCCAGGGCGACGAGGCGCGGGGCGGCGAGGCGGCTGAGCGGGAGGTCCATGCCGTCACCGTACCCAGCCGACCAGGAGGACACCGCACCCGGCACGGCCCGTCTTCTGTGCGCGGTCTACAACGGCGGGGCCGATGCCCGCCGGTACAGTGAGGCGGGTGACTGCACACGAGCCAGACGAGGACGCCGGCGCCCCGGACATGTACACGACCGCCGGCAAGCTCGCCGACCTGAAGAGGCGGTACCACGAGGCCGTCACCGCGAGCGGCGAGTCCGCCATCGAGAAGCAGCACGCGCGCGGCAAGATGACCGCCCGCGAGCGCATCGACCAGCTGCTCGACCACGGGTCGTTCGTCGAGCTCGACGAGTTCGTCCGCCACCGCACGCACGCGTTCGGCATGGACGCGAAGCGGCCCTACGGCGACTCCGTCGTCACCGGCACCGGCACGATCAACGGCCGCCAGGTGGCCGTGTACTCGCAGGACTTCACGATCTTCGGCGGCTCGCTCGGCGAGGTCGCGGGCGAGAAGATCATCAAGGTCATGGAGCTCGCCATCAAGACCGGCGTCCCCATCATCGGCATCCTCGACTCGGGCGGCGCCCGCATCCAGGAGGGCGTGGTCGCGCTCGGCAAGTACGGCGAGATCTTCCGCCTGAACACGCGCGCGTCCGGCGTCATCCCGCAGATCTCGCTCATCATGGGCCCGGCCGCGGGCGGCGCCGTCTACTCCCCCGCGCTCACCGACTTCGTGATCATGGTCGACAAGACCAGCCACATGTTCGTCACCGGCCCCGACGTCATCAAGACCGTCACGGGCGAGGAGGTCGGCTTCGAGGAGCTCGGCGGCGCCCTCACGCACAACCGCGTCTCGGGCGTCTCCCACTACCTCGCGAGCGACGAGGACGACGCGCTCGACTACGCGCGCACGCTCCTCGGCTTCCTGCCCGACAACAACCTCGCCGAGCTGCCGGAGTTCCCCCGCACGGCCGACCTCGAGATCACCGCGCAGGACCTCAAGCTCGACACGATCATCCCGGACAGCCCGAACCAGCCGTACGACATGAAGACGATCATCGAGCTCATCGTCGACGACGGCGAGTTCCTCGAGACGCAGCCGCTGTTCGCGCCGAACATCATCGTCGGATTCGCGCGCGTCGAGGGCCGCTCGGTCGGCATCGTCGCGAACCAGCCGAACGCGATGGCCGGCACGCTGAACATCGAGGCGGGCGAGAAGGCCAGCCGCTTCGTGCGCTTCTGCGACGCGTTCTCCATCCCGATCCTCACCCTCGTGGACGTGCCCGGGTACCTGCCCGGCACCGACCAGGAGTGGACGGGCGTCATCCGCCGCGGCGCGAAGCTGCTGTACGCGTACGCCGAGGCGACCGTCCCGCTCGTCACCGTCATCACCCGCAAGGCGTACGGCGGCGCCTACATCGTCATGGGATCCAAGCAGCTGGGCGCCGACATCAACCTCGCGTGGCCGACGGCCGAGATCGCGGTGATGGGCGGCCAGGGCGCCGTCAACATCCTCTACCGCGGCGAGATCAAGCGCGCGGAGGCCGCAGGCGAGGACGTCGCGGCGGTCCGCACGCGGCTCGCGAACGAGTACACGTACAACGTGGCCAGCCCGTTCCTCGCGGCCGAGCGCGGCGAGCTCGACAACGTGATCCAGCCGGCCGCCACGCGCGCGTCGGTCATCAAGGCGCTGCGGGCGCTGCGCACCAAGCGCGCCAGCCTGCCGCCCAAGAAGCACGGGAACATCCCGCTGTGAGCGACGCCCCCGACGACGCGCTCGGCGGCTTCCGCGTGCTCGGCGGATCCCCCACCGAGGAGGAGCTCGCGGCCGCCACGGCCGTCATCGCGGCGCTCGCGGCGCAGCCCTCCGCCGAGCAGCCCGAGCGCCTGGCGCCGGACGCCTGGCAGCGGTCGCAGCGCGGCGTCCGCGGCACGATCGTTCCGGGGCCGGGGCGCTGGCGCGGCTTCTCGGGCTGACCGCCCGGCCCGGTCCCGCGGCATTTCCCACAGGCTGTGTCCTCCCAAATGACGACTTGGCCCGCCCGTGACGGTGCGTGAGACTCGTCGTGCTGGGGGGCCCGCATCGCGGGTCAGTCAACACGGCGTCGTCCAACTGTGGTGAGCGGACGACGCCGGGGGGCGGATCATCCTGGTGCTCGGGTCACCGGGATGACCGGAGAGGCGCGGGGCGGACGGTGCAGGCACCGGCCCCGCGCCTCTCAGCACATCCGCCGGCCGCCGCTCAGGGGCGGGGGCGCGGGATCTCGAGCCACAGGTCGACCTCGTCGTCCAGGTCGTCGCTGCCGAGCAGGCTCGCGCTGCCGTCGCCCGCCACGCTGAGGCCGACGACCGTGATCGCCGTGTCGGATCCCTCCGGCACCGTGCGCGCGATGATCTTGTCCGCCCGCGTGTCCCGCACGGCCGCGGCCAGGCGGTCGAGCACGACGTCGCGCGTGGCCTCGTCGAGGTCGTCGATGCCGCCCTCGTCGAGCAGCGTCACGACCGTGCCGCGGCGCCGGGCGAGCATCACCTGCTCCCGCACGGCGTCGTTGAGCAGCGTGCGGCCGCGGATCTCGTCGCGGATCGCGCCCTCGAGGTAGAGGCACTCCTGCCGCTCCTCCGGCGACAGGTCGCCGCCGGTCTCCACGATGCGGCGGAGCATGGGGACCGCCATGCGGCTCGTCTGGCGGAGGCGGAACTGGCGCTCGTAGAGATGCGCCTCCTGCGCCGCCTGCCAGTCGGCCGCCTCGCGCTCGGCGCGGTGGAACTGGCGCGCGTCGCGCGCCGCCTTCGCGAGGGCGTGCGCGAGCACGTGCGACACGGCCACCCAGAGGACGCTGCCCGTCACGCCGTACTCGACGAGGCCGCCGGGTCCGGCCCACAGCACGGTCTGGACGGCGAGGATCACGACGCCCGCCCAGGCGAAGCCCTGCCGTCGCCGAGCCGAGGCGATCGTCATGAGGGTGCCGACGGCCGCCACGTGCCAGGTCGCGAACGGCAGCGTGGTCCCCACCGGCAGCTGGCTGGTGACGAGCACGGGCACGACGATCGCGACCGCGAGGTCGAACGACGCGAGCCACACGGGCATCAGGGTGGGGCTCGTCGGCCACAGGCTCAAGGTCGTGGCGACGAGGTAGAGGGCCACCGCGAGGAGCATCACGGCCGGATCCGCGGGGGCGTCGATCGCGACGATGGCGAGCACCACGTGGTACGCCGAGAACAGGGCCGCGACGCCCAGGATGATGGAGCGCGGGACGACGATCACCGGACGCCCTCCCCGAGGTCGACGGGGCGGGGACCCGTACCCGCATCGGGCGCGTCGGGGTCGGCATCGGCGTCCGCGGCCGGCACGCCGACCACGGCGTGGGGGTCCTCGGGCGCGGGCCAGCGGATCCGCACGGCCGTCCCCTCCCCCGGCGCCGACTCGATCGTGACGAGCCCACCCGCCTGCGCCACGCGCTCCTTGATGGACACGCGGAGGCCGAGGCGCTCGGTGGGGATGCGGCGCTGGTCGAAGCCCACGCCGTCGTCGACGACGTCGATCGCGACCCCCTCGTCGCCGTGGCCCGCGATCACGAGGCGGCGGGTGATGGTCTCGGCGGAGGTGCCCGCGTGCTGGAGGCTGTTCATCATCGCCTGCACGGCGGCGGAGTAGATCGCCTCGGCGGTGGCCACGGGGACCGTGCGCGTGCCGAGGTCGCGGGTCTCCAGCACGAACGGGGCGGAGAGCGCGCTGGCGGCGTCGACGATGCGCTTCGCGACGGCGCGCAGCGGCACCGAGGCGTCGTCGTCGGTGCCCTGCTCCGCCGCGGCGAGGTGGCCCATGGCGTTCGCGGCCATGGTGGCAGCGAGCTCCCGGGAGGCGGGATCCGCGGTGCGGGCCGCCGAGAGCAGGGTCGTGAGGACGCTGTCGTGCACGATCGCGTCGACCTGCACGCGCTCCACCTCGGTCGCGTGCTGGCGCACCGCGTGCGAGTAGCGGGTCAGCGCCGTGCCCTGCGCCCAGTCGACGCCGAGCGCCGCCTGGCGGAGCACCGTGACGATCATCAGGACGCTGCCGCCGAGGATGATCGAGTACAGCACCTGGAGGAACGAGTCGATCGGGGTGATGACGCCGTGGCGCACCACCACCTCCATAAAGCCGAGCGCGAGCGGCACGGCGACCGTGTAGATCACGGCGATCCAGAGCCGGAACGCCATGGCGGCGCACGTCGTGGCCACCGTGAGCTCCTGGTAGAGGAACGGCTGCGGCGTCGTGGCGAGCGCGGCGGGCTCGATGGCGAACGGCCACGTCGCGAGGGCGAGCACGAACAGCACGGCCACGGTCGCGTGGGCGGGCACGACGCCGCGGCGGATGATGCCGGCGACGCAGGTCCAGACCAGGCCGGAGAAGAAGAGGGTGAGGAACGCGACGTTCCAGGCGAGCCGCATGCCGCCCAGCTGCTCGCTGATGACCTGCAGCGACTGCAGCGCGAAGAGCAGGCCGAAGGCCCCGGCACCGCGGCCGAGGATCGTCTCGATGCGGGCGAGGCTGATGGGGTTGTCGGGGGTGCGCGGCGGGGTCCCGGCGAGGGCGCGCGTCACGTGTGCCGCCGGCGGCGGCGCGTCGGCCGGTGGCCTAGCGGGCATCGCCGCCGTCCTGATCGAGGCCCGGGAGGATGCCGTCCTCCACGGCCCGACGCAGGAGGTCGACCTTGGTGGGCGCCGGACGGCCGACCTCGACGTACTTCACGCGGATCCGGTCGAGGTACTCGCGCGCCGTGCTGTTCGCGATGCCGAGCTGCTGCGCGACGAGCTTGAGGGGCAGGCCGGACGCGTAGAGGTGGAGCACGTCGCGCTCGCGGCGGCCGAGCTGGGCCTTGGCGAAGTCGCGGTCCGCGTCGATGGCGGTGGCCCACTCGAGGTTGTTGAGGACGTCGCCGCGCGCGACCGTGGCGACGGCGGCCATGACGGTCTGGGTGGCGGACGACTTGGGGATGACGCCCGCGGCGCCGGCGGCGAGCGCCTCGCGGACGCTCGCGACGCGGTCGGCGATGCTGTGCACGAGCACCGCGGCGCCCGTGCCCTGCGCGGCCTTGACGTTGTCCGTGACGGACGAGCCGTCGCCGAGCGACAGGTCGAGGACGACCACGTCGCACTCGCGGCCCACCAGGCCCTCGACGAGCTCGCGGGCGTTGGCGGCGGCGAGGATGAACTCGTACCCGGCGTCGAGGCACGCGGCCTTCAGGCCGAGGCGCACCGACTCGTGGTCGTCGACCACCGCGACGCGGACGGGCGGGCGGGCCTCGGCCGCCGGATCGGATCCCTGCGTGGTCTCGGTCATCCGGCTCCCCCTCGTCGCGTGACGCCGTCGATCCCCGACGGTCCCCTCGCCCACTGTATCGTCCGGCGGCGCGGCTCCCCGGGCCGCGGGTGCCCCGTGCGCGAAGCGGCCGGGCCGGGATCCCCGGGTCAGGACGCGGCGGGCACCAGCACGGCGACGCTCTCGACGTGGTGCGTGTGCGGGAACAGGTCGAACGAGCGGACGGAGCGGAGCTCGTAGCCGCGCTCGGCGAAGAGCGCCACGTCGCGGGCGAGCGCGACCGGGTCGCACGCGACGTAGACGACCTGGGCGGGACGCAGCTCGGCGAGCGCGTCGACGACGGGCTTCTTCGCGCCGGCGCGCGGCGGGTCGAGGACGACGGTCGCGCCCTGCAGGCGGCGGCGCTCGGCGGGGCTCGCGTCACGGACGAGCTGCTGGAGGTAGCGGTCGACGCGCGCGGTCAGCGACGCGGCGCCCACCCACTGGGCCAGGTTGTCGCCGGCGAACTCGGTGGCGACCTCGTCGCTCTCCACGCTCGTGATGCGCACGGTGTCGCCGAAGCGGTCGCCCACGGCGGCGGCCAGCAGCCCGACGCCCCCGTACAGGTCGAGGTTCGCGGCCCGCGGGTCGAAGAGCGCCTCGTCGATGGAGGACTGGACGGCGTCGTAGAGCGTCTCCGCCGCGCGGCGGTGCACCTGCCAGAAGCCGCCGGCCTCCAGCTTGAACTCGCGGTCGCGCACGCGCTCCGTGATGGTGTCGCGGCGCTGCGGCTTGCCGTCGATGAGGAGCATGCGCACGTGGCCCTCGGCGGGCGCGACGAGGTCGATGCCCTCGACGCCGGGGAAGCGCTGGCCGAACGGCGCGGCGCCGTTGACGCCCGCGGTCGCCAGCGGCAGCGACTCGACGGGGATCACGCGGTGCGAGCGCGAGGAGTAGGGGCCGACGCGGCCGTCGCCGTCGACGTGCAGGCTGACGCGCGTGCGCCAGCCGAGGCCGTCCGCCTCGTCGTCGCCGGGGAGCGCCTGGACCTCGACCTCGCGGTCGACGCCCGCCATGCGGGAGAGGGAGTCGACGACGACCCGGCGCTTCAGCTCGCGCTGGTGGGCGAGGTCGATGTGGCCGAGCTCGGCGCCGCCGACCCGGTCCTCGGGCGCGCGGTCGACGGAGGCCTCGGCCCACACGTGCGGCCGGCGGTGCGGGGAGGCGTCGAGCACCTCGACCGTGTCGGCGCGCCAGAACGACTTCTTGGAGTCCTCCGTGATGCGCGCGCGCACCCGCTCGCCGGGGATCGCGTCCGAGACGAAGACCACCCGGCCGTCGTGCCTGGCGACGGAGACTCCCCCGTGCGCGATGTTGGTCACGTCCACCTCGACCTCGCGGCCCACCTGCTCACCCATGCGGCAACCCTGACACACCGGGGAGCGGCACGATCACACGAGCGCCGGCGGACGGCAACCCTGACACACCGGGGAGCGGCACGATCACACGAGCGCCGGCGGACGGCACCCCTGACGCACCGGGAGGCGGCACGATCACCGGGAGGCGGCGAGCGCCCGCCGCGGAGGGCGCGCATGCCACGATGATCCGATGACGACGCGCCTGCACCTCGCCTCCACGTCCCCCGCCCGCCTGGCGCTCCTGCGATCCGCCGGCATCGAGCCCGTCGTGCTGCACTCCGACGTCGACGAGCCCGCCGCGGTCGCCGCGGCCGAGGCGCGCCAGGGGACGCTCGGCCCCGAGGACATGGTGCAGCTGCTGGCACGCGCCAAGGCCGAGGCGGTCGTCGGCCAGCTCGTCGCGGGCGCGCCCCTCACGGGTCTGGTGCTGGGCGGCGATTCGGCCTTCGAGATCGACGGCGTCGTGCACGGCAAGCCGCACACCGTCGAGCGCGCCACCGAGCGCTGGCGGGCCCAGCGCGGCCGGGAGGGCCGGCTGCACTCCGGGCACTGGCTGATCGAGGTGGCCGACGGCCGCATCGTCCGGGGGATCGGGCGCGCGGCCGTCGCGGACGTGCGCTTCCGGGCCGACATCGACGACGCCGAGATCGACGCCTACGTCGCCACGGGCGAGCCGCTCCTGGTCGCGGGGTCGTTCACCATCGACAGCCTCGGCGCGGCCTTCATCGAGCGGATCCAGGGCGACCCCAGCACGGTCGTCGGCCTGTCGCTCCCCACCCTCCGCGGGCTCGTCCGCGAGCTGGGCGTCGGGTGGCCCGATCTCTGGAACCGCCCGGGCGCCGTCGCGGCGCGCCTCGTCTGACGCCGAGGGGCCTCACCCCATCCCGAGGACCTCGATGCGGTCCGCGAGGTAGGCCGCGAGCGGCCGGGTCTCGTGGGCGTTCGGCCCCCACTGCACGCGGAGCTCGCGGCCGCGCAGCGACAGGGGCCCGGATCCCCGGGCGAGCGATGCCGCGTCGAGCGCGATCGGCTCCCAGTCGTAGTCGACCGCGTCGCCCTCGGCGAACGCGCGGACGGCCTGCCGCCTGGCCTCCTTCCGTGCCTCCACGCCGGAGTCGAGGCCCTGCGAGCGCGTGGGCTCCACGGCGCGCGTGATGCTGCCGGTGCGGCGCAGCGATCCGTCGGCCGAGAGCAGGAGCACGCCGAGCCGCCACGCGCGGCCGACCGGCACCATCGCCGGCTGCCGCTTGATGGGCCCGAAGGAGCGCTTGGCGCGGACCTCGGCGAGCGCCTCGTCGGGCGCGCGGCGCTCCTCGAGCTCGGCCACCGTGCGGGCGAGGAGGTCCGCGAGGTCCGCGGCGGCGGCCCGCGCGTCGTCGTCGCCGGAGCCGGGTGCCGTCATGCGTCGATCATGCCAGGGCGGGCTCGGGGCGACCTGTTGTGGGCGCGCGTACCCCGCCGTCCCACATGTTTGTGCCGACCCTCCGAAGCCGGGCGCATCCCAGACCCTAGGCTGGGGTCCCATGACGCGTGTGAACAAGGTCCTGATCGCCAACCGGGGCGAGATCGCCGTCCGCATCATCCGGGCGGCGAGGGATGCGGGGATCGGCTCGGTCGCCGTCTACGCCGACCAGGACCGCGACGCGCTGCACGTGACGCTCGCCGACGAGGCCTACGCCCTCGACGGGCAGACGAGCGCGGACACCTACCTCGTCATCGCCAAGATCCTCTCGATCGCGCGTCGCTCCGGCGCCGACGCGGTGCACCCGGGCTACGGCTTCCTGGCCGAGAACGCGGACTTCGCGCAGCAGGTCATCGACGCCGGGCTCATCTGGATCGGCCCCTCCCCCAGCGCCATCGAGCAGCTCGGCGACAAGGTCACCGCCCGGCACGTGGCCGAGCGCGTGGGCGCCCCGCTCGCGCCCGGCACGCTCAACCCCGTGTCCGGCGCCGACGAGGTGCTCGACTTCGTCGACGTGCACGGCCTCCCCGTCGCCATCAAGGCGGCGTTCGGCGGCGGCGGCCGCGGCCTCAAGGTCGCCCGCACCCGCGAGGAGGTGCCGGAGCTGTTCGACTCCGCCACGCGCGAGGCCGTCGCGGCGTTCGGCCGCGGCGAGTGCTTCGTCGAGAAGTACCTCGACCGCCCGCGCCACGTCGAGACCCAGTGTCTCGCCGACTCGGCCGGCAACGTCGTCGTGATCTCCACCCGCGACTGCTCGCTCCAGCGCCGCCACCAGAAGCTCGTGGAGGAGGCGCCCGCGCCGTTCCTCACCGACGACCAGAACGCGCAGCTCTACGCCGCGTCGAAGGCGATCCTCCGCGAGGTCGGCTACGTCGGCGCCGGCACGTGCGAGTTCCTCGTCGCGCAGGACGGCACGATCTCCTTCCTCGAGGTGAACACGCGCCTCCAGGTCGAGCACCCGGTCTCCGAGGAGGTCACGGGCATCGACCTCGTGCGCGAGCAGTTCCGCATCGCCGCGGGCGGTCTCATCGACTACGACGACCCGGCGCCGCGCGGCCACTCGTTCGAGTTCCGCATCAACGGCGAGGACCCGGGCCGCGGCTTCTTCCCCGCGCCCGGCCCCGTGCACGTGTTCCAGGCGCCCGGCGGTCCCGGCGTCCGCGTCGACTCCGGCGTCCGCGCCGGCGACGTGATCTCGGGCGCCTTCGACTCGCTGCTCGCGAAGCTCATCGTCACGGGATCCAGCCGCGAGGACGCCCTCGAGCGCGCGCGCCGCGCCCTCGACGAGTTCGAGGTGCAGGGCCTGCCGACCGTGCTGCCCTTCCACCGCGCTATCGTGCGCGACCCGGCCTTCGCACCGGCCGACGGCGCGCCCTTCTCCGTCTACACGCGCTGGATCGAGACGGACTTCGACAACACCATCGAGCCGTGGTCGGGTGCCCTCGAGGACGCCGCCGAGGCGCCCGCGCGGCACACCGTCGTGGTCGAGGTCGGCGGCAAGCGCATCGAGGTGAGCCTCCCCGAGGACCTGGCCCCCGCCGCGGGCGCGTCCTCGTCCCGTCGTGCCGCCGCGGCCCCCGCGCGCCGCAAGCAGGCGGGCGCGGTCGACACCTCGGGCGGCGGATCCGTCACCTCGCCCATGCAGGCCACCGTCGTCAAGCTCGCCGTCGCGGAGGGCCAGCAGGTCGTCAAGGGCGACCTCCTCGTGGTCCTCGAGGCGATGAAGATGGAGCAGCCGCTCACGGCGCACACCGCGGGCACGGTCACGGGCCTCGCGGCCGAGGTCGGCCAGACCGTCCCGTCGGGGCACCGCCTGCTCGACATCGTCTGACGCCCGCACCGCACGCGACGACGGCCGGTCCCCTCGGGGCCGGCCGTCGTCGCATGCGGGCCGCGCGGGGCGACCGGCGGGTCAGAGCACGATGTGCATGGCGCGCGCCGCGTCGGAGATGCTGCCCGACAGCGACGGGTAGACCGTGAACGCGCGCGCCACGTCGTCGACCGTGAGGCGGTGCTCCACGGCGAGGGCGAGCGGGAAGATCAGCTCGCTGGCCTTGGGCGCCACGATGACGCCGCCGATGACCGTGCCGGAGCCGGTGCGCGCGAACAGCTTCACGAAGCCGTCCTTCACGTTCTGCATCTTGGCGCGGGGGTTCGAGGCGAGCGGCAGCTTGTAGATGTCGCCCTGCGCGAGCCCGTCCTCGATCTGCTTCTGCGACCAGCCGACCGTGGCGATCTCCGGCTGGGTGAAGATGTTGGACGTCACGTTGCGGAGCTCGGTGGGGCTCACCGCGTCGCCCATCGCGTGGTAGACCGCCGTGCGGCCCTGCATGGAGGCGACCGAGGCCAGCGGCAGGAACGTGGTGCAGTCGCCGGCCGCGTACACGCTCGGCACCGAGGTGCGCGCGACGCGGTTGACGCGGATGTGGCCGGAGTCGCTCATCTGCACGCCCGCCTCCTCGAGGCCGATGCCCGCCGTGTTCGGCACGGACCCGACGGCCATGAGGCAGTGGCTGCCCTCGATGACGCGGCCGTCGCTCAGCGTGGCGACGACGCCGTCGCCCTGGCGCACCACCGACTCGGCGCGCGACTTCGACAGCACCGTCATGCCGTTGCGCGTGAAGACGTCCTCGATGACGCGGGCGGCGTCGGCGTCCTCGCCGGGCAGCACCTGGTCGCGGGACGAGATGAGCGTGACCTTCGCGCCGAGCGCCGTGTAGGCGGAGGCGAACTCGGCGCCCGTGACGCCGGATCCGACGACGATGAGGTGCTCGGGCACGCAGTCCATCGTGTACAGCTGCGTCCAGGTGAGGATCCGCTCGCCGTCGGGCTTCGCGGTCTCGAGGATGCGGGGGCTCGCGCCCGTGGAGATGACCGTGGTGTCCGCGTCGATCTCGTCGAAGTCGGTGCCGGCGCCGCCCCGGCCGGTGGAGACGATGATGCGGTTCGGCCCGTCGAGCCGGCCCTCGCCCTGCACGATGCGCACGCCCGCGCGGATGAGGCTCGACTTCATGTCCTCGGACTGCTGGCGCGCGAGGCGGAGCAGGCGGTCGTTGACGGCCTGGAGGTTGACGGCGACCTCGGGCCGCACGGGCCGACGGGTCTGCTCGCCCCGGGAGAAGAACTGGACGCCGAGGTCGGCGGCCTCGCCGAGCGCGTTGGTGGCCTCCGCGGTGGCGATGAGGGTCTTCGAGGGGACGACGTCGGTCATCACGGCCGAGCCGCCGACGCCCACGCGCTCCACCAGCGTCACCTCCGCGCCGAGCTGCGCTCCCGCGATGGCGGCCTCGTATCCGCCGGGGCCCCCTCCGAGAACGGCGATCCTCTGGTTGGCCTCGAACTCGTATCCCATGCGCACATCATCCCGCAGGCCCGGGCCCCCGCGCGAACCCGCCCCCGTGGCGGCCCGGGCCGCCCCCGCGCGCGCATTTAGGATCGGGGCATGACCTACAGCAACCCCCTCGAGTCGCCCGACGCGGACCCCCAGGAGATCGCGCGGCAGGCGGCCCGGCAGATCGCCGAGCTCACGGGCGTCGAGCGCCACGACATCGCCCTGACCCTCGGCAGCGGATGGGGGCGCGCGGCGGATCTCATCGGCGAGACCACCGCGACCGTCCCGGCCACCGAGGTCGTCGGCTTCTCGAAGCCCGCCCTGGAGGGCCACGTGGGCTCCCTGCGGAGCGTCCTGCTGCCCTCCGGCCGCCGCGCCCTCGTCATCGGCGCGCGCACCCACTACTACGAGGGCCACGGCGTCCGCCGGGTCGTGCACAGCGTCCGCACCGCGGCCGCGACCGGCGCCACCACGATGATCCTCACCAACGGCGCGGGCGGCATCAAGCGCCACTGGACGCCCGGCACGCCCGTGCTCATCAGCGACCACATCAACCTCACCGCCGACTCGCCGCTCGAGGGCGCGACGTTCGTCGACCTGACGGACCTCTACTCGGCCCGCCTCCGCGCGATCGCGCACGGGGTGGATCCCGAGCTCGACGAGGGCGTGTACTGCCAGTTCCGCGGCCCCCACTACGAGACCCCGGCCGAGGTGCGCATGGCCGAGGCGATCGGCGGGCACATCGTCGGCATGTCCACCGCGCTCGAGGCCATCGCGGCGCGCGAGGCGGGCATGGAGGTGCTCGGCATGTCGCTCATCACGAACCTCGCCGCGGGGATCCAGCAGACGCCGCTCAGCCACGAGGAGGTCATCGAGGCCGGCCGCGCCGCCGAGGGCCGCATCGGCGACCTGCTCGCGCGCATCGTGGGCGCCCTGTGAGCCGCGAGGAGACCGCGGCCCTCGCCGCCGCCGCCCGTGCCTGGCGGGCGCAGGACCCGGATCCCGTCACGCGCGCCGAGGTCGACGCGCTGCTCGCGCTCGTGGACGGCACCGCTCCCGGGGCATCGGCCGCCGAGCGGGAGCAGGCCGCCGCGGACCTCCGCGACCGGTTCCAGACGCGCCTGCAGTTCGGCACCGCGGGCCTCCGCGGCGAGCTGGGCGCGGGCCCGAACCGCATGAACCGCGTGCTCGTGTCGCAGGCGGCCGCCGGCTTCGCCGACTACCTGCGCAGCCGCAGCCCCCGCCCGAGCATCGTCATCGGGTACGACGGGCGACACAACTCGCGCGTCTTCGCCGAGGACACCGCGAGGATCATGGCGGGCGCCGGCGTCCGCACCTCCCTCCTCCCCCGCGCGCTGCCGACGCCCCTGCTCGCCTACGCCGTGAAGCACCTCGGCGTGAGCGCCGGCGTCATGGTCACCGCGTCGCACAACCCGGCGCGCGACAACGGCTACAAGGTCTACCTGGGCGACGAGGACCACGGGTCGCAGATCGTCAGCCCCGCCGACCGCGACATCGCGGCCTTCATCCACAAGGCGGCGGGCGAGCGCACCGTGCAGCAGCTGCCCGTGGCGGACGACTACGAGACCGCGCCGGAGTCGCTCATCGACTCCTACGTGGCGGAGACCGCCGCCCTGTTCGCGGCCCCGCTCGCGCCGCTCACCTGGGTCTACACGCCGCTGCACGGCGTCGGGTGGGAGACCGCGGCGCGCGTGTTCCGGGCCGTCGGCGTCGACGCGCCCGTGGTGGTCGCCGCGCAGGCCGATCCCGACCCCGACTTCCCGACGGTCGACTTCCCGAACCCCGAGGAGCCGGGCGCGCTCGACCTCGCGTTCCAGGCGGCCGTCGAGGCCGACGCGGAGCTCATCATCGCCAACGACCCGGACGCCGACCGCCTCGCCGTCGCCATCGTCGACGAGCACGGCGCCTGGCGCCGCCTCTCCGGCAACGAGGTGGGCATGCTGCTCGGCCTCGGGATCGCCGAGCGCTACGTCGAGGACGGCAACACCGGCACGTTCGCGTCCTCGCTCGTCTCCTCCCCCGCGCTCGAGGTGGTGGCCCGCGAGCTCGGCTTCGGGTACCGCGAGACGCTCACGGGCTTCAAGTGGATCTCGCGCGCGCCCGACCTCGTCTACGGCTACGAGGAGGCGCTCGGGTACCTCGTGGCGCCGTGGATCACGAGCGACAAGGACGGCATCTCGGCCGCCGTCGCGGTGCTGCACGGCGTCATGACGCTGAAGGCGCGCGGGCTGACGATCGACGACTACGACCGCGAGTTCGCCGAGCGGTTCGGGTCGTTCGCGAGCGACCAGATCTCGGTGCGCGTCACGGACCTCGCCGTCATCCCGCGGATCATGGCGAAGCTCCGGCAGTCGCCGCCCGCCGCCATCGGATCCCGCCGGGTCGAGCGCATGGACGACCTCGCGGACGGCTTCGGCGACCTGCCGCCGAGCGACGTGCTGCGCTTCCACCTGGGCGACGGCGCGCGCCTCATCGTGCGACCGAGCGGCACGGAGCCGAAGATCAAGGTGTACCTCGACGCGCAGAGCACCGCGGGCACCGTCGCCGAGCGGCGGGACGCGGCGCGCGCGATCGTGGCCGACCTCGCGCAGGCCGTGCCCGCCCTGCTCGAGCTGTAGCCGACCGGATCCGCGGGCCGCGCGACGGCCCGCGGATCATCTCGCGCCGTCACTGGTAGTGGCGCTATCAGTGCGCTAGCCTCGCCGCATGCGCATCACCGAGCTCGCCGACGCCACGGGTGTCGCGCCGGCCACCGTCAAGTACTACGTCCGCGAGGGCCTGCTGCCCGCGGGGTCGCGCGTGAGCGACAACCGCACCGAGTACGACGACGCGCACGTCCGCCGCGTCCGCCTGGTCCGCGCGCTCATCGACGTCGGGCGGCTGCCGGTCGCCCGGGCCCGCGAGGTGCTGGCCGTGCTCGACGACGACGGCCGGCAGGTGCAGGACGTGTTCGCGGTGGCGCAGGACGCGCTGACGCCCGGGCCGCCGCCCGCGGATGCGCCCGCCGCCGACGCGCTCGACCGGATCGACGCGGTCACGCGGCGCGCGGGCTGGTGCGTGCTCGAGGGGCACGCGGGCCGGGCGCAGGCGGCGCGGGCGGTCGACGCCCTCGAGCGCTCGGGGCACCGGATGGACGACGGCTACCTGGACCGGTACGCCGAGGCCGCGGGGATCCAGGCGGACGCCGACCTCGCCGCCGTGCGCGCGCGACCCGACCGCACGGCGATGGCCGAGCTGATGGTCGTCGGCACCGTGCTCGGCGACCACCTCGCCGCGGGTCTGCGGCGCGTCGCGCAGGCCACCGTCGCGACGCCGACGGGACCCGCGTCGTGATCCGCCGCGCCTTCGGCTGGCACCGACCGCTGATGACGGTCGCGGCGCTCATGGTCGTGGTCGCCGCCGTCTGCCTCGTGGGCCGCGTGGTCGACGACCGCGTCGTCGCCGGCATGCCCGCCTGGGACAAGCCCGCCAAGTTCGCGCTCTCGATCCTCGTCTACGCCGTCTCCTGGGCCTGGCTCATCGCGCGCCTCCCCCGCTTCCGGCGGCAGGCGCACGCCGTCGGCACGGTGGTCGCGGTCGCGCTCGTCGTGGAGCAGGCGGTCATCGTGAGCGCGGAGGCCGCCGGGACGACGAGCCACTTCAACGTCGCCACGCCGCTCGCGACGGCGCTCTGGGGGGTGATGGCGGTGTCGATCACGGTGCTCTACCTCTGCGCCTTCGTCACGAGCCTCGCGGTGCTGCGGCTCCGGCTGCCCGACCCGGCGCTGACCCTCGGGATCCGAGCGGGTGCCCTCATCGCGCTGGTCGGCATCGGCCTCGCGTACCTCATGACCTCGCCGACCGCGGCGCAGCTGGCGGACTTCCACGGCGTGGCCGGCGCGCACGCCGTGGGGGCGGAGGACGGCGGCCCCGGCCTGCCCGTGCTCGGCTGGAGCACGACCGCGGGCGACCTGCGGATCCCGCACTTCGTCGGCATGCACGCCCTGCAGCTGCTGCCCGTCGCGGCGCTGCTGCTCGGGCTCGCGGGGCGGCGGATCCCGGCGCTGGCACCCGACCGGGTGCGCGTGCGGCTCACGGCCGTCGCGGCCGTCGCGTACCTCGGGGTGGTCGCGCTCGTCGCCGCGCAGGCGCTCGCGGGGCAGCCGATCACCGGCCCGTCGCCCGCGGTGCTGGCGGCCGGTGCCGGGATCGCCGCGGCCTCGCTGCTGGCGGCCGGGTTCGTGGTCGCGCGCGGGGGCGCTGCCCCCGCGTCGCCGGTCGATCCGGCGCCGGGCGGGGACGCAGGGGATCAGCCCAGCGCGGCGTCGAGCTTGGCCGAGATCTCCTCGAGGTCGAAGTAGTTCTCGATCACCACGACGTCGGCGTACGTGGCGCCGATGCGGTCGACCAGCTCGGGCGACGTGAGGATGACCTGCGCGTCCTCGCCGATCGAGGCGACGCTGGCGAGGTCGGCCGCCGTGACGTCCGCCTCGATGCCGAGGCGCGCGAGGGCCCGCTCCGCGTTGACCTTGAGGATGCCGGACGTGCCGATCCCCACGCCGCAGATGGCGACGACCTTCATGCGCTCTCCTCGCCGGCCATGATGCGCCGGACCTCGTCGACGGTGGTGGCGGCGCGCAGCCGCGGGATGGCGGTGGCGTCGTTGAAGATGTTGGCCATGTCGGCGACCGACGAGACGTGCCGGTCGACCGTGGTGACGGCGAGGCCGACGATGACGTCCACGGGATCGTTGTGCGCGTGCCCGAAGGCCACGGGCTCCGTCAGCGTCACGACCGCGAGGCCGTCCGCGAGGGTGTCCGGGCCCGGCCGGGCGTGCGCGAGCGCGAGCCCCGGGGCGATGACGACGTAGGCGCCGAACTCCTCCACGACCCGGATCATCGCCTCGGAGTAGTCGGCCGTGGCCGCGCCGGAGCGCACGAGCGCGTCGCCGGCGAGGCGCACGGCAGCGCGCCAGTCGGCGGCCTCGGCGCCGAGGGTGACGGCGTCGTCCGGGAGCGGTGGGAGCACGGGGTGCGACCTCTCTGTCGAAGCGGCGAACGGGACGGGACGAGCGGGACGGGAGGCCGGAGCGGACCCCGCGCTACAGGCGGGCGAACCCGTCGGAGATGATGTCGGCGAGCGCCTCGCGCTCCTCCAGCGGCAGGAAGGCCGCGGCGGCCGCGTTCAGCTGGAACGCCTCGTGGTCGTCGAGGTCGTAGGCGAAGGCGTCCGTGAGGAGCGCGAGCTCCCGGCTGATGGAGGTGCCGCTCATGAGGCGGTTGTCGGTGTTCACCGTGACGGCGAAGCCGAGCTGGTAGAGCAGGTCGAAGGGGTGGTCGCGCATGGTGTCGCCCCACGCCTCGATGGCGCCGGTCTGCAGGTTGGACGACGGGCTGAGCTCGAGCGGGATGCCGCGGTCCTTCACCCACTGCGCGAGCGTGCCGAGGGTGACGAAGACGTCCTCGCCCTCCTCGCTGTCGATCTCGATGTCCTCGGCGATGCGCACGCCGTGACCGAGGCGGAGCGCCCGGCCGTCGAGCAGGGCGGAGCGGATGGACTCGAGGCCGTCGGCCTCGCCCGCGTGGACGGTGCGGGGCATCCACTCGCGCGCCAGGAGGTCGAACGCGCCCTGCAGGCGGGACGGCGGGAAGCCGGCCTCGGGGCCCGCGATGTCGAAGCCCACGACGCCGCGGTCGCGGTGCCGGACGGCGAGCTCGGCGATCTCGGTGCCGCGGTCGAGGTGGCGCATGGCGCTCACGAGCTGGCCGACGCGGATGGATCCGCCCGACTCCTCGACGCCGCGCACGCCCTCCTCGATGCCGGACTGCACGGCCTCGACGACGGCGTCGAGCGAGAGGCCCTGCGTGAGGTGCTGCTCGGGCGCCCAGCGGATCTCGCCGTAGACGACGCCGTCGTCTGCGAGGTCCTCGACGAACTCCCGGGCGACGCGCGCCAGGTTCTCCTCGGTCTGCATGACGGCGATGGTGACGTCGAAGGTCTTCAGGTAGTCGACGAGCGATCCGGAGTCGGCGCTGGTGCGGAACCACTCGCCGAGCGCGTCGGCCTCCTGGGCGGGGAGCTCGATGCCGGCGTCGTCGCCGAGCTCGACGATGGTGCCGGGACGGAGGCCGCCGTCGAGGTGGTCGTGGAGGGAGACCTTGGGGAGGTCGCGGTACGACCCTCCGCCGGGCAGCGTGGAGTCCTCGGGAGCGCGTGTCATGGGACGAATCTACTAGCCTCGTCGAGGCCCACGCGGAGGTCGTCGGCACACGAACGATCGGTGCGCGAGGCGTCGGCGGGCCGCGACCCGAGCCGGAGGACCCATGCCCCGCAAGATCCTGATCGACTGCGACCCCGGGCACGACGACGCCCTCGCGCTGATGCTCGCGCACGGGAGCCCCGAGGTGGAGCTCGTCGGCATCACCACGGTCGCCGGGAACCAGACGCTGGAGAAGGTCACGCGGAACGCGCTGGCGGTCGCGACCGTCGCCGGGATCCACGGCGTGCCGATCGCGGCCGGTTGCGCGCGCCCGCTCGTGCGGCCCGTGATGACGGCGCCCGAGATCCACGGCGAGACCGGGCTCGACGGGCCCGAGCTGCCGGAGCCGACGGTGGCGCTCGACCCGCGGCACGCGGTGGACCTCATCATCGAGACGGTCATGGCGCATGCGCCGGGCGAGATCACGCTCGTGCCCATCGGGGCGCTCACCAACATCGCCCTCGCGGTGCGCCGCGAGCCGCGCATCGTCGAGCGCGTGAAGGAGGTCGTGCTCATGGGCGGCGGGTACCACGCCGGCAACAGCACGGCCGTCGCGGAGTTCAACATCGCGGTGGATCCCGAGGCCGCCCACATCGTGTTCGGCGAGGCGTGGCCCGTGACGATGGTGGGGCTCGACCTCACGTACCAGGCGACCGCGACGCCCGAGGTCATGGCGCGGATCGCGGCCCTCGGCACGCCGGCCGCGCGCTTCGTCGTGGAGTCGATGGAGTCGTACGGCCGGGCGTACCACGACCGCCAGGACTTCCCGAGCCCGCCCGTGCACGACCCCTGCGCCGTCGCGCGCGTGATCGACCCGCGCCTCGTCTCCGTCCGGCGCGCGCCCGTGTCCGTCGAGCTGACGGGCACGCACACGCTCGGCATGACCGTGACGGACCTCCGCCGTCCGGCGCCCGAGGACTGCACGACGCAGGTGGCGGTCGACCTCGACCACGCCGGGTTCTGGGACGCGGTGGTCGACGCGCTCGAGCGCATCGGCTGAGGCACGGCCGCGCGTCCGGCCGTCGTCGCGGGGACGGCGGCCGGACGTGACCGGATCAGCCCTCGGCGGTGATGCGCTCCCGCACGAGCGGGCCGCGGGCGACGTACTCGTCCGGGTCGCCCACGCGGTACGCGCCATCGAGCGACTCCAGCGCACGGGCGAAGCGCTCCGGCTCGTCGGCCGAGAGGGTGAACAGCGGGTCGCCGCGGCGCACGCGGTCCCCCGGCTTGGCGTGCAGGTCGACGCCCGCGGCGTGCTGCACGGCGTCGCCCTGGCGCGCGCGACCGGCGCCGAGGCGCCAGGCGGCGATGCCGAACGGCAGCGCGTCCTGCTGCACGAGCACGCCGTCGCGCTCGGCGGTGACGACGTGGGTCTCGCGCGCGACGGGCATCGCGGCGTCCGGATCCCCGCCCTGCGCGCGCACGGTGGCGCGCCACGAGTCCATGGCGCGGCCGTCGCGGAGGGCGTCCTCGACGTCGGCGTCCGGGATCCCGACCGCGGCGAGCATCTCCCGCGCGAGCGCGAGCGTCAGCTCCACCACGTCGGCGGGCCCGCCGCCCGCGAGCACCTCGACGGACTCGCGCACCTCGTTGGCGTTGCCGATGGCGAGGCCGAGCGGCACGTCCATGTCGGTGAGGAGCGCGGTCGTCCGCACGCCGGCGTCGGTGCCGAGCTCCACCATGGTGCGCGCGAGCTCGCGCGACCGGTCGATGTCGGTCATGAAGGCGCCGCCGCCGAACTTCACGTCGAGGACGAGCGCGCCCGTGCCCTCCGCGATCTTCTTGCTCATGATGCTGGAGGCGATGAGCGGGATCGCCTCGACCGTGCCCGTGGTGTCGCGCAGCGCGTAGAGGCGCTTGTCGGCCGGAGCGAGGCCGCTGCCTGCGGCGCAGACCACGCCGCCGTGGTCCTTCATCTGCTGCACCATCTCCTCCGTGGAGAGGTCGGCGCGCCAGCCGGGGATCGACTCGAGCTTGTCGAGCGTGCCGCCCGTGTGGCCGAGGCCGCGGCCGGAGAGCTGCGGCACGGCGACGCCGTAGGACGCGACGAGCGGCATGAGCGGGAGGGTGATCTTGTCGCCCACGCCGCCCGTGGAGTGCTTGTCGACCGTGGGCTTGCCGAGCCCCGAGAAGTCGAGGGTCTCGCCGCTCGCGATCATGGCGAGGGTGAGGTCCCGGATCTCGGTGCGGTCCATGCCGCGGAGCAGGATCGCCATCGCGAGCGCGGCCATCTGCTCGTCGGCCACGTAGCGGTCCGTGTACGCGGCGACCAGCCAGTCGATCTCGGCGGTCGAGAGCCGGCCGCCGTCGCGCTTGGTGCGGATCAGGTCGACGACGTCGAACGCGGCGCTCACGAGCGGTCCCCGTACGCGTCGAGCGTGCTCGGCCCAAAGGCGTCGGGCAGGACCTCGTCGATCGTGCGGATCCCGGAGACGGTCTCCAGCAGCATGCCCGGCACCGCGTGCTCGAACAGCAGCTGCCGGCAGCGTCCGCACGGCATGAGGATGTTGCCGTCGCCGTCCACGCACGTGAAGGCGACGAGCTGGCCGCCGCCCGTGAGGTGCAGCACGGAGACGAGCGCGCACTCGGCGCAGAGGGTGAGTCCGTAGGAGGCGTTCTCCACGTTGCACCCGGTGATGACGCGGCCGTCGGTCGCGATGGCCGCGACGCCCACGGGGAACCGCGAGTACGGGACGTACGCGCGGCCCATGGCCTCGTGCGCCGCCTCGCGCAGGGATCCCCAGTCGATGCCGCCCGACTCCACGGGCTCCACGGCGCTCACGACTTCACGTAGGGCTTGCCGGCGGCGGCCGGGCCGCGCACCTGCCCCACAAGGCCTGCGACCGCGGCGATGGTCACGACGTACGGCAGCATCAGCATGAACTCGCTCGGCACGGGCGACCCGATGACGCCGAGGACGTTCTGCAGGTTGCTCGCGAAGCCGAACAGGAGGGCCGCGAGCGTGGCGCGCAGCGGATCCCACCGGCCGAAGATGACCGCGGCCAGCGCGATGAACCCCGCGCCCGCCGTCATCTCCTTGTTGAACGCGCCGACCGAGCCGAGCGTGAAGAAGGCGCCGCCGAGGCCCGCGATCGCGCCCGCGAGGGACACGTTCCAGAACCGGGTGCGCGCCACCTTGATGCCCACGGTGTCCGCGGCCTGCGGGTGCTCGCCGACCGCGCGGAGGCGGAGGCCCCAGCGCGTGTGGAAGAGGCAGTACCAGACGAGGAAGACGGCCACGTACATGATGTACACGATGATCGTCTGCCGGAAGAGCACCGGTCCGATGATCGGGATCTGGCCGAGGACCGGGATGTCGATGCGATCGAAGCGCGGCGGCGAGTTGAGCGTCCCCGGGTCGGCCGAGAGCACCTGCGAGAACAGGAAGCTCGTGAGGCCCGTGACGAGCACGTTGAGCACCACGCCCACGATGACCTGGTCGACCAAGTACTTGATGGCGAACGCCGCGAGGACGAACGACACGAGCATGCCGGCGACCATCGCGGACGCGAGGCCGATGAGCGGCTGCCCCGTGACGGAGGCGACGACCGCGGACACGAACGCGCCCGCGAGCAGCTGGCCCTCGATGGCGACGTTGACGACGCCGACCCGCTCCGAGAGCACGCCGCCGAGTGCGCCGAAGATGAGCGGCACCGACAGGCTCACGGTGCCGACGAGCAGGCCGGGCACCGGGATGGTCTGGCCCGCGGACGCCCAGGTGAGGAACGCGACGAGGAACAGGATCGCGAACGCGGCCGTGAGCCACAGCGGCACCTTCGCCGACCGGCGCACGAGCACGGCGGAGAGCACCGTGAGCGCGGCGAGCACGACCGTCACGACGATGCCGGTCGCAGCCGTCGGCAGCACGAGCGGGGCCAGCTGGATGAGGTCGGTGCCCGTGGAGAGCCCGAACGTGCTGGATCCCTCGCGGCCGAGGAGCACGAACAGGACGAGCGAGATCACCGTGAAGACCCCGAAGGCGATGGGCGCCTTCCAGCTCGTCTGGACGGCGCGCTCGAGGGCGACGGCTGCGGGGTCGTGCGGCGCCGGGGAGGGCGCGGCGGTGGGGGTGGTCGCGGTCACGATGCGATCGCCGCCTTCCGGATCCGGGTGGTGCGACGGGCCTGGCCCGGCGCGGGCAGGCGGAACACCGCGCGCACGAGCGGGGGCGCCGCGATGAACAGGACGATGAGCGACTGGACGACCACGACGATGTCGATGGGCACGCCCTCGGCCGCCTGCATCGAGAAGCCGCCGGCCTTGAACGCGCCGAACAGGATCCCCGCGACGAAGACGCCCCACGGCCGGCTGCGGCCGAGCAGCGCCACCGTGATGGCGTCGAAGCCGATGCCCGCGTCGATCCCCGAGCTGAAGCCCGTGGTGACGGTGCCGAGCACCTGGCTCGCCCCGGCGAGGCCCGCGAGCCCGCCGGAGATGAGCATGGCGTAGAGGTAGGAGTTCTTGACGTCGATGCCGGCGACCCGTGCCGCGCTCGGGTTCTCGCCGACCGCACGGAAGCGGAAGCCGAGGCCCGAGCGGTTGAGGAGGTACCAGACGATGACCGTCGCGACGACGACCACCAGGAAGCCCGCGTGCAGGGAGTACCCGTCGCCGAGGAGCGCCGGGAAGATCGCGTTGTCCGCCATCGCCGGGGTCTTCGGGTTGTTGGATCCGGGCGCCTGGAGGAGGCCGGGGGTGCGCAGCAGGTAGGAGAGCAGGTAGAAGGCGACGTAGTTGAGCATGATCGTGACGATCACCTCGTGCGCGCCGGTGCGCGCCTTGAGGAGGCCGACGATCCCGCCCCACGCGGCGCCGCCGACGATGCCGGCGCCGACCGCGAGCACGAGGTGCACGACGGGCGGGAGGTCGAAGCTGAAGCCGACCCAGCCGGCGCACGCCGCGGCGATGAGCATCTGCCCGCGCGCGCCGATGTTGAACAGGCCCACGCGGAACGCGAGCGCGACGCCGAGGCCGGCCGCGATGAGGGGGGTCGCGAAGGTCAGCGTCTCGGTGAGCGGCTTGATGCCGTTCGCGAAGCCCGGGCGGCGGAAGTTGTAGATCGAGCCCTGGAAGAGCGCGGAGTACGCGCCGCTGGCGGCGTCCCATCCGGCCCGGAGCGTGTCGAGCGGGCGGCTGAAGAAGTACCCGGCCGCCTTCTGCGTCGCCTCGTCGGTGACGGCGATGAGCAGCGCGCCGACCACGAGCGAGAGCACGACCGCGAGCACCGACAGCAGGGCGCTGCCGGAGGCGATCTCGCGGAGCACCTGGCCGGCGCGGGATCCCCCGTCGTCGTCGGCCGTCGCGACCGCGGGGACGCCCGCGGGCGCCTCGGAGCGCGTGGGGTCGCCCACGGATCCGGCCTCGCGGCCGGAGGCGGGCAGCTGCCCCGCGGACGGGTCCGCGGGATCCTGGCCGTCGGGACGAGTGGTGTCGTCGGTCATGCGGTGCGCCCTCCGGCGGTCGTGGGGGTGGGGACGGATGCCGGGACCTCGCCGGCCATCATGAGGCCGAGCACGTCGCGCGGGGTGTCTCCCGGGACGATGCCGACGATGCCGCCGCGGTACATGACGGCGATCCGGTCGGCCAGCGCGGCGACCTCGTCGAGCTCCGTGGAGACGACGATGACGGGGAGGCCCCGGTCGCGCGTCTCGACGACGCGGGTGTGCACGAACTCGATGGAGCCGACGTCGAGGCCGCGCGTGGGCTGCGCGGCGACGAACAGGCGGAGGTCGCGGCTGAGCTCGCGCGCCAGCACGACCTTCTGCGCGTTGCCGCCGGAGAGCCGGCCGACGTGCGTCTCGATGCCCTGCGTGCGGATGTCGAACTCGCGCACGCGGTCGCGCGCGAACTCGTCGAGGTAGCCGAGCTTCAGGGATCCGGCGACCACGAACGGCGGGCTGTCGGAGCGGTCGAGCATGAGGTTCTCGGCGATGGTGAACTCGGCGACGAGCCCGTCCTCGTTGCGGTCCTCGGGCACGAAGCCCACGCCCGCGTCGAGCACGCGGCGGACGGAGCGGCCGGTGAGGCGCGTCCCGTCGAGGTCGATGGTGCCGGACACGCGGGGCTGGAGCCCGAGGATCGCCTCGGTGAGCTCGGTCTGGCCGTTGCCCTGCACGCCCGCGATGGCGAGGATCTCCCCCGCGTGCACCTCGAAGCTGACGCCGTCGACCACGACCTGGCCGGCCGCGTCGACGACGGTGAGGTCGCGCACCACGAGGGCCGCGTCGCCGGGCGTCGCGGGCGCCTTGGCGACGGTGAGCGACACGCTCCGGCCGACCATGAGCGAGGCGAGCTCGGCGTTGGTGGCGGTGGGCTGGGCCTCGCCGACCACCTTGCCGAGCCGGATGACGGTGATGCGGTCCGCGACCTCGCGGACCTCGCGCAGCTTGTGGGTGATGAAGACGATGCCGGTCCCGGCGTCCCGCAGCTGCTTCATGATGACCATGAGCTCGTCGGTCTCCTGCGGCGTGAGCACGGCGGTCGGCTCGTCGAACACGAGCACCTCCGCGTCGCGCGACAGGGCCTTGATGATCTCGACGCGCTGCTGCACGCCGACGGGCAGGTCCGCGACGAGCGCGTCGGGATCCACGTCGAAGCCGAACCGGGCGGAGATCTCGCGCACCTTCGCGCGGGCGCCCGCCAGGTCGAGCCGGCCGCCGAGCTTCGTCTCCTCGTGACCGAGCATGACGTTCTCCGCGACCGTGAACACGGGGATGAGCATGAAGTGCTGGTGCACCATGCCGATGCCGGCGGCCATGGCGTCGCCGGGGCCGGCGAAGCGCGCCACCCGGTCGTCCAACAGGATCTCGCCCTCCTCGGCCTGGTACAGGCCGTAGAGCACGTTCATCAGCGTGGACTTGCCGGCGCCGTTCTCGCCCAGGAGGCAGTGGATCTCCCCCGGCTGGACCACGAGGTCGATGTGGTCGTTGGCGACCAGCGCGCCGAAGCGCTTGGTGATGCCCCGCAGTTCGAGCTTCATCGGATCAATCCGTTCGGTGGGTCGGGTGGACACGCGGCGGGGGGACCGGCGCCTGCCGATCCCCCCGCGGTGCGTTAGATGCTACTTCGTCAGCGACGACGGCGACTCGACGGTGATCGAGCCGTCGATGATGCCGGCCTTGATCGTCTCGATCTCGCCGGACAGCTCCGACGGGACCTCGGACTCGTAGTCGTGGAACGGGGCGATGTCCACGCCGCCGTTCTTCAGCGTGCCGACGTACGGCGTCGCGTCGAACTCGTCGTCCGCCGCCGTCTTCACGACGTCCTCGACGCCCGCGTCGATGCCCTTGAGCACCGAGGTGAGGAAGAGGTCCTTGAGGTCGGGCGCGCTCTCGTACGCGTCGGAGTCGACGCCCACCATGACGACCTTCTTGTCGCTGGAGTCGCGGATCGCCTCGCCGGCGCTGAGGAAGATCGGGCCGCCGACGGGCATGATGACGTCCGCGCCCTGGTCGATGAGGGTCTGCGCGGCCGTCTTCGCCGTCTGGTTGGCGACGAACTCGCCCGTGAAGGACCCGCTCTGGCTCGCGACGTCCCAGCCGATGGCCTTGACGTCCTTGCCCTTCTGCTCGTTGTAGTACTTGACGCCGTCGACGAAGCCGTCCATGAAGATCGTGACGGTCGGGATCTGCAGGCCGCCGAAGGTGCCGACCGTGCCGGTCTTCGAGTAGGCCGCCGCGGAGTAGCCCGCGAGGAACGCGGCCTCGCTGGTGTTGAAGGTGATGGGCTTGACGTTCGGGGCGCTGATCTGGGCGTCGTCGATGATCGCGTACTCGATGTCGGGGTTGGCCTTCGCCGCCTCCTCGGTCGCCTCCTTGATCAGGAAGCCGACGGTGACGATCAGGCCGCAGCCTTGGTCGGCGAGGTTGGTGAGGTTCGGCGCGAAGTCGGTCTCGGAGGCCGACTCGACGGGCTTGGCCTCCGGGAGGCCGAGGTCGCCGACGGCCTTGGTGAGGCCCTCGAAGCCGAGCTGGTTGAACGACTTGTCGTCGAATCCGCCGGAGTCGGAGACCATGCAGGTGAGCAGGTCGCTCTTCGCCTCTCCACCCGCACCTCCTGCCGTGGACTCGGGGGCGGCGCCGCAGCCCGCGAGGATCGCGGTGATGCCGACGGCGGCGAGACCGCCGAGGGCGGCCTTTCGGGTGGTGATGGTCACTGTGGCCTCCAGTTGCAGCCCGGGTCCACCGGGCGATGTGGCTTCATGTTACCCATGGGCGGGAATGCGATCTGCGCCCCGATCGGGCCTGCAGGCGCAAGCGTTACCGATCCGGGACGAGGCCGAAACACCGCGGCAACACGGGCTCTGCTACGGCGTGGAGACCGACTTCACCTGCACGGCTCCGGAGACGATCCGGGCCTTCAGCGCATCGAGCTCGGTCTGCAGCTCGGGCGACACCGCGGCGGCGAGGTCGTGGTACTCCGCCAGGCCCACGCCGCCGTTCGCGAGCGTGCCCACGTAGGGCTCCGAGGAGAAGGAGCCCTTCTGGTCGTCGCCCACGATGTCGACCACGGCCTGGCCGGTGTCCTTGAGGACGCTCGTCAGCAGGAGCGGGCGGTACTCGGCGGGCAGGGTGTCGTAGCCGTCGTTGTCGACCCAGATCAGCTTGCCGCTGCCGTGCGCGAGGATCGCCGACGCGGCGCCCTCCCCCACCTGGCCGGCCACCGGCATGATGACGTCCGCGCCCTGGTCGAGCAGGTTCTGCGTGGTGGTCTGGCCCTTCGACACGTCCTCGAAGTCGCCCGTGAAGGTGCCGTCCTGCGCGGCCGCGTCCCAGCCGAGCGCGACGACGCTCGTGCCGTGCGCCTGGTTGTAGGCGGCCACGCCGTCGACGAAGCCGTCCATGAAGAGGGTCACGGGCGGCTGGTTGCCGCCGCCGAAGGTGCCGACCTTGCCCGTCTCGCTCACGCCCGCCGCGAGGTAGCCCGCGAGGTAGGAGGCCTGCGCCGTGTCGAAGACGAGCGGCTTCACGTTCGGGGCGTCGACGACCTCGTCGACGATGGAGAAGTGCACGTCCGGGTTCTCCGCCGCCGCGGCCGACGTCGCCTCCGCGAGCTCGTAGCCGACGGTGAGGACGAAGCCGCAGCCCGTGCCCACGGCCTGCTCGACGTTCGGGGCGAGGTCCGTCTCCGAGGTGGAGACGAGGACGTCGGCCTGGATCCCGAGCTCCTGCTCCGCGCGCTGCAGCCCCTCCCAGCTCGACTGGTTGAAGGAGCGGTCCTGCAGGCCGCCGGAGTTGGTGACCATCCGGGCGCAGTAGTCGCTCGCGGCAGCCGAGGTGGCACCGGGCTCGGGAGCCGCGCCGCATCCGGCGAGGGCCGCGGCGGCGAGGAGGGCGAGGGGCAGGGAGGCGGCGCGGACGGCGCGGCGGGTGCGGGGCATCCCCGGAATCTAACGGCGGGGCTCCCGGCGCCCTCGGGCCGCGGAGAGCGCCCGCGGCCTTCGTTACCCCTTCGTTACAGCACGTCCGTGCCGCCGCTGAGCTTGAGGGCGTCGACGACGCTCTTCACGCGCTGCGCGTTCTCCTTGGTGGTGACCAGCAGGGCGTCCGGGGTGTCGACCACGACGATGTCGCGCACGCCGATGAGGCTGATGACGCGCTTGCTGTTGGCCACGACGATGCCGCTCGACGCGTCGGACAGGACGCGCGCGTCCTCGCCGAGGATCACGAGGTCGGACTTGCGCCCGCTCGAGTGCATCTTCGCCACGGACGCGAAGTCGCCCACGTCGTCCCAGGTGAAGCTGCCGGGGATCACGGCGAGCGCGCCGCGGGCGGCCGCGGGCTCCGCGACGGCGTAGTCGATGGCGATCTTCTTGAGGTTCGGCCACACGCGGTCGACGACGAGGCCGCGGTCGGCGGTGTCCCACGCCTCGGCGAGCTCGAGCACGCCCTTCAGCAGCTCGGGCTCGGTGCGGCCGAGCTCCTCCAGCAGCCGGTCGGCCCGGGCGATGAACATGCCGGCGTTCCAGAGGTGCGTGCCGCCCTTCACGTAGCCGCGGGCGACGCCGATGCTCGGCTTCTCGACGAACGACGCGACCTCGAGCGCGTGCGGGGCGCCGGGGATGCTGAGGGCCTTGCCGGTGTGGATGTAGCCGAAGCCCGTGGCGGGCTCTGTCGGCGTGATGCCGATGGTCGTGATGTAGCCGGCGTCGGCGGCGATGACGGCCTCGCGCACGGTGTCGCGGAAGCGGTCGGGGTCGGCGATGACGTGGTCGGCCGCGAACGACCCGATGATGACGCCGGGCTCACGTCGCTCGAGGATGGCCGCGGCGAGCGCGATGGCGGCGGTGCTGTCGCGCCCCTCGCTCTCGAGGACCACGTTCGGGTCGGCGAGCTCGGGGAGCTGGGCCTCGACGGCGGCGCGGTGCGCGCGTCCGGTGACCACCATGATCCGGTCCTCGCCGGACAGGGGTGCCAGCCGCTCCCACGTGTCCCGGAGCAGCGTGCGGCCGGATCCGGTGAGGTCGTGGAGGAACTTGGGGGCGTCCGCGCGGGACAGCGGCCAGAGCCGGGAGCCCACTCCCCCCGCGGGGATCACGCTGTAGAAACGGGAGATCGCGCTCGTCTGCTCGGTCATGGGCCCACCCTATCGGCCGCCTGGGAAGCGCCAGGAAGCGGCGAGTTCACGCGGCAGCAACGGGGCGTTCACGGCGGTGCGGTGGCCCCGTCGGCGCGCGTGCATAGCGTCGGGGCATGCGCGTAGCCGTCGTCAGCGAGAGCTTCCTCCCCACCGTGAACGGCGTCACCACCAGCGTCTGCCGGGTGCTCGAGCACCTGCGGGACCGCGGGCACGAGGTGCTCGTGATCGCCCCGGACGCCGGCGCCCCGTCCGAGTTCGCGGGCTTCCGCGTGCACGGCGTCCCGGCCATCGCCTACCGGCAGTTCCCGGTCGGGATCCCGAGCCCCCACGTCCTGCGGCTCCTCACGGACTTCGCGCCCGACGTGCTGCACGCCGCCTCCCCCCTCTTCCTCGGCGCCCAGGCCATCGCGGCCGCGACGCGCATCGACACCCCGTCGGTCGCGGTGTTCCAGACCGACGTGGCCGGCTACGCGCGCCGGAACCGGCTGGCGGCGACGGCGCCGTACGTGTGGCGGCTGGTGCGCTGGATCCACCAGGGCGCCGACCTGACCCTCGCGCCCTCGAGCGCCGCGGCCGCCGACCTCGCGGCAGCGGGCGTCGAGCGCGTCGCGCGCTGGGGCCGCGGCGTGGACCTCGACCGCTACCACCCCCGCAACCGCGCCATGGAGGACGCCGTCGCGCTCCGGCACCGCGTCGCGCCCGGCGGCGAGACGGTCGTCGGCTACGTCGGCCGCATCGCGCCCGAGAAGCAGCTCGAGCGGCTGCAGGCGCTGCGCGGCATCCGCGGCGTGCGCTTCCTCATCGCGGGCGACGGCCCGAGCCAGGCCTCGGCCCGCCGCGCGCTCGCGGGGATGCCGGTGACCTGGCTCGGCCGGGTCGGCGGCCGGGAGCTCGCCGCCGCCTACGCGGCCATGGACGTCTTCGTCCACACCGGCACGGAGGAGACCTTCGGCCAGACGGTCCAGGAGGCGCACGCGTCCGGCCTCCCCGTGGTCGCGCCGCACGCGGGCGGCCCGATCGACCTCGTCGACCACGGCAGGGACGGGTTCCTCTTCGACCCCGCGTCGCCGCGCGACGCCGACCTGCGCCGCCTCGTGGACGAGCTCGTCGCGAGCGAGCCGATGCGCCTCCGCATGGGCGAGGCCGGTCGTCGCGCGGTGCTCGGCCGCTCCTGGGCGACCATCGGCGACGAGCTCATCGGCCACTACGACCGCGCCGTCTCGGCCCGTCACTCAGCGCTGCAGGCAGCGGATCCCGCGGGCGCCGGGCCCGTCCCCGTCGGCGCCTGACGCATCCCGCCGGACGCGTGCCCGCTTAGGGTGCCCTAACGGGTGCCCGCGCGGAGGCCGGCCGTAGACTGATGACCTCGCGCAATGTCGGCGCGAAGGCGCTCCGCCCACGGGGCACCAGCATCAGGGAGGGTCGTTCCGTGTCCATCAAGACGACAGGAACCCGGGAGCCGCAGAGCTCGCGCGCACCGAAGGTCCCCGCCGGGACGCTGTACCGGGGCCGCGAGGGCATGTGGTCCTGGGTGCTGCACCGCATCACCGGCGTGTCCATCTTCTTCTTCCTCCTCGTGCACGTGCTCGACACGAGCCTCATCCGCGTGAGCCCCGAGGCGTACAACGCCGTCATCGGCACGTACAAGAACCCGATCATGGGCATCGGCGAGGTCGCCCTCGTCGGGGCCATCGGGTTCCACGCGCTCAACGGGCTGCGCATCATCCTCATCGACTTCTGGCGCTTCGGCGCCAAGCACCAGCGCCTGATGTTCTACGTGGTCATCGGCCTGTGGGTCGTCCTCATGGCCGGCTTCGTGCCGCGTCACCTCATGAACGTGTTCAGCGAAGCGGGATGGATCTGATCATGAGCGACATCGCACAGCAGGTGAGCATCGAGCGTCCCCGCCAGGCCAGGCAGCCCCGCCCCCAGGGCGGCGTCAACTGGGAGAAGTGGGGCTGGATGTACATGCGCGCCTCGGGCGTCGTGCTCGTCGTGCTCATCTTCGGCCACCTCTACGTCAACCTGATCAACGGCGAGGGCATCAAGGCCATCGACTTCGCGTTCGTCGGCGGCAAGCTGTCGGACCCGTTCTGGAAGGTCTGGGACATCGCGTTGCTCTGGCTCGCGGTCATCCACGGCGCCAACGGCATGCGCACGCTCGTGAACGACTACGCCGCGTCGCCCCGCACCCGGAAGATCCTGAAGGGCGCGCTCGTCGCGTCCACCGTGGTCCTCCTCGTCCTCGGCACGCTCGTGGTCTTCACGTTCGACCCGTGCCCCGCCGGCCAGCCCGCGGACCTGCTGCCCTCCTTCTGCGGCGACCTGTAGCCCGCTCCCCCGCTTCCCCATCCGCCTCGAGAAAGAAGCCCGTGACCACTGACACCGCGACCCCCGGTTCCGAGCCCTCCGCGAGCACCATCGTGGACGGCGTCCACTACCACCAGTTCGACATCGTGATCGTGGGTGCGGGCGGCGCCGGCATGCGCGCGGCGATCGAGGCGGGACCGCAGGCGAACACGGCCGTCATCTCGAAGCTCTACCCCACCCGCTCCCACACGGGCGCGGCGCAGGGCGGCATGGCCGCGGCGCTCGCGAACGTCGAGGAGGACAGCTGGGAGTGGCACACCTTCGACACCGTCAAGGGCGGCGACTACCTCGTCGACCAGGACGCGGCGGAGATCCTCGCCAAGGAGGCCATCGACGCGGTCATCGACCTCGAGAACATGGGCCTCCCCTTCAACCGCACGCCCGACGGCAAGATCGACCAGCGCCGCTTCGGCGGCCACACGGCCGACCACGGCAAGAGCCCCGTCCGCCGCTCCTGCTACGCGGCCGACCGCACGGGCCACATGATCCTGCAGACGCTGTACCAGAACTGCGTCAAGTTCGGCATCAACTTCTACAACGAGTTCTACGTGCTCGACCTGGTCATGGCCGAGGTCGACGGGAAGCAGCAGCCCGCGGGCGTCGTGGCCCTCGAGCTCTCGACCGGCGACATCCACGTCTTCCAGGCGAAGGCGGTCATCTTCGCGACCGGCGGCTTCGGCAAGATCTACAAGACGACCTCGAACGCGCACACCCTCACGGGCGACGGCGTCGGGATCATCTGGCGCAAGGGCCTGCCGCTGGAGGACATGGAGTTCTTCCAGTTCCACCCGACCGGGCTCGCCGGCCTCGGCATCCTGCTGTCGGAGGCGGCACGCGGCGAGGGCGCGATCCTCCGCAACAGCGAGGGCGAGCGCTTCATGGAGCGGTACGCCCCCACCATCAAGGACCTCGCGCCCCGCGACATCGTCGCGCGATGCATGGCGACCGAGATCCGCGAGGGCCGCGGCGCGGGCCCGAACAAGGACTACGTCTACCTCGACATCACGCACCTGGAACCCGCCGTCATCGACGCGAAGCTCCCGGACATCACGGAGTTCGCGCGCACGTACCTCGGCGTCGAGCCGTACACGGAGCCCGTGCCCGTGCTGCCGACCGCGCACTACGCGATGGGCGGCATCCCCACGAACATCAAGGCCGAGGTCCTGTCGGACAACACGACCGTGGTGCCCGGCCTCTACGCGGCCGGCGAGTGCGCGTGCGTCTCGGTGCACGGATCCAACCGCCTCGGCACCAACTCGCTCCTCGACATCAACGTGTTCGGCAAGCGCGCGGGCAACTACGCGGCCGAGTACGTGAAGACGGTCGACTTCACGCCGCTGCCGGACGACGCGGCCGACTTCGTGAAGGGCCTCGTCGAGGGCGCTCGGAACTCCAACGGCACCGAGCGGATCTCGACCCTGCGTCGCGAGCTGCAGGAGTCGATGGACCGCAACGCCCAGGTGTTCCGCACCGAGGAGACGCTGATCGAGGTCACCAAGGTGATCGCCGACCTGCGCGAGCGGTACACGAACATCCAGGTGCAGGACAAGGGCCAGCGCTTCAACACGGACCTGCTCGAGGCCATCGAGCTCGGCTTCCTGCTCGACCTCGCGGAGGTCGTCGTGTACTCGGCGATGTACCGCAAGGAGAGCCGCGGCGGCCACTTCCGCGAGGACTTCCCGAAGCGCGACGACGAGAACTACATGGTCCACACCATGGCGTACCTCACCGGCGACGCCCACAGCACGGACGCCGGCGACCACATCAAGCTCAGCACCAAGCCCGTGGTCATCACGAACTACCAGCCGATGGAGCGGAAGTACTGACCCCCGGGTCGGACCGCCGCACATCACCGCACCACCGATCGGAATAGGACCGCACACGTGAGCACCGCAACCCTGGACGCACCCCCCGCGGGAGAGGCCTCGGCCATCCCCACCTTCACGGTGACCCTCATCATCCGCCGGTACCTGCCGGGCCAGGACGCCGAGCCCCGGTGGGAGGACTTCGACGTCGAGGTCTACCCGACCGACCGCGTCCTCGACGCGCTGCACAAGATCAAGTGGGAGCAGGACGGGTCGCTGACCTTCCGCCGCTCGTGCGCACACGGCGTGTGCGGATCCGACGCGATGCGCATCAACGGCCGCAACCGCCTGGCCTGCAAGACGCTCATCAAGGACCTCGACATCGACCAGCCCATCTACGTGGAGGCCATCAAGGGCCTGCCGCTCGAGAAGGACCTCGTCGTCGACATGGAGCCGTTCTTCGAGTCGTTCCGCGACGTGCAGCCCTTCCTCATCTCGAACACGAAGCCGGAGAAGGGCAAGGAGCGGATCCAGTCCGCCGCCGAGCGCGCCCGCTTCGACGACACCACCAAGTGCATCCTCTGCGCCGCGTGCACGTCGTCGTGCCCCGTCTTCTGGACCGACGGCCAGTACTTCGGCCCCGCCGCCATCGTCAACGCGCACCGCTTCATCTTCGACTCGCGCGACGAGTCGAACGTGCGCCTCGACATCCTCAACGACAAGGAGGGCGTGTGGCGCTGCCGCACGACCTTCAACTGCTCCGAGGCGTGCCCGCGCGGCATCCAGGTGACGCAGGCGATCGCCGAGGTCAAGCAGGCGATCATGCGCGGCAAGGCGTAGCGAGCCCGCTCCCCCGCCAGACGGACGGCCCCGCAGCTCCTCGGAGCTGCGGGGCCGTCCGTCTGCGCGGAGGCGCTAGACGGCCGCGAGGATCCGCTCGGCGGCGGCGCGCGCCCCGGCCGCGCTGCGGGCCGTGAGCACGGCCTCCGCGGCGGCGCGCGCCTCGTCGAGGGTGCGGCGGCCGAGCTCGAGGCGGACGTCGGCCAGGGCGGCGGGCGTCATCGAGAGGCTGGTGGCGCCGAGGCCCACGAGCACGACCGCGAGGAGCGGATCCGCCGCCGCCTCGCCGCAGATGCCCACGGGCGTGCCGGACGCGCGGCCCGCGTCGCCCAGGGTGCGGACGAGGCGGAGCACCGCCGGGTGCCACGGGTCCTGGTAGGACGCGACCGAGCCGAGCAGGCGATCCGCCGCCATCGTGTACTGCGTGAGGTCGTTGGTGCCGACGCTCACGAAGTCGGCGACCTCGACGACCTGGTCGGCGAGGAGCGCGAGCGACGGCACCTCGGCCATGACGCCGACCGTGCGGAGGCCGAGCTCGCGGCCGAGGTCGACGAAGAAGGCCGTCTCCTCGGCGTCGGCGACCATGGGCGCCATGACCCAGAGGTCGGCGTCGGTCGCGGCGTCCGCGGCGGCGAGGGCCGTGAGCTGGTCGCGGAGGACCGACGGGTTCGCCCGGAGCGCGCGGAGGCCACGGAGGCCCAGGGCGGGGTTCTCCTCGTCGGCGTCGGTGAGGAACGCGAGGGGCTTGTCGGCGCCGGCGTCGAGCGCCCGGACGACGACCTTGCGGCCGGGGAACGCCTGGAGGAGGGCCGTGTACGCGGCGGTCTGCTCGGCGACGGACGGCGCCTCGGCGGCGTCGAGGAAGAGGAACTCGGTGCGGAAGAGGCCGACGCCCTCGGCGCCGAGCTCGACCGCGCGCGCGGCCTCGGACGGGGATCCGAGGTTGGCGAGCAGCGGCACGGGCGTGCCGTCGGCGAGGGCGCCGTCCGTGATGGGGGCGGCGAGCGCCTCCTCGCGGGCGCGGATCCGGCGGAGGGCGTCCTCGCGCTCGGACTCGTCGGGGTGCGCGACGACGAGGCCGGCGGCCGCGTCGACCACGACCTCGTCGCCCTCGGCGAGGTCGGCGGCGCCCGTCGCGCCGACGATGGCGGGGATGGAGCGGCTGCGGGCGAGGATCGCCGTGTGGCTGGTGGGACCGCCGTCGGTGGTGACGAGCGCGAGCACGCGGTCGAGCTCGAGGAGCGCGGTGTCGGCCGGGGCGAGGTCGCGCGCGACGAGCACGAAGGGCGCGTCCGCGGTGGGGATGCCGGGAGCGGGCACTCCGCGGAGCCGGGCGATGACGCGCTGGGCGACGTCGGCGAGGTCGGCCGCGCGCTCGGCCATGTAGCCGCCCATGCCCGCGAGCAGCTCCTGGAAGGTGGCGAACGCCTCGAACACGGCGCGCTCGCCCGAACGGCCCTGGCCGACGAGGCGGCCGACCGAGTCGAGGAGCGCCGGATCCCGCGCCATGAGGGACTGCGCGTCGAGCACGTCCTTCGCGTCGCCGCCCGCGCGCGCGCCACGCGCGGCCAGGTCGTCGGCGGTCCAGGCGAGGGCCTCGGCGACGCGGGCGACCTCGGCGTCGGCGTCGCCCGTGAAGGGCTCGGTGCCGGGCTCGGGCAGCGGGTCGGGCATCCGCATCACGGGGCCGGTGGCCACGCCGTGTCCTACTCCGATGCCGGTGATGCGCACAGGGACTCCCTCGCTCGGGTGCGTGCCGCGCGGACGGGCGCCGTCCGCGCGGGTGGCCGTCCGGCCGGGCTGCCGGAACGGCCCGTCCACGCTACCAGGGGCCTGACGGCCCGTATCCTCGGGTCATGACCGCCCCCGACGGCCGCGGACGGCCCGAGCGTGCCGCACCCGGCTCCCCCGCGACCGGCGCGACGCCCGCGGACGATGCGGCGCCCACCGGCATCCCCGCCCTCGTCGCCCGCGTCATGGCGCTCAAGCCCGCGCGCGTGTTCCTCGCCTACGGCGCGGCGGGCGGGCCGATCCTCGCGGCCGGCATGTCGTACCAGGCCGTCTTCGCGGTGTTCGCGGCGCTCGCGGTCGGCTTCTCCGTCGCGGGCTCGGTGCTCGCCGGGAACCCAGCGCTCCTCGACTCGCTGCTGTCGCTGATCCAGGGCGCGGTGCCCGGGCTGTTCGGGCCGGGCGGGGCGATCGAGGATCCGCAGGCGCTCCTCCGGTCGGACGCCGTCCGGGCCACGGGGATCATCGGATCCATCGGCCTGCTGGTGACCGCGCTCGGCTGGCTCGCGTCCACGCGCGACTCGGTGCGCCGCATCTTCGACCTGCCGCCGCCCACCACGTTCTTCCTGCTCCTCAAGGTCAAGGACCTCGGGCTCGCCCTCTGCTTCGCGCTCGCGATGCTGCTCTCGGCGGCGCTGTCCGTCGTGAGCACGGGCCTCCTCGGGTTCGCGTTCGGGCTGCTGCGCGTGGGCGAGGACTCGCTGCTCGCGATCGTCGTCGGCCGCACCGTGGGCCTCGTGCTCGTGCTGGCGCTCGACACGGCCGTGCTGGCGGGGGCGTACCGGATCCTGTCGGGCGTCAAGATCCCGCGGCCGCAGCTCCTGCAGGGCGCGCTCCTCGGCGGCGTCGCCATGGGCGTGCTCAAGGTGCTCGGGACGGCGCTGCTCGGCGGCGCGAGCCGGAACCCGCTGCTCGCGTCGTTCGCGGTGATCATCGGGCTCCTGATCTGGTTCAACCTCATCTGCCAGGTCATCCTGGTCTGCGCGTCGTGGATCGCCGTGGGCATGGCCGACCGGGGCATCGACGCCCGGGACCTGAGCCCCGAGCAGCTCGAGAGGGAGCGGCTCGAGCGGCTCGACGACGCCCGCCGGATCCTCGAGGAGGAGGAGCGCGCGCGGGCCCGGGAGCGGTACGCGCAGTCGCGCGGGCTGACCCGCGTCCTGCTCCGGCTGCGGGGCGAGCACCGCCGTTAGGATCGTCTCCATGCCCTCGAACCTCCGCGTCGCGTCCATCAACACGAACGGCATCCGGGCCGCGTTCCGCAAGGGCATGGGCGACTGGCTCGCCACGCGGGACGTCGACATCCTGGCCATCCAGGAGGTGCGCGCCGAGACGAGCGACGTCGAGGGCCTCCTCGGTCCCGAGTGGAACGTGCTGCACGACGCCGCGACCGCCAAGGGCCGCGCGGGCGTCGCCATCGCGAGCCGCCGCCGTGCCGAGATCCACCGCGTCGCCATCGGCGAGGAGGACTTCGACAGCGCGGGCCGCTGGCTCGAGGCCGACTACGACGTGGACGGCACCATCGTCACGGTCGTGAGCGCCTACGTGCACTCCGGCGAGGTCGGCACGGCCAAGCAGGACGAGAAGTGGCGCTTCCTGGACGGGATGGAGCGGCGCCTGCCCGAGATCGCCCGGCACTCCGAGCTCGCCGTCGTCGTCGGCGACCTCAACGTCGGCCATCGCGAGCTCGACATCCGCAACTGGAAGGGCAACGTGAAGCGCGCCGGGTTCCTGCCGCGCGAGCGCGCCTACCTCGACCGCATCACCGGACCCGCCGGCGAGGACGTCACGGGCGTCGACGGATCCACCGGCCCCGGCCTCGGCTGGGTGGACGTGGGCCGCCAGCAGGCCGGCGAGGTCGACGGCCCGTACACGTGGTGGAGCTGGCGCGGCAAGGCGTTCGACAACGACACCGGCTGGCGCATCGACTACCAGCTCGCGACCCCGGCGCTGGCCGAGAAGGTCGTGGGCTACGCGGTCGACCGCGCCGATGCGTACGACCAGCGATGGTCGGACCACACGCCCGTCGTCGTCGACTACGCCATCTGACCCCCTCCCCTCGCGCCCGACCGGCGCCCCCGAGCGCCCCGCGCTCCCCCGAACGAAGGCATCGCCATGACCGCTCGTCCCGTCCTCTTCTCCGGCATGCAGCCGTCCGCCGACTCGCTGCAGATCGGCAACTACATCGGCGCGCTCCTCCAGTGGAAGGAGCTGCAGACCACGCACGACGCCGTGTTCTGCGTCGTCGACCTGCACGCGATCACCGTGCCGCAGGACCCGAAGGCCCTCCGCGAGTCGACGCGGCGCACGGCCGCGCAGTACATCGCCGCGGGCATCGACCCGGCCGTCTCCACGCTCTTCGTGCAGTCGCACGTGTCGGCGCACACCGAGCTGGCGTGGATCCTCAACACGCTCACCGGCTTCGGCGAGGCGAGCCGCATGACCCAGTTCAAGGACAAGTCGCAGAAGCAGGGCGCCGACGCGACGACCCTCGGGCTCTTCGCGTACCCGACCCTCATGGCGGCCGACATCCTGCTCTACGGCACCGAGGTGGTGCCCGTCGGCGACGACCAGAAGCAGCACGTCGAGCTCACGCGCGACCTCGCCAAGCGGTTCAACTCGCGCTTCGGGGACGTGTTCCGGATCCCGGAGCCGATGATCCAGAAGGACACCGCGCGCATCTACGACCTGCAGGACCCGACCGCGAAGATGAGCAAGTCCGCGGCCTCCGACGCGGGCGTGGTGTGGCTGCTGGACGAGCCCGCGAAGACGGCCAAGAAGATCCGCTCGGCCGTCACCGACACGGGCCGCGAGGTGCGCTTCGACCGCGGCGAGAAGCCCGGCGTCTCCAACCTGCTGACGATCCTGTCGGCCTTCGAGGGCACGGCCGTGCCGACGCTCGAGGAGCGCTACGCGGGCCGCGGCTACGGCGACCTGAAGAAGGACGTCGCCGAGACCGTCACGGGCGTCTTCGAGCCGATCCGCGCACGGACCCTGGAGCTCCTGGACGACCCGGCCGAGCTCGACCGCGTGCTCGCCGGCAACGCGGCGCGCGCGGAGGAGCGGGCGGACGCCATGCTCGCCCGCGTCTACGACGCCGTCGGCCTCGTGCGGCGCGCGGGCCGATGACCCTGCGGCTGGTCCTGCTCGACCTCGACGACACGCTGGTGGACCACCGCGGCGCCGTGGCCGACGGGATCGCCGCGCACCTCGCCGCGCGCGGGCTGCTCGACGCGGCCGACGCCGCGGAGGTCGAGCGGGCCGTCGCACTGTGGGTCGCGCTCGAGGAGGAGCACTACCACCGGTACCTCGCCGGCGAGCTCGACTACCAGGGGCAGCGGCGGGCGCGCGTGCGCGGGTTCGCCGCGGCGTGGGGATCCGGTGACGCCTCCCGCCTCGCCGACGCCCTTGCCGACGACGACGCCGCGACAGACGCCTGGTTCGCCGGCTACCTCACCGGCTACGAGGCGGCATGGCGCGTCCTCCCCGGCGCGCACGAGGCGCTCGACGAGATCCAGCGCCGGCACCCGGACGTGCGCTTCGGCGTCGTGACCAACGGCGAGCGCAGCCAGCAGGAGCCCAAGATCGCCGCGGCCGGGCTCACCGACCGCCTCTCCCCCGTCGTCTGCTCGGGCGACCTCGACTTCACCAAGCCCGACCCGCGGATCTTCCTGCTCGCGTGCCGGGAGGCGGGCGCGGATCCGGCCGACGCCGTCATGGTGGGCGACCGGCTCCGCACCGACGCGCTCGGCGGCGCGGACGCGGGGCTCGGCGGCATCTGGTTCGACGCCGACGCGGGCACTCGGGATCCGGCGCGCGACCCCGCCGGCGACCCCGAGCGCGGGTGGCCCGACGTGCCGGCGGAGGACCGCGAGCGGGCCGAGCGCGCGGGCGTGGTGCGGATCACCGCGCTCGACGGGCTCGCCGACGCCGTGGACGCGCTGCGCGGCGCCTGACCGCCGCCCCGGCATCCGCTCCGCGTAGCCCGGCGTCACGCGACCCGGCGCTCCCAGCCGCGTGGGCTAATCTCGGGGGATACACGTGCTCCGGGGTCGGTGGAAATCCGAGCCGGCGGTGACAGTCCGCGAACGGACGATGCGCGACCGGGTCCCCGGGAGCCTCGTCCGCCGATCCGGTGGGATTCCGGGACCGACGGTGAGAGTCCGGATGGGAGGCAGCACGCGGCGCCAGCGACCCTGCCGGCGTCGAGGTCCGTCGACCGCGCCCGGAGTCCGTCCACGGACGAGGACACCATGCACGACGACCCGACGGCAGCGCCCGCGCAGACGGCGCCCGACGCCCGCGCGCTCGAGCGCGCGATGCGGCGCGGCCTCGACCTCGCCGCCGAGGGTCCCGCCTGGGGGCCGAACCCGCGCGTCGGCTGCGTGATCCTCGACGCCTCCGGCCGCGTCATCGCCGAAGGCCGCCACCGGGGCGCCGGATCCGCGCACGCCGAGGTCGACGCGCTCCGGCAACTGCCCGCGGGCGGCGCACGCGGGGCCACCGCGGTCGTCACGCTCGAGCCCTGCAACCACACCGGCCGCACCGGGCCCTGCGCCGCCGCGCTGATCGAGGCCGGCGTCGTGCGCGTCGCCTACGCGGTCGCCGACCCGGGCGCCGAGTCCTCCGGCGGCGCGGCCCGCCTGCGCGCGGCGGGCGTCGAGGTCGTGCCCGGCGTGCTCGCCGACGAGGCGGGCGCGTTCCTCCGGGTCTGGCTCGGATCCGCCCGCCTCGGCCGCCCCTTCGTCACGGCGAAGTGGGCGTCCAGCCTCGACGGCCGCATCGCCGCCGCCGACGGCACGAGCCGCTGGATCACCGGCCCGGCCGCCCGCGCGGACGTGCACCGGCGCCGCGCGGAGGCCGACGCGATCCTCGTCGGCACCGGCACCGTGCTCGCCGACGACCCGGCGCTCACCGCCCGCCAGCCCGACGGGATCCCGTACCCGCACCAGCCCGCGCCCGTCGTGCTCGGCGACCGTGCGATCCCCGACGACGCGGCCGTGCACCGGCACCCGCGCCGCCTGGTCCGCATCGCCGGCCACGACCCGGCGGCCGCCATCGCGGAGCTCGGGCGCCTCGGGATCCGCCACGTGTTCGTGGAGGGCGGCCCCACGATCATCAGCGCGCTCATCTCCGCCGGGCTCGTGGACGAGGTGGTCGCGTACCTCGCGCCCGTCCTCCTCGGCGGCCCCCGCACCGCGACCGGCGACCTCGGCGTGCCGAGCATGCCGGCCGCCCATCGACTCACCCTCATCAGCACGACGCGGCTCGGGGACGACCTCCTCGTGACCGCGCGACCCACCACGGAAGGCCAGTGATGTTCACAGGGATCATCGAGGAGCGCGGACGCGTCCTCGCGCTCGACGCCGAGGGCGACTCCGCCCGGATCACGGTCGAGGCGCCGCTCGCGGTGTCCGACTCCCGCCACGGCGACTCCATCAGCGTCGACGGCGTGTGCCTCACGGTCGTCGCGCAGACGCCCGAGGGCTTCACCGCCGACGTCATGCGGCAGACGCTCGTGATGAGCTCGCTCGGGCGGCTCGCGGTCGGCGACCCCGTCAACCTCGAGCGCGCCGCGCGCGTGGGCGACCGGCTCGGCGGCCACATCGTGCAGGGCCACGTCGACGGCACCGGGCGCCTCCTCGCGACCACGCCGGGCGAGGCGTGGCGGATCCTCCGCTTCTCGCTGCCCGCCGACCTCGCGCCGCTCGTCGTCGACCGCGGATCCATCACCGTGCAGGGCGTGAGCCTCACCGTGAGCGCGGTCAGCCCCACCGACACCCCGGACGCCGACGCGTGGTTCGAGGTGTCGCTCATCCCCGAGACGCTCTCGGCGACCACGCTCGGCGCGCTCGAGCCGGGCGACGAGGTCAACCTCGAGACCGACGTGCTCGCGCGGCACGTGCAGCGGATGCTCGCGCTCGACGCGCGCCGCGACGGCTCCGGCTCCGGCTCCTCCTCCGCGGGGGCGCTCTCATGAGCCTCGCCGCCATCCCCGCCGCGCTCCAGGAGCTGCGCGCCGGCCGCCCCGTGATCGTCGTCGACGACGAGGGCCGCGAGAACGAGGGCGACGTGCTGCTCGCCGCCGAGTCCGCCTCGCCCGAGTGGGTGGCCTGGCTCGTGAAGCACTCCTCCGGCTTCATCTGCGCGCCCATGACGAACGAGATTGCCGACCGGCTGGAGCTGCCGCTCATGGTGGCCGACAACCGGGATCCGCGCGGCACCGCGTACACGGTCTCGGTGGACGCCGCCGACCGGCTCTCCACGGGCATCAGCGCCTCCGACCGCGCGCACACCCTGCGCGTGCTCGCCGACCTCGACAGCGTGCCGACGAGCCTCCACCGGCCCGGCCACATCCTGCCGCTGCGCGCGGTGGAGGGCGGCGTGCGCGAGCGCGACGGCCATACCGAGGCGGCCGTCGACCTGCTCACGCTCGCGGGCCTCACGCCCGTCGGCGCGATCAGCGAGATCGTGCAGGACGACGGCGAGATGATGCGACTGCCCGGGCTCCTCGCCCTCGGCGAGCGCGAGGGCGTGCTCGTCGTCACCATCGAGGCCCTCAAGGCGCACCTCGAGGAGTTCCACTGCGACCGGCCGCTCGAGCCCGCCGTGGAGATCCCCGAGGCGTCGCGCGTGATCTTCGAGGTCGAGACCACGGTGCCCACCACGCACGGCACGGTCAGGCTGCGCGCGTACCGCGACCGCACCACGGGCGCCGACCACGTGGCGATCGTCGCGGGCGAGCCGAGCGCGCACGGCACCCTCGTGCGCGTGCACTCGGAGTGCCTCACCGGCGAGGCGCTCGGATCCCTCAAGTGCGAGTGCGGGCCGCAGCTCGACGCCGCGCTCGACGAGATCCAGCGCACGGGCGGCGTGGTCGTGTACCTGCGCGGGCACGAGGGCCGCGGGATCGGCCTCGTCAACAAGCTGCGCGCCTACCGGCTGCAGGAGGACGGCTTCGACACGCTCGACGCGAACGTGGCGCTCGGCCTCCCCGCGGACGCGCGCGACTACGGCGCGGCGTCGGCGATCCTGCAGGAGATGGGGATCGAGGACGTGCGCCTGCTCACGAACAACCCCGAGAAGGTGCGCCAGCTGGAGGCGCACGGCGTCGAGGTGACGGAGCGCGTGCCGCTCGTCGTCGGCGTCAACTCCACGAACGCGGGCTACCTCGAGACGAAGCGCGACCGGATGGGGCACCGCATGGTGCTCGACACCGACATGCACATCGGCCCGGACGCCTACCCGGACGCGGAGGCGCCCGACGGCCTGCGCACCACCACGGCGACCGCCGCCACGACCACCACCACGACTCCCGAGGAGGAGACCGCATGAGCGGACACGGAGCACCCGAGATCGACCCCACCGCGCTCGACGGGACGGGCCTGAAGGTCACCGTCGTCGCGGGACGCTGGCACGACGAGATCAGCGCGGGCCTCCTCGCGGGCGCGCAGCGCGTGCTCGACGCGGCGGGCGTGACGACCACTGTGATCCGCGTGCCCGGCAGCTTCGAGCTGCCCGTGGTCGCGCGCGCGGCGCTCGACGCGGGGGCCGACGCGGTCGTCGCGCTCGGCGTCATCATCCGCGGCGGCACCCCGCACTTCGAGTACGTGTCCGACGCGGCGACCTCCGGCCTCACGCAGGCGTCGCTGCTCACGGGCAAGCCGATCGGCTTCGGGCTGCTCACGCTCGACGACGAGCAGCAGGGCCTCGACCGCGCCGGGCTCCCGGGCTCGAAGGAGGACAAGGGCGCCGAGGCGGCCGAGGCCGCGGTGACCACGGCGCTGCTGCTGAAGGGGATCCGCGGGGCGTGACCTGCCACGCCGTCGGCTTTGATATCGAGAACGGGTATCAGTAGGGTCGTACGGAGCGCTCTCGGAACGTCCGACGGCGCGTGGACGGAGGCCCGGTGCGACCCGCCCTCGACGTCCGCGCGCTCTCGGTGCGCATCGGCGGGACGCCGCTCGTGCACGGCGTGGACCTCGTGGTCGGCGCGGGCGAGCGGGTGGCGCTCATCGGCGCGTCCGGCTCCGGCAAGTCGCTCACGGCGCAGGCCGTGCTGGGGACGCTGCCGCCGGGATCCGCCGTCGACGGCGTCGTGGAGCTCGGCGGTCGCGCGATGCGGCCCGCCTCGCCGCGCCAGCGCCTCGGCCGCGTCGCGGCCGTGCAGCAGGACCCGCTCGCCGCGCTGAACCCGCTCGTCACGGTCGGCGCGCAGCTCGTCGGGGCGCTGCAGGCAGCGCGGGCGCGCGGATCCGCGGCGGACGCCGGCCTCCTGACCCGCGTCGACGCCCGCCGCGAGGTCGTCGCGCTCCTCGACGAGGTGGGGCTCGAGGATGCGGCGGGCGTCCTCCCCGCCTTCGCTGCCGAGCTCTCCGGCGGCCAGCGCCAGCGCGTCTGCCTCGCGCTCGCGCTCCTCTGCCGCGCCGACCTCCTCGTCGCCGACGAGCCGACCACCGCGCTCGACGTGGTGACGCAGGCCCGGGTGGTCGACGTGATCCGCCGCCGCCTCGACGCGACCGGCCAGGCGCTCCTCTTCATCACGCACGACCTCGCCGTGGCCGCCGCGCTGTGCGACCGGGTGGTCGTGCTCGAGGCCGGCCGCGTGGTCGAGTCCGCGTCGATGCGCGATCTCGTGCGGCGCCCGCGGCACGGGTACAGCCGCGCGCTCGTGGCGGCGGCGTCACGGCGCGAGCCGACGGGTGCGGATCCGCGCGGCGACGCCCGGGAGACCGCGGAGCGCTCGGCGGTCTCCGCCCCGCTCGGCGCGACGGCGGCGCGATGACCGACGCGCTGACCGCCACTGGCATCACGCTGCGCTACCCGCCGCGGCGCGACCCCGCCGCGCGTCGGGCCGCCCGGACCGCCCGGGCATCCGGCGGCGCCGCGCTCGTCGGCCGCTCCCCCGCGCTCGACGACGTGTCGTTCCGCGTCGCGCCGGGTGAGACGGTCGGCGTCGTGGGCCGGTCCGGATCCGGCAAGTCGACGCTGCTGCGCGTGCTCCTCGCCCTCGAGGCGCCGGCAGCCGGCCGCGTCGCCCTCGGCGACCGCACGGTGGAGCCGGGCCGCGCGTCCGCCTTGCGCTGGTACCGGCGGCGCGTGCAGATGGTGCCGCAGGATCCGGGCGCGAGCCTCGAGCCGCGGATGACCGTGCGGCAGCTGATCCGCGAGCCGCTCCGCCGCCTCGACGTGCCGGGCGACCACGGCGCGATCGTCGCCCGCGCCCTCGACGACGTGGGCCTCGCCGCGTCCCTCGCCGGGCGCCGTCCCGCCGAGCTCTCCGGCGGGCAGGCCCAGCGCGTCGCGCTCGCGCGGGCCATCGCGACGTCCCCCGGGATCCTGCTCGCCGACGAGCCCGTGAGCGGCGTCGACCTGCCGCTGCGCGACCGGATCATCGAGCTGCTCGACGGCCTGGTGCGGGAGCGCGGCATCGGGCTGGTGCTCGTCTCGCACGACCTCGACGCCGTCGCCCGGCTGTGCGGGCGCGGCGTCGTGCTCGCGGGCGGGCGCATCGTGGAGGAGGGGCCGACCGCGCGCCTGCTCGCCGCCCCCGCGCATCCGGCCACGCGCGAGCTCGCCGACGCCGTCCCGCGGCTGCCGGGAGCGCTCACCGCATGACCGCGCCCCACCGCGCCGGCGCACCCCACGCCGCCGTGCTGCTCTCCAGCCAGCTCGTCTTCAACCTCGGCTTCTACGCGGTCGTCCCCTTCCTCGCCGTCGTGATGCGCGACGACCTGGGGCTCGGCGCCCTCGCGATCGGCCTCGTCCTCGGCGCCCGCACCTTCAGCCAGCAGGGCCTCTTCCTCCTCGGCGGGATGCTCGCCGACCGCTTCGGCCCGCGCACGCTCATCGCCGCGGGCTGCGTCGTGCGCGTCTCCGGCTACCTGGGGCTCGCGCTCGCGGCGGACCTGCCGGGCTTCCTCGTCGGCGCGATCCTCACCGGGTTCGGCGGCGCGCTCTTCAGCCCGGCGCTGCAGAGCCTCGTCGCCGCAGCCGACGTGCGCGCACGGCACAGCCGCCGGGCCGGGCGGCCCTCGCTGTTCGCGGCGCTCGTGCTGGTGGGCGAGATCGGCGCGGCCGTGGGCCCGCTCGCGGGCGCCGCGCTGCTCGGGTTCGGCTTCTCGACCACGGTGCTCGTGGGCGCGGGCCTCTTCGCGGCGGTGGGCGTGGCGCTCTGGTGCGTGATCCCGGCGGACGCGGGGCGCACAGAGGCCCGGGATCCCGGATCCGCACCGCGCCCCGACCGCTGGGCCGCCGTGCGCGACCGGCGCTTCCTCGCCTTCTCCGCGCTCTTCGCGGTCGACCTCGTCGCCTACAACCAGCTCTACCTCGGGCTGCCGCTCGAGCTCGCGCGGGCCGGCGCCGGGACCGCGGCGGTCGGATCCGCGTTCCTCGCCGTCTCGCTCCTCACCATCACCCTGCAGTGGCCCGTCGCGCTCCTCGCGAAGCGGCTCGGTCCCGGCCGGGCCTTCACGCTCGGCTTCGGCACCACCGCGACCGGGTTCGCGGCGCTCGCCCTCGGATCGCTCGTGCCGCCGCCCGCCGGAGCCGAGCTGCTGCCCGCGGCCGCGCTCGTCGTGTGCCTCACCCTCGGGCACATGACCGCTGGCCCCGTGACGATGGAGCTCGTCCCGTCGTTCGCGGCCGGCCGGCCCACCGCGTCCTTCTACGGGCTGCTCGCCAGCTGCGGCGGCGTGGCCGTGCTCGTGGCCGGCGGCATGGTCGGATCCCTGCTCGACGCCGCGCCCGCGCTCGCCTGGGGGATCCTCGCGGCGCTGCCCGTCGCCGCCGCGGTCGGCCTGCCACGGCTCCTGCCCCCGGGCGCACCGGCCGCCGCGCGGACAGGCTCGTCGGCCGCCTCCGACTCCGCGCCCTCCTCCTCCTCCTCCTCCTCCTCCGATCGCTCCCTCCCCCCGACCGCCCCCCGCCACCCCGCCGATGCACCGCGCATCCCCGCCGAAGGACCCCATGCCCGCTAGACGCCCCCGCTCCCCCCGCTCCGCCCGCCGCGGCCGCTCCGTCGCCCTGGTCGCCCTCGCCGCCGCGTCGACGCTCGCCCTCAGCGGCTGCTTCGCGGCGGGCCCCGGCTCCTCCGCCGACGGATCCGGGGGCGGCGACGGCCGCATCCGCCTCGCGATGCTGCAGCCGCCGCGCTCGGGCCTCACGCCGCTCAGCGACGACGCGTTCAAGCTCTCGCGCTGGAGCACGGCGGAGACGCTCGTGACCCTCGACGACCTCGGCGAGGCCCAGCCGCAGCTCGCCACGGCGTGGACGCGCACCGACGACCTCACCTGGTCCTTCGACATCCGCCCCGACGTGCCGTTCCACGACGGCACGACCCTCACGGCCACGCAGGCCGCCGCCTCCCTCACCGCCGCCGCGACGGCCAGCCCGAAGCCGCGGATCCTCGACGGCGTCGACCTCACCGCGACCGCCGAGGGCGACCGGCTCGTCGTCCGCACCGCGTCCGCCGACCCGCTCCTGCCGCAGCGCCTCTCGAGCCCGCAGCTGGCGATCCTCGCGGCCTCCGCCTACGCGTCCGACGGCACGGTCTCCCCCGTCGGCACCGGCACGGGTCCCTTCCGCCTCACCGCGGTCGACGGCACGTCCTCGGCGACGCTCGACCGGTTCGACGAGTACTGGGGCGGACGCGCCGCGGCACCCGGCATCGACGTGCGCTTCGTGCCCGACGGCACCGCGCGCGCCGCCGCCCTCCGCACGGGCACCGCCGACGTGGTCGAGGCGATCCCCGTCGGCCAGGCCGCGCAGGTGGATCCCGCGCTCATCCACGAGGTGCCGATGCCGCGCACGAACACCCTGTACCTGAACACGAGGACGGGACCGTTCCAGGATCCGGCCGTGCGCGCCGCCGCCCAGGCCGCGGTCGACCGCGCCGCCCTCGTCTCGAGCGTCTACGAGGGCCGGGCGGACGAGGCCGCCGGGCTCCTCGGCCCCGCGCTCCCCTGGGCCGCCGACCTCCGCGACGGCGCCTCCTACCGCGACGCCCTGTCGGGCCGCGCCGCGCCCGCGAAGGTGGACGGCGTGCCCATCACCCTCGGCACGTTCACCGACCGGGCCGAGCTGCCGGAGGTGGCCGTGCAGCTCGAGCAGCAGCTCGAGGCGGCCGGGTTCCAGGTGACGCAGGACGTGCGCGAGTACCAGTACATCGAGGCCGACGCGCTGGCCGGCGAGTTCGACGCGTTCATCCTGTCGCGCGCCACCGTGCTCGACTCCGGCGACCCCGCGGCGTACCTCTACAGCGACTTCGCCTGCGCGGGGTCCTTCAACATCTCCCAGGAGTGCGACCCCGCGGTCGACGAGGCGCTCGCCACGGCGTCCGCGCTGCCCGCGGGCGCCGAGCGACGGGCCGCCGTCATGCGCGTCGAGGCGCTCGTGCTCGCGGACGACGCCGCCGTGCCGCTGCTGCACGAGCGCGTGATCCAGGGCGAGGGCGCCGGGGTGACGGGCGCCGTCCGCGATCCCCGCGAGCGCGCGCTCATCACGGCCGACACCCGCGTCGACGGCTGATGGGCGCCGGGCGCGAGCGGATCGTCGTCGGGGCGTCCCGGGTCGTCGCCGTCGGCGGCGTCGTGGCGCTCGTCGGGGCGCTGCCGTGGCTCTCCGGCCGCTCGCCCGAGTACACGGTCCTCCGCGCGCGCTACGCCGACCTCGAGGCGACCCCGGAGGCGCTCGCGTCGATCCGCACCGAGCTCGGACTCGACCGCGGACCGCTCCGGGTGTCGCTCGACTGGCTCGCGGGCGTCGTCCGCGGCGACCTCGGCATGTCGTGGATCTCCGGCCGCCCGGTCCAGCCCGGCACCCTCGACGCCCTCGGCGTCTCCCTCACCCTCATGGCATTCGCGATCGTCGTGGTGCTCGTGATCGCCGCGCTCGTGTGCGCGCCCGCGCTGCTCGCCGCGACGCGGGGTCGCCGGGACCGCGGATCCGGAGCCGTCGCCGCCGCCCTCACCGCGCTGCCCGAGTTCCTCCTCGCGACCGCTCTGCTCATCGTCGTGGCCGTGTGGCTGCGGGCCGCGCCGCCCTCCGGCTGGGACGGACCGGCGAACGCGGTGCTCCCGGCGCTCGCCCTCGGGATCCCCGGCGGCGGGCTCGTCGGCCGGCTCCTCGCCGACGCGATCCAGGCCGCGTCCGCCGAGCGCTGGGTGGCCACGTGGGCGATGGCCGGCATCTCCCCCGCGCGCACGACCCTCGCGGTGCTCCGCCGCGCGCTCCCGTCGGTGCTCGGCCAGGTCGGGCTGGTGCTCGTCGGCCTCACGGGCGGCGCCGTCGCGGTCGAGCAGGTGTTCGCGATCCCGGGCATCGGCCGCGCGACCCTCGGCGCCGCGAGCAGCCAGGACGTGCCGGCGCTCCAGGCCGGCGTGCTCGCGCTCCTCGTGGTCGCCGTCGCGGCGGGCGTCATCGCGGGCATCGTCCGGCGCGCGCTCCTCGGCCCGGCGCTCCGGCTCGGATCCCTGCCCGTGCCCGACGCCCGCGTCCCGGCCCGGCGGCGCGACGCCGTCGTGCCGGCCGTCGCCGCGGGCCTCCTCGCGCTCGTCGTCGTCGCGGGCCTCGCGCGGGATCCGTACGCCACCGTATCCGGCCGCCTCGCGCCGCCCTCGTGGGCGCTGCCGTTCGGCGCCGACGCGAGCGGCCGCGACCTCCTCGGCCGCGTCGGCCACGGCGCGATCACGACGCTCGGCACCGCGCTCCTCGTGGTGCTGGCGTGCTGCGCCGTCGGCCTCCTGCTCGGGCTGCTGCCGCACGCGTCGGTGGGCCCGATCGAGGTCGCGAACGCCGCCCCGCCGATCCTCGCCGGCATCGTCGTGACGGCCATCCAGGGGCCGTCCACCTGGGGCGCCGCCGTCGCCGTCGCGGCCGTGAGCTGGGCCCCGCTGGCCGCGCACGCCGGGGCGCTCATGACGGAGGCGCGCGCGCAGCCGCACGTGCGGATCCTGCCGGTGCTCGGCGTGGGACCCGCGCGGATCCTCCTCGGACACCTCCTGCCCGCCGTGGCCGGCCCGGTCGCGCGGAACGCGATGCTGCGCCTGCCCGGCATCGCCCTCACGCTCGCCGCGCTCGGCTTCCTCGGCCTCGGCGCCGACCGGCCGACGCCCGAGTGGGGCCTGATCCTCAGCGAGGGCAGCGCCTACGCCGAGCGCGCCCCGTGGGCGGTCGGCGCGCCCGCGCTCGCCCTGGTGCTGGCCTCGGTGCTCGCGGTGTCGCTCTCGGCGCACGACCTGACGGGGCTCGTGCGGCGTCGGCGCGGATCCGCGGCCGAGCCGCGCCCGAGCGTCGAGCCGCCGACCGCCCTGACGCGGGCCTAGCCGCCGCGACGCCTCCCCGGCTCGCCGCGAGCATCCGCGGGACGTCGCCGGCACGCGGACGGACGCCTCCCGCCGGGCGGGTCGTGCAGCTAGGGCCGGTCGTCCGGCCGGTCCACGGCGATGCCGCCGTCCTCGTCCCACGCGGGGGCGTCCGCCTGCTCCTCCTCGGTCGGCGACTCGGCGAGACGGGCGCGCTCCTCGAGCTCGTGGTGCGTCCACCGACGCAGCTGCATCACGCAGAGCACGACCACCACGACGCACGGGATCGCCACGTACCAGTAGCCGGTGCCGAAGGCGATGAGGGCGCCTGCGCCGAACAGCTTGGCGAGCCCGGGCAGGATCGCGCGGCCGGTCTCGTGCTCCATGGGGATCCTCCTGCGTCGTGTGCGGCGGCGCGCGGATCCGCGGCACGGACCGGGCGGACGACGCCGGTCCAGCCTACGGTCCGCGCACAGCGTCTCCTCAGGAGCGTAAACTCGGCACGGCCATCACGAGTGGCCCCCTCGACTCCGCCGCACCCGGCGCCCGCGCCCGACCGGCGCGCCCGCCTCCTCCGCGCGCCCCTGCCGCTCACGCCGCATCAGCCGAAAGCCGTCCCCACCCATGTCCACGACCCCCGCGGCCCGCCCCGCCGCCACGTCCGCCCCCACGCCGCCCGCCGGCAACTCGCGCTCGCGCGTCATCATCGCGAGCCTCATCGGCACGTCGATCGAGTTCTACGACTTCTACGTCTACGCGACCGCGGCGGTGCTCGTCTTCCCCGCGCTCTTCTTCGCCAACGACGACCCGACCGTCGCGCAGCTCGCGTCCTTCGCCGTGTTCGGCGTCGCGTTCATCGCCCGGCCCATCGGATCCATCCTCTTCGGCCACTTCGGCGACCGGATCGGCCGGAAGGGCACGCTCGTCGCGTCGCTGCTCACCATGGGCATCGCGACCGTGCTGATCGGCTGCCTGCCCACCGCGCTCACGCCCGGCTGGGAGGTCGCGGCCCCCGCGCTCCTCGTGATCATGCGCTTCGGCCAGGGCCTCGGCCTCGGCGGCGAGTGGAGCGGCGCGGCCCTGCTCGCGACCGAGAACGCGCCCGTCGGCAAGCGCGCCATCTACGGGACGTTCCCGCAGCTCGGCGCGCCCATCGGCTTCATCGTCGCCAACGGCGTCTTCCTCTCGCTCAGCCTCGGCCTCACGCCGGAGCAGTTCCAGTCGTGGGGCTGGCGCGTGCCGTTCCTCGCGAGCGCCATGCTCGTGATCGTGGGCCTCTACGTGCGGCTCAAGCTCATCGAGACGCCCGCGTTCCAGAAGGTCGTCGACTCCGGCGAGGTCGCGAAGCTGCCCGTCGCGCGCGTGTTCGTCTCGAGCTGGCGCCCGCTGATCCTCGGCACGTTCATCATGCTGGCGACCTACACGCTCTTCTACCTGATGACGACGTTCACGCTCACCTACGGCACCACGGCGCGCGACGCCGCCACCGCCGAGGCCGCGGCGACCGCGGCCGGCAAGCCGTTCAACCCCGACACGTTCGCCGCGGGCCTCGGCTACGCGCGCAACGACTTCCTGCTCATGCTCATCGTGGGCGTCGTGTTCTTCGGGATCTTCACGATGGTCTCGGGACCCCTCGCCGAGAAGCACGGCCGCCGCAAGATGCTCATCGCGACCACCGTCGGGATCCTCGTCTTCGGCCTGCTCTTCGTGCCCCTGTTCGCGGGCGGCTTCGTCGGCACGATGGCGCTGCTCATCATCGGCTTCACGCTCATGGGCCTGACCTTCGGCCCCATGGGCGCGGTGCTGCCGGAGCTGTTCCCGACGAACGTGCGCTACACGGGATCCGCCATCAGCTACAACGTCGCGAGCATCCTCGGCGCCGCGGTCGCGCCCTTCATCGCCGTGGCGCTCTGGCAGCTGCTCGACGGGAACGTGCTGCTCGTCGGCGTGTACCTCAGCGCGATGGCGGCGATCACCCTGGTCGCGCTCGTCATCAGCCGCGAGACGCGCGACGCCGACTACGCCGGGAACGTCAGTTGACCTGCGTCATGTGAACCGTCCGCCCGGAGGGGCGGGGAGCGCCGGTACCGTCGGCGCGCCACGATCCGTGGCGTCTCCCCGCCCCTACCGACGGAAGCCACCGCCATGTCCGCTGTCCCCGCCACCGCCCCGCCCCTCGCCGCCCCCGCCAACCCGCGTTCGCGCGTGCTGGTCGCGAGCCTCGTCGGCACCTCCATCGAGTTCTTCGACTTCTACGTCTACGCGACCGCCGCCGTGCTCGTGTTCCCGGCGCTGTTCTTCGCGAACGCCGACCCCACGGTCGCGCAGCTGCAGTCGCTCGCCGTGTTCGGCGTCGCGTTCTTCGCGCGCCCCATCGGCTCGGTGCTGTTCGGCCACTTCGGCGACCGCTTCGGCCGCACGCGCACGCTCGTCGCGTCGCTGCTCACCATGGGGCTGGCCACCGTGCTCATCGGCTGCCTGCCGAGCGGCCTCACGCCGGGCTGGGAGATCGCGGCCCCCGCCGCCCTCGCGGTGCTCCGCTTCGTCCAGGGCCTCGGCCTCGGCGGCGAGTGGGGCGGCGCCGCGCTCCTCGCCACCGAGAACGCGCCGGCCGGCAAGCGCGCCATCTACGGCACGTTCCCGCAGCTGGGCGCGCCCATCGGCTTCATCCTCGCGAACGGCCTGTTCCTCGTCCTGTCGCTGACGCTCGCCCCGGCCGACCTCCAGGCCTGGGGCTGGCGCGTGCCGTTCCTCGCGAGCGCGGTCCTCGTGCTCGTCGGCCTGTACGTGCGCGTCAAGCTCGTCGAGGCGCCGGAGTTCCAGCGCGTGCTCGACCGCGGCGAGACCTCCCGGCTACCGCTCGGGCGCACGATCCGCACGGGCTGGCGCGGCCTGCTCCTCGGGGCGTTCGCCCTGCTCGCCACGTTCACGCTCTTCTACCTGATGACCACCTTCGCGGTCACCTACGCCACGTCGCCCCGCACGGCCGAGGCCGCCGAGGCCGCCGCCACCGCCGCGGGCAAGCCGTTCGACGCGTCCACGTTCCACGCGGGCCTCGGCTACGCGCGCACCGACTTCCTGCTCATGCTGCTCGTGGGCGTCGTGTTCTTCGCCGCCGCCATCGTGGTCTCGGGCGTGCTCGCCGGGCGCATGGGCGCGCGCCCGGTCGTCGTCCGGAGCGCGCTCGGCATGGTCGTGTTCGGCCTGCTGATGGATCCGCTGCTCGCCGCGGGCCTGCCGGGCACGCTCATGTTCGTGGTCCTCGGCTTCGTGCTCATCGGCCTCGCCTACGGCGCCGTCGGATCCCTGCTGCCGGCCATGTTCGCCACCGACGTCCGCTACACGGGAGCGTCCCTCGCGTTCAGCCTCGCGGGCATCATCGGCGGCGCCGTGGCGCCGTTCATCGCCACCTGGCTCTGGGACGTCGGGGGCGGCGGCGTCATGCTCGTCGGCGTCTACCTCAGCATCGCGTCCGCGATCTCGTTCGTCGCGCTCCTCGTGCTGCGCGAGCACGGCGAGGTCGGCACGGCAGCCGCCGCGCGCTGACCGGATCGAGGGCCGGGTCGATGCGTCGACCCGGCCCTCGTCATGTCCGGGATCCGGACGACGCCCTCACCAGGCCCGGTGGATCGCCTCGGCCCGCGCGCGCATCGCGGCCGAACGCCCGTGCACCAGCAGGCCGGCCACGAGAGCGACGGACGCGACGAGGATCACGGGAGGCAGGGCGAAGAGCAGCGGGACGAGCGGCGACGACGCTCCCACGAGCAGCAGGCCGAGCGTCTGGCCGAGGATCCAGGACGCCGCGGTGGCCGTGCCGATCACGAGGAGCGAGAACCGGGCCAGCGGTTCGAGCAGCCGCCCGCGGACGACGACCGCACCGAGCACCGCGAGCGCGACGATGTGCACCGCGTACAGGCCCTGTGACAGCACGACGGCCGCCGGCGGCTCCATCAGCCCCGCCGATCCGGGCTGGTCCGGGAGCGTCAGGCCGACGAGGATGCGCGCGATCGTGAAGGCCGCCTCCGCGCCCGCGGCCACCAGCACCGCGATCCCGGCCGCCCGCGATGCCCGCATGAGCCCCGGCTCCCCGCGCACGCCGCGGGCGAGCACCACGGCGGCGACCACCGTGAGCACGACGCCGAGGATGTCGACGACGGGCCCCTGCAGCACGATCGTCGACGCCATGTCGGGCGTCGGCTGGATCCGGAAGCCGCCCAGCAGCCCCGGCTGCAGCAGCAGCGCGCCCGCGGAGGCGAGACCCGCCACCAGCGTCGTCCTGCGTGATCCGCTCATGGCCGTCGCGCGCATCGCATCCCCCATCGCCGTCGATGCCCCGAACCTAGCGGCGCACGCGCGCGGTCGGGAGGTCGCGCCCCCGTCCGCCGCGGGGGCTCGTGCGGCGGGCGGGGCATCGCTATCGTCGCAGGCATGCAGCCCTCATCCCCGCCCCGGGTCCTCGCTGTCGCGCGCGACGACGCCCACCGCTTCTCCAAGCCCGTCCGCCCGTCGATCACGCTCCTCGCCGGCCTCGGCGTGGAGGGCGACGCGCACCTCGGCACCACCGTGCAGCACCTCTCGCGGAAGCGCCGCGACCCGGACGCGCCGAACCTCCGCCAGGTGCACCTCGTCCACGCCGAGCTGCACGAGGAGCTCGCGGGCAAGGGCTACGCCGTGGGGCCCGGCGACCTCGGCGAGAACGTGACGACCGCGGGCGTCCCGCTCCTCGACCTGCCGACCGGCACCCGACTCCACCTCGGCGACGAGGCCGTGGTGGAGCTGACCGGGCTGCGGAACCCCTGCATCCAGATCGACGGGCTCGGCCAGGGCGCCATGAAGGCGGTCCTCGACCGCGACGCCGACGGGAACGTGGTGCGGAAGTCGGGCGTCATGGCGGTCGTGATCACCGGCGGCGAGGTCCGCTCCGACGACGCCGTGCGCGTGGTGCTGCCCGAGGGCGAGCAGCGCGCGCTGCAGCCGGTGTGAGGGCGGTCGACGTGCGGATCCTCGCGGCTGCCCTCGCGGGCCTCGGCGCGCTCACCGTCGCGGTGGCGCTCGGCGCCGTGCTGGGCGGGATCGCGGGCGAGGAGCCCGACGGGATCCGCGTGGCCTGGTGGTTCGTCGCGGCCGGCGCCGTGCTCGTGCTGATCGGGCTCGGTGTGGAGCTCGCCCGCCGCCGGGGCCTCCGCCGCTAGCCCGCCGCGGACGGCGGTCAGCCCCGACAGCCGCAGCTCTCGCGCACCACGAGCTTCGTGCCGAGCCGCAGCGTGACGGGCTCGGGCGGCTGCGGGCCGCTCGTCGTGTCGATGAGGATCCGGGCCGCCGCGCGCCCCATCGCCTCCATCGGCTGCCGCACCGTCGTGAGCCGCGGGGTCGAGAGGAGCCCGGCGAGGATCCCGTCGAAGCCCGTGACGACGACCTCGCCCGGCACGTCCACGCCCTCCGCGCGCAGCATGTCGACGAGCGCGAGCGCCAGCTGGTCGCTCGCGCAGACGAGGGCGCGCGGGAGACGGCCCGCCCGGAGCGCGGCCATGACGCCGCCGAAGCCGGATCCCTCGCCGAGCACCGTGTCGTCGAGCACCTCGTCCGACGCCGTGACGCCGAGCTCCGCCAGCGCCTGGAGGTACCCCTCGAACCGCTCCCGGTAGTCGCCGACGGTCGTGGCGCCCACGAAGCCCAGGTCGGTGATCCCGTGCTCGACCACCAGGTGGCGCACGAGCTCGCGCGCTCCCCCGGCGTTGTCGGACGTGACCCGGTGGTGCCCGTCGTCCGCCGGCGGGTAGCTGAAGAGCACGATCGGCATCTTGAGCGAGACGCGCTGGAGCGACGCCGCGGCCGACGGCCCCGGGAAGATGGCGAGGCCGTCGACGCGGCCGGCCGACTCGGCCACGGCGGTGGTGGTGTCGCTGCCGCGGCTGAGCATCACCGGCCGGTCGTGGGCGCGGCACTCGAGCTCGAAGCCGCGGCGCACCTCGTCGACGTAGAGCGGGAACGCGCGCGGGTCGGCCGCGATCTCGCCGGCGTCGTCCCACGGGAGGAAGGTGCGGCCGGGCGCGTACGGCACCCGCGCGACGGCGTCGTCGTCCGCCGCGGCGGCCGCGGCGGGCTCGCGCTGCAGCGGCCGGTCGATGAGGAGGTCGAACGAGTGCAGCCCGAGCGCGCCCGTGCGGCCCCGGGCGAGGCCGCGGGCGGACGCGCTCGGCATGTAGCCGATCTCGCGCGCCGTCTCGAGCACCCGCTCCCGCGTCGCCTGGCTGATCTGGTCGGGCCGACTGAACGCGAACGACACGGTCGCGATCGAGACCTTCGCGCGTTCGGCGACGTCGTAGACCGTGGGGCGTCGGGGGCTCATGCGACCGTCCTCTCTCCTGGAAGCGTAGGCGAGGCGGACGCCGCCGACCGGGCCCGCGGTCGGCGCGGGGCGGTCACGCGCGTGCTCAGAGGATCCGGAGGCCGTGGTGCAGCGGGTACACCGGGTCCTCCGTGTCCGACGGCACGTCCGTCCGCGAGGCCCGCACGGCGTCCATCGAGCGCGGGATCTCCACGGGCAGCCGCCCCTCGGGAGCGATGCGCCCCGTGAGCGCCGCGAGGACGGCGGCGTCGGAGCTGCCGTAGTCCACGGCGAGCGCGGAGACGAAGGGCAGGAGCGGCGTCATGATCGCCGGCCGGTCGAGGTTCACCACGACGACGAGCGGGCAGCGGTCGGCGAGGCGGCGCAGCCGGTGCACGAGCCCGGGCGGGAACTCGAGCGAGCCCTGGTGGAACCAGGCCTCGAGGAAGAGGTCCGACCGCGGCTCGAAGGGCGCGCCGAGCCGCACGATGGCGAGGTCGGCGTCGGCGGGCCCCGAGGCCGGATCCGCCCAGCCCTCGAGCGCTTCCTGACGCATGCCCTCGACGTGCACGCGCAGGCGCGGCCCGTCGGCGGGCAGCGGCAGCGTGGGCCGGCCGTCGCGCTCGCGGTTCTCGAGCACGGTGACGGACGCGGCCTGCGCGCGGGTGCCGAGCTCGCGGAAGTCGGCGCGGCCGACGATGCGCTCGGCCTCGTCCTCGTCGACGTACGGGTCGTCGAAGAGCCCCAGCCGGAACTTCACGAGCAGCAGGCGGCGCACCGACTCGTCGACGCGGGCCTCCGTGACGCGGCCGTCGGCCACGAGGTCGAGCAGCACGTCGACGCACTCCTCGCCGCCGAACTGGTCGCAGCCGGCCTCGATGATCCGCTGCATCCGCTCGTGCGGCGTCAGCTCCTCGACGCCCCACGCGCGCGCCGGCAGCACCTGGTCGCCGACGTGGTTGTCGTTCACGAGCTCCCAGTCGGTGACCACGACGCCGTCGTAGCCGAGCTCCTCGCGGAGGAGCCCCGTGATCACCTGGCGGTTGAAGCCGAAGCCGACCGGCTCGATCTCCTGGCCGTCGCGCACGAGCCCCTCGGGCATCCCGTAGTACGGCATCATCGCGGCGGTCCCGCGCGCGATCGCCTCGCGGAACGGCCGCAGGTGGTACTCGAACATGCCGCCCGGGTAGACCTGCTCGCGGCCGTACGGGAAGTGCGCGTCCTCGCCGTCCTTCTGCGGGCCGCCGCCCGGGAAGTGCTTGGTGGTGCAGGCGACGCTCGTGGATCCGAGCTCGTCGCCCTGGAAGCCCTCGAGGTACGCGGCCGTGAACTCGGCGACGCGGTCGGCGTCGTGGCCGAGCGTCTGCGCCTGCCGGCCCCAGCGCGGCTCGGTGGCGAGGTCGATCTGCGGGTGCAGCGCCGCGCGGATCCCGACGGCCACGTATTCCTGCCGGGCCGTGTCGGCGAACGCACGGATGGCGTCCACGTCGTCGAGCGCCGCGAGGCCGAGCGCCTCCGGCCACTGCGAGAAGGGGCCGGCGGAGAAGGCGACGCCCGCGTTCTCCACGAACGCGTGCCGCGGATCCGTGCTCACGGTCACGGGGATCCCGTGCGGCGTCGACTCGGCGAGCTCCTGCAGCCGGTTGCTCCAGCGCGCGGCCTGCCGGGCCGTGCGGATCTCGTGCACGTTGAAGTGGTTCATCGCCTTGCCGACGACGACCTCGGTGGTGCCCGACTTCGAGATCGCGCCGGGCTCCTCCTTCAGCTCGCCGTCGGCGCCCACCTCGATCACGGTCTGGAACATGAGGCCGGCCTTTTCGGCGAGGCTGAGGCGCCCCACCAGGTCGGCCGTGCGCTCCTCGGGGCTCCGGCGCGGATCCTCGTAGGGCGCCATCACCCCGTCCCCGTCGAGGTCGCGGAACCGGGTGCCGTCGGGGGCGGTGAGGAGCGTGCGCGGGGCGCGGGGCATGGGGGTCTCCAAGGGTCGGAGGCGGGAGGGGGTCACTTGAGGCCGGCGGTCGCGACGCCCTGGATGAAGTAGCGCTGCAGGAACACGAACAGGGCGAGGATCGGCGCGATCACGAGCACGGATCCCGCGAGCAGCAGGCCGTAGTCGGTCGCGTTCTGCCCGGTCGAGTACAGCGACAGGGCGATCGGGAGCGTGTACATGCCCTCGGTCTGCGCGGCGACGAGCGGCCAGAGGAAGTTGTTCCAGGACGCGAGGAACGTGAGGATGCCCAACGTCGCGAGCGGCGGCCCGCACAGCGGCATGACGATGCGGGAGAAGATGCGGAACTCCCCCGCGCCGTCGAGGCGCGCGGCCTCGATGAGCGCCTCGGGGATCCCCAGCATGAACTGCCGCATCAGGAACACGCCGATGGGCGCCGTGATGAACGGGAGGATGAGCGCCGCGTAGGTGTTCACGAGGCCGAGCCCCGAGACCATGACGAACAGCGGGACGAACGTGACGACGCCCGGCACCATGAGCGTCACCATCACGGTGAGGAACAGGAGGCGCTTGCCGGGGAACTCCATCTTCGCGAGCGCGTAGCCGACCATCGAGCAGAACACGAGGTTGCCGAGCACGGTGACGAGCGCGACCACGAGGCTGTTGGAGAAGAACGTGCCGAAGTCGAGCGGCCCGAACCACTGCGCGAAGTTGTCCGCGACGGGATCCTGGGGCCACCACGTCGGCGGGCGCTGCAGGATCTCGCCCTGCGTCTTCACGGAGCCGAGCGCCATCCAGATGAACGGCACGAGCCAGACGCAGAGGACGGCGGCGAGGACGACGTAGACGATCGCGCGGGTGCGACGGCCGCGGTCGGTGCGGCGCCGGCGGCGGGGCGGGGTGCCGGTGCGGGCGTCGGCGACGGGCGCCGACGCGGCGGGGGCGGGAGCGGTGGTGGTCATGGCGGTGCCTTTCAGTCCTTCGACCGCAGCAGCCGGAACTGCAGCAGGCTGAGCAGGGCGATGGCGAGGAAGAGGACGTAGCTCGCCGCGGAGGCGAGGCCGTACTCGCCGAAGCCGAACTGCCGGTACGTGTAGTACGCGACGGACAGCGTGGAGTCGAGGGGGCCGCCGCGGGTCATCACGAACGCCTCCTCGAAGAACTGCAGGAAGCCGACCGAGATGAGCACGGATCCGAGCAGCAGCGTCGGGCGCAGCAGCGGCAGCGTGACCGAGATCAGCCGGCGCCAGGGGCTCGCGCCGTCCATCACGGCCGCCTCCTGCACCTCCTCGGGCACGGCCTGGAGGCCGGCCAGGAAGATGATCATCAGGGTGCCGACGTTGCGCCACACCGCCATCACGACGAGCGAGGGCAGCGCCCACGTGGTGTCGCTCAGCCAGTTGGGGCCCGTGATCCCGATGACCGCGAGCGCCGAGTTGAGCAGCCCGTCCGGCAGCAGGATGTAGCGCCACACGACCGACACCGCGACGATGCTCGTCACGACGGGCGCGTAGAACCCGACCCGGAAGAAGGAGACGATGCGGCCGCGGCCCGAGTTGAGCGCGAGGGCCAGCGCGAGGGCGGTCACCATCGTGACGGGGATCCCGACGACCACGAAGAACGCGGTCACGCCGATGGAGCGGAGGAACGTGGCGTCGGTGAAGAGCTTCGCGTACTGGTCGAGGCCGATGAAGTCCACCGCGAACGGCGAGCGGATGTCGGTGGCGCGGAAGTCCGTGAACGACATCGCGAACGAGCTCACGAGCGGCACGAGCATGAAGACCGCGAACACGGCGACGAACGGGAGGCAGAAGCCCCAGGCGATGAGCGCCTGGCGACGGCGCTGCCGGGCGACGAGCGGGGACCGGGTGCGGCCGGGACGGGTCCCGGCCGCACGGGCTGCGGTGATGGCCAACGGCTACTCCGCCGACCCGATGGAGTCCGCGTCCGACTGCAGCTTCGCGAGCGCGTCGGGCACGGAGGCGGTGCCGCGGCGGATCTGCTCGAGCGCGGAGTCCGCGGCGGATCCGACCTTCACCCAGTTGGTGCTCACGGGCACCGACTTCGCCGTCTTCAGCTGCTCGCCGAACGCGGCGAGGGTCGGGTCGCCCTGCAGGGCGGGGTCCTGCCAGGCGGACTGCGACGCGGGGAGGTCGCCCGTGGCCGCGTACCAGGCGGCCTGGGTGTCCGGCTGGCCGAGCCAGCGGGCGAGCTTCCACGCGGCGTCCTTGTTCTTCGCCTGGTCGAAGACGACCAGGTTGGCGCCGCCGCTGAACGACGCCGAGGTCTCCTTCGACGGGAGCACCGCGGTCGTGAACTTCGACGCGAAGCCCTCGCCGCCGACGGCCTTCAGCTGGCCGATCTCGAAGGGGCCCTCGATGAGCATGGGCGTGGATCCGTCGACGAACGAGGACTCCTGCGCACCCGACGAGACGTCGACGTCGGGATCCGCGATCCCGTCGGCGAAGAAGCTGCCGTAGTACTCGTACGCCTCCCGCATCTCGGGGGTGTCGAGCGTCCACTTCGCGCCGTCGGCGATCTCGGCGCCGTTCGACCACGGCATCCAGAGCGTGCCCTGGAAGGCGTCGTTGCCGGCGGGGAGGCGGATGCCGTGCTCGGCGCCCGCCTTCGTCTTCATGTCGGACGCCATCTGCTTGAGCTCGTCCCAGGTCGTGGGCGCCTTCGTCCAGCCGGCCTTCGCCGCGAGGTCGGTGCGGTAGTAGAGGACGCGGGTGTCGACGTACCAGGGGATGCCCGCGGCGCGGTCCTTCACGGTGGTGGACGAGAGGGGGCCGGGGAAGGACCCGCTCGTGTCGACGTCGGTCGGCACGGTGGTGAGGGCGTCGGCGAAGTCCGCCATCCACGTGGTGCCCATCATCGCGATGTCGGGGGTGGTGCCGCCCGCGATGGCCGTCTGGATCTTGTTGTGCGCGGCGTCCCACGGGATCGCCGTGACGTCGACCTCGACGCCCGGGTTGGCGTCCTCGAACGTCTTCACGAAGGCGGGCAGGGCCTCGCCCTCGGCGCCCATCGCCCACATCGTGACCTTGCCGGTCGCGGGCTCGGAGCCGAGGGTGGTCGCGGCGGCGGCACCGGATCCCTCGTCGGCCGACCGGCCGCAGCCCGTCAGCGCGACGGTGGCCGCCAGCACGGTCGCGACCGCGCCGAGACGCATGGATGTCTTCACGTGTTCCTCCTTGAACGAAGCGCCCGCGTCGCGAGCCGGTGATCTACTTATGCGCATAAGAAGCGCAGCGCGACGAGCATCTCATGGACCCCGTGCAGGGGGCAAGCGGCAGGCCGGTCGCGTCGTCGGCCGGGCACACGGAAGCGCCCGGCGCGACCTGTCAGGTCGCGCCGGGCGCCGGGTGGTGCGGGTGCCGCGGTCGGCTCAGCGGCCGAGGCCGGCGCGGTCGACGCGTCGGTGGAAGCGCATGCCGGCGAGGCCGCCGAGGATCGCGCCGACGAGCGCGACGACGGCGACGACGATCGCGGTGACGATGCCCGCGATCGTGAGGTCGCCCTCGGAGACCGGGATGCGCGGGAAGCCGTTCAGGTTCTTGAGCACGTCGAACTGCGCGCCGGCGACGGCGGTGAGCACGGCCACGACGATCGCGATGAGGATCGCCCAGAGCCAGACGGCGAGGCCCTGCTTGGCGCCGTCGAAGCGCGCCATGCGGCCCGCGACGTAGCCGCCGCAGTAGTACGCGATGAGGATCACGACGAGGAGCGCGATGCCGCCGGCCCAGCCGATGGTGTCCGCGCTCCGCTGCGCGTCCTCGGCGGCCTGGCCGGCGTCGCCGCCGTTCGCGCCGAGGCCGACGGCCGCGCCCGTCGCGGCGACGAGCGCCGTGAGGATGACGGCCGTGCCGGTCGCGGCGAGCCAGCCGAAGAACGCGGATCCGAACTTGATGCCGCCGAAGCGCTCCTTCTCGCGCGCGACGACGTCGTGCCGGAGGGACGTGGTCTCGCCCGCGGGGACGGCGGCGGTATCGCGGTCGTCGCGCGGGGTGTCGCGCGGGGTGTCCGAGGTGCTCATGGGATGCCTTCCGTGGCGTGTGCTCCGGGACGGAGGTGTCCGTCCCGCTCTCCTCCGGACGCTACGCGCGCCCTATCCCTTTGGGGGCTGACTATCCGTTTGCGCATGGGATGCGCGATGTGCGTGTTGCAGAACCGCGGGCGGTGCGTGGATGTCGACGGCACGCGACGATCCGCTCCCCGTGCGCGGCTCCCGGGTCGGGCCGTGCCGGGCCGTGTCGGGCGACCGGGCGCTCGAGCGCCGGGCGTCCCGGCGGGGTCACCAGCGCACGGTCGGAGGCGGGGGACGACCGATGGAGCGAGGTCCTACGGGCTGTCGCCGGCCGCCGCCTCCGCCCGCGCCGAGCGCGCACGATGGTCGATCCCGACCATCACGCTGCTGTCGACGCGGTCGAAGAGCTGGACGCCGACCTCCAGGTCGCCGACGTGCCACGACACGGGACTCGGCTGGTCGTCGAAGACCGGGTGGGACGGGCCGAACACGGCGGTGAGCGCCGCGACGAGGGCGTCGTGGTCGCGGCGGACGAGCGGATCCCGCGGGCCGCCGTGCCGCGCCAGGTGGAAGCCGACGCTCGTCACCTCGCCCGCGCGGGTGGCGTACGAGAGGTACTCGACGGCGTCGGGGCCGCCTGTCAGCGCGCGGAGGTCGGAGTCGGGAGCGTAGGCGTCGACCACGCCCGTGGGATGCACGCCGAGGGCGGCGAGCATGCGCTCGGCGTCCGCCGCATCACGCGGCCACGGCGGCGTGGCGAGCGCGCGGACGAAGGCGACGACGGCAGCGGTCGCCTCGTCCGGATCCGACGCCGCGTCGCCCACGCGGATCAGCCGTCCGCGGGCTGCGCGCCCTGCCGCTGCACGACCACCGCGGCCGCGTCGGCCGCGACGACCAGGGCGCCCTCGCGGTCGGCGCCCGCGGCGAGCGCGGAGGCCAGCGCGCCGCAGAAGGCGTCGCCCGCGCCCGTGGTGTCGACGACGCGGGAGACCTTGGAGGCGGGGACCTCGACGTCGCCCCACATCGCGCCCTCGGCGCCCAGGGTGACGAGCAGGGACGCGGGCGCGGGCGTCCCCGACTCGCGGAGGAGGCCCGCCTCGTGCTCGTTGACGACCACGGGATCCGCGAGCGCCAGCACGTCGGCGGGCAGCTCCGCGAAGGGGGCGAGGTTGAGGACGACGCGGGCGCCGGCGGCGTGCGCGCGGCGGACCCCGTCGGCGATCGTGTCGAGGGGCAGCTCGAGCGAGGCCAGCAGGACGTCGCCCGCGGCGAGCGCGTCGAGCGAATCCAGGTGGGCGGCCTCCACGCGCGCGTTGGCGCCGGGCGCGACGATGATCGTGTTCTCGCCGTCGGCGTCCACCGCGATGATCGCGAGGCCCGTCGTGGCGCCCGCGACCGCGGCGAGCCCGGCCACGTCGATGCCGCGGTCGGCCAGGCGCGCGCGGTACGCGGATCCGTCGGCGTCGTCGCCCACGGCCCCCACCATCTGGACCTCGCCGCCCGCGTCCGCCGCGGCGACGGCCTGGTTCGCGCCCTTGCCGCCCCAGAGGCGCTCGGGGTCGGATCCCATCAGGGTCTCCCCCGGCTGCGGGTGCCGCGGGACGCGCACCACCTGGTCGACGTTGAGCGATCCGAGCACCACGACGCGGCCCATGGGCACCTGCCTCCCCCGGCACACGGCCGGCCGCGCCCGGGTGGCGCTCCCCGACAGGGTACCGAGCGGATCCGGCCCGACCGACCGCCCCGGCGTCCTTCCTGCCGCCCGCTACCGCGGGAGGGTCCGCACCGATCGGAGGACGCCATGCCCGGGACCGGCGACGACGCGCGCGCCTCGCGCCCGCCCCTGCTGATCTCCCGCTCGTTCACGCTCATCTGGATCGCGCAGGCGCTCTCCTCCTTCGGCGAGTACGTGCTCGCGGCGACCGTCACCGTGTGGCTCGCCACGGGCCTCGCGCCCGGGGATCCGGCCCTGCCGCTCTACATCGGCGCCGTCGTGGCCGCGACGAGCCTGCCGCGGCTCCTGCTCGCGCCGGTCGCGGGCGTGCTCGTCGACCGGTGGCCCGCCCGGCGCGTGATGGTCACGGCCGACCTCGTGCGCGCCGCCCTGCTCGTGCCCCTCCTGGTGATCGCGGTGACCGGGCCCGCGCCGCTCGTGATCGGCACGGTGATCGCGACCCAGATCCTCATCGGCTGCGCCTCGCAGCTCTTCGACCCCGCCCGCGCCGCCCTCGTGCAGGTGGTCGTCCCGGCCGACCGCCGCGCGGCCGCCGCGGGACGCACGCTGCTCGCGAGCACGGGCGTCGGGATCCTCTCGGCCATGTCGGGCCCAGCCGTGTACGCGGGTCTGGGGCCGGAACCGGCGCTCGTGATGGACATCGTGTCGTTCCTCGCGTCGGCGGCGCTGGTGCTCGCGGTGCGCGAGCGCGGGGCGGTGGCGGATGCCGACGCGACGGATGCGCATGGCGCCGTCGCCTCCGCGCGCGCCCGATTCCGCGCCGAGCTCGCCGCCGGGATCCGCGTCGTCCGGGCCTCGCCGCGCCTGCGGGTCCTCGTGGCCGGCCTCGCCGCGTACGGCGTGACCCTGGGCGTCAACAACGCGACCCTCGCCCTCGTCGCCCTCACCACGATGGGCCTGACGGCCGCGGAGTACGGCGTGGTCACGGCCATGTTCGCGGTCGGCGGCCTGATCGGATCCCTCACGGCGCCCGCGCTCGTCACCCGCGTCGGCCCCGAGCGCGCGCTCCCCGCCGCGCTCGTCGCCCTCGGCGTCACCTACGCGACCTACTCGACCGTGCGCGCGTTCCTGCCCGCCGCGATCCTCATGGGCGTCGCGGGCCTCGTCTTCGCGGTCTTCCTCGTCTCGCAGGGCCCGATCCTCCAGGCGGAGGCGCCCGTCGGCACGATGGGCCGGGTCTCGTCGCTCACGTCGACGGTGCTGGCGGGCTCGTCGCTCGTCGCGACCGTCGTCACGGCGCAGGCGCTCGCCCTCGTGCCGGTGGACGCGCAGCCCGTCGCCTACCCGGTCGCGATGGCCGCGGCCGCCGTCGTCATGGGCGCCGCCGGCCTCGCGCTCGTCGCCGGCGGCCTCAGTCGAGGAAGAGGACCCGCAGCCGCCGCGTCGTGAACACCAGGCCGATCGCCGTCATCACGGCGAAGTAGAGCACGTGGCCGAGCACCGCGATCGAGAGCGCGCCCGTCGTGAAGCCGCGCACGAGCTCCACCGCGTGCCAGAGCGGGAGCGCCTGGATGACCGTCTGGATCCACGCCGGGTACACCGACAGCGGGTAGAAGGTCGCGGAGAACAGGAACATGGGCAGCAGGATGAAGTTGATCCAGTCCATCTGCTGGAACGTCTTCATGTAGCTCGTCACCGCCATGCCGAAGCTCGCGAACGCCAGCGCGACGAGCACCACGGACGGCAGCGCGAGGATCGCCCACCACGACAGGTTGAGGCCGAGCACCTGCATCACGACGAGGAAGCCCGACGAGTAGACGACGCCGCGCAGCAGCGCCAGCGAGATCTCGCCGAACGCCACGTCGAGCGGCCCGAGCGAGGTCGCGAGCATGCCCTGGTACAGCTTCGAGTGGTTCATCTTGAAGAAGACGTTCCAGGTGGAGTCGTAGACGGCGCCGTTCATCGCCGAGACCGCGAGGAGCGCCGGCGCGATGTAGGCGGCGTACGGCACGGGCTGGCCGGTGCTCGTGGTCACGTCGCCGACGAGCGAGCCGAGGCCGATCCCCATCGCGAGCAGGTAGAAGACGGGCTCGAAGAAGCCGGAGAGGACGACGGTCCAGTTCGTGCTGCGGGTCGCGAGCAGTCCGCGGGAGAGCACCGAGCGGGCGTTGCCGGCGTAGAGCGCGCGCGGGCCGCCGCGGCTCCGACGGGCGGCCGGCGCGGGGGCGGGCGCGGGCATCGTGGATCCGGTCATGCGCGCAGCCTCCTCGTCGCGACGCGGCGCGAGAGGGTCCAGCCCACCGCGAGCCAGAGCAGCAGGTACGCGACGTGCACGACCGTGAGCCACAGCGGCTCCTGCATGCCGTAGGTGGCGACGCGGCCGAGCTCGGTGCCGTGCCAGAGCGGCGAGATCCAGCCGATCCACTGCAGCCAGACCGGGAACTGGGTGAGCGGGAAGAACGTGCCCGAGAACAGCGACAGCGGGGTGATGACGAAGCGCATCACCATGGCGATCTGGCCGGTGTCCTGCGTGAGGGTCGCGACGTAGGCCATGAGCATCACGCCGATGGCCATGCCCGTGAGCACCGCGGCGCCGATCGCGAGGAAGCCCGTGCCGAGCGGCACCGCGCCGAACAGGAGCATGAACCCGAAGTAGGCGATGCAGGTGGGCGCCATGCGGATCGCGACGCCGATGACCTGGCCGTCGACGATCTGCGCGGGGGTGAGCGGCGACGCGTTCATCGCCTGGAACACGGGGTTCCACTTGAAGCCGCCGAAGATCGGGTAGCTGAACTCCTCGCTGGCGACCGTCATGGCGCTCGTCGCGAGGAGCGCGGGCGCCACGAACACGAGGAAGCTGACGCCGAGGGCCTGGTTCGCGCCGGTCCCCTGGTCGACGACCGTGGCGAGGCCCACGCCGAGCGCGTAGAGGTAGACGTAGGGGCTCGCGATGCCGGTCGCGAGCGCGGTGCCGAGGTAGGCGCGGATCCCGAGCAGGCGGTGCTCGGCGGCGTACCAGCCGCCGAAGCGACGCGGGCGGAGGCCTCCCGCGACGGCGCGGGCGCGGTCGTCCCGGCCGGCGTCGGGCCCCTCGGCCGCGGATCCCCCGGCGGCGGCGCGGTCGACGACGCTCACTCGACCAGGCTCCGTCCCGTGAGGCGGAGGAACACGTCCTCGAGGCTCGAGCGGCGCACGAGCGTCGTGATGGGCTTCAGGCCCTGCTCGAGGATCCGGCTGAGCACGGCCTCGCCGTCGGACGCGTACACGAGAACGCGGTCGGGCAGCACCTCGACGCGGTCGCCGTACCCGGCGATCTCGCGGGACGCGGACTCGTTGCGGTCGGACCCGAAGCGCACCTCGAGCACCTCGCGGCTGGAGTGGTCGCGGATGAGGGACGCGGGCGAGCCCTCCGCCATGATCCGGCCCTCGTCGACCACGACGATCCGGTCGCACAGCTGCTCGGCCTCGTCCATGTAGTGCGTCGTGAGCACGAGCGTCGTGCCCTGCTCCTTGAGGCGGAAGAGGCGGTCCCAGAGGATGTGGCGGGCCTGCGGGTCGAGGCCCGTCGTGGGCTCGTCGAGCAGCAGGATCCGCGGGTCGCTGATGAGGGCGCGCGCGATGGTGAGGCGCCGCTTCATGCCGCCCGAGAGGTCGTCGACCTTGGCGCCCGCCCGGTCGCTCAGCTGCGCGAACTCGAGCAGCTCGTCGGCGCGCGCCGCGACCTGCTTGCGCGGCAGGCCGAAGTAGCGGCCGTAGACGATGAGGTTGTCCCGCGCCTTGAGCTCCAGGTCGAGGTTGTCGGCCTGCGGCACGACGCCCAGCTGCGAGCGGATCTCGGGGCCGTGCGTGTCGGGATCCAGCCCGAGGATGTCGAGCGTCCCGCCCGTGCGCGAGGAGACCGCGCCGATCATGCGCATGGTCGTGGACTTGCCGGCGCCGTTCGGGCCGAGCAGCCCGAAGGACTCGCCGGGCGCGACCTCGAACGAGAGGCCGTCGACGGCGACGTGGTCGCCGTACTTCTTCACGAGGCGGTCGGCGGTGATGACGGGGGTGGGCACGAGAAGCCAGCCTAGGGAGCGGGGCGGGTTTCCACCATGGGCGGGAATGCGCGCAGCGGTCGCCCGACGGCTCAGGCGTCGCGGCGCATCAGGGACAGCGCGGCCGCGGCCCCCAGCACCCCCGTCCACGCGAGCATGACCAGCGCGCCCGGCAGCGGATCGAGCAGCCCCACCCCGGGGTAGGCGGTGAGCAGCTGGATCCCGGCGAGGTCCGGCAGGTACCGCACCGCCGGCACGAGCCCGACGAGCGAGACCGTGAGCCCCAGGACGAGCGGCACCAGGATCACGAGCGGCAGCACGAGCGACCGCGTGAGCACGGTGACCGACGCGGCGATCAGGCCGATGAGCGCGAAGTTCACGACGACTCCGACGAGGTTCCCCGCCATCCCCGCGGTGAAGCCGGACGCGGGCGGGCCGTCGTCGTGGCGCGTCGCGTGCGCGAGGAGCACCGCCGCGCTCGTCCCGACGAGCGCCACGACGGCGGCGAGCGCCGCGACGACCACGGCCTTGGCCGCGAGCACGACGCCGCGGCGCGGGACGGCCAGCAGCGTGGACCGCAGCTGCCCGTCCACGTGCTCGGTGCCCGTGAGGAGGACGGCCGCGAGGATCACGAGCGGCTGCGCGAGGCCCGCCGCGGAGAAGCCGAGGGACTCCACCGGGACCGCACCCGCGGCGCCGGCCGCGGGATCCGCCGCGAGCGCCTGGACGACGGCGACGACGGGAGGGACCAGCACCGCGGCGAGTGCGGTCGCCTGCACGCTGCGGAGAGTGCGGGCCTTCGTGGCCTCCATGCGGATCGCCCGCCCGAGGGCGCTCACGCGTCCCGCCGCACGAAGACCACGAGCGCCACGCCGAGGAGCACGGCGGCCCACGCCGCCTGCACCACCCCGCCGACGGCCGGCGAGAGGTACGCACCCGCAGCCGGGTCGGAGTACATGGCCGCCCCGGCCGTGACCGGGAGGAAGCGCGCGCCCGCCCACGCTCCGGCGAGGAGGTCGCCGATGCCGACCACGAGCGGCAGCAGCAGGATCACCGGGAGGATCGCCGTCCTCGCCAGCGACCCGACCGCGAACGCCGTGAGCGCCGTGAGCACCCACGCGAGGGTCACGCCGCCGAGGTGCGCCCAGATGGCCGGCGTCAGCCGCCACGGGTCGACGTCCCCGCCCGAGGACGCGTGGGTGATGACGATGGCGCCCCACATCGTCAGGAACGCGACGATCGCGGTCACGACGGCCAGCAGAGCGGCCGACACGACGAACACGGGGACACGGCGCGGGGAGGCGAGCAGCGTGCTGCGGATCTGCCGTCCGGCACCGTGCTCCCCGCCCGCCCAGAGCGCCCCGAGCGCCACGATGAGCACGTAGCCGAAGCCCGCCATCTCGAACCCCTGGTACTCGGTCGGGATGGGGACGGAGGAGAACAGGCGCGGGTCGTCCGGCGCGATGTCGGCGCCGGACGCGGCGTTCGTCCACGCCATGGGCCAGGTGGCGAGGACGGCGACCGCCGCGAGGACCGGGATCGCCCGCAGCGTGCGCGCCTTCGTCAGCTCGGAGGCGGCCAGGCCCCGGACGCTCATGCGCGATCCCGGGACGCCACGCCGCCGGACCGGTGGTCGGCCCCGCCCTCGGTGAGGGCGAAGAAGGCGCTCTCGAGCGAGGGGAAGCCGGTCATGATCTCCGCGGACCCGCCCTGCGCGACCACGCGTCCGCGCGCGATGACGACGAAGTCGTCCGCGGTGCCCTCCATCTCGCTCATCAAGTGGCTGGACACGAGCACCGTGCGTCCCTCGTCGGCCATGCCGCGGAGGAACCGGCGGATCCACCGGATGCCGTCCGGGTCGAGGCCGTTGGTGGGCTCGTCCAGCACCAGGATCTCCGGGTCGCCGAGGAGCGCCGCCGCGATGCCGAGCCGCTGCCCCATGCCGAGGGAGAGGCTGCCGACGCGGGTCCGCCGCTCGCCGGGGAGGCCGACGACCTCGAGGACCTCGTCCACGCGGCGACGCGGGATCCCGTTGCTCTGCGCCATCCAGGTGAGGTGCGCGGCGACGGTGCGGCCCCGGTTCGCGCCCGGCCCGTCCAGCATCGCGCCGACCGTCCGCAGGGGATCGCGGATGGCGCGGTAGGGCACGCCGCCGATGAGCGCCGTGCCGGAGGTGGCGGAGTCGAGGCCGAGCAGCACGCGCATCGTCGAGCTCTTGCCGGCGCCGTTCGGCCCGAGCAGGCCGGTGACACGGCCGGGCCGCACGTCGAAGGAGACGTCGTCGACGTGCGTCCTGCCGCGGCGGCGCTTGACGAGGTGCGAGATCTGGATCATGGGCCCAGCCAATCGGCGCCGTGCCTCCCCGTCGTCATGCTGATGTCGACAGAACGCCGGATCAGCTGCCGACGATCCCCCACTCGTAGCCGAGGACCACCAGCTGCGCGCGATCCCGCGACCCGGTCTTGGAGAGCAGGCGGCTGACGTAGGTGCGGACCGTCGCGTGCGTCACGAACAGCTGCGCCGCGATCTCCTGGTTCGACCGCCCGCGGGCGATGAGCTCGAGCGTCATGCGCTCCCGGCGCGTCAACCGGTCCGACCGCGGATCCCGCGGGATCGGGGCGCGTCCCTCCCCCGTCGCCAGCCGCATGACGCGCGCCGTCACCTCCGGGGAGAGGAGCGCGTGCCCGGCGTTCACCAGGCGCACGGCGCGCACGAGCTCCGCGGGCGGCACGTTCTTGAGCAGGAAGCCGGACGCGCCGGCGCGGACGGCGCCCTCGACGTGCGCGTCCTCGTCGAACATCGTGAGGACGACGACGCGCGGACCGTCGGCCTGCTCGCGCAGACGCCGCGTGGCCTCGATCCCGTCGACGCCCGGCATGCGCACGTCCATGAGGACGACGTCGGGTCGCGTCTCGGCGACGACGCGGATGACGGCGGCTCCGTCGGCGGCCTCCCCCACGACGGCCATGTCCTGCTCGGCGTCGATGAGGATGCGGAAGGACGTGCGGAGCGGCTCCTGGTCGTCGGCGATGACGACGCGGACGGGGGCGGGAGGGACGGTCATGGGCGGGACCCGGGCTGACGCGGGGCGGTCGGACGCGGGATCACGGCCTCCACGTGCACTCCGGATCCCTCGGCGTCGCGGACGACGAGGGTGCCGCCGAGCGTCGCCAGGCGTTCCCGGACGCCCCGCAGGCCATCCCCCTCGGTCAGCGGAGCCCGTCCGCTGCCGTCGTCGCTGACGGACAGCCGCACCGCGCCGGCGTCCGCGCGCACCGCGACGGTGCACCGCGAGGCGCCGGAATGGCGGACCACGTTGGTCACGGCCTCGCGCACGACGCGGTGCACGGCGACGCGCTCCGGGCCCCGCAGGCCGTCGAGGTCACCGGTGTCGAGCGTGACGGAGACGCCCGCCTTCTCCACGGCCCGGGCGGTCTCGCGCAACCGGACGGCCAGGACCCCGTCGGGGAACGACTCCTCGGGACCGGCGCGCGTCGCGGACAGGAGGAGACCCAGCTCGGCGATGCCGGACCGCGCCGTCCGCTCCACCTCCGCCAGGGTCGAGCGCAGCGCGGCCGCGTCGAGCGTCGTCACGTGCGCGGCGACGCCCGCGCGCACCCCGATGGTCCCCAGCGAGTGGGAGAGCACGTCGTGGACGTCACGCCCGATCCGGGCACGCTCCACGAGCACGCCGTTCTCGACGGCCAGGTCCTCCGCGCGACGCGACGCGACGCCCGCCGCCTCGGCGGCGCCCAGCACGACGAGGCTGAGGAGCACGGTGCGGAGCCCGTCCTCGAACGCGGGGGCGGCGACGAGCGCGAGCAGTCCCACGACGACGACCGCTCCGGCCGCTCCCGTCCGCAGGCGCCTCGGCCTCCCCGAGGAGCGGGCGGCGGAGTGGAGCGCGATCGCCGCCAGCACGAACGGGTCCCCCGTCACCCCGAGGATCCACGCGGCCACGGTGGCCGCAGCGGCGACGGCGAAGGAGGCGCGGGGCAGGAGGTGCCGCAGCAGCACCCCCGAGGCGGCGGTCACCGCGAGCGCGACCTGCGCCGCGAGGAGCGCACCTCCGCCGCTCGGGACGGTCATCCAGAGCACGAGGACCACGAGGGCCGACCCACCGACGTCCGACGCCAGCCGGACCGCCGGACTCGACGCTGCCGATCCCTGCATGTGCGTCCTCCGGCTCGAGCGGTCCCCTGCCACTGTCCCACGCCCGTCCTCGGCGCGGCAGGCGACGCGCTCCCCGCGGGCAGGCCGCCCAGCGCCCGGGCGAGGGCGGACGCGCAGACATCGGCGCGTAGAGTCCTGGAGGCGGTGCGACACGCCCGATCCCGGGCTCCCGGCCTCGCCGACGACGCCCCCGCGGGAGACCGCGGCCGCCCGTCCCGATCTCGCCCACCCACCGGGAGACCACGCATGAGCACCGCCCGCCCCGAGTCCGCCGCCCCGCGCACCCGCTCCCGCACCCCGTTCGCGCGCCGCGACTCCGCGGACGACGGCCCCCGCGCGCGCTTCTCGGAGCTGCTGCCCTACATCCTCGAGCAGCGCGGGCTCATGGCCTTCGTCGTCGTGCTCAGCGTGCTCGGCGCGGCCGCGAGCCTCGCGCAGCCGCTCCTCGTGCAGCGCGTGGTGGGCGTCGTCCAGGAGGGCGGGGCGCTCGGCGCGCTCGTGTGGACGCTGGTCGGCCTCGTCGTCGTCTCGGGCCTGCTCTCCGGCTACCAGCACTACCTGCTGCAGCGCATGGGCGAGGGCATCGTGCTCTCGTCGCGCCGCACGCTCGTGCGCCGGATCCTCCGCCTCCCCATCTCCGAGTTCGACACCCGCCGCACCGGCGACCTCGTCTCCCGCGTGGGCTCCGACACCACGCTCCTGCGGGCCGTCCTCACGCAGGGCCTCGTCGAGGCGATCGGCGGCGCGGTCACGTTCCTCGGCGCCGTCATCGCGATGTTCATCATCGACCCCGTGCTCCTCGGCCTCACCGTGCTGGTCGTCGCGGTGTCGGTCGTCGCGGTCGTCGGCCTCTCCGGCCGGATCCGCGTCGCCAGCCAGCGCGCGCAGCGCAAGGTCGGCGACCTGGCCGCGAGCGTCGAGCGGGCCATCGGGGCGATCCGCACCGTCCGCGCCAGCAACGCCACCGACCGCGAGATCCGCACCATCGAGGCCGACGCCGAGGGCGCGTGGGAGATGGGCATCAAGGTCGCGAAGGCCTCGGCCGTCGTCGTGCCGATCGCCGGGATCGCGCTGCAGGCGTCGTTCCTCGTGGTCGTCGGCGTGGGCGGCTTCCGCGTCGCGTCGGGCGCCATCGCGGTCGGCGACCTGGTGGCGTTCATCCTGTTCCTCTTCCTCATGATCATGCCGCTCGGCCAGGCGTTCGGCGCCGTCACCGCGGTCAACCAGGCGCTCGGCGCGCTCGGCCGGATCCAGGAGATCGTCAAGTTGCCCGGCGAGACCGACGACGACGCCGGCCTCGCGGACCGCCTCCGCGACGACGCGCCGGCGACGACCGACCGCACCGACGCGCCCGCCGTCGAGCTCGTGGACGTGCGGTTCGCGTACCCCGTCGCGGCCGCGGCCGACGACCAGGACGGATCCGTCGCGAGCGCACCCGCCGACGTCGCCGACGTCGCCGGCGACGCCCCCGGCGCCGACCGCACGGGAGGCGGCGTCCTCCAGGGCGTCAGCTTCCGCGCCGAGCGGGGCACGCGGATCGCGCTCGTCGGGCCCTCGGGCGCGGGCAAGAGCACGATCCTCGCCCTCATCGAGCGCTTCTACGACCCGACGTCCGGCGTCGTGCGCGTCGGCGGCCGCGACATCCGCACGCTCGACCGCGAGGACCTCCGCCGCCAGATCGGCTACGTCGAGCAGGACGCGCCCGTGCTCGCGGGCACGCTGCGCGAGAACCTCACCCTCACCGCCTTCGACGCGACCGACGAGGACTGCGTCCAGGTGCTGCACGCCGTGAACCTCACCGAGGTGCTCGCGCGCAACGAGCTCGGCCTCGACGCGCCCGTCGGCGAGGACGGCATCATGCTCTCGGGCGGCGAGCGTCAGCGCCTCGCCATCGCGCGCACCCTGCTGTCCGCGCCGCCGATCCTGCTGCTCGACGAGTCGACGTCCAGCCTCGACGGCCTCAACGAGCAGCTGCTCCGCAAGGCCATCGACGCCGTCGCCGAGCACCGCACGCTCATCGTGATCGCGCACCGCCTCTCAACGGTCGTCGACAGCGACCTCATCGTCGTCGTCGAGAAGGGCCGCGTGGTCGGCACGGGCACGCACGCGGAGCTCGTCGTGTCGACGCCGCTCTACCGCGACCTCGCGAAGCACCAGCTGCTCGTGTAGCGCTCAGGTCGTCTCCGGGCGTCCCGCCGCGGCCAGGTGCATCTCCCGCGCCGCGAGGAACACCGGCAGCGCGACGGCGAACGCCACGAGCGGCGCGAGCAGCACGTAGATCCACACCCGCCGCATCCGCAGCCGCCGTCCCTCCACGATGATGAAGGTGACGCTCGCGACCGCCGCGATCAGCAGGTCCCACGAGAGCGACGAGACGGCCGGGCCGCCCGCGCCGAGGTCGGCGAGGAAGTCACGGCCCTCCGTCATGACGCGGATGTTCGCCGACCAGGTGAACACGAGGCCGGCCGCCGCGAGGACGAGGTACACGATGGCGAGGCGCGTGGGGCGGCGGCGGCGGCGGCGTGCGGATCGTGCGGGCATCGGGACCTCCTGGTGGCTGACGCCAGGCTAGGCGCTGGCCGCGGGCGCCGTGAGCGCGTACAGCGCGACCGCGCTGGCCGCCGCCACGTTGAGCGAGTCGATGCCGTGCGCCATCGGGATCCGGACGACCGTGTCCGCCGACCGGATCGCCTCCTCCGACAGTCCCGGCCCCTCCGAGCCGAGCACGATCGCGAGCCGCTCGTGCTCCTCGGCCGGGAAGCCGCGGAGCGATACGGCGTCGGGGGTCAGCGCGAGCGCGGCGACGTGGAAGCCCGCGTCCGCGAGCGCCGCCCGGGTCTCGGGCCACTCCCCCGTGCGCGTCCACGGGACCTGGAGCACCGTGCCCATGCTGACGCGGATGGCGCGGCGGTAGAACGGGTCCGTGCAGCGAGGCGTGACCAGCACGGCGTCCGCGCCGATCGCGCCGACCGAGCGGAAGATCGCGCCGACGTTCGTGGGATCCACGACGTCCTCCAGCACCACCACCCGCCGCGCGTCCGCCAGCAGCGACGCGACGGACGGCAGCGGCGGCCGGTCGAGCGACGCCACGACGCCGCGGTGCAGCACGTACCCCGTGAGCTCGGCGAGCAGCTCCCCGGGGCCGGTGAAGACGGGCACGTCGCGGTCGCCGACCAGCGCGAGCGCCTCGTCGACCGTGCCGCCGAGCGCGAGGACCGATCTCGGCGCGTGCCCGGCTCGGAGCGCCCGCTCGAGCACGAGCGCCGACTCGGCCAGGTAGATCCCGTGGCCCGCGCCCTCCGCCTTGCGGAGCGCGACGTCGGTGCGGTGGCTGTAGTCGGCGAGCCGCGGGTCCGCCAGGTCCTCGACGGGGACGACGTGCGCCACTACGACGCGAAGGGGTCGGGCGTGAGCGTGTACTTCGTGTTGAGGTACTCGTGGATCCCCTCGAGCCCGCCCTCGCGGCCGAGCCCGGACTGCTTGACCCCGCCGAACGGCGCCGCCGCGTTGGAGATGACGCCCATGTTGAGCCCGGTCATGCCGGTCTCGAGCCGCTCGATCATGCGCTGGCCCCGCGCGAGGTCGCGCGTGAACACGTAGGAGACGAGGCCGAACTCGGTGTCGTTGGCGAGGCGCACGGCGTCGTCCTCGTCGTCGAACGGCACGATGGCGACGACCGGCCCGAAGATCTCCTCGCGCAGGATGTCGCTGCCCAGGGCGACGCCCGTGACGAGCGTGGGCGGGTAGAAGTGCCCGGCGCCCTCGCGTCGCTCGCCGCCCGCGCGCACCCGGGCGCCGCGATCCACGGCGTCGCGCACGAGGCGGTCGGCCTTGTCGACCGCGCGGCCGTCGATGAGCGGGCCCACCGTCACGCCCTCCTCGGTGCCGCGCCCGATCCGCATGGCGTCGATGCGCTCCTGCAGCCGGTCCGCGAACGCGTCCGCGACGGAGGCCTGGACGATGAAGCGGTTGGCGGCCGTGCAGGCCTGGCCGACGTTGCGGAACTTCGCGGCCATGGCGCCGTCGACGGCCTTCTCGAGGTCCGCGTCGTCGAACACCACGAACGGCGCGTTGCCCCCGAGCTCGAGCGACACCCGCAGCACGTTCTCGGCCGCCTGCGCGCCGAGCTGGCGGCCGACGGGCGTGGATCCGGTGAAGCTCAGCTTGCGCAACCGCGGGTCGGCGATGAGGGGGCCGGTGACGCCCGCGGCGTCCGTCGTGGGGATCACGTTGAGCACGCCCGCGGGCAGCCCCGCCTCCGCGAGCAGCTCGGCGAACCGCAGCGTGGTGAGCGGCGTGAGGTCGGCCGGCTTGATGACGACGGTGCAGCCGGCGGCGAGCGCGGGCGCGATCTTGCGGGTCGCCATCGCGAGCGGGAAGTTCCACGGGGTGATGAGGAGCACCGGGCCGACCGGGTGCTGCGAGACGACCATGCGGCCGGTGCCCTCGGGGTTCACGCCGTAGCGGCCCGTGATGCGCACCGCCTCCTCGGAGAACCAGCGGAGGAACTCGCCGCCGTAGGTCACCTCGCCGAGCGACTCGGCGAGCGGCTTGCCCATCTCCAGCGTCATGAGGAGCGCGAACTCGTCCTTGCGCTCCTGCAGGAGGTCGAACGCGCGGCGCAGGATCTCGCCCCGGACGCGCGGCGCGGTCGCGGCCCACGCCGCCTGCGCCGCGACCGCCGCGTCGAGCGCCCGCACGCCGTCGGCCGGGCTCGCGTCGGCGACGCGCGCGATGGCCTCGTCGGTCGCCGGATCCCGCACGTCGAACGCGGCCCCGCCCTCGGCGTCCACCCGCTCGCCCCCGATGAGGAGGGTGGTGGGCGTGCCCGACAGGAGGTCGGTCTCGGTGGATGCGGTCATGCTGTCCTCGCTTCTTCCGTGCGGTGTCGTGCTCGTGCTCGTGCTCGTGGTCGCGTGGCCGTCAGTCGGCCGGCCCCTCGACGATCTCCGCCCCGGCGTCGCGGAGGCGGTCGAGGGCCGCGGTGCTCGTGGCCGGGGCGACGCCCGCGACGAGGTCGGCGAGGATCCGCACGCGCTTGCCCTGGTGCACCGCGTCGAGCGCCGACGCGAGCACGCAGTAGTCGGTCGCGAGGCCGACCACGTCGATGTCGGTGACGTCGTGCAGCACCAGCAGGTCCGCGAGCGGCACGCCGTCCTCCGTCGTGCCCTCGAAGATCGAGTAGGCGGGCGCGCCCTGGCCCTTGCGCAGGTGGAAGTCGACGGCGGTCACGTCGAGGTCGGGGTGGTACTCGGCACCGTGGGTGCCCTGCACGCAGTGCTCGGGCCAGGTGGTCGAGAAGTCGGGCACGGTGCCGGCCGGCGCGAAGTGACCGCCGTTGCCGCCGGTGGCCTCGTGCCAGTCGCGGGAGGCGAGGACGTGGTCGTAGCGGTACGGCTCCGCGGCGAGGAGCCGGGTGATCCCCCGCGCGACGTCGCCGCCGCCCTCGACGCCGAGCGCGCCGCCCTCCGTGAAGTCGTTCTGGACGTCGATGATGAAGAGTGCCCGCGTCATGCGCCGCTCCTTCCCCGGGCGTGGCCCGGTGCCGTGGGTCCCGCGGCCCGTGCCGGACCGCTCGTCACTCGTCCCCCAGGTCCGCGCCGCAGCGGTAGGTGCCCGCCGCGAGCGCGTCGAGGGCGATCTTCGCGTCCCCCGTCACGTTCCCGATGGCGTAGAACGCGAACGTGAGCTTCGTGCCGTCCGCCGCGTCGACGATGCCGGCGAGCGTGTAGCCCGTGTCGATCCAGCCGGTCTTGGCCACGACGTGCCCGCGGGCCACGGCGCTGTCGCCCGTGAACCGGCTGGCCAGGGTGCCGGTGCGGCCCGCGACGGGGAGCCCGTCGTGCAGGTAGCCGAGCGCCTGCTGCCGCTGGTCGACCTGGATCATCAGCTGGGCGAGCAGCGACGGCGGCACGCGGTTCTCGGGGCTGAGCCCCTGCCCGTCGACGATGGAGAGGGTGGACGTGTCGAGGCCGTAGGCCTGCAGCGCCTTCGGGATGCCCGTGGCGAGCGACTGCTGCGTGCTCCCCGCGCCCACCTGGATGCTCACGAGCCGCGCGAGCGACTCGGCGAGCACGTTGTCGGAGTTGATGAGCGCGGTCTGGATGAGCGACGAGACCGGCTGCGACTCGACCTTCCCGAGGACGGCCGCTCCCGCGGGGGCCTTCCCCTGGGTCACGTCGGCCGACCCGCCGAGCATGGAGCGGAAGGTGCTGCCGACGCGCGCCAGCGGATCCTCGCTGCGCGCCGACACGACGGCGCCCGGATCCGCGCGGTCGGCGTCGAGCTGCAGCGGCGTCATGAAGCTCGAGTACCCGGCCTTGCGCTCGCTGGCCGCCCACGACGGGATCCAGGTGTCGCCGGAGAAGAGCGAGGTGTCGAGCACGATGCGGGTGATGGGCGTGCCCGCCGTGGCGGGATCCGCGGCCCAGGCCGTGCGCACCTGCTGCGCGAGGTCGCTGAGGCGCGGTGCACCGGGGTAGACGGAGCTGCCCGAGGTGAGGCGGGAGAGCGTCGGGTCGCCGCCGCCGACCAGCACGACGGTGCCGGGCTCGGACCCGCGGACGACGGTGGTGGCGATGCGCCGGTCCGGGCCGAGCGCGGCGAGCGCCGCCGCCGACGTGATGACCTTCATGACGCTCGCCGTGCGCTCCGGAGTGCTGCCGTTCCGGTCGAACAGGACGCGACCCGTCGCGACGTCGCGCACCTGGCCCTCGAACGTGGCGAGGCGCGGATCCTTCGCGAGGGAGGAGATGGAGCACATGCGGAGGTCGCGCGCGGCGGCCGGGGCGGCGGGGGCGGGACGCGCGGGATCCGCGGTGGGGGTGGGGCTCGGCGTGGGCGACGGGTCGGCCGTGGCGGCGACGCTCGCCGATGCGCTGCCTGCGCGGCCCGTGAGCGCGCCCGCCCCGACGGCTCCGGCGGCGAGCAGGGCGACGGCGGCCACGGCGGCGGTCACGGTGCGGGCTCGGCGGCGGTCGACGCGGCGCGAGGTGCGGCGGGAGGGGGCCTGGTCCGTGCCGTCGGCGCACTCGTGCGGGGGGCCGTCGGCGGGGGATCGCATGGGGCCATGTTAGACGCCGTCCCCGAACGGAGGCCGGTCCGGCGGGGTGCGCGGGACGCGCGCGCACGAGGCGACCTGGGGAGGAGGCGACCCGGATCGGACGCACGGGTGGGCCGTCCGGATCGGGACCGGACGTGCGACGCGGGTGGCGTGTTGGAGCCGCCTGTCAGAATCGAACTGACGACCTTCTCATTACGAGTGAGATGCTCTACCGACTGAGCTAAGGCGGCCCGGCCCGGACTCAGCGAGTACCGGGCACGAGTAGAGAGCATACCGGATCCCGAGGGCCCTCCCGCACACGGGAGCCGCGCCGTCCGCTGCGCGCCCCTCCCCTCGGCGTCAACCGCAGCTGGTGCCGGCCGCCGGCGGATCCCCGCCGAGCAGGTACCCGTCGACCGCGGCCACGATGCAGGGGTCCCGCTCGTCGTAGGCGATGTGCCCCTCGCCCTCGTAGGTGAGGAGGACGCCCGAGGAGAGCTGCCCGGCGAGCGCCTGCGCCCAGGAGTACGGCGTGGCGGGGTCCCCCGTCGTGCCCACGACGACGATGGGCGCCGCGCCCTCCGCCGACACGGGCGCCGGGGCCTGGCGCGCCGCGTACGGCCACTCGCCGCACAGCGCGTCGGGCTCGCCGTCCCGCGCGGTGTCGTCGTCGGCCAGCTCGCCGCCCGCCGCCCGGATCTCGGCCGCCTCCCGGACGAGGACCGCCGGATCGCGCTCCACCGGGTAGTCGACGCACTGGATGGCGAGGAACGCCTCGTAGAAGTTGCCCGTGTACGTGCCGTCCGGGCTGCGGCCGAAGTAGGAGTCCGCGAGCGCGAACGCGGTGGCGGACTCGCCGCGCAGCGCCTCGGCGAACGCCGTCGTGAGCGCGGGCCACTGCCGCTCGCTGTAGAGGGCGGAGTCGATCGCGCTGCGCATGACCTGGCCGTCGAGCTCCCGCCCGTCGCGGGCGCGCAGCGGGCTCTGGTCGAGGCGCTCGAGGAGGGCGGCCGCGGTCTGCAGGCCCTCGTCGACGGACCCGCGGAACGGGCACCCCTCCCCCGCGAGGCAGGCCGCCATGTACGCCTCGAACGAGGTGCGGAAGCCCTGGGTCTGCGCGAGCACGACGTCGAACGAGCTGGCGGACGGATCCGTCGCGCCGTCGAGCACCATGCGCCCGACGTGCGCCGGGAAGTCCTGCGCGTACTGCGCGCCGATGCTCGTGCCGTACGAGTAGCCGAGGTAGTTGAGCTGCGGGTCGCCCACCAGGGCGCGCAGCATGTCGAGGTCGTGCACGGTGCTCTGCGTGTCGATGAACTCGAGCAGCGAGCCGGACCGCGCGGCGCACGACTGGGCGAACGACCTGGCCGCCTGCTCGAGCTCCTCGTCGTGCTGCGGCGTGCCCGGGGGCGCCTCCGTCTGGCCGTAGAGGAAGGAGTCGAGCTGGGCGTCGTCGACGCAGTCGACCGCGGTCGACGCGCCGACGCCGCGGGGATCCCAGCCGACCACGTCGTACGCGTCCTGCAGGTCGCGCGAGACGGCCTGGTCGACACTGGCCTTCACGAAGTCGACGCCGGACGCGCCGGGGCCGCCGGGGTTGACGAAGAGGGATCCGCGCGGGGCCCCCGATCCGCGCGCGGTGTGCCGTGTGAGGGCGAGCTGGATGTCGGTGGCGGGATCCGGCGCGGACCAGTCCAGCGGCGCGGTCACGCTGGCGCACTGGGCGCCGTCCTCGCACGGGGCCCACGTGATGGCCTGCTCGTAGTAGCCCGCGAGGTCGGGGGCGACCTCCTCGGTGGTGGGGCTCGAGGTGGAGCTCCGCGGCTCGGGCACGGGGATGAGGCCGCAGCCGCTGAGCGCGACCGCGGCGGCGAGGAGGACGGCGCCCAGCGCCCCGGAGCGGCGGAGCGCCGTCCTCCGAGTTGCCCGGCGCATCAGGCGACGCCCGCGGAGCGCGTGCGGGTGATGGACACGAGCATGGCCTCCAGGGCGAGCGCCGGGGAGACGTTGCCGTCGATCCGCCGCCGGGCGACGCCGACCGCGTCGAGGACCGCGAGCGAGGCCGCCGCGGACCCGGCCTCGGCCGCCTCGGCGATGCGCGGCGCGATGGCCTCGTTCACCTGCGGCAGGTCGGCGCGCAGCTGGTGCAGGAGGACGTCGCGGTGGAGGGACATGAGGTCGACGAGGATCCGGTCGATGCCGTCGCGGAGGCTCCGGGTGGCGCGCCGCTTCTGGTCCTCCTCGAGCTGGCGGATCTGCGACCGCAGCTGCGGCGGGATGGACCCGCCCTCCTGCACGCCGAGCGATCGCAGCGCGCGCTCCCGCTCGTCGGCGTCGCGCTGGACCGTGAAGGCCTTGGCGTCCTGGCCCGCGAGCTCGAGCATCGCGGCCGCGGCGCGCACGGCGTCGCCGACCGTGCGGATCCCGAGGGCGAGCTCGAGCGTGCGGCTGCGGCGCTCGCGCGCCTCGGCGTCCGTGGCGAGCCGGTGGGCCATGCCGATGTGGCTCTGCGCCTCGCGGGCCGCGCGCGTCGCGGTGGCCCCGTCGACGCCGTCGCGTCGCTGGATGAGCGCCGCCACGTCCTCCACGGACGGGATCCGCAGGCGGACGCTCCGCACGCGCGAGCGGATGGTGGGGATGAGGTCGGCCTCGCTGGGCGCGCAGAGGATCCAGATGGTGCGCTCCGGCGGCTCCTCGAGCGCCTTGAGCAGCAGGTTGGAGGTGCGCTCGGTCATGCGGTCCGCGTCCTCGACGACCATGACGCGGTAGCGGCCGACCGACGGGGAGTACTGGGACGACGTGACGAGCGCACGCACCTCGTCGATGGCGATGATGACCCGCTCCGTCGCGAGCACGCCGAGGTCGGGGTGGCTCCGGGCCGCGACCTGTCGTGCCGTCGCGGCGTCCCCCTCCGGCGTGCCGTCGCTGAGCAGCGCCGTGGCGAACGCGTAGGCCAGGTTCGAGCGGCCGGATCCGGGAGGACCGGTGATGAGCCAGGAGTGCGCGAGCGCGGTGCCGCTGGCGTCGCGGGCGGTGGCCCGCGGGCTGCTGGCCGCGGCGAGGAGCGCGACGGCCTCGGACTGGCCCGTGAGCTCGTCCCAGATGGCGCGGCCGTCCGGGCTCGCGGGCGTCGCCCGGGCCGGATCCGTCGCGGCGTCGCTCACGCGCGCGCCCCGGCCTCGAGGAGGGCGGCGGCCCGGGTGCGGATCACGCCGGCGATCTCCTCGCGGGGACGCCCGGCGTCGACGACGAGGAAGCGGTCGGGTTCGGCCTCGGCGAGCCCGAGGAACGCGTGGCGCACTCGCTCGTGGAACTCGCCGCGCTCCGCCTCGAGCCGGTCGAAGCGGGTGCGGGAGGCGTCGAGCCGGATCCGGGCCGCCGCCTGGTCGAGGTCGAGCAGGACGGTGAGGTCGGGGAGGAGACCCTCGGCCGCCCAGAGCGACAGCTCGCGGATCTCGCCGGCGTCGAGGACGCGCCCGGCGCCCTGGTAGGCGACGGACGAGTCGAGGTACCGGTCCTGGAGCACGACAGCACCGCGCCCGAGGGCGGGCCGGACGACCGTCTCGATGTGGTGCGCGCGATCAGCCGCGTAGAGAAGCGCCTCCGCGCGGGGGGCGATGTGCCCTCGACGGTGCAGCACGATCTCGCGGATCTCCGCCCCGAGCTCGCTGCCACCGGGCTCGCGGGTGACGACGACCTCGCGGCCCTGCCCCTCCAGCCACTCCCGGAGGAGCGCCGACTGCGTGGACTTCCCCACGCCGTCGCCGCCCTCCAGCGTGATGAAGACGCCGGTCACGTCGCGTCGGACGCCGTCGTCGCGGCGGCGGCCGCCTTGTTGGCGGCCCGCGTGGCGGCGGCCTTCGTGGCGGCGGCCGACCTGGCGGCCGTCGTCTTGGCCGTCGTGGCCTTGGCCGTGGTCGTCTTGGCGGCCGTCGTCGTGGCGGCCGTCGTCTTGGCGGCCGTCGTCTTCGCTGCGGCGGCGGCGCGCGGCTTCGCCGGGGCCTTCGCCTTCGCGGGCGCCTTGGCCTTCGCCTTGGCCGGGGCCTTCCCCTTGGGCTTCGCCGGTCCCTTGGCGCGCTTGTCGGCGAGGAGCTCGACGGCGCGGTCGAAGTCGATGTCCTCGACGGACTCGCTCTTCGGGATCGTGGCGTTGGTCTCGCCGTCGGTGACGTACGGGCCGAAGCGGCCGTCCTTGACCTTGATGCCCTTGCCGCTCACCGGGTCCGCGTCGAACTCCTTGAGCGCGCTCGACGGGCGGCGTGCGCCGTACTTCGGCTGCGCGAACACCTCGAGGGCGCCGGGGAGGTCGATCTCGAAGATCTGCTCCTCGCTCGTGAGCGACCGCGAGTCCGTGCCCTTCTTGAGGTACGGCCCGTACTTGCCGTTCTGCGCCGTGATGGGCGTCGACGTCTCGGGGTCCTCCCCCACGACGCGCGGGAGGTCGAGCAGCCGCAGCGCCGTCTCGAGGTCGACCGTCGCGAGGTCCATCGACTTGAAGATGGAGGCCGTGCGCGGCTTGACCGCTGCCGCCTTCTTCGCGGCGGGCTTCTTCGCGGGAGCCTTCTTCGCGGGCGCCGCCGTGGTGGTCGCGGGAGCGCTCTCGAGGACCTCGCCCGTCGCGGGATCGACGCCCTCGGCGGCGGCCGGCGCCTCCTCGGGCTCGGGGTCGAGCTCGGTGACGTAGGGCCCGTAGCGCCCGTCCTTGGCCACGATGCGCTTGCCGTTGTCGGGGTTGATGCCGATGACGCGGTCGGTGACGACCGGGGCGTCGATGAGCTCGCGCGCCTTGGCGGACGTCAGCTCGTCGGGCGCGAGGTCCTCGGGGAGGTTCACGCGGCGGGGCGTCGCGTCCTCCGCGGCCCCCTCCTCGTGCACCTCGAGGTAGGGCCCGTACTTGCCGATGCGGAGCGTGATGTCGTCCGCGATGCGCAGCGAGTTGATCTCCTTGGCGTCGATCTCGCCCAGGTTGTCGATGGTGGGACGCAGGCCCTTGTGGGCGTCGTTCCCGTAGTAGAAGCCCTTCAGCCAGTCGACGCGCTCGGCCGAGCCGTCCGCGATGCGGTCGAGGTCGTTCTCCATCCCGGCGGTGAAGTCGTACTGCACCAGCTCCGTGAAGAACTCCTCGAGCAGCCGGACCACGGAGAACGCGATCCAGTTCGGCACCAGCGCGGTGCCCCGCGGGGTGACGTAGCCGCGGTCGACGATGGTCGAGATGATGGCGGCGTACGTGGAGGGACGCCCGATGCCGAGCTCCTCGAGCGTCTTCACGAGGCTCGCCTCCGTGTAGCGCGGCGGCGGGCTCGTCTCATGGCCCTTCGCGTCGACGTCGACGAGGCGCAGGTCCTGGCCCTTCTTGAGGTCCGGCAGCTTCGCCTCGCGCGGCTCGGCGGCGCCGTGGCGCTCCTCGTCGCGGCTCTCCTCGTACGCGGCCAGGAAGCCGCGGAACGTGATGACCGTGCCCGAGGCAGCGAACTCGGCGACCTCGCCGGAGGCCGTGGGTCCCGCCGCGATGACGACCGAGGCGGTCGACCCCTTCGCGTCCGCCATCTGCGACGCGATGGTGCGCTTCCAGATCAGGTCGTACAGCTTGTGGTCGTTGCCGCGCAGCGTCGAGGCGAGCTGCTGCGGGGTGCGGAAGGTCTCCCCGGCGGGGCGGACGGCCTCGTGGGCCTCCTGCGCGTTCTTGCTCTTGCCTGCGTAGAGGCGCGGCTTGTCCGGGACGGTCTCGGGGCCGTAGAGCTCGGCCGCCTGCTTGCGGGCCGCGTTGATCGCCTGCTGCGAGAGCGAGGGCGAGTCGGTGCGCATGTAGGTGATGTAGCCGTTCTCGTACAGCGACTGCGCGACGCTCATGGTCTGCCGCGCGGAGAACCGGAGCTTGCGCGCCGCCTCCTGCTGCAGCGTCGACGTGGTGAACGGCGCCGCGGGACGACGCGTGTACGGCTTCGACTCGACGCTCTGCACCTTCAGCGGCACGGACGGGTCGCGCAGGGCCTCGGCGAGCGACTCCGCGGTGCTCGCGTCGAGCGGGCGGGAGTCGTTCTTGAGCGCGCCCTTGTCGTCGAAGTCGCGGCCCGTGGCGATCCGGGCGCCGTCGATCCGCACGAGGCGCGCGTCGAAGGGCAGCTCCTGCTCGAGCGGCGAGAGCGACGCGGTGAGGTCCCAGTACGTGGCGGTGACGAACGCCAGGCGCTCGCGCTCGCGGTCCACCACGAGGCGGGTCGCGGCGGACTGCACGCGACCGGCGGACAGGCCGGGGCCGACCTTGCGCCAGAGCACGGGCGACACCTCGTAGCCGTAGAGGCGGTCGAGGATGCGTCGCGTCTCCTGCGCGTCGACGAGGGCCGTGTCGATGTCGCGCGTGCTGTCGCGGGCGCGCTCGATGGCCTCCTTGGTGATCTCGTGGAACACCATCCGCTTGACCGGCACCTTCGGCTTCAGCACCTGCAGGAGGTGCCAGGCGATGGCCTCGCCCTCGCGGTCCTCATCCGTCGCGAGGAAGAGCTCGTCGGCGTCCTTGAGCGCCCGCTTGAGATCGGCGACCGTCTTCTTCTTCTGGTCGCTGACGACGTAGTACGGCTCGAAGCCGTTCTCGACGTCGACGGAGAACTTGCCGAGCGTGCCCTTCTTGAGCTCGGGCGGCAGGTTCTTCGGCTCGATGAGGTCGCGGATGTGGCCGACGGACGCCTGCACCTCGTATCCGCTGCCCAGGTACTGGGCGATCGTCTTGGCCTTGGCCGGCGACTCGACGATGACCAACTTCTTCGTGCCGGGCACGTGACTCCTTATATATGCGTTCATGGGGGCCGGTGTGCGGCCCGGTGTCCGGGAGGCGTGCCCGCTCGTATGCGCTCCGGGGCGATGTACGGCGGGGTCCCCGACAAGGCACACCATACACACGCGCACCGACCGGCCACCTAATCGCGGTGCCGCCCGGATGCGGCACGGCCTCGGCGTCCTGCGCCGCCCGCCGATGTCGCGACGTCGGGTCCCGGGTGGCCCTCGACCCGAGCGCCCGGGTCGCCTGCGGGGCCGATGTCGGGCGGGCGGCTGCGTCCTCCGGGCGCACGCGCGGTCGCGTCCGTGCGTGCATCCCGACGGGCGCGCCGCCGCTCATCCCGCCGGTGGATCCGGGGGCTGGCCGGCTCTCGCGCGGGCGGTCACCGGGACGCCGAGGGGCGCGTCCCGATCGGCGACCCGGACGGCCGCCGTCGTCCCGCTGACGTCGCAGCCGGTCAGCGATGCCCCGGCGGCGGCGACGACCTCCTCGGCCGCCGCGCAGGGCGTCCCCGTGGCGAAGCCCGCCGCGACGTCCGCGGCGGCGAGCGCGGCCGAGTCCGCCGCCCCCGCCACCGCGGCACGCTCGACGAACATCGTCGACGCGATCACCGTCGCGAGCGCCAGGGACGCGATCGCCCCGACGAGCCCGACCGCGAGCACGGTCCCCGATCCGGAGTCCGGCTCACCCCGCATCGGGGTCCTCCTGCCACGCGCAGCCGCGCGCCGAGACGTGCAAGCCCGCCGCGCCCGCCGGGCCGAAGCGGCTGGGCTCGGTGAGCTGGACGCACACGGCGTGCCCTGACCGGTCCACCGCCATGCTCGCGCCTCCCGCGGCACCCTCGATGCGCGCGGCCGCCGTGCTCGCGTCCTCCCCGCGACCGAGGCTCCGGGCCGCCTCGGCCGCCGCGGAGGTGAGCATGACCTGCTGCCCCACCGTCTGCATCGCGCCCAGGCACAGCCCGAGCACGAGGACGACCGCGGGCAGCACGACGGCGAGCTCCGCGGCGGCCGCTCCGGCGTCCGCCGACGGAGCCGCCTCCGGGCCGGCGCGCACCGACCCCGACGCGCCTCGCCGTGCGGGCTCGACCACGCTCACCGGTCGTAGGTGAGGGCGCGGCGCACGAGGTCGAGCAGCATCCCCCGCACCTCGTCGCTCTGCAGGATCACCACGAGGAGGCCGGCGAACGCGACCGCGGCCATGGTCGCGATGGCGTACTCGGCCGTGGCCGCGCCGCTGTCACCCGATCCGCGATGGACGAGCGCCCGGCGGACTGCCCGCACGGCCCGCACGGCACGAGGCGGCGCGATCCGGGACGGCACGGGGCGGACGCAGCTCACGGAGGCGACGCTCCCCCGCATGGGCGCTCGATCCCCGCATGACCCGGCCGACCCCTCGGGGATGGCCCGCGTCGCCGCCAGCGGCCAGACCGCGCGCCCCTCCGCCGCCACCTCGGCCCCGGACCGCGCAGGCGCCCTCCCGACCGATGACGCCCTCTCCACGCCTCGCCCGGCCATCGCGTCCGTACGCTCCTCGATCCGCTCCATGTCCTCGTCCTCTCCCCGTGGCGGGTGCTCCCGCCGTCCTGTCCTCGGCCGACCGTCGGCCAGGAGGTCACCATGCCCGCGTCGTCCGGTCGGGGACCCCTGGCGATCGCGACCGGTGGAGGCCGTCATCCTCGACCGAGTGTTGAGGACAGGACGGCCAGGAGCATCGGGACGACCCCGACCGCCAGGAACGCCGGCAGGATGCAGACGCCGAGCGGCAGCATCAGGTGCGCCGTGAGACGCGCCGCCGCCCGCTCCGCCCACGTGCCGGCGTCCCGTCGGCTCCGTTCCGCCTCGCTGCGCAGGAGCACGGCGACCGGGGCGCCCGTGCGCGCCGCGACCTCCACGACGGCGGCCGCGGCATCCAGCTCCTCTCCCGCGGGCAGCCCGGCGCGCTCGCACGCCCGGCGCACGACGGCGACGGCCCGCGGCACGGACGCGCCTCCGGTCATCGCCGTCGCCACGAGGTCGAGGACGAGCCCGGGCGCCGGATCCCGCGGCATGGCCTGGCGCACCAGCCGCCGGTTCCACCGCCAGCCGACCGCGACGAGGGCGATCCCGACGACGAGGCACGCGGCGCCGGGGACGGTGGTGGTCAGCACCCGCACCGGGTCGAAGCCCAGACCCGCGGCGAGGAGCAGCCCGGCTCCGGGCATGAGGAGCACGGTGCGCGCGGTCGCCACCGGGCCCGCGAGCGCCGTCCCGGCGTCGCGGCGGACCCGTGCGACGTCCACCAGGGTCTCGGCGAGACGGTCGAGCGATCGAGCGAGAGGCGCGCCCGTGCGGTCGGCGACCTCGAGACCGACGGCGAGGGCCCGCCACGATCCCGCGGCCTCCCCGCTCGTCCTCCCTCCCGGTCCGCTCCCGACGGCGGCCGCGGCGGACGCGACGCGCGCGGCGAGGGGAGCCGTCCCGCTGCTCGCGGCGACCCTCCTGACCACCGCGGGCACGGCGTGCTCGCCGCGACGGGCGCGCCCGCCAGGCGGAGCGAGCTGCGTCCACGCCCGCTCGGGATGCAGCCCCGCCCCGAGCAGCACGGCGAGGCGACGGACGAACGCCGCGACCTCCTCGGCCTGCTCGACGGACGCCCCGGCTCGGGCACCCCGCGGACGCCTGCTCACCCGGAGCGCTCCCCCGATCACGAGCGTCCCCCGCGGCCGCCCCCGACCGGCGCCTCGACCGCGGGTCGATCGCCCCGCGCGTCCGTCGTCACCCAGCGCACGGGCAGCACGCGCAGCCGCCCGCCATCGCCCGTCGCAAGGCGCCCGGCCGCCTGGACCCGACGCCCCTCCGGGGTCCGCGCGAGGTGGACCACCAGGCCGATCGCGCTCACGGCCTGCCGCGCGGTCGTGACGGCGTCCATGCCGGCGAGCGCGCCGAGCGCCTCGACACGGGCCGGGACGTCGGCGACCCCGTTGGCGTGGAGGGTGCCCGCCCCGCCGTCGTGCCCGGTGTTCAGCGCGCTCAGCAGCTCGCGGATCTCGCTCCCCCGGCACTCCCCGACGACCAGGCGGTCGGGCCGCATGCGCAGCGCCTCGCGCACCAGCCGCGGCAGCGGCAGCTCGCCGGCCCCCTCGATGTTCGCCTGCCGCGCCTCGAGCGACACGACGTGCGGATGCCGCACGCGGAGCTCGGCGACGTCCTCGACGAGCACGATGCGCTCCCGTGGATCCGCGCGGGCGAGCAGCGCGCCGAGCAGCGTGGTCTTGCCGCTGCCGCCGGCCCCCGTGATGAGCAGGTTCGTGCGTCGTCGCACGGCCTCCTCGAGCAGCGCCCGGCAGCCGGGCGGGAACGCGCCGGCGGCGTCGAGCGCATCGAGGGTCGGCCGCGCCCGCGACGGGAGGCGGATGGACAGCAGCGTGCCGCGGGTCGAGACCGGCGGCAGCACCGCGTGCACGCGCATCCCGTCGCCCAGCCGCACGTCGACGCACGGCGCCGCCTCGTCGAGGTGCCGCCCGCCCTCCGCCGCGAGGCGCACGGCGAGCGCGCGCACCTCCGCCTCCCCGCCCAGGTCGACGTCCGGTCTCCGCTCGGCCCCGGATCCGCGGTCGACCCACACCTCGCCGTCGCCGTTGACGAACACGTCGGTCGCCCGCGGGTCCCGGACCAGCGCCGCGAGGACCCCGAGGGCCGCGGGCGCGTGCCGCGGAGGCACGACCGAGCCGGCGCCCATCGGTGCGGCGTCCGCGACGGGTCCCGCGGAGGCGAGCCGGAGCGCGACCGCACCGGACCGCCCGTCCGTGCGCGCCCGGGGTACGAAGGCCCCGGGGGCGGGCGGACGCGGATGCGCGCCGTCGCCCGGTCCCGCACCGCCCGTGGAGGGGTGCCGCGACGCCTCGCCGGAGCGGACGCCGCGACCGACGACGGATGCCTGCGACTCGATCATGCGCGGAGGCTAGGGACCGGTCCCGCGCGCCCGAGGCCGGGGGCGGATCATGAGGACGCGCTCGGGCGGGATCCGGCTGGGGAGGAGGACCGCGGGCCGCGCGCCGGGAGAAGAGAGGGGCGGCGCCCATCGGGGGAACGGGCGCCGCCACGTGACGATGGATCGGGGGAATCCAGGACTCGCCACACGTCGGGCTTGACCCGACGGGATGAGCATACGCCGCGTGTCTCCGGCACCGGCAGGGTTGTGCGTGTTCTGGCCGTTCACCCATCGGACTCCCGGCCGCGAGCGACGCGCGGCCCGCGCACGGCCGCCCCTCGCGCCGCGCGGGCCACCCGCTAACGTGGGTCGCGGAGAGGATGACGATGTCCCAGAACCCCGAATCGACCGACCCCGGAACCCCGAGGACCGCCCCGCGCGACCAGGACGAGGAGGGGTCGACGACCGCCTCCCGCCCACCCGAGGCGCACGAGCCCGGACCCGTCCACCCGCCGTCGGAGGCCTTCCGCGCCACCCGCGTCGCCGACGAGTCCCTGGCCGCGAACGCCGCCGCCGACCGCCTCGGCTTCTGGGCCGACCGGGCCCGCGAGCTCGTGACCTGGGAGACGCCGTTCACGACCGTGCTCGACTGGTCCGACGCACCCGTCGCCCGCTGGTTCCCCGACGGCCGGCTCAACGTGGCCTACAACTGCCTCGACCGGCACGTGCTCGCCGGTCACGGCGACCGCGTGGCCCTGCACTGGGAGGGCGAGCCGGGCGACACCCGCGACCTCACCTACGCCGAGCTCACCGCAGAGGTCAAGCGCGCCGCGAACGCCCTGCACGACCTCGGCGTCGTCGCGGGCGACCGCGTCGCCGTCTACCTGCCCATGATCCCCGAGGCCGTCGTCGCGATGCTCGCCGTCGCGCGCATCGGCGCCGTGCACTCCGTCGTCTTCGGCGGCTTCAGCGCGGAGAGCCTCCGCGCCCGCATCGACGACGCCGCGGCCCGCGTCGTCATCACGGCCGACGGCGGCTGGCGCAAGGGCAAGGTCTTCCCGCTCAAGCCCGCGGTGGACGCGGCGCTCGTCGGCTCGGCCGGATCCGTCGAGCACGTGCTCGTGGTGAGGCGCGGCGAGAACGAGGTGGACTGGGACGAGACCCGCGACCTCTGGTGGCACGAGCGCGTCGCCGCGGCCGACGCGGAGCACGAGGCCGAGGCGTTCGAGGCCGAGCACCCCCTCTTCATCCTCTACACGAGCGGCACGACCGGGAAGCCGAAGGGCATCCTGCACACCTCGGGCGGCTACCTGACCCACGTCGCGTACACGCACCGCAACGTGTTCGACCTGCACCCCGAGACCGACGTCTACTGGTGCACGGCCGACGTCGGCTGGATCACCGGCCACAGCTACGTCGCCTACGGCCCGCTCGCGAACGGCGCGACGCAGGTGATCTACGAGGGCACGCCCGACACCCCCGCCCCCGGACGCTGGTGGGACATCGTCGAGAAGCACCGCGTGTCGATCCTGTACGCGGCCCCGACGGCGATCCGCTCCTTCATGAAGACGGGACGCGAGATCCCGGACGCCCGCGACCTCTCCTCCATCCGCCTGCTCGGCTCCGTCGGCGAGCCCATCAACCCGGAGGCATGGCGCTGGTACCGCGACGTGATCGGCGGCGGCGACGTGCCCGTGGTCGACACGTGGTGGCAGACGGAGACCGGAGGCATCATGATCTCCGCGCTCCCGGGCGTCACCGCCACGAAGCCGGGATCCGCCCAGACACCCGTCCCCGGAGTCTCCGTCGCGGTCGTCGACGACGCCGGCGAGCCCGTGGCGCGCGGCGAGAGCGGCCTCCTGGTCGTGACGGAGCCGTGGCCGGGCATGCTCCGCGGGATCTGGGGCGACCCCGAGCGCTACCGCGAGACCTACTGGGACCGCTTCGGCGACCGCTACTTCGCGGGCGACGGCGCACGGCTCGACGAGGACGGCGACATCTGGCTGCTCGGCCGGGTGGACGACGTGATGAACGTCTCCGGCCACCGCCTCTCGACCGCGGAGATCGAGTCGTCGCTCGTCGCCCACCCGTACGTGGCGGAGGCCGCGGTCGTGGGCGCGTCCGACGAGGCGACGGGCCAGGCCGTCGTGGCCTTCGTGATCCTCCGGACCGCCGAGGCGAGCGCGCTCGGCGACGAGGACCCGGACGAGGTGCTGCGCAAGCACGTCGCGGACCAGATCGGCGCGATCGCGAAGCCGCGTCGCGTCTTCGTGGTGCAGGAGCTGCCGAAGACGCGCTCCGGCAAGATCATGCGCCGCCTGCTGCGCGACGTGGCGGAGGGCCGGGCGGTCGGCGACACGACGACGCTCGCGGACACGCAGGTCATGCAGGTCATCTCGGAGCGGATGAACGCGGGCTGATCCGGCCGGGCACGGGAAGAGGAGGAGGGCCGGGTGCGTGCACCCGGCCCTCCTCCTCGTCGTGCGGTGGTCGGCTAGTCGACCAGCGCCACCACGAGCTCGACCTCGACGGGCGACCCGAGCGGCAGCTCCGCGACGCCCACGGCGGAGCGCGCGTGGATCCCGGCGTCGCCGAGGATCTCGCCCAGCACCTCGCTGGCGCCGTTGATCACGCCGGGCTGGCCGGTGAAGCCCTCGGCCGACGCGACGAAGCCCGTGACCTTGAGGACGCGCGCGATGCGGTCGACGCCGCCGGCCGCGGCCGCCGCGGCCGCGAGGCCGTTGAGCGCGCAGGTGCGCGCGTGCGCCTTGGCGTCCTCGGCCGAGACCTCGGCGCCGACCTTGCCGGTCGCGGCGAGCGCGCCGTCGACGAAGGGCAGCTGCCCGCTCGTGTAGACGAGGGCGCCGTGCACCACGGCGGGGACGTAGGCGGCGACGGGCGCCGCGACCGCGGGCAGCTCGATGCCGAGCTCGGCCAGTCGTGCGGAGATCGCGCCCATCAGGCGCCGTGCTCGCCGGCGATCGGGCGCTTCATGTAGGCGACGAGACCGCCTTCGGGGCCGGTGACGACCTGCACGAGCTCCCAGCCCTGCGACCCCCAGGTGTTGAGGATGGCGGCGGTGTTGTGGATCATCAGCGGCGTGGTGAGGTACTCCCACTGCCCGGGCGTTGCGGTCATCTCGGCTCCTTGCCGGTCGGGTCTGGATGCATGACGGGACGGGCGCGGGCAGCCGGCGCACAGGTCTCACGGGTTCCCATACACCCTTCCCGTACTCTGGAGTCTATGTCTGCTTCCAAGAACACGCCCGGCCGCGTCGCCGCCGCGCTCACGGGCGTCCTCGGCATGAGCGTCGTCGCCGGCGTGCTGGTCGCCGCGATGGTCACCCCCGCCATCGCCGTCACGAGCCTCGCGGCCAACGACACCATCGGCATCTTCGACGACCTGCCGGACTACCTGCAGATCGACAACCTCGCGCAGAAGACCGAGCTGTACGCCTCGCAGGGCGGCCAGCCCGTCAAGTTCGCCGAGTTCTACGCGCAGAACCGGCAGGAGGTGAGCTGGGACGAGGTCTCCGACAACGCCAAGGCCGCCGCGGTCGACACCGAGGACCCCCGCTTCTACGAGCACGCCGGCGTCGACGTCCAGTCCACGTTCCGCGCCCTCGCCCAGAACGTCATCGGCGGCGGCGTCGAGTCGGGCGCGAGCACGATCACCATGCAGTACGTGAAGAACGTGCTCGTGCAGAAGGCGGAGACGCTCGCCGAGACGGATCCCGACGCCGGCAAGAAGGCCTACAAGGAGGCGACCCAGGAGTCGACCGCCCGCAAGCTCAAGGAGATGCGGCTCGCGATCGGCCTCGAGAAGAAGTTCTCGAAGAACGACATCCTGCTCGGCTACCTCAACATCGCGAACTACGGCGGCAGCGTCTACGGCATCCAGTCCGCCGCCCGCTACTACTACAACGTCGACGCCAAGGACCTCAGCGTCGCCCAGGCCGCGAGCCTCGTCGCGACCGTCAACTACCCCACCGCGCTCCGCATCGACAAGCCCGAGAACGTCAAGGCGAACCAGGCGCGGCGCGACGTCCTCATCGACAACATGCTCAAGCACCACAGCATCACGCAGCAGCAGCGCGACGAGGCGGTCGCCACCCCCGTCACCCCGGCGATCACGCCCTCGGTGAGCGGCTGCAACGCGGCGCAGCCCACCAGCGCCGCGTACTTCTGCGACGCGGTCAAGTACACCGTCGAGAACTCCAAGGAATTCGGCGACAACCCCGACGAGGCCCGCCGCAACCTCAACCGCAACGGCTACAAGATCTACACGACGCTCAACCTCGACCTGCAGGCCAAGGCCACGGACGACATGCGCAAGCAGATCCCCACGACGATGAACAGCATCAACGTGGGCTCCGCGATGACGAGCGTCGAGGCCAAGACCGGCCGCGTGATCGCCATGGTGCAGAACACCGACTACGGCAACGGCGACCAACGCGGCGTCACGAGCGTCAACTACAACACCGACAAGAACTACGGCAGCTCCGGTGGCTTCCAGGTGGGGTCGACCTACAAGCTCGTCACCCTGCTCGAATGGCTGAAGGAGGGTCACTCGGTCAACGAGGTCGTCCAGTCCTCGAAGGGCACCTGGAGCGGACGCGACTTCCAGGACTCCTGCACAGGCGGCAACCTCGGCTCCGACGTCCTGAAGGTCACCAACGACGGTGCGGCGCCGGGCGCCAACCGCACGGTCATGTCCGGCACCGCGAACTCGACCAACACGGCGTTCATGGCCATGGCGAGCGAGCTCGACATGTGCGGCATCGGCCAGACCGCGAAGGACATCGGCATCCACCAGGCCGATCCCAAGAAGCAGCTCTCCAACTACGTGTCCGACATCATCGGCTCGGGCGGCAACAACATCGCGCCGCTCACCATGGCGCAGGCCTACGCGACGGTCGCCAACAACGGCACGACGTGCACCCCGGTCATGATCGACAAGGTCGTCCTCCCCGACGACACCGAGGTCACGCCGCCGTCGGCGAACTGCCGAGAGACCGTGAGCGCGGACGTGGCCCACACCGCCGCCTACGCGCTCGCCGGCGTCATGGGCGCCACCGGCGCCGCGGGCAACACCAACGACGGCACGCCGCTCATCGGCAAGACCGGCACCACCGACAAGGCGAAGGACACGTGGTTCGTCGGCTCCAGCACGGAGGTCACGACGGCCATCTGGGTGGGCAGCGCCTCGGGCCAGCAGATCGAGCAGCGCAAGACGAAGCTCCCCAACGGCCAGCTCATGTCCACTGCGCGCTTCGCCGTCTGGAAGCCGTTCATGCAGGCCGTCAACGCGGTCTACAAGGGATCGGCGTTCCCCGGCCCGGCAGCCGACCTCACCCGCACGCCCACCGTCCAGGTGCCGGACGTCTCCGGCATGTCGCCGGCCGACGCGCAGGGGGCCATCGAGGGCGCGGGCCTGAGCTTCGCCCAGGGCGGGGCGCGCCCCTCCTCGAGCGTGCCCGCCGGGCAGGTCGCCGGATCCGACCCGGGCGCCGGCGCGAACGCGGCCCGCGGATCCACCGTCACCGTCTTCACGAGCAGCGGCCCCGACCAGAGCCAGCAGCAGCAGGGCACTCCCGGTACCGTCCCGGACGTGCGCGGGCAGGACATGACGGGCGCCCGCCAGACGCTGCGCTCGGCCGGGTTCGACGTGACCATGGCCCAGGAGCAGGTGCAGGACAACTCGCAGATCGGCAAGGCGACCCGCACGGATCCGGCCGCCGGGCAGCAGAGCAGCGGCCCCGTGACGCTCTACATCGGACGCACCTGATGGGCGCCCTGGGGACCATCGCACGCAGCGTCGGCGGGGTCGTCGCGGCCGGCGCCGCCGTCTTCGCCTACGCGTCCTTCTACGAGCGCCGCCGCTTCACCCTGCGGGAGGTGACGGTGCCGGTCCTCCCGGTCGGCGCCGACCCCATCCGCGTGCTCCACCTCTCCGACATGCACATGGCGCCGTGGCAGCACAAGAAGCAGCGCTGGGTGCGCGAGCTCGCGGACCTCAAGCCGGATCTCGTCGTCGACACGGGAGACAACACGGGCCACGAGCAGGGCATCGTCGCCGTCGAGGAGACGCTCGAGGCCTTCCGCGGGATCCCCGGGGTCTTCGTGCACGGCTCGAACGACTACTACGGGCCGATGATGAAGAACCCGTTCAAGTACTTCACCGCCAACACGCACGCCACGCAGCGTCCGGCCGACCTCGACCTGCCCCGGCTCGAGCGGCTCTACGCGTCGCTCGGCTGGGTCGACCTGAACAACGCCGCGGGCGCGATCGAGGTCAACGGCACGCTGCTCGAGTTCTTCGGCGTCGACGACCCGCACCGCGACTTCGACCACCTCGAGGCGCTCCCGGGCGCCCTCGACGCGCTGCGCGAGGACGGGGACGCCTACCAGGGCGCCTCGGACGCGCCCGTCGTCTCGGTCGGCGTCGCGCACGCGCCCTACCGTCGGGTGCTCGACTCCTTCGTGACCAACGGTGCCCGCATGATCTTCGCCGGGCACACGCACGGCGGCCAGGTCTGCGTGCCCGGGTACGGCGCGCTCGTCACCAACTGCGACATCCCGCGCCGCCAGGTCAAGGGCCTCAGCGTGTGGCCGCACGCCGACCGGGCGTCGTTCCTCCACGTGAGCGCGGGCCTCGGCACGTCGATCTACGCGCCCGTGCGCTTCGCCTGCTACCCCGAGGCGACGCTGCTCACGCTCACGGCGGTCTGACCGCCCGGCGCGCGCTGCCCGGGCGTACGCGGGAGCCCGGAACATCGGGTATCGTAGAGCCCGGCCCTCGGGCCATCGGGGTGTGGCGCAGTTTGGTAGCGCGCTTCGTTCGGGACGAAGAGGTCGCAGGTTCAAATCCTGTTACCCCGACACACCGCCTCCTCCGGGAGGCACAGCACGGCAGGCAGCACGATCGAGGGCCGCTCCTCCGGGAGCGGCCCTTCGTCGTCCCCGCTCTCCCGCCTCGGACTGGTGGCAGGGGTCGCGCGCGACTAGCGCGAACCGGGCTTCAGACGCAGCGCCGGCCGCTCGATCGCGTAGTAGGTCGCCGCCGACAGCGCGAGCGTCACCGCGCCCACCACGAGCGTGTTGAGGGCGAATCCCGCGAGCGTGTCCGGCAGCACGAGGCCCGCGCGGCGGAGGAACCGGATCACGGGCAGGTGCCACAGGTAGACGCTGAACGAGATCGTGCCGAGCCAGGCGATCCACCTGAGCTCAAGGAACCGCGTCACGGGCCCGAGGGATCCCCCGCGTCGCGGCAGCGCCACGAGCAGCAGGAGTGCGGCGCACGCGGCCGCGACGATGCTCTCCTCGAACGCGCCGACGGGCGCCTCGGAGGCGATGACGATGAGCGCGGCCGCGGCGATCCCCGCCGGCACGCGCCAGGCCGCCACGCGGTCGCGCAGGCCCTCGTCCGCGGACAGCGTGAGCAGGACGACGGCCGCCGCCATGCCGTACGCGAAGAGGTCGGCGTGCACGAGGACGCTGCGGTTGGCGACCGCCTCCCACGTGACGCCCCACTCGCTCGCGAGACGCCCGCGGTGGCCGAGCGGCGCCTGCGCGACCATCGACCAGACCTTGCCTGCCACGCCGATCAGCAGGAGCACCGCCGCGGGGGCGAGGGCTCGGATCCACGTCGCCCTCCCCCGCAGCAGCCGCGCCGCGAGCAGCGCCACCACGGGCAGCACGACGTAGAAGGACACCTCGACGGCGAGCGTCCAGGCCACCTCGATGCCGCTGCGGAGCGTCCGCGGCGTGTAGCCCTGCAGGAGCAGCGCGTTGACGATCGTGTCGACGGGACCGAGCGTGCCCACCGAGATGCCGGCGTCGCGCGTCTCCCGCGGCAGGATCGCGACGCGGAGCACCAGGCTCACGAGCAGCAGGACGACGACGTAGCCGGGGAAGACCCGGAGGGCACGGTTGGCGGCGTAGCGCGACAGCCGCGGCATCGCCCCGCCGTCGACGAGCCCGCGGGCGAACGGCAGGAACAGCAGGAAGCCGCTCAGCACGAAGAAGAGCGTGACGCCGTGGCTGAAGAAGGCGACCTCGCCGACGAGCGGGATGTCGGTGGTCGGCCGGGCCAGCTGGCGCTGCACGTGGTACAGCAGCACGGCGACGGCCGCGACGCCGCGCAGCCCCTCGATGCCGGGCAGGAGTGTGCGCACGCGCGCGGGCACGGACGTCGGGGTCCCGGTCATGATGGCCTTCCCGGGTCGGTGGAGCGGCGGTCGTCCAGTCTACGAGGCGCCCGCTCCGCGGCATCCGACGGCATCGGCGAGACAGCACGACGGCCGCCGCCCGGAGGCGACGGCCGTCGGCGCGCGCTCCCCATCGAGCGCGGGCTCATCCCTCCGCGGGAGGGGCGGGCTGGGCGGGAGGCGCCGGCGCTGCGGGAGCCTCGGGCGCGGCCGGCGCCGCCGACTGGGTCGGCTTGGGTGCCGGCGGAACGTACGGCCGCTTCGTCAGCGAGCCGCTCGGCGAGGGGAAGCCCTCGGCCGGGTACCGGTCGTCGATGAACGTCTGCAGCGGCTTGAAGATGCGGTGACGCGCGCTGTCCGCGGCCGATCCGTTGAGGACGTTGCGGCGCATGGACGCGAAGCCCTCGACGTTGCCGACCCAGACGGCCGTGGTGACCTCGGTCGAGGATCCGACGAACCAGGTGTCCTTGGAGCGGTCCGTGGTGCCCGTCTTGCCCATGATCTCCGTGCCGTCGCGCGGGTTCGACGCCGCGCCCGTGCCGCCCATGACGGCCTTGAGCGTGAAGGCGGCCGTGTTGGCGACCTCGGGGCTCATGGCCTGCGCGCACTGGCTCTTCGGCGTGACGAGCTCGGAGTCGTCCGGGAGGACGACCTTGTCGATCGCGATGGGCGGGCACATGTTGCCCTGGTTGGCGACGGAGGAGAAGGCGGTCGCCATCTGGAGCGGGGCGACGTTGTTGCCGCCGGAACCGACGACGTCCGGCGGGAAGTTCTGCAGCTCCCGCTGATCGGCGTTGTAGACGCCCATGTCCCGGGCGGTCTGGTTGATGTCGCAGATGTCGAGCTGGCTGGCCATCGCGATGAACGCCGAGTTGACGGACGCCACCGTGGCCGCGAGGACGTTCTGGTTCGCCGTCGCGCCGGTGTTGGTGTCGTTCGTCACGCTGTAGGGCTCCGAGCCCACGCGCTCCCCGCACGCGCGGAACTCCGACTGGTTCCACTTCGTCTTCGACGCGTTCACCGTCTGGTAGATCGACTTCCCGCTCTTGAGCCAGTCGACGAGGGTGAAGATCTTGTACGTGGACCCCACCTGGAAGCCCGCGGATCCGCCGTGCGCCTTGTCGGCCGCGTAGTTGATCTCGGTGACGCCGGGCTGATCGGCCGCGACGCCGTAGTCGGTGTTCTGCGCCATCGCGATGATGCGGCCCGTCTTCACCTCGCGGGAGACGACGGATCCGCCGATCTTCGTGAAGCGCGCGGTGGCGGGCACCTGCTTGCGCATCTGATCCGCGGCGTTGGCCTGGATGTCGAGGTCGAGCGTCGTGTACACCTGCATGCCGCCACGCTTGAGCACCGCGTCGCGGTCGGCCGCCGTGTCGCCGAACTCCTTGTTCGTGAGGATCTCGTTCTTCACGTAGTCGCAGAAGTACGCGGCCGAGATCGGGTCCGCCTGGATGCAGCCGCTCGTGGAGGGCGTGATCGTCGGCGTGATCGGCGCGGCCGCCGCCGCGTCGTGCTGCTCCTGCGTGATCTTCTGCTCCTTGAGCATGTTCGCCAGCAGCAGGTCGCGACGGGCCTTGTTGCGCTCGAGGTTGTCCTTGTTGTCGATCTTGTAGATCTCCGGCGCGTTGACCGTCGCGATGAGGCTCGCCGCCTGCTCGAGGTTCAGGTCCGCCGCCGAGACGTTGAAGTAGTAGCGCGCCGCCGACTCGATGCCGTACACGCGGCTGCCGAAGTTCGCGATGTTGAGGTATGCGAGGAGGATCTCGTTCTTGGAGTACTTCTTCTCCACCCCGATCGCCATCCGCATCTCCTTGAGCTTGCGGGGCATGTCGGGCTGGGTGGCCTCGGTGAAGGCCTTGCGACCCGCGGCCTGCGTCTCCTTGTCGGAGGAGTCGACCATGTTCTGGGCCTTCTGGACCAGGACGTTGCGGACGTACTGCATGGTGATGGTGGAGGCACCGGACTGCACCTCGTCGTTGAGGACGTTCTGCGCGAGCGCGCGGGCGGCCGACAGCACGTCGACGCCGCCGTGCTCGTAGTAGCGGGGGTCCTCGGTCGCGATGGCCGCGTCCTTCGCGTACTGCGAGACGGCCTCCCACGGGACCTCCTCGCGGTCCTGCGAGAAGAACTCGGCGAAGGGCACCTGCTGGTCGCCCTTCTTGGCGAACAGCACGGTCTTCTGCGCGAGGTTGTCGATCTGCAGGTTGTCCGGGATGTCCTCGAACACGCCGATGGTGCTGTTGGCCGCGATGCCCGAGACGGCGATGGCAGGGGTCACCATGGCGGCGACGAGGACGCCGGCGATCGTGCTCATGCCGACGAGTCCGAGGAACGCGCCCAACCGGGTCGAGATGGTCAGGTCAGTTTTCCTCATGGTACGAATCTAACCCGCGCCCGAGGGCGCCACATCCGCCTCAGGGAGGGTCTCAGCTCCCCGTGGCCGAAATGTGATGAGTGCACTCGCGATCACGCCGCGCGGGCCTCCGCGGAGGCCAGTTCGCGCACCGTCCGGAGGGTCCGGATGCGGTGCTCGGCCGTCGTCGAGGACGGCGCCACGATGAGCTCGTCCGCCCCCGTGCTCGTCAGCAGGCGCTCCAGGCCGATGCGCACGGCGTCCGGCGAGCCGATGGCCTGGCGCCGGTCGCGCGCGCCGATGATCTCGCGCTCGAGGTCGCTGAACTCGTAGGCCGCGGCCTCGGCGGGATCCACCGGCTGCGGCTTCCCGCCCTGGCGCATGCGGAGGAAGGTGATGCGGCCGGCGCGCGCCTCGCGCTCCACGACTTCGGGGTCCTCGTCGGCGATGACGCTCACGGCGATGGCGCTGTGCGGCTCCGCGAGGTCGTCGCTCGGGCGGAAGCGCTCGCGGTACATCTCGAGCGCCTGCTCGGTGCGGTCGCCGGCGAAGTGGTGCGCGAAGGCGAAGCGGATCCCGAGGGCGGCCGCGACCTGCGCCGAGTAGCCGCTGGATCCGAGGAGCCACATCTGCGGCACGTCGCCGAGCCCGGGGACCGCCGTGATCCCCCGGAGCGGGTTGTCGTCCGCCATGCCGCCGGTGAAGAACCCGACCAGGTCGACGAGCTGCTGCGGGAAGTCGTCGACGCCGAGGCCCGCCTCGCTGCGACGGAGCGCCATCGCCGTCGCGCCGTCCGTGCCGGGGGCGCGGCCGATGCCGAGGTCGATGCGGTCGCCGTAGAGGGCGCGGAGCGTGCCGAACTGCTCGGCCACGACGAGCGGCGTGTGGTTCGGCAGCATCACGCCGCCGCTGCCGACGCGGATCGTGGAGGTGCGCGCGGCGATGCCCGCGAGGAGCACGGCCGGCGCCGAGCTCGCGATGCCCGGCATGCCGTGGTGCTCGGCCACCCAGAACCGGGAGTAGCCGGCGGACTCGGCGGCCTGGGCGAGGCGGATGCTGCCCGCGACGGCGTCCGCGTTGGTGCCGCCGAACGGGCGCGGGGCGAGGTCGAGGACGTTCAGGGGGACGCGGGCGAGGTGGGTCACCCCGGGGAGAACGGGCCGGATCCGCGGCGCATTCCCGCGCCCGGGCCGCGTTGCTAGGCTGCGGCCCTCATGGACCCCGCCGCCCCCGCTCCCCCGCTGCGCGGCGACGGCGAGGGCGACGGAGAGCCGGGGCCATCGCCGGATCCGGCGGGCCGGTCGCTGTGGGGCGAGCGGCAGGACCGGGCGCGCAAGCGAGCGCACCGTCGGCAGGCGGCAGCGCTCCTCGTGGCCTACGTGGCCCTCATCGGACTCGTGACGCTCACGCCCGACAGCGTCGACCGCGGCCTCTACCCGTACCTGATGCGCGGCGTGCTCTTCGTGCAGCACCACGGGATCCCCGCGTTCCGCTACTCGATGATCGAGGAGGCGGCGAACGTCGCGCTCTTCGCGCCGCTCGGGATGCTCGGCGTCCTGGCGCTCGGGCGGCGGAGGTGGTGGCTCGTCGCGGTCGCGGGCACGACGCTGTCGGCGACGGTCGAGCTGGCGCAGGGCGCCTTCCTGCCCGGACGCGTCGCGTCCCTCCGCGACGTGGCGGAGAACGGACTCGGCGCGCTCGTCGGGGCGCTGGTGGCGGTGCTCCTGGCCCGCCGGACGCGACGACGCGGGCGGATCCGGTCGTGATCGGATCCGCCCGCGTCGCGGGTCATGCGGGGCCGGGCGTCAGGCGGCGCGGCGACGTCGGGCCGTCGCGATGCCGGCCGCCGCGGCGCCCGCGAGGAGCAGGCCGCCGCCGGTGATAGCCAGCCCGGTCGGCAGGGTGCCGCCCGTGACGGGGAGCGAGCCGCCCTCCGACGCCGTGCGCATGCTGGCCGGCACCACGGAGACGAGGCCGCACCAGTGGTCGCCCGACGCGGCGGTCTCGTTGGCGCGCCACGCGCCGGTGGTGGACGCGGGGACGACGAGCGTGCCGGACACGGAGCCGTCCGCCGCCGCGGTGACGGATGCGGCGGGGTCGCCCGCGACGGCGGGGGCGCCGGCCGTAGCGGAGAGGCGCAGGGCGACGGTCTCGCCCGGCTGGAACGCGCCGGCGGCGCCGGTGATCGTGACGGACTCGCCGGGGGCGACGGCTGCCGGCGTGACGGTCATGCCCGCGCACGCGAGGGCGGCGTCCTTGGGGACGTAGTTCTCCGCCTGGGCGGCGAGAGGGGCGGAAACGGTGAGCGCGAGCGCGACGAACGCGCCCGCCAGGGTCTTGGCGAGCATCTCGGGTGTGCCTTCACTGATACGCCCGAGACGGACGTGCGGGGGCACGACGGGTATCGCCTCGGGGCGGTGGTGTCCGCGGCGCTCGATTTCGGGTCGGCGCCTCAGGCGGACAGCGGGTCGGGTAAACCCACATGGGAGATGCTAGCCGCGCCGCGCACCGGGGCGCAGCGGCAGGGGCCGGAAGGACCCCGGACTGGGGTCACCGCCGCCCGGGGACAGCGGAAGGCCCCGAGGCGGATGCCTCGGGGCCTTCCGTCGCACCGCTCCGGAGGGAGTCAGGCGACGCGGGTCGTGATGCGGATCAGACCGTGGTGCGCTGGCGACGGACGGTCGCGAGCACGGCCACGAGGGCGGCGCCGAGCAGCAGCAGGCCGCCGCCGGTCCAGATCAGGACGACGGGCAGCTGGCCACCCGTGACGGGCAGGCCCGCCGAGCCGTCCGCGGCGTTGCCGGAGCCACCGGCCGCGGTGCCGTTGCCGGCGGCCGCGACGACCGAGATGGTCGTCGAGACGGTGTTGCCCTGCGTGTCGGTGCCGGTCAGGGCGTAGGAGCCCGTGGCCGAACCGGCGGGGAGCGTCACGGTGACGCGGAGGCCGCCCGCGGCGGAGGACGTCTTGGTGATGGAGTTGGACGTCACGGCCATGGGGGCCGTGCGGAAGGAGGCCAGCGTGGCGTTGGCCGCGTCCTCACCGGTGATGGTGATGGTGACGGGCACCGAGGGAGCGAAGGAGCCGTCCGCGAAGGACAGGACCGTGCTCTGGCCGGGCGCGACCGTCGGGTCGCTGACGGAGACGCCGCCCTCGGGCGTGTACGGGTCCGCGTTGGCGGCGGTGGCGACGGTGAACGTCGCGGCGAGGGCGATTGCCGCCCCGGCGATGATCTTCTTGAGCATGTGGTTCCCCCTGGGTCAGTCGTACGTGGTGCACAGGGGTCACCGGACGGACTCGGGTCCGCCGTCGATCATTCCCCCACGGGAGACACTAGCGGGTGCCGTCGCAGGAGAGCGAGCGGAATTGTGTTGCGATCGTGTTAATGACCGGGGTCGTGACGATCGAGAGCGGCGTGTCGGTCCTATTGTCCCCCAGCGTGTCCACGGAGATGCGGACCTCCTGGCCCGGCGCGAGGGTGACCTCGACCTGCGCGACGGCGCGGCCGCCGACGATCTCGGGCTGGAACTGCGTCTCCTGGCCGTCGATGTCGACCCGCAGCGGCACCGTGCCGGGCGGCCCGTAGACCGCGACGCGCGTCTTGATGTCGCCGGGCTTCACCCCGTACACCCCGCCTCCCGTCACCACGAACGGCAGCGACGCGGCGTCGGCGGGGGCGGTCGACCTGAGGGTGACCTCCGTGCGGTAGTCCGGGCGCCCGTCGTCGCGGCACATGGCCATGCCCTGCGTGGTCGCCAGCTGCAGGAAGTAGTCCATCTTCGCGCCGGTGGAGTCGTTGAGGAAGACGCCGAAGACGGTGGACTCGGAGTTGTCCTTCGGCAGCGAGCCCTCGAACGTCGTGCCCGCCAGGGTCGCCTGCTCGTCGGCGCGCGAGTTCCAGATCAGGATGCGGCGCTCCTCCGCGGCCCGGCCGAGCGCGGAGACGAGGGCGACCGGATCCACGTCGCCGGACGAGACCTTGGCGAAGACCGAGTCGGCGACGCTCGCGAAGACGGCGTCCTGCACGTCCGGGTCGGGATAGCGCAGGTAGACGTCGTGGAGGAGCAGGTCGACGGCGTCGTCGGAGCGGAGCACGTCGCCCGTGGCGAGCGTGATGGGCCCCGTGGCCTCGAGCAGGTAGGAGAGCGCGACGGGGTCGATGCTGATCACGCCGTCGACGCGGTCGCCGTGCTTCAGCCGCCACATCTCGGCAGCGAGCGGCGCAGCCTGCGGGAACTCGGGCGTCAGCGTGACGTCCTGCATGTAGCGGCCGGTGATGGTGCCGTAGAGGCCGGCGGTCTGCGGATCCAGCGGCAGGGCCGGCTGCGCGAGCCGCGGGAACGCGCGCGCCGAGTCCTGGCCGCTGAGCGAGAAGGCGCCGTCGCCCGTGCGCACCAGCGCGAGGGCGCCGGGGATGCCGCCCGACGAGCGCACCTCGGCGTTGTTCTGGAACATGAGGAGGTAGGAGCGGTCGCCGTCGGCGCCGAGCATGGCGGGCGCCAGGTCGGTGACGTGGCGGACGACCGCGAGGGTCTCCGCCGCCTTGCCGACCGTCTCGCGGAGGCGCGTGACCGCGTCGGTCACGGGGCGGATCGTGCTGCCCGTGTCGATGGCCGTCACGTCGGTGAGCGCCGCGTCGAGCGCGTCGTCGGCCTGGCGGACGGGCTCCTGCGCGGCGACGATCGGGTCGAGGTCGAGCCGGCCGTCCTTCGGGGTGAGCGAGCCGATGTCGAGCGACCCGGCGATGCCGACGACCGGCTGCAGGGCGTCGCCGCCGATGCGGTCGACGATGCCGGAGATCTCGCGGAAGGCGCGGAGGTTCGGGCCGACGAACGGCACGTGCTCGGTGACGGCCCAGACCGGGTCGCCGGTGAGCGACGTCGCGCGCCCGGAGTGCTCGCGGAGCTGGGCGACGCTCGCGGAGGCGCCGGCCGAGTCGCCCTTGAGGAGGTCGCGCTGCACGGACGACGCGAGCGGGACGGCCTGCTCGAGCTCGCCGCGGGCGAGGAGGGCGCGGGCGGCGATCCACACGATCCAGATGAGGAGGAGGGCGGCGACCGCGGCCCCCGTGACCCGGAGGACGCGGCGACGCGTCCAGGGGCGCCGTCGCGAGCGGCGCCGGGACGACCGCGTGACGTGCGAGGCGGAGGTCACCAGGTGGCCCCGCCGTCGGTGGAGATGCTGACGGCGTCGCCGGTGAGGAGCCAGACGTCCCGGCCCGCGGCGGAGATCGCGACGGATCCGCTCGTGGGCACGGCGGGCGCGCAGCCGAGGACGCTGACGGCACCCGAGGCCGGGACGATGCGGCCGACGCTGGTGCCCGCGCAGGACCCGGAGGTGCCCGCGGTGAGGATGCCGTCCGCGCCGAGCGCGAGGGCGAGCGTGCCGGGGGCGTCGATGCGGCGGAAGTCGCCGCTGCCGGAGCGGACGTGCAGCGCGCCCGAGCCGCAGAGCACCGCGGCCGCCTGGCCGCTGTCGACGACCTGGACGGCGTCGGGGCACGGCGCGTCCCGCTGGCCCTGGACGAGCCGGACGGTGCCGGGCTCCGCCGGGTCGACGTACGCGGTGGACGCGGTCTGCGCGGGGGCGTCGCGCCAGAACTCACCGCCCGTGAAGCTCTGCAGCGTGGTGCGGGAGCACGCGGCGGTGACGTCGGCGACGATGCTGCCGACGTCGGGGCTCTCGACCTGGAGCGCGAGGATCCGGCGCGCGTCGAACGTGCCCGTGGAGCGGGTGTCCCACGTGCGGCCCTCGTCGATCGTGGTCTGGATGCGGGCGGGCTCGCCCGTGCAGGACCCGGCCGTGGTGCGCCACGCGACCTCAGCGTTCCCCGCCGCGAGGAAGACGGTGGGCGCCTGCACGGTGGTGCTCGCGGCGGCGCTCGGCGTGGCGGACGAGGTCGGCGTGGGCGACGGCGCAGCGGCCTCCGCGGCGGGGGCGGCGGTGGCGCTGGCGGACGGCGCGGGGGCTCCCGTCCCGGATGCGCTCGGGCCGCCGTCGGTGCGGGTGACGGCGGCGGACACGAGGATCAGGTCGATGACGAGGAACGCGACGACCGCGGTCACGCCGACGCCGGGGACGATGCGGCCGAGGGACGGGCGGCGGCGCTTCGACCGGCCCGTGACGGCCATCGGCTTCCGGCCGTCGGGCGCGGTCCTAGCCACGCGCGGCTCCTGTGGAGCGAGGGGCGCGGTCGTCGGAGGGGCGTCCTCCGGAGCGGCGCGGTGGCGCCTCGGCGTGAGCCGACATGGTGTCTCCCGGTATGGCGGGCATCGTGCGGCGCGCGGACCGCGTCCCCTCGCGGGCAGCCGGTCCCGATCCGCCCCTCGACGACGAGCCCGGACCCGCTCCTCCGGGGGAGAGCGCGTCCGCGGTCCGCGCAGCGGGAGATGCGGGGTCGAGCGGTGGTGTCACCCGGATCGTACAGGCCTCTCCGCGAGCGGCCGGGACGACACGGGTCAGGACGTGGCGGGGCTCGGGCTGTCCGCGGTGTCGGTGCGCTCGTAGGAGTAGCCGTACTGGCCGTATCCGTAGGCGTCCGGTCCCTTGGTGGGCAGCATCGTCAGGACGACGCCGAGCACCTCCGCGCCGACGCTGTTCAGCGACTCGATGGCCGCGTGGACCTGCCCGCGGTGCGCGCGGCCCGAGGAGACCACGAGGATCGCCCCGCCCGCGCTCTTGGACAGCACCGCGCTGTCGGTGACAGGCAGCAGCGGCGGCGCGTCGATGAGCACGGTGTCGAACTCGGCCTCGAGCTCCTTGAGGAGCATGACCATGGTGCGCGACCCGAGCAGCTCGCTGGGGTTCGGCGGGATCTGCCCGGCCGGCAGCACGAACATGTTCCTGTTGCCCCAGGGCTGGAGCACGTCCTTGAGCTGGGCACGGCCGATGAGCACGTCGGTCAGGCCGACGGCGCCCTCGAGGCCGAGGTAGGACGCGAGCTTGGGGCGGCGGAGGTCCGCGTCGATGACGGCCACCCGGGCTCCCGCGTCGCTCAGGGCGATGGCGAGGTTGGCGCTCGTCGTGGACTTGCCCTCCGACTCCACCGCGCTCGTGATGACGAAGCTGCGCGCCCGTCCGCCGAAGTCGAGGAACTGCAGGTTGGTGCGGAGGCTGCGGAAGGACTCGGCGCGCGGGCTGCGCGGGTCCGACTGCACGATGAGCGGACGCTCCTTGGCCTTCGGGTCGAAGGCGATGCCGCCGAGGATGGGGACCTGGGTGACGAGGCGCAGGTCGCGCTCCCCGCGGATGCGGGTGTCGAGGGTCGACCGCAGCACGGCTGCGCCGACGCCGAGGGCCAGGCCCACGAGCGCGCCGAGCGCCAGGTTCAGCGGGACCTTCGGGGAGACGGGCGCTCCCGGGATCCGCGCCTCCTGCAGGGTCGTGATCTTCACCTGGGCCTGGCCGTTGGCGTCGACGGGCGTGAGCTCGGCGACGACGTCGGTGAAGCTGCGGGCGACCGCGTTGGCGATGGTGGCGGCCTGCTCGGCCTCCTCGTCCTGGACCGCGATCTCGATGATGACGGTGTCGGCCGAGGCCGATGCCGTGATCCTCGGTGCCAGCGACTCCGCGGTGGCGTCGAGGCCCAGCTGCGCGATGACCGGCTCCAGCACGACCGGCGTCGACACGACGTCCGCGTAGCTCTTGACCGCCTGCTGCGTGAACGCGCCGCCCTGGCTCAGGTCCTGCACGGTGCCGGCCGACTGCGTCGAGACGAAGACCTTGGACGACGCCCGGTACTCCGGCGTCTGCACCAGCGAGTAGCCCGCCGCGGCGCCCACGCCGAGCAGCAGGACGAGCAGGATCAGGATCCAGGACCGTCGCAGTATCCGGATGTACTCACGCAGTTCCACAGGCGATCCCCCTCGTCGATGGAGCGTCCCCCAGCGGCGCTCGTGCCCATGCTCCCACAGACCCGGGCGCGCTCCCGCCCGCCGGGGCCTGGACGGACGCCCCGCGGACTGCGCCCCCGCATCTGGGGCAGGGTCGCGTCGGGCGCCACCGGCCGGCGTGGATCCGGAGCGCGGCGGCCCGCCGACCCCGCTTCCCGCGCGACCGACGCGCGGCCGGCCGGGCGCGTCGTGCTCGCCCCGGGCGGGGAAGGCACGGGGCGGTCAGGTGAAGTCGGCGTCCGGTCCCGCGGGATAGCCGAATGCCGGCGCGCTCGTCTCCACGGGCCGCCCGCTCGAGAGCGCTCCCCCGCTCTCCGCGAGGTAGCACGCGCCGCAGAGGGACATGTAGGTGACGTCCGCGCCGTCGATCGCGACCTGGTCGCCGTCGAAGATGAACCGGTCGCCGACCTGGCGCGCGTTGAACACGGCCTTCCGCCCGCAGCGGCAGATCGTCTTCATCTCCTCGAGGCTGTGCGCGATCTCCAGCAGGCGCCTGCTGCCGGGGAACGCGACCGTCTGGAAGTCCGTGCGGATCCCGTAGGCGATGACCGGCACGTCCTGGAGGATCGCGATGCGCAGCAGGTCGTCGACCTGGGACTCGCGGAGGAACTGCGCCTCGTCGACGAGCAGGCACGCGGTGGGGCCGCCCATCTCCTGCAGCACCCGCTCGCGATGGATCCCGAACTGCTGCCAGACGTCCGCCTCCGGCTCGAGCAGGAAGTCGACGGGCCGGCGGACGCCCAGGCGCGAGACGATGTCGCGGTCGCCCTTGGTGTCGATGCGGGGCTTGGTGAGCAGCACGTGCTGCCCGCGCTCCTCGTAGTTGTAGGCGGCCTGGAGCATCGACGTGCTCTTGCCGCTGTTCATCGCACCGAAACGGAAGTAGAGCTTGGCCATCTACCGAAGGTAGCCGTCCTCGGCGGCCCTCTCGATCAGGTCGGCGCGGCGCCCGGCCACGCGCCCCACGAGGCGGTACTTCGCGCGGACGCGCCGGAGGTAGGTCTTCGCCGTCTCGTACTGCACGTTCATCACCTGCGCGACGGCCTGCGTCGACCGGCCCGTGATGTAGAGACGGAGCGCCTGCTCCTCGCCCTGGCTGAGCCGCGGGCTCTCGTACGCGCGGGCGGCCTCCGCCGCCTGGTCCGCCGCCACGGCGTCCGCACGGCGGAGAGCCGACCGCGCATCCGCGGCCCCGCGGACCGCCGCGACGATGTCGGCCGCCGGCACGGGACCGACCAGCAGGGCGACCGCACCCGCGCCGAGCACGCGTCGCCGCACGGCCTCGGCGCCGGAGCGCGACAGGACGACGACGACAGCTCCGGCGGCACGGCAGGAGCGGATCCGGCCCTCGATGCTCACGGCGTCCTTCAGGTCGTGGTCGACGACGACGATGTCGGTCGGGAAGCGCGGCGAGCGGACGAGCTGCAGCCAGCCCGTGGTGCTCACGACGACCTCGACCTCCGGCGCCCGGGCTCGGAGGATGGCGCAGACCTCGTCCAGCGCGGACTCCTGGCCCATGAGCACGCCGACGCGCACGGGTCGCGCTGCCTGGCGCCTCGGGGCGCCGCGCGAGCCCGCCCCGGGGTCGCGCAGGGTGGTCATGTGAGAACTGTAGCCACGGCCCCCTCGCCGACCGCATCCGGGACCCTCGGCGGACAGCGGGGCGCCGGAGGCGGGAGGTCAGAACAGCGTCGCCTGCGTCGCCTGGGCTGCGGGCAGCGCCGCGGCGACCAGCGGGCCCGGCGCGGCCGCCTGCGTCCAGCTGCCGCGGCCGCGGCTCGTGACCGCGCGGCTGTCGGCGCCCTCCTGGCTCCAGCCGGGACGGGCCCGGCTCGCCGGGGCGCGGCCCTCGACCCCGGGCAGGTCGGCCCGGGACAGGACGCCGCCGGTGCGCGGATCCACCCGGCCGCCGCCGAGCCCGTGCCGCCGGACCAGCGGATCCATGCGCGCCTTCAGCCACGACCGGTACGCCTGCGGGGCGTAGGCGCCGCGCGCGTAGAGGTCGAGGTAGCGGCCGACGAGCTCCGGACGCTCGCGCTCGAGCCACTCGAGGTACCACTCCTTCACGCCCGGCTTGAGGTAGAGCGCGGAGTAGAGGACGCGGGTGCCGCCCGCCTCGCGGATGCGCGCGAGGGCGTGGTCGAGGTGCTCCACCGAGTCGGTGAGCATCGGGAGGATCGGCATCATGAACACGGTGCAGTCGAGGCCCGCCTCGCGGATCGCGGTGACGGTCGCCAGGCGCGCCGCGGTGGTGGGCGTGCCCGGTTCCACCGACTGCTGGAGGTCGTCGTCGAGGACGGCGATGCTCATCGCGAGGTCGACCGGCACGCTCTGCGACGCCTCCTGCAGCAGCGGCAGGTCACGCCGCAGGAGCGTGCCCTTCGTGAGGATGGACAGCGGCGTCCCCGACGACGCGAGCGCCGCGATGATGCCGGGCATGAGGGCGTAGCGCCCCTCGGCCCGCTGGTACGGGTCGGTGTTGGTGCCGAGGGCGACGGCGTCGCGGGTCCACGTGGGCTTCGCCAGCTCGCGCGCGAGCACCTCGGCGACGTTGACCTTCACGACGATCTGGTCGTCGAAGTCGCGGCCGCCGTCGAGGTCGAGGTACTCGTGCGTCGGCCGCGCGAAGCAGTAGACGCACGCGTGCGTGCACCCGCGGTACGGGTTGATGGTCCAGCCGTACGGCATGACCTTGGACTCCCCCGGCACCCGGTTGAGCGCCGACTTCGCGAGCACCTCGTGGAACGTCACGCCCTGGAACTCCGGCGTGCGCACGCTCTGCACGAGGTTGCTCAGACGGGCGAGCCCGGGCAGCGCGTCGGCGCTCGCGTCGGACAGCCTCTGCGCGCTCCATCTCATGCGCCCATTCGAACACACATTCGAACGGATGGCGAGCGGGCGACCGCGGGTGATGCGGCCGCTCGGACCGTCAGTGCTGGAGCTCCAGGACCTCGGCGGTCTCCGCGATGATCTTCGGCGTCTTCTTGGGGTCCGACGCTACGGGCGTGCCGTAGTTCGGGATCATGCGCGTGAGGGGCTTCTTCCAGCCCGCGATGCGGTCGGGGAAGCAGCGCTCGAGGACGTCGAGCATGATCGGGACGGCCGTGGACGCGCCGGGCGATGCGCCGAGGAGGCCCGCGATGCTGCCGTCGGCCGCGGCGACGACCTCGGTGCCGAACTGCAGCACGCCGCCCTTCTCCGCGTCCTTCTTCATGACCTGGACGCGCTGGCCGGCCGTGACCTGGTACCAGTCCTTCCGGTCGGCCGTGGGCATGAACTCGCGGAGCGCGTCGAACTTCGTCTCCTTCGAGGCGATGAGCTGGCTGACGAGGTACTTGATGAGGCTCAGGTTGTCCTTCGCCACGGCGAGCATCGGGACGATGTTGTGCGGCCGGATGGACGTGAAGAGGTCGAGCAGCGAGCCCTTCTTGAGGAAGCGCGGGCTGAAGCCGGCGTAGGGCCCGAAGAGGAGCGAGGTCTCGCCCCCGACCACGCGGGTGTCGAGGTGCGGCACCGACATGGGCGGGGATCCGATGGCGGCCTTGCCGTAGACCTTCGCCCGGTGCTTCGCGACGATCTCGGGGTCGTCGGTGCGGAACCACTCGCCGCTGATGGGGAACCCGCCGAAGCCCTTGATCTCGGGGATGCCGGACTTCTGCAGGAGGTGGAGCGCGCCGCCGCCGGCACCGATGAAGACGAACTTCGCGTCCACCTCGACGGTCGAGCGACCCACGTCGTTGCGGATGCGGAGGTGCCAGCTGCCGTCGGCGTTCTTGGACAGGCCGCGGACCTCGTGGTTGAGGTGCAGGGCAGCGCCGTGCTCGGTGAGGTAGTCGACGAGCTTGTTGGTGAGGGCGCCGAAGTCGACGTCGGTGCCGCCCTCGAAGCGCGTGGCGGCGATGACCTCGGACTTGTCGCGCTGCAGCACGAGGAGCGGGGCCCAGGAGTGGATGACCGCGGGGTCCTCCGTGTACTCCATGGCCTCGAAGAGCGGGTGGGCGCGCATGGCGTCGAAGCGGCGGCGCAGGTACTTCGCGTTCTCCTCGCCGCGCACGAACGTCATGTGCGGGGTGGGGTTGATGAACTCCTTGGGCTCCGGCACCGCGCCCGCGGTGACGAGGTGCGCCCAGAACTGGCGGGAGAGCTGGAACTGCTCGTTGATGCGGGTCGCGGACCCGATCTCGATCTTCCCGTCCTTCTCCGGCGTGTAGTTGAGCTCGCAGAGGGCCGCGTGGCCCGTGCCCGCGTTGTTCCACGGGTTGCTCGACTCCATCGCGACTTCGCCCAGGCGCTCGAAGATCTGCATGGTCCAGTCCGGCTCGAGCTGCTTGATGAGGGCTCCGAGCGTCGCGCTCATGATCCCCCCGCCGACGAGGACGACGTCTACGGACTCCGCTGATTCACTCACCGGATCAGTGTACGCCCGACACTGACGGCCCCTCCGGGGGCGCCGAGGAGTGGTACGGGCACCCTCACGCGCGCGGCTGGGGAGGGTCAGCGTGCGGCCGCGACGACCTCGGCGATCTGCACGGCATTGAGCGCCGCGCCCTTGCGGAGGTTGTCGTTGCTGATGAACAGCGCGAGCCCGCGGCCCTCCGGGGCGCCCTCGTCGGCGCGGATCCGGCCGACGTAGCTGGGGTCGGTGCCGGCGGCCTGGAGCGGCGTGGGGATGTCGGAGAGCTCGACGCCCGCGGCCGTGGAGAGCAGCTCGGTGGCGCGCGCGACGCTCAGCGGCCGCGCGAACTCGGCGTTGACCGAGAGGGAGTGGCCCGTGAAGACGGGCACGCGCACGCACGTGCCGCTGACGAGGAGGTCGGGCAGCCCGAGGATCTTGCGGCTCTCGTTGCGGAGCTTCTTCTCCTCGTCGGTCTCGAACAGGCCGTCGTCGACGATGCTGCCGGCGAGCGGGATCACGTCGAACGCGATGGGCCGCTGGTAGACCGCGGGCGCGGGCAGCTCGACGGCGCGACCGTCGTGCACGAGCCGGCGGAGGGCGTCGGGCCCGGCGGCGACGGCGGCCTCGGCCTGGCGCGCGAGCTCCTCGGCGCCGACGAGGCCGGATCCGGAGACGGCCTGGTAGGTGCTCACGACGAGGCGGGTGAGCCCGGCCTCCTCGTGCAGCACCTTGAGCACGGGCATGGCCGCCATCGTGGTGCAGTTCGGGTTCGCGATGATGCCGCGTCGGGCGTCGGCGATGGCCTCGGGGTTCACCTCGGAGACGACGAGCGGGACCTCGGGGTCCATGCGCCAGGCGCTCGAGTTGTCGATGACGAGCACGCCCGCCTCGGCGAATCGCGGCGCCTGCGCCCGCGACGTGGTGGCGCCCGCGGAGAACAGCGCGATGTCGAGTCCCGTGGGATCCGCCGTGGCCGCGTCCTCGACCGTGATCTCGCGGCCCGCGAACGGGAGCGTGGTGCCGGCCGAGCGGGCCGAGGCGAAGAAGCGGATCTCGGCGATCGGGAACGCGCGCTCCTCGAGCAGGCGGCGCATGACGGCGCCGACCTGGCCGGTGGCGCCGACGACGCCGACGCGGAGGCCGGCGGTCTCCGGGGCGGGGGTGGCGGATCCGGCGGGTGCGGTGTCGGTCACGGGTGTCTCCTCCTGCGGTGCGGGCGTGCGGGTCAGCGGCCGGTGCCGGCGTGGACGACGGCGACGTCGTCCGCGTCGAGCCCGAAGGCGTGGTGGACGACGCGGACGGCCTCGTCGATGGTGTCGGCCCGGGTGACGACCGAGATGCGGATCTCACTGGTGGAGATCATCTCGATGTTGATGCCGGCGTCGGACAGCGCGGTGAACAGCTGCGCCGAGACGCCCGCGTTGGTGCGCATGCCGGCGCCGACGAGCGCGAGCTTGCCGATCTGGTCGTCGTGCTGGAGGCCGGTGAACCCGACGGCGTCCTTCTCGGCGGCGAGCACCGTGAGCACGCGCTGGGCGTCCGACTTCGGGAGCGTGAACGAGATGTCCGTGAGGCTCGTGGCGGCGGCCGACACGTTCTGCACGATCATGTCGATGTTGGCGCCGGTCTTGGCGACGATGGTGAAGATCTGCGCGGCCTTGCCCGGCACGTCGGGGACGCCGACCACCGTGACCTTGGCCTCGCTGAGGTCGGCGGCGACGCCGACGATGACGGGCTCTTCCACATTCTCTCCATCCGTGGGGTTGTAGACGATGGTGCCCTCGTTGTGCGTGAACGAGGAGCGGACGTGCAGCAGGACGCCGTGCCGGCGGGCGTACTCGACGGCGCGGATGTAGAGGACCTTCGCGCCGGACGCCGCGAGCTCGAGCATCTCCTCGCTCGTGATGCGGTCGATCTTGCGCGCGAGCGGCACCACGCGCGGGTCGGCCGTGAAGATGCCGTCGACGTCGGTGTAGATCTCGCAGACATCGGCGCCGAGGGCCGCCGCGAGCGCGACCGCCGTGGTGTCGGATCCGCCGCGGCCGAGGGTGGTGATGTCGCCCGTGCCGCGGTTGAAGCCCTGGAAGCCGGCGACGATGGCGATGGCGCCCTCGCCGAGCGCGTCGCGGACGCGGCCCGGCGTGACGTCGACGATGCGGGCGGCGCCGTGCTGGGCGTCGGTGATCATGCCGGCCTGGCTGCCCGTGAAGGAGCGGGCGTCGTAGCCCATGCTCTTGATGGCCATGGCGAGCAGCGCCATGGAGATGCGCTCGCCCGCGGTGAGGAGCATGTCGAGCTCGCGCGGCGCGGGGATGGGGGTGACCTCGTGCGCCAGGTCGAGCAGCTCGTCGGTCGAGTCGCCCATGGCGGAGACGGCGACGACCACGTCGTTGCCGGCCTTGCGCGTGGCCACTATGCGCTTCGCGACGCGCTTGATGCTCTCGGCATCGGCCACCGACGATCCGCCGAACTTCTGCACGATGAGGCTCACGGGCGACTCCTGGGGTTCGGGTGGGCGCGGGCGGCCCGGTTCACGATCATAGGGCGGGGGTGCTCGGGGATCCGGTGCATGACGCCGGGTGCAGTCGGCCGGTCACTCCCCCACGAGGCGCCGGCCCTCGAACGCGCGGCCGAGGGTGACCTCGTCGGCGTACTCGAGGTCGCCGCCGACCGGGAGGCCGGACGCGAGGCGCGTGACGCGGATGTCGAAGGTGGAGAGCAGCCGCGAGAGGTAGGTGGCGGTCGCCTCGCCCTCGAGGTTCGGATCCGTGGCGATGATGACCTCGGTGACCGTGGCGTCGGCGAGGCGCTGCATGAGCTGGCGGATGCGGAGGTCGTCCGGTCCGATGCCGTCGATGGGGCTGATGGCCCCGCCGAGCACATGGTAGAGCCCGCGGAACTCGCGCGTGCGCTCGATGGCGACGACGTCCTTCGCCTCCTCGACCACGCAGATGGTGGCGGGACTGCGACGGGGATCCCGGCAGATGCCGCAGGTCTCCTCCTCGCTGACGTTGCCGCAGATGGCGCAGAAGCGGACCTTGTCGCGGACGACGGTGAGCACCTCGGCGAGGCGCGAGACGTCGAACGTCTCCGTCTGGAGGATGTGGAACGCGATGCGCTGGGCGGACTTCGGCCCGATGCCCGGCAGGCGGCCGAGCTCGTCGATCAGCTCCTGGACGATTCCCTCGTACATGCGGCGCTAGTCCTGACCTGTGGGGCGGATGGTGGGGCGGGCCTTGCGCTCGACGGGCTTCTCCTCGATGAAGCTCGCCTGCAGGATCTCGCGGACGACGGACTCGCCGTAGCGCTGCGGGGCCGCGGCTGGCGGGGTCTTCGCGGCCGGGGCGGCCGGGGCGGCGTCGACCCGCGCGGTCCCGGACGCGGCTGCCGGACGCTGCGGCGCGGCGGCCGGGCGGGAGACCGGCGGGGCCGAGTCGGGGGACGCGGCCCCCGTGGCCCAGCCGGGCTCGGCGGGGCCGAACTCGTCGGGCTCGGGCTCCTCGAAGTCGGGGACGTGCGCGTCCGGGATCGCGGCGGATGCACGGGCGGGCGCGGTCGGGGTCGCCGCGCGCGGGGCGGCCGGCGGGGCCGTCGGTGCGGACGCGGGAGCCGCCGCAGCCATCGGCGCGGAGCGCTCGGGACGGGAGGCGGGAGCCCGGACGGCAGGGGCCTCGGACGCGCCGGGGTCGGATGTGGGGATGGCCACGGTGGCCCACCCGCCTCCGGCCGGGGTCGTCTTCGCGGGCGGCGTCGACTTCGCCGCGGCAGCGGGGGCCGACGCGGTCGCGCTCGGTGCCGTCGGACCGGCGGGAGCGGAGGACGCGACGGGCGATGCGGGCGCGGTGCCGCCGCCCGTGGTGCCCGTGCCCGTGGTTCCCGTGCCGGTCGTGGCCGTGCCCGAGGACGACGGCCGGGCGGCGTCGGGCGCGGGCGACGCGGATCCGCCCCCGGTCGGAGCCGCGGGACCCGTGGGGGCGGCGCTGCCGCCGTGCGGCTCGACGCGCGCGATGAACTTCACGCGGAGGCCGAGCACGTCGAGGATGGCGGTGCGCAGGATGTCGCTGACGCCCTGCCCGGGGGCACCCCGCTCCTTGAACCGCTCCGCGTCGTTCGCGCTGACGAAGGAGAGGGTGAGCACGTCGCCGGCGAGCGCGCGGGGCGTGGCCGTGACGGCCACGAGCCACGCGCTCCGCTTGGCCTTCTCGACGGCCTCGACGACCGACGGCCAGGAGTCGCGCAGCTGCTCGAACGTGACGGGGCCGACGGGAGCGGCGGGGGCCGCCGGTGCGGCCTTCGCGGGTGCGTCCGGCGCGGTCGGGCGCGTGGCCGGCGCCTCGGCGGCCGGAGGTCGCGCCGCGGCCGGCGCCTCGACGGGAGCCGCGGCCGGGGCGGGCTCGGGCGTCGGCGCGGCAGCAGCAGCAGCAGGCGCAGCGGCGGGCGCCGGCGCGGCGGCCGGAGCAGGGGCCGCGGCGGAGCGGACGGGAGCCGCGGGCGCGACGGCGGGCGCCGGATCCGCTCCCCCGTCGGCCACGCCGACCCGGCGCTCGAGGCGCTCGACCCGGGCGAGGGCGCCGCGATGCGTGTCGTCGCTGGCGGGCACGAGCACGCGGGCCACGAGGAGCTCGAGGTGGAGGCGGGGCGACGTGGCGCCCGTCATCTCGGTGAGGGCGGCGTTGACCACGTCCGCTGCGCGTGACAGCTCGACCGCGCCGAACGCGACGGCCTGGGCGCGCATGCGCTCGAGCTCGTCCTCCGGGGTGCCGCGCAGCACGGCGGCCGCGCCCTCGACGGACGTGGCGCCGACGATGATGAGGTCGCGGAGGCGCTCGAGGAGGTCCTCGACGAAGCGGCGCGGATCCTGCCCGGTCTGGATGACCCGGTCGACCCCGGCGAACGCGGCGGCCGCGTCGTGGCGGGCGACCGCGTCGATGACCTCGTCGAGCAGGGCGGCGTGCGTGTAGCCGAGGAGCGCGACGGCGCGCTCGTACTCCACGCTCTCGTCCTCGGATCCGGCGATGAGCTGGTCGAGCAGGGACAGGGTGTCGCGCACGGAGCCGCCGCCGGCCCGGACCACGAGCGGCAGGACGCCGGGGGCGACGCCCACGTGCTCCTCCTTCGCGAGGTGCTCCACGTAGTCGAGCATCTGCGCGGGCGGCACGAGGCGGAACGGGTAGTGGTGCGTGCGGGAGCGGATGGTGCCGATGACCTTGTCGGGCTCGGTGGTGGCGAAGATGAACTTCACGTGCTCCGGCGGCTCCTCCACGATCTTCAGCAGGGCGTTGAAGCCCTGCGGCGTGACCATGTGCGCCTCGTCGAGGATGAAGATCTTGTAGCGGTCCCGTGCCGGCGCGAACACCGCGCGCTCGCGGATGTCGCGCGCGTCGTCGACGCCGTTGTGGCTCGCGGCGTCGATCTCGACCACATCGAGCGACCCGCTGCCGTCGCGGCTGAGCTCGACGCAGCTCGGGCAGACGCCGCACGGGGTGTCCGTGGGACCCTCCGCGCAGTTGAGGCAGCGCGCCAGGATGCGCGCCGACGTGGTCTTGCCGCAGCCGCGCGGCCCGCTGAACAGGTACGCGTGGTTGACGCGGTTGGTGCGGAGGGCGGTGCGCAGCGGATCCGTCACCTGCGTCTGGCCGATGAGCTCGGCGAAGTTCTCTGGCCGGTAACGGCGATACAGGGCGGTGACCACGGTCCTGAGGATACCGGGGACCCCCGACCGTCCCGCCGCCGGTCGTCAGCCCTCCGCGGGGACCTCGGCCGGCTCGGCTGGGGAGGAGCGGCGGTCGCGCAGCGCGCGGAGGCGTCCCGGCGCCTCGGTCCGGACGCGACGCGCGAGCGCGAGCCCCTCGCGCCAGGTCGCGTCGCGGATGAAGAGGAAGTCGAGCGCGATCATCGCGAGGGAGAAGGGCCAGAGCCCGAGCAGGATCCCGATCATGACGTGCATGCCCGTGATGACGACGAGCGCGACGACGCGGGTCGGCCGCCACAGGATCAGCAGCGGGAACAGGCCCTGGAACGCGACGGCCAGGAAGCTCGCGAGCACCACGCCGACGGTCGCCTGGGCGAGCAGGTCGCTCAGCCACGGCCAGGGCCGGTAGCCGTCGATCACGAGCGAGTAGTAGGTCGCGGATCCGTCCCGCCACTCCGGCCCCTGCAGCTTGAGGACGGCCGAGTTCACGTACACGAGCATGATCTGGTACGCGCAGAGCACGAGGGCGGTGTTGTGGAGGAGCACGGGCACGAGCCGCGGGATCCGCTGCACGAGCGTGCGCACCGCCTCGACGTGACGCCCGGCGGCGCGCCGCGACGCACCCGCCTCGAGACCGCGCCGGCGCCGGACCGCGTCCAGCGACAGGTGCCGCGAGAGGTCGGCGAAGAGCGCGAAGAAGAGGGTGAGGCGGAGGACGGTGTCGCCGCCGTTGGTGAGCAGCGAGCTGTTCGTCGACAGGCCGACCCAGAGGAGGAGGAGGAACGGCGTGACGACGCGCGTCCGCCAGCCGAGGGTGAACAGCGCGGCGAGCACGACGAGCGCGAGGTAGGCGAGGTCGAAGAGCGTGGCGTCGGTCTTCGAGAAGAGGCCCGTGAAGACCGGGAGCCAGCCGCGGCGGGACGCCTCGGGGTCGATGAACCGGGATCCGACGCCCCAGAGGTAGTGGCGGTCGGCGAAGCACGTGACGAGCACCAGGAGGATCACGGCGCCGAGCGTGATGCGCAGCGCGGCGAAGCTGAAGGTGGCGTGCTCGCGCTCCGTCATCCAGGTGGCGACGCCGCGGGGCCAGGTCGCCGGGTTCCGCAGCGCGGTGAGGAGCTCGCGGTCCTGCAGCAGCCGGCGCACGCGGGCCGCCCGCGCGGAGGGGACGGCCGGGGCGGACGAGCGGCGGCCCGACCACGATCCGGCGGCGGACGCCCTCGGGGTCGGCGTGGGCTCGTGCGTCCTCGCGGTCATCGTGCGTACCTCTCCACGACCCCCCGGTAGACGCTGAGCGCCTGGGGGTCGATCACGTCGTCCGCCTCGCGCCAGCCGAAGGTGCGCGTCGAGGGGGCGAACTGCTGCTGGTCGTCGGACCGGTGGGCGAAGTCGTTGGGCCGCTCGGTCGCCACGCGCCAGCGGACGCGCTCGATCTCGCGCCCGAACCACGCGGTCGCCCAGTAGGTCGTGTACTCCTTCATCACGTAGTCGGCCCGGAGCATCGTGATCACGCGGCCGCGGCTGTCGTCGTCGAGGGCGCTGAGCTGGTCGATCAGGGAGACGGCCGTCTTGGCCGCGAATCCCGAGTCGGTGTCGGCCCGGCGGATGAAGGTGTCCTGCACGATCGTGCGCTGCTCCGGCGTGAGCGCCTGGAACCTGGCGGTGTACGTCTTGAGCAGGTTCGCGCTCTGCTTCACGGTGCGCGAGCCCTGGATCCGGCCCTCCCCCGCCTCGTACTCGGCGCGGGTGATGTCCACCCACTCGCTCTTCACGAGGGCGCCCGACCCGTCGCGCCACTGCGCCTGCATCTCGAGGTAGCGGTTCGTCTTCTGGATCGACGGCGCGAACACGTTCCACTGCTGGCTGAAGTAGGGGCGCGCGGCGGCGGTCAGGGCGCGGGTGGCATCGCCCTGCGGGACGACCATGAGGATCGAGGTGGCCACGTAGACGGCGACCACGAGGGCCGCGACGGCGCTGCCGATGCGGGCGCCGCGGGTGAGCGCGGGCGGGGCGGGGCGCCCCGGCGATGCGGGATGCGGGGAGGTCGCGGCGTCGAGGTCGACGGCCCTGTCCTCGGTCGTGTCGGTCATCGTGCGCCGTCCCCCTCGTGCGTCGGGTGGGTCCTCGTGGTGCGGGTCGTGCGTCGTGCAGGTACTGGGTCGTGCGGGTCGTGCGTCGTGCGTCGTGCGGGTCGGGCCGGGGAACGGATCCGGCGGGCGGCCCGGCTCTCGCCGGACCGCCCGCCCTCCCCGCTCTCAGCCCGGGTGGATCACGCCCGTCGGCTGCGGCCGCGGTGCAGGGCACCGGCGCCGGTCAGCATCATCAGGAGCGCGATGCCGCCGAGCAGGAGCATCCCGTCGCCGTCGCCGCCCGTGACCGGGAGGAAGCCGCCGCCGTAGCCGCCGCCTCCGATCGGCGTGCCGGGCTGGCCTGCGGGGACGGTGGATCCCAGCACCCGGAACCGCGTGATCATCTCGTCGGCCATGCCGGACTGGACGCCGATCACGTCGACCCGGTGGTCCCCGAGCTCGAAGTCGGGGCCGACCTCGAACATGAACGTCGCGCGGCCCTGGGCGTCCGCGACCATCGGCGCGAGCAGCTTCGGCGTGGAGAACACCGTCGCGTTGAGCGTCTCACCGGGGATGAATCCGACGGCGTCGACCATCTGCATCGTGCCGCTGCCGCGGACGAGCTCCGTGAATCGCACGACCGCCCGGGTGGGGGCGTCCGTGCCGTCGGTGGATCCGTCGGTCGCGTCGGCGGCGTCGGTCGCGTCGGCGGCGTCGGTCGCGTCGGTGCCGGCGGCATCCGCCGCGTCAGTTCCTGCAGCATCCGTCGCGTCCGCACCATCAGCGTCCGCCGCGTCAGTTCCTGCAGCATCCGTCGCGTCCGCGCCAGCAGCATCCGTCGCGTCGGTACCAGCAGCATCCGTCGCGTCGGTACCGGCAGCGTCCGTCGCGTCCGCGCCAGCAGCATCCGTCGCGTCCGCGCCAGCAGCATCCGTCGCGTCGGTACCAGCAGCATCGGTCGCGTCAGCACCAGCAGCATCCGTCGCATCCGTATCAGCGGCATCAGTCGCGTCCGTACCGGCAGCGTCCGTCGCGTCAGCACCAGCAGCATCAGTTGCGTCGGCGTCAGCCGCGTCAGCGCCAGCAGCGTCCGTCGCATCGGTGCCAGCGGCATCCGTCGCGTCGGCGCCAGCGGCATCGGTCGCGTCCGTGTCGGCAGCATCCGTCGCGTCGACACCAGCGGCATCGGTCGCGTCCGTGTCGGCAGCATCCGTCGCGTCGACACCAGCGGCATCCGTCGCGTCGACACCATCGGCGTCCGTCACGTCCGAGCCAGCAGCATCCGTCGCATCAGCGCCAGCGGCGTCCGTCACGTCCGAGCCAGCAGCATCCGTTCCGTCAGTACCGGCAGCATCCGTCCCGTCCGCGTCGGCGGCGTCCGCACCAGCAGCATCGACAGCACCGTCGGCGTCGACCGCGTCGGCGTCCGTGCCGCCGTCCGCGTCCACGCCGCCGTCGACATCAGCGCCGTCGCCGTCCACGTCCACCGCGGCGACGGCGTCCGAGTCGGTGCCCTCCTCGCCGTCGACGCCGACGTCGAAGACCACCGTGTCCTCGCCAGCGGGGGCGTCCCCGATGGTCTGGGTGGCGGTCGCCGAGTAGGAGCCCTGCTCGAGGCCGAGGAAGGTCACCGAGTAGTTCCCGGCGTCATCCACCTCCGTGGTGATCGGGTCGATCCCCTCGATGGTGACCGTGACCGTCCCCAGCGGGTCGGCCGTGCCGGAGATCGGCACGTCCCGTGTGTTCGCCCCGCCGGTGAGCGGGAAGACCTGGAAGTCGAACGGCGAGTCGATGACCACCGGCACGCCGATCGTGAAGGTCACGGTGTCGGTGCCGACGTCCACGCCGTCGATCGTCTGCGTGACGATGCCCGTGTAGGTGCCCGAGGGCAGGGCGGGCGTTGCGAGCGTGAAGTCGCCGTCGTCGTCCACGGCGACGGGGTCCGTCGTCGTGCCGCCGACCATGAGCGTCACGGTGGCGTCGGAGTCGGCCGTGCCCGTGACCGGCACGACGGTCGTCGTGTCGCCCTCGGGGAGCGGGATGAAGTCGCCGTCGTCGGGCGTCTCGATGACGACCTGGTCGACGCCGACGATGGAGACGGTGAAGTCCGCCGTGTCGCTGCCGGCCGCGGCCTCGCCGACGGTCTGCGTGACGGTCACGGTGTACTCCGCGGCCGTGAGACCGGGGAAGGTCGCCTCGAAGCGGCCGTCGGGACCGACGACCTGCGTGATCGGCTCCTGTCCGTCCACGGCGATGACGACGGTGCCGCGCGGGTCGGCGCTGCCGGTGACGGTCACGTCGACCTCGGTGCCTCCGGCGGGGACCGTGAAGTCCTGGCCGTCGGTCGGGGCGTCGATGACCACGGCCACCGCGGGGGCGACGACCGAGAAGTCCACCGTCGCGGTCCCGGAGGGGACGCCGCCGATGGTCTGGGTCGCGGTCGCGGTGTAGTCGCCGACCGGGAGGTCGGGGAACAGCACGTCGTAGATCCCGTCGTCGCCCACGGGCTCGGACTGCGGGTCCTGGCCGGGGATCGTGACGGTGATGACGGCCCGCGGGTCGGCGGCGCCTGTCACGGGGACGTCGGCCGTCGGCACGGTGCCGGCGCTGAGGATCTCGTCGCCGTCCTCCGGCGCGGTGATGGTCACCGCGGCGGCGGGGGCGCCGACCGTGAAGGTCACCGTCTCCGTGCCGCGGACCACGCCGTCGATCGTCTGGGTGGCGGTCGCGGTGTAGGTGCCGACGGGGAGGTCGGCGAACGACACGTCGTAGAGGCCGTCCGGGCCGACCGGCTCGGACTGCGGCTCCTGGCCGGGGATCTCGACGGTCACCGAGGCGCGGACGTCCGCCGTGCCCTCCACGGGCACGTCGACCGTCGGATCCGCCGCGGTGGTCAGGAAGACCTGGCCTTCGGTCGGCGTCGTGATCGTGAGCGCGGTGGCGGCCGCGGCGATGGTGAAGGTCACCGTCGCGGAGCCCGCGGCCTGTCCGTCGATCGTCTGGGTGACGGTCGCCGTGTAGGTGCCGGCCGGGAGGGCGGCCGGGGTGAGGGTGTACTCGCCGTCGGTGCCCACCGCGACCGGTCCGACCGTCTCGCCGCCGACGGTCAGCGTGACCTCGGCGTCGGGGTCGGCGGTGCCGGTGACGGGGACGACCGCGGTCGTCTCCTCGGCGGGCAGCTCGAACACCTGGTCCGGCGTCGGCGACGTGATCGTCACGTCGTCGGCGATGGGCGCAGGCACGGCGCGCACGGTGGAGCGTGCCAGGTCGATGGTCGGCCCGTCCCCGAGGAGCGTGATGCGCAGCGCGGTCACGGAGAAGGATCCGGCGTCCACTCCGTCTCCGTCGACGAAGGAGTCCGGCGTCTGCTCGTTGACCGTGAGGCTCACCACCTGGTCGACGACCGGGAAGGCCGGGGCGAGCGCAGTGATGACGCCCGTGCTGACGCCGGTGAGGGCGGTGCCGACGGCCGGCAGCAGGTCCGTGTCGGCGTTCTCGCCGAGGAGCCCGGTGACGAGGTCGTCGAACAGCGGTGCGAGCACCGTGAGGTCCACCGTCGCGTTGAGCGGCGGGAGCAGCGCGGTGCGGGCGAGGCTGATGGTGGGCGCCGTGCCGGTCGTGCCGCCGAGGAGGCGGTCGAGGGACAGGTTCACGTCGACGCCGAGCGTTCCGGCATTGAGGTTCAGGAGGCCCGTCGTGAGCGGCGCCGTGATCGCGACGTCCACCGTGGTGGAGGCGCGGAGCGCGGTCACCAGGCGGTTCGGCAGCACGTCCGTGAAGATGTCCGTGATCGCCGAGTCGACGACGCTCGAGAGGAGCTCCGACGTGAGGACCGACGTGCCGGGAGCCCGGTCGTTGAGCACCTGGATGCGGTCGAGGTCCACGGTGATGGTGCCGGTGGACACGTCGATGGAGACGGTGCCGTCCTCGTTCGTGAGGGGCTCGGCGAGCGCGGCCTGCACCACGGCGGCCGTGTTCACGTTCGCCGTGGCGGTGACCGTGGGGGTCCCGACCTGGAGCGCCGCGGTCAGCACGTTCTCCCCGAGGATGTCCTCGAGGAGCGGGCCCGTCGCGGCCGAGACGTCCACCGAGCCGGCGATGCCGGGGGCGATCCCGTTCACCGCCGTGGTGAGCCGCGAGCTGATCTCCGCGACGAGCGGGCTCGTGAGCACTGCGTCAGCCGACGCGATGTCGTAGTCCGAGGTCGGCGCGCCGGTGCCCGTCGACGTAGTGGTGGAGGAGATGGCGCCGAAGCGCAGCGAGAGGTCGGAGAGGACGTCGTCCGCGCCGATGGAGGCGATGGTCGAGCCGAGGTCGACGACCGTCTGCTGGCCGCCGCCCTGTCCGACCTCGATGGCTCCGTCCTCCGCCACGGCTCCGGCGGCGCCCGTGGCACCCTCGGGTCCCGCGGACGCGTACTGCTCCAGCACGCCCGCGGTCGCAGCCTGGTCGAGGTCGAGCAGCGAGCCGAGCGTGACGCCCGCGGCGAGCTGCGCGTTCGCGAGCCCGTTCAGGACGTCCACGTCCAGCGGCGCGTCCTCCACCTGCTCGTCGGTGTCGCCGGGCCCGTAGGACGCGTACGCGCCGTCGAGGGCGATCACCTGCGGGACGTTCGTCAGGGTCAGGAAGCGGCCCTCGGCCTCCGCCGTGTCCCCCGGTGCGGCGTTCGCGGGCGCGGTGCCCCCGAACGCGACGATCGCCGCGGCGAGCCCGAAGGCCGTCGCGGTCGCCAGGCTGCCTCTGCGCCTGGGCATGTGTAGAGCCATGTGCGTTCCCCTCGATTGCATGGCCGGCCGCGATCGTGGGCGCGGCCGTGCGTCCCGCGGGGCGGCCCCCACCACACCCACGGTCGTCTGAGGCTCGCATCCGCCCCGGGGACCGACAACACTGCGGGGCACTGGTCTGCGCACGGGCGGACCACGTGGTCGCACCAGTAGTCGCCCCAGTGGCGCTACTGGGACGCGCGGGGTCACGGGACGCGGACGGGGCCCGGGATCCGATCGGATCCCGGGCCCCGGTGGGCGCGCGCGGAGGGGAGGGCGGCTCAGCCCGCGGTGGCCTCGAGCGACTGCCGGGCGATCTCCAGCTCCTCGTCCGTGGGGATCACGAGCACCGCGACGGGCGAGCCGTCGGGGCTCACGAAGCGCGGCTCGGAGCTGATGAGCTCGTTGCGGTCGTCGTCGATCCCGATGCCCATGAACTCGAGCCCGGCGAGCGACCGGCGGCGCACGAGCGGGTTGTTCTCGCCCACGCCCGCGGTGAACACGACCGCGTCCACTCCCCCGAGCTGCGCCGCGTACGCGCCCACGTAGTGGCGGATCCGGTGCCGGTACACGCCGAGCGCCGTCTGCGCGGCCTCGTCGCCGTCGGCCGCGGCGCGCTGCACGTCGCGCATGTCGCCGAGCCCCGTGAGCCCGAGCAGGCCGCTCCTCCGGTTGAGCAGCGTCTCCAGGTCGTCGAGCCCGAGGTCGGTGTGGCGGGCGAGGTGGAACAGGATCGCGGGGTCGATGTCGCCGGAGCGCGTCCCCATCACGAGGCCCTCGAGCGGGGTGAGGCCCATTGACGTGTCGATGGAGCGCCCGCCCTGCACGGCCGCGGCGGAGGCGCCGTTGCCGAGGTGCAGCACGATGATCCGCGTCTCCTCGAGCGGCTTCCCGAGCAGCCGGGCGGCGGCCTCGGACACGTACTTGTGGCTCGTGCCGTGGAACCCGTAGCGGCGGATGCGGTGCGCGGCCGCCAGCTCGCGGTCGATCGCGTACGTGTACGCCTCGGCCGGCAGCGTCTGGTGGAACGCCGTGTCGAAGACGGCCACGTGCGGCACGTCGGGGAACGCGGTCTGCGCGGCCTCGATCCCCTGCAGCGCGCCCGGGTTGTGCAGCGGCGCGAGCGCGGAGAGGTCGTCGATGTCGGCCTTCACCCGGTCCGTGACCACCGTGGGCTCGACGAACACGTCCCCGCCGTGCACGACGCGGTGCCCGACCGCGACGGGCGGGGCCTCGTCCAGCGACGGGCCGTGCTCGGCGAACGCGTCGAGCATCGCCTGGAAGCCGGCGGTGTGGTCGGCGATGGGCAGCTCGCGCTCCGAGGAGTCGCCGCCGGCCCGGTGCCGGGTGGATGCGGTCGGCTCGCCGATGCGCTCCACGAGGCCGGAGGCGAGCACGGTCTCCGTGCCCATCTCGATGAGCTGGTACTTGAACGACGACGATCCGGAGTTGACGACGAGGACGACGGGCACGGGGTTCTCCTGGGGGTGCGGGCGGGACGGGATGTCGGACGGAGCGGACGGCTGACGGGACGCGCGGGCGCTCAGCCCGCCTGGATCCCCTCGGCCTGGATGGCGGTGATGGCGACGGTGTTGACGATGTCCTGCACGAGCGCGCCGCGCGACAGGTCGTTGATGGGCTTGCGCAGCCCCTGCAGCACGGGTCCGATGGCGACCGCGCCGGCCGAGCGCTGCACCGCCTTGTAGGTGTTGTTGCCCGTGTTGAGGTCCGGGAAGATGAAGACCGTCGCGCGGCCGGCGACCTGCGAGTCGGGCATCTTCGTGGCCGCGACCGCCGCGTCCGCCGCCGCGTCGTACTGGATGGGGCCCTCGACCGCGAGGTCGGGCCGCAGCTCCCGCACGCGCGCCGTGGCCTGGCGCACCTTCTCCACGTCGGCGCCCGCGCCCGACTCCCCCGTCGAGTACGACAGCATCGCGATGCGCGGCTCGATGCCGAACTGCGCCGCGGTCGCGGCCGACGAGATGGCGATGTCGGCGAGCTGGTCGGCCGTGGGATCCGGGTTCACGGCGCAGTCGCCGTAGACGAGCACGCGGTCGGCGAGCGCCATGAGGAAGACGGACGAGACGACGGAGACGCCCTCGGTGGTCTTGATGATCTCGAAGCCCGGCCGGATGGTGTGCGCCGTCGTGTGCGCGGCGCCCGAGACCATGCCGTCGGCGAGGCCGAGCTGCACCATCATCGTGCCGAAGTAGGAGACGTCGGTGACGGTCTCGCGCGCGATGTCGAGCACCATGCCCTTGTGCGCGCGGAGCTTCACGTACTCCTGGGCGAAGCGCTCGCGGAGCACGGCGTCGAAGGGGCTGAGCACGGTGGCGCGGCCGATGTCGATGCCGAGGCCGATGGCGCGCGAGCGCACCTCGATCTCCTCGCCGAGGATCGTGACGTCGGCGATGCCGCGGCTGAGGATCGTGCCGGCCGCCCGCAGCACGCGGTCGTCGGTGCCCTCGGGCAGCACGATCCGCTTGCCGGCCTTCCGGGCGCGCTCGATGAGGCCGTACTCGAACATGAGCGGCGTGACGACGTCGGACCGGCTGACGTCCAGCAGCTCGAGGAGCCGCGACGTGTCGACGTGCTGCTCGAACGCGGCGAGCGCCGTGTCCATCTTGCGGGCGGACGCGGGCGAGAGCCGGCCGCGCGTCTGCGTGATGCGCTTCGCCGTCTCGTAGGTGCCGAGCTCGGTGGAGATGATCGGCAGGGTCTGGTCGAGCCCGCAGACGAGCGTCTCGATGGTGGGCGACAGCGCGAACCCGCCGTTGAGGACGATGCCCGCGACCGTGGGGAAGGTCTCGGAGGCGTGCGCCGTGAGCACGCCGAGGAGGACCTCGCTGCGGTCGCCGGGGATCACGACGATGGCGCCCTCGGTGAGGCGCGCGAGCACGTTCTCCATCGACATGGCGGAGACGACCACGCCGAGCGCCTCGCGGCTGAGGAGCGCCGGGTCGCCCTTCACGAGCTCGCCGTCGACGGCCGCGAGCAGCTCGGCGACGGTCGGCGCGACGAGGAACGCGTCCTCGGGGATCGCCCACACGGGCACGTGCGGGGCCTGCGCCTGGAGCGACGCGGGCACGGCGGCGGGGATCGCGGCCGTGATGGCGTCGAGCTGGTCGGGATCCGCGCGGTTCACGACGACGCCGAGCAGGCCCGCGTGCGCCGTGACGAGCTCGGGGACGGCGAGGTCGGCGATCTGGCGCATCTCGTCGGGGCTGCGGCCGCCGGACTCGTCGGTGCGGCGGCCGGTGAGCACGAGCAGCACGGGCGCGCCGAGGTTCGCGGCGATGCGCGCGTTGAAGGACAGCTCGGTGGGGCTGCCGACGTCGGTGTAGTCGCTGCCGACGATGACGACCGCGTCGCACTTCGCCTCGACGGCCTTGTAGCGCTCGACGATGCGGGAGAGGGCGGCCTCGGGATCCGCGTGCACGTCGTCGTAGGTCACGCCCACGCACTCGTCGTAGTCGAGGTCGACGCCGTCGTGCGAGAGCAGCGCCTCGAGGACGTAGTCGCGCTCGACGATGGAGCGCGCGATGGGACGGAACACGCCCACCCGCTGGATCTGGTGGGTCAGGGTGTCGAGCACGCCCAGCGCGACCGTCGACTTGCCCGAGTGCCCTTCGGCGGACGTGATGTAGATGCTCCGAGCCATGCTCGCCAGCCTATGGGCGTCGCCTGCGCGGCGGCCGGGTCCGGGCTGCACGGACGCGGGCTCATGCACGGGTTAAAAGGAGAAGACCCCTCGCGCACCTGCCAGAGCCCGGCTGCCCTTGCTGCGTCTCCGCCCTGGGGGAGTTCACCTGGATGGCACCACGCGAGGAGCCGACACCGAGTGTACCCGACGCCGGGCCCCCGCTCGTCGGCGCCGGCCCGCCCAGGAGCCGGTCACGAACCGCGCGTACCGTGGAGACCATGCGCATAGTCATCGCCGGAGGACACGGCCAGATCGCCCGACTGCTCGAACGACGCCTCGCCGACGCGGGCCACCAGCCCGTCGGCATCGTCCGCAACCCGGACCACGCGTCCGACCTCGCCGACGCGGGCGCCGAGGCGCTCGTGCTCGACCTGGAGGAGAGCGACGTCGACCAGGTCGCCGAGGCGCTCCAGGGCGCCGATGCCGTGGTCTTCGCGGCCGGCGGCGGACCCGACTCCGGCCCCGAGCGCAAGCTCACCATCGACCGCGACGGCGCGATCCTCCTGGCCGACGCCGCCGAGCGCGCCGGCGTCACCCGCTACGTCATGATCTCCGCGATGGCGGTCGACGGCTTCGACCCCGACAGCGACGACACCTACGAGATCTACCAGCGCGCGAAGTCCGAGGCCGACGCCGACCTGCGGGCGCGCGACATCGACTGGACCATCGTCCGCCCCGGCGGCCTCACCGACGACGCCGGCACCGGCCGGATCCAGGTCGGCTCGTCGACCGGCCGCAGCACCATCCCCCGCGCCGACGTCGCCGAGATCGTGGCGACCGCGCTCATCGACGGCACGGGCGTCCGCGTCCAGTTCGAGGCGATCTCGGGCGAGGAGCCCGTCGCCGAGGCCATCGCGGGCCTCCGCTACTAGGCGCTCCCCCTCGGCGCCCGCGGCGCCGCCCTGGATGACGGTCCCCTCCTCCCCGGAGGGGGCCGTCATCCGCTTCCGGGCACTGGGGGCACCCGGGTCGTGCCGCGGCGACGATTCGGGCCGACGACACCCGAAGTCGTCGGTCGTCCGCTGTCGCCGCAGGGTGCGCCGGAGCGCACCTGTCCGGAGCATCCCCATGCCCGGACGTGATGGACACGCTAGGAGCATCGGATCGGGTCCCCCACAGTGCCGACTACTTATTTCCTCGCCCATCGGGATAAGTAACAGCCGGTGTCCCTGGTCCGAGCCCCGCATTCCGCGCAAGATGGATCCACAAGGACCGCGCAGCCTCGGGGGACGCCGCGCGGACCACCGCTTTCCGCGACGGGGGTCACATGAAGCAGATGACGCGCGACCACAGCAGGGCGAGCACGCGATCCGCGAGCGCGCCTCCGGGACGCGCGAGCCGCGCCCGCGACCTGGAGACCCTCGAGCGCTGGCTCACGGCGGGGACGAGCGCCGTCGTCACGGGCAGCGTCGGATCCGGCCGCAGCCACGTCGCGGGTCGCGTCGCCGACGCCCTCACCCGCGGCGGCCTCACCGTGATCCGGGCGCACGCGTCCACGCCCGACCTCGCGGACGTGCTCCGTCGCGTCATCGACCCCGTGCCCGGCCTCCGCTCGCCGCACCCGCTCCCCGCCGCGAAGCCCGTCGTCGTGGTCGACGACGCCCACCTCATGCCGGCCGAGCTGCGCACCGCCCTGGCCGACGCGCGCGCGGGCGACCGCTGCACGCTGCTCGTGACGGTGGACGACACCGCGGGCGACGCCCGCCAGCTGCGCGGACGCGACGCCGACGGCGGCCCCGCGTCCGCACGCACGGCGCAGGCGGCCCACGAGATCCTCGGCCTCTGGCGGAACGGCTATGCCGAGCGGCTCGACCTGGCGCCCCTCGACCCGGCCGAGGTCGACGCCATGATCGACTCCATCGCGGGATCCGTGGCGCTCGACCAGGCCACGCGCGTGCAGATCCAGCGGCGCAGCGGCGGCCGGCCGTTCCTCGTCCGCGAGCTGGCCTTCGAGGCGCTCGAGGCCGGCGGGACGGCCCGCACGGTGACGGGGTACGCGTTCCCGAGCCCGCACGCGCCGCGCGCCCGGATCCTCGACCTCGTCTCCTCGCGCGTGTCGATGCTCGGCGACGACGAGCGCAGCACGCTCATCCTCCTGGCGCGCCTCGACGGCGTCCCGTACCAGCGCGCCGCGCGCCTGTTCGGCGAGACGATCCTCCGGGTGCTCGGCGCCCGCGGGCTCGCGCGCGTGCAGGGGCAGGGTGACATGATCCTGCGCGCCGACCTCCTGGAGGCCGAGGCGGCGCTCGCCCGCACCGACCCGGACGCGGTCGACGGCCTCACCCGCCGCGTCGTCGGCTCGCTCCTGCAGGAGGCCGCGCACGGCGTGCCGCTCAGCCCCAAGGAGAGCCTGCTGATCGCCCGCACGCTCACCGACGACGGCCGGCGCGAGGCCGCGGAGCGCTTCGGCGCGGGCACGCTCGCGGCCGTGCACCTGGTGGCGGCGCGGCTGGCGAACGACGTCGGCATGACGCACGACGCGCTCGCCTTCGCGGAGATCGCCCGCGACGGCGGATCCGTCGCGTACGCCGCCTGCGAGCAGGCGCGCGCCCTGACCGTGCTCGGCAACCCCTCCCGCGCGACCGAGGTGCTCGAGTCGCTGGATCCCGCTGGCCTCACCCCGGCCGAGCGCGTGGAGACGCTGCACCGGCTCGTGCTCTCGACGCACGCGGCGATGCCCGGCACCGACCGCGTCCGCCGGCTGCTCGACGGGATCCTGCGCGGACCGGACGCCCACCCCGACGCGCGTGCGCAGGCGGCCGTCATCGGATCCGCCATGTCGCTCGGCCTGATGGAGTGGAAGGCCGCGCTGGTCGCCGCCCGCGACGCGGCCGCGCTCACCGCGTGCGCGCTCGTGCGGCTCCGGGCGCAGCGCTCGGTCGTCATCGCCCTCGGCCACCTCGGCCGCGGTGCCGAGCTCGGCGACGAGATCGACGCGGGGCTCGGGCTCGTCTCGCAGCACGCCGACCGCCGCGGCACCTACGACGACATCCTGCTCGAGGAGGCCCGCCTCGAGCTGCTCTCGGCGAGCGCCTTCAGCCGGCGCCTCTGCCGCCTCGACCTGCCGGACCTCGAGCGCGAGCTCGACGCCTGGGTCGAGTCGGCGATCGCGCAGGACGCGCAGTGGTTCATCCCCGTGCTCGGGGCCATCACGGGCGGCGTGGCCCTCGACCTCGGCCGGCTCGACCGCGCCGAGGCCGAGCTGACCCTCGCCGACGACCGCCTCATCGGACCCGACATCGGCACCTGGCGCCTGTGGATCGGGATGCAGCGCGCCCGCGTGCTCGCGCTCCGCGGCCGCGTCGACGAGGCCGAGCGCCTCGCCGCGACCATCGCGCACCGCGCCGACCCGCGCTACCCGTACCAGCGGATGCTCGCCGAGGGCGTGCGGGTCGAGATCCTCGTGGCCCGCGGCCGGCCCGACGAGGCGGCGACGCTCCTCCTCGACGTCGGCGACCTGAGCGGCGACGCCCACGCGCTGCGGGCGGGCATGCTGTTCCGGGCCTGGGCGCTCGGATCCACCGACCCCCGCCTCGTCGAGGGCGCACGCCGGGTGCGCGAGCACACCGACGTCCCGGCGCTGCACGGCATGGCCGAGGTGGTCGAGGGATCCCGCACGGGCGACGCCGCGCTCGTGGAGCAGGGCGTCCGCACGCTCGAGGAGGCGGGGCTGCACCACCAGGCGCGCACCGCGTGCGAGGACCTGCTCCGCCTGCTCGCGGGCGACGACCCCGCCGCCGCGCCGACGCAGGCGCGGGCGGCCCTCGCGCGCATCCAGGCCCGCATCGACCGCGGCGCGCCCGCGACCGCGACGACGCCCGTGGCACCCGTCCTCGACGTGAGCACGCTCACCCGGCGGGAGCTGGAGATCGGCGTGCTCGCGGCGCAGGGGCTGACCAACCGGGAGATCGCCGGGCGCCTGTTCCTGTCCGTGCGCACGGTCGAGTCGCACCTCTACCAGGCGCGCGCGAAGCTCGGCGCGCCCTCGCGTCGGGCCCTCGCCGGGCTCCTCGACAGCCCGGGTGCATCGAGCCTCGTCGCGGGCAGGTAGTATCGACGGGTGCCGCCGCGTTCCTGACGCCGTGGCACGAGTCCTGGAGGATTCGCCTAGTGGCCTATGGCGCACGCTTGGAAAGCGTGTTGGGTGAAAGCCCTCAGGGGTTCGAATCCCCTATCCTCCGCCAGACAGACGAGAGCCCCGACGGACCAGCGGTCCGCCGGGGCTCTCCTCGTACGGGAGCCTCCTCGAGGTCCTCGCTCGGCCAGCTACCGCTGGCCGTCCCCCCGCGCCCGACGCCTGCGTCGCGCGGACCAGGCCACCCACGACGCGGCCAGCACGACCTGCACGAAGAAGATCACCGGAGCGTCGCCGCTCGCGGCGGCGAGCGGGATGAGCAGGAGCGGCAGGAGCACCAGCACCGCCAGGCCCGTGCGGAAGACCCGTGCTCCGTGCTTCGACTCGTCCATGGCCATCATCCACACCACCCTCCGGTCAGTCGCGCTGTCCACCGTCATAGCCGGAAGGATCTCCAGCCCAGGGAGCCTGGACGAAGTCCACGAGACGGCCGGACGCATCGGTGATGATGACCTCTCCGCTGGGCTGGAGCGCGAGCCGCTCGCCCCGGCTGCCGATCGGGAGAGCGTGATCCTCGGGTGCCCCTGGGACATGGGCGAGAGCCCTCAGCAGCCGACGTCATCCGTCCTCGCAGGCTCCGTCGTCAGATCCTGCTCGCGACCCGCCCTATCCGCGGAGCGCTGTACCCCGACCAGCCCGCCGTGTCCCCCATTGCGCCCCTGCCCGCGGGGCCGACGCACACCTAGGCTGGGACGGTCGTCCCGTCCGCACCCGCGGGCGCCGCCCGTCCCCGGACGCGCGCGGCACGCGGACGACGCAGGGCGCGGACGGCGTCGGGCGACGACCGGAGGCGACGTGCACCACGACGACGACGCGCCGCTCGAGGGCCCGAGCACGCTGATCCGCCCCCGCACGGCCCTCCTCCGGCAGCTCGCCCTCGCCGCGCTCGCGCTCGTGGTGCCGCTCGGGGCCGCGCTCCTGGTGCTCGCCATCCCCACGGGGAACGCGGCGGCCGTGATCCTCGGCGTCGTCGTGGTCGTGCTCCTCGGCGCCCTGCTGGCCGCGCTCTACCTCAGCTCCTACGTGCGCATCTGGGACAGGACGGGTGACGTCGAGACCCGCTTCCTCGGGCGCCGCACGCGCTTCCGCCGCAGCTCCATCCACGACCTCCTGGTCGTGCACGTGTACCAGGGCCTCACGCTCGACACGCAGCCGCGCCTGTTCGTCCTCGACGCCGAGGGCCGCCTCCTCCTCCGCCTCAGCGGGCACGTGTACGACCTGTGGACCATGCGCGCCATGGCCGCCGACCTCGACCTGCCCCTCACCGAGCAGGCGAAGGTGCTGACGATGTCGGAGCTCCGCGGGACGCGGCGCGGGATCCTGCCCTGGTACGAGCGGTCGCGCACGTCGCTCGCCGCCGTGCTCGTGCTCCTCGGGGTCGGCGTGATCGCCGCGATCGTGGGCATCATGGCGCTCACGGACGTGCCGCTCGGCATCCGGCTGTGACGTCCGCCGACGCCGGGCTCGGCGGGTACCTCGCGCGGTGGGGCCTGGATCCGGACGGCCCGGCCCGGCGCACCCCCAGCAGCGTGCTCGCGCCCGTGCGCCGGGGCGGCGCGCGCCTGATGCTCAAGGTCCCGCTCGTGGAGGAGGAGCGCCGCGGCGGTCGCCTCATGCGCGCGTGGGACGGCCGCGGGGCGGCTCCCGTCCTCGCGTCCGACCCCGACGGCACGCTGCTCCTGGCCCGCGCGGACGACCCCGGGATCCTCGTCCGCCAGGCGTCCGCGGACGGGCCCGACGCCGACGCGCGCGACGACGCGGCCACGCGGATCCTCGCCCGGGCCGCCCGCCGGCTGCACGCGGTGCCGCTGGATCCCCGGGTCGTCGCCGAGGCCGTGCCCCTCGCGACGTGGTTCCGCGAGCTCGTCGACCCTGTGCGCCCGCTGCCCGCCGACCTCGACCGCGGCGCCGGCGTCGCCCGCGACCTCCTCGGCGGATCCGGTGCGCGCGTCGTGCTGCACGGCGACGTCCACCACGGCAACGTCCTGCGCTTCGACGGCGCGGACGACTGGCGCGCGATCGACCCGAAGGCCCTCGTGGGCGATCCCGGGTTCGACACCGCGAACGTCCTCGCGAACCCGAGCCCCGCGATCGCGCTGCGACCGGGGCGGCTCGCCCGACGCGCGCGGATCGTGGCGGAGGAGACGGGCGCTGACGTCGACGCCGTGCTCGCGTGGACGGAGGCGTGGTGCGCGCTGTCGGCCGCCTGGGACGTGGGCGACGCCGCGCAGGCCCCGCGGGTCGCCGCGCTGGCGCGCCTCGGCGAGGCGGCCCGCGCCGCCCGAAGCGGCCGCAGCGGCGGCAGCGGCAGCGGCAGCGCGAACTAGCGCGCCGCCTCGCCCTCGCGGGCCGCGACACCGCGCGGCGCGAGGTCCGCCGTCCGCCCCGCGACCGCCCCGAGCGCGCGCTCGAGCGGCCCGCGCCCGAGGATCCGCGTCCAGAGCAGGCAGAGCACGACCGTCACCGCGACGAACGCGAGGTACGCGCCGTCGTCCGCGATGAGGTCCCCCTCCGGCGCGAGGAGGTCGATCACGACGATGTGCACCGCGTAGACCGTGAGCGCGAGCTGCCCGACGGCCTCGAACGGCGCGAGCACGGCGGGCAGGAGCGCCGCGGCGCGCAGGCACAGGCCGATGACCGCGATCGCGAACCCGCCGGATCCCACGACCTCGAACGGCGACCCCTCGTGCGGCGTCGTCGACAGGATGTACTCCCACCCGGGCGGCGGCGCGGGCAGGGCCGCCTCGACGAGCGCCGAGCCGCCGTACGCGAGGACGGCGAGGCCCGCGCCCACCGTCACGAGCAGCAGCTGCACGCGGACCGAGCCGAGCGCGAGCCGCCCGATCCCGAGCCCCGCGACGGCGAAGACCACCCACGTGAGCGCCGGGTAGTGGCCGGTGACGAGGAGGATCACGAACGGATCCGGCCGCATGAGCGCGGCGTCGAAGTGGATGGTGAGCGCGGTCGTGGCCACGGGCAGCGCCACGGCGGCGACCGCGGCGAGCGCGAGCAGCCGCGACGCCCGCCACCGCAGCAGCGGCAGGAGGGCGACGAACAGCACGGCGTAGACCTCGAGGATCACGGCGACGTACGTCTGCAGCGCCGCGAGCAGCCCGCCGAGGAGGAACACGCACGCGGCGCGCACGAGGATCCGGAGCCGGGCCCGCGCGAGGTCGCTCCCGTCGGCCGGCCGCTCGCGCCCCGACATGAGCGCGATGGAGACGCCCGCGAGCGTCGCGAAGAGGATGGAGGAGCGGCCGTCGGCGATCGCGAGCCACGTGGACGGGTCGTCGATCTCGAGGGTCCGCGGCGCGGCCACGTGCGCGGCCATCATCCCGAGGACCGCGAGCCCGCGCGCGGCGTCGATCCCCCGCAGGCGGGCCGGGTCGCGGGCGGGGCTCATGGCCTCACCCTACCCAGCCGCCCCGGCGGTCCCGCGGGCCTCAGTTGGTGAGGGCGGGCACCGTCCGCGGCTGCACGATGAGCCACATCGCGAGGATCGAGACCACCGCGCACGCGCCCATGACCGACGCCATGGGCACGCCCGAGGTGATGCCGAGGACGCCCACGATGGGCGAGATCGCGCCCGCGAGGCCGAAGTTGACGGCGCCGAGCAGCGACGCCGCGGTGCCCGCCTCGTGCCCGTGGTTGACGAGGCCGAGCACCTGCACGCAGGGGAAGCCGAAGCCGCAGGCGAGGATGAAGAAGAACAGCGGGATCAGCGTGCCGAGGAGGCCCGCGTCCGTGAAGGTGCCGAGCAGCACCATGAGGGCGCTCGAGACGAACTGCACGACGACGACGCCCGCGAGGATCCACTGCGGCCCGACGTGCCGGGTGAGGCGCGCGGCCACCTGGTTGCCGATCACGATGCCGAGCGAGTTGACGCCGAACAGGATGCCGAACTGCTGCGCGTCGAACCCGTACACGTCCTGGAACAGGAACGAGGAGCTGGAGAGGTACGAGAAGAGCCCGGCGAACTGCATCCCGCCGATGATCGCGACGCCCACGAACACGCGGTCGCGCAGCACGTTGCGGTAGCGGCGCAGGAGCGCGCCCTTCTCCTCGACGACGACCTCCTCGCGGGGCAGGGTCTCGACGATGAGGAAGACCACGGCGACCACGACGGCGATCCCGTACGCGGCGAGCGCGTAGAAGACGCCGCGCCAGTCGACGATGCGGAGCAGCTGCGAGCCGATCACGGGCGCGAGGATCGGCGCGAGGCCCGTGACGAGCGCGAGGCGCGACAGCATCCGCACGAGGGGACGGCCGCCGAAGAGGTCGCGCACCATGGCCATGGCGACGACGGCGCCGGCCGCGGCGCCCGCGCCCTGGAGCACGCGGAAGACGAGCAGCATCGTGACGTCGGTGGACAGCGCCGCGCCGAGCGACGCGAGGATGTGGCCGCTCGATGCGACGATGAGCGGCAGGCGGCGCCCGACCCGGTCGCTCCAGGGCCCGACCACGAGCTGGCCGAGCGCGAAGCCGATGGTCGTGCCGGTGAGGGTGAGCTGGATCGCCGCGTCCGAGACGCCGAACTCGTCCTTGAGCACCGGGAAGGCCGGCAGGTAGAGGTCGATCGTGAAGGGACCGAGGCCGACGAGGGCGCCCAGCACGATGATGTAGACGATGCGCTCCCGGCGGGAGAGCGCGTCGCCGGGGTGGAGGACGGCAGACGACACGGGCGTTCCTTCGGGATTCGCGGGGGCGCGGGGCGCCGCGGACGGGGGCGGCCGGCGTGGACCGACTCGATGTCCAACTGGCGCGCCCTCGGCGTATTCCCAGCCCGAAGAATTTCGTGGGTGGGGATGCGTCAGCGCCGGAGCGCCGCCACGACGCGCTCGACGTCGTCCTCGTCGTTCCAGAGGTGGAACGCGATGCGCGCCCGGCCCGCGCGGCCCGAGGCGACGATCCCCGCGGCGCCCAGCCGCGCGAGGTCGGCGCCGTCCGCGTCCGGCCAGGTCACGATCGCCTGCCCGCGCGGCTCGATCCCGAGGCCCGCGCTCACGAGGTCGCCGAGCTCCGCGTTCCTGCGGTGCACGGCGTCGAGGTCGAGCCGGGCGAAGAGGGCGATGGCCGGGCCGGCCCCCACCCATGCGCCGAACGCGGGCGACACGTCGAAGGCGCGCGCGTCCTCGGCGAGCGCCATCGCGGGTCCGTAGCAGGACGCCCACACGTCGGCGCCCGCGTACCAGTTGGCCTGCACGGGCACGAGCGTGCGGCGGTAGCGGTCGGACAGCGTGAGGAACGCGGCGCCGCGGGGCGCGCACAGCCACTTGTAGGCGTGGCACGCGGTCGCGTCGAAGAGCGTCGCGTCGATGGGCATGGCGCCGGCGGCCTGCGTGGTGTCGCAGAGGGTGAAGGCGTCGTGGATCCGCGCGGCCTCGCGGATCGCCGCCACGTCGGCCACGCGGCCGTCCGCCGACTGCACGAGCGAGAACGCGACGAGGTGCGTGCGCGGCCCGATCTCCCCCGCGAGCTCCTCGAGCGGCACGTGGCGCACGACGACGCCGCGCGCCTCCGCCACGACGAAGGGGTAGGTGAGCGAGCTGAAGTCGCCCGCGACGCAGAGCACCTCGGCGCCCGCGGGCACGGCGGCGGCGAGCACGCTCACGAAGGAGGCGGTCTGCGAGCCGATGGCCACGGATCCCACGTCGACGCCCACGAGCGACGCGTACGACGCGCGCACTCCCTCGACGACGCCGCCGTAGCCGTGCGCGGTGGATCCGCCCGCGGACCACGTCGTGAGGTCGGCCCGGAGCCGCTCCACGGTCGCGCGCGTGGGCAGGCCCATCGTGCAGGCGGAGAGGTAGCCCGGGCCCGCCTCGAACAGGTCGCGCAGGTCCGCGGGGAGCGGGGCGGACGCGTCGTCCGCGGAGGCGGCGGGGGCGGAGGTCGGGGGCGGGGTCGGCATGCGTCCAGCGTGGCGAGCGAGGGAGGGTGGAGCAAGCCCGGTCTCGGCATGTGACGCATAAGCCCGCGTTATGCTCCGCGCATGACGGATGCACCGGCCACCGCCCGCGACCTCGACTCCGCGTCGCTCCAGGCCGTGCACGCGCTGGCCGTCCGCGGGTCGATCACCGCCGCTGCGGCCTCCCTCGGCGTCACGCAGCCCGCCCTCTCCCAGACGCTCCGCCGCCTCGAGGCCCGGATCGGCGTCCCCGTCACGGCCAGGGCCGGCCGCGGCGTCGTGCTCACGGAGGCCGGACGCGTGCTCGCGCGGCACGCGGAGACGGTGGTGCACGCGATCGACGCGGCCGCCGACGAGCTCGACGACCTGCGCGGCCTCCGCTCCGGCATCGTGCGCGTCGCCGCGTTCCCGTCCGCGTCGTCCACCGTCGTGCCGCGGCTCCTCGGCGGCCTCGCGTCCGCGCATCCGGGCCTCGGATTCGGCTACCTCGAGGCCGAGCCGCCCGAGGCCGTCGCGGCGGTCCGCGCGCGCGAGGCCGACGTCGCGGTGACCTTCGCCTACCCGGACGACCCCGACGATCCGGCCGCGCGCGCCCTCGAGGGCCTCGAGGCGCGGCCGCTGTGGCGCGAGACGCTCTGGGCGGTGCTGCCCGAGGCCCGGGCGCTACGCCACCGGGGCCCGCTCGCGCTCCGCGACCTCGCGGACGACCGGTGGATCGCGGGCTGCGTGCGCTGCCGCCGCCACCTCGTGAGCGCGTGCGCGCGTAGCGGCTTCGCCCCCGCGACGTCGTTCGAGACCGACAACGCGGCCGCGGCCGTCGGCATGGTGCACGCGGGCCTCGGGGTCGCGCTCCTCCCCTCGCTCGCGCTCGCGACCGCGCCCCTCCCCCGCGGCGTCGTCCGGCGGCGGATCTCGGGCGTCGGCGAGCGCGTGGTCCACGTCGTGACGGCGCCGGGCGGATCCCGGTCGGCCGCCGTGCACGCCGCCGTCACGGCGCTCGCCCGGCTGCGCGTGGGCGACTGGGAGCTCCGCCGCGCCTGACCGAGGGCACCGCCCGCGCATGCCCCGCGTACCCCGGCGCTGGCGCGATGTCGGTGGCGCTCCGTAATGTCTGAGTGGTCTGCCCCGGCGCCTGCCGGCGGCCCCCTGACGCGGAGGAACGAGTGCGCATGTCGGACCAGCACGGCGACGAGCTCCAGGACGAGGTCCAGGCCTCCGGCGGATCCACCGAGCGCCTGAACCGCCACCTGCAGCGCAGCCACTCCGAGCAGGCCAGGTACCTGTCCGCGTACTTCGGCTGGAGCCTGCACGGCGACCTCATCCGGTCCCAGGGCACGACCGTGGCCATGTTCGTCGAGGACCTGGCCGACACCATGCTCGCCCTCGGCTGGATGGACCGCTCCGGCATCCTCTGGGAGGCCGTGCCGGTGGACGCCGACAGCGCCGTCACGGCGGTGCGCCGCCACCAGATGGAGCAGGGCTGGATGCCTCCCGGCACCGAGTGATGACGACACCCTCCGCGCGCGCTGTGCGTGCGACCCCCGGTCGCGACGCTCCTCCATCTCGGGAGTAGCGTCCGAAGGGATCAGGCCGTCGGGGGACGAGTCCCGCGGACGGCCAGGAGGACACATGACGGACCACGACGGAGCGCTGCTCGACCGCGACATGGGCCTGCTGCTCGCAGCGGCGTCCCGAGCGGTGATCTCGCTCTATCGACCGTTGCTGAAGCCCTACCACCTCACGCATCCGCAGTACCTCGTGATGCTCGCCCTGCACGAGCAGGACCCGCGTCGCGCCGGCGACCTGAGCGACGCCGTGCAGCTGACGCCCGGCACGCTGTCGCCGCTGTTCAAGCGCCTCGAGCTCCTCGGCTACATCACCCGCCAGCGCGACCAGGCCGACGAACGGCGCCTCCTCATCGCGCTCACGGAGCGCGGGCGCGGGATCCTGCCCGACCTCCTCCGCGTGGCCGACACCGTGCACGACGAGATCGTCACCCGCAGCGGCACCGACACGAGCGCCCAGGCGCGCCTGCGCAGCATGACGGACCTGCTGCTCGACGCCTGACCGGGCGCCCGTCGGGGTCGCCCGGCCCGCCGCGAGCGCCGCTCAGCGCGCGCCGTCGACCACGCGCTGCCAGAGCGTGTGGTCGCTCCACGCGCCGTCGATGCGGAGGTAGGCCGGCGCCACGCCGATCGCGACGAAGCCGGCCCGCCGGAGCACCTCCTCGGATCCGCCGTTCCCCACGAGCGTCGACGCCTCCAGCCGGTGCAGCCCGGCGGCGCGCGCGATGCGGACCGCCTGCCGCGCGGCGGCCGTGGCGAGCCCGATCCCCTGCCGGTCCCGGTCGATCCAGTAGCCGAGGCTCGCGCTCTGCGCCGCCCCGCGCTTCACGGCGAACAGGTCGCAGCGGCCGATGACCCGGTCGCCCTCCACGACGAGGTACGGCAGCCCGGATCCGGCCGCCCGCTCGGCGACCCGGCCCGCGAGCTGCGCCCGCTGCCCCGCCGAGGTGAAGAACGCGTCGGTGCGCGCCGGCTCGAACGGGCGGAGGTGCTCCCGGTTCGCGCGGTACGCCTCGGCGAGCGCGGCCGCGTCGGTGATCCGCGCGGGCCGCATCCAGATGCCGTCGGCGAGCGCCGCGCGCTCGTCCGTCCCGGGCGGCGGGCCGCTCACGCCCCGGGTCGCACGTCGCGCTCGGGGCGCGCGTCGGCGGCGGGGATGGCGCGGTCGGCGATGAGCCGGGCGTACCAGAGCGCGCTGTCCTTGGGCGTGCGCTCCTGCGTGGCGTAGTCGACGTGCACGATCCCGAACCGCTTCGAGTACCCGAAGGCCCACTCGAAGTTGTCCATCAGCGACCACACCTGGTAGCCGCGGAGGTCGACGCCGCGCTCGATCGCGCGGTGGGCGGCGGCGAAGTGCCGGCTGAGGAAGTCGATCCGCTCGACGTCGTGCACGGCGCGCACGCCGTCCTCCCCCACGGTCACCTCGTCGTCGAACGCGGCGCCGTTCTCCGTCACCATCAGCGGCAGGCCGGGGAACTCCTCGTGCAGCGACACGAGCAGGTCCTCGAGGCCCTGCGGCTCGATGTTCCAGCCCATGGCCGTGTACGGGCCCGGCTGCTCCAGGAACTCGACGTCGTCGGTCCCGGGGAAGGGCGTCGCCGCGACGTCGCCGTGGATCGAGGTGCCGCCGCCCGCGGAGGACGCGTCCCGCATCCGCACCCGGCTGGTGTTGTAGTAGTTCACGCCCAGCAGGTCGAGCGGCTGGCGGATGAGCGCGGTGTCGCCCGGGAGCACGAACGACCAGTCGGTGATCGCCCGGGTGTCCTCGATCACGTCGGCCGGGTACTCGCCGTGCAGCAGCGGGCCGAGGAACACGCGGTTGCCGACGCCGTCGACGCGGCGCAGGGCCTCGGGTCCGGTCTCGCCCTCGGGACGGATCACGTGCAGGTTCAGCGTGATGGAGAAGCGCGCGTCGGCCGGCACGACCTCCTTCAGCGCGGCGACCGCGAGGCCGTGCGCGAGGTTGAGGTGGTGCACGGCGCGGAACGACGCCTCGGCGTCGGTGCGGCCCGGCGCATGCACGCCGGCCGCGTAGCCGAGGTACGCCGAGCACCACGGCTCGTTGAGCGTGGTCCACGTGCCGACGCGGTCACCGAGGGCCTCGCCCATGATCCGCGCGTAGTCCGCGAACGCGTACGCGGTCTCCCGGTTCGTCCAGCCGCCCTCGTCCTCCAGCGCCTGCGGCAGGTCCCAGTGGTAGAGCGTCGCGATCGGCGTGATCCCGCGGGCCACGAGGCCGTCGACGAGCCGCCCGTAGAACGCGAGCCCCGCCGGGTTCGCCGGCCCGCGCCCGGTCGGCTGGATCCGCGGCCACGCGATCGAGAACCGGTACGCCTCGAGGCCCAGCGCCTGCATGAGGTCGAGGTCGGACTCGAGCCGGTGGTAGTGGTCGTCGGCGACGTCGCCCGTGTCGCCGCCCAGGACCTTGCCGGGCGTGCGGCTGAAGGTGTCCCAGATGGAGGCGCCCCGGCCGCCCTCGTCGGCCGCGCCCTCGATCTGGTACGCGGCGGTGGCGGATCCGAACAGGAAGCCGGGCGGGAAGGCGAGCCCCGCGCCCCGGTCGTCCGTGGGATCCCCGGATGGGCCGGCTGCGGTGGGCGATGCGTCGGTCATGGCGTTCGGGGACCTCTCCGTCGGGGTGGGCGGCCGCCCGACCCGCGCTCGCGCGCCCGATCGGCCACGGCCTCCCGCCATCCTGCCCGGGCGGCGCCGCGAGCGTCCACCCGGGCCGCCGCGGCGGCCGTGTCGGCGTTGTGCCGCCGCCCCGCGCCGGTTAGGTTGTAGCTAGCAACAAATCATCGACGACGCTGACAGGAGACACCATGGCGCTCACCCCCACCCGCGAGGACAAGTTCTCGTTCGGACTCTGGACCATCGGATACACGGGGGCCGACCCCTTCGGCGGACCCACCCGCTCCGACCTCGACGTGGTCGAGGGAGTCGAGCGCATCTCCGAGCTCGGCGCCTACGGCCTCACGTTCCACGACGACGATCTCTTCGCCTTCGGATCCACCGACGCCGAGCGCCAGAAGCAGATCGACCGCCTCAAGGGCGCGCTCAGCGACACCGGCGTCGTCGTCCCGATGGTCACCACCAACCTCTTCTCCGCGCCCGTCTTCAAGGACGGCGGCTTCACCTCGAACGACCGCGCCGTCCGCCGGTTCGCGATCCGCAAGGTCCTCCGCAACATCGACCTCGCCGCCGAGCTCGGCGCGCAGACGTTCGTGATGTGGGGCGGCCGCGAGGGCGCCGAGTACGACTCCGCCAAGGACGTCCGCGGGGCGCTCGAGCGCTACCGCGAGGCCGTCAACCTCCTCGGCGACTACGTCACCGACAAGGGCTACGACATCCGCTTCGCGATCGAGCCCAAGCCCAACGAGCCCCGCGGCGACATCCTGCTGCCGACCCTCGGCCACGCGCTCGCCTTCATCGAGACCCTCGAGCGCCCCGAGCTCGTCGGCGTGAACCCCGAGGTCGGCCACGAGCAGATGGCGGGCCTCAACTTCACCGCCGGCATCATGCAGGCGCTGTACCAGGGCAAGCTCTTCCACATCGACCTCAACGGCCAGCGCGGCATCAAGTACGACCAGGACCTCGTCTTCGGCCACGGCGACCTGCAGAACGCGTTCTCGCTCGTCGACCTGCTGGAGAACGGCGGCGTGGGCGGCGGCCGCTCCTACGACGGCCCCCGTCACTTCGACTACAAGCCCAGCCGCACCGAGGACATCACGGGCGTGTGGGACTCCGCCGCCGCGAACATGCGCATGTACCTGCTCCTCAAGGAGCGCGCGCAGGCGTTCCGCGCCGACCCCGAGGTCCAGGAGGCGCTCGCCGCCGCCCAGGTCCAGGACATCTACACGCCGACGCTCAACGAGGGCGAGTCCTACGACGACATCCTCGCGGACCGCTCCTCCTACGAGGACTTCGCGGCCGACGAGTACTTCGACGGCAAGGGCTTCGGCTTCGTCCGCCTCAACCAGCTGGCGCTCGAGCACCTGATGGGCGCGCGCTCCTAGCGCTCCCCCGTACCACCGGAGGGCCCGGCATCCACGTGGATGCCGGGCCCTTCGCCGTCCTCGTGCCCGCCTACTCGGGCAGGCGTCACCCGGGTGGGAAGAGCCTCTCCACCGGCGCCTCCACCTCCCGGGCGAGCGCCACCGCCAGATCGACGCGCGGACGGTGCCACCCGGCTTCGATCGCCCGGATCGTGCGCGTGCCCACGCCGACGCGCGCGGCCAGCTCGTCCTCTGCGAGTCCGAGGCGCGCCCGGTGCTCCGCGAGCCGGCAGTCCGCCCCTCCCCCGCGCTCGGTCGCGCGACGGCCGGACGATCGCCGGAAGCCCTCGTCCACGAGCGCGGCGACGAACACCGTCACCGCCAGGAGGACGGGGCTCGTGGTCGGGCTCGCGACGAGCACGAGGACAGCGGCCGGGAGGATGACCAGCAGGTCACGGAAGACCGCCGCTGCCGCCCGGGCGGCGATCGCCCGCTCGACGCCGTCCGCCGCGGCGCTCCGAGTGGCGATCTCGCGCCGCCGCCGGATCATGAAGGTCAGGGGACCGGCGGAGGAGACGAACAGCGGGCTCGCGAGCGCGCCCCACGGAGCCCGGTGCTCGGATGCGGTCACGGACAGGACCACCGCCGTCACCAAGACGGCCGACGCCGTCCACATCAGGATGACCCGTCCCACGTCCTGCACTCCCTCGGGCTGGCGGCGGCGTCACCGCCCGGCGAGGCAGCGCGGGGCGAGGGTACGCGCTGGGACCGTCGACCGTCCCGTCCGGACCACAGCTCGCACGACGAGGGGCCCGGCATCGTCTCGGATGCCAGGCCCCTCGGTGCGCGTCAGCGCGGGTGCTGCGGGTGGATCAGCTCGCGGACTTGGATCCGCGGCTCTTGTTGAACACGTCGAACGCGACGGCCAGGAGGAGCACGAGGCCCTTGATGAGCTGCTGGTACTCCGTGCCGAGGCCGAGCAGCGACATGCCGTTGTTGAGCACGCCCATGATCAGACCACCGACCATCGCGCCCGTGACGGTGCCGATGCCGCCGGTGACGGCCGCACCGCCGATGAAGACCGCCGCGATGGCGTCGAGCTCGAAGCCGTTGCCGGCGCTCGGGAGCGCCGTGTTGCTGCGCGCGGTGAAGGCGATGCCCGCGAGAGCCGCGAGGAAGCCCATGTTCACGAAGAGCAGGAAGTCGACCCGCTTCGTGTTGATGCCGGACAGCTGCGCCGCGTTGAGGTTGCCGCCTCGGGCGTAGATGTGACGGCCGAAGATGCTGCGGTTCATCACCGCGGTGTAGACGAGGACGAGGACCGCGAGGATCACGAGGACGATCGGGGTGCCCTGGTAGCTGGCCAGCAGGTACGTGATGCCGAGCACGAGGACGGCGATGAAGGCGATCTTCGTCAGGAACCACGCGAGGGGCTCGTCCTCGAGGTTCAGCTTCACGCGGGCACGACGCTCGCGGAGCTGCTGCGCGACGAGGAACACCGTCGCCAGGACGCCCAGCGTGACGGTGACCCACTCGAGGACGGACGTGCCGTTGGAGGGATCGGGCAGGAAGCCCGCGCCGACCGCCACGTACTCGTCCGGGAAGGGGGTGATCGGGCGGCTCTGCAGGACGATCTGCGCCAGGCCACGGAAGGTGAGCATGCCCGCGAGGGTCACGATGAAGGCGGGGATGCCGACGTACGCCACCCAGAAGCCCTGCCAGGCGCCGATGAGTCCGCCGATCACGAGGCTGGCGAGGATGGCCGCCCACCAGGGCCAGCCCCAGTTCACGGCGAACACGCCCGACACGGCGCCGACGAGGGCGACGACCGATCCGACCGACAGGTCGATGTGGCCGGCGATGATGACCATCACCATGCCGATCGCGAGGATCAGGATGTAGGCGTTCTGGACGACGATGCTCGTGACGTTGCGGGGCTCGAGGAGCGTCCCGTCGGTGAGGATCTGGAACAGCACCACGATCGCGATCAGCGCGATGAAGATGCCGATCTGCCTGAGGCGGCTGACGAGGAACCCCGCCACGTTGCTGAGACTGGACATGGTGACTATTCCTTTTCCTTGGTCATGTAGGTCATGAGGCTCTCGGGGGTCGCCTCGGAGATCGGGAGCTGCCCCGTGATCCGGCCGGCCGAGAGCGCGTAGATGCGGTCGCAGATGCCGAGCAGCTCGGGCAGCTCGCTGGAGATGACGATGACGGCCTTCCCCTGCGCGGCGAGCGCGTTGATGATCGTGTAGATCTCGTACTTGGCGCCGACGTCGATGCCGCGGGTGGGCTCGTCGAGGATCAGCACGTCGGGGTCGGAGAACATCCACTTGGAGAGGACGACCTTCTGCTGGTTGCCGCCGGAGAGCTTCCCGGTGATGGATCCGACGCTCGGCGCCTTGATGTTCATCGACTTCCGGTAGCCGTCGGCCACCACGTACTCCTGGTTCGCGTCGACCCAGCCGGCCTTCGCGAGCTTGTCGAGCGCGGCGCCGGAGACGTTGCGCTTGATGTCGTCGATGAGGTTGAGGCCGTAGTGCTTGCGGTCCTCCGTGGCGTACGCGAGGCCGTTCTTGATGGCCTCGCCCACCGTGCGCGCGGTGATCTCCTTGCCGCGCTTGTAGAGCTTGCCCGAGATGTTCGCGCCGTAGGAGCGGCCGAACACGCTCATCGCGAGCTCGGTGCGGCCCGCGCCCATGAGGCCGGCGATGCCGACGACCTCTCCCGCACGGACGTTGAGGTTGGCGTGGTCGACGACGACGCGGGAGTGCTCCTGCGGGTGGTGGACCGTCCAGTCCTCGATGCGCAGGATCTCCTCGCCGATGTCCGGCGTGCGGTCCGGGTAGCGGCTCTGGAGGTCGCGACCGACCATGCCCTTGATGATGCGCTCCTCGCTGATGGAGTCGCGCTCGAGGTCGAGGGTCTCGATGGTCTTGCCGTCGCGGATGATGGTCACCGCGTCGGCGATCGCCTTGATCTCGTTCAGCTTGTGGCTGATGATGATGCTCGTGATGCCCTGGCCCTTGAGGTGCTTGATCAGGTCGAGCAGGTGGGCGGAGTCCTCGTCGTTGAGCGCCGCGGTGGGCTCGTCGAGGATGAGGAGCTTCACCTCCTTGGAGAGCGCCTTCGCGATCTCCACGAGCTGCTGCTTCCCCACGCCGATGTCGGCGATCTTGGTGGCCGGGTTGTCGCTCAGCCCGACGCGGGCGAGGAGCTTGGCGGCCTCCACGTTGGTGGCGTTCCAGTCGATGAAGCCGCCCTTGGAGATCTCGTTGCCGAGGAAGATGTTCTCCGCGATGGAGAGGTAGGGGCTGAGCGCGAGCTCCTGGTGGATGATCACCACGCCCGACTTCTCGCTGTCGCGGATGCTGGAGAACTTGACGACCTCGTCCTCGAGGACGATGTCGCCGTCGTAGGAGCCGGCCGGGTAGACGCCGGAGAGGACCTTCATCAGGGTCGACTTGCCCGCGCCGTTCTCGCCGCAGATCGCGTGGCACGTGCCGCGCGTGACCTCGAGAGTGACGTCCTGCAGCGCCTTGACGCCGGGGAACGTCTTGGTGATGCCGCGCATCTCGAGAATGTGGTTGGCCATGGCCTGCCTCACTTGTGTGGATGGTGGTGCCGGGTTCCCGGCGGTGGTGCTGCGGGCGGCGGATAAGGGGGCCGCCCGGAGGCGGGCCGGCCGTGGTGAACGGCCGGCCCGCCCGGTGGACGGCCGGTCGACGCGAACGCCGACCGGCCGGGTGCGCCGCCTGGGCGACGCGGAGGGCTACTCGCCCTTGTCGATCTCGTCCTGCGTGTAGTAGCCGCTGTCCACGATGACCTCGACGAGGTTGTCCTTCGTCACGGTCACGGGGGCGAACTGCTTGGTCGGGACGTCCTTCACCTTGTTGTTGTAGGTGTCGGGCGCATCCGGGGTGCCGCCGGTGAGCAGGTCGTCGACCATCGTGACGGCCTCCTTGCCGAGCAGGCGCGTGTCCTTGAAGATCGTCGAGTACTGGACGCCGTCGAGGATGAGCTTGTCGGACGCCTTCTCCGCGTCCTGGCCGGTGATGATCGGCATGGCGTCGTTGGCGACACCGGCCGAGGTGAGGGCCTGGAGGATGCCGCGCGAGAGACCGTCGTAGGGCGAGAGCACGCCGTCCAGCACCTGGCCGCTGCCGTAGTTGCCCGAGAGCAGGTTCTCCATGCGGGCCTGCGCGCCCTCCTGCTTCCACTGCTGGATCGCGACCTGGCTGAACTCCGTCTGGCCGGAGCCCACGGTGATCTGGCCGGACTCGAGGAAGGGCTTGAGGACGCTCATCGCACCGTCGTAGAAGAACGTGGCGTTGTTGTCGTCGGGGCTGCCCGCGAAGATCTCGATGGTCTTCTTCTCGTTGCTGCCGGTCGGCTTGCCGTCCGCGTCCACGAGGCCCATGCCCTGCAGGAGGGAGTTCCCCTGGAGCACGCCCACCTGCTGGTTGTCGAACGTCGTGTAGTAGTCGACGTCCTCGGTGCCGTTGATCAGGCGGTCGTACGCGATGACCTTGACGCCGTCGTCGGCCGCGGTCTTGAGGACCTGGGTCAGCGCGGTGCCGTCGATCGACGCGACGATGAGGGCCTTGGCGCCCTTGTTGAGCATGGTCTCGATCTGCGAGATCTGCTCGGGGACCTTGTCGTTCGCGTACTGCAGGTCGACCTTGTAGCCCAGGTCGGTGAGCTGCTTCTCGACGTTGTTGCCGTCGTCGACCCAGCGCTCGCTCGTCTTGGTGGGCATGGCGACGCCCACGAGGGCGCCCTTGTTGTCCTCGGTCCCGCCGGCGCTGCCGCCGCGGCCGCCGCCGCCGCCCGAGCAGGCTGCGAGGGAGAGGGCGATGCTCGTGGCGGCGATGCCGACGAGGACCTTCTTCATCTTCACGGTCGTGTTCCTTTCGTACTGCTGCTGTGAGGCGCGGGGTCGGCATCTGCGCCGACCCGCTCCCCCGGTGTGGGGTGTTACAGGCCCTGGGCCAGGCGGTGGTACGCCTGGTTCCAGCGGACTTCCTTGGTGAAACCCTTGAGGGTCGTGTCCTCGTCGATGACGAGGAGCTCGGTGCGCGCGATCTCGGCGAAGTCCTCGAAGACCTCGACGCCGACCTGCGTGCTCATGACCGTGTGGTGGGCGGCGCCGGCCGTGAGCCAGGCCGCGGCGCTCGTCGCGAGGTCCGGCGCGGGCTTCCACACGGCGCGGGCGACGGGCAGGTTCGGGAGCGGCTCGTCGAGCGGCACGACCTCCACGACGTTCGCGACGATGCGGAACCGGTCGCGCATGTCCGACATGGCGACGACGACGGCGGGGCCGGGGTCGGTGTCGAAGACGAGGCGCACGGGGTCCTCGCGGCCCCCGATGCCGAGCGGGTGGATCTCGAGGCTCGGCCGGCCCGTGGTGAGCGTGGGGCAGATCTCGAGCATGTGCGCGCCGAGGATCTTCTCCTCGCCGGGGACGAGGTGGTACGTGTAGTCCTCCATGAGGCTCGCGCCCCCGGGGAGGCCTGCGCCCATGACCTTCGCCGCGCGGATCAGCACGGCCGTCTTCCAGTCGCCCTCGGCGCCGAAGCCGTAGCCCTCGGCCATGAGCCGCTGGACGGCGAGGCCGGGGAGCTGGCGGAGGCCGCCGAGGTCCTCGAAGCTCGTGGTGAAGGCGCCGAAGCCGCCCTCCTCGAGGAAGGAGCGCAAGCCCACCTCGATGGCCGCGCCGTACCGGAGCGACTCGTGGCGCTCGGCACCGCGTCGCAGCTCGGGCGCGATGTCGTAGAGGCGCTCGTACTCGTCCACCAGCGCGTCGATCTCGGCGTCGGTCGCCGCGTCCACGCGCTCGACGAGGTCGTTGACGCCCCAGGTGTTGACCGAGACGCCGAACTTGAGCTCGGCCTCCGTCTTGTCGCCCTCGGTGACCGCGACGTTGCGCATGTTGTCGCCGAAGCGCGCGACCTTGAGCTCGTGCACGGCGGCCCAGCCGGCGGCGGCGCGCATCCACGTGCCGATGCTCGCGCGGACCGACTCCGTGCTCACGTGGCCGACCACCGTCTTGCGGGTGACGCCGAGGCGCGACTGGATGTAGCCGAACTCCCGGTCGCCGTGCGCGGCCTGGTTGAGGTTCATGAAGTCCATGTCGATGCTGCTCCACGGCAGCGCGACGTTGGCCTGCGTGTGCAGGTGGAGGAAGGGCTTCTGCAGGGCGTCGAGGCCCTGGATCCACATCTTCGCGGGGCTGAACGTGTGCATCCACGCGATGAGGCCGATGGTGCGGTCGCTCGCGTTGGCCTCGAGGGCCATGCGACGGATGCTGTCGGAGTCCTTCAGGACGGGCTTCCACACGACGCGCACGGGCACGTCGGACGCCTCCTCGAGCTGCCGGGCGATCTCCCGCGACTGCTCGGCGACCTGCTGGAGCGTCTCCTCGCCGTAGAGGTTCTGGCTGCCGGTGAGGAACCAGACCTCGTAGTGGTCGAGGGACGTGGTGATGCGGGTCACTTCAGGGCTCCTTGGGGTGCTTGTCCGTAGACGTTCTGGTAGCGGTCGAACAGGGAGTCGACGGCCTCGGCGGGCAGCGGCGCGGGCTCGCCGAGCTGGCGGGAGATGTGCACGGTGCGCGCCACGTCCTCGACCATGACGGCCGCCTTCACGGCGTCCTTCGCGTCCTTGCCGATGGTGAAGGGACCGTGGCCCGCCATGAGCACGGCGCGCGAGCGGTGCCCGGTGAGGGTCTCGACGATGCCGCGGCCGATCGAGTCGTCGCCGATGATCGCGAACGGGCCGACGGGGATCTCCCCGCCGAACTCGTCCGCCATCGCGGTGATGACGCACGGGATGGGCTCGCGCCGCGCCGCCCACGCCACCGCGTAGGTGGAGTGCGTGTGGACCACGCCGCCCACCTCGGGCATGTTGCGGTAGACGTACGCGTGGGCCGCCGTGTCGCTCGAGGGGGCGTTGCGGGAGCCCGGGGTGTCCGGGATCACGTTGCCGTCGAGGTCGCAGAGGATCATGTTCTCGGGGCTCAGGTCGTCGTAGCTGACGCCCGACGGCTTGATGACGAAGAGGTCGGCGCCGGGGACGCGGCCGGAGACGTTGCCGCCGGTCCAGACCACGAGGCCGTAGCGCACGAGCTCGCCGTGCAGGCGGGAGACCTCGGAGCGGACGCGGGCGACCGCGACCTCGATCTCGGGGGCGAAGCCGCTCACGCGCGGGCCTCCCTCTTGAGCGACTTGAGCCGCTTCATGACGTCGTTGGCGCCGCGGCCGAAGTGGTCGTGCAGCGTGGAGTACTCCTCGTACAGGCGGTCGTAGGCGAGCGCGCGCTCCTCGCTCGGCTGGTACTTCCCGCGCTCGACCTTGCCCATCGCGTCGCCCGCGACGCGCACATCCGGGTAGGCGCCCGCGGCGACGGCGGCGTGGATCGCGGATCCGAGCGCCGGGCCCTGCTCGCTCGTGATGACCGAGATGGGGAGGCGCAGGATGTCGCTGTACGCCTGCATGAGGAACGCGTTCTTCAGCAGGCCGCCCGCGACGATGAACTCGGTGACGGGCACGCCCGAGGCGTTGAACGTCTCGACGATCTTGCGCGTGCCGAACGCGGTGGCCTCGAGCAGCGCCCGATAGACCTCCTCGGTGCGCGTGGTGAGCGTGGTGCCGACGACGAGGCCGGAGAGCTCGTGGTCGACGAGCACCGAGCGGTTGCCGGAGTGCCAGTCGAGCGCGACGAGGCCGTGGCCGCCGACGGGCTGGTCGGCCGCGAGGTCGGTGAGGTGCTGGTGGACGCTCTTGCCGGCGGCCGCGGCCTCCTCGGCGTAGCGCGCGGGCACCTGGTTCTTGACGTACCAGGCGAAGATGTCGCCGACGCCGGACTGGCCGGCCTCGTAGCCGTAGAGCCCCGCGACGATGCCGCCGTCGACGACGCCGCACATGCCGGGGACCTCGGTGAGCACGTCGCTGTTCATGACGTGGCAGGTGCTGGTGCCCATGATCGCGACCATCTGGCCGGGCTCCACGGCGCGGGCCACAGGGGCGGTGACGTGCGCGTCGACGTTGCCGACCGCGACGGCGATGCCCTCGGGCAGGCCCGTCCAGGCGGCGGCCTCGGCGGAGAGCGTGCCGGCCGCGGCTCCGAGCTGGCCGATCTCGTGCGCGACCTTGTCCTCGGCGAAGGAGGCGAAGTCGGGGTTCAGCGCGCCCAGGAACTCGGACGTCGGGTACTCGCCGTCCTGCAGGATGCCCTTGTAGCCGGCGGTGCAGGCGTTGCGGACGTAGCTGCCGGTGAGCTGCCAGACGATCCAGTCGGCCGCCTCCACCCAGTGCTCCATCATCGCGTAGAGCTCGGGGTCCTCCTCGAGGAGCTGGAGGCCCTTCGCGAACTCCCACTCGCTGGAGATGAGGCCGCCGTAGCGTGCCAGCCACGCCTCGCCGCGCTCCTCGGCCAGCGCGTTGATGCGGTCGGCGTGCGACTGCGCGGCGTGGTGCTTCCAGAGCTTGACGTAGGCGTGCGGGCGGTCGGCGTATCCCTCGACCTCGTTGAGCGGCGTGCCGTCGGCGAGCGTGGGGACCATGGTGCAGGCGGTGAAGTCGGTGCCGATGCCGATGACCTGCGCGGGGTCGATGCCGGCCTCGCGGATGGCGGCGGGCACGGCCTGCTTGAGCACGTCGACGTAGTCGCTCGGGACCTGCAGGGCCCACTCGGGCGGGAGCTGCGCGCCGGTGGCGGCGAGCGTGTCGTCCATCACCGCGTGCGGGTAGTCGAGGACGCCGGAGCCGAGCTCGACGCCGTCCGAGACGCGCACGACGACGGCGCGGCCGGAGAGGGTGCCGTAGTCGACCCCGATCACGTACCTCTCGGCCGACGCTCCGGCCTTCTCGGCGGGGGCTTCGCTGCTCGTGGGGGCGCTGGGCACGGGATCGACTCCTTCGTCTGATGCACCGCGGCCCGGGGGGACCGCGTGGGATGTGAACGGTCACATCGGCGGATGTCACTCTACACACGCGCACGATCGACCTGTCAACCCGGGACGACCCACCCCCTCGAAGTGGGGTCGCGACGCCGTCCGGTGAGGACCGGGGACCCGCGGCGGGTCAGTACGAGGGCGGCCCGGCGGACGCGCGCACGACGAGCTCCGGCGTGATCGTGCCGCGGTAGGTGTCGCCCGTCCCGCCCATGCCGTCGAGCAGGAGCGCGACGCAGCGGCGCCCGACCTCGGCGAAGTCCTGGCGCACGGTGGTGAGCGGCGGCCAGAAGTGCGCGGCCTCGGGGATGTCGTCGAAGCCCACGATGCTGACGTCGCGCGGCACGTCCAGCCCGGCGTCGCGGACCGCGTGGATGAGCCCCAGGGCCATCTGGTCGTTGCTGGAGAAGATCGCGGTGAAGTCGCGCAGGCGGAGCATCTCGCGGCCCGCGTAGTAGCCGAACTCCGCGGTCCAGTCGCCGAGGATCGGCGCGGTCGTGGGCATGTCAGCCGCGGACATGGCGTCGAGGAAGCCGCGCATCCGGGCCTCCGCCTCGATCCAGTCCTGCGGGCCGGCGAGGTGGTAGATGTCGCGGTGGCCGAGGTCGATCAGGTGCCGGGTGGCGAGCCGCGCCCCCGCGATCTGGTCCACCGAGAGGTCGTGCGCGTCGCCGCTGCCGTCGCTCTGCATGGTCACGTACGGGACGTCGAGCGACATGCTCGCGATCACCTCCCGGACGCGCACCTGCGGTGCCACGACCACGAGGCCCTCGACGGCCTGGTCGAGCAGGTGGCCGAGGGCGACCTGGATCGACGCCTCGTCGGAGGAGGCCAGGTTCGTGGTGATGACGAGGTAGCCCGCCTCGCGCGCGGCCGCCTCGATGGCGGCGATGGAGGACGCCGGACCGTACTGCGAGCTCTGCGAGGTCAGCACCCCGATGGTGCGGGAGCGGCTGGTGACGAGGGCCCGGGCCGCGCGGTTCGGGCGGTACTGGACCTGCTCCATCACGTCGAGCACGCGCTGCCGCGTCTCCGCGCGGAGCGACGGCGAGTCGTTGAGCACGCGCGAGACGGTCTGGTGCGAGACCCCGGCGAGGCGCGCGACGTCGCGGATGCTGGGCGCCCTCCCCCGTGGCGTCTCCGTCGTCATCGTCGACCCCGTCCTCGTGCGGGCCGCGGCCCGTGCGTCGTGCGACGCAGGTGTCACATTGTCACATGTGACTGTCACACGGGCGCGGATCCGGGAGCGGTCCGCCCGGGAGGGGCGGCGCGGTCCGTCGGACGGCTGCGGCAGACTGGTCGTCCACCCGACGAGAGGCACCACCTGTGACGATCACCGCCGCGGCAGACGGATCCGCGCTCGGCAACCCCGGCCCCGCCGGCTGGGCCTGGTACGTGGACGACGAGCACTGGGCCGCGGGCGGCTGGCCGCACGCCACGAACAACCAGGGCGAGCTGAAGGCGGTGCTCGAGCTGTTCCGCGCGACCGCGCACCTCGACGACGACCTGCTCGTGCTGTGCGACAGCCAGTACGTCATCAACTCGGTCACCAAGTGGATGCCCGGCTGGAAGCGCAAGGGCTGGCGCAAGGGCGACGGCAAGCCGGTGCTCAACGTGGAGCTGCTGAAGGAGATCGACGCCGAGATCCAGGGCCGCCGCTACCGCTTCGAGTGGGTCAAGGGCCACGCGAACCACCCGCTCAACGAGGCGGCCGACGACCGGGCGCGCGCCGTCGCGACAGCGTTCCAGGGCAAGCGGCCGATCCCCGAGGGACCGGGCTGGGCCGGGCACGCGAGCGGCGGATCCGCGGCGCAGGCGACCGAGGAGGCCGCGGCCGTGGAGGACGACGCCGAGCTCGCCGCGGATCCCGCGCTCGTCGAGGCGGAGGCCGTCGAGGCCCAGGCGCCCGCGCAGCCGGGCCTGTTCGACTTCGACGCGTTCGACGAGGAGGTCGCGCCGGAGCCCGGCGACACCACCCTCACGATCGCGCTCGACCGCGACGCCATGGCGCGCCTCAGCGCCCTCGCGCGCGACCGCGGGGTCAGCGTCGACGAGGCCGTGCGCGAGCTGCTCCCCTGACCCGCGCGGGAGGTGCGGCGACCCGCGCCGCACCCTCCGCCGCTAGTGCTTGCCCTGCTTGAGGGCCTTGCCGAGCGCGCGCTCGAGGTCGACGACGAGGTCCTCGACGGCCTCGATGCCGACCGACAGGCGCACCAGGTCGTCCGGCACCTCGAGCGGCGTGCCCTTGACCGACGCGTGCGTCATCTCGGACGGGTAGCTGATGAGCGACTCGACGCCGCCGAGCGACTCGGCGAGCTGGAACACGCGCGTGCCCTCGACCACGCGGCGCGCGGCCTTCGCTCCCCCGCGCACCTGGAACGAGATCATGCCGCCGAAGCCCGTCATCTGGGCCTTCGCGATGTCGTGGCCCGGGTGCTCCGGGAGGCCCGGGTAGTGCACGGCCGTGACGTCGGGGTGGCTCTGCAGGAAGGCCGCGATCTCCTCGGCGTTCGACGAGTGGCGCTCGACGCGGACGGCGAGCGTCTTGATCCCCCGCGTGGTGAGCCAGGCGTCCATGGGGCCGGAGACGGCGCCGATCGCGAACTGCAGGAAGCCGACCTGCTCGGCGAGCGCGTCGTCGTCGAGGATGACGGCGCCGCCGAGCACGTCGGAGTGGCCGCCCAGGTACTTGGTGGTCGAGTGCACGACCACGTCGGCGCCGAGCGTCAGCGGCTGCTGGAGGTACGGCGAGGCGAAGGTGTTGTCGACGACCACCGTGGCGCCGACCGCGTGACCCAGGTCGGCGAGCGCGCGGATGTCGCTGATCTTCATGAGCGGGTTGCTCGGCGTCTCGACCCAGAGCACCTTCGCGGGGCCGGAGCCGAGGACGCGCTCGACCGCGGCGAGGTCGCTCATGTCGACGGTCTCGACGACGATGCCCCAGTCGCCGAGCACGCGCGTGAGGAGGCGGTAGGTGCCGCCGTACACGTCGTCGCTCAGCACGATGCGGTCGCCCGGACGCGTGATGGCGCGCAGCAGCGTGTCCTCGGCGGCGAGGCCGGAGGCGAAGGAGAACGCGTGCTTCCCGCGCTCGAGCGAGGCGAGCAGCTCCTGCAGGCCGGTGCGGGTGGGGTTGGCGCTGCGCGCGTACTCGTAGCCGCCGCGCAGCCCGCCGATGCCGTCCTGCACGAAGGTGCTCGTGAGGTACAGGGGCGGGATGACCGCGCCCGTGGTCGGATCCGGGTCCTGGCCGGCGTGGATCGCGCGGGTGTCGAAGTCGTGCTTGTCGCTCACGGTGCTCGTCTCTGTGGGTCGGGAGGGATGCGCGGGCCGGGCCGGTCGGCGGATCAGTCGGTGAGGTAGGTGAGGAGGTCGTGCCGCGTGAGCACGCCCACGGGCTTGCCGCCGTCGCTCACCATGAGGGCGTCGGCGGATCCGAGGGCGCTCCACGCCTCGGGCACGGTCTCGTTCACGCCGATGAGGCCGAACGCGTCGCCCGTGAACGGCCCGACCTGGTCGGACAGCTGCGCGCGACCGCTGAACACGAGCTCGAGGAGGCTGCGCTCGTCGACGGCGCCCGCGACCTCGCCCATGACGACGGGCGGCTCGGCGGAGAGGACGGGGAGCTGCGACACGTCGTACTCGGTCATGATCCGGATGGCGTCGCGGATGGTGTCGTTCGGGTGCGCGTGCACGAGGTCGGGGAGGCTGCCGGTCTTGGCGCTCATCACGTCGGCGACCGTGCGCTGGCCGTTGACGCGGGCGAAGCCGTACGACTGCATCCACTTCTCGTTGAAGATCTTGCCGAGGTAGCCGCGGCCGCCGTCCGGCAGCAGGATCACCATCACGTCGTCCGGGCCGAGGTGCTTCGCGGCCTTGAGCGCGGAGACGACGGCCATGCCGCTGGATCCGCCGACGAGCAGGCCCTCCTCCCGGGCGAGCCGCAGGGTCATGTCGAACGACTCCTGGTCGCTGGACGCGATGACCTCGTCGACCACGTCGGGGTCGTACGCGGCCGGCCAGAAGTCCTCGCCCACGCCCTCGACGAGGTAGGGACGGCCGGTGCCGCCGGAGTAGACGGAGCCCTCGGGGTCGGCGCCGACGATGCGCACGCGCCCCTCCGACACCTCCTTGAGGTAGCGGCCGACGCCCGAGATGGTACCGCCGGTGCCGACGCCCGCGACGAAGTGGGTGATCTCGCCCTCGGTGTCGCGCCAGATCTCGGGACCCGTGGTCTCGTAGTGGCTGAGCGGCCCGTTCGGGTTCGAGTACTGGTCGGGCTTGAAGGCGCCGGGGATCTCGCGCGCCAGCCGATCGCTCACGGAGTAGTAGGAGTCGGGGTGGTCGGGCGCGACCGAGGTGGGCGTGACGACGATCTCCGCGCCGTACGCCGTGAGCACGTTCCGCTTGTCCTCGCCGACCTTGTCCGGCAGCACGAAGACGCAGCGGTAGCCGCGCTGCTGCGCGACGAGGGCGAGGCCGACGCCCGTGTTGCCCGAGGTCGGCTCGACGATGGTGCCGCCGGGCTTCAGCTTGCCCTCGCGCTCGGCCGCGTCGATGATGCGCGTCGCGATGCGGTCCTTGGCGCTGCCGCCGGGGTTCAGGTACTCGACCTTCACCAGGACGGTCGCCGAGATCCCCTCGACCACCTTGTTGAGCTTCACGAGCGGGGTGTTCCCGATGAGGTCGAGGATCGTGTCGGCGTACTTCACGTGAGGTGGCGCTCCCGGTGTCAGGTGTGCGGTCCGGTGGGCCCCGCTCATCCAGTGTAGGCGCGCCTCCGGCCCGTGTTACGGGGGCGGGAGGCCGCGCGCGGGCAGGGTGCGCCCAGGCCGGACCGGTACCCTGGGCGCACATTCCCCCAGCAGAGAAGGACCCTCCGTGGCGCGACGCGACGACACCACGCCCTCCGGCGACACGAGCGGACGGCCCGTCCCGCCGACCGCCAAGCAGGCCCAGAAGGACCTCACGGTCAAGCAGCAGCGCGAAGCCCGCCGCGCCGAGAAGGTCGCGGCCCTCAAGAAGCAGCAGGACCGTGCGCGCCGCAACCGCCTCGTCGGCATCATCACGGGATCCGTGGCCGCCGTCGCGGTCGTCGGCATCGTGATCGGCGTGGTCGTCTCCAGCGGCACGCCGAAGCAGGACCCGGCCGACATCTCCATCGAGGGCCTCCGCACCTGGGACTCGCTCCCGAGCACGCACGTGCAGGGCACGGTCGACTACGCCGCCAAGTACGACGGCATGAACCCGCCCGCCGGCGGCGAGCACAACGCCATGTGGCTGAACTGCGGCATCTACGACCAGCCGCAGCCGAACGAGAACGCGGTGCACGACCTCGAGCACGGCGCCGTGTGGATCACCTACGACGCCGCGAAGATCACGGGCGACGACCTCGCGAACCTGCAGAAGTACGCGGAGTCGTTCGGCGGCTACGTCACCATGTCGCCGTACGAGGGCCTCGAGACCCCCATCGCCATGTCGGCGTGGGGCGCGCAGATCACGGTCGACTCGGTCGACGACCAGCGCATCAAGGACTTCATGGCCAAGTACTGGAAGAGCCCGAACGCCCCCGAGGCCGGCGCCGCGTGCACCGGCGCGCTCGAGGGCGAGGGCCGGGTCGGCTGACCGTGGCCGACCACGACCGCGACGCCTCCGACCCGCGCCCCGACGACGACCTCGTCGTCGACCACGTGCCGGACGACGACATCCGCGAGGAGGAGCTCGAGGGCCTCGTCGCGCACGGCGAGGCGCAGCGCGCCCGCGGCCGGCGGATCCGCATCGGCCTCGCGGCGGGCATCGTCGCGGTCGCGCTCGTGGTCGCCGGGCTCCTCGTGGGCCGCGTCACCGCGCCCGTGTCCGCCCTCACGCCCAGCACGAACAGCGCCGAGGCCGGCTTCTCCCGCGACATGCAGGTGCACCACGAGCAGGCCGTGCAGATGTCGCTCATGATCATCGACCGCACGGACGACCCCGAGGTCAAGCTCATCGCTCAGGACATCGCGCAGGCGCAGTCCCAGCAGGCCGGCCAGATGTACGCGTTCCTCACCTCGTGGGGCCTCGACCAGGCGCCGTCGCAGCCGCGTATGACGTGGATGACGCTGCCGACGCTCGACGGCAAGACCGACCACTCGTCCATGGACATGACGCCGGGCGCCACCATGCCGGGCCTCGCGTCGCAGGCCGACCTCGACGAGCTGCGGTCGCTCACGGGCGTCGAGGCCGAGAGGAAGTACCTGACGCTGATGATCGCCCACCACCGCGGCGGCGTCGAGATGGCCCAGGCCCTCCTCGACCGGTCGCGGAACCCGATGGTCACCGGCATCGCCAGCGGCATGGTCATGGTGCAGGAGAAGGAGATCCTCTACATGCAGCAGCTCCTCGACGCGCGGTCCTGAGCCGTCCTCCCCGCACCGCCCGTCCGCCCCGCGGGCGGGCGGTCGTCGTCTACGGGGCCATGCGCGGGAAGGCGATGCGGATCCGGGTCAGGCGGCCTCGGTGCGCTGGTCGCTGTACAGCCGCGCGTACTCGCCGCGGCGGGCCAGCAGCTCGACGTGCGTGCCCTGCTCGACGATGCGGCCGGCGACGACCACGAAGATGACGTCGGCGTCGACCACGGTCGAGAGCCGGTGCGCGATGGCGATCGTCGTGCGCCCGCGCGACGCGGTGTCGAGGGCCTGCTGCACGACGCGCTCCGAGATCGCGTCGAGCGCGCTCGTGGCCTCGTCGAGGATCAGCACGGCCGGGTCCTTGAGCAGCACGCGCGCGATGGCGATGCGCTGCTTCTCGCCGCCGGAGAGCCGGTAGCCGCGCTCCCCCACGAGCGTGTCGTACCCGTCGGGGAACGACTCGATGGTCTGGTGGATGTTCGCGGCCCGCGCCGCCTGCTCGATCTGCTCCTGCGTGGCGTCGGGCCGCGCGTACCGGAGGTTCTCGCCGATGGTCGCGTGGAACAGGTACGTCTCCTGGCTCACGATGCCGATGTTCTCCAGCAGCGACTCCTGCTCGAGGTCGCGCACGTCCTCGCCCGCGAAGAGCACGCGGCCGCCGGTCACGTCGTGGAAGCGCGGGATGAGGTACGAGACCGTGGTCTTGCCCGCGCCCGAGGGGCCGACGAACGCGGCGAACTGGCCCGGCTGGATCTCGAACGACATGCCGTCGAGCGTCGGCCGCTCGCCGGGCCGCGTGTCCGGGTAGGAGAAGCGCACGTCGTCGAACGCGACGCGGCCGAGCGCCGGACCGGCCGCCACGGGGCGCGCGTCGTGCCGGTCGCGGATGGCGGGCTCGAGGTCGAGGTACTCGAAGATGCGGGCGAAGAGCGCCCCCGAGGTCTGGAGGTCGAGCGCGACGCGCATCAGGCCGATGAGCGGCCACATGAGGCGCGCCTGCACGGTCGTGAACGCGACGATGGTGCCCGCGGTGACGCTCACGCCGCCCGTGATGAGGAAGCCCGCGACCACGTAGACGATGGCCGGGATGATCGACAGGAAGATCTGCACGAGCGCGAAGAACCACTGCCCGCTCATCTGCTGGCTCACCTGCAGCCGGATCTGCGTGCGGTTCTCCGCCTCGTAGCGCGCGGTCTCGGCGGCCTGCCGGTTGAAGCTCTTCGACAGCAGGATGCCGGAGACCGAGAGCGTCTCCTGCGTGATGGCCGTCATGTCCGACAGCGACTCCTGCGTCCTCGACGCGATCCGCGCGCGCACCTGCCCCACGCGCCGCTGCGCGACGACGAGCACGGGCATGAGCACGACGGCCACGAGGGTCAGCTGCCAGTTGAGCACGAGCATGGCGACGAGGGCCGCGATCACGGTCACGGTGTTGCCGAGCACGCTCGAGACGGTGTTGGTGAGGACGGCCGCGACGCCGCCGACGTCGTTCTGCAGGCGGGACTGGATCACGCCCGTCTTGGTGCGCGTGAAGAAGCCGAGCTCCATGCTCTGCAGGTGGCGGAACAGGTCGACGCGCATGGATCCCATGACCCGGTTGCCGACCGTCGCCGTGAGGTAGGTCTGCCAGACGCCGAGGCCGGCGCCCGCGATCCAGATGGCGATCATGACGGCGACGAGCTCGACCAGCACGGGGATGTCGGGGCCGCCGGTCGGCGGGAACAGCCCGCGGTCGAACGCCTGCTGCGTGAGCAGCGGCGGCACGACCGTGAGGCCCGCGCCGACCAGGACGAGCGCGATCGTGAGGATGAGGGCTCGGCGGTGCGGCTGGAACAGCTCCGCGATCCGGCCCAGCAGGTTCTCGACGCGCGGCGCCTCGGCGTTGGCCTTGCGCTGGGCCTCGGCGTCGGCCGCGCTCACCCGTCCGCGGCGTCCGCCGCCTCCGCGCATCCCGCCGCCCGCGGCGATGTCGCCCATCCTCGTCATTCCGGCGATTTTACGCCCGTGGGGGATCTCCCCCGACCACGTGGCGCCGGGCGGACGACGACGGCCCGGCCGCCCGCGTGAGCGGACGACCGGGCCGCGGTCGGCGGGCGCGGATCAGCCCTTCGTGGATCCCGCCAGCAGGCCCCGCACGAAGTAGCGCTGCAGGCTGAAGAACACGATCAGCGGCACGATGAGCGAGACGAACGCCGCCGCCGTGAGCCGCTGCCAGTCCTGTCCGCGCGTCCCCGTGAGCTCCGCGAGGCGCTGCGTGAGCGGCGCGACGTCGGCCGTGCCGCCCGAGAAGATCAGCGCCACCAGCAGGTCGTTCCAGACCCACAGGAACTGGAAGATCGCGAACGACGCGATGGCCGGCAGGGCCAGCGGCAGCACGATGCGGAAGAACACCTGGCCGTGGCTCGCGCCGTCGACGCGGGCCGCCTCGATGACCTCGCCCGGGATCTCCGAGATGAAGTTGTGCAGCAGGAAGATCGCCAGCGGCAGCGCGAAGATCGTGTGCGCCACCCACACCGGCAGGTAGCCCTGGTCCGGGATGATCGGGATGACGGCGTGCACCGCCTCCTGCAGCGGGCGGAGCGTGCGCGTGAACATCTGCAGCAGCGGGATGAGCGCCATCTGCAGCGGCACGATCTGCAGCGCGAAGATCAGCACGAACAGGAAGTTCGAGCCCTTGAACTTGATCCACGCGAACGCGTACGCGGCCATCGACGCGATGACCAGCGGGAACAGCGTCGCCGGGATCGCGATGGCGAGCGAGTTCACGAAGTACGAGCCCAGCTGCGGCGACGACTGCGAGGTCGAGAGCAGCACGTCCTGGTAGTTGTCGAGCGTGAATCCCGGGTTCTGGAAGATCGTCCACCAGCCGGTGGTCTGGATCAGGCCGGCCGGCCGGAACGACGAGACGAACAGGCCGAAGGTCGGCAGCGTCCAGAGCACCGCGATGATCAGCGCGGCGACCGTCGCGCGACGCGAGGTGAGCCGGTTCTTCACGCGGCGGCTCTTCGCGCCGACCGTGGCGGCCTGCTCGATGGTGCCGCGGCGGGCCCCGTCCGCGACGGGAAGGTCGGCGGGTGCGACGCTCATCGGATTTCCCTCTGCTTGCTCATGACGCGGACGTTGTAGATGACGATCGGCAGCACCATGAGGAACAGCACGATCGCGAGCGCGGAGCCGCGGCCCTGCTCGCCGGCGCGGAACGCCTGCGTGTACATCTCGTTGGCGATGACGCTCGTGTCGAAGTTGCCCGCCGTCATCGTGCGGACGATGTCGAAGACCTTGAGCGTCGCGATGGAGATGGTGGTGACGACCACGACGAGCGACCCGCGGATGCCGGGGAGCGTCACGTTCAGGAACCGCTCCCACGCGTTCGTGCCGTCGAGCTGCGCGGCCTCGAGCTGCTCGGTGGGCACGCCCTTGATGCTCGCGGAGAGGACGACCATGGCGAAGCCGGTCTGGATCCAGATCATCACGATGATGAGCAGCGCCGTGTTGACGGGTTCGGTCTGCAGCCACTGCACGGGCTCCTGGCCCATCCACACGAGGATCTGGTTGAGCAGGCCGATCTGCGCGTTGTCGCCCGACTTGTAGTCGTAGACGAAGCGCCAGATGATGCCGGCCCCGACGAACGAGATGGCCATCGGCATGAACACGAGGGCCTTGAAGTACTTCTCGCCGCGGGACTTGTCGATGAAGACCGCGTACGCGAGGCCGATGGCCGTCGACAGCAGCGGGACGAAGACCACCCAGATGACGGTGTTGAGCAGCGTGCGGAGCGCGGACGGCTGGGTGAACATCCAGACGAAGTTGTCGAGGCCCGCCCACTCGCCGCTGTTGTCGCGGAACGCGAGCAGCGTCGTGCGGAACGCGGGGTAGATGAGGCCGACGGCCAGCAGGATCAGCGCGGGGAGCACGAAGGCGCCGAGCTGCACCCAGTCCTTGCCGCGCTTCGGCGCCTTGTCGATGAGGAACAGGATCAGCCCGATCACCACGGCGAAGACGGCCAGCGCGGCCACCACCTGCAGGATCTTGCCGATCAGATCAGCGGTCGTCATGGACGTCTCGCCCTTCGGGTCGGGGTGGGTGTGGGAGCGGGGCCGCCGCGCGTGCGCGGCGACCCCGCCGGTTCCCGCGTGCGTGCGGGGGACGGTGGCCGGCCCGGTCAGGGCCGGCCGTCGATCAGGACGCGGGCCAGCTCGACTCGATGGCGTCGACCGTCTTCTGGGTCGAGTCGCCGCTCAGCCAGCCGACGATCCCCTTCCAGAAGGAGTCGGTGCCGACCGCGCCGGGCATGAGGTCCGAGCCGTCGAAGCGGAACGTGGCGTTCGGGTCCTGGAGGATCTCGATGCTCTGCTTGAGGATGTCGCTCGTCGCGTTCGCGGGGTCGAGCCCCTTGTTCGCGCTGATGACGCCGCCCAGCTTCACGCGGTTGTTCGCCCAGGTGTCGCTCGAGAGGTAGGAGAGCACCGCGGTGATCTCGTCGCTCGTCTTGAACGCGCCGACGAGCTCGCCGCCGCCGGTGACGGCCGTGGAGTCGCCCGCGTCCGTGGGCGGCAGGAGGAACGCGTAGACGTCGCCGTCGGGCGAGACCTTCGCGTCGGTGCCGTCGGCCTTCTTCCAGAAGCCCTCGTAGAACGAGGCCTGGTGGTGCAGCGAGCACTCGCCGTCGAGGATCGGGAGGCCGGCGTCGCCGAACTCCGTGGAGATGATCGACGAGACGTCGCCCAGGCCGCCGTTGACGTAGTCGGGGTTCTTGATGATCTCGCCGACGTCGTCGAACGCCTTGGCGATCGCGGGGTCGTTGAACGGGATCTCGTGCTTCACCCACTTGTCGTAGGTCTCCGGACCGGCCTCGCGGAGGACGTAGTCCTCGATCCAGTCGGTGCCCGACCAGCCGGTGGCGTCGCCGGATCCGATGCCGACGCACCAGGGCTTGTGGTCGCCCTCGGCCGCGATCTTCTCGGTGAGGGCCATGAGCTCCGCGGTGGACTTCGGGGTCTCGTAGCCCTTCTCCGTGAACTCGCTCGGCGAGTACCAGACGTAGCCCTTGACGCTCGCCATGAGCGGCGCGCCGTAGAAGGTGCCGTCGACGGTGCCGTAGCCCTTCCAGTCGGTGGACCAGCCCTTGTCGACGTTCTCCTCGACCGCGGCGGGCGCGGCCTGCAGGTAGCCCTTCGACGCGAGCACGTTGAAGAGGCCGGGCTGCGGGATGATGCCGATGTCGGGAGCCGAGTCGCCCTCCGCGAGGACCGCGATCTGCGCCTCGAACTCCTTGGTGCCCTGGTAGTTCACGGTGATGCCCGTGCAGGTCTGGAAGTCCTTCCAGGACTCCACGAGGCGGTCGGCCTCGTCGTCCTGGATCGTGCCGCCGATGCTGACCTCGGGGCTGCCCTCGAACTCGCCGTACGACGAGTAGGGCGAGCAGTCGGTGTCTGCCTTGTCCTCGGCCGCGATGTCGCCCGTGCATCCCGTGAGCGCGAGGCCGGCGATGCCGACCGCTGCGAGGGGTGCCGCGAAGCGACGTCGGAATAGGGCGTGGCCCATGTGCGTCTCCTCTTCATCGAGTGGATGCGGGCTGCCCCGCCGTCCTGTGCTGCGTGCGTCGGCGGGTGAGGCGCCGTCGCCCGGAACCTTTTCCTCCGTATGGGGAACCGGTTCCACAGGTCAACGTAGGGGAGCTCGCAGGTCACGGCAAGGCGGATCAGGTAACGAAACGGTCTACCTCGGGGCCGCGACGGGTGCGCCGCCGTCTCCGATGCGCCATCATCGGACCAGACCCCGCGCATCCTGGAACCGCTTCCAGTGCGCGCGTCCGGCGCGACGGTGCGCCGCGGGACCCGATGAGAGGGAGCGCGATGAGCGCCATCGCCGACGTCGCCCGGCTCGCCGGGGTCTCGAAGGCCACCGCCTCCCGCGCCCTCAGCGGTCGGGGCTACGTCTCCCCCGCCACCCGCACCCGGGTCTCCGAGGCCGCGGCCGAGATCGGCTACGTCGTCTCCTCGAACGCGTCGAGCCTCGTGACCGGGCAGTCGAAGAACGTGGGCGTCGTCCTGCCGTACATCAACCGCTGGTTCTTCGCCGAGCTGCTGGAGGGGATCGAGGAGGCGCTGATCGAGGCCGACTACGACCTCACGCTCTACCGCCTCACCGCCGACCCCGAGCAGCGGCGGAAGGTGTTCGAGTACTTCCTCGTGCGCAAGCGCGTGGACGCGGTGATCGCGGTGAGCGTCGCGCTCACGCCCGCGGAGGTCGTGCGGCTGCGCTCGCTCGACAAGCCGCTCGTCGGCATCGGCGGCCCGGTCGAGGGCATGAGCACGCTCAGCATCGACGACGAGGCCGCCGCGCGCCTGGCGACCGAGCACCTGCTGAGCCTCGGCCACGCGCGCGTGGTGCACCTCGGCGGCGACCTGCACGCGCAGATGGCGTTCTTCGTGCACGCGAAGCGGCTGGCGGGCTACCGGGCGGCGATGGACGCGGATCCGCGCGGGCTCGAGGCGCGCTTCGCCACGGCCGAGTTCACGATCGACGGCGGCTTCCGCTCCGCGATGGCGCTGCTGGCGGATCCGCGGACCCGCCCGACCGCGGTCTTCGCGGCCTCCGACGAGATCGCCATCGGGACGATCCTCGCCGCGCGGCAGCTGGGGATCGCGGTGCCGGCCGAGCTCTCCGTCGCGGGCATCGACGGGCACGCGCTCGCGCCGCTGTTCGGGCTCACGACCGTCGAGCAGCACCCGCGGCAGCAGGGCCGCACCGCGGTGGGCATGGTGCTCCAGGGGCTCGCGCCGGGCGGGGCGCCGGAGCGGACGTGCACGATGCCCGTGGACTTCGCCGCCCGCGCGAGCACGACGGCGCCCCCGGCCCCGGCCGCGCCATGAGCGCTGTCGGGGCCGGGGGCGGATGACGGGGATCCGACCGACCGGGCGTCAGGCGTCGCCGGCGGTGACCGCCTGCGCCTCCTCGAGGGCGTCGACGGGGGCGTCGTCCACGCGGCGGAGCCAGCGGTGGCCGGCGACGACGATCACGAGGGCGACGAGCACGGATCCGGCCGCGGCGTAGTACGGCGCGGCGTCCGAGAACAGGCGCGCGAGCTCGGTCGCGGCGGGCGGGGCGATGGCGCCGCCGAGGAACCGCACGGACGAGTACGCGGAGGACGCGACGCTGCGCGGGTGGTCGGTGGCCTCCATCACGCACTCGGTGAGGACCGTGTTCAGGACGCCGAGCAGGAGCCCGCCCACGATCACGCAGATCACGAGCCCGGTCGCCGAGCGGACCACGAGGCCGGCCGCGGCGAGGTCGGCGGCGAGGAGCGGGAGCACCAGCCGGAGGACCGAGGTGCGCGCCATCCGCCGGGTGAGCAGCGGCGCCACGAGCACCGACGTGATCGCGAGGCCCACGCCCCAGCCGAAGAAGGTGAGGCCGAGGCCGATGGCGTCGAAGCCGAGCGGGAACGGCGTGTAGGCGAGCAGCACGAAGAAGCCGATGTTGTAGAAGAGCGCGGCGGCGGCCAGCACCGCGAGCGCGGGGGTGCGGAGCGCGCGCAGCGGGGCGGACAGGCGCATGGGCGCACGGGGGCCGTCGTCCTTGCCGAGGAGGGCCAGGATCGCGATGAAGCCGACCGCCATGAGCGTCGCCGTCCCGAAGAACGGGCCGCGCCAGCTCCAGCTGCCGAGGAGGCCGCCGAGGAGCGGGCCGATCGCGATGCCGAGGCCGAGGGCCGCCTCGTAGAGCATGATCGCGGAGGCCGTGCCGCCGGACGCGGATCCGACGATGGTCGCGAGCGCCGTGGAGATGAAGAGCGCGTTGCCGAGGCCCCAGCCGGCGCGGAAGCCGATGACGGACTCGACGTCGTGCGAGAGGCCGGCGGCCGCCGCGAACACGACGATCACGGCGAGGCCGATGAGCAGGGTGCGCTTGGCGCCGATGCGGCTGGAGATCCAGCTGGTGACGAGCATCGCGAGCCCGGTGACGAGCAGGTAGCTGGTGAAGAGGAGCTCGGCCTGGGTGGCGGTGGCGTCGAGGCTCTCCGCGATGGCGGGGAGGATCGGGTCGACGAGGCCGATGCCCATGAACGCGATGACGCACGCGAAGGCGACGGCGAAGACGGAGCGGGGCTGGCGGAAGATGTCGCGGAACGACGCGTGCTGCTGGGTGGACACGGGTGCGGTGTCGCCTCCTGGATTCGGTGCGGATGGGGTGGGGTGCGGGGAGGGCCGGCGGGCTCAGGCCGCGCCGGGCGGGTCGCCGTCGATGCGCGCCATGACGAGCTCGACGGCCCGGGCGAGCACGGCCACGTCGTCGGCGGGCAGGTCGGCGAAGCGCGGCACGAGCGCGGTCGCGAGGCGGTCGCGCCAGTCGTCGAGGGCGGCGCGGCCCGCGGGCGTGATCTCGAGCAGGGTCGCGCGGGCGTCGGAGGGGTCCGTCACCTGCGCGATCCAGCCCTGGCCGACGAGCGAGCGCACGATCTTGGTGGTCGTGGGCTGCGAGACGCGGCTGCGGTCGGCGAGCACGCCGAGGCGCATCCCGCCCGGCCAGGTCACCAGCACGGAGAGGGTCCGCCAGATGGCGGGCGAGCTCGTGCCGCCGACCTCGTGGGCGGCGAGGCGGGTGAGCCGGTGGCCGGCCGTCACCAGGTCGCCGAGGACGGCGCGGAGGTCCGGATCGGTCGAGGTCATGCCCCAATCGTATAGCTGAGCTATCGATATGTCGAGCCGGATCCGCTCCCCGGGCCGGTCGGCCGCCGCGATCCGATCGCACCGAGGGGCCGAGACCGTCCTAGCCTGAGATGCACCCGGCCGGATGCAGGCCGGCAGCGGCCGCAGGAGGTGCGATGGCCGACGCGCAGACCGTCGAGTCCCTGGAGCACGCCGTGGACGAGGCCCTCGATCGCGGCGACGCGGCCGCGGCGGCCCGCGCGATCGCCCGGGCCTGGCCGCACCACGTCGACCTGCACCCCCACCGGATCCGCGCCCTCTACGACCGCCTCCCGCCCGCGGCGTGGGAGGACGACGCCTGGATGGTCGCGGGCATCGCCGCCACCTACCGCGGCACGTCGGAGTCCGACCGGCGGGCCTCGTTCCCCTACCGCTCCGCCGTCGAGCTGCTGCTCACCGCGGATCCGCCGCCCGCCCCCGTCGTGCGCGCCGCCGTGCTCGTGCACCGCGCCGCCGGCGACCGGCGCACGGGCCGGCTCGCCGACGCGCGCGGCGCCCTCGCCGACGCGCGCCGGCTGCTCGATTCGGAGCGCGGCATCGCCCTGTCGGCCCGCATCTCCCTGCAGGCCGCGGTCGCGCTGCAGGAGGGGCTGGTGCTCGCGCACCTCGGCGCGTTCACGGCGGCGCGCGACGAGCTGCGGATCGCCGAGGCGCTGGCGGCGCGACACCTGGTGCTCGCGGACCGGCTGGAGTGCCGCGGCGCGCTCGCCTACGTGGCCTATTGCTTGGGCGAGATGGAGGAGGCGCGCGAGCTCGTGGATCAGGCGCGGGAGCTCCTCGCGGCGGACGGCGCCGGGCCGGAGCTCGCGCGGAGCGGCTTCCGGGCGCCGACCGAGATCACGGCCGCGCTCATCGCCGTGGACGAGATGCGCCGGGATGCCGCCCGCTCACTGCTCGACGACCTCCGCCCCCTGTGCGCGGGCACCGACTGGGAGCTGCTCGGCCTCTACGCGGAGGCGACCGTCGCGGCCATCCGCGGACTGCGGCTCGACGCGCTCGACCACCTCCGCCGCCTGCACACCCGCGGGACGGCCTGGCAGGAGCAGGGGCCGGTGCCGACCATGCGCGACTCCCTGCGCGCGTCGCTGCTCATGCACCTCGGGCAGACGGCGGCGGCATGGGATCTCGTCCGCACGCTCGCGCCGACCGAGCACCACTCCACGTGCCCGGCCATGGTCGCCGGACGACTGCGCGTGCTGGCCGGCGACCACCAGGGCGCCCTCGCGGAGGTCGCCGACTGCCTGGCGCTCGACGACGCCCACGCCGGGCGCACACTCGGGGACGTCCTGCTCGTCGTCGCGGCCGCGCACAGCGGGCTCGGCGACCACGCACGGGGCGACCACGCCTACGACCGCGCCGCGCGGCATGCGGCCACGTCGGGCATCCGCCGACCGTTCGCGGTCTTCCCCGCCTCCGCCGCCGCGGCGCTGCGGGAGCGAGCGCTGGAGCGCGAGCAGCCGCCGGACGTGCGCCGGATGATGGAGGGGATGCGCGTCGAGTCCGCGCCGGGCGCGCCGACGGTGCCGGCGCCGGCCCGCGCCGAGCCGCTGAGCGAGCGCGAGCGGGCCATCGTGGCGTGCCTCGCCGACGGGCTCACGGTCGCGCAGATCGCCGGCCGGCTGTTCATCTCGCCGAACACGGTGAAGTCGCACGTGCGGAGCGTCTACCGGAAGCTCGACGCGTCGTCCCGCGCCGAGGCGGTCGACCGGGCGCGGGCCCTTGGCCACGACCTCCGACGGGGCTCCGGGGCCTGATCCCGCCGGGGCCTGGTCCTGTGCCGCCCCGGATACGACGCAGGGCGCCGACCCCCGGAAGGGGATCGGCGCCCTGGGCGCTGTGCGGTGGTACGAGCTACTTGACGGTGACCGTCGCGCCCGCGGCCTCGAGCTGGGCCTTGGCCTTGTCGGCGGCCTCCTTGTTGGCGCCCTCCAGGACGGCCTTGGGGGCTCCGTCGACGAGGGCCTTCGCCTCACCGAGGCCGAGGCTGGTGAGGGCGCGCACCTCCTTGATGACCTGGATCTTCTTGTCGCCGGCGGCCTCGAGGATGACGTCGAACGCGGTCTTCTCCTCGACCTCCTCGGCGGGGGCAGCGGCGCCGGGGGCGGCGGCAGCGGCGACGGGCGCCGCGGCGGTGACCTCGAAGACCTCCTCGAACTTCTTGACGAAGTCGCTGAGCTCGATGAGCGTGAGCTCCTTGAAGGCCTCGATGAGCTCGTCGTTAGAGAGCTTTGCCATGATGTATCTCCTTGGGTTGGTGTGGTGTCTCGTGGATCAGTGCATCGCGCCCCGGGGATGGGACCCGAGGGGTGCTACTGAGCCGATTCCTGCTTCTCGCGCAGCGCCTCGACGGTGCGTACGGCCTGCGAGAGCGGTGCGTTGAACAGGTACGCCGCGCCGAAGAGCGAGGCCTTGAAGGCGCCGGCGAGCTTGCCGAGCAGCACCTCCCGCGACTCGAGGTCGGCGAGCTTGTTCACCTCGTCCGCCGTCAGGGGGTTGCCGTCGAAGTAACCGCCCTTCACGACGAGAAGAGGGTTGGCCTTGGTGAAGGCACGCAGCGCCTTCGCGACGGCGACGGTGTCGCCGTGCACGAACGCGATCGCGGACGGGCCGACGAGCTCGTCGTCGAACGACGAGATCCCCGCCTGGTTCGCCGCGATCTTGGTCAGCGTGTTCTTCACCACGGCGTAGGTCGCGTCTGCACTGATGCTCTTCCGCAGCTGCTTGAGCTGGGCAACGGTGAGACCGCGGTACTCGGTGAGCAGTACGGCGTTCGAGCTGCGGAACTTCTCCGCGAGCTCGGCGACCGAGGCTTCCTTGTTCGCCATGGCACTCCTTATCACGTGGTTCCCCGACACCGCGGAAGCGGTGCGAGGTGCTGGCAGCCCCCGGCTGCACACATGAGAAACGCTCCGGCACAGGAGGCCGGAGCGGGAGTGACGCGCAGGCCCTCGGGGCGTGCGCGGTTCTTGCTTCGATCACCTGCGCGGGCCTTCACCTGAGTGAACCTTCGTCCGGCGATTCCCCTTGCGGAGGCACGCCGACGACCAGCGGTCTGTGGCTCCGTTCAGAGTAGGGGACGAAGGACCGCCCGCGCAAGTCGGACCTGCGCGGGCGATCCCGGTGCGACTAGTAGCCGACGACCGCGTGCGGCACGTAGTGCTCCTCGAGCAGGGCCACCTCGTCGTCCGTGAGCTCGAGGTCGAGCGACGCGACCGCGTCCTCGATGTGCGCGACCTTCGTGCCGCCCACGATGGGCGCGGTCACGACGGGGTTCCGCGACACCCACGCGAGGGCGACCTGCGCGCGCGGCACCCCGCGCGCCTCGGCGACCTCCGCGACGCGCGCGGCGACCCGGCGGTCCGAGTCCTCCTGCGCGGCGTACAGCGTCGACCCGAACTCGTCGGTCTCGCTGCGGGCGGTCCACGCATCCCAGTCGCGCGTCAGGCGCCCGCGGGCGAGCGGGCTCCACGGCAGGGATCCCACGCCCTCGTCGGCGCAGAGGGGCAGCATCTCGCGCTCCTCCTCGCGGTTGACGAGGTTGTAGTGGTCCTGCATCGTGACGAACCGCGACCAGCCGTTCGCCCGCTGCAGGTGCAGCGCCTTCGAGAACCGCCAGGCGTCCATCGACGAGGCGCCGAGGTAGCGCACCTTGCCCGCCTTCACGAGGTCGTCGAGCGCCTCGAGGGTCTCCTCGAGCGGCGTCGCGGGGTCGTAGCGGTGGATCTGGTACAGGTCCACGTAGTCGGTCCCGAGCCGGCGGAGGCTCTCGTCGATCTGCCACATGATGTGCTTGCGCGACAGCCCGCGCGAGTTCGGCCCCTCCCCCATGGCGCCGTGCACCTTGGTGGCGATGACCACCTCCTCGCGCCTCGTCAGCTCCTTCAGGGCGCGGCCGGTGATCTCCTCGCTCGACCCGTCGGAGTACACGTTCGCGGTGTCGAAGAAGGTGATCCCGAGCTCGACCGCGCTCTGGATGAGCGGCCGCGAGTCCTCCTCGGAGAGCGTCCACGCGTGGCCACCGCGCGTCGGCTCGCCGTAGCTCATGCAGCCGAGGGCGATGGCCGACACCTCGGTCCCGGTGCTGCCCAGGCGGACGTACCTCAAGAAGGGTGCCCCGCGACCAGGTCCTCGCCCGTGGTGGCCGGCGCGTGGTCGCGCCAGGTGTGCTCGGGCTCGTAGCCGAGGATCCGCCGAGCCTTGTCGATGGACAGCAGCGTCTCGTGCTCGCCGAGCTCCTTCGTGACCTCGACGCCGGGGAAGACCTCGGCGGCGAGCTCCGCGGAGGAGCGGCTCATGACGGTGTCGGCGTTGGCGACGATGAAGCGGTCGAAGCCGGTCCCGTCGTGCTCGAGCGCCTTGCGGACGGCTTGCGCGCCGTCGCGGCCGTCGATGTAGCCCCACAGGTTCCACTTGCGCGCGAGCGCGTCGTCGTCGAAGCCCGGGAACGCGTCGTAGTCGTCGACGTCCATGACGTTGGAGAAGCGGAGCGCGGTGACCTGCAGCTCGGGATCCCAGCGGCACAGCTCGATGGCCATCTGCTCCTCGAGGTGCTTCACGAGCGAGTACGTGCTGTTGGGCTGCGCCGGGTACTCCTCATCGACGGGGATGTACGGCGGCGGCACGTCGAACGGCAGGCCGAGCACGGTCTCGCTCGACGCGTAGACCACCTTCGTGATGCCCGCCCGGCGCGCGGCCTGGAAGACGTTGAAGCTCGTGAGCATGTTGTTGTGGAACGTGGCCACGTCGCTCAGGATCGCGGGGGCCGGGATCGCGGCGAGGTGCACGATCGCGTCGAACCCGTCGTGCAGGTCCTGGACGCCGAACAGGGCGTCGACCACCTGCCCGTAGTCGGTGGTGTCGACGCGGACGTAGCCGGATCCGCGCTCCCCCACCTGGTCGATGTTGGTGACTTCGTGTCCGTGGGCGCGCAGGTCGGCGACGACGTGGCGGCCGAGCTTCCCCGAGCCCCCGGTGACGGCAATTCTCATCAGCGAGCATCTCCTTCGTGGGGCGGTTCCGCCCCCGTCCATCCTGGCCCGGGGCACGCGGCGGCGACAGCGGCTCGGAGCGCACCCGCAGCCGCGACCCGCGGACACGGCGACGGCCCGCCGCCCCCTTCTCGGGGACGACGGGCCGTCGTGGTCGTGCGGGACTACTCGCTGGTGATGGCGAGGTCCGGGGTGCCGGGACCGGTGCCGATGCCGGCGCCGACCGTGAGCCCCTCGCGCTGCGTGGTGACGAACGTGAACTGGCCGTCCACGTAGTCCACGTGCACGTGGTCGCCCGCGTTGAGGTCGCCCTGCAGGATGCGCTCCGACAGGCGGTCCTCGATCTCGTGCTGCACCGCGCGGCGCAGAGGCCGGGCGCCGAGCGACGGGTCGAAGCCGACCTCGATGAGGCGCTCCTTCGCGGCGGTCTCGAGCGTGATCGTGAGGTCGCGGTCCATCATGCGGTCCGACAGGCGCTTCACGAACAGGTCGACGATCTGGAGCAGCTCGGGCTTCGACAGCTGCGGGAAGACGATGGTGTCGTCCACGCGGTTGAGGAACTCGGGCTTGAAGTTCTTCTTCAGCTCCTCGCTGACCTTGCCCTTCATGCGCTCGTAGGAGTTCGCGGCGTTGTTCTCGACCTGGAACCCGACCGGGGCACCAGTGATGTCCTTGGTGCCGAGGTTGGTGGTCATGATGATGACCGTGTTCTTGAAGTCGACCACGCGGCCCTGGCCATCCGTCAGGCGTCCCTCCTCCAGGATCTGGAGCAGCGAGTTGAAGATGTCCGGGTGGGCCTTCTCGATCTCGTCGAAGAGCACCACGGAGAACGGCTTGCGGCGCACCTTCTCGGTGAGCTGGCCGCCCTCCTCGAAGCCGACGAATCCGGGAGGGGCGCCGAAGAGGCGGCTCACGGTGTGCTTCTCGCCGTACTCGCTCATGTCGAGCGAGATGAGGGCGTCCTCGTCGTCGAAGAGGAACTCCGCCAGGGCCTTCGCGAGCTCCGTCTTGCCGACGCCCGTGGGGCCGGCGAAGATGAACGATCCCGAGGGACGACGCGGGTCCTTGAGGCCGGCGCGCGTGCGGCGGATGGTCTTGGACAGGGCCGAGATGGCCTCCTCCTGGCCGATGACCCGCTGGTGCAGGGCCTTCTCCATGAAGACGAGCCGCGAGGACTCCTCCTCCGTGAGCTTGAAGACCGGGATGCCCGTGGCCTGCGCCAGCACCTCGGCGATCAGGCCCTCGTCGACCTCGGCGGTGGTGCGGACGTCGCCCGAGCGCCACTGCTTCTCGAGGCGGAGCCGCTCGCCGAGGAGGTTCTTCTCCTCGTCGCGCAGGCTCGCGGCCTTCTCGAAGTCCTGGTCCTCGATGGCCGTCTCCTTGGCCACGCGGACCACGGAGATCTTCTCGTCGAACTCGCGGAGCTCCGGCGGGGCCGACAGGATCGAGAGGCGCAGGCGCGCGCCGGCCTCGTCGATCAGGTCGATGGCCTTGTCCGGCAGGAAGCGGTCGGCGATGTAGCGGTCGGCGAGGTTCGCCGCCGAGACGATGGCGCCGTCGGTGATGGACACCTTGTGGAACGCCTCGTACTTGTCGCGCAGGCCCTTCAGGATGTTGATCGTGTGCGGCAGCGAGGGCTCCTGCACCTGGATCGGCTGGAAGCGGCGCTCGAGGGCCGCGTCCTTCTCGAAGTGCTTGCGGTACTCGTCGAGCGTGGTGGCGCCGATGGTCTGCAGCTCGCCGCGCGCCAGGAGCGGCTTGAGGATGCTGGCCGCGTCGATCGCGCCCTCGGCGGCACCCGCGCCGACGAGGGTGTGGATCTCGTCGATGAAGGTGATGATGTCGCCGCGGGTGCGGATCTCCTTGGTGACCTTCTTGAGGCGCTCCTCGAAGTCGCCGCGGTAGCGGGAACCGGCGATGAGCGAGCCGAGGTCGAGCGTGTAGAGCTGCTTGTCCTTCAGCGTCTCCGGGACGTCGCCCTTGACGATGGCCTGCGCCAGGCCCTCGACGACGGCGGTCTTGCCGACGCCGGGCTCGCCGATGAGGACGGGGTTGTTCTTGGAGCGGCGCGACAGGATCTGCATCACGCGCTCGATCTCCTTCTCGCGCCCGATGACGGGGTCGAGCTTGCCGTCGCGCGCGGCCTGCGTGAGGTTGCGCCCGAACTGGTCGAGGACCGTGGAGCCCGCCTGCTGGCTCTGCTGGGCCTCGCCGCCGACGGCGACCGCCTCCTTGCCCTGGTATCCGGACAGGAGCTGGATGACCTGCTGGCGCACGCGGTTGAGGTCCGCGCCGAGCTTGACGAGCACCTGCGCGGCGACTCCCTCGCCCTCGCGGATCAGGCCGAGCAGGATGTGCTCGGTGCCGATGTAGTTGTGGCCGAGCTGGAGGGCCTCGCGGAGCGACAGCTCGAGGACCTTCTTGGCGCGCGGCGTGAACGGGATGTGACCCGTGGGCTGCTGCTGGCCCTGGCCGATGATGTCCTGGACCTGTTCGCGGACGGCATCGAGGGAGATGCCGAGCGACTCCAGGGCCTTGGCGGCCACGCCTTCGCCCTCGTGGATGAGGCCGAGCAGGATGTGCTCGGTCCCGATGTAGTTGTGGTTGAGCATCTTGGCCTCTTCTTGGGCCAGGACGACGACGCGACGAGCGCGGTCGGTGAATCTCTCGAACATCTGTATCTCCCTGGGCACCGGGGCAGGGGGCCGGCGCCGATATGTAGAGAGTAACGACGGGTTCGAGCAGTGCATGCCCCTGTTCGCCGTGGGCGTGACGCGATGCGCCAGGCGGCGGATCGGGCTCCTCGGCGGCGGGCGCTAGCGGTCGGCGTCGGGCGCGGGGACGCCCATGCGGGCGCGCTCCTTCGCCTCGATGGCGGCGTAGGCGCGTCGCTCCTGCTTGTCCGCCTGGATGACGGCTCGCATGATGAACCAGAAGATCAGCCCCACGCCGAGGGTGGGGAGGATCGACCAGATCGCGCTCGCCCAGAAAGCATCCATGCGAGAAGGATACGCCGCGCTCTACGTGAGGATGCCCGCGATGCCCTGGCCGATCATGACGACGGCGATGCCGCCCACGATGATCCAGAGGGCGTAGCGCGCGGTGGTGGGCTTCTTGGGGTCGGTGCCGTTGGGGCCGAGGGGCATGGGGTGCCTACTTCACTAAGGGGAACAGGATGGTCTCGCGGATGCCGAGGCCGGTGATGGCCATGAGGAGCCGGTCGACCCCCATGCCCATGCCGCCCGACGGCGGCATGCCGTGCTCGAGCGCGCGGAGGAACTCCTCGTCGAGCGGCATGGCCTCGTCGTCGCCGCGCGCCGACTGGCGCGCCTGGTCGACGAAGCGCTCGCGCTGGACGACGGGATCCACGAGCTCGGAGTAGCCGGTGGCCAGCTCGAAGCCGCGGATGTAGAGGTCCCACTTCTCGACGACGCCCTCGATGGAGCGGTGCGCGCGCGTGAGCGGCGAGGTCTCGACGGGGAAGTCGAGCACGAAGGTGGGGCGCTCGAGGCCGCCCTTGACGAAGTGCTCCCAGAGCTCCTCGACGAGCTTGCCGTGCGTGCTCAGCGGCACGACGACGCCCTCGCGGTCGGCGATGGCCTGCAGCTCGTCGACGGTGGTGGCGGGGGTGATCTCGACGCCGGCGGCCTCGCTCAGCGAGCCGTACATGGAGATGCGGTCCCACTCGCCGCCGAGGTCGTACTCGGTGCCGTCGGCCCACGTGACGACGTGGCTGCCGGCGACGGCCATGGCCGCGTCCTGCACCAGCGTCTGCGTGAGCTCGGCGATGGAGGTGTAGTCGCCGTAGGCCTCGTACGCCTCGAGCATCGCGAACTCGGGGCTGTGCGTGGAGTCGGCGCCCTCGTTGCGGAAGTTGCGGTTGATCTCGAAGACGCGGTCGATGCCGCCGACCACCGCGCGCTTGAGGTACAGCTCGGGCGCGATGCGGAGGTACATCTCCGTGTCGAAGGCGTTGGAGTGCGTGACGAACGGGCGGGCGGATGCGCCGCCGTGCATCACCTGGAGCATGGGCGTCTCGACCTCGACGTAGCCGCGCTGGCGGAACGTCTCGCGCATGGAGGCGTTGACCTTCGCGCGGTCGAGCACGTTCTTCCTGGCCTGGTCGCGGACGATGAGGTCGAGGTAGCGGCTGCGCACGCGGGTCTCGTCGGAGAGCTCGGAGTGCAGGTTGGGCAGGGGCAGCAGGGCCTTGGACGCGATGCGCCACTCGGAGGCCATGATCGACAGCTCGCCCTTGCGGCTCGCGATGACGCGGCCGGCCACGAAGACGTGGTCGCCCAGGTCGACGAGCTCCTTCCACGCGGCGAGCGCCTCGTCGCCGACCTCGGCCAGCGAGATCATGGCCTGGATGCGCGTGCCGTCGCCGGCCTGGAGCGTGGCGAAGCAGAGCTTGCCGGTGTTGCGGAAGTGGACGACGCGGCCGGCGATGCCGACCACGTGGTCGGTCTCCTGGCCGGGCTCGAGGTGGCCGAACTCGGCGCGGACCGCGGGGATGGTTGTCGTGACGGGGACCTGCACCGGGTACGCGCCCTCGCCGGGGCCGCCCTGGGCGTTGAGGCGGGCGCGCTTGGCGAGGCGCACGGCCTTCTGCTCGGCGATGTCCTCGGCGGACTCCTCCACGGCGGCGGGCGTGGCGGTGGTCGCGGGCGTTCCGGGGCTGTCGGTCATGTGCGGACGGATCCTCGCGGGTCGAAGGGGCTTCTCGGCCGAGCGGCCTCCCGTCGATTCTCGCAGGTGCGGGCGGGGGCCGGGCACGGCCGGTCGGACGGGCGCCGGACGCGGCGCCCGCACGCGGATCAGGCGATGACGACCGTGTCGTTGTCGATGAGGCGCGTGCTGCCGACGCGGGCCGCGACGACGGCGAGGGCCACGCCGCGGTAGCCGTCGTCGACGGGCTCGAAGGTCGCGGGATCCACCACCTGGAAGTAGTCGAGCGCGACGGCGGGCTCGCCCATGACGACCGACTGCGCGGCGGCGATGACGGCGTCGATGCCGCGGGATCCCGCGCTCTGGGCGGCCTCGAGCGCGGCCGGGATGACGCGGGCGGCGCGGCGCTCGCGGTCGTCGAGGTAGCGGTTGCGGCTGGAGAGGGCGAGGCCGTCGGGCTCGCGCACGGTGGGCAGCTCCTCGATGACGACGGGCAGGTCGAGGTCGCGCACCATGCGGCGCACGAGGTGCAGCTGCTGAGCGTCCTTGCGGCCGAACGTGGCGACGTCGGGCGCGCAGATGTGGAGGAGCTTCGCCACGACGGTGAGCATGCCGTCGAAGTGGCCGGGGCGGGAGCGACCCTCGAGCGCGAGGGCGACGGATCCGCCGGTGACGCGGATGCGCGCCGGGCCGTCCGGGTACATCTCGGCGGCGGACGGTGCGAAGACGAGGTCGACGCCGGTGGCGGCGAGCGCCTCGACGTCGGCGTCGAGCGTGCGCGGGTAGGCGTCGAGGTCCTCCCCCGCGCCGAACTGCAGCGGGTTGACGAAGATCGAGACGACCACGAGGGATCCGAGCTCGCGGGCGCGGCGGGCGTGCGCCAGGTGGCCCTCGTGCAGCGCGCCCATCGTGGGGACGAGGACGACGACGGCCTCCTCGCCGGCGGCGGCGCGGGCGGCGCGGTGGTCGCGGACGCGGGCGCGCAGCTCGGCGATGCCGGTGACGACGGTGGGCGCGGGGATCGTCATGCCGTGGTGCTCCTCGGGTGCTCGGGACGCGGACGCACCAGGTTAGTGCGCGTCCGGATCCTCGTCCGCCGGCAGCGGGACGTCGCCCGTGGTGAGCCGCGCGCCGCCTGCTGCGGAGGAGCGGCGGAGCGCGTCGTCGACGGCCGAGCGGATCAGCGGGCCGAGCACGCGCCCCGGCTCCTCCACGCCGATGCCCGCGAGGAGGCCCGCCGCCTGGTCGACGATCGCGGTGGAGAACGTGGTCGCGGTGGCGATGGCCTCCGCGTAGGCCGCGCGGTCCCGCTCCTCGACGACGACGGGCTCGCCGCCCATCTCCACCACGAGCACCTGGGCGATGGGGAGCACGGGCGCGGGGGCGGTGACGGCGAACCAGCTGTCGAGCATGCGGCTGAGGTCCATGCTCGTGCCGGTGAACGACATCGCCGGGTGGATGGCGAGCGGGATGATGCCGGCGGCGAACGCGGGCGCGAGCACCTGGATCCCGTGCGCGGCCGACGTGTGCATGACCAGCTGGCCCGCCTGCCAGGCGCCCGTGGCGGCGAGGCCGGACACGAGGCCGGGGAGCTCGGCGTCGGGGACGGCGAGGATCACGAGCTCGCTGCGCTCGACGATCTCGGGGATGTCGAGCACGGGCACGTCGGGCAGCATCGCCTCGGCGCGCTCGCGGCTCGCCTCCGAGACCGCGGAGATGCCCGTGATGGCGTGGCCGGCGCCCGCGAGCGCCATGCCGAGGACGGGGCCGACGCGGCCCGCGCCGATGATGCCGACGCCGAGGCGGCCGGAGCGCTGGGACGGGGCGGTCATGCGGGGTCCTCGGGGGTGGATCGGTGGCGCGGGGCGTCGGGGGTGGGCGGGGCGTCGGGCGCGATCACGGGATCCGGTGCGGTCGCCGCCGCGGATCCCGGCGCCGGCCAGCTCGCGGCCTCGGCACCCCAGTGCGCCGACGTGTCGGCCCGGGCGGAGGCGACGGCCGCCGCGACGAGGCGCGTCGACAGCTCCACGCCCGTGGCGCGGTCGATGGCGCCGAGCCGGGTGTCCACGGGGCCCGCGACGGTCGCCGCGCGCACGGAGACGAGGTCCAGCCGGCGGTCGATGGGGCCCTGCGTGAGGTCGACGCCCTGCGTGCGCGCGTGCGGGACGACGATCAGGCGGCGCCAGATCACGCCGCGGCGGACGAGGAACGCGGAGTCGTCGACCGCGAAGCCGGTGCGGCGCCAGGAGAAGGGCTTGAGGATCCAGGCGCGGCGGGGCGACGTCGTGAAGCCGTCGTCGGCGCCCCCGCCGCGGCCGGTCATGCCCGTGCCGATGAGCGCGAGCGCGTCCTCCCCCACCAGCTGCGGGAGGACCAGGCCGAGGACGCGGTCGACGTCCCGGCGGTCGCCCACGGGGAGGATCGACGTGTTCTGCTGCCCGGCGGCCCCCGGCGCGGACGAGTGCGAGGCGCGCGTGATGCGGATCTCCCACCAGCCGGCCGCGCGCCAGAGCAGCGGCTGCACGACCTCGACCGCGTGGATCCGGCCGGGCGGGATGGTGTCGTTGCTCGTGGAGAGCAGGCCGAAGCCGACGCGCACGCCGTCGGGGGTGCCGGCGACGCTGTAGCGCAGCGAGCGGGTGATGCGCCGCGCGAAGAAGCCGGCGGATCCGAGCAGCGTGGGCAGCAGCGGCACGAGCAGGTACCAGGCCTCGAAGCGCACCATGAGCGGGATCCCGACGACCACGAACAGCACGAGCACCACGGTGGGCGCGGACAGGAGCACGGCGCCGATGAGGCGCGGGATCGGGATCCGCACGACCGACTGCGGCGGGGCCGCGTCCGGGTCGAGCTCGGGCGCGAGGAACTCGTCGACGCGGGAGCCGACGAAGCCGCGCGGCGCGTTCGCGGGAGCGCCGGCGGCCGCGCCGGAGCCGGCCGCCTCGGCGCGCGCGCCCGACGCGAGCCGCAGCACGCGGAGGCGGAACGCGTCCGCGTCGCGCGAGCGGAGGTAGTGCAGCGGGAGGTTCGCGTCGTTGCCCGCGACCTGGATCTCGAGCTTCGCCGCGCCGATCAGCCGGGCGATGAGCGGACGCGTGATGCCCACGCCCTGGATCCGGTCGAGCCGGGCCCGCCGGTTCGTGCGCGACAGGATCCCGCTGCGCACCTCGACGGTCTCGTCGGTGACGCGGAACGTGTGCATGCGCCACGACAGGTAGGAGATGCCGACCGCGAGGAGCGTGAAGGCGAGGAGGCCGAGGATCACCCAGATGAGGGCGCCGGACTCGACGAGCCACGGGATGAGGTCGGACTCGCCGTCCGCCTGCTCTCGCCCGGGCACGAACCGCTCCACGAGCTGCTCGCGGAAGGACGAGACGAGGAAGCCGATCGCCAGCAGGAACACGACGCCGCCGCGCAGCAGGGGCGTGGCCGGGTGGAGGCGGTGCCAGCCGCCGTCGGTGAGCTCCTCGGCGATGCGCGCCTCGGTGGCGGGGATCGCGGGCGCGGGGTCGGCGGAGGGCGCCGGATCCGCGGGCGCGTCGTCGGTCACAGCCCGGCCCGGCGCGTCTCGGCGAGGGCCACCAGGTGGTCGCGGAGCTCCTCGGCGTCCTGGTTCCGGAGGCCGGGGATCTGGATGCTGGCGGATGCCGCCGCCGTCACGAGCTTGAGGTCGGCGAGGCCGAGCGCCCGGCCGACGGGGCCGCGCGTGATGTCGACGAGCTGCATCCGGCCGTACGGGACGGCGACGATGCGCGTCCACATGATGCCGCGACGGAAGACGAGGTCGTCCTCGCGCAGCTGGTAGCCCATCGCGCGCACGCGGCGGGGCACGATCACGAGGGTCACGACCAGCTCGAGGAGCGCGGCGGCCCCCAGGACGATCGGCAGCCAGCCCGGCGCCTCGACGGAGAAGAGGAACGCCGCGACGCCGCCGAGGACGAGGGCGGTGATCACGCCGCCCACCAGCTCGACGCCGACGAGGCGCGGGGAGACGCGGCGCCACTGGACGCCGTGCGGGTCGACGTTCGCGGTCACGGTGCTCCTCCGGTGGGGCGGGATCTCTACGAGGCCTCGCGCGCCGGATCCCCGGGACGCGGGTCGTCCGGGTCGTCGGGCGGGACCGTGCACCAGTGCTCGGCGACCAGCCCGGCGACGAGGAGGACGACGGCTCCCACCGTACCGGCCACCGCCAGCCCCACGGAGGACGCGCCGGGCAGCACGGGCCGCGCCAGCACGAACGCGAGCACGCCGCCCGTGACCCCGGCGAGCAGCGCGCCCGCGAGCGCGGACGCCTTGGCGAGCAGGACCACGCGCGTGGCGCGGAACGGGTCGACGCGGCCGGGCGTGCGGCCGAGCGTCGAGCGGCGGATGGGGCGCGCGAGCGCGAGCAGCACGATCCCGACGATGAGCAGGGTCGCGCCGAGCGTGAGCGGCGGGATGAGGAGCGGTCGGCCGCTCATGAGGAGCGCGTTCTCGGCGAACCAGCCCACGGCCGCGCCCGCGATGAGCAGGGCGATGAGGGTGGTGGAGCGCGTGCGGGTCATGGCGTCGCCTCGGTGTCGGCAGCACGGGCAGCCCGGGCGTCGGCCTCGAGCGCCGCGAGGAGCGCGTCCACGCGACCGCGGCCGGGCAGCTCCGCGTCGGGATCCGCCTGCAGCCACGGCCCGAGCACGAACGCGCGCTCGGCGGCGCGCGGGTGCGGCAGCGTGAGGCGGTCGTCGTGGATCCGCGCGTCGCCGTACGCGACGACGTCGAGGTCGATGGTGCGGTCGCCCCAGCGCTCAGCGCGCACGCGGCCGAGCTCGCGCTCGATGCCGGCGAGGGCGTCGAGGAGCGCATGCGGGCCGATCGCGCAGTCCACGAGCACGACGCCGTTGAGGTAGCCGGGCTTGGTCGGATCCTCCCCCTCGGGCGTCACGGCGACGGACTCCACGAGCTCCGAGGCGCGCACGACGCGGAGGCCGGGCACCGCGTCGACGCGGGTGAGCGCGCCGTCGATGGTCGCGCGCCGGTCGCCGAGGTTGGATCCCACCGCCACCACCGCCCGCACGGTCGCGCCGGGCGCCGGCAGGGTCGACGCGCGCTCGATGACCACGGCCACGTCGTCGAACGGCACGGCGATGGGCGCATCCGGCTTGTGCACCGTGACGCGCACGGACCGCGCGACCGGATGCGCCAGCACGACGCCCGCGACGCGCTCGGCGAGCGTCTCGATGAGGTCGACGGGATCGCGCTCGGCGGCCGCGGCGACCTCCTCGGCGAGCTCGCCGTAGTGCAGCGTGCGCGCCAGCTCGTCGCTGCCGCCCGCGGGCGCGAGGTCGAGCGCGACCTCGAGGTCGATCACGAACGGCTGGCCGTCGCGGCGCTCCTGGGCGAAGACGCCGTGGTGGGCGTGCACGCGGAGGCCGGTGAGGAGGATGCGGTCGGCCGGGAGGCTCGTCACCATGACCGGCCCACGACGATGGAGGGGAGGTCGCCCGGGTCGGCCGGGTCGTACCAGAGCGGGAGCTTGCCGCCGACGGACGGCAGCAGCCGGTCGGCGGTCGTCACGGTGCGGGTGACGTGGTGGTCGCGGCCGTCGCCGTCGGTGAACGCGACGGTGAGGCGCGCGCGGACGGCATCACCGGATCCGTCGAGGCGCTGGACGGCCGTGACGATCGCGGAGGTGCGGCGGCCGGTCTCGGTGACGCGGCGGGCGGTGGCGGCGAGCCGGGCGACGCGGCGCTGGACGACGGCCCACGCGATGGCCGCGGCGATCCCGAGCACGGCGAGCACCGCGGCGACGAGCCCGAGGACCGCGTGCGACGCGTCGCCCTCGCTCGCGTCGGACGAGAACGGCAGCGCCCCGACGATCCCGAGCGCCGTGCCGAGCAGCACGACCGCGGCCGGCCACAGCGCCGCGCCCAGCGTGGTGAGCGCGGGCGACAGCAGCACGACGGACGCGTAGGCGCTCGCGAGCGATCCGAGGAGCCCGAGCACGAGCGCGACGACCTTGACGACCACGACGACGACGCCCGCGCCGGCCGCGAGGTCGGCCGGGAAGGTCAGGCCGACGCCGAGGACCACGGACGCCACGAGCGCGGCGACCGCCACGCGGACGAGCACCGCCTGCGGGGAGACGACGACACGGTCCTGGCTCACGGCGCTCATGCTCCTACTCTGACAGACCGGCGAGGGGCGACGACCCGGCGGATGCGGGCCGGGATGCGGCGGATCGGGCGGCGGACGCTCGCCCGGCCTCGACCCGGCCGCGCGCCCACGCCTCCTCGACCGCGAGCGCCGCGCGCGTGGACGCGACGTCGTGCACGCGCACGGCCCACGCCCCGGCCCGCGCGGACAGCGCGCTGACGACCGCGGTCGGCACGTCGCGATCCTCGACGGCCGCGCCCTCGGGCAGCAGCCGGCCGAGGAAGCGCTTGCGGGAGGCCCCCACGAGCACGCGGTGGCCGAGGTCCGTGACGGCGTCGAGGGATCCGAGGAGCTGCCAGTCGTGGGCGGCGTCCTTCGCGAAGCCGAGGCCGGGGTCGAGCACGATGCGCGCGGGATCCACACCCGCGGCCAGGAGCGCGTCGATGCGAGCCCGCAGCTCGTCGCGCACCTCGCCCACGGTGTCGGCGTAGGTCGCGCGCGCCGCCATGGTGGCGCTGTGGCCGCGCCAGTGCATCGCCACGTAGTCGACGTCGGCGCCGGCGACGACCGCCGCCATGCGCGGATCCGCGAGGCCGCCCGACACGTCGTTCACCACCCGGGCGCCCGCGGCGACGCACGCCTCGGCGGTCGACGCGCGCATGGTGTCGACGCTCACGGCGACGCCCTCCGCGGCGAGCTCGCGCACCACGGGCAGCACGCGGGCGAGCTCCTCGGCGGCGTCGACGCGCTGCGCCCCCGGCCGCGTGGACTCGCCGCCCACGTCGACGAGGTCCGCACCCGCGGCGACCATGCGTCGTGCGTGCGCGAGGGCGTCGTCGAGCGCGAGGTGCCGGCCGCCGTCGCTGAAGGAGTCGGGCGTCGCGTTGAGGATCCCCATCACGAGGGTGCGCGCGATGGCCGACGCGGGCGTGGTCACGTCCGGTCCCGGCCGCCGACGGCGGGCAGCAGCGCGAGCACCTCGGCACGGGCCGACGGCTCGGCGAGGGTTCCGCGGGCCGCGATGGTGACGGTCGTGCTGCCGGCCTGGCGCGTGCCGCGGGAGGTGACGCAGCCGTGGGTCGCGTCGAGGATGACCGCGACGCCGCGCGCGCCGAGCCCCTCCTCGAGCGCCTGGGCGATCTGCTCGCCGAGCCGCTCCTGCATCTGCGGGCGGGAGGCGAGGTCGTCGACGACGCGCGGCAGGCGGCCGAGCCCGACGATGCGCTCCCCCGGCACGTAGGCCAGGTGCGCGACGCCGGTGAACGGCAGCAGGTGGTGCTCGCAGATGGAGCGGAACGCGATGCCCGTGACGATGACGGGCTGCGGCGCCGCGTCCGTCTCCGGGAGCGGGAACGTCTCGCGCAGGTGCCGGAGCGGATCCGCGCCCACGCCCGCGAAGAACTCCGCGTAGGCCTCGGCCACCCGCACCGGGGTGGTCGCGAGGCCCTCGCGGTGCGGGTCCTCGCCGATGGCCAGGATCAGCTCGGCCACGGCCGCCTCGATGCGCGCCCTGTCGACGCCCACCGGGTCAGGCCGTCGCGGGACGCGGGAAGGGCGAGCGCTTCGGCTTGCCGGCCGGCGGCTCCGAGTCGACCGCGCCGTCGACGACGCCCTGGTCGATGGGCGCCTTCTGCGGCATCGGCACGGGCGGGAGGTCGGACAGCGGCCGCTTGTCGCTGGAGAGCCACTGCGGGCGCGGCGGCAGCTTCTTGACGTCCGCGAAGATCGCCGCCAGCTGGTCGTGGTCGAGCGTCTCCTTCTCGAGGAGCTCGGTCGCGAGCCGGTCGAGCACGTCGCGGTTGTCGTTGATGACCTGCCAGGCCTCGTCGTGCGCGCCGTCGAGGAGCGCGCGCACCTCGGCGTCGACCGTGAGGGCCATGTCCTCCGAGTAGTCGCGTCCGCCGCCGAGCTCGCGCCCGAGGAACGGCTCGCCCGAGCTGGAGCCGAGCTTCACGGATCCGACCTTGGCGCTCATGCCGTACTCGGTGACCATGCGGCGGGCCGTGGACGTGGCCTTCTCGATGTCGTTCGACGCGCCCGTGGTGGGGTCGTGGAACACGATCTCCTCCGCGACGCGGCCGCCCATGGCGTACGTGAGCTGGTCGAGGAGCTCGTTGCGGGTGACGGAGTACTTGTCCTCCAGCGGCAGCACCATCGTGTAGCCCAGGGCGCGGCCGCGCGGCAGGATCGTGACCTTGGTGACGGGATCCGTGTTGTTCATGGCCGCCGCCGCGAGCGCGTGCCCGCCCTCGTGGTACGCGGTGATGAGCTTCTCGTGGTCGCGCATGATGCGGCTGCGGCGCTGGGGCCCGGCCATGACGCGGTCGACGGCCTCGTCGAGCGCGCGGTCGTCGATGAGCTGGGCGTCGCTGCGCGCCGTGAGGAGCGCGGCCTCGTTGAGGACGTTCGCGAGGTCGGCGCCCGTGAAGCCCGGCGTCTTCCGCGCGAGCACCTCGAGGTTGACGCCCGCGGCGAGCGGCTTGCCGCGCCCGTGCACCTCGAGGATCTGCTTGCGGCCCTGCAGGTCCGGGGCGTCGACGCCGATCTGGCGGTCGAAGCGGCCCGGGCGCAGGAGCGCGGGGTCGAGCACGTCGGGCCGATTGGTGGCCGCGATGAGGATGACGTTGGTCTTGACGTCGAAGCCGTCCATCTCCACCAGGAGCTGGTTGAGGGTCTGCTCGCGCTCGTCGTTGCCGCCGCCGACGCCGGCGCCGCGGTGGCGGCCGACCGCGTCGATCTCGTCGACGAAGATGATGGCCGGCGCGTTCTGCTTGGCCTGCTCGAAGAGGTCGCGCACGCGGCTCGCGCCCACGCCCACGAACATCTCGACGAAGTCGGATCCGGAGATCGAGTAGAAGGGCACGCCCGCCTCGCCCGCGACGGCGCGCGCGAGCAGGGTCTTGCCGGTGCCGGGAGGGCCGTACAGCAGCACGCCCTTGGGGATGCGGGCGCCGACGGCCTGGAACTTGGCGGGCTCCTTGAGGAAGTCCTTGATCTCCTCGAGCTCCTCGATGGCCTCGTCCGACCCGGCGACGTCGGCGAACGTCACCTTCGGGGAGTCCTTCGAGGCGAGCTTCGCCTTCGACTTGCCGAACTGCATGACGCGGTTCCCGCCGCCCTGCATGCCGGAGAACATGATCCAGATGAAGAAGCCGATGAGCAGGAGCGGCAGCAGGATGCTGAACGCCGACAGGAGCCAGCTCGGCTGCGGCACCTGGTCGTCGAAGCCCTTGGCCGGGTTCGCGTCCGTGATGGCGGAGACGATCTCGCCGCCGCGCTGGGCGACGTAGTTGAACTGCACCATGGTGCCGTTGTCGCCGTCGGCGCTCGCGAGCGTGAGGTCGACCCGCTGCTCACCGTCGATGATCTTGGCGGAGGCGACCTTGCCGTCCTTGATCAGCTCGAGGCCGTGCTGCGTGGTGATGGTCTTGTAGCCGGATCCGGTGAGGAGGCTGAAGCCGACCGTGACCACGACGATGGCGAGGACGACGATGAGGATCGGGCTGCGGAGGAGTTTCTTGAAGTTCATGAGCGTAGGGGCGCGGGCCCGACACCTTTCTGCCCGTGCCGCGCCGTACGGCGACGAGATGTCTCTGAGGATACAAGCGGCTGTCTGAGCGTGGTCGCGGTGTTCGCCGCCAGCCGAACGTGCGGCGGCCCCGAACGGGCGATGAGGGGCGGCGCGTCAGCTGTAGACGTGCGGCGCGAGGATCGCGACGTCGCGGAGGTTGCGGTACCGCTCGGCGTAGTCGAGCCCGTAGCCGATGACGAAGTCGTCCGGGATCTCGAATCCCACGTACTTGACGTCGACCGCGATCTTCGCCGCCTCCGGCTTGCGCAGCAGCGCGCACACCTCGACGCTCGCGGCGCCGCGCGAGCGGAGGTTCGCGAGCAGCCAGGAGAGCGTGAGGCCCGAGTCGATGATGTCCTCGACGATGAGCACGCGGCGGCCCGAGAGGTCGGCGTCGAGGTCCTTGAGGATGCGGACGACGCCGCTCGACTTCGTGCCGGAGCCGTAGGAGCTCACGGCCATCCAGTCCATGTGGATCGGCAGCTCGAGCTCGCGCGCCAGGTCGGCCATGACCATGACCGCGCCCTTCAGCACGCCCACGAGGAGCAGCTCCTCCCCCGCGTAGTCCCGCTCGATCTCGCGGCACATCTCGGCGATGCGGCCGTGGATCTCGTCCTCGGTGTGCAGGACCTCGGTCAGGTCGTCGGCGATTTCGGTGGATCTCATGTCACTCTTCCGTCGTCCTGGCGCTGAGGACGAGGAGTCCGTCCCTGCGTACGACCCTAACGCCCGGCAGGTCGACCGGGCCCTGCCCGTGCCAGTCGGTCACGAGGCGGGCGACCTCCAGGACGTGCGTCCGGGAGAGGTGCGCGGCGAACTCCTCGCGGGCGGCCAGGCGGATCAGGCGGTGCCGGAGGGCGGGCGGCGCGGCGAGGAGCGACGCCACCTCGAGCGAGATGCCGGCCTCGGCGTGGTCGGCGATCTCCTCGATCATCTCGGCGGCGAAGTGCTCGAGCGCGTCGTCGTCCTCGCGCAGCTGGTCGGCCGTGCGGGCGAGCGCCTCGGCGATGCCCGGTCCGAGCTCGCGCTCCAGCACGGGCAGGACGTCATGACGCACGCGGACGCGGGCGTACGCGGGGTCGGCGTTGTGCGGGTCCCGCCACGGCTCGAGGCCCTGGTCGGCGCAGGCGGCGCGCGTCGTGGCGGCGCGGATCCCGAGCAGCGGCCGGAGGTAGACGGCGTCGGCCGCGCGGGCCGGGGCGGAGCGGGCCATGCCGTGCAGGCTCGCGGCGCCGGATCCGCGCGCGAGGCCGAGCAGCACGGTCTCCGCCTGGTCGTCGAGGGTGTGGGCGAGGAGCAGCGCGCGGGATCCGGTCCCCCGGAGCGCGTCGTCGAACGCGGCGTAGCGGGCGGCGCGGGCGGCGGCCTCGGGGCCGCCGGCACCCGGATCCACCCGAACGCGCGTGACGACGACGGGGTCGAGGCCGAGGGCGCGCGCGGCGTCGGCGGCGCGCGCGGCGACCTCGGCGGATCCGTCCTGGAGGCCGTGGTCGACGACGACCGCGCCCACGGCGACGCCGGCGCGCGGCCCCTCGAAGGCGGCGGCCGCGGCGAGGGCCAGCGAGTCGGCGCCGCCCGAGAGCGCGACGAGCACGGGGCCGGCGGGCGATCCGGCGAGCGCCGCGAGCGCCTCGCGCACCGCCCGCCGGAGGTCCGCGACGGCGGGGGTCAGACGGGGGCGCTCGGAGGGCATCCACTAACGTTATGGCAGCGATCCGCCCACGGAAGAACCACGAGGAGCACACGCATGGCCAGCTACGACGTCGTCATCGAAATCCCCAAGGGGTCCCGGAACAAGTACGAGGTCGACCACGAGACGGGCCGCGTGTACCTCGACCGCGTGCTCTTCACGTCGTTCGTCTACCCCACCGACTACGGCTTCTTCGAGAACACCCTCGGGCTCGACGGCGACCCCGTCGACGTGCTCGTGCTCCTCGAGTACCCGGTCTTCCCCGGCGTCGGCGTCGCCGTCCGCCCGGTGGGCGTGTTCAACATGAGCGACGAGGCCGGCATCGACTCCAAGGTCATCGCCGTCCCCGCGAAGGACCCGCGCTGGGCGCACATCCAGGACATCGCGGACGTGCCGGAGCAGACGCGCAGCGAGATCGAGCACTTCTTCGAGCACTACAAGGACCTCGAGCCCGGCAAGTGGGTCAAGACGGAGGGCTGGGGCGACGCGGCCGAGGCCGAGCGCATCGTGCAGGCCGGCTTCGACAAGCTCCAGGACGAGGGCCACGGCCACGGCGGCGAGCCGGAGGAGGACGCCTGATCCGCGCGACCGCCTGACACGACGACGCCCGCCCCCGCAGCAGATGCGGTGAGGCGGGCGTCGTCATGTCCGGGAGCGGCGGATCAGCCGGGTCGGCCGACGTAGGGCATGAGGTCGCTGCCGCCCCACAGGCCCTGGATCTTCACCACGTCGCCGGGCTTCGGCGCCGCGATGATCGTGTCCCCGCCGAGCGAGATGGCGTCGTGGTAGAAGCCGTCGCCGCTGTTCCAGAAGATGATGTCGCCCGCCTGGCGCTGCGAGAACGGGACGAGGCGGCCCTGCGACTGCATCCTGTTGTACTGGCTGCTCACCGAGTGGCTGCCGACGTCGATGCCCGCCGCGCGGTACGCCATCATCACGAGGCCCGAGCAGTCCCACTGGTTGGGTCCGGCGCCGCCGATCTGGTAGGGCTCGCCGAGCTGGGCCTTGGCGAACGCGATCGCCACCTGGGCGGCGTTGCCCGAGGGCGCGGGGGCCGGGGCGGGTGCGGGCGCCGGCGCGGGGCGCGACGGGGCCGGCTGCGCGGGGGCGGGCGCGGGCCGTGACGGCGCGGGCTGCGCGGGCGCGGGGGCCGGGGCGCTGGATCCGCCGCCGCCACCACCGCCGGACGACGAGCCGCCGCCGCCGCCCGAGGACGACCCGCCACCGCCGCCGGACGACGAGCCGCCGCCGGATCCGCCGGACGGCGCCGCCGCGGCCGCGGGGATCGGCGGCTGCGTGATGCTCTGGATGTACTGCGCCTCGATCTCCGAGGTCGAGTCCTTGAGGAGCGCCAGCTGCGCGATGAGCTGGTCGCTGTTGCGCGCCTGCTCGGCCACGGCGGCCTCGGCCGTCGCGGCGGCGGAGTTCGCGGAGTCGAGCGACTTCTGCGCCTCATCCGCGAGCCGCGCCAGCTCGTCCTTGGCGACCTGCGCCTGATCGCTGAGCGACGCCGCGCTGTTCCGGTCGGAGAGCGCCTGCTGGTACACGGACTGCGTGCTCTCGGACAGCTTCGACATGGTGCCGAGCGAGCGCAGCAGCTCGTCGGCGTCGTCGCCGTCGGACGAGAACAGGCTCGCGGTGATGTCCTGTCCCCCGGCGCGCGCGAGGTGGCTCGCGAGGAGGCCCGCCCGCATCCGGCTGGTGAGGGCGGTGGCCTGCGCCTCGTCCGCCTTCTTCTGCAGGCGCGCGAGCTTGTCGGCCTGCGCGTCGCGCGCGGCCTGGGCCTGCGCGTACTTCTCGCCCGCCATCAGCGCGGCCTTGTTGGCCTGGTCCGCGGACTCCTGCAGGCCCGTCGCCAGCTCGGTCACCCGGTCGATGGCGGTCTGCGTGTCGGCCACGTTCGCCTTCGCCGCCTGCACGTCGGCCCACGAGGGGTAGTCGGTGGCGGCGAACGCGGTCTGGGCGGCGACGCCGCTGGACACCGCGATCACCCCCACGGCGATCGTGGAGATGACGACCGTGGTCGGGCGGAGGTGGTTCATGTCGTTCCTCATGTCAATGCGTGCTCGTGATGGAGACGCCCTGGCCGTGCATGAACGCCACCGGGTCGACGGCGTTCCCGTTGATGCGGATCTCGAAGTGGAGGTGGCAGCCGGTGGAGCCGCCCGTCGTGCCCGTCTGGGCGATGGGCTGCCCGGCGACGACCTGCTGGCCGTTCCGCACGAGCGTGCCGCCGTTCATGATGTGGCCGTACGCGGAGGAGACGCCGCCGCCGTGGTCGATGCGGATGTAGTTGCCGTATCCGCCGTTCCAGCCGGCGAAGCTGACGGTGCCCGAGTGGGCCGCGTACTGGGTCGCGCCGCAGGTGCCGCCGCGGACGAGGTCCTCGCCGGCGTGGAAGATCATGCGGTGCTGGATGGGGTGGAAGCGCGGGCCGAAGTAGCCGCTGGTGTTGGCGCCCGGCAGCGGGGCGGTCCAGCCGGTGGAGCTGATCGCGCCGGGCGAGACGTCGCCGCCCGCACGCCCCTGGCTGGCCGCGAGCGCGTCGGCGTCGGCCTGGCGCTTGCGGACGCCGGCCTGGTAGTCGTCCTCGGTGGCCTCGCGGTTCTCCGCCATCACCGCGAGCTTCGCGTCGGCGTCGGCCTTCTGCGCGTTCTGGTCCTCGAGCGCCTGCTCGAGGTCGGCCTGGGCCGTGGCCGCGTCCTGGAGGAGCTGCTCGGCCTTGGCGTTCAGCGCGTCGAGCTCGGTGAGCGCGACCTGCGCCTGGTCGCTGAGGGACTTCGCGGCGTTGCGGTCCTGGATCGCGATCGCGTAGATCTGGTCGGACTTCTCGGCGACCTTGCTCATCGTGCCCAGCTTGTCGAGGAGATCGTCGGTGCCGTCGCCGTCGCTGAGGAGGAGGGTGCCCGAGAGGTTCTGCCCGCCGGAGCGCATCAGCTGCTTGGCGAGGCCCGCCGCCTGCTCCTGCGACTTCGTGGCCTTCTCGTCGGCCGCGTCGACCTTCTGCTGGAGCTGGACCGTCTCCTCGTGCTTGTCGTCGGCCGCCTGCTGCGCCTTGTCGTGCTCGTCGCCGCGCTGGACCACGAGGGCCTGCGCGTCGGTGACCCGCTGCTGGAGGGAGGCGATCTCGTCGTTGATCCTCTGCACGAGCGCCTGCTGCGCCTGCTCGTCGCCGCGCGCCTTCTGCACGTCGTCCCAGGAGGCGAACGTGTCGGCGTGGGCGGGGGCCGCGATCGACCCGGTGAGGAGGACGGCGGCGATCGCGATGATCGCCTGGAGGGTGCGGCGGCCGCGCGGGCGCGTCCGCGTGGCGCCCGAGGTGCGCGGGCTCCGGAGGAGGTCCTGGTGCATGGTGTTCCCGATCATCGTGTCGCCCGGCTGGCCGGCTGCGCCTCCCGCGGGTCCGGCGGGGAGTCGCGGATCACATCCGCCACACCGTCACCGGCTCTCACAGTAACAACGGGGATCCGCGGCGCACAGCGCGCGGATGCGGGGATCCCCGCGGGGATCCCCTCTCCCAGGAGGGTCGAGCGAAGGCTAACCCCGCGGAAGGGGGACATCGGCGCAGCGCGCGGACCGTGTCGCGAACCTCCCATGAGGTCGGCGGCCTCTCCTCCGGGAGCGCCGGGCGGGTGGGCGACGGGCACGCGACACGCCGCCCGATCCGCATGGGGACGGGGCCCGGCCCCGCGGCCGAGCGCCCGATTTGAGTCCTCGCCCGGAGTGCGGTTATGCTGACGTGTCGGTTGCTGCGAGACCTGGGAGACCAGGGCGAGCGGCCCCATCGTTTAGTGGCCTAGGACGGCGCCCTTTCACGGCGTTAACACGGGTTCGAATCCCGTTGGGGTCACCGAGCAAAGACCGACATGCAAGGCCCTGTAGCGCAGCTGGTTAGCGTGCCGCCCTGTCACGGCGGAGGTCGCGGGTTCAAGTCCCGTCAGGGTCGCCACGGATGGGAAGCCCTCTCACACGAGAGGGCTTCTGTCCGATGTGGGCGTCTTCGCAGAAGTCGCCCGCTCGCCTGGGTAGCTCAGTTGGTAGAGCGTTCGACTGAAAATCGAAAGGTCCGCGGATCGACGCCGCGTCCAGGCACCACTCGCCGGTCCCCGTCCTCGACGGCAGGGCCGGCGTTCTTCTTTCCCCGCCCGTGTCAGGCGTCCGCGGCGAGCGCCGCCTCGAACTCCGCGAGCACCGCGTCCGAGAACAGGACGAAGCGCACCAGCTCGATCCCGCGACCCGCGCCGTCCGCCACGGCCCCGCGCACGGAGGCGACCGCCACGCGCGCGGCGTCGTCGACCGGCCAGCCGTAGACGCCGGCCGAGACCGCGGGGAAGGCGACGCTGCGGACGCCGAGTCCCGCCGCCACCTCGATCGAGCGACGGTACGCGCTGGCGAGCACCGGGGTGCGGTCGTGGGACGCCGACCAGACGGGGCCGACCGTGTGGATCACGTGGCGCGCGGGCAGGCGGAAGCCCGGCGTCGCGACGGCGTCGCCGGCGGGCAGGCCGTCGGGGAGCTCCTCCGCCCGGATCCGGCGGCACGCGGCGAGGAGCTCCGGCCCGGCCGCGCGGTGGATCGCGCCGTCCACTCCCCCGCCGCCGAGGAGCGACGAGTTCGCCGCGTTCACGATCGCGTCCACGTCCTGCCGGGTGATGTCGCCGCGCACGGCCTCGAGCTCGGTCATGGATCCAGCCTGGCCCGCCCGCGCCGGATCAGCGCGTGACGGTCCTGCGGGAATCGGGGGCGGGACTCCCCGTCAGCCAGCGCGGACCCTCGAGCGTCCAGCGGAGCCGGGAGCCCAGGACGGCGGCGCCGATGATCCGGCTCGCGACCACGACGGGCACCAGCAGGGCGATCGGGAGGATCGCGCCCCACACCTGCGTGTGCTGCTGCAGGACCGGCACGAGGCCCGTCAGCTTGAGGGCGGCGCTCAGGGCCGAGACCAGGAAGATGTGGAAGACGTACACGGGCAGCGTCTGGCGCCCCACCCAGCGCAGCGCGCGGGCCAGCGGGTTCGCCATGCCCGCGACGGCGAGGACCTGGTTGCTGGCGAGGAGCGCGACCGCCGCGATCGCGAAGGTGAGGACCAGGCCGTTGCCCGTGGCGCGCAGGGCGGCGAAGACGCCGGCGTACGCGGCCACCGCGAGGACCGCTGTGAGGGGCGTCGCCCGGCGCATGAGCGCCAGCCAGGCGTCGCGTCCGACGACGCCCGCGTAGAACCACACGAGGTTCGCGGCGATCGAGCTGAGCTTGACCGCGTCCATCGGCTCCGTGAGGAGGCCCGCGGTCAGCGGCTTGAGGAGCGGCGCGGCGGCCGCCAGCACGGCGAACGGGATCAGCGCCCACGCCCGGCGCTCGCCGAGCAGGCGGGTGCACGCCCAGGCGACGAGGAAGAACGCGGGCAGCGCCCACAGGTACCAGTAGGACGTGGGCAGCACGAGGCTGAGCGCCAGCTCGCCCGGGGTCGGCGCCGAGCCGCCGCCGCGCGCCTGCGGGACGAGGAGGCGCGCGAGGAAGAGCAGGGTCCAGAGCGCGTAGACGGAGTAGATGCCGAGGGTCCGCCCCCGGGTCGACCCGAGCGGCCGCTGCACCGCGCGCGTCGCGAGGAATCCGGAGATGAAGAAGAACAGCGGCATGCGCAGGGGCGCGAAGACGGAGCTGACCTCCCACCACAGCGCGGCGGCGCCCTCGTTGACCTCGTTCTCGTACATGAGGGAGAGGTGCAGGAGGACGACGAGGACCATGCAGGCGCCCTTGCCCGCGTCGATCCACTCGAAGCGGGGGCGACCTCCCGCCGGGGTGACGGGATCGGCGGAGGGGCGGACGGCGGCGCGCGTGCGCGCGCGCGATCTCATGGAGGGGAGGGCCATGGCTCTTCTCTGATGCGCCGGCGAGGAGTCGGGTAGCTCCTGCGTGCGACGCGGTGTTCGGGTGCGGTCATCGTATCGCCGGGTGCCCCGCCGTGCGTCCCCCCGAGCAGGGCACGAGGCGAGGATGCCGCGCGGACGACGCTGTCCGGCGGGCCGTGACCGGGACGGTTCGGGTTCGCTCCGGGCACATCGGCGCTCTTCGGAGCCCGGGGAGGATCCGATGGCCCGGACCGCCGTGCCAGCCGTCGCGGAGGCGGCCCGGGGATACTGGAGGGGTCGGTGACCTCCTGCCGGCGTCGACAGGAGTCCCATGGCACAGCCCGCTTCCCGCCCCGCACCCGAGCGCATCGACGGCTACATCGCGCTCCGCAGCTACGCCGCCATCGGGGACGGGCGCACGGTCGCGCTCATCGCCGAGGACGGCGACATCGACTGGCTGCCGCTGCCCGACCTGCACACGCCGCCCGCCTTCGCCGCGCTCCTCGACGCGCCGCACGGCGGCCGGATCACGCTCCGCCCCGACGAGGACTTCGAGGTCACGCGCGCGTACGTCCCGGGCACCAACGTGCTCACCACCACCTTCACGACGGCCTCCGGCAGCGTGCGCGTCACGGACGCGCTGGTCACGGGCGTCGCGGGGCGGCTGCCGTGGTCCGAGCTCGGGCGGCGGATCGACGGGCTCACGGGCGAGGTCGCGATGAGCTGGCTCGTCGCGCCCGGCACCGCGCTCGCCACGTCGTCGCCGTGGGTGCAGTCCACGCACAACGGGCCGGTGATCCGCGTCGACGGCGTGACGCTCGCGGTCGTCGGCCTCGACCACGGCCCGGCCGAGCCCGGCACGCAATCCGTCTCGGGCGCGTTCACGACGAAGGAGGGGTCGCGCCACGTGATCACGCTCGTGGGCACCGAGCGGGAGCCCGTGCGGATCCCGAACCCCGAGATCGTGGACGAGGGCATCGACCGCACCATCCGCAACTGGGAGGGGTGGAGCGCCGAGTTCCGGTACGACGGCGAGTGGGCCGACGCCGTGCAGCGCAGCGCCCTCGCGCTCAAGCTGCTCGTGCACGCGCCCACCGGATCCATCGCCGCGGCGGCCACGACCTCGCTCCCCGAGCGCATGGGCGGCGGCAAGAACTGGGACTACCGCTTCGCCTGGGTGCGCGACCTCGCCTACACGGTGAACGCGCTCGTGCGGTTCGGCCTCCGCGAGGAGACGCACGCGGCGGTGTCGTGGATGCTCCGCACCATCCGCGACAACGGCCCCGACCTGCACGTCTTCTACTCGCTCGAGGGCGGCGTGCCCGAGGGCAGCTCGACCCCCGAGGTGCCGGGCTGGCGCGGCGTCGGCCCCGTCGTCGACGGCAACGACGCGCAGGCGCAGCTGCAGCTCGGCGTCTTCGGCGACCTCTTCGACGTCGTGCGCACCTACGTCCGCGACGGCAACGTGCTCGACGCCGACACCGGCCGCCTCCTCGCGACCTTCGCCGACCGCGCCTGCGACATGTGGCAGAAGCGCGACGCCGGCATGTGGGAGCTCGAGGACGAGCAGCACTACACGACCAGCGCGCTCGGCTGCTGGCAGGCGCTCGACTGCGCGGTCGAGCTCGCCGAGGTCGGCCAGATCCCCGGGGTGCCGGACCGCTGGCGGGCCGAGCGCGACCGGATCCGCGCGTGGGTCGAGGAGGAGTGCTGGGACGAGGGCCGCGGCGCCTACGTCATGCACCCGGGCAGCCAGCGCCTCGACGCGAGCATCCTGCTGCACGCCGTCTCCGGCTTCGACCGGGGCGAGCGCATGTCGTCGACGCTCGACGCGCTGCGCTCCGAGCTCGGCCGCGGGCCGCTGCTCTACCGCTACTCCGGCATGCCCGAGGAGGAGGGCACGTTCACCGCGTGCGGCTTCTGGATGGCGGGCGCGCTCGCGTGCGTCGGGCGGATGGACGAGGCGCGCGAGCTCATGGACCAGCTCGTGGAACTCGGCAACGACGTCGGTCTCTACTCGGAGATGATCGACGCCGACGACCACGCGTTCCTCGGCAACCTGCCGCAGGGCCTGAGCCACCTCGCGCTCATCAGCGCGGCGCTCACGATCGACGAGCTGTCGGGCGGGGAGAAGCGCTCGACGCGGACGCCGCGCGCGAAGCGGTAGGCGCTCCGCCGCGCGTCAGGCGCGCGGGCGGAGCGGGCCCGCGAACTCCGTGCGGACGCCGCGGGAGAAGAGCACCGAGTCCGGCGCGCGGTCGGCGATCCCGGGGAGTCCCGCGGCCGCGACCAGCTCGTCGTCGAGGTCGACGAGCTCGGCGCGCTGGAGGGTCCACGCGTCGTGCGTGTTCGGCCAGTAGCGCGTGACACCGCCACGGGCCACGTGCATGCCCCAGCGCGCGGTGAGGAAGTCGGCGAGCGGATCGCCCTCGACCTCCTCGGCGAGCGGGCGCACGGAGAGGCGCGACGCGGGCCGCGATCCCGTGTGCCGGCGCGACCTGTACGTGACGACGCCGTCGTGCTCCTCGTGCGTCATCGACGCCCACATGTAGGGCAGGCCGAGGCCGACGCGCGCGCCGACCACCGGCAGCAGCTTCGCGGCCTCGAGCGAGCGGAAGACCACGCCGCGGCGGCCGTCGTCGCCGACGCTGTAGAGGCGCACGTTGAGCTCGGCGAAGGTGCCGGCCCACGGGACGGCGGGCAGCGGCGGGAAGGCGCTGCGGGACAGGACGAACGGGATGAGGCCGACCCAGCTGGATCCGTCGTGCACGTCGGGGCGCGTGCCCGGCGGGAGGAGCGGGGCGACGAGCGCGGGATCCACGCGCCAGTGCACGAAGGCGAGGTCGCTCCAGACCTGGCGGATGACCGCGCGGCCGGGGAGGTCGGGGGCGGCGGCGGAGATCGGGTCGGGATCCGCGGGGCGGGTCATCGGGTGCGCTTCCGCGGGGCGGGGGCCGGGGCGGCGGGGTCGGCTGCGGCCTCGGTCGCGTCGTCGCCCGGCGCCGGCCGGCCGGCCGCGCGGATCACGTCGATGAGGCCGCGGCGCATCTCCTCGGAGCGCGCGAGCTCGGGGACGACGTCCTGCTCGAGGGCCTGCGCGCGCTCCCAGGCGTCGACGCCGGCCGCGGTGCGGGCGACGACGTGGCGGCGCCGGTCGTCGGGATCCGGCGCGCGCGACACGAGCCCCTCCCGCTCCAGGCGCTCGAGCGTGCGCGACATCGTCTGCGTCTCGACGTGCGCGGAGCGGGCGAGCTGGATCTGGCTGAGCGGCCCGTCGCGCAGCAGGTGCAGCGCGATGAGGCCCGCGTGCGTGACGCCGAGGGTCGCGAGCGCCTCCGCCCACGCGTGCTCGACCGCGCGCGCGGCCGTCGAGAGCAGCCGCCCGGTGGGCCAGCTGGCGAGCTCGTCCTGCACGGCCTCTCCGGCCACGGGCACCTCCTGCTACAGTGATCGTCAGCAGGCTGACTATCCGCGTGCTGACAATCCCATCGTAGAGGAGCAGGCCGCATGGGCACCGTGAAGGACATCGTCCGCCAGATCGTCGTCATCTCGAGCATGGCGTTCGCGATCGTGGGAAGCGCGTTCGGCTCCGGCGCGTTCAGCGACCGGAGCATCCAGAACGCGTCGAGCGGCGCGCTCAGCGCGAGCTACACGCCGGTCGCGCCGGCCGGGCCCGCGTTCTCGATCTGGAGCGTGATCTACCTCGGGCTCGTCGCGTACACGATCTGGCAGGCGCTCCCCGCCCAGCGCGCCGACGAGCGCCAGCGTCGCGTGGGCTACCCCGTAGCCGTGACCCTGGTGCTGAACGCCGTGTGGATCCTCACGGCGCAGGCCGGGCTCCTCGCGCTGAGCGGCGTGGTCATCGCGGCGCTGCTCGCGACGCTCGTCTGGACCTTCCTCGCGCTCCTCGCGACCAGGCCCCGGAACGCGGTCGAGGGCGTGGTCCTCGACGGCACCATGGGCCTCTACCTCGGCTGGGTGAGCGTCGCGACGGTCGCGAACGTCGCGGCGATCCTCACCGCGGCGGGCGTCCGACCGGGCGAGGCCGGCCGCGACGCGACGGCGGTCGTGGTGCTGCTGGTCGTGGGCGCGATCGGCGCGCTCCTCGCCGTGCGCGACGGCGGACGCCTCGCGCCGACCGCGGCCATCGCGTGGGGGCTCGCGTGGATCGCCGTCGGGCGACTGACGGGCGAGCTGCTGTCGACCCCGGCGGCCGTCGCGGCGCTCGTCGCGGCCTCGGTCGTGGTGGTCGTGACGCTGGTCGTGCGCGTCCGCGTCGGTCAGCGCTCGGCGCCCGCCGCCCGGTAGGCCTCGTCGGCCGCGTGCTTCGCCGCGACCAGCCGCGCGATGCGGCGATCGGTGTCCGCGTCCGGCCGCGTGAGCTGGGGGTGCGCGGCCCGCCAGGCGACGATGCCGCGTACGGCCAGGTGGAACGGGATCCGGGGCTGGAACGCGGGCACGAGCCGCCGGATCAGCGTGGTGTCGAAGACCGCGCTGTGCGAGAGGTCGCCGACGACGAGCTCCGACCAGCCCCAGTCCGGCTCCACGACGGGGAACTGCTCGGCGGGCACGTGCACGAGCCGCGCCTCGACGCCGAGGGCGTCGGCGACGAGGTGGTGGATCCGGTCCCACGTCATGACGTCGTCGCTCGTGATGTGCAGCGCCTCGCCCGTGGCCCGCTCGTCGCCGAGGATCCCGACGAGGCCGACCGCGAAGTCGTCGGCGTGCGTGAGGGTCCAGAGCGAGGTGCCGTCGCCCGGGACCACGACCTCCTCGCCGCGCGCGATGCGGTCGACGACCGTCCAGTCGCCCGCGAGCGGCGGGCTCGCCTCGTCGTAGGTGTGCGACGGGCGGACGATGACGACCGGGAAGCCGCTCTCCGCGTGGTGGCGGAGGAACGCGTCCTCCATCGCGATCTTGTCGCGCGCGTAGGAGAGGAACGGGTTGGCGCGCAGCGTCGACTCGGTGATGGGCGTCCGCAGCGCGGGCTTGCGGTAGATCGACGCGGAGCTGATGGCGACGAACTGGCGGGTGCGCCCGGCGAAGACCTCGACGCGGAGGTCGGCGCCGGCCGCGTCGAAGGAGAGGAAGTCGACGACCGCGTCGAACGAGCGGTCGCCGAGGGCGACGCGGAGGGCGTCGGGATCCGTGACGTCGGCGACGAGCGTCGTCACGCCCTCGGGGGTGCCCCGGCCCTGGGAGTCGGCGCCGCGGTTCACGACCGTGACGTCCATGCCGGCGGCGACGGAGGCCCGGACGCACGCGGCGCTGATGGTGCCCGTCCCGCCGAGGTAGAGCACGGACAGGGTGGCGGCGCCTGGGATCATCGGGTCCTCGTCATCGAAGCGGGGGCGCCGGTCGGATCCGCGCCCTGCGTGCACGCTACGCCCGCGGCGGCCCCTCCCCACCGGTGGCGGCGGGGGAAAGCTTGCGGACATCCGGGACGCGGTGGACGCCCGTCGCGCGGCCCGCGTAGGTTCCGGACGACCGCACCGACGCACCCGTCCGCGGCCCGCGTCCCCGTGCCGCTCGACGGCGGAGGGACGCCGGGCGCGTGGCGCCGACCCCTCGAGAGGGACCCATGCCCGCCACGCCATCCGCCTCCCGCCGCCCGACCGCGATCCCCGACGCCCGCCGGGCCGACGCGGTGATCACCGTCCGCGGCGCCGACGGGCAGCCGCTCGCCCACCAGGACGTCGTCGTCGAGCAGGCCCGGCAGGACATCGCGTTCGGCAACATCGGCTTCGACCTCATCCCGCTCGCGAACGGCGAGACGGATCCGGACGAGGCGGGCATCGAGTCCTTCGGCGGCGCCGGGCTCGAGGGCCTGGAGCGGCTCGCCGAGCAGTGGCTCGGGGTGTTCGACACGGCCACGCTCCCCTTCTACTGGGGCCGCTTCGAGCCCGTGCGCGGGAAGCCCGACACCGAGCGGCTCCTCACGACCGCACGCTGGCTGCGCGAGCGCGGGATCGACGTGAAGGGGCACCCGCTCGTCTGGCACACGGTCACGGCGCCGTGGCTGCTCGACCTTCCGCTCGACGAGGTGGAGCGCGTGCAGCGGGAGCGGATCCGGCGCGACGTCGGCGACTTCACCGGGCTCATCGACACATGGGACGCCATCAACGAGGCCGTGATCATGCCCGTGTTCGACCGCGAGGACAACGGGATCACCCGGCTCGCGGCGGCGCGCGGCCGGCTCGCCATGGTGCGCATGGCCTTCGAGGAGGCGCGCGCCGCGAACCCCGCGGCGACCCTGATCCTCAACGACTTCGACCTCTCCCCCGCCTACGAGGAGCTCATCGAGGAGGTGATCGGCGCGGGCATCGAGGTGGACGCGATCGGCCTGCAGACCCACATGCACCAGGGGTACCGCGGCGAGGAGCAGGTGCTCGGGATCGTCGACCGGTTCGCGCGGTTCGGGCTGCCGATCCACATGACCGAGACGACGCTGCTCTCCGGCGACCCCATGCCGCCCGAGATCACCGACCTCAACGACTACCGCGTCACGAGCTGGCCGTCCACGCCCGCGGGCGAGGAGCGGCAGACGGAGGAGATCGAACGGCACTACCGGTCGCTGGTGGGGCACCCGGCCGTCACGGCGATCACCTACTGGGGCCTCACCGACGACGGGATGTGGCTGGGCGCGCCCGGTGGACTGGTGCGCGCGGACGGCACGCCGAAGCCCTCGTACGACGCGCTCCGGCGGTTGATCCGCGAGGAGTGGTGGCTCGCGCCGACGACCGTGCGGACGGACGCCGAGGGCCGCGCGCGCGTCACGGCGTTCGCGGGCGACGTGCGGGTGGAGCACGCGGGGCGGGCGGCCGTCGTGGCGGTCGCGGCCGGCGCCTCGGAGGCGGTCGCGACCTTGGGGTAGGGGCGTGCGGCCCAGGCCGGCATCCGCGCACCGTACCGGCCGCGACACCCGCCCGGGCCGCTCCTAGGATGTGGCGGAGGCGCGCCGCCCCGCCGCACCGGGGTCGTCGGGGACGCGGAGCCCGGTTCGGGGGAGATCATGACGCGTGCCGTCGAGCCGACCGCCGTCGCGCACCCCCGCCTGCACCGCGTGATCCGCGGCCTCATCGCCGCCGTCGTGCTCGCGAACCTCGTCTACCTCGCGGGGCTGCTCCTGCCCGGCGACCCCGCGAGCCCGGTCATCGACGTCGGGCTCTCGCTCGCCGCCCAGTGGCTCCCGGTCGTCGTGTTCTGGCTCGTCGCGGCGCGGACCCGGCTCGCGCGCGCGGAGGTCGTGCTCGCCGCGGCGGCCGTGACCTCGAACGCCGCCGGCGACACGATCTACGCGATCGGCATGGACGCGTCGGGCGTGCTGTCCTCCCCCTCCGTCGCCGACGTCGCGTACCTCCTCTTCTACCCGCTGATGCTGGCCGCCCTCGTCGTGCTCGTCCGGCGCCGCTCGCGCCGCGCGACGAACGCCGTCTTCCTCGACGCAGGGCTCGCCGTCCTCGGCTCCGCCGCCGTGCTGGCCGTGGTGCTCGGTCCGGTCCTCTCGGACGCTACGAGCGGCGCGACCGTCCTCGACGGCACCATCGACGCCCTGTACCCCGCCTTCGACATCGTGCTCGTGGCCGTGGTCGTGGGCATCGGCGCCTCGCCGGTCCTCCGGCTGGGGCCGCGCTGGCAGTCCCTGGTCGTCGGGCTCCTCGCCATCACGGGCGCCGACATCGCCTACGCGCTGCTCGACCACGAGGGCGCGTACGCGGACGGGACCCCGCTCGACGTCGTCTGGACCGCCGGGATCGCGTGCCTCGCCCTGTGGGTGGAGGGCGTGGACCGCGCGCCGGCCGACGCCGCGGAGCCCGTCCGGCCGGGCGCGCGGCTGCTGCCCGTCCCCGCGGTCGCGGTGCTCGCGGGTCTCGGCGTGCTCCTCGTCGCGACGGCGATGCCCGTCCCGCCGCTCGCGCTGGTCCTGGCCGCGAGCACGGTCGCGCTCGCGGCGCTGCCGGTCATGTTCCGCCAGGCCATGCTCACGCGCACGCTCGACGGCCAGGAGCTCGTCGTCGCCCGGCTGGAGGCGCTCGACCGGTCGAAGAGCGACATCATCGGCACCGTGAGCCACGAGATGCGCACGCCGCTCACCTCCATCTCCGGCTACGTGGAGCTGGTCCTCGACGGCGAGGGGGGCGAGGTCCCCGACGACGCGAAGGACATGCTGCGGGTCGTCGACCGCAACGCGCGGCGGCTCCAGTCGCTCGTGGCCGACATGCTGATGATGACGCGACTGGACTCGGGCGAGCCTCCCGCCCGGGAGCCGATCGACATCGCGACGCTGGTCTCCGGGGCCGCGGCGTCCCTCCGCCCGTACGCCGACGCGCGCGACGTGGAGCTGGCGGTGGGCGGCGCCCCCGCGGCGACCGTCGACGGGGACGCGGGGCAGCTGGAGCGGGTGCTCACCAACGTGGTCGAGAACGCGGTGAAGTTCACGCCCGCGGGCGGCACCGTGACCGTCGACGTGCACCCGGCCACCGGTCCCACGGGACGCCCCGCGGTGATGGTCGTCGTGGCCGACACCGGCATGGGGATCCCGGCCGACGCGCTCCCCCACGTGTTCGACCGCTTCTTCCGCGCCGCCAACGCGCAGAGCGAGGTGGTCCCGGGCACGGGCCTCGGCCTCGCGATCGTGCGGGAGATCGTGCAGGCGCACGGCGGGGAGGTCACCGTCTCCTCCGTCCTCGGCGAGGGGACGACCTTCCGCATCGCGCTCGCCGCGCGGAAGGGCGCGGGCGCGCGCGGCTGACGGGTCAGGAGGGGACGCGGGCGCCGTCGGGCGCGTCCGCGGCGTCGCGCGCGGGATCGACGGTCACGGGACCGGCCGCGGGCGGCGGCGCGGCACCGCTCCCCCGCCGCGCCTTCGGGAGCACGCGCGCGAGGTCGAGCACCCCGCGCACGTCGCGATTCACCGCCGGGACGAGCGCGACGGCGAGCGCGTAGAGCACCGCGGCCGTGCCCACGCCCGCGAGGAGCTGCAGCACGTCGGATCCGGTGTCGACGAGGGCCAGCAGCGCGCCGGTCGCGACGCTGACGCCGCCCACGACGCCGATGATCCGCAGCGCGCCCATGTAGAGGCGGCGCGTGGGGATCGGGGCCTTGCGCGACAGCCACCAGAGCGAGATCGGCCAGCAGATGGCGGGCGCGGCCGCGTAGCCGGCCGCGATGCCGACGATGCCGCCGGTCGACCCGACGAGGATGCAGCTGACCTTGATCACGGCGCTCAGCAGCGAGAACCGGAACAGGTCGCCCGTGAGCCCGCGCGAGACGTAGACCCAGTAGCCGACGAAGGCGAGGGTGTCGAAGATCCCCGCGATGGCGAGCAGGCGGAGGATCGGCGCGACGCTGTCCCACTGCGGGCCGAGGAAGACCGCGGTGATCGGCACGGCGGTGGCCGCGACGAGGCCGAGGCCCGCGCCGAGCGTGTAGCCGAGGGCGAGCTGGCCGCGCGCCACGTAGTCGGCGAAGCGGCGCTGCTCGTCCGCGAGGCGCGAGAGCACGGGGATCGCGACCGTGGTGAGGGGGCTGCGGATCTGCGCGAGCGGCGTCATCAGCAGCTGGAACGCGCGGTTGTAGATGCCGAGCGACCCGGCGCCGAAGCGGAGGCCGACCAGGAAGGTGTCGATGTTGTTGCTCACGTAGCCGACCATCTGGCTCGAGACCATGTTCCAGCCGAAGCGCAGCAGCGGGCCCATGGGCTCCCCGCGACGCGGGAGGCGCGGGATCCACCGGGCGAAGCCGACCGCGAGGCCGAGCAGCACGAGCGTCTGCGTGAGCTGCTGCGCGACGAGCGCCCAGTAGCCCCAGCCGAGGAGGGCGCCGCCGATCGCGACGAGGAGCGCGACCGCGGGCGCGGTGACGTCGGCGGTCGCGAGCGCCCGGAAGCGGAGGCTGCGGGTGAGGCTCGCGCGGTACTGCGTCGCGAGGCCGTTGAACACGAACGTGAGGCTCAGGGCGTGCGCGATGGGGATCAGCTCGTCGTGGCCGAAGACCGCCGCGAGCGGCCAGGCGGCGCAGAACACGAGGGCGGCGAGGACGAGGCCGATGCCCGCGTTGATCCACCAGAGGTTGTCGCGCTGGCCACGGCTGAGGTCGCGCGCCTGGATCGCCGCGTTGGAGAGGCCGAAGTCGCGGAAGATCTCGCCGATGCCGATGATCGCGAGGACCATCGCCAGCAGGCCGTAGTCGGTGGGCGTGAGCAGGCGGGCGAGGACGACGACGGACGCGACCTGGATGAGGATGCGGACGAGCTGCGCGCCGATCGTGACGATGGCGCCGCGGGCCGCGCGGGCGCCGAGGCCCTGCGTGGCGGCGGGCGGCGCGTCGACTGTCGCGGCTGCGCTAGCCGCGGGGTCGCCGGCGGATGCGGCGCGGGGGTCGCCGGCGGACGCGGCGCGGGGGTCGCCGGGCAGGGCGGGGGGCATGGGGCTCCGTCGTCGGGTCGAGGAGGGGGTGGCGATCGGGTCCGCTGCGGGTGACAGCCGGATCGCCGCGAGCTCGGGTGCGGGTGCGGGTGGGACCGCCGGGTACGCGATCCGTGCGCCAGCGTACGCGACGGGCGGCGCGGCGATCAGCCCCAGAACGCGGGGGCCGCGCAGCGCGGGTCAGCCTGGTGGTGCGCGTCAGGCCCTCTCGACCCCACGGCGGATCCGCAGCGCGCGGCGGTACGCAGACGCGTGCGCGGTGCCCGCCCGGTCCCAGTCGCGGCCCGCGAGGTCGGGCGACGCCGAGCGCGCGCCCGTGCGCACGGCCTCGGTGGCGCCGAGCAGCTCGTCGGGGGTCAGGTCGCCGGCGAACAGGTGGATCCAGCCCGGACCGACCTCCTCGGCGAGCGCGCGGTTGACCTCGTTGTCGGGCACGAGCACGGGCCGGTCGAGCGAGAGCGCCGCGAGCGTGCCGCCCGAGTTGTGCATGAACCGGTATGGCAGCACGACGAGCTCGGAGGAGGTGACGACCTCCACGAGCTCGGCGTCGGAGAGGAAGCGCAGGTCGAGCCGGATCCGGTCGTCGCCCGCGGCGAGCGCGCGGATCGTGTCGGCCAGGTCCTCGGTGGACGGGTTGCCGCCGATGCGCAGCGACAGGTCGGCGCCCGCGTCGCCTGCGCCGCGGAACGACGCGACGAGCTGCTCGACGCCCTTGTACCGGCGGACCAGGCCGACGTAGCCGAGCCGGCCGGGCACGGCCTCCTCGCGCGGCTGGTCGCGGAACCAGTCGCGGTAGTGGCCGTGCAGGACCGTCGCGTGCGGCTGGTCGGCGGGGATCCCCGTGAGGGGGTTCACGCGGATCCGCAGCGTCGTCATCCGCTCCATGACCGCGAGCAGCAGGGACTCGCGCCGGCTGATGCCCTGCGGCCGCTCGAGGTTGTGCACGGTGCGGACGATCGGGATCCGACGGAGCGTCAGCTTGGCGAGGAGCGCGACCGTGAGCGCCTGGCGCACGGCCTTCTTCAGGGGGCTGTGCCCGTCGACGAGGATCTCGGGCCAGTGCACGTGGAAGACGTCGTAGCGACCGAGGAGCGCGGTGCGCCAGCTGAAGTGCAGCGGGCGGACGCCGGGGGTCGAGGCGAGCGCGCGGCCGAGCATCACGATGTACGGGTTCGTCGTGGGACGCGGCGCCTGCGAGGACTGGAGGACCACGAGGTCGCGGCCGGGCGGACGGGAGGGGACGGTCATGGCGCTCCTGGGCGGGCGACCGGCGGCGGGGCGTCGGGCGCGCCCACGTGGTCATCGGTCGAGGAAATAGACTATGCCACCACTCGCCCGTACCCGCGGTCGAGGCCCCGCCTCGTGCGCCCGACCGATGGGATGCCCATGCCCCGCCCCGCCCTGCTCGCCGTCGTGGTCGTGAACTACGGATCCGCCGACCTCGTGCGCGAGAACGTCCTGCCGCTCGTGGAGCGCCTCGACGACGCGCTGCTCGTGGTCGTCGACAACCGCACGACCGACGCGGAGCGGGAGCGTGTGCGCGAGCTCGCCGCCCATCCGTCGACGCGCGTGCACGGCGTCTACCCCGACGGCAACACGGGCTTCGGGACGGGCATGAACATCGGGGTGGCGGCGGCGCGCGAGCTCGGCGCGCGCGAGTTCCTGCTGCTCAACCCGGACGCGACCATCGAGCCCGACCAGCTGGCCGTGCTGCGCGACGCGGTGGCCGCGGACCCCCTCGCGCTCGTGGCCCCGCTCATCCTCCGGCCGGACGGCAGCACGTGGTTCCGCGGGTCGGACCTGTACCTCGCCGACGGCCGGATCCGCGGCGCCGCCCGCCGTGCGCAGCACCCGGGCCAGGCGGTCGAGCCGTGGCTGACGGGCGCGTGCCTGCTCGTGACCGACGAGCTGTGGACCCGGGTCGGCGGCTTCTCCGACGACTACTTCCTCTACTGGGAGGACGTGGACCTGTCGCGCAAGGTCGTTGAGGCCGGCGGATCCTTGCGCGTCGTGGAGGAGGCCGTGGCCGTGCACGCGGAGGGCGGCACGCAGAGCGCCGGCCACGCGAGCGCGGGCCAGGCGAAGTCGGGCACGTACTACTACCACAACGTCCGCAACCGGCTGCTCTACGGGGCCCGCCACCTCGACGCCGCGGCGCTGCGCCGGTGGCGGCTGCTCACGCCCGTGATCGCGTACGAGGTGCTGCTCCAGGGCGGTCGGCGGCAGTTCGCGCACCCGGTGGCGCCCGTGTCGGCGGCCGTGCGCGGGATCGTCGACGGGTACCGGCTCTCCGGCGGCTGGCGCGCGGTGCCGTCGCCCGCGCCGACCGCTGCGCCCGCCGGGTCCGGTCCGGCCGCCGCACCCGCCGCGTCGCTCGTCGTCGCGATCCTCACCTACCGCCGGCCGGACGACATCCGCGCCGTGCTGCCGCTCGTCGCCGCGCAGGCCGCGGAGCTGCGCGAGGCCGCGGAGGCCGACCCGACGCTCCCGCGCTCCGTGCGGATCGTCGTGGTCGACAACGACCCCGCGGGCGGCGCCGGCGCGGCCGTGGAGGACGCCGCGGCCGACTCCCCCGCGCCGATCGCCTACGTGCACGAGCCCACGCCGGGCATCTCGGCGGCCCGGAACCGCGCGCTCGACGCGGCCGGGGCCGACGACCTGCTCGTGTTCCTCGACGACGACGAGCGGCCGGATCCGGGCTGGCTCGCCGCCCTCGTCCGCGCCCGCCAGGCCACCGGCAGCGCGGGCGTCGCGGGTCCCGTGCGCAGCGAGTACGAGGTCGAGCCCGACGCGTGGGTGCGCGCGGGCGGGTTCTTCACGCGTCGCCGCCCCGCCACGGGCGCACGCCTCGAGGTCGCCGCGACCAACAACCTCCTGCTCGACCTGCGCGCCGTGCGCGCGGCCGGCCTCCGCTTCGACGTGGACCTCGGCACGCAGGGCGGCGAGGACACGCTCTTCACCCGCCAGCTCGTCGCGTCCGGCGGGCTCCTCACCTGGTGCGCGGAGGCGGGCGTCGTCGACGTCGTGCCGCGCACCCGGACGACCCGTCGCTGGGTCGTGCTCCGCGCGTTCAGCAGCGGCAACTCGTGGAGCCTGACGTCCGTGGCGCTCGCGCCCGCCGTGCCCGCCGACCGGATCCGGGTCCGCGCCGGGGCAACGGCGCGCGGGCTGGCGCGCGCGCTCGGCGGCACCGGCCGGATCGCCGCGGGCGTCGTGACCGGCAGCCTCGCGCACCGCGCGAAGGGCACCCGCACGCTCGCGCGCGGCGCCGGCATGGTCGCGGGGGCGCTCGGCTGGTCGTACCAGGAGTACGCGCGGCGCGACTGAGCGGATCCGCGCGCACCCCTCCCCTGGACGGGGGTCTCGTCGGCACGCGGTGCCGGACGTACGATGCGAGGGCAGAAGACCCGGAATCCTGCGTCGGTCGACCACCCATCGCCCGCCCGCCCCGCGCCGCCGACCCGCCCTGGTCGTCGGGCCCGTCTTCCGCCGTACCCGACGAGCGAAGAAGGCCATGCCCGCACCCGAGAGCACCCCGTCCGACCTGCGCCCGCGCCGCGAGCGCCGTCGTAGCCGCCGCACCACCGTCGCCGTGATCGGCGCCGCCTCCGTCTTGACCGTCGCCGCCGTGGTCGGCACGGTCGTGGTGAACGGATCCGGATCCGACGCGCCCGCGGCCGCCGCCGACACCAAGGACTGGTCGGAGGTCGCCCCCACCGCGGGCGCCACCGAGGCCCCCGCCCCGCTCCCGGACGGCGACACGCGCGCGCTCGGCCAGGAGGTCGCGACCACGGTCGGCCTCGACGAGACCGCGACGTTCCCCGGGTCGATCCAGGCGCGCATCGTCGCGGTCACCCCGACCACCACGGACGGCGGTCGCGTGGGCGAGCTGAGCGGCGACGCAGTCGACGTGCGGCTCGAGCTCGTGAACGTCACGGGCGAGGCCGTCGCGGTCGACGCCGTGACCGTGAACGTCTTCTACGGCGCCGCCCGCACGCCCGCCACGCCCGCCGACTCCGACACCGTGATCCGCGGCTCGCTCGAGCCCGGCGCCTCCGCCACCGGCGACTACGTGTACAGCGTGCCGGCCGCGTCCGCCGACGCGATCAGCGTGGTCGTGGCGCGCGACGCCGGGTCGCCGGTGGTCGTGTTCCAGTAGGGGCGACGCGGCCATCCGGAGTCGCCGATCGTGAAGGAGCGCCGCACAATGGCACTTCTCCGCCATATCCTCGCCACCGTGTTGCCCGGGTATGGGCCGAGTACTCGACGGCATCGGGTCAAGTGACGATCAGCTAGAGCGCGCCCGCGTCCTCGAGGACGGATGGACGTCCGAGCACTGGATGGAGTTCGCCGGTCTCTCCCCCGAGCTGAGCAGACGCGACGCCCAACTCGTCATGGACGCCTTGGAGATCTTTTGGGTCACCGGGCACAGCATGAGAACGCCCGAAAATCGGAGAGTGTCTTTCGACGAGCGCAGCGCTCACACCGCCACCCGACATGGCTCCGACCTCAACGACTCGTCGGAGAGGCCCATCAGTTGTGCGCCAGCGAGCCGGGTATCGAGCGGAGGCCCGACTTCGTTTACGTATCCGGGGCGGAGTACTCGGCTCGTAGAGCGGTTCCGCATCGCGACGGTGTGACTGCGTCGTCAGGGAAGTCGAGTGCGCGACTCGGCGAACCGTCGGTCGAGGACGGCTCCACTCTCGGTCCCCGCGAGGTAGCCGCGTAAGGCGTTGACGAGCCCCTGAACGTCGCTGGCCTTGAACATCTTCATTGCTCCGTCGTCGAATGCACGGTCGATCTCTAGGAGGCGTGGAACGAGATCCTGTCCCTCGTTGGTAAGGGACAACGCCACGGCACGGCGGTCCTTGGCGTCGACGGAGCGTTCGACGAGTCCTCTTCGGACGAGAGTGTCGACGATACGGCTAGGACTCGCTGTCTCGCAGACGATCAGTTCTCCGAGTTCTCGGAGGGTGATGGGACCGTACTTCGACAAGACGAGGATGATCTCGAACTGCGAGGCGGTCAGGCCGAGGTCGCTGAGGTCTCTGTTGAGAGCGCGGTTGCCTTCTCGTTGCGCGGCGAGGACGAGATAACGCAATTCGTATTGTGCGAGCGATGGTGCTGAGGTGTGAGTCGGCTTTACTAGTGAGGTCACGTCGTGATCCAGTCGTTACGGGGGTGCGGTTGCGTGCTACCGCACCTTATCTTGGCAGTTCGTGCGCTGAGGGGGCCTACGTCGTCAATGGCGTGGGCCCCCTGAGCGTGTGAGGCCGTTGTCTGCTAGACGCCGACCAGATCGTCGTTCGGTCGTACTGCTTCGGCGGGGCTGCCCGAGGCTGCGGTGGTGGCCGATGCCGGCGGTGCAGCCGACGCCCGCTTGGTGCCGAAGGCTCGTGGACCGATCGCTCGGAGCACGCTCGGCATGACGATCATGCGGATGACGACCGCGTCGAGCGCGACAGCGATGGCCAGGCCAATGCCGATCTCACGGACGATGCTGATTTGTGCGGTCATGAAGGACAGGAACACGGCGATCATGATGATCGCGGCGCTGTTGATCATGCTCCTGGTGCGGTGAGCGCCGGCCAGCACTGCCTGCTCGTATGGCATCCCCGATCGGTAGAGCTCTCGCATGCGGGACATGATGATCACCATGTAGTCCATGCTCAGTCCGAACATCACCGCGAACAGCAGGATGGGGGTGACGGAGTTGAGCGGATCGTCTGACGTCGCCTGCTGAATCAGCGTGAGCGCGCCGACGCTCGCTCCGACGACGAGCAAGTTGAACAGCAGCGCTAGCGCGGGCAGGATCGCGGAACGCCATGCGAAGGCCAGCATGATGAACGTGAGCAGGATCACGAGCCCGAGGATGAGTGGGATGCTCTGGACCAGCGTGGTGTCGAAGTCGTAGCCCTGGGCCGTCGCTCCTGTCACTGCCACGTCGACGTTGGAGTCGAGTGCAGTCGGCAGGTTGGAGCGAATGTCAGCGACAAGTTCGTGGGCGCTCACGGAGTCCGGGCCATCGGTCGTGATGGTCAGGAGACGTGCCGTAATCGTGTCGCCGTCAGTGCTCCAGAGCTGACGAAGATCCTCAGGGAGCGCAGGCTGGGCCAGCGCGGCAGTGAGCTGCTCAGGAGGTAGCCCGATGGTGCTGATGGAGGTGACGCTGTCGACACCGGCTCGGTCGGTCAGCCAAGAGCTGGCGCGATCGACGTCGGTGATGGCGTCGGCGGTCGACGTGGTCTTGGGCATTGTCAGTACGACGTCGACGGGGAAGAGGTCTTCCTGACCTACCCGCTGCTCCAGCGTTTCGAGGCCCTGCCTGGCGGGGTCGGATGCGGGGAGGACTGTGGCGCTTGCAACGGGTGACTGGAGAGAGAGGCCGCTGACGGGGATGGCGCAGGCCGCGAGGACGACTACCCCAGCGACACCCACAAGCCCCGGGCGTCGGATCTTCGTGGTCTCCGTCGACTTCACGGTGCTGGATGAGGCGTTCTTGAGGAACGGGACCTGCAGGCGGTTGATGCGTGCTCCCAGGAGCGTGAGCGCAGCGGGCAGTACCACCATGGTGATGAAGAGTGCGACGATCGAGACGACGATGCCGCCGAGCGCGATGCTGGTGAGAGCCATGACCCGGGGAATCAGGAGCGCTGCCAAGGCGAGTACGACTGCGATGCCGCTGAACAGCACCGAGTGCCCTGCGGTGGCCATGGCGATCTGTACGGCCTGTGTTGTCGTCTTACCAGCGTCGAGCTCTTCGCGGAAGCGCTTGATGATGAACAACGAGTAGTCGACTGCGACTGCGAGGCCGATCATCGACACGATGTTCGTGTACAGGTTCGAGACCTCAGTGAACTGCGTGGCAACGTATCCGATGCCAAGGCTGATGACTAGCGATGATCCCGCGACAAGGAGCGGGAGCAGTGCGGCGATGACGGACCGGAACACGAGCAGCAGCACGATGATCAGCAGCGGAGCAACGATCAGCTCAGCCCGTAGCGCGTCGGCCTTCGAGTGTGCGTTGAGCTGGAAGTCCAGGGCCGGTTGGCCCGTCACGTAGATGTTCTCAGCCAGGCCCGAGTCGCTCATGCGTGCCTGGAGATCTGGCACGAGGTTCTGGACCGCCGTTCCGCTTCCATCGAAGCCGGCGATGAGCGCGGCCGTGCGACCGTCGGAGGAGATCAGCTCCGTGTTGGTAGCCGGAGTGAGGACGCTGTCTGCGCCCTCCTCCTCGAGGACTGCTGCCGTGTCGGAGATCGCAGCGTCCGAGAGCGCGCCCTCGCCGTCGAGGACGATGACCAGCTGGTTCGGGGACTCGCCGAACCTGTCCTGGACTACCTGCTGCGTCATGAGCGCTTCGGCGCGTGGGTTGGAGAAGCCGCCCCCTGACAGGGCTGCATCCAGACGGAGCGCCAAGATTCCCCCGATTACGAACAGAATCACCCAGGCGGCGATGACCGCCCGGGGGAACCGGGTGGATAGGGCAAGTACTCGTCTCATGGCGTCCTCTGTGTGGTCGTAATGTCTCGTGCATCGTCATACATGTTGTATCACGGATCTACATGCTACAACACGCGTGCCATGTTTCCTAGTTGGGGAAATTTCCACGATGTCCACTTGACCGAGCCGACTTGAGGGCATACTTTCGGCGTCATCACACCAGTTGCTGTCGCACTAGTTGCGGCGTCACCTAAACGGGGGACGCGTCCATGGGACCAGCACGTCACAACGAGGAGCCCGAGACATGACGTTGACAACCGACACCGCAGCCACCACATCCACTCCCCTGCTCGCACCCGCCGAGCTCGCCATCGCGGCGATCGCACGTGGGGAGATCGTCGTCGTGGTCGACGACGAGGACCGCGAGAACGAGGGCGATCTCATCATCGCCGCTGATCATGTGACGCCTGCCGCCATCAACTTCATGATCACCCACGGTCGAGGGCTTGTCTGCCTGACGCTGACGCGCGGCCGCGCCGCCGAGCTCGAACTCCCCCCGATGGTCCGCTACAACGAGGACCACATGGGGACCGCGTTCACCGTCAGCATCGACGCGACGCTCGCGCACGGGGTCACGACAGGGATCTCGGCCGCAGAGCGCGCGAAGACGATCTCCGTGGCCATGACCGGCGGCGCGACCGACCTTCAGCGTCCCGGGCATGTCTTCCCTCTGATCGCCCGTGACGGCGGCGTTCTCGAGCGTGTTGGTCACACCGAGGCGTCGGTGGATCTTGCTCGCGCGGCCGGCTGCCGACCCGCAGGAGTCATCGTCGAGATCATCGGCGAAGACGGCGAGATGCTGCGACGCGACGACCTGCGCACGTTCGCCGAGCAGCACCAGCTGGTCATGACCAGCATCGAGCTCCTGCGCGGCTATCTCGCCTCCCAGGTCGCCTGAGGTGGCGGTCGAGACGGCAGTCCGCGGCGTATCCCGGGCGTTCCTCGCAAGCCGCGTGCGTAGGCACCTCGTCTCCGTGGAAGGCCTGCATCACGTCCCGGCGGATGGGCCGTTCGTCCTGGTGCCAAACCACAGGAGCTACTTCGATCACATACTGATGATGATCGTCTCTGCTGCCGTGCGCACGCGCCCGATGTGGTTCCTCACCAAGCGAGAGACATTCGAACACACCATCGGGCGGATCTGGACAGAAGCCTGGTACGGCATACCTGTCGATAGGGACACCCCATCACCGGACACGCTGCGCACTGTGCAGCGCATCCTCCGCGGCGGAGATGCCCTCTGCGTCTACCCCGAAGGTACGAGAAACACCGGGCAGGACCTGCTCCCGTTCCGTCACGGAGCGTTTCGCTTTGCGCTGTCGGCTGGCGTCCCGGTCATCCCGGTCGGTATCTACGGGGCGGAGACCGTCCTCCCCAAGGGACGCCGCTGGTTCTGCCGCGAGGGACGAGTCAGCATTGCCTTCGGTGCACCCATCGAGATCGACCGCACCGCCGGTAAGAAGGCGGCGGCAGACGCGATGGCGGCCGGAGCGCGAAGCGCCATCCTCGACCTCGTCGGCCGAGCGGAGGAGGAGGCACATCGCGGACCGTCGTTGGTAGCCGCAGAAGCTGCCGGCGAAGCCCTCGAGCGACGCATCACTTCGGCGCTCGACGACGACGGCCGCTTGTCCGCGCAGGACTCCCGAAGCCTGCGCCTACTGGGTTCGCTTCTCTCGCCCATGGAGTCCAACCCGCACCACATCGCTGCCCAGAGAGCGCGTCTCGTCGGCCTGCGTCTTCTGCAACTTCCTCTTCCCGCGCGGATCGCACCAGCGTTGGCCGTCCGCCGTACCGTCGAGGCGGTGCTGCGCACTGATCCGGAACATCGAGACGCGAACTACCTCCTCGGCCGGTGGCACCTCAACATGCCTCGCGCTCTCGGCGCACGGCCGGATCGCGCCGTCCTGGCCTTCAAACGGAGCGCAGCGGCGTCCACTTCGGTCAACACCCGCGCCCTCACAGGGCTCGCTGACGCGTATATGGCACTAGGCGATCACGACCAGGCCTTCAGCACATTGACCGCCATCGTTGCCTCAAACCCAGCACCTCAGGGTCGCGAGATCGCCCGGATTGAACGCGCACGCAAACGCCTCACCGACGCCGGCTGAACCCGAGAGCCCACAGTCTCACCAGCAACAGGAGCATCACTATGACAGTCCCCAATCGCGAACGTAGCCTCATCATTCACGGGAACGTCGCCGTCGTGTTCGACGACCACTCAAGGATCCAGTGGCGCCGCACAGACACCGGCTGGGCCCTACTCGAGACATGGCCCAATGCCGCCGAGACGCAGCTCATCGACGCCCACCGCGAGAACGGCGGCTGTCTCCTGGTCATCAGTGACGGCCGTCCCATCGTCACGGATGCCCTCGCCAGCGAGTTGCCCTCTCATGTACACGAGCCGTCGGCAGCAGACGAACCGGTCCAGTTCCAGGTAGATCACTTCGACTGGCTCCCAGCAGACCTGCGGGCCCGGGGAGAAGCGTTCCTCGCCGAACAGCGGACCTACTGGGCCAGTCGACCGGCATTGCTACGTCCGCCTGTGTCCCTCGATACGGAAGACCCGTTCGACCCCCTCGCACGGGGAGGGCACGTCACCTTTGCAGTCGTCGCTCCCACCGTGTCCCGAAGCCAGATCGAACGCGACCTCATCCACTATCTCGAATTCATCGGTGCAGATCGTGCTGCCACGCGTCTCGAGGTACTCACGTGATCTACCGGTCATCTCGTATCGTCACCGGGACGCCGGATGCCGCCTTACGTGTGCTGCAAGACGCACGGCTTCTCGATGCGTGGAACCCGGCGCTCGGCCCGCTCGAACCCGCTGACCACGTCGCAACAGTCGGGCGACCATACGCGACGCTCATTCGCGGCCTCGTCCGAGCGACAGTCGTGTACGAGGAGGTCAGTATCGACCGCATGACGTACCGGCTGACGGCGCCAGGAGCATCGGAGTCCGGCACGTGGGATATCTCCCGGCTATCGGAGGACGAGATTCGCGTTACCCATACCTTCGAGCACCACGGCGTCCTGCTGGCGCTCATGCGACAGGCCTTTGCCTCCGTCGCGGCTTGGCGCCTCGATCGCTTCGAACAGGAACTCGCCGCACCGCACCTGACGCCTTAGGTGGCGCCGCCGAGCGAGACCGGTGCTCGGGCATAGGTTCCGGGGCTCTACCGACCTCACGGCAGATCCGTCATTCGCGTAAGCCTGAAGGGGGCAGGCCCGCCGGAGGACGGTGGTCGTCATCCCATAACCCCGGCAGGCAGCTGGACAAGAGACCACAGGCTCATCCTCAGCCGCAGGTAGTGAGGCGCGGTCGATCGCGGCCTGATCGGCGTCGCCGAGCGAGAGCGCGCACGTGTTCAGCACGTACTCGAAGCGGGTGACTTACAGGCATTCATGGCCGGCGGCGGAAGCCACGTCATCGGCCCCTGGTCCCACTTCGCCTCGTTCGTCGGCCCATCGACGGCCCGGAGGTCGTCGAAGTCGGTCGCGCGCTGCTCGCGGCCGTCACCGGTCCAGGCGGCGGCGCAGTGCCGCCACGCCCACCTGCGAGGCTCGAAGTGGTCGATCTGCATCGCCGCGCTCGTCGCCTCCCCGTGCGTCACCCCGCGACGTGCGCCTTCCCCGCCCCGCGCGCCGCGCGCCCCGCCTGCTGCGTCTCCGCCCGGTAGTACGCGCGCTTGTCCTTCGTGGGACGCACCTTGTTGAGCACGACGCCCAGCACGGATCCGCCCGACTTCTCGACCGCGTCGAGCGCCTCGGAGAGCTGGCCGCGGTGGACGCGCGTCTGGTCGGCGACGACGATCGCGCCGTCCGTCATGCGCGCCACGAACGCGGCGTCGGCCACCGCGATGAGCGGGGCGGTGTCGATCACGATCACGTCGTAGGTCGCGCGGGCCCGGGCGACGAGCTCCTCCATGCGCGCGGAGGCGAGCAGCTCGCTCGGGTTCGGCGGGATCTCGCCGGACGTCAGCACCTCGAGGGTGCCGTCGCCCCACGGCTGCACGACCTCCTCCAGCAGGGCCTGCCCGACGAGCACGGTGGTGAGGCCCGCGTCGCCGACGAGGCCGAGGTACTGCGCCACGACGGGCCGGCGGAGGTCGGCGTCGACGAGGAGCACGCGGCGCCCGCCCTCGCTGAGCGACAGCGCGAGGTTCGCGGCGACCGTGGACTTGCCCTCGCCGGGGATCGACGACGTCACGACGATGCTGGACGCCCGGTCGCCGAGGAGCACGAAGCGGAGGTTCGCCTTCAGCTGGCGGAAGCCCTCGGCCGCGGTCGAGAGCGGGCGGACCGCCATCGCGAGGCCGGTCACGCCGCGCTCGCGCTCGAGCGAGCCGAGCAGCGGCGCGGTCGTGAGGTGCGCCACGGTCTCGGCGGAGCGGACGCGCGTGTCGAGCAGGCGCACCAGGGCGAGGCCGAGGAGCCCCGCCAGCAGGCCGAGGATGAGGCCCGCGAGCGTGTTGGTGCGGCCGTTCGGGGCCGACTGGGACAGGGGCTCCGGTGCCTCCTGGATCACGCGCACCGAGACCGTGGGCGAGCCCTCCGCCCCCTTCGGCGCGTAGGACTCGGCGGTGTCGCGCAGGCTCGCGGCCACGGCGTTGGCGATGTCGGCGGCCTGCGCCGGCGACGGCTCGGTCACGCTGATCTCCATGATCACGGTGTTCTGCGGCGTCGTCACGGTGACGGCGCGCGCGAGCTCCTGCGGCGTGCTGTCGAGGCCGAGGCGCGCGATCACGGGCTCGAGCACCGCGGGCGACTCCGCCAGCTCGCCGAAGGACAGCATCTGGCTCTGCGTGTAGGTGGCGCCCTGGTTGAGGTCGCTCGCGCTGGATCCGCTGCTCAGCGAGAAGTACAGCCGCGACTGCGCGGTGAACACGGGCGTCGCGAGCTGCGAGAGGCCGAAGGCGACCGCGCCTCCCGCGAGCATCGCGGCGACGACGACGTACCAGTAGCGGCGGAGCAGGGCGGTGGACTCGTGGAGCGTCATCGTGTGGGGGTTCTCTCGGGTAGAGGCGCGAGGGCGGTGGTGCGGGCGGGATCGGGGCGGTCGTCGGGGCCTGTTGGGGCCGCGTCGGGATCGGGAGGAGGGGCGGGGGCGGCGTCGCGGCGGAGGATCTGGCTGGTCGCCGCGACCCCCGCGAGGAACCACACGAGCGTCGCGTACTGCGTGATGAGGGCGACCGTGGCGAGCGCCGGGATCTGCGCCACGAGCGCGATGGTCGCCGGGGTGGCGCGTCCCCGGAGCACGAGCCCGACGCCGACGGCCAGGGCGACGAGTGCGGCGCCGGCGACCAGGAGCCCGGAGGTGAGGCCCGTGAGGATCAGCTGGCTGTCGATGGAGCGGAAGTCGCCGTAGAACACGCGCCCGTCGGTGAGGCGCTGGGCGCTGGCCGCGGGCCCGATGATCCGCATGCCCGGGATGAGCGTGTAGAGGTCGCCCCGGTAGTCGGAGCTGTTCGTGGCCTCCGTGCCGGCGTCCTCGAAGACGGTCTGCACGAACGGCGCGACGGTCGCGACCACGGCGACGACCCCGACGGAGACGGCGACGCGCACGCGGAGCGGGATCGCGTCGCGGAGGAAGACGATCGACAGCACGAGGCCGAGGAGCGCGGTGAGCATCCCGACGCGGCTGAAGGTGACCACCGTGCCGAGCAGGAGCACCGTCGTCATCGCGAGCCGCACCGGGAGGGGGAAGCGCGCGGCGAGGGTCAGCGGGATCGCGATGGCGAGGCTGCAGCCGAGGGCGATGGAGTGGCCGAACGCGCCCTCGGCCCGGACGACCCCGCCGCGGATCTGCAGGGTCGCCCACGTCTCCCGGAGGCTGCCGCTGCCCGGGATCAGGACGAAGGGGTTCCAGGTGAGCGCGAACTCGACGATGGCGAGCGCCGCGATCACCGTGGACGCGACGGCGACGGCCGCGTGCAGGTGCGCCGTCCCGACCCGGTGGACGACGAGCCTGCCGAGGAGGTAGCCGCCGAGGGCGTAGGTCAGGAACGTGACCAGCGCCGGGACCGCGACGCCCGCTCCCCCGCCCACCAGCACCCCGGCCACCCCGGCGGCCGCCGTCAGGACGACGACGAGGTCGAGCGGCGAGACGCGGAAGCCCGCCACGGGCAGAGCGGCGACGATCACCACGAGCGCCATCAGCGTCGCGGGCGGCAGGTAGTAGCCGGCCACGGAGACGCCGGCCCAGATGGGCGCGAGGCAGAGGGAGGCGAGCCACAGGGCCACGGCGAGACGCGGCATCCGGCGCAGCAGGAAGAGGAGCAGGATCCCGGCGAGGAGCGCGACGCCGGCGAGGAGCAGGCGCTCGACGCCGTCGCCCGCGAGGAGCGCGCTCATGCGCGGCACCGGAGGGAGGCGTCGGCAGAGCGGGCGTGCGTGTGCGCGTGCGCGTGCGGCATCGCGTGTCCCCCTCGTGTGCGTCCCGGGCGCGTCGCCCTCGTCGATTATCCCCAGCGCGCGAGGCGCCGGGCCTCCCGGACGAGCCCCCCGTCCGGGTCATGCGGTCGTGCGGTGGTGCTGCGCCGTGCTGCGGGCGGGTCCTCCGAGGAGGCCCCGCCCGCAGCCGGCAGCCGGCCGACGGGCCCGGGTCAGCGGGCCGTCGCGTCCGTGACCAGCAGGTCGTCGTGCCGCGTGACGACGGGTGCGGTCGCCGAGCTCGACAGGTAGGTCTGGATCCCGAACGTGCCCGCGGTCTGCAGGGCGGCGAGGGACCCGGTCGTCGTCGACTGCCACGCCGTCGGCTCGGCCTGCCCGACGGGCCAGACCTTCGCGTTCATCGTGGTGGGCGACGTGCCCGTGACCTGCACGCGGACGCGGAGCTGCTGCCCGGCCGCGTACGTGATGTTCGGCACGACGACCGACTTGAGGTTGGTCCCGTTCTCCGACTGCACGATCATGACCTGGCCGGTCGACCGCACCCAGACCTGCGTCTGGTACGCGGCCGTGCCGACCTGGCGCGAGTTGACCCGCACGTACGCGCCGCCGCCCGTGGGCAGCCGGTCGAGCGCGAAGCTCACCTGGGCGTCCGAGGCGGTGGTGCTGACGGCGTCGAGGCTCGCGGTGCGGGTCTCGCCGGCCGGGCTCGCGACCTGCGCCTGCCCGTCCCGCACGGAGAGGATCGACGCGTTGCCGGTGATGCGCCAGGCGCCGCCGGTCTCCGCCGTGCCCCAGCCGTTGGCGGCCGTGCGGGCGAAGGAGTCCTGCGCGAGGATCCCCGCGGCGGGCGGCGTGACGACCGGGGCCGTCACCGTGACGGTCCCGTCCTTCTTCGCCGACGCGAGGCCCTTGTCGTCCGTCACCGTGAGCGCGACCGCGTACGTGCCGGCCTTCGCGTAGGCGTGGTCCACGGTCTTGCCGGTGCCGGTGGTGCCGTCCCCGAACGCCCAGGCGTAGGACGCGACCGTGCCGTCCGCGTCGGCGGAGGTGGATCCGTCGAACGAGGCCGCCAGGTCCTTGGTCGTCGACGTGAACGCCGCCGTCGGGGCCTGGTTCGTCGGCGCGACGACCGGCGCGGTCACCGTGACCGTGCCGTCCTTCTTCGCCGACGCGAGGCCCTTGTCGTCCGTCACCGTGAGCGAGACCGCGTACGTGCCGGCCTTCGCGTAGGCGTGGTCCACGGTCTTGCCCGTGCCCGTGGTGCCGTCCCCGAACGCCCAGGCGTACGAGGCGACCGTGCCGTCCGCGTCCGCGGAGGTGGATCCGTCGAACGACGCCGTCAGGTCCTTGGCCGTCGACGTGAACGCCGCCGTCGGGGCCTGGTTCGCCGGCACCGGCGCGGGCGCCTGGCCGTCGCGGGCGACGACCAGGTCGTCGATGCGCGTCGTGACGGGAGCCGTGGCCGACCCGGAGAGGTAGGTCTGGATCCCGACGGAGCCGGCGGCCTGCAGCGCGGCCGTCGAGCTGGTGATGCTCGTCTGCCACGCGGCGGGCTCGGCCTGGCCGGCGACCCACACCTTGGCCTTGACGGTGGTCGGCGAGGTGCCGGTCGTCAGGACGCGGACGCGGAGCTGCTGGCCGGCCTTGTAGGTCGTGCCGGGCAGCACGTAGGACGCCGGGTTCGACGAGCCCTCCGACTGCACCAGCTGGATCTGCCCGGTCGCCTTGACCCAGACCTGCGTCTGGTAGGAGGTGGAGCCGACCTGTCGCGAGACGACCCGGGTGTAGGAGCCGCCGCCCGTGGGGACGGAGTCGAGCGAGAAGGTCGCGCTGACGTCCGACGACGTGGTGGACACCGCGTCGAGGCTCATCGTGCGGGTCTCGCCCTTCGGCGAGACGACCTGCCCCGTGCCGTCCTGCACCTTGACGATGCTCGGGCTGCCGGTGACGCGCCAGGCGCCGCCGAGGTCCGCCGTGCCCCAGCCCTGCGCGACCGTGCGGCCGAACGAGTCCTGGGCGATCACGTTCGACGCGGGCGCCTGGACGGCCACCTGCGAGGTGGTCGTCGTGGCGAGGCCCTTGTCGTCCGTCACCGTCAGCGACACCGCGTAGGTGCCGGCGGCCGGGTAGGCGTGGGTCGTGGTGCGGCCCGTGCCGGTGGTCCCGTCGCCGAAGGCCCAGGACCAGGAGGCCACGGAGCCGTCGGGATCGCTCGACGTCGAGGCGTCGAGCGAGGCGACGAGGTTCGCCACGGTGCTCGTGAACGCGGCGACGGGCGCCTGGTTCACGGGCGGCGCGGTGACCGTGACGCTCGCGGTCGTGCGAGCGGTCGCGCCGTCGTCGTCCGTCACCGTCAGCGCGACCGTGTACGTGCCGGCCTTCGCGTACGGGTGGGCGATGGACGGGCCGGTGCCGGTCGTGCCGTCGCCGAACTCCCACGCGTAGGACGCGATCGTGCCGTCCGGGTCGGAGGAGGCGCGGCCGTCGAGGTTCGCGACCAGGTCGGTCGTGGTCGACGCGATGACCGCCGTGGGCTCCCGGTTGACCGGGGGCGCCACGACCGTCACCTGCGTGGACGCGGTGCCCGTGAGGCCCTTGTCGTCCGTGACCGTCAGCGTCACCGTGTAGGTGCCGCCCGCGGCGTAGGCGTGCGTCGGCGTCGGGCCGGTGCCCGTGCTGCCGTCGCCGAAGTCCCACGCGTAGGAGGCGACCGTGCCGTCGGCGTCCGCGGAGGCGGATCCGTCGAGCTTCGCGACGAGGTCCGTCGCGCTGGCCGTCACGACGGCGTTCGGCGCGATGTTCGCGGGCGCCGCCTTCACCGTGACGTCCTGCTGCGTGCGGTTCGTGGTGCCGCGGTCGTCGGTCACCGTGAGCGTCACCGTGTAGGTGCCGGCCGCGGCGTAGGCGTGCGCCTGCGTCTGGCCGGACGCCTGGACGCCGTCGCCGAAGTCCCAGGCGTAGCCCGTGATCGTGCCGTCGGCGTCCGTGGATCCGGTGGCGTCGAACGACGCGTCGAGGAACCCGGCCTGCTGCGTGAACGCGGCCTTCGGGGCCTGGTTCGGCACGCGGCCGGTGGTCCCGAGCGCGAAGTGCGTCGCGATCGTGTCGGCCGCGAGCGCCGTCGGGTACACCGCGACCTCGTCGAGGCGGCCCTGGAGGGTCCCGCTCGCCGAGCCCCAGGTGTTGTCCCCGCCGATGCGCCAGTAGCCGTCGTAGCCCTGCGCCTGGGTGGCGCCGTTCTGGCCGACGAGGTCGCCGTCGACGTAGAGCTTCAGGCCGTCGGCGCCCTGCGAGGCGGCCATGTGGTGCCACTGTCCGTCGTTGTACGCCTTCGGCGAGGTGGCCAGGTTGGTCTGGCCGGTCCAGATGCCGAACTGCAGGCGTCCGTCGTCCTGCATGTAGACGTGGCGGTCGTAGCTGCCGGAGAAGTTGAACGGATCCGCGTTGTCGCCGAAGCCGATGATCTTGCCGCCGCGGGTCGTGGTCGTCTGGAACCACGCCTCGACGGTGTACCGCTGCGGGTTCTGCACCCGCTGCGAGCTCACCATGATGCTGTCGTCGAACGACGCGCTCCTGCCGTCGGTGCCCGCGAGGGCGCCCGCCTGCTCGAAGGACACGTTGCGGCCCACGTTGCCGGGGACGTCGTTCTGGCCGGCGTCCTTCACGGTCGTCGATCCCTGCGCGTCGTCGAGGCGCCAGAAGAACGACGGGTCGGCCGCGTGGACCGCCTTGCCGTAGGCGTCCGAGGGCGCCGGCGGGATGGGCGAGGTGCGGCCGGAGGCGACCAGGTGGTCGACCACGTCGGCGCGCGTGAGGGCGGTCGGGTAGATCGACACCTGGGCGATGTCACCCGCGAGGTAGGCGCTCGCCGGCTGGTTGGGCCAGCCGCCGAGGTTGTCGCCGCCGATGCGCCAGAAGCCGGTGAAGTCCTGCCCGGCCGTGATGTCGGCGCGCTGGCCGACGAGCTTGCCGTCGACGAACAGCGTCATGCCGGCGGAGCCCATCGTGGCGACGATCTGGTGCCAGTTCCCGTCGTTGAAGCCGGGGGCGGAGCTGATCGTCTGGGTCGCCCCGGTGTAGACGCCGAAGAAGATCCGGCCGTCGTTGTCCAGGTAGACCATGCGGTCGTAGTTGCCGGATGTGCCGGTGCTGTTGTTGCCGTAGCCGACGACCTTGCCGCCCGAGGTCGAGGTCGTCTTGACCCACGACTCCACGCTGAAGGTGTTCGGCGAGACCGCCGCCTGGGGCGTGACCGCGAAGGAGCCCTCCCGGCCGGAGAACGTCGTCGCCGTCGCGCCGTCGAGGGGACCGGTCGCGCCGCGGGTCGCGTCGTCGACCCGGAGGTCCTCGAACGCGACGTGGTCGAGGCCGGCGGTGCCGTCCTTCTCGTCGAGCGGGTAGTACGCGGTCGCGCCGTCGTCCTTCACGCTCGTGGCGTACGCGTCGCTGCCGGACTGGTCGGCGATCACGACGGGCGCGCTGTTGCGGTCGACCGCGTTGCCGTTGCCGTCCGTGACCACGACCTTGTAGGTGTGGGAGCTGCCGGGCACGAGGCCCTTGTCGATGAAGCCCATCGAGGGGCGCTGCCAGAACGTGGAGTCCTGCGTCACCTGGTACACGGGCGTCGCCGTCTTGCCGTCGCGAATCACCTTGTAGGTGAGGCGCGTCGAGTCGCGGTCGAACGTGGCCTGCCAGGCGACGCGCGCCTCGCCCTTCGTGTACGAGACGGTCTTCGGCACGAGCTGGTCGTTGCCGTTCGGGCCGATCTTGTTCGGCGCGGCCTTGGCGGTCGCGTAGCGCACGAGGCCCTGCTGCGCGGTGGTGTTCACGTAGGGGAACTCGCCGCCGACGACGACGTAGTCCTCGTTGCCGTTGACGCTCCAGGCCGCCTGGCCCTGGCCCGTGAAGGATCCCGTGACGTACTTCGGGAACCAGTTCAGGAGCGACGGGGACGGCGTGCCGGCCCAGTTGTGGTACCCGTACGGGTCGGCCGTGGCCGAGCCGGTCGCGGCCTTCGAGAAGGCGATGCTGTGCTGGAAGGTCCACGGGTCGGTCTGCGGGAAGCCGCCGATGTTGCCGCAGTAGTGCGGGTGGCCGGCCACGTACGCGACCGTCTCGGTCGCGAAGACGGAGTAGCTGTCGCCGTGGCAGTCCTCGACCCAGTTCACGACGCCCGTGTTCGGGTCCGCGGAGAACGCGCCCTCGAGGTTGCCGCCGTCGCCGAACGTGTAGCCGGATCCGTAGACCCGGTCGCCTGTGGCGTAGAGGCTCGTGATCGAGGACTCCACGCCGGCGTTGCGCACCTGCTGGTTCGCGGCCCATGGCAGCGAGGCGCCCGAGACCGGGTCGACCGCGCCGAGGCCGTAGGTGGCGACGCCGCTCAGCTGCGTGAAGCGGCCGCCGACGACCAGCTTGGATGCGTCCTTGGTGAGGGTGAGCGCGTCCACGACGGTGTCCGCATCCGCCGCGAACGCCGTGTTCTGGCCGGTCGCGGCGGACACCGCGGCGAGGTGGTTCCGAGCGGCGCCGTTGACGCTGCGGAACGTGCCGCCGAGGTACACGGTGTCGTTGGAGGCGCTCACCGTGCGGGTCTGGCTGCCCATGATGGGGCGGAATGTGGGGATGATCTTCCCGGTCGCGGTGCTGAACGCCGCGGCGCGGTAGTAGCCCTGGCCGTCGATGTCCGTGAAGTCGCCGACCACGTAGATCCGGGAGCCGTCGGGCGACGCCGTCACCGAGAGCGCCTGCGCGTTGAGCTTCGGCGCGAACGTGGTGATGAGCGCGCCCGTGCGGATGTCGTACGCGAGCAGGTTGCTGCGCGGCGTGAGGTTCGTGCCGGCCGCGGCGCCCGCGGGGCGCGCGTTCTGGAACCTGCCGGCCACGTAGACCGTGTTGCCGACGACGACCTGCGACCAGGCGACGCCGTCGATCTGGGTCGTGGGCAGCGGGTCGGCCGTGACCGTGGCGGGCGTCTTCGGGTCCGTCGGGTCGACGGGCGCGGAGTCCGCCATCGCGGGCTGCGCGATGACGACCGCGGACAGGATGACCGCGGCGGCCGCGGTCATCGCGGCCAGGCGACGTCCCGCGGAGGAGAGGATGCTCATTTCGTCCTTGCTTCGGGTGGGGTGGAGCGGGGGCGGAGGGTGCCGGTGGTCAGCGGGAGCTGGCCGGTCGGGGGCTGCCGATGCGCCTCGCGGGCGTCAGCATCGTGCCCACCGACCGCGCGATGCGCTGCCGGTAGAGCTCGGGTCCGTGCCGGTGCTCGGCGCGGAAGCGGTCGCGGGCGGCCCGGGCGCGGTAGACGTCCCAGTCCGTCGCGATGTCCTGGAGGGCGTCCGCGAGGGCGGCGGGATCCGAGGGCGGCACCATGCGCGCCGACTCGTAGCCGCCCGCGGCCTCGCGGAGGCCGGAGGTGTCGCTGACGACCACGGGCCGCGCGGCGAGCAGGGCCTCGACGGCCGTGTTGCCGAACGGCTCGTCCACCCGGGAGGGGACGACGCACGCGTCGGCGGCGGCCACGAACGGGGCGACGTCGGCGTGGAAGCCGTGCATCGTGACGCGGTCCGCGAGGTCGAGCACGCGGATCGTCGTGCGCAGGTGCTCCTCGTAGGCCTCGTAGCCGGGGAAGACGGCGCCCACGATGTCGAGGGTCGCGGCGACCCCGCGGTCGCGGAGCTCGACGATGGCCTCGACGGCGACGTCCACGCCCTTGCGGTCGGAGAGGCGTCCCACGTAGAGGACGCGCAGCCCGCCGTCGAGCACCGCGCGCGCCGGCACGACGTCCGCGGGGCCGGGCACGCCGTTGTGCACGACCACGGCCCGGCGCGCGACCCGCGGGAGGGCGCGGCCGAGGACCTCGACGCTGTAGCGGCTGTTCGCGACGACGCTCGTGGCGAGCGCGAGCGGCAGGGCGAGCGCCGTGCCGACGGCGCGGGACGCGGATCCCTCCGCCTCGTGCACGTGGGCGAGGACCGGGCGGCCGGTGAGGCGGCCCACGAGGATCCAGAGCGGGATCGTCACGGTGTTGACGTAGACGGCGTCCGGGCGCGTGCGGCGCACGAGGCCGAGCCCCGCCGACAGGCCGCGGACGGACTGGCCGACGAGGGCCGCGAAGCCGCGCGGGCGCAGCATGGACTTCCGCAGCACGGGCGTGGGCGCGTGGTGCACGACCGCGCCGACGCCCGTGAGCGCGTCGACGAGCGGGCCGTCGGACGGCAGGGTCACGATCGTGCGGGCACCCGCGGACACGAGCCCCGCGACGCTCTCGAGCAGCACGCGGTCGGATCCGTAGAGCTCGGCGCTCGGGTGCGCGACGAGGATCGTGCGGCCGCGGAGGTCCGCGCCCTCCTCGTCGGCCTGCGCGAGCGCGCGCTCGGTGCCGGCGAACGCGGTCACGCGCTGACCCGGGCGGATGCGACGGGTACCGTCGCGGCCTCGGCACGGCGCGCGTCGAGCGCGCCCATGTCGCGGAACCACTTGACCGACGCGAGCGCGAGGTGGCCGGCGTTCGCGAGCATCATCAGCGCGTAGACGGCGAGGAACACGACCGGGGCCCCGAGCAGCGCGAACACGATGCAGAGGAAGCCGTAGTCGGTGGGGATCACGAGCAGCGAGCGCAGCAGCGTCGAGCGGCCGGCCTCGGGCGCGGGGCCGCCGGCGACCTGGTGCACGCGCTTGAGCTGGTCGTTGAGGATCATCGCGAAGAAGCTCGCGGCGGCCACGATCGCGTAGACGACGGGCACGAGGAGCCACGCGTCGGAGTCCGTGGCGGGCCAGCGGAACATGGACACGAGCACCGCGAGGTGCAGCGACGAGATCTTGATGCAGTCGACGACGTGGTCGAGCCACTCGCCCGAGAGCGAGCCGCCGCCGCGGAGGCGCGCGACCTGGCCGTCGGCCGAGTCGAACGCGTAACCCACCGCGAGCAGCAGCCACACGGCGATGCCGAGCCAGGCGGCGGGCTCGACGAGGGCGACGAGCGCGATCCCCGTGAACGTGAAGGCCGCGCTGATCGCGGTCACCTGGTTCGGGGTCAGGCCCGCGCGGTACGCCCACGCGGCGAGCAGCCGGCCGGCCGGGCGGTTGACGCGGATCGAGTACGCGGGCGCCCCGCGGGCCGCCTTCTTCTGCGCGGATGCCAGGCGGCGCACGACGTCGAGGTACGACTCCGCGCGCGGATCCGTCGCGGCGGTCGCCGCGCTCATCGGCTCTCCTCGAGGAGGAAGGAGGTGCGGCCGGCGTCGGCGGGGCGCAGCTCCGGCTCCCAGCGGGTGGCCGAGCGGACGCCGCGGCTCATGCCGCGCGTGGAGTAGCCGCGCACCATGCGGGCGGCGAGCTCCTCGTAGCCGTCGGCGATGGCGTCCCAGTCGTAGGTCTCCTCGGCGCGCTCCTGCAGGCGGCGGCCGATCGCGGCGGCCTCGGCGGCGTTCGCCTCGGCGCCCTCGACGAGCGCGGCGACGCCGGCGGCGTCCGACCAGAAGCGGCCGTCCTCGCCGAGCACGTCGCGGTTGAAGACGTTGTCGTTCGCGAGCGTCGCGGTCGCGGCGCCCATGGCGCGCAGCAGCGACGGGTTCGTGCCGCCCACCGAGTGGCCGTGCAGGTAGGTGAGGGCGTGGGCGTAGAGCTGGTCGAGCTGCTCCTGGTCCCAGACCCCGCCGAGGCGCTGGATCCGCGGGTCGGCCGAGGCGACCTGCTCGATGCGGTCGGTGTACGCGGCGGAGTACGGCGCCGATCCGACGACGACGAGCGGCAGGGTCGCGCCCGAGGCGGTGTACCCGTCGACGATGACGTCGACGTGGTTCTCCGGCTCGAAGCGTGCGACGACGAGGTGGTACTGGCCGGGCTCGAGGCCGAGCTCGGCGAGGCGGTCGCTGGCGGGGTCGCGCAGGATGTTGGCGCCGTAGGTGAGGAGCTCCGTGGGGATCCCGAACTCGTGGTCGTAGTAGTCGGCGATGCCCTGGGCGTCCGAGATGAGCGCGTCGGCGTCCTTCACGGCCATCTGCTCGGCCACGCGGTAGTACTTCTTGCCCATGCGGCCCCACTTGCCGCGCTTCCACTCGAGGCCGTCCACGTGCACGGCCGTGGCCGTGCCGCGCGAGCGGATGAGGGGGACGAACGGCGCGTTGGCGGCGTTGAACACGAAGGCCGCGTCCTGGCGCTTGCCGAAGGCCAGGTGGATCGCGGACAGCGCCGTGTGGCTGAGCGTCTCGATCGACTTGGTCTTGAGCGCGGGCAGGTGCACGAGCGTCATCCCGAGGTGGGTGCGCGGACGGGAGCGGTTCGTGGAGCGGCAGTAGACGGTGACGTCGTGGCCCCGGGCGGCGAGGCGCTGCCCGATCTCCTCGATGGCGGTCTCGAATCCGCCGTACGCGGCGGGGACCCCCCGGGTGCCGACCATGGCGATGCGGAGACGACGCGGTTCGATGACAGACATTTCAGTAAGCCCCTACGGGTCGGGTGAGCACCCGGAAGGTGCGCCACATGATCATGACGTCGCCGGTCAGGGACCAGTTCTCGACGTAGTACAGGTCGAGCCGGACGCTCTCGTCCCAGCTCAGGTCGCTCCGGCCGTTCACCTGCCACATGCCCGTGAGGCCGGGCTTGATGAACAGACGGCGGTGCACGTGGCTCTCGTAGCCCTGCACCTCGGTGCGCAGCGGCGGACGCGGGCCCACGAGGCTCATGTCGCCGACGAGGATGTTCCACAGCTGCGGCAGCTCGTCGAGCGAGTAGCGGCGGAGCACGGCGCCCACGCGGGTGACGCGCGGGTCCTTCCGCATCTTGAACAGCGGGCCGGATCCCTCGTTGGCCGCCGCCAGCGCCGCCAGCTCCGCCTCGGCGGTGACCCGCATCGAGCGGAACTTGAGCATGTGGAACTCCTCGCCGGCCTTGCCGACGCGCTCCTGGCGGAAGAGGGCGCCGCCCGGGCTGTCGAGGCGGACGACGACCGCGATGACGAGCATCACGGGCGCGAGGACCACGAGCGCGAGGCCGGAGACCGCGATGTCGAGGGCCCGCTTCATCACGTGCTTGCCGCCCTCGAACTGCGGGATCTCCACGTGGATGAGCGGCAGGCCCTCGACGGGGCGGAAGTGGATGCGCGGGCCGGCGACGTCGGTGAGGCGCGACGCGAGCACCAGCTCGATCGACGAGCCCTCGAGCTCCCAGCCGAGCGTGCGGACGGCGTTGCTGCCGGCGCGCGGCTGGCTCGCGACGATGACGGCGTCGGCGGCGGTGCGGGCGGCGGCCGCGGCGACGGATCCGAGGTCGGAGACGACGGGGATCGTGCGCCCGGCGACCTCGAGGCCCTCGAGGTGCTCGTCGATCGCGACGCCCACGACGGTGTAGCCCGAGGCGGGCCGCAGCAGGATCTGCGCGGCGACGTCCTCGACGTCGGCCCGGCTGCCGACGACCACCACGCGGGAGAGGTGCGCGCCCTGCACGCGGCGGCGGATGAGCCACCGGCGCCAACTCCACCGGGCCACCAGCAGCGCGACGACGCCGAGCGGGAAGGCGAGCACGACGTAGCCGCGGGCGATGTCGACCTTGAGGAGCAGGAAGCCGACCGCGAGCGCGCCGAACGTGATCGCCGAGGCGTTGACGACGCGCTTGTACTCGCCGACCCCGACGCCCACGATGCGGGCGTCACGGGTGCGGAAGGCGCCGAGCACGGCGATCCACGCGGCCACGACGACCACCGACACGATGCCGTAGTCGAGCTGCATCGAGCCCGCGTCGACCGCCGCGTCCCCCGTGCCGAAGCGCGTGAGCTGCGCGGCGAGGACGGTGGCGATGATGATCGCCCAGTCGGTCGCGATGAGGCGGGTGCGGTAGTCGCGGGCCCAGCGGCGGCCGGACGGGATGGCGGGGACGGCGGGCGCGACGCCGGATCCGATGATCGGGCGGTGCGCGGAGCGGCGCTCCGGGCGCACGCGGGTGCGCTCGCCCCGGGTCGCGGGACGGTTCCTCGTGGTGCTCATCGCGTGCCGGGCAGCGCGTCGAGCGATCGCGGGGTGTCGTGGGGTCGGTCGGGTGCGGGGAGGCGCGGCCGTCGGGTACGGACCAGCGCCGATGACGGGTTCATCGGGTGTGTGCCTGCGTTTCGGGTTACAGGTGGGTGGTGCGGGGTGCGACGGGGTCCGGGGAGACCTCGTCGGGTGCGTGCGCTCCATGGGGGACGAGGCTGGGTGGGCCTGTCCGGGAGGCGACCGTCGCGGGTACGACGGGTGAACACCGTGTGGTGACGCTGGCCATGCTAAACGCTCCCTGAGCGCCGTCGCCCCTCCCCCTTCGGGGGACGGATGCTCCCGACGCGACGACGGGCCGACCCCGGGTGGGGATCGGCCCGTCGTCGGCCGGGAGCGCGCGGGGTCAGCCGGCGGTCGCCCCTACGGTGCGGGATCCCGTGACGATGCCCGTGAGCGAGCCGATGAGCGACGGGACGCCCACCGCGACGCTCGACTGCAGGGACGCGATCTCGCCCGTGATCCGCAGGTCGGATCCGAGGACCCTCCTGCCGATCACCTCGACGCTCGTCCGGTCGTTGCCCGTCGCGTCGCGGAACGCGGCCAGGGTCCCGTAGACGGCCGGGTTGCCGACGCCGCGGCTCCAGATGACCGCCCAGCCGGGGCTGCCCGCCTGGTCGCGCTGGTAGACGTTGCCCGAGGTGCGGACGCCCATCTGCGCGGCGGACCGCTTGTGCGTGTGGTCCTCGACGGCGAGCAGCGCGTTGCCCGTGCTGCCCTGGAGCACGTTGTTCGAGATCGTGATGTCGGTCACGACCCAGGTCACCGTGGGGTCCGGCAGCTTCTGGCGCGGGTCGTGGCCGGCGGTCGACAGGTTCGTCGCGATCCGGTCGCCCTGCGAGATGTCGATGTCCCGGTCGTTCGCGGAGAAGGTGTTGTTCCAGACGCCGATGTGGCCGGAGTTCTCGATCCAGAGCCCCTCCTCACCGCTGCGGGCGATGACGTTGTCCGCCACGGTCGCGGTGGCGGAGAGCTCCAGCACGATGCCCGCACCGGTGTTGTCGAGCACGTCGTTGCCCGTCAGCGTGATGTCGTAGACGGACTCGTCGAACCACAGGCCGTTGCCGGCGTTGCGCTGGAAGTCGCTGTCGAGCACCTGGATGTCCCGCGACCGGCCGATCTTGAATCCGCCCGAGACCGGAGCCCGGTTGAAGCGCTCGAGGTTGTTGTCGGCGACGAGCAGGCGGGTCGCGACGAGGCGGTCCGCGTACACCGCGCGCATCCCGAGCATGCCGTTGCGGGCCGACGTGACCGCGGTCAGCTTGGCGTCGGTGGCCATGACCGAGAGGCCGATGGTCGCGATGTCGGTGATGGCGACGTTCTCGAACGCGACGCGCGTGCCGTGGATCTGCACCGCGCCCTGGTCCGGGACGGAGGGGGCGTAGCGGCGGATGCCGATGCCCCGCACGGTGCTGCCGTCGCCGCGCACCTGGAGAGCGCTGATGAGATCGCTCGAGCGGACGCTGGACGAGCGCGGGTCGGATCCGACGTACAGCCGGTCGGCCGCCTTGTCGACGAAGAACGTCCCCGGGACGACCTGCGCCCGGGTCGCGACCTGCTTCTGGGCGGTGCCCCCGTACCAGACCTGGTCGGGGTGGGCCGCGAGCGGGAACGCCGGGTTGACGAACGACCAGCTGGACGCGGTGCCGTCGGGTGCGCCGCGCGTGTAGGTGGGGCTGGTGTCGAACGACAGGTTCCACCCGGGTGCGTACCAGCCGGATCCGGACGCGACCCACTCGGTGAGCTTCCTGCTGCCGTCGAGCCAGACCTTCTCGCCGGGGTACGACTGCAGCGTCAGCGCCTCGCCCTTCGGCATCACGACGGACTCGTGGTACGTGCCGCCGCGGACGACGATGGTGCGCCCGGAGGCCGCCACGTCGACGGCCCGCTGGATGGTGCGGAAGGGAGCCGACTGCGAGCCGGACCCCCCGTCGGAGCCGGTCGTCGCCACGAACAGCGCGTTCGACGGCACGGCGTAGCGGGTCGATCCGACGGGCGCGGAGCCCGATCCGGGGCGGGCGTCGGCCAGGGGGATCGCCTGCTCGGCGTCGCCCGTGCCCGTCGCGGGCGCCGGTGCCGGAGCAGGAGCCGGAGCAGGCGTCGTCGGCGCGGGCGTCGGCGTCGGCGCTGCGGGCGCGGTCGACGCCGTCAGCGGCCGGACGGCGAGGTCGTCGAACGAGACGGCCTGGGCGCCGGAGGAGGTCGAGAGGTAGGACCAGACGCGCGCGCCGGATCCCGAGGTGAGGCGGGCGCCGCTCGTGTCGGTCGTCACCGCCTGCCAGGTCGGGGTCGCCTGGCCGTCGAGCCAGGCCCGCGCGTCCACGGAGACCGTTCCGGTGCCCGAGACGCGCGACTGGAGCGTGATCGCCTGACCCGGCTGGATGCCGCGGGCGACCACGGCGCCGGGCACGAGGGTGGTCTGCGTCGCCGTCGACCCGGTGACGCGGATGATCGACAGGAAGACCGTGCCGGTGCTGTCCACGCGCACGGTCGACTGATAGTACGACGATCCGGTCACGCGCTGCTGCAGCCCGGCCGAGACGCCGTTGCCCGTGGACGGGATGCGCGGCATGGTGACGCGCACCGTCGACTCGCTGTCGGCTGGCGCCGTGGCGGGGATCGTGGCGGCCGCGCCGCCGCCGGAGCGACCGAGGTCGATCACGCCGCGCGCGCCGTTCACGCGGAACGCGGACGACACGTCGTGGGAGTAGGTCGCGGCACCGGACGAGGAGCCCCATCCGCCGCTCGTGCTGCGGGTGAAGGAGTCGGAGAAGACGGGGGCGCCGGTGGCGAGGTCCTGTCCGCCGGCCGCGTGCGCGGGCTCGGGAGCGGTGAGGACGGCCGGGACGGCGAGGGCGACCGCGACGGCGATCGCGAGCGCGGGGCGGAGGGAGCGCGTCCGGGTGACGGGCTCAACGTGCTTCGGGGTTCGGGTGAGGGTTCGGGTGGGCTTCGGGTGGGGGTGCATGCGGGCGGGTCCTCGCTCGGATCGGTCCGTCAGACAGGCTGATGAAAACCCACCAGACAGGTGGGGTTCGATGAATGTAACCCAGAAACGGCCCGCCGTGTCCCCCGAAAGGAGGTCACGACGCCAGTGCGGGGACCAGTACCCCGGGATCCCGTGGCTGCCCCCCGTTCGGGTATCCTCCTTCCGCTCTCGGCCGGGTCGCCCGTAAGATCACCGCAGGCCCACCCGCTCCCCCGCCGCCCCACCCAGGCGGCCGACGTACCCGCGTCGCGTGAGCAGGAGGACCGCCGCCCGGCGTACCCGCACCGGGCTCGACCCGATCCCGCGACCCCGGCGTACCCGCGCCCGGACGCGGTCCACCCGGAAGAACGACGAGCCATGACCCGAATCGGCTACGCCGCTGGAGCATTCGACCTGTTCCACGTCGGCCACCTCAACATCCTCAAGCACGCGAAGAGCCGGTGCGACTTCCTCATCGCGGGCGTCGTCTCCGACGAGATGCTCGAGCGCAACAAGGGCATCACGCCCGTGGTGCCGCTCGCCGAGCGCCTGGAGATCGTGAGCCACATCAGCTACGTCGACCAGGCCCGGGCGGAGACGCTGCCCGACAAGCTCGACACCTGGCGCGAGGTCGGCTTCGACGTCTTCTTCAAGGGCGACGACTGGCGCGGCACCCCCAAGGGCGAGCGCCTCGAGGCGGAGTTCGCGGCGGTGGGCGTGGAGGTCGTGTACTTCCCGTACACGATGCACACCTCGAGCACCCGGCTGCGGCGCGCGCTCGACGTGCTCAGCGGCGTCGGCGCGACGGCCGCCTCGCCGCTCGCGACGCTCCCGCAGCCCGTGGGCCACGCGACGCCGACGCTGGTCGGCCGCTAGCCGGATCCGCCGTCGCCGACGGGCCCTGGCCGTCGCCCGATCAGGCGCCCGCGGCCCCCAGCCGGTCCGCCGCGCGCTCGGTCGCCGCGATGAGCGCGTCGAGGATCCCCGGCTCGTCGAACGCGTGCCCCGCGTCCGGCACCATCGTGAAGCGCGCCTCGGGCAGCGCCCGGTGCAGGTCCCACGCGGTCGCGGGCGGGGTGCACATGTCGTAGCGGCCCTGCACGATCTCCGTCGGGATCCCGCGGAGCAGGTGCGCATCGCGGATCAGCTGGCCGTCCTCCATCCACCCGCCGTGCATGAAGTAGTGGTTCTCGATGCGGGCGAACGCGAGCGCGTACGTCGGCTCGGCGAAGCGCGCCACCACCTCGGGCTTCGGCAGCAGCGTGATGCCCGACGCCTCCCACGTGCTCCAGGCGACGGCGGCCGGTCCGTGCACCTGGGGGTCGGGATCCGCGAGCAGCCGCGCGTAGGCCGCGATGATCCCGCCGCGCTCGACGCCGGGCACGGGCGCGGTGAACGCCTCCCAGCCGTCCGGGTAGACCATGCCGGCGGGGCCCTCGTAGAACCAGTCGAGCTCGCTCGCGCGCAGGGTGAAGATGCCGCGGAGGATGAGGCCGGTCACGCGGCTCGCGTGCGTCTCGGCGTACGCGAGCGCGAGGGTCGAGCCCCAGGATCCGCCGAACACGAGCCAGCGCTCGACGCCGAGGTGCTCGCGCAGCCGCTCGAGGTCGGCGACGAGGTGCCACGTGGTGTTCACGGAGAGGTCGGCCGAGGGCTCGGAGACGTGCGGGGTGCTGCGGCCGCAGCCGCGCTGGTCGACGAGGACGATGCGGTAGCGCGCCGGGTCGAACAGGCGCCGGTGGGTCGGGCTCGTGCCGCCGCCGGGCCCGCCGTGGAGGAACACGACGGGGATGCCGTCGGGGTTCCCCGAGGTCTCCCAGTAGAGGAGCTGGCCGTCGCCCACGTCGAGCATGCCGGTGTCGTACGGGTCGATCTCGGGGAAGAGGCTGCGCATCCCCCGAGCCTACGGGGGCGTCGTGCGGCGCCCGCGGCCGCGCATCACAGCCCGCGCTACCTCTTCTTCTTCTCGCTCTTCTCCATGCGCGGCGCGGAGCCGTCGGCGATCCGGGCGTCCCGGTACGCGCGCGCCTCGTCCTGGCGGTCCCGCTCCTCGCCGGAGGCCACCGCCGCGCGCACGTGCGCGGGCGTGTAGCCGAAGGAGTCCACGAGGTCCTGCGCGTGCGGGCGCAGGCGCGCGACGAGCCGGTCGATGTAGGCCGTCACGGCCCGGGCGCGCGGCGCGCTGATGCGGCCGTGGATGAGGTACCAGGCCAGGTCCTCCTCGATGAGGCGGAGGCCGAACAGGTCGCGGGTCCAGGTGAGGATCCGGAGCGTGCCGTCGTCCATGGCACGGCCGGTCTCCGACGCGGGATCCAGCGCCTCGGTGAACGCCTCCCACTGCAGCAGCTGCGCGTGCGCGCGGGCCGCCTCGATGAGCGCGTGCTGGTGCCGGTTGAAGAGGGCGGCGGCCTCGGCCGGCGGCATCTTCCGGGTGGCCCGGAGCGCGGTCGCGATCTCGCCCACCATGGTCTCCACGCGTCCGGTCAGCAGCGCGCGCTGCGTGTCCGTCTCGCGGAGCTGGCCGACGGAGCGGGCGGTGGATCCGCGATCCGCCAGCGCCTGACCGAGCGTGCGGAGCCCGGTCGAGCGCAGCGTGCGATCCGCGGCCTGCTCGACCGCGTAGCGCGCGAGCACCCCGAAGTCGGCCTTCGCGAACCGGCGGTTGACGTCGGTCAGCAGGCGCTTGGCGACGAGCTGGAGGAGCACGGTGTTGTCACCCTCGAAGGTCGCGTAGACGTCGAGGTCGGCGCGGAGGCCGACGAGGCGGTTCTCGGCGAGGAAGCCCTGGCCGCCGCACGCCTCGCGCGCCTCCTGGATCGTGTCGAGCGCGTGCCAGGTGCTGAGCGGCTTGAGCGCGGCCGCGAGGGTCTCGAGGTCCTGCCGGTCCTCGTCGGTGTCGGTGGCGCCGGAGAAGACCGAGTCGAACTGGCCGAGGAGCTTCTCGTGCGCGAAGGACGCGGCGTAGGTGGTGGCGATGCGCGGGATCAGCCGACGCTGGTGGCGCTGGTAGTCGAGCAGCACCTCCTCGTCGGTGCCGCCCGCGACGAACTGGCGGCGCTCGTTGCCGTAGGTCACGGCGATCTGCAGCGCGATCTTCGCGGCGCTCGTCGCCGCCCCGTCGAGCGAGACGCGCCCCTGCACGAGCGTGCCGAGCATCGTGAAGAAGCGGCGGCCGGGGCTCGCGATGTCCGAGGAGTACGTGCCGTCCGCGGCCACGTCGCCGTAGCGGTTGAGGAGGTTCGCGCGCGGCACGCGCACGTGGTCGAAGTGCAGGCGGCCGTTGTCGATCCCGTTGAGCCCGCCCTTGAGGCCGTCGTCCTCGCCGCCGACGCCGGGCAGGAACGCGCCGGTCTCGTCGCGGAGCGGCACGAAGAAGCAGTGGACGCCGTGGTTCACGCCCTGGGTCACGAGCTGCGCGAACACCGTCGCCGCGCGGCCGTCGACCGCCGCGTTGCCGAGGTAGTCCTTCCACGCCGCCCGGAACGGGGTGTGCAGGTCGAACTCTCCCGTCTCCGGGTCGTAGGTGGCCGTGGTGCCGATGCTGGCGACGTCGGATCCGTGCCCGGTCTCCGTCATCGCGAACGCGCCGGGCGTCTCGAGCGACATGATCCCGGGCAGCAGGTCCCGGTGGTGGCGCTCGGTGCCGAGGTGCATAACCGCGGAGCCGAACAGGCCCCACTGCACGCCGGCCTTGATCTGCAGCGACGGATCCGCGGCCACGAGCTCCTCGAAGCCCGCGATGTTGCCGCCGTGGTCCTCGAGCCCGCCGACGATCCTGGGGAACGCGCGGTGCACGCCGCCGTGCTCGACCAGCACCTTCAGCTGCTCCGTGACGCGCGCCCGGTGCTGGTGCATGTCGAGCCCCTCGACGCGGTGCAGCTCGGGACGGCTGGTCAGCTCGCGGGACGACGTGCGGACGTCGGCCCAGCGGCCGAGCAGGATCCGCCCGAGGGAGGCGACGTCGACGCGCGGACCGGCCCCCGTGTCCGCGCGTCCGTCGGTGCGGTCGAGGTCCTGCGCGACCTCGGCGTCGACGGCGCCCGCGACGGGGACGCCCGCCTCGCGGAGCGCGCCCTCGCGGGGTGCGCCGCCGTCCTGCGGTCCCGCGACGGGGCCTCGTCCCCTCGTGCCGCGGGTGGTGCGTCCTCGTGCCGCCGTGTCGACCATGGATCCTCCGTGCCGTCGCCTGCGCCGGCGTCCCTGCCGGCACCGGCCACGCTATGCACGGATCCTCCACCCGCCGAAAAACACGTCGCGGGCCTCCAACGCGCTCCCGCGGCGGGTGGGCGGAGGTTGTGGGAACCCTCAGCCCCGGTGCGGATCGGCCTACGCGCGGGCGCCGCGCGCGCTCACCCGCTGCGGCACGCCCCACGGGTTCGCGGTGCGCACGGGCTCCGGCAGGAGCGCGTCGGGCACCCCCTGGAAGGCGACGCCGCGGAGGAGCCGGTCGAGCGAAGCCGTGCCGACGCTCGTGCCGCGGTCGAGCGTGGTGGCGGGCCAGGGTCCGCCGTGCTGCTGGGCGTCGGTGACGGAGACGCCCGTGGGCCAGGCGTCGACGAGCACGCGGCCGGCGCGCGCGGCGAGCACGCGGATCAGCTCCGCCGCGGCCTCGTCGGCCTCGCCCTCCCCGAGGTGGACGCTCGCGGTCAGCTCGCCCGAGAAGGTGCGGGCGGCGAGCTCGGCGAGGTCGGTGCCCGCGGGGTACTCCACGAGCAGCGCGAACGGCCCGAAGACCTCGTGCCGGAGCGCGTCGCCCGCGGCCTGGAAGTCCGCGAGGGAGACGGCGGCGACGGTGGGGGTCACGGATCCGTCGGAGCCCGCGGGCGCGCGGCCCTCGGCGACGAGGCGCACGCCGTCGACCGCGATCGCGGCGACCCGGCCGTCGGCGTAGCCCTCCGCGATCTTGGCGTTCAGCATGCCGTGCGGCGCGACGGCGCCGGCCTCCTCGGCGAGCACGGCGTCGAGGCCGTGGCCCGCGGGGATCAGCACGATGCCGGGCGCGGTGCAGAGCTGCCCGGCGGATCCGGCGGCGCTCGCCACGAGGGCGCGCGCGATGCCCTCGCCGCGCTCGGCGGCCGCGCGCTCGGTGATGACGACGGGGTTGACGCTGCCCAGCTCGCCGAAGAACGGGATGGGGTCGGCGCGGGCCGCGGCGACGTCGGCGAGGAAGCGGCCGGCGCGGAGCGATCCCGTGAAGGTGGCGGCGCGGATCCGCGGGTCGCGCAGCATCGCGAGCCCCGCCTCCTCACCCTCGACGAGCTGCAGCGTGCCCTCGGGGAGCCCGGCGGCGACGAGCGCGGCGGACGCGGCCGCGGCGACCCGGCGCGACAGCTCGGGGTGGCCGGGGTGCGCCTTCACGACCACCGGGCAGCCCACCGCGAGCGCCGACGCCGTGTCACCGCCCGCGACCGAGAAGGCGAACGGGAAGTTCGACGCGGCGAAGTTGAGCACGGGTCCGACGGGCACGAGGTACCGGCGGATGTCGGGGCGCGGGGTGGGCGCCGCCTCCGGGTCCGCGTGGTCGATGCGCGCGTCCAGGTAGCGGCCGTCGCGGGTGGCGGCCGCGAGGATCCGCAGCTGCACGGTCGTGCGGGTCAGCTCGCCGGCGAGGCGGCCGGGCGCGAGCGCGGTCTCCCGCTCGGCCACCGGCAGCAGCTCGGGGCGGATCGCCTCGAGCGCGTCGGCGACCGCCTCGAGCGCGCGGGCGCGGACGGCCGGCGCGAGGGCGGCGAGCGGCGCGGCGGCCGCGGCGGCGCGCGCGGCGACGGCGTCCACGGTCGCGGCGACGGTCGGGTCGGTGGTCGGATCGGTCTCGTGCGGGGTCATGTCTCTCCTCTTCGGTGGTGCGCGCCGGGCTAGAAGCGGAAGCCGCTCGGGAACGGGTCGGTGGGATCCAGCAGGTACTGCCCCATGCCGGTGATCCACGCGCGCCCGGTGATGGCGGGGACGACGGCGGGCCGGCCGGCGACGGTCGTCTCCCGCAGGATCCGGCCGGTGAAGCGGCTGCCGATGAACGACTCGTTGACGAACTCGTCGCCCACCGCCAGCTCGCCCCGCGCCCACAGCTCGGCCATGCGCGCGGACGTGCCGGTGCCGCACGGCGAGCGGTCGAACCAGCCGGGGTGGATGGCCATGGCGTGCCGCGAGAGCCGCGCGTCCGATCCGGGCGCGAGGAACTCCACGTGATGGCAGTGGTCGACGCCCGAGATCTCGGGGTGCGAGGGCGCGTCCTGCTCGTTCACCGCGCCCATGATCGCGAGCCCGGCCGCGAGGATCTCCTGCTGCCGCTCCCGGTCGAACGGCAGCCCCAGCGCGTCGAGCTCGACGACCGCGTAGAAGTTGCCGCCGAACGCGAGGCTGTACGGCACGGTGCCGTAGCCGGGCACCTCGATCGAGGCGTCGAGCCGCTCCACGTAGGAGGGCACGTTCTCGATCGTGACCGAGGCCGCACGCCCGTCCTCCACGTCGACCCGCGCGATCACGAGCCCGGCCGGGGTGTCGAGCCGGATCGTCGTCACCGGCTCCTGCACCTCCACGAGCCCGGTCTCCACCAGCACGGTCGCGACGCCGATGGTGCCGTGGCCGCACATCGGCAGGCAGCCGGACACCTCGATGTAGAGGACGCCCCAGTCGCAGTCGTCGCGCGTGGGCGGCTGCAGGATCGCGCCGCTCATCGCCGCGTGCCCGCGCGGCTCGGTCATGAGGAGGAGCCGCAGGTGGTCGAGGTGCTCGATGAGATGGAGGCGGCGCTCGTTCATGGTCGCGCCGGGGATCACGCCGAACCCGCTCGTGACGACGCGGGTCGGCATGCCCTCGGTGTGCGAGTCGACGGCGTGGAAGACGCGGGAGGACCTCATCCGCGGATCAGCGCCCGGCGAGGTGGTCGAGCGCGCGGCGCGTGTCGCGCGTGACCTGCTCGGCGATCGCGGCGGGCAGCGGCGCGCGCGGCGGACGCGTGGGGCCGCCCGTGCTCTCGCCGGCCACGTCGATCGACAGCTTGATGGCCTGCACGAACTCGGTGCGCGAGTCCCAGCGGAACACGGGCACGAGGTGCTGGTACAGCGCCTTCGCCTCGTCGATCCGGCCGCTCGTCGCGAGCCCGTACAGCTCGACGGCCTCGCGCGGGAACGCGTTCGGGTAGCCGGCGAACCAGCCGACGGCGCCCATGATGAGCGACTCGAGCAGCAGGTCGTCGGCGCCCGCGATGACGTCGAGGCCCGTGAGGTCCTGGATCTCCGTCACGCGCCGGATGTCGCCCGAGAACTCCTTGATCGCCACCACGTTCTCGAGCGCGTCGAGGCGCTGGAGGAGCTGCGGCGTGAGGTCGACCTTGGTGTCGAACGGGTTGTTGTAGGCCATGATCGGCAGGCCCACCTCGTCGACGCGCGCGTAGTGCTCGACGACCTCGTCGTCGCTCGCCCGGTAGATGGTGGGCGGCAGGAGGAGCACGCCGTCGGCGCCGTCCTCGGCCGCGATCTCGGCCCACTTCTTCGCCTGGTGCCAGCCGACGCCGTGCACGCCCGCGACGACGATCCCGCGGTCGCCCACGGTCTCGACCGCGACCTGCACGACCTTCCGGCGCTCCTCGTCGGTGAGCGAGGAGTACTCGCCGAGGGATCCGTTCGGGCCGACGCCGCGGCAGCCGTTCGCCATGAGCCAGTCGCAGTGCGCGGCGTACGCGTCGTAGTCGACGGCGAGGCCGGCGGGGGCCGACGCGTCCTCGCGGAACGGCAGCGTGGTGGCGACGACGACGCCTCCGAGGTCCAGGGCGGGTGCGGTCATGGCGTGTCCTTCCGGTCGGTGGTGCTGGGGGGTGCGGGGGTGGTCGGGGAGGCGGCGTCGCCGGGCGGCGGGTCGTCGACGCCGGGCGCGGCCGCGGCGAGGGACGGGGGTCCGGCGTCGCGGCGGTCGTAGGCGGCGGCGAGCTCGCCGAGGCGCACGGGCGAGGCGATCGGGCGGCGGTCGGAGCCGGGGCCGGGCGCCGCGGATCCGCACGCCGGCGCCTCCGCGGCGAGCAGCTCCTCGACGGTCCGCCCGCACACGCGGCCCTGGCAGATGCCGAGGCCGGCGCGCGTCGCGAGCTTCATGGAGCGGAGGTCGGTGGAGGAGGCGGCGCGGGCGGTCTGACGGATCCGCCCGACGGGCACCTCCTCGCAGCGGCAGGCGAGCGTGTCGTCGCGGAGCCAGCCGGTCCAGCCCGGGCGGATCCCGTGCGCGGCCTCGATGCGCCCGGCCACGTCGTGCGCGACCGCCCGGCGGCGGACGGCGGGGGCGACGGCGGCGTCGGTCGGGGATCCGCCCGCGGCGCAGTGCCCGGCGACCTCGCCCTCCGCGAGCGCCTGGTCCACTCCCCCGATGCCCGTGATCTCGCCGGCGGCGTAGACGCCCGCGGGTCCGGCGACCTGCGACGCGTCGACCTCGACGAAGCGGTCGGCCCCGATGCGGCAGCCCGCCGCGATCGGCAGCTCGAGCCGCGGCGTGAACCCGTGGCCGACGCACACGGCGTCCACGGCGATCCGCCGCTCGGTGCCCGGGATCGGCGCCCACGACGCGTCGAGCCGCTGCACGGTGACGGCCTCGACGCGGTCGGTGCCGTGCGCGGCGACGACCGCGCTGCCGGTGGCGTACCCGATCCGCTCGCGCGCCAGCACGGACACGTAGCCCGCGAGCTCGGCGGCCTTGTGCGGCGCGCGGGCGAGGCCGAGGGGATCCCGCAGCCAGCCTCGGGCGAGCGCCGGCACGCGCGCGGCCTCGTGGATCCCGACGACGCGCGCCCCCGCCTGCACGAGCGAGACGGCGACGGGCAGGAGGAAGGGGCCGGCGCCGGCGACGACCACCCGGTCGCCGATCGCCACGCGCTCGCCCTTCGCGAGCGCCTGCGCGGCGCCCGCGGTGAAGACGCCCGGCAGGTCCCAGCCGGGGAAGGGCAGCGTGCGGTCGTGCGCGCCGGTCGCGAGCACGAGCGCGTCCGGGCGGAGGGTGAGGGGCTCGCGGCGGGATCCGTCGACCTGGCCGACGAGCACATGCACGACGGCCGCGGAGACGGCGCCCTCCGCCGGGCGCTCGATCGCCCACACCTGCGCGCCCGTGACGATCGCGCAGCCGTCGTCGGCCGCGAGCCGCTCGCGGAGCGCGGTGAACGCGTCCCAGCCGTGGTGCAGGATCCGCTCGCGCGCGGCGGGCCGCGACGCCGGCAGGTGCCGCCAGTACTGGCCGCCCAGCTCATCGGACGCGTCGAGCAGCGTGACGCGCGCGCGCCGACCGCGCGCGGCGACGGCGGCGGCGAGCCCGGCCGGTCCCGCGCCCACCACGACGACGTGCCGCCGGTCGCCCGCGGCGCTCACGACGCGTCCCCCGCCGCATCGGCGTCGGGCAAGGTCGCGCCGGGACCCGTCTCCACGACGTCGCCCTCGACCGCGCGGCGCTGGCAGGCGCGCACGTCGGGCAGGCCGTTCACGGTGACGGTGCAGTCGAAGCACACGCCGATCCCGCAGAAGACGCCGCGCGGACGGCCGGCGCTCGCGGTCGTGCGCCAGGCGAGCGTGCCCGAGGCGAGCAGCGCGCCCGCGATGGTCTGGCCGCGCACGCCCTCGACGGGATCCCCGTCCACGGTGAAGCGGACGGCCTCCGCGGGCCCGGGGCGCACGGGGTCGCGCGCCGGATCCACGCGCCTGGGCGTCATGCGCGCACCCCCTGCGGGTCGGGCGCCACGGCACCGGGCATCGCGAGCCCGAGCGAGGCGCGCGCGACCGAGAAGGGCCGCACGTCGAGCGCGGGCGCGGATCCGGTCATGAGGTCGGCGACGAGGTCGGCGGTCGCGATCGACAGCCCGATCCCGGCGCCCTCGTGCCCGCTCGCGTGCCAGAGGCCGGGCAGCCGCGGATCCGGCCCGACGACGGGCAGGTGGTCGGGCAGGTACGGCCGGAAGCCGCCGTAGGAGCGCATGGCGTTCGCGTCGGCGAGGAAGGGGAAGAGCCGCACGGCCTTCGCGGCGAGCTCCTCGAGCACGGCCACGCGCAGCGACGCGTCGAAGCCCACGCGCTCGCGGCTGGATCCGATGAGCACCGTCCCCGACGGCGTGGACTCCACGACGCCCGAGGTCTGCAGGGCGCCGTCGCCGGATCCGACCGCGCCCACGTAGTCGCCGTCGTAGACCTTGTGCCGGATCCGGTGCGGCATGCGCGTCGTCACGAGCACGACCCCGCGCCGCGGCAGCACGGGCAGCTCGACGCCGAGGGCGCGCGCGACCTCGCCCGACCAGGGACCCGCGGCGACCAGCACGTCGTCGGCCGGGATGTCGCCCGCGGTGGTGCGCACGCCGCGGAGCGCGCCGTCGGCGTCGAGCAGGGGCCCGATGACCTCGACGCCCGTGCGCACGACGGCTCCCGCGCGCCGGGCCGACGCCGCGAGCGCCTCGGTCGCGATGGCGGGCTGCACCTGCGCGTCCTCGGGGTAGTGCACGGCCGCGGTGATCGCGGGGTTCAGCCACGGCTCGAGCTCGAGCGCGCGGCGCACGTCCACGGGGATCGCGTCGACGCCCGCGGAGCGCTGGCCGGCCGCGAAGGCGAGGAGCGGATCCGCGCCCTCGTCGGTGGTCGTGACGACGAGCCCGCCCTTGGGCTCGTACTCGATGGACGGGAGCGCGTCGCCCAGCTCGTCCGCGAGCTCGGCGGCGACCTCGGGCCAGCGGCGGGCGGCCAGCTGCGCGAGCTCCAGCTCCGCGCCCGGGCCCTTGTCGGAGACGAGGATGTTGCCCTCGCCCTGCGCGCTCGTGCCGGAGGCGACGGCGGCCCGCTCGACGACCGTGACGCGGATCCCCGCCCGGGCGAGCGACCGGGCGCACGCGGCCCCGACGATGCCTCCCCCGACGACGACCACGTGACGCGTCATGCGGTCCCTCGTCTCACGTCTCGGAGCGCCCTCGATGGGCGGCGGTTGTCGGCGGTGACAGTAATATGTCACACATCGTGGCGGAGGGGAAGCGCCGGGACACGGAGCGCGGATCAGGCGCGGGAGCCCGCGGGACGCGCGGCGTCCTCGTCCGCGTCGTCGCCCTCGCCGCGTCCCGCCCACCAGCCCGTGGCGTGGCGGATGTGGCGCACCATGAGCTCGTGCGCGGCCCCGCCGTCACCCGAGACGAGCGCCCGCAGCAGCTCGTGGTGCTCGGCGGCCGACGCGTCCAGGAGGCTGCTCTCCTTCATCGACGCGAGGCCGACGAGGCGCGTGCGGGAGCGGAGGTCGGCGATCGACTCCGTGAGCACGGGGTTGCCGAGCATGCGCGTGAGGGAGAGGTGGAACTCCTGGTCGGCCTCGAGGTACGCGCGGAGGTCGCCGTCGCGCGCGCCCTGCTCGATCCGGTCGGCGAGCGCCTCCAGGTCGGGCAGCTCGCCGTCGGGGACGCGCCCCGCGAGCCGCTCCATGGCCGGCGCCTCGAGGAGCTGGCGCACCTGCACGAGGTGGCCGAGCTCCTCGTCGCTCACCGCGGTGACGCGGAAGCCCTTGTTGCGGACGGTCTCGACGAACCCGCGCTTCTCGAGCTCGAGCATCGCCTCGCGCACGGGCGTCGCGGAGACGTCGAAGCGCACCGCGAGCGTCGGCACCGTGATGAGCGTGCCGGGCTCCAGCTCGCCGGAGACGATGGCCGCGGACAGGGCCTGGTGCACGTGCTCGCGCAGGCTCGCGCGGGGCGGTGCGGGACGCAGTGCGGAGAGGCTCACGCGGGTCCTCCTCCTCGGGTCAGGACGGGGTCCCCTGCTCGCGCATCCAGGACTCCAGGCCCCGGGCATCGATCGGCAGCGTGTCCGACAGCACGTCGGACCCCGTCTGCGTCACCACGATATCGTCTTCGATCCGCACGCCGATGCCCCGGAGCTCGGGCGGTACCATCCCGTCGTCCGGCGGGAAGTAGAGGCCCGGCTCGACCGTCAGCACCATGCCCGCCTCCACCTCGCGGGCGTACGCGGCGGTCCCGGCACCCGAGCAGTCGTGCACGTCGAGGCCGAGGTGGTGCCCGATGCCGCACACCAGCCAGCGCCGGTGGTGCTGCCCCGACGGGGACAGCGCCTCGTCGACCGAGACGGGCAGGATCCCGAGGTCGTGCAGCCCCTGCGCGACCACCTCCATGGACGCGTGGTGGAAGTCGACGAGCGGGCGCCCGGGCGCGACGGCGTCGAGGCCGGCGCGGTGGGCGCGCTCCACGACGTCGTGCACGAGCCGCTGCTCGGGCGTGAACGTGCCGGAGACGGGGATCGTGCGGGTGACGTCGGCCGTGTAGAGGCTCCGCGCCTCCACGCCCATGTCGAGCAGCACCAGCTCGCCGTCGCGGAGCGGCCCGTCGCAGCGCACCCAGTGCAGGATCGTCGCGTGGCCGCCGCCGCCCACGATGGTGGCGTAGCCGGGACCGTTGCCGACCGTGCGCGCGTGCCGGTCGAAGGTGCCCTGCAGCCAGCGCTCGCCGCCGTGGGCCCGGGCCTCCGGGATCGCCCGGACGACCTCGGCGAAGCCCTCGACCGTGTCGTCGACCGCGCGGCGCAGCTCCTGGATCTCCCACGCGTCCTTGATCACGCGCAGCTCGCCGATCGCCGCCACGAGGGCGGGGTCGCGCGGCACGTCGGCGAGCGCGGACGGGACGCCCGTGACCGCGCCCGCGCGGCGCACGTCGCGGACGCCGGCGAGGTCGCGCGCGAGGCGGTCGGGGTCGCGCACCGGGATCCCGAGCACGGCCTGCCAGTCGGCGTGCGCGGGCGCGGGACCGACCCACAGCTCGCCGTGGTCGGCGTCGGAGAAGAAGCGCGGGTCGCCCGGGTGCGCGGGCGCGGGCACATGCAGCACGGCGTCGTGGCCGCCCGGCACCGCGTGCAGCACGAGCACGGCGCCCTCGATCTGCACGCCCGTCAGCCACACGAAGTCGCTGTCGGCGCGGAAGGCGTAGCGGCAGTCGTCGTTGCGGGTGGGCGCGTAGCCGCTCACGACGGCCATCGTGACGCCGGGCATCGCCGCGCTCAGCCGGGCGCGGTGCGCGGCGGCGGCCTCGACGGCGCCGGGCACGGTCGACGGCGTGCGGTCGGGCGTGATCCACCCGCCGGCCATGAGCTCGCGGAACGCGGGCACCTCGGCGAGGCGGGGCGGGCGGCGGTCGTCGGCAGCCGGAGCCGCCGGAGCCGCCGGGGTCGTGTCGTGGGTCGTGTCGGTCATCGGGGCAGGCCTCCTCCATCGCGGGCGATCGTGTCCATCAGCCGGCCGAGGACGCCGGGCGCCCCCAGGCCGTCGTGCTCGTGCTCGTTCGTGATCCAGGCGCGGGCGTTCCCGACGCGCGCGACCGTGTCCTGCTGCAGCCCCGCGTCCACGTACATGTCGTCGTGGTAGATCGCGGCGGCGAGCGGCACCTCGTTGGCGGCGAGCCGGGCCGGGTCGTAGAGCTCGGGCCAGTCGTCGCGGCGGGCCATCTCCTCGACCGCGCCGCGGAAGGGGCGCAGCAGCCGGATCTCCTCGAACATCCAGGGGTACATCATCTCGCCGGTGAGCAGCAGCGGCCGGGCGTCGGGCGCGAACGCCGGGTGCCGGCCGCGCTCGCGCTCGGCGGCCCACGCCGTGGCGGGGCGGGTGCCGGACGCGTAGATGCTCTCCTGCATCGCGGCGAACAGCGGGTTCGCCGCGTACGACGTGAGGCGCATGACCTCGGCCAGCAGCACGTCGGTGGGCTCGCCGCGGTCGTCGAGCGCCTCGTCGAGCAGCGCGTGGATCCGCTCCCGCCCGGGCGCCATGCCGAGGTCGATGCCGATGGTCTGCAGGCGCCGGACCGTGAGGACGTCGCCGTCGGGCAGGATCACGTCGCCGGCCGCGAGCCGGTCGGCGAGGCGCGACAGGATCCCCGCGTCGCTCGGATAGCGCGCGTGGTGCCCGGCGTTCTTGGCGGCCGCCCGGGGGTAGGTGCGGCGGTACACCTCCTCGGCGTCCGGATCCAGCGAGGCCAGCCCGCCCGTCACGTAGCAGGCCGACAGCGCCTCGGGGGCCTGGGACAGGTAGGTGAGGGTGAGGAACCCGCCGTAGCTCTGGCCGAGCGTCGACCAGCGGCGCCCGCCCTCGAGGTGCTGCCGGAGCGCCTCCGCGTCCTGCACGATCGAGTCGGCGCGGAAGAGCGCCAGGTACCGGGCGGCGGACGCGTGGTCGTCGCCGAAGCGCAGCATGGTGCGCGCGGTGACGGGCGTGCTCCGCCCGGTGCCGCGCTGGTCGAGGAGCACCACGCGGTGCGTGCGGAGGGCGTGCCCGATCCAGCCGCCGTCGTCGAGGACGCGCGGCGACTTCCCGCCCGGTCCGCCCTGGAGGTAGAGGAGCGCGGGCAGGTCGTCGCCGCGTCGGTCGGGGGCGACCAGCTCGCGGGCGAACACCGTGATCGTCGCGGTGGGCTCGCCCGCGCGCGCCGCCGCCCAGTCGAGCGGGACCTCGATCTCGTGGTCGGTGACGTGCACGCCGGGGACGGTCGCGGATCCGACGATCACGCGGCCGACCCGTCCGCCGTGCGCACCGCGCCCGTGCCGAGGGATCCCGGGGCGAGCCCCGCGGCCTCCCGCGCGGCGGAGCGCCGGCGGTCCCACTCGGGGTCGATGCGCGGCACGGCGTCGAGCAGCGACCGCGTGTACGGGTGCTGCGGCCGCTCGAACACGTCGTCGCGCGTCCCCTCCTCCACGACCTTCCCGGAGCTCATCACGGCGACCCGGTCGGAGAGCTGCCGCACCACGGCGAGGTCGTGCGCGATGAACACGTAGCTGAGCCCGCGCTCGCGCTGCAGGTCGCGCAGCAGCGCGATGACGCGCGCCTGCACCGTCACGTCGAGCGCGGAGACCGCCTCGTCGCACACGATGAGGCCCGGGCTCACGGCGAGCGCCCGGGCGATCCCGATGCGCTGGCACTGGCCGCCCGAGAACTGCGCCGGGTAGCGCTGCGCGTGGTCGGGGTTGAGGCCCACGCGGTCGAGCAGGTCGCGCACGAGCTTCCCGTGCCCGCCCGGGGTCGTGATGCCCTGGTACCGCAGGGGCGCGCTGATGATCTGCTCCACCGTGTGCCGCGGGTTGAGCGACGACGCCGGATCCTGGAACACCACCTGCACCTGCCGCCGGAACTCCCGCAGCCGCGCGCCGGACGCATGCGTCATGTCCTCGCCCTTCAGCGCGAACGTGCCGGAGGTGGGGTCGAGCAGGTGCGCGACGATGCGCGCGGTCGTCGACTTGCCGGATCCGGACTCCCCCACGATGGAGAGCGTCTGCCCGGTCGGCACGTCGAGGCTCACGCCGTCGACCGCGCGGAAGCGGCGCACGGGCGGCCGGAGCCCGCGGCCGCCGCGCGTCACGTACTCCTTGACGAGGTCGCGTGCGGAGAGGAAGGGCTCGGGCGTCGGGGCGGTGGAGTGGTGCGTGCTCATGAGGCGGATCCCGTCGTCAGGCGGTCGTAGGCGGCGTCGATGCGGGGGATCGCCTCGAGCAGGGCGTGCGTGTACGGATCCTCCGGCGCGGTGAACACGCGCTCCGTGGTGCCGCTCTCCACGCGGTGCCCGCCCTGCATGACGAGCACCTCGTCGGCGAGGGAGGACACGACGGCGAGGTCGTGCGTGATGACGAGCATCCCCATCCCCGTCTCCGCGCGGATGGAGCGGAGCAGGTCGAGGATCTGCGCCTGCACCGTCACGTCGAGCGCGGTGGTCGGCTCGTCGGCGATGAGCAGCTCGGGCTCGAGGCACAGCGCCATCGCGATCATGATGCGCTGCCGCATCCCGCCGGAGAACTGGTGCGGGTAGTGGTCGACGCGCGTGCCGGCCTCCTTGATGCCGACGCGCTCCAGGGCGTCGACCACCCGCGACCGCACGGCCTTCCGCGAGCCGGGCCGGTGGGCCCGGTACGCCTCCTCGATCTGCAGCCCCACCGTGAAGTAGGGGTTGAGCGAGGAGAGCGGATCCTGGAACACCATGGCCATGCGGTCGCCCCGCATCGCGCGCAGCTCCCGGTCGGAGCGGCCGACGAGCTCCTCGCCCGCGAGCTTGATGCTGCCGGTGACCTTCCCGCCGCGGGGCACGAGCCCCATCACGGCGAGCGAGGTCATCGACTTGCCGGAGCCCGACTCCCCCACGATGCCGAGGGTGCTGTCCGGCTCCACGCGGAAGGAGAGGTCCGTCACCACCTCCACCGGTCCCCGCGAGGTGGGGAACGCGATCGTGAGGTGCTCGACCTCGAGCAGCGGGGTCCCGGGGACGGCGCGGGCGGGCGTTCGATGCGTCTCTGTCGTGGTCACGCGGTGATCCTCACTCGGGGGTCGAGCACGGTGTACAGCACGTCGACGACCACGTTCCCGACGACCACGAAGGCCGCGGCGAGGAGCGTGACGCCCATGATGACGGGCTGGTCGTTCTTGGCGATGGAGTCGGCCGCGAGCTTGCCGACGCCGTTGAGGCCGAAGACGGTCTCGGTGATCAGGGCCCCGCCGAGCAGCCCGGCGAAGTCCATGCCGAACAGGGTGACGACGGGCGTGAGCGACGGCCGGAGCGCATGGCGGCGGATCACGAGCGCGGCCGACAGGCCCTTGGCCCGCGCGGTGCGCAGGTAGTCCTCCTGCAGGGTGTCGATCACGTTGGCCCGCACGATCCGCGCGTACACGGCCGCGTAGCCGAGCGCGAGCACCATCCACGGCATGATGTACGACTCCAGCCACACGACGGGGTCGTCGCCGAAGTCCACGGACTGCGGGAACGGCAGGATCTGCAGCTGCACGACCAGCACGTACTGCAGGATCAGCGCCGCGAAGTACGTCGGCACGCTGATCCCGGTGAGTGCCGCCGTCATCGCGGCCCGGTCCCACACGGTGCCCTGCTTGATCGCGCTGACCAGGCCGCCGGCCACGCCGAAGACGACCCAGAGGACCGCGGCGCCGACCGCGAGCGTGGCGCTCACGGGCAGCCGGGTCACCATCATGTCGAGCACGGACTGCTGCGTCTGGAAGCTGAAGCCGAGGCAGGGCGCCGCGCACTGGATCGCCGTCGGGCCGTCGCCGTACGTGCGGCCCGTGAAGATCCCGGCGAGGAAGTCGCCGTACTGCGCCCAGAACGGCCGGTCGAGCCCGAGGAGCTGGCGGATGGAGTCGATCTTGTCCGGCGTGCAGGTCTTGCCGCAGATGGTGACGGCGGGGTCCGGCTGGAGCAGGAAGAAGATCATGTAGGTGAACAGGCTGATGAGCGCGAGCACGATCAGCGCGGATCCGGCGCGGCGGACGAGGTAGCCGATCATGCCGCCTCCCCCTGCTCGAGCGCGGTGCGGAGGTGGTCGCCGAAGACCGTGAACGACAGCACCGTGAGGAAGAGGAACGAGCCCGGAACGATGAAGTACGCGGGATCCACCGTGTACCAGGCCACCGAGTCGGCGATCATCTGCCCCCACGACGGTGTCGGCGGCAGCACGCCCACGCCGAGGAAGGACAGGCCCGCCTCGGTGCCGATGTAGCCCGGCACCGACAGCGTGGTCAGCACGATGATCGTGCCGCGCAGGTTCGGCAGCACCTCCCGGAAGACCACGCGCATCGACGAGGCGCCGGATGCGCGCGCGGCCTCCACGAAGTCGCGCGTGCGGATCGTCATGGTCTGGCCGCGCACGATGCGCGCCGTGTACGGCCAGCCGAAGATGCTGAGCACCACGACGAGCAGCGCCGGCCGGTTGCCCGCCGGTAGCGCCGACAGGATCGCGATCATGAAGATGAGCGCCGGGAAGGCCATGAGGAAGTCCATGACCCGCGACACGATCTGGTCGACGATCCCGCCGAAGTAGCCGGCGACCATGCCGAGGACCACGCCGACGGTCGTGGTGACGACCGTGGCGGAGACCGCGATGAGCATGGACACCCGGGCGCCGTAGGCGATCCGGGCGAAGATGTCGCGCCCGTTCTGCGGCTCGACGCCGAACCAGTGGGACGCGCTCACGCCGCCGAACGGCCCGACGGGCAGGCCGCCGAGGACGGGGTCCACGGCCGTCGCGTCGAAGGTCGTGGGACCCCAGCCGGTGATCCCGGACAGGAGCGGCGCGAACACCGCGAGCACCAGGACCAGCACGACGAAGACGGCGCTGGCGATGACGGACGGCTTCGACCGGAGGGCCGCGACCACCCGCTTCGTCGGCGTGACGGCGGGCGGCCGTCCCGTCGGGTACGGGGAGGTCGCGTCGGGCGCCGAGGCGCCCTGGAGCGTGGCGGTCACCGCCTACTTCCCCGTGTGGAGGCCGAGGGTGGCGAAGTCCGGGGATCCGTTGTAGACCGGCGACGCGTACGCGTTCCGGACGTTCTGGCCGAGGACCAGCACGGCCTGGCCGTAGAGGAGCGGCACCACGGGCGCGAGCTGCTGGATCTGCTCGTCGAGGTCGCCCCACGCGGTCTCCGCCGCGGCGAGGTCGGTCATCGCGGAGATCTCGTCGATGCGGGCGTTGATGGTCGCGTCGTTGAGCTGCGCCTTGTTGTTGTTGCCCTTCTCGGTGATCTGGCGTCCGTCGAAGAGCACCGGCAGGACCGTGCTCGCCGAGTTCCAGTCCGGGCACCAGCCCGTCTCCGCCATGTCGTGCTGCTGCGACGGCGTCGCGAGCGTCTCGTTGTACGCGGACGCGTCGAGGATGTTGAGCTGCACGTCGATCCCGACCTTGCCGAGCGACTGCTGCAGCGCCTCGGCCGCCTTCTTCGCGCTCGTCGTGTCGGCCACGTCGAGGGTGACGGAGAAGCCGTCCTGCAGTCCCGCCTCCGCGAGCAGGGCCTTCGCCTTGTCGACGTCGCCGGCGCTGTCGGTGCTCGGGTAGACGTCGAAGTCCTTGTGGCCGGGGACGCTGCGAGTGAGCATCGTCGACGCGGGCTCGGCGATCGAGGGGCCGCCGGCGACGTCGGCGAGCGACTTCTTGTCCACGGCGTACTCGATGGCCTGGCGCACGCGGAGGTCGCTGAGGTGCGGCTTGGTCATGTTGAGCGACAGGTAGGTCGTGCAGCCGTTGTCGCCGGACACGGTGCGCGCCTTGATCTGCGGGGTCTGGATCCTGGCCACCGACGCCGCGGTGATGCCGGCCGAGATGGCGTTGGCGTCGTCGCCCTGGCCGGCGATCATGCGCTCGTCGATGGTGGCCTGGTCGAGGCCGCTCGTGAAGTGCCAGCCGTCGGGCTTCGCGGTGCGCACCTCGTCGGTGGAGGCGTCCCACTCGGGGTTGCGCTCGAGGGTGAGGGAGGATCCGACGGTGCGCTCGGTCACCCGGTACGGGCCGGAGGCGATCGGCTGCTGGTCGATGCTCGTGACCGTCACCTTCTCCTTGTCGGCGGGGAACGGCGTGAACGTGCTCTGCGCCGCGACGCTCGAGAACTCGGGGACGGAGCGGTTGAGGTGGAAGACGATGGTCTTCTCGTCCGGGGTCTCGATGGAGGGGAGGTCGCCCGCCTCGTACGGGCCCTTGTACGCATCGCCGCCCGCGAGGTAGAGGCGCGTGTAGGGCGTGCCGATGGCGAGCGCCGGGTCGAACGAGCGCTCGACGCCGAACTTCACGGACTCGCTCGTGATGGGCGAGCCGTCCTCGAACTTGAGGCCGTCCTTGAGCGTGAACGTCCACACGGTCGCGTCGGCGTTCGGGGTCCCGGTGTCGGTGGCCAGGTCGGGCGCCATGGTGGCGCCGTCCTTGCCCGTGGGCGTCGTGAGCGTGCGGTAGATGAGCCGGTACAGGTTCGCGCTGCCCGTGTCGTAGCCCATCTCGGGGTCGAGATGCGCGAAGTCCGCGACCTGCAGGACCTGGACGGTGCCGCCCGTGTCGGCCGGGCCGGTGACGTCGGAGGCGGCCTTGCCTCCGGCTCCGGCGCAGGACGTGAGGGCGAGGCTGGCGGCGACGGCCAGCCCGACGGCGGTGATTCGTCTGTTCATCGGACTCTCGTTTCGTGGATGGCGGCCGAGGCGCACCGGGTGGGGAGTGACGGACGGGGTCGTGCGATGGGAGGGATGAGGGGTGGCGGAGGTGCGCGCGATCGCCCCGGATCGGGTGGATCCGGGTGCCGCGCGCGCGGTCGGCGGGTCAGCCGGTGTCGGCCGCGCGGATCCAGACCCGCATGGCCGCGGGCGCCCGGTTGCCCCAGAGGGCGTAGGGCACGAGCACGGCGTCGACGGGGTCGGCCGACGCGGCGCGGGCGGTGGTGCCGGGGACGACCTCGGGGTAGAGCTCGTCCGGCGTGGGGAGCGCACGGCGGAGGCGCACAGCGAGGGCGCGGCCCGACGCGGGGTCGTCCGCGTCCGATGCCGGGCCCCACGGGGCGTCCAGCGGCAGCGGCACGAGCCGCGCTCCCGCCAGGTCGCGCGGGTCGAGGAGCAGGTCGTCGACGGGGGCGCCCGCGTCCTCCTGCTCGACGGCGAACACGACCGGGCCGCGCGCCACCGCGAGGGTGCCGCGCGTGGCGTCGAGGTGCGGGTGGGATCCGAGGGCCCGCACGGGCATGTCGAGCCCGACCTCGAGCACGTCGCCGGCGGTCCAGGCGCGGCGGGCGCGGATCCACCGGTCGTCGGCCTTCGCGTCCACGTCGACCACGGCGCCGTCGGCGGCCCACACGACGGCGGTCGCGGAGCGGCACCAGCCGGGGCGGCGCAGCACGATGCCGCTCGTGTCGACGGATGCCCGCAGCACCTCGACGCGCACGGCGCCGTCCCACGGGTAGTCCGTGGTCACGCGCACGTCGAGCGCGGCGGTGCGGATCACGCAGGCGGCCGGCTGGGCGATCACGATGTCGTCGCCGTCCTGCACCGCCACGTGGTCCTGCAGCTCGCTCATCCACCGCACGATGTTCGGCGGGCAGCACGGGCAGGTGAACCACGGGCGGCGCATCAGCTCGCCCTCGATCTCGGCGCCCGACTGCGCGTGGTGGTCGGGGCGGCGCTGGAGCGGGTTGTCGTAGAAGAAGCCCGTGCCGTCGGCGGAGAGGCCCACCGCGTAGGCGTTGAGCAGCACGGTCTCGTACGTGTCGAGGAAGCGGGGTTCGCCCGTCGCGAGGTGCAGGCGCCAGGCCCACTGCATCACGGCGATCGCCGCGCACGTCTCGCTGTAGGAGCGCTCGCTCGGCAGCTCGTACGCGTCGCCGACGGCCTCGTCCGAGTGGCGGCTGCCGAGCCCGCCCGTGACGTAGAGGCGGGTGCGCACGGCGTCGTCGAACAGGCGGACGGAGGCGGCGAGCAGCTCGGCGTCGCCCGTCTCCACGGCCACGTCCGTCGCGCCCGCGGCCAGGTACGCCATGCGGACCGCGTGCCCCGTGACGGCCGGCATCTCGCGGAAGGGGTGCGCGTCCTGGAAGTACTCGGCGGGGAAGATCCGCGTCGCGACCGTGCCGTGCCCGCGCCGGTCGACGAAGGCGGACGCGAGGTCGAGGTACGCGCGCTCCCCCGTCTCGCGGAAGAGCTCGACGAGCGCCATCTCCACCTCGGGGTGGCCGCAGACCTCGGCGCGGCCGTCGGGACCGAACTCGCGCACCGCGGCGTCGGCGAAGCGGCGCGCCACCGCGAGGAGACGGCCGTCGCCGCCCTGCCGTGCGTCGGCGACGGCGGCCTGGATCAGGTGGCCGAGGTTGTAGAGCTCGTGGCCCCAGGCGAGGTCGGACCACGGCGTGCGGTCGGATCCGGGCCGCTGCACGAAGGAGCCGATGTAGCCGTCGTCGGCCTGCACGCGCTCGAGCACGTCCGTCGCCTCGGCCATGAACGCGCGCATCCCGGGGCTCGCGGATCCGCGGCCGACCTCGTAGGCGACGCCCTCGAGGGTCTTGTAGACGTCGGTGTCGAGGAACGGGTAGCGCGGGACGGGCCGCTCGCCGGGCCCGTCCACGGCGGCGCGCAGGTCGTCGACGTTGCCGGCGGCCGCCAGGGACCGGATCGCGTGCGGGATGGTCCGGTCGCGGTTGCGCTCCTGCCAGGCGCCGAGCAGGCCGCCCTCGAGGGTCACCTCGCCCGCCCCGAGCGGCCGGCGCGATCCCGCGGAGGGGAGGACGGCCGGACGATGCGCCGTCCCGCGGATGTCGTCCGCGCCTGCTCCGCTGCCTGCCATGTCGCTCCCTCGCCCAGCCTCGGGTGGCCGGTGGTAGGTGACATATTACAAATACGCGAAGGGGTGTTGGCAATGGCGATGATGCGTCCGCGTCCTCCCGTTACACGCTGTTTACATCCCGGTGACGCGCACCGGACGGAACCGGGACCGTGTGACGCCGCGCGCACCGACTGCCCACAGCCCGCGTGGGGCGGACGGTCGGACCAGTACGATCGTGGGCAACGGCGACAGCTCTTCGGGTGAGCTGTCCCGCCAGCGCCGGGCCGGTCTTCGGGTAAAAGTCGGCCGTGTGCGCGGCTCGGTCCCGCAGCCCTCGAGGCTCGGGACCGGGTCCCTCTTCCCCGCCGCCGCTGCCCTCGCGGCTAGTCGGCTGCGGCGGATCCCGCTGCCACGACCGCGAGCAGGCCCTCGCCGTAGGTGTCGAGCTTCTTCTGACCGACCCCGGTGATGCCTGCGAGCTGCCCCAGATCGCGCGGGCGCACGGTCGCGACCTCGCGCAGGGTGACGTCGGCGAACACGACGTACGCGGGCACGCCCTGCTCCTTCGCCTGCTCGGAGCGCCACGCGCGGAGCGCCTCGAACAGGCCCTGCGCCTCCTCGGGGAGGTCGACCACCTGGCCGCCCTTGGCGCGGGTGGTGCGGGTGCCGCGGCCGCGCACGATGCGCTCCGGCTCCTGCCGCATCGGCACCTGGCGGGATCCGGTGAGCACGTCGCCGCTGCCCGGGGTGATGACGAGCGTGCCGTAGCCGTCGTCGCTCACGCCGAGGAGGCCCTGCGCGAGCAGCTGCCGCACGACGCCGCGCCACTGCACGTCGGTGAGCTCGCCGCCGATGCCGAACGTGGCCAGCTGGTCGTGGCCCTGCTGGCGGACGCGGTCGGTCTCGTTGCCGAGCAGGATGTCGATGAGGTGCGCCGCGCCGAACCGCTGGTTCCGCTCGCGCTGCAGCCGCACGATGGTGGACAGCAGCTTCTGCGACGGCACCGTGGCGTCCCACGTCTCGACGGGCTCGAGGCACGTGTCGCAGTTGCCGCAGGGACCCGTCTCCTCGCCGAAGTAGCGGAGGAGCTGCACGCGGCGGCAGCCGACGGTCTCGCAGAGCGCGAGCATCGCGTCGAGGTGCTGCGACAGCCGGCGGCGGTGCTGCGCGTCGCCCTCGGACTGGTCGATCATGCGGCGCTGCTGCACGACGTCCTGCAGGCCGTAGGCGAGCCAGGCGGTGGACGGCAGGCCGTCGCGGCCCGCGCGCCCGGTCTCCTGGTAGTACCCCTCAATGGACTTCGGGAGGTCGATGTGGGCGACGAAGCGCACGTCGGGCTTGTCGATGCCCATGCCGAACGCGATGGTGGCGCACATGACGATGCCGTCCTCGCGGAGGAAGCGCGCCTGGTTGCGCTGGCGGACGGCCGCGTCGAGGCCCGCGTGGTACGGCAGCGCGGTGATCCCCTGCTTGTTGAGCGCCTCGGCCGTCTGCTCGACGGTCTTGCGGCTCAGGCAGTAGACGATGCCGGCGTCGCCCGCGTGCTCGTTGCGGATGAGGTCGACCAGCTGCTTGCGCGGCTCGGCCTTGGGCACGATGCGGTACCGGATGTTCGGCCGGTCGAACGAGGAGACGAAGTGGCGCGCGTCCTGGAGGCCCAGGCGCGCCGTGATGTCGGCGTGCGTGGCCTCGTTGGCCGTCGCGGTGAGCGCGATGCGCGGCACCTCGGGCCAGCGCTCCTGGAGCATGGACAGCGCGAGGTAGTCCTTGCGGAAGTCGTGACCCCACTGGGAGACGCAGTGCGCCTCGTCGATGGCGAACAGGGCGATGCGGGCCTCGTCGAGCAGGCGCCCCATGCGGTCGAGGATGAGGCGCTCGGGCGCCAGGTAGAGCAGGTCGAGGTCGCCGTCGAGGAGGGCGCGCTCGACCTCGCGGCTGGTCTCGAGGTCCTGCGTGGAGTTGAGGAACGCGGCGCGGACGCCGACGGCGCGGAGGGCGTCGACCTGGTCCTGCATGAGCGCGATGAGCGGCGAGACGACGACGCCCGTGCCCTCGCGGACGAGGCTCGGGATCTGGTAGCAGAGCGACTTGCCGCCGCCCGTGGGCATGAGCACGAGGGCGTCGCCGCCGCCGATGACGTGCTCGACGATCTCCTGCTGGTCGCCCCGGAAGGCGTCGTACCCGAAGACGGTGCCGAGGCGCTCGAGGGCGGGGGCCAGCGCGCCGGCCGAGGGCGCCGATCCGGCGGGAGCGGGAGGGGTGGAGGTCATCGGGGCAATCGTATCCGGGGCCCGCCGTGGGGACGGGGGCGGTGCAGGGAGCGGGGACGACGACGGCCCCTCCCGGCTGGGGAGGGGCCGTCGTGGCGCGGGGTGCGGATCAGATCGCGGTCGGGTCCGCGCTCGCGCCCGGGGTCGCCTGCGCGGCCTCGGCCGCGGCCTGCTCCTTGAGGGCGGCCACGTCGACGGCGCGGACCTCCTCGATGAGCGACTCGAGGGCCGGGGCGGGGAGCGCGCCGGCCTGGCTGAAGATCAGCGTCTGGTCCTTGAAGATCATGAGCGTCGGGATGGCGGAGATGTTCGCCTGCTGCGCGAGGAACTGCTGCGCCTCGGTGTCGACCTTGCCGTGGACGATGTCGGCGTGCTTCTCGCTCGACTTGTCGAATACGGGCGCGAACTGCTTGCAGGGGCCGCACCAGTCGGCCCAGAAGTCGACGACGACGATGCCGTTGGAGTCGACGATGCTCTCGAAGTTCTCGGCGGTCAGCTCGGTGGTGGCCATGGGGCGTCCTCTTCTCGTGCTCGGTTCGTGCGGTCAGGGGGTGCAACCGGGCGCATCGCCCGGGCATTCCGCGCGCGGGCCCGCTACCAGACGAGCACGATCGACGGCCAGACGGTGCTCGACGCCTTCGCCTGGTCGCCGCCCGCGTAGGAGGCGGTGAGCAGGTGGATCCCGCGGGAGAGGCGCGGCAGCGTGACGGTGGCGCGACCGGCGTCGGCCGCGGCGAGGTCGACGGAGGCGATGGCCCGGCCCCGGTCGAGGATCTGCACGCGCCCCGTCGGAGCCGTCGCGCCGGCGGCGAGCCTCACCGTGTACGTCACCGGCTGCCCGCTGCGGACGAGGAGGCGGTCGGCGTACCCGACGAGCGTCGACGCGTCGCGGATCGTGTCGAGGCCGACCTTCACGGGGTCGTGGTCGCTCGAGCGGAACGCGCTGGATCCGTCGGTCGCGGCGCCGCCGTACTCGCGCTCCGCCCACTCGGGCGCGTTGATGTCCCAGACCCCGACGCCCGTCACGGCCGCGGCGCCGGCGCCCGTCGCGAGGACGTGGTCGAGGGATCCGACCTCGCCGTCGAAGGAGTACGTGCGCTCCCCCGGCGCCTTCGCGGGCACGAGGTCGACGAAGCCGGCGTCGCGGAGCACCTGGATCGGGTCCTCCTGCGCGTAGGCGTTGAAGTCGCCGAGGAGGTAGAGGAGGTCGGATCCGCTGGAGGCCTGCAGCTCGGACGCGAACCGGGCCACGGCCTTCGCCTGCGCGACGCGGTCGGCGTTGAAGAAGCCCTGGCCGTCGGCGGGCTGCGTGCCCGAGCCCGACTTCGACTTGAGGTGGTTCGCCATCACCGTGAAGGTGCGGTCGCCGCCGCGGAAGGACTGCGCCACGGGCTCGCGCGCGTTGCCCCACACGGCCTCGTCGATCTGCGTGGCCGCGGCGCCGACGGGCGTCACGGCGTCCGTGCGGTAGATGATCGCGTTCTGGATCTCGTCCGTCGGCGTCGACTGCAGCGCGGCCGGGGTGCGCACGAAGTCCCACACGCGCTTCCCGGCGGCGTCGTTGAGGCCGCGCACGAGGTCGGCCGTGGCGGTGTCGGCCGGCTCGCCGAAGCGGGTCGAGTTCTCGATCTCCATGAGCGTGACCACCTGCGCGTCGAGCCCGGTGATGGCCGTGACGATCTTGGCGCGCTGGCGGGCGAACTCCTCCGCCGTCTTGGCGCCGCGCTCCCCGAGCGTCGTGAAGTAGTTGAGGACGTTGAACCCGGCGATGCGGACGTCGCCGCCGACCTCGGGCGAGGTCGCGGGCCGCGGGTTCCCGGCCGTGAACGTCGGGACGCGGCCGGCCGCGTCGAGCGAGGTGAGCGGCGTCGTGGGCTGGAGGCGCCAGTCGTCGAAGCCGTAGGCGAGCACGTAGGGCGTGGTCGGGAAGACGGGGATGTCGCCGTTCCGGACGACCCGGTCGGCCGTGTAGTACGGCTGCGTGGCGCCCGCGGGGTAGGCCGCGTTGGTGAGCTGGATGTTGTAGCCGTCGTCGAGGAGGAGCCGGCGGGCGCGGTTGTCGGCGGCGATGCGGTCGGCCTCGGCGCCCGGCCGCACGACGTCGGTGGCCTTGACGGGGAGGTCGGCGCCCGCGCTCAGCCAGAGGGTGCCGTAGGTCTCGAGCTGGTGCGCGGATCCCACGCGGTAGTCGCCCGTGGGCGCGACGAGCATGCTCTCCAGCGACTCGCGGTCGGCGCCGCGCAGCGTGTCGGGCAGCGGGGTCGCGGCGGGCACGCCGACGCCCGCGCGCACCAGGTCGGTCGCGGTCGCGGAGATCTGCGTCTGGCCCTGGCGCTCGGAGGCCGTTCCCGTGACGCGGACGAGGTCGCCGATCGCGACGGCCGGGTCCTGGCTGCCGAGGTAGACGAAGATCCCGTCGGAGGCGCCCGGGGTGGTGTCGGTCACGCCGCCCGAGCCCGCGGTCTGGATCACGACCCCCGCGTAGCCGCTGGCCCCGCGGTAGTCGGCGGTGACGACGCCCTCCACGGTGACGGCCTGGCCGGCGAGCGGCGTCGCGCTGCCCGTGCCCTGCACGTCGGCGATGGAGACGGTGGCGGCCTCGGCGGGCGAGGCGACGAGCGCGGAGAGGCCGAGGGCCAGGGCGGTCGCGACGGCGAGCGGGCGGGCGACGCGGCGGGCCGATCCGGATCCGGATCCGGATCCCCCGGATGCGCGTGCGGTCTCGGTCTCGGTCATGGCGTCGTCCCCCTCGGCGTCGCGGTTCCCCCAGATGGGGGATCACTGCTCGAGCGTAGGCCGGAGCGCGCGCCCGGCGGCGGGCCGCCACCGGATCGTCACCGGCTCGTCATGTGATCGTCGCGGGGGTTCCGGGTGGACGCGCCTGGACCGTGGCGGAGGACGCTCTCCACGTACTATCGTCAGGACAAACGTCCGCCCGACGGCCCGAGGAGCAGTGCGACGCCGCATGGTCCAGACCCGCATCATCCCCGCTGCCCGCGCGGCCCGCCCCGCCGGATCCGCGGCGTGAGGGCCACCGTCGCGGGCGCCCCCGTGAGCTTCGGCGTGTTCGAGCTGACGCCCGAGGGCGCGGAGGTCGTCACGCCCGACGACATGGTCGAGGCGCTGGCCGAGACGGGCTACGCGGGCATCGACCTGGGTCCGGTCGGCTACCTCGGCCGCGGCCGCGAGCTGCGGGACCGCCTCGCCGGGGCGGGCCTCGAGCTCGCGGGCGGGTGGATCCAGCTGCCCCTCTCCGACGACGACGCGTTCGCGGCCGCGCTCCCCGAGCTGCACGCGTCGCTGCGCGTGTTCCAGGAGGCCGCCGAGGCCGGACCCGCGCGCCTGCCGCTGCCGACGCTCGCCGACGCCGGATCCGCGGTGCGCGCCGCCGCCCCCGGTCGCGGCGCCGAGGCCGACCCGCTCGACGACGCCGCCTGGTCGCGGCTCGTCCGCAACACGGCGCGCGCCGCGGAGATCACGCGCGCCGCGGGCTTCGAGCCGACCTTCCACCACCACGCGGGCACGTTCGTCGAGTCGCCCGCGGAGGTCGACCGCTTCCTCGACGCCGTCGACGTGGGGCTGACGCTCGACACCGGCCACCTCGTCATCGCGGGCGGCGATCCGGTCGCCGCCATCGCGCGCTGGGGGTCCCGCATCACCCACCTGCACCTCAAGGACGTCGACGGCCAGGAGCTCCGCCGCGTGCTCGCCGCGGGCGGCGGGATGCGCGAGGTCTGGTCGTCGGGGGCGTTCGTCGCGTTCGGCCGCGGCGACGTCGACCTCGCGAGCGTGATGACCGCCATCGAGGCCGAGGGCTACGACGGCTGGATCGTGGTGGAGCAGGACGTCCTCAACGCCCCCGACGCCGACATCCGCGCCTTCCGCGCCGAGCGCACGGAGGACCAGCGCGTGAACCGCGCGGCCCTCCGCGCGTGGGCCTGAGCCCACCACCCGACCGCACCGCGCCCGCACGCGCACGACCCCATGAGACACGAGGACGGCGACATGACCACGACCCCCCTGCGCTTCGGCCTGATCGGCACCGGCCGCATCGGCCAGGTCCACGCGGCGAACATCGCGGCGGATCCGGACGCCGAGCTGGCGTGGATCTGCGACCCCTTCGTCGACGGCGCGCACGCCCTCTCCGCGCGCCTCGGCGGCCGGGTCACGGAGGACGCCGCGGAGATGATGGCGTCCGGCGGCGTCGACGCGGTGCTCGTCGCCTCGCCCACGCCCACGCACGTCGACCTGATCGCGGCCGCGATCGACCACGGCCTGCCGGTGCTCTGCGAGAAGCCCATCGACCTCGACATCGCGCGGGTCGACGCCCTCCTCCCCCGCGTCCGGTCCGCCGGCGTGCCCGTCGCGCTCGGGTTCAACCGGCGGTTCGACCCGGCGTTCGCGGAGGCCCGGGCCCGGGTCGCCGCGGGCGAGATCGGCGAGCTGGAGCAGCTGTCGATCGTGAGCCGCGACCCGTCGGCGCCGCCGGCCGCGTACGTGGCCGTCTCGGGCGGGATCTTCCGCGACATGACCATCCACGACCTCGACATGGCCCGCTCGTTCCTGCCGGACATCGTGGAGGTGCAGGCGACGGGATCCACCACGTTCGACCCGGGCGCCCGCGCGCACGGCGACTTCGACACCGCGGTCGTGACCCTCCGCGCCTCCACGGGCGCGCTCGTCGTGATCACGAACTCGCGGCACAGCGCCGTGGGCTACGACCAGCGGATCGAGGCGTTCGGCTCGCGCGGATCCCTCCAGGTGGCGAACGCGCTCACGAGCCTGGTCAGCGTCTCGACCGCCACGAGCGTCGAGGGCAAGCCGCCGTACCAGGACTTCTTCCTCGAGCGCTACGCCGCGGCGTACGTGGCCGAGCTGCGGGCGTTCATCCGCCTGGCGCGCGGCGAGGCCTCCGACAGCCCGACGTTCGAGGACGGCCGCGCGGCGCTCGTGCTCGCCGACGCGGCGCAGCGCTCGGCCGTCGAGCGGGTGGCCGTGCCCGTCTCGCTCTGACGCCGATCCGGCCCTCCCGACGACGCCCTCCGCCGCCTGCGACGGACGGGCGTCGTCGGCGCGCGCCGACACGGGCCAGGGAGAGGGCAGACTGATCTGTCGGGCCGACCCAGCCGGCCGGACGACGACAGCGCGCCCCGAGGGCGTCTTGTCAGCATGTGTTGACAAATGACGTCAGCCGGGGTGAGGATCACCCCGACGACGACGTCCAGGACCCCGCCCGCCGGGCGTCCGCCCGACAAGGAGCATTCGATGAAGAACCGATTCCTCGCCTCCCTCGGCCTCGCGGCCGCGGCGGGCCTCCTCCTCACCTCGTGCGCGGGCACCGGCCAGGAGACCGCGCCGACGGCGGGCGGCGGCGGCGGGAAGACCGGCGACCTCACGTTCGCGGTGGTCACGCACTCCGGCCCGGGCGACGCGTTCTGGGACCGCGTGAAGTCCGGCGCCGAGACGGCCGGCGGCCAGTACGGCGCGACGGTCACGTACAACGCCGACCCGGATCCCGCCAAGCAGTCGCAGCTCATCGACAACGCGGTCGCGCAGCAGGTCGACGGCATCGTCGTCTCGATGGCGAACCCCGACGGCGTGAAGGACAGCGTCGAGAAGGCGGTGTCGGCGGGGATCCCCGTCGTGACGATCAACTCCGGCATCGAGCGCTCGGCCGAGTTCGGCGCCCTCACCCACGTCGGCCAGAGCGAGACGGTCGCGGGCGAGGCGGTAGGCAAGCGGCTCGGGGACGCCGGCCTCAAGAACGCGCTGTGCGTGATCCAGGAGGCCGGCAACGTCGGCCTCGAGGAGCGCTGCTCGTCGGCGGCGAGCGCCTTCCCCGGGCAGATGGCGAACCTCCAGGTCGACGGTACGAACGACGCCGAGGTGAAGGCGACCATCAAGTCGAAGCTGCAGGCGGATCCCTCCATCGACGGCGTGCTCACGCTCGGCGGCCAGTACGCGATCGACGCGGTCGGCGCCGTGGAGGAGTCGGGCAGCGAGGCGAAGATCGGCACCTTCGACCTCTCGGAGGACGTCGTCGGCGCGGTCGAGGCGGGCACCGTCCTGTTCGCGGTCGACCAGCAGCCCTACGTGCAGGGCTTCCTGGGCATCACCGCGCTCGACCTGTACGCCACGAACGGCAACGTGATCGGCGGCGGCCAGCCCGTCTACTCCGGCCCCGCGTTCGTCACGAAGGACAACGCGGCCGAGGTCGCCGAGTTCGCGAAGAACGGCACCCGCTAGCCCGACGGGCCCGCCCGCCCGGCGCCTCCCGCGCCGCCCTCCCGCACCGACATCCCCCACGCCCACCGAAGGAGCCCCGTTGACCACGACGGACATCGTGACGATCGCCACGAGGCCGCGCCTCGAGAACAGGCCGATCCGCAAGATCCTCGCCCGCCCGGAGATCGGCGCCCTCGTGGCCGCCCTCGCCGTGCTCGTGTTCTTCTCCCTCTACACGCCGCAGTTCCTCACCCTCGCCGGCGCGGGCGTCTGGCTCGAGTCGGCGTCGACCTTCGGGATCATGGCGGTCGCCGTCGCCATGCTCATGATCGGGGGCGAGTTCGACCTCTCGGCCGGCGTCATGACGGGCTTCTCGGCCCTCGTGGTCGGCATCCTCACGTCGCACTACGGCCTCAGCATCTGGGTCGCGGTGGTCGTCTCGCTCGCGGCGGCCCTCGCGATCGGGGCCCTCAACGGGTTCCTCGTGATGAAGACGGGCCTGCCGAGCTTCATCGTGACGCTCGGCACGTTCTTCGCGCTCGCGGGCATCGACCTCGCCGTCACGAAGCTCATCACCGGGCAGGTCGCGATCCAGGGCATGACGAAGGTGCCGTCCTACGACCAGATCCAGCCGATCTTCGGCTCGTCGCTCCAGGTGGGCGGCGGCACGTTCTACGTCTCGGTGCTGTGGTGGTTCGCCGTGGCGGCCGTCGCGACGTGGATCCTGCTGCGCACGCGCGCCGGCAACTGGATCTTCGCGGTCGGCGGCGCGAAGGAGTCCGCCCGCCAGGTGGGCGTGCCGGTGGTCACGACCAAGATCGGCCTCTTCATGGGCACCGCGGGCGCGGCGTGGCTCGTCGGCATGATCAGCCTGTTCCGCACCTCGACGGTGCAGGCGAACACGGGCGTCGGCCAGGAGTTCATCTACATCATCTGCGCGGTCGTCGGCGGATGCCTGCTCACGGGCGGCTTCGGCTCGGCCATCGGCGCGGCGCTGGGCGCCCTCATCTACGGCATGGTCTTCCAGGGCATCACCTTCGCCCAGTGGGACACGAACTGGCTGCGCACGGTGCTCGGCGGGATGCTGCTCGCCGCGGTGCTGCTGAACAACCTGGTGCGCACGCGGGCGGGAGGCGGACGATGACGACCGAGACGATCCCCGGAGCGGCCGAGGAGGCCGGCGGGCGCCCCACTCCCCCGCTGCCGCCCGTCGGCACGACCATCCTCGAGGTCCGCGACATCGGCAAGAGCTACGGCGCCGTCAACGCGCTCACGGGCGTCTCGACCGTGGTCGCCGCCGGCCAGGTCACGTGCGTGCTCGGCGACAACGGCGCGGGCAAGTCGACCTTCATCAAGATGCTCGCGGGCGTGCACGCGCCGAGCGAGGGCACGATGCTCCTCGACGGCGAGCCCGTCACGCTCGGATCCCCGCGCCAGGCGCTGCAGGCCGGCATCGCGACCGTCTACCAGGACCTCGCGGTCGTGCCGCTCATGCCCGTGTGGCGGAACTTCTTCCTCGGCTCCGAGATCACGAAGGGGAAGGGGCCGTTCCGCCGGCTCGACGTGCCGGCCATGAAGGCGATCACGCACGAGCGGCTCGCGCAGATGGGCATCGACCTGCGCGACGTCGACCAGCCCATCGGCACCCTGTCCGGCGGCGAGCGCCAGTGCGTCGCCATCGCCCGGGCCGTGCACTTCGGCGCGCGCGTGCTCATCCTCGACGAGCCGACCGCGGCCCTCGGCGTGAAGCAGTCGGGCGTCGTGCTCCGCTACATCGCGCGCTCCCGCGACCAGGGGCTGGGCGTCGTGTTCATCACGCACAACCCGCACCACGCGTTCCCGGTGGGCGACCGGTTCCTGCTGCTCAACCGCGGATCCAGCCTCGGCACGTTCGAGAAGGACGAGATCACGCTCGGCGAGCTCACGAGCCTCATGGCGGGCGGCGCGGAGCTCGACTCGCTGGCGCACGAGCTCGCGCGCGACGCCGACCCGGACGGGGGCCGGCCGGCGGCGGACGCGTGAGCCGCCCCATGCCAGGATGAGGCGTTGACCTGACACCGAGGGAGCGATCCACGTGACGCAACCGGAGCAGATCCTGCCCCCCGACCTGTTCCTCGCGCTCGACCGCTCCGGCCCCGTGCCCCTCTACTACCAGGTGGCCAACCTGCTGGAGACGGCGATCCACGACGGCACGCTGCCCGCGGGCGCGCGGCTCGAGAACGAGATCGCGCTCGGCAACCGGCTCGGGCTCTCCCGGCCCACCATCCGCCGTGCGATCCAGGACCTCGTCGACAAGGGCCTGCTCGTGCGCCGCCGCGGCATCGGCACGCAGGTCGTGCACGGCCGCGTCACCCGCAACGTCGAGCTGACGAGCCTGCACGAGGACCTCGAGCGGCAGGGCCAGACGCCGGCCACGCAGATGCTGTCGTCGTCGCGCGGCGAGGCCGACGAGCGGATCGCCGAGGCGCTCGGCGTCGAGGTCGGCAGCCCCGTGCTGCACCTCACCCGGCTGCGCACGGCCGACGGCGTGCCGCTCGCGGTGCTCGACAACGTGCTCCCCGAGCCCTTCGTCGACCTCGATCCCGAGGAGCTCACCACCCACGGCCTCTACCAGCTGCTGCGCGGCCGCGGCGTGATCATGCGGGTCGCCAAGCAGCGCATCGGCGCCCGCGCGGCCACCGCGTCGGAGGCGCGCCTGCTCGACCTGCCGCGCGGCGGCGCCGTGCTCACGATGTCGCGCACCGCGTTCGACAGCTCGGGCCGCGCCGTCGAGCACGGCCAGCACTGCTACCGGCCGGACCTCTACTCGTTCGAGATCACGCTCGTCGACCGGTAGCCCGTCGCGGGGCGCACGGGGACGCTGCCACGATGGGCGGATGACCGACGACGACGCGTCCGCCGCCGCCCCGCTCGACCGGGTGCGCTGGCCCGTCCGCACCGAACGGCTCCTCCTCCGGCGCATGACCACGGCCGACGCTCCGGCGATCTGGCGCTACCGCCGGCTCGACGAGGTCACCCGCTGGGTCACCTCGCGGCCGACCGATGCGGCCGCGTGGATCGCCGGGAGCGCCGGCATGCTCCGTGACCAGCTCGTCATCGAGCTCGACGGCCGCGTCGTCGGCGACCTCATGGTGCGGGTCGAGGACGCATGGGCGCAGCGCGAGGTCGCGCACCTCGCGGTCGGGACGCAGGCGGAGCTGGGCTGGACCCTGGATCCGGCCGTCGGCGGACGCGGCCTCGCGACCGAGGCGGTGCGGGCCGCGCTGCGGATCGCGTTCGAGGACCTCGGCGTCCGCCGGGTCGTCGCGAGCGCCTTCGCCGACAACGCCCCGTCCCTCCGGCTGGCCGAGCGGGTGGGGATGCGGCGCGAGTCGTACGCGGTCGGCGACTCGCTGCACCGCGACCTCGGCTGGATCGACGGGGTCGGCTACGCGCTGCTCGCCGAGGAGTGGGCGGCGCGCGGCTGAGCGACCGGTTCCGCTGACCCGCGCCATGGGATCCAATATCCTATAGGATCTCCTCACGTGCTCGATGAGGAGGACCCACGGATGACCCGGCTCTGGAACGACCCCGCCGACTTCGCCGACGACATGACGGCGGGCTTCGTCCGCGCCAACGGACGCTGGGTGCGTCGGGTGCACGGCGGCGTCTCCCGCTCCACCCGCTCGGCCGAGCCCGAGGTGGCCGTCGTCATCGGCGGCGGCTCCGGCCACTACCCCGCGTTCGGCGGGCTGGTCGGCCCCGGCCTCGCGCACGGCGCCGCGATGGGCAACCTCTTCGCCTCGCCGTCGGCGCACCAGGTCGAGTCGGTGATCCGCTCGAGCGAGCAGGGCCGCGGCGCGCTCCTCCTCTACGGCAACTACGCGGGCGACGTGCTGCACTTCGACGACGCGCAGGAGCGCGTGCGCCGCGACGGCGTCGACTGCCGCACGGTCGTCGTGACGGACGACATCTTCAGCGCCTCCCCCGACGAGCAGGCCAAGCGCCGCGGGATCGCGGGCGACCTCACCGTGTTCAAGGCGGCCGGCGCCGCGTCCGCCGCGGGCTACGACCTCGACGACACCGAGCGCGTGGCCCGGCTCGCCAATGCCCGCACCCGGTCCATGGGCGTCGCCTTCACGGGCTGCACGCTGCCGGGCGCCGACGAGCCGCTGTTCTCGGTGCCGGAGGGGCGCATGGCGATCGGGCTCGGGATCCACGGCGAGCCCGGCATCGACGAGACCGACATCCCGTCGGCCGACGGCCTGGCCGAGCTGTTCGTGACGAAGCTGCTCGCGGAGGCGGAGATCCCCGACGGCGTCGAGGTGCGCGGCGCCCGCGTCGTGCCCGTCCTCAACGGCCTCGGATCCGTGAAGAACGAGGAGCTCTTCGTCGTGTTCACGCGCGTCGCGGACCTGCTCGAGGAGGCGGGGCTCACGCTCGTGGATCCGCAGGTCGGCGAGTTCTGCACGAGCTTCGACATGGCCGGCGCCTCCCTCACGCTGTTCTGGCTCGACGAGGAGCTCGAGCGGCTCTGGACCGCGCCCGCCGACACCCCGGCGTTCCGCAGCGGCGCGTTCGACGGATCCGCGCTGCAGCCCGTGGACGCGCGCGAGGACGACGAGGTCGACGCCGCGATCCCCGACGCGACAGACGCGTCCCGCCGCACCGCCCTGCGCGTGGCCGCGGCCCTCGACGCCGTGCACGCGGTCGTCGCGGAGAACGCCGACGAGCTCGGGCGCCTCGACTCGGTCGCGGGCGACGGCGACCACGGCATCGGCATGCTGCGCGGATCCCGGGCCGCCTCCGAGCGCGCGGCCTGGGCCGTGGAGCAGGGCGCCGGCGCGCGCACGGCCCTCCGGCTGGCCGGCGACGCCTGGTCGGACAAGGGCGGCGGCACGTCCGGCGCGCTGTGGGGGCTCATCCTGCAGGCGGTCGGCGACGCCCTCGACGACGAGGACGCGGATCCCGCGACGGCCGAGGCGGTGGCCCGCGGCGTGGGCGACGCGCGCGACGCCGTGATGGGCCACGGCAAGGCCGCGCTCGGCGACAAGACCATGGTCGACGCGCTCGTCCCGTTCGCCGACGTGCTCGCCGAGCGGGTCGGATCCGGGGCGTCGCTCACCGACGCCTGGGCCGCCGCGAGCGACGCGGCGCAGGAGGCCGCGGACGCGACGGCGGCGCTGAAGCCCGGCATCGGGCGCGCGCGGTCGCACGGCGAGCGCTCGGTCGGCACGGCCGACCCCGGCGCCGTGTCGCTCGCGCTCATCACCGCGGCCGTGGGCCGCACCCTCGCCGACCGATGACACCCACCGGCACCGGCACCAGCACCAGCATCAGCATCAGCATCAGCATCAGCATCAGCATCAGCATCAGCATCAGCATCAGCATCACGGACACCAGGAGGACAGCATGACCAGGACATGGCGCATCGTCGTCGGCTCGGACGACGCGGGCTACGACCACAAGGAGGCCCTCAAGGCCGACCTCGAGGCGAGCGACCTCGTGGAGTCGGTGGTCGACGTGGGCGTCGACGCGGACGGCCACACCGCCTACCCGACCGTCGCCACCACGGCGGCCGAGATGGTCGCGCGCGGCGAGGCCGACCGCGCGCTGCTCGTCTGCGGGACCGGGCTGGGCGTCGCGATCGCGGCGAACAAGGTCCCGGGGATCCGCGCGGTCACCGCCCACGACTCGTACTCGGTGGAGCGCAGCGTGCTCTCCAACGACGCGCAGGTGCTCTGCATGGGCCAGCGCGTCATCGGGCTAGAGCTCGCGCGGCGGAACGTGCGCGAGTGGCTGACGTACGAGTTCGACGCGTCGAGCCCCTCGAACGACAAGGTCGACGAGATCCGCGCGTACGAGGCGAAGTAGGGCCGTGCCCGCGCAGCCCGTCGCGGCGCCGACGGTGGTCGGCGTGAGCCTGAAGATGTACCTCGGGCACGCGGAGACGGTCACGTGGTGCGGGGCCGTCGCGGAGATCGCGCGGCCGCACCCGGCGACCGCGGGCGGCACGGTCGAGCTCGTGGTGCTGCCCTCGTACCTGTCGGTGCCCGCGGCCGTCGGGATCCTCGACGGGCTCGCCGCCGTGGGCGCGCAGGACCTCGCGGCCGAGGACGCCGGCGCCTTCACGGGCGAGGTGTCGGGCGGGCAGATCCGGGAGCTGGGCGGCGCGTTCGTCGAGGTCGGGCACGCCGAGCGGCGGCGGCTCTTCGGCGAGACGGACGAGGTCGTGCGGCGGAAGGTCGACGCGGCGCTGCGGGCCGGGCTCGTGCCGATCCTGTGCCTCGGCGAGGAGACGGAGCAGGATCCGGCCGACGCCGCCCGGGAGTGCGCCCGGCAGCTCGACGACGCGCTCGCCCTCGCGGCGGAGCGCGGGCACGGCGGCCGGATCGTCGTCGCGTACGAGCCGCAGTGGGCGATCGGCGCGGCCGAGCCGGCGTCGGACGCGCACATCCGCGCGGTCTGCCGGGACCTCCGCGAACGCGTGCGGGCGCTCGACGCGCACCCGGGATCCGCGGTCATCTACGGCGGCAGCGCGGGGCCCGGCCTCCTCACCCGCATCGGCGACGACGTCGACGGCCTGTTCCTCGGCCGCTTCGCCCACGATCCCCGGGCCGTCGCGGCGATCCTCGACGAGGTGCACGCGCGGGCCGCGGCCCAGCCGGCGCCCGACGCCTCCCGCTGACGGCAGACTGTCCTGGTGACCTCCGGCCTCCCCCTCGACGCGACCTCGATGCCCGCGCGGCAGGGCCTGCGCGACCGCGTCTACGACCTCGTGCTCGACATGCTCATGGGATCCGCGATGGAGCCCGGCTCCCGCCTCGCCATCGACCAGATCGCGCGCGACCTCCACGTCTCCCCCACGCCCGTGCGCGAGGCGCTCGTGCAGCTGGAGCGCACCGGTCTCGTCGCGCGCGAGGCGCACAAGGGTTACCGGGTCGCGCCGCCCATCGCGGGCGAGCAGCTCGAGGCGCTGTTCGACGCGCGGCTCGTCCTCGAGGGCGGGGCGACGGCGCTGGCCGCCGCGGATCCCGCGCGCCTCGTGCCCGCGCTCGAGGAGGCCCTCACGGCGCACCGCGCGACGACGAAGCGCGTGCGCGCGGCCGCGGGCGGCGGCGAGATGCCCGTCGGCCTCATCCGCGAGTACTTCGTCGTCGACTGGGACTTCCACCACCGGATCTTCGAGGCCACCGGCAACCCGTTCCTCCTGGACATGTCCGAGGCGATCTCCACCCGCGTGCACCGCATGCGCCAGAACCTCCGCACGGGCGTGCACGACGCCGACGACGCCGTGCACGAGCACCGCGCGATCGTCGACGCGGTCGCCGAGGGCCCGGACGCCGCGGCCGCCGCGATGCGCGCCCACATCGAGCGGGTGCGGGAGCGGTCGCGGCGCGACGCGCTCGATCCGGCCCGGGAGGCGCGGTCGCCGCACGGCCTGCCGTAGCCTGCCGATGTGACCCACCCGCGCGACCCCGCCCCCCTCGACGCGGAAGGGGAGCCCCGGTGACCCGTCGGCAGATCTTCGTCGAGACCACCATCGCCGCCGACGTCGAGCGCGTCTGGGCCGCGACCCAGGATCCGACCCAGCACGTGCGCTGGGACGTGCGCTTCACCTCCATCACCCCGACCGCCCCCGACGCGACGGGCGCCGTGCGCTTCGCGTACGTGCGACGGACCGCCGTGCACGACGTGCACGGGACCGGGATCAGCATCGGCGACCGGCGCGGACGCGACGGCACCCGCACCTCCGCCCTCCGCTTCGCGACGGACGACCGCCTCTCCCCCATCCGCGCCGGCCGCGGCTACTGGCGCTACGTGCCGCTCCCGGACGGGCGCACGCGCTTCATCACCGGCTACGACTACGACCCCGGCTGGGGACCGCTCGACCTCGTCGTCCGGCCGCTGCTCGGCTGGGCGACCGCGTGGAGCTTCGACCGGCTCCGCATCTGGCTCGAGACCGGGACGGCCCCGGAGCGCTGGACGCTCCTGCACGTGCTCGCCGTGTGGCGGCCGGACCGGCCGCGCGCGTCGCGCACGCTCCGCGCACCCGCGGGCGGACGCCGCGACGCCGACCACCTCGGGGCCGCGCCGGACGCGCTCGCCGCCCTGCCCGAGCCGGGAGCGGGGATCCGATGACCTCGATCTTCGAGGAGGCCCTCGGCGCCGACTTCCGGCGCCTGCACCCGATGATGCAGCGGCGCTTCGGCGTGGGCCTCGACGCGGGCGAGGCGTGCGTCGGCACGGGCGTCATGTCGGTGATCCGCCGCGGACCGTGGTGGACCGTGCCCTTCCTGCAGTTCGGCCGGCTGCGGAACATCCTCGTGCCCGACGTCGGCCGCGACGTGCCCTTCGTCATCGAGAACTACCCGTACCGGGACGAGCTCGGCCGGGAGACCGTGACCTTCGTCCGCTCCTACGAGGTCCCGCGGCGCCGGGCTGGCGGACGGCCCGTGCGCTTCGACGCGACCATGGTGCTCGACGAGGGGCGGGTGCTCGACTACCTGGGCACGCACCAGCACCTCGCGGTCGACCTCGACCTGGAGGTGGACGACCGCGGCGGCCTCGTGCTCCGCTCGGACGCGCAGCGCTTCCACGAGGGACCCGTCTCGTTCCGCTTCCCGATGCTCCTCAGCGGCCGCGCCGAGCTGCACGAGCGCTGGTCCGAGGAGGACGAGGCCTTCCACGTCGACCTCGAGGTGCACAACGACCGCTTCGGGTTCCTGTTCGGCTACTCGGGGACCTTCACCTGCACGTGGATCCCCGCGGCCGACGCCCCGGACCGGCTGAAGCCCGTCCGCACCGAGCGCCGCACCTGAGGCGCGGGCGCCTAGCCGATCGGCGCCGGCCCCAGCTCGTCCATCAGCTTTTTGATCGCCACGTACGCCTTGTTCCGGTACGCCACGAGCGCCTCCGTGCGCTCCGCGGGCACGTCGAGGTAGCCGGATCCGGTCTTGGTGCCGTACTCGCCCGCGTCCACGTGCGCCTGGAGGGAGGCCGGCGTCGCGAAGCGCTCGGGCCAGCGGGTCTGCAGCGACGCGTAGCAGAAGGCGTAGACGTCGAGGCCGGCCATGTCGGCGATCGCGAACGGGCCGAAGACCGGGAGGCGGAAGCCGAACGTGGTGCGGACGATCGTGTCGATGTCCTCCGGGCTCGCGATGCCCTCCTCCACGATCTGCGTCGCCTCGTGGAAGAGCGCGTACTGGAGGCGGTTGAGCACGAAGCCCGTGGAGTCCGTCACGCGCGCGGTCTCCTTGCCGGTCGCCGCGACGATCTCCTCGACCATCGCGATGGCCGACTCGGCGGTGCCCGCGTGCGGGATCAGCTCGACGCCCGGGATGAACGGCGCCGGGTTCGAGAAGTGCACGCCGAGGAACCGCTCCGGGTTCGTCACGGCCTCGGCGAGCGAGGAGATGAGGATCGTCGACGTGTTGGATCCGATGACCGCGTCGGGCCGCGCCGCCGCGGAGATCCGACGCAGCGTCGCGTGCTTGATCTCGAGCTTCTCCGGCACCGCCTCCTCGATGAGGTCGGCGTCGGCGACGGCCTCCTCGATGGACGCGGCGGGCGTCACCGCTGCGCGGATCCGCTCGACGGCGTCGGCGGGGAACAGCCCGTCGGCGACGAACCGCTCCGCCTCGGCGATGAGGCGCGCGTGGTTGGCGACGGCGATCTCCTCCGAGATGTCGGCGATGCGCACCTGCGCGCCCGCGAGCGCGAGCACCTGCGCGATGCCCCCGCCCATGTAGCCGGATCCGACGATGGCGATGCTGCGTGCGGTCATGATGCCCTCTCCCTATGCGTCGCGCGTCTGCGGCAGCAGCGTGCGGATGTAGTCGCGGTTCTCCGCGCAGACGCCGAGGCTGTCGCCGCCGTACTGCTCGGTGAGGATGATCCCGTCGAAGCCGAGCTCGACCGCGTCGCGGATCACCTGCCGGTAGTCGATGAGGCCGGCCTTCATGGTGGTGGGCACGCTGGTCGCCCAGCTGCCGTCGGCGGCCTCGTCGCGCATGTAGTTCTTCACGTGCCAGTAGTTCGCGTACGGCAGCGTCTTCGCGTACAGCTCGCGCCAGCTCTCGACCGGGCGGTGCAGGCGGATGAGGTTCGCGACGTCGGGGTTGAGCCCGACGTTGTCGAGGCCGATCTCCTCCACGAGCCGCACGGCGCTGTCCGCCGTGCCGAGGTAGGTGTCCTCGTACATCTCGAGCGCCATGCGGAGGCCGAGGTCCGCGGCGTGCCGGCCGAGCTCGCGGAGGCGCGTGACGGCGGCGTCCCACACCTCGGGGTCGTCGGGATCCTTCGGGCCCTCGGCCGTCCAGAACCACAGCGCCTTCCGCTGCGCGTCGCTGAACGGCTGGTGCAGGCCGGTGGAGAAGACGTCCATGCCCATCTCGGCGATCGCGTCGATGGTGCGGTGCGCGTAGGCGAGGTTCTTCTCCTCGTGGCCCGGCATGATCACGCTCTGCCGCTGCAGGTGCACCGACGGGATGCCGACGCCGTGCGACCGGGCGACGGAGACGAGCTCCGCGCGGCGGGTCGGCTCGAGGTCGGCCGGGCGCACGTGGCTGTCGGCGAGCTCGGCGAGCGTGAAGCCCTCGCGCGCGATGTCGGCGAACATGCGGTCCCAGACCGCGGTGTCGGCGTCGTGCAGCGCGGTGCCGTCGCGGCCGACCGTCGCGAAGGAGTGCAGGCAGGTGGCGATGGGCCAGTCCGCGGCCGTGAACGCCGGGGTGGGGTGGGTCGCGTGTGTCTCCGGCATGCTGCTCCATCGCGGTCGTCGGGTCCCGGATGCCCGGGGTTCAGATCCTATAGGAAATAGCATCCGGGCGACCATGGGCGGCGCGACCCGGTCCTCCTGCTCGCCGAGGTCGGGATAGACGACCGTCTGTGGAGACTCGGATCCGCGGGCTCGGCGGGCTGTCTAGTCTCATGCTTCACCCGAGAACGGAGCACAATCACCATGCCATCCACCACGCCCTCCAGCCGATCCTCGCGTCGCCTCCGTCGAGCGGGGACCCTCGCCGCCGCCGCCACGATCGCGCTCTCCGCCACCTTCGGCCTCGGCATCGCGCCGGCGTCCGCTACCACGGCGTCCGCGTCACCGGCCTCCGCGGCCCCGGCGTCCACCCCCATCGACGCCTCCCAGACCACCGTCCCGGGGGCCAAGCCCGGCCCGGCGCCCAAGTGGCCCGGCCCGCTGTTCCGGTTCGTGTTCCAGACGCACTGGACCCCGGTCGCCCACGGCGGGCAGAACATCCGGTCCTTCCGCGTCCAGGGCTACTCGGCCATCCCGGGCGGGCTGTTCATCAACAACGTCAACGAGTGCGTCTCGTACTCGGGCTACAACGACAAGATCGACGACGTCCGCTACGCGGGCGTCGTCCTGCCGCAGATCGCCAACACCACCGTCACCAGCTTCTCCGGCCCCCACTGCACCGGCTACGACTACGGGAGGGTCGGCGGAAGCGGTCCGATCAACAGGGGCTTCCTCGACTGGACGCTCTTCACGCACCACGCACCGGCTCCTCGCTCGTAGGACCCGCACGCACCGACGGCCGGCGTCTCCCTCGTGGAGACGTCGGCCGTCGTGCGTCAGCACGGCTCCCCCGCGTCAGCCGAGCAGCGGCCGCTGCGCCCTCTTCCGCTCCACGTACTCCGCGTGCGCGGCCTGCGTCGACGGCATCTCGGAGACGCCGGGCACGGGCACGTCCCACCAGCCCTCGCCGTCGGGGCCGTAGACGAGCGGGTCGCTCTCGACGTGGATCACGGTGGTGCGGTCGGACGCCTTCGCTCGCCGCACCGCGTCGCCGAGCGCGGTCGTAGCATCGGGGCCGGGCGCGACCTCGATCACGTCGACGCCGTAGCTGCGCGCGTTCGCCGCGAGGTCCACCGGCAGGGGCTCGCGGCCCTCGAAGGCCCGCGTCGCCGGGTCGAGCGCGCGGTAGCGCGTGCCGAAGCGCTCGGTGCCGACGGTCTCGGAGAGGTGGCCGATGGACGCGTAGCCGTGGTTCTGGATCACGACCACGATGATCTTGATCCCCTCGGCCACCGCGGTCACGAGCTCGGTGTGCAGCATGAGGTACGAGCCGTCGCCGACCATGACGATCACGTCGCGGTCGTCGCCGTACGCCTCCGCGCCGCGCTTGACCCCGAGCCCGCCGGGGATCTCGTAGCCCATGCACGAGAACGCGTACTCGACGTGGTAGCCGAGCGCGTCGCGCACGCGCCAGAGCTTGTGGAGGTCGCCGGGCAGGGATCCTGCCGCCTGCACGACGACGTCGCGCGGGTCGCTCGCGGCCTGGACGGCGCCGATGATCTCGGGCTGGCCGGGCAGCGCGCCGCCCGTGGGCGCGAGCGCGCGGTCGACGGCGGCGTCCCACTCGCGCTTCTCGCGGGCGATGCGGTCGGCGTACGCGGGGTCGACGCGCGTGCCGGCGAGCGCATCGACCAGCGCCTCCAGCGTCTCGCGCGCGTCGGCCACGACCGCCAGCTGCGCGCCGTGCTTGTACGCGTCGAAGGAGGCGACGTTGACGTTCACGAAGGTCACGTCGGGGCGCTGGAACGCCGTGCGGCTCGCGGTCGTGAAATCGGAGTAGCGCGTGCCGATGCCGATCACCACGTCGGCCTCGGCGGCCAGGCGGTTCGCGGCGGTGGATCCGGTGGCGCCGATGCCGCCGACGTGCTGCGGGTGGTCCCAGGTGAGGGATCCGCCGCCGGCCTGCGTGGTGCCGACCGGGATGCCGGTGGCCTCGGCGAAGCGCAGCAGCGCCTGCTCGGCCGCGGAGTAGATGACGCCGCCGCCCGCGACGATGAACGGCGTGCGGGCGTCGCGGATCGCCTGCACCGCCCGGGCGAGCGGCCCCCGCTCCGGCAGCGGCCGGCGCAGGTGCCACTCGCGCGGGGCGAGGAAGGCGAGCGGCACGTCGAGCGCCTCCGCCTGCACGTCCTCGGGCAGCGCGATGGTCACGGCGCCCGTCTCGGTCGGGTCGGTGAGCACGCGCATGGCCGCGAGCGCGATCGAGCACAGCTGCTCGGGCCGCTGCACCCGGTCGAAGAAGCGCGAGAGCGGGCGGAACGCGTCGTTGACGCTGATCCCTGAGTCGTGCGGGTGCTCGAGCTGCTGCAGCACCGGATCCGCCACGCGGGTCGCGAAGGTGTCGCTCGGCAGGAGCAGCGCCGGCAGCCGGTTCGCGGTGGCGAGGGCCGCGCCCGTGAGCATGTTGGCGGCGCCGGGCCCGACCGACGCGGCGCTCGCGTAGGTGGCGAGCCGGCGGTGCATGCGCGCGAAGCCGACGGACTGGTGCACCATCGCCTGCTCGTTGCGGGCCTGGTGGTACGGCATGAGGTCGGGATCCTGCGCGTTCGCCTGCATGAGCGCCTGGCCGATCCCGGCGACGTTGCCGTGGCCGAAGATCCCGAAGACGCCCGGGATGGTGCGCTCGCGGTGGTCGCCGTCGACCGTCCACTGGTTCGCGAGGAACGCGACGAGCGCCTGGCTGACGGTCATGCGGGTGGTGGGCTCGGTCATCGGGTCGGGGCTTCCTGGTCGGGGGCGGGCGCGGCGGACTCCGCGGCATCGGCGGCCGGCGTCGGGTCGGCGGTGTACGGCAGGCGCGGGTCGATCCCCTGCCCGGCCCACGTGCCGCGGATCCAGTCGTGCGCCGGATGGTCGCTGATGAGCCAGGCGCGGACGGCGCCCGGCCCCGCCATGACGTTGAGGTAGTAGAGGTCGTAGCCCGGCGCCGCGACCGCCGGCCCGTGGTACCCGTACGGCACGAGCGCGACGTCGCCCGTGCGCACGACCGCGTCGATCGCGATCTCGCCCGCGGGCGACGACGACGTGTGGAAGAGGCCGAACGGGTCCGCGTCGGCGGGCGCCTCGAGGCCCTTCCCGACGGCGGTCTCGAAGTAGTAGATCTCCTCCAGCCGCGACTCCTCCCCCGGCCTCTCCTCGTCGTGCTTGTGCGCGGGGTAGCTCGACCAGTTCTCCGCGGGCGTCACGACCTCGCAGACGATGAGGCGGTCGGCGTCGAGGGATCCGGCGGTGCCCGGCGTCCCGAAGTTGTGCACCTGGCGGCTCGACCGTCCCGCGCCGCGGAGTTCCACCGACACGTCGTCGCGGGCGATCCGGCGGCTCGGCACGTGCCGGGTGGCGGGCGCCTCGGCGACGGCCACGCGGCCGGATCCGGTGAGCGTCGCGCTCGATGCGCACGAGAGGTAGAGCACGTCCGTCGGGCCGGCGAAGACCGAGGCGCGGCCCGCGAGGTCGGTGACGCGCTCCTCGCCGTCGCCCTCGCGGTGCCGCACGGCGAAGGATCCGGCGAGCGGCACGACCATGCGCTCGACGCCCGCGGCGGGCAGCGCCAGCTCCTCGCCGTCGGCGAGCACCGCGACCCGGAGGCCCGTGTGCTCCCACGCCGGCAGGGATCCGTCGACCACCGTCTCCCAGCCGTCCCGGCCGAGGCTCCCGCGGGGGTGCAGCCACTCGTTCGTCGTCATGCTCGTCTCCGTCGTCGTCATGGGTGCCGGGTGGTGCGGGTCGTGGATCAGTTCTGCGGGAAGCCGAGGTCGACGCCGCCATGCGACGGGTCGAGCCAGCGGCTGGTGATCGCCTTGGCTTGCGTGAAGAACCGGACGCCCTCGGCCCCGTGCGCCTTGGTGTCGCCGAAGAGGCTGGAGCGCCAGCCGCCGAACGAGAACGTGGCGACGGGCACGGGGATGGGGACGTTGATGCCGATCATGCCGACCTGCACCTCGTTCTGGAAGCGGCGCGCGGCCCCGCCGTCGTTCGTGAAGATCGCCGTGCCGTTGCCGAACGCGCCCGCGTTGATGAGCGCGACGCCCTCCTCGTACGTGCGCACCCGGACGACGCCGAGCACGGGTCCGAAGATCTCCTCGGTGTACGCGCGCGAGCTCGTCGGCAGCTCGTCGATGAGCGTCGGGCCGAGCCAGAAGCCGTCCCGCTCGCCGTCGACCTCGATGCCGCGGCCGTCGACGACGATCCGCGCGCCGTCCTCCTCCGCGATCGCGATGTAGGAGGCCACCTTGTCGCGGTGCGCCTCCGTGACGAGCGGGCCCATGTCGCAGCCGCGGCGGCCGTCGCCGACCCGGAGCCCGGCCATGCGTGCGGTGATCCGCTCGATGAGCGCGTCCGCGACGGGCTCCACCGCGACGACCACCGAGATCGCCATGCAGCGCTCGCCCGCCGAGCCGAAGCCCGCGTTGACGGCGGAGTCGGCGACGAGGTCGAGGTCGGCGTCCGGCAGCACGAGCATGTGGTTCTTGGCGCCGCCGAGGGCCTGCACGCGCTTGCCGTGCCGGGTCCCGGTCTCGTAGACGTACTGCGCGATGGGCGTGGATCCGACGAACGAGATCGCGCGCACGTCCGGGTGCGCGAGCAGCCCGTCCACCGCCTCCTTGCCGCCGTTCAGCACCGTGAAGACGCCGTCGGGGAGGCCCGCACGCTTCCACAGCTCGGCCATCCAGATGGCCGCGCTCGGGTCCTTCTCGCTCGGCTTCAGCACCACGGTGTTGCCGGCCGCGATCGCGATGGGGAAGAACCACATCGGCACCATCGCGGGGAAGTTGAACGGCGAGATGATCCCGACCACGCCGAGCGGCTGCTTCGTGGAGTACACGTCGACGCCGGTCGACACCTGCTCCGAGTACTCGCCCTTGAGGTGGTGCGCGAGGCCGGTCGCGAACTCCACGACCTCCTGGCCGCGCGTGATCTCGCCGAGGGCGTCGCTCACGACCTTGCCGTGCTCCGACGTGATGATCTCCGCCAGCTCGCCCTTCTCCGCCTCCAACAGCTCGCGGAAGCGGAACAGGATCGCCTGCCGCTTGGCGAGCGAGAGGTCCCGCCAGGCCGGGAACGCCGCGTGCGCCGACGCGATGGCGCGCTCGATCGTGTCGGCGTCCGCGAGCGCGACCTCCTTCGTGACGACGCCGCGGGCCGGGTCGTAGACGGGCGCGGTGCGGCCGGACGTCGAGGACGAGCGGGCGCCGTCGATCCAGTGCGGGACGACGGGGAGCGGGGCGGTGTCGGTCATGGTGTCCTTCGTCGGTCGGGGTCGGGCGGGCGGGATCAAGGGCGGGCGCGGCCGTGCACGAGGGCGACGGCCTGGTCCACCGCGCGGGCCACGTCGCCGTCGGCGGGGTGGATCAGCGTGCGCCCGACGACGAGGCCGCGCACGCCCGGCAGGTCGAGCGCGTGCTCCCAGCCGGCCCAGGTGTCCTCGCCCGCGCCCTGCGGATCCCCGCCGAGCAGCAGCGTGGGCAGCGTGGTGGCGGCCATGACGCGGGCCATGTCGTCGACGACGGGCAGCTTCATCCACGTGCGCGCGGAGGAGGAGCCGAGGCCGGACGCGATGGCGATGGACGTGATGACGGCGTCGGCCGACAGGTCGTTCACGATCCGTCCGTCCCGCCACGCGCTCATGAAGGGCTCCAGCATGATGGGCAGCCCGGCGCGCACGGCGGCGTCGACCGCGCGCGCGTTCGCCTCGAGGGTCGGGGCCGTGCCGGCGTCGTCGAGGGCGATCCGCACGAGCGTCTTCGCGAAGTCGAGGCCGTCGCGCACGAGCCCGGGCACGTCGTAGGCGGTGAAGCGGTCGTCCATCTCGAAGGCCGCGCCGCGGAGGCCGCCGCGGTTCATGGATCCGACCACGACCTTGTCGTCGAGGAGGCCGAGGAGCGCGAGGTCGTCGACGATGTCGGGCGTGCCGAGCACGCCGTCGACGCCGTCGCGCGTGAGGGCGGTGGCGAGGCCCGCGAGCAGCTCGTAGCGGTCCGCGAGGGCCATCGGGTCGTCGCCCACGCCGAGGGCGCCGCGGGCGGGGTGGTCGGCGGCGACGATGAGCAGGCGGCCGTCGTCGCGGATCAGCGGGCGGCGCACGCGGCCGGCGAGCGCGCGCGCGACGGCGGCGGGATCCGTGGCGCGCAGGTCGCGGAGCGCCTGGAACGCGCCGGGCAGGTCGCCCGCGCGGAGCGCCTCGGCGGGTGCCCGGGACGCGTCGCCAGCGGTCACCGGAGGCCCTCGAGCACGGCGTCGACCTCGGCCGTCGTCGGCATGGCGGTGGAGCACTCTCGGCGGGAGGCGACGACGGCGCCCGCGACGTTGGCGAAGCGCAGGATCCGCTCCAGGTCCCATCCCGCGAGCAGCCCGTGCACGAGCGCACCGCCGAAGCCGTCGCCCGCGCCGAGCCCGTTGACGACCTCGACGGCGTACGGCGGCACCTCCACGGTCTCCTCGCGCGTCCGGGCGAGCACGCCCTTCGGCCCCTGCTTCACGATGGCGAGCTCGACGCCGCGGTCGAGCAGCGCGTCGGCGGCCCGCAGCGGATCCGTCTCCCCCACCGCGATCTCACACTCCTCGCGGTTGCCGACCGCGACGGTCACGTGCTCGAGCGCACGCCCGACCTCGCGCGTCGCGTCCGCGGGCGACGCCCAGAACATGGGGCGGTAGTCGAGGTCGAGCACGGTGAGCGGCCGGCGCGCCCGGGCGGCCCACGCGGCGTGGTGCGCGGATCGGCTCGGCTCCTCGCTGAGGCCCGTGACGGTGGACCAGAAGACGCGGGCCTCCTGGATCGCCGTCGTGTCGAGCGACGCCGCCTCGATGCAGAGGTCGGGCGCCTTCGGCCGACGGTAGAAGTAGAGCGGGAAGTCGTCGGGCGGGAAGATCTCGCAGAAGGTGACGGGCGTGGGCAGGTCGTCGACCGGCGTGACGAAGGCCGCGGAGACGCCGAGCCTCTCCAGCTCCCGCGTCACGTAGCGGCCGAACGGGTCGTCCCCCACGCGCGAGATCAGGGCGGCGGATCTGCCGTGCCGCGCGGCCGCGACCGCCACGTTCGCCGCGCTCCCGCCGAGGTACTTGCCGAACGTCGCGACGTCCTCGAGGCCCACGCCGTCCTGGAGCGGGTAGAGGTCGACGCCGACGCGGCCGATGGTGATCACGTCGTGGATCGGGGGCGAGGCAGGGACCATGTCGGCGCTGCGTCCTCTCCGGCTCGGGAGTGCGGTGGCGGGTGCTGATGCCCGTCCAACGTAGCGCATGTTCTGACATGTGCACATGGCCGCGGCACCGCGCGACGCCCGGATCAGCCGAGCGGCAGGTGCATCACGTGCAGGCCGACGAGCCCGTCGCGTGCGTCGTCGAACGCCTCGGGCACGGTGCCGACGATCCGGAAGCCGAGCGACTCCCACAGGTGCACGGCCGCGCGGTTCGTCTCCACGACGGCGTTGAACTGGATCGCCCGGTAGCCCTCCGCGCGCGCCCACGCGATGACGTGCTCGCCGAGCGCGCGACCCACCCCGCGGCCGCCGTGCGCGGGATCCACGAGGAAGGACCCCGTGGCGACGTGCGCCCCGCGGCCCGGGCGGTTCGGGCCGGCCTTGGCGGACCCGAGGACGGTCCCGTCGTCGTCGACCGCCACGATCGTGCGGCCCGGCGCCTCCGCCATCCAGTTCAGCCGCGCCTCCTCGAGCGACTGCCCGGCGGGGAGCGCGTAGGTGCGGCCTGCGTCGACGACCTGGCGGTAGAAGGGGTGGATCAGGGGCCAGTCGGCGTCCGTGGCGGGGCGGATCTGCATGCGGTCGAGGCTATCGAGCGACGCGCGGGACGCCGAGCGCCGGCAGCAGCACCTCGTCGATCACGGCGACGAAGAAGTCGCGCCGCACGGGAGCGCGCCCGGCGGCGAGGCGCTGCGTGCTCATGGCGGGCACGACCTCGGCGAGCACGGCGACGGCGGCGTCCGACCGCGGCGGCACCTCGCCCCGCTCGATCGCGCGCCGCAGCAGCCGCCCGTAGACCTCGACGTACGGATCCGTGACCTCCGTGCGGATCGCCTGCGCCAGGCGCTCGGAGCCGCGCATCGCGGAGGCGAGCCCGGCGAACACGGCGGCCCGGCGGTCGGCACCGCCGAGCCAGCCGGAGTCGACGACGGCGAGGAGGTCGTCGCGCAGGGATCCGGTGCCGGGCAGCGCCTGGGCCTCGGGCGGGCCGCCGGCCGCGCGGAGGGCCGCGAGCACCAGGTCCTCCTTCGTCGCCCAGCGCCGGTAGATCGTGGTCTTGGCGCGGCCCGTGCGGGCGGCGACCTCGTCGAGGGCCATGCCGTCGTAGTCGCGCTCGGCGACGAGGTCGAGGGCGGCGGCGAGGATCGCGGCGTCGCCCGAGCGGTCGACGGGACGGCCGACGCGGGGTCGGGGTGCGGCGTCCGGCGTGTCCATCCAGTCCAGGATAGGCCCGTCACGGGGTTCCGCTACCGGGTAGTAGCGTTACTCGTCGCAGGTCGCGTCGCGGCCTCAGGAGGAGGAGCCATGCAGATCCAGGACGCGGTCGTCGTCATCACCGGGACGTCGTCGGGCATCGGGGCGGCCACCGCACGGGCCGCGGCGCGGGCGGGCGCGCGCGTCGTGCTCGCGGCCCGGCGGGAGGATCGGATTGGGGACCTCGCGGCCGAGCTGGGCGGCGGCGCGATCGCGGTGCGCTGCGACGTCACCGACCGCGCGCAGGTCGACGCGCTCGCGCGGGCCGCCCTCGACGCCTTCGGCCGCATCGACGTGCTCGTGAACAACGCGGGCCAGGGCTTCCAGGCCGACATCGAGCGGATCGACCTCGACGACCTCCGCGCCGTCCTCGAGCTCAACCTCGTCGCGCCCCTCGCGATGATGCAGGCCGTGCTGCCGACCATGCGCGCGCAGGGCGCCGGCGCGATCGTGAACGTCAGCTCGGGCACCACGTTCGCCGACGTGCCGGGCACGGGCGGCTACGTCGCGTCGAAGATCGCGCTGGAGCGCCTGTCGGCCATCGCCCGCGCGGAGCTCGCGGACACGGGTGTGGTCGTCTCGACGCTGATCCCCTTCGCCACGGAGACCGAGTTCATGGCCTCGATCCGCGCGGGCCGCGCCGAGGCGGAGGCGATGACCGCGGGCGCCGCGTTCGACACCCCGGAGACGGTCGCCGACGCGGTGCTCGCCCTCCTCGCGAGCGGCGCCGCGCGCATGGACCTGGTGCCGGCGGCCTACGGCGGGTCGCGCTGATCCGGGATCAGACGCGCGGGTCGTCCACCAGCCGCTGGAACAGCACGTGGTCCTGCCACTCCCCCGCGATGCGGAGGTAGCGCGGCGCGAGCCCGTAGCGCGTGAAGCCCGCGCGGGCGAGCACGGCCTGCGACGCGCGGTTGCCGAGGAGCGTGCCCGCCTCGACCCGATGCAGCCCGAGGTCGCCGAACGCGAGCGCGACGGCGGCGCGCACGGCCCCGGTCGCGAGCCCGCGGCCGGTCCGGTCCGCCGCCAGCCAGTAGCCCACGCTGCACGACTCGAACGCGCCGCGCACGATGCTGTTCACGTTGATGCGGCCGGCGACGGATCCGTCGTCGTCGAGGATCGCGAGCGGCACGCCCTGCCCGCGCGCGTGCTGCTCGAGCGCCGCCTCGATGTCGGCGCGCTGCCCGGCGGGGGTGTCGTGATCCGCGTGCCGGATCGGCTCCCACGGCGCGAGGAACGCGCGGCTCGCCAGGCGCAGCCCGGACAGGGCGGGGGCGTCGTCGGGCGTCAGCAGGCGGATCCGGTCGGGCACGGCATCGAGGATGCCAGACCCGGTCCCGCGTACGACGACGGCCGCCCCACCCGCGAGGGGTGGGACGGCCGTCGGGTCGTGCGTGAGCGCTAGGCGCGCGCGAGGTCCGCGATGATGCGGTCCCCGGCGGCGGCCATGACCGTCGTCGCCTTGATCTCGGCGCGACCCAGGAGGTCGTCCATGCGACGGCGGCGGGCCTTCGTGATCAGCGTCACGACGGTGCCCTGCTTGCCGGCGCGGCCCGTGCGGCCGGCGCGGTGGAGGTAGCTCTTGTACTCGTCGGGCGCGTCGGCCTGGATGACCAGCCCGATGTCGTCCACGTGGATGCCGCGGGCGGCCACGTCGGTCGCCACGAGCACGCGGACCTTGCCGCTCGTGAGGAGCTGCAGGTTGCGCGTGCGGCGCGCCTGGTTGAGGTCGCCGTGCAGCGACGTGGCCGGGATGCCGGCGTCCTCGAGCTGGTCGGCGAGCTGCTCGGCGAACGCGCGGGTGCGGGCGAAGATCAGCGTCTTGCCCTCGCCCGAGGAGAGCTGCTCGATGATCGCGGCCTTGTCGCGCTGCTCGATGAGGAGCACGCGGTGGTCGATGGTCGACGACGCCTGGTCCTCGCCCGCGACCTCGTGGACGCTGGGCGACGGCAGGAACTCGTTGACGAGCGTCGCGACGCCCTTGTCGAGCGTGGCGGAGAAGAGCAGGCGCTGGCCGTCCTTCTTCACCTGGCGGAGGATCCGCTGCACGGGCTCGAGGAAGCCGAGGTCGCACATGTGGTCGGCCTCGTCGAGGACCGTGACGACGATCTCGGAGAGGTCGAGGCGGCCCTGGTCGATGAGGTCCTCGAGGCGGCCGGGGGTCGCGATGAGGATGTCGACGCCGCGCTGGAGCGCACCGACCTGCTTGAACTGCGGCACGCCGCCGAAGATCGTGGTGGTGAACAGGCCCACCGAGCGGGCGATGGGCTGCACCGTGCGGTCGATCTGCATGGCGAGCTCGCGCGTCGGGGCGAGGATCAGCGCGCGGGGCTTGCGGCCCATCTTGCGGTTCTTCGCGCCGTCGTTCTCGAGCAGGCGCTCCACGAGGGGCGCGCCGAACGCGATGGTCTTGCCGGATCCGGTGCGGCCGCGGCCGAGCACGTCGCGACCCGCGAGCACGTCGGGGATCGTGGCGGCCTGGATCGGGAACGGGCTCGCCGCGCCCAGCTCCTCGAGCACGCGGACGATGTTCTGGCCGAGGCCGAGGGCGGCGAAGGTCACGCCGTCGACGTCCTTGGCCGTGGTGGCCTGGGCCTCGAGGCGCTCGAGCACGACGTCCTCGGCGGGAGCGTGGCGCGGGGCGCCCTCCTTGCTCGGGTAGAAGTCGCTGTCGCGCTTGGGGCGCGCGTCGTCGTAGGACGGGCGCTCGCTGCGCTGGGGGCGGTCGCCGTAGGAGGGGCGCTCGGAGCGCTGCGGGCGGTCGTTGTAGGCCGGACGCTCGGTGCGGGCCGGACGGTCGTTGTAGGCCGGACGCTCGGATCGCTCGGCGCGGTCGCCGTAGGACGGGCGCTCCGTGCGGGCCGGGCGCGAGTCGTTGTACGAGGGACGCTCGGTGCGGGCGGGACGGTCGTTGTACGCCGGACGCTCGGTGCGCGGGGTGCGGTCGTTGTACGCGGGGCGCTCCGTGCGGGCGTTGCGGTCGTTGTACGCCGGACGCTCGGTGCGGGCGTTCCGGTCGTTGTACGCGGGACGCTCGGCGCGGTCGTTGTAGGCCGGACGCTCGGCACGCTGGGCGCGGTCGCCGTACGAGGGGCGCTCGTTCCGGTCGTTGTACGCAGGACGCTCCGACCGCTGCGGCCGGTCGTTCCCGTAGGAGGGACGGTCGTTACGCGGCGCGCGGTCGTTGTACGCGGGACGCTCGGAGCGCTCGCCACCGCGGGCGGGCCGGTCGTTGCCGTACGAGGGACGCTCGGAGCGCTGTCCGCGCTCGGCGCCGTACGAGGGGCGCTCGCTGCGCTGGCCGCGGTCGTAGCCGCCGCCGGAGGAGGGGCGCTCGCCGCGCTGCGGGCGGGCGTCGCCGCCGCGCTCGGGGCGCTGGCCGGCGCGGTTGGGGCGGTCGCCGTACGCGGGACGCTCGCCGCGACCGGCGGGACGCTCGGCGCGGGGCTCCCAGTTGGGGCGGTCGCCGCCGCGCGCGGGGCGGGCTGCGCCGCCGCGCTGGGGGCGGTCGTCCTGGCCGGAGCGCTGGGCGCGCTCGTCGGCGTTCCAGCGCTGCTTCTTGGGCGCGGGATCGGAGTTGTAGCCGCGGTGGTTCGGGCTGCGGGATCCCGCGGGGGCGCGCTTGGCGCCGCGCGGGGAGTCGTTGTTGTAGGGCATGAGGGATTCCTCGTTCTGCTCGGATGCATGACAATGCGCATGTGCGAAGCAGCGCGCTACAGGATCAGGGTGCGCAGAGCTGCTCTCAACCCGGGCAGTCGTCGACCGGGGGCCGTGTCATCGCGTGACGTACCCCTCTGCGGAACGAGAGGGGGAAACCGGCCCACCTGACTGACAAATCCATCCGCCCGGATGGATGGTCCGGTAGCGGTGTCAAGAGCCGACTGGACGACACTACCGGATCACCGCTCCCCGCACCAGGGCACGGCTCCGCCCGGGCGCGCCCCGCGTCGTGCGGCGGACGCCCCCGGGCGGGGTCGCGAGGGGGATCAGCCCGCGGCGCGCTCCCCCGACGTCGGCACCGACGCGGATCCCGCGACCGGAAGCCCTCGCTCCGCCCGGCGCCGCTCGCCGCGCGCCCGGATCCGCAGACCCGCCCGCTCCACGAGCGAGTAAAGCGACGGCAGCACGAGCAGCGTCAGCACGGTCGACGACAGCAGGCCGCCGATCACGACGATGGCCAGCGGCTGCGAGATGAAGCCGCCGTGCCCGGTGAGGCCGACCGCGAGCGGCAGCAGCGCGAAGATCGTCGCGAGCGCCGTCATGAGGATGGGCCGGAGCCGTCGCCCGGCGCCCTGGAGGATCGCCTCGCGGAGCTCCATCCCGCGCGTCCGGTACTGGTTCACGAGGTCGATGAGCACGATGGCGTTCGTCACCACGATGCCCACCAGCATCAGCAGGCCGATGATCGACGCGACGCCGAGCGGCACGCCCGTCACCACCTGCAGCAGCACCGCGCCGGTCGCCGCGAACGGCACCGAGACGAGGAGCACGAGCGGCTGCACGAGGCTCCGGAACGTCGCCACCATGATGATGTAGACGATCAGGATCGCCGCGAGCACCGCCAGCCCGAGCTGCCCGAAGGCGTTGGACTGCTGCGACGCGACGCCGCCGAGCGACGCCTGCGCGCCGGCCGGCAGCTGCACGTCGGCGACGGCCCGCGACACCTCGGACGAGGCGAAGCCCACGTCGTCGCTGCCGGGCGTCGCGCTCACGGTCGCGCTGCGGAAGCCGCCCGTGGTCGTGACGGTCGCGGGGCCGTCGGCCACCTCGACGGTCGCCAGGTCGCTGAGCGGCACGAGGCCGCGCGCGGTCGGGATCCGGAAGTCGCGCAGCCCCTGCAGGCTCTGCGCGGCGTCCGGGTCCTGGATGTAGATGGACAGCGTCTTCTCGTCGATCACGACCTGCCCGACCGCGGCCGGCAGCCGGCTCGCGGTGACGATGCCGCCTACGGCCTGCTCGCTGAGCCCGGCGGCCGCAGCCTTCGCGCGGTCGACGGTCACGGCGATGTACGGCTGCGTCTCCGACAGGTTGCTCGTGGCCTGCTCGATGGACGGGACGTCCTTCACGGCCGCGAGGATCGCGTCGGCGGAGGCCTTGAGGTCGTCCGAGTCGTTCGCCGTGATCTGCACCGTGATGTCGCTCGACGAGAACCCGCCCGAGGCCGCCGCGAGCGACACGTCGCCCACGTCGGTGAGGCCGTCGACGGCGCTCCGCACGCGCTCGCGGATCGCGTCCTGGTCGCCGTCCGAGTCGGTCGTGAGCGAGAACGTGATCCCGCCGCCGCCGCTGAACGCCGCCGTGAGCGATGTGCTGTCCGAGCCGATCGAGGTCTGCACGGTGTCGACGCCCTCGACGCCGATGAGCGCCTGCTCGACCTTCGTGGCCGCGGTGTCCTGCGCCTCGAGGCTCGTGTCGCTCGGGAGCTCCTGCGAGACGGTGAGCGTGTTCTGCCCGCTGTCGCCGAGGAAGTTGGTCTTCATGCTCGGGATGAGCGCGACCGTGCCGCCCAGCACCAGGATCGCGAGCACGAGCGTGACGGCCGAGTGCTTGAGCGTCCAGGCGAGGATCGGCAGGTAGCCGCGCTGGAGGCGCGTGGGCTTGCCGATCTGCTCGCCCTCGTCGTGCGCGGCGTGCGATCCGCGGGCCGGCCGGTCGGCGAGCTCGCGGTCGTCGACGGGGCCGGCCACCGCGGCGTGCGCGCCCGTGCGGACGGCGCCCTCCGCGGCGGGAGCGGATGCGGCAGCAGCGGCGGCGGCCTTCCTGCGCGCCCGTCGCGACTCCCCCTCCGGCCGCAGGAACCAGTACGCGAGCACCGGCACGATGGTCAGCGAGACGAACAGCGACGCGGCGAGCGCGATGGTCACCGTGAGCGCGAACGGCCGGAACAGCTCGCCCGTGATGTCGCCGACGAGCGCGATCGGGAGGAACACCGCGACGGTCGTGGCGGTGGACGCCGTGACCGCGCCCGCGACCTCGCGCACGGCCGCGCGGATCGCCTCGAGCCGGTCGGGCGTGAAGGAGAGGTGCCGCTTGATGTTCTCGATCACCACGATCGAGTCGTCCACCACGCGCCCGACCGCGATCGTCAGCGCGCCCAGCGTGATGATGTTCAGCGTGTAGCCCGAGGCGAGCATGCCGATGAAGGTGATGAGCACCGAGGCCGGGATGGAGATCGCGGTCACGATGGTCGACCGGATCGACAGGAGGAACACGAGGATCACGAGCACCGCGAACACGAGCCCGAGCAGGCCCTCGGTCGTGAGGCTCGAGATGGACTGCTCGATGAAGGGCGCCTGGTCGAACACGACCGTGAGCTTCGTGCCGTTCCCCAGGTCGTCGGCGAGCTGCGGCAGGAGCTCCGTCACGAGGTGCGACACGTCCACCGTGTTGCCCGCGGGCGTCTTCGTCACGGCGATGGTGAGCGAGGGCTGCCCGTCGACGCGCGAGATGCCGGTGGTCGGGTCCTGGCCGAGCTCCACGGTGGCCACATCGCCGACCGTCAGCTCGCGCCCGCCCGCCGCGCCCAGCAGCGGCAGGGAGGAGAGGTCCTGGGTGGATCCGAGGCGCGTGCCCGACTGCACCGACAGCGTCGTGCCGTCCTCCGTCACGGATCCCGCGGGCAGCAGCTTCCCGTTCGCGTCGAGCGCGTCGCGGATCGCCTGGTTCGTGAGGCCCGCGGCCTGCACCTTCGCGGGATCCGGCGTGATGACCACGCGCTGCCCCACGGTGCCGAGCAGGCTCGCGTCGCGCACGCCCTCGAGCTTGCGGATGTCCCCGAGCGTCGAGCGCTCGAGCGCGGCCGTGAGGTCCTGCGGGCTGAGGTCGCTCGTGACGGCGATCTGGATCACCGGCAGGTCGTCGATGCTGCCCGCGATGACCACGGGGTCGATGCCGTCGGGCAGCGTGGTGCGGATCCGGTTGATGGCCTGGTCGATCTTCTGCTCGGCCGTCGCGAGGTCGGTGCCGTACGTGAACGACGCCGAGATGACGGACGAGTCGGTGCGCGAGGTCGCGGTGGAGGACTCGAGGCCCGGCACCGCCTGGATCGCGCGCTCGATGGGCGTCGACACGTCGGTGTCCACGACCGCGGGCGACGCGCCCGGGTACGCCGTGACGACCGCGAGCTGCGGGAACGACACCGACGGGATGAGCTCCTGCTTGAGGGTCGTCAGCGCGATGCCGCCGAACACCCCGATGACGATCGTGATGAGCGCGATCAGCGCCCGGTTGCGGAGGCTGAAGACGGAGAGGAGATGCAGGGGGTGCTCCTTGGGAGATGCGGGCAGCGGGTGCGGCGGTCGCTCGGACCGCTGATCGCCCGCACCGGGAACCCGCCCCGTGGGGGCAGTATCGCATCCGGGCCCGGGAAATCCCCGCTCGCGACGGGTTTTCGGCAAGGCGTCACCGCATCCGGACGGCACCCCTCCGGACGGAGCATGCTGGAGGGATGGCGCACCGGGCATCGAGCACGAAGGACGCCGTCCCCGAGCCCAAGACCTGCGCCTCGTGCGGTCGCACGATCGAGTGGCGGAGGAAGTGGGAGCGCGACTGGGACCAGGTCCGCTACTGCAGCGACGCGTGCCGGCGCCGCGGCGTCTCCGACGTCGACGAGCGGCTCGAGCGGCGGATCCTCGACCTCCTCGCCCACCGCGCCGGCGGCGCCACCATCTGCCCCTCCGAGGCGGCCCGCGCGGAGTCGCCGGACGACTGGCGCGAGCTGATGGAGCCGGCCCGTCGCGCGGCCCGGCGGCTCATGGACGCGGGCGAGGTGGAGATCACCCAGAAGGGCTCGGTCGTCGATCCCTCCACCGCCCGGGGCCCCATCCGGATCCGCCGCCGCCGCTGACGAGGCACACTAGGGGGATGCATCGACCGACCCTCACCGTCCTGGCCGCCGTCGCGAGCGCGGTGCTCCTGTCCGGATGCGGGGTCCAGTCCCAGTTCGAGACGCCCACGACCAGCATCTACGCCACCACGGCGGACGCGCAGGCGGCCCTCGGAGCGCGGCTGCCCACGTGGATCCCGCAGGACGGCACCCTCATCCGCACGAAGTCGGAGGCGAAGGAGGGCACCATCGTCGCCGTCCAGACCGCGCAGGCCGCGCCCGCGCCCGGCGGCTGCACCGACCTGAAGATGAGCGCCATCCAGGACACCTGGTGGCCGCCGGAGATCGACCCCGCCGCGGTCACCTGCGCCGACGGCTGGAACCTCTTCGCCGCGAACGGCCGCATCTACGGCTGGAGCGCCACGACCCTCGGCTAGGTCCCGGCCACCCGGCGCCGCCGCGCCGCGAGCGCCCGCAGCACGAGGATCACGACCACGCCGACCGCGGCGCCCACGACCGTGTCGACCACCCGGTCGGCCACGAGCGGCAGCACGGGCTGCGTCCGGCCGAGGCTCCCCATCACGAGCGCCAACGGCGTGATGAAGACGAGCGCCAGCCCGTAGTGCCTCCCCACCGCGAGCTCGGCGGCGAACTGGCAGGCGACCGCGACCGCGATCACGGCGGCGGCCGGCAGGTGCAGCGCGAGGATGCCCGCGGCCACGACCGACCCGGCGAGCGTCCCGAGCACCCGGTGCGCGACGCGGGTGAACGACAGCGGGCCGCGCACCACCGGCAGCACGGCGACCAGCGTCACGACCGCCCAGTAGTGGTGGCCCAGCCCGAGCGCCACGGCGATCGCGCCGGCTACGAGCGCGCCGACGACGTTGGCGACCACGGCCGTCCAGGCGGCCGGGTCGCGGTGCACGGCGGCGTCGCGCACGGGGACCCGCGGCAGCGCGCGGAACCGGTGCGCGTGCGCGTCGGGCGCCCAGCGGCGCAGCAGCCAGCCGGACATGCAGACGCCGGCGGAGAACAAGATCGCGGCCACGGCGGTGACCAGCGCGTCGCGCGCCTGCGCCGGATCCACCGGCACGGTCGCGCACACCACGAGCCCGAACACGGGGAACAGCGGATGCGGCGGCACGAGGCTCATCGCCGTCGAGACGAGCGACGCCCCGCCGAGCACCACGACGAGGCCCACGGCCTCGAGGGCGAGCGGCGCGTCGGCGAGCGACAGCAGCACGCCCGTGGAGATCGCGACGAGCATCATCGCGGCTCCCGCGCCCACGCTCGCGAGCCGCAGCCGGTAGCGCTCGTTGCGGCCGTAGAGGCCGGTGAAGGCCCCGAAGGACGCGTAGAGCGCGAGGTCGAGCCGGTCGATCGCGAGCAGCACGACGAGCGGCACCAGCAGCCCGAGGGTCGCGCGCATCGCGGCCTCGAGGTCGAGCGTCCGGGTCGACGGCGGCCGCGGGGCGGGCGGTGCGGTCACGCGGGATCCGATCTCCCCGGGGGTGGAAACGGGGCGGCACCACGCTACGCCCCCGCGCCGCCGCCCCCGGACGCGCCGACGCGCCCCCGGTCTCCCGAGGGCGCGTCGGCGGATCGTGCGGGTGCGGCTAGGAGCGCGCGGCCCGCAGCACCGTGAAGGAGCGGTCGCGCACCAGGATGCTCGTCGCGTCCTCGTCCGTGTTCTGCTCCGAGTCGGACGAGATGGCGAGGTGCCACGAGACGCCGAGGCCCTCGGGCAGCTGGAACTCCACGGGACCCTCGGCCGCGTTGAACGCGACGAAGAACGCGTCGCTGTCCTTACCCTTCATGATCACGCCGATGCTGAAGGCGTTGGGGTCCTCCCAGTCCTCGGGCTCGAGCGTCGCGCCGTCGGCCCGGATGAAGCGCACGGCCTCCTCCGCACCCTCGACGTCGTCGCCGCGGAACCCGATGGGGCGCAGCGCCCGGTTGCCGCGGCGCAGGCGGATCAGCTTCCGCGTGAAGTCCTGCAGCTCGCGGTCCGCGTTCTCCCAGTCGAACCAGGAGATCTCGTTGTCCTGGCAGTAGGCGTTGTTGTTGCCGCCCTGCGTGCGGGCGATCTCGTCGCCGCCGAGGACCATCGGGATGCCCGACGACAGCAGCAGCGTGCCGAGCATGTTGCGGCGCTGGCGGTCGCGGATCGCGGTGACCTCGGCGTCGTCCGTCGGCCCCTCGACGCCGGCGTTGGAGGAGCGGTTGTCGCTCTCGCCGTCGTTGTTGTCCTCGCCGTTGGCCTCGTTGTGCTTCTCGTCGTAGGAGGTGAGGTCCGCGAGCGTGAAGCCGTCGTGCGCGGTGATGAAGTTCACGCTGCACAGGGGCGAGCGGCGGTCGGACTCGTACACGTCCGGGCTGCCGGTGATCCGCTGGGCGAGCGCGCCGAGCACGTTCTGCCCGCTGTGCCAGAAGTCGCGCACGTCGTCGCGGAACTTCCCGTTCCACTCCGACCAGTCCGCGGGGAAGCCGCCGACCTGGTAGCCCTGGGTGTCCCACGGCTCCGCGATCATCTTCACGGGCGCGAGCACCGGGTCCTGGTGGATGAGGGTGAGGAACGCGCTGTGCAGCTCCGCGTCGCCGTCCTGGCGCGTGAGCGTCGTGGCGAGGTCGAAGCGGAAGCCGTCGACGTGCATCTCCTCGACCCAGTAGCGGAGCGAGTCCATGATGAGCGCGAGCGCCGCCGGGTGGCCGACGTTGAGGCTGTTGCCGGTGCCGGTGGTGTCGAAGTACGACGCCTCGTCGCCCTCCACGAGCCGGTAGTAGGAGGCGTTGTCGATGCCCTTGAGCGACAGCGACGGGCCCATGTGGTTGCCCTCGGCGGTGTGGTTGTAGACCACGTCGAGGATCACCTCGAGGCCGGCGGCGTGCAGCGCCTTCACCATCTCCTTGAACTCGGCGACCTGCTGCCCGCCGTCGCCCGCGGAGCTGTAGTCGGAGTACGGCGCGAGGAAGCCGATGGAGTTGTAGCCCCAGTAGTTGCGGAGGCCCTTCTCCTCGAGGTGCGAGTCCTGCATGAAGTGGTGCACGGGCAGGAGCTCGACGCTCGTGACGCCGAGGTCGGTGAGGTACTCGATGGCGCTGGGGTGCGCGAGGCCCGCGTACGTGCCGCGGATCTCCTCGGGCACCGACTCCATCCGCTCGGTGAAGCCCTTCACGTGGACCTCGTAGATGACCGTCTCGTCCGACGGCGTGCGCGGGGCCTCGTCGTCCTCCCAGTCGAAGCGGCGGTCCGCGACGACGGAGCGGGGCATGGACGCGGCGGAGTCGGCCTCGTTGATGGCGTCCGGGTCGTCGAAGGTGTGCGCGAAGACGTCCTCGCCCCAGGTCGGGTGGCCCTCGATCGCGATGGCGTACGGGTCGAGCAGGAGCTTGGCCGCGTTGTGGCGCAGGCCGCGGGCGGGATCCCACTCGCCGTGCACGCGCAGGCCGTAGCGGGTGCCGATGCCGGCGCCCTCGACGAGCCCGTGGAACACGTGGCCGGTGCGCTCGGAGAGGCGCGTGCGGGTCTCGGTGCCGGCGTCGTCGAAGACGCAGACCTCGACGGCCTCCGCGGTCTCCGAGTAGACGGCGACGTTCAGGCCGCTGGGCAGCCCTCCGTCGCGGGCGACGACGGTCGCGCCGAGCGGGTACGGGCGGCTGATGTAGGAACGGCTGATGGGTGGCAGGTCGATGGTCACCGGTTCAGTATGCTCGCGCCCGTCTGACCCGTTCGTGCACGAAGGGGATTCCCCAGGCAGCGGTCCGAGACCGGCGCTCGGCGGCTACGGCGGACCGCTGCCCGGGATCGGCTACCGCCCCTGGAGCGAGGAGAAGGCGCTCTGCGCCTCGGCGCCCCACGTGGCGAGGAGCACGCCGCGGCCCGCGGACGGACGCGCCACGACGGAGCGCTGCTCGCCCGCCGCGGTGAGCACCGGCGATCCGGCCGCGCCGGTGCCGAGCGCGCACGGCAGCGAGGTCTGCCCGCCCGTGTCGTGCTGCGGCCGGCCCGCGCACGCCTCGAGCGTCGAGGAGGCGGATCCGGCGGTCGGGTAGCCGAGGATCGCCAGGCGCGGCGCCTGACCGGTCGCCGGCACGAGGGGCGTCCCGAAGACGGGCTCGGCGGCGCCCACGGAGGCCGCGAGCACCTCGCCCGCGGGGCCCTTCACGCGCGCGAACCCGGCGTCGTCCGAGGCGCGGCCCGTCGTCGTCCACGAGGAGGACACGGCCGCGACGCGCACCGGCCAGATGCCGTGGGGCGCCGTGGCTCCCTGGGCTCCGGGGATGAAGGTGGCCAGAGTGGTGGCGGCGCCGGTCCTCCGGTCGACGAGGCAGTGGGCGGCGGTCGCGATCGCGTCGCCGTCCGGGGTGTCGACGACGCTCGCGGTGCACGCGTGGTCGCGCCCGCCCGAGACGTAGAAGAGGACGCCGACGAACGGCTGGCCGGGGTGCGGGACCGGCGCGGCGGCGCTCGCGTCCCCCGATGCGGAGAGGGTCGCGGACCGCGAGGCCGAGGCCGATCCGGTGACCGAGGACGCGTCGGCGGCGAGGGCGTCCGCGCGGGCGGCGGGCGTCCAGTGCGCGGCGGCGGCGGCCGGGTCGCCGGACGCGGGGACGACGACCGGTGCGGCGGATGCGGCGGACGCCGAGGACGGCACCGCGAGGCCGGCGGCGGCGAGGCCCCCGGCGAGCGCCAGCGCGGCGAGCGCGTGGCGGGAGCGGCCGGCGGCGGCCGGCGGGGTCGAGGCGGGGGTGGATCGCGGACGGATGCGCATGGTGTTCTTCCTCCAGGATCGGACGGCTCGCGACGCTCCGCCGGAGCGGCACCCGTCGACACGGGGCATCGGGACGCATGCCGCTCGCCGGAGGTCGCGCGGATGCCCGCACGCTACCGGTCGGGAGGCGCCCCAGGACGGGGGCGTCCCCAGGCCGACGATGGGGCGCCCGCGGGGGCCGGTGCGGTACCCGCGGGGGCCGCCGCCTCACACGAGGATCGAGCGGTCCTCCACGTCGTGCCCGAGCCCGGCCGCCGGCGCGAGCCCGCGCCAGGCGTCCTCGAGGATGTCGAGCGCGCGGTCGGTGGCCGCGGGCGGGGCCGTGATCGGGATCCGGAGGAACCGCTCGAAGGCGCCGTCGTGCCCGAACCGGCTCCCGCCCGTGATCGCGAGCCCGCGCGTGCGGGCGGCGAGCGCGAGCTCCGTGCTCACGGGCGCGCCGATGCCGACCCACACCGCGAGCCCGCCGTCGACGTGCGGCACCTCCCAGCCGGGGAAGCGCCGCGCGAGCTCCGCCTCCATGTGGTCGCGGGTCTCGCGGAGGCGCGCGCGGCGCTCGGCGAGGATCCCGTCCATGCCGCCCAGCACCTCGGCCACCACGAGCTGCTCGAGCACGGGCGTGCCGAGGTCCCGCGCCGAGCGCGCCCGGGCGAGCTCCCGGAGGAGCGGCCGGCCGGCGCGGATCCACCCGACGCGGAGCCCGCCCCACACCGTCTTGCCGACCGAGCCCACGAGCACCACCGTGCCCGGCGACCCGTGCACGGCGAGCGGCGGATGCGCCTCGGCCCGGTCGATGTCGAGCTCGGCCGTCGTCTCGTCCGCGATCACGGTCACGCCGTGCGCCTCGGCGAGCGCCACGATCCGGGCGCGCTGGTCCTCGGGCATGGTGCGCCCGGTCGGGTTGTGGAAGTCCGGCATGAGGTACGCGAGCGCGGGCCGGGTGCGGCGGATCGTCTGCTCGAGCACGTCCTCGTCCCAGCCGTCGGCGCCCACGCCCGCCCCGACGAGGCGCGCGCCCGCGTCGCGCAGGGCCTGGATCGCGTGCGGGTAGCTCGGCTGCTCGACGAGCGCCCGGTCGCCGCGGCGCAGGAGCACGGACGCCAGCAGCCCGATCGCGTGCTGCGCGCCCACGGTGACGAGCACGTCGTCGGCCTCGGTCGGCAGACCGCGGGCCCGGTAGCGGGCGGCGATCGCCTCGCGGAGCTCGGGCAGCCCCTCCACGTCGTAGCCGTGCCCGTCGAGGTGCGCCGGGAGCCGGGTCGCCGCGCGCATCGCGGCCTCGGCGAGCGCGGGCGCCGCGGGCACGGCCGCGCGGCTCATGTCGGCCACCTCGCGGCCCTCCCCCTCGGCGTCGGGCGCACGCCGCGGGATCCGCGTCACGCTGCCGGACCCGCGCCGGCTCGCGAGGTGGCCGGTCCCGCGGAGCGCCGCGTAGGCCGCCGCGACGGTGGTGCGGCTGAGCCCGAGCGCGGCGGCGAGCTCGCGCTCGGCGGGCAGGCGCGCGCCCACGGGCACGCGGCCGTCGAGCACGAGCCGGCGGATCCCGTCGGCGAGCGCCCGGTAGGCCGGGCTCCCCGGCCGGGTCCACTCCCCCAGCAGTGCGGTGAGGGCGGCCGGGCCGAGCACGGCGGAGGGCGCGGATCCGGAGAGGGTCATGGGGCCACAGCCTGCCGATTGGCACCTTGTCCCGCAACCGGCGACGCGATTGGATCTCCCTCATGCTCCGTCGCTCAGTCCAGTTCGCCATCGGGATCTTCCTCTACGGCTTCGCCATCGGGCTGATGCTCCAGGCCGCCGTCGGCGTCTCCCCGTGGGACGTCCTCAGCCAGGGCGTGACGCTGCGCACGGGCCTCCCCTTCGGGCTGGTGACGAACATCATCGGCGCGCTCGTGCTCCTGCTCTGGATCCCCATCCGCCAGCGACCGGGCTGGGGCACCGTCCTCAACGTCCTCTTCGTCGGCTACAGCGCGCAGGTCGCGCTGGCGGTGGTGCCGGCCGTCGAGACGCTCTGGATCCGCATCCCGCTCTTCGCCGCCGGCCTCGTCCTGCTCGGCGTCGCGACGGGCCTCTACATCGGCGCGCACTTCGGGCCGGGGCCGCGCGACGGGCTGATGACGGGGATCCACCGCCGCACGGGCTGGCCGGTGTGGCGCGTGCGCGTCGGCATCGAGCTGGTGGTGCTCGCGATCGGCTGGGCGCTCGGCGGCAACGTGGGGCTCGGCACGCTCGCGTTCGCCCTGCTGATCGGCCCGATCGTCCAGCGCACGCTCCCCCTGTTCGACCTCCCCGTGCCCCCGCGAGACCGCCGTCGCCGCGGCCGCCGCGACGCGTCCGCGGACGACGCGGGCGCCGTCCCGACCGGACCCGTCGCGACGGCGGGCTAGTCCGCGGGGCGACGCGGATCCAGCGGGGTCTCGGGCCGCGCCCAGCGCCGTCGCGACCCGGGCGCGTCGCGGGGTATCGTTGCCGCTCGTGACTCCGGACCCCCAGGCCCCCGAGAGCAGTCCCGCCAAGCGGCTGCTCATCGGCGAGAAGCTCGCCAGCGACAAGCTCGAGGGCCAGCTGCTCCCCAAGCACCTGGCGCTCCCCATCTTCGCGAGCGACCCGCTCAGCTCGGTGGCCTACGCGCCGCAGGAGCTGCTCCTCATCCTCACGCTCGGCGGGCTCGCGTTCCTGAGCTTCGCGCCGTGGGTCGCGGCCTGCGTCGTGATCCTGCTGGTCGTCGTGGTGCTCAGCTACCGGCAGCTCATCAAGGCGTACCCGTCCGGCGGCGGCGACTACGAGGTCGCGCACAAGAACCTCGGCGAGAAGGCGGGCCTCGTCGTCGCGTCGGCGCTCCTCGTCGACTACATCCTCACCGTCGCGGTGTCGGTGGCCTCGGGCGTCGACAACATCATCAGCGCGATCCCCGAGATCGCGCCGTTCCGCGTCGAGATCGCCGTGTTCTTCGTCGCGCTGCTCGCGGCGGTGAACCTCCGCGGCGTGCGCGAGTCGAGCAAGGCCTTCGCCGTGCCCACCTACCTCTTCATCGCCAGCGTCGGCGTGATGATCGCGGTCGGCCTCGCCCGCACCGCCCTCGGCGACCCGCCCGTCGCGGAGTCCGCGGCGTACACGGTCGACACCCCGAGCCTGTCGCAGGTGGCCTTCATCCTGCTGCTGCTCCGCGCGTTCTCGAGCGGCTGCTCCGCGCTCACCGGCGTCGAGGCCATCTCCAACGGCGTGCCCGCGTTCCGCACGCCCAAGGTCAAGAACGCGCAGGCGACGCTCGTCATCATGGGCGGCACGGCGATCGTCCTGTTCGTCGGCCTGACGACCCTCGCCCTCATCGCGCGCGTGCACTACGGCGAGCACCCGTGCGACCTCATCGGCTGGGCCGAGTGCGCCACCGAGCCGCAGAAGAGCCTCATGGCGCAGGTCGCGGCGGCCACCTTCGGGAACGGCAGCGTCATGTTCTACCTGCTGCAGGCGACCACCGCGGCGGTCCTCCTCCTCGCGGCCAACACGGCGTTCAACGGCTTCCCGCTGCTCGGATCCGTGCTCGCCAAGGACGCCTACGCCCCCAAGTCGCTGCTCACGCGCGGCGACCGCCTCGTCTACAGCAACGGCATGCTGCTGCTGGCGCTCGGCGCGACGCTCATCCTCGTCGTCTACCAGGCGAACCTCACGCAGCTCATCCAGCTCTACATCATCGGCGTCTTCGTCTCCTTCACCCTCGGGCAGACGGGCATGGTCGTGCACTGGACCCGCATGCTCCGCGAGGGCTGCGCGAACCGCGGCGAGGTGATCCGCGGCCTCGCCATCAACGCGTTCGGCGCGCTGCTCACGGCGCTCGTCCTCATCGTCGTCACCATCACGAAGTTCACGCACGGCGCCTGGCTGGTGTTCGCGATCATGCCGGTGCTGTTCCTCCTCATGCTCGGCGTCAACCGCTACTACCGGGACGTGGAGAAGGAGATCGAGGTCGACCCCGTCACGGTCTTCGGCTCCACGGGCGACCACGCGGTCGTGCTCGTCGGCCGGATGCAGAAGCCCGTGCTCAAGGCGCTCGACTACGCGATCGCCGCGAACCACGACAGCATCGAGGCGGTGCACGTCTCCGTCGACGACGAGGCGACGAGGCTCCTCGAGCGGCAGTGGGTGGAGATGGAGATCGAGATGCCGCTGCGCATCGTCGCCTCCCCGTACCGCGACATCAGCTTCCCGCTCATCAAGTACCTGAAGTCGCGTCGAGCGGAGCACGGGAGCGAGATCATCACGGTCTACACGCCCGTCTACATCGTCGGCCACTGGTGGGAGACGCTGCTGCACAACCACAAGGCCCGGCGGATCCGCCAGAAGCTGCTGCTCGTGCACGGCGTCACGCTCGCCCTGGTGCCGTGGCTGCTCGACTCGTCGGAGCTCATCTACGGCCGCCGGTCGCGGCCCGTCCCCGGCCAGGACCGACGCGGCGAGCCCGTGCGTCCGGTGTCGCGCCGCCCCGGCCCGCCGCCCACCACCCCCGTCAAGCACACGAGCGGGCGCGAGACGCCGTAGCGGGCGCGCGCATAGCGCATCTGCGCACGAATAGTTAGTGCCCCCCTTTTTTCGGCGGGGGGCTATGCACTGCCCTCCTCTCGGAGTTGCGTGTGGTTCGCAGGGTCCGAGCCCTGCGCACCTCGAACACCACGAGAACCGAGAGGGAATCACATGTCGAACGACCTCACACCGGCGTCGCCCGCGACCGGCGGATCCATCGCCGACGACGCGTACGCCACGGGCCCCGTGCCCGCGTACCCCGTCGCGGACGGCGGAGTCCCCACGGGCGGAAGCAGCACCACCGGCAGCACCAGCAGCACCAGCACGACCGACACCGCGAAGGAGCAGGCCGCGAGCGTCGCCGACGACGCCAAGGCCGGCACCCGGCACGTCGCCGGCGTCACGAAGGACGAGGCCGGGAAGGTCGCGTCCGAGGCGAAGGCCCAGGCGCAGGACCTCCTCGCCCAGACGCGCGACCAGCTCCGCGAGCAGACCGGCGTCCAGCAGGAGCGCGCCGCAGGCAGCCTCCGCACGCTCAGCGACGAGCTCCGCGACATGGGCGACAAGTCGGAGAGCACGGGCATCGCGAGCGAGCTCGTCTCCCAGGTCTCGCGTCGCGCCGGCAGCGCGGCCGAGTACCTCGAGGGCCGCGACCCCGGCACGCTCCTCCAGGACGTGACCGACTTCGCGCGCCGCCGCCCGGGCCTGTTCGTCGGCCTCGCGGTCGTCGCGGGCGTCGCCGCCGGTCGCCTCACCCGCTCGCTCACGAGCGAGGCGCACGACCAGAAGGAGGCGGAGGAGGCGGAGGAGGCGTCCGGCACCACGGGAGCCACCGCGACCGGCGCGACGACGACGGGCGCCTCCACGGGCTACGTCACGCCCGCCGTCCCCACCGCGAGCGCCTACGCGCCCACCGAGCTCAGCGCCGACGAGCCGCTCGGCGTCGGACCGTACGACGCCCCGGCGACGGACGCGTCCACCCCGCTCTACGACCAGACGCGCCCCGTCGACCCGCTGACCGAGACCTTCGGCACGGGCGAGCGCGCCGACGGATCGCGCGCATGACCGACGGACGCACCCCCTCCGAGGAGAAGGCCGCGACCACCAGCCTCGGCGACCTCCTCGGCAACGTCACGAAGGACGTCTCCACGCTCATGCGCCAGGAGATCGCCCTCGCCAAGGCGGAGATCAGCGACTCGGCCAAGAAGGCCGGGAAGGGCGCCGGCCTGTTGGGCGGCGCCGGCTATGCGGGCATCATGGCCGTGCTCTTCCTCTCCGTGGCCCTCATGTACGGACTGGCCTACTGGTTCGACAACCTGGCCTGGGCCGCGGTCGTCGTGGCCGTGATCTGGGCCGTCATCGGCCTCGTCATGTACCTGCAGGGCCGCAAGCAGCTGAAGACCGTGCAGGGAGCACCCCGAACGGCCGACAGCGTCAAGAAGATCCCCGAAGCGATGAAGAGGAACGAGGCAGACCGATGAGCGACAACCCCGACCAGATCCGTGCGGACATCGAGCGCACGCGCAACGAGCTGAGCATCGACGTGGATGCGGTGGCCGACAAGGTCACCCCCGCGAAGGTGGCCCAGCGCCAGACCGACAAGGTGCGCGGCGCCCTGTCGAACGTGAAGGACAGCGTCCTCGGATCCGCGAGCGACGCCCGCGCGAACGTGGGCGACGCCGTCTCCGGCACCGCCGGCGGCGCGAAGGCCAAGGCGAAGGGCAACCCCGTCGGCCTCGGCTTGGTCGCGTTCGGCGCCGGTCTCCTCATCGCCTCGCTGATCCCGGCGAGCGACAAGGAGAAGGAGCTCGCCTCGACCGTCAAGGACAAGGCGCAGCCCCTCGTCGAGAAGGCGACCGACGCGGCCAAGGACGTCGCGTCCGAGCTGAAGGAGCCCGCGCAGCAGGCCGCCCAGTCGGTCGCCAGCACCGCGAGCGACTCGGCCGGGACGGTCAAGTCGGAGGCGCAGTCGACTGCGCAGGACGTCACGAGCAGCGCCCAGGACGCGAAGCAGGCCGTCCAGGACGACGCCCGCGGCTGATCCGCCGCACCCGGAGGGGAGCCGGCCCATCGGGTCGGCTCCCCTCCGCCGTCGGCGCGACGCGCCGATCGTGTCCTCGAAAAGGAGGACACGGCTGTACAGTTGTTTGTGCACGAACTCTTTCCCCCGGGAGCTCGTGCGGCTCGACCGGAACGCGCGGTGCCCCGATGACGGTGCACCGCGCTCCGGTCGGACGGCATCCGGATCGACCCGTGAGGTCCGGATCGACGCGGGGGTCCGCGTCGTGAGTACCCGCGAAGGGCGCAGGACCCCCGCGTCCCCCGTCGGCCGGCGCAGCCGCGCTCAGCCCAGCGCCGCGACGACCTGCCGGGCCACGCGCCGCCCCGCGCGGTTCGCGCCGATCGTGGACGCCTGCGGCCCGTAGCCCGCGAGGAACACCCGCGGATCCCGAGCGGATACCCCCGACTCGACACGCACCCCGCCCTCCTTCTCCCGGAGGCCGAGCGGCGCCAGGTGCCGGATCTCCGGCCGGAAGCCCGTGGCCCAGATGACCGCGTCCACCTGGTCCCGGCCGCCGTCGGCCCAGACGACGCCGTCCTCCTCGAAGCGCGCGATGGCGCCCCTGCTCGCGAGCACTCCGCGGCGGATCCCCGCGACGATGCGCCGGGTGCGCGGCACGCCCGTGCCGCTGACGATGCTCGGCAGCGCCTCGCCCGCGCGCGCCGCCTGGTCCTGCAGGTCGACCGCCCGGACGGCGGCCTCGACGTCGAGTTCGCCCGCCTCGAGGAAGTCGACGGGCCGCCTGGTCGACCACAGCGTCCGCGCCGCGACCCCCTCGAGCTCCAGCAGGAAGCCGATGGCGGAGGTGCCGCCGCCCACCACGAGGACGCGCAGGCCCCGGAGGTCCGCCGCAGCGCGGTAGCCGGAGGTGTGCAGCTGCCGCCCGCGGAAGGTCCCGAGCCCCGGGTAGGAGGGGATGAAGGGCGCGCCCCAGGTGCCCGTCGCGTTGACGACGAGGCGCGCGACGCGGTCGCCGTCGGTCGCGCGCACGAGGAGCGGACGGGCGGCGTCGGAGGGGTGGGCGGCCCGGCGGCGCGACGCGGCGGGCGGCGGGACGTCCGCGTCGAGGACCGCGCGGACCTCGACGGGCCGCGCCACGCGCAGGTCGAAGTGCTCCTCGTACCTGGCGTAGTGGTCGCGCACCACCTCGCGCGCAGGGAGGCGCCGGTCGGCCGTCGCGAACGAGATGCCGAGCTGGGACATGCCGGGCAGGTCGGCGACCCGGTGCGCGGATCCGAGGCGGAGGGCGGCCCACCGGTGCTGCCAGGCGCCGCCCGTGGAGGGACCGCGGTCGAGCACGACGGCGTCCGTGCCCATGCGGAGGCCGAGGCGCTGCAGGTGGTACGCGACGGAGAGCCCGGCCTGTCCGGCACCGATGACCACGACCTGGGTCTCAGCGGGTTCGCGGCTCATGGGACGACCAGGCTAGCGCCCGCCCCCGCGTGGATCCCGAGCACCGGGGCGAGCACGTACGATGCCGTGTGCGCCTCCCGCCCAGGGGGACACGCCCGGGACGACGAAGGCCACATGTTAGGGTAGCCCCTAGGTTTTCTCCAATCCCTGTCCGCTGCATCCAGCGTTGTCACCGCCCGTCGGGGCCTGAGTCGTGAGGGGGTCTCGCATGGGGCGCGGCCGTCAAAAAGCTAAGCACACCAAGATCGCGCGAGAGCTGAAGTCGTTCAGTCCCAATGTGGACTACACCCAGCTGGAGCGCGAGCTGACCACCCACGGGGCGGTCGACGAGCAGTACGCGGCCGAGGCCGCGAAGTGGGATGAGTACGCCGACGAGCCGGACGCCTACGTCCCGGGCGACGAGCAGAAGCGCGCCTGATCCCGCCGCCGGCTGACGCCGGACGCGCACCGGACCCGTCTCCTCGTGAGGCGGGTCCGTTCACGTGCGCCCGGGGACGGCGGCGTCGCCACGACGACCGCGCTCCGGCCGGTCGTCCCGCGGGAGATCCCGCCGAGGCCGCGCGGGATCAGTCGCGGTAGCGGCCGGTGAGGCGCACGGCCCCGCCGTCGACGCCCTTGGCGCCCTGCTCGAAGCCGGCTCCCACGGGGGCCTCGCCGATCGTCACGCGGCCGGCCTCCCACGTCGGGATGCCCGCGGCGGTGAGCGCGCGGGCGATGCCGTCCGCGGCCGCGGCGTCGACCACGGCGATCATGCCGATGCCGAGGTTCCAGGTGCCCTCGGCGCTCTCGAGCGTCGAGCCCGCGATGCCGGCCAGCGCGCGGAACACCGCGGGCGGCGACCACGTGGAGCGCTCGAGCTCGCTGAAGGATCCGCGGGGCAGCACGCGCGCGAGGTTCGCCGCGATGCCGCCGCCGGTGACGTGGCTGAGGGAGTGGACGCCCGGGCCGAGCTCGGGCTGGCCGAGCACGTCGAGCAGCGGGGTCGTGTAGAGGCGGGTGGGCTCGAGGAGCACCTCGCCGACCAGGCCGCCGAGCTCCGCCGACGTGTCGCCGAAGCCGATGCCGGCGCCCGAGAGGATGTGGCGGACGAGCGAGAAGCCGTTGCTGTGCAGGCCGCTGGAGGCGAGGGCCAGCACGACGTCGCCGTCGCGCACGCGCTCGGATCCCAGCACGGAGTCGGCCTCGACCGCGCCGACCGCCGCGCCCGCGACGTCGTAGTCGTCCGGTCCGAGGAGGCCGGGGTGCTCGGCGGTCTCGCCGCCGACGAGGGCCGTGCCGGTGTCCGAGCAGGCGCGGGCGATGCCGGCGACGATGTCGGCGATGCGCGCCGGGACGACGCGGCCGCACGCGATGTAGTCGGTCATGAAGAGGGGGCGCGCGCCCACCACGACGATGTCGTCGACGACCATGCCGACGAGGTCCTGGCCGATGGTGTCGTGCTTGTCGATCGCCTGCGCGATGGCGACCTTGGTGCCCACGCCGTCCGTCGACGTGGCGAGGAGCGGGTGGCGGAAGCGCGTGAGCGCGCTCACGTCGAACAGGCCCGCGAACCCGCCGAAGCCGCCGATGACCTCGGGGCCGTGCGTGCGGGAGACGGCCTCCTTCATCAGCTGGACCGCGAGATCGCCGGCCTCCGTGTCGACGCCGGCCTCTGCATAGGAGCTCTTGGTGGTCACCTGAGACACAGTAGCGGCCGGGCGCGTCGCTCCCGTGTGGGAGACTGGCGACTCCCCCACCTCTTCTACTCTTCAGGAGTCAGCCGAAGCATGTGCGGCATCGTCGGCGTCGTATCGTCCGAACCCGTCAACCAACTCGTCTACGACAGCCTCCTGCTCCTGCAGCACCGCGGTCAGGACTCCACCGGCATCGCCACCGCCGAGGGCAACACCTTCCACGTGAAGAAGCTCAGCGGCCAGGTGCGCGAGGCGTTCCGGACGCGCGACATGCGCTCGCTCCTCGGCACCATGGGCCTCGGCCACGTGCGGTACGCGACCCGCGGCAGCGCGGCCGACGAGGACGAGGCGCAGCCGTTCTACGTGAACGCGCCCTACGGCATCGTGCTCGTGCACAACGGCAACCTCACGAACACGCGGGAGCTCGCGCAGGAGCTCTTCCACGTGGATCGCCGCCACACGAACACGAGCTCCGACACCGAGCTGCTCGTCAACGTCCTCGCGCACGAGCTGCAGTCGCAGGTCTCCGGCATGGCGCTGGATCCCGACCAGGTCTTCACCGCCGTCGAGCGCGTCCACGAGCGGGTCGAGGGGTCGTACGCGTCCATCGCGATGATCGCGGGGCACGGCATGCTCGCGTTCCGCGACCCGTTCGGGATCCGCCCGCTCACCCTGGGCCGCCGCGAGCTCGCGGGCGGGCGCATGGAGTGGGTCGTGGCGAGCGAGTCGCTCGTCATGGAGTCGCTCGGCTACGAGATCGTGCGCGACGTCGCGCCCGGCGAGGCCGTCTTCATCACGATGGACGGCGAGATGCACGCGCGCCAGTGCCACCCGACGCCGCGCCTCATCCCCTGCGCCTTCGAGTTCGTCTACCTCGCGCGGCCGGACTCGGTCATGTCCGGCATCAGCGTCTACGACGCGCGCCTGCGCATGGGCAACCGGCTCGCGGCGACCATCGCGGAGCACAGCCCGGCGGGCGACATCGACGTGGTCATGCCGATCCCCGACTCGTCCCGGCCGTCGGCCATGCAGGTCGCGCAGACGCTCGGCATCGAGTACCGCGAGGGGTTCTACAAGAACCGCTACGTGGGCCGGACGTTCATCATGCCCGGGCAGGCGCAGCGCAAGAAGTCGGTGCGCCAGAAGCTGAACGCCATGAGCTCCGAGTTCAAGGGCAAGAACATCCTCATCGTCGACGACTCCATCGTGCGCGGTACGACGAGCCGCGAGATCGTCGACATGGCGCGGCAGGCCGGCGCCAACAAGGTCACGTTCACCTCGGCCGCGCCGCCGGTGCGCTACCCGCACGTGTACGGCATCAACATGCCGTCGCGGCAGGAGCTGATCGCGCACGGGCGCAAGATCCCGGAGATCGCGCAGGAGCTCGGCGCCGACCACCTCATCTACCAGGAGGTCGCGGACATGCGCGACGCCATCGTCGAGGGATCCACCGGCGTGGAGGACCTCGAGATGAGCTGCTTCACGGGCGAGTACATCACCGGCAACGTGACGCCCGAGTACCTGTCGTGGCTGGAGCGCACGCAGCTCAGCTGACCCGCGGCGACCGCGGGCGCCGGAGCCGGATCAGGCGCCGGGCTCGCCGCGCTCGCGCTCGGCCGTGAGCACGCGGGAGCGGCGCGACGCCGTGCGGTCGAGCGCCAGCGCGATGAGCGCCGCGAGCCCGCCGAAGAGCACGACCGCGAACAGCGCGAGGAACGCCAGCACCTGGGCCTCGGAGAACTCCGGGTTCGGCGGGAACGTGAGCGTGAGGACCATCGCCACGACGAGGCCGAGCACGGCGCCCACGCCCATGAAGCGGAAGTAGCGGGGGGACCGCCGCACGAGGACCTCGGTGCGGCGCTCGTCGTCGGGCTGGGGTCGGGCGTCGGTCATGCGTCCATCATCCCCCGAGCCGCGGACACCCGGCGAACCGCGGGCGGCAGCGACGCGCGGCGACCCGACGGGTCAGCGGTCCGCGGGGAGCTGCCACGGCACGGGCAGCAGGCCGCGGAGGTCCGCCCGGAGGCCGGACGCGCGCACGGCGCCCGCCTCGACGCCCGCGTCCCAGGTCGTGCCGCCCGTGGCAAGCGCGATCCAGGTGGCCGGGTCGGTCTCGATGACGTTCGGCGGCGTGCCGCGCGTGTGCCCCGGGCCCTCGATGCACTGGACGGCGCCGAACGGCGGCACGCGCACCTCGACGGTGCCGCCGGGTGCGAGATCCGCCAGCGACTGCAGCAGGAAGCGCACAGCCGTGGCCCGCGTCTCGCGGTCGGCGTCGGCGCCCTGGGCGAGCGCGGCGCGCACGGCGGGCTGTCCGACGGTGGGGTGGATGCGCGCCTTGGCCATCGTCCCAGGATGCCAGAGCGCGCGGCGCCCGGGCTCCGGACGGCGGCCGCGCACCCCTCCTACTGGGGCGTCCCGCACGGTCCGCCATTAGGGGGACATCCATTACCGTGTATGGAAGTGCCCGGCGGTGACACGACCCGCCAGGCACGACATGACGTCCTCCCTCCCGTCGCCTCCCCCGGCGCCGGGAGGGTCGGGACGACACGCCTGCCGGCGGACCCGAAGAACGCCGGACGAGGCAGGGAGCCGACCCACCCCGTTCCCGCGGAGGGTCGGCCTCCCGCCCTCCTCGCCCCCTCCCCGGGCGCGGCAGCGGCATGCCCATGGGGCCGTCCCCGGTGCCCGGAGCGGCGGGGCCCGCGTCGATAGGGTGGGGGCGTGAAGATCCTGGTACTCGGTTCCGGTGCGCGCGAGCACGCCATCGTCACGGCTCTGCTCCGGGAGGACGCCGGGCACGACATCGTCGCCGCCCCCGGCAACGCGGGTATCGCGGGCGCGGTCCCCGTCGTCGCGATGGACATCGACGACCCGGTCGTGGTCGCCGAGCACGCGCTCGCGGAGGGCTTCGAGCTGGTCGTCGTGGGACCCGAGGCGCCGCTCGTCGCCGGGGTCGCGGACGCGCTCCGCACGCGCGGCATCCCGGTGTTCGGCCCGGGCCGCGCGGCCGCCGCGCTCGAGGGATCCAAGACCTTCGCCAAGCGCATCATGGAGGAGGCGGGCGTGCCCACCGGCCGCGCCGCCCAGGCCGGCACGGTCGACGAGGTCGAGGCGGCGCTCGACGAGTACGGCGCCCCCTACGTCATCAAGGCCGACGGGCTCGCCGCGGGCAAGGGCGTGCTCGTCACCGCCGACCGCTCCCTGGCCCTCGAGCACGCGCGCCACTACCTCGGCCAGGGCACCGTGCTCGTCGAGGAGTTCCTCGCCGGGCAGGAGGTGTCGCTGTTCCTCCTCTCCGACGGTCACGACGTCCTCCCCCTCTCCCCCGCGCAGGACTACAAGCGCCTGGGCGACGGCGACGCGGGGCCGAACACCGGCGGCATGGGCGCCTACTCGCCGCTGCCGTGGCTGCCCGCGGGCTTCGTCGACGAGGTCATCGACACCATCGCGCTGCCCACCGTGCGGAAGCTCGCCGAGGAGCAGACGCCCTTCATCGGGCTGCTGTACTGCGGCCTCATCCTCACCGCCGACGGCATCCGGGTCATCGAGTTCAACGCGCGGTTCGGGGATCCGGAGACGCAGGTCGTGCTGCCGCGCCTCGTCACCCCGCTGTCGCAGCTGCTGCTGGCCGCCGCGTCCGGCGAGCTCGGCGGGATGCCGCGCCCGGAGTTCTCGGACGACGTCGCGGTCACCGTGGTCGTCGCGAGCGAGGGGTACCCGGAGTCGCCGCGCACGGGCCGCGTGATCACGGGCCTCGAGGAGGCCGAGAGCGTCCCCGGCGTGAGCATCGCGCACGCGGCCACCGCCCGGTCGGACGCCGGACTCGTCGCCACGGGCGGTCGCGTGCTCAGCGTCGTCGCCACGGGGGCCGGCTTCCCGGAGGCGCGGTCGCGGGTCTACGAGGCCGTGGACCGGATAGGGCTCGACGGGTCGCAGCACCGCACCGACATCGCCGCGCAGGTGATCCGATGAGCGCCGCCGTCCCCGCCGGGCACGCCGCCGAGTGGGACCTGCCGGGCTGGGAGCACGCGTACTCGGGCAAGGTGCGGGAGCTGTTCAGCCCCGCGATCGACGACACCGAGGATCGCGCGCTCGAGGGCGAGCCGCACGTGCTCGTCGTCGCGACCGACCGCGTGAGCGCCTACGACTTCGCGCTCGAGCCGGGCATCCCCGGCAAGGGCGAGCTGCTCACGCATCTGAGCCTGTGGTGGTTCGACCGGCTCGACGTGCCGAACCACCTGGTCGACCGGGCGACCCTCGACCGCATCGGCATCCCCGACCAGGTGCGCGGGCGCGCCATGCTCTGCCGGGTGCTCGAGATGCTGCCCATCGAGTGCGTCGTGCGCGGGTACCTGGCCGGATCCGGCTGGGAGGAGTACTGCGAGCACGGCACCGTGTGCGGCATCCCGCTCCCCGCGGGGCTCCAGCAGGGCGACCGGCTGCCCGAGCCGATCTACACGCCCGCCTGGAAGGCGCCGCAGGGCGAGCACGACGAGAACATCACCTTCGCGCGCACCGAGGAGCTCGTGGGGCACGAGGAGGCGGCTCGCCTGCGCGACCTCTCGCTCGACGTCTACCGCCGGGCGTCGGCCATCGCCGAGGAGCGCGGCGTGATCCTCGCGGACACCAAGTTCGAGTTCGGCATCGACCCGCGCACGGGCATCACGACGCTGGCGGACGAGGTGCTCACGAGCGACTCGTCGAGGTACTGGGACGCCGAGGCGTACGCGACGGGCAACCGCACGGACAGCTTCGACAAGCAGATCGTGCGGGACTGGCTCGCGGCGAACTGGGATCGCACGGGCACGCCGCCGGTGCTGCCGCCCGAGATCGTCGAGCGGACGGCCGAGCGGTACCGCGAGCTGATCGCGCGACTCACCGGGGAGTAGGGCCGGCGGCGGACGGCGGATCGTCGCCCGCTGCCCGGCGCTCGCTAGAGGTGGTCGTAGCCGCGCACGACGCGGTCGATCGCGACCTCGGCGACGTCGCGGGCGTCCTCGTCGGGGAGCGCGTCGAGGGCCCCCTCGATGTCCTGGCCGCCCATGCGGAGGACGGCGAGGCGCTCGAACTCCTCGACCGCCTCGGGGGCGGGCTGTTCGGATCGCTCGGGTGCGGATGCCGTCGGCTCGTCGGCGTGCTGGTCGGTGCGCTCGTCCATGTTGGGTCCCCTCGGTCGTCCGTGGTCGGTGCGGATCGCGCCCCGGCCCTGCCGTCAGGGTCCCACACCCGCGTGGCCGGGGGATCCGTGGAGACCAGGGTGCCACGATGCGGCGCCGCGCCGCGCGTCGGGATCCACCGGACGGCACCGCGGGGGCACGAGCCGGGCCCGTCTACCGTGCAGGATCTCCGCGCCGGGGCAGCCGGCCGCGGACGCTTGTAGGTTCGGAGGAGGACCGGGCCGCACCCGGTCGACCCCTCGACGAACTGGCGCCCCTCCACGTGACATCCGCTCCCCCGCCCGGCTCCCCCCTCGACGCGACCGCACCCGCGCGCGTCCGACTCGCATCCGGGGCGGTCCCGCCGGGCGAGGACGCCGCCGGGCCCGCGGTCGCGCGCGTCCGGGACGCGCTCGCGGCGACGCCCGCCGGGCCGGGCTGGTCGACGGAGCGGGCGCTCGCCCTCGCGGTGGAGCTCGGCGACGGCGGGGCACGACCGGGCGGCGGCGGCACGACCGACCTGTGGGAGGCCCTGGCGACGCTCGCCGCCGCCGACCTCGGGCTCGCGCGCGCGGTCGAACCGCACCTCGACGCGCTCGCCATCCTCGACCAGGAGCGCGCCGCCTCAGGCGCCGCTCCCGCATCCGTCGCTCCCGCGGGCGACGCGGCTCCGACGTGGGGCGTGTTCGCGGCGGAGGGCGGCGGGGATCCGCTCACCGCCGTCGACGGATCCGACGGGGTGCTGCTCACCGGCACGAAGCCGTGGTGCTCGCTCGCCGGGTCGCTGACGCACGCGCTCATCACGGCCGCCGTCGCCGACGGATCGCGCGGCCTCTTCGCGGTGGACCTGCGCCAGCCGGGCGTCGAGGTCGTGCCCGGCGCCTGGGTCGCCCGCGGGCTGACGGAGGTGCCGAGCGGACCGCTGCGCCTGCGCGACGTGCCGGCGCGGCGCGTCGGGGCGCCCGGCTGGTACCTGGAGCGGCCCGGCTTCCACTGGGGCGGGATCGGCGTCGCCGCCTGCTGGTACGGCGGCGCCGTCGGGCTGGCGCGCACGCTGCTGCGCGCGGCGTCCCGCGAGGGGGCCGACCGCCTCCTCCTCATGCACCTGGGCGCCGTGGACGCGGCGCTCGACGGCGCCCGGGCGTCGCTCGCCGAGGCCGCGGCGCTCGTCGACGCCGGACGCGCCGAGGGCGACGCGGGGCGGCTGCTCGCGAAGCGCGTGCGCGCCGTCGTCGCGCGGGCCGTGGAGGAGACGCTGACGCACGTCGCGCACGCCCTCGGGCCGGCGCCGCTCGCGCAGGACGCGGATCACGCCAAGCGCGTCGCCGACCTCGAGCTCTACGTGCGGCAGCACCACGCCGAGCGCGACGACGCCTCGCTCGGCGGGGCGCTCGCGGAGGAGGCGCGGCGGCGGGCGGCGGAGGCTGCGGCCCCGGCTGCGGCTCCGGCTCCGGCTCCGGTCGCGAGCGCGCCGGCTGCGGATGTCGCGGATGCCGCGGATGTCGCGGCGAGCGTGGCCTTCGACGCGCGCGAGCCGGGGAACGACGCGGACGCCTGGCCCGCGGATCCGCGCTGGGATGCCATGCCCGCCCCCGACCTCGACGGGATGGCCGCGCTCGTCGTCGTCTCCGCGCACGCCGACGACGAGTCCATCGGCGCCGCCGGGCTGATGACGACGGCGGCCGCGCGCGGCGTGCCGGTGACCCTCGTGATCGTGACGGACGGGGCCGCCTCGCACCCCGGATCCCCCACCCGCACGCCCGCCGACCTCGTGGCGCTCCGCCGCGACGAGGCCCGGGCCGCGCTCGACGCCGTCGCGCCCGACGCCCGGCTCGTGCTCCTCGGCCACCCCGACGGCGGCGTCCGCGAGCGCCGCGACGCCGTGCGCGACGACCTGGCCGCGCTCCTCGACGGGTCCGCGCCGGGCACCTGGGTCGCGGCGCCGTGGCGCGGCGACGGGCACCGCGACCACCGCGTCACGGGCGAGGTCGTCGCCGAGCTGGTGGCGGCGGACGGGGGCGAGCGCGGGATCCGGCTCGTCGAGTACCCCGTGTGGATGTGGCACTGGGCCGCGCCCGACGACCCGCGCGTGCCCTGGTCCGCGATGCGCGCGCTGCCCCTCGACGCGCGGACGCGTGAGGCGAAGCGCGCCGCCATCCGCGCGCACGCCAGCCAGGTGGAGCCGCTCTCGGACGACCCCGCCGACCGCGCGGTGCTCCAGCCCGGCTTCCTGCGGCACGCGGACGCCGACCGGGAGGTGCTGATCCTCGCGGAGGAGCCCGCCGCGCCCGCCACCGCCGCCGAGCGCTTCGACGCCGCGTACGCCCGCCACGAGGACCCGTGGCGCGTCACGACCCGCTGGTACGAGCGCCGCAAGCGCCTCGCCACGCTCGCCGCCCTGCCCGACGAGCGCTACGGCCGGGCGCTCGAGATCGGCTGCTCCATCGGCGTGACGACCGCGGGCCTCGCCGAGCGCGTGGACGAGCTGCTCGCGGTGGACGTCGCGCCGACCGCGGTGGAGCGCGCCCGCGCCCGGCTGGCCGATGCCCCGCACGTGCGCGTCGAGGTGCGCGACGTCGGCGCCGACTGGCCCGCGGGCGCCTTCGACCTCGTCGTCATGAGCGAGGTCGGCTACTACCTCGACGACGCCGCCTTCGACCGGGTCCTCGCGGCGCTGCCCGACGCGCTCGGCGCCGCGGGCACCCTCGTCGCGTGCCACTGGCGGCACCCGGAGGGCGACTTCCGGAGGTCGGGCGACGAGGTGCACGCGCGGCTCGCGGCCGTCCCCGGGCTGCACCGCCTCATGCGGCACGAGGAGGACGACTTCGTGCTCGAGGTGCTGTCCGCGGATCCGCGCTCGGTCGCGACGCGCACGGGGCTCCGGTGACGGGGGACGCGGCCGGCGCGTCCGCGGCCTGCGCCGTGGAGCCGGCGACGCGGATCCGCGCGGTCGCCGTCGTCATCCCCGCGCGCGACGAGGAGGCGCTGGTCGGCCGGTGCCTCGCGTCGGTCGAGCTCGCCGCGGCCCGGGCGCGCGCCGCGGGGATCGGCGTGCGCGTGATCCTCGTGGCCGACGACTGCCACGACGGCACGGCCGACATCGCGCGGGCCGCGGGCGTCGAGGTCATCGAGAGCGCGGCCGGCCGGGTCGGCGCCGCGCGCGCCCGCGGGGTCGACGCCGCCCTCGCGGGCTGGGACGGGCCGGACGACGAGCTCTGGATCGCCTGCACCGACGCGGACTCCAAGGTGCCGCCCGCGTGGATCACGAGCCAGCTCGAGCTCGCCGACGCCGGGGCGGACGTGGTCGTCGGAACCGTCCGGCCCGAGCTCCAGGACCTCAGCCCGGAGCAGGTCGCCGCTTGGTGCGCCACGCGCGTGCCCGGGGAGGCGAACGGGCACGTGCACGGCGCGAACCTCGGCGTGCGCGCCGACGCCTACCTCGCGGCCGGCGGGTTCCCGGCGGTCGCGGAGCACGAGGACGTGGACCTGGTCGCCCGGATGCGCACCCGCGGGGCGAGCGTCACGTCGTCCGCGGCGGGCGAGGTGCTCACGTCCAGCCGCCGCGAGGGCCGGACGCCCGGCGGCTACGCGGGCTACCTCCACGTCTCGCTGCTCGAGCGGGCCCGCGAGCGCGCCGAGGGCGGGCGCGGGCCCTGCGTCGCGGCGGGCTGACGCGGATCCGGATCACCGTCACGCCTCGGGCGCGCGCTCGCGATCCTCTCGCAGCGCCGCCCAGCGACGGTGTGCGAGGACGTGCAGGACGAGGGAGACCGCCGCGACGACCGCGAGCGCGCCCGCGAGGACCCAAAGGCCGGAGTCCACGATGATCCCCGCCGCCACCGCGCTGACCACGGCCGCGACCGCCAGCCCGACGCCCACCGCGCGGAGCCCGTTCGTCGGGCCCTCCCCCTGCCGCGCGACGGGACGCTCGGGAGCGCGCTCCCACGTCACGATGAAGAATGTCGCGATGGGTCCGAGGAGCAGGGAGACGAGGAACCAGGTCCACCTCGACCGGTTCTTCTGCTGGGCGAGACCGGCGTTGACGAGCGCGAGGGCGAGCCAGCCCCAGGAGCCGATCCACTGCTGATCCGTGCCGTGATCCATGCCCCGACGCTAGTTCACGGGCGCCCGGCCCGGCTATTTCCCCACCTGCTCCGATACCCTCCCCCCATGCACAGAACCGCGCGGGAGCCCGCTCCCGACAGCCACAGTCCCGGCGCCCGGACGACCCCGGGCACGCCCCGCACCCTCCGCGCCACCGGCATCCGCTCGACCGCCACCCGCCCGACCGGCACCCGCTCGTGAACGGCGGCCTCGTCCTCAACATCGTCCTGGTCGTGGTGTTCGTCCTCATCGGCGGCGTGTTCGCCGCCACCGAGATGGCGCTCGTCACCCTCCGCGAGGGCCAGCTCAACGCCCTCGCCGCCCGCGGCCGCCGCGGCGAGAAGGTCGCAGCCCTCGCCCGGAACCCCAACACCTTCCTCGCGGCGGTGCAGATCGGCGTGACCGTCGCCGGGTTCGCGTCCGCCGCGTACGGCGCCTCGTCGATCGCGCCGTCCGTCGTCCCGCTGCTCGAGGCGTGGGGCCTAGAAGCGGGCATCGCGTCGACGATCGCGACCCTCGTGCTCACGCTGATGATCGCGTACCTCTCGCTCGTGCTCGGCGAGCTCGCGCCCAAGCGCCTCGCGATCCAGCGCAACGCGGGCTTCGCGTACGGCGTCGCGCCCGTGCTCAACGGCTTCGCGATCCTCATGCGCCCCGTGATCTGGCTGCTCTCCGCCTCGACGAACGTGGTCGTGCGCCTCCTCGGCGGCGACCCGCACAAGACCGGCGAGGAGATGACCGAGGAGGAGCTGCGCGACATCGTCTCCAGCCACGAGGGGCTCCCGGACGACGAGCGCCGGATCCTCGACGACGTGCTCTCCCTCCGCCACCGCCAGCTCAGCGAGGTGATGCGGCCGCGGCCCGAGATCGCCGCGCTCGACGGCATGGGCACGGTCCGCGACGCGGGGATCGACGTGCAGGACCGGCCGTACTCGCGCTACCCGGTGGTCGACAAGACCATCGACGACGTCATCGGATTCGTGCACGTGCGCGACCTGTACCAGGCGATCGCGGCGGATCCGGAGCGGCCCGTCTCCGAGATCCTCCGCCCGATCCCCTACCTCCCGGCGACCGCGCGCGTGCTCCCGACGCTCACGATGATGCGCGCCGAGGGCCACCAGATCGCCGTGATCGTGGACGAGTACGGCGGCACCGACGGCATCGTCACGCTCGAGGACCTCGTGGAGGAGGTCGTGGGCGAGATCTTCGACGAGTACGACACCGACTCCGCCGCGCGCGACCTCGCGGAGGACGGCGGCACGATCGACGGCCGCCTCAACTTCCAGGACTTCGAGGAGGCCACGGGCGTGAAGCTGCCCGACTCGGCGTCCGACACGGTGGCGGGCTTCGTCATCGAGAACCTCGGCCGGCTCGCGCAGGTCGGCGACTCGGTCGAGGTCGACGGGGTGACGCTGCAGGTCACCGCGCTCGACCGGCGGCGGATCTCGGAGATCCTCGTGATCCCGCGGGAGGAACCGGCGGATCCGGACGCGGAGGACGCGGAGGACACAGAGCGCGCCCCGGCCTAGGCGCGGACGCGACGGCCGGCTGGCGCACGCGGGTCAGGGCAGCGGGATCACCCGGTCCGGCACCGTGCGCCCGCCGACCTCGGCGAGCCCGTCGGCGAGCAGGCGCGTCACGAGCTCGCTGCCGCGGCCCTGCGTGATGCGGAGGTCGCGGCCGAGGTGCGCGGTGACGCGGAGGGCGGCGGATCCGGTCGCCTCGTCCTCCGCGATGCCGAGCGCGGGAGCGCCCATGCGCGCGCGGATCCAGCCGGCCGCCTCGTCGATCCACGCCCACGCGTACAGGTGGCCGGCGTCGGCCTCCGCGACCGCCGCCGCGAGGTCGAGCGCGAGGAGCTCCGCGACGGACGCCATCGGCAGCCACGCGAAGGCGGGCGCCCATGCGGGATCCGCCGTGACGCGCACGACGCCCGGCGCGCGCGCGGCGCGCACCGTGCCCGCGGGCACGCGCAGGTGGTCGACCGCGACGCCGCGCGATGCCAGCCACCAGGCGGTGCCGACGGTCGGGTGCCCGGCGAAGGGCAGCTCGCGCGCCGGCGTGAGGATGCGGATCGAGGCCCCGAGCGGATCCGCACCCGGCGCGTCCACCGCGTCCACGAACACCGTCTCGCTGAAGCCGAGCGCGCTCGCGATCGCGGCCTCCCGGCCGTCGGTGCGCGGCGACGCGAGCACGATCCCGAGCTCGTTCCCGTGGCGTCCGTCCGCGTCCGCGAACACCCGCACCACGTGCACCTCGTCCGGCCGCACGCCGTCGAGCGCGACGACCGGACGCTCCGTCACAGCTTGGCGTAGCGCGCGCGGGCGCCGCAGTACAGGCCGTAGGCGACGAGGCCGAGGCCCGTGATCGCGAGCACGGCGACGCCCGCGGGCAGCCCGGCGAGCGCTTGCAGCGCCCCGTCGAGCCCGGTGGCGCGGCTCGGGTCGGCCGTCACGGCGCCGACGACGAACAGCACGCCCACCGCCACGAGGGCGACGCCCTTGGCGACGTAGCCGGCGACGCCGAGCGCGGTGATCCCCCGCCCGAGCGATCCTGACGGCACGGAGATGTCCTCACGGAAGCGCTTCGTCGCGCCCTTGAACCCGAAGTAGACGCCGACCGCGACGACGGCGAGGCCCAGGACCACGAGCAGCCCGACGCCGCCGGGCGCCGCGAGGAGCCGGGCGCTGAGCGACTGGGTCTGCTCGGACGAGTCGCTGGATCCGCCCGTCGCGAAGCGCAGCGCCGTGAACGCGATGGCGAGGTAGGCGACGGCCTTGCCGAGCTCCTTCGCGCGCGCTGCCCAGGTGCGCTTCGCGTCCTCGCCGCGCGCGAGCACGGTCTCGACGAGCTGCCACAGGCCGAGCCCGATCAGGCCGACCACGACGATCCAGAGGAGCACGCGGCCGCCGGGCGATCCCGCGATCGAGCCGAGCGCGCCGGACTGGTCGGCCTCGCCCCCGCCGCCGCCCGTGGCGAGGCGGAACGCGATCACGCCGATGAGGAGGTGCAGCAGGCCGTTGACCGCATGCCCGAGACGGGCCGCGACCGCGAAGCCGGGCTTGCGCTGGAGGCTCGACGCGGCGCCGGTGGCGCTCATCGGTCGGCGCGGGTGGTCGTGGCGGGGGCCGACGAGCGGCCCGTGACGAGCGACGTCAGGCCGCGGACGCCGCGCTTCGCGGGCGGCGCATGCGGGTGGGCCGGGGGCGACTCGGGCGACGGCTCCTCCTCGTCGGGCTCCATGACGATCTTCCAGGCGGTCCAGGCGACGGCCGTGAGCGGCACCGAGAGGATCGCGCCGATGATGCCGCCGAGGATCGTGCCGGCCGTCAGCGCCAGCAGCACGACGAGGCCGTGCAGCTTGAGCGCGTTGCCCAGCACGACCGGCTGGAGCAGGTTGCCCTCGAGCTGGTTCACGGCGACCACGATGATGATCACGATGACGGCGGTGCCGAGGTCGTTGGTCACGAGCGCGACGAGCGCCGCGAGGATGCCCGCGACGGTGGCGCCGACGATCGGCACGAACGCGCCGATGAACACGATGAGCGACAGCGGCAGCGCGAGCGGTACGCCGAGGATGAACAGGCCCGCGCCGATGAAGACGGTGTCGACGAGCGCGACCGTCGCCGTGCCGCGGATGTAGCCGCCGAGCACCTTGGAGCCCTCGTGGCCCACGCGCACGGCGCGCTTCCGACCGCGGCCGCGGAACGGGCGGATGAGGAAGGACCAGATCTGCGGCCCGTCCTTGACGAAGAAGAAGAACACGACGAGCCCGAGCACCGCGCCCGTGACGACCTCGGCCGCGGCGGAGACGCCCGCGATGGCGCCGGATCCGAACTGGCTGCTGGTGAGGAAGTCGACGGCCGACTGGCGGAGCGAGTCGATCTGCGCCGAGTCGATGGGCAGCCCGCCCTCCTCGACGGTCGACTGCAGCTTGTCGATGCCCTCGCTGGTGGCCTTCACGAGCGTCGGCCACTGGCTCTGCACGCCGAAGACGACGAGCGTGATCGCGCCGCCGAACAGCACGAGGCCCGTGAGGAGCGCGATGGCGGCGGCGAGCGCGTCGGGGACGCCGCGGCGCTCCATCCACAGGACGAGCGGGCGCACGGCGCACGCGAGGATCAGCGCGATGATCACCGGGATCACGACGAGCTTGAGCGAGACGGCGGCGTACACGATCGCGACGGCGACCACGAGGACCGCCAGGATCTGCACGCAGCGGATGGAGAGGCGGCCGAGCTTGTCCTGCCAGACGGACTGCGGGGTGGTCATGCCGTCAACCCTACGGGCGCGAGCGCCGCGCGACCGGGCCGCGGTCGGGCCCGGCCAGGCGCCCGACCGGCCGATACCCTCGACCCATGGGACCCCGCCTCTCCGTCGTCCGCGAGGGCGCGCTCGACGTCGCCGCGCACACCTCCATCGCGGCGCTCCTCGCGCTCGCCTTCCCCGACTTCCGCGAGGGCTACGCGGGCGCGCGCAGCTGGGCGGGCGCGCAGCCCGAGCTGCGGATCCTCGTGCACGACGGAGACGAGCTCGTGGCGCACGCGGGGATCCGGCGCATGTTCGTGGAGGTGGGCGACGGCCGGGGCGACCCGGCGGACGACCTGCTCGTGGGATCCACCGGCATGGTCGCCGTGCACCCGGGTCGGCAGGGGCAGGGCATCGGCACGCTGCTCGCCGACGGGATCCGCGGTGCCCTCGCCCGCCTGGCCGTCCCGTTCGGCCTGCTCGAGACCAGCGACGAGACGGCGGGCTACTACACGCGTCACGGCTGGCTGCCGCTCGACGGCCGCGTCGGCCACTACAACGGCTTCACGCTCCGCGGCGCCGCGGAGGTCGTGCACCAGGACCACGGCTGGCTGATGCTGCCGGTCACCGCGCCCGCCGACGCGTTCCCCGCGGGCGACGTGCACGTGAACGGGCAGCTGGTGTGAGCGCGCCCGCCGCCGTCATCCGACGCGTGCGCCCCGAGGACTGGCGCGAGTACCGCACCCTCCGCCTCGAGATGCTCGAGGACACCCCGCTCGCGTACCTCGAGACCCTCGAGCACGCGCTCGCCCAGCCCGACGCCGACTGGCAGGCCCGCACGCTGCGCTCCGCGCGCCCCGGCAACACGGCCTACGCCGCGGTGGATCCCACGACCGGCCGTTGGCTCGGCGCCATGAACGCCTACGTCGGCACCGACCCCAGCCGCGTGATGCTCGTGAGCGTCTACATCACGCCGGACGCCCGGGGCCGCGCCGCGGGCGTCACCGACATGCTCCTCGACGCCGTGGTCGCCTGGGCCCGCGACCGCCCGGGCGCCCGCGCCCTCCGCCTCGAGGTGCACGAGGACAACCCGCGCGCCCGCGCCTACTACGAGCGCCGCGGCTTCGTCCTCACGGGCCGCAGCGTGCCGTACGCGCTCGACCGCTCGCAGAAGGACCTGGAGATGGAGCTGCCGCTCGTCTGAGGTCCCGCCCGGACGCGATGACGCCCGCCCCCTCACCGAGGGGACGGGCGTCGTGTCGTTCGATCAGCGGATCACCGCCGCGGCTCAGTGGGCCGCGACGGAGACCTCCTCGGCGTCGCGCGTCGGGCCGGGGGTGGCCTCGGCGACGGGCGCGGATCCGGCCAGCGGCGGCAGGCCCGCGGCGACGGCGGCACCGAGCCAGGCGTCCACGTTGGTCCAGTACTGGATGACGCGGGCGCGGAGCTCGGCCGTGGTGACCTTGCTCACGTGGCCGACGATGTTGCCGACGAGACGCTCGCGCTGGGCGTCGTCCATCGACTCGTTGACGAGCATGCGCGCCTGGACGAAGTCGTCGTCCTCCGCGTGCAGCGTGGCGGCCGAGCGGACGAGCTCGCCGTCCTGCTCCCAGCCGGCGCTCTCCGCGGCGCGGGCGGGGTCGGCGTGCGCGCCGCCGTGCGAGTTGGGCGCGTAGACGGGCGTGCCGGCGTCCTGGAACGTGTAACGCCCCTGGCCGTCCTTCGAGTAGCTGTGCACGGGCGACTTCGGCGCGTTCACCGGCAGCTGCGCGTGGTTCGTGCCCACGCGGTAGCGGTGCGCGTCGGCGTAGCTGAAGATGCGCGCGAGGAGCATCTTGTCGGGGCTGGCCTGGATCCCGGGCACGAAGTTCGAGGGCGCGAACGCGGCCTGCTCGATCTGCGCGAAGTAGTTCTCCGGGTTGCGGTTCAGGGTCATGGTGCCGACCTCGATGCGCGGGTAGTCCTTCTGCGACCAGACCTTGGTGAGGTCGAACGGGTTGAAGCGGTACGACTTGGCGTCCTCGTAGGGCATGATCTGCACCTCGAGCTTCCACTCCGGGTAGTCGCCGCGGTCGATGGCCTCGGTGAGGTCGCGGATGTGGAAGTCGGCGTCCTCGCCCGCGATCTGGTCGGCCTGCTCCTGCTTCAGGATCTCGATGCCCTGCTGCGTCTTGAAGTGGTACTTCACCCAGAAGCGCTCGCCGGCCGCGTTGATCCACTGGTAGGTGTGCGAGCCGAAGCCGTCCATGTGGCGCCACGAGGAGGGCAGGCCACGGTCGCCCATGAGCCAGGTGACCTGGTGGGCGGACTCGGGCGAGAGCGTCCAGAAGTCCCACTGCATGTCGTGGTCGCGCAGGTGCGAGCCCGGCAGGCGCTTCTGCGAGCGGATGAAGTCGGGGAACTTGATCCCGTCGCGGATGAAGAAGACGGGGGTGTTGTTGCCGACGAGGTCGTAGTTGCCCTCGTCCGTGTAGAACTTCAGCGCGAAGCCGCGGGGGTCGCGCCACGTGTCGGGGCTGCCCTGCTCACCGGCGACGGTGGAGAAGCGCGCGAGCATCTCGACCTCGGCGCCGGGCTGGAAAAGGGAGGCGCGGGTGTAGGCGCTCACGTCGTTGGTGACGCGGAAGGTGCCGAACGCTCCGCCGCCCTTGGCGTGGACGACGCGCTCCGGGATGCGCTCGCGGTTGAACTGCGCGAGCTTCTCGACGAGGTAGTGGTCGTGCAGCGGGATGGCGCCGTCGGGTCCGACGGACAGCGAGTGCTGGTCGCTGGCGACCGGGGCTCCGGAGTCGGTGGTCGTGTACTTCTGGTCGGTCATGGTGTTTCTCCTGTCAGCGGTGGAACGGGGAGGTGCTGGCTCGGGTCGTCCGGACGTGGGGCGGCCGGTGGCGACGGTCAGGTCGCGACGGTTTCACCGGGATCCGCGGCTGCGGTCCGGCAGGCGGGGCACAGGCCCCAGTACGTCACCTCGGCGCTCGCCACGAGGAACCCCGCCGAGTCGGACGGCATGAGGCAGGGGGACTCCCCCACCGCGCAGTCCACGTCGACGATCGTCCTGCACGACGTGCAGACGAGGTGATGATGATTGTCACCCGTCCGCCGCTCGTACCGCGCGGATGATCCCGCGGGTTCGATGCGGCGCACGAGACCCGCGGCCGCGAGCGCGCCGAGCACGCCGTAGACCGCCTGGATGCTCGTGCCGGGCAGCTCGCCCTTGACCGCGCGGAGCACCTCGTCGGCGTCCGAGTGCGGCTGGGCGTCGACCGCCTCGAGGACGGCCACGCGCGGTCGGGTCACCCGCAGCCCCGCCTCCCGGAGCGCGGCGCGCAGGGCGTCGGCGTCGAGGGGCGGCGCGTGGTGGTGCGCGTGGTCGGCGGGCATGCGGAGGAGTCAAGCACACTTCCCTTGAGCGATTCAAAACAAGTCGTGAACGCGGCGCGTCGCGACCGGGACCGTGCCTAGGCTCGACAGGCGGCCCATCCGGCCGCGGGAGATCGGAGCACCGCATGAAGCACATCCACACCGGCACGGGCCTCGACGTCGGCCGCATCGGCCTCGGCTGCATGGGCATGAGCGCCTTCTACGACGGCGCCGGGCAGGACGAGGCGGAGTCGATCCGCACCCTCCGCCGCGCCGTCGACCAGGGCGTCACGCTCTTCGACACCGCCGAGGCGTACGGGCCGTTCACGAACGAGCGCCTCGTCGGATCCGCGCTCAAGGACCGCCGCGACGACGTCGTCATCGCCACCAAGTTCGGCCTGCTGAAGCACGCGCCGGGCAAGGACGCCGAGGACTACGAGCGCGGCATGGACAGCTCGCCCACGAGCATCCGCATCGCCGTCGAGGCCTCGCTGCAGCGCCTCGGGACCGACCGCATCGACGTGCTCTACCAGCACCGCGTCGACCCGGCCGTGCCCATCGAGGAGACCGTCGGCGCGATGAAGGAGCTCGTCGAGGAGGGCAAGGTCCTGCACCTGGGGCTCTCCGAGGCCGGGCCCGACACGATCCGCCGCGCGCACGCCGTGCACCCCATCTCGGTGCTGCAGAGCGAGTACTCCATCTGGACGCGCGACCCCGAGGCCGGCGTGCTCGAGGTGCTCCGCGAGCTCGGCATCGGCCTCGTGGCGTACTCGCCGCTCGGCCGCGGCTTCCTCACCGGCGCGATCTCGAGCGCCGCCGACCTCTCCGCGGCCGACTACCGCTCGTCCTCCCCGCGCTTCGCGGAGGAGGCGTTCGCGCAGAACATGCGCATCGTCGACGCCGTGAAGGACGTCGCGGGCGAGCTCGACGCGACGCCCGCCCAGGTCGCGCTCGCGTGGATCCTGGCGCAGGGCGACGACATCGCCGTGATCCCCGGCACCAAGCGCGTCGCGCGCCTCGACGAGAACGTGGCCGCGGACGCCGTCACGCTCTCCGCCGACCAGCTCGCGCGCCTCTCGTCGCTGCCCACCCCGGTCGGCGACCGCTACGCGGACATGGGTCCCGTCGGGCGCTGATCCCGACGCACGCCCGCGGGCCCGGTCGCCTCGGCGGCCGGGCCCGCGTCGTCTCGCGAGGATCAGCGGGAGGTCACGCCTGCTGCTCGAGCCCGCGACGCCGGTTCGCGAGCACGGGCAGCGTGCCGCGCGCGGTCTCGACGGCCGACGGGTCGACGTCCACGACGAGCAGCTCCTCCTCGCCGCCGAGGCGGTGCAGCACCTCGCCGAGCGGGGAGATCACGGCGCTGCGGCCGATGCCCGTCGGCGCGCCGCTCGCGGGGTCGTGGCCGCGGGATCCGGCCGGCAGCGTCGCCGGGTCGCCCTGGCCGACCGCGACCACGAATGTCGTGGAGTCGAGCGCGCGGGCGCGCAGCAGGAGGTCCCACTGGTCGGCCTTGCCGGGACCGGCGCCCCAGCTCGCGCAGACGATGCTCACGGCCGCGCCGCGGTCGGCGCCCGCGAGGAAGAGGGCCGGGAAGCGCACGTCGTAGCAGGTGGCGAGCGACGCGCGCGTGCCGCCGACCTCGATCACGGCCACGTCCTCGCCGGGATCCACGGCGTCGGACTCCCGGAACCCGAACGCGTCGAACAGGTGGATCTTGTCGTACGAGGAGGCGCCCTCGGCCGGCGCCCCCGCGGGCCGGGCCACCAGGAGCGTGTTGCGCACGCGGCCGTCGGCGCCGGGCGTGAACATGCCCGCCACGATCACGACGCCGAGCCGGTCGGCGATCGCCCGCACCCCCGAGGCCCACGGCCCGTCGAGCGGCTCCGCGATCTCCGGCAGCGGGTTCCCGAACGCGCGCTGCGCCGCCTCGGGGAACACCACGAACTCGGCGCCCTGCCGGGCCGCGTCCTCCGCGAAGCGCTCGATCCGTGCGAGGTTGTCCGCGGGATCCGGCGAGCTGATGATCTGGGCGAGCGCGATCTTCATGGTCCTCCTCGTGATGTATACATAGCGTATGCGAGAACGGGCGGGCGATCCAGGCACCTCGGCGAGCGCCCTCTCCGGCCGCGCGCGGGCCTACGAGTTCCTGCACGCGCACGTCCTCACGGACCCCGACCAGCAGGGCGCGTTCCTCAACGAGCAGGAGCTCGCGGAGCGCATCGGCGTCTCCCGCACCCCGGTCCGCGAGGCCCTGTTGCTGCTCGCGGCCGACGACCTGGTGGAGATGATCCCGAAGCGCGGCGCGCGGATCCCCGTCATCACCGGCCGCGAGATCGCCGAGCTGATGGAGCTGCGCGGCGTCCTCGAGCGGCACGCCGCCACGAGCGCCGTGGAGCACGACCGCACCCCGCTCGACGAGATGCGCGAGGTGCTCGAGCAGCAGCGCGCGATGGTCGCCAGCCCGCCGCGCGAGAGCGGCCGGGAGTTCATCGAGCACGACCGTCGCTTCCACCAGCTGCTCGTGGACGCCGCGGGCAGCGGGCTCATGAGCCGCACCTACGCGAAGCTCCGCGCCCGGCAGATCCTGGTGGGCGTCGAGGCGCTCTACCGCGCGGTCGACCGGCAGGACCGCGTCTGCGAGGAGCACGCCGGGATCGTCGACGCGCTGGCCGCGGGCGACGCCGAGACGGCGCGCGACGCGATCGACCGGCACCTCGCCGTCACGCTCGACGTGCTGCTGCGCGCCTGACGCGCATCGCGCCACGCGCCGCGCCGCCCGCACGCGACGACGCCCGGACCCGCGTCGGGATCCGGGCGTCGTCGGGTGACGGCGAGCGTCAGACGCGCGGCGCGGCCACGCCCTCGGCACCCGTGCGCACGTACTCCTCGTCCTCGGACACGTCCGAGTCGCGGCCCATCGCGAGGCCCACGAGCGTGAGCACGACCGCGGCCGTGAGGTACAGCGCGATGCCGACCCAGCTGCCCGTCTCCTCGTAGATGATCGTGAACATCAGCGGCGCGATGGCCCCGCCGATCACGCCGGCGATCGTGTACGCGAGCGAGGCGCCCGTGTAGCGGAGCCGGGGCGAGAACTGCTCGATGATGTACGCCGCCTGCGGCCCGTACATGAAGGAGTGGAAGAAGAGGCCGAGCACGATGCCCACGCCGAGCACGAAGGTCGACGACCCGTCGGTGATCGCGAAGAACACGTAGGCCCAGACGGCGGCGCCCACCGCGGCGGCCGCGTACACCGCCCGGCGGTTGATCCGGTCGCTCACGGCGCCCGCGAACGGGATCGTGAACAGCTGCACGGCGGATCCGACGAGCACGGCCACGAGCACCTGGCTACGGTCGAAGCCGAGCGTGTTCACGCCGTAGGTGAGCGTGAAGACGGTGAAGAGCGCGTAGAGGACGTCGGGTCCGACGCGGGACAGGATCGCCGCGACGAGCGGCCGCGCCTGCGTGCGGAAGATCTCCGAGATGGGCGCGCTCGGCCGGTCGCCGCGCTCCTGCAGCGCCTTGAACACGGGGGTGTCCTCGAGCTTCAGGCGGATCCAGAGGCCGAACGCGACGAGCAGCGCGGAGAGCAGGAAGGCGACGCGCCAGCCCCAGTCGAGGAAGTCCTCCTCGGTGAGCAGCACGGTGAGCAGCGCGAGCGCGCCGTTGGCGAGCAGGTTGCCCGCGGGCGGGCCGACCTGGGCGGCCGAGGACCAGAAGCCGCGCCTGCGTGGATCCCCGAACTCGCTCGAGAGCAGCACCGCGCCGCCCCACTCGCCGCCGACGCCCACGCCCTGCGCGAAGCGGAGGAGCACCAGGATGATCGGCGCCGCGAGCCCGATGGTCGCGTAGCCCGGCAGGACGCCGATGAGGAACGTCGCGATGCCGATGAGCAGCAGCGTGAGCACGAGGACGGGCTTCCGGCCGATCTTGTCGCCGAGCCGCCCGAACACGAACCCGCCGACGGGGCGCGACACGTAGCCGACCGCGTACGTGGAGAAGGCGAGGATCGTCGCCGTGTAGGGGTCCGACGCGGGGAAGAACACGACGGGGAAGACGACGGCGCTGGCTGCCGAGTAGACGGCGAAGTCGTACCACTCGAGCGAGGTGCCGGTGAGGCTCGCGGTGAACGCCTTCACGAGCTCGCGGCGGGTGGGCTTCACGGTGGTCGCGGGCGCGCCGGGTTCGGGGGCGGGCGCGGGCGTCGCCCTGACGGCGGAGGGGTCGTCGGCCATGGGTGCTCCTGGTCGGTTCATCCGGGCGGCGGATCCCGGGGGTCGGATCCCGCCGGTCGTCCGGTCGGTGTGCTGTATACAGTAGGCATACCGGGGGCTCGGCACCATGGTCGAGGCGTCCGGATCCGCATTTCTTCACACGCTCGAAACACCACCGGAGGACCGATGACCACCCTGCGCTTCCAGCTGCCCGACGGATCCACCACGAGCGTCGAGGTCGTGTCGCTCCTCAACGCCGGCTACGCGGGCCGCGACCAGGCCGAGGTCCAGGCGCACATCGCGGAGCTCGCCGAGCTCGGCGTGCCCGGACCCGACGTCACGCCCGCGCTCTACCCCGTCGCGCCGTACCTCGCGTCGCAGGCCGACGCGGTGCCCGCGCAGCACGGCCGCACCTCGGGCGAGGCCGAGTGGGCCCTCGTCATCACCGACGACGACGTGCTCCTCACGGTCGCGTGCGACCACACCGACCGCGCGCTCGAGGTGCACGGCGTCGCGTGGAGCAAGAACGCGGGCCCCGACGTGCTCGGCCAGAGGGCCTGGCGCCTCGCCGACGTGCGCGACCGCCTCGACGCGATCCGCCTGCGCGGCTGGGTCGGCGAGGAGGGTGCCGAGGAGCTCATCCAGGACTCCACGCTCGGCGCGCTCCTCACCCCCGACCACTGGCTCGAGGTGCTCGAGCGGCGCGGCCTCCGCGTCCCCGGCACGGTGCTCATCTCGGGCACGGTCGCCATGGTGCCGGGCGTCGACCAGTTCGCGTCGCGCTGGCACGTGCAGCTCGAGGACCCCGCGACCGGCGAGACCATCGACGCCGCGTACCGCGTGGAGCTGCTGCCCGAGGCGATCGGCTAATCCGCCCGGGAGCCCGGGAGCCCGGGAGCCCGGGAGCCCGGCCGGCAGCGCCCCGCCGTCCGGTACGCTGAGCGCATCCACCCGCCTCCAGGAAGCCGGAGATCCATCGTGCCCACGATCGTCGTCGAAGTGATGCCCAAGGCCGAGCTGCTCGACCCCCAGGGGAAGGCCGTGGCCGGCGCCCTCGCCCGTCTCGGCAAGGACCGCTTCACCGGCGTCCGCATCGGGAAGCGCTTCGAGCTCACCGTCGAGGGCGAGGTGGACGACGCGCTGCTCGCGGACGTCCAGAGCCTCGCCGCCGACATGCTCTCCAACTCCGTCATCGAGGACGTCATCAGCGTCCACGTCGCCGGGCTCGACGGGTTCGGCATCTCCGCCGAGGCCGACATGGCCACCGGCAACGTCACCGACGACCACACGGTCGTCGACGGCGGCACGGCCGACACCGACGTCGCGGCGCACCCGCTCCCCCACGGTTCCGCCGCGGCGGAGCAGCGCTGATGCGCGTCGGGGTCATCACCTTCCCGGGATCCCTCGACGACCGCGACGCGCAGCGCGCCGTCCGTCTCGCGGGCGCCACCCCGGTCGCGCTCTGGCACGGCGACCACGACCTCCAGGGCGTCGACGCGGTCGTGCTCCCCGGCGGCTTCAGCTACGGCGACTACATGCGCGCCGGCGCCATCGCGGCCTTCGCGCCGATCATGCGCGAGGTCGTGGATGCGGCCGAGCGCGGCGTGCCCGTGCTCGGCATCTGCAACGGCTTCCAGATGCTCACCGAGGCGCACCTGCTGCCCGGCGGGCTGATCCGCAACGAGGCCGGCGCCTTCGTCTGCAAGGACCAGCGCCTGCGCGTCGAGGCCACCGGCACCGCGTGGACGAGCGCCTTCGCCGAGGGCGAGGAGATCACCATCCCGCTGAAGAACGGCGAGGGCGGCTTCATCGCCGACGCCGACACGCTCGACCGCCTCGAGGGCGAGGGCCGCGTGGCCTTCCGCTACCTCGGCGGCAACCCGAACGGATCCCTGCGCGACATCGCCGGGATCACCAACGCCCGCGGCAACGTCGTCGGTCTCATGCCCCACCCCGAGCACGCCGTCGAGGAGGGCTTCGGACCGGACACCCCGGCCGCCATGCGCTCCGGTGTCGACGGCCTCCGTCTCTTCACGTCCGTCCTCGAAGGAGTCCTCGCGCAGTGAGCGTCCACCCCGATCCCGCATCCGTCCCCACCGAGACCCCCGCGGGAGAGGGGCAGGGCGTCCGTCGCCATGTCGCCGACACCGTCGAGATGGCCGAGCGCACCCCGGAGAAGGAGCAGCCGTACGCGGCGCTCGGGCTCACCAAGGGCGAGTACCTCAAGATCCGCGAGATCCTCGGCCGCCGCCCCACGAGCGGCGAGCTCGCCATGTACTCGGTCATGTGGAGCGAGCACTGCTCCTACAAGTCCTCGAAGAAGTACCTGCGCCAGTTCGGGCAGAAGGTGTCCGAGTCCATGAAGAAGGACCTCATGGTCGGCATGGGCGAGAACGCCGGCGTCGTCGACGTGGGCGAGGGCTGGGCCGTCACCTTCAAGATCGAGAGCCACAACCACCCCTCCTACATCGAGCCGTTCCAGGGCGCGGCCACGGGCGTCGGCGGCATCGTCCGCGACATCATCTCGATGGGCGCACGTCCCGTCGCCGTGATGGACGCGCTGCGCTTCGGCGACATCGACGACCCGGACACGGCGCGCGTCGTGCACGGCGTGGTCTCCGGCATCAGCTTCTACGGCAACTGCCTGGGCCTCCCGAACATCGGCGGCGAGACCTACTTCGACCGCGTGTACCAGGGCAACCCGCTCGTCAACGCGCTCGCGGTCGGCGTGCTCCGCCACGAGGACCTCCACCTCGCCAACGCGCGCGGCGTCGGCAACAAGGTCGTCCTGTTCGGCGCCCGCACGGGCGGCGACGGCATCGGCGGCGCGTCCATCCTCGCGAGCGACACCTTCGCCGACGGCGGCCCCACCAAGCGCCCCGCGGTGCAGGTGGGCGACCCGTTCGCGGAGAAGGTGCTCATCGAGTGCTGCCTGGAGCTCTTCCGGGAGGACCTCGTCGAGGGGATCCAGGACCTGGGAGCTGCCGGCATCTCCTGCGCCACGAGCGAGCTCGCGTCCAACGGCGACGGCGGCATGCACATCCGGCTCGAGGAGGTGCTGCTGCGCGACCCGTCGCTCACGGCCGAGGAGATCCTCATGTCGGAGAGCCAGGAGCGCATGATGGCGGTCGTCACGCCGGAGAAGCTCGAGGGCTTCCTCGCGGTCGTCCGCAAGTGGGACGTCGAGACGAGCGTGCTCGGCGAGGTCACCGACACCGGCCGCCTCGTCATCGACCACCACGGCGAGCGCATCGTCGACGTGGAGCCGCGCACGGTCGCGGTCGACGGCCCCGTCTACGACCGGCCCGTCTCCTACCCCACGTGGATCGACGCCCTCCAGGCCGACTCCGCGTCGCGCCTGGCGCGCCCCACCGCGGCCGACGACATCCGCGACCAGTTCCTGCAGCTGCTCGGCAGCCCGAACCTCGCCGACGCGTCGTGGATCACCGACCAGTACGACCGCTACGTCATGGGCAACACGGCGCTGTCGTTCCCCGACGACGCCGGCATGGTCCGCGTCGACGAGGAGAGCGGCCTCGGCTTCTCGGTCGCGACCGACGCGAACGGCCGCTTCTGCCAGCTCGACCCGTACCGGGGCGCGCAGCTCGCCCTCGCGGAGGCGTACCGCAACGTCGCCGCGTCCGGCGCCACGCCCGTCGCCGTGAGCGACTGCCTCAACTTCGGCAGCCCCGAGGACCCCGAGGTCATGTGGCAGTTCAGCCGCACGGTCGAGGGCCTGGCGGACGGCTGCCTGGAGCTCGAGATCCCCGTCACGGGCGGCAACGTCTCGCTCTACAACCAGACGGGCACGCAGGCCATCCACCCCACGCCCGTCGTGGGCGTGCTCGGCGTGATCGACGACGTCGCGCGCCGCATCCCGTCGGGCTGGCAGGACGAGGGCGACAACATCTACCTGCTCGGCGTCACGCGCGAGGAGCTCGACGGATCCGCGTGGGCCGGCACCGTGCACGACCACCTCGGCGGCGTCCCGCCCGTGGTCGACCTCGGCGCCGAGAAGGACCTCGCGTCGCTCGTCGCTGCCGGCGCCTCGCAGTCCCTCATCGCCAGCGCGCACGACCTCTCGGACGGCGGCCTCGGCCAGGCGCTCGCGGAGTCCGTGATGCGCTTCGGCGTCGGCGCCCGCGTCTGGCTCGACGGCATCGTGCAGCGCGACGGCGTGGACGCGGCGACCGCGCTCTTCTCGGAGTCCACCGGGCGCATGCTCGTCACGGTCCCCCGCGAGGACGACGTCAAGTTCCAGGGCCTCTGCGAGGGCCGCGGCTACCCCGTTCTCCGCATCGGCGTCACGGACGCGCAGGCGCCCGGCCTCGAGCTGCAGGGCCTGTTCACCCTGTCGGTCGAGGAGCTCCGCGGGATCCACCGCGCCACGCTCCCCGCCCGCTTCGGCACCGCCGTGGAGGCATGAGCATGACCGACCCCGCATCGATCCCCGTCTGGTCGCCGTCCCTCGCCGAGCTCACCGAGCGCGTGCCGCTGCCCGCGGGCGCCGACATCCAGATGGGCCCCGTGCTGTACGACCACGCGGGCACCGAGCTCGAGGGCCTGCTGGCCCGCGACGCGTCGCAGGGCGGGCGCCGCCCGGCCGTCCTCGTGATCCACGACTGGTTCGGCGTCGGCGGGCACGTGGCCGCCAGGATCCAGATGCTCGCGCGCCTCGGCTACGTCGCCTTCGCGGCCGACGTCTACGGCCGCGACGTGCGCCCCGGCCCCGAGGAGGCCGGCCAGGTCGCCGGGTCCTACTACGCCGACCTGCCGCTCATGCGCGCCCGCGTGCAGGCCGGCATCGACCGCCTCGCCGCCGAGCCCGACGTCGACCCGTCGCGCATCGCCGTCATGGGCTACTGCTTCGGCGGCAGCGCCTCGCTCGAGGTCGCCCGCGCGGGCGCCGAGATCAAGGCCGCCATCTCCCTGCACGGCAGCCTCGTGGTGCACGAGCCCGCCGACGTCGCCGACGTGAAGGCCGCGATCCTCGTGCTCACCGGCGCGGACGACCCGATGGTCCCCGACGAGAAGGTCGCCGCGTTCCAGGACGAGATGCGCACGCGTCCCGCGATCGACTGGCAGGTCGTCACGTACAGCGGCGCGATGCACGCGTTCTCCGTGCCGGGGGTCGACTCCCCCGACCACGGCGCGCAGTACCAGGACCGCGCCGAGCGCCGCTCGTGGCGCGCGCTCACGGACTTCCTCGCGGAGCACCTGGGCTGACGCCCCGCCGCACCGATCCGTGCGCCGCCGGCACCCGCCCGCGGCGCGCGCGTCTGTCCGCGGCCCCTGCGCCGGCTGGCGGATCCCTCCGCGACGGGCCGACACGCCGCCTCCGGGTTGCCATCGCCGCACCCCTCGCGTAGACCTGTGCGTGCAGTTCACGCATCCGCCATGCGCCGTTGGTGCCCCGCAGGGGCACGTGCACGCAGGCTGATCATGCGAGACACGTGCGACCCGAGGAGATCTCCATGATGGCGAGCGGCGGATTCAGCCGACGCGACCTGTTCGACGGTGCCGGATCATCGGATCCGGGCGTCGGACGCCCCACCCGCGGTTCTGGCACGGCGCTCCTCGAGCGGCCGCGCGCGGACGAGACGACGACCACGACGGACGGCCCCGACGGCACCGCGGAGGCCGACCCCCCTCCGTCTCGTCAGGCGGAGGCGACGCGCGTCGCTCCCGCCCCGCCCCAGCAGGCGACCATCGGCTCGGCCGAGGGCGACCTCGTGCACGTGATGACCTGCAACATCCGCCTGGCCCGCCCCTCCACCGAGCCCGGCGACCCCGACCACTGGGCCGACCGCGAGCCCGTGCTCGCCCGCTTCCTCCAGCTCGAGCAGCCCACCGTCCTCGGCGTGCAGGAGGCCCTCGCGGCCCAGCTGCCCGCCATCGCCCGGGCGCTCCCCCACCACCGCATGCTCGGCTACGGCCGCGACGGCGGGTCCGGCGGCGAGTACAGCGCGATCTTCTACGACGAGCGCCGCCTCGACGTCGTCGCGTGGGACCAGTTCTGGCTGTCCGACCTGCCGGAGCTCATCGGATCCCGCTCCTGGGGCTGCAGCACCACGCGCATCGCGACGTGGGCGCGGTTCCGCGACCGCCGGAGCGGCGCCGAGTTCGTGCACCTCAACACCCACCTCGACCACGAGTCCGAGCTCGCGCGCGTGAAGAGCGCCGACCTCATCACGGAGCGGCTGCAGGAGGTCGCGTCCGGCGCGCCCATCGTGGTCACGGGCGACTTCAACGCGCCGGCCGAGGAGTCGGCGGCGTACGACATCCTCACCCGCGACGCGGGCCTCGCCGACACCTGGACGACGGCCGCGCACCACGCCACCCCCGGCATCGGCACCTTCACGGCGTACGGCGACCCGGTGCCCGAGGGCGAGCGCATCGACTGGATCCTCGCGGGCAGCGGCGTCGAGGTGGTCGACTCGGCCATCAACCCCTACACCTTCGAGGGCCGCTCCCCCTCGGATCACGCCGCCGTGCAGGCGCTCGTGCGCCTCGCCCGCACCGCCTGATCCGCCGCTCTCCCGGGCCCCGCCGCGCCACGCGCACGGCGGGGCCTTCCGCGTGCCGCCGTCCCGCGGCGCGCCACGCCGCCACGGGCCCGACGGAAACCGCATGCCACAATGGTTTCCGAGCGGCCCCGTGATCGCAGCGGCTGACGGGGTCACCGGCTCGCCGCTGCCGCGGACCCCACCACGATCGGATGTCACACCTATGCCCGCACGTCGCATGGCCCGGGGCGCCGTCAGCGCCCTCGCCGCCGTCCTCCTGCTCGCCGGGTGCACCAGCGCGCCGCAGCCCTCCCCCACCGCGACCGACGGCGAGCCCGCCCCGAGCGCGTCCGCCACGACCGCGCCCGAGGACATGGTCCGCATCGTCGTCATGGGCGACTCGAACACCAACGGCTTCGTCGGCACGCTGCCGCAGGGCATCGACCAGGGCATGGCCTACGTCGACTACGTCGTGGGCGACCCGCTGACCTTCGCGGGCGGCTGGGGCAACGACGGCGCGACGAGCACCTTCATGGCGGCGAACACGCCGACCGTCGAGGACGTCGACGTCGCGCTCATCATGATCGGCACGAACAACCGCCTCGCCGGCATCCCGGACACGCAGCTCGACACCGACATCATGCAGACGGTCGAGAAGCTGGCACCCAAGGAGACGGTGATCCTCGGCATCCCGCCGCAGAACGCCTCGCCCGAGACACCGCCCGAGGTCAACGCGCACCTCGAGCAGTTCGCCGACGCGCAGGGGTTCCACTTCTTCGACCCGTGGAAGAACCTCACGAACAAGGACCGCAAGTGGCGGACCGAGTTCTTCCGCGACGGGATCCATACGAACATGACCGGCTACAAGCTCATGGGCTCCGAGGTGCGCAAGTACGTCCGCACCGAGGTCCTCGACGACGGCGCCCAGAAGTAGGGGCATCCCCCCGCCCTGCCGCCGGCGACCTGGCGGATAGGGTCGAACCGGTGCGCCGGAGCGTCGCGCCCGCACCAGAGGAGGGTCCCGCGTGGCCAGCAGCGTGACAGTGAAGAGCGAGACCGGTCGGAAGATCGAGTTCCTCGAGGCGGTCCGCGGCGTCGCGTCGTTCGTCGTGGTCCTCCAGCACCTCATCGCCGCGGAGTACCCGGCGTTCGAGGACTTCAGCCGCCAGTGGGTGGACGCTGGCCGGGTCGGAGTCGTCGCCTTCTTCCTCGTCAGCGGCTACGTGATCCCGCTCAGCCTGCAGCGCCAGGACACCCGCACGTTCCTGGTGCGCCGCGTCTACCGCCTCTTCCCGCTCTACTGGCTCGTGCTCGGCCTCATGATGCTGTGGGTCGCGACCACGGGCGAGGGCGAGCTCGGCGGGCCGCTGACGATCATGGCCAACGTGCTCATGGTGCAGGGCGCCGTCGGCATCTCCACCATCGTGCCGACCGCCTGGACCCTCGGCATCGAGCTGATCTTCTACGGGCAGTCCCTGGTGGCCAAGCTCATCGGCCGCCTCGACCGCAGCGTGGTCATGGGCTACGTGTGGCTCGCGGGCTTCGCCGCCGCCGCCGTCGCCGGCCGTGTGCTCGAGCGCGAGCTGCCCTGGACGCTGCCGCTCCTGCTCTACACGGCGTCGCTCGGGCACGCGATCCACCTGCGCGACCGCGACGGATCCACCGCCTGGCGCGGCCTGCTCGTCGCGGGCGTCGTGGGCGTGCCGCTCTTCACGTACCTCAACGGCGGGCAGGACGCGACCTGGCCGCCCTTCGACTACGCCGTGTCGTTCCTCCTCGGGCTCGGCCTGTTCTTCGCGTTCTACGCGACGCGGCAGGCGGCCCACTCCCGCGTGCTGATCTGGCTCGGCGCGATCTCCTACGCCGCGTACCTGCTGCACCCGCTCGCGTACCGCGTGATGCGCGCCCTGGACGTGCCCGAGGGGATCTTGCGCGTCATCGCCGCGATCGCCGTGACCCTCGTCGTCTCCTGGCTCGTGCACCGCTTCGTGGAGGTGCCGTTCATCGGCGTCGCGCGGCGGCTCACGAGCCGCTCCTCGGGCGCGAAGGCGCCGCGGCACTAGTCGTCCCGAGGCGCTCCCCGGGGCGCCCGAAGGCGGGCCCTCGCGCCAGCATCCCGCGCGGACCCTGCACGTCGCGCTCCGGGCCGGCGCCGCGCGCCGGACGCCGGACGCCGGACGCGACATGCCGGCCGCCGCACGCGCGGCCCGAGCCGACGGACGACGACGGGCGCCCCTCCCGGAGGAGGAGCGCCCGTCGTGGCGTGAGGTGGTGCGGGTCAGCCGGCCGCGGGGGCCACGAGTCCGCGCTCCGCGAGCACGTCCGACATGATCGGCGCGAGGTCCTGCGACTGGCGCGCCGTGAGGTGCGACGTGTCGCCGCGCACGGGGATCCCGTTCACGAACGCCGGGCAGTTGCCCTGGCTGCAGAACCAGCCCTGCGTGTTGATGAACTGGACCGGCGCCCCGACCTCCTCGGCGGCCGCGGCCATGGTGCGCGCGTGGCTGATGAACGACGGCGACACCTCCGCGCGGCAGTCGTTCGGCGAGCTGGTCGGCGTCTTGCACTCGACGAGCGCGGTCGCTGCCGGCGGACGGGACAGGACGATGACGTTCGCCGCGGCCGTCTTCAGGCTGTTCATCGTGGTGAGCGCGCCGTCCTGCCACTCGCGGTCGGCGGCGCCGCCCACGGCCTTGCTCGACAGGTAGGAGTTGTCGACGGCCTCGCTCATGAGGATCAGCGCGGGCTTGGTCGCGTTCATCTCGCCGAGCGCCCAGTCGCGGAAGCCGGTGCACTCCGTGAACTCGGATCCGTCGGTGTCGATGCTCGTGACGGTGGAGGCGGGGCAGCGGGCCATGGTGAGCACGCGGACCTTCCACTCCTCGCCGAGGCTGGCACGCAGCATGGGCGCGTAGCTGATCGCGAGCGAGTCGCCGAAGATCACCGCGGTCTTGTCGGCGCCGGCGGCCTGGTTCCCGTAGGAGCAGTGCTCGGCGTTCTCGACCGCGTCCTTCTCCTTGGCGAGGTCGCCGCCGAGGCAGCCGTCCTTCGCCCACTCGGGCGCGATGACGTCGCGGCCGAAGTCGCCGAACGACTCGACGGCGGGATCCAGCGCGGGCCACTCAGTGGCGGCGAGGGCCGCCGTCACCTGCTCCGAGCGGACCTGGAGCGCGTTGCCCGTGGAGCCGACGGCGGGGCCCGCCGTCGGCGAGGTGGCGAGCTGGCTGCCGCCCGTCGGCTCGTCGCGGACGACGGCCACGGCGACGACGCCCACCACGGCGACCGCCACGACGGACAGCGCCGCGACGGTCATCCTCAGCTGCACGGCGGAGGACCGGCGGCCGGCCTTCTTCGGGTCGAGCCAGCTGGATCGGCGGATCGGGTCCTCGACGAGGTGGAACGACGCGATGGCGAGCACGAGCGTCGCGCCGATCGCGGCCGCGTAGTAGACGGTGCGGTCGCGGATCAGCGAGTCGAGCAGGATGATGACCGGGAAGTGCCAGAGGTACAGCGAGAACGAGAGCCGGCCGATGTAGGTCGTGACCGGGTTCGTGATCGGCGCCATGGCCTTCGACACCCCGCCGATGCCGGACGCGATGACCAGCGCGGTCGCGACGACGGGCAGCAGGGCGAAGGGCACCGGGAACGCGTTGTCACCGGAGACGAGGAAGAAGGACGCGACGATGCCCGCGAGGCCGACGTAGCCGAGCACCGGGCGGATCGAGGCGGGCAGCGTGGCGATGCGCGCCGCGAAGATCGCGAGGAGCGCGCCGATGCCGAGCTCCCAGGCGCGGGAGAAGGTGGAGAAGTACGCGACCGTCGGGCGGGCCGACGTCTCGTAGAAGCCCCACGCGAGCGACGCGACGATGAGGACGCCGACCGTGATGCCGATCGCGCGCGTGAAGAGGCGGGCGCGCTTGACGCGGTTCTTCGGGGTGCGGCGGCGGGCGAACGTGATGACCAGGAAGATCAGCACGGGCCAGACGAGGTAGAACTGCTCCTCGACCGAGAGCGACCAGTAGTGGCGGAACGGCGAGATGGGGCCGTCGGACGCGAAGTAGTCGGTGCCCGCGCTCGCGAAGTGCCAGTTGGAGACGAAGAGGGCGGACCAGACGGCGTCCCAGAGGCTGGCCTGCGCGCGGATCACGTTGAAGACGAGGAACGAGACGGCCGTGGTGACCACGAGCACCAGGAGCGCGGCCGGCATGATGCGGCGGACGCGGCGCTTGTAGAAGTCGAGGAACGAGATCGTCTTCGTGCGCTCGTACTCCTTCAGCAGCAGCCCCGTGATGAGGAAGCCGCTGATGACGAAGAAGACGTCGACGCCGACGAAGCCGCCCGAGGGCCAGTCGAACAGGTGGTCGACGATGACGGCGACCACCGCGAGGGCGCGCAGGCCCTCGACGTCGGGGCGGAACCCGCGGTTCACCGCGACGGGCGAATCCCCCTCGGGTGGCGGGTTCTTGTCGCTCGGTGCCGAGCGGAGCTCCGACGGATCCGGGAGCGCGGGAGTACCCCGGCGAAATGTCTGCGAGCTCATGGCCCAGGTCCCTACTCACTCGTGTACCGCCGCGCAGCACTGCTGTCTGAGCGACCCTAACAGGGCGTCAAGGGGCCTACCATGCCCCGGACGGGGGCGTTCCCGGCTGCCTGCACCTCTCGTGAGCTGTGTGATGATAGACAGCCGAGGCTGTGGATATCCCACGTATGCGGACACTCCGCGCCTGTGTGCTTTTGGGGAAGGGTTTTACATCATGGCGCTCCGTGACTTCATTCGGATGCTGCGGAGGGGCGCGGTGCTCATCATCCTGACCCTCCTGGTCGGGGTCGGTGCGGCCGCCGCGTTCTCCCTCCTCCAGACCCCCGAGTACGAGGCCTCGACGAAGATGTTCGTCGCGCCGAGCAGCTCCGGCAACGTCCAGGAGCTCCAGCAGGGCAACAACTTCACCCAGCAGGCCGTGAAGAGCTACGCGGACGTCGTCACGACCCGCGCCGTGCTCCAGCCGGTCATCGACCAGTTCGGCCTCGACATCACGTCGCGCGAGCTGGCCGAGTCGGTCCGCGCCTCCGCGCCGCTCGACACCACGATCATCGACATCACGGTCAAGGACCAGTCCCGCCAGGACGCCGCGACGCTCGCGGACGCCATCGGCGCGAGCCTCACCACGGTCGTCGGCACGCTCGTCCCCGAGACGATCGAGGGCACGCCGCAGGTGCAGATCACGCAGCTCGAGCAGGCGGAGATCCCCGAGTCGCCGTCCTCGCCGAACCTGCCCGTCAACATCATCGTCGGCGCGCTCATCGGCCTCCTCATCGGCGTGGGCGTCAGCCTCCTCCGCGAGACGCTCGACAACCGCATCCGCGGGGAGCGCGACGTCGAGCTCGTCACGACCAAGCCCATCCTCGGCGGCATCGCGTACGACCCGAAGGCGACCGAGCGTCCCCTCATCGTGCAGGACGACCCGCGGAGCCCCCGGGCCGAGTCCTTCCGCAGCCTCCGCACGAACCTCCAGTTCCTGGAGTTCGGCGGCCGCTCGCGCAGCTTCGTCATCACCTCCTCCATCCAGGGCGAGGGCAAGTCGACCACCAGCTCGAACCTCGCGCTGGCCCTGGCCGACTCCGGCATCAAGGTCGTCCTCATCGACGCCGACCTCCGCCGTCCGCGCCTCGCCTCCTACATGGGCCTCGAGGGCGCCGTGGGCCTCACCGACATCCTCATCGGCCGCGCCGAGATCGAGGACGTCATCCAGCCCTGGGGCTCGGGCATGCTCTCGATCCTCCCCGCCGGCCAGATCCCGCCGAACCCGTCCGAGCTCCTCGGCTCGCAGGGCATGGCCCGCCTGCTGCAGGACCTCGAGGCGCGCTACGACGTGGTGCTCATCGACGCCCCGCCGCTGCTCCCCGTCACCGACGCGGCGATCCTGTCCAAGAACGCCGGCGGCGCGATCGTCGTCGTCGCCGCGGGCCGCACGCACCGCACCCAGCTGAAGAGCGCCATCGCCAACCTCACCAACGTGGGCGCGGACGTGCTCGGCCTCGTCATCACCATGCTCCCCACCAAGGGCCCGGACGCGTACGGCTACGGCCACTACGGCTACGGGTACGGGTACACGGAGGACGAGGACGGCAACAAGTCCAAGGCGCCCATCGAGAAGATCAAGGCGTAGCTCCCCTCCATGTCGGAACTCCCCCCCACGAGCCGCAGGGCCGCACGCGCGGCCCTCGGCGACGCATCCACCGAGAGCGTCGACGACGGCTCGTTCCGCGTCCTGTTCGTCTGCTCGGGCAACATCTGCCGCTCGGCCCTCGCCGAGCAGGTCCTGCGCGCACGCGTCCGGGCCATCTTCGGCGGCGACGCCGCGGAGGCCGACTCGGTCGTGCGCTTCTCGAGCGCCGGCACGATCGCGGCCGACGGGCAGCGCATGCCCGAGCAGGCCGCGGAGCTGTCCGTCCGCTACGGCGGGGACCCGAGCGAGCACCAGGCCAGGTTCCTGACGCCCGGCATCATCCAGGGCGTCGACCTGGTGCTCACCATGGCCCGCGAGCACCGCAGCGCCGTCGTGCGCGCGGTGCCCCGCGCCAACCGCTTCACCTTCACGATCCGCGAGTTCGCGGCGCTCTTCCAGCACCTCGTCGAGGTCACCGGGGACGAGAAGCACATCGCGTGCGACGGCGACGTGCCGGCGCAGCTGCGCGCGCTCATCCCGCTCGTCGCGGCGCAGCGGGGCGTGACCCTGCCTCCCGCGCACGAGGACGACTACGACGTGGTCGACCCGTACCGCCGGTCCCAGGCCACCTACGACGCGTCGGGCGAGCAGGCCGGGGGCGCCATCGAGTCGATCCTCGAGTCCGTCCGCGCCGTCACCCGCACGGACGCTCCGCGCACCCGGGGCTGACCCGACCAGCACCACCGCACACGCGAGCGCAACCCGCTCCATCCAGACACCGCCGGCCCCGATCAGGAGCCGCCTGCCCCGGGGGACCAGTGGACACGCACCAGACACGACGCACGGACGAGGCCCAGGAGGGGTCGCGCTGGCGGGTCGTCTACGCCCGGCGCCTCGCGCTGAGCGACGCGATCGTCATCGTGCTCACGACCTTCGGCGTGCAGTTCCTGTGGTTCGGGACGACGGCCGGCACGGTGGACCTCGGCGGCAACGCGCGCGGCGTCGCGGTGACCTACACGATGGTCTCCGTCGTGCTGATCCTCGCGTGGCTGTTCGTGCTCACCGTCTACAGCACGCGGGACTACCGCATCGTCGGCACGGGCACGCAGGAGTACAAGCAGGTCGCCGACGCGACGCTGCGGCTCTTCGGGATCATCGCCATCGTCGCGTTCCTCGTGAAGATCGACCTGGCGCGCGGCTACATCGTCACGGGCCTGCCGCTCGGCCTGGTGCTCCTGCTCCTGTCGCGCGCGCTCTGGCGCGTGTGGCTCTCTGCCCAGCGCCGCCGCGGTGAGTTCTCGTCGCTGATCCTCCTGGTCGGTTCCCTGGAGAGCACCACCCACACCGCCACGACGCTCGCCCGCGCCCCCAAGGCCGGCTACCGCGTGGTGGGCGCGTGCCTCACGGGCGACGCCCGGCCGTCGCGCCTGCCCGGCCTCGACGTGCCCGTGGTCGGGAACGCCGACGACGTGCTCGTCGAGCTGGAGCGCCTCGGCGCCGACACCCTCGTGCTCACCTCCAGCGACGAGCTGCCGCCCGAGCGGATCCGCGAGCTCAGCTGGTCGCTCGAGCCCGGCCGCCACCACCTCGTCATGGCGCCCGGCCTCACCGACATCGGCGGCCCGCGCATCCACACGCGCCCGGTCGCCGGCCTCCCTCTCATCCACGTGGAGACGCCGCGCTTCGAGGGCCGGAAGCTCCTCTCCAAGCGCCTGTTCGACATCGTCGTCTCCGGGATCACGCTCATCGTGCTGAGCCCGGTGTTCCTCCTCCTCGCGATCCTCATCAAGGCCACGAGCAAGGGCGACGTCTTCTACAAGCAGGAGCGCATCGGCCTGAACGGCGAGCCGTTCCACATGCTGAAGTTCCGCTCGATGCGCATGAACGCCGATGCCGAGCTGTTCGCGCTGCTGGAGCAGCAGGGCACGGCCGACACCCCGCTGTTCAAGGTGACCGACGACCCGCGCATCACGAAGGTGGGCGGCGTCCTCCGCCGCTACTCGCTCGACGAGCTGCCGCAGTTCCTCAACGTGCTGCTGGGATCCATGAGCCTCATCGGCCCGCGCCCGCAGCGCGAGGGCGAGGTGGCGCTCTACGACAGCGCGGCGCGCCGCCGCCTGCTCATCAAGCCCGGCATGTCGGGCCTCTGGCAGGTGTCCGGCCGGTCGTCGCTCTCGTGGGAGGACGCCATCCGCCTCGACCTCTACTACGTGGAGAACTGGTCGCTCACCGGCGACATCATCATCCTGGCGCGCACGTTCAAGGCCGTCTTCGGCGCGGACGGGGCCGTCTGATGGGCGGGCTGGTGGTCCAGGAGTGGATCGAGAAGTCGGGCGGATCCGAGAAGGTCTTCGACGCCTTCGCGCACGCCTTCCCCGACGCCGACCTCTTCACGCTCTGGAACGACGACCCGGGCCGCTTCGGCGACCGCCCCGTGCGGGAGAGCTGGATCGCCCGCACGCCGCTGCGGCGGAAGAAGCCCCTCGCGCTGCCGTTCATGCCGCTCACGTGGAGCTCGCTCGACCTCGACGCGTACGAGTGGACCCTCGCGAGCTCGCACCTCTTCGCGCACCACCTCGGCCACGGCGACCACGGCACCCGCCGCCACGTCTACGTGCACAGCCCCGCGCGCTACCTCTGGACCCCCGACCTCGACCAGCGCGGCGCCAACCCGCTCGTGAAGGCCGCCGCTCCCCCGCTGCGCGCGCTCGACCGCCGGCGCGCGCAGGCCTCGCGGGCGTCGTACGCGGCGAACAGCGCGTTCGTGCAGGACCGGATCCGCACCGCCTGGGACGTCGACGCCGAGGTCATCCACCCGCCGGTCGACGCCACCGCCATCCGCGCCACCGCCTCGTGGGAGGACGCGCTCACCGGATCCGACGCCGCCCTGGCCGCGTCGCTGCCCGACCGCTTCCTCCTCGGCGCCAGCCGCTTCGTGCCGTACAAGCGCCTCGACCTCGCGATCCGCGCGGGCGAGGCCGCCGACGTGCCCGTCGTGCTCGCCGGATCCGGCCCGCTCGCCGACGAGCTGCAGGCGCAGGCCGCCGCCGCGCGCGTGCCGGTCACGATCATCCCGCGCCCCTCGGACGCGCTCCTCTACACGCTGTACCAGCGCTCGCTCGCGTACGTGTTCCCCGCCGTCGAGGACTTCGGGATCATGCCCGTCGAGGCCATGGCCGCGGGCGCGCGCGTGCTCGTGAGCGACGTGGGCGGCGCGACCGAGAGCGTCGTCGACGGCGTCACCGGCGTGCACGTGCACGACTGGGAGGGCGCCGGCCTCGCCGACGCGGTGGCGCGCGCCGCGTCGCTGGATCCCGCCGCGAGCGTCCGCCGCTCCGCCGACTTCGACGCGGCCGTGTTCGAGCGCCGCGTCGCCTCGTGGGTCCGCCACGACGGATCGCGCCTCGACGGGGTGGCCGCCTGATGCGCCGGCTCGTCGTCAACGAGGCCTACGCGGGGCAGCGGGTGACCGGCCAGCAGCGCTACGCGACCGAGATCGCCCGCGCGCTCGAGGGCAAGCAGGGCGTCACGCGCGCCACGCCCTCCGAGCGCATCGCGTCGTCGGGCGCCCGCAGCTGGCTCTGGGTGCAGACGACGCTGCCGTGGATCACCCGCCAGGACGTCCTCCTGTCGCTCACGAGCCGCGCGCCCCTCGTCCACCGTCGCCACATCGTGGTCGTGCACGACCTCTTCGTGCTCACGAACCCCGAGTGGTACAGCCGCGAGTACGTCGTCACCCACGTGCCGCTGCTCAAGGCGAACCTGCGCGACGCGCGCGTCATCGTGACCGTGAGCGAGCCCGTCGCCGAGCAGGTGCGCGAGCTCGGCCTCTCCAGCGCGCCCGTCGTGGTCGCGCCCAACGCGCCGAGCCCCGTCTTCGGCGAGCCGCGCGGCGCCGAGGAGCGGGCGCGCGTGCTCGACAAGCACGGCGTGACCGACGGCGGGTACCTGCTCGCGGTCGGCAGCATGGATCCGCGCAAGAACCTGAAGCGCCTCACCGAGGCCTACCTCGCCCTGCCCGAGGAGACGCGCGCCGCGGCGCCGCTCGTGCTCGTGGGCGCGAAGAGCGCCGTGTTCGGCGACGTCGACATGGCCGAGTCCGACGACATCAAGCTGGCCGGCTACGTGAGCGACGACGAGCTCGCCGTGCTCTACTCGGCCTCCCGCGGCGTCGTGTTCCCGAGCCTCGCGGAGGGCTTCGGCCTGCCGCTCGTGGAGGCGATGGTCGCGGGCGCGCGCCTCGCCGTGTCCGACATCCCCGTCTTCCACTGGATCTGCGGGGACGACGCGACCTACTTCTCCCCCGCCGACACCTCCGCCATCACCGAGGCGCTCGCCGGTCTCGCCGCCGCCGACCCGCTCGGCGACGAGGAGGCCGAGCGCATCCGCCGCGCCGTCACCCGCCGCTTCGACTGGCGCACCTCCGCGCAGACCGTGCACGACGCCTACCAGAGCATCGGCGCCCGATGATCCGTCGTCTCGGACTGCTGCTCCCCACGGGCGCGGCAGGGCTCACGCGCGTGCTCCAGCTGGTGCTGCTCGTGGTCCTCACGCGCGTGTCGGAGGGGTCGGCGCAGAACGCGCTCGTGACGGGGTTCGCGCTGCTCAGCTCGTTCGCGATCATCACCGACTCCGGCGCCGCCAACTTCCTGCTGTCGCTGCCGCGCACGCGCCTCACCCGCGGCGTGCACGCGCGGGCCGTCGCGTTCCACGCGGGCCTCGGGTCGCTGGGCGCGGCGATCGCCGTGGTGCTCACCGTCGCCGCCGCGTCCGCGATCCCGGGCGAGGCCGTGCTGCTGCTCGTCGCGCTCGGCGTCAGCCAGGTGCTCGACTCGCTCACCCGCACGATCCGCGCTCCGCTGCTCGTCGGCCGCCGCGACGCCTCCTACGCCTTCCCCGACCTCGCGCTCGTGGTGCTGAAGGCCGTGCCGCTCGCCATCGCGGCGCTCGTGCCCGAGGCCCTCGTGCTGCTGGCGTTCCCGGTCGTCTCGCTCGTCGTCACCGCGGGCACGTGGATCGCCGTCCGCCGCGGCCTCCCGACCACGGGCGACCAGCCCGTGCGCGTGTTCCCGCAGATCCTCGAGTTCGGCCTGTCGGGATCGCTCAGCGCGCTCTACTCGCAGGCGCCGCTCGTGCTCGGCACGGCGATCCTCGGGGTCGACGCCGTCACGCCGCTCGCGCTCGCCTACCGCGTGGTGCAGCCGCTCGAAGTGCTGCCCGCGACGCTCTCGCAGCAGCTGATCCCGCGCATCCGCACCGCCGGCCGTGCGGCCCGCGCCTACTGGTGGCGGTTCGCGCTCGGCGGCCTCGTGCTGGCCGGGATCCTGGCTCTCCTCCGCGAGCCGGTTGCCCGGGTGTTCGGCGGCGACGCGTTCGACCAGGTCGTGTTCCTCGTGATCCTGCTCTCGGTCGCCCCCAAGTTCGGCAACTACGCGCTCATGGCGTACGCGATGGGCTCCGGCCTCGTGCGCGTGCGGCTCACCGCCACCGTCGTCACGGGCGTCGTCGCCGTGGCCCTCACGCTGATCGCCTGCCTCACCGCGGGCACCGTCCTCCTCGCCGGCGTCACGCTCGCCGCCGAGCTCGTCCTGAGCGCCGCGATCGCCGTGCTCCTCATCCGCACCCGCAACGTCAGGAAGGAGGACGCATGAGGATCCTCATCGTCTCCGCCGACCGCACCCTCGCGTCCGGCCACCCGCAGAACCTCGGCGACGCCTTCCTCACCGACGCGCTCTCGGAGCGGCTCCGCCGGGCCGGCCACGAGACCGTGGTCGCCGACTTCGGGCAGACCGCCCGGCTCGACTCCACCGAGGAGCGCGCCCGGGTCGGCGGCGTGCGCGGCCTCGCGGACCTCGTGCGCCAGGTCGACGCGGTCGTCGTGGGCGGCGGCACGCTCCTCGCCGACGACCAGCCGGGCCGCCCGTTCGCGGGCCTGCCGCGGCTGATGGCGGTCACGGGCCTCATCGCGCGCACCAGCCGCACGCCGCTCGCGGTGTTCGGCGTGGGCGCGGATCCCGTCACCCGCCGCCGCGCGCGCCTCGCCCTCCGCGCGGGCCTCGACGGCGCCCGCGTCTGGACCCGCGACCCCGCCTCCGCGGGCCGCTCCGCCGGCTACTCGAAGCTCCCGGTCGAGGTCGCCGCCGACGTCAGCCTGTTCGCGGCCCCCGAGCTCGACCGGCTCGCCGCGCCCGCCGACCGCCGCCGCGGCGCCGTCGTGGCGCTGAACGCCAAGCACTCCCCGCAGGCCACGCTCGCGGACGTCGAGGCGCTCGAGGAGCGCTTCGGCGAGGTCGTCTTCGTCTCGATGGACCAGGGCGACGACTCCGACGTCGGCGCGCTGCACCCCGAGGTCCGCGCCCGGTTCCGAACCGAGCCCGGCGACCACGGATGGCGCCGCGCGGCCGAGCTCATGGCGGACCGCGAGGTCGTCGTCGCCTCTCGCATGCACGCCATGTACCTGGGTACGATGCTGAGGACGCCCGTGGTCGCGGTCGGCGGCGCCACCAAGGTCGGGGCGTTCGTCACGGAGTTCGGGACGCGCACGGAGCCGTCCGTCGACCGGGCGGTCCGCACCGCCGTCGCCGGGCCCGCCGATCCCGGCGCCGCATCCACCACCGCGGCGGCTCTCGTCGCCGCCACCGCCCGCCTGGACGCGGCTTTCGAGGAGATGACCACATGGGTCCGACGTTCCGCCTAGCGACCCCGGCGGTCTTCGCGGCCGCCGTGGCGCTCACCATCCTCGCCGTGCTCGGCGGCGTGGCCCTCCTCGGCAACGAGCTGTCCTACCCGTTCATGATCGCGGTGCTGGCGATCCTGCTGGTCGGCGTGCTCGTGAAGGAGACCGTCTCCAACGGGGACCCGATCACCCCGGGCGGCATCGTCGCCTTCACGGGGCTGCTCCTGTTCGTGCTGCGCCCGCTCACGGTCGCGAACAGCATGGAGACGAGCCCCGGCGCCATCGCCGACACGCGCTTCTTCTCCCCCACGCTGCAGCTCGCGGCGAGCACCGCCCTCATCGAGGCGCTGATCTTCTTCTCCGCGTTCTTCGTCGTGTACTACTACCAGGTGGCCCGCGAGGCGCGCCGGGTCGCCCGCGGCGGCGAGGACGCGAAGGCCCTCGAGCAGAACGCGCTCGCCGGCGGCCCCGCGGTCGTCGACCCGGACACGCAGGTGCGCTGGCAGCGCGTCTTCAACACGTCGGTGTCGCAGGCGCTCGTGGTCATCTCCTCGGTCGTGGCCCTCGGCCTCCTCGTGTACCTGGTGCTCTCCTCCGGCGGCATCCAGGCGTACACGACGGGTCTCGCCAACCGGAGCGACTTCCTCTCCGGCAAGTCGTTCATCGGCCTCTCCTACATCCCCGTGCAGATCGCGATCGTCTACAACGTGCTGGCCCGCCGCCAGAAGGGCCTCGAGGGCTGGAACTGGGTCAACCTCGTCGCCGTCGTGGTGCTCGTGGTGTGCGCCGGGTCGGCCGGCGGCCGCGGCCCGCTGATCATCGGCGTGTTCCTGCCGTTCCTGATCCTCAAGCAGATCGGCCCGAAGCCGTTCCGCTTCCGCACGATCGCCCTCATCGGCGGCGTCACGGCCGTGGTCGCGATGGTCTACTCGATCGTCATCCGCGAGTCCACGTTCGACAACGGCCGCTCGCTCGACCGCCTCACGCAGGACCCGATCGGCGTCCTCCTCGACCGCCTCACCAGCGGCATCGAGACGCGGCCGTTCGACGTGCTCATCCGCCTCAACGAGGTCGCGGCGCTGCCCGACTTCGTCTACCAGTGGGGCGCCACGTACGCCGCGGTGCCCGCGTGGTTCGTGCCCCGCGGGCTCTGGGAGGACAAGCCGTTCGGCGGCGGCAACACGTGGTTCACGTCCACGTACGTGCCCCGCTTCTACGGCGTCAACCGCGTCGAGACGAGCCTCTCGGCCATCGGCGAGGCCTTCTCGAACTTCGGCATCCCCGGGGTCGTCGCCGTCGGCGCGCTCCTCGGCCTGGTCGCGGGCCTGTTCATCCGCGCCCGCATGCGCCGCCGCGGCCTCCTCGGCGCGGCCATCGCGGTCGTCGTCACGCCGTACCTCTTCTCCCTCATCCGCGGCGACGCGTACCAGGGCATGTCGACGAGCATCGCGTCGCTCGTGATCCTCGTGCTGTTCTTCTGGATCTCCTCCACCCGCAAGCAGGTCACCGGCCCGCTCAGCGCGCCCGAGCCCCTGCCCGACGAGACCGCCTCCGCCGCCGTGCGCGAGCAGGCGCTCGTGGGGGCCGCCGCCGGCACCGCCGACGACGCGCGTCCCGCGATCGGCAACGGTCGGGCGTTCCCCGCCGGACGGCCGGCCGGGAACTGGAGCCCCGAGCGATGAGCGGCATCGACGACATCCTGCCCCCGGCCGACGGCCCGGACGGCGATCGCGACCGGGACGCTCGCGGCCGCCGCGACGCCTCCCGCACCCGCCGCCCCCTGTGGAAGCGCAAGCGATTGTGGATCCCCGTGGGCGTCGTCGGCCTCGCCGTGATCGGCACCGCGGTCTCCGCCGCGCTGATCCTGCCGCGCGTCGACACCGTGCAGTCGGAGCTCCGCGAGGCGCTCCCGCTCTCCGACCGGGTGCAGACCGCGCTGCTCGCCGGCGACGTCGACACCGCCAAGACCGGCGCCGCCGAGCTCCGCGACCACACCGCGAAGGCCGCCGAGGCCGCGGACGACGGCGTCCTCGCGGCCTACGAGTGGATCCCCGCGGTCGGCCCGAACCTCCACGCCGCCCGCGTGCTCGCCGCCACCAGCGACCGGCTCGCCACCGACGTCGTCACGCCCGCCACCGAGGTCTCGCTCTCCGCGTTCACGCCCGTGCTCGGCCGCATCGACGTCGACGGGATCCGCTCCCTCGGCCAGACCGTCGACACCGCGAGCGACGGCCTCGCCGGCGCGCGCGCCCAGCTCGACACCATCGACCGCGACGCCCTGTGGGCGCAGGTCGCGAACGACGTCGACCTCATGGACGACACGCTCACGAGCACCGAGGAGACCGCGGGCACGTTCCGCGAGGTCACGGGGATCCTCCCCGACCTGCTCGGCGCGGAGGGGGCCCGCAACTACCTGCTCATGTTCCAGAACAACGCGGAGGTGCGCTCCACGGGCGGCAACCCGGCCGCGCTCGTGCTGCTGACCGTCGAGGACGGCACCGTGCGGATCGCGAAGCAGGCGTCGAGCAACGACTTCCCGCGGAACGTGCGCCAGGGCTCCATCCCCGACGAGACCGTGCGCCTCGTCGAGCCGCGAGCGGACCGGTTCGAGCAGAACATCACGATGTTCCCCGACTTCCCCACCTCGGGCGCCCTCGCGAAGGCGTACTGGGAGCGCTACGTGGGCGGCCGCGTCGACGGCGTCCTGTCGTTCGACCCCATCGCGCTCAGCTACCTGCTCGAGGCGACCGGCCCCATCACGCTGGCCACGGGCGACGAGCTGAACGCCGAGAACGCGGTGCCCACGCTCCTCGGCGCGGTCTACGGCCAGTACCCGGACTACCTCGCGCAGGACCGCTACTTCGCGAGCGCCGCCAGCACGATCTTCGCGAAGCTCGTCACCGACACCCCGCCCGTCGTGCCGCTGGTCACCGCGCTCGACCGGGCGATCGACGAGCGGCGCCTGCTCATGTGGAGCACCGTGCCCGAGGAGCAGGCGCTCATCGAGGGCGGGCCGCTGAGCGGCGCGCTGCCGGACGACAACGCCGACCAGACGGCCATCGGCCTGTTCTTCAACGACATCGGCTCCGGATCCAAGATGAGCTACTACCTGCGCTCCGGCTCCCGGATCCAGGCGGAGACCTGCGGCGACACCACCACGTACACGGTGTCCGTCGACATGACGAGCATCGCGCCGCCCGACGCCGCGAAGACCCTGCCGCGCTACGTCACGGGCCTCGACGGCCAGGCCAAGGGCCGCCAGTTCGACGACCTCCTCGTGTACGGGCCCGTCGGGTCCACCGTCACGGGCTGGTCGACGCAGGCCGACCTCACCACCGAGGAGGCGCGCGGCACCGACATGGGGCGCGGCATGATCCGCATCCGCACCGAGCTCGCGCCGCAGGACACGAAGACCGTCGACGTGACCTTCACGATGCCCGCGTCGGACGACGCCGGACCGCTCGAGGTGCGGCACACGCCGCTCGTGCGGCCCCTCGAGTCCGAGATCACGCAGGTCCCCTGCACCACGGGCGGCTGACCCGCCGCACCGCGCCCCGACGACGCCTCCCGACCGCTCCCTCCCCGGATGGGGGCTTAGCGACCGCCATCGGCTCCCCCTAGGCTCGACGAGCCGCCGGGACCACCCGCCCGCCTGCCCGCACACCGCCCCCCGCGGATCCTCCACGCCGAGAGCACACGTTGACACCCAGCACCGCCACCACCCCGCCCCGCCGGGCGGGACGCGTCCGCCGATGGATCCTCCGCACTCTCCTGGCGCTGTTCGTGCTGCTGCTCGCGTGGCTGCTCGCGGGCATCCCGCTCTTCGTCCTCCCGCCGGCGAGCCAGCCGGACAAGGCCGACGTGATCTACGTCATCGGCCCGCCCAACCCCACGCGCCGCGACCTCGCGGCGAAGCTCGTGGACGAGGGCTACTCCGACACGGTCGTCTTCTCCGTGCCGTCCACCGGCCCGCAGTCGGCCGGCGAGCTCGCGGCGTGCAAGGGCGAGTTCCCCTACCCCGTGACGTGCGACACCCCGTCGCCGTTCACGACGCAGGGCGAGGCGCGCTACCTCAAGGAGAAGTCCGAGGAGAACGGGTGGACGAGCGCCATCGTCATCACCTGGACCCCGCACGTGACCCGCACGCAGCTGATCTTCGACCGCTGCTTCGACGGCGACCTCATGGTGGTCGAGGACCCGGTCGACTTCGGCCTCCGCCAGTGGATCTCGCAGTACACGTACCAGACCGGCGCCTTCGTCAAGGCCCTCGTCACGCCCGGCTGCTGACCCGATCGTCGCGTCGCGGCCCGTCCGGTCAGCCGGGCGGGGTTGAATGGACGGCATGACCCTCGCGATCGGCCCGACGACCGGCGACGACCTCCACCTCATCTCCCTCAACGTCCGCATGCCGTGGCACGGCACGCGCGCCGGCGAGGCCGACCACTGGCCCGAGCGCCAGGAGGTGCTCACGCGCTTCCTGCAGCAGGAGCGGCCCACGGTGCTCGGCGTGCAGGAGGCGCTGTGGCCGCAGGTACAGGCGATCGAGAAGGCGCTCCCGCCCTCGTACCGCATGGTCGGGCAGGGCCGCGAGGGCGGCAGCCACGGCGAGCACGGCGCGATCTTCTACCAGGCCTCCCGCCTCACCCTCCTCGAGCACGACGTGATGTGGCTCTCGGACACCCCGGACGTGATCGGCAGCATGACGTGGGGCAACCCCATGCCGCGGATCCTCACCTGGGCCCGCTTCCAGGACGAGGCCACCGGCACCCCGTTCGTGGTGCTCGACACGCACCTCGACCACGACGTCGCCGAGGCACGCGACCGCGCCGCCGAGGCCATCGCCGAGCTCGTGCGCACGCGCTTCGCGGGCCTGCCTCTCGTGCTCATGGGCGACTTCAACGCGCCCGTCGACTCGTTCCCCTACGACGTGCTCACCCGCCGCGCCGGGCTCCGCGACTCCTGGCTCGACACCGCGCGGCAGGCCACGCCCGCGTTCGGCACGTTCCCCGACTACCGGCCGCCGGTCGTCGACGCCCCGCGCATCGACTGGATCCTCGTGAGCGAGCGGGTGGACGTCCGCGCCGCCGCGATCAACGACTTCGCCTGGCGGGGCCGCATGATGAGCGACCACCTGCCGGTGCAGGCGCTCGTGCGGCTCGGCTGACGCGAGCCGTCACGCGTCCTGCCGCGGCCGGCGGGCCTCGTAGCCTGGGTGGATGACCACCGCACCGAAGGTATTCGCCATCCACGAGAACCCCGAGTGGTTCGGGCCGTTCGCCGAGGCGCTCGACGCGCGCGGCGTGCCGTACGAGGAGTGGCTCCTCACCGACGGCGTGCTCGAGATCGACGAGGCGCCGCCCGAGGGGATCTTCTGGTCGAGGATCAGCGCCTCGGCCCACACGCGCGACCACGCGCTCTCCAAGGACTACACGCGCGCGCTCATGAGCTGGCTGGAGGCGCACGGCCGCCGCACGGTCAACGGGCGCCGCACGATCGAGCTCGAGGTGAGCAAGGTCGACCAGCTCACGGCCCTCCGCGCCGCCGGCATCGAGGTGCCGCGGACGCGCGCCGTGATCGGCAGCCACCGCATCGTCGAGGCGGCGCGCGGCCTGCCGACGCCGTTCATCACCAAGCACAACCAGGGCGGCAAGGGGCTCGGCGTCCGGAGGTTCGACAGCGTCGAGGAGCTGGCCGCCTACGTGGAGGGGCCGGACTTCGAGGAGCCGCAGGACGGGATCACGCTGCTGCAGGAGTTCCTGGAGGCGGCGACGCCGCGGGTGACGCGCGTCGAGATCGTGGGCGGGCGCTTCGTCTACGCGATCCAGGCGGACACGGCGCGCGGCGGGTACCAGCTGTGCCCGGCCGACGCCTGCGCCATCGACCCGACCACGGGCGCGCTCGTGATGCCGCCCGGCGCGACCATCGCGCAGCAGCCCGGTGACACGATCTTCTCGCTGCGGGAGGACATCACCGCGGAGCACCCGCTCGTGGAGCGCTACGTCGCGTTCCTCGCGGGCCTCGGGATCGAGGTGGCCGGGATCGAGTTCATCGAGACCGCCGACGGCCGGCTCGTGACCTACGACGTGAACACGAACACCAACTACAACGCGGGCGTCGAGGCGGTCGCTCCCGCCTCGGGCCCGGGCGCGGTGGCGGAGCTGCTGGAGCGCGTGCTGCGGGAGGCCTACCCGGAGGGCTGAGCCCCGGGCGTCCGGCGGCCTCAGTCCGTCGGGCCGCCGTCCTCGGGCGCCACCGCGGAGGTGGCCGCGCCCTGGTCCTCGGCGATCTGCGTGTGGTGGTGGATGACCTCCGCGACGATGAAGTTCAGGAACTTCTCCGCGAAGGCCGGGTCGAGCCGCGACTCCTCGGCCAGCGCGCGGAGGCGGAGGATCTGGCGGCGCTCGCGCTCGGGATCCGCCGCCGGCAGCCCGTGCGCGGCCTTCAGGCGGCCGACCGACTGCGTGAACTTGAACCGCTCGGCCAGCAGGTGGACGAGCGCGGCGTCGATGTTGTCGATGCTGCCGCGGATCTCCCCCAGCTCCTCGAGGGCGGCTCGGGCGTCGTCGTCGAGGGGAGCCCCTGCGGGGCCGGTGTTCTCAGGCATGGCACGACCCTACCGATGCGGGCCTGGACGACGGAGGCGGGCGTCCCCATCGGGGACGCCCACCTCGCGGGTCGTGCTGGCGCGTCAGTCGACGATGGAGATCGTGACCTCGATGTTGCCGCGCGTGGCGTTGGAGTACGGGCAGACCTGGTGGGCCGCGTCCGCGATCTCCTGGCGGCGCTCGGGGGCGACGTTGGGGAGGTAGACGTCGAGCTCGACCGCGAGGCCGAAGCCGCCCTGGCCGTTGTCGCCGATGGAGACGCTGGCCGAGACCTCGGCGTCCTTCGTGTCGACGCCGGCGTTCTTGCCGACGAGGTGGGTGGCGCCGAGGAAGCAGGCGCTGTACCCGGCGGCGAAGAGCTGCTCCGGGTTCGTGCCCTCGCCCGAGCCGCCCATCTCCTTGGGGGGACGGGTGTCGAAGTCGATGCGGTCGTCCTCGCTGCGGACGTGTCCGTCGCGTCCTCCGCCGGAGGCGTGCGCGATAGCGGTGTAGATGGATTCCATGGATCCATCAGACCACGACGGAGCTGGGAGCGCGCGCCGCTCGCCGTGCACGTTCGCCGCACGGACGGTGGACCGCGGGCGAACGCGAGCGATGGGGCGGGCGGCCTCCCGGGCGCGTCGTCGAGCGGCGTGCCGGGGCGGATCCGGTCAGGGCAGGAGGCCCGAGCGGTAGCCCCAGACCACCGTCTGCAGGCGGTCGCGCGTGCCGAGCTTGGTCATGATGCGGGTGAGGTGCGACTTCACGGTGCTCGTCTCGATCACGAGCCGGCCGCCGATCTCGTCGTTGGAGAGGCCGTCGCCGAGGAGCCGCACGATGTCCTGCTCGCGCGGCGTGAGCACGTCCGCGCCCGGGTGCACGGCGCTGGCGGCGCGGCGGCGCGTGAACTCGGCCATGACGCGGCGCGTGGTCACGCCGTCGAGGGCGGCCTGCCCGGCGGCGAGCGCGCGGACGGCCGCGATGAACTCGTCGGGCTCGGCGTCCTTGAGGACGAAGCCGCGGGCGCCGGCCTCGAGCGCGCCGAAGACGTACTCGTCGAGGTCGAAGGTCGTGGCGACGAGGACGGCGGGGCCCTGCCGGTCGTCGAGGGGCGCGCGGCCCGGGGCGGGGTCGGCATCGGCGTCCGCCCCGGTGATCGCGCGGGTCGCCTCGATGCCGTCGCCGCCCGGCATGCGCACGTCCATCACGACGACGTCGGGCGCGAGGCGGTCGACGAGCGCGACGGCCTCGCGTCCGCCCGCTGCCTCGCCGACCACCTCGATCCCGCCCGCCGTCTCCAGCACGACGCGGAAGCCGGCGCGGACGATCGACTGGTCGTCGACCAGCACCACGCGGATCACGCGTCGCCCGCCCGGTCCGCGGCGACCGGCTCCACCGGGAGCTCGAGGCGCACGCGCCAGGTGCCGGATCCGGTCGGGCCCGCCTCCAGGCGGCCGCCGACGAGCGCGGCCCGCTCGCGCATGCCGACGAGCCCGTAGCCGGGCGAGGCCGCGGACGCGACGGCGGGGAGCCGGTTCTCGATCTCGAGGGCGAGGCGCGTCGGACGGGCGTCCAGGGTGAGCGTGACGGCGGATCCGGGCGCGTGGCGGCGCGCGTTCGCGAGGGACTCCTGCACGGTGCGGTACGCGGTGACGTCGGCGAGCGGGGCGAGCGCGGGGAGGTCCCCCGCGGTGCGCTCCTCGACATCGGTGCCGGAGGCCCGCGCCGCGTCGACGAGGCCGCCGACGTCGGCCAGGCCGGGGACCGGGTCGGTGCCGCCGCCCGCGCCGCCGGTGGGGCCGTCGTCGGTCTGGCGCAGGATCCCGACGATGGAGCGCAGCGCATCGAGGGTCTCGCGGCCCTGCACCCGGATCCCGCGGAGGGAGTCCTTGGCGCGGTCGGGATCGAGGTCCACGAGCCGCTCGGCCGCGCCCGCCTGCACGACGAGGGCCGTGAGGTGGTGCGCGGCCACGTCGTGCAGCTCGCGGGCCATGCGGGTGCGCTCGGCCGAGACCGCGGCGCGGGTGAGCGCGGCCTGGTGCTCGATCGACTCCGCCGCGCGGGCCAGCGTGTCGCGGTCGTGGCGGCGGCGGAGGGCGACCCAGGAGCCGACGGCGGCGCTCGCGACGGCGATGAGGATCCCGCTGACGAGGATCGAGGTCGCCGAGACGACCGTGTCGACGCCGAGGCGGACGTCGACGGAGTCGGGCACGAGCAGCGCGCGGACGTGGCCGGTGGCGGCGAGGACGGCGCCGACCGCCTCGATGCCGACGGCCGCCGCGACGACGCGCACCGCGGATCCGGCCGGGAGCACCGCCCCGACCGTGTACGCCGCGACGACGGGCGCCGCGGCCCAGAACCCGAACTCCGGCGGGAGCACCGCGATCAGGACGGCCTGGAGGGCCGACACCGCCAGGAGCGTCGTCCGCGGGCGGCGTCGCCGGGCCGCGAGGGGCGCGCACTGCACGAGGGCGATCGCCGCGATGACCGCGCCCTGCGCCGGGGACATGGTGCGCAGGGTGCCGTCCGCCCAGACGAGCGCGGCGAGGACGCCGAGGAGCAGCACCGTCATGACCGCCCAGGCGACCGCGGCGGCCGCGTCGCGTCCGTCGTCGGTGCGGATCCCGAGCCGCTCGAGGCCGCGCCGGGCCCGGTCGCCGAGGGCGACGCCGGGCCGGCCTGCCGCGGGACGGCGGGGCGGGACGGGCGCGCCGTCGACCGCGGCGGGCGCGGGCATCGGATCGGTCACGCTCCGAGCATGGCAGGCGTCACGCCCGTCCCGGCCCCGCATCAGTAGCTCACGCTCGGCGCGAGCAGGCGGAAGCCGATCGCGAAGGCCGCGACGCCGATCAGCGCGAGGAGCACGAGCGCGCGGCCCACGACGATCCACAGCCCGCGCCGCGTGCGGACGGCCTGCCAGACGGCGAGCGCGGCGGGGATCACGGCGAGGACGCCGACCACCTGCATCGCCTGGAGGGTGCGCATCGTGCCCGCGCCGACGTCGACGAAGGAGAGCGCCTGCACGGCCGCGACCGACCAGCCGAGGAGCGCCACGAGCGTCACCGCCTGCCCGATGCGGGACAGGAGGAGCGTGCGGCTGCGGCGGGGGCGCGGCGTCGCCACGGCGTCGTCGGCGGCGTCGGCGCGGGTGGCGCGACGACGGCGGCCGAAGCCCGCGATCGCGGTGACCGGCCAGACCACGACCGAGACGAGGAGCACGGCCACGGCGGCCAGCAGGCCCGGGATCGCCGTCCCGGCGACCTGCCACGGCTCCGCGCGGAGGAGCGTGAAGGACGCGCCCCACGCGATCGCGTCGACCGGCCCGCCGTCGGCGGAGGCGCGCGTCGCGATCACGGCGTCGCCGCCGACCTCGCGCCAGAGGTCGTCGCCGGCCCTCTCGTACACGCCCGTCGTGACGCCGAGCGGCTTCGGGGTGATGGCGATGGTGCCGTCGGCGCGGGGCACGATCTCGGTCTGGCCGCTGAGGTTCAGCAGCGCGCCCGGGTTGGAGAACGGCGAGCGGGACGAGAGCCAGGTGCCGGCGAGATCGGCGGCGGCCTCGGGATCGCCCACGGGGGCGGCGGATGCGGTGCCGGCGTCCGCGGGGCGCAGGTACCGGTCGGCGAAGCCCTGGAGCACGGTCGTCCGCAGCTCGAGGGTGTCGACGGCGTCGCGGCCGTTGCCGTTGAAGGTCACGAAGATGCCGGCGTCGCTCTCCGGGAACATGCGCATCGCCGTGTGGAAGACGTTGGTGTCGCCGTCGTGGCCGAACGCGGGGACGCCGGGCGTGCTGTCGTCGAAGAAGGCGAGGTCCATGCGCTGGCCGGCGGCGAGCGTGCCCAGCTGGTCGGCGCCGAGGGCCGGGCGGTGCATCTCGTCGAGGGTGGCGGGATCCAGCAGCGCCTGGTCGTCGGGCAGGTCGCCGAGGTGGCCGAGCATGAAGCGGGCCATGTCGGACGCGGTGGCCGAGAGCGCGCCGGCGGGCGCCGCGTTCACGACCTCCGTCGGGTACGCCGGCTGCGTGTCGTCGGGGTAGCCCTTGGCGAGGCGCGCGTCGAGGTCGGCGGGGAGCGGCTGCGCGAAGGACGACGAGGTCATCCTCGCGCGGTCGAGCACCTCCTGCTGCACGAGGTCGACGAACGACTTGCCCGCGACGCGCTCGGCGACGTAGCCGGCGAGGCTGGCGCCGTAGTTCGAGTAGGCGGGGGTGGTGCCGGGCGCGAAGACCTGCTCCGGCGGATCCGTGCGCATCACGTCCCCGAGGTCGCGCTCGCTGCCGGCCACGCCGATGAGGCCCGTGATGACCTCCTCGAACCCGGCCGTGTGCGTGAGCAGGTGGCGGAGGGTGACGGGGCCCTTCGGGGTGCCGAGGTCGAAGTCGAGGTACTCCTGCACGTCGGCGTCGAGGTCGAGCCGGCCCTCCTCGACGAGCTGCATGACCGCGGTGGCGGAGACCACCTTCGAGACGGAGCCGACGCGGAAGAGCGTCTCGTCGGGATCCACCGGGCGGGCGGGGCTCCCCTCGGTGCCGGTGTCGGCGAGGCCGTAGCCGCGCGTGGTGAGCACCTGGCCGTCGGCGACGACCGAGACGGCGGCGCCGGGGATCCCGGTGGTCTGCAGGGCGGAGCCGACCGCGCCGTCGAGCCACGCGTCGACGTCGGTGCGCGTGAGGTCGTGGCCGCCCTTCTGGTGCTGCGGCGGGGCGGGCGGCGGCGGATCCGTCGGGGTCGCGGCGGTGGCGGCCCCCGCGGCGAGCGGGATGGCGACGGCGAGCGCGAGCGCGCCGAGGATCGAGGCGGTGCGGCGGCGCGGCCGCCGGCGGGGGGTGGAGGTGGAGCGGGGTGTCGTGTCCATGCCTCCACGCTCCCGGCTGCGCGCCGCGGGCACAGGGCGCGGGAGTCGGCACCTCGGTTGCGACTCGAGTCGCAGGCGGGCGTCGACCGGGGTCAGGCGTCGGCGACGAGCTCGACCTTGAACCGCTCGCCGTCCTCGAGGAACGCGGCGTGGTGGTCGGGTCCGCCGGCGAAGGGGTGGCGGTCGGCGTAGAGGCGCGACCAGCCGTGATCCGGGGCCTCCGCCCACAGCCGCTCGACCTCCGCGGCGGATCCGGCGGGGAACGCGAGGTGGCTGAGGCCGGCGCCGCGTCGGTCGTGCGGGAGGTCGCGCGGGGCGCGGGCGATCACCAGGTACGCGTCCCCGAGGCGGAGGCTCGCGCCGTCGGACCAGCGGGCGTCCTCCGCGTAGCCGAGCTCGCCGAGGATCCAGCCCCAGGAGGCGAGCGCCGCGTCGAGGTCGTGCACCTGCAGCTCGACGTGGTGGAGGGATCCGCGGGCGGGGCCCCTGCCTCGATCGCCGTCCGCCATGCCGCCCACGGTACGGGCGACGGCCGTTCGGGGGCGAGCGCCGCGCCCGCGGACGACGTAGGGTGAGCCCGTCGCCCCGCATCGCCGGGGCCGAACGACGCGCCGACCCGACATCCCCCGTCACGTGCGCGAGCTCGTCCCCCGATGCACGCGCCGCCGCCCTTCCGGCCCGACGCGCCGCGCGCAGGACCGGGCACGGCTTCCCGGCCGCGCCCCGACGCTGCGTCCCGTCACACCGATGTGCACCTCCCGGAGGCACTCCATCCCCCACGTCCGCTCCTACCCCGCCGGCGACGCCTCGCGCGTCCACGCCGCGACCACCCCGCCCGACGACGCCGAGCCCGGCAGCCGCAGCTACCTGGACTTCGCCGTCGTCGCCGACCAGGCCGGCCCCCACACCGTCTCCGTCACCTACGACCACTGCGCGTCCACCCCGCTGGCCCTCGGCTTCGCCCTCGACCGCGGGCAGACCCGCACGGTGCACTACCCGCCGCTGCCGCGGGGCGCGACCCGGCGCACGCTCACGGTCGACGTCGACATGCGTCGCGGCCCCGGCGTCATCCGCGTGGCCGAGGGGCCGACCGGCGCGCGGCTGCACGTGCACTCGCTGTGCCTCGCGGGGATCCGCACGGGGGACGACGCGGATGCCGCCGACGGATCCCGGGCGGCCGCCGCGCCCCGGCTGACGCCCTAGTCCCCCCGATCTCCGAGCCCATCGCCGTCCCCCGCGGGACGGCCGTCCGGCCTGCCCGCGGGTCCTGATGCCACCGCGCCCCCGAATCGCGGGCGCAGTGGCGCGGGTGTGCCGGACGCGTTACGTTCGCCCCAGTCCCGATCGGTCACCCGGCGATGGGGACGTCGTGCGCACCGGTGGATCGCGTCATGCCGGCGGTGCTGTCGCGATCACACCAGGAGCCCGACCCATACGGGGGCGCCTGGGAGCAGGGCCCGGCACGCGGTCGCGCGCTCGCCGGGCTCGGGCTCGGTGAGCCGTCCGCATCTGCACATCTCCTCGCCGGATCCGCCCGCGCACGTGACCGACCAGCCGCCGAACCACGACCGAGACGACACCCATGACCGCGGACGCGCACCTCCCGCTCGGCCGGCGCGCGATGAGCCGCGAGGACATCGAGCTGATGGTCGCCGTCGCCTGGAACGAGGAGGGGCAGCAGCGCGGCCTCCGCCCGCTGGCCTGGCAGCTCGGCGACGCCGACTTCGTGCACTTCATCGGCAGCGCCGACGCCTACTCGCGCGCGGCCCGGCGGGAGATCATCGAGGACTGGATCGCCGGCCTCGGCCTCGCCGACACGATCGACTCCACGGCGCCGCCGCTCCACCGCATCGGGTCCGACATGGTCTGGACCGGCACCATCGACGCCGTCGGCCTGCAGTTCCACTACCCCGCCGACGGCGACGAGCTGGACCCCTACGCCGACTGACCCGCGCGGGCGCCTCAGCCGGCGGGCGGAGTGCGGAAGAGGACCGGCCGGCCCTCCTGCGCGGCGATGCGGGCGTCGAGCCCCGCGCGGACGGCCGGCCACTCGTCGGCGAGGATCGAGTGGATGGCGGCGTCGCGCCAGGTGCCGTCGGCCCGCAGCTGGTCCCGCCGGCAGACGCCCTCGAAGGTGGCGCCGAGCTTGAGGATCGCGGCGCGGGAGTGCGCGTTGCGCGCGTCGGCCTGCAGCTTGACGCGGCCGAAGCCGGAGTCGAATGCGAGGCCGAGGAGGAGGCGCTTGGCCTCCGCGTTCACGACCGAGCCCCAGACGCGCGGGTCGTACGCGGTCCAGCCGAGGTGCACGCGCTCGCGGCGGACGTCGAGCTCGGTGAGGCTCGAGGTGCCGACGAGCTCGCCGTCGTGCGGGCCGCCGACGAGGATCACGGCGTACGGCAGGTCGTCCCAGCGGAAGTAGCCGCGGGCCCACTCCTCGAACGCCCGGGCATCGGCGGGCAGGCCGGCCGCGCCGCCGCCGAAGCCGCCCGCGAAGACGGCGGGGTGCCCGATCACGGCGTGCAGCGCGGGGACGTGGTCGGGCGTGAGCGGGTCGAGCCGGACGTGGGTGCCGACGAGCGGCCGGGGCGCGGGGACGGTTGCGGTCACCCGGCCAGCCTGGCAGAGAGGCGGCCGGGACCCGCGGGAGTCGCGGGCCCCGGCCGGGCCGTGGATCCGGTCAGCTGCCGGCCGTGGGCGCGGGCGTCGTGGCGGGCGCGTCGCCGGACTGCTGCGGGGCGGCGGGAGCGGTGGCGCCGCCCCGCGTGCCGGGGCCGACGGGCGGGGTCGGCGGCGTGGGCGCCGTGCCGTCGGCGCCGACCGGCGGGGCGGGAGGCGCGCAGCCGTCCGCGGGCGGGGTCGGCGGGGTAGCCGGGGTGCCGTCCGCGTTCGTGGGCGTCGGCGGCGGCGCGGGCACGGTGGCCGTGGATCCGTCCGCGTCCGTGGGCGGCGTCGGCGGCGCGGGCGGCGTGGCCGGGGTCCCGTCGGCGTTCGTGGGCGGCGCGGGCACGGTGGCCGTGGACCCGTCCGCGTTCGTGGGCGGCGTCGGGAGCGCGGGCGGCGTGGATCCGTCCGGCAGCGCGGGCGGCGCGGGGCAGGTGGCGGTGGATCCGCTCGAGGACGCGGATCCCCCCTGGCCCGACGTGTCGCCGCCGTTCCCGTCGGCGTACGCCGCAGAGGAGAACAGCGCGACGAGGCCGAGGGACGCGCCGGCGATGCCGACGGCCATGCCGGTGCGGCGCTTCCGCGGGGCCGGGGCCGGCGCCCGCTCACCGGGCTGGCGCTCGAAGACGGTGATGGTGTCGTCCATGGTGGTCCTTCCGTGTCCGCCGCGGCGCCGGGTGCGCCGTCGGTCGATGGATCCAGGCTCGGCACCGGATCTGAAGTCCTGCTTAAGTTCCGCGCCCCGGCCGGGCACCTGGCCGGGACCGCCCATCCGCGCCTCCTACAGTCGGCACATGCTCCCTCCCGCGCGCGTCCTCGTGGTCGAGGACGACGAGGCCATCCGCGCCGCCGTCGTCTCCACCCTCACCGCCGAGCGGTTCGTCGTGCGCGGCCTCGCGTCCGGCGTCGAGCTCGAGGACGAGGTCCGGACGTTCCTGCCCGACCTCGTGGTGCTCGACTGGATGCTCCCCGGGCCGAGCGGCATCCGGCTGGCCGAGGGGATCCGCCGGTGGAGCGACGCGAGCGTCATCATGCTCACGGCCCGCGACGCCGTCGAGGACCGCCTGCGCGGCTTCGGCCAGGGCGTCGACGACTACATCGTCAAGCCGTTCGCGCTCGCGGAGCTCGTGGCGCGGGTGGGCGCGGTGCTCCGGCGGCGCGGGAGGCTCGCGAGCGTGGTCGAGATCGGCGACCTGCTGGTGGATCCCGACTCGGGTCTCGCGCGCCGCGGTGGCGAGGTGCTCGACCTCACGTCCATCGAGTTCCAGCTCCTCGCCTACCTCGCCGCGCACCGCGGCCGCACGCTCTCGAAGACGCAGCTGCTCACGCAGGTGTGGGGCTACGACGACGCCGACCCGAACCTCGTCGAGGTCCACATCAGCGCGCTGCGCAAGAAGATGGAAGCGCGCGGGCCGCGGCTCCTGCACACGGTCCGCGGGCTGGGATACCGGGTGGAGGCGTGAGGGCGCTCGCCCGCGCGCGAGGTGCGGGACGCGATCGCGCACCCGCGCCTGACGCGCCCCTGCGCACCGCTTCCCTCCGCACCCGCACGGTCCTCGCCGTGCTCGCGCTCCTCGCCGTGCTGCTCGTGGCGCTGTCGCTCACGGTGCAGGCGATCCTCGGGGCGCAGCTGCGGCAGCAGATCCAGGACCGGCTCGCCGACCGGGCGTCCGCCGCCGCTGCGCTCGTGGGCGTGCTCGACGACGACGCGCTCGCCCAGCGGCTCAGCGCGCAGGGCGTGGCCGTGGAGATCACGAGCCCCGACGGCGGCGAGGTCTCGGCGCGACCCGGGCGGGATCCGCTCGGCGGCACCCTGCCCGCCCCGGACCCGCTCGGCGACGCGCCGTCGACCACCCCCGCGCCCGAGGCCCCCGCCCCGCCGGCCCCTCCCGCCGCGCGCGCCGAGGCCGTGACCGTCACGTCGAGCTCCGTCAGCTCGTCGGCCGACGGGATCACGCTCCGCTCCGACCTCAGCGACGGCACCGTGCTGGCGCTCTCGGCGGGCACCGGATCCGTGGACGACACGCTCGCCTCCCTCCGCGGGATCCTCGCGGTCGCCTCGCTCGCCTTCCTCGTGCTCGCGGCCGCGGCCCTCGTGCTCGTCGTGCGCCGCACGCTCCGGCCGCTCGAGGACATGACGGGCGTCGCGCGCTCCATCGGCCGGGGCGACCGCGGCCGGCGCCTCCGCCCCACGCGCCCGACCACCGAGCTCGGCCGCACCGCCGTCGCCTTCGACGAGATGCTCGACGACATCGAGCACGCCGAGCGGCAGGCGCTCGCCGCCGAGGCCCGCATGCGCGCCTTCGTGGCCGACGCCGCCCACGAGCTGCGGACGCCCGTCGCCGGGATCCGCGCCTCCGCCGACGCGCTGGTCCGCGCGGATCCGGGCGCCGAGGAGCGCGAGCGCCTCTCCGTGCACGTGGTGCGCGAGGCGATCCGCGCGGGCCGCCTGGTCGACGACATGCTCACGATGGCGCGGCTCGACGAGGGGCTGTCGGTCGAGGGCCGGCCGGTGCGCGTGCCGCCCGTGGTCGAGGCGGCGGTCGCCCAGCAGCGGGCGCGGACGCCGGGCACGCGCGTCGTCGCCGACGTGCGCGGCGCTCCCCCGGCCGTGCGGGCGGATCCCGACCGGCTCGCGCAGGTCCTCGACAACCTCCTGCAGAACGCCGCCCGCTACGCCGCGTCCGAGGTGCGGGTGGAGGCCGAGCCGGGCGACGCCGGCACCGTGCGGATCACGGTGGCCGACGACGGCCCGGGCGTCCCCGACGCCGACCGCGAGCGGATCTTCGACCGCCTCGTCCGCCTCGACGCCGGCCGCGACCGTCAGCACGGCGGCGCCGGCCTCGGCCTCTCCATCGCCCGCGCGCTCGCCCGCGCCCAGGGCGGCGACCTCGTGTGCCTCCCCGCCGCGCCGGGCGTCGGCGCGCGCTTCCGGCTGACGCTGCCGGTGGATCCCGCGAGCTGAGTCCTTGCGCGGACGCCGGCGATGGTGTTGGTTGTCGATAACATCGAGCATCGATAAGGGGACGTCATGGCGAGCACGGGGATCATCGAGAGCCGACCGGTGCGCGAGCGGCCGTGGGTGCTGCGAATCACGCGCTTCGTGCTGCTGCTCGTGATGACGTGGACGGTGCTGGCCGACGCGAGCCGCACCCTGACCACGATCACGGGTCGCTACCTCGTCCTCGTCGGCGAGGGCGATCCGCGCCTCCCCCTCGCCGATCTCCCGCAGCTCGCCGACGCCGAACCCGCCGCGGGCGCCACCGGTGCCCTCGCCGACGCCGACCTCCTGCTGCGGATCCTCGGGGCGCTGCCGTCCCTGGTCCACGGCGTGACCGCCGTCCTCGCGATCGCCTGGCTGCTGCGCGCGCTCCGCGGCATCGCGCAGGGCGAGCCGTTCCATGCGTTCGTCGTCGCGAACTGGCGGCGGCTCGCGATCACCCTGCTCGTGGGCGGTGCGGCACAGGGGATCGCGGATCTGGCCTCCCACGCCTACCTCTCGGCGGGCCTCGGGTTCGGCGCCCTCTTCGGCGCGGTGGGGACCTTCTCCGCCGGCGAGCCCCAGAATTCGGCGTTCCTCGGCGGCGACTACGCGTCCATCAGCAGCCGAGCAGTCACCTGGCCCGTCGACCTCCTCCTCGCGGGCCTCGTCGCCCTCGCGCTCACGGCCGCGTTCCGCGCGGGCGCCCGCCTCGCCGAGGACGCCGATGGCGTCGTCTGATCCGCACCGCATCGCCTGCCACCTCGACGCCGTCCTCTCCGCGCGCGGCATGACCCTCACCGAGCTGTCGGCGCGCACGGGGATCACGATGGCGAACCTCTCGATCCTCAAGAACGACCGCGCCAAGGCCATCCGCTTCACGACCCTCACCCTCATCTGCGACGCGACGGGCGCGACGCCGCAGGAGCTGTTCTCGATCCGGCCCCTTCCCTGATCCCCGGTCGCGCCGCTGCCCCCGGCCTACGCTGACCACATGAGCACCGACGCCCACGCCCCGCGCACCCTGTCCGAGCACCGGCCGAAGGACGCGGAGGACCTCACGATCGAGGTCCCGGCGGCGCGGCTGTCGGCCGTGCGCGTGCCCGCCCGCACCGGGGATCCGGCGACCGCCCCCGTCGCGCTGCTCGTGCCCGGCTTCACGGGATCCAAGGAGGACTTCTTCCCGCTCATGGGCCCGCTCGCCGACCGCGGCTTCACGGTGGTGGCGTTCTCGCAGCGCGGGCAGTGGGGATCCACCGGCCCCGGCCAGGCCGAGCCGCCCGTCGACGCGACCGGCTACGAGCTCGAGACGCTCGGCCAGGACGTGCACCACGTGGTCGACGCGCTCGCGGGCGTCGGCGGATCCGGCGGGCGTCACGTCGCGAACGGCGCCGCCCCGGCCGCGCCGCTCGGCCCCGTGCACCTCCTCGGCCACAGCTTCGGCGGCGTCGTCGGACTGCAGGCGCTGCTCAGCGACCCGGGCCGCTTCGCCAGCTACACGCACTGGAACTCGGGGCCCCGCAGCCGCGCGGACCGCTCCGAGCAGATCGCCGCGGTCCGCGCCTCGGGCAGCGCCGGGCTCTGGCCGCTGTGGTTCCTGCCCGAGCAGCTCGCGGGCGACGACCCCGAGGTGGAGTGGTTCCGCACCCGCCTGTTCGGCACGGCGTCGGCGCAGCTGCTCGGCGCGCTGGAGATCATGCAGGCGCAGACCGACCGCGTCGAGGAACTCCGGGCGACCGGCGTCCCCGTGCTCGTCTCGCACGGCGACGCCGACGACGCCTGGCCCCAGGACTGGCAGCGCGACATGGCCGAGCGCGCGGGCGCCCGCTACGAGGTGGTGGCGGACGCGGGCCACTCGGCCCAGGTCGACCAGCCGCAGGCGAGCGCGGATCTCCTCGCCGGCTTCTGGCGGGGCGCGACGGGCACCGTCTGAGCCAGGCCGCCGACCCCCCGGGGTCCGCGGCCGCGTCCACGACGGGTCACCCCGTCGGCATCCCCACCTGCGGATTCAGCCCCACCGGTCGCGGGATCACGAGCCCCGCGTCGATCACCTCGCGCTCGCCCAGCGGCGCCGAGAGCGCCACCGAGAACGGGGTGGCGGGGTTGCTCGGGCAGAAGGCCCCGACGTTCCGGGGCCGCACCCCGAAGGCCACCTCCACGCGGTCCTCGGTCTCCTCGAGGGCGAGCAGCTGCACGCGTCCGGCCGCGTCCTCACCGGAGTTGCAGGCGTGTTCGGTGACGAGGAACGTGATGCGGTCGGACGACGGATCCGGCATCGCCTCGAAGGCGACGGTCGCCACCCCGAGGTCCGTGTGCTCCAGCCGCAGCGCGCACGGCGACGACGACCACGTCATCCACGCGGGCTCCTCCCCCGGCTGCCCGATGAACTTGGCGGCGAGGTACTCGTGGTCCGGCGGGATCTCGCCGTTGCCCAGCTCGTACGGCTCCGTGACCGCGCGCATGATCTCGATGTCGGTCGCCGACGATGCGACCACGAACCACCCGTCCTCCTCCGGGAAGCCGCGGTCGTCCCCCTGCCCCCGCGTGGCCTCGGCCAGAGCGTCCGCGCCTGCCTGCCCGAGGCTGCTGAGGGGCACGTGCGCCGCGAACGCCTCGGGGTCCACGGGACGGACGTTGCAGTCGTACCGGACGACCTCGGCCGGCGTCGGCACCGCCACCGGCTCGCCGCCCGAGGCCGCGGCGGGCGGAGCGGAGGCGATCAGCGTCCCCGCGTCGTCGTCGGCGGCGGGCGCGCAGCCCGCGAGGAGGACGAGCGCCGCGAGGGCGGTGGGGATGAGCGGTGAGCGGCGCATGCGGATCCCTCGGTCGGATGCCCTCAGCGTGGGGCACGAGCCGCGGATGCACCACCCCGCATCACGGGGACAGGAGCCGTCACGCCTTGTCGTGCAGCGTGACCTGGTAGCCGTCCGGGTCCGCGAACGCGAACGTGCGGCCGAACGGGCCGTCGAACGGGGCCGTCACGATGGGGACGCCCGCGGCGACGAGCCCGTCGTGGATCTCCTGCACGCCGGTCGCGTGCAGCCAGACCGCCGCGCCGATGCCCGGCTGCGGGGTGCCCGCGATGTCGGTTCCCGGGACCACCTCGCGGAGCGCGAACGCGATGGGCGTCGTGGTGAAGACGACGGCGTGCGGGGGCCCGGCGGGCGAGCGGACGAGTCCGAGGTGGTGCTCGTAGAACGCCTGGGAGGCGTCGAGGTCGGTGACCTGGAGCGAGATGAAGTCGGGGCCGGTGACGGGCATGGTGTCTCCTCGTATCTATGTCAGATGTCTGACATGGATGACCGTATGTCAGAATGCTGACATGAGTCAAGGCGCCGACGGCATCGACCTCCCGACCTCCCTCGGCTACCTGCTGAAGGAGGCCGCGAGCGCCCTGCGCGGGGCGATGGAGGAGGCGCTGCGGCCCCTCGGCATGACCATCACCCACTACTCGTGCCTGGAGCTCCTCGCACAGCGCCCCGGATCCTCGAACTCCGACCTCGCCCGCGGCGCCTTCGTCACGCGCCAGTCGATGAACGTGCTGCTGCAGACCCTCGAGCGCGACGGGATCGTCACCCGCCCGGCCGCGGAGGCCGTCGGCCGCGTGCAGCCCACGCGCCTCACGACGAAGGGCCGCCGCGACCTCGCCGCCGCGAGCGCCGCGGTGCGCGCGGTCGAGCTGCGGATGCTCGGCGACCTCACGGCGGAGGATCGGGAGGCCGCGACGCGGATCCTGCGCGCCATGGTGCGATCGCTCCGCGCGGAGGACGGCGCCTAGGCGGTCGTCGCGCTCGCCACCGCGCGACGGTAGAGGACCCCCTGCCGCATCGCCGTCACGACCATCAGCGCGCACGTGACGACCAGCAGCAGCGGGAGGCCCACCCGCATGACCACGAACACCGTCTCGAACAGGAACGCGCCGACGAAGCGCCCGCCCTGCATCTCCCAGAGGCCCGGGGTCAGGTACCACTCCTCCGGACGGAGCAGCGCGTGGAAGCCGGACTCACGCGACGACATGAGCACGAACACCACCACGAGCAGCGACAGGAGCACCGCGGCGTTCACCTCGAGCGCCCGCTTGTAGCGCTCCGCGCGCGACCGGGCGTCGGAGAAGATCTCGGCGTCCGCATCCGCCGTCGTGGAGGCGAAGTGCTGCGTGCCGCTGGTCCGGGTGCCGCTGATGTGCCGCCAGCCGCCGTCCGCGAAGAGCTGGCGGTAGTCGTCGAAGTCGGCCGCGCTCATGCGGGGTCGGTAGTCGATCCGGACGACGGCGGATCCGGGCTCGATGTCCGTGGACGAGTAGACGAACCCGCGCTTCCGCATGAGCCGCCCCTCGTCCGCCATCCGGTCGAGCCAGCGCTCCTCCTCGTCGAAGTCGACGAAGAACCTGATCACCATGGTCATCCCTCCCTGCCTCCCCGACCCCGCTCGTGCAGGCGCACGAGATGGGCCATCCGCTCGGCGTCCTGCGCGAGCACCTCGAGGCCGAGATCCGTGATCCGATACACCTTGCGGCGCGGATCCTCGCTCGCCACCCGCGTGATGAGCCGCTGCTTCACGAGGGTGTCGAGCGCGCCGTACAGCGTGCCGGGCGCCAGTCGCACGGCGCCCTCGCTCATCTCCTCGACGCGGGCCATGATCGCGTAGCCGTGCGCCGGCTCGATCAGCGCGAGCAGGATGCAGTTCACCGTCTCGGTGAGCGGCAGCAGCGGGTTGCGGGTCACGTCGGCCTCCTCATATCGCCCGACTCTACAGTCGGACGATATACAGCGCAACGATATACCAAAAGCGCCCGCAGGGCCGAGGAAGCGCGCGGGACCCGCGGCCTCCGCGCCGAGGCGTGCCTCATCGGCCCGGCCGTCGTGGATCAAAGCCAGGCCTCGGGGGGGGCGACCACCGCGTCGCATGTGAGCAGCCGCAAATCTCGCGCTGGCAGGACAGGACAGATGGCTCCGCAGAGCTCCGCGGGCATCGACGCGTAGGACCGACTCGTTGTCTGCCTGCCGTGAAGACGCAAGGAGCCGGGGTCACCCAACGTCAAAGTTGGGTAGTGTGGCGTCATGGAAGCACAGAGGGCCCCAGGAGCCACGCCAAAGCAGGGCAGCTCCCTGAAAGACATGATTGTTCTCGCTCACGTCGGTAAGAATCAAGAGGTCTTGGATCAGGTCGTAGTTGTCGGAAGCAAACGGGACGCGACGCTTGAGAATCTCCTGACTCTGATCGAGGGCAAAAACATAGTCGACAAGGTCATGCCGCGCGTAGGAAATATCCTGCTGTACGAAGCAATGGAAACAGCAAGCCAGACCCCTAGCGCCTCGTTGCAAGTCACAGGCGCAGATTTGAAGCAAAGTTCAACTATGATGCAGACGAGTTATCTCATCGACGCCTTGGGCAGCGCGGCGGAGCTCGCGCGGCTTCTTGGCGTGAACCGTAGCCAGCCGACGCAGTGGCGCGCAGGAAACGAAACTCCAGGGCCTGAGTCACGCCGGAACCTTCTCGATCTGTACTATGTAGTGGCGAAGGCGCTAGAATTATATCCCACAAAGGCCGCCATTGATTGGTTGAATGGCAGCAATGCCTATTTAGATGGTGCGCGTCCAATCGACGTACTGAAAATGCGGGGGAGCAAAGATGTAGTTCAGGCCCTTGAAGTGGCTATGGCTTGAAATGCTCGTCTACAGAGTTTTCACCTACGAACCCAGGGCTGCTCCAGGCGAACCAGGGCACGAAGATTACGTGCACCAACCAGCGCAAGGCTTGTCTCGGCTTGATAATCCAAGCTCTTATGTCAGCTGGTACTTTGGACAGTCGCCCGAAGCAGCAGTGGCGGAATCCTTTGGGGGCATCGCATCGTGGTCTGAAGAGATGTTCGAGACGCCATACCTCCCTTCCGGCCGCCGAACACTTGGCGTCTTCGAGATCGACACCGGCACTCCGTTTCTGGACCTTGACGATGCGAATGCGCTAGCTCAGCGATCACTCCGACCAACTCAAGTCATCTCTCGCACGCGTGCCGTCACACAGACATGGGCGTTGAACATCTTCCGCGAGACGGACCACAGTGGTGGGCGACTCTGGCGCGGTGTCAAATGGTGGTCGTGGTACGGACCTCAATGGACCATCTACGGAGCATGGACGACCGGCTCAGAAGTTCCCGTCCATACTCTTGTTGACGTCCAGGACCTCAGCCGGCATCATCCAGTGATCCAGTCCGTCCAGGCCGAGCTACAACGCACCTGGCATTAACGAATTCGATGTCGGATAGCGAATCCCGAATGCGTCACACAGAGGTCGAAGTTGGTCGGTTCGCATCTGAGCCGGCGGGCCGCCCGGTAACGCAGGAGGATCTACCGCTCGACGACGAGCCGCCTGAGCTCCGCCGACGACACGTACCCGAAGCGATGCAGCTCGCGCCACGCCGCCACGTACTGCTCCTGCCCCATGTCGAGATCCGCCTGGAGCCGCTCGCGGTTCATCGTGCGGGCGTCGGCGCGGCTGAGGAAGCGCGCGAGGTCGGCGGCGTCGGTGCCGAGGCGGGCGTCGTCGGCCCAGCCGTCGTGGATCAGGGTCAGGCCTCGAGGAGGTCGTGCAGCACGACGACCTGCTCGCGCTCCGGGCCCACGCCGACGGCGGAGATGCGCGCGCCGCTCATGCGCTCGATGGCCATCACGTAGTCCTGCGCGTTCTTCGGCAGGTCCGCGAAGGTGCGGCAGCCCGTGATGTCCTCCTGCCAGCCCGGCAGCTCCTCGTAGATGGGGGTGGCGTGGTGGAAGTCGGACTGCGAGACGGGCACATCGTCGTGGCGCACGCCGTCGACGTCGTAGGCCACGCAGACCGGGATGGTCGCGAGGCCGGAGAGCACGTCGAGCTTGGTGAGCACGAAGTCGGTGACGCCGTTGATGCGGGCCGTGTAGCGCGCGATGGGCGCGTCGTACCAGCCGCAGCGACGCGGGCGGCCCGTGGTGGTGCCGAACTCGAAGCCCTTGGCGCGCAGGTACTCGCCCGACTCGTCGTGCAGCTCCGTGGGGAACGGGCCGGCGCCGACGCGGGTCGTGTACGCCTTGACGACCGCGATGATCCGCTCGAGCCGGTTCGGCGCGACGCCCGAGCCCGTGGCCGCGCCGCCGGACGTGGCGCTCGACGACGTGACGAACGGGTACGTGCCGTGGTCGATGTCGAGCATGGTGGCCTGGCCGGCCTCGAACAGCACCGTCTTGCCCTCGTCGAGCGCGGCGTTCAGCTCGAGCGACGCGTCGCCCACCATGGGGCGCAGGCGCTCGACGTAGGAGAGCAGGCTCTCGACGATCTCCTCGGCCGAGATGGCGCGCCGGTTGTAGATCTTGACGAGCATGTGGTTCTTGGCGTCGAGGGCCGCCTCGACCTTCTGGCGCAGGATGTTCTCGTCGAAGAGGTCCTGGATCCGGATGCCGACGCGGTTGATCTTGTCCGCGTACGTGGGCCCGATGCCGCGGCCGGTGGTGCCGATCTGGCGCTTGCCGAGGAACCGCTCCGTGACCTTGTCGATGGTGCGGTGGTAGTGCGTGATGACGTGGGCGTTGGCGCTCACGCGGAGCTTCGAGACGTCGACCCCGCGGGCGGCGAGCGCGTCGAGCTCGTGGAAGAGCACCTCGATGTCGACGACGACGCCGTTGCCGATGACGGGCACGACACCGGGCGTGAGGATGCCGGACGGCAGCAGGTGCAGCGCGTACTTCTCGTCGCCGACGACGACCGTGTGGCCGGCGTTGTTGCCGCCGTTGAACTTCACGACGTAGTCGACGCGGCTGCCGAGGAGGTCGGTCGCGCGTCCCTTGCCCTCGTCACCCCACTGGGCTCCGATGATCACTACTGCGGGCATGGCTCACTCCTCGTCGGGGCGGGTCGGTCGGGTCGGGATCGGGTGTCGTGCGGTGGTGCGGGTCGTGCGGGCGGTGCGATGGGGCTGCGGGTCAGTCCTGGCCGCGGATGACGATGGCCTCCGTGGGCGGGAGCGCCCCGGCGGTGGCGGCCTCGATGTGGCCGGCGGCCGTGGGATCCGCGTCGCGCAGGAAGGCGCTGAGGCGCGAGACCTCGTCCTCCTCGCCGATGGCGGCGGCCGCGCGGCGGAGCGCGTAGAGGGAGCGGAGGACGCCGCGGTTCGGCTCGTGGCTCCACGGCACGGGGCCCTGGCCCTTCCAGCCGGACTTGCGCAGCGAGTCGAGGCCGCGGTGGTAGCCGACGCGCGCGAACGCGTAGGAGGCGATGCGGTCGCCCTGCACGTACGCGGAGTCGGCGAGCAGCGCCCAGACGAGCGACGACTGCGGGTGGTCGGCCGCGATGGCGCCGAGGGTGTCGTGATCGCCGTCGGCATTCTGGATGCGGGCGGCGACCTCGGGCTCGTCGGCCAGGCGCGTCTCGGGGACGCCGAGCAGGTTCTCTCCAGTCACACTCGATCCTACCAAGGCGGTCCTGCGGTTCCCGAGGGCGGGCGGATCCGGGATCCGGGGCATGCGCGGGCCGCGCCCGGCGTTGGCGGAGGGGTACCGACGAGAGGACATCCCCATGACGACCTGGTTCATCACCGGAGCATCCAAGGGCTTCGGCCGCGAGTGGGCGGAGGCGGCGCTCGAGCGCGGCGACCGCGTCGCCGCGACGGCCCGCGACATCTCGACCCTCGACGCGCTCGTCGAGCGGCACGGCGACGCCGTGCTCCCCCTCCGCCTCGACGTCACCGACCGCGACGCCGGCATCGCCGCCGTGCAGCAGGCGGCGGAGCGCTTCGGCACGCTCGACGTCGTCGTCAACAACGCGGGCTTCGGCCAGTTCGGCGCCATCGAGGAGCTCACCGAGGAGGAGGTGCGCGGCCAGTTCGAGGCCAACGTGTTCGGGGCGCTGTGGATCACGCAGGCCGCCGTCACGATCATGCGGGCGCAGGGATCCGGCCACATCGTGCAGGTCTCGAGCATCGGCGGGATCAGCGCCTTCACCAACACCGGGATCTACCACGCGTCGAAGTGGGCGCTCGAGGGGTTCAGCCAGTCGCTGGCGCTCGAGGTGGCCGAGTTCGGGATCCACGTGACGCTCGTCGAGCCCGCCGGCTACAGCACCGACTGGTCGGGCGCGTCGGCGAAGCGCGCCGAGCCCATCGCGGCCTACGACGGCATGCGCGAGCGCCGGGCCGAGGGCTACAAGCGGGTCACGCCGGGCGACCCGACGGCCACGCGCGACGCGATCCTCGCGGTGGTCGACGCGGACGAGCCGCCGCTGCGGATCTTCCTCGGCGACGGGCCGCTCGCCATCGCGGAGAAGGACTACGCGCAGCGCCTCGCGACGTGGCGTGAGTGGGAGCCGGTGTCGGTCGCGGCGCACGGCAAGAAGGACTAGCCCGCGCGGGCGCCGACCGGCTGAGGCCGTGTCGGCGCCCTCGGGTAGCGTGACGGACACCGCCGCCGCCCCGAGGAAGGACCCGCGTGCGCATCCTCCACACGAGCGACTGGCACCTCGGGCGCACCCTCCACGGCGAGGACCTGCACGCGCATCACGCCGCGTTCCTCGACCACCTCGTCGAGGTCGTGCGCGAGCGCTCGGTCGACGTGGTGCTCGTCGCGGGCGACGTCTACGACCGCGCGGTGCCGGGCGTGCCGAGCGTGCGGCTGCTGGGCGACGCGCTCGCGCGGCTGACCGCGCTCGCGACCGTCATCGTCACGCCCGGCAACCACGACTCGGCCGCGCGGCTCGGGTTCGCGTCGGCGCTGCTGCGCGACGGGCTGCACATCCTCGCGTCGGTGGAGACGCTCGACGTGCCGGTGGTCGTCGAGGACGCCGACGGGCCGGTCGCGTTCTACGGGGTGCCGTACCTGGATCCGGACGCCGTGCGCGCCGCCCTCGCCGCCCCCGGTGCCCCACCGCTGCCGCGCTCGCACGAGGCCGTGCTGGGCGCCGCGATGGACCGGGTGCGAGCCGACGCCGCCGGGCGGGACGGCGCGCGCGTCGTCGTCGTGGCGCACGCGTTCGTCACCGGTGCGGAGCCGAGCGAGAGCGAGCGCGACATCCGCGTGGGCGGCTTCGACCAGGTGCCGGCGTCGGCGTTCCAGGGGGCCGACTACGTCGCGCTCGGGCACCTGCACGGGGCGCAGGAGGTGCGGGCATCGGGATCCACGCGGCCGCGGATCCGCGCTCCGCACATCAGGTACTCCGGCTCGCCGCTCGCCTTCTCGTTCGGGGAGCGGCTGCAGCGGAAGTCGAGCGTGCTCGTGGAGCTGGCGGCCGACGGATCCACGACGGTCGAGCTCGTCGACGCGCCCGTGCCGCGGCGGCTGGCGGAGGTCACGGGGACGCTCGCCGAGATCGTCGACGGGCGGCACGCCGACCTCGCCGACGCCTGGCTGCGCGTGCACGTGACGGATCCGGTGCACCCGCCGCACCTCGTGGCCCGCGTGCGCGAGGCGCTGCCGCACGCGCTCGTCGTGCTGCACGAGCCGGAGGGGCGCGTCGAGGGCGTCCGGTCGCGCGTGGTCGACGCCACGACGGATCCGCTCGAGGTCGGGGCCGACTTCGTCGCGTACGCGACCGGCGCCCCGCCCACCGAGCCCGAGGCGCTCGTCCTGCGGCAGGCGTACGAGCAGGCGCTGGCCGCGGACCGGAGCGCCTGATGGACCTGCACCGCCTCACCCTCCGGGCCATCGGGCCGTTCGCCGGCGAGCACGTCATCGACTTCGCCGAGCTCGGGCGCTCGGGGCTGTTCCTGCTGGAGGGGCCCACCGGATCCGGCAAGTCGACGCTCATCGACGCCGTCGTGTTCGCGCTCTACGGGTCGCTGGCGAGCGACGGGTCGAGCCGCGACCGCCTGCACAGCCACCACGCGGCGCCCGGTGTGGAGCCGTTCGTGGAGCTCGTGTTCGAGACGGCCGCGGGGATCCACCGCGTGCGCCGGAGCCCGCAGCACCAGCGCCCGAAGGCCCGCGGCACGGGCACCACGAACCAGAACGCGACCGCGAAGCTGTTCCGGCTGTCGTCGCCCGAGGCCGAGGCGGGCGAGGTCGTCGGCACGAGCACGCAGGAGGTGGGCACGGAGATCGCGCGCATCGTCGGGCTGACGCGCGCGCAGTTCGTGCAGACCGTCGTGCTGCCGCAGGGCGAGTTCGCGGAGTTCCTGCGCTCGACCGGGGAGCAGCGACGGCTGGTGCTCCAGTCGCTGTTCGGCACGGCCGTCTACGACGCCACCGCGAAGCAGCTCGCCGAGATGCGCACGGCCGCGAAGGCCCGCACCGACGCGGCCGACGCGCGGGTCGCCGAGGCGCTCACCGGGCTGCGCGAGGCGGCGCGGGTGGATGCGCTGGAGGTCGCCGACGCGCCCGACACCGTGCGGCTCCTGGCCGAGCTGGCGGACGCGGCCGAGGCGGCGCGCGAGGAGGACGAGCGGATCCGGCACGACGCGGCCGCGGCGCTCCAGGACGCCGAACGGGTGACCCGGGCGCTCGCGCGGAGGCGGGCGCTGATGGAGCGCGAGGCGGCCGTGCGGGACGCGGCGGCCGAGATCCAGGACCTGGCGGAGCGCGTGGCGGAGGCCCGGCGCGCGGCGGCCGTGGTCGGCCCGCTCGCGGCGCGCGACAAGGCGGAGGCGGCGCGGGTCGCCGCCGCCGAGGCCGACGACGACGCCCGCATGGCGTGCCGGGATGCGCGGCCGGCGCTGGCGGACGCGCCACCCGCGGAGCTGGCCGAGCGGCGCGACGCGCTCGTGGCCGAGCTGACGACGCTGGCCGACGCGGAGGAGCGGGAGCGCGGCCTGCCGCGGCGCGTCGCGGACGTGCGCGCGGCCGAGGACGCGGTCGCGGCGCGCGAGGCGACGGCGGACGCCGCGGAGGCGGCGCTCGCGGAGCGGCCGGCCGCACGGATCCCGCTGGTCGAGGCCCGCGACGCCGCCGCGGCCGCCGCGGGCGGGGTCGACGCCGCGCGCGCGGGCCTGGCCGAGGCGGAGGCGACGCGGCGGCGCGTGGACGAGCTGGCGGAGCTGGAGGCGCGGATCACCGCCGCCCGTGATGCCCTCGACGCGCGCTCGGCCGACGCGACGGCCGCCGTGCAGCGCGAGGCGGAGCTGCGGCAGCGCAAGATCCGGGGGCTCGCGGGCGAGCTGGCCAGGGAGCTCGAGGACGGCGCGCCCTGCCCCGTCTGCGGCGCCGTCGACCACCCGCGGCCCGCGCCCAGCGCGCCCGGGCACCCCGACGACGACGAGATCGAGGCGGCCGCCGGCGCGCGCGCCCGCGCCGAGCGGGCGCAGGGGGACGCGGTCGCCGCGCTCTCGGCGGCGACCACGCGGCACGAGGTCGCGCAGGCGGCGCTCGACGGGATCACGCGGGAGACCGCCGACGCCGACGTCGCCGCCCGCGCGGCCCGGCTCGCGGAGGCCGAGGAGGCAGGCGGCGCGCTGCGCGATGCCGAGGCGGCGCTCGTGGCGCACGACGCCGAGACGGAGCGGATCCGCACCCGCCGCGACGACGCCCGCGCGGCGCTCTCGGGGCTGCGCGAGCGCGCGGCCCGGGCCCGAGAGCTCCGTGCGGAGGACGAGGCGGCCGTGCGCGCGGTGCTCGCCGACGAGGAGGCGGGCGACGCCGGATCCCCGGCCCGCGTCGCGGCACTCGTGGCCGACCGCGCCGCCGAGCGCGCCCTGGTCGAGCGCCTCATCGCCCTCGCGGCCACCCGCGAGCGCACGGCCGCCGATGCCGCCGCGCGCGCCGACGAGCTGGCGCAGGCGCTGGCCGCGGAGTCCTTCGCCACCGAGGAGGACGCGCGCGCCGCCGCCCTGCCGCCCGCCGAGCTCGAGGCGCGCGCCCGCCGGGTCGCCGCGCACGAGCGGGAGCAGGCCGTCGTCGCGGAGGGGCTGGTGGATCCCGAGGTCGCGTCGCTCACGGGTGCCGAGGACGCGGATCCCGACGCCGCCCGCACCGCCCTCGACGCCGCCCAGGCCGCCGCGCGCGCCAGCGCCGAGCGCGCCGCGCGCGCCCGCGACCGGGCCGACCGCGCCGCGTCCGCCCTCGCCCGCCACGACGAGGCCCGCCGCGAGAGCGCCTTGGCGGGCGACCGGGCCCGCGCCGCGATCCGCATGTCCGACGTCGCGAACGCGACGACCCCCGAGAACACGCGCGGCACGACGCTCGGCACCTACGTGCTGCTGCGCCGCTTCGAGGACGTGGTGCAGGCGGCCAACGCGCGCCTGCGGATCATGTCGAGCGGCCGCTACGAGCTGGAGGTGAGCGAGGAGCGGGAGGCGACGAGCCGGTCGCGGAAGACGGGGCTGGCCCTGCAGATCCGCGACCACGTCGTCGACCGCGTGCGCGAGCCCGCGAGCTTCTCCGGCGGCGAGACGTTCTACGCGTCGCTCAGCCTCGCGCTCGGCCTCGCCGACGTGGTGCAGGCCGAGGCCGGCGGGCTGCAGCTCGGCACGCTCTTCGTCGACGAGGGGTTCGGCACGCTGGATCCGGAGACGCTCGACGCGGTCATGTCCGAGCTGGGGCGGTTGTCGTCCGACGGCCGCACGGTCGGCATCGTCAGCCACGTCGAGGAGCTGAAGCAGCGCGTGGCCGACCGGATCGAGGTGCGGCGGCGGCCGGACGGGTCGTCGACGCTCACGTCGACGGTCACCGATCCGGCGTGATCGGGCGAGCGCCGCGGATCAGCTGAACGGGTCGCGGCGCTTCGCGGCGAGGTGGCGCCGCCAGTAGAAGGTCGCGCCGCCGCCGAGTCCCGCCGCGAGGACGAACGCGACGACGCCCACGACGCCGAGGCCGCCGCCCGTCTGCACGGTGACGAACCCGAGCGCGACCATCACGAGGCACGAGCGCAGCAGGATGAAGGCCAGGGACCGGTCGCTCGTCATGCGGCGCCTCTCGGTGATGCGGTGGATGGATGCGGGCGGGTGGAGGGGGATGCACCCGAGCCTAGGTGCCCCGGCCGGGGGACACCGGTTCGCTCAGCGGCTATCCGCGGAGCGTCGACCCGCTGCCCCGGGGGACCGCGCCGAACACCGCACATCTGACGGGAATCCCCGTCAGCCCTCTGCCGCGCGATCACCATGCATGATGAGCGGACGCGGCGGAGACGACCGACGCCCAGAGACCGCAGGAACCATGACGAGCACCCTGACCCCCACCCTGACGAGGGATCCCTCGCACCGCCCGCGCACCGTGGAGACCGCTGCCGCGGAGGACGAGGGCGCCGACGCCCTCCGCATCGACCCGGCCGCCACGCCCTCGGACGCCTCGTTCGTCCGCTCCGTCATGTCCGGCGCCGACGTCGACGAGGCCACCGCCACCTTCGCGCCCACGCTCGAGGGGATGCGCTTCGCCCCCGACCGCCGCACCGGCTCCTTCTCCTACCGCTACGCGATCCTCGGCAGCGAGCGCGTCACGCTGCGCACCATGCGCGTCGCCGGCCCGCACTGGGCCACGGGCGCGACGCTGCCCCAGCACGTCGTCACCTGGTTCCTCGAAGGGCGGATCACGGTGGACCGCGGATCCCGCGCCTTCGCGAGCTCCGGCCAGCTCCCCCTCCTCCTGCCCGCCGACAAGACCTTCCAGTACCAGGCGAGCGCGACGCGCCAGAACTGCGTGCACCTGGACACCGCGTTCCTCGAGCAGACCGCGACCGAGTTCCACCACGGTCCCGCCCGCCCGCTCCTGTTCGAGCACCGCAGCGTGCCGAGCGCCGAGGCGGCCGCCGTGTGGCGTCGCGCGGTCGCCGCGGCAGCCCCGATCATCACCGACCCCGACGCCTCCTCCGTGATGCGCGTCGAGGCCGACCTCTCCCTCGCCCGCGCGACCCTGCGCCTGTTCCCCTGGGACGACGTGGAGCTGCCCGACGAGCTGCGGGCCCCGCGCATGGCGCACATCCGCGTCGCCGTGGAGTACCTGCACCACAACGCGCACCTGCCGATCACGCCCGCCGAGGCCGCGGCCGCCGCGGGGATCTCGACGCGCGTCCTGCAGCTCGCCCTCCGCCGCCACCACGGCCAGACGCCCACCGAGTACCTGCGCGGGATCCGCCTCCGCCGGGTGCGCGCCGAGCTCCTCGACGCGACGCCCACCACCACGACCGTCCGCAGCGTCGCCGAGCGCTGGGGATTCGCGCACCTCGGCCGGTTCGCCGCGTCGTTCGCGGGCGCGTTCGGCGAGCTGCCGAGCGAGACCCTCCGGAGCTGACCCGCCCGGCGACCGCACCGCGGCCTGGGAGCTCGCCGCGGTCTGGGAGCTCGCCGATCTAAGTTGCACACACGTGTGCAGGATCACTACCCTGGTCGCATGACCTCCCTCGCCTCCGCGCGCGCGCCCCGCAAGGACGCCGCGACGAACCGCCAGGCCCTCGTCGACGCGGCCGTGGTCGCGCTCGACCGCGACCCGGACGCCTCCCTCGAGACCATCGCCACCGCCGCCGGCCTCAGCCGCCGCGCCGTCTACGGGCACTTCGCCACGCGCGACGACCTCGTACGCGAGGTGGTGCAGCGCGGCGCCCGACGCATCGTCGAGGCCCTGGCCGGGATCACGCACGAGGACAGCCGGATCCACGTCGCCCTCATCGGCGCGCGCCTCTGGGCCGAGGTCGAGCAGGTGCGCGTGATGGCCCGGGTCGCCGTGCGGGGTCCGCTCGCGCGCGAGGTCGGCACGGAGCTCGCGCCGCTGCGCGCCGAGCTGCTCCGCGTCGTCGAGCGCGGGATCGCCGCGGGCGAGCTGCGCGGCGACATCGCCGCGGCGACGCTCGCGCGCCTGGTCGAGGGCGGCGCGCTCGCGGTGCTCGACGAGGCGACCCGCAGCGACATCGGCCGCGCCGAGGGCCACACGCTCGTGATCCTCACCTCCCTCGCCCTCTGCGGCCTCGACTGGCGGTCGGCGGGCGACCTCGTCGCCGCCACCCCCGAGCTCCGCGAGGTCGCGCCCCGCAGCACGGAGGCGGCATCGTGATCGTCACCCTGACCGACGCGCGCGTCGGCGACGGACCCGCGCCCGCCCTGCCCGCGATCTCCCTCTCCTACGGCGGCCCGGATCCCGTGGTCGCCGTCGCCGAGACCGAGCTGCGGCCCACCGTCCTCTCGCTCGTCGCGTCCGGGCGCATGCGGATCGACGGCGGCTCGCTCGCCCTCGACGGCGACGACTCCCCCGGCGTCGCGGCGCGCATCGCCGAGCGGGTCGCGCTCGTCGACACCCCGCGCATCAACGAGCCCGCCGACGACGTCGCGCTGCGCGCGGTCGTCGCCGAGGAGCTCGCCCTCGCCGGGCACCGCTCCGGCCGGCACGAGGTCGGCGTGATCCTCGACGACCAGGGCCTCGCCGACCTCGCCCGCGCGCCCTTCTCCGCGGTCCCCGCGGTCGCCCGCATCCGCCTCCTCACCACGCTCGCCGCCAGCCGCGACGGCGTCGAGGCCGTCGTCGTCACCTCGCCCGAGCGGCACGGCGGCGCGGTGGGCGAGTGGATGCGCGTCCTCCGCGACCTCGCCCGCGCGGGCACCGGCGTCCTCGTCGTCACGAGCGAGGCCGCCGCCGAGGCGATCGCCGCGCTCCCGGCCGACGACGCGATCGCGACCCCCGAACCCACCCCCTCGATCGACGGAACGCAGACCCGATGAGACTGATCCCCCTGGTGCGCGCCGAGCTGACGCGCCTCACCGCCACCACCATGTCCAAGATCGCGCTCGTCGCGCTCGTGCTGGTGCCCGTGCTCTACGGCGGCCTGTACCTCTGGGCGAACCAGGACCCGTACAGCAGCCTCGACAAGGTCCCCGCCGCGCTCGTCGTCTCCGACCAGGGCGCCACGGTCGACGGGAAGCCCGTCGACTACGGCACCGACGTCGCGAAGGACGTGCTCGACGACGCCTCCTTCGACTGGCACGAGGTCTCCTCCGCCGAGGCGCGCACGGGCCTCGAGGACGGCACCTACGACTTCACGCTCACGATCCCGTCCGGGTTCTCCGCGGCGCTGACGTCGTCCTCGGGCACGGATCCGCAGCAGGCCCGCGTGGTCATGGCCACCGACGACGCCAACAGCTACCTCGCCACCACGATCGCGCAGCAGGCCGGCGCACGGATCACGAAGTCGGTCGCCTCGCGCGTCGGCACCGAGGCGGCGGGCAAGCTCCTGCTCGGCCTCGCGGACGTGCGCTCGAGCCTCGGCGACGCGGCATCCGGCGCGCAGCAGCTCGTCGACGGGACCGCCACCGCGCGCTCCGGCGCCGATTCGCTGGCGGACGGGAACGGGAAGCTCGCGACGGGCGCCGACACGCTCGCGTCCGGCCTCGGCCAGCTCCGCACGGGCACGGCGCAGCTCCCCGCGCAGACGCAGCAGCTCGCGGCGGGCGCCGACCAGGTCGCGTCCGGCGCGTCCACGCTCGCGGGCGGCGCGACCGACCTCTCGAACGGCGCCGCCGCGCTCACGCCGGGCGCGCAGAAGGTCGCGTCGGGTGCGCGGCAGGTCGCCGACGGGAACGCCAAGATCGCGGCGCTCGGATCCGCCGCGACCGCGGGCGTCGACCAGCTCGCCGGGCGGGTGCCGACGATCCGCGCCGCCATCCAGGAGCGCATGGCCACGGCAGGCGTCCCGCAGGCGGACATCGACGCCGCCCTCGCGAAGCTCGACGTGCTCGGCACCGACATCACGGGCGCCGCGAAGCAGGCCGACGGCCTGGACACGCAGCTGCAGACCCTCGCGACCGGCAGCGAGCAGGTCGCCCAGGGCAGCGCGCAGGTGGCCGACGGCGCCGGGAAGCTGCAGACGGGATCCGCCGCCCTGGCGACCGGAGCGGGCACCCTCGCGACCGGCAGCCGCCAGGTCGCCGACGGCGCCGACCGGCTCGCGAAGGCCTCCCCCGCCCTCGCGACCGGCATCGCGCAGGCCGCCGACGGCAGCGCCACGCTCGCCACCGGCGCGCACTCCGCGGCCGACGGCGCCACCTCGCTCGCGTCCGGCCTCGGCACGCTGCAGGACGGCGCCACGAAGCTGCGCGACGGCCTCGACTCGGGCCTCGACCAGATCCCCGCCTCCACCGAGGCGCAGCGCGGCGCGCAGGCCGACACGATCGGCGACCCCGTCGCCCTCCGGCAGGACGCCGTCACGCAGGCCGGCGAGTACGGCGCCGGTCTCGCGCCGTTCTTCATCAGCCTCGCCGCGTGGATCGGGATCTACGCCCTGTTCCTCATCGTCAAGCCGCTGTCGCGCCGCGCGATCACGGCACGCAAGGCGCCGCTGCGGATCACGCTCGCCGGCTGGCTGACGCCCGCGCTCCTCGGCGTCGTGCAGATGGCCGGCCTCTACGCGATCGTCGCCGGCGCGCTCGGCTTCCGCATCGCCCACCCGCTCGCCATGTACGGGACGATGGTGCTCGCCTCCATCACGTTCGCGGCGATCATCCTCGCGCTCAACGTGCTGCTCGGCAGCGTCGGCCAGTTCCTCGGGCTCGTGCTCATGGTCGTGCAGCTCGTCACCGCGGGCGGCACGTTCCCCTGGCAGACGCTCCCCGGGCCGCTCGCCGCGCTGCACCACGTGCTGCCCATGAGCTTCGCGGTGGACGCGCTCCGCCAGCTCATGTACGGCGGCGACCTCGGCAAGGCGGCCATGGACGCGGGCGTGCTCGCGCTGTGGCTGGTCGCGGGGCTCGCGGTGGCGCTGACGGGGGCGATCCGGATCACGTCGCACCGCACGCTGCGGGACCTGCGGCCGTCGCTCATCGGGTAGAGCGCGCACGGCGGGTCGCGGGGCACCCCTAGCCTGCCCGCGACCCGCCTCCGGGATGGCGCACGCCGTGCGCCGAGGGGGTCGTCCCCCGAGAGGAATCCCGTGCCATCACGCACCGCTGCCCGCACGCTCGCCCTGACCGCCGTCGTGGCCGGCACGCTCGCGGCGGTGACGCTCGCCGGGCCCGCCGCCCTGGCCTCCCATCCGCCGGCCGCCACCGCGGCGACGGCACAGCTCGCGGCCGCCACCGGCGGCACGGGCGACCGCCGCACCGTCACCGAGCCCGTCGACCCCGCCACCACGTGCGCCACCGTCCCGGCCCAGCTCGACATGCCGGACCGCTCCGCCTCCGCCGCGGACGAGGCCCGGGCGCCCGACACCGCCCGCATCCAGGCCGCGCTCGACTCCTGCGCGCAGTCCGGCACCGCCGTCGTGGCCGTGCGGCTGGCCTCCTCGAGCCGGGGCGCGAGCTTCCTCAGCGGGCCGCTGCAGCTGCGCCAGGGCGAGACGCTGGTGCTCGATCCCGCCGTGACCCTGTTCGGGTCGCGGGACGCCGCCGACTACCAGATCCCCCAGGGGCCGACCTGCGGCACCATCGGCGGATCCGGCAAGGGGTGCGCCGCGCTCATCACCGCCACCGCACCGCACGCGGGGGTCGCCTCCCGCGGCGGCATGGACGCCCGGCGCGGCCGCGTCGACGGCCGCGGGGACCACGCGATCCTCGGCGGCACGACCACCTGGTGGCAGCTCTCCGACCAGGCGCGCGCGGGCGGCGCGCAGAACGAGCCCCGGCTGATCCAGGCCGCCGGCGCCGACGACTTCACGCTCCACGACGTCGACCTGGTCGACGCCGCCATGTTCCACGTGTCCTTCCACGACGCCGACGGCTTCACGGCGTGGGGTGTGCGGATCCAGACCCCCGCCACCGCGCGCAACACGGACGGCATCGACCCGGCGGGCGCGACCGACGTGACCATCGCCCACTCCTATGTCTCGGACGGCGACGACGGCATCGCCATCAAGGGCGGCACGCACGCGTCGAGCCACATCAGCATCATCGACAGCCACTTCTACGGCACGCACGGCATCTCGATCGGCAGCGAGGTGACGTCCGGCGTGAGCGACGTGCTCGTCACCGGGTCCACGGTCTCCGGCGTGGACGCGTACGGCACCGCGAGCGTCTCCAGCGCCGGCGTGCGCATCAAGAGCAACCCGCTGGTGGGCGGCCCGGTCACGGGCGTGACCTACCGCGACGTCTGCCTGAGCCGCACCCAGGCCCCCGTGGTGTTCGACACGCACTACGCGAAGGGCACCGGCAGCGCGATCCCGTCCTTCAGCGGCATCGTGGTCGACGGCCTCCGCGCCGTCGACTCGCCGGCGAAGGCCGTCTCGACGCTCGCCGGGTACGACGACGCCCATCGGCTCGGCGTCTCGCTCTCCCGCGTCGCCGTGGATGCGCCCGCCGTCACGGCCGCGTACGCGGACATCGCCACGGCGGGTGCGACCTTCGGCGGATCCCCGCTCACCTCGACGCGGGCGGACGTGCGCATCACCGCCTCGGCGAGCGCGGGCGCCGCGCCCACGTGCGCGTTCCCGGCGTTCCCGCTCCTGTCGGGCCTCGCCCCCACCGCACCCTGACGCCGCTCGCGGGAGCGCCGGGTGCGGACCGCATGCCGCGGGTCGGATCAGGCCAGGCGCTCCAGCGGGTTCTCCGCGAGCTTCCGCACGAGCCCGCCGTCGACGAGGCGGCGGGCCGCGGTCGTGGGCTTCCGCTCCGCCTGGTCCACGACGCACGCGCCGAACTCGGCGGCCAGCGCCCCGCGCGGGTGGGCGGCGAGCACCTCGCGCAGGTACTCCTCCGGCAGCGCGTCGGGCCGGGCGCCGGAGATGTCGAGGCCGGTCGCGACCTCCAGGAGGTGCCCCTCGACGTCGAGCGCCGGATCCACCGACGGCCAGTTGTGCCGCACGATCGCGTCGAGCACGCGCTGGCGGCGTGCCGCGGGCCAGCCGGCTCCGGCCGTGAGCGCGACGGCGACGTGGCCGCCCGCGTGCTCGTACGAGATCGTGTGGTTGTCGTACTCGGTGACCGTGCCGATGTCGTGCAGCACCGCGGAGACGTAGAGGACCTCGTGGTCGACGTCGGTCAATCCCTCGACGACGGCGAACGCCTCGGCGAACAGCCACGAGCGGATCCCATGGGCCGTGATCGCGGCCGACTGGTACGAGGTCGCGAGCTCGAGGGCCCCGCGGGCGGCGGCCGTGTCGGGCACGGGGAAGTCGGCGATGCGCATGGCCCATGCTGGCATGGCGGCCGGGCGGATCCGCGCCCGGCCACGCCTCGTCGGTCCGCGGCCGCGGGCTGCGGGGCGCCCGATACGTTTCTCGCATGATCCGGCTCCAGAACGTCACGTACCTCGTCCGCGACCACGACGAGGCGCTGGCGTTCTTCGTCGGCGCCCTGGGCTTCGTCGTCCGGCAGGACGAGACGGCGCCGAGCGGCTGGCGTCGCGTGGTCGTGGGGCCCGAGGGCGAGGGGGCCGGCTTCGTCCTGGCGCTCGCGGAGGATCCCGCACCCGTGGGCCGCCAGGCCGGCGACGACGTCGCGTTCTTCCTCGAGACCGACGACTTCGCCGCCCAGCACGCCCGGATGCTCGCGCACGGCGTCGCCTTCCGCGAGGAGCCGCGCCACGAGCCGTACGGCACCGTCGCGATCTTCGAGGACCCGTACGGCGCCGCGTGGGACCTCATCCAGCCGCCCGTCGCGTGACCGCCCGGCGCGTGACCGCCCGTCCGCCCGCCGCGCCGCGGGGTGTCGCCGCCCGCGCCCGGCGGATGCGGATCGCCGCCGTCGTCGCCCTGGCGGTGGCCGCGTGCGCGGTGCCGGTCGCGTTCCTCCCGGCGTGGGGATCCGCGGGCGGCCGCCTCCTGCCGCTCGCCGTGATCCCGCTCGGCGGCGTCGTCGCGCTCGCGCTGGCGACGCGGCTGCTCGCCGGATCCGCCGGGCGCGACGAGAGGTCAGCCCGCCCGGACGTCGCGCTGCTCCTCGCGGGCGCGTTCGCGGTGCTGGGCGCGGTGCCCGCGCTCCTCGCGACCGTGCTGCTCGTCGCCGGCCCCTGACCGGAGCGCGCGCTACGCCGGCGTCGGCCGCGTCACGAAGGCGAGGCGCACGTGGTCGAGCTCGGCCCGCGGGATGACGGCCGTGAGGATCCGGTCGCCGACCTGCGCGCCCACCGCGACGACGTGCGCGTCGCGATCGAGCCGGAGCCCGTCGACGAGGACCCCATCCACCTCGATCTCGGCGGGCTCCAGATCCCGGGCGGTCGGGCTGTCGGAGACGACCGGCGGGAACGTGCCGCCGGTGCGCGCATCGCGGAAGGTGTTCGCGATGATGTGCTCCGCGTGCCGGAGGAGGACGCCCTCGACGTCCTTCACGTGGGCGCGCGGTCCCTCGGGACGCATGGGCGTCGTCATCACCGCCTCCCACAGGGACGGCCAGCGCATGCGCTGCCGCACGTCGTCGAGAGCCGGGGGCAGCGGTCGTGGCGTCGGCTCATCGAGCGCCGCCAGCTCCGCGCCGGTGAGGGGGCCGCGGTTCACGGGATCCGCCCGGTCGTCCGGATTCCGCCACAGCGTGTACATCAGGCTCGCATCGGCGAGCGACTCCGGTCCGCCTGCGGGCGTCGACGTGACGCGGTTCACGCCCCACTCCTCCAGCGTCGCCTGGGGCGCGAAGGTGAACAACGGGACCCCGAACTCGGCGGTGATCCCATCCGCGGTCGGCAGGTCGGGTAAGTCGAACGGCTCGTCGCTGATCTGCATCACCCCACACTGACGCCCGCCGCCGTCCGTCCACCCGGCCGCCGCATCCGATTCACCCGCCGCCCCTACCGTCGTCCCCCGTGACCCAGGACCCGACGACGCCTCCCTCCTCCGCGCTCTCCCGACGCGGCTTCCTCATCACCGGCGGCGCAGCCGGCGCGCTGGGCGTAGCCGGCCTCGGCGGGGCGCTCCCGGCGACCGCCGCGACCGTCGCCGACGTCGCGGACAGCGCGAAGGCGAAGGCGCCCGCCGCCCAGCAGGGATCCGGCGCCCGCTGGAAGCCCGACACCACGTCACCCCGCTTCACCATCGCCGTGCTGCCGGACACGCAGTACCTCTTCGACGGCGCCGCGATCCACCCGGAGCCGCTCGAGGCGTCGCTCCGGTACGTGCTCGCCGAGCGCGACCGGCACAACATCGTGTTCCTCGCGCACCTCGGCGACGTGACGCAGAACGGCGCCGCGAACGAGATCCAGGCCGCGAGCGCGCAGTTCACGCTGCTCGACAAGGCCGGCGCCGCGTGGAGCGTGCTCGCCGGCAACCACGACGTGGACTCCTCCACCGACGACCAGCGCGGCCGCACCCCCTACCTCGAGGCGTTCGGCCCGAAGCGGTTCCGGAAGTCGCCGAGCTACCGCGGATCCAGCCCCGACGGCTACAACTCGTTCCACACCTTCACGGCGGGCGGCCGCGACTGGCTCGTCCTCGCGCTCGACTGGCGCACCAGCGCCCGCGGCGTCGAGTGGGCGCGCGGCGTGCTGGCGGCGCACCCGACGCTGCCGGTGATCCTCACGGCGCACGACATCGTCGACTCGAAGCCCGACGGATCCGCCGTGCTCGACGACTACGGCCAGGGCCTCTGGGACTCCTTCATCTCGCAGCACGACCAGATCTTCCTCACGCTCAACGGCCACTACTGGAAGCCCGGGCGGACGACCCTGAAGAACCGCGCGGGCCACGACGTGGACCTGCACCTCGTGAACTACCAGGACCGCTACTACGGCGGCGCCGCGATGATCCGGCTGTACCACGTGGACCTCGAGCGGAACGCGATCGACGTCGAGACCCTGTCGCCCTTCCTCCTGGCCGGCGGCCTCGGCACGGGCAACGAGCTCGCGGACGAGGAGGTGCGGCTCTCCGGCGACGTGGATCGCTTCACCGTGAGCGTCGACTTCGAGCAGCGCTTCGCGGGCTTCGCCCCGGTGCCCGCACGTGCCGCCCGACCCGCCGCCGCGATGCTCGTGCCCGGCACGGTCGCGTACTGGCGCTTCGACGGCCACACCGACGGATCCGCGCTCGGCCCCGGCACGCGGATCCCGGACGCCTCCGGCCACGGCAACGACCTCGTGGTCGCGGGTCGTGCGGGCGCCGCCCCCGGATCGCTCCGCTTCTCCGCGGAGCACCACGACGACTCCCCCAGCGCCGGCAGCCTCACGCTCACGGGCGGCAAGGCCTCGGGCGACCACCTGCGCACGATCGACGGCGCCCCGCTCGACCAGGCGACGTTCCGCCAGGGCTACACGTTCGAGGCGTTCGTGCGGATCCCCGAGGGCTACGGCGGCGACGACGCCTGGAGCTCGATCCTGTCCCAGTCGGCCTCCGCGAAGGACGCGGGCAAGGCCACCAGCTCAGGCGACCCGGACGAGCCGGCCGTGGTGCTCACCGTCTCCGGCAGCCGCGAGATGCAGTGGTGCGTCTACCCGGCCAGCCAGGACGGATCCCTCACCAACTGGTCACACGAGCTGCCCGCCGCGACCTGGTGGCACGTCGCCGTGGTCAACGACAGCCAGCACACGACCATGTACGTCGACGGCTGCCCGGTGGTGCGGAACCCGACGACGGCGAACCGCGGGCTCGCGTCGGCCTCCCGACCATGGCTCCTCGGCGCCAACTTCTACGGCGGGAAGCTCGACCACGTGTTCCCGGGATCGATCGGCGACGTGCGCATCGTGGAGCGCGCGCTGAAGCCCTCGGAGTTCATGAACGCGTGAGGCAGGGCCGCCTGAGGAGCGAGCGACCGTCCGGGGCCTACAGCTCCGGGTGGTCGTCCTCGAGCAGGTGGAACCGGCGGTCGCGGTAGACGAGCGGCGGGGCGGGCTCGCCCAGGATCACGTCGAGGACCTCGGCGACGACCAGCACGGATCCGCCGACCGGCACGGTCTGGATGGTGCGGCAGCGGAGGGCGGCGCGCGCGTCGGCGAGCAGCGGTTCCCCGGTCGGCAGCTCCTGGAACCCCTGCTCCTCCGTGAAGCGCGGCGAGCCGGAGACGGCGAAGGCGCGGGCGAGCGCGGCGTGCTGCCCGGCGAGCAGGTGCACGAGGTAGGTGTCGGCCCCGAGGATCGCGCCGGCGGATCCCGTGGCGCGCGTCACCGAGAACGAGAGGGCGGGCGGATCCGCCGACAGCGAGGCGACGCTCGACGCGGTCAGGCCGGACGGGCCCTCCGCGGTGCGCGCCGTGATGAGCGCGACGCCCGCCGGGTGCCCGCGGAACGCGGCCTTGAAGAGATCGGGGTCGGCGCTCACGCCGGGTCGCCCTGGGGCGGCAGCACGGCGATGACCGGGTGGTCGGAGTGCGTCACGCCGACCTTGGTGGCGCCGCCCGGGGATCCCATCTCGGCGAAGAACTCGACGTTGGCCGTGTAGTAGTCCGACCACTTCTCGGGCAGGTCGTCCTCGTAGTAGATGGCCTCGACAGGGCAGACGGGCTCGCAGGCGCCGCAGTCGACGCACTCGTCGGGGTGGATGTAGAGGGAGCGCTCGCCCTCGTAGATGCAGTCGACGGGGCACTCGTCGATGCAGGCGCGGTCCTTCACGTCGACGCACGGGAGGGCGATCACGTAGGTCACAGGGCGTCCTCACGGGTGGGGGCCGTCGGGACGGCGAGGGTGGTGATGCGCATGGTCTCCAGGGTAGAACCTCACGTACCCTTGAGGTCAATCGGGAGGAGGCGTCGTGGCGGATGCGCAGGAGCCGACGGCGATCGCGGCGACGCCCCGGCACGCGCCCGGCGAGCTGCTCACGGTCGGCGAGATGACGCGCCGCACGGGCGTCGCCGCCTCCGCCCTCCGCTTCTACGAGGACCTCGGCCTCATCGCCGCCGAGCGCACGGCCGGCAACCAGCGCCGGTACGCGCGGCACATGCTGCGGCGGGTGTCGCTGATCACGGTGGCGAAGCGCCTCGGGATCCCGCTCGCCGACGTGCAGGCCACCTTCGACGACGTGCCGCTCGACCGCCCGCCGAGCCACGCCGACTGGCAGCGCGCGTCGCGCCGGTGGAAGCGCCTGCTCGAGGAGCGGCGCCAGGGCATCGAGCGGCTGGAGCGCGAGCTGACGGGCTGCATCGGCTGCGGCTGCCTCTCGATGAAGGCGTGCGGCCTGCTCAACCCGGACGACGCGCTCGGCGACCGCGGGTCGGGGCCGCGGCGGGTGCAGATCGACTGACGCCGCCGGATCCCGCAGCCGGCGTCAGCGCCGCTTGCGCCGCACCACGAAGAGCAGCGCCACGGCCGCGATCGGCCAGGCGCCCACGATCAGCGGGTCCATCCACGCGTGCTTCATGTCCGCGCGGCCGCGCCCGACGCGCGACGACACCGGGTGGTGCCCGCCCTCGGTGAGGATCCCCGCCTCGGTGAGCGGGTCGTCCGGCCGCCCGCTCACGAGGGATCCGAGGTGCGCGCCCGCCGCGTCCACCCGGTCGCCGAGCATCAGCAGCAGCCAGTGCACGGAGCGGCCCTCGCTGAACGTCGCGTAGGCGTAGCGCTTGATCGCGCCCGAGACGCCGTGCAGCGGCGCGACCGTGCCGAACACGGGCGGCAGCTCGGTGTGCTCGATGGAGCGCTCCCGGGGCGCGAGCTCCGGCTGGTGCTCCGGCATGTCCCAGTGGGCGCCCGAGACGAGGTCGGTGCGCTCGCGCGGGAACGCGGGGCGGTCGGCGGGGTCGAGATCGGCGCCCCAGCCGGGGATCCGGGCCCGGAGCGCGTCGGCGTCGATCGGACGGTGGTGGTCGCTCGCGCGGTACGGCATGTCCTGCTCCTACTTGTCGTCGAACGTGATGACGGTCTTGACGCAGTCGTCGAGCTTCGCGGAGAACACGTGGTACCCCTCCGCGATGTGCTCGAGCGGGATCCGGTGCGTGATGATGTCCCGCGGCGAGAAGTGCCCCGCCCGGATGTGCTCGATGAGCCGCGGCCACTGCCGCTTCACGGGCGCCTGGTTCATCCGCATCGTGATGCCCTTGTTCACGGCGTCGCCGAACTTGATCGCGGCGGGCACGGGCCCGTAGGCGCCCATGACGCTCACGGTGCCGCCCTTGCGCACGCCGTCGATCGCCCAGTTCAGCGCCACCGGGGATCCGCCCTGCACCTTGATCTTCGTGCCCGTGATCTGGTGCAGCGCGTGCCCGTCGGCCTCCGCGCCCACCGCGTCGATGACGACGTCGGCGCCGAGCCCGTCGGTCATGCGCTTGAGCTCGAGCACGGTGTCCTTGACCGCGGAGAAGTCGAGCGTCTCCGCGTGGGCGAACGACTCGGCCATGCGCAGCCGGTAGTCGAGCTGGTCGACCACGATCACGCGGCCGGCGCCCATGAACCACGCCGAGCGCGCGGCGTACAGGCCGACGGGTCCGGCGCCGAGCACGGCGACGGTGTCGCCCTCGACGATGTCGCCGAGCTGCGCGCCGAAGTAGCCGGTGCTCAGCGCGTCGGTCATCACGAGCGCGTCCTCGGCGTGGATGTCGTCGGGGATCACCATGGGGCCGACGTCCGCGAACGGCACGCGCACGTACTCGGCCTGGCCGCCGTCGTAGCCGCCCGTGGTGTGCGAGTAGCCGTAGATGCCGCCGACCGCCGTGGCGTTCGGGTTCACGTTGTGGCAGTTCGAGTAGAGGCCGCGGGCGCAGAAGAAGCAGGACCCGCAGTAGATGTTGAACGGCACCATCACGCGGTCGCCGACGGACAGGTTCTCTACCGACGGGCCGACCTCGTGCACGACGCCGATGAACTCGTGGCCGAACGTGGTGCCGACCCGCGTGTCCGGCAGGAGCCCGTGGTACAGGTGCAGGTCGGATCCGCAGATCGCCGCCCGGGTGACGCGGATGATCGCGTCGTTCGGGTGCTCGATGCGCGGGATGTCCTTCTCCTCCACGCGGATCCGGTAGGGCCCTCGGTAGACCATCGCTCGCATGTCGTTCCCTCCGTCGGTGCGTCGAGCCGACTCCCCCGGAGGAGGAGCGCCTACCCCCTTGACAGGCGGCGGCCGGATCCGGACGGCACCTCGGACGCGCGCCGGGCCGCCCGCGGAGGCGCGCTGGATAGCATCGGCCACGCCGCCGTCCGGACGCGGCGCGACGGAGGTGCCCGATGCGGGATGGTGCGCTCAACGCCCGCGGCGTCCGGCGCCGCGCGGAGATCCTCGAGGCCGCGCGCGCCGCGTTCGTCGCCGACGGCTACCGGGGCGCGACGATGGCGGCCGTCGCCGTCCGGGCAGGCGTCACCCACGCGGGACTGCTGTACCACTTCGCCACCAAGGAGGACCTCCTCGAGGCGGTGCTCGCCGACGAGAGCGGGCGGCAGACGGGACTCCTCGACGCGGCGGGATCCGCGGACGCTGCCGGATCCGCGGACGCGGCCGACGCCGACCCCGGCCGCCCGGACGCGCTCGACCGCCTGCACGCGCTGGTCGTGCGCAACGAGGCGGAGCCCGAGTGGGCGCGGCTGTTCTCCATGCTGCTCGGCGAGGCCGTCTCGCCCGACCACCCGGTGCGCGCGCGCATGGCCGAGCGCTACGACACGGTGTCCGCCGGCCTCGCGGAGCGCCTCCGCGCCCTCGGCGGCGACGTGCCCGCGGCCGAGCGGGAGAGCATCGCGCGGCTGCTGCTCGCGGTCATGGACGGGCTCCAGTACCAGTCGCTGACGGGATCCGCCGTCGACGTGGACCGGGAGTTCGGGCGCATGGTCGACCTCGTGCGCGCGCGCCTCGGCAGCGACCCGCCCGAGGTTTCTTAAGTCCGCTTGACACAATTTCCCCACCCGCGGCATGCTCGGACCTGCGCCGGCGACGGAGCCGGCGCGGATTCACGAGGGAGTGGACATGGGCGGACCCCGCACGTCACGACGACGGCGCATCATCGGCACGACGGCGACAGGGGCGCTCCTCGCCTCGTTCGCGCTGGGATCCGCGGTGGCGGCACCCGCGATCGCGGCGCCCGGGGACGCCACGCAGCCCGAGCTCGAGAGCGCCGGGTCCGCGCCCGTCATCACCGTCGACGGCCTCCGCTTCCGCGACCTCGACAAGGACGGCGCGCTCACCCCCTACGAGGACTGGCGCCTCTCCGCGGACGCGCGCGCGGCCGACCTCATCGGCCGCATGTCGCCCGAGGAGCAGGCGGGCCTGCTGATGCACGCGAGCCTCACGAACGCGGGCGCCGCGTACGACCGCGCGGCCTTCGACCCGCTGCTCGCCGAGCGGCACATCACGACCTACATCTCCCGCCTCGGCGAGGACGCGGTGACGCTCGCCACCCAGCACAACGCCCTGCAGGCTGCGGCGGAGGCGGAGCGGTGGGGCATCCCGCTGAAGATCAGCACGGATCCACGCCACGGCTTCACCGTGACCGCCGGCCAGACGGTCTCCAACGGCGACTTCTCACCCTTCCCCGACCCCATCGGCATGGGCGCGGTCGACGACCCGGCGATGACGCGGGAGATGGGCCGGATCATCGCGGCCGAGTACCGCGCCGTGGGGATCACCGAGGCGCTCTCCCCGCAGGCCGACATCAGCACCGAGCCGCGCTGGACCCGGCAGGACGGGACCTACGGCAGCGTCGGCGCCGACGTCGCGCCGCAGGTGGCCGCGTACGTCGAGGGGCTGCAGGGCGGCACCGACGGGATCACGCCGGAGGGCGTCGCGACGGTCGTCAAGCACTGGGTGGGCTACGGCGCGCAGGTCGACGGCTTCGACAGCCATTACTACTACGGCCGCTACGCCGCGTTCCCCGGCGGGGACTTCGCCGAGCACCTGGAGCCGTACGAGGGCGCCTTCCGGAACCACGCGGCCGGGATCATGCCGACGTACTCGATCCTCAAGGACCTCGACCTCGGCCAGGGCGTCATCGAGCAGGTCGGCGCGAACCACAACGAGTTCCTGCTGCAGGACCTGCTGCGCGAGCAGCACGGGTTCGACGGCGTGATCACGAGCGACTGGGGCATCGCCAACGACTGCCCCGAGGCGTGCCGCGAGAACCGGCCGCCCGCGTTCTTCGTCGGCCCGTGGGGCGCCGGCATGCCGTGGGGCGTCGAGGACCTCTCGCTCCCCGCGCGCTACGCCAGCGCGATCTCCGCGGGCGTCGACATCATCGGCGGCAGCGATCAGCCGCGCTACATCCTCGAGGCCGTCGAGCAGGGCCTCCTGACCCAGGAGCGGGTGGCCGACGCCGGCCGCCGCGTGCTCGACCAGAAGTTCCAGCTCGGGCTGTTCGAGGACCCGTACGTGGATCCCGCCGCGGCTGACGCCGTCGTGGGCAGCGACGCGTCACTCGCGGCCGGCATGCGGGCGCAGGAGCGGAGCCTCACCCTCCTCACCGACCGGGCACCGCAGGGCGGGGCCGCGCGCCTCGCCGCGGCAGACGCCGCCGGATCCCCCGCGCTCCCCGTGGACGTGCAGGACGGCACGACCGTGTGGCTGAGCGGCGTGCGCGCCGAGGCGGCGGCCGCCGCCGGCTTCACGGTGGTCGACGACCCGGCGGACGCCGACGTCGCGATCGTGCGCCTCGCCGACCCGCGCGGCGGGGACGACCTCACCGACCTGGGCTTCACCGGATCGGAGGCCGACTTCCAGGCGCTCGTCCGCGCCCACGACGCCGGCGCCCGCACCATCGCGGTGCCCCAGCTGACGCGGCCGCTGATCCTCGGGAACGTGGTCGAGGCCAGCGACGCGGTGCTCGCCTCCTACGGCGTCTCCGACGAGGCGCTGCTCGCGGTGATCACGGGCGAGGCCGAGCCCGAGGGACGCCTGCCGTTCGAGCTGCCGTCGTCGATGGAGGCCGTCGCGGCGCAGCTGTACGACGTGCCGAACGACTCCGCGGACCCGCTCTTCGCCTACCGCGCGGGGCTGTCCTACGCGGCGGCGCCCGGCGGGGAGCCGACGCCGGTGCCGACGCCCGCCCCCGGCGAGCCGACGCCCGCGCCGACCGTCGCCCCGGCGCCCGTGCCGGCGCCCGCGCCGACGCCGACGCCCACGCACGCGGCGGCGCACTCGGCCTCCGGTCGGGGCGGCCTGCCGATCACGGGAGCGGATTCGCTGCCCTGGATCGGCGGCGGCATCGTGCTCGTCGGACTCGGCACGGCCCTGACCCTGCTGGCGCGACGCCGCCGGGCCTGACCCGGCGAGCGGGGCCCGTCGATCGGCCACCGCACGCGAGGAGCCCCGGGGGACCGGGGCTCCTCGTCGTCGCGGCGGTCGGCCGGTGGCGACGACGCGGGCCGGGCGGGCGCATTCAGCCGCGGTCGAACCACATCCCGCAGGCCCGCGCGTCCGCGTCCGCCGCGACCTCGCCCGTGCGGGCGAAGTCGGCCCAGACCTGCCGCACCGCGCGGCCGCGCGCCGCCACCTCCGGCCACGCCTCCGAGGGCACGAGCCGCATCCGCGTCCAGGCCTCACGCGTGCCGAGGACCAGCGGCACGTCGGACGTGTGCCCGGCGCCGATGGGACTCGACGCCGGGGCCGCGCGGAGGACGTAGCGCACGGCCCGGCCGCCCGCCGCCCGGTGCCGCGCGACGAACGCCGCGACCGGCCGCGCGTAGACGCGGCGCGTGGTGGGACGCACGACCGCGCGCATCAGGATCGCCCGCAGCGCCCGGCCGACGACGGGCACGCGCAGCAGCGGCGCGACCACCGGCAGCGCGGGCAGGTACATCGCCGTCTCGTCGCGCGTCGTGCCGATGAGGAGGTCGACGTCGGGCGCGACGGCCCGCCAGGCGGCGTCGCGGCCGGCCTCGGCGGGCAGCGGCGCGTGCCCGTAGCGCGGACCCCACGGCAGGCCCGCGCGGATCCCGGACGCCCACGACGCGCGCTCCGCCCGCGCCTGCCGCCGCATCACGACGTCGAGCGGCGCGTCGCCCGGCAGCGCCCGGGTCGCGCGCCCCATCGCGCGGAACATGCGCTCGCGCCCGCCCGTGATCCCCACGGGCGGGCTCTGCACGATCGCCCGCCGGAAGAGGCCGCGGGCGCCGTCGCTGATCATGAGGTGCAGGATCGCGTCACCGCCGGCCGACTGGCCCATCGCGGTGACCGCGTCGGGGTCGCCGCCGAACGCGCCGATGGAGTCGCGGATCCAGCGCAGCGCCTCGATCTGGTCGAGGAGGCCCAGGTTGGCCGGCGGACCGCCGGGAGCGCCGCCGCCGAAGCCGAGCAGCCCCAGCCGCGCGGTCACGGCGACCACGATCACGCGCTGCTCGACCACGAGGTCGCGCGGGTCGTGGATCGCGAGGTCACCCGCGCCCGTCGTGTACCCGCCGCCGTGGAACCAGACGATCACGGGCAGCGTCTCGCCGGGCGCGAGGTCCGCGGGCCGCGTGATCGAGACCCGCTGGCAGTCCTCCGAGCGCTCGATCCCGTCGAGCGCGCCCTGCATGAGCGTGTCGAGGATCCGCGAGGAGGGCTGCGGGCACGCGGGCGCCGGACGCACGGCCGCGAGCACGACCGGCCGACCGTCGGATCCGCGCACGGGCATCGCCGACACGGGCGGGGCGCCGCGGTCCGCCGTCGCGTAAGGAATCCCGAGGCACCGGATCACGTCGCCGTCCCGGAACCCCGTCACGGGCCCGGATCGCGTCGGAGTCGGGCCGAGGACGGAGGGAGCGGGCATCCGGCCACGTTATCCGGCGGCCGAGGAAAAGCCGCGCCGTCTCGGGGAACCGCTCGGGTGGGCGTACCGTCGAGGGGTACCGCATCCGAAGAGGGCGCGGCCGGATCGACCCGATCCCTCCCCTCCCCCACCGGACAGCTCTAGGAGAACCATGCGCACCGTCAACGCCTACGCGGCCACGTCCGCCACCGATCCCATCACCAAGACCACCATCGAGCGCCGCGACGTCGGCCCGAAGGACGTCTCCATCGACATCGCCTACTCGGGCGTCTGCCACTCCGACATCCACACCGTCCGCGGCGAGTGGGGCCCCATCCAGTACCCGCAGGTCGTCGGCCACGAGATCGTCGGCCGCGTCACCGAGGTCGGCTCCGAGGTCTCCAAGCACGAGGTCGGCGACCTCGTCGGCGTCGGCTGCATGGTCAACTCCTGCAAGGAGTGCGAGCAGTGCAAGGCCGGCCAGGAGCAGTACTGCCTGAAGGGCAACATCCAGACCTACGGCGGCGTGGACCCGGCCGACGGCACCATCACGCAGGGCGGCTACTCCGAGGCCGTCGTCGTGGACGAGGACTTCGTGCTCCGCGTCCCCGAGTCCCTCGACATCGAGAAGGTCGCGCCGCTGCTCTGCGCCGGCATCACCACCTACTCGCCGCTGCGCCACTGGAACGCGGGCCCCGGCACGCGCGTCGCGGTGGTCGGCATGGGCGGCCTCGGCCACATGGCCGTGAAGATCGCGCACGCCATGGGCGCCGAGGTCACCGTGCTCTCGCAGACGCTCTCCAAGAAGGAGGACGGCCTCCGCCTCGGCGCCGACCGCTACTTCGCGACGAGCGACGACCAGACGTTCACCGAGCTCGCCAGCTCGTTCGACCTGATCATCAACACCGTCTCCGCGAAGCTCGACATGTCGAAGTACATCGGCCTGCTCGCGATCGACGGCACGCTCGTCAACGTCGGCGCGCCGTCGGAGCCGCTCGAGATCCCCGCGTTCGCGCTCATCCCCGCGCGCCGCAGCTGGGCCGGCTCCATGATCGGCGGCATCGCCGAGACGCAGGAGATGCTCGACTTCTGCGCCGAGCACGACATCCTGCCCGAGACCGAGCTCATCTCGGCCGAGCAGATCAACGAGGCCTACGAGCGCGTCCTCAAGTCGGACGTGCGCTACCGCTTCGTCATCGACGCGAAGACGTTCGCGTAAGCAGCGACCCCACGTCGAAGGGCCCCGCGGATCATCCGATCCGCGGGGCCCTTCCGCGTCCCGGGCGGCCTCGTCATCCGCGCGATCCCCATGACCGGTGCGCGAGCGCCGTGGTCGCGAGGCAGAGGACCACGATGACCGGCACCGCGACGAGCACCGCGGTGCCGAGGCTCGTGCCCGTCGCCAGGGCGCCCACGATGACGGCCGTGCCGCCCTGCGCGAGGTAGGCGACGAGGTACATGCTCGAGAAGGTGCTCGCGCGCCGCCCGTCGTCCGCGGCGGACGTGACGCAGCCCAGCCCGCCGTACATGAGGAACCCGTAGCCGACGCCGGAGAGCACGGCGGATCCGAGGAACAGGGCGAGCGAGTCCGCGACGCTCGCCGCGAGCAGCAGCGCCAGGCCCACGGCGGCGACCAGGCCGCCGAGCCGGACGGCCGCGAGCGTGGGCATCCGCCGGGCGAGCAGCGTGGTGGGCACGACCACCAGCGGCCAGGTCGCGAGCGTCGCGGCGGCGTGGAACGCGTTCGCGGTGCCGACGAGGTCCCGGATGATCTGCGCGCCGAGGGCGAGGAAGACCGCGCCCGTGACGAAGGCGACCGTCACCGCGGCGGTGCCCACGACGAACCCGCGGCGTCCGTCCCGCGGAACGGCGAGCAGAGCGCGGCGCCGGGCCGGTGCCGGGCCGGTCCCCGCCAGCCGCGCCGTCCGGGCCGTCTCGGGGAGGAACAGCAGCGCGACGAGGAGCGCGAGCACCGCGGCCAGGAGGATCCAGAAGGCCAGGTGCGTGGGATCGCCCGTGTACTCCACGAGCCAGCCCCCGACGAGGATCGAGGCGGTCGCGCCCAGCGAGGTCGCCGCCGCGTTCACGGCGCTCGCCCGCGTCGGGCTCGCCGACCGGTCGTACTCCACCAGCGCGGCGCTCGCGGCGCTCATCGCCAGGCCCACGCCCGCGCCCTGCACGATCCGCCCGGTGAACACCAGCGCGGGCGACGCGGCCACCGCGAACAGGACCGTGCCGACCGCGACGACCCCCACGCCCGCGAGCATCAGCCGGCGCCTGCCGAACCGGTCGGACAGCCCGCCGCCGAGGACCATGACCACCACGAGCGCCACCGGGTACACGGCGAACAGCGCCGTCGAGACCACCGGCCCTGTGCCCCAGAGGGCCGAGAACGCCGGGTACAGCATCGCCGGCGCGCCGCTGGCCCCGAGCGACAGGACGAGGACGCCTGCCGCGACCCAGAACGACGCCGCGGGCGAGAGTGCGGGGCGTCGCGACACGGGCAGGGCCTTCCGGTGGGCCGCGCGGAGCGGATCCGGGCGTGACGCCAGCGTAGGCGCGCCTGCGGTCGGCTGCGGGCCGGCCGCGGCTCCGTCCGCCGCGCGACGGGCGCGGCCTCGGCGGGCGCGTCGGTAGCGTCGAGGCCATGGACATGAGCTCGATGATCATGGGTGCCTCCATCGCGTCGGTCGCCTGGGTGGGCCTCTACCCGTGGGCGAAGCTGAAGAAGCTGCGCGCCATGGAGACCGCCGAGGAGGCGGCCGACGGACGAGGGCCGGTCGCATGATGCGCAGCGGTACGGGACGGATGATCGTCAACCCCGGGCCGTGGGAGCACCCGCTGCGCCAGTGGGTCGCCGGCGACGAGGACGGGGCCGTGAACCTGGCTCTCATCGTGGACACGATGGGCGCCCGCGACTCGCTCGTGCGGCTGCATCGCGGGCAGCCGCTCGACGACCACGACCTCGCGCTGTTCGGGATCGTGAACTTCCAGGCGTTCCTCATGACCTACGAGCCCGTGGTCGCGCTGCTCCCCGCGCCCCGGCGCCCGCAGCTGCACCCCGCGGTGATCGAGCTCCTGCCGGAGCTGGCCGACGGCCCTGCATCGCCGTAGGGACGGCGATCCGCTCGCCCACGAGCGGCGAGGACGGCCGCCCGGCCCCGCACGGTCTTTCGCATTGCTGGGCGTGGCCCAGGAACGGACACAGTCCGTGAGCTCGCCCGTAGTTTGTGTACTAAGAGACCGCGACGCGGGCAGGGGACGCGACCGGCGGCCCCGGCACGAGAGCCCGCCGATCCCCCACCCGGACCGCACGCCCGCGTGCATCCTCCTCGTCCCGTCGCCTCCCGCGACCCGCACCCCGAAGGACTCCGATGCGCGACACAGCCACCCCGACCACCCGCCGACGACGCCGCCCGATCCGCCTGGCGCTCGGCGCCGCGGTGGCCGCCGCCACCGTCGCCCTCACCGGCTGCGGCGCCGGCGCCGACGTGGGAGGCGCGGGCGTCGCCTGCGACATCCCGCAGCCCGACGCGAAGACGACCGTCAACGTGCTCTCCTACAACAGCCCGTCGACGAACCCCTTCACCGACGCCATCGCCACCGGCTGCACGGCCGGGAACCTCACGGTCAACGCCCCGACCACCGACTTCGGCGGCCAGAACCAGCGCGCCGTGCAGTCCATGTCGGGCACCAACCCGAGCTACGACCTCGTCGAGGTCTACGGCACCGTCTACCCGCTCTACGCGGAGCGCGGCTGGATCGAGCCGCTCGATGACCGCATCGCCGAGAAGGGCGACGACCTCGGCATCGACGACATCGACCCGACCCTGCTGGAGTCGCTGCAGTACGACGGCGAGCAGGTCGGCATCCCCACCTTCTGGGGCACGATCATCTTCATCTACCGCGAGGACATCCTCTCCGACCTCGGCATCGAGGTGCCGACCACGTTCGACGAGATGTACGCGGCGGCCGACAGGATCCGCACGGAGACCGGCATGGCGAACCCGCTGGCCCTCCCGTTCAACGCCGCGGGCGACAACTCGAGCGCCTACAACCAGTACCTCGGCTCGCTCGGCGGCACGTGGTTCGAGGACGGATCCGCCACCCCGACCCTCGACACCCCCGAGTCGATCCAGGCGCTCGACACCCTCCGCGCCACCTACCAGCAGATGAGCACGCAGTCGACTTCGTGGTCGTCGCCCGAGGTGATCACGCAGCTGCAGACCGGCCAGGCCGCCATGTCGATGCTGTTCGCCGGCCGCGTCTCCGCGCTCCTCGACGAGGGGCAGACGGAGAACTTCGACGAGTTCGCGTTCGCCGTGCCGCCCGCGGTCGAGGAGGGCGGCACCCCCGCCACCAGCCTCTCGGTCGACGGCCTCTCGATCGCCGCGAACTCGAAGGTCGACAAGGACCTCCTCTTCGACCTGCTCGGCGTCGCGACCGGCGCCGACGCCGCCACCGAGGCCGCCAAGGCCACGATCCCCGCCCGCACCACGCAGGCGCAGGCCGCCGACCTCCCCTTCGAGGAGGCCGCGCGCGACGTGCTCGAGAGCGAGAAGCCGAACGGCCTGCCGCTCGTGCCGTACATGTCCGACGTGTTCGCCGCGATGGCGCCGATCCTCGCGCAGGTCGTCGACGGCACGCTCTCCTCCGCGGACGGCGCCGCGCAGCTCCAGGCGGCGGCCGTGCAGGCCATCGCCACGGCGGGCTTCGCGCCCTGATGCACGGGATCCCCGGCACCACGTCCCGCCCCCGCCTCCGCCTCCGGGCATGAGGCTCAAGACCTTCGCCGCGTTCACGGCCCCCGCCATCATCCTGATGGCGGGGCTCCTGATCGTGCCGCTCATCACCACGCTCGTCTGGAGCTTCCAGAACGTGCCGGTCGGCCAGCCCGGCGTCTTCAACGGCATCGCGAACTACGTCGAGATCTTCACCGACCGCCGGTTCGGCCGCGACGCCGCCTTCACGATCACGTACGCGATCGTCATGACGGTCGCGAAGCTCATCGTCGGCTACGGCATCGCGCTGCTGCTCAACCGCATCGAGCGCGGGCGCATGGTCATCCTCGGGCTCCTCATGGCGAGCTACGTGGTGCCCACCGTGATCGGCGCGCTCAACTTCTCCTGGCTCTTCAACGACATCTTCGGCGGCGTCGTGAACCAGGGCCTCGCCGTGTTCGAGATCCACGTGGACTGGCTGACGGAGACCGGGCCCGCCCGCGTGCTCATCGGCCTGCACGCGCTCTGGCACGAGACGCCGTTCGTGATCCTCGTGCTGCTCGCCGGCCTCCAGACCCTGCCCGAGGAGCCGCTCGAGGCCGCGCAGCTCGACGGCGCCGGCTGGTGGCAGCGCCAGCGGTACATGATCATCCCGCTGCTCGCGCCGCTGTTCTCCTTCGTGACGCTGATCAGCCTGATGGACAGCCTCAAGGTCTTCGACTCGATCCGGATCATCACCCCGGCCGCCGGCAGCGTCGGCACCGAGTCGCTCATGGTGTTCGTGTACCAGGTGGCCCTCGGGGAGTCGTACCGGCTGGGGGTGGCGAGCGCGGTGAACGTGGTGACCATCCTCATCACGCTCGTGCTGCTGATCCCGTTCCTCCGACAGACCTGGAAGGGGGCGCGGGCCGCATGACCGCATCCACTCCGCTCGTGCCCACCGGCCGCCGCCGCGCCCCCGGGGACGTGCGCACCCTGACCGCCCGGGAGCGTCGCCGCCGCGAGGCGCTCGGCTCCCTGTGGGCCGGGGCCGCGCTCGTCGTGATCGTGCTCATCTCCCTGAGCCCGTTCCTCTGGGCCCTGCTGACGGCGATCAAGCCGTTCCAGGACGCCTTCACCAACCCGCCCACGTGGGTCTTCGAGCCGCGCCTGGACGCCTTCGTCGACCTCTGGCGCGGGACCCGGTTCGCGGCGGTGCTCGTGAACACGTTCATCGTGGCGCTGCTCACCGTCGTGGTCGCGCTCGCGGTCGGCGCTCCCGCCGCGTACGCGTTCGCCCGGTACGCCGGGGTGATCGGCCCGCTCCTCCTCGTGCTGGCCGTCGTCCTCCGCACGATCCCGCGGTTCGCCGTGGTGCTGCCCTTCTACGAGATGAGCCAGGCGCTCGGGATCTACGACACGAACGTGGCGCTCACGGCCGCGCTCGTGGCGGTGAACATGCCCTTCACGCTGCTGCTGCTCGTCGGGTTCTTCCGCGACATCCCGACCGAGCTCGACGAGGCCGCGATGATCGACGGCTGCAGCCGCTTCGGCGCGTTCCGCCGCGTGATCGTGCCGCTCATGGGCCCGGGGCTCGTGACCGCGGGCGTCTTCACGCTGCTCGTCGCGTTCCAGGAGTACCTCGTGGCGCTCACGCTGACGCAGAACCAGGCCGTCACGATCCCCGTGTTCATCGCCGCGCAGAAGGGCGCCGACGACATCTCGACGTACCAGACGCTCGCGGCGGCCAGCATCGCGCTCGTGATCCCGGTGGTCCTCATCGCGGTCTTCGCCCGGAAGTACCTCGTGGCCGGGCTCGGCGGCGGCGCCGTCAAGGGGTGACCGGCGCCGACGGGTGGTGGCGCAGCGCCGTCATCCACCAGGTGCTCCTCCGCAGCTTCGCCGACGGGGACGGCGACGGCGTCGGCGACCTCGCGGGCCTCCGGGCGCGCCTGCCGTACCTGGCCGAGCTCGGCGTCGACGCGATCTGGGTGAACCCCTGGTACCCGTCGCCCATGGTCGACGCGGGGTACGATGTCGCCGACTACCGCGACGTGGATCCGGCGTACGGCACCCTCGCCGACGCCGAGGCGCTCATCGTGGAGGCGCACGCGCTGGGGCTCCGGGTGCTGCTCGACATCGTCCCGAACCACACCTCCGACGCGCACCCCTGGTTCCGCGGCGCGCTGGCCGGGGACGCCGGCGACCGCGCGCGGTACCTGTTCCGCGAGGGCCGCGGATCCGACGGCGAGCTGCCCCCGAACGACTGGGAGAGCTGCTTCCGCGGGCCCGCGTGGACGCGCACGACCGACGCCGACGGACGCCCCGGCGCCTGGTACCTGCACATGTTCGCCCCCGAGCAGCCCGACCTCGACTGGACGAGCGCCGAGGTGCGGGCCGAGTTCGTCGACGTGCTCCGCTTCTGGTTCGACCGCGGCGTCGACGGCTTCCGCGTCGACGTCGCGCACGGCCTCGCCAAGGCGCCCGGCCTGCCCGACGGCCTCGGCGCCGACCGCCGCACGGAGGCGCACCCCGGCTGGGACCAGGACGAGGTGCACGACGTGTACCGGGAGTGGCGCCGGGTCGCCGACTCCTACGATCCGCCGCGGGTCTTCGTCGCCGAGGCGTGGGTCGCCCGGCCCTGGCGCCTGCCCCTGTACCTGCGGCCCGACGAGCTGCACACCGCGTTCGAGTTCGAGCCGCTGCACACGGCCTTCCGGGCCGCACCCTGGCGCCGCGTCATCGACGACGGCCTGGCGAAGGCGCGGGAGTCGGGCGCGCCGAGCGCGTGGGCCCTCACCAACCACGACGTCGTCCGCCAGGTGACCCGGTACGGCCGGGAGCAGCCCGCGGTGCGCGCCTCGAACGAGGAGCAGCGGGCGCGTTTCGGCGTGGATCCGGTCGACCACGACCTCGGCCGCCGTCGCGCCCGCGCCGCCGTCACGATGACCATGGCGCTCCCCGGCGCCGCCTACGTGTACTCCGGCGAGGAGCTGGGGCTGCCCGAGGTGGAGGGCCTGCCCGACGCGCGCCGGGTGGATCCCATCCACCACCGCTCCGGCGGCACCGACCCCGGACGGGACGGCTCACGCGTGCCGCTGCCGTGGTCGGGGAGCGCGCCACCCTACGGCTTCACGACCGCCGGCGCGGACGCGGACGGCGACCCCGCCGAGCCGTGGCTGCCGCAGCCGGACGCCTGGGCGGAGCTGACGGTCGAGCGCCAGGAGGCGGATCCCGCGTCCACCCTGCGGCACTACCGGCGGCTCCTGGCGGCCCGCCGCGCCCTGATCGTGCCGACGGAGCCGCTCGTCTGGCTGGACGCGCCGCCCGACGCCCTGGCCTTCCGCCGGGGCGACCTGCAGTGCTGGGTCGCCTTCGGGACGGATCCGGTGCCCCTGCCGACCGGGTTCCGCGTCGTCATCAGCTCGACCGGCGACGTCGACGGGATGCTGCCGCCCGACACCGCCGCATGGCTGGTGCCCGACGGGTCACGGTGACGGCGGGGCGCGCGAGCGGATCCTCCGACCCCGGCCCTGCTCCGCTCCCCCGCGCTACCGTCGGGGCATGCGCCTGATCCTCATCCGCCACGGCCAGACCAGCTCCAACGTGGCCGGCGTCCTCGACACCCGCGTCCCCGGGCCCGGGCTCACCGACCTCGGGCGCACGCAGGCGGCGCTCCTGCCGGAGACGCTGCGGGACGAGGCGATCGGCGCCCTGCACGTCTCGACCATGCGGCGCACCCACGAGACCGCCGCGCCGCTCGCGCACGCGCTCGGCCTCGCCCCCGTCGAGCGCGCCGGGATCCGCGAGATCGGCGCGGGCGGCCTGGAGATGCGCGGCGACCGCGCGGCCGTCGAGGAGTACCTGGACACGATGATCCGCTGGGTGGCCGGCGAGGACGAGCGGCGCCTGGCGGGCGGGGAGACGGGGCGCGAGTTCGCCGCGCGGTTCGACGAGGTCGTCGCGGAGGCGGAGCGCTCGGGCCACGGCACGGTCGCGCTCGTCAGCCACGGCGCCGCCATCCGCTGCTGGTCGGGGATGCGGGCCCGCGGCCTCGACGCGGCCTTCGTCGCCGACCACGCGCTGGAGAACACGGGCGTCGTGATCCTGGAGGGCTCGGGCCGCGACTGGACCCTCGAGTCCTGGGAGGGCGAGCCCGCGAGCGGCGTCGGCGAGGACGCCCCGTCCGGCCCGACGGGCGGGACGACGGCCTAGGCGGGCTCCGCCGTGGCGGGCCGCTCCCCGATCGACGACTGGAACCGCACCAGGTAGCCGTCGGGATCCTGCACGAGGAACTGGCGGACGCCCGCCTCCTCGTCGCCGATCCGGTACCAGGTCGTCTCCGGCTCGAGGAAGAGCGCGACGCCCGCCGCGGCGAGCGACTCCGCGACGACGTCGGCGTCCTCGACGGCGATCTGGAAGTTGATCCCCCGCCCGTACGGCCGCTCCAGCGGCCCCGTCACCCAGTTCCGGATGATGCCCGCCTGCTCGAGCATGAGGTGCGCGCCGCCGCGCGCGATGTACGCGAAGCCCTCCGCCGGGCGGTCGTAGCGCACCGCGAAGCCGCAGAGGTCGCGCCAGAACACGAGGCTCGCGGCGAGGTCCGTGACCAGCAGCTCGGGGACCAGGTCGGGCTCGTCGTCGGGATCCATGCGGCCATGCTCGCAGACGGATCGCGGGCCGGAGCAGCGCCGGCCCCCGTCACGCGAGCAGGTGCTCGGCGACCGGCCATCCGTTCACGACGACGTGCGCGGCGATGATCGCGGGCAGGTTCCGATGCCGCCACCACAGGATCCCGAGCAGGAGACCGAACGACCCCTGCGCGACGACGACGCGGGCCACGTCCAGCACCGGGGCGCCGGTGCCGTGGGAGGCCAGGTGCATGAGCGCGAAGGCCAGCGACGCGAGGGCGATGCCGGGCGCAGGGCCGAGCGACGCCTCGAGCCGCGTCTGCAGCCACCGCCGGTAGAAGAGCTCCTCACCGATCCCGGCGGTCAGCGCCGTCGCCACCGCGGCGACGAGCAGCGTCGAGGTGTCGACGCCGCCCAGGTCCGGCCGCGGGTTCCACGGGGCGACCTGCGACAGGAGCGCCCACACCACCACGACGACGGCCGGCGCCCACCAGCGCCCGGCATCGCGGACGCGGTCGATGCGGATGCCGCGCAGCACGCCGACCACGACGGCGGGGAGGGCGATCAGCATGACGGCCTTCAGGAGCACGTAGCCCTCGCTCCGCGCCAGCCCGAGCGCTCCCACCGCGAGCGGGAAGGCCGCGGCGAGCACCAGCAGGATCCACGTCGCCGCCCGGTGCCGCGCCGGCGCGGACACGATCGCGGGCTGCTCCGGCATCCGTCGCGGCAGCATCAGCGTGAGGGCGATGCCCACGGCTGCGGGCAGGAGCACCGCCCACCACGGGACCGAGGGCGCACCCGGATCCGCCGACGTCGGCGCCCCGTCGGGCTCGGCGACGAGGACGATCCCGAGCGCCAGCACCCCGAGGGCCGCGCAGAGGACGAGGACCGTGCGGCCGAGGATCCGGTGATGCACGCGCACGCTCATGCGCGCCCCGGCGCCGGCTGCCCGCCATGCCCCTCGCCGCGGAAGCGGGCCGGGACGAAGCCCGGGAAGTCCTCGCCGATCCCGCCGGGCTCGGCGAAGCCGTCCACGAACGCGGTCGCTTCGGCGATCAGCTGCTCGGGGGTCAGGTGCCCGCCCCCGATGGTGAACCCGTACGTGCCGCCCGCCGGTCCGGTGAGCCAGGCGAGGTCGTACGTCGGGGTCGCGCCCCTCGGCTCCCGCTCGGCGATCCGCCACCGCTCCCCGAGCACCGTGACCTCGAACGCCTCCATGCCCCGAGCCTACGGACGTCCGCGCCCACCGCCCAGCGGTCGGCCCGGCGGTCACCCCGACGCGGCCCGTTACCGTGGACGGATGATCTCCACGCTCCCGCCCACCGCCGAGCTGCACCTGCACGTCGAGGGCACCCTCGAGCCCGAGCTGGTGTTCGAGCTGGCCGAGCGCAACGGCGTCGACCTCCCCTACGCGGGCATCGAGGACCTCCGCTCGCGCTACGCCTTCACCGACCTGCAGTCCTTCCTCGACCTCTACTACGCGTGCACCGCGGTCCTCCGCACGCGCCGCGACTTCCACGACCTCGCCGCCGCGTACCTCGAGCGGGCCGCGGCCGACGGCATCCGGCACGTGGAGATGTCGTTCGACCCGCAGGCGCACACCACCCGGGGCGTGCCGGTCGACGACGTGCTCGACGGCCTGCTCGACGCCCTCCGCGACGCGCGCGTCCGCCACGGCATCTCGGGCGGCCTGATCCTCAGCTTCCTCCGCGACCGCCCGGTGGAGGAGGCGATGGCGACGCTCGAGTCGGTCGCCGGCCGGGCCCACGAGCTCCTCGCCGTCGGGCTCGACTCCGCCGAGGTCGGCTACCCGCCGTCCCTGTTCGTCGACGTCTTCGCGCGCGCCCGCGAGCTCGGCCTGCACGCGGTCGCGCACGCGGGCGAGGAGGGTCCGCCCGCCTACATCCACGAGGCGCTCGACCTGCTGCACGTCGAGCGGGTGGATCACGGGGTGCGCTGCCTCGAGGATCCCGCGCTCGTCGACCGGCTCGTCGCCGAGCGGATCCCGCTCACCGTCTGCCCGCTCTCGAACGTGCGCCTCGGCGTGAACGAGACGCTCGACGAGCACGCCCTCCCGGAGCTCCTCGCCCGCGGCGTGCTGGCGACCGTGAACAGCGACGACCCCGCGTACTTCGGCGGCTACCTGGGCGAGAACCTCCGCCAGCTGCGGGCCGCGCACGCCTTCGACGACGACGCCATCGCGCTCCTCGCCCGCAACTCGTTCGAGGCGTCGTTCCTGTCCGACGAGCGCCGCGCGGAGCTGCTGGCCGTGGTGGACGCGTGGCGGGCGTCCGCGCTCTGACGCCGGGCCAGGCGGCGTGCTGCCTCCGGGTGCCGCCTCGACGGGACGACCGGCGCCGCGTCCGTGGTTGCCTAGGAGCATGACGCCGCACGAGGATCCCGGGAGCAGCCGCTCCGTGATCATCACGATCGGGGACGAGGAGCTCGTCATCCGCCACAAGTACGAGGTCGCGAGCATCGCCAACGACATCATGGTCGCCGCGTGGTTCGTCGCCGGCAGCCTCCTCTTCTTCTCCGAGTCGACCACCACGGCGGGGACCTGGCTGTTCCTCGTCGGCAGCATCCAGCTGATGATCCGGCCGCTCATCCGCCTGGGTCGCCGGGTGCACCTCACCCGCATCGGGTCCCGTGCGCCCGGAGACACGGGACGCGACTTCTGACGTCCCGGGTCGGCCCACGACGGCGGCGTCGGCCGTCGCACTGTCCGCGTCGAGCAGGCAGGATCCGGCGAGGAAGACGAGCCGCGCGTCAGCGCGCGCCGCGGCGGGCGCGGTCGGCATCGCTCGGACCCGCACGACTGGGGGCCACGCCGACCGGGCCCGCGAGCCCCGGGCTACCCTCGCCGGATGCCTGATTTCGTGCGCTTCCAGAGCGCCGCCCCCAATCGCCGCGGCACCTTCCCCGGCGTCTTCGCGCTCGCGAACGGCCTGCGTGACGATGGCCGCCTGTCCGAGGAGGAGATGGCCTGGATCGCGGCCTCGAACGCGCACATGAACGCGACGTACGCGGATCCGTCCAGCGTGGTCCCCGACTGCTACGACCGCACGCTCAACCCGCGGGCGCGCGCCTGGTTCCGCGCTGGCTCCGTCGACCTGCTCCGCGTCACGCGCGCGTACCTCGACCTCCTCGACCGGCACGACGTCCCCTGGCACGAGCTGCGCACCCGCACGCCCGGCCGCATCGTGTACGAGGACGACGTGCAGGTCGTCGCGGTGCCGCACACGCACGACGAGTGGCCGTTCCGCTGACCGTGCCGGATCGCGACGGCGCTCAGATCCCGCGCGCCGCGCGCGCCGCCCGCGCCCGGGCGAGGATCCCCTGGATCACCGCGGTCTTCGCGTCCGCGTAGGCGTCCATCGTCTCCCACCGCCGGATCATCAGCTCCCGCTTCGTGCGCTCGTAGAGGTCGCGATCGGCGTCGTCGCAACGCAGCCGGTCGCGGAGCAGCAGGTAGGCCTCGACCGCGGGAGCGCCCTCCTCGTACACGTGCACGTGGACGTCCCGCGCGGGCGTGCGCACGAGTCGGTGCCCGGGCTCGCGGACGCGCAGCTCGTAGCCCGCGGCGACGAGCTCCGCGACGTGGTCCTCCTCCGCCGTGATGTCGGCCACCACGAGCACGACGTCGACGATGGGCTTCGCGGCGAGGCCCGGCACGGAGGTCGAGCCGATGTGCTCGACGGCGAGCGCCGCGTCACCCACGGCATCGAGGATCCGCCGCCGATGCTCGAGGTACGCCTCCGCCCACGCCGGGTCGTGCTCCTGCAGCCCGACGGTGAGCGGCGGCTGCCCGCCCACGACCTCCACGGTCGTCACGTCGGGTCGGCGGCGATCGCGGTCGTCCATCACCGGGACATCCTGGCGGGCCTCCGCGAGCCAGGACCCGGCTTCGCCGACCCCGGCGCGGGCGGACGCGGCGCCCGGACCGCGACAGCCGCGCCGACCGACGCCAGCACCAAGCCCGCCCCGAGGGCCTGCACCGGCGACAGCGACTCGCCCGACCAGCACAGCCCGATGGCGACGGCGACGAGCGGGCTGAGCAGCCCGAGGAAGGCGGGCACGCGTGCCGGGAGCGCGCGCACGCCGCGGAACCACAGGAGATAGGCGAGCGCGGTCCCGACGAGCGCCAGGTACGCGTACCCGGCGACGTTCACCGGCGTGAGCGGCGCGGTGGGCAGCGGCTCGCAGGCCGCAGTGAGCGCTGCGAGGAGGAGCCCGCCCGCGAGGAGCTGCCACGACGTGGTCACGAGGGGCGGGTGAACCGAGCCCCATCGCTTCGCGAGCACCACGCCCACCGCCATGCAGAGCGCGCCCGCGACAGCTGCGACGACACCGGTCGCGTCGAGTCGCGCGTCGGCCCGGAGGACGATCAGGGCGACGCCCGCCAGGCCGACGATCCCCGCGAGGACCACGCGCACCGGCAGCCGATCCCGCAGCACCCACGCGGCGAGCACGGAGACCAGCAGCGGCTGGATCCCGCCGATCACCGCCGCGACGCCGCCCGGCAGCCGGTCGGCCGCGATGAACAGGAACGCGAAGAACGCGCCGATGTTGAGCGCTCCGAGGACAGCGGAGCGCCACCACCATGCGCCACGCGGCAGCTGGCGGCCGATCGCGAGAAGTACCAGCCCGGCGGGCAGCGCTCGGAGCGTCGCGGTCAGCAGCGGATGGCCCGGGATGAGGAAGGCAGTGGAGGTGGCGTAGGTCGTGCCCCACAGTGCGGGCGCGATGGCCGTCAGGAGGACGAGGCGGAGTCGGTCGGTGAGCACGGAGCCAATGTAGCTCAGTGCTTAGCTAGTAGGGTGGGCGGCATGGATCACGTGGATCGCATCCTCGAGCAGTGGGGTGTCGAGCGCCCCGACCTCGACCCGTGGCCCATGGCCGTCATGGGGCGGCTCGCGCGGGCTGCCGGAGTTCTCTCCGCCGAGCTCGACCGGACCTTCGCGCGCCACGGGATCGACGCATCGACCTTCGACGTGCTCGCGACCCTCCGGCGTCAGGGCACGCCCCATCGGCTGGCTCCGGCGGTGCTCGCGCAGGAGTCGATGATCACCACCAGCGCCGTCGCCCAGCGCCTCAACCGCCTGGAGGCGCTCGGCCTCGTGACCCGGCACCCCCGCCCCGAGGACGGGCGCGGCAAGCTCGTCGAGCTCACGGCGGCGGGCCGGGAGCTCGTCGACCGCGTGCTCCCCGACCACCTCGCCACGGAGGAGGCGCTGCTCGCCCCGCTGGACGCCCGGGAGCGCCGGACGCTCGCAGAGCTGCTCGGCCGGCTCGGTCCGACGAGCGCCTAGGCCACTGCGCCGCGGGTCAGCCGAACGACACGTGCTGCGTGATCCACGCGTGCATCACGACCGCGGCCGCCGCCGACGCGTTGATGGAGCGGGTGGATCCGAACTGCGAGATCGCGACGGTCATGTCGGCCGCCGCCACCGCCTCGTCGCTGAGGCCCGGGCCCTCCTGGCCGAAGACGAGCACGCAGCGCTCCGGGAGGCGCGTGGTCTCGAGCAGCACGGATCCGTCGACGTTGTCGATCGCGATGATCGGCAGGCCCTCGCCGCGCGCCCACTCCACGAGGTCGGCGATGGTGGCGTGGTGCACGACGTGCTGGTACCGGTCGGTGACCATCGCGCCGCGCTTGTTCCAGCGGCGGCGGCCGACGATGTGCACGGTGTCGGCCGCGAACGCGTTCGCGCTCCGCACGATCGACCCGATGTTCATGTCGTGCTGCCAGTTCTCGATGGCCACGTGGAACGGGTGCCGGTGCTGGTCGAGGTCGGCGACGATCGCGTCCATGCGCCAGTAGCGGTACCGGTCGATGACGTTGCGGGTGTCGCCGCGCTCGAGCAGCTCGGGATCCAGGTGCGGCTCGTCCGGCCACGCCTCCGGTCCGCCGGGCCACGGGCCGACGCCGTGCGTGGAGAGCTCGACCGTCGGCGTCGGCTCGGGGGCCTCGGAGTCGGCCATCAGATGTAGATCGCCGGGTCGACGAAGAACGCGGGATCCACATGCGCATCGGGCGCGCGCCCGGCCCGCTTCCCGGTCTCGACCGCGGGGATGCCCGTGAGCACGGATCCCGCAGGCGCGTCCTTCACGACGACCGCGTTCGCGCCGATGACGCTGCCCGCGCCGATGGTGATAGGCCCGAGCAGCTTCGCGCCGGCGCCGATCGTGACGCGTTCGCCCACCGTCGGGTGCCGCTTGCCGTGCACGAGGCTCTTCCCGCCCAGCGTGACGCCGTGGTACATCAGCACGTCGTCGCCGATCTCGGCCGTCGCGCCGATCACGACGCCCATGCCGTGGTCGATGAACAGCCGTCGCCCGATGCGCGCGCCCGGGTGGATCTCCACCCCGGTCAGCGCCCGCCCGGCCTGCGCGAGGAGTCGCGCCGCCAGACGGATCCGCCGTCGCCAGAGCGCGTGCGACACCCGGTGCAGCCACACGGCGTGCAGGCCCGGGTAGCCGAGCACCATCTCCAGGTACCCGCGCGCGGCCGGGTCGTGGGCGCGCGCCGAGCGGAGGTCCTCGACGAGGCGGGCGACGACTCCCACGCCTAGTCGCGCAGGTCGTCGAACAGCACGGTGGAGAGGTACCGCTCGCCGTAGTCGCACACGATCGCGACGATGGTCTTGCCCTTGCTCTCGGGGCGCTTCGCGATCTCGAGCGCGGCCCACACGATGGATCCGGACGAGATGCCGCAGAGGATGCCCTCGTCGGTCGCGAGCGCGCGCGAGACGCGGATGGAGTCCTCGAGCGAGACGTCGACGACCTCGTCGTAGACCTCGGTGTCGAGGATCTCGGGCACGAAGTTCGCGCCGATGCCCTGGATCTTGTGCGGGCCGGGCTTGCCGCCGTTGAGGATGGGCGAGTCGAGCGGCTCGACCGCGACGATCTGCACGCCCGGCTTCCGCTCCTTGAGCACCTGGCCGACGCCCGTGATGGTGCCGCCCGTGCCGACGCCCGCGATGAACACGTCGACGGCGCCGTCGGTGTCCGCCCAGACCTCCTCGGCCGTGGTCTCGCGGTGCTTCTGCGGGTTGGCCGCGTTCGCGAACTGCTGCGCCCAGATGGCGTTCGGCGTCTCGGCGACGATCTGCTGGGCCCGCTCGACGGCTCCGCGCATGCCCTCGGGCCCGGGCGTCAGGACGATCCGCGCGCCGTACGCCCGCAGCACCAGCCGGCGTTCGATGCTCATGGTCTCGGGCATGGTGAGGATGACCGTGTACCCGCGCGCCGCGCCGACCATCGCGAGCGCGATGCCGGTGTTGCCGCTCGTGCCCTCGACGATGGTGCCGCCGGGCTTCAGCTGGCCCGACGCCTCGGCCGCGTCGATGATGGCGACGCCGATGCGGTCCTTCACACTGGACGCCGGGTTGTGCGACTCGAGCTTCACGAGCACGGTCGCGTCGAGCCCCTCCGTGAGCCGGTTGAGCCGGACGAGCGGAGTGCCGCCGACCAGCTCGGTGATGTCGTCGTAGACGCGACCTGCCATGGGTTCCACCTTCGTCGTGATCCTGATCGGTGCGGGGCCGGGCCGCGCGCACCTGCTCGTCGTCGAGCCTATGGGAGCGCAACCGCGCGTGACGCGACGGCATTCCAGGGCGGGCGGACGGTCTGCCCGGGCATCCTGTGGAGGAGCCCGTCACCGCCGGCGTCGCCCGAGCGAGGATTCGCGCGACAACCCCGAGGCGATCCCGCGGCGTCCGTCATCCGCACCCGAACCGGGATCCCTCCTGCTCACGAAGGAGAGACATGCCCATCCCCGCGCGTCCACTCACGATGATGCTCGTCGTCACCGCCGCCTCGCTGGTCGGCGCGATGACCGCCGCCCTGGGAGCCGCTCCCAGCGCAGTCCCGCACGCCGCCGCCGCGCATCAGGCAGCGGTCGCACGCGCGAGCGTCGACTCCGTCGCCCGGACGGCCCCGGCTATCAGCCGCGCTTCCACCCCCGCCATGACCGACGCCGACCTCGACGGCCTCGTCGCCGTGCTCGATGCCCTGCCCGACGACATCAAGTCGGCAGATCCCCGCACGACACCGGACTACGAGCACCGCCTGGGTCAAGCCATCGACCGGGTGACCGCATCGTCGCGCATCGACACATCGATGCGGTCCTCGACGCCAGACGATGCGCTCTCGCCTATCGGCACGGGACGCGCCGTGCACGCAGCGGATCTCCGCAGCGCCGCTCCCACGGTTCGACTCGCCATCGACTGGATCGCCTGCGGCGCAGCCGTGGCAGGTGTCATCGCCCAATACGGCCTGCCCGTGTTCTAGGTGGTCGGTTGGATCCGGGAGGCGCGCGAGATCTACGGCAGCGTGCGAGGCATCATCGAGGCGCTGAACACGGGTGCGTTGGCTCAAGAGATCCCTGGCGAGGCAGCCGAGCTGATCACCACGCTCCTGGGCTTCGACGGAGTGGTGGCCGCGTGCTTCAGCCCCGCCTCGCTGGAGGCCTGAGATGTCCGATGAGATAGCGGGTGACCCGGTCCGGCGGAACCCTCCCGGCTGGACACCGCCCGGCTTGTGGGCGCCGCTGTGGGGGCACCTCACGGTGGCGCTGGTGAAGGCACCGATCGTGGTCGTGGCGTCCCAGGTCCTCATGCTCGTCCCCGCCTGGGGCCCGGGCTCGCTCGACCGGACGATCGGAGCCGTGACCCTCATGACCCTGGTCTTCTGCACCGTCGAGGTCGTGGTCGAGCGCCCCTTCGTCATCCGCGGTCGACTGATGGCCCCGGGTGGATGGGGCTTCGCGGTCCTCCCGTGGCTCGCGGGGTCGATGGCCGCAGCGGCGACGGTCATCCTGTGGCTCGGCGTCCCCACCGGTGGCGTGCTCGCCTCGGTGATGTCCGGCGTGGAAGCGGCCTTCGTCCTCTGGTCGCGCGCCTGGCGTCCCGGGGACACCGACGCCGGGTACCACGAGAAGTGGGTCAAGACGAAGGAGATGACCAAGGAGATGTTCGCGCCCGACGTCGCCGAGATCCGCCACCGGCTGGACGAGCGGGCGATGGACGGGTACCGCCGCAAGATCGCCGAGCGCGAGGAGCAGCGGCGACGGGAAGAGGAGCAGGACCAGGGGGACCGACCGCCGCGCGACGCGTGACCGCCGCCCGCCGACACGGCAGGCTGGACCCATGAGCGCGCGCATCGAGGTGGAGGGGCCCGGCGGCCCCGAGGTCATGACCCTGACGGACGGCCCGGTGCCGGATCCCGGACCCGGCGAGGTGCGGATCCGCGTGCACGCCGCGGGCGTCAACTTCATCGACACGTACCGCCGGAGCGGCGTCTACCCGATGGCGCACCCGTACGTGCCCGGATCCGAGGCGGCGGGCGTGATCGAGGCGCTCGGCGACGGCGTGAGCGGCGTGCACGTGGGCGACCGCGTCGCGACCGCCGAGGCCGAAGGCACGTACGCGGAGCACGCGCTCGTCCGTGCCGAGACGCTGCTGCCGGTGCCCGACGGCGTCGCGATGGAGACCGCTGCCGCCCTCCCGCTGCAGGGCCTCACCGCGCACTACCTCGCGACGAGCTCGTACCCGGCCGGCCCCGGGGATCGTGCGCTCGTGCACGCGGGCGCCGGCGGCGTGGGCCTCCTGCTCACGCAGCTGCTGGTGGACCGCGGTGTCGAGGTGATCACGACGGTCTCGACCGAGGAGAAGGCCGCCCTCTCGCGCGCGGCCGGCGCGACGCACGTGCTCGGGTACGACGACGTGCCGATGCGCGTCCGCGAGCTGACCGACGGCCGGGGCGTCGACGTGGTCTACGACGGCGTGGGCCGCGACACGTTCGCCGGCTCGCTCGGCAGCTTACGGATCCGCGGCACGCTCGTGCTCTTCGGCGGCGCGAGCGGGCAGGTGCCGCCGTTCGACCTGCAGCGGCTCAACTCCGGCGGATCCCTCTCCGTCACCCGCCCGACGCTCGCCCACTTCCTGCTCGACGCCGAGGAGCGACGGTGGCGCGCGGGCGAGCTGTTCGCAGGCCTCCTCGACGGATCCCTCGATGTGCGGGTGGGCGCCACCTACCCGCTGGCCGACGCGGCGCGGGCGCACGAGGACCTGGAGGCCCGTCGCACGACCGGCTCCGTCGTCCTGATCCCCTGACGGCGGATCGTCGTTAATCGTTTGCCATGAGGGAAAACGACATGTAGCTTTCCCTCATGGAAAACGATCGAGCAGCGGACGCGGCCGCAGCCCTCCGCGACGTCCAGGCCGACCGCGAGGCGCTCGCCGCCCGCATCCCGGAGCCGCGCGCGCACCTCGCCGGGTTCGGCGCCATCGCCCTCGCGTGGGTGGCGCAGGCCGCGACCCTCTCCCCCGGCGCCGACTACGAGCCGCCGACCACCTCATGGGTCGCGATCGCCGCGGGGCTCGTCCTCCTCGTGCTCCTGCGCCACCGCACCGGGATCCGCTTCCGCGAGGTGGGCGCACGCGCCGTCCTGCTCGTGGTCGCGTGCCTCGTCGCCTGCCTCATGCTCTTCTCGATCTCGCTGGGCCTCGTCGCGCAAGGCCTGCCTTGGGGAGTGGCGATCACCGCGCTCGCGGCCTTCGCGCTCGTCACGTGGCTCGCCACGCTCGCGTTCCGGGCCGCCGTCGCGCGGATCCACCGGGCGTGACGCGCGCCGTGCCCGGCCCCGCCCCCGCCCCCACCTTCGACGAGCTGATCCACGCGCCCGTCCGCCTCCGCATCTGCGGGCTCCTCCGCCGCGTCGACCAGATCGACTTCACCGTCCTCCGCGACACCCTGGGCGTCGCCGACGCCAGCCTCTCCAAGCACCTCAAGCTCCTCACGGAGAGCGGCTACGTCGCGTCGCGGAAGGCCTCCTCGTCGGTGCGCTCGGACCGGCGGCAGCTCACGTGGCTGTCGCTGACGGCCTCGGGCCGCCGCGCGTTCGACGCGCACATGGCGGCGTTGACGGAGATCGCCGGCACCGACGGCTGAGCTCCGGCCCGGCGCCCTCCCGGCGGCACCGCCTACCCTCGTGCCATGCCCGCACCCGGATCCCCGCTGACGCGCCTCGGCCTCCTCACCACCGGCCCCTTCGACCCCGCGGATCCCGCGCGCGGCTTCGAGGAGGCCCTGCGGCTCGTGGAGCTCGGCGACGCGCTCGGCCTCGACACCGCGTGGCTGCGCCCCGACCACCTCCGGACCTCGATCTCCTCCCCCGTCGCGATGCTCGCCGCCGCGTCGCAGCGCACCCGCCGCATCGGGCTCGGCACCGCCTCGATCCCCGTCCGCGCCGAGAACCCGCTCCGCCTCGCCGAGGACCTCGCGACGGTCGACCTGCTCGCCGGCGGCCGCCTCCGCCCCGGCCTCTCGGTCGGCAACCCGGGGCGCGTGGCGGCCCTCGACCGGGCGATCCATCCCGTCACGGCCGACCACGAGGAGCCGGGGCGCGAGCGCCTGCTGCGCTTCCGCGACCTGCTGCGCGGCGGCCGGGTGCCGGGCGCGGAGGAGCACGACGCGGATCCCGACGACGACGAGGCCATGACGCCCACCGTGCAGCCGTCCTCCCCCGGACTCGCCGACCGGCTCGGCTACGGCGCGGCGACGCTGCGCACCGCGGCCTGGGCGGGCGCGCACGGCTTCCGCCTGCTGGCCTCCGGCGTGACGGAGCGCGGATCCGGCGCGGGCTTCGGCCGCGACCAGCGCGCGCTGATCGACGCCTACCGGGACGCCCATCCGGATCCGGCCGCCGCCCACGTCACGCTGGCCCTCGTGGTCGTGCCCACCGACGGCGCCACGGCCGCGCAGCGCTCCCGGTACGCGGCCGACGCGGCGGTGCGCGCCGAGCGGGCCGACCGGGCGGAGGGCCGGCCGGGCGGCGCGAGCATGGTCCGGGCCGGCGACCTCGTGGGTCCGGCCGAGGAGCTCGCCGCGGCCCTCCGCGCGGATCCCGCTGTGCAGGCCGCCGACGAGCTCGCCGTCGTGCTGCCCGCCGGCCTCGTGGAGGACGACGCCGCGCAGATCCTCGCCGACGTCGCGGAGCGCCTCGGGCCCGCGCTCGGCTGGACCCCCGCCGGCGCCTGACCCCACGCACGACGACGCCCTCCCGACGACGGGCCGGGTCAGTCGGCGATGAACGCGAGGATGTCGGCGTCGAGCGCCTTCTGGTACTCGCCCGAGATGCCGTGCGGGGCGCCCGCGTAGACCTTGAGCGTGCCGTGCTCCACGAGCTCGGCCGACTTGAGCGCGGCGTTGGCGATGGGCACGATCTGGTCGTCGTCGCCGTGCGCCAGGAGGATCGGCACGTCGAGCGCCTTCAGGTCCTCGGTGAAGTCGGTCTCGGAGAACGCCGCGACGCAGTCGTAGGCCGCGGCGAGGTTCACGAGCATGCCCTGGCGCCAGAAGTCGCGCTTGGCGCCCTCGGACACGACGCTGCCCTCGCGGTTCGCGCCGAAGAACGCGTCGGACAGCTCGATGTAGAACTGCGACGCGTCGGCGAGCACGCCCGCGCGGATCCCGTCGAAGACCTCCATCGGGACGCCGTCCGGGTTGGACTCCGACGCGACCATGACGGGCGGCACGGCGCCCGCGGTCACGACCTTGCGCACGCGGCCGACGCCGTGCTGCGCGGCGTAGCGGACGACCTCGCCGCCGCCCGTGGAGTGGCCGACCACGACGAGGTCCTGCAGGTCGAGGTGCTCGACCAGCTCCGCGAGGTCGCGCGCGTAGGTGTCCATGTCGTTGCCCGCGTACGTCTTGGACGAGCGGCCGTGTCCGCGGCGGTCGTGCGCGATGGCGCGGTAGCCGGCGTCGGCGAGCACCTTCAGCTCGACCTGCCAGGCGTCCGAGCTGAGCGGCCAGCCGTGGCTGAGCAGCACGGGCTTCCCGGTGCCCTGCTCCGTGTAGTAGAGCTCGGTCCCGTCGGAGGTGGTGAAGTACGGCATGGTTCCCTCTCGGCTGTGGGTCGGGGCGCCCGCCGCGTCGCGCGGCCGATCAGCGGCCCGTTCCGCGTTTGCGGGGAGCTCCGCGGTCTGCGAATCTCTCCCTGGTGATCACGCCCATCGAACCGTCACCAGGGGGTGAGCCGCCATGCAGGAAGCAGGCAGTTCCCGTGCCGTTCCCGCGGTGATCGCGCGGCGGCGCGCATGACGGGCGTCGGCGGGATCCTGCGCGGCCTGCGCGTGTCGGCCGACCTCACGCTCGAGGCCCTCGCGGAGCGCTCGGGCGTGAGCGTGCGCACCATCAGCGACATCGAGCGCGGCGTCAGCGCGCGTCCCCGCCGGGCGACCACGTACGCGCTCGCGGATGCGCTCGGCCTCGAGGGGAGCCGGCGCGACCGGCTGCTCGCCGCGGCCCGGCCCCCGGTGGACGCCGCCGGCTCGTCGACCCGACCGTCGGGATCCGGCGACACCGCGCCCTACCGACTCGCCGACTTCCGCGGGCGGGACGAGGAGATCGACCGCCTGGTCGCCGCCGCCACGGGCCCCGCCACGGGCCCGGACGCCGAGGGCCCCGGCCCCCGCCAGGCGCCCCTGCTCGTGGTGCTGAGCGGCGCGCCCGGCGTCGGCAAGTCGAGCATCGCGGTCGAGGCGGCCCACCGGATCGCGGGCGCGTCGCGGCCGCGGCTGTTCGTCGACCTGGGCGGCCTCGACGACGCGCCCGCCGAGCCGCTCCAGGTGCTCCAGTCGCTGCTGCGGCAGCTCACCGGTGCGGAGGCGGCCCGGGGCGAACTCACGGAGGCGACCGCGGCCTGGACCGAGGCCACGGCCGCGCGGCCCGTCGTGGTGGTGCTCGACGACGCCGCGACCGAGGCGCAGGTGCGGCCCGTGATGGCGGCGGATCCGAGCGCGACGGTGCTCGTCACCTCGCGTCGGACGCTGGCCGGCCTCGCCGGCGCGCGCCACCTGCGCGTGCTCGTCCTGCCCCGGCGGGACAGCGTCGCGCTGCTCGAGGCGATCGTCCCCGCGGCGCAGCGCGTCGGCGCCGACCTGGACGAGCTCGCGCACCTGTGCGGCGACCTGCCGCTCGCGCTCCGGGTAGCCGGGTACCGCATCGCCTCGCAGCCCGCCTCGACCGTGGAGGACCACGTGCGCCGCCTGCGTGCCGAGGGCCGCCGCCTCCGCACCCTGGTCGCGGGCGACACGGCCGTGCAGGCGGCCTTCGCCACCTCGTGCGCCCACCTCACCCCCGAGGCGCGCGACCTGTTCCGGAGCCTCGCGCTCCTCCGCGGCTCCTCGTTCGCGGCGCCGATGGCGGGCGCGATCCTCGGCCTCGACGAGGACGCCGCCCTCGGGCTGCTCGACGAGCTGGCGGACCTCGGCATGGTCGAGACGATGAGCGGATCCCGCTACCGCCTGCACGACCTCCTGCGCCTGTACGCCGCGGAGTGCCTGCACGCGGACGTCGCACCCGACGAGATCCGGCGCCGCTCCGACCGCCTGCGCCGCTGGACGCTCGCGACGGCGTCCGCGGCCGGGCGCCTGTTCACCGAGGACGACGTCCCCCAGCCGGACCTCGGCCCGAGCTCGTCGTTCGCGTCGGAGGCCGAGGCGCGCGCCTGGCTCGTCGCCGAGGTCGACTCCTGGTGGCCCGAGTACGAGGCCGCGGCGGCGGAGGGCGACGAGGAGCTCGTGGCCCGGGCCTTCCCCGCGATACTGCCGTTCGCCGACCGGTGGATGGAGTGGGGCCGCTGGCACGAGCTCTTCGCCCTCTCGGCGGAGGTCGCGCACCGCGTCGGCGACCGCGTGATGGAGGCCGAGGCGCTCAACGACCTCTCCTTCATGCAGTTCTACGGGCGGTGGGATCCGGAGGCGGCGCTGGCCTCCGCGCGCCGGGCGCTCGAGGTGGCCACGGCGGGCGGCGACGCGCGGGGCCGGGCATGGGCTCTGTCCCACATCGCTGCATGCGAGGAGGCGCGAGGCGACGTGGAGGCCGCCTCGGCCACGGCGCGCCTCTCGATCGAGGGATTCGCGGCGCTCGGCGACGTCGAGAGCTCGCTGAACCCGCGCACCCTGCTCGCCCGGCGGCTGCTCGCCACGGATCCCGAGGCGGCGCTGGCCGCCTACGCGGCGATCCGTGCCCTGACCAGCGACCCCGGCACGAGGATGTCGGCGCACGTGCGCTCCACCATGGGGCTCGACGCCATGGCGCAGGCGGGCAAGGCGCTCCTGCTGCTCGGCCGCCTCGACGACGCCCTGGCTCTCGCGGACGAGCACCTCTCGGCGACCGCCTCGGCCTCGGGCGGCGACGGACGCGACCGCGCCCGCGCGCTCCGGAACCGCGGGATCGCGCGCGCCCGCCTCGGCGACCCGACCGGCGCGCGGGCGGATCTCGAGGGCGCCCTCGCCGCAGCCGGCACCCTCGCGCCGGCGGCGTGGTCGGCCGGCCTGCGGGAGGAGCTCGCCGCCCTGGAGGCCGCGCCGCGCTGACAGCCCGCGCACGACGACGCCCCTCCCGCGCGATGCGGGAGGGGCGTCGTCGTCTGACCGGCGGGACCGGATCAGTGCATGCTCACGGCCTCGCTCGACGCGCCCTCGCGGAAGCGCTCGAGGGGCACGCGCACCATCGACCAGGAGATGATCGAGGCGCAGGCCACGCCGATCGCCGCCGCCAGGAACACCACGTGGTAGCCGTCGACCTGCTGCTGGAGCGGGTTCGCGACGCCGTCGGTGGCCGCCGCGGTGACGGCGGAGGCGAACAGGGCCGTGAAGACGGCCGTGCCGATGGATCCGCCGATCTGCTGCGTGCCCGTGAGCGCCGCGCCCGCGACGCCCGCGTCCCGCGGCTCGATGCCGGAGAGCGCGACGTTCTGCATCGGCACGAACACGCACGCGAGCCCGATGCCGAGCAGGATCTGGCCGGGCAGCACCTGAACGACGTACGCGCCGTCGACCGTGACGCGGCTGAACCACAGCAGCCCGGCGGCCGCGATGAGCGGGCCGACCGTCATGAGGATCCGCGGCCCGACCCGCGGCAGCAGCCGCGCGACCTGCGGCGCCGTGAGCATGATGGTCGCGGCCATGGGCAGCGACGCGAGACCCGAGATCAGCGGCGACATGCCGAGCACGATCTGGAAGTGCAGCGTGAGGTAGAGCAGCCCGCCGAGGAGCGCCGCGCCCACCATCACGGAGGTGAGGTACGCGCCGCCGCGGGTGCGGTCGGCGACCACGCGGAGCGGCAACAGCGGGTTGCGTGCCCGCGACTCCCACCACACGAAGGCCACCATGATCCCCACGCCGAGCGCCAGGAAGCCGATGGTGTCCGGCTCGCCCCAGCCGTTCTCCGCGCGGGAGAAGCCGTAGACGATCGACGCGAGGCCGACCGTGACCAGCAGGGCGCCGGGCACGTCGTAGCTGCGGTCGCCGTCGGCGCGGCTCTCCTTCACCAGCGGGATCCCCGCGATGACCGCCACGACCGCGATGGGCACGTTGACGAGGAGGCACCAGTGCCAGCTGAGGTACTCGGTGAGCACGCCGCCGAGCAGCAGGCCGACGGCCGCGCCGGATCCGGCGATGGTGCCGTAGACGGCGAACGCCTTGACGCGGTCGGGCCCGGACGGGAAGGTCACCGACAGGAGCGCGAGCGCGGCGGGCGCGAGGAGCGCCGCGAAGACGCCCTGCAGGCCGCGCGCGAGGAGCAGCATCTCGCCGGAGACGGCGACGCCGCCGAGCGCGGAGGCCGCGGCGAACCCGACCATGCCGAGGAGGAAGGAGCGCTTGCGGCCCCAGTAGTCGGCGATGCGGCCGCCGAGCAGGAGGAGCGAGCCGAACGCGAGCGCGTAGACGGTGACGACCCAGGTGCGGTCGGCGTCGCTCATGCCGAGGTCGCGCTGGGCGGCGGGCAGGGCGATGTTCACGATGGTGCCGTCGAGCACGACCATGAGCTGGGCGAGGGCGACGACGGCGAGGAGGATCCACTTGCTGCGGGCGGACGGCGCGGCGGGGTCGGCCGGGGCGGTGGCGCCGGCGGCCGCGGCGGGGGACGTCGAGGGCGGTGCGTTCTCGGGGGTGCGTGCGTGGGAGATCTGGTGCTCCTGGAGGATCGTGCGGCGCCCGGGCGGGCGAGGACGGTCCAATCTAGGGCCGCCCCGTGGCGAGAGTCAAACGAACCGGTTCGTTTGACATACGCTGTTCACATGGCAGAGACGACGGGGTCCGCCCGCACCACCGACGAGAAGCCGGACGACGTCCGGCACCGCATCCTCCTGGCCGCGCGCGAGGAGTTCGCCGCCCACGGACTGGCGGGCGCGCGCGTCGACCGCATCGCCCGCTCGGGACGGGCGAGCAAGGAGCGGCTCTACGCGCACTTCACCGACAAGGAGTCGCTCTTCCACGCGGTGCTGAAGCTCAACGGCGTCGAGTTCTTCTCCGCCGTGACGCTGGATCCCGCCGACCTCCCCGGCTTCGTCGGCCAGCTCTTCGACCACGCCTACGAGCACCCCGAGCACCGCCGCATGCTCGCGTGGGCGCGGCTCGACGGCGTGGCGCTCGACGTGCCGCACAGCGCGACATCGCCGTCGGCGAAGGTGCAGGCGATCCGCCGCGGGCAGGAGGAGGGCCACATCGACCCGTCGTGGGATCCGCAGCGCCTCCTCACGATGCTGTTCGCGCTCGCGCAGGCGTGGGTGCAGTCGCCGTACCCGGCCATGCACGCGGAGGGTCCGAAGGCGCGCGCCGCCGACCGCGCGGCCGTCGTGGAGGCGGCCCGGCGGATCACGGCGCCGCCCGCCCGCTGACGCCGGCCCCCTCCCACCTGGGCATCCGTCCGGGCATCCTGCGGATTCCCCGGATGAGGAAGACGGATCCCGCTCGCCGCCCGTAGCGTGAACCCATGTCCGACACCCTGACCCGCGAGTTCGAGGCGGGCTCCAGCCACTCGCACCCGCTGCGGCGGTTCCTGCGTCGCTGCCGGGCCTGGATCGAGCTGCACCCGAAGGCGCGCTGGCTCTACCGGATCCTCGTGGGTCTCCTCGGCGTCGCCATCGTCCTCGTCGGCATCGTGCTCATCCCGCTGCCGGGCCCCGGCTGGCTCATCGTCTTCCTCGGGATCGCCGTGCTCGGCACCGAGTTCCCCGCCGCGCACCGCGTGAACGTGTTCCTCAAGCGCCAGCTGCACCGCTTCTGGGACGCCTGGCGTCGCTGGCGCGCCTCCCGCGCCGAGCGCCGCGCCGCCCGCGCGCCCCGCTGACCCCGGCGTCACCCTCCTCCGGGTCCGCGCCATCTCCCCCTTCCGGTCGATCCGGCCCCGTCACCCCGCTCCGTAGGGTCGGAGCATGTCCTCCCCCGCAACGCTCCCGATCCCGGGCAAGGCCCGCCTCCGCCTGCGCACCGTCGGCCGCGAGACCGCGCTGCTGGCCGTGGCGTTCACCGGTGGGGTGCTCGCCTTCGGCATCGCGATCGCCGCGGCCGAGGAGACCGGTGCCACCGGGGCCCGTCCCACGTTCGTGCTCTTCCTCGACCTCGTCGCCGGCCTCGTCGCGATGGGGCTCCTGCCGATCAGGCGTCAGGCTCCGGTCGGCGTCGCGGTGACGATCGCGGCCCTCGGCGGCATCTCGTCCTTCGGGGTGGTCGCCGCGCTGATCGCGGTCGCCTCCGTGTCCGCCCGCCGCCGGCCACGCGGGATCGCCGCGGTCGCGGGCACGCTGCTCGTCGTCACCCTGGCCTGGGAGGGCACCGGGTCCACACCCGCCCCGATCCGCCCGGAGGAGTGGCCGCTGATAGCCGGCGTGATCCTCCTGGTGGTCGCCCTCCCCGTCGTCGTGGGCCTCTACGTGGGCGGCCGTCGCGAGCTGCTCGCGTCGCTCCGGGAGCGCGCCCGGCTCACGGAGGAGGAGCAGGCCCTCCGCTCCGAGCAGGCGGCCGACCACGAGCGCACGCGGATCGCCCGGGAGATGCACGACGTGCTCGCGCACCGGCTCTCGCTCGTCGCCCTGCACGCCGGGGCGCTCGAGTACCGCGACGACCTGGACGCGTCCGAGGTGCGCGCGACCGCGGGCGTGGTGCGCGACAACGCCCGCACCGCGCTCACCGAGCTGCGCGAGGTGCTGGGCGTGCTGCGGGATCCGTCGGGATCGCCCGCCGTCGCACCCCCGCAGCCGACGCTGGCCGACCTGCCCGAGCTCCTCGACGAGGCCCGCGCCCTCGGCGTGGAGGTGCACGCGCACGTCCACCCCGACACCCGCGACGACCTGCCGCGACTGTCCGCGACGACCTCGCGACACGCCTACCGGGTCGTCCAGGAGTGCCTGACGAACGCCCGCCGGCACGCGCCGGGCGCGCCGGTCGAGGTGTCGCTGGTCGGCCGGGCCGGCGGATCCCTGCGCATCGTCGTGCAGAACCCCGTGCCCGCGACGCCCGCCCCCGATCCGACGGCGGCGACGCCGGCGACCGCGCCGGGCCACGGCCTGGCCGGGATCGCCGAGCGGGCCCTCGCGCTGGGCGGCACGCTCGACGTCGCCCGGCGCGACGGCCAGCACGTGGTCGAGGCGGTGCTCCCGTGGACGGCGTGACCGCCGACTGGCCCCGGCCGGACGCCGCGGCGCTCGCGGGCGTCGTCCCCGCGGGCGGCCCGCCGATCCGCGTCGTCATCGTCGACGACGACGCCCTCGTCCGCGCGGGCCTCGCGATGCTGCTGGGCGGCGGGCACGGGCTCGAGGTGGTCGGCGAGGCCGCCGACGGGCTCGCGGCCGGCGCCGTCATCGCGCGGACCGCGCCCGACGTCGTGCTCATGGACATCCGCATGCCGGTCTGCGACGGGATCACCGCCACGGCCCGCGAGGTCGCCCGCCGCCCGGAACTGCCCGTGATCGTGCTCACGACCTTCGACGCCGACGAGCTCGTGCTCGGGGCGCTTCGCGCGGGCGCCCGCGGATTCCTGCTGAAGGACACGCCTCCGGTGGAGCTCGTCCAGGCCGTGCGGCAGGTCGCCGCGGGCCGGTCGATCCTCTCGCCCTCGGTCCTCGACACCGTGATCGGCGTGGCCGCCCAGCGCGACCGCGCCGACCGCACCGCGGAACGGGCGCGCTTCGCGACCCTGACGGAACGCGAGCAGGAGGTGGCCCTGGCCGTCGCACGCGGGTGGTCGAACGCGCGCATCGCGGCCGAGATGTTCCTCGGCGTCGCCACCGTCAAGACGCACGTGGGGCACGTGCTCGACAAGCTCGGGGTCGACGGCCGCGTGCAGGTCGCCGTGCTCGTGCACGAGGCCGGGCTCGCCCCGTCGGGGTGAGCCCGGCCTCGGGCGGTGCCGGCCGGAGCCGGTCAGGCGTCGCGGATCAGCTGGCGAGCGCCGGGTAGTCGGTGTAGCCCTCGGCGCCGGGGCCGTAGAACGTCGCCGGGTTCGGCTCGTTCGTGGGCGCGCCGGACTCCCAGCGCTCGACGAGGTCGGGGTTCGCGATGACCATGCGGCCCACGGCCACGACGTCGGCTGTGCCCTCCTCGACGAGCTGGATCGCCTCGTCGTACTCGGTCTGCACGCCGAAGCCGCTGTTGATCATGAGCGGTCCGCCGAAGGTCTTCCGGAGGCCCTGCACGAGCTCGCCCGCGGGCTCCGCGTGCAGGATGCTCACGTACGCCATGCCGAGCGGCGCGATGCCCGACAGCAGCGCCTCATAGGTGGCGCGCGTCTCGTCGGGGTCCTCCTCGAGCACGTCCTGGATGTTGTGCGAGGGCGAGACGCGGATGCCGACGCGGTCGGCGCCGATCTCGCGGGAGACCGCGTGGGCCACGTCGATGCCGAGCTTCGCGCGGGCTGCGGGCGATCCGCCGTACGCGTCGGTGCGCACGTTCGAGACGGGCGACAGGAACTCGTGCAGCAGGTAGCCGTTGGCCGAGTGGATCTCGACGCCGTCGAAGCCGGCGTCGATGGCGTTGCGCGCCGCGACCGTGAGCTCGTCGACGATGAGCGGGACCTCGTCGGTCTCCGGCTCGCTCGGCACGGGGTACGGCTTCTTGCCGGTGGGCACGTGCACCTCGCCCTGGATCGCGATGGCGCTCGGCGCGAGCAGCGGCAGGCCGCCCGTGATGTCCTCGTGCGAGACGCGGCCGCCGTGCATGAGCTGCATCACCATGCGGCCGCCCGCGGCGTGCACCGCCTCGGTGACCCGGGTCCAGCCCGCGATCTGCTCGTCCGTCACGATGCCGGGCTGTCCCGGGTACGCCTTGCTGCGCTCGCTGGTGAACACGCCCTCGGTGACGATGAGGCCGGTGGACGCGCGCTGGCGGTAGTGCTCGACGATCAGGTCGCCGGGGACGCCGGCCTCGTCGGCGCGCATGCGGGTCAGGGGCGCCATGACGACGCGGTTGGGGAGCTCGAGGGCGCCCAGGGTGACGGGGGAGAAGAGCTTCACGTGGTGGATCCTTCGTCTCGCGGGTGGCCCGGCGGGCGCCGCGACGGATCACGTCGGGCGGGCGTCGGGGACCAGCGGTCCGGGCGGACCGCCCTGGCACGAACCCGGCCGACCGGAGGGCCATTCCTCGGGGCGCGCTTCTCCCAGGCGCTCGTCAGGCTGCTCGCCCGCCGGGCGCGCCCCGATCCGCTCAGTACGACGCGGGAGCCTCGGTGCGGCGCGCGAGCACGACGTCGTCGGCGGCCAGGTCGTGCCAGCCGCGGAGCAGGTGCCGCGGGTCCCAGCCGACGGACGCGTACGGCAGCCAGATGGTGAACAGCCAGCCGAGGGCGAACGCGTTCTGCACCACGCCGCGCAGGAGCGCCCGGCCGAAGCCGAGCATGCCGGGCTCCGAGAAGCGCTGGACGCGGATCCCGACCATGGCCTTGCCCGGCGTCGAGCCCTTCCAGCCGAGCCACCAGGTGGCGATGAGGAGGTACGCGACGAGGCTGATGAGGAGGCCCAGCACGGCACCGCCGAAGTAGGTGTCCATGACGTCCTCGGCCGCCTGGCCGAACAGCTGCTGGTCGTGGATGCGCTGCCGGGCGATGCCCTGCAGCGGGACGATGAAGGCGCCCGCGGAGACCCCGCCGACGATCCCGAAGACCACCTGGTCGAGGATCCGCCCGGCCGCGCGCCGCCCCACGCCGGCGAGCCGCCAGCCCGGGTCGATGTGCTCCGGGAGGGGGCGCATCGCGTGCGGGACGAGGACCATGCCGTAGCCCGGCGGCGGGACCGCGCCCGGGTGCATGGCCGGGTAGGGACCGGCGGGGTAGGGGCCGCCGGGGTATGCGGCGCCGGGGAAGGATCCGGCCGGGTACGCGGGATCCGGATGCCCGTCGTCGGTCGCGGGGGACGCTGGCCCGTACGCCGTCCCGTCCTGCGGATCCGCCGCCCCGCCCTGCTCCCGCGGCCGCCCCTGCCCTGCGTCCGGCCGCCCGTCGTCGTGCGCGTCGCTCATCGCGTCTCCCCTGCTCGTCGCGCCCGCGGCGCGGATCCAGAGTATCCAGCAGGTGGGGAAACGGACGCGAGGAGGGCCCGGCACCCTCGCGGATGCCGGGCCCTCCCGGTCGTGCTGGTCGTGCGGATGACGCTCGCGTCAGCCCTGGATCTCCCCGCGGGAGACGGCCTCGGCGTACTTGCGGAGGTCCGGCCCGGGCTCGAAGTCGATGAACCGGTCCTTCAGCTGCTCGAACAGGCGCTGGTACACGGTCTCCCAGTCCTGGCCCTCGAGCTCCTTGGCCGCGTCCTGCACGGCCTCCTGGAGCACGCGGTCGCTGTCCGTGAGGATCTTGTCGCGCGCCTCCTGGTTCCAGCGGATCTCGGACGTGTCCATGATCAGGCCTTCACGTCCCCGCGCCAGGCGCCGTCCTCGGTGCCGCGCTTCTCGATGAACTCCTTGAAGTTCTTGAGGTCGGCCTTGATGACGTGGTCGTCGACGCCGATCACGGCGCCGACCTTCTCGACGAGGCCCTTGGCCTCCCAGTCCAGCTGGACGGTGACGCGGGTCTCGGTGTCGCTGAGCTTGTGGAACGTGACGACGCCGGCGTGGTCCTCGTCGCCGCCCGTGGAGTTCCAGGCGACGCGCTCGTCGGGGTGCTGCTCGGTGATGTTGGCCTCGAACGTGCGCTCGATGCCGCCGATCTTGACCTTCCACTCGGTGAGCGTGTCGGTGACCTGCGTGATCGACTCCACGTAGCTGAGGAAGTTCGGGAACGACTCGAACTGGGTCCACTGGTTGTAGGCGGTGCTGACGGGGACGTTGACGTCGACGGTCTCGATTACTCGGGGCATTGCTTCTCCTCGTTCGGATTCGGTGCGTGGGGTCGGATCCTCGTGCGATCCGAGAGCCCGGGCGTCGATGTGGACACCGGCGCGGGCACGCCTCCGACGCTACGCCGGGCCCGCACCCGGCATCCCTCACCCGGGGAATGCACAGGGAACGTCCAAGCGCAGGTCACGCCTCGGCGGCGTCCGCGGGTCCGAGCAGCCGCTGCACGAAGGCGCGCGACCACGAGGCGTACACGCGGGACGCCTGCGCGGCGTCCGGGTCGCCGATGTCGATGACGCTCTCGGGAGGGAACGGCACGGCGAGCGCCTCGTGCCGGGAGGCGATGATCTCCGCGGTGACGCGGTTGAGCAGGCGCGCGTGCCGGGCGGCGACCGGGCGCCAGGCCACGGGCACGCCCGTGCTCTCGCGCAGCGGCGGCACCTCGGCCACGAGCACGCGAGCCCCCGCGGGCAGGCCGCGGCTCAGGTCGTCGATGGCCGCGCACATGAGGCGGCGCCAGGTGCGCTGCGGCGTGAGGCGGATGCTGTCGCCCACCCCCACCAGGAGCAGCACGACGTCGACGCCCTCGAGGAGCTCGCGATCGCGGACCGTGCCGGCAGCCGTGTGGATCGTCAGGTCGGCGAAGGGGCGGGTGGCCCACTCGACGCCGCGACCCGTGCGCCGGGCCAGCTGGCGGGAGAAGTGCCCGGCCATGCCGAGCTCGTGCGACAGCACGCCGAAGCCGACGGCCGTGGCCTCCCCGATGACGAGCACGCGCTGGGGCGAGTCGCCCGGCACGACGCCGGATCCCTCGTCCCGCGGGAAGACCTCGCTGGAGAGGCCCGCGCGGAGGGCCAGGTACTGCACGAAGATGGCGGGCCGGGCCACGACCTGCGCCAGCCGCCTGATGTGTCCCGTCATGCGCCGCACCCCCCGGTCATCGACGCTCCCAGCGTACCCGGCGGGTCAGACGCCGCGGTTGCGCAGGAAGGGCATGGGCGAGGTGGCGACGCCGCCCTGCCGGATCTCGAAGTGGAGGTGGCAGCCCGTGCTGTACCCGGCGTTGCCGACGGCGCCGATCTGCTGGCCCGCCTGCACCGTCTGGCCCGTGCGGACCATCACGCCGTAGGAGTAGAGGTGCCCGTAGACGCTCGTCACGCCGCCGCCGTGGTTCAGGGTGATCGCGTTGCCGAAGCCGCTCGACGCCCCGGCGAACTGCACGGTGCCGGACGCGGTCGCGTAGATGGGCGTGCCGCAGCCGGCGCCGAAGTCGTCGCCCGCATGCAGGCGCCAGACCTTGGCGATGGGGTGCAGGCGCATGCCGTAGGACTGGTACGAGCCGTAGCTGCGGATCGGCATGGTCCAGCCGGACGCGGAGGGCTGGCCCCCCGAGGACGGCGGGCGGGGCGCGTTGGCCGGCGGACGCGCGGCGGCGTTCGCGGCGGCCGCTGCGGCGGCGGCCGCGGCGCGGGCGTCGGCCTGGCGGCGGGCCTCGGCGGCCGCCTCCTCCTGGCGCTTCCGCTCGCCGATCGCGAAGCCCTCCTCGACGGAGATGCGGGAGTCGCGGAGGGTGGTGAGCTGCGCCTGGAGCTCGGAGCTGCGGGCCTCCTGCTCGGCGAGCGCCTGATCCGCGCGGGCCTGCGCCGCGGACGCCTCCTGCAGCTTGGCCTCGGCGTCGGCGGCGAGGACGGCGAGCGCCTCCTTCGCGACGGATGCCTGCTTGCCGAGCGACTCGGCCGTGCGGGCCGAGGTGACGGCGGTCGTGAACGCCGTGTCCTGCCGGTCGGCGAGCTTGGTGGCGGTCCCCATGCGGGCGAGGAGAGCGTCGGCGTCCTCGCCGCCGCTCGTGAAGAGGCGGAGGGAGACGTCGCCGCCGCCGCCGCTGCGGGCGAGCTGGGCGACGAGCTGGCCGACCTGGCGCTTCGCCTCGTCGGCCTCGGCCTGCGCCTTCTCGGCCTTGGTCTGGAGGGCCTCGAGCTCGCCCGTGGCCTGGTCGAGCGCGTCCACCGCGGCGGCGTGCTCGTCGGAGCGCTGGAGGGCGAGCGCGGTGGCGGCCTCGACCTCGGCGGAGAGGCCGGAGATCAGGGAGGTGATGCGGGTGACCTGGTCGGCGGTGGCCTGCTCGCTGGAGCGCGCGGCCTGCACCTCGGACCAGGTCGGGTACTCCTCCGCGGCCTGCGCGGACGGGACGCCGAGGCCGAGCAGGAGGCCGGACGCGGCGATCGCGGCGGCGAGCCGGAGGCGCGGTGCGGCGCCGTTCCGCGGGCGCTCGGAGGCGCGGCGGCAGGTGCGGTCGGTGCGGGAGATGGCGGGCCTCGTCGACGTCGGTGGAGCGCGGTCCTTTCGACGGTAACCGAAATGTTCAGGAACACCACCATCCACTTCCGTTTCCGTGCTTGAGGAAATCCGCTTGACGAGGGCAGGACGGGCCGGCCGAGCCCGGCCGCGCGCGAGCCCGCGTGACAGACTCGATCGACACGAGGAGCGCGACGCCGCATGAGCCACGACACCACCCCCGCATCGCCCGGAGCAGGAGCCGACGCCGCCGTCGCCGCGCCGCGCGACGCCGAGCTGCAGAGCACCACCTGGACCCTGGTCCTCGCCCTGAGCGCCGAGCAGGTCTCGGGCGACGGCACCCGGTCCGCCCGGCTGGCCGAGGCGCAGGCCGCGTTCGAGCGCCTGCTGCCCGCCGACCACGTCGTCGTCCGCTGGACCCGCGAGGTCGGCCGGATGATGACGGAGGAGACGCGCCTCTGGACCCGGTGGGAGCTGTTCACGCCCACCGTCGCGACGCCGCTGAAGCTGTGGTCGGAGGGCTACGTCGACGAGGCGTGGTTCGCCGAGCGGCTGGAGGACGACCCGTTCGTCCCCGTCGTGATGAAGGCGCCCGCGGACGCCGCGCAGGACGGGGACGCGTCATGAAGGTCCTCGTCACCGGATCCCGCGGCAAGGTCGGCCGCGCCGCCGTCGAGGCGCTCGTCGCCGCCGGGCACGACGTCACGGGCGTCGACCTCGTCCGCCCCGTCTTCGACGCGGGCGTCGTCGTGCCGGGCCGCTACGTGATGGCAGACCTCACCGACCAGGGCGCCGCGTTCGCGGTCGTCGCCGGCATGGACGCCGTCGTCCACGTCGCCGCGATCCCGCAGCCCACCGGCAACCCCGCGCACGTCGTGCTGCAGACGAACCTCATGTCGACGTTCCACCTGATCGAGGCGGCCGTGCGCTTCGGGGTGCCGCGCTTCGTCAACATCTCGAGCGAGAGCATCGTCGGCAACTTCTTCCCCGAGCGGCCGTTCCTGCCGGACTACGCGCCCGTCGACGAGGAGCACCCGCTCCACCCGCAGGATCCATACGCGCTCTCCAAGGCCTTCGGCGAGCAGCTGATGGACGCGGCCGTGCGCCGGTCCGACATCCGCGTGATCTCGCTCCGCCCGAGCACCGTGCACAACGAGGACAACTACGCGTCGAACCTCGGCAAGCAGGTGCGCGACGCCTCCGTGCTCACGGCGAACCTCTGGAGCTACATCGACGCGGACGACCTGGCCGACGCGATCGTGCTGTCGGTCGCCTCCGACCTGCCGGGCCACGAGGTCTTCTACATCGCGGCCGCCGACAACGCGGGCGGGCACGACTTCGCCGCGGAGCTGAAGCGGCACTACGGCGACGCCATCGAGCTGCGGGCGATCGAGCGCGTGGACTCCTCGGGCATCTCGACCGCGAAGGCCCGGCGCCTCCTCGGCTGGGAGCCGAAGCGCAGCTGGCGCGACCACCTCGACGCCGACGGGAACGCGCTGCCGCGCTAGGCGGATCCGTCGACTGAGCGACGTCCGCCGCGAGCGGCCGTTCGGGGGAATGCGCCCCCGGGCGGCCGGTCGCTAGCCTCCGGAGATGCCCGCCTACGTCCGCCCGCGCATCGACGCGCCACCCGCGCTCGACGACGCCGGCAGCCCCTCCGGCTCCCGGTGGGACCTCGCGGACGGGCCGCCCGAGGACGCGTGCTCGCGCACCTCGCACCTCGAGCGGTTCGCCCCGCTGCACGCGGTCGCCGACGCGCTCGTGGCGCACCTCGTGGCGACGCACGACGTGACGGCCATCGCGGGCGCGGATCCGACGCTCACCGACCCGCATCCCGACGCCGTGCGCACCGTCCGGCTCGCGCCGCGCGACGGGAGCGGCCCGGCCTTCGCCCTCGAGTGGACGTCGTTCCCCGGGGTGATGCTGCGCACGGGCCGCCGGACGTCCGCGGCGTTCCCCGCGTGCGGCTGCGACGCGTGCGACGACCGCTGGGAGGACGTCGCCGACGAGCTGGAGGAGGCGGTGCTCCTCGCGGCGGGCGAGCTGCCGCCGCCGCCCGAGCCCTTCGGCGACCTCGTCCGCTGATCCGCCGCGCGACGCCGCCTCCTCCCGCCCGGTCGCCCGCGCCCCGCGTCGGTACGCTCGCGGGGTGACCAGCCCCGGGGACCCCGTCGATCCCGCGGGCTCGCACCCCGGATCCGCGCCCGGCACCACCCCGGCCGGCGTCGAGGCGGCGGTCGCGGACGCGACGGACGCGGCCGCTCCCGGCGGACCCGGCTCCCGCCCGCGCAGCACGGCCGCGGGCGCCGCGCTCCAGGTCGGCACGATCGTGAGCGTCAGCCTCGGGTCGTCGCTCGCCGGGCTCGTGATCCCCGCGGTCGGCCCCGTGCTCGTCGTCGCCGCGCGCCAGGTGATGATGGCGGCGCTCGTGCTGCCGGTGGCGCGGCCGCGGATCCACCGCATGACGCGCGCGCAGCTCGCGCCCGCCGTGATGCTGGGCCTCGCGCTGTCGCTGATGAACCTCTCCTACTACGCCGCCGTCGACCGTCTGGGCCTCGGCATCGCCGCGACCATCGAGTTCCTCGGCCCGCTGTCCATCGCGCTGCTCGCCTCGCGCCGCCTCCTCGACGCCGCCTGCGCGCTCGTGGCGGCCGCGGGCGTGGTCGTGCTCACGGGCCTCGAGGGGCGGATCGACGTCTTCGGGCTGATCTGCGGCGCGACCGCCGCCGTGACCTGGGCCGGATACATCGTCTTCACCCGCCGCGTCGCCGAGCGGCTGCCGGGCTTCCAGGGAATCGCGGTCGCCAGCGTCGTGAGCCTCGTCGTGCTGGTGCCCTGGGCGATCCTCACACTCGACGTCGCGGCCGTCGACGGGCGGATCCTGGGCCTGCTCGCGGCGATCGGCCTGCTCGCGTCCGCCGTGCCCTACTCGCTCGACACCGTGATCCTCCGCCGCATCACCCCGCGCCTGTTCGCCGTGCTGACGAGCCTCAGCCCCGTGGTCGCGGCGATCCTCGGCGTGATCGTGCTGCGCGAGACGCTGACGCCGGTGCAGCTCGGCGCGATCGTCGTGGTGTGCGGCGCGGCGGGCGTCGCCATCGCGACGCACCCGCCGGCCGCTCGGCCGCCCGCCTGAGAGGCCGCCCGCCTGAGAGGGCGGCCGACCTCGACTCCTAGAAGTGCCCGAAGGGGGTGCACTGCCCGGCGAGGCCCCCGCGGTAGGTGACGCAGCGCGGGGAGTCGTTCGCGACGTGCCAGTGCTCGCCCGGCCGGACCTTGACCGAGTAGGTGTTCAGTCCGCCGATGTCGTCGCAGGACCTCGAGGGCGTGAGCTCCGCGCCGTACCTGCCGCCGGCGGGCGCCTCGATGGGGACGGCGTTCCATCCGCGGGACAGCGGGACGCAGAACACGTGCCCGTGGGAGAAGGTCCGGACGTGCATGCCGTAGAGCTGGCCTCCCGTGATGTAGACGTCGACGCCGTTCCACGGCGCCGTGTGCGGGCCCGCTTCCGGGGACGCGCTCGCCGACTGGGCGGCGAGGGGCAGGACGCTGACGACGCCCGCGAGGGCCAGCGCGCAGGCAGCGATCCGCAGGCGACGGCGCGGGGCGCGGACGGACGGGGAGGAGGGAGCGGTGGGCATGGTGAGCTGCCTTCGGGGTGGAGGGGATGCGGTGCGAGCGCACCGGCGGCTGCACCGTAGCGGCGGCCCCGCCCTCCCCGCGCCCGCTCTCCCCACCGCCCGACGGGGCGCATGTCACGCCCGGCTGCCGCACGCAGCCGGGCGCGACGCACGTGCAGGTCAGCGCGCCCCGAGCTCCGTCAGCACCTCGGCGAGCTGGCCCACGGCCCAGACGAGGTCCTCCTCCTCCACGACGATGGGCGGCGCGAGCCGGATCGTCGAGCCGTGCGTGTCCTTCGCGAGCACGCCGCGCTCGGCCAGCCGCTCGCAGACCGCGCGGCCCGTGGCGAGCGCGGGGTCGATGTCGATGCCCGCCCACAGCCCGCGGCCGCGCACCTCGAGCACGCCGTGGCCCACGAGGTCCGCCAGCCGCGCGTGCAGCACGGCGCCGAGGCGGCGCGCGCGCTCCTGCGGCTCGCCCGTCGCGAGCATGTCGACGACCGCGTGGCCCACGGCCGCGGCCAGCGGGTTGCCGCCGAACGTGGATCCGTGCTGCCCCGGCTGGATGACGCCCAGCACGTCGGCGTCGCCGACGACCGCGGAGACGGGCACGATGCCACCGCCGAGCGCCTTGCCCAGGAGGTAGAGGTCGGGCACGACGCCGGCGTTGTCGCACTCGAAGGTCGCGCCGGTGCGGCCGAGGCCCGACTGGATCTCGTCCGCGATCATCAGCACCCGCTCGCGCGTGCAGATCCGCCGCACGTCGGCGAGGTACCCCTCGGGCGGCACGACGATGCCGGCCTCGCCCTGGATCGGCTCGACCAGCACGGCGACCGTGTCGTCGTCGATCGCGGCCTCGAGCGCCGCGGCGTCGCCGTAGGGCACGGTCACGAAGCCGGGCGTGAACGGCCCGAAGTCGGCGCGCGCCTCCTCGTCGTCGCTGAAGCTCACGATGGTGGTGGTGCGGCCGTGGAAGTTGCCGGCCATCACGATGATCTTGGCGCGGCCCGCGCCCACGCCCTTCACGCGGTAGCCCCAGGCGCGCGCGACCTTGATCCCCGACTCCACGGCCTCCGCGCCCGTGTTCATCGGCAGGACCATGTCCTTGCCGGCGAGCTCGGCGAGCGCCGTGACGAACGGGCCCAGCTTGTCGTTGTGGAACGCGCGGCTCGTGAGGGTGATCCGGCCGAGCTGCTCGGTCGCGACCCGCACGAGGTCCGGGTGCGAGTGCCCGAAGTTCACGGCGGAGTACGCGGCGAGGCAGTCGAGCAGGCGCCGGCCGTCGAGGTCGGTGACCCAGGCGCCCTGGCCGGACGCGACCACGACGGGCAGCGGGTGGTAGTTGTGCGCGGCGTGCGCCTCCTCCGCGTGGATGGCGCGGGCGCCGGCGTCGGATGCGGCGGGGCGGTCGATGGTGTCGGTCATGTCGCGCCTACTTCCGGAGCTCGAGCGTGCAGCACTTCACGCCGCCGCCGCCGAGCAGCAGCTCGGACAGGTCGACGCCGATGGGCTCGTACCCGCGCTCGCGCAGCGACGCCTCGAAGCCCACGGCCCGCTCGGCGATGACGACGTGGAGGCCGTCGCTGTAGGAGTTGAGGCCGAGGATCGAGGCGTCCTGCTCGCTGACCTCGATCGCGTCGGGGAAGCGGCGCTCGATCTGGTCGAGGCTCGCGGCGTCGAACGCGCCCGGCAGGTAGGCGATGTTGGTGTCGTCGAGCACCGCGATGGCGGTGTCCAGGTGGTAGAACGACGGGTTCACGAGGCGGAGGGTCACGACCTCGCGGTCGAAGATCCGGGCCACCTCGGCGTGGCTCGTGCTGTCGCTGCGGAAGCCGGTGCCGGCGAAGATCGTGTCGCCGACGAGCAGGATGTCGCCCTCGCCCTCGTTGACCTCCTCGGGCACGCGCACGTCGAAGCCGGCCTCGCGGAACCAGTCCATGTAGGCCGGGCCCTCGGGCTGGCGCTCGGGGTGCTGGAAGGCGGCGCCGTACGCGATGCCGTCGAGCGTGAAGCCGCCGTTGGCCGCGTAGACCATGTCGGGCAGGCCGGCGATCCCGTCGATGAGGTCGACCTGGAAGCCGAGGCCCACGTAGGTGTCGTGGAGCGTCTGCCACTGGCGGACCGCGAGCGACGTGTCGGTCGGGACGGCGGGATCCATCCACGGGTTGATCTTGTAGACCACGTCGAAGTGGTCGGGCCGGCACATGAGCACGCGCTTCGCGACGGGCGTGCGGCCGGCTGCGGTCTCGGTGGGCAGGGGGAGGGTGGAGGGCATGGTGCTCCTGCTTCGTGCGGCGCGCCGGGTGGCGCGGTCGTGGAGGCGGACGATGTCCCCGAGCCCCGAAGGGACGCCTGTGATGTCAGCCTGGCACGCGCATCACGCCGGTTCGACGGGTCACAGCGCGGATCCCGCGCGTGAGGACCCCTTCTCGCGCACGATCCCGCCGTAGGGTCGGGGCATGGACAACCTCGACCACCGGATCATCGACCTCCTCCGCCAGAACGGCCGCGCCGGCTACGGCGACATCGGCGGCACGGTCGGGCTCTCGGCCAGCGCGGTGAAGCGGCGGGTCGACCGGCTGGTGGCCGACGGCGTGATCCGCGGCTTCACGATCCAGGTGGATCCCGCGGTCGACGGCCTCAGCACCGAGGCCTACGTGGAGCTGTTCTGCCGCGGGACGGTCGCGCCCGACGAGCTGCGCCGGATCCTGCAGGGCGTCCCCGAGGTCGTCGACGCCGGCACCGTCACGGGCGACGCCGACGCGATCGTCCGCATCCGCTCCCGCGACATCCCGAGCCTCGAGGACGCGCTCGAGAAGGTGCGCCTCGCGCCGAACGTCGACCACACGCGCAGCGCGATCGTGCTCTCGCGGCTGGTGAACCGGACGCTGGAGTAGCGGCGACCCCGATCCGTAGGGATTCCCCCACTGCGCCGCGCCCCGCGAGCCGCCAGGCTGAGGCCATGAGCGATGAGGTGCACGTGCGCGCGGTCGAGGTGACGAAGGCGTTCCCGGCGACGCGGAAGATGGACGAGGTCCGGGTGCTCGACGGCATATCCCTGAGCATCCGCCCCGGGGAGATGGTCGCGATCGTGGGCCCGTCGGGTTCGGGGAAGTCCACGCTGCTGTACTGCCTCTCGGGTCTGGAGCAGGTGACGGGCGGATCCGTCTCCCTCTTCGGCCGCGACCCCCGCACGACCCGGGCGGAGGACCTCGCGCGCATGCGTCAGCAGCAGGTCGGGTTCGTGTTCCAGGCGTACAACCTCGTCCCGTCGCTGACCGCGCGGGAGAACATCGCCCTCCCCCTCCGCCTCGCGGGGCGCAAGGTCGATCCCGCCTCGATCGACGCGGCGCTGTCGTCCGTGGGACTCCACGACCGCGGCGGGAACCTGCCCGGCGAGCTGTCGGGCGGGCAGCAGCAGCGCGTGGCCGTGGCCCGCGCCCTGGCGACCCGGCCCCAGCTGCTCTTCGCCGACGAGCCGACGGGGGCCCTGGACTCCCGGACGGGCGCGGACGTGCTGGCGCTGCTCCGCGACATGGCGGCAGGCACGCGCTCCGTGGTGCTCGTCACCCACAGCGCGGAGGCGGCGGCGGTCGCGGACCGCGTGCTCGTCCTGCGGGACGGGACGATCCACGCCGAGCTCGTCCGGCCGACGGCGGACGAGGTCTCCGCGGCGATCGCCGCGGCCCGGCCGGTGCATGTGCGGGATCCCCGGTGATCCGCCTCGTCGTCGCCGAGCTGCGTCACGACCTGCGCCTCTGGATCGGCTCCGCCGTCATCGCCGGCGCGGCCGCCGCGATCCTCGCGATCATGGCCGGCATCGTGTCGAGCGCGCTGCGCCTCGCCGGCGCCGGGCGCATCTCCGACGCGGACCTCGAGGGCGTGATCGGCTTCACGGCCACGCCCGTGCTCCTCAGCGGCATCACCATGGTCATCGTCGTCGGCGGCGCGGCCGAGCTGTCCGTCGCGGCGCAGCGGCAGGACCACGCCAGGTGGCAGCTGGCCGGCATGACCCCGCGTCGCGTCCGCCGCACGATCCTCGGGCTCCTCGCCGTGCTGGCGGTCGCCGCCGCGGTGGCGGGCATCGCGATCGGCGCCGCCCTCACGCAACCCGTGTTCGGCTGGCTGACGTCCCGGGTGCCGACGCTGCAGGGCGCGCGCGCGAGCCAGGATCCCCTGAGCGCCGCGTCCGTCATCGTCCTCATCACCGCCCTGATGCTCCTCGGCGGCCGCCGCGCGGCCCGTCAGGCCTCCCGGGTCCCGCCGATCGCCGCCCTGCGCACGCCCGAGGACCCGCGGATCCGCATGACCGTGGTGCGCTGGATCATGGCCGCGTCGGGGGGCGCCGCGGCCGTCGCCCTGGGAGTCGGCATGCAGGACCTCCCGCTCACGGGCATCGGCCAGAACGGCCTCTTCGTGGGGCTCGCGATGATGGTCGCCCTGGCCGCCATCGCCCCCCTGGCGGTGCGGCCCGTGCTGCGCGCCTGGACCGCCCTGATCCCCGCGCGCGGACGGCCGGCCTGGTACCTGGCCCGCCACGCGTGCGCGCACCGCATCACCCAGTCGACGTCGGCCGTGGTGCCGCTCACCCTGGGCATCGTGCTCGTGGGCTCGGCCACGAGCGTCACGGACATGTTCGCGAGCGCGCAGGCCTCCCTCTCCGGGACGCCGGCCGCCGCCCCAGATCGGGAGGCCGACCTCCTCCTCTTCGGGGCGCCGCTCGTGCTCACGCTGATCGCCTCCGCCGTCAGCGTCTTCATGACGGGACGTGCCCGGGACCGCGAGTTCGCCCTGGTGCAGGCCGCGGGCGCGACCCCGCGGCTCGTGCGCCGGGCCGCGGCGCTGGAGGCCGTCGTCTACGCGGGGACCGCGTTCCTGCTCGGCCTCGTGATCGTGACGGTCGCCTCCGTTGTCGTCTGGGACGCGCTGCGGCGGACGGCACCGGACACGCAGCTCTCCGTGGGCGCCGTCCCGATGCTGGCGCTCCTCGGTGCGGGCCTCCTGGGCCTGCTGCTGGCGACGCTGGGGCCGACGCTCGTGGCCCTCCGGACGAGCATCCCGCGCGCCGTCTCGGCGTGAGGGATCAGGCGAACAGCGCTACCAGGATCACCACGAAGATGACGACGAAGAGGGCGGGGACCGCGTAGCGGATCACGTTCGTGAGGCCCTCGGCGCCGATGACCGCGCGGGCCGCGTGCGAGGTGGCGCCGCGGTCGCGGAGGTCGCGGGCGATGGCGATGGCCTGCGAGTTGATGGAGAACTGCACGGCGGATCCGAGCACGCCCGTCGCGAGCAGGATCAGGGCGGCGGCGAGGCGCGTGCCGAGGTCGGCGTCGGCGAGACCCGTGCGGAGCAGGACCACCGTGGACGTGAGCAGGAAGACCGGGGCGAGCTGGCTCGTGATCATCTGCTTGCGGGCGCGCGACCACATGGTGATCAGCTCGAGCTCGGACATGCGGGATCCTCCTGTCGGCGGCGCGGGGGTGCCGCTCGTCCATCCTCCCCTGCCCGCGCCGTCCCGGGGTGCGGAGCACGTGCATGTCGCGCCCGCCGCCCCGCGGATCGCTAGCCTCGGCGCATGGATCCCGCGCCCGGCTACCGCATCGACCCGGGCTCCACGACCCCGCCCTACGAGCAGCTCCGCGGGGAGATCGCGCGCCGGGCAGCGGACGGCGAGCTGTCGATCGGCGCCCGACTGCCCACCGTGCGGGCGCTCGCGGAGCAGGCCGGCGTCGCCGTCAACACCGTGGCGCGGGCGTACAGGGAGCTCGAGGCCGACGGCGTGATCGAGACCCGCGGGCGCGCCGGGTCGTTCGTCGCCGCGCAGGACGAGGTGCCCGCGGCGCTGCGGGCGGCGGCCGTCGCCTACGCGCAGCTCGCCGGCCGGCTCGGCGTCGCCGCCGACGACGCGCGGCGCGTGGTGGACGAGGCGCTCCCGGCCGGGTGACGGATCCCGCCCACGGGCGCGCGGTGACGCCGGGTCGCCGCGATTCCACCTCCCGTTCACCCGGAGGCCCGACAGTACGCACGCCGCCCGATCCGAACGGAGACCACATGCCCGAGTCCTCCCCGGAGGCGGCGACGCCGCACGACGACGCCGAGGTCGCCGAGGTGGCCGACACCGCGCAGGCCGCCACGGTCGCGCCCGACCCGGGCACGGTGGCCGACGCCGCCCAGCGCGTGCTCGACCGGGCCGACGCCGTCACGCCGCCGCGCACGCTCGTCGACGTGCTCCGCGCCACGGTCGCCGCGCACCCCGACGCGTCCGCCATCGAGGACGGCGACGGCGCGCTCAGCTACCGCGAGCTCATGGCGCGCGTCGTGCAGGTCGCCGCGTCGCTGCGGGACGCGGGCGTCGGCAAGGGCGACCGGGTCGGGATCCGCATGCCGTCGGGATCCCGCGACCTCTACGTCACGGTGCTCGGCGTGCTCGCGGCCGGCGCCGCGTACGTGCCGGTGGACGCGGACGACCCCGACGAGCGCGCCCGCCTCGTGTTCGGCGAGGCGCGCGTCGCGGGCGTCGTGACGGGCACGGGCGAGTTCACGCCGCGGATCCCGGACGCCGCCGAGACGGCCGACTCCGCCGCCGCCGCGCTCCGGATCCTCCCCGCCGCCGCCGCGCACGCCTCCACCTCCGCGCTCCCCCTCGTCGCGCCGCCCGCGCCCGAGGACGACGCGTGGATCATCTTCACCTCCGGATCCACGGGCACCCCCAAGGGCGTCGCCGTCTCGCACCGCTCCGCCGCCGCGTTCGTCGACGCCGAGGCGCGCCTGTTCCTCCAGGAGGAGCCGATCGGCCCCGGCGACCGCGTGCTCGCGGGCCTCTCGGTCGCGTTCGACGCCAGTTGCGAGGAGATGTGGCTCGCCTGGCGCCACGGCGCGTGCCTCGTGCCGGCGCCGCGCAGCCTCGTGCGCAGCGGCATGGACCTCGGGCCGTGGCTCACGACGCACGGCGTGACGATCGTGTCCACCGTGCCGACGCTCGCCGCGCTGTGGCCCGCGGAGTCGCTCGAGAACGTGCGCCTGCTCATCTTCGGCGGCGAGGCCTGCCCGCCCGAGCTCGGCCAGCGGCTCGCGACCGACGGGCGCGAGGTCTGGAACACGTACGGCCCCACCGAGGCGACCGTCGTCGCGTGCGCGGCGCCGCTCGGCGGTCCCGGCCCCGTCCGCATCGGCCTGCCGCTCGACGGGTGGACCCTCGCGGTCGTCGACGCCGAGGGCGCGCGCGTGCCCGAGGGCGGCGTCGGCGAGCTGATCATCGGCGGCGTCGGGCTCGCGCGCTACCTGGATCCCGCCAAGGACGCCGAGAAGTACGCCCCCTTCCCCGCGCTCGGCTGGGACCGCGCCTACCGCTCGGGCGACCTCGTGCGCTTCGAGGCGGAGGGCCTCGTCTTCCAGGGCCGCGCCGACGACCAGGTGAAGGTCGGCGGCCGGCGCATCGAGCTGGGCGAGATCGAGGCGGCGCTGCAGGGCCTCGACGACGTGCAGGGCGCGGCCGTGGCCGTGCAGACCACGGGCGCCGGCAACCCGGTGCTCGTCGGCTACCTCGTGCCGCGGGATCCGGCCGCCTTCTCGCGCGAGGACGCGGTGCAGCGCCTCCGCGTCGCGCTGCCGGCCGCGCTCGTGCCGCTCATCGGCGTCGTCGAGTCGCTGCCCACGCGCACCTCCGGCAAGGTCGACAAGGCCGCGCTCCCCTGGCCGCTGCCCGGCGCCGCGGGCGACGACGGCGCCGACCTCGACGCGGAGCTCCGCCCGCTCGCCGAGATGTGGTCCGCCGCGCTCGGCACGCCCGTCGCGAGCGCCGACGCCAACTTCTTCGACCTGGGCGGCGGATCCCTGTCGGCCGCGCAGCTCGTGGCCCGGATCCGCACGATCGACCCCGAGTTCACGGTCGCCGACGTCTACGCGCATCCGCGCCTCGGCGCCATGCAGGCGGCCATCGCCGGGCGCGCTCCGCGAGCGGAGCGCAGCGGGCCGCAGGTGGACGTGACGCCGACGCCGCGCCGCACCCAGTGGATCCAGACCCTGCTCGGCGCGCCCCTCCTCGCCCTGCAGAGCCTCCGCTGGCTCGCGCTCCTGCTCACGGCGAGCGCGCTGCTGCGGCCGCTCGGCGGCTTCGACGCGCTGCCGGACGTGTCGTGGTGGCTGCTCGTGCCGGGCCTCCTCCTCTTCGCGACGCCGTTCGGCCGCATGGCGATCTCCGCGGTCGCCGCCCGCCTGCTCCTCCGCGGGCTCACGCCGGGCGACCACCCGCGCGGCGGGAGGTGGCACCTGCGGATCTGGCTGGCCGAGCAGATCGCGCAGCAGATCGGCGCGGTCGGGCTCGCGGGCGCGCCGTGGATCACGTACTACGCGCGGGCGCTCGGCGCGCGCATCGCCGACGACGTCGACCTGCACACGCTGCCGCCCGTCACGGGCATGCTCCGCATCGGCCGCGGCGCCTCGGTCGAGCCCGAGGTCGACCTCTCCGGGTACTGGATCGACGGCGACACCGTCCGCGTCGGCGCCGTCCGCATCGGCGCGGGATCCACGGTCGGCACGCGCTCGACGCTGCTTCCGGGCACGCGCATCGGCAAGGGCGCGGAGATCGCGCCCGGCTCCGCCGTCTTCGGGCGCGTGCCGTCGGGTCAGCGCTGGGCGGGATCCCCCGCCGCGCGCGTCGGCAAGGCCCGCGTCTGGTGGCCCGACCACCGACCCGCCAGGAACACGCGCTGGGTCGCCGCGTACGGCGCCGCCTCGGTCGCGACCGCGCTCGTGCCGGTCGTCGCCTTCGTCGCGGGCGGCGGGATCCTCGCGGCGGCCATCCGCGGATCCGCCGACCTCGGCGACGTGTGGTGGCGCGGCCTCGGCGCGCTCGTGCCCGCCGTGCTCGTCACGGGCCTCGTGCTCGCGCTCGTGGTGGTCGGATCCGTGCGCCTGCTCGGCCTCGGCGTCACCGAGGGGATCCACGCGGTGCGCAGCCGCGTCGGCTGGCAGCTGTGGACCACCGAGCGCCTGCTCGACCTCGCCCGCACCGTGCTCTTCCCGCTCTACGCCGGCCTCTTCACGCCCGTCTGGCTGCGCCTGCTCGGCGCCCGCGTCGGCAAGGACGTCGAGGCGTCGACCGTGCTCCTCATCCCCGCCATGACGACGATCCGCGACGGCGCCTTCCTCGCCGACGACACGCTGGTCGCCGGCTACGAGCTCGGCGGCGGCTGGATGCGCGTCGCCCGCGCCGAGATCGGCCAGCGCGCGTTCCTCGGCAACTCGGGCATGGCGGGCCCCGGCCACAAGGTGCCCAAGGACGGCCTCGTCGCCGTGCTGTCGGCGGCGCCCACCAAGTCGAAGGCCGGATCCTCGTGGCTCGGCTCCCCGCCCGTCCGGCTCCGGCGCACGGTCGCCGCCGCCGACGACGCGCGCACGTTCCGGCCGCCGACGCGCCTCCGCGTCGCCCGCATCCTGTGGGAGCTGCTGCGCGTCGTGCCCGTGTTCGTGACCTGCGCCATCGGCCTCGCGGTGCTCGTGACGCTCGCCGCCATCACGGACGCGTGGGGCCCGCTCGTCGCGTTCCTGCTCGGCGGCGTGGTGCTGCTGGCCGCGGGAGCGGTGGCGGCGGCGGTCTCGACGGCGGCCAAGTGGATCCTCATCGGCCGCATCCGCGCGGAGGAGCACCCGCTGTGGTCGTCGTTCGTGTGGCGGAGCGAGGTGTCGGACGTCTTCACCGAGATGGTCGCCGCGCCCTGGTTCGCGTCGTCCGCGGCGGGCACGCCCGCGCTCGTGTGGTGGCTGCGGAGCCTCGGCGCGCGCATCGGATCCGGCGTGTGGTGCGACTCGCACTGGCTGCCCGAGGCCGACCTCGTGACCCTCGGTGACGCGTCGACGGTCAACCGCGGCTGCGTCGTGCAGACGCATCTGTTCCATGATCGGATCATGAGCATGGACACCGTCACCCTCGACGCGGGTGCGACCCTCGGGCCGCACAGCGTCATCCTCCCCGCGGCGCGCATCGGCCCGCAGGCCACCGTCGGCCCCGCGAGCCTCGTGATGCGCGGCGAGCTCGTGCCCGAGGCGAGCCGTTGGAGCGGCAACCCGATCGGCCCGTGGCGCGAGGTGAAGACGGGACGGTACCTGCCGGAGGAGCCCGCGACGGCATCCGCCGACGCCTCGCCGACGACCGCCGCGCCCGCGACCGCCGGTCGCCGGTGAGGGCCGCGACGGGACCCGCGTCCGGCGACGGCTACACCCCCGAGGTCGGATCCTCCGCGTACGCGGTCGAGCACTACGACCTCGACCTCGACTACCGCGTGGCCCGCAACCGGCTGAAGGCGCGCGCCGTCATCACGGCGGTCGCGCGCGAACCGCTCCCCCGCTTCGAGCTCGACCTCACGGGCCTCCGCGCCTCCGACGTGCGCGTCGACGGCCGCCGCGAGACCCGGCACGTGCAGCGTGGCGGGCGGCTCGTCGTCACGCCGGCCGCCCCCATCCCCGCGGGCGCCTCCTTCACGGTCGACGTCGCCTACTCCGGCGAGCCCGGCCCGCGCCGCACGACGTGGGGCGAGCTCGGCTGGGAGGAGCTCGGCGACGGCGTGCTCGTCGCGTCGCAGCCGAGCGGCGCGTCCACCTGGTTCCCCTGCAACGACCGGCCGGACGACCGGGCCGCGTTCCGGATCCGCGTCGCGTGCGAGGTCGACTACTCCGTGATCGCGAGCGGACGCCTCGTCTCGCGCCTCGAGCGCTCCGGCCGCGCCACCTGGACGTACGAGCAGGACGCGCGGACGGCGCCGTACCTGGCGACCGTGCAGATCGGCCGGTACGCCGAGCGGCGCGTGCCCGCCGGATCCACCGAGGCGGTCCTCGCGTACCCGAAGCCGCGCGAGGCCCGCGTGCTGCAGGACCTCGCGCCGATCCCGCGCATGATGGCGTTCTTCGAGACGCTGTTCGGGCCGTACCCGTTCGACGAGTACCGGGTGGTGGTCACCGACGACGAGCTGGAGATCCCGCTCGAGGCGCAGGCGATGGCGGTGCTCGGCTCGAACCACGCCGACGGCACGGGCGGATCCGAGCGGCTCGTGGCCCACGAGCTCGCGCACCAGTGGTTCGGCAACCAGGTGGGCCTCGCGTCGTGGCAGCACATCTGGCTCAACGAGGGGTTCGCCTGCTACGCCGAGTGGCTGTGGTCGGAGGAGTCCGGCGGACGCACCGCGGACCAGCTCGCGCGCGAGCACCACGCGCGACTGGAGCGCGACGGCACGCGGCTCGGCATCGGCGATCCCGGGCCGGAGTCGATGTTCGACGACGTCGTCTACAAGCGCGGCGCCCTCGCGGTGCACGCGCTGCGGCTGACCCTCGGCGACGCCTCGTGGCGGGAGCTGCTGCTGCGGTGGACGGATCCCGCGTGGACGGCGCCGCGCACCACCGCCGACCTCGTGGCTGCGGCCGGCGACGCGGGCGCGCTGCTGCGGGCGTGGCTCGCGGACGGGCCGCTGCCGGCGCTGCCGCGACGGGGGCGGCGCTAGGCGGGACCTCGCCGGGTCGGCGTCGCGGCGGACCCTCAGCGCGTCAGCGTCAGCAGCCCCGTCACGTCGTCGAGCACCGCGTCGGGGCCGGCCGCCTCGAGCGCAGCCCGGTCGTGCGCGCCCGAGAGCACGCCGACGACGAGGCCCGCGCCCGCTGCCCGGCCGCACGCGACGTCGCTCGCGGTGTCGCCGACGACCGCGACCGCGGCCATGCCCGAGACGCCCACGCGGAGGGCGGCCGCGAGCACGAGGTCCGGTGCCGGTCGGCCGCGGCCCGCGTCCGCCGGCGACAGCGCGAGGTCGACGAGGTCGCGCCAGCCGAGCGCGTCGAGGATCGCGTCGCGCGTGACGGGCGCGAAGCCGGTCGTGAGGGCGACGCGGCGGCCGTCGGCGCGGAGGCGGCGGATCACGTGCTCGGCGCCCGGGATCGGCTCGGCGCCCCGGGCCTCGACGATCGCCGCGTAGGCGTCCTCGAAGGCGGCCGTCGCGCGCGCGGCCTCGGCGGCGTCGCCCGCGCAGAGGTGCAGGAACACGTCGGACTTGGAGCGGCCCATCGTGCGCCGCACGTACGCGATCGCCTCGTCCCAGTCGATCCGGTCGACGAGCCCCGTGCGCTCCGCGGCGCCCCGGAACGCGGCCTCGACCACGCCGTCGTCGCGCACGGTCGTGCCGGCCATGTCGAGCACGACGAGCTCGATGCCGTCGAGGGCGAGGGCCGAGGGATCGGTCGGGGCGGTGGATGCGGTGGTCATGGCGGGCCTCTCTCGGCGGTGGACGGCGGGCGCGGCGGCGTGAGGGAGATCCGCGTCCACCGCCCCGAACCTGGCCGCGAGCGCCCGCTCGGCGAGGCCCAGCCCGCAGGTCATGCCGATGCCCGTGGTGGCGGCGAGCGCGAGCACGCCCGGCAGCGGCTCCTCGGCGAGCAGCTCCCCGGGCGCGGACGCGTAGACGCCCTGCCACCGCTCGAGCACCCGCACGGGTGCGTCGAACAGGCGGCCGGCCTCGACGAGGATCAGCTCGGCGGTCGCCTCGGCCTGGAACGGCGACGGCGCGGCGGAGCGCGCGTGCGAGTCGCCGAGGATCACGCTGCCGTCGGCGAGCTGCGTGCACATGAGGTTGAGGTCGACGGCGGCGAGGTCCGGTCGGTCGGCGTGCAGGCGCTCCCGCACGGCGGCGGCCTCGGGCAGCTCCGCGAAGGCGCGGTAGCGCACGAGGGACCAGCCGGTGAGCAGGGGCGCGTCGAGCGGGGCGGCCAGCGGGATCCGCACGCGCAGCATGTCGAGCGCGCAGCGCTCCACGCCGCGCGCCTCGGCGAGTTCCGGCAGCAGCTGGTCGACGTCGTGGTTCACGGCGACGACCACCGTGCCCGCGTCGATGGGCCCGCGGCTCGTCTCGACGCGGCCGGGGGCGACGCGGCCGACCTGCGTGCGCAACCGGAACACGACGCCGAGGGCGGCGAGGTGCCGGCGGATCGCGGGGGCCGCCTCGCGCGGATCGACCTGGAGGTCCCGGGCGAGCAGCGCGCCGCCCACGACGTCGGCGTCGCGCACCGGCGCGAGGCGGCGGATCCCGTCGGCGTCGAGCACGCGCACCGCGCCCGGTCCGAGCGGCCCGTCGGCGGGGATCGCGGCGGCCGCGGCCTCGAGCAGCGCGAGCTCGTCGGCGTGCCGGGCGACCGCGTGGGCGCCGGCCGCGCGGATCCCGAACCCGGCGTCGCGCGCGAGCCCCAGCCACAGCTCCCGCGCCACCACGGCGCAGCGGAGCGCCTCGCCGGACTGCGCCGTGACGCCGACGTGCCCGAAGTTGCGGACGCTCGCGCCCGCGGGCTCCGCGCCCCGCTCGACGACGACCACCGACAGCCCGCGCCGGACGGCCGCGTACGCCGCGCCGAGCCCGACGACGCCCGCGCCGACCACGACCACGTCGGCGCGCTCGGTCACCGCAGCACCCGCCGCATCCACACGGCGAGGCCCTCGATCACGAGCACGGTCGCGAGGATCATCAGCACGATCGCCGTGACCATGCCGTAGCGCGCCCCCTCGCTCGCGTTGAGGAGGTAGTAGCCGACCCCGCCGCCGCCCACGATGCCGAGGAGCGTCGCCGCGCGGACGTTGGTGTCGAGCAGGTAGAAGCCGTGGCCGAGCATGGCCCGCGCCGCCTGCGGCAGGGTCGCGGCGGCGAGGACCTGCGGCCGCGTCGCGCCCGTGGCGGCGAGCGCGCGCTCCGGGCCCGGATCCACCTCCTCGAGCGAGTCGGCCACGAGCTTCCCGAGGAGGCCCACCCCGCCCACCGCGAGCGCGAGCGTGCCCGCCTGCATGCCGAGGCCGCTGATGACGATGAGCACGATCGCGAGGATGAGCTCGGGGACGCCGCGCACCGCGACGAGCACGAGCCGCGCGACGCCGCGCATCCCCGGGCCGGGCGCGACGTTGCGGGCGGCCAGCGCGCCCACCACGGCGGATCCCGCGAGCGTGAGCAGGGCCGCGGCGAGCGCGATGACGACGGTCTGGCCCATGGCGCCGACCAGGACGTCCCAGCCGTACGCGCCCGCGGTCGGCGGCCAGAGCTGGGCGGCGACCGCGGGGATCCGCGCCCAGAAGGAGCCGAGGTCGGACCACGTGACGTCGCTCACGAGCACCGCGCCGACGAGCACGACCGCGGCGACGGCGAGCGCGACGGCCGTGCGCACCCGGGCGCGCGTCCACGGCCGGCGGAGGGCGTCGGCGGGCGTGGCGGGCGACGCGGCGGGCAGCCCGGCAGCGGATCCGCCGCCCGCGCGCCGCGGGAGCAGCCGCGCGACGAGCCGGTCCATCGGCCGCGCGCGCACGACGCCGGCCCCGAGCATCGCGGCGCGCACGGCGGCGGACACGACCTCCATCACGACGCACAGCGCGAAGATCACCGCCGCGAGCCCGAGCCCGCGGCCGTAGTCGAGCGCCTTGAACGCGTACGACATCTGGAGGCCGAGCCCGGCGACGCCGACGTAGCCGAGGATCACCGACCCGCGCAGGTTGATGTCGTTCCGGTGCAGCACGTTCGCGACCCAGGAAGGCGCGACCTGCGGCAGCACGCCCGCGGCGAGCTCCTGCGTGCGGGATCCGCCGGCCGCGCGGATCGCGAGGCGCGGCCCCTCGTCGATCTGCTCGATGGCGTCGGCGAACATCTTGGAGAGCATGCCGACCGAGTGGATCCCGATGGCGAGGATGCCCGGCAGCGACCCGAGCGAGAACATCAGCACGAAGACCATCGCGAGCACCACGTCCGGCACGCTGCGCGCGAGCACGCCGACGAAGCGCGCGGCGCCCTGCCACACCGGGCCGGGCGACGTGTTCGAGGCCGCGAGCACCGCGACCGGCACGGACAGCACGGCGGCGAGGGCGGTGCCGGTGATCACGAAGCCGAGCGTCTGCGCCGTCAGCCGCACCAGGTCCGCGGGCTCCGGCAGCGTCAGCCCGTGGATGCGGCCGGCGAACCGCACGGCGTTGCCCCAGCTCTGCACCATGCGCGGGATCGAGATGTCGACCGACACGAGCGCGGCCACCGCCGCCACGAGGATCAGGCCGAGCACGATCCACGCGGCGGTCCGCGCGCGCGAGGCGCGGGGCCGCGGCGCCCGGGCGGCGACGTCGTCGTGCGCCTCCCCCGTCGGGGCGGCGGCGGTGCGCGCGAGCGTGGCCGTCATCGGGCGAGACCTGCGTCGGATCCCGCGAGCAGCTCGTCCTCCACCGCCCGGAGCTCGGCCGTGGTCGTCGCGACCCGCCCGTAGATCTCCATGACCTCCGCCTTCGTGAGCCCGGCCGCCGGGGTGTCGAGCACCACGCGCCCGTGCCGCAGCCCGACGACGCGGTCGGCCCATGCGATCGCGAGGTCCACCTGGTGCAGGCTGCACAGCACCGTGAGCCCCTGCTCGGCCGCGATCTCCCGGATGAGCGCCATGACCTGGTCGCTCGACTCCGGGTCGAGCGACGCGACGGGCTCGTCGGCGAGGAGGATCCGCGGGTCCTGCATGAGCGCCCGCGCGATCGCCACCCGCTGCTGCTGCCCGCCCGAGAGCGTGTCGGCCCGCTGGTAGGCGCGGTCGAGGAGCCCCACGCGGTCGAGGTGCGTGAGCGCGCGCAGCCGGAGCGCGCGCGGGTACGTGCGCAGCCCGAGCCGCGGCCCGCGCAGCTCGGCGAGCGCGCCCGTGAGCACGTTCTCGAGCACGGTGAGCGACGGCACGAGCTCGAACTGCTGGAAGATCACGCCGACCCGGCCACGCAGCGCGCGGAGCGCCCGGCCGCGCAGGGCGGGCACGTCCTCGCCGAGCACGCGCACGGATCCCGCGGTCGGCCGCTCGAGGCCGTCGAGGTGGCGCAGCAGCGTCGACTTGCCGGATCCCGACAGGCCGAGGAGCACCACCACCTCGCCCCGCGCGACCTCGAGCGAGACTCCGTCGAGCGCGGTCGTCGCGCCGAAGCGCTTGGTGAGGCCGGCGACCTGGACGACCGGCTCGGCGGATCCGCCTACTTCTTCTGGCACTGGGCCGACTTCGTGGTCTCGCACGTCTCGCGCACCTGGTCGTAGTACGCGTCGTCCACGGGCGTGGTGGCGTAGAACACGCTGCGGAACTCGGGGGTGTCGGCGCTCGTGACGCCCGCGGCCACCATCTGGTCCACCGTCACGTCGGAGAGCGCGTCCTTCAGCTGCTGCTTCACGTCGGCGGGCAGGGCGTCGGACTCGACGATCGGGGCGCCCGGCACCATGACCTTGTCGACGACCGTCACGGCGTCCGACTTGTCGACCTCGCTGTCCTCGGCGAAGCCCGCGTCGCACTCACGGCCCTCGCCGACCTTCTGCACGCTCACGTCGTGCTTGCCCGCGAACACGGGGGTGACGTCCTTCGTGGGATCCACGCCCGCCTTCAGCAGCTCGGCGCTCGGGAAGAGGTAGCCCGAGGTGGACGACGGGTCGACGAAGCAGACCTTCTTGCCCTTCATGTCGGCGAGCGAGGAGATGGGGCTGCCCTTCGGCACGATGGCCTCGGAGTAGTACCCGGGCTGCTGGCCCTCGGCCGTGATGATCGACGAGATGGGGTCGAGCTTCGCGCCGTTCTGCGTGGCCGTCACGTAGGTGAGGCCGGAGAAGCTCGCGACGTCGATCTGGCCGGCGATGGACGCCTCGATGAGCGCCGCGTAGTCGGTGCTCTCGTGGTACTCGACCTTCTTGCCCGTCTCCTTCGCGATGTAGTCCATGAGCGGCTGGTAGTTCGTCTGCGCGTTCGCGGAGTCGGGCACGACGCCGAAGACGAGGGTGCCGGAGTCGACCGCGTACCCGCCCGCGTCGGACGTGGATCCGGCCGCGTCGGTGGCCGCGCAGCCCGTGACGAGGGAGGCGACGCCGACGAGGGCGAGGGCGGTGGTGAGGAAGCGGGCGCGGTTCATGGTCGCCTTCCGGGCAGGGGTCGATGCGGGACGCCGACGAGTCTGCAACGGCCTCAGGTGGGGAAATCGCTGGCCAGACGGGTGTTCACGCCGAGTTCACGCGAGCGCGCGGCGGTGTCAGGCGGGCGGGAGCGCGTGCACGCGGATCCGCAGCGGGCCGCCGTCGCCCGTTCCGTCGCGGCGCGCGACGGCGGCGCGGAGGCCCGGGCCGAGGTCCACGTCGCGCAGGCGGAAGCGCGCGCCCTCGCCGTCGATCCATGCGACGAGGGCGTCGCCGTCCGCGGGGTCGGGCGCGGACCGCACCCGCGCCGGATCCACCGCGAGCCCGCGCCCGTCGGCCTTGAGCACGGCCTCGATCCGCACCCACTCCGCGAGGGTCATCCCGGGCGGCGCCTGCCGGTCGCGCGGCTCGGCGTCGATCCCGATCGGCCCGTCGGCGCTCACCGCGACGACCACGACGTCGCCCGCATGCGCGACGCTCGCGTGCAGGCCGTCGAGCGCGCGGGATCCGCCGAGCACCGGCCGCCCGTGCGCCCCGCCGCACGTGGCGCAGCGGGCGCGGACCGTGACGTCGGCGGGATCCGCACCCACGATCTCCGCGGCGAGCGCCCGCAGCGCGGCGCGTGCGGCGGCGGTGCGCGCGGGGCGGTCGGCGGACGGGTCGACGGGCACGCGGGCGATCAGGACGGCGTCGCCGCTCACGTTCCGGCGCCGGCGTCCGGCGGCGGCGTGGGGACGACGCCCGGCCCGCCGTCCTCGGCCGCCGGTCGCGCCGGCGTGAGGAAGGCGTTGACCCGCCCCAGCACGAACGCGGCGACCGCCAGCACGATCACGGCGAGAGCGATCCAGCGGGTGAAGCCGCTCGTCGACGCGCCGAGGAGCGCCCCGACGAACGTCACGGCGATGTCCACGAGGAGGACGACGACGGCGAGGATCCCCACGACCAGGGCGTAGCCGTCCAGAGGCCCCGGAGGTCGCGGGAGCGAGCCCGAGTCCGGCGGATGCGCCTTGCTCCCGAGCCGCTCCCGCTGCACGGGGATCCGCGCGGCCAGCAGCTGCGCGTCCGCGGGCATCGTCCCCGCGGGCAGGTGCAGGAACGCGCGGACGTCACCGCGGACCGGGTACGACGCCGCGAACAGGCGCGCGGTGCGGTCGCGCTCGTAGGTGGTGGTCCAGCCGGGGAACACGATGCCCCAGCGGCCGGCCTGGTCGTGGGTGCCGTCGTCGCGGTACCACTCCGCGAGGATCCGCCGGGCCTCGAGCTCGGTCGGGTTCCGTTCCACGCGCGTCCGCAGCGACTGGATCCCCTTCGCCCGCTCGCCCGCGTCCCGCATCGCCGTGGCGCGCGAGATCGCCCCGGCCTCGTCCATGCGCCCATCGTGGCAGGCCCCCGACCCGACCGCATGCGGCGGGCGACGCGGACGACGTCAGACGGCGCTCCGCGCGAGCGCCACCGCGGCGGCCGCGAGGGCGGAGGCGAGCAGCACGGACGACGGTCCCACCCACCACCACCCGTGACGCGCACGGGTCCCCTCGACGACCGCGGCGACCGCGAGGAGCGCGAGCGCCACGGCGGCGCCGCCGCGGGCGAGCGACGTCGCGCCGGCGCCGGTCAGCGCCACGAGGCCCGCCATGACGAGGGCCCCCGCGAGCACCGCCCAGCCGAGCACGTGCAGGGTGCGGGCGATCTCGCTCCGCCTGTCGCAGCGCCGCAGCGACTTCGCCCCGCGCCAGCCGTCGGGCGCCCGGAGGCCGCCCACGATCACCATGACCTCGTCGAGCTCCGGGGGCCGCTCCCCCTCCGGCAGCGCGAGGAAGCGGCCGAGGTGCTCGTCGCGCACCCCCGACGAGGCGATGAGCCGCGCCAGCAGCTCGCGCTCCCGGGCGGTGGTCCAGCCGGGGAGGGCGATCCCCCAGCGGCCGGCCTGGTCGGGCGCGCGGACCTCGCGGTACCAGGACGCGAGGAGCAGGCGGGCGACCGCGTCGCCCGGCTCGCTGCGCACGCGCGTCCGCAGCTCGACGATCGCGTCGCGTCGCCGGCCCTCGTCCCACATCGTCCGGGCGCGCTGGACGACCTCGGAGCGCTGCATGCGCCCAGGGTCGCGGATCTCCCCCTGGCCGCGCGCGATCCATCCCGGGGCGGGGCCGTCGGGTCGACGTCCTGGCGCAGCCCGCTACGCGATCCCCGCCAGGCCCCAGTAGGCGAAGGCCAGCGCGACGGCGACGACCAGCGCGATCGCGGTGATCCACCGACGGCCGGGTCGCGGTCGCGTGCCCTCGGCGATCACCGCCAGCTTCACCAGGAAGAGGGACGCCACGCCGACCCACCGCGCGACGCCGACCGTGGTCACGCCGAAGAGGGACAGGATCCCGGCGAGGAGCATCCCCAGCGCGAACACCACGGCCGCCGCGATGCACAGCCCGAGGGCCGTGCGGCGACGGGAGTCCGCCGCCGGGGCGAGCTCGCCGATCGGCGTCTCGATCCGGGCGTACCTCTCGCGATGCGCGGCCACGAGCGGCAGCAGCTCGGCCACGTGATCCGGGAGCTGGGGCTCGGGCAGGACGAGGAACGAGGCGATGGCGTCGTCGCGGTGCCCTGACGCCGCGATCATGCGCGCGAGCCGGTCGCGCTCGGGCGCCGTGGTCCAGCCCGGCGTCGCGATGCCCCAGCGGCCCGCCTGGTCCGGCGCTCCGAGCTCGCGGTACCAGCCCGCGAGCGTGAGGCGCGCGACCGCCTCGCGGGGATGGCTCCGCACCCGGTCCACGAGCGACGCGGTCGCCTCCCGCCGCCGTCCCTCGTCCCACATCGCCCGCGCACGGGCGACGGCCTCCGCCTCGCGCATGCGCTCATCGTGGCAGATCGGGAGGGCCGGACACGGCTCAGCGGAGGTCGCGCGCCAGCGCCTCGTCCATCTCCGGCCGTCCGCGCTCGAACCGCCCGACCTCCTCGGCCGCGCTAGATGACCGCCTCGCTCCAGTCGTCCGGGTTGCCGAAGCGGTGGGCCGTGATGCTGATGGCCTGCTCGCGCAGGAACGTGAGCATCTCGACGCGGCCGGCCGCCGTGACCTCGTCGGCGAAGACCGCCACGTCGGGCGTGCCGCGGAGCGCGTCGGACAGGGCCCGCGCCTCCACGAGACGGGAGTCCCGCGCCGCGACGAGCCGGACGCGTTCGGTGGGGATGCCGGATGCGGCGACGCGGGCGAGCCACGCGTCGTCCGTCTCGATGGTCACGTGCACGCTCGGCAGGTCGTCGAGCACCTGGCCGAGGCCGGCCGGCAGGATCCCCGGGACCGACACGTGCATCTCGGCGCGCGCGAGGCGCCCGGCCGCGAGCACGCGGAGCAGGTCGGCGAGCGCGCCCGACTCCGTGAGCCGCACCGTGACGGGCAGCGGCCGGTAGCGGAAGAGGTTGCGCTCGACGCCGAGGCCGCTCGGGTCCTTGACCTGGCCGAACTCGTCGTGCCAGGCGACCGCGTCGCTGAGCGCCGAGCGGCGGACGAGGTCGAAGTCCTCGTAGCGGATGGCGGGCTGCGCCGACTCGATGAGCTCGGTGACCCGCGGCGACAGCCCGCGGAGGTGCAGCGAGCTCGAGTGCCGGCCCTCGTCGGAGACCCAGGAGCCGAGGCCCATGAGGTAGTTCGGGCCGCCGGCCTTGGTGCCGGATCCGACCGAGGAGCGCTTCCAGCCGCCGAACGGCTGGCGCTGCACGATCGCGCCCGTGATCCCGCGGTTCACGTAGAGGTTGCCCGCCTCCACCGTCTCGAGCCACTGCTCGAGCTCGCGCGCGTCGAGGCTGTGCAGGCCCGCGGTGAGGCCGTACGGGATGGCGTTCTGGAAGCGGATGGCCTCCTCGAGGGTCCGCGCGCGCATCACGCCGAGCACGGGCCCGAAGAACTCGGTGAGGTGGAAGTACGACCCCGGCTTCACGCCGTCGCGGACGCCCGGCGACCAGAGGCGGCCGGTCTCGTCCTTGGCCTCGGGCTCGACGAGCCACTTCTCGCCGACGCCGAGCTGCGTGAGCGCGTGCTTGAGCTTGCCCGCGGCGGGCTCGATGATCGGGCCCATCTGCGTGGTCGGGTCCTGCGGGTAGCCCACGCGCAGCGACGACACCGCGTCGGTGAGCTGCGTGAGGAACCGGCGCGACTTCCCGACCGAGCCCACGAGGATCACGAGGCTGGCCGCCGAGCACTTCTGGCCGGCGTGGCCGAACGCGCTCTTCACGACGTCGGCCGCGGCCAGGTCGAGGTCGGCGCTGGGGGTGACGATGATGGCGTTCTTGCCGCTGGTCTCGGCGAGGAGCGGCAGGTCGCTTCTCCAGGAGCGGAAGACCTCGGCGGTCTCGTAGCCGCCCGTGAGGATCACGCGGTCGACCGCCGGGTGCGAGATGAGGTGCTCGCCGAACTCGGCCTCGCCCGCGTCGACCAGCGCGAGCAGCTCGCGCGGCACGCCGGCCTCGCGGAGCGCCTCGACGAGCACGGCGCCCGAGCGGCGGGCCTGCCCGGCGGGCTTGACGACCACGCCGCTGCCGGACGCGAGCGCCGCGAGCATGCTGCCCGCGGGGATCGCGACCGGGAAGTTCCACGGCGGCGCCACGACGGTGACGCGCGACGGCACGAAGCGGGCGCCCTGAACGCGGTCGAGGTCGCGGGCGCGCTCGGCGTAGTAGTGCGCGAAGTCCACGGCCTCGCTGACCTCGGGGTCGGCCTCGGCGATGGTCTTGCCGGTCTCCGACGCCATCACCTCGATGAGGCGCGCGCGGTTGCGCTCGATGGCGACGCCCACGCGGTGCAGGAGGGCGGCGCGCTGGTCGCCGGGGCGGGCGCCCCAGGTCGCGGCGGCCGTGCGGACGCCGTCGATGATGTCGTCCAGCTGGTCGGTGGAGTCGATGCGCGCGGCGTCGATGGTCGCGACGCCGAGCTGCGAGGCGGCGACGCGCGACAGGATCTCGCGGCCCCAGGCGCGGTTCGTCGGCAGCGCCGGATCCGTGTCGGCCGCGTTGTGGAACGACGTGGTGGAGGCGTCCGGGTCGACGAGCGCGTCGGGCGTCAGCAGCGAGCCGCGCGTGAAGCCCTGGACCACGTTCGTGAGCTGCGGGTCGACCTCGTCCTCGGGCTCCTCCGGCGTCTCGGGCTCGGCGAGCGGATCCACATCGTCGAGCTCCGGCGGGAACCGGCGGTCCTGCGTGCGGTTCGGCGCGGGGATCGTGTCGTCCACGGCCCGGAGCGACGAGCGGAACCGCGACTCCTCGCGCGCGAACAGCTCGCTCGACGTGCTCAGCTCGAACACCGCCGACATGAAGTTCTCCTGGCTCGCGTTCTCCTCCAGGCGGCGGATGAGGTACGAGATCGCCACGTCGAACTCGGTCGGGTGCACGACGGGCGTGTAGAGGAGGAGCCCGCCGACCGTGCGCTTCACGGCCTCGGCCTGCCCGGTCGCCATGCCGAGCAGCATCTCGAACTCGATCCGGTCGGTCACGCCGCGCTCCTCCGCGAGCAGCCAGGCGTACGCGACGTCGAAGAGGTTGTGGCCGGCCACGCCGACCTTCACGGCGTCGGCCGCGGCGGGCGTGAGCGCGTGCTCGAGCATGCGCTTGTAGTGCGTGTCGGTCTGCTCCTTGGTGGCCCAGGTGGCGACGGGCCAGTCGTGCATCCGGCCGTCGACCTGCTCCATCGCGAGGTTCGCGCCCTTGACGATGCGCACCTTGATGGGCGCCCCGCCCGCCGCGCGCCGCTCCTGCGCCCATGCGGTGAGCCGCTGGAGACCGGCGAGCGCGTCGGGCAGGTACGCCTGCAGCACGATCCCCGCCTCGAGGTCCTTCAGCTCCGGCTGGTCGAGCACGCGCGTGAACACCTCGATGGTGAGGTCGAGGTCCTTGTACTCCTCCATGTCGAGGTTGATGAACTTGGGCCGCGGCGACGCGAGCGCCAGCTCGTAGAGCGGGGTGAGCCGCTCGACGACCTTCTCGACGGCCTCGTCGAACGCCCACATCGACAGCTGCGAGACGACGCTCGAGACCTTGATGGAGACGTAGTCCACGTCGTCGCGGTCGAGCAGCTCGCGCGTGCCCTCCAGGCGGCGCGCGGCCTCCTTCTCGCCGAGCACGGCCTCGCCGAGCAGGTTGAGGTTGAGGCGGGATCCACCGGCGCGCAGCTTCTCGATGGCGGGCCCGAGCTTGTCGCTCGTGGCGTCGACGATGAGGTGGCCGACCATCTCGCGCAGCACGCGGCGCGCGACGGGCACGACGACCTGCGGGAGGACCGGGCCCAGGATGCCGCCCGCGCGGATCGCGCCCTGCATGTACCAGGGCAGGAAGCCGGGGGTCTTGGCGGTGAGGGCGGCGAGGCTGTTGCCGGCGACGGGCAGGTCCTCCGGGCGGACGACCCGGTCGACGAAGCCGATGGTGAAGTCGAGGCCGTTCTCGTCCTTGAGGACGCCCGCGAGGCGCTCGGCGGACGGGTCGGCCGGGTGCTGGGCGGCCTCGGCGAGCCAGGTGCGGACGAGCGCGACCGACCGGTCAGCGAGCGCGTCCCGGTCCGGGGCGGGGGTCGTGCCGTCGACCGTCGGGACGGCGGCGGTCTCGGGGGCGGATGCGGTCTCGGCGGTCATGCGGGAACCTCTTCGTCTCGGGTGGGCCTCGGCCCCGTCGTCGTCCGCGCGGCGAGCGCGTCCTCCCAGTGTGGGACCATGCTCTCATCGGATGCGCTGAACGTTTCCGATGATCATCGTGCGGCCCTGCCGATGATTCCACGCTCGCCGGAGATCCATGGGAGGCGCACGTGCTCGAGATGCGACGGCTGCGGCTCCTGCGCGAGCTCAAGCTCCGCGGCACCATCGGCGCGGTCGCCGACGCGCTGTCCTTCAGCCCGTCGTCGGTGTCGCAGCAGCTGTCGCAGCTGGAGCGCGAGGCGGGCGTCACGCTGCTGCGCCGCGTGGGCCGGCGGGTGGTGCTCACGCCGCAGGCCGAGATCCTCGTCGAGCACACGACGGCCCTGCTCGAGCGGCTGGAGCGCGCCGAGACCGAGGTGAACGCGTCGCTCGCGAACGTGTCCGGCACCATCCGCATGGCGGCGTTCCAGTCGGCGCTGCTCGCGCTCGTGCCGCCCGCGCTCACGATCCTCCGCGACGACTACCCGGACCTGCGCGTGGAGATCACGATGCGCGAGCCCGAGTCGGGCCTCCACGACGTGTGGGCGCGCGACCACGACCTCGTCATCGCCGAGCAGTACCCGGCGCACGCGGCACCCCGGCCGGCCGACCTCGACCGCGAGGAGCTGTGCGTGGATCCGCTCCGCCTCGGCCTCCCGCCCGGCCGCGACGACGTCCGCTCGATCTCCGACGCGCGCCGCCTGCCGTGGGTGATGGAGCCCGCGGGCACGGCCTCGCGCCACTTCGCCGAGCAGGTGTGCCGGGTCGCGGGCTTCGAGCCGGACGTCCGCTACGTGACCGCCGACCTGCAGGCGCACATCGACCTCGTGCGCGCGGGCCACGCGGCCTCCGTGCTGCCCGACCTCGTGTGGGCGGGCCGCGAGCCCGACGTGCGGCTCATCGGCCTGCCGGGCTCGCCGCGGCGCACGGTCTTCACGTCGTCGCGCGTCGGCAGCCTGGACCGGCCGGGGATCCGCGCCTGCCGTGACGCCCTCGCGCGCGCGGCCGAGACCATGGCCCAGGGCGCGGGCTGAGCCGCGGCGCCCGGACGACGACGGGCCCGGATCCGCATCGGATCCGGGCCCGTCGTCACGGGGAGCGCGCTCAGGCGGCGGGCGGGCCGCCCTCGGGATCGCGCGCGGCGTCCGTCCCGTCCGTCGCGGCGGCGCCGGACGGCTTCCGCCTGCCGGTCACCACGATGAGGACCACCGCGGCCGCCGCGAGCACGACGATGCCGATGCCCACGCCGACGATGACGCCGAGGTAGGGCGCGACGCCCTCCTCCTGGCCGGCGGCGGTGCCCGGATCCGCGGCGGACGAGCCCGGGTCCGCGGATCCCGCCCCGCCGCCCGAGGAGGCCGCCCCGCCCGGCGATGCCGCGGCGCACGCCGGGCCGTCGGGCGTGCCCGCCGACGCGGCAGCCCCGGCGGGCGCCTGGTACGTGAAAGCGATCGAGTCGGAGACCGGGTGCCCGTCGGCCGAGACCACGCGCCACGTCACCCGGTACTCGCCGGATCCGCCCAGCGCGACCGGCACGGACACCGAGCGCCCGGCGTCGGTCGCGCAGCCGGTCTCGTAGTGCGTGCCCTGGCCGTCCGGCCCGGTCACCTGCACGACGGACGAACCGCCGGCGGCAGGTGACGACCCGCCGCCCGCGTCGCCGCCCGCGCCCGCTCCCCCGGCCTTGGCCAGGTCGAGGATCACGTCGTTGAAGGTCAGCGTGACCTCCGACGGCGGCGCGTCGACGGTGGATCCGGCCGCGGGCGAGCTCGACACGAGGTAGTTGTGCGCGGACGCCGACAGCGCGCCGTCCGGGCCGCTCCCCTGCGCCAGCCCGACGAGCGCGACCGCGGCCGTGGCCAGGGAGGCGCCGGCGAGCGCGGCGGCGACCCGCCGGAGCGGTCCCCGTCCCGTCGCCCGGCGCCGACCGTCGCGGGGGCGGATCCGGTCCCCGGGCGTCACGCGCGGTCGCCGGTCTCGCGGCGCACGCGGGTCAGCGCGAAGACCGCGACCACGAGCGAGACCGCGCCGAGGGCGAGGCCGCCCACGCCGAGGCCCACGGCGACCGCGCTGGCCGACGCGCTGGAGTCGGCGGCCGTGGCGACGGTCGCGTCGGCGGCGGGCGTGGTCGTCATGGTCGCGCCCATGGAGTCGGCGGGCGGCGCGTCGTCGACGTAGAGCGTGGGCGCGGGGTGCTCCGGCTCCTCGCCCGAGGCGGGGGTGGCCTCGTCCCAGTCGACGACCGAGCCGTCGGAGTAGCCCTGGTGGGCGGGGAGCATGATGCTGCCGGTCTCCGGCACGGGCCCGACCGAGATCGTGAAGCGCTGGAACTCGCCGGCCTTGAGGCCCACGCCGTCGTCGGCGGTCCACTCGACCTCGATGGGCGCGTCGGTGATGGTCGCGTCGTCCGTCTTCACGGGGGTGTCGAGCTTCTCGGTCGTGACCTTCGCCGTCCAGCCGGGCACGGGCTCGGTGGAGAGGCTGGAGAACGGGGTGTCCTTCGGCAGGTCGACCGTGACGCTCGTGGTGGTCGCGGTGGCCGACTCGGTGGGGACCTTGAACGTCAGCGTGCTGTAGCTGCCGGCGGACGCGGTGTCGGGCGAGACCCGGACGTGCGCGGAGGCCGCGAGCGGCACGGCGACGGCGAGCGCGACGCCGCCGACGAGCGCGGTGGCCGAGCGGAGGATCCGGCGGCTGCGGGGAGCGGAGGTGGTTGAGCGGGTCATGGCAGGTCCTGTTCCGGGCCGCGCGCGGCGGCCCCGGGAGCGGACGCGGCGGTGCCGGCGTCCGGAGGGAGGAGAGGAGAAGAGGAGCGGTGGATGCGCGGGCATCCACCGCGGCGCGACCGCGAGCGCGGTCGCGCAGGGGCGAGCCGCGGATCCGGCAGGCGGATCAGGCGGCGGCGAGGGCGAGGCGGAGGGCGGTCGCGCGCGGCGGACCGCGGTGCCGCAGCCGGCCGATCCGGGCGCGGAGGTCGCGCAGCGGTCGGGGCGCGCGGTGGGCCCGGACGAGCGCGGTGCCGCGCCGCTCGGGCCGGAGGAACGGGATCGCGAGGGCGAGCACCACGCGGAGGGAGGAGGCCGCGACGAGCGCGCGGAGCGCCGCCTCGCCGTGCCGGAGCGCGAGCACGGTGACGACGAGCGCCGCCCCGTGCGACAGGAGCATGCCGGCCTCGAGCGCGCCGGGCGCGCCGGGCGCGCCGGCGGCCGGGTCGAGGCCCGGGACGTCGAGCGGGAGGGCGCCGTGCCCGGCCATGCCCGCGTGCGGATCCGCCGCGACGGCCGCACCCGACGCGTCGCCCGCCGCGGTGAACAGCCCGTGGAACAGCAGCTGGCTGATCGCGACCGCGGCGGTCAGCCGCCACAGGGCGGTCCGCGGCCCGGCGAGCGCGATGGCCGCGAGCGAGGCGAGCGCGAGCCCGAAGGCCACGACGCCCCACGACGGAGCGGCCCCGCCACCGGCCTCGTGGAACAGCGCGGCGACGAACGTGGCGGTGGTGGATGCGGCGAGCCCCCGGATCACGCGCTGGACGCGCGGGGCGATCGGGGACGGGGCAGGCATCGAGGGAAGTGTAGATGAGCGGGCCGGGAGGACGCGGCGACGGCGGGGGTGCCCGCCGTCGCCGCGCCGGTCCGTCCTACTGCGGCGGGTGCGCCGGGTCGAAGACCTTGGTGGTCGGGATGTCGGCGTACGCGCCGAGCCCCCCGTCGCCGTAGCCCCGGTCGAGCTTCGAGGTGTCGCCCGTGATGTCGAGCTTCACGGTCGGCCCGAGCGTCCCGCCGCGGCGGAAGGACTCCTTCGAGCCGACGGCGTCGATGAACGACTCCACCAGCCCGCCCGGGAGGATGTAGCTCGAGTACGCCTGGAACGCGCCCGGCGTCTGGTTGTAGTCGGGCGCGTACGCGGTGCCGCCCGCGTAGTTGAGGTTCGTCGGGTTGCCGAGCACGAGGCCGGATCCGCCGTTCATGGGCTTGTAGTCGCTGCGGAGGCCGTTGCCCACGAAGCCGTAGACGCCCTCGGGGCCGTCGATGCCCTTCGCGAAGGTCGACCGGTGGCTGATGGTGAACAGGTAGTGCTTGCCGTCCTGGATCATCACCTCGGGCCGCTCGGTCTGGTCGGTGACGCAGGCCGCCTCGAGCAGCGGATCGAGGTAGTGCCACTTCGTGAGGTCGGCGTCGTCCGCGACCGCGAGGCCGATGGACGCCATCTGGTAGTTCGCGCCCGAGGCGGTCACCTCCTTCGGGTCCTCCGCGGCCGGATCGCCCTTCCGGTAGCCGAGGTCGGTCGCGTCGCACTGCTGCTCGCCGCGCTTCCCGGCCACGTTGGCCTCGAACACCATGTAGGTCTTCCCCGGGTGGTCCGGATCCGTGAACGTGTACGGGTCGCGGAAGTTGACGCCCGCGTTCTGCTGGTTCGTCTGGTACCTCTGCCCGTCGGGGCGCAGGAGCGGGGTCACCGTCTCGAAGCCCTTCAGCGCGACGGCGCCGTCGGTCTTCTCGATGCGGCCCTGGCTGAGCGAGATGACCGGGTCGGCCGCCTTCACGTCCTGCCCCTTCGCGTCGCGGTAGAAGGCCACGTCGGTGAAGAACAGCTTGATCGTGCCGTCCGGCATGATCCGCGTGGATCCCGACCACTCGGCCTGCTGCGAGAACGACTGGTCGGGGAAGACCCCGTCCGTCACGCCGTCCTCGAACACGTTGCCCTGGTAGGTCCAGCCGCCGTTCTCGGGCCGCTGCTCCGCCGGGATCCCGGTGGGCCTGGTGAAGTAGCCGATCTTCGCGGCCGTGTGCCGGTCGTCGAAGGACAGCGTGCGCGGGGCCGTGAGCGCGAAGATCACGTCGTAGCCGTCGACGCTGTAGGTCTGGCCCGACGAGTCGGTCAGCGGCCACGTGTCCCACACGTAGGCCTTGTCGGTCATGGACGGGAAGTCCTGCGGCACCTGCGGCATGGTGAGCGCCTCGGGCATGGAGTTCTGCCGGGGCGCCGCGGTCGGGTCGGACAGCTTCGCGATCTGCTTCGCGTCGGCCCGGGTCCAGTGGGCCGTGAAGTCGTCCTCCGGCGCGTACGCCTTCTGGGTGTGGACGGTGGGCCGCGGCGGGGTCGAGCCCGCGGCCTGGGCGGATCCGCCGGCGAGCAGCGCGGACGCCACCACCAGGGTCGCCGCAGCGGACGCGGACAGCCCGCGCCTGATTCTCTTGGTCACCTGTTCTCACTCTCGTTCTCGTATCGATGAGACCGATCGCGTCGCGCGGTGCACGCTCCCCCGGTCGGCGAGCATAGGGGGTCGACGGCCTCGCCCGTGCCCCCTCTCGGGGTCGTCGACGGATCCCGGGCGTGTCCCCCGAACGGGGTGGACGCGAGGCCGTCGAGCCGATACCGTCGCTCATCGGTCGTGCGGCGGTGCATGCTCTCCCGCTCCGCTCCGCCACCCGTCTGCCCCCCGATCGCCAGCGCGAGGAGCTCGACGAACATGACCGCATCCCCACCGCGCCCGGAGATACCGGCGCTCGTCCCCCGGCTCGCGGAGCGCCTCCGGCCGTTCCTCCGACGACACCGGCGCGCCCTCTTCACGATCGTCGCGATCCTCCTGGTCGCCGCGCTCGTCATCACCGTGCGCGGCCTCGCCGGCGGCGGACCCGGCCCCGTCACGCCGCCGCCGCCCGCGCCCCGCGCCGCCGACGACGGGATCCACATCCGGCCGGCCGGCGAGTTCATGAACGACCCGCAGCGCCCCTTCCAGCTCGACGGCGTCTGGCACGCCTACGCGCTCGTGAACGCCGACCACCCGGGCGGCAACGGATCCTCGTGGCGGCACTACACGTCGCCCGACATGGTCACGTGGCACGACGAGGGCGTCGCGATCGACAAGTACGACACCCCGCTCGGCGACGCCGAGACCGGCAGCGTCGTCGTCGACACGGCGAACACGTCGGGGCTCGGCGCCGGCACGGTCGTCGCGATGCTCACGCAGCAGTCCGACGGCGTGCAGCGCCAGTCCCTCTACTACTCCACCGACGGCGGCTACCGGTTCCGGCCGTACGCGGGCAACCCCGTGCTCGACAACCCGGGCGGCCCCGACTTCCGCGACCCCAAGGTCGTGTGGGACGGCGCGCACGGACGGTGGAGCATGGCGCTCGCGGAGGGCCGGCGCATCGGCTTCTACACGTCGCCCGACCTCATCCACTGGACGTACGCCTCCGACTTCGGGCGCGACGACCTCGGCACGCTGGAGACCCCGGACGTGTTCCCGATCGCGAGCGCGGAGGATCCCGGCCGCGTCCGCTGGGTCCTCGGCGCGAGCGCGAACGGCACCGAGCAGGGCCGCGGTACGGGCTACGCCTACTGGGTCGGCGACTTCGACGGCGAGCGCTTCACGGCCGACGACGACGCCCCGCGCTGGCTCGACCAGGGCAGCGACTTCTACGCGGGCGTGACCTGGGCGGATCCGGCCGACGGCGACGCGCCCACCCGCCGCTACGCGATGGGCTGGACGAGCAGCTGGGACTACGCGGGGCGGCTCCCCCTGCGCGACGGCGGCGCGGGCGGCGGCCAGTCGCTGGTCCGCGAGGTCCGGCTGGTGCCGGACGGCGACGGCTGGGCGCTGCGGTCGTCCGCGCTCGACGCGCTCGACGGCCGCGAGGGCGAGGCGCGGCCCCTCGCCGACGCCCGCGTCGCCGCGTCGACGCCGCTCGCCGACGGACCGGCGGGGCCCTCGCGCCTCCGCCTCACGCTCACGCCCGACCCGGCGGATCCCGCGCGCGAGACCCGCGTGCGGCTCGCGTCCCCCGAGGGCGGCTCCGTGACGGTGGGCTACGACCGGATGCGGCGGCAGGCCTTCGTGGTCCGCGACGACGACCCGGACGGGATCATGCCGGACGCCTACGACCGGCCGTCGACGGCGCCGCTGCCGAACACGGCACCCGAGGATCCCGTGACGCTCGACCTGGTCTTCGACGACCGCACGGTGGAGGTCTTCGTCGACGGCGACCGCGCGGTGCTCACGACGGCGACGGTCGGGTCGCTGGGCGGCGCGGCCCTCTCCGCGGAGGCCGTGGACGGCACGACGCGCGTCACCGACGCGAGCTGGACGCCCTTCGACGCCGCCCGCTGACGACCCGCGCCGCCGCGGTCGGGCGGCCCGCCCGTCCGCGTCGCGGTCAGCCCGCGGCGACGAGCTCGACGTTGATGTCGTCCGGGTCCTGCACGGAGAGGATCGACATGCCGGTCGGGAAGTCGATGACCTCGCCGTGGACGATGCCGCGCTCCTCCAGGAGCGCCGCCGCGCGGACGAGGTCGTCGCGCGAGCCGACCTGCAGGCTCACGTGGTCGAGGCCGCGCGACGCCGGGTCGAACGCGGCGCCGCCGTCCGCGAGGGGGCGCAGGCCGAGGAGCTGCGAGCCGACGCCGTAGATGACGCCGCCGAAGTACTGCGCGGGATCCCGCAGCACGGCGGGGTCGCTCGGGTCGCCCTCGCTCTCGATCGCCGGGGTGAGGCCGAGCACGCCCTCGTAGAAGGCGCGCGAGCGGGCCAGGTCGGAGACGGAGATGCGCACGTGGTGCACGCCCGTGATGCTGTCGAGGGGAGCGGTGGTCGCGTCGGTGTCGGTCATGGTCCGACGCTAGGACGGTCGGCGTCGCCCGTCGCGGGCGGGTTCGTTCTCCGACCACGGCTCCTGGCGCGGGATCAGTCGTGCAGGTCGATGCCCCAGGTGCCGGACCACTCGGATCCGGGCGCCAGCGTGATGAGGCCGTCGCCCGAGTTGAACGCGTCGGCCGGCGCCGTCATCGGCTCGACCGCGACCGCCCACACGTGGCCGTCGACCACCGGGTACCACGGCGTCACGAAGACCTGCCAGTACGTGAACTCGCCGTCCGCCCAGATCTCGGTGCGGCGGCCGTCGGGCGCCTGCACGCCGTGGCGCGTGACGCCGTCGACCACGCGGGCGTCGGCCCACGCGTCGTCGAGCTGCGCGTCGCGCACGCGGACGCCGCCGCGCAGGTCGAAGCGGGTGCCCTCGACCGGGGTCTGGGTGCCCGTGGGGTTGAGGCGGACCGGATCCACCTCGATGTGGATGGGCGCGTCGATGACGACCTCGAGGTCCTCGGTGGGCACGTCGCCCACGCGGAGGAAGGGGTGCGTGCCGACGGCGACGGGCGCGTCCGCGTCGCCGACGTTGCGGATCCCGTGCGTCACGCGCACGCCGGAGCCCGTGAGCTCGTAGCGCACGGTCGTCTCGAGGGCGAAGGGGTAGCCGCGCTGCGGGTGGACGTCGGCGGCGAGCGTCACGGAGACGTCGTCGCGCTCGACGAGGCGGTACGGCGCGTTCTCGAGGAGGCCGTGGATCGCGTTCTCGCGGTCGACCTCGGTGATGTCGAGCTGGTGCACGACGTCGCCCTGCTGCCAGATGCCGTCGCGGATCCGGTTGGGCCAGGGCGCGAGCACGATGCCGCTGCAGAAGGGGGGCCGTGCCTGGTCCGGGTAGGACTGGACGAGGTCGGTGGCGTCCACCTGGAGCACGCGGAGCGCGGCGCCGACCTCCGCGATCACCATGCGCTGGGTGCGGCCGTCCACCTCCGCGATGAGCTCGTGCTGCTGGCCGGTGGGGAGGCGGGGGATGTACGACACGTCTTCGGGCACGCGCCGAGCCTATCCATACCGCCCCCTGTGGCGCCTCCCAGGGGCACGGCCGCGGCGCTCCCTAGGATCGTGCCCATGGCCCGGCATGAGAACGAGAAGGTACGCGCGATCCGCGAGAAGGCACGCATCGAGAGGGCCCTCGACGACAGGCGCCGCAAGCGCCGCCGGCTCATCACCCAGTTCTCCGTCGCGGGCGGGCTCGTCATCGTCATCGCGGCCATCGCCGGCGGCGTCTACCTCCTCGGCCAGTCGCAGGCCGCGAGCGCCGCGGGCCCCGCCGCCGACGCGACCGCGCCGCTCTCCACGGGCGACCAGGTGCGCGTCGCCTCCGAGCCCACGGGCGTGAGCGTCGGGGCGGCCGACGCCCCGGTCACCATGGACGTCTTCGAGGACTACTCGTGCCCCCACTGCGCGCAGTACGAGGCCGAGACCGGCCCGCTGCTCGACCGGATCGCCGCCACCGGCCAGGTGCGCATCGTCTACCACCCCATCCAGATCGTCACGAAGTACGGGCAGGTCGCGGGCAGCGCCGCCGCGTGCGTCCTCGCCGAGGAGCCCGACAAGTGGCCGGCCGTGCACTCCGCCCTGTTCGACAACCACTCCACCGTCACCGACTCGTGGACCCACGCCGACTTCGTCACGTGGCTCACGACCGAGGGCGTCTCCTCCGACGCGGCGCGCACCTGCGTCGCCGAGGGCAAGTACTCGTCGTGGATCACGAACAACACCTCGGACGCGACCTCGGCGGGCGTCACGGGCACCCCGACGCTGCGGATCCAGGGCGACATCGTGAAGACGGTCGCCGGCCAGGACCTCGTCGATGCGCTGAAGACGGCGGGCGCGCAGCTCCCCGACGGCATCGCGGCCGACAGCTGATCCGACGGATGCAGGACCACTGCCCGGCTCAGTGCCCGCGGTGGTCCTGCACCGTCATGCGCGGCCCGAACCGCGGCTTGCGGAAGCCGCTCGCCTCGATGAGCCGCATCACCCGCTGACGGTGGCCGCGCCACGGCTCGAGGAGCTCGAGCATCCCGTCGTCGTCGACCGCGTGGCCGACGAGCGCCCACCCGACGGTGTCGTGCACGTGGTAGTCGCCGACGCTCACGGAGTCCGGATCCCCGTGGGCGCGCTGCGTGGTCTCCGCCGCCGTCCAGATCCCGACGCCCGGGATCGAGCGCAGGCGCCGGGTGATCTCGTCGCTCCCCCGGCCGAGCGCGAGCGTGCGCTCGAGGCCCGCCGCCGAGGTCGCGACGGCGATGAGGGTGCGCGACCGCTTCGGGTCGACGCCCGCGCGGTGCCACTCCCACGACGGGATCAGCCGCCAGCGCTCCGGTGAGGGCAGCACGCGCATGCCGATCGGCACGGGCCCGGGCGCCGGGTCGCCGTGCGCGAGGATCAGCTGCCGCCACGCCCGCCGGGCCTCGAGACCGGTGACCTTCTGCTCGAGCACCGCGGAGGCCATGGCCTCGAAGACGTGGTTCGTGCGCATCAGCCGGAGCGCGGGCAGGCGGCGGTGCGCGTCGCGGAGGAGCGGGTGCGCCGAGACGTCGAGGTCGGACCAGTCGTCGCCCTCGCCGAGCAGCTCGGGCACCCCGTCGATCGCCCATTCGGCGCCGGGGCCCCAGGCGCGCGCGTCGACGCCGCCGTCCGCCCGCGGATCCAGCCGGAGCGACGCGGGGCCGAGCGGCGTGCGCGCGGTGCGCCAGACGCCGACGCGGCGCGAGCCGGGCGGGGCGGGATCCCAGCGGCAGGTCGGATCCACGACGCCGCGGAACAGCGGACGGAGCACCAGCCGCAGATCGACCTCGCGGTCGGGGAGGTAGGTCGTCCGCGCGTCGGGCGCCGTCACCTCCGCGCCGCCTCGTCCATCCCCTCAGGGTACGGACGGCCACCGACCGCCGGATCCGCGTCAGCCGCCGACCGCGTCGCGGACCGCCGCGGCCGTGCCGTCCACCACGAGGTCGGCGCGCCCACGCGTGCCCTCGATGAGGACCGCGTTGGCGCCGTCGACCTCCCGCGCCCACGCCGCCGCCGCGTCGAGGTCGCGGCCGCCGGCCGTGTGCCGGTCGACCAGGCGCGAGAAGCGCGCGTCGGCCGGGGTCGCGCAGAACCACGCCTCGTCGAGCTCGGCGCGGAGCTGCCCCCACGGGTCCTCGTCGACGAGCAGGTAGTTGCCCTCGAGCACGACGAGCCGGACGCCGGGATCCACCGCGATCGCGCCGGCCACCCCCTCGTCGACGGCCCGGTCGAAGGACGGCGCGTAGACCGCGTGGTCCGTCTCGGCGCGGATCCGGCGCACGAGCGCGAGCACGCCCCACCCGTCGAAGGTGTCGACGGCGCCCTTGCGGTCGTGCCGGCCGAGCCGGTCGAGCGTCGCGTTGGCCAGGTGGAAGCCGTCCATGGGCACGTGCACGGCGGTGCCCGCGCCCGCCATCGCGTCGACCCGCGCGACCAGCGCCCGCGCGAGCGTCGTCTTGCCGGCGCCGGGGCTGCCCGCGATGGCGAGGATCGCGCGGCGGCCGCCCTGCACGAGGCCGAGGGCGCGTCGCGCGAGGCGATCGAGGTCGGCGGCGGGGCGGGATCCGGGGTGCGGGCGCGCGCCCGGCTCGATGTCCATCCGTCCAGTCTCGCGGGACCGTGCCCCATGATGGACCTGTGCGCATCGGAATCCTCACCTCAGGCGGAGACTGCCCCGGACTCAACGCGGTGATCCGCGGGGCGGTGCTCAAGGGAACGACCATCCACAAGCAGGAGTTCGTGGGCTTCCGCGACGGCTGGCGGGGCGTCGTCGACGGCGACGTCATGCCGCTCGCGCGCCGCGACATCCAGGGCATCGGCAAGCAGGGCGGCACGATCCTCGGCACCAGCCGCACGAACCCGTTCGAGGGCGACGGCGGCGTGGAGCGGATCCAGGAGAACCTCGACCGCCTCGGCATCGACGCGATCCTCGCCATCGGCGGCGAGGGCACGCTCGCGGCCGCCAAGCGCCTCACCGACGCGGGGCTGAAGATCGTCGGCGTCCCCAAGACCGTCGACAACGACCTCGACGCCACCGACTACACGTTCGGCTTCGACACGGCGGTGCAGATCGCGACCGACGCCATGGACCGCCTCCGCACCACGGGCGACTCGCACAGCCGCTGCATGGTGGCCGAGGTCATGGGCCGCCACGTCGGCTGGATCGCGCTGCACTCCGGCATGGCCGCGGGCGCGCACGCGATCCTCATCCCCGAGCAGAAGACGAGCATGGACGAGATCATCGCGTGGGTGCGCTCGGCCTACGACCGCGGGCGCGCGCCGCTCGTCGTCGTGGCGGAGGGCTTCATCCCCGAGCACGCCTCCGACGCGCACGGCGAGCGCGGGCTCGACGCCTTCGGCCGCCCGCGGCTCGGCGGCATCGGCGAGCAGATCGCGCCCATCATCGAGGAGCGCACGGGCATCGAGACGCGCGCCACGACCCTCGGCCACATCCAGCGCGGCGGCACCCCGTCGTCGTACGACCGCGTGCTCGCGACGCGCCTCGGCCTCGCCGCGGTCGACAGCGTGCGCGACGGCCACTGGGGCCGCATGGTCGCGCTCCGCGGCACCGACATCGTGCACGTGGGCTTCGAGGAGGCGCTCGGCCGCCTCAAGACCGTGCCGCAGCACCGCTACGACGAGGCCGCGATCCTCTTCGGCTGACCCGGTCGGCTCCCGCCGCTCGCGACGCCCGACCGCCCGGGCGTAGCGTGACGGCATGACGTACCGCGCGCTCGTGGCCGAGCAGACCGTCGCCGACGACGGCACGAAGGGCATCGAGGTCGCGCTGCGCGACCTCCCCGACGAGCAGGCGACGGGCGGCGCGGCCGGCCCGGGCGACGGCGAGGTCCTCCTCGACGTCCTCTTCTCCAGCGTCAACTACAAGGACGGCATGCTGCTCGGCGGACGCCCCGGGATCGCGCGCACGAGCCCGCTCGTGGCCGGCATCGACGCGGTCGGCACAGTGGCAGCGAGCGGATCCGCCGCCTTCTCGCCCGGCGACCTGGTGGTCCTCAACGGCGCCGGCCTCGGCGAGAGCCGCGACGGCGGGCTGGCGGAGCGCGTGCGCGTGCCGGCCGACGCGCTCGTGCGCGTCCCCGACGGGATCTCCGCGGCGCGCGCCGCCGCCATCGGCACCGCGGGCTTCACGGCGATGCTCTCGGTGCTCGCGCTGGAGCGCGGCGGCGTCGCGCCCGGATCCGGCGACGTGCTCGTCACGGGCGCGGGCGGCGGGGTCGGATCCGTCGCGGTCGCGGTCCTCGCCCGCCTCGGCCACCGCGTGGTCGCCTCCACCGGCCGCGTCGACGAGCTCGGCGACCGGCTGCGCGCGCTCGGCGCGGCCGAGGTGATCGACCGCTCCGAGCTCGGCGAACCGGGCAGGCCGCTGCAGAGCATCCGCTGGGCGGGCGCCGTCGACAGCGTCGGCAGCGCGACCCTCGTCAACGTCCTCGCGCAGACCCGGTGGGGCGGCGTCGTCACCGCGGCCGGGCTCGCGCAGGGGCCCGACCTGCCGGGCACCGTGCTCCCCTTCATCCTCCGCGCGGTCACGCTCGCGGGCATCAACTCCGTCGAGGCGCCCGCCGGGCTCCGCCGCGAGGCGTGGGCGCGCCTCGCGACCGACCTCGATCCCGCGCTGCTCGACTCCATCACCACGACCGTGCCGCTGGCGGGGGCGATCGCGGCGGGCGAGCGGATCCTCGCGGGCGCCTCGAGCGGACGCGTCGTGGTGGACATCCGCGCCTGAGGCTCGCCGTCGCTCCGTCCGCCGCCGCGTCACCCCGCGCGGGGGCCCTGCCGCGCTAGCCTGGGCGCGACGCGGCACGCTGCCGCCGGAGCGAGGGATCATGACCGCAGTAGCCGCCACCGGAACCATCTTCGTCGGACTCGCGGCCCTGCTGCACGTGTTCTTCTTCCTCCTGGAGAGCGTCTGGTTCGAGAAGCCCTTCGCCTGGAAGCGCTTCGGCGTGGCCGACCAGGAGAAGGCCCTCATCATCAAGCCGTGGGCCTACAACCAGGGCTTCTACAACCTGTTCCTCGCGCTCGGCGCCGGCCTCGGCCTGATCCTCTACTTCGTCGGCAACGTCCCCGCCGGCCTCACGCTCGTGCTGTTCACCACGGCGTGCATGGTGCTGGCGTCGATCATCATCGCGAGCACGGGCAAGAAGTACCTCATCCCCGCGCTCGTCCAGGGCGTGCCGCCGCTGCTCGGCCTCGTCTTCTTCGCCGCCGCCTCCTGAGATCTCGCCGACGGTCGGCCTCACACGGTCCCCGGGCCTTCCGCCCGGCCGGCTGATGAGGTTAGGCTCACCTACATCATGACCGTCGTATCCCTCACCGAGGCCCTCCGCGACCGCGCACGACCGCGCGCCGAGGCCCAGGACGCGGACGAGTTCATGACCGCGCTCGTCACCGGTCGCGGCTGCCGCGACGACTACGTCGCGCTCGTCGCCCAGCACTACTTCGTCTACCGCGCCATCGAGGCGGCGACCGAGCGCATGGCGGCGGATCCCGTCGCCGCGCGCTTCATCAGCCCCCGCCTCACGCGCCTCCCGGCCATCGAGGCCGACCTCGACTTCCTCGTGGGACCGGACTGGCGCGACGTCGTCCGCCCGCTCGCGAGCACGGCCGCGTACGTCGAGCGGATCGAGCAGGTCGCCTCGGTGTGGGTCGGCGGCTTCGTCGCGCACCACTACACGCGCTACCTCGGCGACCTGTCGGGCGGCCGCCTGCTGCGCTCCCTCCTGCAGCGCCAGTTCGGCTTCGACACCAACGGCGTCGGCCTGTACCTGTTCGCCGAGATCGCGGAGCCCCGCCGCTTCTGCAGCACGTACCGCGAGGCGCTCGATCAGGTGCCGTGGGACGACGACGAGCGGGCCCGCGTGGTCGCCGAGGTCGAGAACGCGTACCGGCTCACGACCGACGTGTTCGCCGAGCTCGCGCGCGGACGCGCCACGGCTCCCCTGCGCCGCGCCTGATCCGCCGGCCGGATGTCCGGTGCCGGGCATAGGCTCCGGCCATGGACGGCTACGACCTCGACTTCCTGCCCATCCCGCTCCCGCTGCCCGAGGCCCCGGCCGACGCCCGGCCCGTGCGGCTCGACTACCTGCACTTCACCGTGCTCATGGACACCGGCCGCCGGCTCGCCGCCCTCACGGCCGTGAACATCGACGGCGCGCGCCTCGTCGACGTGGAGCGCTCCGACGGCTGGCACCTGGATCCGCGCCTCCCGGCCGACCAGCAGTGCGGCCCCGAGCTGTACGCGCGCAACGACATCGACCGCGGGCATCTCGTGCGGCGGCGGGATCCGGTGTGGGGCGAGATCGCGGAGGCGGCCCGCGCGAGCGCCGACACCTTCGTCTACACGAACGCGGCCCCGCAGGCGGCGGAGTTCAACCAGTCCAAGGAGCTGTGGCTCGGGCTCGAGGACTACGTGCTCGACAACGCCGACCTCGGCGACCGGCGCATGACGGTCTTCACCGGCCCCGTCTTCTCGGCCGACGACCCCGTGTACCGCGGGGTCCGGATCCCGCTGATGTTCTGGAAGATCGCGGCATGGGTGTCCGGTGACGAGCTCGCGGCCACCGGGTACCTGCTCGACCAGGCGCCGGAGCTCGGCGACCTCGACCGGACGTCGGCGACCGCGGACGCGCCCGAGCTCGGGCCGTACCGCACCTACCAGGTGGCGGTGGCGGAGATCGGCGCGCTCACGGGCTTCGACGTGGCGCAGCTCGCCGCGGCCGACCGGCTCGGCGTGCCCGCGACCGCGCGCACCGGGACGCCCGAGGACGGCCGCGACGGCTGGGTCGAGCTGGAGCGGTTCGCGGCGATCACGCTCTGACGCGCTACGCCGGCGGGGTCGCCGCGGCGGCCGCGCGGGCGGCGGCCGGGAGGGCGCGGATCACGCGGTCGAGCGAGGCCTCGTCCATGGCGGCCGAGACGAACCACGCCTCGAAGACCGACGGCGGCAGGCTGACGCCCTGGTCGAGCATGGAGTGGAAGAAGGCCGGGTAGCGCCAGGTCTCCTGCGCCTGCACGGTGGCGTAGTCGGTGATCCCGTGCTCGGGCGGCGTGCCGAACGTGAAGCTGAAGAGGCTCCCCGCGCGCTGCACCGAGTAGGCGAGGCCGGCGCGGTCGAACGCGAGCTCGACGGCGTAGATGAGGATGTCGGCCGCGATGTCGAGAGCGCGGTACACGTCGGCGTCGGCGAGGCGCAGGGTCGTGAGGCCCGCGGCGACCGCGACCGGGTTCCCGGAGAGCGTGCCCGCCTGGTAGACGGGGCCGAGGGGCGCGAGGTGGTCCATCACGTCGGCCCGGCCGCCGAGCGCGGCGACGGGGAGGCCGCCGCCGATGACCTTGCCGTACGTGACGAGGTCGGGGGTCCAGGCGTCGGGGTGGTCGGCCGCGAGGCCGGCGTTGTCGAGGCCCCAGTAGCCGGCCGGGTGCACGCGGAAGCCCGTGAGCACCTCGTCGGAGATGAGGAGGGATCCGTTGTCCTGGGCGATGCGCGCGAGCTCGGCGGTGAAGCCGGGCAGCGGCGGCACGACGCCCATGTTCGCGGCGGCGGCCTCGGTGATGACGGCGGCGATGCGCGGGCCGTGCTCGGCGAAGACGGCGCGCACGGCGCCGAGGTCGTTGTACGGCACCACGATCGTCTGCGCGGCGATGGCCTCGGGGATGCCCGCGGAGCCCGGCAGCGCGAGCGTCGCGACGCCCGAGCCCGCCTCCGCGAGGAGGCTGTCGGAGTGGCCGTGGTAGTGGCCGGCGAACTTCACGAGCAGGTCGCGGCCCGTGAACCCGCGGGCGAGGCGGATCGCGGTCATGGTGGCCTCGGTGCCGGTGGACACGAGGCGGAGCTTCTCGACGGGGCGGCGGTCCGCGGATCCGTCGACGCCCGCGACGCGCACGCGCTCGGTGACGAGCTCGGCGAGCTCCGTCTCGGCGGGCGTGGTGGCGCCGAAGCCGAGGCCGAGGGCGGCGGCGTCCTGCACGGCACGCACGACCTCGGGACGGGCGTGGCCGAGGATCGCGGGGCCCCACGAGTTGACGAGGTCGACGTACTCGACGCCGTCCGCGTCGGTCACGTACGGGCCGGCGGCCTTCACCATCATGCGGGGCGTGCCGCCGACGGAGCCGAAGGCCCGGACGGGCGAGTTCACGCCGCCGGGGATGACGTCGCGTGCGCGGTCGAAGAGGTCCTGGGAGTGGGTCACGGTGAGTCCTTCGGTGCCGGGCGCCGATGCGCTCGGATGCTGCGGGCCGGACGCGGGTCCGGCGGGGGCGGGTGGGTCAGCGGCGGGCGAGGCGCTCGGCGAGCTCGACGGCCCAGTAGGTGAGGATCGCGTCGGCGCCGGCCCGCTTGATGCCGAGGACGCTCTCCTCGATGGCGCGCTCGCGGTCGATCCAGCCGTTCTGCGCGGCGGCCTCGATCATGGCGTACTCGCCGGAGATCTGGTACGCCCAGACGGGCACGCTGCTGGTCGCGGCGACGTCGGCGAGGATGTCGAGGTAGCTCATGGCGGGCTTCACCATGACGATGTCGGCGCCCTCCTCGATGTCGAGCTCGACCTCGCGCAGGGCCTCGCGGCGGTTGCCGTTGTCCATCTGGTAGGTGCGGCGGTCGCCCTGGAGCTGCGAGTCCACGGCCTCGCGGAACGGGCCGTAGAAGGCGCTCGCGTACTTGGCGGCGTAGGCGAGGATCGCGACGTCGTGGTGCCCGGCGTCGTCGAGGGCCTCGCGCACGGCGGCGACCTGGCCGTCCATCATGCCGCTGAGGCCGAGGAGGTGGGAGCCCGCCTCCGCCTGGGAGAGGCCCATCGCGCGGTAGCGCTCGAGCGAGCGGTCGTTGTCGACCACGCCGTGCGCGTCGAGCACGCCGCAGTGGCCGTGGTCGGTGAACTCGTCGAGGCACAGGTCGGTCTGGACGACGAGCGCGTCGCCGACCTCCTCGACGGCCACGCGCGTGGCGACGTTGAGGATGCCCTCGGGGTCGCTCGCGCCGGAGCCGTCCGCGTCGCGGACCTCGGGGACGCCGAACAGCATCACACCGCCGATGCCCGCTTCGGCCGCCTCCACGAGCGCGCGGCGCAGGCTGTCGAGCGAGTGCTGGGACACGCCCGGCATCGACGTGATGGGCGACGCCTCGGTCAGGCCCTCGCGCACGAACATCGGCAGCACGAGGTCGGCCGCGTGCAGGCGCGTCTCGGCGGTGAGCCGGCGCATGGCCGGCGAGGTGCGGAGGCGGCGCGGGCGGTAGTACGGGGAGGTCATTCGGTGGTGCTCCGATCGAGGAGGTCGGCGAGGCCGGGGAGGCCTCCCGTGTCGGGACGCGGCTCCTCGTGACGGGCGATCTCGACGAGGGACTGGATGAGGGCCGCGGCCGAGCGCTCCGACGCGACCACGTCGACGCGGACGCCGGAGCGGCGCGCGTCCTTCGCGGTGCGCGGGCCGATGCACGCGATGAGGACGCCGTCGGGCACGTCGCCGAGCTGCTGGTGCACCTGCTCCGCGACGCTGCCGGACGTGACGAGGATGGCGCGGACGCGGCCCGAGGCGACGTCCTCGCGGATCCGGTCGCTGACGGGCACGCCCACCGTGCGGTACGCGACGACCGAGCGGACGTCGTGGCCGCGCGCGATGAGCCCGTCGGTCAGCGTGGGCTTCGCGATCTCGGACCGGAGCGTCAGGACGCGGCGGCGCGGGGATCCGGCGGCCATCTCCGTCCACTCCTCGAGGAGCGCGGTGGCCGACGAGTCGATGGACGGCACGAAGTCGACCGTGTAGCCGGCCGCGACGAGCGCCGCGGCCGTGGTCTCGCCGACCGCCGCGATGCGCGTGCCCGCGGGCACGACGGCACGGTGCGACGCGAGCACGTCCACCGTGGTGGCGCTCGTGACGGTGAGCCAGTCGAAGGATCCCGCGGCGAGGTCGGCGAGGGCCGACTCAAGCGCCTGCGCGTCCTGCGTGGCGGCGAAGTTGATCATGGGCGCGACCACGGGCGTGGCGCCCTGCGCGCGGAGGTCGTAGGCGACGCCGTCGCCCCACGGCCCGCCGCGGGGCACGAGCACGCGCCAGCCCTTCAGGGGCTTCTGGTCGGTCGAGGTCATCGGGTCCCTCCCAGCGGCGCGAGATCGGCCGCTCCGGCATCGAGGAGCTCCTGGGACACGGGTCCCGAGAGCGTGGAGGCGCGAGCGCCCAGCTGGTCGAGGTCCAGCCCCGAGGTGTCGAGCTCGTGGCTCGCCGCCATGCGCTGGGATCCGTCGGGCCGGTAGACCACGGCGGTGAGGGCGAGGCGCGCGCTCGTGACGGTCGCCCACGCGCCGATCGGCGCGGCGCATCCGGCCTCGAGCGCGGCGAGCACGCCGCGCTCGGCGAGCACGGCCGCGTGCGTGAACGGGTCGTCGACGGCCTCGACCGCGCGGCCGACCACGGAGTGCGTCTCGGCGTCCTCCGTGCGGATCTCGAGCGCGAGCGCGCCCTGCCCGGGGGCCGTCGGCCAGCGGTCGAGCTCGAGGTGCTCGGTCGCGGCGTCGATGCGGTCGATGCGCTCGAGGCCGGCGGCGGCGAGGATCACGGCGTCGAGGTCGCCCGCGGTCACCCGGGAGAGCCGGGTGTCGATGTTGCCGCGGATGTCGACGACGTCGAGGTCAGGCCGCTCGGCGAGGATCTGCGCGCGGCGGCGCGGGGATCCGGTGCCGATGCGGGCGCCGCGCGGCAGGGTCGCCAGCGTGAGGCCGTCGCGCGCGCAGAGCACGTCACGGGGATCCTCGCGCGCCGGCACCGACGCGACCGTGAGGCCCTCGTACGGCGCGGTCGGCAGGTCCTTGAGCGAGTGGACCACGAGGTCGCAGTCCCCGCGCAGGAGCGACTCCCGCAGCGCGCTCGCGAAGACGCCCGTGCCGCCGAGGCTCGCCAGCGACTCGCGCGACGTGTCGCCGTGCGTGGTCACGGGCACGAGCTCGACCTCGAGTCCCGACGCGCCGGTGATCTCCGCGGCGATCGCCCGCGTCTGGGCCAGGGCGAGCGCGCTCCCCCTGGTCCCGATGCGGAGCGTGCCGCGCGTGTCCGGCGTCGTGGGACCGTCCGTCACGGTGCGAGCCCGGACACGGCGGGCTTGAAGCCCAGGCGCACGTTCTCGCAGCAGCCGGGTCGGCAGACGTCGTACCAGGGTCCGAGGTCGGTCATGTGGGGGCGGTCGGCCGCCTTCACGCCGTCGCGGCGCTCCAGCACGAGGTCGATGAGGCCGTCGACGTACGCGGCGTGCACGCCCGGCGTGGGCACGCGCACCGAGTACAGGCCGTTCTCCTGCGCGGACTCGGTGGCCTCGTTGTCGAGGTCCCACTTGACCTCCATGTGGTCGCTCACGAAGCCGAGCGGCACGATCACGACGGCGCGGCGGCCCTGCGCGGGCAGCTCGCCGATGGCGTCGTTCACGTCGGGCTCGAGCCACGGCATGGAGGGCGGGCCGGAGCGCGACTGGTAGACGAGCTGCCACGGCACGTCCTGGTCGATGCCGAGCTCCTCCTTGACCTCGTGCATGACGACCTCGGCGACGGCCAGGTGCTGCGCCGCGTAGGCGCCGTCCTGGTCGAAGCCGCGCTCGGCGGGGCCGGACTTGGACGCGTCCGACGACGGGATGGAGTGCGTGGAGAACAGGATCTCGACGTCGGTCGCGAGGTCGACGGGCGCGCCCTCGGCCTCGAAGTGGGCGACCACGTCGCGGATCCCGTCGCGCGTGCCCTCGATGAAGGGCGTGACGAAGCCGGGGTGGTCGAAGAACTGGCGCACCTTGTCGATGCGGACGACGCCCTGCAGGCTCGTGTCCTCGAGCGCGTCCGCGAAGTCCTCGCGGTACTGGCGGCAGGAGGAGTACGAGCTGTACGCGCTCGTGGCGACGGCGATGAGCTGGCGGTAGCCCTTCTCCTCGGCCTCGCGCAGCGCGTCGTTGAGGTACGGGCCCCAGTTGCGGTTGCCCCACAGGACGGGCAGGTCGATCCCGCGCTCGGCGAGGCGCGCCTCGAGGGCGGCCTTCAGCTCCCGGTTCTGCTCGTTGATGGGGCTGATGCCGCCGAACGCGCGGTAGTGGTGGGCGACCTCCTCGAGGCGCTCCTCGGGGATCCCGCGGCCGCTCGTGACGTTGCGGAGGAACGGGATGACGTCGTCCTGGCCCTCGGGGCCGCCGAAGGAGGCGAGCAGGATCGCGTCGTACGCGACGGGCTCCTCGACGTGCGGCGGGCCCATCTTCGCGGCCTCGCTCGCGGCGGAGACGAGGGCGCCGGGCGCCCGCGGGGCGTCGGTGGCGGGGGCGGGCTTGCGACCCAGGTTCACTGCGGCCATTACTGGAGTACCTCCACGAGCTCGGCGGTGGTGATGCGGCGGCCCGTGTAGAACGGGACCTCCTCGCGCACGTGACGGCGCGCGTCGGTGTTGCGCAGGTCGCGCATCATGTCGACCAGGTCGACCAGCTCGTTCGACTCGAGCGGGAGGATCCACTCGTAGTCGCCGAGGCCGAACGACGAGACCGTGTTGGCGATCACGCTGCGGAAGGCCGCGCCCTGGCGGCCGTGCTGGGCGAGCATGCGCCCGCGCTCCTCGGGCGGCAGCAGGTACCACTCGTAGGAGCGGACGAAGGGGTAGACGCAGAGCCAGTCGCGCGGCTCGACGCCCCGGAGGAAGCCGGGCACGTGGCTGCGGTTGAACTCGGCGTCGCGGTGGACGCCCGCGGCGCTCCACGACGGGATGAGCGCGCGGATGAGGCGCGCGCGGCGGATCTCGCGGAAGGCCCACTGGAGGGTCTCCATCTGCGGGCCGTGGATCCAGACCATGAGGTCGGCGTCGGCGCGCATGCCCGAGACGTCGTAGAAGCCGCGGACGGTCACGCCCTCGGCCTCGACGATGTGGACGATGCCGTCGAGCTCGTCGACCGCGCCCGGCACCTCGCGACCGTCGAGGTCGTCGGGGCGGGCGGGATCGCGGCGGAGCACGGCCCAGAGGGCGTAGCCGCTGGGGGATGCCTCGGGGGTCGACCCGTCGTCAGGACGGGCCTCTCCGGGGGACTCGATCGGGGGGACCTGAGATGCCGCCGACTCGGCAGCCGGGATGCTCATGATCTCCATGGTACGTCTCGCGGACACCCCGCCCCGCATCGGCCGGACGGCCGTCAGATCATTCCCGGGCTATCGGGCGTCGCGGCCCGTCAGCGCGAGGAGCCGCACCTGGAGGGGGGCGTCCTCGGCGACCGGCACGGGCGACGCGAACAGGCCGCTGGCCTCGAGCGTGTCCTTCTGCGGGGCGAAGACCGTCCAGGTGGCGCGCACGAGCTCGTCGTCGATGCGCTCGTCCGCGCCGGTGGCGCGCGCCAGGTCCCAGCCGTGGATCACGACGTCGGACAGCTGCTCGCGGAGGTACTCGCGGGCGGGCACCCGGTCGGTGGACAGCACGACGGGGCGCTCCGGGTCGGCGGCGCCCCAGGCCTCCAGCGCCTCGCGGGAGTAGCGGCCCCACTCGGCGACGAGGTCGTCGTCCAGGTCGCGGATGAGCGGCTTCCCGGTCTCGGCGGTGTGGCCGGCGAGCAGGAGCGGCACCCACTGCTGCTCCTCGATGACGTGCGACACGAGCTCGCGGACGTCCCACTCGACGTCGGGCGTCGGGGCCGTCCAGTCGATGACCGCGCCCAGGCGGTCGGCGAAGCCGCTGTGCGCGCGGCGGAGGAGGTCGTGCCAGTCGAGGTCGGTGTCCATGGTCGCGCTCCCGTCGGTGGTGTCCCGGGGGAACGTCCGCGACGGGCGCGCGCATTCCCGGGGGATGTCCGGGGCGGCGTCCGCCCGGCCGGCGCGGGTCAGGCCGGGGGCTGCCGGGCCGCGGAGAACTGGTGGCGGGGCGCGCGGAGGGCGCGGAACGGATCCGTGCCCGCGAGCCCCTGCAGCCCCGGCGCGAGCACCCCGAGCACCCCGACGACCGCGATGAGCACGACCACGAGCCGGGGCCAGCCCGAGGCGACCGTGTGCACCACGGCCATGGGCTCCAGCAGGTTGACGCCGATGAGGAAGACGGTCGCGGAGACGGCGAGCGACATGGCCGCCCCGTCCGCGATGCCGACGATGGCGAGGATCACGAGCACCCACAGGCCGTACCAGGGGTAGACGACGGGCGACATGGCGACGATGCACGCGAAGGCGAGCGCCAGGCGCGCCTCCCCCGACAGCGTGCGCTTCGTGAGGATGCACCAGGCGGCGCCCGCGAAGCCGAGGAGGATGCCCGCGGTCTTGATCCCGCCCTCGACCGCGTCGCCCGGGCCGCCGAGCAGGTCCACCAGCGGGCCGAACGCGCCGGCGGCCAGGCCGAACGGCATGAACCACGAGACGACGGACACGGGGCTCGACAGCGCGGAGATCCAGCCGAGGCCCACGCCGAGCACCTCGCCGCCGAGCGCGAGGAGGCCCATCGCCGCGATGCCGGACGCGGTCCACGCGGCCCAGACGCGGGGATCGCGCGTGGGCGGGCGGAGGCCGGGGACGCCGCCGACCGACCCGTCGACCGCGACGCCGTCGGGCGCGCGGTCGTCGACGCGGCGGGCGCGCATCTCCGCGTGCACGATGGCGACGATCGGCAGGGCGAGCAGCGCGATCGGCTTGACGGCGATCGCGGCGGTCACCAGCAGCACCGCGAGCACGGGCCGGGAGTCGATCGCGGCGAGGATGCCGGCGACGAGCAGCCCCATCATGAGCGCGTCGTTGTGGGCCGCGACGACGAAGTTGAAGATCACGAGGGGGCTCGCGGCGAGGAACCACACGGTGCGCACCGGGTCGATGCGCCGGCGGCGGGCGATGCGGAGCCCGCACGCGACCATGAGGACGACGCCGGCGAGCGCGACCAGGCGCGCGGCGAGGACCGCCACCTCGAGCCCGACGGCCGTGTCGATCCCGCCGATGACGCGCTCGATCGCGAGGAAGAGCGGGCCGTAGGGCGCCGGGTTGTGCGCCCACAGGGGGTCGACGCCCGTGCTCCGCCAGTCGGAGAGCACCGCGGGGCCGTGCTGGTAGGGCGAGAGGCCCGCCCCGAGCACGCGACCCTGGGCGATGTACGAGTAGACGTCGCGGCTGAAGAGCGGCACGCTCACGAGGAGCGGCGCCGTCCAGAGGGCCGCGAGCCGGAGGGTGGCGCGGAGCCCGGCCGCGCCGAGGCGCGGGAGCAGGGCGCCGAGCAGGAGCCACGCGGCGATCATCATCACGCCGCCGATCACGACGGCGGCGGACGCGACGCCCGTGGCCAGGGGCGACACCCGCAGCGCGCCGATGGCCGGCAGACGCGACAGGTCCGACTCGGCGGGCGCGTGGCCGACGACGACAGACGCGCCGAGCAGCAGGAGCGACCCGGCGAGGCCGACGAGGGCCGGCAGGATCAGCGGGTGACGCCCGAGCTCGCTCGGATCCCGCCCCTCACGCCGGAGCGGACGGACGGGTCCCCCCTCGACCATGCGCGCGCTCCCGTCCGGCGGGTCAGCGACGCGCGGCGCGGGCCACGGCCCAGACCACGCCGCCCACCACGACGACGGCGCCCATACCGACGGCGACGAGGAGCAGCGGGTCCTCGTCGGCCGTGCGGCGGAGGCGACGGCGCAGGTCGGCGATGCCGTCCTTCGCGCGGCGGCGGACGTTCAGCTTCGCCTCGAGCGCGTCGAGCGTCGCGGAGATCTCCTCGCGCGTGTGCTGGATGTCGAGCTTCAGCTCGGTGCGGGAGCGGGGTCCCTGCGGGCGGGGGCGGTCAGTGGTCATACTTGCCGGTCCCCTTCACCGCGTCGACGTCCTCCTTGAGGCTGTCGACCGTCTCCTCGGGCGTCGGCGGGACGCCCTTCTTGAGCCAGCGGATGCCGAGCAGCGCCAGCACGACCGTGATGAGGAGGAAGACGCCCGCGACGATGAGCGCGGAGAGCCACGGCGAGAACGCCTCGGACAGCCCGAGGATCGCGGCGGCGACGAGCACCAGGAACGCGATGAACGCGAAGAAGAGGGCCACGACGAGGAAGCCGGCGCCGATCCCCGCGTGCTTGAGCTTGGAGACGAGCTCGTTCTTGAACGACTCGATCTCGTCCTTGATCAGCTGGACGATGAGCGTCGGCAGGTCGGCGACGAGCCGGACGAGCGAGCGCTTGCTCTTCGGATTGAGATCCTGATCCGTCATGCGGGGTTCCCTCCTGGGGATGGGCGGGCGGGTCAGCGGGTGGTGCCGGAGCCGTGGGGCTCGGGCGAGGCGGGGTCCATCGTCGGGTACTGCGAGGAGCCGCTGCTGGAGGGGGTGGAGCCGTTCGAGGAGTCCTTCTTGCCGCCGGTGACGGTGCCGACGACCTTCTTGGCGCCGCCGACGACCGCGTGCGCGACGTCGGGGGTGTGGTCCTTCACGAAGCCGGCCGCGTTGTCGACCTGGCGCTGGACCTTCGGGTCGTCCCAGACCTTCTTGGCGTTCGTGCGGATCTGCTCGTAGCGCTTGCGTCCGGCGCGGGCGCCGAGGACGTAGCCGACACCGGCTCCGGCGACGAAGAGAAGCTTGCCTTTCATGGGAGATCTCCGATCGTTGAGGGGGCACGTGCAGCACACGCCCGTTCAGCGTATCCCTCCGGCGCACCGGCGTGGTCGGGGGCGGCGGGGCCGTCGCCGACCGGCCACGGGGCCGCGACGGGGCCCGTCACCGCGCGAGGACGCGGTCGGCGGCGGCGACCGCGTCGGCCACGACGGAGGCGAGGCCGGTGCCCGCGACGGCGGATCCGGTGATCTCGAGGCCCGGGTGCTCGGCGGCCTCGTCGCGCACCGCCTGCACGCGCTCGCGGTGCCCGGAGGCGGCGAACGGGAGGGCGTTGGTCCAGCGCACGCGGGCGGATCCGGTGACGCGGCCCGCGAGGTCGACCCCGAGGAGGGCGGACGCGTCGCGCACGGCGATGGCGGTCAGCTCGTCGTCGGGGACGGCCGCGGTGTCGTCGTCGCCGCCCGCGCGCCCGTAGGAGAGGCGGAGCACGTGCCGGTCGCCCGCGAGCTCCTTCAGCCACGGCCACTTGGCGGTGGCGTGCGTGAGGGCCTTGGCGCGGATCCCCGGGGCGTCGGCGGAGACGAGCACGCCCGTGCCGCGCGGGGCCGCGTCGAGCTCGGGCGCCCGGACGACCAGCGTCACGAGCTCGACGGAGGACGGCTCGGGCCATCCGTCCGTGACGTCGCGCGGCGCGAGGCCGCCGAAGAGACGGAGGAGCCCCGCGGCGGGGATGGCGAGCACCACGCCCGCGGCGTCGATGCCGCGGCCGTCGGCGAGCTCGACGTGCCAGTCGTCGTACGCGGCGGCGCCCTCGTGCGAGCGGTGGCGGTGCACGGCCTCCACGGCGAGCGACGTGCGGACGTCGACGCCCAGCCGCTCCAGGTCGGCGACGAGCGCGTCGACGAGGAGGTGCACGCCGCCGGCGATGCCGCTCACGGCGGATCCCGCGGGCGAGGCCGCGCGCATCGACGCGACGGCCCGGCCGAGCGAGCCCTGCTCCGCGAGCCCGGCGCGGAGGCCGGGCGCGACGGCGTCGGCGTCGACCTCGTCGGGGTGGGCGCTGTGCACGCCGGAGACGATGGGGGCGACGAGGCGGTCGACGACGCGGTCGCCCATGCGCGCGCGGACGAGGCCGCCGAGCGTGCGCTCCTTGGCGCCGACGGCGGCGGGCAGCACGAGGTCGGCCTTGGCGCGGGCGACGCCGGCGCGGCCGATGGCCGTCGCGATGGTGGCGTCGAAGGGGTGCGCGGGGATCCCGAGCAGGCCCGTGCGCGGCAGCTGGATGGCGCGGTCGGCGAGCTGCACCCACGCGCCGTCCGGGTTCGGCTGCACGATGCGGTCGGCGAGGCCGAGCTCCCCGAGGTAGGCGGCGACCGTGCCGCGGCGGGTGGCGAAGCTCTCGGCGCCGCTGTCGAGGCGGAGGCCGTCGACCACGTGGGATCCGACGGTGCCGCCGAGCGCGGGCGACGCCTCCACGAGGATCACGCGCTGGCCGGCGAGCGCGCACGCGCGGGCCGCGATGAGCCCGCCGACGCCGCCGCCGACGACCACGACGTCGGTCGGGTCGACCTCGCCGGCCGCCTGCCGCGGGTCGCTAGCCACGGACGAGGTCCACGATGCGGGTGAGCACGGTCGGGTCGGTCTCGGGCGGCACGCCGTGGCCGAGGTTGAGGATGTGCGCGGGCGCCGCCTTCCCGCGCTCAAGCACGTCGCGGACGTGCGCCTCGAGGATGGGCCACGGCGCCGCCAGCAGCGCCGGGTCGACGTTGCCCTGCACGGGCACGGATCCGCCGAGCCGGCGCGACGCCTCGTCGAGCGGGATGCGCCAGTCGACGCCCACCGTGTCGACGCCCACGTCGCGCATGGCGCCGAGGAGCTCGCCCGTGCCGACGCCGAAGTGGACGAGCGGGACGGTGCGGCCGTCGGCCGCGGTGATCGTGCGCACGTGGTCGAGCGCGAGGGCGGACGCCGGGGCGACGCGCTCGGTGTAGTCGGCCAGCGAGAGGCCGCCGGCCCAGGAGTCGAAGAGCTGCGCGGCGGAGGCGCCCGCCATGACCTGCGCGTGCAGGAAGACGCCGGTGATCTCGGCGCACCAGCGCATGAGGGCGTCCCAGGCGTCGGGATCCGCGTGCATGAGGCCGCGGGCCGCGATGTGGTCCTTGCTCGGGCCGCCCTCCACGAGGTAGGCGGCGAGCGTGAACGGGGCGCCCGCGAAGCCGATGAGCGGGGTGTCGCCGAGCTCGGCGACGGTGCGCGCGACGGCCTGGCGGATGGGCTCGAGGGCGGCGGGATCCAGCGACGGCAGCGCGGCCACGTCGGCGGCGGTGCGCACGGGCTTCTCGAGCACGGGGCCGCGGCCCGCGACGATGTCGACGCCCACGCCCGCGAGCTTCAGGGGGATGACGATGTCGCTGAAGAAGATGCCCGCGTCCACGTGGTGGCGGCGCACCGGCTGCAGCGTGATCTCGCTGGCCATCTCCGGGTCGAGGCACGCGTCGAGCATGCGGGTGCCGACGCGCAGCTCGCGGTACTCGGGCAGCGACCGGCCGGCCTGGCGCATGAACCACACGGGGGCGCGCTCGCCGCGGTGGCCGCGGTACGCCTCGACGAGCAGCGACGACGCGGTGCGGGTGTTGAGCGGATGCTCCGCGGGGAGCGGGACGGCGGCGGACGCGGGCGCGGAGGACGAGGAGGAGGGCGTGATCACGGGGAAGATCATCGCATCCCCCGCCTGCGCGCCGGCTCCGCTGGGGAGGGACGCGGGCGACGGCGCGGGCCGCGCGGGCACGTAGTCAGGGTGCCCTCACCGAGCCGGCCCCGGCCCCGAGCACTCGGCCGGGAGGTTTACCATGGAGCGTGCTCATATGTCTGACGGCGAGTCATCACAACGCCAGCTTCGAGGTCCTCGAGAAGCTGTCCGTGGCCGCACCCTCCGTCGCCGGCACGCTCATGGAGCAGAACGACTTCATCGCGGGGGCCGTCGTCCTCGCCACCTGCAACCGCTTCGAGGCCTACCTCGACGTGGAGGAGCCCCTCACCGCGGCCCGCGCGCTGGCCGTCGAGGCCACGATCGACGTGGTCAGCGGCGCGAGCGGCATCGCCCGGGACGACGTCCGCGGCAGCGTCGACGTGAAGTGCGGCGACGCGGTCGCCGAGCACCTGTTCGCCGTCTCCTCGGGCCTCGAGTCCGTCGTCGTCGGCGAGGGCGAGATCGCCGGCCAGGTGCGCCGCGCGCTCGAGGGCGCGCGCACGGGCGGCACCACGAGCACGGGCCTCGAGCGCCTCTTCCAGACCGCGTCCAACACCTCCCGCGGCGTCAAGACCCGCACGGGCCTGCAGAGCGCCGGCCGCTCCATGGTCCGCCTCGCGCTCGACCTGGCCGAGAGCCGGATCGCCGACTGGTCGGCCACGCGCGTCCTCCTCGTCGGCACGGGCGCCTACGCGGGGGCGAGCCTCGCGGCCCTCCGCGACCGCGGCGTCGTCGACGTGCACGTCTACTCCCCCTCCGGCCGCGCGCGGAAGTTCGCCGGGCCGCACGGCATCCCCGCCGTCGAGGGGCGCGACCTCCTCAAGGCGCTCGCCGCGTCCGACGTCGTCGTCACCTGCAGCACCGCCCCCGCCGCCGTGCTCGCCGCGCACCACATGCAGGGCGCGGCCGCCGTCTCGGGTGACGGTCGCCGCCGCCTCGTCATCGACCTGGGCCTCCCCCGCAACGTGGATCCCGACGTCGTCACCGTCGCGGGCGTGGAGCTCCTCGACCTCGAGACCATCAGCCTCCACGCGCCGCTGCGCGACCTCACCGCCACGGACGACGCCCGCGAGATCGTCAGCACCGCCGCCGCCGAGTTCCGCGCCGCGAGCGCCGAGGACGCGGTCGCCCCCGCGGTCGTCGCGCTGCGCACCCACATCTTCGACGTGCTCGAGGGCGAGCTGGAGCGCGTCCGCAAGCGCGGCGGCTCCTCGGAGGCCACCGAGAAGGCGCTCCGCCACCTCGTGAGCGTCCTCGTGCACCAGCCGTCCGTCCGCGCCCGCGAGCTCGCCCGCCAGGGCGAGGGCGCCCGCGTGGTCGACGCCGTGCAGGCGCTCTTCGGCCTGGACGTGGAGCTGCCCGCCGCGGTCTCCTCCCCCGTCGCCGTGGCCCTGCCGCGCGCGGCCGAGGCGGGCTCGGCGTCGTGAGGCCCCGCATCCTCCGCGGCCCGCGCCTCGACGCGCCGCTCAGGATGACCGAGCCGGTGCGCACCGAGCGCCTGGTGATCCGGCCCTACACGGCCGACGACCTCGACGACTACGCCGACATCCAGCGCCGGCCCGACGTGGTCCAGTACATGTTCTGGCCCCTCCGCGACCGCGAGGCCTCCAAGCGCCACCTCGCCGGACGCCGCCGCCAGACGCGCCTCGAGCAGAGCCACGACTTCCTCGGGCTCGCCGTCGAGCTGCCGGACGAGCCCAGCCTGAACCCGCGCGCGGGATCCGGTCGCGTCATCGGCGACGTCTCCCTCCTCCTCCGCAACGCCGCATCCCGCCAGCTCGAGGTCGGCTGGGTCATGAACCCGGACTTCGCCGGGAAGGGCTACGCCACCGAGGCCAGCCGCGCCATGCTCGACATCGCCTTCCAGCGCGCGGGCGCCCACCGCGTCCTCGCGCAGCTCGACGCCCGCAACGCCTCCTCCGCGCGCATGGCCGAGCGCCTCGGCATGCGCCTGGAGGGCCGCTTCCGCGAGGAGCACCTCGTGAAGGGCGAGTGGGTCGACAGCCTGTACTACGCCGTGCTGGCCGACGAGTGGGCGGCGACGCCGCCCGCCACGACCTGACCCGCGGATCCCCGTGGACGGCGACCTGCCCGCGCTCGACCCGGTCGAGGTGCGGGGTCCCGTCCGCACGGCCCGGCTCGTGCTGCGCCCCTTCGTCCTGGACGACGTGGTCGCCCTCGAGGCCTACGCCGCCGCGCCGGGCGCTCGGGAGCACCTGGCCGGATCCGCGTCCGACCCGGAGCGCATGCTCGCCGACCGCCTCGGCTGGACCCGCCTGGCCGCGGTCGGCGACCGGCTCGCGCTGGCGGTCGAGCTGCCGGCGCTGGGTCCGCGGTCGGCGCGCGTGGTCGGCAAGGTCCACCTGCGGCTGCGCGCTCCCGGCGCCCGGCAGGCGGAGCTCGGCATCGTGCTGCACGAGGACGCCCGCGGCGCGGGCCTCGCGGCCGAGGCGGCCGACCGGGTCATCGAGCTCGCGTTCGCGGAGGCCGGCGTGCACCGCGTCGCCTGCCGGGTCGACGCCGCCGACGCCACCGCGCTCGGGCTGGCCGAGCGCCTCGGGATGCGACGGGAGGCGCTCCTCGTGCACGACCGATGGGATCACGGAGCCTGGGCCGGTACCGTGGTCGTCGCGCTGCTCGACGTGGAGTGGGCGGCTCGCAAGAGCCTCGACGGACTGTAGGAGGACCGCGTGACATCGACCCCCGACCCCGCCGGCCGACCGGTCGTCCCCGTCCTCGACGACGACGATGACGACGACCTCGACGAGCTCGACGAGCTCGACGCGGCGGATCCCCGCGTCGCCGCCGCCCGCCGCCGCACCGCCGCCGACAGGCCGCTCCGCGTGGCCGCCCTCGCGCTCATCCGCGACCGCCGCGTGCTGATGGTGCGCGTCGCGGGGCAGGACGTGCTCTACCTGCCGGGCGGGAAGATCGAGCCCGGCGAGGGGGCGCGGCAGGCGCTCGTGCGCGAGGCGTCCGAGGAGGTCGGGCTCGACATCGACCCCGCGAGCATCGAGGACCTCTTCACGGTGCTGGCCGAGGCGCACGGCGCGCACGAGGGGCGTCTCGTGAGCATGACGGTCTACCGCGCGGAGCCGCGCGCGGGGACGCGGCAGGAGCCCGTGGCGTCGGGCGAGGTGGCCGAGGTGGAGCTCGTGGGATCCGCGGACGCGGACCGCTGCCCGCCCGCCGGCCGGGAGGCCCTGGAGCGCCTCGTGGCGCTCCGGCTCATCGACTGACGGCGTCGTCCCCGGGGGCGGGGGCGTCCGCCAGCTCCGCCGTGCGCGTCGCGCGCACCTTCCGCCGCTGGTCGACGAACGCGACGATCGCGACCAGGGTCGCGATGCCGCCGGCGACGAGCGTCCCGGTCACCTCGCCGACCCCGTCGACCTGCACGGCCGCGACGAGGATCGCGATCGTGAAGGCCGCCATCACGACGCCGACCGCGAGGAGGAGCCAGGACAGGAGGCCCTTCGCGCGGGCGTCTGGGGTGCGGGTGGCCATGCGCCCATCCTCCCACGGGGAGCGCGCGGAGCACGGGGCCCCGGGCGGCTCCCGCCCGTGCGTCCGGTGGGAGCGGGGTGACGACGCGCCCGCGCAGGCGTAGCGTCGGAGACGTCCCATCCACCGAACGAAGGAGCGCGAATGAGTGCAGACGACAAGGCCCAAAACACCGGCGAGAAGCTCGCGGGGAAGGCCGAGGAGGCCTTCGGGAAGCTGACCGGCGACGACAGCAAGGTCGCCGAAGGCGAAGCGAAGCAGGCCGGGGCAAGCGCCAAGCAGGCCGGCGAGAACGTGAAGGACGTCTTCAAGAAGTAGGACTTCCGGGGGGACGTCCGTCCCGAGAGGCGAGGGGCCGGGTGCGGAGCATCCGGCCCCTCGTCATGTCCAGGGGCGGGCTGGGCCGGGCGTTGCGGCTCAGGCGGACGGGTCCGCGTCGGCCAGGGCCCGGAGCGCCCGCCGGTCGGGCTTGCCGGACGGCAGGGTCGGCATGGCGTCGATCCCGCGCACGACGGCGGATCCGGCAACACGGCCCAGCCGCGTGGCGAGCTCGCGGCGCACGCGCTCGGCGAGCACCGGATCCACGGCGCCGGGCGCGAACACGACCGGACGCTGCCCCCATCCCGCGTGCTCGCCGGGCACCGCGACGGCCTCGCCGAGCCGCGCGTCCCACGCGGCGAGCGACCGCACGGCCTCCTCCACCGCGGCGAGCCGCAGCTTCTCGCCACCGGAGATGACCACGTCGTCGAGGCGGCCGGTGATCCGCAGCACGCCGTCGACCAGCTCGCCGCCGTCGCCCGTGCGGTACCAGCGGCGCCCGTCGTGCTCGCCGAACGCGGCGTCGGTCGCGGCCGGATCCCCGAGGTAGCCCTCCGCGAGCATCGGCCCCGCGAGCTCCACCTGGCCGTCGACCACGGCGATCTCGGCCGTCGCGACCGGCACGCCGTCGTAGACGCATCCGCCCGCTGTCTCGCTGGATCCGTAGGTGCGCACCACGCGCCAGCCCAGCGCGGCCGCGCGGTCGACCAGCTGCGGCGGCGTGGCCTGGCCGCCCACGAGGATCGCGTCGAGTCGGCGCACGGCGTCGCGGACGCGCCCGCCCTCCGCGCCGACCTCCGCGGCCTCGACGAGCCTGTGCAGCTGCGTGGGCACGAGCGACGTGTAGCGGGCGACGCGCGCGTCCATCGACGCGGCGAGCTCGGCGAACGCGCGCGGGTCGAAGCTGCCGCGCGCGAGGACCGCCGGCGCCGTGCCCGCGGCTATGGAGCGCACGATCACCTGGAGGCCGGCGATGTAGTGGGTGGGCAGCGCGAGGATCCACTGCCCGGGCGCCCCGAGCGCCGTCTGCGACGCGGCCGCGCTCGCCAGCAGCGCGTCCGCCGACAGGGCCACGCGCTTGGGCCGTGAGGTGGTGCCGGACGTCTCGACCACGAGCGCGACGCGGCGCTCGACCTGAGCTGGCGGCGGCGGATCCCCGGCGGCGACGGGAGCGCCGACCGGCCGCGCGAGCAGCGCCGGCCCGTCGCCCGCGAGCGCGGCGCGGAGGAGCGGGACGACGTCGGCGCCCGTCGCGGTCAGGCGTGCGAGCGGCCTCACGGGCGCGCGGCCGCCGCGGTCAGAACTGCCACGGGAACGGCGACCAGTCGGGCGCGCGCTTCTCGAGGAAGGAGTCGCGCCCCTCGACGGCCTCGTCGGTGCCGTAGGCGAGGCGCGTGGCCTCGCCCGCGAACACCTGCTGGCCGACCATGCCGTCGTCCACGGCGTTGAAGGCGTACTTGAGCATGCGGATCGCGGTGGGCGACTTGCCGAGGATCGTCTCGGCCCAGTCGAGCGCCGTCGTCTCGAGCTCGGCGTGCGGCACGACGCGGTTCACGGCGCCCATCTCGTACATGCGCTGGGCGCTGTGCTCCTCGGCGAGGAAGAACACCTCGCGCGCGGACTTCTGGCCGACCTGCCGGGCGAAGTACGCGGATCCGTACCCGCCGTCGAACGACCCGACGTCGGCGTCGGTCTGCTTGAAGCGGCCGTGCTCGGCCGACGCGAGCGTGAGGTCGCAGACCACGTGCAGCGAGTGCCCGCCGCCCGCCGCCCAGCCCGGGACGACCGCGATGACGACCTTCGGCATGAAGCGGATCAGCCGCTGCACCTCGAGGATGTGCAGGCGTCCGGCGCGGGCCGGGTCGACGCCCTCCGCGGTCTCGCCCTCCGCGTACTTGTAGCCGTCGCGTCCGCGGATCCGCTGGTCGCCGCCGCTGCAGAACGCCCACCCGCCGTCCTTCGGGCTCGGGCCGTTGCCGGTGAGGAGCACGACGCCGATGCGCGGATCCTGGCGGGCGTCGTCGAGCGCCTGGTACAGCTCGTCGACCGTGCGCGGGCGGAAGGCGTTCCGCACCTCGGGCCGGTCGAAGGCGATGCGCGCGATCCGGCCCGTGAGGTCGTGGTGGTAGGTGATGTCGGTGAAGCCCTCCGCGAGGGGCACGTCGCGCCAGCGGGTGGGATCGTGGATGTCGGAGACCTGCTTCACCATGCGTCCAGCCTAGGCGTCGCCCCGTCGGCGGCCCGCGGGTGCGAGGCTGGATCCATGCTCCCCGCCCTGGACGACCTGCTCGCCACCGCCCGCGTCGTCGCCCTCCCCCTCCGCACGCGCTTCCGCGGCCTCGACGTGCGCGAGGCCGTGCTCTTCGAGGGCCCGCTCGGCTGGACGGAGTTCTCGCCGTTCGTCGAGTACGACGACGCGGAGTCCGCCGCCTGGCTCGCGGCCGCGGTCGACTTCGGGTGGACGGCGCCGCCCGCGCCGCTCCGCGACCACGTGCTCGTGAACGCGACCATCCCCGCGGTCGAGGCGTCGCGTGTCGCCGAGGTGCTCGCGCGGTTCCCCGGCTGCCGCACCGCCAAGGTCAAGGTCGCCGAGCGCGGCACGACGCTCGCGGACGACGTGGCGCGCGTCGCCGAGGTGCGCCGCCTTCTCGGCCCCGAGGGCCGCGTGCGCGTCGACGCGAACGCCGCGTGGAACGTCGACGAAGCCGAGCACGCGGTGCACGCCCTCGCCGAGCACGACCTCGAGTACGTGGAGCAGCCCTGCGCGAGCGTGGAGGAGCTCGCCGAGCTGCGGGAGCGGATCCGCCACCTGGGGGTGCCCGTCGCCGCGGACGAGAGCGTCCGCAAGGCCGACGACCCGCTGCGGGTCGCGCGGGCCGGCGCCGCCGACTTGCTGGTGGTCAAGGCGCAGCCGCTCGGCGGGATCCACCGCGCGCTCCGGATCACGCAGGACGCGGGCCTGCCGGTGGTGGTCTCGAGCGCCCTCGACACGAGCGTGGGCATCTCGATGGCCGCGCACCTCGCCGCCGCGATCCCCGAGCTGCCGCACGACTGCGGCCTGGGCACGGTCTCGCTCTTCGTCGAGGATGTCACGGCCGACCCGCTCGTGCCGGTCGACGGCCGGATCCCGGTGCGTCGCGTCACGCCGGATGCGCGCCTGCTCGACGCCCACGCCGCCGACGCGGACCGTCGCGCATGGTGGCTCGACCGGATCCGCCGCACGCACGCCCTGCTCGCACGCGCCTGACGCGGCGAGCCCGGCGCGGCCCGATCGGCCCGGCGCCTACAGCCCGCTGTAGGTGTGCAGGCCCTTGAAGAACACGTTCACGACGCCGAAGTTGAACATGACGGCGGAGAACCCGATGATGGCCAGCCACGCGGAGCGCGACCCGCGCCAGCCGCGCGTGGCCCGTGCGTGGATGTAACCGGCGTAGAGCACCCAGATGATGAAGGTCCAGACCTCCTTGGTGTCCCAGCCCCAGTAGCGACCCCAGGCGCGCTCGGCCCAGATGGCACCGGCCATGAGCGTGAAGGTCCAGAAGATGAAGCCCACGATGTTGAGGCGGTACGCCATCGACTCGAGCGTGACGGAGTCGGGCAGCGTCGCGAGGAAGCGCAGCTTCATGGACTGCGCGTCGGCCGCGAGCGACTCGCGCCGGAACTGCAGCAGCTGCACGCCCGAGAGCGCGAAGGCCAGGGCGAAGAAGCCCGTGCCGAGCGCGGCGACGAAGACGTGGATCACGAGCCAGTACGACTGCAGCGACGGCGGCAGCGGCGCGACCTCGACGCGGTACTGCACCACGGCGATGCCCAGCAGGATGAGGATGAGCCCGGTGACGAACGTGCCGAGGAACCGCAGGTCCCGGCGCGTGAGCACGATGAGGTAGACGCTGAGGATGAGCAGCGTGCCCGTCATGGCGAACTCGTACATGTTCGCCCACGGCACGCGCGAGGCGGCGAGGCCGCGGAGCACGGTGGCGACGGCGTGGGCGACGAAGCCGACGACGAGCAGGACCATGGCGACGTTGAGGCTGATCGACCGGCCGGCCGCCACGGGCGCGTCCGGCCCGGAGGCCACGGGCTCCCGCTCGAGGGTGGCTGTGCCGCCGCGCCGGGCGGCGGTGGCGCCGACCGCGGAGGGCTGGCGGGCCGCGGCGGTGGCCGCGTCGGCGACGAGCGCCGAGCGGCGCGCGAGATCGAGGGCGAACGCGATGAACGCGGCCGCGTAGAGCCCCATCGCGACGAGGAGCGCGATGAGGGAGACGTCGTCGAGCATGGCCGTGTTCACGAGGGGAGCCTAACTTCCGCTTCTGACATCGCGCCCGGCTCGAGGCCGGCCGCGTGCTTGTCCGCCAGGGCCGCGACCGCGGCCTCCAGCGTGGGGTCCTCGCCGCGGGCTAGTCCCGCGTACTCGAGGGTGGTGGAACCGTCCGCCTGCGGCACCGCCTTGACCCAGACGCGCCGACGCGGCACGAACAGGGACGTGAGCAGGCCGCCGAGGATGAGGATCGCGAACAGCAGGACCCAGCCCTGCGTCGGGTCGTGGTGCACGTCGAAGGAGACGAAGCGCGGCACGGAGTCGAGGCTCACGGTGCCGAGCCCGTCCGGCAGGTCGACGGTCTGGCCGGGCGCGAGCTCGATGGACTGCACGCCCGTCTTGCCGCCGGTGAGCTGCGTGAGGTTCCCGGTGTCCAGCGTGTAGACCGATGTCGGCACGCCGCCGTCGATCCCGAGGTCGCCCGTGTACACGTTGAGGGTCAGCAGCGGGTTGTCGAGGTCGGGGTACGAGGAGAAGAACGGCGCCTTCTCCGCGCCCTGCGTCGGGTAGAAGAAGCCGAGCATGCCGACCTGCTCGCGCAGGCCGTCCGGCACCTTGACCACGCCGAGCGACGTGAGCTTCGCGTCCTGCGGCAGGAACGGCACGTCGGCGCTGTAGACGCTGTTGCCGTCCGGATCCCGCACCGTCACGTGCGGCGCGTACCCGTTGCCGAGCAGGTACATGTCGGTGCCGCCGATGGCGAGCGGGTCGTTGACCTTGACCTCGCGGTCCTGCGGCTGGCCGCCGGGGACGTCGGCGGTCACGTCGGCCGTGAAGTCGAGCGGCTGGCCGATGGCGTTCGGGTTCTCCTGCTCGTACTGCACGTGCAGCGCGTTCAGCTTCACCCGGTACGGGGTGAGGGCCGAGTCGTCGAAGAAGCGGCCGGGGTTGAACGAGTCGAAGGTCGAGAGCGTGTTGACGAACGACTGGCCCTCCACGAGCACCTTCTGCCCGGAGTAGCCGAAGCCGCCGCCGATGCCGACCGTGACCAGGATCCCCACCAGCGCGGAGTGGAACACGAGGTTGCCGGTCTCGCGCAGGTAGCCCCGCTCGGCGGAGACGGAGAGCACGCCGCCCGCGGCCGACGCGTCGTCGACGAGGACCGTGCGGTACCGCTGGCGCTTGAGCAGCGCGCGGGCCTGGCGGATGGCGTCGACGGGATCCGCGGTGGTCGTGCGGGTCGTGTACCCGGCCAGGCGCGAGAGCCGCGCGGGCGTCTTGGGCGGCGCCTGGCGGAGCGCGTCGAGGTGGTGCTTGGCGCGCGGCACGACGCAGCCGATGAGGCTGATGAACAGCAGCAGGTAGATGGACGAGAACCAGACGGAGCTGTAGGTGTCGAACACCTGCAGCTTGTCGAGCACGGGATAGAGGTCCGGGTTGTCCGCGCGGAACTGGGTGACGCCGTTCGGGTCGGAGCTGCGCTGCGGCACGAGCGATCCGGGGATGGCGGCGAACGCGAGCAGCAGCAGCAGGAACAGCGCCGTGCGCATGCTCGTCAGCTGCCGCCAGAACCAGCGCAGCGTGCCGAGGAACCCGAGCTTGGGCTGCGCGATGGGCGCGCCGTCGCCGGCGGTCGGCCGCGGCGCCTGCCGCGGGGAGTCGACGTGGTCAGATGGCCGGGACATACGTGGCGATCACCCCCTGGAGCTGGAGCATCCACGCCGACCAGAGGCCCGAGACCATGAGCAGCCCGATGAGGATCAGCAGGGCTCCCCCGACGAGGTTGACGGTGCGGATGTGACGGCGGAGGAACCCGACGGTGCGCGTCATCCACCCGAGGCCGAGGGCCACGAGGAGGAACGGCACGCCGAGCCCGATGCAGTAGGCGACGCCGAGCAGCACGCCGCGGCCCGCGTCGGCCGAGGTGAGGCTCATGGAGATGACGACCGCGAGGGTCGGGCCGATGCAGGGCGCCCAGCCGATGCCGAACACGACGCCGAGCAGCGGCGCGCCCGCCAGCCCGGTCGCCGGACGCCACGAGCTCTTCACCTGGCGCTGCAGGAAGCCGAGCCGGCCGGTGAAGACGAGCCCCATGACGATGAGGACGACCCCGAGGATCCGGGTGATGAGGCCCTGCCAGCGCATCAGCCAGAACCCGGCCGTGGCCGAGACGAGCGTGGTGACGATGAAGACGGCGGAGAAGCCGAGGACGAAGAGCGCGGTGCCGAGGAGCAGGCGACGCCGCGTCGCGGATCCGCCCTTCGCCTCGGCCATGCCGCCGATGTACCCGAGGTAGCCGGGCACGAGCGGCAGCACGCACGGCGACGCGAACGAGACCAGGCCCGCGAGCAGGGCCAGCGGCACCGCGACGAGGAGCTGGCCGGAGAGGGCGCTCTGGATCTGGTCCACCTAGCCCGCCGGCTCCGCGACGGTGTCGGAGACGAGCGTGCGGAGCACGCCGGGGTCGATCTGCCCGAGCACGCGGGACGCGACGCGGCCCTGCCGGTCGAGCACGATGGTGGCGGGCACGGCGTTCGGCGCGATGGTGCCGGCGAACGCGAGCTGCATGGAGGTGTCCTCGACGTCGAGGACGGACGGGTAGGTGATGCCGTAGGTGCGGTCGAACGAGTCGACGTTCGGCGCCCGGTCGCGCGTGTTCACGCCGAGGAACTTCACGCCGTCGGGCGCGTGCTCCTCGCTGGCGGCCTGCAGGTCCTTGGCCTCGAGGCGGCAGGGCGGGCATTCGGCGTACCAGAAGTTGACGACGGTGACGGAGCCGCGGTAGTCGGCGGACGAGATCTCCGTGCCGTCGGCGAGCGTGCCCGAGAAGTCGACGGGCGCGTCGCGGTCGGCGAGCGGGACCTCCGTGAAGGTGCCGTCGCCGGCGATGTAGCGCTCGTTGTTGCCGCTGCGGTACTGGGCGGCCAGCGGATCCTCCGTGCATCCGGCGAGGACGACGGCGGCGAGCGCCGCGGTCGCGGCGACTCCGAGCAGGCGACGCGGGCGGCGGACGCGGGGCATCACACGGCCCCCTCGTCGACCGCGAGGTCGGACAGGCCGGCTGCCGCGTCGATGTAGCCGGTCTCGACGAAGCGGTCGCCGACGCGCTCCACCGTGGTGATGCTCGACAGCGCGCAGCGGCGCTGGCGCGGGTCGTGGAAGAGGCGCTCGCCCGCGAGGGAGAGGTGCACCATCCAGATGGGCAGCTGGTGGGTGACGATGACGACGTCGCCGTCGGGCACCGAGCGGTGCGCGGCCTTCACGGCCTCCGCCATGCGCGCGGCGATGGAGCGGTAGGACTCACCCCAGCTCGGCCGGATGGGGTCGACGACGAGCGGCCAGAGCCTCGGGGAGCGCGCGAGGCGCGCGGGCGAGGGGAAGCGGGATCCCTCGAAGCGGTTGGTGGGCTCGATGACCCGCTCGTCGGTGGTGACCTCGAGGGCGAAGCGCTCGGCCCACGGAGCGGCGGACTCCTGCGCGCGCTGCAGCGGGGAGGCGATCACGCGGTTGACGGGAGCGCCCTCCTCCTCCAGCGCGCGGGCGGCGGCGTCGGCCATGCGGTGGCCGAGGTCGGAGAGGCCGTATCCCGGGATGCGTCCGTAGAGGACTCCGTGCGGGTTGTGCACCTCGCCGTGACGGACGAGATGGATTCGTGAGGCGACCACGCGACAAGTGTAGGTGGCGTGCAGATGTACAACCGCCGAGCAGCGAACGCAACCCCATGCGCTAACCGTTCGTCCCCAATACGATCGAGGACACAGGTGCGGAGCGGCCCCTCGGATCGGTCCGCACCCGAACATTACGCACGTATGCGAACGTTTGGGCCCCAAACGAATTGCACGCTAACTTAGGTGCTCGAGGTCGTGATCCGGCCTCGCGGCGGACTCCCGGAGACAACGGGGATCCGCCCGAGACCCCCGTCGACCGGACGCGGGCCCGCATGACGATGCCGTCCGGGACGGCGCGGAAGGAACGGGCACCATGACGATGACACCGACCAGGCCCACGGCCACCGACAGCACCAGCACCGACTCCTCCCTCGACCAGGTCGAGGCCGTCGGTCCGGTCGATCCGTACGCGGACTCCGACCTCCCCGAGCCCTCGCTCGTGACCCCCGGCGCCAGCACCGACGCCGTCAAGGACTACCTGCGCCAGATCGGCCGCGTGCCGCTGCTCACCGCCGAGCAGGAGGTGACGGTCGCCCGCCGCATCGAGGTGGGCGTCCTCTCCCAGGAGGTGCTCGACACCCGCACCGACCTGACGCCCGGCGAGCGCCGCGAGTACCAGACGCTCGCCCAGGACGGGATGCGCGCCAAGCAGCACCTCGTGAACGCGAACCTCCGCCTCGTCGTGAGCATCGCCAAGCGCTACACGGGCCGCGGCCTGCCGTTCCTCGACCTCATCCAGGAGGGCAACATGGGCCTCGTGCGGGCGGTGGAGAAGTTCGACTACCAGGCCGGGTTCAAGTTCTCGACCTACGCGTCGTGGTGGATCAAGCAGTCGATCACCCGCGGCATGGCCGACACGAGCCGCACCATCCGGATCCCCGTGCACACCGTCGAGCACATCAACCGCATCAACGCGGTGCAGCGCGAGCTCGCGGTCGAGCTCGGCCGCGACCCCTCCATGGAGGAGATCGCGCGCGAGTCGGACACGCCCGTCACCAAGGTGCGCTACCTGCTCGACCGCGCGCAGGAGCCCATGTCCCTGCAGGTCCTCGTGGGCGGCAGCGGCGGCGACGGCGACACCGAGATGGCCGACCTCATCGAGGACGCCGACGTGACCCAGCCCATCGACGTCGTGACGCAGCAGCTCATGGCCGCGCACGTCACGCGCCTCATCGACGGGCTCGCCGAGCGCGACGCCGAGGTCGTGCGGATGCGCTTCGGCCTCGCCGGCCTCGAGCCGCGGTCGCTCGCGTTCGTCAGCCAGCAGCTCGGCGTGACGCGCGAGCGCGTGCGCCAGATCGAGAAGAAGGTGCTCGCCAAGCTCCGCATCCCGGAGCTGGAGACGTACATCCGCGGCTGATCCGCCGCATCCGGGAGGGGCCGTCCGCGCATGTCGCGGGCGGCCCCTCCTGTCGTGCGCGGGCGCTCGAGCGCCCCCAGGGCCCGTGATCCTGCGGATCCGCTCAGAACTGGGCCCACTAGCCATTAGTGCGCATACAGTCGAGGTCCACCCGGAACGGGCGGCGTCGCGACGCGCATCCACGTCGGCGACGACAGCATGCGGCTCGACGACGAGCCGCGAGGAGGAGGAGCCATGGCTCTCACGCAGACCGCACCCGGTCGGACCGACATCCCCGGCATCAGCTGGTCCCCCGTCGCTGCAGGACTCTGGGTCGCCCGCCGCGGCGACGAGTTCGCCGGCATGAGCGAGGAGCGGTGGGGCGTGGGCTTCCACGTCACCGACCGCCTCGGACGCGACGTGGGCGACTTCCGCACGCTGCAGGAGGCGCGCGGCGCGCTGGGCTGAGCCGACCGCCCCGCTCGTCCGGCAGGCGCCAGCACCTCCGGGCGGCGCGCGCACCGACCCAACGACCGCGCGCGAGCGGGCCTAGGGTCGAGCAGGTGCCTTCCTCCGAGATCCGCCCCACCGCATCCGCCCCCGACGACCGCGCCGACGGCTTCGTGCGCGTGCGGGGCGCGTCGGAGAACACGCTCCGCGAAGTGGACGTCGACATCCCGCGCGACCGCATCGTCGCGTTCACGGGGGTCTCCGGATCCGGCAAGTCGTCGCTCGCGTTCGGCACCGTCTACGCGGAGGCGCAGCGCCGCTTCTTCGAGTCGGTGGCGCCGTACGCGCGCCGCCTCATCCGGCAGGAGCAGACGCCGCACGTCGAGAGCATCACGGGCCTGCCGCCCGCGGTCGCCCTCCAGCAGCGGCGCGGTGCGCCCAGCACGCGCTCGACCGTCGGCACCGTGACCACGCTCTCCAACTCGCTGCGCATGCTCCTGTCGCGCGCGGGCACGTATCCGGCGGGCCAGGGCAGGCTCGACTCCGACGCCTTCTCCCCCAACACCGCCGCGGGCGCGTGCCCGGTCTGCCATGGGCTCGGCGTCGCGCACACGGTGACCGAGGACTCGCTCGTGCCGGATCCGTCGCTCTCGATCCGCGAGGGCGCCATCGCCGCGTGGCCCGGCGCCTGGCAGGGCAAGAACCTGCGCGACATCGTGATCGCGCTCGGGTACGACGTGGACGTGCCGTGGCGCGAGCTGCCGAAGGAGGCCAGGGACTGGATCCTGTTCACCGAGGAGCAGCCGGTGGTGCAGATCACGCCGCAGCGGGACCGCGTGGCGAAGCCGTACAACGGGCGGTTCTGGAGCGCGCGTTCCTACGTGCTGCACACGCTCGCCGACTCCGCGAGCCCGCGGCTCCGCGAGGCGGCGCTCGCGCACATGGTCTCGGGCACGTGCGAGCGGTGCGGCGGCAGCGGGCTCACGCCCGAGGCGCTGTCCGTGACCTTCGCCGGCCGCAGCATCGCCGAGCTCAACGCGCTCACGCTCGCCGACCTCGCCGACGCCATCGCACCGGCGAAGGGCATGGGCGAGGTGGCCGTGACGATCACGACCGACCTCGTCGCGCGCCTCGCCGTGCTCGTGGACCTCGGGCTCGGGTACCTCAGCCTCGGCCGCGTCACGACGACGCTGTCGCCCGGCGAGATGCAGCGGCTCCGGCTCGCCACGCAGCTGCGGTCGGGCCTGTTCGGCGTCGTCTACGTGCTCGACGAGCCGTCGGCGGGGCTGCACCCGGCCGACGCCGAGCCACTCCTCGAGGTGCTCGAGCAGCTGCGCGACTCCGGCAACTCGGTGTTCGTCGTCGAGCACGACATGGACGTCGTGCGGCGGGCCGACTGGATCGTGGACGTGGGCCCGGGCGCGGGGCAGGCGGGCGGATCCGTCCTCTACTCCGGTCCCGTCGCCGGCCTCCGCGAGGTGGAGGCCTCCGCGACCAGGCCGCACCTCTTCCCCGACCTCGCGCCGCCGCGCGCCGCGCGGACGCCGCGGACGCCCACCGGGAGCATCCGGGCCACGGGCGTGACGCTGCACAACCTCGTCGACCTCGACGTGGAGATCCCGCTCGGCGTGATGGTCGCGGTGACGGGCGTCTCCGGATCCGGCAAGTCGACGCTCGTGAGCCGCGTGCTGCCTGACCTGCTGCGCGCCTCCCTCGCGCCCGACCGCGTGGTGGTCGAGCCCACAGACGACGCGGACGGCGACGACGACGCCTCCGGCCCCGCACGCATCGCCCGGGTCGAGGGCGCCGACGCGGTCGACCGGCTCGTGTCGGTGGACCAGCGCCCGATCGGCCGCACGCCGCGCTCGACGCTCGCCACCTACACCGGCCTCTTCGACGCGGTCCGCCGCACGTACGCGGCCACCGACGAGGCGCGCGCCCGCGGCTACGGCGCCGGCCGGTTCTCGTTCAACGTCGCGGGCGGGCGGTGCGAGACGTGCCAGGGCGAGGGATCCGTGACCGTCGAGCTCCTCTTCCTGCCCGGCTCCTACGGCCCGTGCCCCACGTGCCACGGCGCCCGGTACGAGCCGGCGACCCTCGAGATCGAGTACCGCGGACGCTCCATCGCGGACGTGCTGGCCATGACGGTGGACGAGGCGCACGGCTTCCTCCACGACGTGCCGCTCGCCGCGCGCGCGCTCGCGACGCTGCGGGACGTGGGCCTCGGCTACCTGCGGCTCGGCCAGCCGGCGACCGAGCTGTCGGGCGGCGAGGCGCAGCGGATCAAGCTGGCCACCGAGCTGCAGCGCGCGCCCCGCGGCCACACCCTCTACCTGCTCGACGAGCCGACCACGGGGCTGCACCCCGCCGACGTCGTGCTGCTGCTCCGCCAGCTGCAGGGGCTCGTCGACGCGGGGAACACGGTCGTGGTGGTGGAGCACGAGATGGACGTGGTGGCGGACGCCGACCGGGTCATCGACCTCGGGCCGTCGGGTGGCGACCAGGGCGGGCGGATCGTCGCGCAGGGCACGCCGCGCGAGGTCGCGGACACCGCCGGGAGCCGCACGGCGCCGTACCTCGCCCGGCGTCTCGACGCGTCCTGATGGGGTCCCGTGCGTCGGCGCGGGCGCAGCGCGACGTGGGTAGTCTGACGTCCAGCGTCCGCGCCCCGCGCGCGTCCGACGCGCATCGGCATCCCGCACCTCCCCAAGGAGCACCACGTGACTGACTCGACCGGAACACCCTCCACGCCCGCGGGCTGGTACGCGGACCCCGCCGGATCCGACCGCCTGCGCTGGTGGGACGGCACGCGCTGGACCGACCACCTGACGGACGCGCCGCCCGCTGCCGCGTCGACGACGGGCTCGACGGCCGGATCCGGGGAGCGGCCCGCCGAGGCGGCACCCGCGACCGCGTCGTCGGCGCCGTACGTGCCGCCGGCCGGGCCGCAGCCCGCGTACGGACAGCAGCCGCACGCGCAGCAGCCCTACTCCCAGCAGCCCTACTCCCAGGCCGGCTACGCCCAGCAGGCCTACGCGGCCCCCGCTCCGCTGCCGACGGTCGCCGCGTCCACGTCGCCGTTCACCTGGGCGATCTGGGTGCTCGCGGCGCTGCCGGTGATCTCCCTCCTCATCGCGCTCAACGTCGACTACCGCGCCGCGCTCGACATGAGCCCGCGCGGGCCGAGTCCCGAGGCCGCCGTCGCGTCCGCGCTCAGCAGCCTCGTCCAGTTCCTGGTGTGGGCCGGCACGGTCGTCCTCGCCTACTTCGACTGGCGCGACCTGGGCCGCCGCGGCATCGCCAAGCCCTTCCACTGGGCGTGGGCGTTCATCCCCGTCGCCGGCGGGGTCTACCTGATCGGCCGGTCGATCATCGTCCGCCGCCGCATCGAGGGCGCCCCCGGCGCCGCGCTGTCGCCCATCTGGCTGTGGGTCGGGCTCAACGTCATCGTCATGTTCGTCGCGATCGTCAAGGGCGTCGAGGCCGCGACCTCGATGATGCAGCGGTACGGCACCTTCGGGTACTGATCCCCGCGCACCACCCGCTCCACCCGCACGACCTGCGCCCCGGTCGGCGCCTCCCCTCAGACGAAGCGGATGCGCTGCCCGGGGCGCAGCTGCGCGGCGAGGCGGACGTCGTCGCGCGCCACCACGCCGATCACCGGGTAGCCGCCCGTCATCGGGTGGTCGGCGAGGAAGAGGATCGGCCGCCCCGACGGCGGGACCTGGAGCGCGCCCGTGACGACGCCCTCGCTGGGGAGCTCGCCCGGGATCCGGCGCTCGAGCGGCTTGCCGTCGAGGCGCACGCCCACGCGGTCGGCCTCCGCCGTGACCTCCCACGGGCGGTCGAGGAGCGCGGCCCAGGATCCGTCGGCGAACCAGTCGAGGCGCGGGCCGGGCGAGACGCGGAGGACCACCTCGCCGCCAGCGGGGGCCGACACGGCGAGCGAGTCGACGGGCGGCACGGGACCCGCTGGCGCGGATCCGACGGGCAGCGCGTCGCCCACCGCGACGGGCGCCGGTCCCACGCGCGAGAGCAGGTCGGTGGCGCGCGAGCCGAGGACGGGCGCGACGTCGACTCCGCCGCGGACGGCGAGGTACCAGCGGATCCCCGCCGCGGCCGCGCCGATCTCCAGCGAGTCGCCCGCGTCGAGCAAGAGCGCCGCCGACCAGGGCGCGGGCCGCGTCTCCCGGCCCGCCGTGCGCATGAGGGGGCCGACGGCGCCGGTCACCGCGACCCACACCGCGGCCGTCGCGCGCAGCACGGCGCCGCCGAGCACGATCTCGAGGCCGGCCGTGCCCGGCGCGTTGCCGACGAGGAGGTTCGCGTCGGCGAGGGCACGCGGATCCAGCGCGCCGGACGGGGAGACGCCGATGCCGCCGTGACCGGGTCGGCCCGCGTCCTGCACGAGCATCAGCGGGCCGGTGCGCTCGACCACGAGCGCGGGGGCGGCGGGGACGGACGCGCGGCGGCCGCGGCGGACGGCCGGCTCGCCGGTCACGCCGTCACCTCGCGGAAGCGCACGGCGGATCCGGGCTGGAGGAGCGCCGCGGGCTCGCGCGCCGGATCCCACAGCACGGCGTTCGTGGTGCCGATGAGCTGCCAGCCGCCCGGCGAGGCCCGCGGGTAGATGCCGCTGAACTCCCCGGCGAGCGCCACGGCACCCGCCGGGACGCGCGGCCGCGGCGACGTGCGGCGCGGCACCTCGAGGCCGGGCACCCCCGCGAGGTAGCCGAAGCCGGGCGCGAAGCCGCCGAACGCGACGGTCCAGGTGCCGGAGGTGTGCCGCTCGACGACCTCGCGCACGCCGACGCCGAGGAGCGCGGCGACGTCCGCGAGGTCCTCGCCGTCGTAGACCACGTCGATCTCCACGGGCTCGCCGCCGCGGGCACCGGCCTCGTCGGCGGGCCGCGCGGCGAGCGCCCAGGAGCGGGCGGCGGCGAGCGGGAGCACGTGCGGATCCACCGTGACGAGGATGCTGCGCGCGCCCGGCACGACGTCGACGACGCCCGGGGGCCGCGTCGCGTCGAGCACGGGCTGGAGGCGGAGGACCTCGTCGAGCGAGTCGAGGTCGAGCATGACGGCGGCGTCGCCGCACGGCAGGAGCCGGAGTGTCACAGCGCGAGCCGCTGCGCCGGCGTCGTGGAACGGGGCCGCCGGGCGGCCTCGTCCTGGTCGGGCACCGGCCGGATCGCCACGCCCGCCGCCTCGAGGGCGTCGCGCACCGCGCGGGCCAGCCCGACGGCGCCCGGGGTGTCGCTGTGCAGGCAGAGGGAGTCGGGGTCGAGCCGCACGACGGATCCGTCGATCGCGACCACCGTGCCCTCCGTCGCCATGCGCACCGAGCGGGCCGCGACCTCGGCCGGGTCGTGGATCACCGCGCCCTCCTGCCGCCGGGACACGAGCGCGCCCTCGGGCGTGTACGCGCGGTCGGTGAACGCCTCGACGCGCGTCGGCAACCCCGCCGCGGCGGCCAGCCGCAGGATCTCGGAGCCGGGGAGGCCCAGCACGGGGAGCGTCGGATCCAGCGCCACGACCGCGTCGACCACGGCCTGCGCCTGGACCGGGTCATGGGCGATGCGGTTGTAGAGGGCGCCGTGCGGCTTGATGTAGGAGACGCGCGCGCCGACCGTCCGGGCCATCCCCGAGACCGCCGCGAGCTGGTAGAGCACGTCGCCCGTGAGCTCGGCGGGCGAGGCGTCGAGGTCACGGCGGCCGAAGCCCGCGAGGTCGCGGTAGGCGACGTGCGCGCCGACCGCGACGCCGTTCCGGGCGGCGCGCTCGAGCGCGTGCAGCATGACGAGCGGATCCCCCGCGTGGAACCCGCAGGCCACGTTGGCGCTCGAGACGACGTCGAGCATGTCGTCGTCGTCGCCGAGGGTCCAGCGGCCGAAGGACTCGGCGAGGTCGCTGTTGAGGTCGATCTGCATGGCGTCTCCCCTGCACCGGGCGCGGCCGCCGCGCTCCGCGGGGCCGTCCGCACCAGGCTAGGCGGCCCGCGGGGCGACCGGCCCGACAGCGGCGCGGATAGACTCGACGACCGTGACCTCACGCACCCTCATCAAGAACCTGGCCGCCCTCGACGACGGGGACGTGGCCGTCTCCGGCTGGGTCGAGACCGTCCGGGATCAGAAGAAGATCCAGTTCGTGATCCTCCGCGACGAGTCCGGCGCCGTCCAGCTCACCTACAAGCGCCAGGGCGAGGAGGACGAGACCGCCGACACCATCTCGGGGCTCGCCGCCGGCACCTTCCTCACCGCGACCGGCACCCTCAAGCACGACGAGCGCGTGAAGCTCGGCGGGCTCGAGATCGGCCTGTCCGGCATCGAGGTCGCGGGCGCGGCCATCCCGGAGACGCCCATCGCGGCCGACTCCTCCATCGACAAGCGCCTCGACTGGCGCTTCATCGACCTGCGCGCGCCCCGCAACTCGCTCATCTTCCGCGTGCAGACCACGCTCGTCCACGCGCTGCGCACCTACTGGGTCGAGCACGACTTCATCGAGGTCTTCTCCCCCAAGCTCATGGCCACGCCCTCCGAGTCGAACGCCGAGCTCTTCAAGGTCGACTACTTCGACGGCGTCGCGTACCTCGCGCAGAGCCCGCAGTTCTTCAAGCAGATGGCGCAGTCCGCCGGCTTCGGCAAGATGTTCGAGGTCGGCCCGGCGTTCCGCGCCGACCCGTCCTTCACCTCGCGCCACGCGACCGAGTTCACCTCTGTGGACGCGGAGATCAGCTGGGTCGAGAGCCACGAGGACGTCGCGCGGCTCCAGGAGGAGCTCATCGTCGCCGCGCTCACCGCGGTGAAGGAGAAGCACGGCGACGAGATCCGCGAGCTGTTCGACGTGGAGGTGACCGTGCCGAGCATCCCGTTCCCGCGGATCCCGCTGCTCGAGGCCAAGGACATCGTCGCGAAGCGCGGCCACGTGATCGACCGCGCGGACGACGACCTCGACCCCGAGGGCGAGCGCCAGATCGCCGCGCACGTGATGGAGGAGTTCGGCCACGAGTTCGTGTTCCTCACGGACTACCCGTCGTCGATCCGGCCGTTCTACCACATGCGCAACGCCGAGGACCCGTCGATCACGAACAGCTACGACCTCATCTGGAACGGCGTCGAGATCACCACGGGCGCCCAGCGCGAGCACCGCGTCGAGGTGCTCGAGGCGCAGGCCCGCGAGAAGGGCCTCGACCCCGAGGAGCTCGGCTCGTACCTCGACTTCTTCCGCTACGGCGTGCCCCCGCACGGCGGGTTCGGCATGGGCCTCAACCGCGTGCTGATGCTGCTGCTGCACCAGTCGAACCTGCGCGAGGTCACCTACCTCTTCCGCGGTCCGAACCGGCTCGCCCCGTAGGTCCCGCTCCACCGGACGGCCCGATCCCCTTCGCCGGGGGTCGGGCCGTTCCGCGTGTCCGGGGCGCGGGAAGGCCCTCGGGGGCGCGGATCTACATCGCTCGGGGGAACCGCGGACGCCCTCGGGTCCGTAGCGTGGCAGGCACCGCCGATCCGACCGGGCCGGCCGCACGCCCCGACGCCGAGGAGCCCGCATGCCCCACGAGACGCGACAGGACCGCCGCCCGGCGCGCGGGATCGCCCGGCACGGCCGGCTGCGGAAGCCGAGCGGGGTGCGCACCGCGGTCATCGGTGCGGTCGTGGTGGCCGCGGTCGCGCTCGTGAGCACCGGATCCGTCGCCGCGTTCGCCGCGTGGGACCTGGCGCGCACGGTGCAGGCCAACGCGGTCGACATCGGGGACGGGCAGGCGCCGCCGCCCTCCATCGGCGGGATCGACGGCGGGGCGAACATCCTGCTGGTGGGCGGCGACACCCGCGAGGGCCAGGGAGACGGCTACGGCACGGGCAAGGACGTCCAGACCGGCAACCTCAACGACGTCACTATGCTCCTCCACATCAGCGAGGACCACACGCGCGCGACCGTCGTCTCCTTCCCGCGCGACATGCTCGTCGACATGCCGGCGTGCACCGGTGCGGACGGAGCGGAGGTCCCCGCGTCCTCCGGCGTGCAGATCAACGTGGCGCTCAAGCGCGGCGGGCTCCCGTGCGTCGTGCGGGCCGTCGAGGCGATCACGGGCCTCGAGGTGCCGTACGGCGGCGTCATCCAGTTCAACGGGGTCGTCGCCATGTCGAACGCGGTGGGCGGGGTGCCCGTGTGCATCGCCAACCGCCTGCGCGACCGAAAGACGGACCTCGACCTGCAGCCCGGGATCCACCCGCTGCAGGGGCGCGAGGCCGTCCAGTTCCTCCGCACGCGGTACGGGGTGGGTGACCAGAGCGACATCTCCCGCATCAGCAACCAGCAGGTGTTCCTCAGCGCGCTGCTGCGCACCATCACGGCGACCGACACCCTCACGAACCCGGCCAAGGTCTACGGGATCGCCCGGGCCGCAGTCGACAACATGGTGCTGTCGACCTCGCTCGACAGCCCGGCCGCGATCGCGTCGCTGGCCCTCACGGTCAAGGACATCCCCCTCGACCGCTTCACGTTCGTGCAGTACCCGAGCACCCGGCTGGAGAGCGGGCGCGTGGCGCAGGACGTCGCCAAGGGCGACGAGATGATCCGCCTCATCGCGGCCGACGCCGACTTCACCCTCGCGCCGGGGAGCACCGGCCAGGGCGTCGCGGCGCCCGAGGCTCCCGCCCCGACGCCGACCACGCCGGCACCCGATGCGGGCGCCGCGCCCTCCGCGGATCCGTCCGCCCCGGCCGTGCTCCCCGAGGGCGTGACGGGCCAGACGGCCTCGGAGGAGACCTGCTCGAACGGCTGACGCGGGCATCCGCAGGGCGACGGGTTCGCCGCCGTCCAGGTCTGCGTTTCCTCTGTTGCCGTAATATCCTTCCCATCGCTCGATGCCCTCACCCGCGGGGTCGCCGAGCCGTGGACGCGCGGACGCCGCCGGATCCATGCCCTCGACGGAGACCAGGACGGGACACGTACGGAGGGCACGGCATGGGCCAGCTGATCTTCGACAGCACGACGCGCACCACCATCGACGACCGCGCCCTCGCGCACCTGCAGATCGTGATGCTCAACAAGCTGCGCCGCAAGGAGAGCTTCGCGTTCTCGTGGAAGTACCCGGCGTCCGAGGGCGACGGCCGCAGCACCGTGTGGGTCGCGCCCGAGCTGCCGCTGCACTTCCGCTTCTCGGGCAGCCGCTCCCCCGCGATCAACCCCGCCTGGGTGGACCTGCTCATGGACAGCGCGAACACCGGCGCCGGGCTGCACCTGGTGCCGGAGCCGCCGCCCGGCACGGCGACGCACCACGAGCCGCGCGCCGACTGACGACGCGCCCTCCGACGCACTCGCACTCGCACCCGCACCCGCCCCGCACCCCAAGGACGCCCATGGCCCTCACGAACCTGCCCTACGACGACGACGCGATCCTCGCCGCGGCCGAGTCCGCCGCCGTCATCGCCCGGGAGGTGCGCGACGTCTCCGTCGACTTCGCCGGCACGAGCGTCTCGGACGACAGCGTGGCGCGCGTGACGGCGACCATCACGTACACGGTGCCCGCGGACGTGGCCGTGCGGATCCTCGACGAGGCCCGCCCGCGCGCCTGACGCGACCTGCATCCCGGCGCGTACGCGGGTCCGTCGCCCGGCCGACGACCGGCCGGCCGCCCGCTGCGAGGGTGAGGGCATGACCCGACCCGACGCGTCCCCGGCACGCTCCGCCCTCGGCATCCTCCGCGCCACCGCGGTCGTGCTCGCCTTCAGCCTCCTCGTCGGCGGCCTCACGAGCCCGGCGCAGGGCTTCCTTCCCGAGGGCGTCGACTCGCTCGCGAACTCCGCCGGCGGCTGGAGCATGCTCGCCTTCCTCGGCGTCTGGCTCTCCCGCGCGCGCCCGCTCCCGGGCGCCGTGCTCGGCGCCGTCTCCTTCGTCGCGATGGTGGAGGCGTACGGCGTCGTCAGCCTGTGGCGCGGGCACTTCTTCGCGGAGCCGTTCTCCTCCATGTGGATCCCGATCGGCCTCGTCGCCGGTCCCGTCATCGGGCTGGCCGCGGCGCTCGTGCGGCACGCGTCGCGCGCCTGGACGATCGCGGGCGTCGCGACGCTCAGCTGCGTGCTGGTCGCCGAGGGCGTCTTCGGGCTCACGGTCATCGCGGACACGACCAGCCCGGTCTACTGGACCCTCGAGATCGTCCTCGGGGTCGCGTTCGTCGTGGCGGCGGTGCGGCGCGGGCGGCGGGAGACGACGACGGCCGGCTAGTCGCGCACCGCGGCGATCCGCCGACGCGCGCGGAGGGCCACCCCGAGGCCCAGCGGCAGCACGAGGGCGGCGCCGACCGGCCCGACCGCCGCGACGGCGGACACGACCGCGAGCACGGATCCCCCGGACAGCACGAGCGCGTCGGCCTGCCACGCGGCGATGACGAGCCCCGACGCGTCGCCCGCCGGCGTGACCACGGGCGCCATGACCTCGAGCGGCAGCGGCCCCTTGGCCGCGTCGAACGCGCGGACCACGACGAGCAGCAGCACGACGGCGGGCGCGACGAGCATCCCGCCGGGCCCCGCGCCGCCCGCCGCGGCGATCGCCGCCCCCGCGAGCGCGCACGCGGCCCCGGCCGTCGCGGGCATCACCGCGTGGAGGAGCAACAGGCGCCCGGTCGGGATCCCGTACAGCGGCGGCGCGGAGGAGACGTCGACGACGTGCCGGAGGCCGTCGGATCCGACCCCGAGCGCGAGGAACCCGACGAGCGCGGCGACGACCGCGGGGAACCAGAGGCCCGCACCCGTCCCGTCGAGCGCGACCGCCACGAGCGCGCCGGACGCCGCCACGCCGAGGCACCCGGAAGCGGCGCGCACGGGCGTGCGCAGCACCCCGACGAGGTCGCGTCGCGCGACGAGGGCCACCGGGGATCCGCCGCCGACGGCGCGCCACCCGCGCCCGATCCGCGGCACGGGCCGGAAGCCGCCCGCCGCCATCGCGAGGTCGCCCGTCGTCGCGAGGGTCGTGGCCGTCTGCCAGCGCTGCGCCTGCGCGAGGAGGTCGGGTCCGCGGAGGCCACGGAGGAGCGCCGGGGCGAGCACGAGCACGACGAGGGCCAGCGCGGCGAGGGCGCCGATCGCGGTCGCCGCGGAGGCCGACGGCAGCCAGTCCCCCGGGCCGGGGAACAGCGCCCGGACCGCGGCCCACGGCACGACCGGCACCGGCACGAGCACGGCGAGCGCGGTGGATCCGAGCAGCACGGCGGCGGCGACGGCCCGCCCGCCCTCGCGCAGCCGCTGCCCCGCGAGCCAGCAGCCCGCGAGGATCACGCCGACCAGCGCGCCGCCGGCCGTCCAGACGACCACCGGCCCCGGATCCGCGTCGCCCGCGACCAGCAGCGCGAGCCCCGGCAGCAGCGCCACGAGCCCGGCGATCGCGGCGGATCCGAGCACGGCGCGCCCGAACGGCCGCGCGAGCACCGCCGCCCGCGACAGCCCGCTGCCCGCGAGCGCCGACGTGAGGAAGGGCGACAGGAGCGCCGGACCCCGCGCGCCGCCCGCCAGCAGGAGCGCGGTGGCGGCGAGGCCCGCGACCAGGGCGGCCGCGGTGGGTCCCTGCGCCCGGAGCGCGGCCGCGGCGCCCGGCTCCGCGAGCTCCAGCACGACGGCGCGCAGCACGGGGACCCCCAGGATCAGCACGGTCAGCGCGCCCGCGTACACCGTGTAGGCGAGGTCCATCACGGAGGCGCCGCCGCGCTCGAGCCGGATCGCCCGGACCGTGCGGAGGACGCGGCCCGCCCTCACGCGGCGTCGCCGACGAGCGCGAGCGACCGGTGCGCGACCGCGTCGCGGAGCACCGGGCTGTGCGTCGCGAGCACGACCGTGCGGCCGTCGTCGAGCTCCTCGCGGAGGACGCCGATCACGAGCTGGAGCCGGTCGGGATCCAGCCTCTGCTCCGGCTCGTCGAGCAGCAGGACGTCGTGGGGTCGCACGGTCGCCATCGCGAGCGCCGCGAGCTGCGACTGCCCGCTCGACAGCTCGTGCGGGAAGCGGCGCGCGAGGGGCGCGAGCCGCCACCGGTCGAGGTGCGCCGCCGCGCGGTCGCGCGCCGCGTCCGCGTCCAGCCCCCAGGTCGCCGCGATCACGGCGAGGTGCTCGGCGAGCGTCAGGTCGCGGGCGACGGGCGGGTGGCCGATGGATCCGGACACCGCGCGCCGGAACGCGGGGTCGCGCTCGTCGACGGGTCGCCCGTGCACGAGGGCGGATCCGGTGCTCGGCCGGCTGAGCCCCGCCAGCACGCGCAGCAGCGTGGTCTTCCCGGCGCCGTTCGGCCCGGTGACCGCGACGGCCTCGCCCGCGGCGACCGCCAGGTCCGTCGGCCGCAGCAGCGGGATCCCGTCGACGACCACCGACACCCGCTCGACCTCGACCGCATCCCCCATCCGGCCATCCTCCCGCATGCGCGGCCACCGGTCCCGGGGCGGTGGCTCACCGCCCCCGCGCGCCCAGCCCGGCGCGCGGCACCAGGCCGCCGTCCGCGAACACGCGCGCGACCCACCGGTCGGCTATCTCCGCGTAGAGCTCCGCGTCCGGGTGCAGCCCGTCGGGCAGCGTGAACCGGTCGACGTCGTCGGGACCGTAGAGCGCGAGCCCGTCGAGGTGCGCAACCGGCTCGCCGGCCTGCCGCCGCACGCGGGCGACGTGCGCGACGTGGTGGCGCGACTCGGCGAGCGTGAGCGCTCCGAGCGGGACGTCGGCGGCGTCGCCCGCGGCGAAGCACCGCACGGATCCGTCGTCGCGGGACTCCACCCCGGGCGGCCCGGGCACGTGCTCGCTGCCCGGCCACAGGATCGAGGACGCCAGCACGATCGGCGTCTCCGGGTGCCCGCGCCGCACGCGGTCGAGGAAGCCGTGCAGCGCGGGCGCGAAGGTGCGCTGGTCCATCGAGCGCGCGCCCACGACGTTGATGCCGACGCTCAGCGAGATCACGTCCGCGGGCTCCGCCGCGATGGCGTCCGCGACGAACGGGTCGAGCATGCACTGGCCGCCGAAGCCGAGGCCCACGATGTCGAGGGCGGCCCGACGCGCGGCGACCACGGGCCAGGCGCCCGTCGGATCCGGCGCCTCGACGCAGTGGCTGATGGAGCTGCCGTGGTGGATCCAGCGCGGCAGCCCGAGCGGATCCGCGGCCCGCACGGGCGCGTCGGCCTCGATCCCGAGCAGGTCGACGAGCATGCCCTGCGGCAGCCAGACGGTCACGGTCGACGGCCCGTCCCCGAGCCCGGCGAACGCGACCACGGACGCGTCGGCCGACCCCACGGTCGTCTCCTCGGCGGCGTCGCCCGGCAGCGTGATCCGGCGCACGACGTCGACGGGCGCCGCGACCGGCGGCAGGTCCACGCCGCCCACCTCCGCGACGAACGTGTTGCGCGGCCCGGGGAGCTCGTCGAAGTGGATCCGCGTGCAGCGCACCCGCAGCCGCACCTCGTCCGCCGCGGTCGTGAACCGGATCCGCACCCCGGCCGCCGTCGACACCTGCGCCCGCAGCAGCTCGCCCGCGGGCGGGAAGTCGCGCCACCTGCTCTCGGGCAGCCGGATCGGCCGGACGCCTCCCGGCACGGCCGCCAGCTCGAGGTGCCCGTGGACGCGGACGGACCCCCCGCCCAGCTCGACGACCGCGCCCTCCGCGCTCACGCGTCCCCGCCCGCCGCGTGGGCGCGCACGAAGGCGACCGTCCGCTCGATCACCTCGTCGCGCTGCGGGAGCTGCGCCCAGCCGTGGTCCGCGCCCTCCACCACCCGGAGCTCCGCGCGGTCGCCGAGCACGTCCGGCGCGGTGTAGCGGCGCGCGTAGTCGACGGGCACGAAGTCGTCGGTGCCGTGCAGGAGCAGGGCGGGACCCCGGTAGCCGGCAGCCCGCGCGTACGGGTCGAAGGCGAGCGCGTCGTCGCGCATCGCCGGCCCCATGCGCTGCCCCGCGAAGTCGAACCAGCCGACCGCGTCGAGCGGCGCGAGCGAGCGGCCCTGGATCGTGCCCGCGCGGATGTCGTCGACGAACACGGCCGCCGTCGACCACATCGCGAGCGACCGGATCCCCGATCCCGCGCCCTCCCCCGCCGCGCCCTCCCCTGCCGCGCCCTCCTCCGCCGCGACCACCGACGCGATGACCGCGCCGAGGCTCATGCCGACCAGGTGCAGGTCCGCCGCGTCCACCTCGGGCAGCGCGCGGACGGCGTCGAGCACGAGCCGCGCGTCGGCCGCGTCCCCCGTGACCGTCGTGTCGAGGAACTCCCCGTCGCTCTCGCCGTGGCCCGCGCGGTCGTAGGCGACCACGCCGATCCCCGCCGCCGCGAGCCGCCGGGCGAGCGCCACGAAGACGCCCGTCGTCTCGACCCGCGAGCCGCCGAAGCCGTGCATCAGCACCGCGGTGGGCCGCGGGCCCGTGGCCTCCGGCAGGTGCTGGGAGCCGCGGAGGACGAGACCCCGCACGCGCGCATCGAACGGCCGGATGCGCAGGGCGCCCGCGCCGCTCACGCGACCGCCTCGACGGTCCGCACCGACGCCGTCGCGGGCACCTGCTCGTCCTCGACGTCGAACGCCGTCCCGCTCACGCGGCGGAACCCGATCCAGCCGACGAGGAACCCCGCCGCCGCGACCACCGCCACCCCGACGTACACGCCCTGCGGGTTCAGCGCGAGGAGCGCGGGCGTCACGGCGTTGAGGGCGGCGGTCGCGAAGCGCGCCACCCCGTAGACGGTGCCCTGCGCCGTCGACCGGAGCAGGGTCGGGAACGACTCCTGCGTCCAGACCTTCATGATCGTCTCGAAGCAGAACGCGCCCGCGAAGGTCGAGAGCACGACCGACACGACGAGCGTCGGGAGGCTGAAGCCGAGGACGACGGGGATGAGGTTCGACGCGACCACCACGACGGATCCGATGACGAAGTACGGCATGCGGAACCGCGTGTCCGCGACCGACATGAACCACAGCGCCCCGAGCACGGCCGCCGGCATCGCGAGGATCGTCCACGACTGGTACTCGTCCACCCGCGCGCCGGCGACGCTCACCGCGACGTACGTGCCGAAGCTGCCGGCGACGCTGATCGCGAGCGACGCGAGCGTGTAGTACACGAGCAGCGTGACGAAGGGGCGGCGGTACGCGGGCCGGCCGAGGTCGCGGATCCGCCCCCGCTGCGCGCGCACCGTGCGCGTCCCGTCCGCGCGCTCGGCCCGCGCGACCAGCCACGACGCCGACTCGGGGATGGTGGCCCGCATGAGCAGCACGACGAGGCCGACGACGCCGAACGCGGCGAACATGACCCGACCGCCGACGGGCCCCTGCTGGCCGAACGCGATCCCGATGAGCACGGCCATCAGGATCCCGAAGCCGCCCAGCAGGTTGGAGAACACGAGGATCTTGCCGCGGTTGCGGTCGGTCGCGGCCTCCGAGATGGTCGCGAGCGCCACCGGCAGGTCCGCGCCGACGCCGAGGCCGATGAGCGCGATGCCGGGGAGGAGCGCCGCGGACGAGACGCCGAGGAACGGCGTGGCGGATCCGATGACGATGAGCGCCATCGTGGTCAGGAACACGCGGCGCCGGCCGAACCGGTCGCCCGCCCACCCGCCGAGGAGCGAACCGGCCGCCACCCCCGCGGTGAGCACGGCCGTGAGGTAGCCGACCTCCGCGCCCGTGAGGCCGGGCCCTCCCGTGGGCGGCGCGAGGAAGAGCACGAGCGCGATGCCCACGCCCGTCGTGGCGGCGGCGTCGACGAACGTCGCCATCCCGCACACGAAGCCCACCCACCAGGCGTTCGGGGCCACGCGGGCCCCCTCGACAGCAGTCATCCCATACTCCTTCGTATGCGTCGTGAGATCGCGACCCGGTCGGGCACCGGACGCGCGGTCAGGATGCTACAACGATCTAGCAACCGGGGGGAACCCCTCTCCCCGACGTCTCAGCGGGCGGGGCCGACCGACGCCCCGGGCACGAGCGCCATCGGGATCCGGTGCACGGCCGGCGTCGCCTCCCGGTCGAACAGCAGCTCCACGGCCCGGCGCCCGAGCTCCAGCTGCGGCAGCGCCACCGAGGCGAGCGGCGGATCCAGCGCGCGGCTGATCGCGCTCCCGTCGAACGCGACCACCGACACGTCCTCCGGCACGCGCAGCCCCTGGCGGTGCAGCGCCTGGTAGGCCCCGGCGGCCACGGCGTCGTTCGCGCAGACCAGCGCGGTCGGACGGGCTCCGGATCCCAGCAGCGCGGCCACCGCGTCGCGTCCGTCCGCGGTGTCCCAGTCGCGCTCCACGTCCTGCACGCCCGCGAGCGCGAGGCCCGCGTCGGCGAGCGCGCGCCGCACCCCCGCGAGCCGCTCCTCGAGGGCGAGCGGCGCCCAGCCGCGCCAGGCCGACCCGCCGGTGACGCCGTCGGGGAGCCCGCCGACGAACCAGATCCGCTCCCGGTGGCCGAGGTCGACGAGCAGGCGCGCGGCGTCGGATCCCGCGGCGTCCTCGTCCGGGACCACCGCGTGCGCGACGCCCCCCTCGGGCACGCAGTTGAGCAGCACGTGCGGCACCTGCTGGAGGAGCGACGGGATCCGCACGGCGCGCGTGAACATCGACGCGTACAGCACCCCGTCGATGGTGCGGCCGAGCAGGCTCTCGAGCAGCTGCTCCTCCTGCCGGGCGTCGCCCTGCGTGTCGACGGTGAAGAGGATCGTGTCGCGCTCCCGCAGCGCGTCGAGCGCGCCGCGCACCATCGAGTTGGCGTGCGACGTGCTGCTGACGAAGTCCGAGACGAGCGCGACCGTGCCCGAGCGGCCTGTGCGCAGCGTGCGCGCGGTCATGTTCGGCCGGTAGCCGAGCTCGTCGGCCGCCAGCCGGATCCGTTCGATCGTCTCCGCGGAGAGCCGCTGGTCGGTCCGCCCGGTGAGCGCGAACGACACCGCGGACCGGGAGACCCCGGCCCGCTCGGCCACCTGCGCGAGGGTCACGCGCCGCCGGGCCGCGGGCGTCGCCGCCGCCGGGCCGGTCACGCCCTCGTCCCCGGCGACGTCAGACCTCGAAGTCGACCGATGCGGCGGACGCCACGAGGCTCCGCACGAACGCGGCCACGCGCTGGTGCTCGGGGTGCGCGTCGTACGCGTCGAGCCCGGCGCGGTCGTCGAAGTCGGCGATGAGCACGACGTCGTGGCTGCGGGCGGATCCCACCACGTCGCGCCCCAGCTGGAACGACCGGATCCCGGGCACGAGGCCGGGCAGCGTCCCGAGCGCCTCGCGGATGCGGGCGGCGTCCCGGTCGAGGGCGGCGGGATCGCGGTCGGCGAGCTTCCAGGAGACGACGTGTCGGAGGGTCATGCTCCGACCCTATCCGCGGCGGGCGGGGAGGCCGGCGGGATCAGCGGGCGAGCGCCGCGCGCAGCCGGTCGGCGTCGATGCGCCAGTAGTTGTGCACGCGCCCGTCGATGAGCAGCACGGGGATCTCCTCGGCGAAGCGGTCGGCGAGCGCCCGGTCGTCGAGGATGCTCCGCTCCTCCAGCGTCACCTCGGCGGCGCGGTCCGCGTCGAGGCCGCCGAGCACCCCGGTCACGACGTCGCGCGCGTCGTCGCAGAGGTGGCAGCCGGGCTTGCCGACGAGGGTCAGGACCGTTGCGCTCATCCGCCCAGCGTAGGCGAGGGCGCCGGCTCGGGGACCCGGGGCCCCGGCGCAGGAGCGTCGCCTACGCTGACCCGATCATGGTCGAGCAGGCGAGCACCCCGGTCCTCGCGTTCTTCGACGTCGACAACACCCTCATCCACGGCGCCAGCGTCTTCCACCTCGTGCGCGGACTCCGCGCGGCCGGGCTCCTCACGGTGCGCGACATCGTGGGCGCCGGATGGAAGCACGCGCGCTTCAAGGCCCGCGGCGAGAACGACCGGCACCTGGCGTCCGCCCGGGCCCGGGGCCTCGAGGTCGTCACCGGCATCACGGTGGCGGACATGGCGCGCCTCGCCGACGACATCTACGAGCGGCACACGGCGCCGATGGTCTGGCCGGAGACGCTGGGCCTCGCGCGGGAGCACCTCGCGAAGGGTCACCAGGTCTGGCTCGTGACGGCGTCGCCGTCGTTCCTCGCCGACGTGATCGCCTGCCGGCTCGGCCTCACGGGCGCCCTCGGCAGCGCGCTGGAGGTGCGCGACGGCGCGTACACGGGCCGCCTCGAGGGCGAGTTCCTGCACGGCGCGCACAAGGCCGCAGCCGCCCGCGGGCTCCTGACGCGCACGGGAGCGGATCCGGCGGCGTGCTGGGCCTACTCCGACTCCCGGCACGACATCCCGCTGCTCACTCTCGTGGGGCATCCCGTGGTGGTGAACCCGGACCAGGGCCTGGCCGCCCACGCGCGCGACTCCGGCTGGCCGTCGATGCGGCTCCAGCGCGCGAGCATCCGCGATGCCCGGCGCCGCGTGCGCCGCGAGGCCGCGGAGGCGGGCGGCGCGACCGGCGCCTGACCGAGCCCGCGTCCGAGCCACGTCGCGGATCCCCCGGACGCACGAAGAGGACGCCGCCCCGCTGCCGGGTCGGCGTCCTCTCGTCACGTTCGGCGCCCTCGTGGACGCGTGCGCGCTACTTCTTGTTGCGACGCTGGTGGCGCGTCTTGCGAAGCAGCTTGCGGTGCTTCTTCTTCGCCATGCGCTTGCGACGCTTCTTGATCACTGAACCCATAGGGGCACCTCATCTGTTGCCGGACGGAACACGCGGGCACTGAGGACCCGCGGAAAATAGCCTCAGAGGAGTCTAGCCGACATCCGACATGCCGGAGTGACGCGATCCCTCGCCGGGCTGGCCGGGCAGCGCGTTCGACGGGTCGATCGCCGCCAGGACGGCGGACTCGGGCACGCGGAACGAGCGGCCGAAGCGGATGGCGGGCAGGTCGCCCGAGTGCACGAGGCGGTAGACGGTCATCTTGGAGACGCGCATCATCTCGGCCACCTCGGCCACCGTGAGGAATCGGACGTCGGACAGGTCACGCGACATGGGCGGATCGACTCCTCGTTCTGCGTGACCGGCTCACGGACCTTCGAGCCCCCGCGATGCGGGCGCTGGTGCGCGAGTCTAGGGGTCCGGATGGACGCCTGTCCATCGTGTCACATCCTGCATCACGCGTCCCGCGAGTTCCCCTGCTTCCGCCCGCGGAGGCGGCCGAGCGACGCCTGGCCCGCGCTGCCCGCGACGCGCGTCGCGTCGTGCACGGCCGCGGCCGCCTGGTAGCGGGTGTCGGCCCAGATCCGGCCGAGGGACGCGGCGAACGGGTAGCCGGCGGGGTCGTGCTCGTCGTCGCCGTCGGGATCCGCGGAGAGGCCGCCGCCGAGCAGGCCGGTGTCGGGATCCGCCCGGTCGTCGTCGTCCTCGTCGTCGCGGTCGACGGCCGTGAACGGCGCGACCCAGTCGTCGAGCTGCGCGAGCGGAGCGGGCTCGAGCCGGTAGTAGCGGTGCTGCCCCTCCTCGCGGACGGAGACGAGGCCGATGTCGCGCAGCACGCGCAGGTGCTTGGAGACGGTCGGCTGGCTGATGCCGAGCGTCTGCACGAGCTCCGAGACGCTGATCTCCCCCGTCGGCGCCTCGGGCACCGCGCGTCGGTCGAGCAGCACGCGGAGGAGGTCGCGTCGGGTGGGATCCGACACGACGTCGAAGATGTCAGCCATGCCCGAAGGGTATTCCGTCCCGCGGTCGGCGTACCATGACGAGTCGGCCCCCGGGGCCCTCGATCGGACAAGGGGACCATGCGCGTCAAGCCGGAGAACGGGCGTCCCCTCCTGGGTCGCATCCGCGACTTCCTCGACTACTTCGCGCACTCCACGCCGGCGCGCTTCGCGATCCTCATCTTCGCGGCGCTCGTGTTCACCCTCACGGGCATCCTCATGCTCCCCGGCATGACCTCCTCCGGCGACCACGCGCCCTTCGCCGACGCGCTCTTCACGGCGGTGTCCGCCATCTGCGTCACGGGCCTCGCGACCGTCGACATGGCGACCTACTGGACCCCGCTCGGCCACGCGTTCATCGCGCTCGGCGTGCAGATCGGCGGCATCGGCGTGCTCACGCTCGCGTCGATCATGGGCCTCATCGTGTCGCGCCGCCTCGGCCTCAAGGCCCGGCTCATGGCGGCGAGCGACAGCAACCCGCTGCGGATCCACCACGGCCCCGTCGCCGAGGGCCAGGCCGTGAAGCTCGGCGAGATCGGCACGCTGCTGCTCACGGTCGCGATCAGCGCCCTCGTCATCGAGCTGTCGATCGCGGCGCTGCTGTTCCCGCGGATCCTGCTGGAGGGCATCCCGGTCGGCCAGGCCGCGCTCGACTCCTTCTATTACTCGCTCATGGCGTTCACGAACACGGGCTTCGTCTTCAGCGAGGCCGGGTTCGAGCTCTACCACCAGGACTACTGGTTCCTCAGCCTGCTCATGATCGGCGTCTTCCTCGGCAGCATCGGCTTCCCCGTCATCTACGCCGTGTACCGCGGCTGGCGGAAGCCCCGCCGCTTCTCCGTGCACGTGAAGCTCACGCTCTGGACGTCGCTCATCCTCATCGTGCTGGGCACGCTCGCCTACGTCGTGCTCGAGTGGGACAACGAGAAGACGTTCGCGCGCATGGATCCCGTGCAGCACGGCTTCCAGGCGCTGTTCCTCTCGGTGATGACGCGCTCGGGCGGCTTCTCCACGCTCGACATGGGCGACTTCGGGAACGCGAGCCTGCTGGTCACCGACATGCTCATGTTCATCGGCGGCGGATCCGCGTCCACGGCCGGCGGCATCAAGGTCACCACCCTCGCGATCCTGTTCCTCGCGGCCTTCGCCGAGGCGCGCGGCAGCGAGTCGATGGAGGTCTTCGAGCGCCGCATCCCGAGCGACGTGCTCCGCCTCGCGGTGAGCATCGTGCTCTGGGGCGCGACGACCGTGGCGCTCAGCAGCATCGTGCTGCTGCAGATCTCCGGCGAGCGCCTCGACTACGTGCTCTTCGACGCCATCAGCGCGTTCGCGACCTCGGGCCTCAGCACGGGCTTCACGGCCGAGGCCACGGATCCCGCGAAGTACGTGCTCGCGGCCACCATGTTCCTGGGGCGCGTCGGCACGGTGACCCTCGCGGCGGCCCTCGCCGCGAGCACCCGCCGCCAGCTCTTCCAGCGCTCCGAGGAGCGGCCGATCGTCGGCTGAGCCGGCGACGCGCACCCCTTCATCCACCCGCACCGACCGGATCAGAGAGGCCCCTCATGGGCGAACGCATCCCCCACAACGCCCCCGTGCTCGTCATCGGGCTCGGCCGCTTCGGCGCCGCGACCGCCGGCCAGCTCGCGCGGCTCGACCGCGAGGTGCTCGCGATCGACGCGAGCGAGGGGCTCGTGCAGAAGTGGTCCGACCGCGTCACGCACGCCGTGCAGGCCGACGCGCGCAACATCGAGGCGCTGCAGCAGCTGGGCGCCAAGGACTTCTCGATCGCGGTCGTCGCGGTGGGGTCGTCCATCGAGGCGAGCGTGCTCATCACGGCGAACCTGGTGGACCTCAAGATCCCGCAGATCTGGGCCAAGGCCATCAGCCAGTCGCACGGCAAGATCCTGGAGCGCATCGGCGCGAACCACGTCATCTACCCGGAGGCGGAGGCCGGCGAGCGCGTCGCGCACCTCGTGTCCGGCCGGATGCTCGACTTCATCGAGTTCGACGACGACTTCGTGCTCGCCAAGATGTACCCGCCGAAGCCCATCCGCGGCATGGCGCTCGCGGAGTCGTCGGTGCGCCGCCGCTACCGGATCACCGTGGTCGGCGTGAAGACCCCCGGCAAGCCGTTCACGTACGCGACCGCCGAGACCGTCGTCTCGAACCACGACCTCATCATCGTCTCGGGCACGTCGGCCGACATCGAGCGGTTCGCCTCGCTGTCCTGACCCGCGGGCGGGCCGGCCGCGGGCTCAGCCGGCCGCGAGCTCCCGGGCCCGGGCGAGCGCGGCGTCGGTCGCACGGTCGAAGAGCCCTGCGAGATCCGCCGCCTGCAGCACCTCGACGGCCCGCTCGGTCGTGCCCTTCGGGCTCGTGACCCGGCGACGCAGCTCCGCGGGCTCGTCGTCCGAGGCGGCCAGCAGCTCCACGGCACCGCGGAAGGTGCCCTGCACGAGCACGCGCGCCTCGTCGGGGCTGAACCCCTTGGCCTCGGCCGTGCGCGTCAGCTCCTCGATGAGCAGGAAGACGTAGGCGGGGCCGGATCCGGAGATCGTGCTGAGCGCGTCGATGCGGTCCTCGGGCACCTCCACCACGTCGCCGACGGTCGCGAACACGGCGCGGGCGAGCGCGAGGTCCTCCGGCGTCGAGCGCCTGCCGGCCGCGAGCCCCGCGACCCCGCGGCCCACGAGCGACGGCGTGTTCGGCATCGAGCGCACCACGGCCACGTGCGCGGGCAGCAGCTCCTCGAAGGTCGCGATCGTCACGCCGGCCGCGACGCTGACCACGAGAGCGCCGGGCTCCAGGGCGTCCGCGACCTCGCGCAGCAGGTCGGGCACCATGTGCGGCTTCACGCCGACGATCACCACGCGCGCCCCGCGGACGGCGAGCCGGTTCGCGTCGGCGTCCTCCTCCACGCTCGACGCGGCGACGCCGTCCCGCTCGCCGAGCGCCGCGGCGCTGGCGGCCGAGCGCGTGGTCACGCGCACGTCGCCGTCGACCTCCACGCCCGGCTGCAGCAGGCCGCCGAGGATGGCGCCGTTCATGGATCCGGTGCCGAGCATCGCGAGCGACGGCAGGCGGACGACGTCGGAGGGGGCGGACGGGGCGGGGCGGGAGGCGTCGGACATGGCTCGATCCTAGGGACCGGGCGTCGTCCGATCGGGCCGTCAGCGGGCCCTCGCGCCTGGCTAGGCTGAGTCGACCGGGGCTCGCACGCCCGGGCCGGCCCGAGACCGGTCCCGCCGGTCGAGGAGGTCCCGCCTTGAGCGAATCCCACGGCAGCAAGGCGATCTTCGCCGCGCTCATCGCCAACGTCGGCATCGCGATCACGAAGTTCGTCGCGGCGTTCTTCTCCGGATCGTCGTCGATGCTCGCCGAGGGCGTGCACTCGCTCGCCGACTCCGGCAACCAGATCCTGCTGCTCATCGGCGGCAAGCGCGCCAAGCGCGTCGCGGACGAGGAGCACCCGTTCGGCTACGGGCGCGTGCGCTACGTCTACGCGTTCATCGTCTCGATCATCCTGTTCTCGGTCGGCGGCGTGTACTCGCTGTACGAGGGGATCCACAAGATCGAGCACCCGGAGCCGCTCGACGTGCCGTGGCTCCCGATCGTCGTGCTGCTCATCGCGATCGCCCTGGAGTCGTTCTCGTTGCGCACGGCGATCAAGGAGTCGAACCCGCTGCGCGGGAAGCAGTCATGGGTGCAGTTCGTGCGCCGCGCGAAGAGCCCCGAGCTGCCCGTGCTCCTCCTCGAGGACACCGCGGCGCTCTCCGGCCTCGTGCTCGCGCTGCTCGGCGTGGTCGCCTCCATCGTCACGGGCGACGGGATCTACGACGGCATCGGCACCCTGCTCATCGGCGTGCTCCTGGTCCTCGTCGCCGTGGTCCTCGGCGTCGAGATGAGCAGCCTGCTCGTCGGCGAGGGCGCCTCGAAGCCCGACGTCGCGGCCATCCGCGCCGCCATCACCGCGGGCGACGAGGCCGAGTCGATCATCCACATGAAGACGCTGTACCTCGGCCCGGACGAGCTGCTCGTCGCCGCGAAGATCGCGATGCCCGCCACCAGCTCGCTCGGCGACGTGGCCGCGGGGATCGACGCGATCGAGCGCCGCGTGCGCGAGGCCGTGCCGGTGGCGCGCGTCATCTACCTCGAGCCCGACGTGCGGGTCGCCACGCGCTGACCCGCGCCGCCGCCCCCGACCGCCACGGGCACGACCCCGCGGTGTGGAGAGCCCGCTCCTCGCCCCCCCGTCACGCCCTGACACGATGGCGGTCGGCCGGGTCGAGGGACCCGCCTGGCCCGAGCGCCTGGGGGTCCGGGGACACCCCGCCCCCGCTCCCGGGGCACCACCACCGGCCCGCCGCGACGCACACCATCCCGCGGAGACGCGCCACCACGGATGACACGGGCTCCGGCCGGTGCACAACCCCGTACCCATCCGGTCCCGCGCTGCGAACATGTCGACCGGACGGTCGTCGCGATCCGTCCACGGCCGATGCCCGAGCGCACCGCTCCGACCATGCCGCCACCGGAGGAGACCAGCGATGACGCACGCCACGAAGGCCGCAGCAGCGGCCGCCCTCACCCTGGGACTGGTCCTCACGGCCAGCACGACCGCCCAGGCGGATTCCGCGCGCACCCCCACGACCACCCATGCGCAGACCGCCGCCGTGTCCGCCGGCGGGGACCTCATGGCCCAGCAGCGCCGATTCGGCGGCTACGGCGCCTCCCACGGGGCGCACCGGAACATCCAGCCGACGCCCAAGTCGCCGGACTGCCCCACCTGCGGCTGACGCCGGCGTCGTTCCGGGCGCCGGATCAGGCGCCGGCGCGGCGCTCCGCGAAGAACCCGTCGAGGAGCGCCGCGCACTCGTCCGCCGCGACGCCCGCGAACACCTCCGCGCGATGCGGCAGGCGCCGGTCGCGCAGCACGTCGTAGAGGGATCCGGCCGCTCCCGCCTTCTCGTCCCACGCGCCGAAGACGACGCGCGGCACCCGCGCCGCGAGGATCGCGCCCGCGCACATCACGCAAGGCTCGAGCGTGACGACGAGCGTCGTGCCCACGAGGTGCCGGTCGCCGGTGGTCGCCGCCGCTTCCCGCAGCGCCTCCACCTCGGCGTGCGCCGTCGGGTCCTGGCGGGCCTCCCGGAGGTTCCGCCCCCGCCCGATGACGGCGCCGGACGCATCCACCACGACCGCACCCACGGGCACGTCGCCGGTGGCCGCGCAGGCCCGGGCCTCGTCGAGCGCCACGGCCATCCAGCGCTCGTAGTCGCTGGGCACGCGCAGGTCCAATCGCGTTCCCCCTTGCTGATTAGATGGAGCCTATGCGAGTCCACGTAGCCGACCACCCGCTCATCACGCACAAGCTGACGGCGCTCCGGGACCGCACCACCCCCTCCCCCGTCTTCCGGAGCCTCGCCGACGAGCTCGTCACGCTCCTCGCCTACGAGGCCACGCGCGACGTCCGCGTCGAGACCATCACGGTGCAGACGCCGGTCGCGCCTGCCCAGGGACTCACCCTCAGCGACCCGAAGCCGCTCGTCGTCCCCATCCTCCGCGCCGGCCTCGGCATGCTCGACGGCCTGATGCGCCTCATGCCGAGCGCCGAGGTCGGCTTCCTCGGCATGGTGCGCAACGAGGAGACGCTGCAGCCCGACATCTACGCCGAGCGCCTGCCCGAGGACCTCTCCAACCGCCAGTGCTTCGTCGTGGACCCCATGCTCGCCACGGGCGGATCCCTCATCGCCGCCATCGAGTACCTCTTCGACCGCGGCGCCGTCGACGTCACGTGCATCTGCCTGATCGCCGCGCCCGAGGGCCTTAAGGCCGTCGAGGAGGCCACCGCGGGCCGCGAGGTCACCGTCGTGCTCGGCGCGCTCGACGAGAAGCTCGACGAGGTGGGCTACATCATCCCGGGCCTCGGCGACGCGGGCGACCGGCTGTACGGCACCGCCGCGCACTGACCCGCACCATGCGCTCGACGGCGCCCGCTCCCCTCGGGGACGGGCGCCGTCGTCCGTCCACGCACGATTCCTGCGCGTCCCGCACGATTCCGGCCGCTGCTGTTGACACGGGCGCACGGATCCGTGCAAGCTCTCCCCATGACTCTGAACGCGCACGTCCTGACCTCCTCCGAGGCCTCGGGAGTCGCCGGCATGATGATGCCCGGCCGTGTCGCGATGTCCTGTCGAATGTCGGCCTGACCCGCCCCCTTCGCCTGAGCGGTCCCGCGACGAGTCCGTCGCCGACCCTCCCCGCCGCCACCGGCGCATCCGCCCCCTGAGGCGTCTCGCACTCCGCTGAGGTCCCGCGCACCCACGCTGCGCCGCACCCGCATCATCACAAGGACACCGCCATGTCGCTCGCGACCATCGACCCCGCCCGCACCGCCCTCCGATCCGCCCCCGCCGCTCCCGTGCTCCGTGCGGCCGCGCCGCTCGCCCCGGCCGCCCGCCGGCCGCATCCCGCCCCGTCTCCCGCGCCGGCCGCCGCACCTGCCCGTCCCGCCCGGCTCCGCGCCGTGCCCGAGGGAACCGAGGCGCGCGGCTTCGCCATCTACGTCGGCCTCGACGAGCTGAAGGCCGCGTCCGCCGGCACCGACCTCGGCGCCGTCGTCGCCGCGCTCAAGCGCCTGGCCGCCGAGCTGGCCCCGGGCGTCGAGACCCACGCCGCCGTCGCGCTCGCCCCCGAGGGCGCGGGCGGACGGGACATCGACGTGGTGCGCCTCGCGCTGCAGGATCCGGCCGCCGTCGCCCAGCACCGCGAGCAGCCCGAGTCCGACGACCGCGTCGACGAGGGCGTGACGGTCGACCTGTCGCGCAAGCGCGTCGTGCTCGACGGCGAGACGGCTCCTCTCACGTACAAGGAGTTCGAGCTGCTGCAGTATCTCGTCCTCCGCGAGGGACGCACCATCGAGCGCTCCGAGCTCATCGCGTCGCTGTGGTCGGCCGCGGACGGCGACGACGTGCCCAACGAGCGCACCATCGACGTGCACGTCCGTCGGCTGCGCTCCAAGCTCGGCCGCTACGAGGAGATCGTCCGCACCGTGCGCGGCGCCGGCTACCGGTTCGACCGCCACGCGGACGTCGCCGTGCACCACGCCAGCACGCAGTCGCCCGACCTGTTCTGAGGGCGATTCCCCACGCCCAGCCGCTCCTTGCGGAGCTGTCGGTGGACTCCCAGCACATCGGGCCGGTTCCGGGTAGCGGGGCGTTACGGGATCGTTATACAGTCTTCTCGTCCCCACCGTTTGCTGTGGCGGTGGAGACGGAATGTGATCGCAGGACACTCCTGGTGCAAGGGAGAGGGCCGGCCCCATGCCTCTGGGGTCGGCCCTCAGTCATGTCCGGGGCCCGCCTCCCCGGCGACGTCCGCGGACCGACGCGGGGCTCGGCGCTCAGTAGACTTCCCCACGAGAGCGCGGCCCGACGACCCTCCCGGGAGCGCACCGACGAGGAGGCCTGGTGGGCGAGACCGCGGATGCCGTGCGGGCCTGGGAGTCGCTCTTCCGCGCGCAGGTCAGCGTCATGCGCCGCCTCAGCACCGACTTCCCCAGCCACGACCTCTCGTTCAACGAGTACGACGTGCTGTTCAACATCTCCAAGCAGCCCGACGGGCGCCTGCGCCTGCGCGACCTCAACCACCACGTGCTGCTGACCCAGCCCAGCGTGAGCCGCCTCATCGACCGGCTCGTCGCGCGCGGCCTCGTCGTGAAGTGCGGGGACGAGAGCGACGGGCGCGCCACCATCGTGCGGCTCACGGACGCCGGCGACGCCGCCTTCCGCGCGGTCGCGCGCATGCACATGGAGTCGATCGCGGCGACGGTGGGCGCGGCGCTCACGCCCGACGAGCTGGACACGCTCCGCGCGCTCACCGACAAGCTGCGCGGGGGCGTCGGCGAGGCCTAGGCCGCGCCGGCCCGAGGCCGCGCGAACGGCCCGCCGCGGGCGACGAGCAGGCGCAGCAACGCCATGACCAGGTCCGCCGCCGTGACGAGAGCGGCGGCCACGCCGACCGCCGTCGCGAGGCCCTCGGCCGCCGGTCCGCCCATCGCGGACAGCGCGAGGACGGCCACGACGATCACGGCGAGGACACCCGCCGCGATCGCGTCGACCGGGGAGAACGGGGGCACGGTCTCGGGGGCGCTGGGGACGCGGCGGCTGCGGCGCGCCATGCGGTGCAGTCCGTCGCGGATCCGGGAGACGCCGTACGCGGACTCCCCCGCCTCGAGCGGCAGGTAGGACGCCCCGAACACGACGTCGGGGAGGGTGCGCTCGCGGATGCGGCGCAGCGTGCGGATCTGGAGCGGCAGCCGCACGAGCACCGGCACGGCCCACCACCACGCGGGCTCGAGGAGCCCTTGCATCCCCGCGGCCGCGAGGTAGAGCGCGGCCAGCGCGTAGGACACGAACCGGAGCACCGGCCCGACGCCGATGCGGAGCGACGCCAGGCGGGCGCGGCGTCGGTCGGCGGCGTCGACGGGCGAGGTCCCCCGCGTCAGCCGGGCGACGTACGCGCCCCACCTGTCGCGGCGCTGGCGCATCGTGCCCCATGTGACGGCGGTGTCGACGCGGGCGCGGGCGTCGGGCACGAGGGCCGACCGGTCGTCGCCGGCGAGGAGGGCCGTGAGGATCGCGGCGGCGGGAGACGCGGACGAGGGCGACCGCGGGTCACCGGCGTCGAGGCGCACCAGGGTGGCCGGCGCGAGCGGGACGGGGCCGGTGAAGCCGAGGTCGATGCCGGTCTCGACCGCCCCCATCGCCCAGTGGCGCTGCAGGAGCTGGAGGGCGCTCGCGAGCGGCCCGCGGGATCCGCTCGGGCGCGGGTCGAGCCGGGCCGACACGGAGACGGCGGCCGGATCGCGGTCGAGGGCCGCGCAGAGGAGCTCGAGGACCGGCGGCTCGAGCTCGGCGTCGGGCGCGACGAGCAGCACGCGCACGTCCTCGCCCACGAGGCGGAACGCGAGGTCGTACGCCGACCGGAGGGAGCCCTCCCGGGGTCCGCGGTCGATGACCGTGACGGTCGTGCTCGACGGGCCGTCGCCGGGGTGCTCGTGCTCGTGCCGGCCGTTGAAGGTGCGCGCGACGGCGAACGTGTCGTCGCGGCTGCCCGCGACGACGACCACGACGCGGTCCGGCGGGAGCGTCTGACCGAGCACCGAGGTGAGGGTCCGCGCGATGGTGGCGCCGGCGTCGCCCGCGACGACGACGGCCGAGACGCTCGCCCGCGGGCTCGGTGCGGGGTGCGCGTTAGGGGGCGACGGGGTGCTCGGGGTGTCCATGGGCCTCTCGACGACGGCGGATCTGTGTCGGCGGTCGGACCCGGACGGACGCGCACTGCCATGTGCGATATTACGTGCCGCCCGGCGTCGTTCGCGAAGCGACGCCGCCCCGGTCGCTCGCCGGACGCCGTCCTAGGCTCGATCCATGAGCGACGACGACGCCCCCGACCGCGGATCCGCCGACCGGGAGGCCGCCGCCGACGCGCACGGGCCGAGCGTCGTGTGGCTCCGCGACGACCTCCGCGTGGCCGACAACCCGGCCCTCCACGCGGCCCTCGAGCGGGGCGAGCCGATCGTGGTGCTGTACGTGCTCGACGAGGAGAGCGACGGGATCCGCCCCCTCGGCGGTGCCGCCCGGTGGTGGCTCCACATGAGCCTGTCGCGGCTCGGCGAGTCGCTGCGGGAGCTCGGATCGCCGCTCGTGCTGCGCCGCGGGAAGGCGGCCGCGGTCGTCGACGACGTCATGGCGGAGGTCGGCGCGGGCGCGGTGCTCTGGAACCGTCGCTACGGCGGCGCGGAGATCGCGGTCGACACGGCCATCAAGAAGGACCTCGGCGACCGGGGCCTCGACGTGCGCAGCTTCCAGGGGTCGCTGCTCGTCGAGCCGTGGACCGTGGCGAACAAGCAGGGCGAGCCCTTCCGCGTCTACTCGCCGTTCTGGAAGACCGCGCAGGAGCGGGAGGAGCCGCGGAAGCCGTTCCCCGCACCCGACGCGCTCGAGGGCCCGCGGGGTGCGCCCCGCTCGGACGACCTCGACGACTGGGGGCTGCTCCCGACGACGCCCGACTGGGCGGCCGGCCTCCGCGAGGCCTGCGACCCCGGCGAGGCCGCCGGGCTGCAGCGCCTCGAGGACTTCGTGCACCACGAGCTCGAGGACTACGCCGCGCAGCGCGACGAGCCCGCCGCGATGACGACCTCGCGGCTGTCGGCGTACCTGCGCTGGGGCGAGGTGAGCCCGTTCCAGGTGTGGCACCGGATCCAGCGCACGCGCGGGAAGAAGGTGGGCGGCGACGAGGTCAACGCCACCAAGTTCCTCTCGGAGATCGGCTGGCGCGAGTTCAGCTACCACCTGCTGTACCACCAGCCCGATCTGGCGACGCGCAACTTCTCGCCGCGCTTCGACGCCTTCCCGTGGCGCGAGCCCACCGACGAGACGCTCGGCGCCTGGCAGCGCGGCGAGACGGGCGTGCCGCTCGTCGACGCCGGCATGCGCGCGCTCTGGAAGGACGGGCACCTGCACAACCGCGTGCGGATGGTCGTCGCGTCGTTCCTCATCAAGAACCTGCTGATCGACTGGCGCCTCGGCGAGCAGTGGTTCTGGGACACGCTCGTCGACGCGGACTCGGCCAACAACGCAGCGAGCTGGCAGTGGGTCGCGGGATCCGGCGCGGACGCCGCCCCGTACTTCCGCGTGTTCAACCCGGTGCTGCAGGGGCAGAAGTTCGACCCGTCGGGCGAGTACATCCGCTCCTACGTGCCGGAGCTCGCGCACGCGCCGCGGGACGTGGTGCACGAGCCGTGGAAAGCGCAGGGCGACCTGGTCGCGAGCGCCGAGGACGATGCCGACGCGGCCGCCGAGGGCGGGCTCGCGGCGTACCCGTCGCCCATCGTCGACCTCGGGGAGTCCCGGCGGCGGGCCCTCGCGGCGTACGACGAGGTCAAGGACCGCTGACGCGCGAGGGCCCGCGCGTCGGTCGCGACGCGCGGGCCCTCGGTCGAGCGGGTGCGGATCAGGCGTCGTCGCCGCGGCCGAGGCGCTCCTCGCGCTCGTGGCGCTCGCGGATCCCCCGGCCGAGCTTGACGTCCTCGCGCTCGGCGGCGGCCTTCTTGTCGCTCACCTTCGTGTCGCGCGGCGGCAGCTGGAGGGTCTCCTCGGCGGCGATGCCGGCCTGCAGCTGACGGCCCCGCTCGAGCTCCGCGTCGAACTCGGCGCCGAACAGCAGCGCGAGGTTCGCGATCCAGAGCCAGAGCAGGAAGACCACGACGCCGGCGAGCGCGCCGTAGTTCTTCGCGTAGCTGGAGAAGTTCGTGACGTAGAAGGCGAAGGCGACGCTCGCGATGACCAGCACGAGGAGCGCGATGGCGGCGCCCATGCTCATCCAGCGGAACTTCGGCTGCTTCGCGTTCGGGGTCGCGTAGTAGAGGATCGCGATGAGCAGGATGATCAGGATCGCGAGCACGGGCCACTTGGCGATGGACCACACGATCTGCACCGTCTCGCCGAGGCCGAGCGCGTCGCCGATGGCCTCCGTGACCGGGCCGGAGATCGCGATGATGAGCGCGCACACGAGCAGGACCACGATGCCGATGACCGTGACCGCGAGCTGCGTGGGCTTGAGCTTGAGGAACGGGCGGCCCTCGCGGATCTCGTAGATGCGGTTCATAGCCCGGCTGAAGGCGCCGACGTAGCCGGAGGCCGACCAGATGGCGAGCACGATGCCGGAGACGAGCGCGAAGCCGGCGGCGGGCGACTCGACGAAGCCCTCGAGGACCGGCGTGATGAGCTGGATGGCGTCCTTCGGGGCGAAGCCCTCCAGCACCTCCACGACCGCGTCGACGGTCGACTTGCCCTGCCCGAACACGCCGAGCAGCGAGATGATCGCGATGAGCGCCGGGAACAGCGACAGCACCGCGTAGTAGGTGAGCGACGCCGCGATGTCGGTGCACTGGTCCGAGGTGAACTCGCGCATCGTCTTGCGGAGGACGTACTTCCAGGACGGCTTCTCGATCTCGGTCGGGGAGTCGGGCTTGCGCGCGTCGTCCTCGTCGGGCCGGTCCTCGATGGTGCCGGCCGTGTCTCGTGCTGCCACTGGTGCCTCCGTGGTGATCGCTGCGGGTCGGGTCCCCTGCGTCCAGCGTGGCCCCCGAGGGCGGGCGCGCCAAGCCCGCGGTCGTCTCGTACACTCGCCGAGGGCCACGTGCGTGCCCGGACCCGGCGCCCGCTGGAACATCCGCCCGCTCCCGCGCGTTGCCCTCGTGATCGCCTCGACGATCACCGTGCTCCGCCGTCGCGCGCACGGACGCCGCCCGAGCAGAGGATGACGCATGCTGCGCACCATGATGACCGCGAAGATCCACCGCGCCACGGTGACGCACGCCGACCTGCACTACGTCGGCTCGGTCACGGTCGACCGCGACCTGCTCGACGCCGCCGACATCCTCGTGGGCGAGCGCGTCAGCATCGTCGACGTCACCAACGGCGCCCGGCTCGACACCTACACGATCGCGGGCGAGCGCGGCAGCGGCGTGCTCGGGATCAACGGCGCGGCCGCGCACCTCGTGGGCGTGGGCGACGTCGTGATCCTCATCGCGTACGGCCAGATGACCATGGAGGAGGCGCGCTCGTTCGAGCCGCGCGTGGTGCACGTGGACGCCGGCAACCGGATCCGCCTCGTCGACGCCGACCCCACGGCCCCGCCCGCCCCGGGCCTCGAGCGCTCCCCGCTGGCCGAGCCCGTCTGACGCGGGCCGTCGCCCGGCTCGCCCGGAGGGCATCCGACCGGCCGCCACTGTACTGGGTCCCCCAAATGACGGACAGAGGAGCGCTCCCCCAGAACGGGGTACATTCCCGCGCATCCAGCGGGATCCCGGGATAGCCCGGCTACCGTATAGGCATCCGGTACGGCTCTTCGGGTGAGCGGTACCGCACCAGCCGGTTCGTCTGCGGGTAACAGACGTTCACGTGCGCAGTCCGGCCCGGGCCTCGAAGGCCCGGGCCGGTCTCATTCCCCCCGTCGTCCGGCTCGTCAGCGCCCCTCGGCGCGTCGCCGCCGTCGCTCGTCGCGCTCCGCGTCCGCGGCCGCCGCCTCCTCGGGCGTCGGCGCCGTGCCGCCCAGGTGCCGCGGCTGCCACCACGCGCCCCGCCCGTCCACCGGGTACGCGGCCTGCAGCTCGTCGACCAGGCCCTGGAGCTCGTCGCGGAGGGCGTCGGTGACGGCGCGCGGATCCGCGTCGGGCGCCACGGCGATCCGCTCCCCCACGCGCACGTGCACGGGCACGCCGATGCGGTCCCGCATCCGGATGCGCCGGTTCTTCGTCAGCAGACGGTGCCCGCCCCACACGGCGACCGGCACGATCGGGACGCCGGCCTCGGCGGCCAACCGCGCGGCGCCCGTCTTCAGCTCGCGCACGCGGAAGGAGGCGCTCACGCCGGCCTCGGGGAAGACGCCGATGAGCTCGCCCGCGCGCAGCGCCGCGACGGCGTCGGCGTAGGCCGCTCCGCCCGCGGCCATGTCCACGCTGATGTGGTGCATGCGCCGCAGGACCCAGCCGACGCCGGGCTGGTCGAACGCGCCCTTCTTCGCCAGGAAGCGGATCCGCCGACGGCCGTGCAGCCAGGTCGCCCACTCGACGAGGGCGAACTCGAGGTAGCCGAAGTGGGTCATGGCGATGACCCCGCCGCCGGTGTCCGGGATGCGCTCGCGACCGTCGGCGACCAGGCGGAGGCGGAGGGATCCGAAGAGCGCGCGCCCCAGGATCACGGCGGTCCCGTACACGGGCTCGCGGGTGCGGCGGCTCATGCACCGACCCTACGGGGACGGGATCGGCGCCGTCCGGGAGCCGACGGTGGGCGGATCGCCGCATCGGCTCCCGGGCGGTGCCCCGCGCGGGTCAGCGACGGCGGCGGGCGGGATCCAGCCAGTAGTTCGCGAAGCCGGTGTCGGCCGGGTTCACGTTCTGCCCGGGCGGCACGATCTCGTCGATCCGGTCGAGCGTGGCGGCGTCGAGCTCGAGGGTCGCCGCGTCGAGCTGCGACTCGAGCTGCTCCATGGTGCGCGGGCCGATGATCGCGCTGGACACCGCCGGGTGCCGGAGCACGAACGCGAGCGCGAGGTGCACGAGCGGCACGCCGAGCTCGTCGGCCAGGGCGCCCAGCCGGTCGGCGGCCTCGAACTTCGGGTCCGACGGGTCGTAGCGCGACGGGTCGCGGTCGTTGCGGTGCGTCTTGGGGATCTCCTGGCCCTTGCGGTACTTGCCGGAGAGCCAGCCGCCGGCGAGCGGCGACCAGACGAGCGTGCCCATTCCGTGGCGCTGCGTGGTGGGGAGGAGGTCCGCCTCGACGCCGCGCGTGAGCAGCGAGTACGGCGGCTGCTCCGTGACGAAGCGCGCCGTGCCCCGCTCGCGCGCCGCCCACTGGGCCTCCACGACCTGGCTCGGCTGGAACGTGGACGAGCCGATGTAGCGCACCTTGCCCTGCGTGACGAGGTCGGTCAGGGCGCCGAGGGTCTCCTCGATGTCCGTGTGCTCGTCCGGCCGGTGCATCTGGTACAGGTCGATGTGGTCCGTGCCGAGGCGACGCAGCGAGTCCTCGACGGCCCGCATGATCCAGCGGCGCGAGCCGCCGCGGTGGTTCGCCTCGGGCTTCATGCCGTTGAAGAACTTGGTGGCGAGGATGAGGTCGTCGCGGCGGCCGGACTGCGCGATCGCCTTGCCGACGATCTCCTCCGACTCGCCGTACGCGTAGATGTCGGCGGTGTCGATGAAGGTGATCCCGGCGTCGATGGCGCGGTGGATCACGCGGATGGACTTCTCGTGGTCGGTCTCGCCCCAGGCGCCGAACATCATGGTGCCGAGGCAGAGGCGCGAGACCTCCACGCCGGTGCGTCCGAGGTGGGTGGTGGGCTGCTCCGTGGACTGCTCTGTCATGAGCGCCACGCTACGCGCTAGGCGGTGGGGCGGCCGTCCGCGGCGTCGGCGGGCGCGACGTCGGACTCGGTGGAGGCGCCGGGCTCGACCGTGGCCTGGGCCTCGTCGTCCATGGTCTCCAGCGTGATGTCGGCCTCGGGGGCCTCCTGGCCGTCGGCGTCTAGCGGCACGATGTAGTCGCCGAGGCGACGGCGGGCCGCCTCCTCGCGCTGCACGCGGATCCGCTCGAGCTTCTCCTCGCGCAGGCGCAGGCGCTCGGTGTCGACCTCGACGCGGCGCACGGTGACGCCGCGGGTGGGGCCGGCGGCCTTGGCCGGGGTGGTCTTGCGGCTGGGCTCGCGCTTGGCGGCCTCGCTCGCGGGCTTCCGCGACGGGGCGGTGCCCGACTTCGCCGCCGCCGAGGCGGGCTTGGTCGACACGGCGGGCGGCTTCCCCGAACCCGGGCAGCGCTCGTGGTTGCGACCGTGGTCGAGGATGTTGCCCGTGGCCATGCCGACGGGATTCGCCTTGCCGCAGACCGAGCACTTCGTCGCGGGGGTTGCTGCCACGTTCGATACCACTTTCCATCGCCGCGCCGTCGCCGGACCGAGGATGCCGGTCGGCCGGACGGCGCTTGTCCACGCTACCCGACGCGGGAGGTGCGGGGATACCGGAGTCCCCCGACCAGGGGTGTCAGGCCGGGACGCAGGTGGTGCGCATCCGCACCACGACGGCGCCGCCGACCTCCTCGGCCTCGAGATCCACCGTGACCGACGCGAGCTCGTCGAGCCCGGCGACGTGGGTCCCGCCGCACGGGATCCGCGCGGCGCCGTCGGGCAGCTCGCACACCCAGGAGCGGCGCGAGGTGAGCAGGTCGCCCTCGCGCTCGATCCGCGCGGCGGCGCCCGAGGCGACCCAGCCCGCGAGCGTGGCGTCGACCGCGGCGCGCACCTCGTCGAGGTGGTCGAGGAGCGCCGCGGGCACGAAGCCCTTCTTCCGGAGCGACTTGCCGAGGCGGTACACGTCGACCGACGACCACTCCCCGATGCGGGACGTGTCGATCGCGAGCGCGTCGAAGCCGGGAGCGCCGAGCGCGTCCGTCGGCACGTCCTTGGTCCACGCGTCGGCGAGGGCCCGGTCGAGCGCGAGGGAGGCGAGGTGGCAGCCCGTGTGGCCGGCGCTGAGCGCGCGGCGGTGCTCGGGATCCACCGCGACCTCGACGGCGTCGCCCGCCCGCACGTCGGCGTCGCCCGGCACGACGTGGACGGCGACGAACGACCAGCCGTCGGCGCCCTTCTTGACGGGGACGTCGGCGCCGATGTGCAGCGCCCCATCGCCTGGCGGATCCGCCTCGGCCGCGCCGACGAGGCAGTCGAGCACCTCGATCCCGGCGCCGCGCACCCGGAGCACCGCCCGGTCGGCCGGCTGGTCGGGCCACGCCGCGTCGACGGGGTGGCACGCGGTCACGTCGAGCACGACGCCGCGCGTGCCGTCGGCCAGGTCGTCGACGCGGACCGCGGTGCCCTCGGAGGCGACGGAGCCCGCCGGGTAGGTCACGCGCGTGGGCGGCAGGGCGACGGCGCCCGCGGGGGTGGAGGTCATGGCGGCTCCCGGCTCGGTGTGCCTCGATCCTCGCAGACCGGGCGCGCGGCGCCGGCCCCGCGGATCACGCGGGCGCGGTCCCCGGCGCGGGCGCGCGCCCGAGGATCCGCCGCAGCGCCGCGCGCTCGAGGAGCGTCCACGCCGCGCTCGCGAGCAGGTGCAGGGCGGCCGCGAGGGGCGCGATCCCGGCGAACACGACGGTGACGAAGGGCAGCATGCGCATCGTCGCGGCCATGCCGGGCAGGGCGGGGTCGGCCTGCGCGGGCGGTCCCTGGAACCGCAGGTCGGCGCGCCGGCGCACCTCCACGACCACGGCGAGCAGCCCGAGCACGACGAGCGAGACGACGACCGGGCCGAGCCCGAGCCCCGCCGCCGCGAGCGCGCTCGTCCCGAGCGGCACGCCGGCGAAGGGCGCGGCCAGCAGCGCGTTCGCCTCGCCGCCGATCCGCGCGTGCACGAAGAGGGCGTAGACCGCCGCGAGCACGGGCGCCTGCGCGAGCGTCGGCAGGCAGCCGGCGAGCGGCGACGCGCCCTCGCGCGCGTACAGCTCCTGCGTCGCGCGGGACAGCCGCTCGGGCTTCCCCGCGTGCCGGCGGCGCAGCTCGGCGAGCGCCGGCGCGAGACGGCGACGCTGGATCTCGGCGCGCACCTGCGCGATGCCGACCGGCAGGAGCAGCGCCCGCACGCCGAGCGTGAGGAGGATGACGGCCACGCCGGTCGCGGAGGCGCCGGCGAGCGGCTGGATCAGGTCGGCGAGGCCGACGACGAGCTGGGACAGGCCGTCGAGCACGGCTCGGACGGGGGCGATCGATGTGGGGTCCACGGGGTTCCTTGCGACGAGAGCGGAGGGGGTCCGTCTGGTCGTCGCATCCGGGCGCGCGCCCGGTCCGTGCCGCGGGATGGCGGCGGTGGGGGACCTCGGCGGGCCGCGGTCAGGCGGCCGGGAGCGGCGCGGGCACGACGACCTGCGCCGGGCGCCCCGGGGCCCGGGAGCGCTCGTGCCCGTCCGCGTCCGGGTCGCTCGAGGAGACGAGCACCGGGAGGTCGACGTCCTCGTCGGGACGCAGCGGTGGCGCGGCGGATCCGAGGAGCCCGCGGGCGGCGGCGATGCGCACGAGCGCGACCGCCGCGGCCACGGAGGCGGCGCCGAGGAGGGCCGCGAGGAGGATCGCGGGCGAGATGCCCGCTCCGCCGAGCACGACGTCGCCCAGCAGGGCGAGCACGCGGCCGAGGGCCTCCAGCGCGATGGGCATGCCCGACGGTAGCACCGGGCCCGGCCGCAGCACGAGGGCCGGGTCGCGGACACGCCGCCGTGCCCCGCGCTCCGAGGTACCGCGCACTGCGTGATACCGTGCGACGCATGAGAGAGATCGGCTGATGGACACCACGCAGCTCCTCAAGGGAGCGCTCGACACCGCCGTGCTCGCCGTCGTGCAGCACGACGACGGGTACGGCTACGACATCGTGCGGCGCCTGCGCGACGCGGGCCTCGGCGACGTCGGCGACGCCTCCGTCTACGGCACCCTCCGCCGCCTCTACGCGGCCGGCGCGCTCTCGAGCTACGTCGTGCCGTCCGAGGGCGGCCCGCACCGGAAGTACTACGCGATCAACCCCGAGGGCCGCGAGCTCCTCGCCGGGCAGCGCGCCACGTGGGCCGCGTTCGCGACGGCCATGAGCGGGCTCCTCGGCGAGCCCGCCGCCGCCCCCCGCACCCGGAAGGCCGGCGGCGCCGGCGAGGGCCCCGTGCCCGCATCCGTGAACGTCCGCACGATCGGAGACAAGCCGTGAACACCGCAGATCCCGCCCTCGACGCCCGCATCGCCGCGTTCGCCGCCGCCGTGCGCGCCCGCCTCGCCGACCTCGACCCGGAGGACGTCGACGACCTCACGGGCGGCCTCGAGGCCGACCTGCAGGAGGAGGCCGCGGATCACGACGGCGCCCTCGAGCTGGGCGACCCCGTGCGCTACGCCGACGAGCTGCGCACCTCGGCCGGACTGCCGGAGCGCGCGGTCGCGACGCCGAGCCCCTCGCCCTTCGCGCAGCTGCGGGAGGGCATCCGCGAGCGGGGCCGGGAGGTCCACGCGCGGATCCGGGCGAACCGCGAGCTCTCCGCGATCCTCGACCTGCTCATCGTCTTCCGCCCGGTGTGGTGGCTGCTGCGGGCGTGGGCGGGGTACCAGTTCCTCGGGCTGACGCTCGGGAGCCTCCGCGTGCTGCCGACGAACCTCATCGGCTGGACGATCCTCATCGTCCTGACGGTGATCAGCGTGCAGTGGGGGCTCGGACGATGGGCGCGATCCCGGCCGGCACGCGCCCTCCGCACCGCGGTGAGCGTCTTCACCGCGCTCGTGCTCCTCGTCCTCTTCCCGACGCTTCTCAACGAGCTCGCGGTGCGGGAGTACAACGATCCGGGGGCGAGCACCTCCTACATCGAGCAGCCGGGCCTCTCCCTCGACGGCAAGCAGGTGACCAATCTCTTCGCCTACGACGCCGACGGGAACCTCGTCGACCGCGTGCAGCTCTTCGATCAGGACGGGAAGCCGCTCACGACCATCGGCTCCTACGCGACGGACGGCATCGTCAGCGACCCGGCGACGGGCGAGCCGGTCACGCCGTCCGCCGGCGCATGGAACGTCTTCCCGCTCGGCAGCGCCGACGCCGCCCTGGTGTCCGGGACGATCGACGGCAGCGAGGCCGTGGTGCGTCCGCCGTTCGCGAAGGCGCTGCCGCTCGACGCGGCCCCCGATGCGACCCCGGCTCCGGACGCATCGCCGACGACCGAGACGCCCGCCCCCGAGCCCACGCCCACCCCGGAGCCGACCCCGTGAGCGCGCTCCTCGACCACGGCCGCCCGGCCCAGGGGATCGGCACGGACGCCGAGCTCGCGCGCTTGACGGCGCGCGAGCGGGAGATCCTGGTGCTCGTGGCGCGCGGCCTCTCGAACGCGGAGATCGCGGGCCGGCTGTTCCTCGCGCCCACGACGGTGAAGACGCACGTGAGCCGCACGCTCGACAAGCTCGGCGTGCGCGACCGCCTGCACGCCACGATCTGGGCGTACGAGAACCACGTGGTGGAGCCGCTCGCCTCGACGCGCTGAGGGGGCGGGACCGAGGAGATGCACCCGGGAGACGAGAACGGCCCGCCGGTGGCGGGCCGTTCCATTCTGTCTCAACCAGAGTTGTGCACCCGGAGGTGCTGTGCGCCCGGAGGGATTCGAACCCCCAACCTTCTGATCCGTAGTCAGATGCTCTATCCGTTGAGCTACGGGCGCAGTCGTGCGGCGATGATCTCCGCGAGCGGCGATCAGGCCGGGAGACAGACTACATGCTCCCGGCCCGCCCCGCGAATCCGGGCCGCGCCCAGCGCGTCGCGGCCCGCCGGGTGTCCGGCCGCGCCCGGGCCGGCGGCCGCCCGAGCACCCGCTCATTAGGCTGGATCGACCCGAACCGCGAGGAGCGACCCTTGGCATCCTGGACCGATCACGTCGTGTGGTGGCACGTCTACCCGCTCGGCTTCACGGGCGCGCCGCAGTCCCGCGACGACCTCGCCGGAGGCCCCGCGGATCCCGCCCACCGCCTCGACCGGCTGCGTGCGTGGCTCCCCTACCTCGTCGACCTCGGCGCCAACGGGCTGCTGCTCGGGCCCGTCTTCGACTCCGAGACGCACGGCTACGACACCCGGGACCACCTGGCGATCGACCCGCGCCTCGGCGACGACGCCGACCTCGACGCGCTCCTCGCCGATGCCTCCGAGCGCGGCGTGCGCGTGCTCCTCGACGGCGTCTTCAACCACGTCGGCCGCAGCCACCCTCGCTTCGTGCAGGCGCTCGCCGACGGCCCCGGATCCGAGGCCGCGTCCTGGTTCCGCTGGGACGAGGCCGGCGAGGCCGTCGGCTTCGAGGGCCACGGCCCCCTCGTCACGCTCGACCACGACTCCGAGGCCGTGCGCGCGCACGTGGCCGAGGTGATGATCCACTGGCTCGACCGCGGCATCGCCGGCTGGCGCCTCGACGCGGCCTACGCGGTGCCCGCGTCCTTCTGGGCGGCGGTGCTGCCGCGCGTCCGCGAGCGGCACCCCGACGCGTGGTTCGTCGGCGAGATGATCCACGGCGACTACGCGGGCTACGCCGCCGAGTCGACCATCGACTCCATCACGGCCTACGAGCTGTGGAAGTCGATCCGCAACTCGATCGCCGAGCAGAACCTCTTCGAGCTCGACTGGACGCTCACCCGCCACGGCGAGCTGCTGCCGTCCTTCACGCCGCAGACCTTCATCGGCAACCACGACGTGACGCGCATCGCCTCGGCGGTGGATCCGCGCCACCTCGGCCACGCGATCGCCCTGCTCCTCCTCCTCCCCGGCGTCCCCTCGATCTACGCGGGCGACGAGCGCGGCCTCACCGGCGTGAAGGAGGACCGCGCGGGCGGCGACGACGCCGTGCGCCCCGCGTACCCGGCATCGCCCGCCGAGCTGCCGGCGGACGCGGACGATCCCGACGCGGCCCGGATCCGCAGCCTCCACCAGCAGCTCGTCGGCCTGCGCCGTCGTCACGCCTGGCTGGTCGACGCGCGGATGGAGACCTCCGGCCTCACGAACACCGCGCTCACGATCGCGCTGCGGCCGTCCGGCTCGGGTGCCGCGGGTGGCGTCGCGCCCGGATCCCCCGGCGAGCTTCGACTCGTGCTCAACATCGGCGACGAGCCCCTGGAGGTCGGCGCAGCGCACGGCGGCGTCGAGGCGGGCGACCTCGGCGGGGACGGACGCGTGCCCGCGCACTCGTGGGCGGTGCTGGCCGGGGCCTAGGCCCGACCGGAGCGCCGCGCGTCAGACGGCGCGCGCTGGACGGAGCGCCTTAGACGGCGCGATGCGGCCAGCCGTAGACCTCGGCGAGGAGGGCGGCGCGGGCGGCGTGCGCCTCCGCCTCCTCGCGCGCCTCGGCGTCGGGATCCTCGTCCGCGGGGGCGAAGTGCCCGTCCGCGATCTCCGGCTCGTCATCGTCGAACGGCCGGTGCGTGAGCGGCCACTCGACGGCCGTCAGCGCCGGCCAGAAGGTGGGATCGGCGGCGTCCGCCTCGGGCCCCTCCTGGGCGTCGCCCGCGCCGTATCGGCCGAGGATCTGCTCGTCGGCCGGGTGCGACTCCACCGCACGCAGTCCCTCCCCGTCGCCGTACGGCGCGAAGAGGAACTGCGAGAAGTGGCGGGTCACGGCGTCAGGCTAGTCCGCCGCGGCTCCCAGGAACGGCCCGCCGACGGGGTTGTGGAAGGCTGCCCACTACCTGTTCGCGGACGACTCGGGATCAGTCCCCGGAGCGCCCCGGCTGGCCCAGCGGGACGGCCTCGGGACGCCCCACCGTGCTGCGGATCTCGCCCGTCGCCGCGGGGTCGAGGATCGCGTCCATCACCTCGAGCACGTGGAACGCGAGCTCGCCCGACGCGCGGTGCGGGACGCCGCGGCGGATGGCGTCGGCCATCTCCGCGAGGCCGCAGCCACGGCCCGCGTCGACGTACCCGGCGCTCGGCTCGACGTCGGTCCACTCCCGCTGCTCCGCGGTCGCGACCTGCACCTGGCCGGAGAAGTGGTTCGGGTCCGGCACCGAGAGCGTGCCGGCCGTGCCGTACACCTCGATGTTCGGGATCCGCGAGGCCCAGATGTCGAAGCTCACCGTGACGGTGGACACCGCGCCCGACTCGTGCGTGAGCACGGCGCTGACGTGCGTGTCGACCGTCACCGGGATCTCGCGCGCCTCGGGGTCGGAGGCGGCCGAGCGCACGCGGTCGGAGCGGAGCGACGCGCCCTGCACGCGCACGACCGGGCCGAGCAACGTCACGAGCGCCGTGAGGTAGTAGGGCCCCATGTCGAACAGCGGTCCCCCGCCGGGCTGGTAGTAGAACGCGGGAGCCGGGTGCCACAGCTCGTGGCCGGGCGCGCCCCAGAAGGCGTTCGCGGCGACCGGCCTCCCGATCGTGCCGGCGTCGAGCACCTGGCGCGCGGTCTGGATCCCCGTGCCGAGCACGGTGTCCGGCGCGGATCCGACGCGCAGGCCCTTCTCCTCGGCCAGCCGCAGGATCGGCTCGGCCTCGGCGGGGCTCAGCGCGAGCGGCTTCTCGCCGTAGACGTGCTTGCCGGCCTCGAGCACGCGGAGGTCGACCTCGGCGTGGGCGGCGGGGATCGTGAGGTTCAGCACGGTCTGGATCCGCGGATCCGCGATGAGGTCGTCGACGCTCAGCGCGTCCACGCCCTGCGCCTCGGCGACCGTGCGCGCACGGTCGAGGTCGAGGTCCGCGACGGCGACGAGACGCACGCCCGGCAGGCTCTCGAACGCCGCGAAGTACTGCTCGCTGATCTTCCCGACGCCGATGATCCCGAGGGTCATGGCGTCGTCGTCGTGCTTCAGCGTGCTGCCCACAGCAGGCCCCTCTCGATGATGGTGCGGACGTTCGGGTCCTCGACGACCTCGATGCGGTGGCCGGGGGCGGAGACGAAGATGCGGCCCTCGCCCCACTGGCGGGTCCAGATGGCGGGCGCGGTGACCGGGCGGTGCCACGGATCCCACGGCCGGACGGTCTGCGTGGTGGTCGCGAGCACGTCGTTGTACTCGTCGCTCAGCACCCAGTACTGCTCGGTCACGAGGTCGAAGTCCGCGATGCCCTGCGTGATCTCGTGCGTGCGCCCCAGCTCGGTCATCTCGACTGTGTACGGGATGTAGTTGTCGGACTGCTCGCCCGTGCGCTCGGCCGGGTCCTTGCCCGCGTGGTGGGCGAACTGGCCGCCGATCATGTGCAGGTAGTCGGCGGTGTTCCGGTACGAGTCGGCGATGCCGCCGTGCCAGCCGGCCATGCCGGTGCCCGCGATGACGGCGGCGCGGAGGCCGGCCATCTCCTCGGGCTCGATGGTGGTCATCGTGTTGGCCTGGACGATGAGGTCGGTCGCGGCCATCACGTCGGCGTCGGCGTAGACGGCCGATCCCTCCTCGACGCGCACCTCGAAGCCGTTCTCCTCGAGGAAGGGGATGAACAGGCCCGTGGTCTCCACGGGCATGTGGCCGTCCCAGCCTCCGCGGACGACGAGCGCCTTCCGGGCGGCGGTCACGCGAGCGCCGTCCCGGTCGGGCGGCCGCGATGCGGACGGGCGGGCGTGCGGGGGATCTGGGACACGAGCGACTCCTTCGTCGGGCGCGATCGGGCTTCTGACGCGCGCGTCTCGAACGCTACGCACCGGCGGTCGGGCGGGGCAAGGAGGGCGCGCGCGATCCGAAACGTTTCACTCGGGCGGCGACACCGCGTCCGTCGGAGCAGGCGGCGCCGTGCTGGCGCGGACCACGAGCGCCGTCGCGAGGTCGAGGCGCGTGGGCTCGTCGCTCCGGCCCTCGCGGATCCGCAGCACCATGCGCGCCGCGGCCTCCGCCATCTCGCGCACGGGTTGCCGGACGGTGCTCAGCGCGGGCGAGACGATGCGGGCGAAGGGGAGGTCGTCGTAGCCGAGGACGGAGAGGTCGTCGGGGATGCGGATCCCCCGCTCGCGCGCCGCCTCGTAGAGCCCGAGCGCTTGCTCGTCGTTGCCGGCGAAGATCGCGGTCGGGCGATCGGGCGCGTCGAGCAGCTCGCCGCCCGCGCGGTGCCCGGCGGTGCGCCCGAAGTCGCCCTCGACCTCGACGAGCGACACCGCCGGTCCGGCGGCCTCGAGCGCGCTGCGGAAGCCCGACATGCGCGCCCGCGAGTAGAGCCGGTGCGGCGGCCCGCTGATCGCGCCGATGCGCGTGTGCCCGAGCCCCAGCAGGTGCTCCCCCGCGGCGTGGCCGCCCTCCCAGTTGGTGGATCCGACGGCCGGCACGTCCGCGGCCGGCGACCCCGCGGGATCCACCACCACGAACGGGATGCCGCGGCTGCGCAGCTGCCGCTTCTGCGCGGGCGCGAGGTCGGAGAAGACGAGGACGAGGCCCATCGGCCGGCGCTGCATGACGCCCGCCATCCAGTCGCCGTCGAGCGCGGTGTCGCGCCCGTGCTCCGTGACGATGACGCTCAGCGCGTGCTCGCGCGCGACGGCCGAGACGCCGCGCAGCAGGTCCACCGAGAAGCCCGTGTCGACGACCTCGAGCACGATCTCGAGGAGCGCGCCGTGCGGACGCTCGGCGCCGCGCCTGCTGTAGCCGTGCAGCTCCATGAGCTCCTCGACGCGCGCGCGGGTGGCGGGCGAGATGCCCTTGCGCCCGTTGAGGACCTTGCTGACCGTGCCGATCGACACGTTGGCCTCGCGCGCGATGAGGCCGAGGGTGGTGCCGGAGCCGTGATCGGGGTCGGGCGACCGCGGCGCATCGGGAAACGTGTCGCTCATGGGGGTGATGCTAGGCCGACGCGGGCGCGGCGACCGGCCGGGCCGGAGGCGGCCGCGCAGCACGGAGGCGCGAGAGGCGATCGTCAGGGCGACGGTCGAGAGGGGCTCCGCGAGGCGGGATGGCGGAGACGGTGGGATTTGAACCCACGGTACCCATACGGGTACTCCACCTTAGCAGGGTGGTGCACTAGGCCGAACTATGCGACGTCTCCAGACGTACCCGTCCACTGTACCGGACGCGGCGGCATGCTCACATCCCCGCGCCACGGGAGGCGGGCCCGAACGGGGGGTGCGGCGCGGTTGTCCCCCAATCGACGGACACGTAGTGTCTGTCTCGACGCGTGTGCCGGACCCGACCGGCTTACCCCGCGCGTGTCGCTGTGTCAGCCCAGAGATGTCCCGCTCGCCCACGTGGCCGCGGTCCCGGATCCCCCGAACCGGCGCCGCTCACCCTCACGCACGCGACGACGTCGCGAGCCCCCCGTGGGCGAGAACACGAGATTCTCGTCCGGCGGAGGATTCGGGTCGAAAGCTGAACGAGATAGACGGGTCCCCGCTGCATAGGGTGTGCGGCGAGGACCCGTCGCCCTCATCGCGTGCGCGCGCCGCGCCTCACTTGAAGCCCTTCGAGCACGTGACCGTGCCGGCGTCGGTGCCCGTGACGGCATCCGGCAGGACGGTGGGCGCCGAGGCATCCGGCTGGGATCCTCCGCCCGCCGCGGGAGCGCTCGGCGACGGCGACGGCGCCGGGGTCGACCCCGCGGGCTTCTCCGCCACCGCGCCGAGCCCGGCGTTGCCGGCCTTCACCTCGAACGGCGCATCGGCCTTGAGCAGCTGCATGAGCTGGTCGCCGTCGGTCTTCAGCGGCTGGACCTTGCCGGCGTAGACGCCGGTGCCCGCGGTCGTGCCCGGGTACTGCACGAAGTGCACCTGCTCGAGCGGGATGTCCTTGAGGGCCAGCGCCATGGAGGCCATCGTCTGGTAGTCGAGCGACGTGGAGCGCTGCATGTTGTCGACCGCGGCCTTGGCGAGGCCGTAGACGCGCGTGGGATCCGAGAGCGTGCTCGACTGCTTCATGGTGCGCACGAGCGCCGAGAGGAAGACCTGCTGGTTGCTGATGCGGGCCAGGTCGCTGCCGTCGCCGACCGCGTGACGGGTGCGGAGGAACTGCAGCGCCTGCTTGCCCTGGAGCGGCGTCACGCCCGCGGGGAGGTCGAGGTCGGTGCGCTTGTCCTTGAGCGGGCTCGCGAGGCAGACGGGCACGCCGCCGACCGCGTTCGACATCTCGATGACGCCGTTGAACTCGATGAGCGCGGCGTACGGGATGTCGAGGCCCGTGAACTGCGCCACGGTCTTCGCGACGCACGGCAGGCCGCCGTCGGAGAGCGCGGAGTTGAGCGGCGCGGCGGACATGGCCGGCGCGGTGCCGGATCCGTCGCTGCGCGCGCACGCGGGGATGGGCACGACCATGTCGCGCGGGAGGCTGACGACGGTGGCCTGCGAGTGGTCGGCGGAGACGTGCAGCACCATGTTGACGTCGTTGAGCGCGCCGTCGGTCTTGCCGTAGCCGTCGCCTTGGCCCTGGCGCGTGTCGGATCCGGCGAGCAGCACGTTGAAGCCGCCGTCGAGCGCGCCGACGCCGACCGTGGTCTGCTCGGTGCCGTCGCTGATGTCGACGGTGTTCGCCTGCACCGACCTGTTCAGGTCCGCCAGCGCGATGGTGGCCACGGAGACGCCGCTGACGACCAGCACCACGAGTGTCATGGCCGTGCCGACCAGCAGGGTGCGCAGCGCCGTGGGCTTGCGCAGCCGGCCGTGGCGGGCGATGACGGGGGGCGTCGCGGTTCGCCGGGGGCGCAGGGGCGCGTCGCTCATGCGGATCCTCTCCGGGCGGAGGGCGTGGGATTCGAACCCACGAGACATCTCTGCCCACCAGTTTTCAAGACTGGCTCCATCGGCCGCTCGGACAGCCCTCCCGATGCGCGCGATCCCGCGAGGCGGGGACGTGCGATCGATCAGGATCCTACCGGTGGCCGGTCGGCCCGCGGTGGTGCGGCCGGGTGACCGCGCGGGATGCGCCACTCTCGCACGCGGAGCATCAGAGCGAGCTGAACTCTCCCCAGGTGGGGAATCCTGCGCGGCGGGACGTCAGAGACGCGCGAGGACCGCGGCCGCACCGTTCTCGGTGATGGGGCCCGTGACCTCGCTGGCGACCGCGATGACCTCGGCAGGCGCCTGGCCCATCGCGATCCCGCGGCCGTGCTCGCCGGCCCACTCCAGCATCTCGATGTCGTTGCGGCCGTCGCCCATGGCGACCACGTGCGTGCGCGCGATGCCGTGCAGCTCGCGGACGCGCTCCATGGCGGTGGCCTTGTTGACGCCGTCGGGCGCGATGTCGAGCCACGCCGTCCAGCCGATGGAGTAGCTGACGCGGTGCAGGCCCATGCGCTCGACGACGTCCTGGAAGTCCTCCATGTCGTGGCCGGGCGAGATCACGACGACGCGCGTCGCCGGCACGTGCAGCAGCTCCTCGAACTCGACGTGGCGGCCGTTGGCCTCGAGCACGCCGTCCGGGAAGTCGCCGCCGGAGTAGAGGTACACGCCCTCCTCATCCTCGACGGCGTAGCGGCCGCTCGCGAGGTGCGGGCGGATGCGCTGCAGCACCTCCGCGGGGTCGAAGGTCTCGACGAAGCGGCGCGCGTACCCCGTGGGGGCGTCCGCGTCGCGCTCGAGCACGATGGCGCCGTTCGAGCAGACCATGTAGCGCGGGTGGATCCCGAGGCGGTCGACGATCGGCAGGGTGTCGGCGACCGAGCGACCGGTGGAGGGCATGACCAGGTGGCCGATCTCCTCCACGCGCCGCACCTCGCGGATGACCGACTCGTCGAGCGAGCCGTCCTCCCCGAGGAGCGTGCCGTCGATGTCGAGGGCGATGAGGAGGCGGTCGGCGTCGGTCACGCGCGGGGTCATCGCGCGGCCTTCGCCGTGGCGGGCGCGACGACCTCGAGGCCGCCGAGGTACGGGCGCAGCGCCTCGGGGACGCGCACGGATCCGTCGGCCTGCTGGTGCGTCTCGAGGATCGCGACGATCCAGCGGGTGGTGGCGAGCGTGCCGTTGAGGGTCGCGACGGGCGAGGTGCGGCCGTCCTCCCCGCGGAAGCGCGTGCCGAGGCGGCGGGCCTGGAACGTGGTGCAGTTCGAGGTGGAGGTGAGCTCGCGGTAGGCGCCCTGGGTGGGGATCCACGCCTCGACGTCGTACTTGCGCGCGGCGCTGGAGCCGAGGTCGCCCGCCGCCGTGTCGATGACGCGGTACGAGAGGCCGAGGTCCTGCATCATGCGCTCCTGCATGGCGAGGAGGCGCTCGTGCTCGGCCTCGGAGTCGGCCGGGTCGACGTAGGAGAACATCTCGAGCTTCTGGAACTGGTGCACGCGGATGATGCCGCGGGTGTCCTTGCCGTAGGAGCCCGCCTCCTTGCGGTAGCAGGTCGACCAGCCGGCGTAGCGGACGGGGCCGTCGGCCAGGTCGAGGATCTCGTCGGCGTGGTACCCGGCGAGCGCCACCTCGCTCGTGCCCGTGAGGTAGAGGTCGTCGTCGTCGAGGTGGTAGACCTCGTCGGCGTGGGCGCCGAGGAAGCCGGTGCCGGCCATGATCTCGGGCTTCACGAGCGTGGGCGTGATGAGCGGCACGAGGCCGGCCTCGAGCGCGCGGGCCAGGCCGAAGTTCATCAGCGCGATCTCGAGCTGCGCGCCGATGCCCTTGAGGAAGTGGAAGCGCGCGCCGGAGACCTTGGCGCCGCGGCCCATGTCGATGGCGTCGAGGATCTCGCCGATCTCCAGGTGGTCGCGGGGCTCGAAGTCGAAGGCGGGCTTGGCGCCGACCTCGCGCACGAGCGCCCAGTCGTCCTCGCCGCCCGCGGGGACGCCGTCGAGGACGATGTTCGGGATCCGCCGCATGGCCTCGTCGAGCGCGGCCTCGGCCTCCTGCGCGCGCTCCTGCGCGGCGGTGACGCGGGCCTTCAGCTCCTGCACCTCGGCGATGAGGCGCGGCTTGTCGGCCTTGTCGGCCTTCGCGACGAGCTTGCCGTGCGCGTTCTGCTCGGCGCGCAGGCCCTCGAACTCGGTGATCGCGTGGCGGCGCTCGGCGTCCGCGCGGACCGCCTGGTCGACCACCTCCACGGAGGCTCCGCGCAGCTCCTGCGAGGCGATGACGAGGTCGGGATGGTCGCGGAGGGTCTGCGGATCGATCACCCCGTCACTCTAACGAAGCGGGTCGGAGCCGGCCGGGAGTCAAGCCCCCGGACGCCGACGCGAGAACGGGCCAGGGTCGTCAGGGTGAGGCGCGCGAGCGCCGCCGCCGGGCACCCGACCCGGCGATCCCCGAGGAGGACCCGCATGGCCACGACGACCGACACCGAGCCCGCCGCCGCAGGGGGCTCGAAGCTCAAGCAGGCGATCACCGGACCGCTGCTGTTCCTCTTCATCCTGGGCGACGTGCTCGGCGCGGGGATCTACGCGCTCATGGGCACGCTCGCGGAGGACGTGGGCGGCGCGCTCTGGGTCCCGCTCGTGGTGGCCCTGCTGCTGGCGCTGCTCACCGCGGGGTCGTACGCCGAGCTCGTCACCAAGTACCCGAAGGCGGGCGGCGCCGCGATCTTCGCCGAGCGCGCCTTCAAGGTGCCCGTCGTGTCGTTCCTCGTGGGGTTCTCGATGCTCGCGGCCGGCGTCGTGAGCGCCGCGGGCCTCTCGCTCGCGTTCGCGGGCCAGTACCTCTCGACGCTGCTCGCGCCCGTGATGGACGTGCCGCGGATCCCCGCCGCCATCGTCTTCCTGCTGCTGGTCGCGGCGCTCAACGCCCGCGGGATCACCGAGAGCATGCGCGGCAACGTGATCATGACGGTGGTGGAGCTGAGCGGCCTCGTGATCGTGATCGTCGTCGTGGCCGTCATGCTCGGCGGCGGGGGCGGCGACGTGTCGCGCGTGACCGAGTTCCCGGAGGGATCGAACGCCGCGCTCGCCACGCTCTCGGCCGCGATCGTCGCCTACTACTCGTTCGTCGGGTTCGAGACGAGCGCCAACGTGGCCGAGGAGGTGCGGGATCCCAGCCGCGTCTACCCGAAGGCCCTGTTCGGCGCGCTCGCCACCGCGGGCGTCGTCTACGTGCTCGTCGCGCTCGCCAGCTCGGCCGCGCTCTCCCCGGACGAGCTCCAGGAGTCCACCGGCCCGCTGCTGGCCGTCGTGCAGGCGACCGGCGTCGGCATCCCGCCGTGGATCTTCAGCCTCATCGCCCTCGTGGCGGTGGCCAACGGCGCGCTGCTGACCATGATCATGGCGAGCCGCGTCACCTTCGGCATGAGCGAGCAGGGCCTCCTGCCCGGCGTGCTCGGCCGGGTGCTGCCGAGGCGCCGGACGCCGTGGGTCGCGATCGTCGCGACGACGCTGGTCGCCGTCGCGCTCACCTCCGTCGGCGACGTGGGCACGCTCGCCGAGACCGTGGTGCTCCTGCTGCTGTTCGTCTTCATCAGCACGAACGTCGCCGTGCTCGTGCTGCGCAAGGACCGCGTGGAGCACGCGCACTTCCGCGTCTGGACCGTCGTCCCCGTGCTCGGCGTGCTCTCCTGCGTCCTGCTGCTCACCCAGCAGAGCGGGCAGGTGTGGCTGTTCGGCGCGATCCTCCTGGCCGTCGGCGTGGTGCTCTACCTGATCAGCCGGGCGACGGGCGCGCGCTCGACGGGCGTGGGCCGCGACCGCGACCGCGCCTAGGCGTCCGCGCCGGCGCCCGGCTCGGCCGAGACGATCGCCCGGAGCCAGTCGCGCGCCTCGAGGAACACGTCGTCCTCGTACCGGGCGCGGTACGTGCTCGGGGTGCCGTCGGCCCGCGGGTACGAGCCGAGGAACGTGACCCGCGGGCTGAAGCGGCGGATCCCGAGCAGCGCGTCGGCCACGCGCTCGTCGTGCACGTGCCCCTCGGCGTCGATGACGAAGCGGTACCGCCCGAGCTCGTCGCCGATGGGCCGCGACTGGATGAGCGCGAGGTTCACCCCGCGGGTCGCGAACTGCTCGAGGAGGTCGAGCAGGGATCCGGCCCGGTCGTCGGGCAGCTCCACGATGAGGCTCGTCTTGTCGGCGCCCGTGCGCGGCGGCAGCGTGGTCGCGCGGCCGACCAGCACGAAGCGCGTGACGGCGTTCGGGTTGTCGCCGATGCCGCGGGCGACGGCCTCGAGCGGCTGGCTCTCCGTGATCTGCGGCGGCGCGATGGCGGCGTCCGCGATGCCGCCATCCAGCAGCGCCAGGGCCGCGGCGACGTTGGAGGACGCGGGCACGTGCCCGTGCGTCGGCAGCTCGCGCTCGAGGAAGCGGCGGCACTGGCCGTAGGCGACCGGATGCGCGGCGACCGTGCGCACGTCCGCGAGCGCCGTGCCCGGCCGCACCACGAGGTCGAAGGACACCGGCACGAGGTGCTCGCTGAGGATCCGCAGGCCCGGGATGTTCGCGAGCGCGTCCTGCGTGGCGGTCACCCCGCCCTCGACGGAGTTCTCGATGGCGATCATCGCGGCGACCGACGTGCCGGCCACGACGTCGGCGAGCGCCTCGGACGCGTTGTTCACCGCGCGCCAGCTGCGACCGCGGGCGGCCTCCACCTGCTTGAGCGCGGCCTCCGTGAAGGTGCCCGACGGCCCGAGGTAGCTGTAGGTCTCGTCGGGTCGCGGGGTCTCGGCCATGCCTGCACCCTAGATGGGAATCGGCGGGGCCCGGTGCCAGGATGGATCCATGCATGACCGCGCAGGCACCGCCGCCCTCCCGTCCGACCTCATCGACATCGACGAGCTGATCCGGGCGTACCACGAGCTCCACCCCGACGTGGAGGATCCCGAGCAGAAGGTGGCGTTCGGCACGAGCGGCCACCGGGGCAGCTCCCTGAAGACCGCGTTCAACGAGGACCACATCCTCGCGATCACGCAGGCGATCGTGGAGTACCGCGCCGAGCAGGGCATCACCGGCCCCCTCTTCATCGGCCGCGACACCCACGGGCTCTCGAAGCCCGCCGAGGACACCGCGCTCGAGGTGCTGGTCGCCAACGGCGTGCGCGTGCTCGCCGACTCCCGCGACTCCTGGTGCCCCACCCCCGCCCTCTCGCACGCGATCCTCCGCTGGAACCGCGACGAGCAGCACGGCGACGACGACGTGGCCGACGGCATCGTCGTGACCCCCAGCCACAACCCGCCGGCCGACGGCGGCTTCAAGTACAACCCGCCGCACGGCGGCCCCGCCGACTCCGACGCCACCGGCTGGATCGCGTCGCGCGCCAACGCGATCATCGCGGGCGGCCTCGTCGACGTGAAGCGCGTCCCGCTCGACCAGGCGCGCGCGCAGGTGGAGGGCTACGACTTCCTCGGCCACTACGTCGACGACCTCGGCTCCATCATCGACATGGAGGCCATCCGCAAGGCGGGCGTCCGCATCGGCGCGGACCCGCTCGGCGGTGCCTCGGTCGAGTACTGGGCCGCCATCGCCGAGCGCCACGGGCTCGACCTCGAGGTCGTGAACCCCGAGGTGGATCCCGCGTGGTCGTTCATGACGCTCGACTGGGACGGCAAGATCCGCATGGACCCGTCGTCCTCCTCCGCCATGGCGAGCGTGCTCGCGCGCAAGGACGACTTCGACATCCTCACGGGCAACGACGCCGACGCCGACCGCCACGGCATCGTCACGCCCGACGCCGGGCTCATGAACCCGAACCACTACCTCGCGGTCGCCATCGACTACCTCTACGCGCACCGTCCCGAATGGCGCGAGGACGCGGCGATCGGCAAGACGCTCGTCTCCTCCAGCGTGATCGACCGGGTCGCCGAGTCGCTCGGCCGCCGCCTCTGGGAGGTGCCGGTCGGCTTCAAGTGGTTCGTGCCCGGCCTCATCGACGGATCCGTGGGCTTCGGCGGCGAGGAGTCCGCCGGCGCGAGCTTCCTCCGCATGGACGGCACGGTCTGGACCACCGACAAGGACGGGATCCTCCTGGCGCTCCTCGCCGCCGAGATCCTCGCCGTCACGGGCAAGACCCCGAGCGTGCTCTACCGCGAGCTCACCGAGCGCTTCGGCGACCCGGTGTACGAGCGCGTCGACGCGGCCGCGACCAAGGCGCAGAAGGCCACGCTCGGCAAGCTCGACGGCGACGCCATCACGGCGACCGAGGTCGCGGGCGACCCGATCACCGCCAAGCTCAGCAGCGCGCCCGGCAACGGCGCGGCCGTCGGCGGCGTCAAGGTCGTCACCGAGAAGGCGTGGTTCGCCGCGCGCCCGAGCGGCACCGAGGACGTCTACAAGATCTACGCCGAGTCGTTCGTGGGCGTCGACCACCTGCACGAGGTGCAGGCCGAGGCCCGCCGGATCGTGGACGCCGCGCTCGGCGCGTGACGGGGGTCCGTGGATGCGAGGCCGCCGGGGGCGGGTTCGCATCCGCGGTGCTTAGGGTTGGAGCATGCGCCATTCGGGGGACGTGGATGCGTTCGTCTGGGACGAGCCGTCGATGCACCCCGCCGACGGTCCGGCCGACGCCGCGCCCGTCGTGGACCGGGACGTGCGGCTGCCCGACGGGCACGCCCGCCGACGGGTCCTCGCGCTCGGATCGCTCCTCGCGGTGGTCATCGCGGGCATGGTCGTCACCCACAGCGACGGCCGGGGGCTGTGGCCCGACATCTTCTACGCGGCCGCGATCCACCTCGCGCTGATCGCGGCGCTCCCCCGCGTCGACACGGTCGTGCACGGGGCCGCCGTGCTCGTGTGGTGCACGGGGATCGAGCTGCTGCAGATCACCGGGTGGCCCGCGATCTGGGCGGTGCACGTGCCGCTCTGCCGGCTGCTGCTCGGCACCGGGTACGACCCCGTCGACCTCGCGGCCTACGCAGCGGGCGTGCTGATCGTGCTCCTCGTCGACCGGCTGCTGCGGGTCGGACGCGAGGTCGGCGACGTGGGCTAGGAGACGCTCCAGAAGTGCACCTCGGCGCCGGGGTGCTCGGTGGTGATGGTCGCGTCGAGGTCGCGGTAGTCGTTGTCGAGGTTGTGGCCGACCATCTTCACGACGTTGCCGCCGTCCTTCGGCTCGATGGCCGAGACGATCTGCGTGTGGTCGGGCGACGAGTTGCGGTTCCAGTCGAAGATGACGATGTCGCCGACCTTCAGCTTGTCGCGGTCCGCGAGCTCGAGGCGCGTGATGCCGAGCGTGGAGGCGTTGGCCGTGAGCCACTTGTCGAAGGTGGGCACGTGGATCCACGCGTACGTCCAGTCGGAGCCGCCGCCGCGGTTGTGCCACTCGGTCGTCATCTCCCAGCCGCGCTGGATGAGGGTCTGGCTCACGAAGTTGACGCAGTCGCCGCCCGACGGATTGAAGTTGCCGTACTCCTGCAGGTTGTAGGAGTCCCAGTGGGCGAGCGCGTACTGGAGCTGCTTGTCGACGGGCGTCTGCGCGGCGTACGCGGCGGTCGTGGTGGTGAGCGCGGCGTCGCCGGCCATGACCTGGACGTCGGCGGACCGGTCCTCGTAGTCGGCGGAGCGGGGCGCCACGACCGTGACGGATCCGTCGCCCGCGACCTTCAGGTCCGTGCCCGCGGTGCCCGCGAACATGACGGCCGTCGCGGCGGACAGGCCGGCGCCCGTGAGCGTGACGGTCTGGCCGCCCGACACGGAGAGCGTGGCGGGCTCGACCGCGGTGACGGCGGGCGACCCGGATGCGGCCGGCTGGCCGTCGGCGCCGAGGGTGGCGCGCGGGGCGGGCTCCTGGCGCGTGCAGGCGGCGAGGGCGGCGGTCACGGGGACCGCGAGCGCGGCGGCGAGGATGCTGCGGCGGCGGATGTCGGCGGTCACGTGCTGCTCCGGGAGGTAGGGGGGGTGCGCCGGGATGCCGGGCCCGATCAGGGTACCCCGCTCCCCCGTGCGCTCCCCGGACGGCGCGGCGGGTGCCACCGGGGAGGAGGTCGCGCGGCCTCCGGCACGACGCCCGGTAGGTCAGTCGATCGACTTGTGGAGAATCGGATGCCGTCCGATGCCCGAGCACCATCCTCATGACAGCGGCGACCCGCGCCGCGAGCACCGCCACGAGGAACATCCACTGAGGAGGCACCGATGACACGCATCACCTCTGCACCATCCGGCACCACGAACGGCCGCGGACGGATCGGACGCGCGCACCAGCACGTCGCCGCCGTCGCCGTCGCCATCACCGCGGCACTCGCCCTGGTGATCGGCTACTCCCTCCCGGCCCAGGCGACCGAGAGGCACCTCGCCAGCGCGACCACGACCGCGAGCGCGCATGCCGCGGCGGCCGAGGCCCGGGCGGGAGCGGCCATCACCGCGACCGCCTCCGCGGTCACGACGGGCGACGGGGCGACCACCCACCTCGACCCGAGGACCCTCACCCCGGACGACCCGCGCGTGATCACCGCGAGCTCGAAGTCAGCCGGCTGGGACCGGCACGGACCGTGGGTCGACATCAGCAGGGACGCGTGGCCGATCATCACGGCGATCACGGGCGCCGGCGCCACGGCGAGGTTCTGCGGGATCGCCAAGATCGGCCCCTTCCTCTGCCTGATCGGCGTGGGCCTGATCGCCGGCGTCACCGAGTGGGTGAAGCACCACCCGCCGTGCCCCGGCGACCAGGTGTTCCGGTTCTACCTCGGTGACACGCCCAGCTACTGCCACGACTGATCCCCGCCCACCGCGATGCGCGCCCCTCCCTCGGAGGGGCGCGCATCCGCGCATAGGGTGGGGTGATGAGCGTCGACGTGACCCACGACCCCGACGGCTCGCGCTACACGCTGTGGCTCGACGGCGAGCGCGCGGGCTTCGCGGACTACCTGATCCAGGGCGACCGCATCGTCTTCACCCACACCGAGATCGACCCCGCGAAGCGGCGCGGCGGTCTCGGCGGCGAGCTGGTGCGGGCGGCCCTCGACGACGTGCGCGGCGGATCCCGCACGGTCGTGGCCGCGTGCCCGTTCGTGGCGGAGTGGATCGACGAGCACCCCGACTACCGGGAGCTGCTCGAGCGCGGCTGAGGCGGTCCGGCGGGACCGCCGTCGATCACGGGACGCGCGTGAGCCACTCCGGCGTCGAGAACTTGTCCTCGACGAGCTGGCGGGTCTTCGCCCACTCCTCCGGCGTGACCTCGCCCGGCTTCCCGCCGTAGAGGCCGGTGAACGTGGCCTTCATCCGGTCGATGATCTCGGCGCGGCTCATGCCCGTCTGGCTGCGGAGCGGGTCCACGCGCTTGGCGGCGCTCGTGATGCCCTTGTCGCTGATCTTCTCGCGGCCGATGCGGAGCACCTGCACCATCTTCTCGCCGTCCATGTCGTAGCTCATGGTGACGTGGTGCAGCACGGCGCCGGCGCCGAGGCGCTTCTGCGCGGCGCCCCCGATCTTGCCGGTGGGGCTCGTGATGTCGTTGAGCGGCTGGTACGACGCGTCGATGCCGAGCGAGCGGAGCGCGGTGATGACCCACTCGTCGAGGTAGGCGTAGGAGTCGGCGAAGGTCATGCCCTGCACGAGGTCGACGGGCGCGTAGATCGAGTACGTGATGACCGCACCTGCCTCCATGTACATGGCGCCGCCGCCGGAGACGCGGCGCACGACGTCGAAGCCGTGGGCGGCGGCCTGCTCGGCGTCGACCTCGTTGCGGAGCGACTGGAAGCTGCCGATGACGACGGCCGGCTGGTCCCACTCCCAGATGCGCAGCGTGGGGTTCCGGCGCCCGGCGCCGACCTCCTCGGCGAGCACCTGGTCGAGCGCCATCTGCTCGACGGGGCGGTAGGCGCGGTCGTGGATGACCTCCCACTCGTAGTCGCCCCAGTTCGTGGCGCGGGCGAGCGAGCGGCGGATCGCGACGGCGACGGCCTCGGGCGAGAAGCCGAGGAGCACGGCCTGCGGCGGGAGCGCGCGGCGGATCGCGGCGGCGATCGCGTTGGCGTCGCTGTCCTCGGGGAGGCCGTTGACGGCCCGGTCGATGGCCTCGAGCGCGTCGTCGGGCTCCAGGAAGAAGTCGCCCGCGAGGCGGAAGCCGGAGATGCGGCCGTCGGTCACGTCGAGGTCGACCACGACGAGCTTGCCGCCGGGGACCTTGTACTCACCATGCATCCGCCCAGCCTAGGCCCGGGCGCGCCGCCCTCCCCGGGTGGGGGATCCACCCGAGGCGCCGGCATGTGCGACGGTGGGGACGTGCGCATCACCTGGGCGGTCGTCCGCCTCCTCACCACCCTGACCGTGCTGGTCTCCGTCACGAGCCAGTACGTCGTCAGCTCCTCGTACTGGCGGAGCATCGGGGTGGAGGGGATCTGGGGCAAGACGATCGACTTCCTCATGTACTTCACGATCCAGTCGAACCTGCTCGCGGCCGTGGTCCTGGGCGTCGGCGCCGTGCGGCTGCTGCGCCGCGCGCCCGCGCCGGGACGCGGCTGGACGACGCTGCGCCTGGCGGCGACGACCTACATGGTGACCACCGGCGCGGTCTACAACCTGCTGCTCCGCGGCCTGCCGACGATCCCCGGCGGCAACCTCCCGTGGTCGAACGAGGTGCTGCACGTGGTAGTCCCCCTGCTCGTGCTCGCCGACTGGCTGCTCGCGCCGGACCGCCGGGCGCTCGGCTACGGCGCGGTCGGCCGGGTGGTCGTCTACCCGCTCGCCTGGGTGGCGGTGACGCTCGCCCGCGGACCGTTCACCGGCAACGAGGTCACGGGGGCGGCGACCTACTACCCGTACCCGTTCCTGGATCCCGCCACCGACGGCGGCGGGTACGGCGCCGTCGCCGTCTGGGTCGTGGTCATCGCGGCGCTGATCTGCGGATTGACGCTCCTGCTGACGTGGGCGGGGCGGCGCGCGTCGAGGTCCGCGGCGGCCTGAGCGCGCTCTCCCCATCGCGCGGGCGTTCGAACATGCGTTCGAACATCCGGGCTATGCTCGCGCCATGAGCATCGCGTTCCAGGCCTCCCTCTTCGACGACCTCCAGGCCGAGCCGGCCATCGGCGCGCTCGGCGGCGAGGTGGAGCGGCTCGACCTGGGACAGGGCGCCTGGCTCGACATCCGGCCCGGCTGGGTCACCGACTCCGACGCGCTGTTCGAGCGCCTCGTGGAGGACGTGGAGTGGACGGCGGACACGCGCCTGATGCACGGCCGCGTGGTCGAGGTGCCCCGGCTGCTCTCCTGGTTCGGGCCGCGCGCGACCCTCCCGGCACCCGTGCTCGTGGAGGCGCGCGACGCGCTCAACGACCACTACGGCCGGCCGCCCGGGCAGGTGCTCGAGACCGCCGGGCTCTGCTTCTACCGCACGGGCGACGACAGCGTCGCCTGGCACGGCGACCGCGTCGGGCGCGCCATCGACCGGGACACGATGGTGGCCATCGTCTCGGTCGGCGCGGCCCGCACCCTCTCGCTACGACCCAAGGGCGGCGGCGAGGTGCGGCGCTTCCCGCTCGGGCACGGCGACCTCGTGGTCATGGGCGGCAGCGCGCAGCGCACGCACGAGCACGCCATCCTCAAGACGGCCAAGGCCGTGGGGCCGCGCATCAGCATCCAGTTCCGGCCGGTCTGGCCCGTCTGATCCGTCGGCACCCCCTGTTCAGGGGGCGTTCCGCGGGTGATCACCGGGCGTGACGCGCCGTTCCCCCTCGGCGCGCATACTCGCTGCCGACAGCGACGTCCCGCCGCGCACCGCGGCGTGCCGCCGCTGCCGGCGACGCCGACGACCCGGGCGCGATCCGCATCGGGCGTCCCGTCGTCATCGCGGTGGCACCCGCGCGGATCCCGCGCCCGGGCAGAGATCGCCGTCGCCCGCACCGCACCGCATCCCCGCGACGCCCTGCACCGACCCGCATCGCACCCACGCACCACCCTGCCCCGCATCCCCGCACGCTCCTCTCCGCAGCAGCCCTCCCCGTCACGCGCCCGCGATCCCCGCCGGCCTCCGTGATCCCGCCCGCGCGCCCGCCCTCGCCGGACGCGCATGGAAGAAGGACATCGCACCGTGAGCACCTCCCGCCCCGACCAGCACCCCGCCGACCGCACCAGGAGCGCCGGCGCCGACGCCGCGCCTCCCCTGGATCCCACGCACCCCTACCGCGGCGGGATCCGCCCCGGCGTGAGCCGCCGCACCCTCCTGATGGGCGGCGCCGCCGCGATCATGGCCGGCGTCGCCGCCGGATCCACGACGGGCACCATGAGCGCCACCGCCGCGACCGCGGCCACGCGCCGGAACCTCACGCGGTCGATCAGGGACGTCGAGCACGTCGTGATCCTCATGCAGGAGAACCGCTCCTTCGACCACTACTACGGCACCTTCCCCGGCGTCCGCGGCTTCAGCGACAGGCAGGCGGTCGAGTACCCCGGCGGCGGATCGGTCTTCGCCCAGCCCGACGCCACCCGGACCGACGGCGGCCACCTCCTGCCGTTCCCCCTCGACTCCGCGAACCACAACGCGCAGGGCGCCGGCAGCCTCAACCACTCCTGGAAGGGCGGCCACGCGGCCTGGAACGAGGGCGCCTGGGACAACTGGGTCGTCGCCAAGACGCAGCAGACGATGGGGTACTTCACGAAGGACGACGTGCCCTTCCACCACGCCCTGGCCCAGGCGTTCACGATCGCCGACCACTACCACTGCTCGCTCATCGGCCCGACGACCCCGAACCGGCTGTACCAGTGGACCGGGACCATCGATCCGGAGGGGAGGGCCGGCGGGCCGATCATCAGCAACCCGGAGCCCTATGAGCCGGTCTTCCGCTGGACCACGTACCAGGAGCGCCTGCAGCACGCCGGCGTCACCTGGAAGACGTACGCGAACGACGAGGTGGGCGACCCGGACAAGGCGCCCTACGTCGGCGACTACGGCTGCAACCCGCTGTGGCAGTTCCAGCAGTACCACGACGCGTTCGCCTCGAAGGATCCCGCGGTGCGCCAGCTCGCGCTCAACGGCGGGCTGCACGACGGCTGGAAGCCGGACTCCGGCCGCGGCCTCGACGTGTCCTACCTGCTGCAGGAGTTCGGCGCCGACGCGGCCGCGAACACGCTGCCGCAGGTCTCGTACGTGGTGTCGCCCTACGGCTGGAGCGAGCACCCCGAGGCGAGCCCGGACTACGGCGCGCACTACACGAACGCCGTCATCCACGCGCTGATGAGCAACCCTGACACGTGGGCCAGCACCGTCCTGCTCCTCAACTACGACGAGAACGACGGCTACTTCGACCACCTGCTCCCGCCGCTCGCCGAGCCCGGGACGCGGGACGAGTACGTCGGCGGGCTCCCCATCGGGTACGGCACGCGCGTGCCGCTCACCGTCGTCTCGCCCTGGAGCCGCGGCGGCTGGGTCGACTCGCAGGTCTTCGACCACACGTCGATCATCCGGTTCCTCGAGACCTGGACCGGCGTCCGCGAGCCCAACATCTCCGACTGGCGCCGCACGATCTCGGGCGACCTCACCTCCTGCTTCGACTTCGCCCACCCCGACTTCTCGATCCCCACCGCCGACCAGGTGCTGCCGCTCAGCGAGACCCGCACCCTCCTCGCGGCGGCGGACGCGGATCTCGCCAAGCCGCCTGTGCAGGAGCCGGCCGCGGGCGCGCAGGTGATGCCGGCGCAGGATCCGGGCACCATGCGGCGCCGGTCGCTCCCCTACCGCCAGGACGCCGACGTGACGGTGGACCGCGGCACGGGAGCGATCACGCTGACGATGCGCAACCAGGGCGCGCAGGGCGTCTCGCACCAGGTGTTCCCGAACATCGCGCTGCCCTTCGCGAGCACCCCGTTCACGCTGGCGCCGAGCGGATCCGCGACGTACACCTGGGACAGCGCGGCGCACGCGGGCGCGTACGACTTCAGCGTCTACGGACCCGACCGGTTCCTCCGCCGCTTCGCCGGCACCGTGGTCCCGGCGACGACCGGCGACGTGCCCGTGCCCGTCGTCCAGGCCGAGGCCGTGACGGGCGGCTCGCCCTTCCTGCGGCTCACGCTCGGGAACGAGGGCTCGCCCTCGGTGGACTACACGATGACGTCGAACGACTTCATCGAGCGCGTGCGGCACGAGACCGTGAAGCCCGGCCGCCGGACGACCGTGAGGTGGCCGCTCGACCGGTGGGGCTACTACGACGTGATCGTCGAGGCGCCGGGCGGCTTCCGCCACCGCTTCGCCGGTCGCGTCGAGTAGCCGCCGCGCCCGCGCTCCGGGGGGCGCGGGCGACTCCCCCGCCTGTTCAGGGATCGTTCCCACCCGCGTCACGCCGAGTGACGCGCTGTTCCGACGGCGGCCGCATACTCGCGGCTGGCACGGCGTCGTCCCCGCGCGATCCGCACCCGGACGCCATCCCCGGTCGTGCCGGCGCCCGGGCGGCATCCCCGTCCGAGGGCCCGGGATCCGCACCGCCCGCTCCACCGCACCCGCATCCCCGCCGCTCCCGGGCCCTCCCGGGACGACCGGGTCCCCGCCTGCGCGCCGCGCCGGGCACGACCAGGAAGAAGGACCGTCACCGTGAGCACCTCCAAGCCCGAAGAGCACGCCCCGGACGTCGACCTGCAGGCCGGCGTCGACGCCGCGCCGCCGCTCGACCCCTCGCGCTCCTACCGCGCCGGGATCCGCCCGGGCGTCAGCCGACGCACCGTCCTGCTCGGCGGCGCCGCCGCGATCATGGCCGGCGTCGCCGCGGGAGCCGCCTCCGGCGCGCCCGGCGCCGCGTCGGCCGCCACCGCCCATGCCCGCCGCCACCTCACCGGCTCCATCGCCGACGTCGAGCACGTCGTGATCCTCATGCAGGAGAACCGCTCGTTCGACCACTACTTCGGCACCCTCCCGGGCGTCCGCGGCTTCGGCGACAAGCAGGCCGTGGAGCTGCCGGGCGGCGGCACCGTCTTCGCGCAGCCCGACGCGAGCCGCCCCGACGGCGGGCGCATGCTCCCCTTCCCGCTCGACTCCTCCCGCTACAACGCGCAGGGCGCGGGCGGCCTCGACCACTCGTGGAAGGGCGGACACCAGGCGTGGAACAAGGGCGCGTGGGACAACTGGGTCGTCGCGAAGAGCGAGCAGACCATGGGCTACTTCACGAAGGAGGACCTCCCCTTCCACCACGCCCTCGCCTCCGCGTTCACCATCGCCGACCACTACCACTGCTCGCTCATCGGCCCGACGACCCCGAACCGCCTCTTCCAGTGGACCGGCACCGTCGACCCGCGCGGGAAGGCGGGCGGCCCCGCGATCGACAACCCCGACGACTACGCGCCCGTGTTCGGCTGGACCACCTACCCCGAGCGCCTGCAGGAGGCCGGGATCAGCTGGAGGACGTACGCGAACGACGAGGTCGGCGACGAGAGCACGCACCCCTACGTGGGCGACTACGGCGACAACCCGCTCTGGCTCTTCCACCGGTACCACGAGGCGCTCGCCTCCACGGATCCGGCGACGCGCGAGCTCGCGCTCAACGGCGGGCTGCACGACGGGTGGAAGCCCGATTCGGGCAAGGGCCTCGACGTGACGCACCTCCTGGAGGAGTTCGGGCGCGACGCCGCGGCGAACACGCTGCCGCAGGTGTCCTACGTCGTCGCGCCGTACGGCTGGAGCGAGCACCCCAAGGCCAGCCCCGACTACGGCGCGCACTACACGAACGCGGTGATCCAGGCGCTCATGAGCAACCCGGACACCTGGGCGAGCACCGTGCTCCTCATCAACTACGACGAGAACGACGGCTACTTCGACCACCAGCTGCCGCCGCTCGCGGAGCCCGGCACGCCCGACGAGTACGTGGACGGCCTGCCGATCGGCTACGGCACGCGCGTGCCGCTCACGGTGGTGTCGCCGTGGAGCCGCGGCGGCTGGGTCGACTCGCAGGTGTTCGACCACACCTCGGTGATCCGGTTCCTCGAGACGTGGACGGGCGTGCGCGAGCCGAACATCTCCGACTGGCGGCGCTCGATCTCGGGCGACCTCACGTCGTGCTTCGACTTCGCGCACCCCGACTTCTCGATCCCGACCGCCCGCGAGGTGCTGCCGCTCAGCGCCACGCAGGCGCTCGTCGCGGCCGCCGACGCGGACATGGCGAAGCCGCCCGTGCGGGAGCCCGCGGTGGGCGCGCAGCGGATGCCCGAGCAGGAGCCGGGATCCATGCGGCACCGGCCGCTCCCCTACCGCCAGGACGCCGACGTCGTGGTCGACCGCGGTACGGGCGCGGTCACGCTCACGATGCGCAACCGCGGCAGCCAGGGCGTCTCGCACCAGGTGTTCCCCAACATCGCCCTGCCGTTCGCGTCCACGCCGTTCACGGTGGCGCCGCGCGGGACGGCGACGTACTCCTGGGACAGCGCGGCCCACGGCGGCGCGTACGACTTCAGCGTCTACGGGCCCGACCGGTTCCTGCGCCGCTTCGCCGGATCCGTGGTGGCGGCCGCGCGCGCGGACGTGCCGGTGCCCGAGGCGACGGCCGAGACGGTCGTGGACGGCCGGCCGCTGCTGCGCATCACCCTCGGCAACGCCGGGAGCCCGTCGGTGAAGTACACGCTCACGGCGAACGACTTCATCACGCGCGTGCGGCACGAGACGGTGAAGCCCGGGCGCACGACGACGGTCGACTGGCCGGTGGACAGGTGGGGCTACTACGACGTGGTCGTCACGGCCGGCGACGGCTTCCGCCACCGGTACGCGGGTCGCGTGCAGTAGCGCCGCCACGCGCGGCGACGCCGGCCGGTCCCGCGTGGGGCCGGTCGGCGTCGTCGTCCGTCAGGCGCGCGCCCGGTCCTGCTCGGCCGGGGGCTCGTCGCGGGATCCGCGTGCCGCGTCGCCGGGCGCCGCCGGCACCTCCGGGCGGCCCGCCTCGACGACCGCCGGGTCGAGCGGCTGCGCGGCGCGCACCACGGCGGCGGGGTCCGCGAGCCCCAGCTGCGTGAGCAGCGGGATCCAGAGGCTGCGGAGCCGGTCGGTCACGTCGCCCTCCGCGGCGTCCGGCGAGCGGAAGGACAGGACGCCGAAGGTGGCGCTGAGCAGGACGTCGACGGCGGCGTCGAGGTCGGCGGCGCGCACCCCCTCGACGGCGAGCTCCGCCTCCAGGTGCGCGCGGGTGAAGCGCCACACGTCGAAGCGGCGCTCCGTGGCGATCCCGAGGCGGCGCAGGTCCTGCTGGAGGCGGATCGCGCCGGCCGCGACCGGGCAGACCTCGACCGTGCGCGCCGCGGTGAGCAGGAAGACGACGAGCTCGTGCAGGCCGCCCGGCTGATCCAGCGCGGCCTCGATGCGCAGCCACCTGGCCTCCTGGTCCTCGATCACGGCACCCGCGAGGCCCTCCTTGGAGGGGAAGAGGTGGTAGCCGATGGCCGACTTGGGCTTGCCCATCGCCTCGGCGACGCGCGAGAACGACGTGCCCTCGTAGCCGTGGGCGGCGAACTGCGCGCCCGCCGCCTCGACGATCTCGCGCCGTGCGCGCATGACCGCCGCCTGCCGCTGGTTCATGTCGTGCTCCCGTCCGCTCCCGCGATGCATGGCACAGGAGCGCGACAGAGGGTACCCGGGCGGATCGACGCGAGACCGAGCAGCGGGTGTACGGCACCCGGCTGCCGGTCGCCCCGGCCCGTCCTCTCCACAGGTGGTGAGAACGGTTCTCACATATGGGTAGCATCCGCACGCGCCCTCGCGCACACCCCCTGAAGTCGAAGCCGGATCCCGCATGCCCTCTCGCCCCTCGTCCCTCCCACCCGTCGAGGCCCGCGGGCCCGCCGAGCGCCCGCCGACGGGGGGCCGGATCCGCGCCCTCGCACGCCGCCGCCCGCGGCCCTCGCGCGCCCGGTCGGTCGCCCTCGGCTCCGGCGTCGTCGCCCTCGCGGCCGTCACGGCGCTCGTCGCGAGCGCGCTCGCCGGCACCGGATCCGCGTCCGCCGTCGCCGACCCGGCGGCCGCGCGCGCCGCCTCCGGGCTGCGCGCGCTCGACGGGTCGGCCCCGTCCTGGCCCGCCGACGGATCCGTCGCCCGGATCGGCGACGCGTCGGCCGACGCGACGGTCGCGCTCACGATGCTGCTGGATCCGACCCGCCCCGACGCAGCCCCCGCCGTCGCCGCCTGGCTGCGCGACCGCGGCCTCGACGTCGGCGACGCCCGCGGCGAGGTCGGGGCGCTGCCCGTCTCCGGCACGCTGGCGCTCGCCGCGCGCGCGTTCGACACCGGGTTCGCCCGCTTCCGCGTCGACGGCCACGAGGTGGTGGCCCCCGAGCGCACGCTCGCCGTGCCCGCCGCGCTCGACGCCGTGCGCGGCGTCGCCGGCACCGTGCAGGGCGACGTGCTCATGCCCTCGGACGCGGAGTCCGACGACACGCAGGCGACCGGCGGCAGGCAGGCACCCACCGCCGCGAGCCCGGTGCCCGCGCCGATCCCCGGGCAGGCGTCCGGCGGATCCCCCGCCTCCTCCGCCGACGACGGCACGTGCGCCGCCTGGTGGGGCCAGCGCCTCACCGACGCGTGGCCCGCCTCCGTCGACGTGGCCCACCGCTCGAACTCGCTGTGCGGCTACGGCCCGGCGCAGCTGCGGCGCGTCGACGACGTGCCCGCCGACGACCGCGGCGCCGGCGCGACCATCGCGATCGTCGCGGCCTACGACGACCCGGACACCGCGTCCGACACCGACACCTACTCCCGCGCGGTCGGCGAGCCCGCCTTCACGGCCGGCCAGTACCGCGACCACCCGTCCACCGCACCGCGCACCGGCATCTGCGGCGGCCCGACCGCGTGGACCGACGAGCAGCACCTCGACGTGCAGGCCGTCCACGCGATGGCGCCCGAGGCGGCCGTCTCCTACTGGGGCGCCGACGACTGCACGAGCTCGAGCCTCTACACGCGGATCCTGGACGCGGCCGAGGACGGGCCCGACGTGATCAGCCTCTCCTTCGGCGGGATGGAGGGCCTCGACACGGCGGACGACCGCGAGCTCCTCAACCGCGTGCTCGTGGAGGCGGCGGCGCGCGACGTCTCGGTCTTCGCATCCACCGGCAACGACGGCGACTACAGCGGCGTCGGCGACCACGGCGGCACCGCGACCGTGGCCTCGCCCGCGTCGAGCCCGTACGTGACGGCGGTCGGCGCGACGAGCACGGGCCTCGCCGAGGACGGATCCGTCGCCGTCGAGGCGGGCTGGGAGACGGAGACGCGCTTCGCCCGGAACGGCGCGCTGATCCCGCCGGGCTTCGCGTTCGGCGCGGGCGGCGGCCAGTCGGCCGAGTACGCGCGGCCCAGCTGGCAGGCCGACCGGCTCCCGGTCGCGGGCACCGGGCGGCTGCTGCCGGACGTGGCCTCGCTCGGGGATCCGGACACCGGCTTCATCACCTACGGCCCGCATCACGGCCGCACCGAGTACGCGGCGCACGGCGGCACGAGCCTCGCGACGCCGATGGTGGCCTCCATGGTCGCGATCTCCAAGGCCGTGACCGGCCGGCGCTTCGGCCTCGCGAGCCCCGCCCTCTACGCGCTCATGGGCACGAGCGCGCTGCGCGACGTGCAGCCCGCGTCGGCCGCCACCTGGTCGCCGCGCGGTCCGTCGGCGGGCGCGCTGTGGCCCGAGACGCTCTTCCTGTGGGACACCGGGAGGCAGGGGCTGCGCTCCGCCCCCGGCTGGGACGACGTCACCGGGGCCGGCGTGCCCGCGGGTCGCGCGTTCGTCGAGGGCCTCGGCGCGGAGGCGGGACGATGAGCCGGGCCTCGCGCGGATCCGCCTCGCGCTCCTCCCTCGGGATCCTCGGCACCGCCGGCGCCTGCGCCCTCGCCGCGGTCCTCGCGTGCGGCGGCCTCGTCGCGACCTCGGCCCAGGCCGCGGCCGCCGTGACCACGCGCGCGTCGGGCGTCGAGATCGTCGACATCGACGGCGACACCCTCACCGCGCCCACGCCGCTCGCGGAGTGGGCGTCGGGCGCCGCGGTCGCGCGCACGGCCGCCTCCACCGGCGACGTGCTCAAGGAGAACGCCACGCGCACGACCGGCCTCTCCTCCACCGCCGGGCCCACGGGCGCCACGAGCGCCATCGCCAGCGGCGAGCTCACGCTGCGCGCGCGACCCGCCATCGTGTTCCGCGGCCTCACGGTCGCGTGCACGCCCGGGGCCGCCCCGCGCGTGCACCTCGACGCGCTCACGATCGGCGGCGCGGACGTGACCGCGGACGCCGAAGCGACGCCGGGGTGGTCCCGGGACCTGCCCGACTCCATCTACGGCGCGACCCGCGTGATCGTCGGGTCCACGGAGACGGCGGAGGACGGTTCCGCGACCACCGTCGGCATCCGCGTGGAGGCGGAGGCCGGCGCGTCGGAGATCTGGCGCGTGCGCGCGGGATCCGTGACGTGCCCGGGCGCCACGGCATCCACGCCCACGCCCGCGCCGTCCGCCTCGCCGACGCCGGAGCCGCAGCCGACGCCCGCCCCCGATCCCTCGCCCGCTCCGGACCCCGGACCCGCTCCGGATCCCGCGCCCGCCGCCGGCCGCGTCGCCACCGGCGTGACGGTCACGGCACCGGACGGCTCCCGGACGATCGACGGCCTGCCCCGCGTCGACGGCCTCGACCGCACGGCCACCGCCGACGCCCTCGCGGCGACGGACGGATCGCCCGACCACGCCGCCTCCGTGCGCGTCTCGACCGGCGCCGACGGCACGACCACGGTCGGCGTCGGCTCCTTCGAGCAGCTCCCGGGCGCGCCCGCCGACCCGCTCGCCGAGTACCGCTGGACGGCCTTCCGCGTCTACGGCTTGACGGCCACGATCACGCCGTCGGGCGCCGTCGCGACCGAGTTCGCGGATCCGGGCAGCGCGGTCTTCGTCGACGGCCGCTGGATCGACACCACCACCGACCTCTACACGGGCGTCGACGACCAGGGCGCGCCGCGCCTGACCGTCGCGTTCGGCGAGCGCGAGGTGGCGGCCGACGGCACGCTCACCGTCACGGCCGTGCACTACCGCGACCTCACGGGCGCGCACCCGGACGTGCGCCTCGGCCAGGTCGTCGTGCCGCCCGCGGCCGGGCAGGTCGTCGGCGCGTACGGCGTCGGCGTCACGGCGCCGGACGGCACGGTGCTCGTCGCGCCGCAGCCGGCCGCGACCGTCGCCGCCCCGCATGCCGCGGCGGGCGCCGTGACGGGCACGGGCACGGATCCCGACACCGCCTCGTCCGTCGCCGTCGACCTCGGCACGGGCGACGCCGCGGGCACCGCCACGGTCGACGTGAGCGCGTTCCGGCAGGTGCCCGGCGCCTCCACCGATCCGCTCGCCGAGTACCGCTGGCCGGCGCTCCGGGTGGCCGGGCTGCACGCGGCCGTCTCCGCCGCGGGCGCCATGACCGTGTCCTTCGCGGATCCGGGCAGCGCGGTCTTCGTGGACGGGGTCTGGATCGACACCACCACCGACCTCTACACGGGCGTCGACGCGACCGGCACCCCGCGCGTCGAGGTGCGGTTCGGCGAGCGGTCGGTCGCCGCGGACGGCACCGTGACGCTCACGGCGCTGCACTACCGCGACCTCACCGGGCGCCACCCGGAGGTGCGGCTGGGCGTCGTGACCCTCGCCCCGGGCGGATCGACGACGCCCGCGCCGGACCCGTCGCCGTCGCCGTCGCCCGTGCCGATCGTGCCCGACGCCGCGCCCACCGGCTGGTCGGCGTACGGGATCCGCGCGACCGGGCCCAGCGCCGTCGCGGCGACGCCCGTGGCGCGGCCGGATGCGGACGCGAGCACGAGCACGACCCGCATCGCCCCGGACGCCCTCGCCGCGAGCGACGCCTCCACGGACGCGGGCGCGACCGCCGGGGACGGGGCCGCGGGCCAGATCCGCGCGTCCGGGATCCGCCTCGCCTCGAGCAGCGGCGCGGGCAGCGCCGCGCTCGACGACGTGAGTCTGTACCCGGGCAGCCGCCTGGCCGTGCGGATCACGGGCCTCCGGGTCGCGATCGACGGCAGCGCGGCGCACGTCTCGAGCGACGGCGGCACCATCGCGGGCCAGCGGCTCGCGGCGGGCGACATCGCGCCGGGCACGCGGTTCGCGCTGCCCGACGGCGGATCCGCGGTGCTCGCCGAGGACGTCACCGCGTCCGGCGCGCGCACCGTCACGGGCCTGCACCTCGTCGACGCCACCGGGCTCGCGGCGGACGTCTCGGCGGCCGTCGTCACCACGGCCGCGGTCGCGGTCGACCCGGCGGGCTCGGGATCCGGATCCCCGTCCGGCACGGGCCCGGGCACGGCCACGGATCCCGGCACGGCGACCGGCGGCACCGCGTCCGGCCGCACCCCGTCCGGCGGCGCGACCACCGCGAGCGCGGGCGCGCTCGCACCCGGCGCGCTCGCGTCCGACGGCTCGAGCCCGGCCGGCACCTCGGGCGGCTCGGCCCGCGGATCGCTGCCGCGCACGGGATCCTCGCCCGCGTCGACGCTCGCCCTCGCGGCGCTGCTGCTGCTCGTCGGATCCGCGGCCGCGCTCGAGTCCCGACGCCGCCGTCGCGCGCGGCCGGGAGGCGCCGCCCGCGCCTGACCCGCACGACCCGCCGCCCTCCGACCCGCATCCCGCGGGCCGGAGGGCGGCGCGCGTCACCAGCGCAGCAGCAGCACGTCCGATCCGCCCGCGCGCCCGACGGCCACGAAGCCGAGCGACTCGTACAGGGCGCGGGCGCGGTCGTTCCCGTCCTCGACGCTCAGGCTCACGGCCGGGGCGCCGGACGCGCGGACCGCGTCGACGAGCGCCACGAGGATCCGCCGCCCGAGGCCCCGGCCGCGCGCCGACGCGACGAGCGCCATGCCGAGCTCGGGGACGTCGGCCGACACGAAGCCGTAGCCGCGGTCGTCGTCCGCGAAGAGACGGGCCCAGGCGGCGCCGACGGGATCCCCGTCGACCTCCACGACCACGCCCACGTCGCCGGCGCGCGGCCAGCCGGACACGTAGTGCGCGAGCTCGGGCGTCGCGAGCGTGCGCTCGCGCGTGACGGAGCCGTCGTCGCGCCAGTCCATCGAGGCCAGCAGCATGTCCTCGAGGAACGGCAGGTCGTCGGCGCGCGCCGGGCGGAGGACCGCGTCGGGGGATCCGGTGCCCGTCATCGCGTCGCCCCCTCCCCATCGGACGACTCGGGGGCGACCACGCGGGACATCAACCAGCTCCGCAGGTCCGCGACCACCTCGTCGCGGTTCGTCTCGTTGTAGATCTCGTGCCGCGCGCCCGGGTAGACGATGAGCAGCACGTCGCCGAGGCGCGAGCGCTTGCTGTAGTCGCGCGCGAGCAGCTGCATCCCGCGCCGGCCGCCGAGCGCGTCCTCCTCGCCGCCCTGGATCAGCACGGGCAGGTCGGTCGCGAGCTTCCGCGGCGGGCGGCCCATGATCTGCACGGAGTCGCGCATCCGGTAGGGCTTGAGCGCGTTCACGTCGAAGTTCCGGTCGTCGGCGCCGAACGCCCGCTGGGCGGCGGGATCCCGCGAGAGCCACTCGAAGCCCGACGCGGCCGGGTGCCGCCAGCGCTTGTTGAGGTCACCCAGGTTGACGACGCCGGGCATCGCGAGCGTCGCCCCGCTCAGCACGAGCCCCGCGTAGAGGTGCGACGCGCGCGCGACGATGCGCTGCGCGAGGAGCGCGCCCCAGCTGTGGCCGAGGAGCACGAGCGGGAGGCCCGGGTGCTCGCGGCGGAGCTGCTCGCTCACCAGCTGGATCCCGTCGAGCGCCGCCCGGTGGCGCCTCGGCCCCAGCACGCCGATGCCGAGGTGCCCGAGCCCCGTGGCACCATGACCGCGGTGGTCGTCGGCCGCGACCGTGAAGCCCGCGGCGTTCAGCTCGTGGGCCAGCCGGATGTAGCGCAGCGCGTGCTCGCCGACCCCGTGCGCGATGTGCACGACCGCCCGCGGGCTCTCCGCCTCCCACACGTAGTAGTGGAGGGTCACGCCCTCCGCGTCCACGATGGTGCGGTGGTCGGCTCCGCCGGTGGAGCGCTCGTCGTCGGGCATGGATCCAGACTAGGCGGCCCCGCCCGGCCTGCCGAGGGTCAGGACTCGCGCGTGATCTCGACCCGCACGAACAGCTTCGAGCGGAACGGCCCCGCGTAGATGCCGCGCAGGGGCGCGACGTCCCGGTAGTCGCGGCCCCGGCCGACGAGCACGTGGCGGTCGCCGATGTCGATGAGGTTCGTGGGATCCCAGCCGCGCCACTCGCCGCAGAACCACTCGACCCACGCGTGCGACTCGCCCGTGACGGTCTCGCCGACGGCCGCGTTCGGCTTGGGGTGCAGGTAGCCGCTGACGTAGCGCGCGGGGATCCCGACGTGCCGCAGCGCGCCGATGACGATGTGCGTGATGTCCTGGCATACGCCGCGACCCTGCTCCCACGCCTCGCGCGCGGTGGACTGCACGCTCGTGACGCCCGCCATGTACTCGACCCTCTCGCCGACCGCGCGGGCGATGGCGGCCGCCGCCTCGCACGGGGTGCCGGCGCCGCCCGCGATCTCCTCCGCGAGCGCGACGACCTCCTCGTGCGGCTCCGTGCGCGCGGTCTGCGCGACCTGCTCCACGTGCTCGGTGGCGCGCTGCACGTCGACCGCGAGGTCGTCCCAGCCCAGCTGGTGCGGCTCGTGCGTGCGCGGCCGGACCTCGACGAGGCTCGTCGCCGTGAGCTCGAGCGAGCGGTGGGGGCTCAGGATCTCGAACGACGAGACGCGCGTGCCGAAGTAGTCGACGTAGGTGTGGTGCCCCGGCTTCGGCTGGATGTCGAGGTTCGAGTACAGGACGAACTGGTTCTCGCTCGAGACGGGCAGCATGCGCGCCTCGTTGTACGACGCGGTCACCTCGCCCTCGTAGTGGAAGCCGGTCCGGTGGGTGATGCGCAGGCGGTTCACGAGTTCTCTCCGACCCAGCTGGGTGCCGCGTTGGTGGGGAAGTAGCGCTGGCGGACGGCCTCGCTGGTGGCGGATGTCGCCTCCTGCACGGCGTCCATGAAGCGCGGGAGGTCGTCGAGGATCTCCTGGATGGGCCGGTACTCGAGCTCGCTCCGGATCTGCCCGAGCAGCCGCTGCGCCTGATCGGACACCCCGAGGCGGTCGGTGCGCGGCTCGATGTCGTGCAGGCACTGCTCGGCGCGGCGGATCGAGTGCGTGATCGACCGCGGGAACAGCCGGTCGAGCAGCAGGAACTCGGCGGCGTTACGCGCGCTCGGCACGCCGCGGTACGTGCGGAGGTAGGCCTCGTAAGCGCCGCACGAGCGGAGGATCGTGGTCCACGACGGGCCGCTCGCCTCGGTGAGGGCCCTCGTCGCGAGGAGGCGGGCCGTCATGTCGGCGCGCTCGATGGAGCGGCCGAGCGTGAAGAACTGCCAGGCCTCGTCGCGGCTCGTGCCCGACTCGACGAGCCCGACCGCGAGGGCCGAGCGCTCGCGCACCCAGCCGAAGAACTCGTGCACGCGGTCGTTGGCGATCTTCCGCGGCATGCGGGCGCGCGTCGTGTTCAGGCACTCCCACAGCTCGCTCGAGACGATCTCGCGGGCCCGGCGGGCGTTCTCCCGCGCGGCGCCCAGCGAGTAGGCGATGGACGCGGGCTGCGTGCGGTCGACCGCGAGGAGCGCGAGCACGTCGTGGCGGCCGAGCACGTCCTCGGAGGGCACGTCGCTGCCCATCACGCTGAGGAGGGAGCGGCAGGCGGTGTCCTCGTCGATCCACGGGTCCTCGAGCAGGAGCTGGAGGTGCACGTCGAGGATGCGGGCGGTGCCGTCCGACCGCTCGATGTAGCGGCCGATCCAGAACAGCGACTCGGCGATGCGCGACAGCATGGGCATCAGCGGTCCCCCTCGGCGGTGGTGGCGGTGCGGGTGGACGCGGCGGGCTCGGCGGGCGCGGCGGCGGCGCGGGCGGATCCGGCCTGCTGCTGCTGCTCGTGCTGGTCGCGGTTGCGCGGGGCGTCGTGCGGCGACTGGTCGGGCGCCTTGTCGCCATCGACGATCGGGATCGACGTGGTCACCGCGGCCTGGTCGGCGACGAGCGTCTGCACGCTGCGCTCGCGCGTGGCCGCCGGGAAGCCGGCGTCGCCGACGACCCAGGTGTCCTTGGATCCGCCGCCCTGGCTGCTGTTGACCACGAGCTGGCCCTCGGGGAGCGCCACGCGCGTGAGCCCGCCCGGCAGCACCCAGATGTCGCGGCCGTCGTTGACGGCGAACGGTCGGAGGTCGGCGTGGCGGGGCCGCATGCCGTCCTCCACGAGCGTGGGGATGGTGGACAGCTGCACGACGGGCTGCGCGATCCAGCCGCGCGGGTCCTTGAGGAGCCGGGCGCGGAGCTCGGCGAGCTCGCCCGCGCTGGCGGCGGGGCCGACCACGAGGCCCTTGCCGCCGGATCCGTCGACGGGCTTGACGACGAGCTCCGGCAGCCGGTCGAGCACCTCCTCGAGCGAGTCGGGCTCCTCGAGCCGCCAGGTGTCGACGTTCGGGATGATCGCGTCCTCGGCCAGGTAGTAGCGGATGAGGTCGGGCAGGTACGTGTAGACGAGCTTGTCGTCGGCGACCCCGTTGCCGACCGCGTTCGCGATGGTGACGTTGCCGAGGCGCGCGGCGAGCATGAGGCCGGGCGAGCCGAGCATGGAGTCGGCGCGGAACTGCAGCGGATCCAGGAACTCGTCGTCGACGCGGCGGTAGATGACGTCGACGCGCATGGGGCCGCCCGTGGTGCGCATCCAGACGCGGCCGCCGGAGCAGAACAGGTCGCGGCCCTCGACGAGCTCGACGCCCATGAGCCGCGCGAGCAGCGTGTGCTCGAAGTAGGCGCTGTTGTAGACGCCGGGCGTGAGGACGACCACGTTCGGGTCCTCGACGCCGTCGGGCGCGCTCGCGCGGAGGGCCTGCAGGAGCTTGTTCGGGTAGTCGCCGACGGGCCGGACCCGCATCGAGACGAAGAGCTCGGGGAGGGTCTGCGCCATGACGCGGCGGTTGGAGATGACGTAGCTGACGCCGGAGGGGACGCGCACGTTGTCCTCGAGCACGCGCATCTCGCCGGCCTCGTCGCGTACCAGGTCGATGCCGGAGACCTGGATGCGGACGCCGTTGGCCGGGTCGATGCCGGCGGCCTGGCGGTGGAAGTGGCTGGACGAGCTGATGAGACGCGCGGGGATGACGCCGTCGCGGATCGCGCGCTGCGGCCCGTACACGTCGGCGAGGAACGCCTCGAGCGCCCGCACCCGCTGCGCGACGCCCTTCTCGAGCCGGCTCCACTCGGCCTGCTCGATGACGCGCGGCACGGCGTCGAGCGGGAACGGCCGCTCCTCGCCCGCGAAGTCGAAGGTGACGCCCTGCGCGAGGTAGCTGGTGGCGAGCGCGTCGGTGCGGTCCTTCAGCTCCTCCTTGGTCATGCGGGAGAGCGCGGCGTGGATCTCCCGGTAGGCCGCCCGGGTGACGGCGGGCTCCCCGTCGGCCGGCGGATCCCGGAACATCTCGTCGAACGGCATCGCACCGCCTGTGGCACGTCTGGCGGCCGCGAGCGTGCCGTATCCCTCGAACAGATCACCCATGGCCGCAGACTAACGGCGGCGTGTGTCGGGGGTGTTTCCGGGCCGCGGCGGCGCCGCGGGACCCGCGGATCAGGCGTCGGTGCGCTTGAGGATGTGCGCCGGGATCGCGATGGACGCCGAGACGAGCAGGATGCCGGCGAAGAAGCTCAGCAGCTCGAAGCCCTCGATGTAGAACGCGAACGCGAACAGCGCCATGCCGCCCAGGAAGAGGGCGAACGCGATGATGAAAGCGACGATGTTCACGAGGGCACCTGGATCCGTTGACGAGACTGGGGGCGACCGCCGCGCCGGGGCGCGGGACGCGGTCACCTCCGAGTCTACGAGATCGACGGACGGGTGTCGCCCGCGCGGCCGCACGGGTCAGCGCGCGGCCTGCTCCGGGCGGATCCCGCCGGCGAGCGCCTGGAACGCGCGCTGCGGACCGGGCGAGCGGGTGAGCGACGACGCGACGGCGTCGAGCATGGCGCGCTGGCCGCCCGACGGGTTGAGCAGGAGCTTCGCCGCCTGCCGCAGCTCGGTGACGGTCGCGACGTTCGGCGCGAGCGCGAGGCCGAGCCCCGCGTCCTCGAGGGCGGCAGCGCCCGCGAACTGGTCGGTCGAGAGCGGCAGCACGAGCATCGGGACGCCCGCGGTCGCGGCCTCGGTGACGGAGTTGTTGCCGCCGTGCGTGACCGCGAGGTCGGCGTGGCCGAGCAGCGTCACCTGCGGGAGGAACGGGCGCACGAGCCAGTCCGACGGGACGTCGCCGAGCTCCGCCGGGTCAGTGGACCCGGTCGCGAGCGCCACGCGCACGTCGAGGTCGCGGAGGGCCGCCGCGATGCGCGCGAGCACGTCGCCGCGGACCGACAGGAAGCTGCCGAGCGAGACGTAGACGATCGGGTCGCCGCCCTGGTCGATCCAGTCCTGCACGTCGGCGTCGGGGGCCTCGCGGCGCACGGCCGAGCCGATGAAGGCGTGCGGCGGCAGGAGCTCGGAGCGGTCGGGGTCGTGCAGCTCCTCGGGGTAGTTGAGGAGGAGCACGTCGCCGGCCTCCGCGAACGCGTCGCGGCTCGGGCGCATGGACGGCGCGAGGATCGCGAGGGCGTCGTTCCACTGTGCGGTGAAGCGGTCGCGCACGCGCTCGCACAGCGCGCGCAGCTCGTCGAGGTCGTCCTCCTCGGGCTCGAACGCGGCGGGCCACGCGGGCGGGAAACCGTAGACCTCGTCGCCCACGGGGAGGGCGCTGGGGTGGCCGAGCACGACGTCCGCGTGGCGCGTGCCGGAGGCGAGCAGGGCGAGGCGGGCGCTGAAGGCGAGGTGGTCGACGATCACGTGGTCGGGGCGCACCTCGTCGAGGATCCGCTGCACGGCGCGCGCGGTCTCGACCGGCTTCCACAGCAGGTCGTCGCTGCGCGCCTCGGCCTGGAAGCGCAGGGTCTCGACCATGCCGCGGCGCGTGGCGGCGAAGAAGCCGCGGAGGGCGTCGTCCTCGCCCGTCGGCTGCTCCTCGGCCTTGATGGTGCCGGGGTTGGATCCGCGGCCGAGGCGGAGGTCGACCCGCTCGAAGCCGGACGCCTCGACGATGCCGGCGGTCGCGGATCCGGTCGCCACGACCACGCGCTCGCCCGCCTGCTGCCAGGCCGACGCGAGTGTGAGGAGGGGGAAGAGGTGGGACGCGTAGTCCGGGCTGATGACGAGCAGGGTCATGAGGCGCTGAGCTCCCAGAGGGTTCGGTCGTCGGCTGCGGCGACGTCGCGGTAGACGCGGGACAGGGTGCCCGCCATGGCCTGGATGGTGAAGGTGCGGGCGACCATGTCGCGGGCGCGGTCGGCGGCGGCGTCCGCGTCGGGGCCGGCCGCGATGTCGAGGGCGCGGGCGATGCCGGAGCCGAGCGCGGCGGGATCCGTGGTGTCGACGAGGAGGCCCGTCACGCCGTCCTCCACGTAGGTCGCGGGGCCGCCGGACGCGGGCGCGACGACGGGCAGGCCCATCGACATCGCCTCGAGGAGCGCGACGCCGAACTCCTCCTTGATGCTCGCGCACGCGTACGCGCCGCCCGCCGCGGTGAGCCCGGGGCGGCCGTAGCGGACGGCGGCGAGCCAGCGCGTGACGGTGTCGTTGCCGCGGTGGCCGGCGAGGAGCAGGCCGTGGCGCGCGGCCTCCGCGGGGCCGTCCGCGTCGGGCACGGCCTCGAGGATCAGCGCCAGCTGCTCGCGCTCCTCCGGCGTCGGCGCGTCGAGGTCGCCGCCCACGACGAGGAGGTTCGCGCGGGCCCGGAGCGCCGGATCCGCCGCCCAGACGTGCGCGAGCGAGGCCATGCCCTTGACGCGCGCGAGGCGGCCGACGCTGATGACGAGGGGCAGGCCGCGGCGCTCCGCGGGGAGGCCGGCGAGCAGGGCGTCGAGCTCGACGAAGGCGCGGGCCGGGGATCCGTCGGCGTCGGCGCCGAGCATGGCGTCGTCGCGCGAGCGCTCGATGGCGGCCACGTCGATGCCCTCGGCGACGACGCTGTGGCGCTCGGGATGCGCGTCCACGTCGATGCCGACGAGCCGGCGCATGTCGCGCTTCAGCTCCGGCCGCGGGAAGAGGACGGTGTGCGCGGCGTCGGCGGCCAGGCGCTGCACGAGGCGCACGCGGAACCAGTAGTGCTCGCGCGCGTCGACCGCGCCGAAGCCGTCGCGCGTGAGGGCGCCGGAGCGGTCGAGGGCGTCGACGACGCCGTGCGGATCCGGCGCGACCGTGAAGACGACGGGGATCCCGAGCCGGCGCGCGACGCTCGAGGCGGCGAGCGTGCCGACGTCGGCCATGCGGAGGTGCACGGCGTCGACGCGGCCGGCGGCGCGGAGCACGCGGCGGATCCCCCGCTCGGCCTCCACGCGGTGCGGCCACGCCTCGGGCAGCGAGCGCAGGCCGCCGAGCATCGGGATGTGCGCGAAGACGTGGCCGTCGTCGCCGGCGGAGACGCGCGCGAGGGAGGCGAGCGCCTGGTCGGGGGTGCCGCGGGAGAGCGTGACGACGCGGTCGACCGGACGATCGGCGACGGTCGGCGCACCGGCGGTCGGCTCGCCGGGGGTCGCGGCCGTGGGATCCACGAGCGCGTCGCCGAGGCGCACGAGCAGCGTCGCGATGCCGCCGTTGTCGCCCGCGCCCACGTGCGTGAGCCCGGCGTCGATGTCGGCGTGCAGGAAGAGCTGGACGACCGTGAGGCCGGGCCGCTCGGGCCCCGCCGGGTGGTCGCCGTGCTGCCGCGCGATGTCGAGCACGGCCAGGCGCGCGACCGCGGCCACCTCGTCGTCGCCGCGCGCGATGTCGGAGACGATCCCGAGGGTCGCCTCCCCCGCCGGCCGGTCGCCGAGCGCGGCCACGGCGGCGGCCCGGGTGAGCGGGCCCTCGTGCGCGTCCTGCGCGGTGCGGAGGAGTACGCGCTCGGGGATCCGGCCGTGCACGAGCCCGATCGTCTCGACGAGCCGTGAGCGGGCGCCGTCGCCGCGCACCCCGAGGAGCGCGTTCTCGAGCGCGAGGGAGAGGTGGTCGGGCGTCGACGCGGCCCACTGCTCGAGGGTGCGCTGCGCGAGCATGCCGGGGAAGCCGCCCTCGACGACCATCGCGACGAGGCCCGACACCGCGTCGAAGCGCGGCAGGCGGGTGCCGAACGCCCAGGCGGCGTGCTCGCGGATCCACCGGACGTCGTGGTCGAGGAGCGCGACGAGCGCGAGGTCGGCGGCCTCGTCGAAGACCTGGGCGAGCGCGTGGATGGCGGCGACCGCGGTGAGCTGGTCGGCGGGATCCGCGGCGGCGCGGGCGAGGAGCCGCACCGCGCGTCCGCCGCCGTCGCGGCTGGCGGCGACCGTGAGCTCGTCGGCCTCCTGCATCACGTCGAGGATGCGCGCGGCCTGCGCGACCTGGTCGAGGCTCGTCTGGATCCCCATGCTCGTCTCCCCTCGGGTCGCGTACTCCTGCGACGGAGCCGTGTGGCGCCTCACGCGGGAGCGTTCGCTCCCGGGACAGCCTCGCAGCGCTCCCGAGCATTCCCCAACCAGCTGCGAGATCCCCGGCGAACCGTCACGAGCGGACGCATCCGGCCCCGCGCGTACGCTGGCGAGCATGCCCCGCCCCGCGCCGCCCGCCCCGCAGATCCGCTTCGGCATCGTGGGGAGCGGCTGGCGCAGCGCCTTCTTCCTGCGCATCGCGCGGGCCCTCCCGGACCGGTTCGCGGTCACGGGGCTCGTGACCCGCAGCGCCGACACCGGCCGGGCGCTCGAGGAGGAGTGGGGGATCCGCACCTTCCGCACCGCGGCCGAGCTGCTCGCCGCGGAGGCCCCGTCGTTCGTGGTCGTGTCCGTGCCGCGGACGGCCGCGCCCGACGTCATCGCCGACCTCGTCGACCGCGGCGTCGCGGTGCTCACCGAGACGCCGCCCGGGGAGACCGTCGAGGACCTCGAGCGGCTCGACGCGCTCGTGAAGCAGGGCGCGCGGATCGAGGTGGCCGAGCAGTACCCGCTCTCGCCGCTTCTCGCCGCGCAGCTCGCCATCGCCGCCTCGGGCCGGCTCGGGCGGATCAGCCAGGCGACCGTCGCGCAGTGCCACGACTACCACGGAGTCCGCGTGATGCGCCGGGCCCTCGGCATCGGCTTCGAGGACGCGACCATCACGGCGTCGCGGTTCTCGTCGCCGATCGTCGCCGGGCCCGACCGCGACGGCGACCCCGTGCGCGAGGAGGTCGTGACCGCCGAGCAGACCACGGCGCGCTTCGACTTCGGCGACCGCCTCGGCGTCTACGACTTCTCCGACCGGCAGTACTTCTCCTGGATCCGGCGCAACCGGCTCCTCGTCCGCGGCGAGCGCGGCGAGATCGTCGACGAGCACGTGAGCTGGCTGCTCGACGCGACGACGCCCACGTGGGCCGACATCACGCGCGTCGAGACCGGGCAGGGCGGCAACCTCGAGGGGCTGCACCTGCGCGGGCTGCTGCTCGGATCCGAGTGGGTGTTCCAGAACCCGTTCGCGCCCGGCCGGCTCGCGGACGACGAGATCGCGATCGCGCAGTGCCTCGTCGAGATGCACGCGCACGCGGCCGGCGGACCCTCCACGAACTCGCTCGCGGAGGCGTCGCAGGACCACCACCTCGCGCTCCTCATGCACGAGGCCGCGACCACCGGCAAGCCCGTCCGCAGCACGCGGCGGGCCTGGGCCGACTGAGCCGGTCCCGCTCCCCCGCTCCATCAGGAAGGCACTCGAATGCGCATCGACCTCACGGGATCCACCGCCCTCGTCACGGGCTCCACGCAGGGCATCGGCTATGCCATCGCGGAGGGGCTGCTCGACGCGGGCGCCCGCGTGATCGTCAACGGCCGGGGCGAGGAGGGCACGGCCGCCGCGCGCGACCGGCTGCTCGCCGCGCATCCGGGCGCCCAGGTCGAGGCGCTCGCCGCCGACGTCGCGACCGAGGAGGGCGCTGCCCGCGCGGTCGAGGCGTTCCCCGAGGTCGACGTGCTCGTCAACAACCTCGGGATCTTCGGCTCGTCCGATCCCTTCGCCATCACCGACGACGAGTGGCGCCGCTACCTCGAGGTCAACGTGCTCGCGGGCGTGCGCCTCACCCGCGCCTACCTGCCCGGCATGATGGCGCGCGGCTGGGGCCGCGTGCAGTACATCGCGAGCGACTCGGCCGTCGTGACGCCGGCCGAGATGATCCACTACGGGGTCTCGAAGACCGCGCTCCTCGGCGTCTCGCGCGGCTTCGCCAAGGCGGCGGCCGGATCCGGCGTCACGGTCAACTGCGTCATGGCCGGCCCCACGCACACCGGCGGCGTCGAGGCGTTCGCGCGCGAGCTCGTCGGCGACGACCTGCCGTGGGAGGAGGCGCAGCGCGAGTTCATGCGGGAGCACCGGCCGCAGTCGCTCATCCAGCGGCTGATCGAGCCCGAGGAGATCGCCAACATGTGCGTGTACCTCGCCTCGAAGCAGGCGTCCGCGACGACCGGCGGCGCGCTGCGGGTCGACGGCGGGTACGTGGACGCGATCCTGCCGTAGCGGGCTTCGCGGCGGGCGGCCGCTCGGCCTCAGCTCGCCAGGTGCCGCCGGATCGCCTCGACGCCGACCTCGACCTCGCGGAACGAGGTCGTCAGCGGGCTGAGCCCGAGGCGGAGGCCGGACGGCGCGCGGAAGTCGGGGATCACGCCCGCCTCCCACAGCGCGCCCACGATCTCGCGGAAGCGCGGGTGGTCGACGCTCACGTGGCTACCGCGGCGGTCCTCCTCGCGGGGGCTCGCGACGCGCGCGCCGAGCGGCACGAGGTCGCGGTCGACGAGGTCGAGCGCGAAGCCCGTGAGGGCGAGCGACTTGGCGCGGATCGCGTCCATGCCCGCCTCCTCGATGAGCGCGAGCATGTCCTGCATCGCGAGCATGCCGACGATGGGCGGCGTGCCGCTGAGGAAGCGGCGGATCCCGTCGGCCGGCACGTACTCGGGCCCCATCGCGAACACGTCCTGCGCGCCCATCCAGCCCTGGATCGGCTGGCGCAGCTCCCGCTGCAGGTCGCTCCGCACGTAGCCGTGCGCGGGCGCGCCCGGCCCGCCGTCGAGGTACTTGTAGCTGCAGCCGACCGCGAGGTCGACGCCCCATGCGTCGAGCTCGGTGGGCACGACGCCGACCGAGTGGCAGGTGTCCCAGAGCACGAGCGCGCCCGCGTCGTGCACGATGCGCGTGATCCCCGGCACGTCCGCGAGGAACCCGGACCGGTACGCGACCTGGCTGAGCACGACGAGCGCGGTCCGCTCCCCCACCGCGTCGGCCACGAGCTCGGGCGTGACGCCGGCGTCGGGCTGCACGTCGATCCACCGGATCGTCATGCCGCACTCCTCCGCGACGCCCTCGAGCACGAAGCGGTCGGTCGGGAAGTTGTCGGTGTCGATCACGAGCTCGTCGCGGCCGGGGCGCGCGCGGACGGCGGCGCGCACGAGCTTGTAGAGGATCACCGTGGTCGAGTCGCCGACGAACGTCTGGCCGGCCGCGGCCCCGTAGACGACGCGGCCGAGGTCGTCGCCGATGCGCGTCGGCATCTCGAGCCAGTCCTCGTCCCAGCCGCGGATGAGGCGGCCGCCCCACTGATCACGCACGAAGTCGGCGATGCGGTCGACGCTCGCGACGGTCGGCCGCCCGAGCGAGTTGCCGTCGAGGTAGGCGACCACGTCGTCGGCCTGCACGAAGAGCTCGCGGAACCGCGCGAGCGGGTCGCGGGCGTCGAGGTCGGCGGCGGACGGGATCGGGGAGGATGCGGCGGGCGCGTCGGGTGTCACCTCCGCAGCCTACGTTCCGCCCGGCATGGCGGCCCGGTCGGCGGGCGCCGACGGCATCCGGCTAGCCGGCTCGGAAGTAGTACGCTTCCGCGAGGGTGCCCGGCGCGGTCGCCCAGAGGCCGTCCGCGGCACCCTCGATCGGGATCTCGATGACGACGTTCCCGGTCGCGGTGCCCTGCGACTCCAGCAGCTCCTCGTTGTCGGTGAACGCCGGCGCCGGGGCGATCGCGAAGCTGTCGGCGGCCGCGTACTGGGATCCGTCGGCGGCCAGGAACCCGAGCGCGAGCTCGGACAGCGGATCGCCCTCGGTCGCGCCGAGGTACGTCACGGTGACCGGCACGACCGCGTACTGCATGCCCTCGGCGGGCGCCTGGTTGGTCGGATCCGCGGCGAGCACCGCCGCCGTCGCGTCGAGGATCGGCTGGCCGAGCGTGACCTGCCACTCGGGTCCGTCGATCCCGTCGCCCGTGACGGGGGTGCCGATCGGCAGCGGATCGTCGGGGCTCGTGCCCGGAAGCGCGGCCGCGTCGTCGTCCTCGCCGGGGGCCGGCTCGGGGCTCGCGAATCCGGAGTCGACGCCGGAGGACTCGACGGCCTCGGACAGCGACGCCACGAACGCGAACGTGTAGACGATCGCGAGCACGATGCTGAGCACGAAGCCGACCGCGCCGAGGATGAGGCCCGTGAGCGCCAGCGGCTTGCCGTCCATGCGCCGCGCGAGCGAGATGATCCCGAGCACCACGGCGACCAGCGCGGGCACGGCCGTCACGTAGTTCAGGAACGGGATGAAGGAGCCGAGGAACCCGACGATGCCGACGACGAGAGCGGCGATCGCGAGGCCCTTGCCGCCGCGGGGGCGGGAAGGCCCGCCCGAGCCGACGGGCGGCGCGTCGGCGGGAGCGGCGTAGCCGCCGGGAGCGGGCGGTGCGTAGGCGCCGGGAGCTGGCGGCGCGTAGGCGCCGGGAGCTGGCGGCGCGTAGGCGCCGGGAGCTGGCGGCGCGTAGCCGCCGGGCGCGGCGTACGCGGCGGCGGCCGCGGCCGCGGCCGGAGCGGCGTGCGCGGCGGCCGGGCCGGCCGCGCCCTGTCCGTCGGGACCGGCTGCGTCGTACCCTGCCGGCGGCAGGGGCGGAGCGTCCGGAGCACCCTGGGCGTCACCGGCCGTCGCCGCGTCGGCGACGCCGACGGCGTCCTCGCTCGTCCCCGCGTCGGCGTCCGCCGGACCGTAGGGGCTGACGCGTCGCGGCTCGTCGGGATCCGTGCCGGGGTCGCGCTCATCGCTCATGCCTCGTTCCTAGTGCAGGGGACGGCCCGGACGACAGCGATGCGGACGAAGCGCCCCGAAGTGGGGGCCCGCGGGCGGCCGGATCCCCGCGGGGTCCGCGCCCGGCGGCGGCCCTCGCCCGCCCGGCGGGTCCATTAACCTCGGGGCGTGCCCCTGCCCGCGTGGACCCCCGACGGTCCCGACCTCGTGATCCACGCGGAGAACCTCGAGGCGGTGCGCGCCCTCCCGGACGGCGCCTTCCAGCTCATCTACCTGGATCCGCCGTTCAACACCGGCCGCACGCAGGAGCGGCAGAACCTCACGGTGACGCGCACGCTGGATGCGGAACCGGAACCCGCGTCCGAGGCCGCGCCCGCCGACCCGGCCGCCGCTCCCGATGCCGCCGAGCCCGGTGCGGGGGCCGACGCCGCGGCCGTCACCGACGACCCGCCCGCGCCCGCGCCCGCCCTCGCCCCCGCGGGCACCGCCACCCCCGAACCGGTCCGTCCGCCCGGTGCGCGCCTCGGGTTCCACGGCCGCAGCTACGACTCCGTGAAGGGGATGCTCTACGGCTTCGACGACTCGTTCGCCGACTACTGGGACTTCCTCGAGCCGCGCCTCATCGAGGCGTGGCGCCTGCTGGATCCCACCGGCACCCTCTACCTGCACCTCGACTACCGCGAGGTGCACTACGCGAAGGTCGTGCTCGACGCGCTGTTCGGCCGCCGGTCGTTCCTCAACGAGATCGTGTGGGCGTACGACTACGGCGCGAAGTCCCGCCGGCGCTGGCCGGCGAAGCACGACACGATCCTCGTCTACGTGAAGGACCCGCTCCGCTACCGCTTCGACTCCGAGGGCGTCGACCGCGAGCCCTACATGGCGCCCGGCCTCGTGACCCCGGAGAAGCGCGAGCGCGGCAAGCTGCCGACGGACGTCTGGTGGCACACGATCGTCTCCCCCACCGGCCGCGAGAAGACCGGCTACGCGACCCAGAAGCCGCTCGGTGTGCTGCGCCGCATCGTGCAGGCGTCGAGCCGGCCGGGCGACTGGGTGCTCGACTTCTTCGCCGGATCCGGCACCACGGGCGCCGCCGCGCGCGAGCTCGGCCGCCGCTTCGTGCTGGTGGACGAGAACCCGCAGGCCCTCGAGGTGATGCGGGCGCGGCTCGCGGGCGGCGGCACGGTCTTCGCGTCGGCGGACGCGGATCCGACAGGGCCGACGGCCAAGGCCCCCGCGAAGGCGAAGGCGAAGGCGAAGGCGAAGGCCGTCGCGAAGCCGAAGCCAGCCCCGAAGCCCAAGCCCGTCGCGAAGCCGAAGCCCGCTCCCCCGCCCGCCGGCTGACCCGCACCCGCCCCGCTATCCCTGCTGCGCCAGCGCGAACGGCAGCACGCGGGTGGCGCCCGCCTTGCGCAGCAGGCGGCCCGCGACCGTGAGGGTCCACCGGGTGTCGACCAGGTCGTCCACGAGGAGCACCGGACGCGGATCCGCCGCGAGGTCGTCCGCGAGGTGCGCCGGTACCTGGAACCGCGGGTGCACGCGCCCGAGGCGGTAGACGCTGTTGCCGCGCGCGGCGCCGGGCGCCCCCGGATCCACCAGGTCGAGCGACCCGAGGAACGGCAGCCGCCCCACCTCGGCGATGCGCTGGGCGAGGCTGCCGACCAGCTGCGGCCGGCTCGCCGAGGGCACGTGCACGACCGCGCGCGGCCGCTCGGCCCAGCCCCACTCGGCGAGCACGCGGACGCAGGCGGCGACGAGCGCGTCGTCCACCGGCGCGTCCTCGGCGCCGGCCGCGAAGACCGTGCGGAGCCGCCCGCCCCAGCCGAGGTCGGTGAGGCGCGCGAGCGCTCGGCCCTCGTCGACCTGCTCGCCCGCCGCGATGGCGCCGCTCAGCGGCACGCCGACGCTCGACGCGCCCGTGGGCCAGCGCAGCCGCGGCTCGACGGGCAGCCCGACCTTGTCGAGCGCCTGGGACGCGGTGGCCGACGCCTGCTGGTCCAGCGACGCCGGGTACCACGCGCCCGCGCACCGGTCGCAGCGCCCGCAGGGCGCCGCGGTGTCGTCGTCGAGCTGGCGCTGGAGGAACTCCATCCGGCAGCCGAGCGTGGTCTCGTAGTCGAGCATCGCCTGCTGCTCGCGCACGCGCGCCGCGGCGACCTGCTCGTAGCGGGCCCGATCGTAGACCCACGGGACGCCCGTGGCCGACCAGCCCGAGGTGTCGCGCCGGACGGCGCCGTCGACGTCGAGCACCTTGAGCAGGAGGTCGAGCCGGCTGCGCGAGAGGCTGACCCGCGACTCGAGCGCCGGCACCGACAGCGGCCGGTCGCTCTCGCCGAGCGCCTGGATGACGGACGCCGCCTGCTGCTCGTCGGGCATGGACGCCGTGGCGAAGTACTGCCAGATGTCCGGATCCTCGCGGCCGGGCAGGAGCAGCACGTCCGCGTCGGCGGACCCGCGGCCCGCACGCCCGACCTGCTGGTAGTAGGAGACGGGCGACGACGGCGCCCCGAGGTGCACCACGAACCCGAGGTCGGGCTTGTCGAAGCCCATGCCGAGCGCGCTGGTGGCGACGAGGGCCTTGACCTCGTTGCGCTGCAGCTCGCCCTCGGCCTGCTCGCGGTCGGCCGGGTCGTCGCGGCCCGTGTACGCCTTCACCGCGTGGCCGGCGTCGCGCAGCAGCCGCGCGGTGTCCTGCGCGGCGGAGACGGTGAGCGCGTAGATGATGCCGCTGCCGGGCAGCTCGTCGAGGTGGCTGAGGAGCCAGCCGAGCCGGTCGCGGCTGTTCTCGAGCCGGAGCACGCCGAGCCGCAGCGACCGTCGGGCGAGCGGCCCGCGGATGGTGACCACGGGCACGCGGTCGGTCTCGACGCCCCCGCCCCCGGTGGATCCGACGCTCAGCTGCTCCTCCACGTCGGCGACCACGCGCGAGTTCGCGGTGGCGGTGGTGGCGAGCACGGGCACGCGCTCGTCGACGGAGGAGATGAGGTCGCGCAGGCGCCGGTAGTCGGGCCGGAAGTCGTGGCCCCAGTCGGAGATGCAGTGCGCCTCGTCGACCACGAGGAGGCCGAGCCGGGCCCGGAGCGCGGGCAGCTGCTCGTCGCGGAAGCGCGGGTTGTTGAGGCGCTCGGGCGAGACGAGCAGGAGGTCGACCTCATCGGCGTCGAGCGCGCGCAGGAGGTCGTCCCACTCGTGGGCGTTGCTGGAGTTCATGGCGACGGCGCGGACCCCGGCGCGACGGGCGGCGGCGACCTGGTCGCGCATGAGGGCGAGCAGCGGCGAGACGAGGAGCGTGGGCCCGAGGCCCTGCTGGCGGAGGAGCAGGGTGGCGACGAAGTAGACGGCCGACTTGCCCCATCCGGTGCGCTGCACGACGAGGGCGCGCGAGCGGTCCTGGACGAGCGCCTCGATGGCCTCGAACTGCCCGTCGTGGAAGTCGGCGCCCGCGACGCCCACCAGCCGGGAGAGGTGCTCGCGGGCGGCGGACCGGAGGTCGGCGGGCGCGGCGGAGGAGGGCGGAGCGGCGGTGTCGGGCATGGGGCCATGCTCCCATCCGCCCCCGACCCCGCCCGCCCAGGGCGGCCCCGCCGGGGAGTCGACGACGGCGGCCGGCCTGGGGAGGGGCTATCGCTCGCGCGGGGATCCGGGCTCGATGGCGCGCGACGGACGCGCCGGACCCGCGGCGCGCGCGGCCTGCACCGCCTGCTCGGCCTGGAGCTGCCGCATCCGCGCGATCCGCGCGTAGTGCCGCTCCTCCTCCTCGAGGTCGGCGATCTGCTGCTCCGTGCTCCGGACCCGCTGGTCGACCGCCACGGCCGCGCGCTCGTAGGCGGCGCTCCGGTCCGGCGGGCCGACGGGCTCGCGCCGCGCGTCCCAGTCGTGGCCGACGCAGAACCACACGATGCTGCCGATGAGCGGCAGGAAGACGATGAGCAGGATCCAGACGAGCTTCGGCAGGTGCTTCACCTGGTCGTCCGGTCGGGTGATGAGGTCGACGAGCGCGCACACGGCGACGAGGAGGGGGAGCAGCCCGAAGAGGATCACGGTCAGGGAGCCTAGGGGCGGCACGGGGCCGCGCGGAAGGCCCTTGCACGTCCCCGGCCGACGGTGCACGATGCGGCGCTTCGCTCAGAGGACACGCACCCCGCGTCTGCCAGGCACCCAGGAGCCGTCCGTCCTACAGTCCGATCGAGGGCCGCACCCGGCGGCCCCGGTGAGGAGGAGACCATGGGTCTCGACGACAAGATCAAGAACGCCGCCCAGGACATCGCGGGCAAGGCCAAGGAGGCGCTCGGCGACCACAAGGGCGACCAGGACCTCAAGGCCGAGGGCCAGAAGGACCAGACCGCCGCGTCCGCCAAGAAGGCCGGCGAGAACGTCAAGGACGTCTTCAAGTAGGTCCGCGCAGCACGAGGAGAGGCGGCGACCCCCGGGTCGCCGCCTCTCCTCATGTCCGGGCCGTCGGGGCCGTCGCGGCCGCGCGACCCGTGGTCACGGCAGCGCGGGAGCGCCCGCCTCCGCGATGATCCGGTCCACTATCCCCGCGTCGAGCACCGCGACCTCCTCGCCGTCGTGGGGAGCGTGCGCGCGCACCACGACCGAGACCACGCCGCCGATCGGGTCGACGTCGACCACGAGGAACCCGGATCCGCGCACGATGCGCTCCGTGCCCGGCGTCGCCGCGACGTCCGTCTCGTTCGCGACGCCCGGCGCGACCAGCACGGGCACGCCCGCCAGCGACCCCACGATGTGGTGGTGGTAGTGGCCCGAGAGGATCACCCGCACGTCGCTGCCGCGCACGACCTCCGCCAGCCGCTCCGGACCCTGCAGTGCGAGCGACTCGTGCAGCGTCGTGGGCGCGGGCACCGGCGGGTGGTGCAGCACGAGCACGGTGCCGCGCTCGGACGGGGTCGCGAGCAGCTCGCGGAGCGCGTCGAGCTGCTGCTCGCGGAGCGCGCCGTAGCCCTTGCCGGGCACGGAGGTGTCGAGCGTGACGACGCGCCAGCCGTCCACGATGGTCACGCCGTCGATGGGCGGCACCGCCGCGGGATCCCGGCCGTCGTCCGTGCCGGGGCCGCCGTGCCCGTCGCCGAGCACGAGCCGGAAGCCCGAGCGCACGTCGTGGTTGCCGGGGGCGAGCACGACGGCGGCGCCGCGACGGGCGGCCCACGGATCCAGCCGCTCGCGCAGGAGCGCGTACGACTCCGGCGTGCCGTCCTCCGAGAGGTCGCCCGAGCCGACGAGGAGCCGCACATCGGGCACGCGGTCGGCCTCGGCGAGGACGCGGTCGAGGGCGGCGCCCGTGTCGACGACGCCCTGGTGCAGGCCGCCGTCGCGGAGGAGGTGGGTGTCGCTGAGGTGGACGAGGCGCAGGGATCCGGGAGGCAGTGCGTGCATGCGCCGACCCTACGGCGCTCGGCCGACACCGCGGCGGACGGCGGGCGGACATCCGGTGACGCCGCCCCGCGGGCCCTGCTCCCGCGCATCCCCCGGCGGTAGCCTCGTCCCACGACGAGAGGGAACCCCATGGCGACGCGCGACGAGATGGACTGCTGGCTCACCGACATGGACGGCGTGCTGGTGCACGAGAACCAGGCCCTGCCCGGTGCGGCGGCCCTCATCCAGCAGTGGCAGGACCAGGGCAAGCCCTTCCTCGTGCTCACCAACAACAGCATCTTCACGCCGCGCGACCTCTCCGCCCGGCTCCGCGCGTCCGGCCTGCACGTGCCCGAGGAGTCGATCTGGACCTCCGCGCTCGCGACCGCGGCGTTCCTCGAGCAGCAGATGCCCGGCGGATCCGCGTTCGTCATCGGCGAGGCCGGCCTCACCACCGCGCTGCACGAGGCGGGCTTCATCATGACCGACACGAAGCCCGACTTCGTGGTCATCGGCGAGACGCGCAACTACTCGTTCGAGGCGATCACGCGGGCCATCCGCCTCATCAACGGCGGCGCGCGCTACATCGCGACGAACCCCGACGCGACGGGCCCGAGCGCCGAGGGCGTGCTGCCCGCGACGGGCGCGGTGCTCGCGCTCATCTCGAAGGCCACGGGCAAGGAGCCGTACATCGTCGGCAAGCCCAACCCGATGATGTTCCGCTCCGCGCTCAACAAGATCGGCGCCCACTCCGAGAGCACCGGGATGATCGGCGACCGCATGGACACCGACATCATCGCGGGCATCGAGGCGGGCCTGCACACCGTGCTCGTGCTCACGGGTATCAGCGACCGCGCCGAGATCGAGCGCTACCCGTTCCGCCCCGACGAGGTGCTGTCGGGCGTCACCGAGCTGCTGGATCCGGAGCCGGTCGAGTCCGAGCTCTGATCAGCGGAGGGCCGGGTCGCGGGCCGGCGGGGCGAGCAGGGCGCGGATCCCGCGCGAGCGCAGCATCGCGACGCCGACGAGCGCCTCGCCCAGCCCGCCCGCGATGACCACGACGCGCAGCGCGGTCTCCTGGCCGAGCGGATGCAGGGTCGCCGTGAGCGCGCCGCCGAGGAGCACCGCGGGCGGGTAGAGGCCCTGGCCGAGCAGCTTCTTCGCGCCGAGGATCGCGCCCTGGCGCTCGGGCGGCGTGCGCTCCTGCCAGACCGCCGTCAGCGGCGCACCCTGCACCTGGAGCGCCACGTTGCGGACGACGGCCGCGGCGATCCAGACGGCGAGGAGCGCGGTCGTCGCGAGCGCGACGCGGCCCACGAGGCCGAGCACGACGGCCGCGCCCGCGATGGCCGCGAGGCGCGGGATGCGGTCGCCCCGCGCGGCGACGAGGGCGGCGCCCGCGAGGAGCCCGGCGGATCCGGCGATGCTGAACGCGGCGAGGCTCGCGCCGGAGCCGACACCGCCCGCCCCGAGGAGCAGCACGTAGGCGGTCGTGGCCGACGCGCCGATCCCGTTGGCGAGGTTGAGGGCGCCGAAGCCGAGCTGGAGGCGGCGGAGGCCCGGGTGTCGCAGGATCCACGCGATGCCGTCGCGTGCACCCCGGAACGGGTTCGCGACGCGGCGGTCGGGCGGGGCGTCCCAGCGGACGACGAGCAGCGCGGCGACGCAGCCCAGCGAGGTGATGGCGTCGACCAGGAACACGGCCGACGGCGCGACCGCGGTGGAGAGCGCCGCGCCGAGGACGGGGGCGAGGAGGACCGGCCCGTCCTGCAGCAGGGACGTGACGCCGTTGATCCGCGTGAGGTCGGCCTCGGCGCGCATCCGCCGGACGCTCGCCGTGAGGGTGAGCGCGAGGGTCGACGACGCCAGGGCCGAGACGAGCGTCAACGGGTAGACGACCACGAGCAGGCGGCCAGGGCCCGCCGCGGAGACTGCGGCCATGGCGAGGGAGGCGACCGCGAGCACGCCGTTGCTCGCGAGGGCCGCGCGGCGGTGGCCGATCCGGTCGGCGACCCAGCCGGTGATCGGCGCGCAGTAGACGGACGCGACCGTCGCGACGACGGTGAGGGCGGAGAGGGCCAGGGCGCTCCCGGTCTCGCCGTACACCTGCAGCGTGAGCGCGAACGACGCGGCGCTCGCGCCGAGGGACGAGACGGCCTGCGCGCCCCAGAGGAGGAGGAACGCGCGGCTGCCGGGGCGCACGGGTGATGTCATCCGTTCCCCCGCTCGTCGCTCCGCGGCACGGCGGTCGGCGCGCGCGGGATCCCCGAGGGTAGGGCGGGTGCGGCACGCGGCGCGGGTGGGATCCCCAGCCGCGCGGATCCGTCGGGCCGCCGGGTCGCGGGCGCGCTAGGGGACGACGGGCGGCTGCGGGACGCCGATGCTGCCCGTGAAGGTGCCGCCGCCGGCGCGCGAGACGAAGCAGTAGGCGTCGCGGTCGCCCGCGGTCCACTCCTCCTGGGTGATGGGGTACGCGGACTGGTACTGCACGTCGTCGTAGGCGCGGGCGGCCCCGTAGTCGATCACCGTGTCGGCGATGCAGAGCTCGTCGGCGGAGTCGCGCACGGCGTCCTCGCCGGGGAACTCGTCGCCCGTCTGGGGCAGCGCGACGCGCGCGACCATCTGCGCGTGGTGCTCGGTGCCGCAGTCGACGACCGCGAACTCCTCCTCCCACGGCGACGTGTACGGGTCGATGCACTCGCCGCCGAGCAGCGCGTCCCACGCCTGCGTGCCGGCAGCGGCCGGGCCCTGCACGGGATCCGTCGGGGTGGGCGACGGGGTCGGACTGGCCTCGGGGGTCGCGGTCGCGACGGGCGCGGCATCCGGTGCGGCGGAGGATCCCAGGCGCTGGCCCAGGTAGAAGAGGCCGACGAGCAGGAGCACGAGGAGGATCGCGCCGCCGACCCAGAGGCCGGTGCGTCGCGGGCCTCGGGGGTCGCGGGGTCCGCGCGGCGGGGCGGGGACGGCGGCGGGAGCGCTCGGGGAGTCGAGGACGGGCGCGGGCGGACGGGGCGCCGGCGGGGCCGCGTACGGCGGCGGGACCGGGGCCGGGCGTGCGGCCGGATCCGGGCGCCCGGCGGCGGGGACGGCCGCCGTAGGAGCGTCGCGGTCGGGGGACGGCGCGGCGGATGCGGCGGCAGCAGCCCCTGCTGCGGCGGCGGTCGCGGTCGCTGCCGGGAGGACGCGCGTGCGGTCGTCGTCGGGTGCGTCGTCGTCGGGACGCCCGGAGTCGGGGGTCCGGTCGTCCGCGACGTCGCCGAAGAGCAGGTCGATGGCGTCGACCGGCTCGTCGGCGTGCGCGGCATCCGGCGTGGATCCGGCCGCGTCGTCGGCCTCGGGCTCCTCGGCCCGCGCCGGGACGGTGGCCGGCGCGGTCTCGGGATCCGTGGCGGGCTCGGGCGCCGTCGTCGACAGGACCGCGGTCTCGGGCGCGGCCGACGGCTCGTCGATCTCGGCGGACCGGTCCGCGGGCTCGTCCGCGTCCCGCGTCTCGTCGGGCGAGGGCGCAGGCGGAGCGGCAGGCGCAGGCACGGCGGCGGGAGCAGCGGCGACCGACGCGGATCCCGCAGCCCACGCCATGGCCGCCGCACGCGCGGCCGCCGCGGCAGGGGCGAGCGGCGCGGCAGCGGCGTCCTCGTCCGCATCGCCGTCGACCTCGGCGCGGGAGTCGTCGGAGCCGTCGGCGGCGTCGACGTCGTCGGGCACCGCCTCGTCCTCCGCCGGCATCTCCAGCTCGGCGGGGGCGTCGGATTCGGGAGCGTCGGCCGGCGCGACGAGATCGTCCACGACCCCCGCGTCCTCGTCCAGCTCGTCGTCGTGCAGGGGCGTCAGCTGCACCTCGTCCACGGCGGGGACCTCGGGCGCGACCTCCTCGGCCGGCTCCTCGACGAGCTCGGCGTCGACCACGGGTCCGTCGGCGTCCGCGTCCGGCAGGCGCACGTCGTCGTCCACGCCGTCGGCGGGCTCGAGCACCAGCTCGGCGGTCGCGTCGTCCACGGGCTCGGGGTCGGCCTCGACCTCGCCCGTCAGCACCTCGCCGGTCGCCTCGCCGGGCGCGTCGTACGCGGGCGCCGGCACGTGGCCGGGGTCGGGCTCGTCGGCGAACTCCACGTCGCCCGCGTCCACCGGCGCCGCCGCGATCTCGGGCTCGGGCGCCGGGGCGTCCGCGGCGTCCGCGTCACCGGCCTCCGCGTCGGGATCCGCCTGGTCGAGCGGGGCCACGCGGTCCTGGTCCTCGGTCGGGTCGAGCGGGACGATCCCCGCCAGGATGTCGCCGCCGGGGGCGGGCGTCGGGTCGGCGGGTGCGGGATCCACGCCCTCGTCCTCGGGCGCGGCCGGCTCGCCGTCGGCGGGCACGACCTCGCGATCCGCGGCGCGGCCCCAGCCGATGGGCGCGAGCGGCTGGAAGGGGCGCTCGCGGTCGGCGTCGGTCGCGGGTCGGACCGCGAACGGGTCGTCGTCGTCGCGACCGGATCCGGATCCGCCGCCGGGCGCCTGCCCGCTCACTACGCGAGCCCCAGGTCCTCGAGGCCGATCGCGTACAGGTAGCGGTGGCCCGCGGCCTCGATCACCTCGCGGGCGTCGGTCGAGCGGTCGACGACCACGGCGACCGCGGCGATCTCCGCGCCCACCTTCTCGAGCGCCTCGATGGCCTTCAGCGGGGATCCGCCGGTGGTGGAGGTGTCCTCGACGACGATGACGCGCTTGCCCTGGAGGTCGGGCCCCTCGACCTGGCGGCCGCGGCCGTGGTCCTTGGGCTCCTTGCGGACGACGAAGGCGTCGTAGCCGCGGCCGACCGCGGCGCCCTGGTGCAGGATCGCGGCGGCGATGGGATCCGCGCCCATCGTGAGCCCGCCGACCGCGGCGACGTCGGGCACGTCGGCGATGAGGTCGAGCATGACCTGGCCGATGAGCGGCGCGACGCGGTGGTCGAGGCTCACTCGGCGGAGGTCGACGTAGTAGCTGGCCTTCTTGCCGCTCGTCAGCGTGAAGTCGCCGTGGAAGACGGCGTCCCGCTTGATGTGGTCGATGAGCTGCTGGCGCGCGTCGGAGGTCGTCACGCAGCCGATCCTACGGGCGGGGGCCCGCGCCGACCGGTGCGACGGGCGGGCGGGACGCCACGCGGATCAGGCGTCGGATCCGGCGGGCAGGCCGAACACGGTGCCGACCGCGGCCACGTCGTCGCCGCCGTGACCGGCCGCGGACGCCTCCGCGTACGTCTCGCGGAGCGCCTCGAGCATCGCGGTGTCGAAGTCGTGCGCGTCGGCGCCGTCGAGCGCGGCGAGCATGAGCGTCACGTCCTTCAGCAGGCCGTCGAGCGCGAACGAGGGCGCGAGCTCGCCGGCGAGCATCGCGCCGCCCTTGAGGTGCGCGTACGGGGTGTCGGCCGCGCCGCCCGCGATCGCGTCGAGGAAGAGGCGCGGCTCGACGCCGAGCAGCTGCGCGAGGCCGAGCGACTGGCCGGTCGCGGCGGTGATGGACGCGATCCACGCGTTGCAGGCGAGCTTGAGGGCGGATCCGGGACCCGCGGTCGAGCCCGCGACCACGGTGCGCGAGCCGGTCGCCTCGAGGACCGGGCGGGCGGCGGCGAGGTCGGCCTCGGATCCGGAGACGAGGTGCACGAGGAGGCCCTGCTCGGCGGGGCCGCGCGTGCCGAGGACGGGGGCGTCCACGAGGCGGAGGCCGTGCTCGGCGGCGAGCGCGGCGATCCGGCGGGTGCCCTCGACGCCGACGGTGGAGGACTGGAGGACGACGGCGTCGGGGCGGACGGCGGGCGCGACCTCGGCGAGGACCTCGAGGACGGCGTCCGCGTCGAACAGCATCACGACCACGACGTCGGCGTCGCGCACGGCGTCGGCCGCGCCGTCGGCGACCGTCGCGCCGTCGTCGGCGAGGGGCGCGGCCTTCTCGGCGCTGCGGTTCCAGACGGTGAGCGGCAGGCCCGCGCGGAGGATCGAGCGGCTCATGCCGGAGCCCATGACGCCGGTGCCGAGCAGCGCGACACGGGGCGGCGCGTCGGAGGCGGGTGCGGCTGCTGTCTCGTCGGTCATCCCCCGACGGTACGCCCGCGAGGTGCGAGGACCCGGCAGGGGCGCGGTCACGGCGACGGGCCGCCGATCGCGAGGATCGGCGGCCCGTCGGGTCGTGCGGGTGCGGCGGGGCGGATCAGACCGCGGGCGCCTCGGCGGCCGCGTCGTCGTCGGATCCCTCGCCGGGCATGACGATGTCGGCGACCGTCACGTCGACGCGCGTCACCGTGCGGCCGACGAGCTCGGTCACGGCGTCGGAGATGGCGGCGCGCACGTCGGCGGCCACGTCCTGGAGCGGCACGCCGTACTCGGCGACGAGGGTCACCTGGAAGGAGACGCCCTCCTCCTGCGCGTCGACGGCGATGCCCTGCGTGAGGTCGGTCTGGCCGATGCGGTCGCGCAGCTGGCCGATGACGCGGGCCGCGCCGCCGCCGAGCGAGTGCACGCCCGGGATGTCGCGGACGGCGAGGCCCGCGACCTTGGCGATGACGCCGTCGGTGACCGTGGTGTCGCCGTCGGCGAGGACGCCGCCGGTGACGCCGGTGGATGCGGGCGCGACGCGGGTGACGTCGGCGGGGGTGGGGGTGCTCTGGTCGCTCATGCGGTTCCTCCTCGTGGGTGCCCGTCGGCCGGGCGTCTGCTGTGGTACTCATGGAGGGGACGGGTGGACGGCGGTGTCCGTCACGGATCCACCTCGTCTCACAGCGCACACGGAGGTACGGCATGGCCCTCTCCTCCTCCCTGCAGGACGCCGGCGACGGGATCCTCGCCGAGCGCGCCGCCGACGGGGACGCCCGGGCGTTCGAGGTGCTCGTCCGCCGGCACGCCTCCTACATGCGGGCGTTCGCGATCCGGCTCACCGGATCCCGCGCCGACGCCGACGACGCCGTGCAGGAGGCGCTCATCACCGCGTGGGACCGGCTGCCCACCCTCGAGAAGCCGGACCGGGTGAAGAGCTGGCTGCTGCAGATCGTGAGCCGGAAGTCCATCGACCGGATCCGCGCCCGCCGCCCCGTCGACGACATCGACGACCACGAGATCGCCGACCGCCTCACGTCCCCCGAGCGCGACGCCGAGACGTCGTCGCAGATGCGCGCGCTCGCCGTCGTCCTCGACGCCCTGCCGCGCGAGCAGCGCGAGGTGTGGATGCTGCGCGAGGTGGGAGGCTTCTCCTACGAGGAGATCGCCGAGAGGCTGGGCGCGACGCCCTCGACCATCCGCGGCCGGCTGTCCCGGGCGCGCACCACGGTGATGACGAGCATGGAGGCGTGGCGATGAGCGGCACGGGACCGGACGAGGGACCCGCCCTCGACGCCGACGGCGCGCCCCTCGACATGGCCGCCCTCGCCGACTACCTCGACCGCGGGCGCACGCCGCGCATCGCGGCCTACGAGGACGACCCCGAGACCCGCAACGCCCTCCGCGCCCTCGAGCGCATGCGCGACCTCGGCCGCGAGCTCGTGCAGGTCGAGGCGGAGGAGCAGGAGGCGCCGGGCGACGACTTCTTCCGCGGCGTGCTCTCCCACATCAGCCGCGAGTCGCGCGCCGGGCGCGACATCCCGCTCTCCCACCCGGATCCGGCCGTCCGCCTCGCGCTCACCGAGGGCGCCGTGCGCACGCTCGTGCGGCAGGCGGGCGACGAGGTGCCCGGCGTGCTCGTCGGCCGCTGCACGCTCGACGGCGACGTGACCCGCGCCGGCGAGCCCGTGCGGGTGGCGCTCACCATGAGCGTCGTGTGGGGGGATCCGCTGCCCGAGCTCGCGCAGCGCGTGCGCGAGCGGGTCCACGCGGCCCTGCTGCGCCACACCGAGCTGCGCGTCGAGGCGATCGACGTGACCGTGGTGGACGTGCAGGCGCGTCCCGTGCAGGAGGAGGCCGGCGATGACCCTCGACGATGACGCGTCGGCGACGGCGCCCGCCCCGGTGCCCGCCCCGCTCCCCGCGCCCGGCGACCTCTCGCGCGACCTGACCGCCGCCCTCCGCGCCGTCGCGGGCGTGGCCGACGTCTACGCGCCGCGCTCCCCCGTGCTGCTCGTCGCGCAGCAGGTGGTCGAGGGCGTGGTGTCCGGCGGATCCGAGCGGCTCGACCAGCTCGTCGCGGTCGAGACCGGCGAGGGCGCCGTCGTCGTGCAGGCGTCCATCGCGGTGGACGCGTCGAGCCGCGCGAGCGACACCGCGCGCGCCGCCGTGGACGCGATCCGCGCCCGGCTGTCCGACGCGGTCGGCGCCGAGGCCGCCGCGCTCGCCTCCGTCACGGTCCGCGTCGGCAGCATCGGCTGAGGCCCCCGCGCGCTCCCGGTACCGTGGGGGCATGCGCGTCGCCACCTGGAACGTCAACTCCATCCGCACCCGCGTGGGCCGCGTCGTCGACTGGCTCGTGCGCGAGGACGTCGACGTGCTGGCCATGCAGGAGATCAAGTGCAAGCCCGAGCAGTTCCCGATGCAGGCGTTCGAGGAGGCCGGGTACGAGGTCGCCGTGCACGGCCTCAGCCAGTGGAACGGCGTCGCGATCGCGAGCCGCCTGCCGCTCGAGGACGTCGTCACGACGTTCGAGGGGATGCCCCGCTTCGGCAAGCCCGACGCGTCCGGCCAGCCGCCGCTCGAGGCGCGCGCCATGGGCGCGACGGTCGCGGGCATCCGCCTCTGGAGCCTGTACGTGCCCAACGGCCGCGCGCTGGATGACCCGCACTACGCCTACAAGCTCGAGTGGCTCGAGGCCCTCGCGGCCGACACGCGGGCCTGGCTCGCGGCGGATCCGGAGACCCCGCTCGCGCTCATGGGCGATTGGAACGTGGCGCCGCTCGACACCGACGTGTGGGATCCGCGCCTGTTCGAGGGCAAGACGCACACGTCCGAGCCCGAGCGCGCCGCCTTCGCCGCGTTCCTCGACGCGGGCCTCGCCGACGTCGTCCGGCCCTCGATCCCCGACGGGTACACGTACTGGGACTACCAGCAGCTGCGGTTCCCCCGCGACGAGGGCATGCGCATCGACTTCATCCTCGGCAGCGCCCGGTTCGCCGAGCTGGTGGACGCCCCGCGGATCCACCGCGACGAGCGCAAGGGCGACGGCCCGAGCGACCACGTGCCGGTGGCCGTGGACCTCGACGTGGAGACCGAGCTCGACGACGACCGGCCGATGATCTTCTGATCCGCCGTCCGTCCGCGAGACGTCCGGCGCTCCCGCCGATTCCGGTCCCGCGGCACGTGCCCCGTAGTCTCGTGGCGTGACCCCCGACGACGACGCGACCCCCGAGCGCGGACGCCGCGCCGCCCGCGGACGCCGCTCCGCCGCCGCGCCGGCAGCCGCACCCCGCCGCCCGCGCGCCGCCCGCACCCGGGACCGCGACCGCGCCGACGACCGCCCGGAGGATCCCCCGGGCCCCGCCTGGGTGCCGCGCTGGGTCCGCCGGGTCGACCGCCGGATCCTCGTCACCACGCTGGTAGGCATGCTCGTCGCCGCGGTCGTCGGCGGCGCCGTCGCGGCCTTCGGCCTCGGCCTCATCTTCGTCACCGACAGCTGCGACGTGGACGCCTACGTCTGCCGCGACTCGCTCTTCACCATCGGCTACGGGATCGCCGTCGCCGGTCCGCTGGTGCTCACGGGGATCGCGCTGATCGTCGCGCTCGTCGGCATGATCCGCGGCCGCACCCGGCCCTGGCTGGTGCTGCTGATCGGGGTGGGCGCGTCGCTCGCGGCCTACATCCTCGGCGCCGTGCTCGTGCTGGTCGCGGTGCCCGGATCCTCCCCCGTCACCTGATCCCGGTGTTCCGCGGCACGCTCCCGGAGCGGCGGGGGCGGCGACCCGGCGGTCCGCTAGCGTGGGAGGTCCGGCGCGCCTGACGCGGAACCGGGGGACCGGCCGCGCATGCGGCATGCGAGGGGGCGGTAGTGGACAGCGGACGTGTGGCTCTGGTCATCGAGGACGACGGCGACATCCGCCAGCTGCTCGAGGTGGTCCTGCGCCAGGGCGGCTTCGAGGTGCACTCCGCCGCGACCGCGACGGAGGGCGTCCGGCTCGCCGCCGAGATCGCGCCCGACGTCATCACGCTCGACGTGGGCCTGCCCGACTTCGACGGCTTCGAGGCCGCGCGCCGGATCCGCCTGGGGAGCGACGCCTACATCGTCATGCTCACGGCGCAGGGCGAGGAGGTCGACACCCTGCTCGGCCTCGAGGCCGGCGCCGACGACTACATCGTGAAGCCGTTCCGCCCGCGGGAGCTCCGCGCGCGCATCTCCGCGATGATGCGGCGACCGCGCGGCGGCGAGGCGCAGACCGCGCCCGCGACGCCCGCCGCCGGCACCCCGGCACCCGTCGCGGCCGACGCCGAGGAGCCCGTGCAGCCGGCCGCCTTCGCGACCACCACCGTCGTCTCGCCCGCGCTGCCGTCCGAGGCCGCGCCGGCCGACGACGACCGCGACGCCGACGTCCTCCGCCACAACGGCCTCGAGCTCGACGAGGGCACGCGCCACGTCACGGTCGACGGCGAGCCCGTCGACCTCACGCGCACCGAGTTCGACCTGCTCGCGTCGATCCTCGCGAGCGGCGGCCGGGTGCGCACCAAGGGCGACCTCGTGCGCGACATCCGCAGCGGCTCGTACGCCGTCGCGTCCTCCACCGAGCCGGAGGAGCGCGCGGTCGAGGTGCACCTCGGGAACCTGCGTCGGAAGCTGCACGACGACCCGCGCCAGGCGCGGTGGATCCAGACGGTGCGCGGCGTCGGCTACCGGCTCGCGCCGCCGCGCGACTGAGCACCTGAGCACCTGCGCACCTGCGCACCTGCGCACCTGCGCACCTGCGCACCTGCGCACCTGCGGGAGGCTGCCGCGGAGCCCGGAGGCCCCGCGGCAGCTGCGCCGTGGATCGGGGTCCCCTCGGGTGGGATCCCGCTCCGTCCATCCGACCGGCCTGTCGCGGGAGCCGGTCGGGCGTGCGCGTCGGCCGTGGGGCCGGCCGCGCGCACGGGTCTAGTCGGGAGGCGCCCCGGCCTCCGCGCGGATCCAGGAGCGCATCGCGTCCATGCTCCGCTCGCCGACCTCGCGGAGGTCGGACAGGAGGGCGCGCGAGCCGTCCTGGTCGGCGGCGCGGATGGCCCCCTCGAGGTGGCTCGCGATGCCGCTGAGGCGGAGCGCGCCGACCATGGCCGCCGAGCTCTTCACGCTCAGGCAGGCGTCGAGCGCGGCCGCGCGGTCGCCGGCGCGGACCGCCGCGTCCAAGCGTTCCCAGCGGCTCGGCCACAGGTCGACGAAGAAGCGCAGGAAGTCGATGCAGGCGTGCTGCCCGTCCGTGAGGGCGCGGGGGCGCCCGGAGCCGGACGCGGACGGCGACGGGGAGGGGGCGCCGACTGGACGGGGGGATCCGGTCGGCGCCTGGCCGCGCCCGGGTGCGGGGGCACCTCGGGGCGCGAGCCGGTCGTCCGGATGGGGGGATCCGGACGACGGCGTCCCGCGGCGCGGCTCGGGGAGGCCGCGCGGCGGGGTCACGCCGCCCGGCGCGGGGGCACCGGGCGGCGGAGCGGGGGCGTCCGTCGCGGGGACGACGGACAGGCGGGCGGGGCCGGGCTCGTCCGACAGCTCGACCAGCAGCTGCTCCAGGACGCGGACGTCGAGGAGCGGGGGGACCTGCGGGGCGGGGACGGCACGGGCGGTCACGCCCGGCCGCCGGCGAGGGTCGTAGGGCCGGGGAGGCTGCCGTCGGGTACCGGCAGCGCATCCATAGACCCGGTACGGCACCCGGTGCGGGCGGCTCGGGTGCCGCTCGCGGGGTGGTCGTGGGGGGTCATCCGGTCCTTCGATCGCTCGTGTCGGACGGGTCGACCCCGTCGCAGGCCGAGCCTGACACCGCAGCATGCGGGATCGGATCAAGTTGTTGACAAGATCCGCTCAAGTCGGCCCCGCCGTGGCATCGGCGAGTCGGCCGCGGGTCAGGCGCGCGTCGCGGGCCGGGCATCCGGCGCGACGCGGAGCGGCAGCCGCACGCGCATGGTGGTGCCGGTGCCGACCGCGCTCTCCACCTCGATCGTGCCGTCGTGCGCGTCGACGATCGAGCGGGTGATGCTGAGGCCGAGCCCCACGCCCGCGACCGTGCTGGCGCGGGCCGAGCTGGTGCGGAAGAAGCGCGTGAACAGCTGCGCGGTGTCGTCGGGCGACATGCCCACGCCGTCGTCGGAGACGCAGAGGCGGAAGTGGTCGCCGTCCACGTGGACCTCGGTGGTGACCGTGCCGCCCTCGGGCGTGTACTTGACGGCGTTGCTGAGCAGGTTGTCGAGCACCTGGCCGATGCGCACGGCGTCGACCTCCGCCACCAGCTCCTCGTAGTCCGGCTCGACGAGCTCGACGCCGCTGGCATGGGCGTGCGGCCGGATCACGTCGAGCGCGTTCTCGACGATCTCGCCCACGTCGACCAGGTTGCGGTTGACCGCCAGGCGGTGCTGCGCGGCCGTGAGGAGGTCGCCGATGAGGCCGAGGAGGCGCTGCGCGTTGCGCTCCACGATCGCGAGGCGGGCGGCGGTGATCCGGTCGTCGAGGTCGTCCTCCACGAGGTCGTCGGCGATGAGCTCGACGTAGCCGAGGATCGAGGTGAGCGGCGTCTTCAGCTCGTGCGAGACGCTCGCCACGAACTCCTCGCGCTCGGTGACGGCGAGCGCGAGCGCCGTGACGTCGGTGCTGACCACGACCGTGCCGAACGTGCGCCCCGCGGCGTCGACGAGCGGGGAGACCGACACGAGCACGGCCTTCTGCGCGCCGCCGTCGCCCACCCACAGCACCTCGCGGGCCACCTCCTCGCCGGTGCGGGCGCGGGCCACGGGCTGCCGATCCGGCGGGACGACCGTGGTGCGGTCCTCCTCGTAGACGAGGCGGCCGAGGATCGGGTCGTCCGGGTCGACGGGGTCGGCGAGCGCCATGAGGTCGGCGGCCGCGCGGTTGCGCAGCATGATGCGGCCGTGGGCGTCGAGCACGATCACCGTGTCGTCGATGGCGTCGAGCACCCCGTCGATGATCGAGTTGCGCTCCTGCAGGTCGACGAGCGTGCCCGTCAGCTCCTGCTGCATCTCCTCCAGCCGCGCGTGCTGGCGGAACAGCTGCTGCGCGAGCAGGTTCACGGCCACGGCCACCAGCAGCATCACGACGGGCAGCACGACGAGGTGCGACCAGCCGGTCGTGCCCTCCGGCGCCGTCCCGGCGCGGAGGTAGGGCAGCGCCAGCACGGATGCCGTGCCGAGGGCGCCGAGCCACAGCACGTGCAGGGCGAACGCGTACGCCAGCCAGATCACGGGGAAGACGAGGAGGAACGCGGTCGACGGCACCTGGTCGGCGATCGCGTCGTGGCAGAGGGCGAGCGCCGCGAAGTCGAGCATGGGCAGCACGGCCACCCAGTCGGGGTCGATCCGCTGCCAGGGGATGACGGCGGCGGCGATGGTGACGAGCGCGGCGATGACGGTGCCGGCGACGAAGCCGGGCTGCGACACCGCGTCGAGGTCGCCCACGCCCGCGACGACGCCGACCACCGCGAGGCTCACGATGAAGGGCAGCTGCGCGTGCAGCGGCTTCGAGAGCGACATGCTCCGGAGGGCGGCCTGGAGGCGGCCGACCGGATCCCGCCGCAGGGTGGAGGGAGGATGCTCGACCACGTGACCCCCCGGTTGCGGTCATCCCCGTGCCGCTCGTCGATCCTAACCGCGAGTGGAGCATCCGCCCCGGGCTCGCGTACCCCGTGATATGGGACGCGTACGCTTCCGGGGTGACCGACCTCCCCCACGAGCTCCGCGTGGAGATCGCGCATCTCGTCGCGTCGCCCGTGCACCGGCTCGAGGGACGCCCCGCCGACGGGCCGCGCGACGAGCCGGGCGAGCCGCCGTCGCGCGCGTCCGTGCGGGTGCGCGCGCACCTCGGGATCGTCGGCGACCGCTACTTCGGGCAGCGCGCGCACCGCACGGCCGCCGTCACGGTGATGGCCGTCGAGTCGGTGGAGCGCGTGGCGCGCGACCTCGGGCTGGAGGCGGGGCTGGATCCCGTCGACACCCGCCGCAACGTGCTGCTGCGCGGCGTCGACGCCGACCGGCTGCGCGGCATGCGCTTCAGCCTCGACTCGGGCGACGGACCCGTGGAGTTCCAGGGCCACCGCCCGGCGAACCCGTGCGCGTGGATGGACGTGATGCTCGCGCCCGGCGCCTTCCGCGCGCTCCGCGGTCGCGGCGGCGTGCGCTGCGAGCCGCTCGGCGACGGGATCCTCACGGTCGGCCCGGCCGTGCTCCGCACCGAGCGCCCGCTCGACGACGGGGACGACGGCGGGGCGCGCCTGTTCTGACGCGCCCCGCCGCGGATCCGCCGCCACCCGGTCAGTGGACGGGCGTGCCGCCCGTGACCGCGATGGTCTCGCCGCTCGTGAAGCTCGACTCCTGGCTCGCGAGGAACACGTAGGTCGCGGCGATCTCCGCCGGCTGGCCGGGGCGGCCGTAGACCGACTGGGATCCGAACTCCTCGACGTCCGACGCCGACTGGCCCACGGGCTGCAGCACCGTCCAGAACGGGCCGGGCGCGACGGAGTTGACGCGGATCCCCTTCGGCGCGAGCTGCTGCGCGAGCCCCTGCGTGAAGTTGCGGATCGCGCCCTTGGACACCGCGTAGTCGATCTTGTCGGGGCTCGGCTGGTACGCCTGCGAGGAGCTCGTCGTGATGATGCTGCCGCCCTTGGGCAGGTGCGGGATCACGGCCTTGCTCAGCCAGAACAGCGAGTACACGTTGGTCTTCATCGTGCGGTCGAGCTGCTCGGAGTCGAGGTCGAGGATGTCGTCCTCGTTGCGCTGGTAGCCGGCCACCATCACGAGGCAGTCGAGCCCGCCGAGCGCCGCGACGGACGCCTGGACGATGTCCTGGCACGCGGTCTCGTCCGAGATGTCGCCGGGGACGAGCGCGGCCGTCCGGCCGTCGGCCTCGATGGTGGACGCCGTGTCGCGCGCGTCCTCCAGCTCCTCGTCGAGGAAGTTGAGCGCGATGTCGGCGCCCTCGCGCGCGAACGCGATGGCGACGGCCTTGCCGATGCCGGAGTCGGCGCCCGTGATGAGGACCTTGCGGCCCTTCAGGCGGCCGAAGCCGAGGTAGCTGTCCTGGCCGTGGTCGGGCGTCGGCTCGAACTTCTTCTCGTCGCCGGGGCCCGACTGCTCCTGCTGCGGGAACGGAGGGGACGGGTACTGCGCGATCGGGTCCTGGATCTCGTACTGGTTGCCGCCGTTGCGGATCTCGCTCATGCGATGCGCCTTCCTTCGTCGGTCGTGGGGTCCCTTCCAGCCTGGCCCGGCGGGCGCGCGGCGTCCGGGGACGGGAGGGGGTTGACGGGAGGCGTCCGCGTCCGGGCTCCTACGATCGACGCATGACGACGCCCGACGCCGACCTCCCGCCCGTCGAGTTCGCGTTCCAGGGGCCCCTGCGCGACCGGCTCGTGGCGGCGATCGTCGCGGGCGAGAAGACCTCGACGAGCTCGCTGCTGATCCAGTACGCGGCCGACGACGAGGAGCTGCCGGTCGTGGGATCCCGCGGTGCGGTCATCGACTCCGCGGGGCGGCCGGTGCTCGTGGTCGAGACGACGGCCGTGGGGATCGCGCGCCTCGCCGACGTGCCGCTCGCGCACGCGGTCGACGAGGGCGAGGGCTTCACGACGGTCGCCGAGTGGCGCGCGGGGCACGAGGACTTCTGGACCTCGCCCGAGGTGCGGGCGGACCTGCCGGCCGGGTTCCGCCTCGACGACGACACCGAGATCCTGATGGAGCGCTTCCGCGTCGTGCGCTGAACGGGGGCGCGGCCGGCGCCGGGGCGTCGACGCGCCTAGGGTCGGAGCATGCGCTCCCTCCTCGCCGCGGCCCTCGTCGTCGCCACCCTCGCCGTCGCCGGCTGCAGCTCGCCCGCGGATCCGCAGGGCGCCGAGGCCGCCGCGGCTCCGGCCGTCGGCGCGGTGGCCGTCGCCGCGTCGACCGTCGCCCTCCCGCCGACCGGCACGCGCTTCGACTACCAGCTCGGCGGCGCCTCGAAGGTGCCGTCGGGCGTCGGCATCGTCGTCCGCGACAGCACGGACGCTCCCGCGCCCGGCGTCTACGGCGTCTGCTACGTCAACGGGTTCCAGACGCAGCCGGGCGCCGCGTGGCCCGACGCCCTCCTCGTGCGGGGCACCGACGGGAAGCCGATCGTGGATCCGGGCTGGCCCGACGAGCGCATCCTCGACATCTCCACGGCCGCGGCCCGCACCGCGAACGCCGCCCGGATCGCGCCCGTGATCGACGGGTGCGCGGCATCCGGGTACCGCGCCGTGGAGTTCGACAACCTCGACTCGTGGACCCGCTCCGCCGGCGCCCTCGACGAGGACGACGCGCTCGCCTTCGCCACGCTGCTCGTCGCCCGCGCGCACGACCGCGGCCTCGCCGCGGCGCAGAAGAACGCGACCGACCTCGGATCCCGCGGACGCGACGAGGCGCGCTTCGACTTCGCGATCGCCGAGGAGTGCGACCGCTGGAAGGAGTGCGCCGCGTACACGGACGTCTACGGCGCCCGGGTGCTCGACGTCGAGTACACGGACGACCTGCGCGACTCCGCGACCGGCGCGTGCCGCCGCATCCGCGCGCTGGATCCGGCGCCGGCGGCCATCGTGCGCGACCGGGATCTGGTGCCCGCCGGGACGCGGGGGTACGCGTACCGCGCCTGCTGAGCGCGGCCGCCCGCCGCGTGACACGATGCGGGGATGGACGACGACGACCGGCGCGCGGAGGTCGCGGAGCTGCGCCGCCGCGTCTTCGGGCCGGGTGCCGATCCGGCCGATGCGGTCGCGCGGGAGCGGCTGCGGGAGCTGGAGGGGCGCGCTCCGGCGGCAGCGGAGGCGTCGCGCCGCGAGCCCGGTGACGCGCGCGACGGGGACGCCCTCGACGCCGAGCCCGCGGCCGCACCCCGCCGACGCGGCCGTCGCGCTCCCCGGATCCGCCGCCGCGTCGCCGCCGCGTGGGCCGCGTCCGTCCTCGTCGCCGCGATCGCGGGCGCCGGCGCGACCGCCTGGTGGCTCGGCGACGAGCGCGGCACGGTCGCCGTCCTCGCGCTCGAGCCGCCGCCCGTCCCCGACAACGCGACCTACCTCTCGGTCGACACCGGATCCATCGCGCCGGGCTCGCTGTTCGCCGCGTTCCACGGGATCTCGATCGCCCGGATCCCCGTGCCCGACGCCACCACGGGCGTCGAGGAGACGTGCTTGGTCGCCGGGCCCGCGGAGCAGGACGGGTCGGTCGCCGGCCAGCCGGGCTGCGCGACCGGCAGCGTCCCCGCCCGCACCGCCCTCGTCGTCACGGCCGACCAGCCGCAGGAGCTGCGCGACGCCTTCCCCCTCGGCACGACGCTGTCGTTCGAGCTGGAGGAGGGCGGCGAGGCGGTCCGGGTCCGCGTCGTCGGCGGCTGACCCGGCATCCCGGGCCGCGCCCCCGTTCCTGAGGCCGCAGGATCCGCCCGGCCCGATGCGGTATGTTCTCCTCGTTCGGGGAGCGCACCTATCGGGGTGCCTCGTCTGGTTCGATTTCCGGAGCTCTCCACCACTCGCCGCCTCCGCGGCACGTTCGCTCGCCCGCCTCCGGCGACGCCCCTCGACTACGCGTCGGGTCGGGCGTACGAGACCGGCAGCAGGTCGCGGATCGCGACCATCTCCGGCCCGTCGGCACCGGGGACCGCAACGCGGATCCCCGGCTGGAGGTCCAGCATCACCTGCCGGCACCGGCCGCACGGCGGCACGACGCCGCGCCCGCCGTCGCGCGCGCTCACTTGTCCCACACGCGGATCGGCGGCAGCCCGCGGTCCGCGCGCTCGGCGTTCACGAGCTCCTCCACCAGTCCCTGCTTCGCGGCCGTGTAGGCGCGGCCGTCGGCGGCCGTCTCCGCGAGCGCCGCCTTGAGCGCGTCGTAGCGACGTCGCGCGTCCGGATCCCGGAGGAGCCGGTCGCGGAAGAGGCGCTGCGGGCAGGTGTCCCACGCGTCGGCCGCGAACACGTGGAGGATGTGCGTCCGCGCGCCGTCCGCCGACCGCACGTGCACCCCGTGGTTCCGCGGACCCGTGCGGTGCTGCGCGTAGCCCAGCGGCCGGAGCGTCGCGTCGAGCCCGAGCGGGTCGATCCCCGGCGCCGCCCGCGCGGCGAGGTCGAGGATCGGCTTCGCGCGGAGGCCCGGCACGGCGGTGCTGCCGATGTGCTCGACGGTCGTGAGCGCGTCGCCCGCCGCCCGTCGGATCCGTTCGGCCTCGGCACGGAACGCCTCCGCCCACTCGGCTCGGTGCTCCTCGAGGCGGATCATCGCGGCCACCCTACCGAGCCCGCCGCCGCTCCCCCTAGGCTCGACGACCATGCCCTCCTCCTCTGCGCGTCGCGCCCTCGTCCTCGGCGGCACCGGCGCGATCGGCGGGGCGACGGCCGAGCGGCTGGCGCGCGACGGGTGGTCGGTCGACGTGACCGGCCGGGATCCGCGCCTCATGCCCGCCGCCCTCGCGGACCTCGGGGTCCGCTTCCACGCGCTCGACCGGGCCGACGCCCGCGGGATCGAGCGGCTGGTCGGCGACGGCGTCGACCTCCTGGTGGACCTCGTCGCGTTCACGGCGGCCGACGTCGACGCGCTCCTCCCGACGATGCGGGCGAGCGGATCCGTGGTCGTCGCGTCCTCCCGCGCCGTCTACGTCGACGACGCGGGCCGGCACGTCAACGGCGACGAGCCGCCGCGCCTCCCCGTCCCCGTCCCGGAGGAGAACCCGACGCTCCCGCCCGCGGCGCCCGGCACCGACCCGTTCACGCGCGAGGGCTACGCGCCGTCGAAGGTCGCGGTCGAGCGGGCGGCGCTCGACAGCGGGCTGCCCGTCACGGTGATCCGTCCCTCGAAGGTCCACGGCCGCTGGGCCCGGAACGCCCGCACGCGCGGCATCGTCGAGCGGATGCTCGCGGGCGCGGAGAGCATCGAGCTCGCCGACCGCGGCGCCTCCGTCGACCACCTGACCGCGGCGGCGAACGCGGCGGCGCTCGTCGCGCGGGTCGCCGACGTGCCGGGCGCGCGGATCCTCAACGCGGCCGACCCGGATCCGCTCACGGCCGTCGAGATCGTGCGGGCCATCGCCGACGAGCTCGGCTGGACCGGCCGCATCGTGCCGCTCGAGCCGGGCGTCGCGGGCGGCACGCACCCGTGGGCCGCGCAGCACCCGATCGTCCTCGACACGCGCGCGTCCCTCGCGCTCGGGTACGCGCCGGTCCGCCCGGGCGCCGAGCTGCTGCGCGCCGAGGTCGCGTGGATCCGCGACGGGGAGCGCCCGCCCGCCTGACGTCCGCCCCCGCGGACCACCCGCCCCCTCCTGGCCGCCGGGCGCCGCATCCGCCCGGAAGCCGGTCATGCGGCCCCGACCCTGGCAGGGTCGAAGGGCGGGCTCCCACCGGATCCCGCAGAGCACCCGAGGAGCACCATGCCGCTGATCCGTTTCCTGTTCGTCGCCGTCCCCGTCATCCGCCGGTTCCTGCGGAGCCGCCAGGGCAAGGCCGCCATCGCCAAGGGCAAGGCGCAGATGGCCAAGCGCTCGCAGAAGCGCGCCGCCCAGCGCACCGCCGCGACCCGCCGCCGCTAGCCCGCGGGCCTCGGGCCGCGGGCCGCGGGCCACGGGCCGCTAGGTCCCCGGGGCCAGCAGCGCCGCGATCACCAGCAGCACCGGGATCGACGCGACGGTCGTGATCAGCACGGTGTCGCGCGCGAGCACGACGCCGCGCTCGTAGCGCGACGCGAAGTTGAAGATGTTCTGCGCCGTCGGCAGCCCCGCGATCACGGTCGCCGCGAAGGTCTGGTCGGCGTCGAGGTGGAACGCGAAGCGCGCGAGCAGGAACGCGGCGAGCGGCATCACGACCGTCTTGATCACCGAGGCCACCACGATCTCGCCGCGACCGGATCCGGGCGCGAGCGGCTTCCGCCCCACGAGCGACATGCCGAACGCCATCAGCACGATGGGGATCGCCGCGCCGCCGATGAGGCGGAACGGCTCGTAGACCGCGTCCGGGATCCGCAGCCCGGTGATCGCGATGAGGATGCCGAGCATCGACGCGATGATCATCGGGTTCCGCAGCGGCTGGGTGAGGATCCCGACGACCGACGCGGACCCGCGGCTCGAGATGTCGAGCACCGTGAGCGTCGTCGGCGCGAGCACCAGCAGCTGGAGGAGCAGCACGGGCGCGACGAGCTGCGCGTCGCCGAGCACGTAGATCGCGACCGGCAGGCCGATGTTGTTGGCGTTGACGTAGCTCGCCGAGGCCGCGCCGATGGTGGTCTCCGCGACCGGGCGGCGGAACAGGATCCGCGCCACGACCAGGTAGAGCGCCGCCGCCACCGCGACGGCCGCCGCGGACGTGAGCAGGAACGCCGAGAACACGACGTGCAGGTCGGCCTTCGCGAGCACCGTGAACAGCAGCGCGGGCGTCGCGACGAAGAACGCGACCCGGTTGAGCGAGTGCTGGGCGCCGGGACCCGCGATCCCGGACCGGCCGACGGCGTAGCCCACGGCGATGATGAAGCCGATGATGGCGAACCCGGTCAGCACCCCGATCATCCGACTCCCCTCGTCGCCCGTCCTCCCACCCTACGGGCGGCGCCGGGCCCGCCCGGCGCTGAACGGGCGGGGCGCGGCCGGCGCCCCGCCCGCGCCCCGCCCGTTCAGCGCCGGGACACCGCCGCGTCACGCGATCCGCCTAGCGTCGGCCGCGTCGCGCCCGCGACCGACCCGCACCGCCGCGCGCATCCCGCGCCGCGCCCGCTCCGCCAGGAACCCATGCGCCTCCGCACCCGCCGCCGCCTGTCCGCCTCCGTCGCGCTCGCGCTGGCCCTCGGGATCGCCGCCGGTGGATCCGCCCTCCCGGCGCTCGCGGCGACCGGCACCGGCAGCGGCACGGGCACCCCGGCCGGATCCGCCGACCGCCCGTACTACAGCAGCAAGACCCCGTACGCACCGCAGGGCACCCCGGCCGACCTCGCACCCGCGCCCGCCGGCTTCGCGCCGGTCTACACGGAGTCGGTCGCGCGCCACGGGTCCCGCGCCCTGTCGAGCTTCAAGTACGACTCGCTCACCACGCAGGTGTGGGAGCAGGCGCGCTCCGAGGGCGCGCTCACGGCGCTCGGCGAGACGCTCGGCCCGGAGGTCCAGAAGCTCACCGCCGCGAACCGGAAGCTCGGCTACGGCAACCTCACCGGGCAGGGCGCGGACCAGCACCGCGGCATCGGCGCGCGCGTCGTCGAGCGGCTGCCCTCCCTCTTCGCGGGGATCGACGCCGGATCCGACCGGATCGCGCTCGAGAGCTCCGGCGAGGCGCGCGCCACCGCCTCGGGGAAGGCGTTCGCGGAGGGGCTGAGGCGGGCGGATCCGCTCCTCGCCTCGCACCTGCCGACGGACATCCAGAAGGACCCCGACACCCTCTACTTCCACAAGTCCGACGCGAACGCCGACTACCAGGCCTACGAGGACGGCCCCGCGGTGACGGCCGCGGTGGATGCGATCACCGACCAGCCGCGCAGCCACCAGGCCGCGCGCCACCTGCTCGAGCGGCTCTACTCCCCCGCGTTCGTGGATCGCCTCGCCGCGGGGGCGTACCACTTCGTCGACGGGGGCGACGGGAAGACCACGGTCGACGACGAGGTCGACGCCGCGATGATGCTCTACAACCTCTACATCATCGCGCCCGACATGACGGAGGAGGTCCGCGTCGACTTCGACCGGTACCTCCAGGGCGCGGACGCCGAGTGGTTCGCGTACCTGCTCGACGCCGAGGACTTCTACTCGAAGGGCCCGGCGTTCCAGGGCAGCGACATCACGTACCGGATGGCGAGGCCGCTCCTCGACGACTTCCTCGACTCGATGGACGCGCGGCTCGCCGGCTCCTCCACCGCCGCGACCTTCCGCTTCGCGCACGCGGAGACGATCATCCCGTTCGCGGCGCTGATCGGCTTGCCGGGATCGACCCAGCAGGTGACCCCGGAGCAGCCGTACGCGTACGCGACGAACGCCTGGCGCGGCGAGACCGTCACGCCCATGGCGGCGAACGTGCAGTGGGACGTCTACCGCGACGCCAGCGGCCGGGCCATCGTGCGCATGCTCGACGACGAGCGGGCGATCCCGTTCCGCGCGGGCTGCACGCCCATCGCCGCGGGATCCCTCTTCTACGACGCGGGCGAGGTGCGGCGCTGCCTCACGGGAGCGGCCGCGCCGGCGCCCGCCGCCTCCGGCGCTCCCGCCGATCCCGCCTCCGCCTCCGGGCTCGCCCCGGCTGGATCCACCGCGGCACACGGCGCGGAGCTCCCCGCCACCGGCATGTCGGCCGACGAGCTGCCGTTCCTCGCGGTGCTGGCCCTCGCGCTGGCCGCGGCGGGGATCACCGCGGTCGGCATGGTGCGGCGGCCGCGGCAGGACTGATCCGGCGCGCCGCGGGCGCTGGTCGCGCTACGCGCTCGGCGCGACCCGCCCCTCCATCACGTCATCTTCCACTGCTCGTGACCTCAGACGCGGATCTCCCGGTCCAGGATGCGCAGCACCTGCTCGGAGCGGATCTCCAATCGATCGAGCAGCAGCTCCACGGTCGACGTCCGATGCGACTCGCTCAGTCCCTCCGCGACGATGCGGAACACGGCGGGAGCGAGGGCGACGAAGTCCTTCGCCCACCGGATGAACGCGTCGCCCGCGAGGCCCGCCTCTCGCGCGACGGCAGCCCACTCGAAGGCACCCATCGACTCCGCCTCGTACCGCCCGGCGATGGCCATCGACATCCGCGTCGCTCCGAAGGCGCGGAGCAGGTCCTTCCGCTCGTCCCCCCGGGGGCGCACGTAGGGCAGCAGCGACGAGAAGTCGTACATCTCCGTCAGGTCGGATGCGGGCGCAGCGTGCCGGAGCGAGAAGTTCTTGCCGTGGGCGTCGGTGTTCAGCAGGAACCACGACGCGAAGAGCGCCTCGACGAAGCGCGACTTCGCCAGCTCGGCGATCTCGCGATCGGGGATGCGGTCGAGCTGGCCGAGGACGTCGCGATATCCGGGGCCGCCATCCCTCTGGTACTTCTTCAGCCGGGGTGTGCCGGTCGCTTGGACGAGATCCTCTTGATGGAATCGCGTCAGGCCGCCATCCGCCGCGGCTTGTCGATCGAAGCGGGTGACTACGAGGGACCTCTCAACGCCGAAGTCCAGCATCTCGGTCCGGGCAGCGGGAATGCCGAGCAACGGGAGCGCCGTCATCGTCACGTGCTCGATGATCTCCCCATCAGCCAGGCCTACGACCTTGGGCTTGAAGATGTGGGTCGACGGGTGCACGCCGGCCGGCGCGAACCACTTCCCGTCGCGAAGAGCCAGGGCGAACTTGCCTTGCGCGCCGCCCAGAGAGAAGCGTCCGGCCTCGCCGTCCACGAGCGCCGGGTCAGGCAGATCGTCGCGAATGGCCCGGATGCGCTCCGCGATGGATTCATCGCTGAGCGCGTGGAGGCGTCCCGTGGAGCGGGATTCGACTCCTGTCGGGTAGAACTCCAGGGCGCCAGCCACGTCAGCTCCGTGCACGGCGAGGAGCTGGAACGGCTCCGTGTCGTCGAGACCCGCTTCCCTCGCCCATGCATCGCGAACGGGGCCGCTGTCCGGCAGCAGGTTGTCGATGAAGTTGAACACCACCGCCCCTTCATGCCGCCGCTGTTCGACCGGAAGGGACAGGGAGACGGGCGGACCCTCCGCATCGCTCCATTCCTGGGTGTAGTCGAGGACGTAATGACGCGGCCGGGTCTGCTCCACCGTGGCGACGAGCGCGCCATAGAGGTGCACATCCAGGACGCGGGTCACTTCAGATCCTCACGATCTTCCGCCGAGGCGGGCCCAGAACCCGAGGGGAGCTGCCCCCGGGCGCGCATCTGCTGCTGAGAGCGCGAGAGTTGCTCCAGCGCCCCCGCCATCTCGGCCTGCATTGCGGCCAGAACGGATGAGAGTGCCTTCTCGTCAGGCTCCTTCACCCGCGAAGCAGCGCGGGAGAGCTGCTCCAGGGCGGAGAGGAGATGGGACGTGTCCACGCGGATGGGCTTGTAGACGGGAACTGTCACCCGAGGCCGCACGGACGCCGCACGCTCCTCAGGCGTCACATCGAGGTACAGCCTGAGTTCTCGCAGGACGCGCAGCACCTTCGAGAGGGAGGGATCTCCCTTGCCGGTTTCGAAACGAGTCAGCCATTGACGGGTCACCTCCGCCTTGGAGGCCAGCTCCTCCTGCGACCACTCCAGGTCCACGCGTCGTTGACGCGCGATACGACCGAGATCCGCCGGCCATGATCCGCGCATGCCCACCCTCCCCTCGACCTTGATGTAACGCAAGTGTCCCACGAGGTCAATGGAATCTCTATGTGACATCCGCCATACGGAACACGGACGTGTCATCGGTAGGGCGAACGGTGCGAAGCACGCGCGACGGATCGCGAACGGTGCGCGTCACGCGGTCGGCGCCACCAGCCCCTCCATCACGTCGAGGAACGAGCTCCAGCCCTGGATCGTCATCTCGCGCTGCTCGGGCGTGAACTCGCCCGCGACCTGCGTCATGGTCATGCGCGTGGCGCCGCCGGCGACCTCCTCGAGGTCCACCGTGAGCGGCTCGCCCGCGGGCTCGTCGGGCCGGTCCGTCAACGTCATCACGAGGCGCGACGGCCGGTCGATCTGCACGTACTCCCCCGCCCAGTCGATCGCGTTCCCGTCGGGCAGCCGCATCACCGCGCTCCAGGCGCCGCCCTCGCGCACGTCCATGAGGAGCGTGTCGAGCGGCACCTCGATCTCGGCCGTGCCGAACCAGGCGGAGAAGTCGGCCGGCGTGGTCCACGCGTCGAAGACGCGCTCCCGCGGCGCCGCGAACGTGCGGGTGATGACGATGGGCTCGCTCACGGCGACCTCCGGTGGGACGGGGCGGACGGGGAAGGGCCGCCGCCCCCGCGAGGAGACGACGGCCCTCCGGCGATCCCACCAGCCGCGCCCGGCCCTGTCAACGGGTCGGGCGCCGGCCGGTCGGGTCAGCCGCCGGATCCGTCCCGCGCGTCGCTCGACGGCACCGCGATCCGCGACGCGTCGTCGGCTGCGTCCGGTCCGGTCGCCTGCGCCGGGCTCGTGCCGGGGCGGGCGCCGGCACGCTGCTCCGCCTCGAGCCGCTCGGCCTCCTCGCCGCCCACCGCCTCGCCGCGGGCGACGAGCCCGGCGACGTCCGACAGCGGGATCTGCTTGAGCACGAGCGAGAGCACGAACGCGATCGCGATGAACGGCACGAGGTACCAGAACACGGGCGCCAGCGCGTCGGCGTACGCGTCGACGATCCCGTCGCGCACCGCATCCGGCAGCCCGTTCAGCGTCTGCGGGTCGATGCTGCTGGCCGACGCCGCCGCGTCGCCCGGGGCCGCACCGGCACCGGCGAAGACGCCCGTGAGGTTCTCGGTGAGGCGGGTCGTGAACAGCGTGCCGAACACGGCCGTGCCGAGCGCGGCGCCCACCTCGCGGAAGTAGTTGTTCGTGCTGGTCGCGGTGCCGATCTGCGCGGCGGGCACCGCGTTCTGCACCACGAGCACGACCACCTGCATGATGAGGCCGAGCCCCAGCCCGAAGATGAAGAGGAACACGCAGATCAGCCACACGGGCGTCTGCGCGGTGAGCGAGGTCATCAGCACGAGCGCCAGCATCGTGAGGAGCGTCCCGACGATCGGGAAGATCCGGTAGCGACCCGTGCGGGTGATCAGGATGCCCGACGTGATCGACATGCCGATGAGGCCCACCATCATCGGCAGGAGCAGCAGCCCCGAGACCGCCGCCGAGGTGCCGGTGGACATCTGCAGGAACGTGGGCACGAAGCCGATGGCGGCGAACATCCCGATGCCGAGCGCGAGGCCGATGGCCGTGGCGTTCACGAAGACGGGGTTGCGGAAGAGGCTCAGCGGGATCACCGGGTCGTCCGCCCGCGCCTCCGTGAACACGAAGAGCGAGGCAGCGACGACGAGCCCGAGGCCCCAGCCCCACGTGGCGAGCGATCCCCAGCCGTAGGCCTTGTCGCCGCCGAAGTCCGTGAAGAAGATGAGGCACGTCGTCGCGATGGAGAGGAGCACCACGCCCGCCACGTCGATGCGCTTGGTCGCCTTCTTGCTCGGCAGCGTCAGCGTGACGAACGCGATGGCGAACGCCGCGATCCCGACCGGGATGTTGATGTAGAACGCCCACTGCCACGTGAGGTGGTCGACGAAGAAGCCGCCGAGGAGCGGGCCGCCCACGGCGGAGAGGCCGAAGATGCCGCCGAGCGGGCCGAGGTACTTGCCGCGCTGGTTGGCCGGCACGATGTCGGCGATGATCGACTGCGACAGGATCATGAGCCCGCCGCCGCCGAGGCCCTGCGCGGCGCGGAACACCACGAACGACCAGAAGTCGCCCGCGAACGCGCAGCCCACCGAGGCGAGCGTGAAGATCGCGATGGCGGCGAGGAACAGGTTCCGCCGGCCGAGCACGTCGCCGAACTTGCCGTAGATGGGCATGACGATCGTGGTCGCGAGCAGGTAGGCCGTGGTGATCCAGACCTGGTGGTCGACGCCGCCGAGCTCGCCGACGATGGTCGGCATCGCGGTGGAGACGATGGTCTGGTCGAGGCTCGACAGGAGCATGCCGGCGATGAGCGCCGAGAAGATGATCCAGATGCGCCGCTGCGTGAGCAGCAGGGGCGCGGGGGCGGTGGCGGTCATGGGGTCCGTTCGGGGTGGCGGGCGGGGCGGGGGATGAGCGCCTCGCGCAGGGCGTCGAGGCGGCGTCGGAGGAGGAGCTCGATGGGGTCGGCGTTGCCGGGGGCGAGGAACTCGCGGGCGCTCGCGCGGCCGAGCGCGGCCATCGTCTGCACCACGACGGACGCGCGCAGGTCGCCCTCGGCGAGGCCCTCGCGGCGCTCGACCAGCCGCACGTCGCTCGCCTCGTCCTCGACGGACGCGTCGAGCGCGCGCACGAGGAGGCCGGGCTCACGGCGGAAGGCGGCGTGCATGTCCTTCATCGAGGTGCCATCGGTGTCGAGGCGCGACCACCGCCCGAGGCACAGCTCGGCGAGGTCAGCGAGGAGGTCGGGCGAGATGCCCTCGCGGGACGGATCCCCGGCGGCCACGAACGCCTCCTCGAGGTCGGCGGTGTCGAGGCGCGCGGGACGCCCGAACACCGCGTCCTCCTTGGAGGCGAAGTAGTTGAAGAACGTGCGGCGCGCGACGCCGGCCTGCTCGCAGAGCTCCTCGACCGTGAAGCCCGCGAGGCCGTGCTCGGCGGTGAGGCGGCGCGCGAGGGTCGTGAGCGTGGCCGAGGTCTCCGCCCGGCGCCGCTCGCGGAGCCCTGTTGCACCATCCGTCATGGAGTGCATCTTTGCACTCACTGCCCGTTAGTGCAATGCGGCCGACGAGGGCGACAGCTGCTCGCCGCGCGGCGAGCCACGGTCGGGGGCACTGACGTTGACTTCGCCGCCGATCAGGTGGATGGTTCCCAGCACGTCGGCATCGGCTCGTCGCATTCGACACGGGCAGCCATGCAGGGGCGCACCACCGGTCCGACACCAGCGCCGTCCCGACGAGAGGAGTCGCGGCGCACATCCACGGACCGGCTCCGACGGACCTCGTCACCCCGGATGGCTCCAAGCCACCGGAAGGCAGGCCGTCCACGCAGGAAGGCGAGGACGATGACGTCCGATGCACATGCGAGAAGGAACCACACCGGCGGTCTGCTGACCGTCGCCGCCGCGGTCGTCGCGGTGATCATGACCGCGGGCCCGGCCTCCGCGGCCACGGCACCGGCACCCGCCGCACCGGACGCCGGACGGTCCGCCGCCGTGACGGAGTGCGCCGCCGGGACCGGCGACGCCGCCGCTCCGACCACCGGGCCCGAGATGGTCCGGCTCGAGGGGCCGGCATCCGACGACATGGCCGCGACAGCGACCGTGCTGGCCGAGGATGCGGGCGCGACGCAGCACTCCCCGGCCGCATCGCTCGATCGCGAGGGCGTGAAGGTCTACGCCATCGACGTCGAGGGCGCGAAGGCCACGTCCGTGACCTTCCCCCTCACGGGCGACGGACTCGTGCAGCCCAGCAACCTGACCTACGTCGTGGACGAGGGCGGCGAGTTGGCGCAGTACTCCGAGTCGACGGTGATCGAGGGTGAGGACGGAAGCCTGGAGGTGACCACGTATCGCGACGGAGCGCTCGTGCATTCCGCCTCACTGGATGCGGCTGCGCAGCCGACCGGGCTCCTGGCCGACGCATCGGCCAGCGCATCCGCGGCCGACCCCACGACGTGCCTCGCGGCGGTCCTCGGCGTGAGCGCCGTCGTCGCCGGCGTCATCCTGGTCCTCTGCGGCGGCTCGTGCTCCGTCCCGTTCACGCCGCCGACGGCAGTCGTCTGCGCCGCCTGCATCGGGGGGTTCGCCGTCGTGGGCGGCGCCTCGATCGCCGCGGTCATGGGCTGCTTCGACTAGGGCGGCGCCGCGATGAGACGCACGATGGGACGGTTCCTCGCCTCGTTCATCCTCATGGTCGCATCAGGTGCCGCCCTGATCTGGATCATCCCGTCCGCCCTCGGGGAGGACCCCGGGATCGCCAGCTGGATCCCGGTCACCCTCGGTGCCCTGTTCGCCGCGAGCGCCTTCATGGCGTTCCAGGTCCGCCCCAGGGAGGGCCCACGGCTCCGGTGAGAGGAGCAGCGATCAGCCGCCCGTGACGGATCACGACCGGACCCGATGCGCGCCCGCCCACGCTCGTGGGACGGGCGCGCATCCGCGCGCCGGGGTGCACGCACGTGGAGCTGGAGGTCAACCGCGCGGCCACGCCTCCAGCGCCGCCCCGACGCTCGCGACCAGGCGGTCCCAGCTGCGTCCCGTGTCGGCGGGCAGCGCGAACGCCCCGCCGGTCTCGAGAGCGACGAAGCCGTGCAGGGCCGAGCGGAGGAAGCGGGTCGCGTCCACGGCGTCGTCGCCGGCGAGCCCGTAGCCCGCGAGCACGTCGTAGACCACGCCCGCGAGGTCGTCCGCGGCGGCTCGGTCCTCGTCGTCGCCCGGCGCGGGGGCCCGCATCGCGAGCGCGTACCGGGCCGGATGCGCGACCGCCCACGCGCGGTAGGCGTGCGCGAGCCGGGTCACGGCCTCGGCGCCCGCGGATCCGCCGATCGCCTCCCGCAGCGCGTGCGCCATCTCGCCGCGGCCGTGGACCGTGACGTCGCGCGTGAGCCCGGGCATCCCGTCCACGTGCTTGTAGAGCGACGGCACGCGCACGCCCAGGCTCTCGGCGAGCGCCTGGAGCTGCAGCGGCGCGGATCCGGCCTCATCCATCATCCGGGCGGCGCGCTCGACGACCGCCTCCCGGCTGAGCCCCGCCCTAGGCACGGACCCGCCCGACGAACGCGACGATGCCGGCGGCGACCGCGGCGGGCTCCTGCACATGGGGGTAGTGGCCGGCGCCCGGCACCATCTGCACGCGGCCCGCGCCGTCGGGCAGCGCGGCGACGATCGCGCGCGCCTCCGCCTCGGGGTCGACCCAGTCGGGGTCGGCGGATCCCTGCACCACGAGCACGGGGACGCGCACGCGGGCGAGCGCCGGGTCGGACTCGGCCGTGCCGGAGACGCCCATGCGCTTCAGCGCCGTCATGCGGCCGGGCTCGCGAAGCATCGCGTCGATGCGGGCGAGGCGCGCGTCCCATCCGGCGGGGCGGCGGCCGGGCGTCGCGGCCTCGAGGTAGCGGCGCCACGAGCGGCGGCTGCCGAGCACCACGGCGCCGAGGAGGTGGATCGCGCCGCGGCGGTACGAGGCGACGCCGAGGTCGCGGATCCCCACGGACTGCTTGCGCGTGAACGGCGCGACCTCCACGAGCGCGGAGACGAGGCCCGGCTCGCGCGCGGCGGCGATGGTGGCCGCGCCGCCCGCGATCGAGTGGCCGACGAGCACGGCCGGGCCGCCCAGGTGCCGGAGGAGGGCGATCAGGTCGCCCGCGATGTCGCCCTGCCCGTACGCCGGCCACGCCGCGCTCGACTCGCCGCAGCCGCGCAGGTCGACCGCGACCACGCGGTGCCCGGCGGCGACGAGCTCGGGGATCACGGCGTCCCACGCGCGGCGGTCGTCGCCCATGCCGTGCGCGAGGACGACGAGCGGGCCGTCCGACCCGTGGATCTCGTGGGCGAGCGTGCCGCCGTCGACGGCGAGGTGCGTGGTGGTCATCGGAGCCCCTTCGGCTAAGCCAGTTAGCCATAACGCTAACCCACTTAGCCGAAGGAGTCCAGCCGCTAGATGCGGAAGCCCTCCGGCCAGCCGTGCGCCTCGAGGTACGCGCGGACGCGCTCGACGTCCTCGTCGGACGGCATCTCCGAGGTGACGCCCGCGATGGCATCGGCGACGTCGAGGCGGCTGGCGGGCAGCCCGCCCTCGGACGCGAGGCGCGCGCTCACCTCCTGCACCTCCTCGTCGCTGAGCCGGCGGCGCAGCAGCGCGAGGAGCGGCACGAAGTCCTGCTCGGGGAGGCCCGCCGGGTAGCCGGCGCGGAGCCACGTCACGATGCGGGAGACGAGACCCGTGCGCTCGGTCGCGCGCGCGTCGTCCGCGTCGGGCTCGTGCAGGTCGTCGGGGGATCCGAGCGGCCAGCCCGCCGCGGCCAGCCGGGCCGAGACGCGCACGAGGTCCTCGGGGAGCGCGGGGCCGAGGAGCAGCTCCTCGACGCGCTCGCGGAGCTGGCGCCGGCCGATCTCCTCGCCCGCCGCGTCGGCCGCGGTCGCATCGTCGACGAGCTGGTCGACCACCTGCTCGAGCTCCTCGGCGGTGAGGCTGCGGCGGAGGATCCCGAGCAGCGGCACGTAGTCCTGGTCCGGCACGCCGGTGGGGTAGCCGGCGCGGAGCCAGCCCACCACGCGCTGGACGATGCCGCGGTCGGGACGCTCGGGGACGACGACGTCGGTCGGGCCGTCGACGGGCCCGTCGCCCGCGGATGCGCTGCCGGTCACGATCAGCCCTTCGAGGTGAAGGTCGGGATGACGTGCTCGAAGCTCACGGTCTGGCCGAGGCCCGTCGCGATGATGAGCGTGAGCCCCGCGACGACCGCGAGCACCACGACCGCGAAGCAGAGCGCGCCGACCGCCTGGAGGACGGGCGCGGGGAGGCGGACAGCGCCGTCGGACGCGGCGCTGCGGCCGCTCGTGTCGGGGCTGGCGAGCGCGAACGACCGCACGCCGAGCGCGAAGAGGGCGGGCAGGCCCGCACCGAGGACGAGGGCGACGACGGCGACCTGGCCGACGGCGGAGAGGAAGAGGGGCAGCATGGCGGGATCCTTCAGACGTCGGCGGGCTGGGGGGCGGGGCGGGCGGCCGTGTCGTCGGACCACTCGTCGTTCACGTTGTGCGCGCCGACGTCGTCCTTGCGCGAGCGCACGTAGACCGTGATCGAGACGGCCAGGAGCACGACGGTCATCGCGATGCCGCCGGCGGCCCCGCCGATGAGGTGGCCGAGCCACCACATGACCGCGCCGACGAGGGCGGCGGCCGGGAGGGTGATGATCCACGCCACGACCATGCGGAGCGCCACCTTCCAGCGCACCTGCGCGCCGGGGCGACCGAGGCCGGAGCCGAGGATGGATCCGGTGGCCACGTGCGTGGTGGAGAGCGCGAAGCCGAGGTGGCTGGAGGCGAGGATGACCGCGGCCGACGAGCTCTCGGCCGCCATGCCCTGGTGGGTGTCGATCTCGACGAGGCCCTTGCCGACCGTGCGGATGATGCGCCAGCCGCCGATGTAGGTGCCGAGCGAGATGGCGAGCGCGCAGCTGATCTTCACCCAGAACGGCACCGACTCCGTGTCGGTCCAGCCGCCCGCCGCGATGAGCGCGAGCGTGATGACGCCCATCGTCTTCTGGGCGTCGTTGGTGCCGTGCGCGAGCGAGACGAGCGAGGCGCTGCCGATCTGGCCGATGCGGAAGGTGCGGTCGAGCCCGCGTCCGGCGAGGTTCCCGACGATCCGGAACACCAGCCAGGTGCCGACGGCGGCCACCGCCCCCGCGAGGATCGGCGACATGAGCGCCGGGAGGATCACCTTGCCGACGACGCCGTCGAGCTTGGATCCGTCACCCGCCCAGTTCACGCCGTTGACGCCGAGGCCCGCGAGCGTGGATCCGATGAGGCCGCCGAACAGCGCGTGCGACGAGCTCGAGGGGAGGCCGAGCAGCCAGGTGAGGAGGTTCCAGACGATGCCGCCGATGAGGCCGGCCAGCACGATGAGCAGCAGCGCGGATCCGCCGCCCTCGAGCAGCGCCGGGTCGGGCGCGCCCGTCTTGTCCTGGATCTTCACGACCGCGTTCGTGACCGTGAGCGCCACCTCGATGCTGAGGAAGGCGCCCACCAGGTTGAGCACGGCGGAGAGCGTGACCGCGACCTTGGGCTTCAACGCGCCGGTCGCGATGGACGTGGCCATCGCGTTCGCCGTGTCGTGGAAGCCGTTGGTGAAGTCGAAGGCGAGCGCCGTGATGACGACGAGCACGAGGAGAATGAAGGGATCCACGGCGATGATCCTGCGCCCTGCTCGACTGTCCCCTCTACGGGGGACCGCCGGGTTCATCCGCTGTTCACCCCGGCCTGTGGAGAATGACGAGGGCGGGCGACGACGCCCGCGTGACCCCGAGGACCGACGTGATCACCGAGCTGCACCCCTCCTCCGCGCTCTCGCCCGCGGATCGCGCCGCGACCGCGGCGCTCACGGACGAGGCCTTCGCGCCGGCGCCGGACGATCCGGCGGGCGACATGGCCTGGGCCACGTCGGACGAGACGGCGATCGCGCGCGACCCCGCGGGGCGCGTGGCCGCCGTGGTGGGCATCGTCCACCGGGACGGCCTGCTCGACGGCGCGCCCGTGCGGCTGGCCGGCATCGGCGGCGTGGCCACCGCGACCGCGCTCCGACGTCGGGGCTACGCGCGGGCCGCCCTCGACCGGGCGCTCGCCGCGGTCGACGCGCGGGACCCCGACCTCACGGTGCTCATCTGCGACCCGGCGAGGATGCCCTTCTACGCCCGCGTGGGCTTCGCGCCCTTCGCCGGGACCACGTGGATGGAGCAGGGCGGCGAGCGCGTGGTGCTCGACCTGGAGCCGACCATGATCCGGCCCGGCCGGATGCCCGCGCCCGCCGACGGCGACCTCGACCTGTGCGGCACGCCGTGGTGAGCGCCGATCCCGAGGTCCGCCTCGTGCGGGTCGACGTGGACGCCGACGCCGACGCCCTCCGCGCCTTCCTCACGTCGAACGCGTTCCCCTTCCACGTGCGGTCGCAGCCGACCGTCGCGGACGTCGACGCGCGCATCGCCGACGGCGACTTCGCGGGGCCCGAGCACGAGGCGCTGTGGGTGGAGGTCGCCGGATCCGGGCGCGTGGGCCTCGTGGTGCTCGACGACCTCGAGGATCCGGGCGTGCTGTTCGACCTGCGCCTCGCGGAGTCGGCGCGCGGGCGCGGCCTCGGCGTGCCCGTGGTGCGCGCGATGACGGAGCACGTCTTCCGCACGTACCCGCACGTCACGCGGTTCGAGGCGCAGACCCGCGACGACAACCGGCCGATGCGCCGGGTGCTCGTGCGCGCGGGCTTCGTGAAGGAGGCGCACTACCGCGACGGCTGGCCCGTCGTGGGCGGCGAGCCCCGGGCATCCGTCGGCTACGCGGTGCTGCGCCGCGACCACGAGTCGGGCACGACCACGCCCGTACCGGAGGACGACGAGGCGTGACCGCCGGCGCTCGCGCAGGGAAGCTGCGCGGGCACCCGGATCCACGCGCGGATCCCGCTCGCGGGACACGATCTCGCGTCGAACCCGCCGTTACGGTGGAGGCACCGCACGCACCCGCACGATCGGAGGTCGATCCATGTCCAGCGCCGCAGCCCCCGCAGCCGTCATCGGCGAGCCCGAGGTCGTCGAGGACGTCGCCCGCGTCGCCTCCTCCCCCGCCTGGCTCGCGCTCAAGGACGCCGCCGTCGCGCTCCAGCCGATGCAGGTGAAGGACGGGTCGATCCCGGACGCCGCGCACCACGCGGAGGCCGCCCGCCTCATCACGGTGATCCGCGACTCCGTGCGCGCGCTCGCCCCGCTGTTCCCGCACGACGCCGCCTACCTCGCGGCGCTCGACGTGGACTTCGCGCGCTGGGTCGACCAGGGCCTCGGCGTCCCCGACTTCCTCGACGCGCTGACCGCGTTCCAGCCGCAGCGCGACCGCGTCGACGGGATCCGCCACCTCGTCGTCTTCCCGATGACCACGCAGAACGGCAGCGCGAGCCGCCTCGTCGAGGCCGTGCTCATCGAGGTCGTCTGGCCCGAGTTCGTCGCGGAGCTGGAGGCGGGCGACTACGGCAACGCGCTGTTCGTCCCCATCCGCTTCGTGGACTTCACGCCCGGCTACGACACCAACTCGGCCGTGCTGTTCCCCGAGACCGTCGCCATGCGCGAGGTGCCGACCTTCACGTGGGGCGCGATCTTCGCCGACCGTGAGGCCGCGCGCTTCCGCCGCGTGGTGCGCCACGCGGCCGAGGTCACGAAGCTCGAGCTGCCGGAGGACGCGCGCCGCCTGCTGGACGACCAGCGGCTCGCGGAGGAGACCTTCGTGATGTGGGACCTGATCCACGACCGCACGCACATGCGCGGCGACCTGCCGTTCGACCCGTTCATGATCAAGCAGCGGATGCCCTTCTTCCTCTACTCGATCGAGGAGCTGCGCTGCGACCTCACGGCGTTCCGCGAGGCCGTCCGCATCCAGCGCCGCCTCGCCGCGGTGGATCCCGCCGAGCGCACCGCCGCCGACGCCGCCCTGCTGGAGCGCGCCGGCATGGTGCAGCACGCGGTGATCTTCGACCGGATCTTCCGCTTCGCCATCACCGGATCCCGCGTCCGCAACTACGACGGCCTCGGCGGCCAGCTGCTGTTCGCGTGGCTGCACCAGCACCACGTGCTGCACTGGACGGACACGCGCCTCACGATCGACTGGGACGACGTCGCCGACGTGGTCGTCGCGCTCGCCGACCGGGTGAACGACCTCTACTGGCGCTCCATCGACCGGCCGAAGACCGCGCACTGGCTGGCCGCGTACGCGATGGTGACCGAGACGGTCACGCCGCACCCCGCGTCCACGTGGGCGAAGGGGCCGGACGCGCTGCCGCTCGACGGGCCGCCGAAGGGCCTCACCGACCTCGTGCTCGACGACGAGTTCCCGCTCAGCATGTTCTTCGAGGCGCTGGAGAAGAAGATGCGCGACGTCATCGGATCCACGGCCGGGATCACGGGGCAGGCGGCGTGAGCGTGGACGGCCGCGTGGTCGTGGTGGCGGGCGCGTCGAGCGCCGCGGGCCGCGCGGTCTGCTCCGAGCTGACGGCGGCGGGCGCGCGCGTCGTCGCGGTCGGCACGGACGCCGGACGGCTCGACGACGTGGACGCGTCCCGTCGCGAGGTGTGCGACCTCGCCGACCACGCGGCCGTCGGGGAGCTGGCCGCCCGGATCCGCGCGGACCTCGGCGGCGTCGACGGCCTCATCCACCTGGTCGGCGGCTGGCGCGGCGGCAACGGCCTCGCGGGCCAGACCGACGACGACTGGGACTTCCTGCACGAGCGGCTCGTCACGACGCTCCGCAACACCACGCGCGCGTTCGACGCCGACCTGCAGGCGTCGGAGGCGGGCCGCCTCGCGATCGTCTCCTCCACCGCCGTGCAGCGTCCCTACCCCGGCGGCGCGAACTACTCGACCGCGAAGGTCGCCGCGGAGACGTGGGTGCGCGCGGTCGACCGAGGGTTCTCGAAGGCCGGATCCCCCGCCCGCACCACGATCTTCGTGGTCAAGGCGCTCGGCGGGCTCGAGCGGGCGCTCGCGCGCCGGGTCGTGAAGCTGTGGACGGCCGTGCCGCCGGAGCGCGACCTGATCGAGGGCTGACGCAGCAGGTCCCGTAGCACACGGGCGATCGCCCCGGAGAGGGGGCGCTCCCCCCTGTCCCGGGCGCCGACGCGCGGTATACGTTCGCGGGGTGACACCACCCGCCAGGACCGCCGAGCACGACGCCTTCGGTCCGTGGATCGACACGGTCCGCACGATCGACGAGGTGCCCCGGCTCTTCCGCCCGCACGGCGTCGACCCGTTCGCGGCCCGCCTGGTGCTCAAGGTGCCGCGCGACATCCCGCGCCGCGACACGGATCCGAGCATGGACCTGTACGAGCACCTCCTCGTGGTGGGCGACCGCGAGCTGGAGGTGCTGTCGCGCGACGGATCCGGGTACGGGGTCCGGCGCATCCCGTTCGCCGACCTGGTGGCCGTGCGTGACCGCGTCGACCTGCTCGACGGCCTGCTCACGGTGCACGCGGCCGATGGCTCCGAGGTCCGGATCCCGTTCAACGGGGCGTCGGCGGACGTGGTGGTCGAGCTGACCGAGCTGCTGGTCGGGCTCGCGGGCGCGGCCGGCGGGATCCCCGACGGACCACCCGCGCGCGCCGAGCGCGTCGCGCCGCGCGTCGACCTCGGGGCGGATGAGGCCGGCATCGCGTCGGCGTACTTCGACCTCGCCGCCCGGGATCCGCAGCTGCGCTACCTCTCGTCGCGGCCGCGCACGCCGCTCGTGTCGACGGCCACGGGCGCCGCCGGCCTGCTGCGCCGCCTGCGCCCCATGAGCCTGGCCGGCGCCGTCGCCGCGTGCACGCCCCGCGAGCTGCTGATCCTCACCCGCCGCGACGCCGTCCTCCGCCGCCGCACCGCCACGCTCTCGATCGACCGGCTCCGGATCCTCCGCCACGCCATCTCGTCCACCACCGCGGAGCCGCACCCGCGCTGGGTCGGCATGTCGATCGTGACGATCCGCGCCGGCGAGGCCTCCTTCGAGCTCGTCGCGGCCTCCGCGCACGGCCTCGAGGGCGACCTCGTCACGGGCGGCAGCTGAGCCGGCGGGCGCTACGGCTGGGTGCCCGCCTGGGTCCAGGCGGCCATCCTGGTGATCGGCGGCCTGGGGTTCGAGTACCTCGCCGTCACGAACCTCCGCAAGCTGCGCCGCGGCCGCTAGCTAGGCGACGGCGCGCCGCAGCGGCTGCCAGCTCCCCCACGTCGCCGAGCGCCAGAGCCACTCGAGCGGGCCCTGCCGGAAGCGGCGGAGCCAGAGCGCGCTGAGGATCGCCTGCACCACGAGGATCCCGACGCCCGCGCCGAGCAGGAGTCCCCACGAGCGGCTGTGCGGGAGGTCGAGCAGCAGCCCGAGCCCGACCATGACGGGCGTCGCGAGCACGTACCCCGTCAGCGCCATGCGGCCGAGCGGCGAGAACACGGCGTGCAGCAGCGGGGCGGCCGGCGTGCGGAGGGCGAGGAGCAGCCCGGTCACGTAGACCCCGGCGAGGCACAGCCCGGCGACGGCGGACGACGTGGTGAAGCCGGATCCCGTGATGTCCTGCAGCTGCCAGACGAGGGCGGCCGCGCTCGCGAGGGCGAAGAGGGCGAGGAGCACGGCGGGTCCGCGGACGGCCGTCGGGAACCGCGCGACGACCCCGTACCGCACCAGGGCGGATCCGAGGAGGAAGACGCCGGGGATCAGCGTGATGCCGCCGCCCGCGACGACGAGCGCGACGCCGATCAGCACCGCGGCGAGCGCGGCGACCGCCCAGCGGGGCAGGAACGAGGCGGGCAGCAGGATCGCGAGGCCGCAGATCGCGTAGAGCAGGAGCGCCTCCCCCGGGTGCAGGAGCTGGTGCAGGGCTCCGAGCGGCAGCAGCACGAGCAGCCGGCGCGCGAGGAGCAGGCGCGGACGCGGGTGCCGGCGCGCGGCGGAGGCGAGGAAGAGCGAGAAGCCGATGCCGAAGAGCAGCGAGAAGATCGGGAAGAAGCGCTGCTGCACCAGGAGCTGGAGCCAGCCGCTCGCGTCGCCGAGGTTCGCGGGCGGGTGGGGAACCTCGTAGGAGAAGTGCGTGACGGGGCCGATGTTCACGAGGAGGATGCCGCAGAGCGCGACCCCCCGGATCACGTCGAGGGCGTCGATGCGGGCGGGCGGAGGGGCGGGGTTCGCGGTCATGTCCCCACGATCGCGGGGCGGCGTGCGCCGGGCATCGGCCGTTCGGCCGCGGTCAGCGGGCGATCACGGCCGATCGGCCGGATCCGCGGGGCGCGCGGGATCCGCGCCCGCAGCGCCCGCAGCGCCCGCCGGCCCCGCCGCGTCCATGAGCCCGTGCTCCCACATCCACGCGGCGATCTCCACGCGGTTGCGGGCCTCCAGCCGCGCCTGGATCCCCGCGAGGTGCGCCTTCACGGTGCCGAGCGACAGGAACAGCTCCTGCGCGATCTCCGCGTTGGTCGCCCCGCGCGCGACGAGCCGCGAGACGTCGAGCTCGCGTGCCGTGAGCCGCTCCGCCGCCTGGCGGGCCGCATCCCGGCGCGTCGTCCCCGCGCCGCCCGAGGCCGCGAGCTCGGCGAGGAGCCGCACGGTGATCGACGGGCTGATGAGCGACCCGCCGTCGGCCGCGGCGCGCACCGCCTCCACCAGGAGGGCCGGCCCGGCGGTCTTCAGCAGGAAGCCCGCGGCGCCGTGGCGCAGGGCCGCATGCACGTACTCGTCGAGGTCGAAGGTGGTCACGACCACGACCTGCACGGGGTCGGCCGCGAGCGCGCGGGCGACGTCGAGCCCGCTCATGCGCGGCATGCGGATATCGAGGAGCGCGACGTCGGGTCGCAGCCGGCGCACCGCCTCGAGCGCCTCCACGCCGTCGGCCGCCTCCGCGACGACCTCGATGCCGTCCTGCGCGTCGAGGATCATGCGGAAGCCCGCGCGCACCATCGCCTGGTCGTCGGCGATCACCACCCGGATCGTCATGCGCGGCCCGCCGGGAGGTCGGCGCGCACGGCCCAGCCGTCGCCGTCGGGCCCGGCGTCGAGGGTGCCGCCGAGCGCGCGGGCGCGCTCCTCCATGCCCACGATGCCGAAGCCGCCCGAGCCGGGCGCGCGGGGTGCGGGGTCGGATCCGCGCCCGCCGTCGTCGCGGACCTCCACGTGGATCCGGCCGCCGTCGAGCACCACGGCCACGCGCACGGACCGGGCGTCCGGCGCGTGCTTGCGCACGTTCGTCAGGCCCTCCTGCACGATCCGGTAGACGCTCGCCTGCACCTCGTCCGGCACCGCGCGCGCGGCGGGGTCGTCGAGCGCGGGCAGCCGCGCCTCGACCACGGCGGGGGCGGCGTCCTCGAAGCGCGCGACCAGCGCGGGGAGGTCGGCGAGGGTCGCGACGGGGGCGACCGGGGCGGATCCGGCGGCGTCCGTGCGCAGCACCCCCACGAGCTGCTGCATCGCCTCGAGCGCCCGCTCCCCCGCGCCCTCGATCTCCGCGAGCATGCGGGCCGCGCCCGTCGGGTCGAGGGGCACCGCGCGCGCCGCCTGCGCGACCACGACGATGCCGGTCACGTGGTGCGCGACCACGTCGTGCAGCTCGCGCGCGATGGCCTCGCGCTCCCCGCGCCGCGCGACCTCCACGCGCTCGCGGGCCGCGTGGTCGCCGGCGCGCAGGGATCCGCCGACCGCGACGCCGCCGACCACCACGAGCGCGAGGACGATCACGTAGACGGGCGAGTCCGGGCTGAGCACCCGGACCGGCAGCGCGAGCACCGCCAGCGCGACGGCCGCCGCGGCGACCACGCGGGACCGGCCCACCGCCTCACGCACGACCGTGATGAGCAGGATGAGGAGCCCCGCGAGCTCCCCCAGCCCGAACGAGCCGACGCCGAGCGGATGCGCGACCGCCATCGTCGCGGTGAGGAGCAGGGACGCGGCCGCGGGGATCCACGCGGGGAGCCGGTGCCGGTGGGCGAGGACCGCGAGCACGGCGACGGCGGCGTAGGCGGCCGCCCATCCGGGCGTCGACACCAGGAGGTCGAACAGCGCGAGCGCGGCCAGCACGGCGACGCCGGCGAGGTCGGTGGGCGAGAGGCGGGCACGGCCGGGGCGCGCACGGCCGCCGCTCCCCCGTGTGCTCGGCATGCGACCAGTGTCGCACCCGCCTCGGCCGGCCGGCGGCGGGGGGTCGGCGGCGGGCGGGTGGGCGCGGCGCTCGGCCGTCCCGCCCGGCGCTCCCTAGCGTGGGGGCATGGATCCCGTCGCCGCCCGCCCGTCCGCCGACGCCGTGATCCTCACCGGCACGGTCGGCGCCGGCAAGACGACGACGCTGCACGCGCTCGGCGCGCTCCTCGCCGCGCGCGGGGTCCCGCACGCGCTGGTCGACGCGGACGCCGTGCGCCTCCTCCATCCGGCACCGGCCGACGACCCGTTCCAGCAGGAGGTCGAGCTCCGCAACCTCCGCGACCTGTCCCGCAACTACCGCGAGGCGGGCGCGCGGGTGGTGCTCGTGGCGGCCGTGATCGAACGGGCGGCCGACCTGCCGCGCTACGCCGAGGCGCTCGGCTCCCGCGCGCCGCTCCTCGTGCGGCTCTCCGCGGATCCGGCCGCCGTCCTGTCCCGCCTCGACGCCCGCCACGCGGACGACGCCGCCGCGCTCGCGTGGCACCGCGCCCGCGCGCCGGAGCTGGCCGGGATCATCGACGCGGCCGGTCTCGCCGGCCTGTCCGTCGACACCGCGTCCCGCACCCCCGCCGAGGTCGCGGCGCTCGTCGCCGACCGCGCCGGCTGGTGAGCCCGGGCCCTAGGGTCGAAGGGTGACCGACGACCTCCCCCTCGACTTCACCGCGCCGCTTTGGGCGTGGGAGGCGCGGCGCGAGCTCTGGACCTTCGTGTCGCTGCCGGTCGAGCTCACCCCGATGCTGCGGGAGCTCGGCGAGGCCGGCCGCCGCGGGTTCGGATCCGTGCCGGTGCGCGTCCGCGTCGGCACGACGACCTGGCGCACGTCCGTCTTCCCGCAGGGCGACGGCACGTGGGTGCTGCCCGTCAAGCGCGCGATCCGCGACGCCCACGGGCTCGAGGTCGGCGACGACGTGCACGTCGACCTCGAGCCCCTCCCGTGAGACTCACGCGCACACCACCTTTTCAAAGAGGAGCAACATATGCCTGAAGATGGACAGACCACACCTTCCGCGCCGTATTTACCTTATGACCCATCGCCAGACGCTTCGTTCAACTTCAATACTATTGAGATCTGGGAAAAAGAGCCACTCGAAGCTTTATACCACTACACAAGCGCCATGGGCGCGCTAGGCATCCTCAGCAGCAATTCCCTTAGAGCCACTTCGGTCGCCATGCTCAATGACACGGGAGAATTTAGCCACGGCGCAGCCTTCATAGCTTCTCGTTGGGAGCAGGTCAAAGACGACCCCGCCTTCAACGGATGGCAAGATGCCATGAGCGAGTTCTTGCTCTATATCGCCCAGACAACGGTAAGTGTCGGCAACTACTACGTCTGCTGTGCGTCCACCGAGAAAAATAGCCTATCTCAATTCCAGCTGTACGGATCATACGTCCTGCACCTAGACGCGGCGCCGTTCCTTCGCCCCAGACGAGTCGCCGAGGAGTCGCAAATAAAGCACACGAACAGGAGCGAGGTGAGCGATTTAGCGGCCCGTGAACAACTATTCCATTGGCGGCGAGTGCGCTACTCGCAACGTGACCAGACCCACCTCGCCGACATCACCATTCACCGCATTTACAATGTCCTGGAGATGTTTAAGGGGTCGGCCGACGCAGAAGTGGACTTCGCATCATTGCAGCCGACGCCCTTGTCGATGGCACGAGATGCCTATGCGGAGGGTGCGTGCTTCATGAAACATGAGTCTTTCAAGGATGAAAACGAAGCCCGGTACGTTGTCGAGCTCGAGATAACGGATCCGGCAGTGCACATTCGGGACGGTCGATATGGACTTACTCCGTATGTGGAACTCGTTGCCGATTGCGACGCAAACGATGCCAACCACAAGCCGACTGCCATGCTGACAGGCGCCGGATTAGGACCTGGTAACCAAGTTAATGATAGGCGTGCGGCTCGGTTTGGGCTAAAGGCCGTCATCACGCGGTCAGACCTGGACTTTGAAGTCGAAGATGTTGATTACCCGCTCCGATAGCAAATCCTTGGCCTGGAGAGCCCCCGTATAGACGAATGTCGCGGATAAGCTCGGCGACCCAAGTGGCCACCTGTGGTCACGGCGGGTAAGACCGTTGGCGGCCCGGCCTTGGCGAGGCTTACGCGGCGCCAGGGCCGGCCCGGACGGGTCAGCCGCCGACGGGCGGCGTGTACAGCTGCAGGTCGTTGCCCTCGCTGTCCTGGAACGGCAGGATCCGGCCCCAGTCGTGGTCGCTGATCTCGCCCGTGATCTCGGCGCCGCGGGACTTGATCCGCTCCAGCTCGTCCTCGATGGATCCCTCGGGCGTGAACGAGATGACCGCTCCGCCGCCCTTCGAGCCGCCCGCCTCCTCGCGCGCGTTCAGCCCGATCATCAGGCCGTCCGCGTCGATCTCGCTCCAGTCCGCGTCCTCGCTCGTCACCGTGAGACCGAGCGTGTCGCGGTAGAACGCCACCGCGCGCGTCATGTCCTGCACGGGCAGCCAGACCGTCGCCACCGAATCGACCATGGGGTTCCTCCTCGTCTCGAGGCCGGTCGGTCGACCGGCTCTCCCCTCCGGTCTACTCCCGCGACGGCGCGACCTCGGCCGGGTGGAGCGGATCCTCGGGAGCGAGATGGTTGACAACAGTCCACCACCGACATATGGTTGCGGGTAGTCAACTATCCGGAGGAATATGTCCCAGCACCCCCCGGCCGCCGCCGCTCCGGCCAAGGCCCCCCGCCGCACCGTCTCCGCCGACGGATCCATGTCGAAGCGCCAGGTCCTCGAGTCCCTCTCGGGCCTCCTGCTCGGCATGTTCGTCTCGATCCTCGCCGGCACCGTCGTCTCCACCTCGCTGCCGATCATCATCAGCGACCTCAAGGGCGACCAGTCCGGCTACACCTGGGTCGTCACCGCGACGCTGCTCGCGACCACCGTGAGCACGCCGCTCTGGGGCAAGTTCGCCGACCTCTTCAATCGCAAGCTGCTCATCCAGCTCGCCCTCGGCACGTTCGTGCTGGGATCCGCGCTCGCCGGCTTCTCGCAGAACACCGAGACGCTCATCGCCTTCCGCGTGCTCCAGGGCCTCGGCGCCGGCGGCCTCGCGGCGCTGAGCCAGATCATCATGGCCGACATCATCAGCCCGCGTGACCGCGGTCGCTACGCCGGCCTCTTCGGCGCCGTCATGGCCGTCGGCACCGTCGGCGGCCCGCTCCTCGGCGGCGTCGTGACCGACGCGTTCGGCTGGCGCTGGAACTTCTTCATCGCGCTGCCGATCGCCATCATCGCGATCATCCTGCTGCAGGTCACCCTCCACCTGCCCGCGCACCCGAAGCGCAAGGTGCACGTCGACTACCTCGGTGCCGTCTTCATCGCGAGCGGCGTCTCGCTCCTGCTCATCTGGGTCTCGCAGGCCGGCAAGCAGTTCGAGTGGGCCTCGGGCACCTCGTACCTCATGGCGGGCGGCGCGGTCGTGCTGCTGATCGCCGCGGTGATCACCGAGCTCAAGGTCGCCGAGCCGATCATCCCGCTCACCATGTTCCGCAACCGCACCTTCACGCTCTCGGTCGTCGCGAGCCTCGCGGTCGGCATCTCGCTGTTCGGCACCTCGGTGTTCCTCGCGCAGTACATGCAGCTGTCGCGCGGCGCCACGCCCACCCAGTCGGGCCTGCTCACGATCCCGCTCATGGCCGGACTGCTCATCTCCTCGACCGTGTTCGGCAGCCTGATCAGCCGTCACGGCAAGTGGAAGACGATCATGATCTCGGGCGCCGTCCTCATCGTCGCCGGCACGGGCCTGCTGTCCACGCTCCGCTACGACACCGACTTCGTGCTCGTCGGGATCTACATGTTCGTGCTCGGCGCGGGCCTCGGAATGCTCATGCAGAACCTCGTCCTCGTCGTGCAGAACGCCATCGAGGTCAAGAACCTCGGCGTCGCCACCAGCGCGGTCACGTTCTTCCGCAGCCTCGGCGGCACCGTCGGCGTCTCGGTGCTGGGCTCGATCCTCGGCACGATCATCGCGTCGGAGATCACCGCGGGGATCATGAAGCTGGCCCCCGCCGACCAGGCCGTCGCCGCGCAGGCGCTCGGCTCCGGCGTGATCCCGCAGGTCAACTCGCTCACCCCCGCGGTGCGCACCGTGGTCGAGAGCGCCTACGGCGTGGGCATCGGCGACGTGTTCCTCTACAGCGTGCCGCTCGCGATCGTGTCGCTCGTGGCCGTGATCTTCCTGCCCAACGCGCAGCTCGGCAGCAAGAACGCCGTGCAGCTGAAGAGCGACAAGGCCGCCACGGCCGACGCGCGCGAGGTGCACCGCACCGACGCCGAGGACGCGCTCATCGGCGCCTCGGCCGGGGCCGTCGCCCTCACGCCCGCCGGCGAGGCGAACCCGACCGGATCCATCCGCCTCCCCGAGGCCGAGGACGCCGGGGTCGACTCCCGCCGATGACGGACGACGACCGCTCCACCGGGGGCGACGCCGCGGGTGACCCTGCCGGTGTCGCCCCCGGGATCGCCGACGGCGTCGCCGCGGGCATCGCCGAGGTGGAGGAGCAGATGACCGCCCTCGCCGCCAGGATCCGGGCGACGACCCGGGAGGCCGCCGCGGCGATCCACCCGGAGCTCCCGCCCATCGGCTACAAGATGCTCCGCGTGATCCGCCGCTGCGGCAGCGCCCACGCGAGCGCCGTCGCCGACCAGCTCGGGGTGGACCGCAGCGTCGTCAGCCGCCAGCTCCGCCAGCTCCAGGAGCTGGGGCTGGTGGAGGTGCGGACCGACGCGCAGGACGGCCGGGTGCGCGTCGTCGCGCTCACGGCCGCGGGCCGCGACGGGATCGACGCCGACGACGCGCAGGGCAGCCGCCTCGTCCGCGTGCTCGGCCGGTGGGAGCGCGCCGACCTCGAGGCGTTCGCCGGCTACCTCGCGCGGCTCAACGTGGCGGCGGAGACCGATGCCGGGCCCGCGACGGGTGCGGCCGGCTGCGAGGCGGATCCCACGGGCGCCGCCGCCTCCGAGGCGCCGCGCGCACCCGTGCACGCGGCCTGAGGCCGAGCGGGGCGACCGCTCAGACGATCACGACGCGCCGTCGGACGGGGACGAGATCCCCGACCGGCGGCGCGTCGTCGCGTCCGCGGGAGGAGCGGATGCGACGGGCGCTGCTGCAAGCCCCGGCGTGCCGCCGATCGCCGCGTGCAGGGCCTCCAACGCCGGCAGCGCGCGGGCGATGTCGTGGCGCTCGGCCGCCGTGAGTCGGCGGAGGGCGCCCACGAGCACGCCCTCGGCCGAGCGGTCGAAGGTGCGGAGCAGGTCCCGCGCCCGATCGGTGAGCCCCACCTCGCTGCTGCGGCCGTCGCCCTCCACGAGGCGCCGGTCGACGAGCCCGTCGCGCTCCATGGCGAGGACGAGGTTGCTGACGGTGGAGCGCGCGAGTCCGAGCGAGCGGCCGAGACCCGTGGGCGTGGCCCAGCCGATGGACTCGAGCCGGCGGAGGACCTCGACCTGCGCATCGGGGAGGTCGGGCAGGTCGGCCGCGCTCCGCGACGCGTTCATCAGGCGGCGGCGGAACGGCCCGAGCTCCGAGCCCAGGCGCCGGGCGACGGCCCGCAGCTCCTGGTCGGACGCGTCGGCGGGCATGCACCGAGGATACCCAGGAAACTGCGCTTGTGACAAACGCATATCGGTGTCAGGCTCTCCGCATGACAACGATCACCACGAGCGTCGAGCACCCCGTGCCCGCTCAGGACCTCAGCCCCCTCGTCGGACACCGCCTCATCTACACGTACGCCAACGGCTGGCAGTACGAAATGTACGTGAAGAACGCCACGACCATCGACTACCGCATCCACTCGGGCATGGTCGGCGGCCGCTGGGTCAAGGACCAGACGGTCGACCTGGTCGCCCTGGCCGAGGGCGTCTTCAAGGTCTCGTGGAACGAGCCCACCGGCACGAGCGTCGTCGTGAACATCGTCCCGGCGGCCCGCGTGCTGCACGGCACGATCTTCTTCCCGCGCTGGGTGGAGGAGGACGGATCCAAGACCGTGCTCTTCCAGAACGACCACCTCGACCAGATGCGCGCCTACCGCGACGAGGGCCCCACGTACCCCATCTACGTCGTGCCGGAGTTCGCGCACATCACCCTGTACGAGTTCGTGGGCGCCGACGACGAGACCGTCGTCGATACCGCCCCCGCCGACCTCCCGGCCGGGTTCGCCGACCGCCGCAACTGATGGGCGCGGCCCCGGCGCCGCGCGTCGCCCCGCTCGCGCTCGACCACGGCGGGCGCACCATCCGCGGCTGGGAGCACGGGACCGTGCGCCCCGGCGCACCCGCCGCGCTCCTCGTGCACGGGTTCAGCGACTCGGGCACCGGCGGCCACGGCCTGTGGGTCGCCGTCGCCCGGGCCCTGGCCGCCTCGGGCACGGCGGCGCGCGCGTACGACCGGCTCGGGCACGGCGTGAGCGACGGCGACTTCGCCGACGTGCGCCTGCTCGACGAGGTCGACCAGGTGTCCGCGATGATCCGCACCCTCGCGCGGGAAGCGGACGGGCCCGTCCACGTGGTCGCCCACAGCCTCGGCGGCGTCGAGTCGGCGCTGGCCGCGGCCCGCGCGCCGGAGCTCGTGGCGAGCCTCACCCTGTGGTCGCCGGCCGGCGTGGTCGTCGACGACATCACGGCGAACGACCGCGTGATGAGCGTGCCGCTGGCGGCGGCCCGGGATCGCGGCGTCGTCGACGTCGCCGGCATGGGCCTCGGCCTCGGGTTCCCGGACGAGGTGCTCGCGGGCGTGGACGTCTACGGGCCGGTCGCGGCGTACGCCGGCCCCGCCGAGGTGCTGCACGGCACGGCCGACGAGGTCGTGCCGGTCGCCTACGGCGCCAGGTACGGCGAGCTCCTTCCGGGCGCGACCTTCACGGCCGTGGAGGGCGCGGATCACGGCTGGTCGTCGGTGGACCTCCGCCGGATGCTGATCGAGCGGCTGCTCGCGCACGTGGCGCGCGCGTCCGGCTCCGCGTCGGCCTAGCCCGACCGGCGCGCGGCGGGGAGGATGGGGGCGTGCTCGCACCCCTCGTCCTCCCCGTCCCGCTTCCGGCGCGCGTCGATGGCGTGGTCCTCCGCCGCGCGACGTCCGCCGACCTCGATCCGTTGACGGCCCTGCTCGCGGACGATCCCGTGAGCGCCTCGCGCGGCGACCGCGCGGATCCGGCCGACACGGGCCTCTACCGCGACGCGCTCGTGCGGATCCTCGCCGATCCCGCCAACGACCTGCTCGTCTCCACAGACGCGGTCGGCGCCCTCGTCGGCACGCTCCAGCTCACCCTGATCCCCGGCATGGCCCGCCGCGGCAGCTCCCGCCTCCAGGTCGAAGCCGTCCGCGTGCGGAGCGACATGCGCTCCTCCGGCATCGGCGGCGCGATGATGCGCTGGGTCGCGGACGCCGCCGCGCCCGCCCTCGACGCGTCCCTCGTCCAGCTGACGAGCGACGCCGCCCGCGTCGACGCGCACCGCTTCTACGAGCGGCTCGGCTACGCGCGCTCGCACGTGGGCTTCAAGCTGCGGGTCCCGCCGGCCGGCTGATCGCCTCAGTCCTCGACGCGCACGCGGAAGTGCCGCGCGAAGACCGGGCCGAGCGCCATGAGCTGATTCGAGTCGAGCACGGCGCCGCGGAGGCCGTCGGGGGTGTCGAGGTCGTGGATCTCGGCGCCGCGGAGATCCAGGTGCGTGAGGCTCGAGTCGGCCAGGTCGAGCGTGCCGATGGTGGTGCGCGCGAAGGCGACGCGCATGCCGGACGTGCCGCGGAGGTCCAGCTCCTCGATGGCGCAGTCGGTGATGAGCAGGTCGGTGATCTTCGAGCCGCGCAGGTTCACGAACCCGAGGCGGCAGTCGACGATGTGCATGGAGGAGAGGGACGCGTCGTAGAGCTCGGCGGATCCGACCCGCGAGCCCTCGAGACGCACGTCGCGCACCCGGATCCGGGGCGCCTTCAGCACGGGCGCGTCGAGGCGGGACGCGAGCACGTCGACGAGGCTCGCGGCCGTGAGGTCGGCCTCGTGCAGGCGGATCCGCTCCAGCGCGCACTCCTCGAACCCGATGTCGACGAGGTCGGCGTCCGAGAGGTCGGCGTCGGCGAAGCGCAGCCGCTCGAAGGACGCGTGCGCGTCGAGGTCGGACGGGTCGCCGTCGGCGAGGCCGTCGAGCCGCGGGTCGCTGATCCGGGGCGGGAGGATGCGGGTCGATGCGGCCATGCGGAGCCTCCGGGCGGGTCGGTGCGGGTGCGGTCGCCGTCGGCCGGCGGTCCTCACCACGGTACGGGAGACCCCCGCGTCTGCCCCTTGACGCGATTTCCCCACTCGCAGGATCATGGCGCATGGCCGCTGTCGAGCACTTCGAGATCCCCGCCGACGACATGGCGCGCGCGAGCGCGTTCTACTCCGCCGTCTTCGGCTTCCGCTACGAGCCGTGGGGGGAGGACGCGGGCATGATCCTCACCGGCTCGGACGACGGGATCAACGGCGACCTCCACCGGCGCGCGGACGTGCCGCACCCCACCATCGTCGTCACGGTCGACTCCATCGAGGAGACGGTCGCGCAGGTCGAGGCGCACGGCGGATCCGCGATGGGCGGCATCCAGATGCTCAACGACACCGACCGCTGGGCCTACGTGCGCGACAGCGAGGGCAACGCCATCGGTCTGTTCGACCACGGGCCCGGAGCCGACTAGTCCACGATCGGGGCCGCCGCCGCCTCGGCCTTGCCGCTGGCCGCGACCACGGCGAGCGCACGCGTGAGCACCTGGAGGTCCTCGACCGTCTCCACGTCGGTGACCTTGCCCCACCTCACGGTCATGAACTGGAAGAGGGTGTTGCGGTAGACCTCGCCGTTCGGGAGCGGGCCCTGGATGCCGGCGCGCACCGCGACGCGCGTGCGCCAGGGGCCACCGCGGACGATGACCTCGTGGATGGTGAACCGCGCTCCCGGCAGCAGCCGGTGCACCCGCTCCCACCAGCGGATCATCGCATCGCGCGACGTCCGCCGACCGCCGAGCGCGTGGTCGCCGTGGAATAGGTAGGTGAAGCGCTCCCCCAGCCCGTCGACCATCTGCATGTGGTCGCCGGCGTTCAACCGGTCGAACACCGAGCGGACACGGGCCTCGACGATGCGCGCGTGGATCATGGTGCCGTCCTCATCACGTCCGCGAGCCCCTACGCGTTGTCGTCGCCCGTGTCGATCGCCGTCTGCCGGTTCGGGTCCGCGAACGGCAGCCCCTCCGCGCCCGACACGTCGGCCATGTCCTCGCCGAACTGGCGCGTGTGCACCCGGTGCGCGATCCGCTCGTCGTCCATCCGCTGCGACAGTGCCGCGTAGGTGGTCTCGAGGTGCGGCACGCGGCGGATCACGTCCATGACGAGCCGGAACCGGTCGAGGTCGTTGAGCATCAGCATGTCGAACGGGGTGGTCGTGCCGCCCTGCTCGACGAAGCCGCGCACGTGGAAGTTCTCGTGCCCGTTGCGCTTGTAGGTGAGGCGGTGGATCAGCGACGGGTAGCCGTGGAACGCGAAGACCACGGGCTTGTCGCGCGTGAAGAGCGCGTCGAAGGATCCGTCGTCGAGGCCGTGCGGGTGCTGCGTCGCGTCCTGCAGCCGCATCAGGTCGACCACGTTGATGAAGCGCACGCGCAGCTGCGGGATCTCCTCCTTGAGGATCTGCACCGCCGCCATCGCCTCGACGGTGGGGATGTCGCCCGCGCACGCGACGACCACGTCGGGCTCGAGACCCGGCACCTCGGTGCCCGCCCACTCCCACACGCCCACGCCGCGCGCCCCGTGCGCCCGCGCCTCCTCGAGCGACAGCAGGCTCGCGGTCGGCTGCTTGCCCGCGATGACCACGTTGATGAGGTCGGTGCCGCGGAGGCAGTGGTCCATGGTCACGAGCAGCGAGTTCGCGTCGAACGGCAGGTACACGCGCACGATCTCGGCCCGCTTGTTCACGACGTGGTCGAGGAAGCCGGGGTCCTGGTGCGAGAAGCCGTTGTGGTCCTGCCGCCACACGTGCGAGGAGAGGAGGTACGTGAACGACGCGACCGGGCGCCGCCACTCCACCTTCGAGCTCGACTCGAGCCACTTCGCGTACTGGTTGAACATCGAGTCGACCACGTGGATGAACGCCTCGTACGACGTGAAGAGCCCGTGCCGGCCGGTGAGCAGGTACGCCTCGAGCAGCCCCTGCGTGAGGTTCTCGTTGAGGATCTCGATGACCCGGCCCTCGTGCGCCAGGTGCTCGTCGACCGGCGTCACCTCGCCCTGCCAGGCCTTGGCCGTCACCTCGTAGACGTCGTCGAGGCGGTTGCTGGCGGTCTCGTCGGGGCCGAAGATCCGGAAGTCGAGCGGGTTGCGGGCGATCACGTCGCGCAGCCAGCCGCCGAGCACGCGCGTCGGCTCGGCGATGACGCCGCGGCCGTCGCTGAGGTCGACCGCGTTCACCTCGAGCGGCGGCAGCGTCAGGTCGCGGCGCAGGAGGCCGCCGTTCGCGTTCGGGTTGGCGCTCATCCGCCGGGCGCCCTCGGGCCGGTTCGGCTGGAGCGCGGGCGTCGGCCGGCCGTCGCGGTCGAACAGCTCGTGCGGGCGGTAGCTCTCGAGCCACTCCTGCAGCTGACGGAGGTGGTCGTCGTCGTCGCGGACGCCGGAGAGCGGCACCTGGTGCGCGCGCCACGTGCCCTCGACCTGCTTGCCGTCGACCTCGCGCGGTCCCGTCCAGCCCTTCGGCGTGCGGAGGATCAGCATGGGCCAGGCCGGGCGCTCCTCGCTGCCGCCGGTGCGAGCGGCCAGCTGGATCCGGCTGATCTCGTCGAGCGCGTCGGCCAGCGCGAGCGCGAACCGCTCGTGCACGGCGAAGTGGTCCTCGCCGTCGAAGCCGCCCGAGACGATCCGCGGCGAGTAGCCGTAGCCCGTGAACAGGGCGAGCAGCTCCTCCTCGGGGATGCGCGCGAGCACGGTCGGGTTCGCGATCTTCCAGCCGTTGAGGTTGAGGATCGGCAGCACGGCGCCGTCCGACTCGGGGTTGAGGAACTTGTTCAGGTGCCAGCTGGAGGCGAGGGTCGCGGTCTCCGCCTCGCCGTCGCCGATGACGCACGAGACGACCAGGTCGGGGTTGTCGAGCGCCGCGCCGTACGCGTGCACGAGCGAGTAGCCGAGCTCGCCGCCCTCGTTGATGGATCCGGGCGTCTCCGGCGCCGCGTGCGACGGGACGCCGCCCGGGAACGAGAACTGGCGGAAGAGGTGCCGCATCCCGTCGCGGTCGGGCGTCGCCGCCGAGAACAGCTCCGAGTAGGTGCCGTCGAGGTAGGCGTTCGCGACCATGCCGGGGCCGCCGTGGCCGGGGCCGGCGATGTAGATCATGTCGAGGTCGCGCTCGATGATGACCCGGTTGAGGTGCGCGTAGACGAAGTTCAGCAGCGGCGTCGTGCCCCAGTGCCCGAGGAGGCGCGGCTTGATGTCGTCGCGCGTGAGCGGGCGCTCGAGCAGCGGGTCGTCCAGCAGGTAGATCTGCCCGACGGAGAGGTAGTTGGCGGCGCGCCACCAGCCGTCGACGACGTCGAGGTAGAGGGGCGCTGCGGGGTCTCGGGGTGCGGTGTCGGAGGCCATGAGTCAGCCTACGGCGGGGGCTCCGCGGCTGACCCGGGTGGACCGGATCCGATCAGGAGGCTCGCAGGGGCGGGCGGCGATTCTCCCCAGCCCCGGGCACCGCGTGGTCGCTGAGGAGGACCGGCCCGCGCGCCGCCCGTGACCCCCTACGGTCTCCACGATCCGACCGGGATGGACCGCGCGGACGACCGAGATGCCCGGAGGCACCGTGACCCCCCTGCTCCCCCGACGCCGCACCCGCTCCACCGCCCTCACCAGCGCCTTCGTCCTGGCGTTCGCCTGCGCCGCGGCGCTGGCCGGACCCGTCACCGCCCACGCGGACGACGCCGGCGGGGTGGACGAGATCACCGTCCCACGCAACGACGTCTCCGGCTTCGGCGGCGGCACGATCTTCGCCCCGAAGGTGCCCGCCGGCACGAAGCTCGGCGCCGTCATCGTCACCCCCGGCTACAGCGACACCCAGGCCGACATGCGCTGGTACGGCACCGACCTCGCCGCCGCCGGCTTCGTCGTGTTCACCATCGACACGAACGGCACGCAGGATCCGCCGCAGGCCCGGGCCGACGAGATGCTCGCGGCCTCCGACTACCTCACCGGGTCGAGCGCCGCGGCCGGCGAGGTCGACCCCGACCGCGTCGCGGAGCTCGGCTACTCCATGGCCGGCGGCGGCGTGCTGGCGGCGGCCGAGGCGCGGCACACGCTGAAGGCCGTGATCGCCCTGATGCCGTTCGACGTGCGCGTCGACTACCGAGCGGTCACCACGCCGTCGCTCATCATCACCGGCCAGTCCGACCACGTGGCCTTCCCGTTCCTCATGGGCAAGCGCATGTACCGGTCCCTCCCCGGGTCCACGCCGCGGCAGTACCTCGAGCTCCGGGGAGCCGGTCACGGCGCGGGCGAGCGGATCCCGAACGACACCATCCGCTCGACCGTCACGACGTTCCTCGACCGCTACCTGAACGACGACGAGTCGGCCGCCGCGCGCATCTGCCCGGCGCCCGCGGCCACCGGGCCGATCAGCGCGTCGCTGAGCTACTGCGGCTGACGCACGTCTGACGCACGGCGGCGTCGACGCGGTCATCCGTCCGCGTCGGCGCCGTCCGGGGTCAGCGCACGCAGACCGAGTCGGCCGAGAGGCTGAGGCCATCGGCGGTGCCGCGGATGCTCGCCGACGCGACCTGGTCGCCCCGCCCGTCGCCTGCGGTCCAGTAGTCGCGGCCCATCGCCCGACCCGTCGGCAGGAACCCCGCGTCCGTCCACGACCGGGTGATCGCGTCGAACGGGACCTGCGGGTCGTCCACCGCGGTGAAGATCGGGATGAGCACGCTGCCGGTGGCCTGGGTCGCCGCGGAGCCGTCCGCGCACGTCGTGGCATCCGTGGTCACCTCGGCGGGCACGCCGGTGGTCGCGGCGGCGGCCTCGAGGAAGGCGCGCACCGCGGCCTCCTGGTCGGCGACGTCCACGAGGACGGGAGGCGGCGCGGGCGACGGCGGATCGGCCGGGGATGCGGGCGCGGGCAGCTCCGGGAGGTCGCCGGGCGGGGGTGAGCCGAGCGGGAGGCCGAGCCATCCCTCTCGGTCGGCGGCCGCGGCGGCCTCGGGACCCGACGGGTAGGGGGCTCGGACGACGAAGGCCGTCCGCGGCGCGGCGCCCGCGTCCGCCGGATCGTCGGGTGTCGCGGCGATGACCGCGGCCACGCCGGCGGGATCCTCGGCCTCGGCCGCGATCGTCCCGCGCTCCTGCGCCGACCCGAGCGAGACGTGCAGGTACGAGATGTCCGGCCGCGCCTCGAGGAGGTCGACCAGGCCGAGGACGGCGGGAGCGGGTGCGGTGGCCGAGACGTCGACGCTCGTCGTGCCGCGCTGGACGCTCATCGTGCTGGCGCCCAGGGCCGGCCGGAGGAGGTCCGCCTCCGCCGCGAACGTCGCGCCTTCCCGGAGCTCGACGGAGCGTCCACCGCCCCCGAGGCGCACCGCCGCGACACCCGGGATCCGCCGCCACCGCTCCCCGAGGTCCACGACGGTCGGATCCAGCGGGTCGAGCGTCACGGACGCCGTCCCGTCCCCCGCGGGGAGCTCGAGCGCCAGGTCGAGCTCCGCCTGCGTGACCCCGTCGCCCAGGGCGTCCCGCACGTCCGCGGCGACGGTCGCATCGGAGGTGCCGGCGGTGGCGCGCACCTGCGCGGTCCACCCCTCCACGGCGAACCCGGGGCCCCTCGGGCTCAGTCCCGTCGTCACCTCCGCGATCCCGTCGACCGCCGCGAGCCGCACCCGCAGCGCCTCCACGGACGACACCGCGACCTCGGGCGGCGACGGGTAGAGCCACGAGCACCCCCGCTCAGCAGGGTGGCGAGGATCGCGACCGCCGCGAGGGCCGATGCCGCTCGCCATCGTGCCCGGATCCCCATCACCTCACCGTAGGGAGGGCGGTCGGGCGGCGGCGTCCCTCGGAGGGATCACCGGCATGGCCCGAGCGGATGGCGTGCTGACCGGGTCACGCGCGGATGGGCCGCGCACGACGACGGCGCCGCCCCCAGCAAGGAGACGGCGCCGCAGCGTGGAGCGGGTGACGCGGATCAGGCCTTCGCGGTCGGCCCGTAGAACGCCTCGATGTCGGCGAGCTCGCGCTCCGCCGTCTCCTGCACGAGGGCCAGCAGGTCCTTGTCGAGACCCGGCGCGAACTCCTCGAGACGCTCCGGCGCGATGAAGGAGGGGAAGCCCTCGGGCGCCTGCTCCGTCGCGGTGAGATCGGTGCCGTCGTTCGAGGGCGACGCGCCCTGGAAGATCCGGCCGGCCTCGCTCTTGCCGTCGAGGTCGAAGCTGTACTGCTTGCTCTGGAGGCCGAGGTCCACGAGCTTCTTCACCTCGGGGAACTGCTCGGCGTTGGTCTTCGGGATCGGCAGGAGCTTGCCCCAGTCGACGCCGAGCGTCTCGAGCGCCTTCGCGTACGCGTTCTCGTGCGCCTGGTCGCGGACGATGAGGTACGCGATGGTGGCGCGGGCGACGGGGTTGTCGGTCATCTCGTAGATGCGGCACTTCTGCAGGCGGCCGGTCGACTCGAGCATGACGTTGTAGAGGAGGTCGAGCGGGAGGTTGCCCGAGTTGTAGACGTAGCTGCCGCTCCACGGGTTGCCGGCCGAGTCGACGGGCAGCGCGCCCTGGGCGCCCACGAGGTAGTGGTGGATGTTGCTGGTGTCGAGCGCGATGTTGAGGGGCGTCTTGCCGCCCTTGCCCGGGGTGTCCAGCGGGTCGGTGAGCTTGCCGGTGTACTCGGGCGAGCCGTCGAGCAGGCGGGAGATGGTGGTGCCGATGAGCTCGACGTGGCTGATCTCCTCGGTGCCGACGCCCTGGATCAGGTCGCGGTACGGCTTCGCCGACGCCCCGCGGAAGTTCATCGCCTGGAAGAGGTACTGCATCATCGTGCGCATCTCGCCGAACTGGCCGCCGAGGCCCTCCTGCAGCGCGTTCGCGGCGGCGGGGTCGGGCTCGCCGTCGGCGATCTCGTTGATCCAGGTCTGTGCGTGGAAGTACATAGGTGCTCCTATTTCTCCGTGCAGCGAAACCGCCGCTCCTCCACCCTGCTCCGCACGCCGACGAGCGTCCGGGAGCACGGAGGGGGTTGCCAGGGAAGGGTCGATCGCATACGGCGGGGGCCGGCCGGGGTCGCGCCCGGGCTCGCGCGGATCCGCCCCGGTAGGGTGTGCGCAGCCATGGGAGATCCGACCAGCCCGCGTCCCGGCGGGCGCGACGTCCGTCGCCGTCTCGGACGATGCCGGATGGAGTGCGGGTGAGCGTCAGGAGCGGCGGCGAGCGGCTCGGCCTCCGCGAGGTCGCGGAGCGGGCGGGCGTCTCGCACATGACCGTGTCGCGCGTGCTCAACGGGCACCCGCAGGTCAAGGAGTCGACCCGGCAGCGCGTGCTCGAGGTCGTCGCCGAGCTCGACTTCCGGCCAAACAGCGCGGCCCGGCAGCTCGTCACGCAGCAGGCGCTCCGCATCGGCGTGCTCATCGAGAGCGCCGTGGAGTTCGGGCCGTCGAGCATCCTGCGGGCCATCGAGCGGTCGGCGCGCGACGGCGGCTACTCGGTCGCGTCGTTCGCGCTGCGCGACGACGAGGACGCGACGCCCGAGGAGGCCGTGCGGCACCTCACCGGGCAGGGGATCGACGCGCTGTGCGTGGTGGCGCCGCGCTCGTCGTCGGTCGCCGTGCTCCGCACCATCACCACCGGGCTGCCGACGCTCGTGGTGAAGGCCGAGAAGGATCCGGCGTTCCTCACGGTCTCGGTCGACCAGTCCGCGGGCACGCGCCTCGCGGTCGACCACCTCGCGAGCCTCGGCCACCGCGACGTGCTGCACGTCTCCGGCCCGCTCGACTGGCTCGACGCGCGCGCCCGCGAGCGCGCCTTCCACGCGCGCACCCGGGCGTGGGGCATGCGCGAACGGCCCATCGTGATCGGCGACTGGTCGAGCGACTTCGGCTACGACTTCGCGAAGGGGCTCACGGCGGTGCCCGAGTACACGGCCGTGTTCGTCGCGAACGACGAGATGGCGCTCGGCGTCATCCACGGGCTGCACGACCGCGGGATCCGCGTTCCGCACGACCTCAGCGTCGTCGGCTTCGACGACCTGCCCGTCTCGCGCCACTTCCTCCCGCCGCTCACCACGGTGCGGCAGGACTTCCCCGCGCTCGGCTCGCTCGTGGTCGACGTGCTCATCGCGGCGATCGAGGGCCGCGAGATCCCGCAGGCGAGCCGCCTGCCTGCCGAGCTCGTGGTGCGCGCCTCGAGCGCCGCCGCCCGCCGCGTCGACTGAATCCCGCACCCGGGGGATCCGGCGCCGCCGCCCCTCGCCGGGCCGCGCACCGGCCGCTACAGTCGAGCACGTCGGGCACCGCCCGGCTCGCGGCCGCCACGGCCCGGAACCCGAGGAGCACCAGGTGCGTCACGCACGGGGATCGACGACGATCCGCCCGACCGGCCCGACCGCCGCTCCCGCGCGCGCCCCGGCCGCCGACTCCGCCCCGACCGTGCGGATGCGGGGCATCACCGTCGCGTTCCCGAACGGCGTCGCGCTCGACGGCGTGGACCTCGACCTGCACCCCGGCGAGGTGCACGCGCTCCTCGGCGAGAACGGCGCCGGCAAGTCGACGCTCATCAAGGCGCTGCTCGGCGTGCACCGCATCGAGGCGGGCGAGATCCTCGTCGACGGCGAGCCCGTGCGGCTCGGCGGGCCGGCGGACGCGCGCGCCCTCGGGATCCAGGCCGCGTTCCAGGAGTCGCACCTGGTCGAGAACCTCAGCGTCGGCGAGAACGTGATGCTCGGCCACGAGGTGCGCGGCCGCCTCGGCATCTCCTGGCGCGCCACCCACGCGCGCGCCGCCGCCATGCTCGCGGAGCTCGGCCTCGCGGAGCTGGACCCCCGCGACCGCCTCGCCGACCTCTCCCCCGCGAGCCGCCAGCTCGTCTCCATCGCCCGCGCCATGGTCGACCGGCCGCGCGTGCTGGTGCTCGACGAGCCCACCTCCAGCCTCGACGCCGACGACGTGGCGCGGCTCTTCCGGGTGATCCGCGGCTTGCGCGACCAGGGCGTCGCGATCCTGTTCGTCTCCCACTTCCTCGAGCAGGTGCTGGCCCTCAGCGACCGGATGACCGTCCTCCGCGGCGGCGTGAAGGAGGGCGACCACCTGCCCCACGAGCTCGACCGCGCCGAGCTCGTCGCGCGCATGATCGGCCGGGACGTGGCGCACCTCAAGCGCATCGGGTCGGAGCGGCGGGCGCACCGGGTGGATCCGGTCGGGCCGCCGCTCTACCGCGCCGCCGGCGTCGGCCGCCGCGGGATGCTGCGCCCGGTGGACCTCGAGCTGCACCCGGGCGAGGTGGTGGGCATCGCCGGGCTCCGCGGATCCGGCCGCACCGAGCTCGCCCGCCTGCTCGCGGGCGCCGACCGGTCCGACGGCGGCGTGGTGACGCTCGGCGGACGCGACGTGGTGATCGACCGGCCAGCCGACGCGCTGCGGAACCGCGTCGCGCTCTCCGCGGAGGACCGCGGCGCCGAGGGACTCATCGGCGAGCTGAGCGTGCGGGAGAACATCGTGCTCGCGCTGCAGGCGCTGCGCGGCTGGGCGCATCCGCTGTCGCGGGCGGAGCGCGAGGACCTCGTGGAGCGGCACATCGAGCACTTCCGCATCACGCCGGTGGATCCCGCGACGCCCGCGGGGCGGCTCTCCGGCGGCAACCAGCAGAAGGTGCTGCTCGCGCGCTGGCTCGCGATCCGGCCGCGCGTGCTGATCCTCGACGAGCCGACGCGCGGCGTCGACATCCGGGCGAAGGTCGACATCCAGACGCACATCGCGCAGCTCGCGCTCGAGGGCGTCGCCGTCGTGTTCATCTCCAGCGCGTTCGACGAGCTGGTGCGCGTGAGCGACCGGATCGTGGTGCTGAAGGACCGGGAGAAGATCGGCGAGCTGAGCAACGGCCCGGGCGTCACGGTCGACACCATCGTCGAGCTCATCGCAGCACCCGCCGACGAGGACGACGAGGCCGCCTTCCCGCTGCCGGACCTGCCGCTGCCGGAGCTGCCGCAGCCGGAGCTGCCGCAGCCGTAGCGGCCCTCTGGTCGACGCGATCCTTGTGCCGCCGCGACTGTTACCGGTAACATCCCGAGCACGCGGCAGCACCCCGCGCACCGCAGCACGACCCGGTCCCCGAGGACCGGCCTGGGACGGAGCCGTCCCGACATCTCAAGGAGGAGATACATGTCCACGAAGAGGCGCATCGCCACCATCGCCGCGGCCGGGGTCATCGCCCTCGGCCTCACGGCCTGCAACAGCAACTCCGGCACCGGATCCACGGCGGGCGGCGCCGCGGACAGCGGCGGCGAGACGGCCACCGTCGGCTTCGTCGCGGTCGGCCCCGAGGGCGCGTGGCGCCAGGCCAACGAGAAGGACATCCAGGACACCTTCACGAAGGAGGCCGGGTTCGACCTCAAGTACGCGCCCGCCACCAACAACGACCAGAAGTCGCAGATCGACGCGTTCACGTCGTTCGTCGACGAGGGCGTCGACGTGATCCTGCTCTCGGCCACCGAGGGCTCCGGCTGGGAGGACTCGCTCGAGCGCGCCAAGGAGGCCGAGATCCCCGTGGTCCTCATCGACCGCGGCATCGAGCCCGACGACGACTCGCTCTACGCGACCCGCATCGCGCCCGACAACATCGCCGTGAGCGAGTCGGTCGCGAACTGGGCCAAGACCGCGCTGCCCGACGGCGGCAAGTACTTCACGCTCGAGGGCCCCGCGGGCGTCTCCGTCGTCAACGAGCGCAACGAGGGCTGGAACGACGTCATCGGCGCCGAGGGATCCTTCCAGAAGGTCGGCGCGCAGACGGCGAACTGGTCGACCGAGGAGGCCAAGAGCGTCTTCGAGACCGTGCTCAAGTCGAACGGGAACGACGTGCAGATGGTCTTCGCGCAGAACGACGAGATGGGCCTCGGCGCCGTCCAGGCGGTCGAGGAGGCGGGCCTCACGCCCGGCGAGGACGTGAAGATCGCGACGATCGACGGCACCAAGGGCGCGCTCCAGGCCCTGGCCGACGGCAAGCTCAGCTACGTCGCCGAGTACAACCCGCTGTTCGGCGCCACGGCGCTCGAGGCCGTGCAGAAGCTGCTCGACGGCGGCAGCGTCGAGTCGTCGATCGTCGTCCCGTCGGACACCTTCGACTCGCCCGAGAAGGCCGCCACCGCGCTGCCCGACCGGAAGTTCTGACCCGCCCGCACGGACACCCGCGGCGGGGCGGACCATCCGCCCCGCCGCACCACCCGCCCGGCAGCGCTGCCGGCGGAGGAACGGAGCACGCGCCATGCAGGCATCCAGCCCGATCGTCGAGATGCAGGGCATCACCATCTCCTTCCCCGGCGTCAAGGCGCTCGACGGGGTGGACCTCCGCCTGTTCCCCGGCGAGGTCCACACGCTCATGGGCGAGAACGGCGCCGGGAAGTCGACGCTCATCAAGGCGCTCACGGGCGTCTACGGGATCGACTCCGGCCGCGTCGTCGTCGACGGCGCCGAGCGCCGCCTCTCCGGCACCGCCGACGCGCAGGCCGCCGGGATCTCCACGGTCTACCAGGAGGTCAACCTCTGCGGGAACCTCACGATCGGCGAGAACGTCATGCTCGGCCACGAGCGCCGCGGGCGATTCGGCATCGACTGGAAGGGCACGCACGCCGCCGCCTCCGAGGTGCTGGCGCGCGTGGGGCTCGGCCACCTGGATCCGCGCACCCCGCTCTCCTCGCTGAGCCTCGCGCTGCAGCAGCTCGTCGCCATCAGCCGGGCGACCGTCATCGACGCCAAGGTGCTGATCCTCGACGAGCCGACCTCCAGCCTCGACGCCGACGAGGTCGAGGGCCTCTTCCGCGTGATGCGGCGCCTCCGCGACGAGGGCGTCGCCATCCTCTTCGTCTCCCACTTCCTCGACCAGGTCTTCGCGATCAGCGACCGGCTCACCGTGCTGCGGAACGGGAAGCGCGTGAGCGAGCATCTGACGCGCGACATCGATCGCGCCGGCCTCATCGCGGAGATGATCGGCAAGGACCTGCAGAGCCTCCGCTCGCTCGACCGCGAGCGCGCCTCCCGGCAGGTCGCCGACGGCGAGCCCGTCTACCGGGCCACCGGGATCGGCCGGAAGGGCTCGCTCGACGCGACCGACGTGGAGCTCCGCCGCGGCGAGGTCGTCGGCCTCGCCGGGCTCCTCGGCTCCGGCCGCACCGAGCTCGCGCGCCTCCTCTACGGCGTCGACCGGCCCGACACCGGATCCGTGACCATGGACGGCGCACCCGTCGCCATCTCCTCCCCCGCCAAGGCGCTCAAGCACCGCATCGCGTTCTCGAGCGAGAACCGGCGCGACGAGGGGATCATCCGCGACCTCAGCGTGCGGGAGAACCTCGTGCTCGCCGTGCAGGCGAAGCGCGGCTGGGCACGTCCCCTGCCGCGCAAGGAGAAGGACCGGATCGTCGCCAAGTACCTCACCGAGCTCAACGTGCGGCCCGCGGATCCCGACCGGCCCATCCGCAACCTGTCCGGCGGCAACCAGCAGAAGGTGCTGCTCGGGCGGTGGCTCGCGACCGAGCCGGAGCTGCTGATCCTCGACGAGCCGACCCGCGGGATCGACGTGGGCGCCAAGGCCGAGATCCAGGAGCAGGTCGCGGCCCTCGCCGACACGGGCGTGGCCGTCGTGTTCATCTCCTCGGAGCTGGAGGAGGTCGTGCGGCTCAGCGACCGGATCCTCGTGCTCAAGGACCACCGCAAGATCGCCGAGCTCGAGGCCGGGCCCGACGTGACGGCCCAGTCGATCGTCGCCGCCATCGCGGAGGAGGGCGCCTCCGACATCGCGCTCGAGACCGTGCCCGACACCGCGCCCGAGGAGGCCGCACGATGAGCGACACGACCACCGCGAGCCGGCGCCCGAGCGCGCGCGGCCTCGCCGACGTGCTGCACCGGCCCTGGTTCTGGGGCACGGTCGCGATCGTCCTGCTCCTCGCGATCAACGTCGCCAAGGATCCCGGCTACCTCGCCCTCTCGGTGAACCCCGACACCGGGAACCTCGTGGGCAACCTCGTCGACATCCTCCGCGCCGCGGCGCCCGTGCTCATGATCGCCGTGGGCATGTGCCTCGTGGTCGCCACGGGCGGCATCGACCTGAGCGTCGGCTCGATCATGGTGGTCGCCGGCGCCGTCTCGATGGAGTTCCTGAAGGCGGCCGGATCCGACTCGCTGGGCGTCGCGCTCGGCGCCATGGGCCTCGCGCTCCTCATCGCCGGGATCCTCGGCGCGGTCAACGGCATGCTCGTCTCCGTAGTGGGGCTGCAGCCCTTCATCAGCACGCTCGTGATCATGCTGGCCGGCCGCGGACTCGCGAAGGTCATCACGGCGGGCCAGAACACGGCCGCCTCGAACGAGCCGTTCCGCTGGGTCGCGAACGGGTACCTCGTGGGGCTGCCGGTGGTGTTCCTGCTGGCCGTGCTGATCACCGTCGCCGTGGCCGTGCTCGTGCGGCGCAGCGCCCTCGGGCTCATGATCGAGGCGATCGGCATGGACCCGCAGGCCGCGCGCCTCGCGGGCCTCGACCGCCGGGCACTCCTGTTCACGGCGTACATCGCGAGCGGCCTGCTGGCGGGCGTCGCGGGGATCTTCGCGACCGCCAGCGTCATGACGGTCGACGTCTCGCGCACCGGCTACCAGCTGGAGCTCGACGCGATCCTCGCGGTCGTCATCGGCGGCACCTCGCTCGCGGGCGGCAAGTTCCACCTGCTCGGGGCCGCCGTCGGCGCGCTCCTCATCGCGACCCTCGACAAGACGGTCGTGTTCCTCGGAATCTCGTCGTCGGCCACGCCCGCCTTCAAGGCGTTCGTGATCGTGGCGATCGTGCTCCTGCAGTCCCGGCGCGTCCGCGCGCTCTTCACGAGGCGTCGCCCCGCGGCGCCCGCCGCCGTGCCGACCGAGAAGGAGGCCGTGCCCGCATGAGCGCCACGACGATCCAGCCGCCCCTGACCCCGACGCCCGCGCCGGGCCCGGGCACCGCGCCCCGGCCGCCGCGCCGCCGCATGCGCCTCCGCCTCGACTCGCTGCCGACGGTCGCCGCCCTGGTGATCCTGCTCGGCATGCTGGCCTACGGCGAGATCGCGTACGGCCGGATCCTGCAGGCCAACACGCTGTCGAACCTGCTCATCAACAACGCGCACGTCATCGTGCTCGCGGTGGGCCTCACGTTCGTGATCCTCACGGGCGGCATCGACCTGTCCGTCGGCGCCATCGTCGCCGTCAGCAGCGTCGCCGGCGTGCTGCTCGCGAACGCGGGGTGGGATCCGTGGGTGGTGATGGTGCTGATGATCCTCATCGGCACGGCCTCCGGGGTGGTCTCCGGGGTGCTGATCCAGTTCTTCGACGTGCAGCCGTTCATCGCGACGCTCGCGATGATGTTCCTCGGCCGCGGCCTCGCCTCCATCCTCAGCACCGTGCCCGAGCGCCTCGACGACGAGTCGCCGCTGCGCTCGCTCGCCACCAACATGAAGGTGGTCGACGGCCCGAAGGTGAACGACGTCGTGACGACGCCGGGCGTGCTCATCGCGCTCGTGGTCGTGGCGGTCGCGTTCTTCGTGCTGCACCGCACGCGCCTCGGCCGCACCGTATACGCGACGGGCGGATCCGAGCAGTCGGCCGCGCTCATGGGCCTGCCCGTGCGCCGCACGAAGCTCGCCGTCTACGTGATCAGCGGCACGCTCGCCGGCCTCGCCTCGGTGATCTACACGGCCCGCCTCGGCAGCGCGCAGAACATCACCGGCATCGGCTGGGAGCTCGACGCGATCGCCGCGACCGTGATCGGCGGCACCCTCCTCACGGGCGGCGTCGGCTTCGTGCTCGGCTCGGTCGTGGGCGCCCTCGTGCTGGGCCTGATGAACGTGCTCATCACGCGCGACGGCGGGATCCCGCCCGAGGCGACCACCATCATCACGGGCGGGATCCTGCTGGTCTTCGTGCTGCTGCAGCGCGCGGTGATGGCGAGGCGGCGGCGGACGTAGGCGCTTTACTGGCTTCGGTGCGCTTCATCTCGATCGGATGAAGGGAGCAAGCCGGATGACGGGACGACGATGACAGACCAGCTGCGACTCCCCCTGCACGTCACCGACGCCGACCTCGACGACCTGCGCGACCGGATCCGCCGCACCCGCTGGACGCCGGAGTGGCCGGTCGAGCCGTGGGAGGCCGGCACCGACCAGGCCCTGCTGCGGCGCCTCGCCGCGGTCTGGGCCGACGGGTTCGACTGGCGGGCGCGCGAGCGGGAGATCCGCGCGCTGCCGTGGGCGGTCGCCGACCTCGACGGCACGCCGATCTCCTACCTCCGCTTCGAGGCCGAGCGCGCCGGCGGGCTCCCGATCGTCCTCACCAACGGCTGGCCGAGCTCCGCGCTCGAGCTGGTGTCGCTCGCCGAGCGGCTGTCGCAGCCGTCCCGGTTCGGCGGCGACCCGGCCGACGCCGTCACCGTCATCGTGCCCGCCCTGCCCGGCTTCCCGTTCTCGCCGCCGCGGCCACGGATGGACGAGCGGACGCACGAGCTCTGGCACCGGCTGATGACGGAGGAGCTCGGCTTCCCGCGGTACGCGGCGCACGGCGGCGACCTCGGCGCGGGGATCACGTCGCGGCTGGCGGAGGCGCACCCGGAGGCGGTGGCGGGGATCCACCTGATGGCGGTCCAGGCACCACGGGACCTCGACGAGGCGACGCTCACGGAGGAGGAGCGCGCGCACCGGGACGAGGTGCGCGCGTGGGAGTCGGCCGAGGGCGGCTACGAGCACCAGCAGCAGACGCGTCCGCTGACGCTCGCGCCCGCGCTGCAGGACTCGCCCGTCGGGCTGCTGTCGTGGATCCTCGAGAAGCACCGCGCCTGGAGCGACTGCGACGGCGACGTCGCCCGCGTCTTCAGCGACGACCACCTGCTGACGCTCGCGTCGCTCTACTGGTTCACCGGATCCATCGGCACCTCGCTCCGCCCGTACTTCGCCTACGGCTCCGGACGCACCGCGCCGGTGGAGCGCGTGCGCGTCCCGACGGCGGTCGCGGTGTTCCCGCACGACCTCGTGCACCCGCCGCGCAGCTGGGCCGAGCGCACCTACGACGTCGTGCGGTACACGGCCATGCCCCGCGGCGGCCACTTCGCGCCGCATGAGGAGCCGGACCTGCTGGCCGACGACATCCGCGCGCTCCTGCGGATGCTGCGCTAGCGGTCGACCGGCTCCTCCGGCCCACCGCCCGCCGGGATCGGATCCATGTGCCCCAGCTCGAGCACGTTCCCGTCCGGGTCACGCAGCTGCCGCTGGTACATGAAGCCGAGGTCGACGGCCGGACGGGCCTCGGATCCTCCGGCGGCGAGGCCGGCGGTCGCGCGCGCGTCCACGTCCTCGCGGCTGTCGAGCATGACCGCGGTGATCGCCGCGGCGCTCGTGGACGGGTCGCCCACCGGCAGGTCGAGGAACGACTGGAAGAAGTCGCGGGTGAGCAGCATGAAGGCGCTGCGGTCGGCCTCCACGACGAGGCACGCGGCCTTCTCGTCGCTGAAGTCGGGGTTCACGGTGCAGCCGACCGCCTCGTAGAAGGCGATCGCCCGGGGCAGGTCGGTGACGGGCAGGTTGACGAAGATCATGGGCACGGGTCTCTCCTTCGAGACGCAGGGGCCGCGGGTGGTGCGGATGCGCCCATGCTGGCGACGCGTCGGCGAGAGGTCAAGGGCACGGGTGCCGGCGCCCGGGACCCGCGCGAGGATCGTGGGCATCAGGATGGATCCTGGCTGGGGAGACGATCCTGACGGTAGACTCCCGTCGTCAGGATCGGAGCACCCATGTCACACGCTCAGCCGCATCACGAGCACCCGACCGCAGCCCTGGCCGCCCTGAGCGCCGACCAACGCCGGACGCTCGAGGCCTACAGCCGCTCCGTCAGCCCGGGCGCATCGTCCGACTTCGAGCGCTTCATCGCGCGGCAGACCGCCATCTACGCGGAGACCGCCGCCCTCTCCGACACCCTCTCCCGGCAGGCCGAGCAGCTGCCGACCGGCATCGTCAGCAGCCTCAACGACACGGAGCTCTTCTGGCGCTCCATCGAGGCCGAGTTCGGGTTCCTCTCGAGCCTCGACGTGTCGGCGGTGCTGGGCGCACGACCGACTCGCGCCTACGCCAGCGAGCTGCGGACGGCAGGCCGACTGCTGGGGCTGCGGCGCACGAACAGGTACCTCTACCCGGGCTTCCAATTCCACGCGCAGACCATCCGACCGGTCATCCCCGAGCTCATCTCGCTCGGACGCGAGCACGATGTGGAGTCGAGGGACGTCGTGGCCTGGCTCTGCCGTCCGACCACCTACCTCCGCGGGGACGCACGACGGCCGGTGGACCACCTCGACGAGCCCGAGCTGGTCCTCGCCGCTGCCGCGCGAGCCTGGGACGTCGTCTGGTGAGCGTCCCCGCGCCGCCCTCGCCGTTCAGCGCCATCGCCGAGGTCGTCGATGCCGGGTCGCGCATCCACCGCGTCCACTCCTCCCGCTTCGGACCGTCCGAGTTCAACCCGGGCATGGGCGCCCCGACCCGGTTCGCGTTCTTCGGCGACCCGGTCGTCCCGGTCCTGTACGCGGGCGACACCGAGGACGCCGCCATCTGCGAGACCGTCCTCCACGACGTCCCGCTCGCGGGCGGTGTCGTGGGCGGCATGGACGTCACGGGGCGTCGCTGCTCGCGGCTGGTCGTGGGACGCGATCTCCGACTGGCCTCGCTCGTGGGAGGAGGACCTCGGGCGCTGCGCGTGCGCGCGGACTCCGTCTGCGCGACCGACGCGGCCGACTACCCGCAGACCGTCGCCTGGGCCGAGGCCGCACATACGGCGGGCTTCGACGGCCTGGCCTACCCGTCGCGGCAGGTAGCAGGACGACGCGCGATGGTCCTCTTCGGCGACCGCGTGGACGCCGGCGACCTCGAGCCCGACCCGGCGTACCGCTGGTGGTTCGACGACGCCGACGGGTTCGCGAAGCTCTACGAGATGTGTCGGCCCCTCGGCGTCACGGTGCTGCGCCTGACCTGACACCGCTGCGGACGCAGGACGGCGGGACGCCCCTCGATGAGGAGCGTCCCGCCGTCGTCGTGCGAGCCGAATCGGGTCAGCGCTTCCTCAGCGCCCCCGTCGACCAGAGCGCCAGCCCGATCAGCACGGGCTGGAAGAACAGGCGGCGGAACCGCTTGGCGTCGGTGTCGAGGCCGAAGGCGTCGCGCTTGTGCACGTACTGCGCGATGTTGCCCGGGAAGATCGCCGTGAAGAACGCGGCGGCGGCCCAGCCCGCGAGGCCGCGGCGCGAGCGCGCGAACAGCAGGGCCGAGCCGAGCGTGATCTCGACGATGCCGGATCCGACGACGGTCACGTCCTCGGGCACCGGCAGCGACTTCGGGACCTGCGCGCGGAACTCCTCGCGCGCGACCGTCAGGTGCGTGACGCCGGCGAACGCGAGGAACGAGCCGAGCACGACACGTGCGGCGGTGCGCGGGAAGGACGTGCGGTGGGCGAGGCCGGCCATCAGTCGTCCGAGACCGTGACGACGACCTCGATGTTGCCGCGGGTCGCGTTCGAGTACGGGCAGACCTGGTGCGCCTGGTCGGCGAGCTCCTGCGCGAGATCGTGCTCGACCCCGGGGATGACGACCTCGAGGTGCACGGCGAGCTGGTAGCCGCCCTGCCCGTTGGATCCGATGCTCACGCGGCTGCCGACGCTCGAGTCGGCGATCTTCACCTTGCGCGCGCGGGCGACGCCCTGCAGCGCGGAGTGGAAGCACGCGGCGTAGCCGGCGGCGAAGAGCTGCTCGGGGTTCGCGCCCTCGCCGGATCCGCCCATGGCCTTGGGGATGGAGAGGTCGAGCGCGAGGTCGCTGTCGCTGACAGCCACGCGGCCGTCGCGGCCGGCTCCCGTGGCGAGGGCCTCCGCGGTGTAGAGGGCGTCCATGTCGGTTCCTTCCGTTCGTGGCCGCGCGGGGCGGCCGGGTTCCAGTGGTGGGTGGTGCGGATCAGGGGGTGCGGGCCGACGCCTCGGCGGGCCGCGTGCTCGGCTGCGCGAGCGCCTCGGCCGTCGTCTCCTGCATGCCCGCGGTCAGCAGGTGCAGGGTCGCGAGGAGCTGGCGGGCGCGCTCGAGGTCGAGGCCCATGCCGCGGATGATCGCCGCGGGCACGTGCGCGAGCTCGGCCCGCACGGTGCGGCCGCGCTCGGCGAGCGAGACGGTGACGACGCGCTGGTCCGCGGAGATCCGGCGGCGGGCGATGAAGCCGGCCTCCTCCATCCGCGCGAGCAGCGGCGACAGCGTGCCCGAGTCGAGGTCGAGCTGCTGCCCGAGCTCGGTGACGGTTCGGTCGTCGCCCGACCACAGCAGCACCAGCACGAGGTACTGCGGGTAGGTGAGGCCCCACGGCGCGAGGAGCGCGCGGTACGCCTGGGTGGTGGAACGCGACGCCGTGTAGAGCGAGAAGCAGACCAGCTCATCGGCGATGCGCGCGGGCACTGCCTCGAGGTCGTCGGCGGTCGGGCAGGGGTCGCGATCGGGCATGGCTCGACCCTGCCACGGAACAAGATTGTGCGCAATCCATCCCGGGGGATGCTCAGGCGAGGAGCGCCGCCGCGTACCCTGGACCGACATGATCACGAGACGAGAGGCCGCGCTGCGGCTGGGCATCCCGCTGGAGATGGCCACGCGCCACGGCATCCCGGGGCGCGTCCCGGAGTCCGAGATCGCCGCGATGGACCAGGATCCGCCCGCCTGGCTCGCGCAGTCCCGCGCCAACGCGACCGGCAAGCGGCCCGTCTGGGTGCAGCTGACGTGCGAGGTCTGCGGCTTCACCGAGGCCGTGCGCCCGAAGAAGTGGTGGCCGGAGTTCTCCTACCTCTCCTGCGAGCGGCACTCCCCCGACGAGCTGCCCGAGCCGGCGCTGGGTCTCGCGCGCCGCGAGGTCGACGGGATCGGCAGCCGGTTCGTGGGCGTGGTGGACGAGCGGCCGTAGAGGGCGTCCCGAAGCCGGGTGCAGCAGGTCAGGACGACTGTCGGACGCCACACGAAGAAGAGGGACCCAGCCGTTCGGCGGGGTCCCTCTCGTGCAGCGGATCGGCTACGCGCTCTTCGCGAGCTTCTTGATCCAGTCCTCGGTCTTGCGGCCGCGCTTCTTGTCGACGATGATCCGGATCCTGGCGGCCGATGCGCGTTCTGCGTCGCTGATGGGGTCGGCCTCACCAGCCTGGATGCGCTTCTCGAGTGCGCTCGGGCTCGGGTTCCTCTGATCCAGAGTCATGGAAGTACCTCCTGAATACATTGTCGGCCGGTGGTGGATGGCTGTCTACCACGGGCGACTAGGCCCGCGATCCGACGGCCTCGTCGCTCTGACGCTGCTCGTCCAGGCGCGATGAGGACGTCACAGCGTCGATCATCTCCGCCTCGGTCTTCGTAGCGTCCGGCACGAGCACTTCGATGGCGGCGAGACCGACCTCTCGGTCGGCCTCATCCGAGGACATCACCAGGTCGAGAGCCCACTTCGCCCGATCCCACCACTCCTGGCGCTCCGCAGAGCGTCGCGAGACCCGCGCGGCGACCGTCGCGGCACCGTAGGCGAGGCCGGCTCCGATGAGCGCGAAGATCCCGGCGGCAGGAGGCCCCGTCCAGAAGTCCCGCACGAACGACTCGTCCACCAGACCGCGGGTGACGAGCCCGACCACCACCCCCGCCAGGGCACCGCAGACGACGGCCACAGCCGCAACCGCTCCGAGTCGCTTGATCACCGGCACCCCTCCACGCCACGTCCCATCGGCGGTCGAACCGGGGAGAATTTCCCGCAGACCCTAGGCGATCGTCACGTCCACGTCCAGACCGCGCCGCCGGGTCAGGCCGCGACGCCCTCCTCGCGCGCTCCCTCGTACGCCGCCCCGCCCTCACGCAGCGCCGGGCAGTGCTCGGGCGTCGGGTGCAGGCAGATGTCGATGACGCGGGTGAGCTCCTCGCGGGCGCGCTCGAGCTCGGCAATGGCCGCGGTGATCCGGTCCCGCTCGGAGCGCAGGAGCGCGAGGGACTCGGGCGCGGCGACGCCGCTGTCGACGCTCGGCAGCAGCTGGCGGATCGTGCGGCTCGGGAGCCCCGCGGCGAACAGCTGCTGGATCAGCTGCACGCGCTCGACCGCGGCCTCCGGGTAGACGCGCTGGCCGCTCGTGGCGCGCTCGGCCGGCAGCAGGCCCTGCTCCTCGTAGTACCGGAGCGCCCGGGTGCTCACGCCCGCTCGCCCCGCCACGTCGCCGATCCGCAGCATGCCGCCCTCTTCCCTCGTGATCCGTCGGAGACGTCGATCTCGCGGGCGGACTTGCCCTTCACGTCGACGTCAACTCCTAGCGTAGGCCGCGCCGCACCCCGCGAACGACGCGGGCGGCAGGAGGAAGAGCACGCATGGACATCCAGGATCAGGTCGCCCTCGTCACCGGCGCCAACCGCGGCATCGGTCGCACCTTCGTCGAGGAGCTGCTCGCGCGCGGCGCCCGCAAGGTCTACGCGACCGCGCGCCGCCCCGAGGCGATCGACATCCCCGGCGTCGAGGTGCTGCGCCTCGACCTCACCGACGAGGCGTCGGTGGCCGCCGCCGCGGAGGCCGCGCAGGACGTGACGCTCCTCGTCAACAACGCGGGCATCTCGACGGGCGCGACGCTCATCGCAGGCGACATGGCGGAGATCCGCCGCGAGATGGACACCCACTTCTACGGGACGCTCGGCGTGATCCGCGCCTTCGCGCCCGTGCTCGCGGCGAACGGGGGCGGCGGGATCGTCAACATCCTGTCCGCGCTGTCGTGGTTCTCGACCTCCGGCAACGGCGGGTACGCGGCGGCGAAGGCGGCCGAGTGGAACATGACGAACTCGGTGCGGCTGGAGCTCGCCGGGCAGGGGACCCTCGTGCAGGGCGTGCACCTCGGCGCCGCGGACACCGACATCATGGCCGGCTACGACGGGCCCATGATCGCCCCGCGCGACGTGGCGCGCGCGGCGCTCGACGGCGTGGCCGCGGGAGCCGTCGAGGTCGTCGTCGACGACTGGAGCCGCATGGTGAAGGACTCGCTGGCCGGCGACCCCGCCCCGTTCTACGAGAGGATGCGCGCGATCCTCGGCTGACCGACGCCGAGCGGGCGTGGGCCCGCTACCGGGCGCGAGTTAGAGCGACTCGAGCACGTCGAGCGCCTGCCGCACCCCGCGGTCCCGCCGCATGAGCCCGCCCGCCTCGGCCGCCCGCGCGCGCCGGGACAGGGCGTCGGCCATCGCGGGCACGAGGGCGTCGACCGACAGGCGGCGCAGCGGGATCGGGGCGGCGGCCAGCCCCTGCCGGTGCAGCTGGGCGCCCCAGAACGGCTGGTCGGCCATGAAGGGCACGACGACCGCGGGCACGCCCGCCCGGGCGACGGCGTGCGAGGTGCCGGCCCCGCCGTGGTGCACGGCGAGGGCCGCGCCGGGCAGCACCTGGTCGAACGGCGCCGACCGCACGGCCAGCACGTCGGGGCCGCGGCACTCCGCCGGCAGCGCGAGCCCGCCCCACCCGGTGAGGACCAGCACCCGCAGGCCGTGGGCGCGGGCGGCCGTGACGATCGCGCGGCCCCGGGCCGACGCGTCGCCCTTCGCCATGGATCCGAACGAGGCGACGAGGTAGGGCCCGGCAGCGATGAACTCGGCGACGACCGGATCCAGGGACGCCGCCGACCCCTCCTCGTGCCAGGCGCCCGTCTGGTGCACCCGCTCCGGCCAGTCGTCGGGGCGCGGCAGCAGCTGGGGGCTCACGGCCATGAGCGTCGCGACCGACGGCGAACGGAAGGCCGGACGACGACCGCCCGGCAGCTCGGCCGCGGCGCGCGCCACGTCGCCGTCGAAGAGGCGCCCGATGGCGCGCGGCACCGCGTAGGTGGACCGGTTGCGCGCACCGAGGTCGCGGGTGGCCGTGGGACCGCCGGCGGCGGGGAAGCGCGCGCTGGAGGTGGCCACCGGCGCGAACTCCACCACCACGCGGGGCACGTCGAGCGCGTCCGCCACCATGGGCGCGCTGAGGATCAGGGGGTGGTGGACCACCACGTCGGGGGCGAAGGCGACCGTCTCGCGGACCGCCGCGACGATCGTCCGCCGCATCGCGGGCCGGACCTCCGTCCGCAGGTGGTGCGCGAGGGCCCAGGGCGTGCGACCGGCCGGGCTGAGCACCCGCTGCACGTCCACGCCGAGACGCACGGAGTCCACGCCCTCGGGCGCGACCGCGTCGTCGGGCAGGGCCAGCTGCACCTCGTGACCGCGGGATGCGGCGTGTCGCGCCAGGGCCGCGAAGGGCTCCACGTCGCCACGGGTACCGGCGGTGAGCAGCATCAGACGCATCCGCCCAGTCTGGGCCCGGAAGCCGTAAGGCCCACGCCCGCGTCCACCGCGTACGCTCGTGCGAGTGACCGACGGCAGCGAGACGATGTCCCGTGGCGCGACGTCGGAGATCGTCGTGGCCGTGCGCCGCCTCGTGCTCATCTCGCGACCGGTGCTGTGGATCAACACCATCGGGTCCGGTCTCGTCGCCGTGTGGCTCACCGGCGCGCTGTTCGACCTGCGGGCCCTGCCGATCATCCTGTGGCTCACCCTGCCGTTCAACCTGCTCATCTACGGCGTCAACGACATCTACGACCAGGACACGGATGCGGCGAATCCCCGCAAGGGCTCGATCGAGGGCGCCCGGATCCGGCAGTCCGAGGTGCGGCTCATCGCGTGGGCCGTCGCCGTGGTCAACGTGCCGTTCCTGGTCTACTTCCTGCTCGCGCTGCCGCCGCTCGCGAACGCCGCGATCCTGCTCTACGCGGGCGTGTTCGTCTTCTACTCCGCGCCCCCGCTGCGCTTCAAGGCCCGCCCCTTCCTCGACTCGCTGAGCAACGCCGCCTACGCGCTGCCGCTGGTGATCGTGCCGGCGGCCCTCGAGGTGGCGCCGGCCTGGCCCGCCGCCCTCGGGCTGATGGCGTGGAGCGTCGCCAAGCACGCCTTCGACGCGGTGCAGGACATCGTGGAGGACCGCGAGGCGGGCATCACGACCACCGCGGTGCTGCTCGGTCCGCGCGGCACCGCCCTGTGGAGCGGCGCCTGGTGGATCGTCTCCACGGCGCTGTTCGCCGCCGTGAGCGTGCCCGTCGCGGCCGTCAACCTGCTCATCGCCGGGATCCTCGTGGTGCGCCTGCTGCGCGACCCGACGCCGGAGACCGGTCACCGCCTCTACCGCCTGTCGGTCGCCTTCCCGTACATCGCGGGGACGCTGGCCGGGGTGCTGCTCATGGTCGCGATCGTGCTGGTGGGTTACCCGTGAGCCGCGTCGTCGTGGTCGGCGGCGGGATGGGCGGGCTCACCGCCGCCGCGCTGCTCGCGCACGCGGGCCACCGCGTCACCCTGCTCGAGGCGTCCCCCGAGCTCGGCGGCAAGAGCCGTCGGATCCTGCTGGGCGAGGACCGCATCGACACCGGGCCGTCGCTGGTGACGTTCCCGGCGGTGTGGGACGAGCTGCTGCGGCGCCTCGGCGACGGCGACCCTGACCGCACGCGCGATGGAGGACTCGACCTGGTGCGGATGCCCGAGGTCGGCCGCTACTACTACGACGGCGAGGAGACCGCGCTGCCGGTGGCGCCCGACCACCCCTGGTATCCCGCCTGGCGACGGTTCTCCGAGATCCACGCGCCCCTCGCCGACGACGTGACCGAGCTGCTGCTCGCCGACCCCCTCGACCGAACCGCCCTCCCGGCGCTGCGCCGGCTGCTCGACGTCTACGGCTCGCGCCTCACCACGCGCGCCTACCTCGACAGCCTGCCGTGGCTGCCCGACGGGCTGCGCGAGATCATCGCGATCCACACCCTCAACGCGGGCGTCTCGCCGTCGCGCACCCCGGCGCTGTACGCGAGCATGCCGGCGATCATGGCGGAGACCGGCGCCTGGGTCCCGCGCGGCGGCGTGTACGAGATCGTGCTCGCGCTGGGCCGGCTGGCCGAGGCTGCCGGGGTCGAGGTGCGCACCGGCGAGGCCGTCACCCGCATCGAGCGCGGATCGGTCACCACCGCCGTCGGGCGCTACCCCGCCGACCTCGTCGTCAGCGCGCTGGACGCCGACCGGCTGGCCGCGCTGACCGGCCCGTCGCGGATCCCGACGCTCCCCCGCCTACGCCCCCGCACGCTCTCCTGCTCGGCCGTCGCGGTCTACGGCGTGCTGCGCGAGGAGCTGCCGGCCCGGATCGCGACGCACAGCGTGGTGCTGCCGACGAAGCCCGCCGCGCTGCACCGCAGCCTCGAGGCGGGCGACGAGCCGGCGGACACCATGGTGTTCGTCAACCAGTACCGCGCCGGCGAGGTGTACCCGAACCCGCGCAGCACCCTCGGGATCCTGCTCACCGCGCCCGCCGACGGCGGCCGCTACACGGTCGAGCACCCCTTCGTGCGGCGCGAGGTCGACCGCGTCTCGGCGGCGATGGGGCTCGACCGGCCCCTCACCGACCTCCTCGAGGAGCAGACGGTGCTCGACCCGCGGTACTACGGCGAGGGCGGCGAGCCGCACGGTGCGCTGTACGGGGCGGCGCGTCCGCCGTGGCTGAGCGGGCCGTTCCACCGCCCCTCGTACAACGACCCCTGGAAGCCCTGGCTGTGGCGGGTCGGCGCGTCCGTGCACCCGGGCGGCGGCATCCCGGCGGTGGTGGGCGGCGCGATGATCGCGGTGACCCGGCTGCTGAGGTCGAACCCGGCCTGACGCCTAGGCGTCGAGGACGACGCTGCGGCGCGTGGCCCTCGCCTCTCGGCCTAGGTCGGCGGACGCGTCGGCGACGGGACGCGGACGGAGTCGTCGACGCGCACGTGCACGGCGTCGCCGCGGAGGTCGAAGAGCAGGGCCGTGCCCACGGGGTACACCTCGCGCAGCTCCTCGGGCGCGCCGACGTTGACCACGAACTGGGCGGACGCCCCGAACGCGCCCGCCGCGCATCCGCCGCCCTCGGTCGAGCTCAGGGCCGCGCGGGCGGGCTGGATCGCGAGGCACTCCCCCCGGATCCGCGGGGAGGCGGAGCGGTCGCCCTCGAGACGCACGAGCGTGAGGCCGTGGAAGCGGGCGGACCCTGTCTCCGCGCCGCCGAAGTAGTCGCGCATGTACACGGGGAGGTCCTGGTCCGGGTCGAAGCGCACCACGGCGACCTCGCGCCCGGGAGGCGCCGAGACGGCGGACACGACGACCGCGGTGAGCGCGACGGCCCCGACGAGGGAGGCGGCCCAGAGGACGGCGAGGCGGCGGCGCGGGCGGGATGACGCGGGGTCGGGGTGCACCGGGGCCTCGTCGACGTGGTCCACGGCATCAGGGGACGCGGGGTCCACCGGGGCCGGCTCGACCGCGGGCGGCGCCGGCGTGACCGGCCGAGCCGTCGCGCGCCCCTCGAGGACGCGCAGCCGCTTGAGGTCCGCGGGATCCGCGTCGCGTCCGGGCCCGTAGGCCCGCCGGCGCAGCTCGGCGAGCTCCGCCCGGGCCGGATCCACGGAGCCCGCACCCGGGTCCGCGCCCGGGTCCGCGCGCTCGTGGGGGTCCATGTCCCGATCCTGTCACCGCCGCCGCCCGGCGTCCGGGCCTGGTCGCCCGCCGACCGCGCGCCTACGCTCGCCCCATGCTCACCGAGACCGAGACGGACCTGCGGCTCCCCGACGGCCGCACGCTGCACTGCTACGACACGGGATCCGGCGACGGCGCCGACCTCGTGGTCGTCTACCACCACGGCACCCCGAACGTCGGCCCGCCGCCCGCGCCGCTCGTCGAGGCGCCCGAGGGCCGCGGCATCCGGTGGATCTCGTACGACCGGCCGGGCTACGGCGGATCCACCCGGCACCCCGGCCGCTCCGTCGCGACCACCGTCGCCGACGACCTCGCCGTCGCGGACGCGCTCGGCGTCGACCGCTTCGCCGCGTCCGGCCACTCGAGCGGCGCCGTGCTCGCGCTGGCCGCCGCGGCCTCGCTCGGCGACCGCGTGCTCGGCGCCCTGTGCGGAGCGGCGCTCGCACCGCTGACCGCGGAGGGCATCGACTGGTTCGCCGGCATGCACGCGGGCGGCGAGCGCGAGCTGCGCGCCGCCGTCACGGGACGCGAGGCGCTCGAGGCGGAGCTCGCCCGCTCCGCGTTCGACCCCGCGATGTTCACCGACGGCGACCTGCGCGCGCTCGAGACCGACTGGGCGTGGCTGAACGGGGTCGCGTCGCACGGCCTGGACGCGGGCCCCGGCGGCATGGTCGACGACGACCTCGCGCTCGTCGCCGACTGGGGCGTCGACCTCGCGGACGTGACCGCGCCGGTGGTCCTGCTGCACGGCGACGCCGACCGGATCGCACCCGTCGCCCACGCGCGCTGGCTCGCCGACCGGGTGCCGGGCGCCGAGCTCGTGATCCGGCCGGGCGACGGCCACATCTCCGTGCTGCGCGGCGCGGCCGACGCGCTCGCCCGGCTGCGGGAGCGGATCCGCGCCGCCGCATAGAAGAGGTACGCCCCCTCAGACGACTCTCGCCGACCCGGACGGATCCGGATCGGCGAGAGAGAGGTGGAGCGACGCGCGTCAGTGCCCGCGCGACACCCGCCGCGGCAGGGCGAACACGAGCGCGAAGGCGACGACCGCGAAGATCGCGCTGACGCCCATGGCCGAGGCCGAGGCGTCGGTGAACGCCTGCGGCACCATCTGGGGCCCGCGGATCCCGGCGCCGGCCACGCCCGCGAAGAGCACGCTGCCGATGACCGCGATGCCGACGGCCGAGCCGACGCGCTGGACGGTGCCGATGACGCCGGACGCGGCGCCCGCCTCGGCGGGGTCGACCGTCGCGACGATGAACTGCGCGTTCGGGGCGATGAAGAGGCCGTTGCCGATGCCGGCGAGCAGCAGCGGGACGAGGAGCATCCAGCTGTTCAGGTCGGCCGCGGCCGTGTTCAGCAGCACGAGCCAGAGCCAGATGAGGCCGACGCTGACGAGCGCGGTGCCGATCACGAGCACGGTGCGGCCGAGGCGGTTCGTGAGGCGGTTGCTCTGCGAGGAGCCGACGATGCTGCCGATGGCGAACGGGATCGAGACGAGACCCGACGCGAGCGCGGAGTTGCCGAGGCCCGACTGCCAGAGGATCGAGATGGTGAAGAAGATGCTCGTGAAGGCCGCGAAGTAGACCATCGCGAGGATCACGCCGCCCGTGAACGCGGGGTGCGTGAACAGGTGCGGCGGCACGAGGACGCTCTTCGAGCGGCGGGTCTGCAGGACCTCCCACGCGCCGAAGAGCGCGAGGAGCACGACGCCGCCGGCGAGGGAGAGGTAGGTCCAGAGCGGCCAGCCCTGGTCCTGGCCGTCGATGAGCGGCACGAGCAGGGCGACGAGGCCGGCGCTCACGAGGACGATGCCGACGAGGTCGACGCCCGTGGCCGCGGGGGCCTTCGCCTTCGCCGGGGCGCCGGATCCCTGCTGGCCGGACTGCGCGCGCACGTCGCCCGCGACCTGCTCGGCGACCTGGCGGCTGGGGAGCAGGAAGATCGCGGCGATCACGGTGGCGAGGCCGACGGGCAGGTTCACGAAGAAGACCAGGCGCCAGCCCGACTCCTCCCCAGCCGCCTGGATGATCAGGCCGCCCACGATCGGGCCGAGCGCGGACGAGACGCCGATGACGGCGCCCATGATGGCGAACGCCTTGCCGCGCGCCTGCGGCGGGAACAGCAGCTGGATGAAGGCGGTCACCGCGGGCACGAACAGGCCGCCGGCGAGCCCCTGCACCACGCGCGCGATCACGAGCTGGAGGTCGTCCTGAGCCACACCGCACGCGAGGCTGGCGAGCGTGAAGAGCGCGATGCCGGACACGAACACCCACTTGTGCCCGTAGCGGTCGCCGAGGCGGCCCGCGGGGATCAGCGCGAGGCCGAACGCGAGCGCGTAGCCGGAGATGATCCAGCTCAGCGTCGACTCGGAGGCGTCGAGGCTCGTGCGGATGGTCGGCAGCGCCACGTTCACGATGGTCGTATCGAGCAGCGCGATGAACATGCCGGCGAGCAGCACGATGAGCGCCTGCCAGGCGCGGCGGGAGACGACGGGGGCAGCGGAGGATCCGGATGCGCCGGGCGCGCCGGAGCCGCCGGACGCCGGGCGGGCGGATGCGGTGGTGTCGGACATGGGGTCCTTTCGTGCCGGCGGGGTCGTCGGCGGTGGTGCGAGCGGATCCGGCCGGCGAGCGCGGCAGCGGGCGACGAGGGCCGCGGACGGGAGGTCGCGCGGGACTCGTGCTGGCGGGTGGCGCGCACGGAGGAGGATCCGCGACGGTGCGGGAGAGACGGCCGGGCGGATGCGCCCGTCCCGCCAGTCTGGCACCGGTTGACCTATGCGGCCTATCCGGATGTCCGGCCACAGGCTCCCGTCACCCGCGGCCGGTTCCGTTCCGTTCCGTCATCCGGCGGATGCGGCGCGCGCTGCCCCGTCGATACCGTGGGCGCATGACCGCCGCACCCGCCCCCGACAGCGTCGACCGGTTCTGGGTGCGGCCGCGGCCGGATCGCGCGGGCCTGCGATACGACGCGCTGCTGGCCGTGGTCATGCTCGTGCTCACCACGTTCAGCGTCATGCAGTACTACGCGCTGGGCATGTACCCCTCGCGGCCCGCCATCTGGATCATCGGCGCCTGGATCCTGCTGATGTGCGTGCCGCTCGCCTTCCGCCGCCTGCAGCCCGAGGCCGTGACGCTCGTGATCGGCGCGACGTTCATCATCGGCGCGTACCAGTTCGTGCCGGAGCTGATGTTCTCCAACATCGCCATGTTCATCGCCATGTACTCACTCGGCGCCTGGGGCAGGAACCGCCTCAGGGCGAACATCGTGCGGGGCGTCATCGTGGTCGGCATGTTCGCGTGGCTGTTCAGCTCGCTGCTGCAGACCTCGGGGTTCTACTCGCTCTCCGGCTCGACGTTCGAGAACGCACCGGATGACGCCTGGATCCCGGCGCCCGTGGCCGCGGGCCTCATCTCCATCATCACGAACCTCCTCTACTTCGGCGGCGCCTGGTACTTCGGCGACCGCGCGTGGGCATCGGCGCGCGACCGCTGCGCGCTCGAGACGCGCACGGCCGAGCTCGCGACGGAGCGGGAGCGGGTCGCGGAGCAGGCCGTCACGCTCGAGCGCGTGCGCATCGCCCGGGAGCTGCACGACGTCGTCGCGCACCACGTCTCGGTGATGGGCGTGCACGCGGGCGCGGCCCGACGGGTCCTCGGGCGCGACGCCGACAAGGCCGCGACCTCGCTCGGCATCGTCGAGGAGAACGCGCGCAGCGCCATCGAGGAGCTGCACCGCATGCTCGTCGCGCTGCGGCAGGAGGAGGACGGCACGGGCTCCGCGGGCGACGGCGGCGGATCCGACCCCAGCCTCACCGCGTCCACCCGCGGCGTCGACCAGCTGCACGAGCTCGTGGCGGACGCGTGCGGCGCGGGCCTCCAGGTCGGGTTCGACGTCGTCGGCACGGCCCGGCCGCTCACGCCCACGGTCGACCTCATCGTGTACCGGGTCGCGCAGGAGTCGCTCACGAACGTGCGGAAGCACGCGGGCACCGGTGCGCGCGTCGACCTGCGCCTGCGCTACCTGGCCGACCGGGTCGAGGTGGAGGTGAGCGACGGCGGGCCCGCGGGAGCTGCGGCGTCCGCGGCCGCGGGTCCCGTGCGGAACGGCCCCGGCGGCCTCGGCCAGCGCGGCATGCGGGAGCGCGTGGCGGCGGTCGGCGGATCCATCGAGATCGGCCCGAAGGCACGCGGCGGGTACCTCGTGCGGGCGTCGCTGCCGACGGGGCCGACGCCCGTCGTGCCGCCCGTGCCGAGGCCCGTACCCGTCTCCGCTAGCGTCCCCGCTCCCGAGCCCGCGTCCGTCCCCGAGCCCGCTTCCGTCCCCGAGGAGACCCGCGCATGAGCGCCGACCCGACCCGCATCCGCGTCCTGCTCGTCGACGACCAGGCGCTCGTGCGCGCCGGGATCCGCGTGATCCTCGAGAGCGAGGACGGCATCGAGGTGGTCGGCGAGGCCGCCGACGGCGAGGAGGGCGTGCGCCTGGCCGCCGCGCTCGCGCCCGACGTGATCTGCATGGACGTGCAGATGCCGCGCGTCGACGGGCTCGAGGCCACGCGCCGCATCGTCGCCGACCCGGCCCTCACCGCGGGCGTCCTCATGCTCACCACGTTCGACCGCGAGGACTACCTCTTCACCGCGCTCGATGCGGGCGCGAGCGGCTTCGTGCTGAAGAGCGCGTCGCCGGAGTCGCTCGTGGAGGCCGTGCACGTCATCGCCCGCGGGAACGCGCTGCTCTCGCCCGACGTCACGCGGCGGGTCATCGAGCGCTTCGGCCGCGGATCCGGCACGGCCGGCGACGACGCCGACGCCGCACCGGCCGCCGCCGCGACGCCGACGATACCGACCGACCCGCGCGTGCAGACCCTCACCGACCGCGAGCTCGAGGTGCTGCGTCTCCTCGCCGAGGGCCTCGCGAACGCCGAGATCGCCGAGCGCCTCTACCTCGGCGAGGCGACCGTGAAGACCCACGTCTCGCGCCTGCTCCTCAAGCTCGGCGTGCGCGACCGCGTGCAGGCCGTCGTGTTCGCGTACGAGCGCGGGATCGTGGTGCCGGGGGCGAGCTGAGCCGGCGGATCCTCCGGGAGCTACCCGTCGTAGGCGACGTGGTGCAGCTCGGCGTCGGTCCGCTCCGCGTGGAGCCGCGTGTACGCCTGCGCGATGACGCCCGGCTCCGCGTCCGGGTGGCCGCCGCCGATCAGCGCCGTGATCCCCACGTGCGCGACGTAGACGCCCTTCGGCGCGAGCGCGGCGTGCAGGTTCAGCGTCCAGTTGCGGAGGCCCGCGGCCGCGATGTTGACGTTGCCGAGGAACGGCAGGGGCGAGATGGAGCCGCCGCCGGTGGTGACGAGCACGGTCCCGCGCCCGGCCTCGATCATGGCGGGCAGGACGTGGCCGACCGCGGTGAGGGCGCCGCCGAGGTAGAAGTCGATCTGCGGCTGCAGGTTCGCCGGGGTGACCTCGAGGACGTCGACGGACGCGAGGGAGGGGTCGGCCGGCGAGAACTCGAGCACGTCGATCGGCCCGAGGGCGGTGACGACCGCGTCGAGGGCGCCGGTGACGGTCGCGGCGTCGCGGATGTCGGCCGCGAAGCCCTGGGCCGTGATGCCCTCGGAGCCGAGGGTGGCGGCCAGGGCGTCGAGCTTCGCCTGGTCGCGCGAGACGAGCGCGACGTCGAAGCCCTGGCGGCCGAACGCGCGCGCGATCTCGAGGCCGAGTCCGGCACCTGCGCCGATGATCGTGATGAGGGGCATGGGGATCCTTCGTCCGGGCCGGCCGGGGCCGGGATGAGCGGTAAGTTGAGGGCAACCTCAATCACGAGTGTACGCACAACTTGAGGCACACCTCAACAACAAGGAGACTGATGGCCGAGCAGCGGAGCATGCGGCGCGACGCCCGCGCGAACGTCGAGAAGCTGCACGCGGCCGCCCTGGCGACGTTCGCGGAACGCGGTCTCGGCGCTCCCCTGGAGGACATCGCACGCGCGGCCGGGGTCAGCATCGGCACGCTCTACAACCGCGTGGGATCCCGGGAGGCGCTCATCGACGCCGTGATCCCGACCATCGCGGGCGAGAAGCTGCTCGCCCTCAAGGCGTCCGTCGACGCGCAGCCCACCCCGCGCGCACGGCTGGAGCGCTTCGTCCACGGCATGGTGGACCTGCAGCTCGAGGATCGCGCCCTCAACGACGCGATGCTCCGCCGCTTCCCCGAGGCGACCGCCCTCATCAGCACGTGCGACCGCTCCCTCGCGCTCGGGCACCAGCTCGTCGAGGACGCGCACGGCGACGGATCCCTGTCGCCCGACTTCACCTACGACGACCTCATGGCGATCCTGTGGCTGGCCGGCACCGCCAGCCGGGACGCGGCGGCACCGGAGGCCTGGCGCCGGGTCATCGACCGCAGCCTGGCCGCGGCCTGGCGCGACCCGGGCTGACGCGCGGGGCTGGGGTCCGTCCGCGCGCGGGCGAGGCCATGCGTGCCATCCTCCGACGTGCCCGACTCCCCCACCCACGCGCCCGATCCCGATCTCGACCCCGCCCAGGCTCCTGCGGACGTCCCCTTCGCGGTGCCCGAGCCGCGGGTGTCCGACGCCCCGGATGCGCAGCCGGACGCGGCGCGGCTGCTCGGCCTGTGGCGGGAGCGGTGGCCGGAGCCCTACCCGCAGTACAGCGGCTGGAACATGCCGGGCGTCCGCTTCCACACGCTGCCGTGGAGCACCCAGGAGGCCCGCCAGGCTCGGGACCGTCGGAGCGCCCGCCGGCGCTACTCGAGCATCGTCAGCGGCCTCGAGGCACTGTCCGGCTCGCCCGGCACGATGGTCCTGGAGCTGTGGCGCGGGGGCCTCGGCGAGTCCGACACGGTGCTGCCCGACCTCCTGCCGTGGGCGACATTCACGGAGCCGAGCGCGACGGACGAGCAGGACGTCGAGGACTGGACGAGGACGCTGCGCATGCGCGTCGGCCGACCATCGCTCGAGGACCTCTGCGACCTCGGCCACCGAGAGGAGGGCCGGTACCTGCTCATCGCCGAGGACATGACGTGGACCGTCCGCTGCTACGCCGGCGGCATCGACGTGTCGATGCTCGACGCATCCATCGAGCGGCATCTGGCGGAGACGTACCAGCGTTGGCTCCCGCCGGAGTCGTGGGTCGTGGGGCACGACTGGATGCGCCTGGCGACGCCGGGGGATCTGCGCCGCAAGGCCAAGTCCGACCGCCAGCTCGAGATCTGGAACGCCCGCTGGCGGAAGCGGAGGGCGCGCGAGGAGGAGCTCGGACTCGGGGACGACGTCGACGACGACCTCGAGGACTGAGCGGGGCGAGCGCGGGGAGCCGCCCCTCAGAACCCGCCGCGCTGCGACATCGGGGAGATCACCAGCTCGTCGATCCGCACGTGCGGCGGCGAGGCGAGCACGAACATCGCGGCGCGCGCCACGTCGTCGGGCGTGAGCATCGCCGCACGCTCGGCGGCGTCGGGGACGGTCGGCCGGAGCGCGAGGAAGTCGCTGTCGATCGTGCCCGGGCAGAGGTGCGTGGCGCGGATCCCGCTGCCCGCCTCCTGCGCGTTGAGGTCGCGCACGAGCGTCGCGAGGGCGGTCTTCGAGGCGCTGTAGGCGACCCCGGCGCCCGGCGAGTGGGTCCACGCGGCGTACGAGGAGACGAGCACGACGGTGCCGCCGGACGCCCGCAGCAGCGGGAGAGCGGCGGCGACCTGGTGCGCAGGCCCGGTGAGGTTGGTCGCGACGATGCGGTCGAAGTCGGCGAGGTCCTGGTCGGCCCACGAGCGGCGCGGGGCGTTGAGGCCGGCGGCGACCACCACGCCGTCGAGCCGGTCGAGGCCCGCGACGACGGCGGCGAGCGCGGCGTCGTCGGTGACGTCGAGCGGGGCGACGACGGCGGTGGATCCCGCCTCCTCCACGAGCGCGCGGGTCCCCTCGAGCGCCTCCCGGCGGCGGCCGGAGAGCACGACACGCCAGCCGTCGCGGGCGGCGGCCACGGCGGTCGCGCGGCCCACGCCGGATCCCGCGCCGCTCACCCAGAGGGTCCGCGCCCCCTCCCCCGGCAGGTCGCCGTCGTGGTCGTCGTGCGTCCGTGCTCCGGACATGGCGGTCTCCCTCGGTCACCCCTACGTTGAGGGAAACGCTATTCGGACTGTGGGGAACACGCATGCTCATCGACCTCCGCGACAGGGTCGTCGTCGTGTCCGGTGCCGCCCAGGGCATCGGCCGGGCGATCGCCGGGCGCTTCCTCGCGGAGGGGTGCCGGGTCTTCGGCCTCGACCTCCGCTTCCGCGACGCGCTGCCGGAGGGGATCACCGCGATCGTCGCCGACGTCACCGACCCGGCGTCCGTGCAGGCCGCCGTCGCGCGGGTGCTGGAGGAGGCCGGCCGCGTCGACGTGCTCGTGAACAACGCGGGGATCAACGTCGAGGGGTCGGTCGAGACGCTCGAGCCCGCGCGCTTCCAGGCCGCGTTCGACGTGAACGTGGGCGGGGTGTTCCTGCTCTCGCAGGCCGTCATCCCGGCCATGAAGGCGGCGGGAGGCGGGCGGATCATCAACGCGGCGTCGTTCGCGGCCGTCATCCCGAGCGTCGGGGCGGCCGCGTACGGTGCGTCGAAGGCGGCGGTCGTGCAGTTCACGCGCGTGCTCGCGAGCGAGCTCGGGCCCTGGGGCATCACGGTCAACGCCTACGCGCCCGGCATGATCCCCACGGCCATGAACGGCTTCGCCGAGATGCCCGAGCGCGCGCAGGACCGCCTGCTCGACACCCTCAGCATCCGGCGATGGGAGCGGTCCGACGACGTGGCCGACCTGCTGGTCTTCCTCGCGAGCGACCGCGCCGGCTACATCACGGGCACGCTCATCGACGTGAGCGGCGGCAAGCTCGCGACGCAGATGCCACAGCGAGCGTACGAGGGCGAGGGCGCACCGGAGCGCGGCCCGCGGGACGGCATCCGATGAGCGTCACGACGTGGGATGCCGTGCCCCTCGACACCGTCCGCTCCGAGCACGCCGAGGCGCCGCTCTGGGACACCGCGCGCGGCACCCTCCTCTGGGCCGACCAGTACGTCGGCATCGTGCGCGAGGCCACGCTGGATCCGGTCACGCTCGCGGTCGGGCCCGTCACGGAGACGCACGTCGGCGGCCCGGTCGGCGCGGTCGTCCGGCACGCGGACGGCGGACACGTGCTCGCCGCGCGCGACGGCTTCGTCCGCCTCACGGGCGACGGCGAGCTGATCCCGATGGCCGACGTGCTCCCGGCCGACGGCATCCGGCGCCGCATGAACGACGGCGAGGTGGATCCGCGGGGTCGCCTCTGGGCCGGATCCATGGCCTTCGACAAGACGCCCGGCGCCGGCGCGCTGTACCTCCTCGACCGGGGCGTGGCGACGACCGTGCTCGAGGGCGTCACCATCTCCAACGGCACCGCGTTCTCGGCCGACGGTACGCAGATGCTCTACATCGACACCCCCACGCAGCAGGTGCGCCGCTTCCGGGTGACGGAGAGCGGGGGCCTCGCGGATCCCGAGGTGGTGGTCGAGATCGACCCCGCCGACGGCCACCCCGACGGCATGTGCGTCGACGACGCGGGGTTCCTCTGGGTCGCCCTATGGGGCGGCAGCGAGGTGCGGCGGTACTCCCCCGCGGGCGAGCACGTGGGATCCGTGCGCGTCGACGCGCCGCAGGTCTCCAGCTGCGCCTTCGCCGGGCCAGATCGCGACATCCTCGTGATCACGACCTCGCAGGAGGGCTACTCCGCGGAGGACTCGGCCCGGCATCCGCGCGCGGGCATGCTGTTCGCCGTGCGGCCGGGGGTCACGGGCCCGGCGGCGAGCGCCTACGCGTAGGCGGTGATCGAGGCGGAGTCGACGAACCCGGACCCGCGACCCGCGAGACGCGCGGCCCCGCCTGCGAGCGCCGCCGACGCGATGGCGACCACGGTGCCGGCGAGCACGGCCGCCGCCGCGGGTCCCGTGGACGAGTGCGCGAGCACCAGAGCCGCGACGAAGGCGACGACCTGCACGAGCCAGAGCGCGTGGATCCACCACCGCCACGCCCCGCGGCGTGCCGCCACGCGCTCGAGCCCGCGACGCACCTGGACGAGCGCGGCCACCCGGATGAGCACGGACAGCGTCACCAGCGCGAGCCCGCTCAGGGCCAGCGGCGCGGTGCCGATGTCGGTGAGGATCAGCGCGAACAGCACGAACCCCGCGGCGGAGGCGCCGTCGGCGACGGCCTGGACGACGGTGGCGATGCGCATGATCCGACCCTAGGAGGGCCGATCCCGCCGGACCATCCGCGGCGGCGCCCCAGATCAGGGGTCGACGCCCCCCCCCCCCCCCGATCCTCCCGTCCCCCTCCGGGTTCCCCCTCACGGCGGACTCCGCCGCGCACCCCCGCACCTAGCGTGAGCAGCACGGATCACCCACGCCCACCGAGGAGGCCCTCCGTGCTCGAAGTCCACAACGTCACGCGATCGTTCGGGGACCGCCGCGTCCTCGACGACGTGTCCTTCGCCGTCAGGCCGGGGAGGCTGACCGGCTTCGTCGGCGGCAACGGCGCCGGCAAGACCACCACCATGCGGATCATGCTCGGCGTGCTCACGCCCGACTCCGGCACCGTCTCGCTCGACGGCGCCGACCTCGGCACCTCCAGCCGCCGCACGTTCGGCTACATGCCGGAGGAGCGCGGGCTGTACCCGAAGATGAAGCTGCAGGAGCAGATCGTCTACCTCGGCCGCCTGCACGGCATGTCCGCGTCCGACGCGACCACGAGCACCGAGCGCCTGCTCGACCGGCTCGGCCTCGGCGAGCGCCGGAACGACCCCATCGAGTCGCTGTCGCTCGGCAACCAGCAGCGCGCGCAGATCGCCGCGAGCCTCGTGCACGACCCCGAGGTGCTCGTGCTCGACGAGCCGTTCTCGGGCCTCGACCCGATCGCCGTCGAGAACGTGCTCGGCGTCCTCACCGAGCGGGCCGCGCAGGGCGTGCCCGTGCTGTTCTCCTCGCACCAGCTCGACATCGTGGAGCGCCTCTGCGATGACGTGGTCGTCATCGCCGAGGGCCGGATCCGCGCATCGGGCGACCGCGAGCAGCTGCGCGACGAGCACAGCCGCCCCCTCACGGAGCTGCAGATCGACGGCGACGGCGGATGGGTGCGCGACGTGCCCGGCGTCGAGGTCGTCGAGTTCGACGGCGGCTACGTGCTCTTCGAGGCCGACGACGAGGCCCGCCAGCGCGTGCTCGCCGAGGCCGTCTCCCGCGGATGCGTCACGAGCTTCACCCGCCGCCGCCCCACCCTCAGCGAGATCTTCCAGGAGGTCGTCCAGTGAGCACCACCACCGCCGCCAGCCGGCAGAGCACGGCCCCGTCCTTCGCCCAGTCCACGATGCTCGTGACCGGCCGCGAGGTGCGCATGCGCCTGCGCAGCAAGTCGTTCCTCATCAGCACGGCGATCCTGCTGCTCGGGATCCTCGCCTCGATCGTCGTCACCGGCTTCCTCGCCGCGAACGACTCCGGGGACGACCGGACGCGCGTCGCCGTGGTCGGCACGGCTCAGCAGGCCGTCTCCGCCGCCGGGTCGCTCGAGGGCGTGCCCGCGGACAGCGTCGAGGACGCCCGCGCGATGGTGCGCGACGGCGACGTGGACGCGGCGGTCGTCCCCGACGACCAGGCCGCCGCCGAGGGGAGGGTCGTCGTGATCGGCGACGACTCCGCCCCCGACGGCGTCGTCAGCGCCCTCACCGAGACGCCCCGCGTGGAGCTCCTGCAGGAGTCCGCGACCAACCCCGCCATCGCCTACATCGTGGCGCTCGCGTTCGGGCTCGTCTTCTTCATGTCCGCGCTGACGTTCGGCATGATCATCGCCCAGAGCGTGGTGGAGGAGAAGCAGACCCGCGTGGTGGAGCTGCTCATGTCCACGATCCCGGTGCGGGCGCTGCTGGCGGGCAAGGTGCTCGGCAACAGCATCCTGGCGTTCGCGCAGATCGCGCTCATCGCGCTGATGGCGGGCCTCGGCCTCCTGGTGACCGGCCAGACGGAGCTGTTCGCCGTCGTCGGACCCGCGGTGCTCTGGTTCGTCGTGTTCTTCCTGTTCGGCTTCGTGCTGCTGGCCTCGCTCTACGCGGCGACCGCGGCGCTCGTCTCCCGCCAGGAGGACGTGGGCGCGGTGACCGCGCCCGTGACGTACCTCGTGATGATCCCGTACTTCGCGGTCATCTTCTTCAACGACAACCCCGTGGTGCTCGCCGTGATGTCGTACGTGCCGTTCGCCGCTCCCGTGGGCATGCCGATGCGCCTGTTCCTCGGATCCGCCCAGTGGTGGGAGCCCGTCGTCTCGCTCCTCGTCCTCCTCGTGACGACCGCGGCGGTGGTGGCCCTCGGATCCCGCATCTACAGCAACTCGCTGCTCCGCACCGGATCCCGCGTGAAGCTGCGTGAGGCGCTGAAGGGATGATCGACGCGCTGCAGGACTTCACGAACGGCCTGCCGGAGGTGCTCCGGTGGTTCGGGATCATGGTGACCGCGATGATCCCGTTCCTCGAGGTCGAGCTCGCGGCCGTGCTCGGCGTGATCAGCGGCCAGCACGTGGCGATCGCGGTGCTCGCGGCCGTGGTCGGCAACACCGCCGTCGTCGCGCTGATCGTGCTGGTCGCCTCCCGCACGCGCTCGCGGCTCACCCGCGACAGCGCGAAGGAGGAGACGCCGAGGCGGGCCAAGGTCCGCCGCACCTTCGACCGCTACGGCGTGCCGGGCGTCAGCCTCCTCGGCCCGCTGCTGCTGCCGACGCACTTCACGTCGGCCGCGATGGTCTCCTTCGGGGCCCGCGCCCGCTCGGTGCTGCTCTGGGAGACGATCGCGATCGTCGTCTGGGGTGTCGGGTTCGGGGCGCTCGCGGTGCTGGGGCTCGCGGCGGTCTGATGCGCATACGCCGCTCGCTGCCCGCGCCGCGGCCGACCGGCTGGCCGGATCCGCTCCCCCTGCGGATCCGGCCGGGCACCGATACGGTCGACGCATGACCGCCGCGATGACGCCCGGATCCCCGCCGCCGCTTGAGCTGCCCCTCTACGGCGCGTCCTGGGCCGAGGCGATGCGGCGGTTCTTCCTCAAGTACGCGACGTTCCGCGGGCGGGCGAGCCGCAGCGAGTTCTGGTGGTGGGCGCTGACGGCGTTCGTCGCCTTCAACGCGCTCGACGTCCTGAGCGGCCTCGCCACGGGCGGACGCGATCCGATGGACGTCGTCGACCGCTTCGCCGTCGTGGACGTCTGGAGCGGGATCTCCGCCGTGCTCCAGCTGGCCGTGTTCGTCCCGTCGCTCGCCGTCTCGTGGCGCCGGCTGCACGACGTCGACCGCAGCGGCACGTGGACGCTCATCAACTTCATCCCGATCCTCGGGACGATCGTCTACGTGATCATGACCGCGGGTCGGTCGCGTCCCGGCGGCGCGCGCTTCGACTGACGCCGCGCCCCCACCCGCAACTCGCGCGAGCACGCGAGCCGCACCGCTACGGTGAGCGCGTTCCGCTCCCCGAACCCGAGGATCCCCATGGCCGTCGCCGCCCGCCGCATCCTGCCCTCCGCGCTCGCGGCCGTCCTCGTCGTCGCGGCGCTCAGCGCGTGCTCGCTGCAGCAGATCGCCGACCTGCTCCCGCACGACGCTCCGCGCGACGACGAAGGCGCCATCACCGCGAGCGGCAGGACCGGCGTGTTCGACCTGCGCCAGGGCGACTGCATCGAGGACCAGACCCTCGTCGACAGCCTGTCGGGCGAGACCGGGGACGGGGTCTCCCAGGAGGTGACCGCGGTGCGCACGGTCCCGTGCTCCGATCCGCACGACTTCGAGGCGTACCGGGAGGTGACCCTCACGGGCGGCTCCGACTACCCCGGCTCGGATCCGGTCGACGCGCAGGCCGACGACGAGTGCGGCAAGGCCTTCGACTCCTTCATCGACTTCGACTACAAGGACTCGATCTACGAGTACACCTACTACCAGCCGACGGCCGAGGGCTGGATGACCGGCGATCGCACCGTGACATGCCTCATCGGGGATCCCGCGGGCAAGACGGTCGGCTCGCTCGCCGGCATCGGGCGGTAGCGCCGCCGCCCGGCCGTGCGTAACACCCCCGGCCTAGGGTGAGCCCATGACCGCTGCCCCCGGCACGACCCCGCATCACGACGTCCTCGTCATCGGCGGGGGGAACGCGGGGCTCTCGGTCGCGGGTCGCCTCCGGCGGTACGGCGTCGACGACGTCGCGGTCATCGAGCCGCGCGACACGCACTACTACCAGCCGATCTTCTCCCACGTCGCCGGCGGCACCGCGCGGGCGTCGCAGGCCACGCGGCCGCAGGGGTCCGTCACGCCGAAGGGCGTCACGTGGATCCGGGACCGCGTCGCCGGCATCGACCCGGTGGCGAAGACCGTGACGCTCGCCTCGGGACGGAGCGTCGGCTACGGCCAGCTCATCGTGTGCCCGGGCATCCAGAAGGACTGGGACGCGGTGCCCGGCCTCGTCGACGCCATGGCGTCGCCCGTCGGCATCTCGAACTACGAGCACCACTACGCGGCCAAGGCGTCGAAGGTGCTGCGCGACGTGCGCTCCGGCACGGTCGTCTTCACGCAGCCCGACGGCCCCGGCACCTGCTCGGGCGCGTCGCAGAAGCCGATGTACCTCGCGTGCGACCACTGGCGCGCGATCGGCGTGCTCGACGACATCCGCGTCGTCCTCGTCGTGCCGACCCCCACCATGTTCGGCATGCCGCTCATCGACGCCGAGCTCGAGCGCAAGGTCGCCGAGTACGGCATCGAGGTGCGGTACGGGCGGGAGCTCGTGGCGGTGGATCCGGGCGCCCGCACCGTCGAGATCGCCGGCGTCACCCGCTCCCGCGCGCTCCTCGGCCCGGACCACGCGGCGCAGCAAGGCCTCGGCGACGCGGAGCGCGAGACCATCGCCTACGACGTCCTCCACGCCGTCCCGCCGCAGTCCGCGCCCGACTGGCTCGCCGACACCGGCCTCGCGGCGCCGGGCGACGCGAGCGGCTTCGTCGAGGTGGATCCGCTGACCCTCCGCCACCCGCGCTTCCCCGACGTGTGGGCGCTCGGCGATGCCGCGGCCACCACGAACTCGAAGTCCGGCGGCGCGCTCCGCCAGCAGACCACCACGGTCGCGAAGAACCTCGTCGCAGCGCTGAAGGGCAAGCCGCTGCGGCAGACCTACAACGGCTACTCGGTGTGCCCGTTCGTCGTCTCGCGCTCGACCGTCGTGTTCGCCGAGTTCGACGACCGCTACCGCCCGAAGCCCACCATCCCGGGCTGGAAGGGCCTCGCGAAGGAGCGCCGCATGACGTTCCTCGCCGACCGGTACGTGCTGCCGTGGGTGTACTGGAACCTGATCCTGCAGGGGCGCGCCTGATCCACGCCGTCCGCCGCGCGGATCCGCCGTCGGACGGACGCGCCGCCGCCGGGCACCCCGCGAAGATGGCCCCATGACGCGCCCCGGTGAGACCGCCCCTGACTCCCGCGGCCGCACCGGCCTCCACCTCCGCGGGGCGGACCTCGACCGCAACCCCGACGTGGTCGTGAGGCGCGTCGAGGTCACCTCCGACGGCTGGCATGTGCTCCGCCGGACGACGCTCGACCTGCGGCTGCGCGACGGATCCTGGCAGGAGCAGCAGCGTGAGACCTACGACCGGGGCGACGGCGCCACCGTCCTGCTCTACGCGGCCGACACGCACCGGATCCTCCTCACCCGCCAGTTCCGCTACCCCGCCTACGTCAACGGCCACCCCGACGGCATGCTGATCGAGGCGGCGGCCGGCCTCCTCGACGAGGACTCCCCCGAGGACGCGATCCGCCGCGAGGCCCGGGAGGAGCTGGGCGTGGAGATCGTCGCGCTCACGCACCTGTTCGACCTCTTCATGAGCCCCGGATCCGTCACCGAGCGCGTCCACCACTACCTCGCCGCGTACGCGCCGGAGGACGTGGTGAGCGCGGGCGGCGGCGTGGCCGACGAGGGCGAGGACATCGAGCGGATCGAGGTGACGCTCGAGGAGGCCCTCGCGATGGTCGCCGACGGTCGGATCGCCGACGGCAAGACGGTGATCCTGCTCCAGCACGTCGCGCTCCACGGCTTCCCGGCCTAGGCGGGCGGCACCCGTCGGGTAGGCGAGGATGGATCCGTGACCGACGCCACCGCCGCCTCCCCCGTCTCCCCCCTCCAGCTCCACGACACCGCCGCCCGCGGGTTCGCCTCCGACAACTACTCCGGGATCCACCCCGAGGTGCTCGAGGCCATCGCGGCCGCGAACGGCGGGCACCAGGTCGCGTACGGCGGCGACGCCTACACGGCCCGCCTCCAGGAGGTCGTCGGCGAGCACTTCGGCCGCGGCGCTGAGGCGTTCCCCGTCTTCAACGGCACGGGCGCGAACGTCACCGGCCTGCTCTCGATGCTGCCGCGCTGGGGCGCCGTGGTCTGCGCGACCACCGCGCACATCAACACCGACGAGGGCGGCGCCCCCGAGCGCGTCGCCGGCATCAAGCTGCTCCAGGTGCCCACCGAGGACGGCAAGCTCACGCCCGAGCTGATCGACCGCGAGGCGTGGGGCTGGGGCGACGAGCACCGCGCGCAGCCGCTCGCCGTGAGCATCACGCAGACCACCGAGCTCGGCACCGTCTACACGCCGGCCGAGGTGCGGGCGATCGCCGACCACGCGCACGAGCGCGGCATGCGCCTGCACATGGACGGCGCCCGCCTGTCGAACGCGGCCGCGACGCTGGACGCGCCGTTCCGCGCGTTCACGTCGGACGCGGGCGTCGACGTCGTCAGCTTCGGCGGCACCAAGAACGGCCTGCTCTACGGCGAGGCGATCGTCGTGCTCGACCCCGAGGCGTCCGAGGGGCTCACCTACCTCCGCAAGCTCAACATGCAGCTCGCCTCGAAGATGCGGTTCGTGAGCGCGCAGCTGCTGGCGCTGCTCGGATCCGAGGTCGACGGCGTGCCGCTCTACCTCCGCTCCGCGCGCCACGCGAACGGCATGGCCGCGCGACTCCGGTCGGCGCTCGACGGCGTGGACGGCGTCGAGTTCACGCAGGAGACGCAGGCGAACGGCCTGTTCGCGATCCTGCCCGAGGGCGTCGCCGACCGCCTCCGCGGCGAGTTCCGCTTCTACGACTGGGATCCGGCCCGCCGCGAGGTGCGCTGGATGTGCTCCTTCGACACCACCGAGGACGACATCGACCGGTTCGCGGCGGCGATCCGCCGGGAGGTCGGGGCGGCGTAGCGCGCCCACCCCACGACGCACGACGGCGGCCGGCCCCCTCGGGGACCGGCCGCCGTCGCGTCGGTGCGGGCGCGGATCAGCCCGTGTTCTGCAGCCCCGCCGCGATGCCGTTGACCGTGAGCAGCAGGAGCCGGTGGTCCGGATCCGTCGGGTCGGCCTGGCCGGGAGCGCCCTGTCCCGCCGCGTCGGAAGCCGACGTGCGCAGCGCGCGGAGGGCCCGCAGCTGCAGCAGCGAGAGCGCGTCGACGTACGGGCTGCGCAGGCGCACGGCCCGGCGGAGCACCGGCCGGCCCTCGAGGATCTCGCCGCGGCCGGTGGCCTTCCGCACCCACTCGCGCGTGAGCTCCATCTCCTCGGTGACGAGCGCCGCGAGATCCGGCCGGTCGCCGAGCGCGAGGTAGCGCTCCGCGAGGCGGCCGTCGGTCTTGGCGAGCGACATCTCGACGTTGTCGATCATCGACGTGAAGAGCGGCCACTCGTCGTAGGCCTTGCGGAGCACGGCCTCGTCGCCGACGGCGGCCAGCGCGGATCCGAGGCCGAACCAGCCGGTGAGGTTGATGCGCGCCTGCGTCCACGCGAACACCCACGGGATCGCCCGCAGGTCCTCGAGCGACTCGACCGACAGGCCGCGGCGGGCGGGCCGCGAGCCGAGCGCCAGCAGCCCGATCTCCTCCATCGGCGTGACCTGCGCGAACCACGGCGCGAAGCCGGGCGCCTTCACGAGCTCGAAGAAGCGGGCGCGCGAGGCCTCGTCCATCGTGCGGACCATCTCGGCGGACCCCTGCGCGGCCACCGCGTTGCGCTCCTCGTTCGAGGGCGCGGAGGCCAGCAGGGTCGCCGCGGCCATCTGCTCGATGTGCCGGGCGGCGATGCGCTTGTCGCCGTAGTGGGCGAAGATCACCTCGCCCTGCTCGGTGAGCTTGAAGCGGCCGTCGACGGATCCCGGCGGCTGGGCCCGCACGGCGCGGTCGGCCGGCCCGCCGCCCCGGCCCAGAGCGCCGCCGCGGCCGTGGAAGAGCGTCAGCTCGATGTCGTTCTCGCGCGCCCACGCGGCGATGCGCGCCTGCGCGTCGAACAGCGCGAACGTCGCGGAGACGGGCCCGACGTCCTTCGACGAGTCGGAGTAGCCGAGCATGACCTCGAGCTTCCGGCCCGTGGCGGCGAGGCGCGCCGCGACCTGCGGCAGCCGGATCATCGCGTCGAGGATCTCGGTGCTCGCGTCGAGGTCGGCGAACGTCTCGAACAGCGGGATGACGTCGAGGACGGGCGCCTCCTCGGCCGAGCCGAGCGCGAGCGCGGCCAGCTCATGCACCGTGCGGATGTCATCGGCCGACTGCGTGAACGAGACGATGAAGCGCGAGAACGGCGCGACGCCGTGCCGCTCCTGGAGGCGGGCGAGCGTGCGGAACACGTCGAGCACCTCGACCGTCATGGGCGCGAGCTCGGGGCTGGCGTCGCCGGACGCGTCCGCCGAGGCCACGGCGAGCACCTCCCGCAGCGCCTCGCGGTGCACCTGCGAGTGCTGGCGCACCTCCATCTCGGCGAGGTGGAAGCCGAAGGTCTCGGCCTGCCAGATGAGGCCCTGCAGCTCGCCGCTCGCGATGCGGTGCGCGCCCGCGCTGCGGAGCGAGGCCTGCAGCACGCGCAGGTCGGCGAGCAGCTCGGCCGCCGAGGGGTAGGCGATGGGATCGTCGTGGCGCTCGCGCGTGGCGGCGAGGCGGTCGGCGATCACGAGGAGCACGCGGCGGTGCAGCTCGGCGGGCGCGCGCGTGCCGATGCGGGCGGTGAGGTGCGGCGCGAGCGCGTCCTGCGCGGCGGCGAGCTCGCGCAGCTCGGGGCTCGGCGGGGTGTCGGCGTCGCCCAGGGTGAGCGAGCGGCCGACGCGGAGGGCGACGCGCTCGAGGCCCAGCAGGATGTGCTCGCTGGCGATCCCCGCGGCCTCCTCGGTGACCGCCGCGGTCACGTACGGGTTGCCGTCGCGATCCGCGGCGATCCAGTTGCCGAGCCGGAAGAAGGCGGGCGCCACCGCGTCGCGCACGCCAGCCTCCTCGCCGAGCAGCCAGTCGTCGAGCAGGCGGTAGACGCGCGGCACGACCTCGAACAGCGTCTGGTCGAACACGCCCATGGCGGTGCGCACCTCGTCGAGCGGCGTGGGCCGGGTGGTGCGGAGCGGCGACGTGCGCCACAGGCCGTCGATCTCCTCGAGCAGCCGGCGGTCGACGTCCTGCCCGGTGAGCGTGCCGGCCATGGCGCCGTCGCGCTCGGTGAGCAGGTCGCCGATGCGGCGGATCCCCGTGGCCACGGCCCGACGCCGCGCCTCGGTGGGGTGCGCCGTGAGCACCGGGTGGAAGCGCATCTCGCCGAGGCGGCGCATGGCCTCCTCGCGGCCGAGCTCCTCGGTGAGCTTGCCGACGGCATCCGGGATGGAGTCGGGCACGAAGCCGGACGCGGCCTCGCGCTCGCGGAGGACGCGCACGCGGTGGTGCTCCTCGGCGAGGTTCGCGAGGTGGAAGTAGCAGGTGAACGCGCGGGCGACCTGCTCCGCGCGCTCGGGCGTGAAGGTGGCGACGAGGCGCTCGGCGTCGTCGATGGAGGCGTCGCGCGCGCTCTCGTACGCGTCGATCACGAGCTCGCGGAGACGCTCCACGTCGCGGAGCAGATCCTCCCCGCCGGACTCGCGGAGCACCTGGCCGAGCAGGCCGCCCAGGTGGCTGACGTCGGAGCGGAGAGCGGGCTCCACGGCGTCGCGGGTGCCGTCGCGGGTGGAGTCGTGCTCGAGGGGAAGCGGCTTCTTCGGGGGAGTCGTCACGGTGACGAGGATACGGAAGGCAGGGGGTGGATCCTGCGCATGACGTCCGAGGACGACCGCGGCGGCCACCGATCCCGCTGTGGAGGAGGGCCGCCGGAACGGGATCAGGCGGCGGGCGCGGCCGTCCGGTGCTCCCGCGGCATGCGCAGCAGCGCGTATGCGGAGGCGGCGAGCAGCAGCACGGCGCCCGTCGCGAAGGCCACGGGGAACGACACGGCGTCGGCGAGGTAGCCCGCGACGAGCGGCCCGACGATCGCGCCGAGGTCGGAGACCATCGAGAAGACGGCGACGGGACGGCCGCTGCGTCCACCCGCGGCATCGCCCACCGCGGCGCCCGGCGCCGTGCCCATGAACGCGGCGGCGGCGCCGAAGACGCAGAGCAGGATCGTGAGCACGAGCACGTTCGGCGCGAACGGGATCGCGACCATCAGCACGCCGGCGACGGCGAACGACCCGACGATCGCGGGCCGGCGCCCGACCGTGTCGACGAAGCGGGCGGCGGGCGCGAGCGCGAGGGCCTGCACGACGGCGGCGCACGCGAACGCGATGCCGGTGGACGCGGCCGGCGCGCGGATCACCTCGACCACGAGCAACGGGATCAGCGAGCTGCGGACGCCCATCGACGCCCACCCGTTGCCGAGGTTCGCGAGCAGCGCGCCGCGGTAGCGGGTGTCGCGGAGGACCTCGCCGAAGGCGCGCGGCGGCTCGGCCGGCCCGGAGGCGGCGGCCGGGCCCGTGCGCTTCGACAGCAGCAGGAGCCCGATCACGCTCGCGACCGCGAGGGTCGCCGCGTAGAAGAAGAAGGGAGCGGTGAGCGAGACGGTCGCGAGCACGGCGCCGAGCGCGGGCCCCGCCATGCCGCCGATGAGGAAGCCGCCCTGGTAGAAGCCGATAGCGCGGGCGCGGCGGGTGGGATCCGTCGAGCCGAGCAGCAGCGTCATGGCCGCCACCGAGAACATCGCCGAGCCGATGCCGCCCGCGCCGCGGAGGAGCAGGAGCTGCAGGTAGTCCTGCGCGAGGCCCGCGAGCCCGGAGGACAGGGCCACGATCGCGAGGCCGATGGCGAGCACGGTGCGCTCGCCCGTCCAGTCCATGATCCGCGCGACGAACGGGCTCATCACGAGCCGCATGAGCGCGAACGCGGAGATCACCGCGCCGATCTCGAAGCTGCCGACCCCGAAGCTGCGCGCGTAGACGGGCAGCACGGGCACGACCACGCCGAAGCCGACCATCACGAAGAAGGCGATGATCCCGAGGACGAGCACGTCGCGCGGCAGCTTCCCGCGGGCGGCGCGGGCGGGGCCGCGGGTGTCGGGCATCGAGCCGTCGCCGGGCTCGGGGGTGCGTGCGGATCCCGCACGTCGGAAGCTCCGCATGCGTTCAGCGTACGGCCGCCCGGCGGCTCCCCCGACCGCTCGCGGGCCGCCTGCCTCACCCCATGTCGGAGCCCAGCTCCACCTCCGTGAAGATCGACCCGATGCGCACGCCCGCGGGCGGCGAGGTGTCCGCGCCGAGCTCCGGGAAGCGGTGCGCGAACATCTCGGCGTCGTCCTGCGGGGAGTAGCCGATCGCCTCGCCCGCCGCGAGCGACACCCAGCGGCGGGTGTTGCGGGAGACGCCCCACACGATCCGGTGGCCGGGCTCGTCGAGGCGGAGCACGGCCTCCACCAGCCGGGCCGCGTCGCCCGCCGAGAGCCAGGTCGAGATGCTGCGGGCCTGCGACGGCTCGGGCTCGGCCGTCATGATCCGCACGCTCACCACGACGTGCCCGTGCCGGTCGGCGTAGAGGCTGCCGAGCCCCTCCAGCAGCACCTTGCTGAGGCCGTAGAAGGTGTCGGGGCGGGGCGCGGGGACGTCCTCGCGCGCAGCCTCGGTCGCGAGCAGGAAGCCGACGGCGTGGATGGAGCTGGCCGCGAGGATCCGCGGCACCCCCGCCCGCACGACCGCCTCGTGCACGGCGTGCGCGCCGTCGTTGTTGACCCGCTGGATCGCCTCCCACGGCCGCTCGGCCGCGTGCGCCGCGAGGTGCACCACGAGGTCGGATCCGCGGAACGCCTCCGTGCACGCGTCGACGTCGGTCGTGTCGACGATCGCGCTGGTCTCGCCGTCCGCGAGCGGCGTGGGCGGCGCCACCACGTCGAGCAGCCGCAGCTCGTGCCCGGCGGCGAGGAGCAGGGGGCGGATGCTCGTGGCGATGCGCCCGGATCCTCCCGTGATCGTGATCGTGCCCATGCGGATCCCCTCGTCGTCGAAGCGCCGCGCTCCCGCGGCCGTCCTCCCATCCTGGCGGGAGGCCGGCCGCGCGAGGAGGGTCGGAGTCACTTCTCGGCGCCGGCCACCATCCCCTTGATGAAGAACCGCTGCAGGAAGAGGTACGCCACGAGCACGGGCACCACGGCCATGAGCGACGCCGCGGCGGCCGCCCCGAGGTCGCTGCTCTGCTGCCCGAAGAACGCGGCGATCGCGGGCGCGATGGTCCGCACGCCCGGATCCGTGAGCAGGTACCCGGAGAGCGCGAACTCGTTCCAGACGGCGACGCTCGTGAGGATCACCACGGTCGCCGTCACGGGCTTCAGCAGCGGCAGCACCACCTGCAGGAACACCTGCATGGTGGAGGCCCCGTCGAGCGCGGCGGCCTCCTCGAGCGACTCCGGGATCGATCGGATGAAGGCGCTGTAGAGGAAGATCGCGAGCGGCAGCTGCGTGGTGACCATCACGAGGATCACGCCCCAGTACGTGTTCGTCGCCCCGAGCTGCGTGAGGAACGAGTACAGCGGCACGAGGATGCTCAGCGGCGGCACCATGATGAGCGCCACGATGCAGGCGAACACCAGCCGGTTGAGCCGGGTCGCCCGTCGGGCCAGCGGGTAGGCGGCGAGCGCGCCGAGCACGCACGTGATCGCCGTGGCCGCGACGGTCACGATGGCGCTGTTCCCGATGGCGCGGAGGATCCCCCCGTCGAGCGCCGCCGCCCGGAAGTTGTCCGCCGTGAGCCGGGTGAACGGGAGCGCGAACTGGATGGCCGGGTCGCCGGGCGAGCGGAGCGCCGTGGTCACGGCGATCCAGAACGGCAGCAGCTGCACGGCGCACATGAGCGCGAGCGCCGTGCCGAGCGCGATCCGGCCGACGCGCTGGCCGGGCGTCCGCGTGCCGGCGGGACGCGAGCGGTCGAGGTCGCGGGGCGCGTCCGGCGCTCCGCCCGCGCCCGCCTCCTGCTCCCCCGCGTCGACCGCGGCGTCCGGCCGGGTGGTGTCGAGTGCGGTCATGTCATGCCTCCAGTCGGCGGCGGTTGAGGACGGTGTTGAGCACCAGCGTGAACACGACGATGACGACGAACAGGGCGACGCCCATGGCCGACGCGTATCCGGCGCTCTGGTTGTCGAAGTACGCCTTGCCGATGAGGGTCGACACCGAGTTGGTGGAGTAGCCGGGCCCGCCGCCGGTGAGTACCTGGATCACGTCGAAGAGCTTCAGCCCGCCGATGAGGTTGAGCACGATGCTCGTCGCGAACGCGGGCTGCAGCAGCGGCAGCGTGACGTGCACGAACCGCTTCCACCCGCCGGCACCGTCGAGCATCGCGGCCTCGTGGTACATCGCCGGGATCGACTGGAGGCCCGCGAGGTAGATGATCATCGAGATCCCCGCGAACTGCAGCGAGTTGACGAGCACCACCACCGCGATCGAGGTGGTCGCGTCCGCCAGCCAGGCCTGACGCTCGCCGCCGAGGGCGATGACGACGTCGTTCAGGGTGCCCTCGTTGTACTGGAAGAGCAGGTAGTACATCGTGCCCATGATCACGGGCGAGACGAGCACGGGCAGGTAGATGATCGCGCGCATCGCCATGCGCCCGCGGATGGCCTGGTCGAGCGCCAGCGCCAGCCCGAGGCCCAGCACCTGCTGCACGATCGTGGATCCGAATCCGTAGACGAAGGTGTTGAGGAGCGAGCTCCGGAACACGTCGTCGGTGAGGAGCCGGACGTAGTTGTCGAGGCCCGTGAACGTCATGGTCGGCGAGTAGCCGTCCCAGTTCTGGAACGACAGCATGACGCCGCGGACGAGCGGGTAGGCGGTGAAGGCGCCGAGCAGCAGGACCGCGGGGAGGTACAGGACGTTGACGCCCGGCCTCGTGGCAGCCCCGCCGGCGCGGCGCCTGCGCACCTGGCCGGGGGGACGGCGCCGCCCGAGCGGGGGCGCGACGGGGGTGCTGGCCATCGGCCGCTACTTCCCCTGGCCGTGGAGGCTGGTGAAGTCCTGCTCCACCTGCGACACGGCCTTCGCGACGTCGGACTGGCCCGTGATGACGGAGTCGGTCGTGGTCACCAGGGTGTTCCACATGCCGTTCGGCAGGTGCACGCGGTCGAAGTAGGGGACGAGGGGCGTCTTCGCGCCGGTGACCCAGGTGTCGTAGCTGCCCTGGAGCGGGCCGAGGTCGGAGGCGGCGTCGGTGAGCCCGGGCGCGGATCCACCCGCCGCCGCGAGCTTCGCGTCGTTCGCGGGCTCGGCCAGGTACGCGAGGAAGGCCTTCGCCTGGTCGAGGTGCCCGCTGGTCTTCGAGACACCGAACGCGTTCATCTCGCCGCCGATCAGGTACGGGTCGCCCGTGGAGCTCGGCACCGGCATGAAGCCGAGGGACGCATCCGGGCTGGTGGTGAGCGCGTTGTTCGCGACCGAGTTCTGCTGGAAGACGAACGCCGCCTGGCCGGCGCCGAGCGCCTTGGACATGTCGTCCTGCGTGGCGGAGGAGTAGTCGGGATTCACGTAGCCGGCGTCGACCCAGCCGGCGATCCGGTCGAGCACCTTCGCGTACGCGTCCCCGTCGAACGTCCCGGAGGAGAGGGACTCGAGCTGGGCGTCGGTGTACTGGCCGGGCGCGATCCAGTCGACGAGGTTGCCGGCCGGGCCGTTGGCCTTGCCGCTCACCTGCACCACGGTGATGCCCTTCGCGTGGATCTTCGCGGCCGCCGCGTCGAACGCGTCCCACGTCGTGAGCGATGCCGGGTCGACCCCCGCATCGGCCAGCACGTCGGCGTTGTAGAGGACGCCCGCGATGTCGGTGTCGATCGGCAGCGCGTAGATCGCGCCGGACCCGTCGCGCATGGCGGCGTCGAGCTGCGGGTTCACCTTCGCGGCCCACGGCTCGTCCTGCAGCGGCGCGAGGAACTGGGCGTAGCGGTCGCGCGACCAGCCGTGCGTCATCCAGATGTCGGGCACGTCGCGGGAGGCGAGCTTCACCTTGAGGTCCTGCTCGTACTGCGTGCTCGAGGGGATCAGGTCGATCTTCACCTCGGGGTTCGCCTGCTCGTACGCCTCGGTCAGGGTCGTGAGGGTCTTCAGCTGGTCGGTGCCCTGGGCGAAGCCGGTCTGCATCTGGATGGCGCCGTCGGATCCCGCGCCCCCCGCGCATCCGGTGAGCACGGCGGCGGAGGCGACCACCGTGGTGAGGAGTGCGCCGTAGCGCAGGATTCGTGACTTCATCGTCGGCCCTTCGTGGCTGCTGACCGAGGGCGCGAGGGGAGCGGCTCGTCGGTGAGCCGCGGCGTCGCCGGTCGGTGGGCGCGAATCTACACGTGTAGCTATCGGAGGGCAAGGTTTCGCGATCTGCTCTGTCTGCCTCGGTGTCCGGGCCGTCGACCTGGGTTGTCACGAGTAGATCGCGCGTGCCAGACTTCCCGGCACAACGCCGTCGACGATGCCCCGGCTTCGTCGCGACGGCGCTGCCGCACCCGCTGAGCGATGACGCTCACCATCGAAAGGCCTGCCATGTTCTCCCTCGGGATCGTCGGCGCCGGACAGTTCGCCGGCCAGTTCGCCGCCCTCTTCAAGATCCACCCCGACGTCGACCGGGTCCTCGTCACGGACCTGCTCCCCGAGCGCGCGGAGGAGCTCGTCGCCCGCGAGGGGCTCGACGGCGCCGTCGACTCCTTCGACGCGCTCCTCGAGACCGACGTCGACGCGGTCGCGCTCTTCACGCAGCGCTGGACGCACGGGCCGCTCGTCGTCCGCGCCCTCCGCGCCGGCAAGCACGTCTACTCGGCCGTGCCCATGGCGATCTCGGAGGAGGAGATCGCCGCGATCATCGAGGCCGTCCGCGAGACGGGCCTCACCTACATGATGGGCGAGACGAGCTACTACAACCCCGCCACCGTCTTCGCGCGGAAGAAGGTCGCCGAGGGCGCGTTCGGCCGGATCTTCTACGCCGAGGGCGACTACGTCCACGACATGGACCTCGGCTTCTACGCCGCGTACCAGTACAGCGGCGGCGACGACTGGAAGCGCACCGCCAGCTACCCGCCCATGCACTACCCGACGCACTCCATCGGCGGCGTCCTCGGCGCGATCCCCGGCCACGCCGTCAGCGTCAGCTGCATCGGCGTGCGCGACGACCGCGGCGACGGCGTCTTCGACCGCGAGGTCAGCCAGTTCGACAACGACTTCTCGAACGCGACGGCGCTGTTCGAGCTCGACAACGGCGGGGTGATGCGGATCAACGAGATGCGCCGCGTGGGCTACCCGTCGCAGATCCGCGAGTCCCGCTTCCGCTACTTCGGCACGGAGGCGAGCCTCGAGCAGATCGCGACCGTGAGCGTCTGGCAGGACAAGCACGACGTGACCGACATCTCCGAGGAGCTCACGACGCAGCCGAGCATGTCGCTCGACGATCCCTCGCTCGCGCACGTGGCGCCCGAGCTCCGGGAGGCGTTCGTCTCCGGGTACGCGCCCGTGCACGACAAGGACCGGCTGCCGGAGGTGTTCCACGGCGTCCCGAGCGGGCACGAGGGCAGCCACCACTTCCTCGTGGACGACTTCGTCCGCGCGGTCGTCGACGGCACCCTGCCGCCGGTCAACGCGTGGGTCGCGGCCCGGTACACGATGCCCGGCATCGTCGCCCACCGCTCCGCGCTGCAGGGCGGCGAGCGCCTCGACGTGCACGACTTCGGCGACGCCCCCGCCGACCTGCCGATCACGGCCCCGGCCGGCTCCGCGGATAGGATCGCAGCAGGATCCCGCTGACCGGCGCGACGTCGGGTCGCCGGGACCCGGTCGGGCAGGGAGGAGCGAGGCGCATGGCGACCTCCGCCCCCCTCCCGCGAGACGCGGTCCGCCCGCGCGGCCAGGTCACCCGATCCGACGTCGCCCGGTACGCCGGGGTCTCCACCGCGGTCGTCAGCTACGTCGTCAACAGCGGGCCCCGGCCTGTCGCCGAGGCCACGGCCGAGCGCGTGCGCGACGCGATCCGCGTGCTCGGCTACCGCCCGAACGCGAGCGCCCGCGCCCTCCGCACCGGCAGCACGCAGATGCTCGGCCTCGTCGTGCCCGAGATCGGCAACCCGCTGTTCGCCGAGATGGCGATCGCCGTGGAGCAGTGCGCGGCCCGGCGCGGCCACGCGGTGCTGCTCGTGAACAGCGAGAGCGACCCGCAGGTCGAGCGCACCCTGATCCGCTCGCTCACCGCGCGGCAGGTCGACGGGATCATCATCAGCACCGTGCAGCACGGCAGCGCGGTGGTCGACCTGCCGACGCTCGGCGTGCCCGTGGTGCTGCTCAACACCTTCTCCGCGCAGGACGGCGTCGAGACGGTCGGCGTCGACGCCCGGGAGGGCGCGCGGCTCGGGGTCGAGCACCTGATCGGGCACGGCCACCGGCGCATCGGTCTCATCATCGGCGGCGGCGAGGTGGAGGCGCGTGAGCACGGCTGGCAGGACGCCACCCGCGCCGCGGGGCTGCCGGACGGCCCGCTCGCCCGCGAGCCGTTCACGCGCGAGGGCGGCTACCGGGGCGCGCTCCGGCTCTTCGGCGGATCCGATCGGCCGACCGCGCTCTTCGCGAGCTCGGACATGCAGGCGGTCGGCGCCCTCCGCGCGCTCGGGGAGCTCGGCCTTCGGGTGCCCGAGGACGTCGCCGTGCTGTCCTTCGACGGCACCGACGAGGCCGAGTACGCGGCGCCGCGGCTCACGGTCGTGCGGCAGCCGGTGGAGGAGATGGCCGAGGAGGCCGTGGCGCGCCTCATCGCGCCGGATCCCGAGCGGGCACCGCACCACGCGTCGTTCACGCCGACGCTCGTGATCGGCCGGTCGTGCGGGTGCGCGGCGGCGCCCGCCCACGGCTCCCCCACCGCCTAGCGCGCGCTCCTGCCGGTGTCGGCGATGCCGTCGGCTCGGAGTCGGGCGATCGCTGCGAGCTGGGCGTCGAAGTACTTCGACTCGGGGTAAGCGCAGAGCAGGGCGTCTTCGTCGCCGCGCTCCATGAGTGTCGCGATGGAGATGTCGAAGGTGGTCTGCTCGCCACGGAGCCAGGTGATGTCGCGGCCGATGACGTCCTCGAGTCGGACGACGGCGTGGAGCTCGGGGTTGAGGATCATCCTCGATGCTCGGTAGCCGCGGACTTCGAAGTCGCCGCGGGCTCGTGAGATGTCGATGGAGTAGTGCGGGCTGGTGCGGTCGTGTTCCAGCACAGCGGCTCGATAGATGCGGCTGAGTTCGCCGCCGAGCAACAGCGATGGTTCGAGGATCGTGGAGCCGCAATCGCCGGTGAAGGTGACCCGGTCATAGGTGCATCCGGTGAAGAACATCGAGGAGTCGTCCTTGCGGAGTCCGTGCACCGCGACGTCGGTGATGATGCTCGCCTTCGTAGGACTCCATTCCAGTTTGACGTCCGTGAAGGTCAGCCGTTCCAGTCTCGGGCGGAGGGCGAGATCGGCGGATCGTCGTGTGTGGCACTGCCGGAACGTGGTGCGCGTCCACTCGCGGTCGCTGATCACGGTGCCGGGTTCGAGCCAGATGTCCTGGATGACAGTCCGTGGAGAGGGCATGACTCGCATTCATCTAACGAAGACATCCCGCAAGAGCGGGCGCGGCACAGCGGCCGGCGCTCATGCGCGACTGGTGGGTGCGACCGTATCCGCTATGCCCTCCGCGCGAAGACGAGCGATCGCCGCCAGCTGCGCATCGAAGAACTTCGATTTCCTATAGGCGCACAGTAGCGCATCCTCGTAGCCACGCTTCTTCATGTCCGAGATGGTGATATCGAAAGTAGTTTGCAGGCCTTGTAGCCAACTCAGATCCCGCCCAATGGCATCCTCAAGGCGGACAATGGCATGCAGCTCTGGATTGAGAATCATCCTAGATGCTCGGTAGCCGCGGAACCAGAATGCTCCGCTCGCACGAGAGATGTCGATAGAATAATTCGAGCTGACGCGATCATGGGCGAGCACCGCCTGCCGGTAAACCTCATTCAAATCACCACCGATCAACAGCGACGGGTCGAAGACGGTCGAACCGCAGTCCCCGGTGAAGACCACCCGATCATACGTGCAACCCGTGAAGAATTTGGAAGAGTCGTCTTTTCGGATTCCATGCACCGTCACGTCGCTGATAACGCTGGCATTCGCGGGGCTCCACTCAAGTTTGACGTCAGTGAGCTCTAGGCGTTCAAGCCTTGGGCGGAGAGCAAGATCCGCCGAATTTCGCGCTCGACATTGCCGGAATGTCGTTCGCGTCCACTCCCGGTCGGCGATGACCGTACCAGGTTCCAGAGTGATGTTTTCTATGACAGATCGAGGGGTGCCCATGCTTCGATCCTACCCACCAAAGAGTTGCGTCAGGTAGCGTGCGAACTGACGCATGGAGTACGTCGCGATTCGGGTCTCATCCACCTCAGGCCGGGCCAAGTGCCGTGCCAGAGTACTTGGGGTGTCCGTCGTCATCTCGTACCCCAGCCCGTCGGGCTTGCCGACGAAGTCCACGGGTGAGTTCCCACCAACGTGCTCGAAATACGTATTAACATCGTCATCTCTTTGCACTATCCGCTCTAGCGCTTTGCCGATGTTGGGCCTTGCCAGGAATGGTCGCGTCGCCTCCGCCGCCTGCTCATCGGGGGAGATGAGATCACGAAGTGCGTCGGTGTTGTTGCTGAGCCGGTCGGCTTCGCGAGTCACCACGCGCTGCAGGATCTGGGATAGCGTCTCGCAGCCGACGGAGGTGGATACCTGCCCCGGCTCACAGCCCCCGTTGCCTGCCGCGCTAGTGCTCCCACTCGTTGCTGGTGCCTGCGACTGTGCCTGACTGGCGTTCTGGACCACGGTGGTGTTCTGTCGCGCGGCGGGAAGGACCGCCGTGGTGAGGCTGGGAATCGCGGCGGCGGGAGAGCAGGACGTGAGCCCGCTGCTACCGATTCCCGCGCAGCTTCCGTATACAGCTGCCCCTACTGGGACGACGCCGGTGCGCACCCAGGCGGGGGTCCCCATCTCGAGATTCGCTTCGAAGGCGTTGAGCTGCGCTAAGGATTGATTCAGCGCATCCAGCGACTTCTGGAACTGTGACATGGACGCATCGAAACCGGCGAATGTTGCCGCCAACCCCGACAGATCGATGTTGATGTTGATGGGGCCGATCTTGGGGATGTTGAGCGGGCCGATCTTGGGGATGCTGAGCGGGCCGATTCGCGGAAAGCTGCCTGAGTGAACAGCTGAATTCGATGCCGATCGCCAGGAGTCCATATAAGAGTTCGGAACGCTCCCGTGCGTACCCACCGCATGCCCTTGCCCACTATCCGACTGCGCGCCGTATAGGCACTCTTCTGTCGTGGCGCAACGAAGACCCACGCCCAGCAGAAGCCCGCCCACGGCGACACCGAGCACACCGCCGACCACCGTACCGAGGCCCGGTTCGCCGAAAGATCCCATCTCCGCGCCTTCGACTGCTCCCGCGCAGACGATCGCGACAGGGCCGACGCAATTTCCCTCGGGATCCGCATTCGTCGTCGGGTTTCCCGCGCCATAGCTGTAACGCGACTGCTGGTTCAACGGCAGCGCACCGCGGTCGCGGGACAGGAAGGAGCCCGATCCAGCGTCGTACCACCGGGATCCCATATGCGTCAGCCCGTCGGAGGTGACTTGAGACTGGAATCCGAGGGTACTGGCCATGCTGCCGCCACTCGCGATGCGGGCACCGAAGGGGTCGTAGTCGGTGCTCCCGGTCAGGGACGCTCCAGAGAGCTCTGCGGTCAGGTCACCGTGGGCGTTCTGAACCACCTGGGCGCCGTCAACCCGAGTGAGCGTTCCGTCGGCCGAGCGCTGCAACTTGGTCGAGCCGATTGTGGCCGGCTCCGATGTCAGTCCGGCGTACGTGAGACCTTGATCACCGCTCTTCGTCAGACGACCCACGGCATCGTAGGAATAGGAGTTCACGCCGTCACCGCTCAGCTGACCGAAGGGGTCGTAGGTGTAGGTGGTCGTTGACGGGCCGTCACTCACCGAAGCCAGTGATCCGGCGGCGGAGTAGTTGTACGTGCGGCTGCCTGCCGTGAGGAGCTCGCCCTGCTGGTTGTATGTTCTCTTTTCTGCGCCGACCTGCGTCGCCCGCTTCGCTCCATCCCACGTGATCTGCTCCTGTGTCTTCCCGGGAGCCGTCCACGAGCTCAGCTGCTCGTCGGCGTCGTAGGTGTACCCGGTCGTTCCGCTTCCGGCTGCGGTGCTGGGGCTGATCACGGTGGAGGTGAGATTGCCATTCGCGTCCCACGTGTTGACCTGCCCGTACAAGTTCGCTCCGGATGCGTCTTTGACGGTGTCCGCCAGGACATCACCGACCGCATCGTGACTGATGGTGCGTTGCGTGGAGCCGCCCGAGGTGATCGTGCGCACACGGCCGGCATTGTCGTAGACGTAGCTCAGCTTCTCGCTGGCTCCGTCCGTTGCCAGGACCTTCAGCCGCCCAGCCGGGGTGTAGGTGCTGGTGGATCTCCCGGCGGCATCAGTGCGCGAGGTCTCCTTGCCATCAGCGTCGTATTCGAAGGTCGCGTTGCCGTCTGGGCCGTTCGCTGACGTGATGGCGTCGGAGTCGTCGTAGGTGAGGGACTCGAGTCCGCCGCTGGTGCTGAACGTGATCAGCCGGTTCGCGGCGTCGTATCCGAAGGTTCGGGTGGCTGTCGACCCGGCCGCGGTGGCCGTCTGTCCGGTGACGTTTCCGGCCGTGTCGAACGTGTTCGTCACCTTCGAGCCGTCAGGCGCGGTGGCGCTCGTCCTGTGCCCGACCGCGTCATAGGAGTAGGTGCGGGTTCGAAGGGCTGCGTCTTGCTGGCTAGCCGTTGCAGGCGCTGTCAGCGTCGCGAGATCGCCAGCCGGCGTATACGTCGCCGTCGTGCTCGCGCCAGTCGGATCGGTGTATCCGGTCTGTCTCCCTTTCAGATCGTATGTCGCGGTAGCTGCTGCTTGGCCAGGGGCGGTGATGCTCGTGAGATGGCCAGCCGCGTCGACTCCCAGGGCAGTGATATTGCCACGGGGGTCGGTTGCAGATATCTGGTTGCCCGCTGCGTCGTATCGCAACGCCTCCGAGCGCACGACCTTGCCGTCGGCTCCTGACACGGACGATGCGGTGGCTCTTCCACGTGGGTCGTAGCCCACCGTCTGGGTCGTGCCGACGCCATCGATGGTGGTCGTCCTATCACCCAACAGGTCATAGCCGTAACGCGTCGTCACCTTGTCCGGGTCTGAGACGGATACCAGTTGACCGAACGCGTCGTTGAGTTCGGTAGTGGTGCCACCGCCCGGGGTCGTGGTCGTGCGACCGTAGCCGGAGTCGATGTAGTCGAAGCTCGTGGTGCGGTCGTCCGTCCCGAGTGGAACGCGTAGGTGCAGGGTGCTGCTGGTCAGGCGGCGCAGCCCGTCATAGGTGGCGGTGGTGTTCGCGCCCGAAGGGGTCGTGCTGCTGGTGACGTTGCCGGCCGCATCGTAGGAGCTGGTGGATACGCGGCTCGCACCGCCAGCACTCGACGCCGGCGAGGTCGTGCGCACCCGGTTCCCCGCCGAGTCGTAATCGAAATTCGTCGTCGCTCCGTTGGCATCGGTCACGGAGAGGACGTCACCGGCCGCATCGTATGTCGCGTTCGTGGTGGCCGATTTGCCGCCCTTCGAGTGCGACGGATCGGCTTCGGTCACGATGTTGCCGTTCTTGTCGAACGTCACCGTGGTGACCGCGCCCGTCGCGTCTCGGATGGTGTTCTGCCGCCCGAATTCGTCATAACCGAGAGTCGTCACCGCGGTCCCGGCAGAAGTCGGGGGTGCGGTCCGCGTGGTCGGCAGGTCGTCGGCGGCGTACCCGAACCTGGTCGTGTGCGCCGGGTCGCCCGCCTCGGAGCCGTCGGGGTCGGTGACGCTCATGAGGCGTCCTGCAGGGTCGTGCTGGTACCACGTCGTGGTCGCGTCCTTGCTCGACGCGCTGGTCCGTATCGTGTCGCTGGCCATGGCGCCGGCGGGATCGTAGGTGAGCTGCTCAGTGCGGAGTGCCGTGCCGTCTGCGGCGAGATCACTCGCGCTCAACTGGTCCCCGAGCGCGTCGTAGGTGTACCTCGTATCCCGCGTGACCGCGTCGGCTCCACGTGGCTGAGAGGTGTCCTTGATCTCCGTCGGCTCTTGGAACTGGTCGTAGGTGACCGTCACCACGTGCTTCGCATCGTTCGTGGACGCCTGCGTGATCTGGCCGTAGGCGTCATATGCGTACGCGGCGACGGAGAGATCCTCATGAGTCCCGTCACCGGCAGGAACGCCCTTCGCAGTGATCGTGGCGACCAGGGCGTCCGTACGGTACGTGTAGACGTAGGTCTGGCCGCTCGCGTCGGTGCGGGTCGCCAGTTGACCGGAGGGCGCATACGTGTCGGTCTCGAGGGTGCGGGAATTCGTTCCACCGCTGTTGGGCGTCCGGTAATCCACCGCGCTGGTGAGCCGATTGCCTGCTTCGTCGTACGTGTACCGGGTGGTGCTACCGCGGGCGTCGGTGTCGGTGCTGAGGTTGCCCGAGGCGTCGTAGGTGAATGCATGGAGCTTGTCGCCGCTGGGTTCGGATTCTGTGAGCCGACGACCGAATGTGTCGTATGTGTAATTGTGGGTTCGGGCGTCGTTCGATGCTGCGGAATCGGTGCTGCTCAGGACATTGCCGTTGTCATCGTAGGTGTAGAGCCGCGTCACCTGGCGCTTTGCGCCCGAGATGCTGTCGATGGACGAGGAGCCTGTGCTGGACGCGAGTCGCCCATCGGAGCCATAGCTGTAGGCAGTGCCCTGATACGCGCCGCTCCCGTGCGGCATGGCCAAGGTCGTCCTGGTGAGATCACCGAGCGAGTCGTAGGCGAATGCACGTGTCAGACCGCGCACGTCCACTTCCATTGCCAGCTGCCCGTACTTGTCGTACTCGAACGACTCGGTGGTGCCCGCCGCATTCGTGGTGCTGCTGACGAGCCCGGCGGGCACGGATCCGCCGCCGACAGCGCTCTCAGCACCGCTGGTATAGGCGTATGTCGTGGAGCGCTGCGTAGCTCCGCCCGGGCCATTGAGGATGGCGACGACGCGCCCAGCCGAGTCGTACTGATACGACTGAGCGACAGTATCGATGCTGTAGTCACCGCGCACAGAAGCGGTAGCCAGCTTTCCTGCCCCATCACCCGATTTGACGTAGGTGTATTTCTGCGTACCGAGTGAGTCAGAGTGCTGGATCAGATGTCCCGCTACGTCATATACGGCCGCGAGGAACGTGGAGTCGGAATTCATAGCCGTCATGCGACCCGCGATATCGTACGTCCAGTTCGTCGCGGCTCCAAGGCGAGTACGAAGCCCTACAGGCTCGCCGAATATGTTCGTGGTGTACGTCTCGACCGCGCCACTCTGCTTGGTGACGACGATCGTGTCGCCTCGCTCTCCGGGGCTTGCGGAGAACTTGGTCGTCCCCGATGCGTCGGTGATGCCCGTGGTGGCACCGTCGGTATAGCTGATCTGCGTCTGCGGGTTACCGGCGCTGTCGCCCATCGCCCTCAGGAGAGGCGTGCTGTCGGCGGTATAGCCAAAGCTGTGACAGCCTCCATGCGTTCCCGAACGGCACACTTTCGTGAGAGTGGTACCCGAGTAGGTATAGGTCCAAGATGCCGCAGGGGAGGTGATGGGCGGAACGGCCGCAGGTGGTGCTGTGATCGGTGTGGCACTGGTGTATGCGGTCGCTATCTGCGATCCGCTCCACACGAACCCGATTGAGCGACCCGATGTGCGATCTGTCAAGGCGAAGACCTGACCGGATGAGCGCAGGACATCGGTTATCAGTCCCTGTCCGTTGGTCATCGACGTCAGCGTGTTCGAGGTGAAGGAGTATGAGTTCCCCCCGGCGTCCGTGAGCACGAAATTGCCATTCGAACCCGTCAAGGCCATCCCGGCGTTCCGAGAGTCGACGCTGTAGCTGCCGTCGGGGTTCAATCCGAACGCGACTTCGTGTCCGTCGCCCATCCGGACGGTCTCGCCGATGCTGTTGTCGCTTATCAACATGTCCAACACGCTCGACCAGCCGACCCCAAAGGATGACGCGTTGGGGTTGGTGGAACTGTATGTCCTGCTCAGTGCGAGGTTGCCGCCGGCCGACGATGCATTCGCGTCAGTCGACGTGGTGCTGTAGTGGCGGTCGCCGAGGTCGACGCCTGCAACCGCGGTAGCGATAGACGATGAACCGTAGTACGTCCCGGTCGGGAGCGGCACTATTTCACCGAAGGACCAGTTCTGATTTCCTACCTGGTAGACGTACGGGTTGTCGCGGACATTAAGTGACCACACGTAGTTTGCTGATCTGTACAGCACGCCGTCGGGTATCGTGTAGTTGCCGTCGGTCAACCACCCGGAATCAGCAACCTGAAGCCCCTTTTGGCAGGACGTCGCAGAAAGGCATGTGAAGACCTGGAAGTCGTATTGATAAGGGTCGGCGCCTGCCATGGTCGTGTGTCCCGAAAGGGCCGGTGTCAGCGATGTCGTCGTGGATCCGTTGGCCGGGGAACTGAGTTGCGACCAGGCGGAACCTTTACCCGGGTCCTGAAGAGCAGCACCGGTTGCCATGGAATAGGCGACGCTTCCTGATGAGAAGAAGAACGGGTTTGATTCCTCCTTGACGCCTACGGTCCATGTATACGTGGTGTCCGGCGCCAGTTGGCCATCGGGGACCTGCCAACTCGATGCGTCGGTCCAGCCGGAGTCGACGGCCGTCCCGCTTGTGCAGGCAAATCCGTACTGGTTGATCTTATAGGCGGGGCAGATCAGAAACCGGTACTGCGGCTTCTTGAAATCATCTATGCCGGACGCCGAGGCGGTGAGGACCGGTGTGGTTCCGACGTTGACCGCCCCATCGCCGGGCGAAGCCGGGACCGCTTCCGAATTGGTCGGGACCATGTTGGCCTGAGCCGACTCCATCACCGTCTTCGATGAACCCTCCGCATTCACCACCATCGGGGCGTCCGCTATCGCCATGCGCCCATCGCGCTTCTCCGGTGCCGCCATCTTCTGCGTAGACAAGCGTCGAGTCGCGGGGTGGGCGCCTGGGGACGCGTCCGCCGCCACAGGGACGACCCCCTGCTCAGGTGCGGGCAAGTCAACATGCTGCTGCTCTTGCACAGGTGAAGGGGTGAGCTTCGGCCCATGACCTGCCGTGCGGTCCGCAGCGGGAGGAGGGGGTGTCGAAGGTGAGGAAGCCAACGTGGACGCCGACGTCCCGTGCATGGATGCTGCCGCCTCAGTGAGTGCGCTCGGGGTCGGGACGTTCGGCGTGATGGCGGGCAGCTCAGGCGCCGTAGCTGTTGGCAGGCTGGTGCCACTGAGCGAGGCTGGTGCGGCACTGACCTGCGAGGCGGAAAGCAGCTCCCCCTCGTGAGTCGACGCGGAGGCAGGAGCGACGAGGCAGTTCGCGGACAGGGCAACGGCGGTGGCCAGGGCCACGAAGTGCCCGTAGGTGTGACGGCGCATCGGGTCTCTCTCATAGGAACCTCACACGTCCTATGAGGGTGATCTGGAAGCTAACACCCGAGCAGTGTTGCGCTTCGGGCTTCTCCCCACCCTGCTGGCGGGGCCCCTCCCGGCGCCCCATGTCGTCGGATCACTCCTTCAGGTGGGCGACCGCCCTCCTCCTTGCTATGGCCAGTGGGCGCGGTGACGCGGGTCAGACGAGTCGCCCTGCGTGCTGGTGCTCGTGCGGGCGGGATGTTCAGGTCCTGGTTCGACCGAGGAACGTGTTCGCCCTCGACGTGGCGCGGGCCGAGCGCACGCGGCGGGCGCAGGCTGGCCACGTCGAGAGAGTTGGAGTGCGTCAGCAGGTCATATGGATGACATCATGCGCGAGTGGGCCGATCTCCTGCGTCCTCCTCCGTCGAGGTCCATTCGTACGTCTTGGAGGGCCCACGCGAGGGATGTAGATGGCAAGCGCCTCGGGCGCGTCATGAGTGGGACGACGATCACGACGCTTACATTCGCACTTCCTCAGGGCCCAGCCGTCGTGACACGACCGTCTGCCCGATGAGCCGCTTCATCGCGGCCCATCAGCTCAGGACTTCATGCTGAACTCGGCCTGACGATTCCGAGTCGCCGGCGCGGACGTTCTTCGTGCCGCGCGGAGAAGGGTCATATCCTGACGTCGAAGACCATCCGGGACATGAATCGAGTGAGCACTCCAACGGTGGAGGCGGCCGCCCTGGTCGCCAGTGTCACAGAACATTCCACTCTGCGGAGCGACGTGATCACGACGCCGACGAGGAGCCGCTGGGCGACTATGCCCCAGAATCCCGCATGGACTTGGTGAGCGGAGCACTTGCATGGTTGACGAGATAACAGACAGCTTCGTGGTCCCCCAGAGGCCATGCGTCGACCGAGGGATACACGTACGAGTACCCCAGGTCAGAGTCGTCGAATTTTCGGCCGACATAAGGCTCGAATGCATCCAGGCACTTTTGAGACGCGGAAGCCTGTAGGTGGTCGTCGTCGGGTCGAGCAGCATCGTCTCCGAGGGTCATACGCGCGTAGACCTCGTCCTCATGTTCAGAAGAGCAGTCCCGCTGCACGCGGTCGGCCGACGGAACCGCAAGGTCGCTCGTGTCGAAGCAGTCGCCCACCTGGAGCTGGCGGGCAGCGGCCTCCGTGTTGAGTACCGGAATGCTCGGCGCGGGCGCCGGCTCCGGAGTCGGATCAGAGGTGCACCCTGCGAATCCGACGACAGCCGCCAACAGCACTAGCGAGAGAGACGGCCCTGCAGCCCGAACTTGCATGTCCACCCATCGGATCGGAGAAGGCTCGGACGATACCACGTCCCGAGGACTCGCGGGGGGCGCTCTAGGAGGGTGGAGTGGGCACGTCGTCCGGTTCCTGCCCAGGACGCGACACCGGTGCTCATGCGGATCATGCCGGCCCCGATACGGCACGATGACCGCTCATGGCCTTTAGGGCCCGTCTGCTTCGCGCTCAAGCCCCATTGAGCGTCGTCGTCATCTCATCGGCAAGACCTTCTGGCGAAGAAGGGGCACCGGGTCTCCGAGTTGCAACCGGAAGGGGCTGTCCGGAAGAGCTCTCGCCGCCTAGGGCGCGTGAGTCCTGCGCTCGCGAGCCGGTCTGCTGTCCGGAGATGCGGGTTGCAACCCCTTGGGCTATGCGCCCGGAGAAAGGCCACGCATCACCGCGTCGAGATCCGCCTGTCCGCCGCGACTCCGTTCCGATTCTGCAGCTCGTGAGGGCGTGATGGAACTGTCAGATCCGACCATCGCCAGGGGGCCTCGATGTCCCATCGGTGGTGCTCGTCTGACTGTTCTCGGTCGACGTCTGCTCGTTGTGCGCGTCGTGCATGATCGCCGTCCCCTCTCGTACGTCGCGCGGGAGCTCGGTGTCTCGCGTCGGCGCGCGCCTCGATGGGTGCTTCGGTTCGGGGCTGGAGCGGAGTAGGGCTGTCAGATCCGTCGTCGCGGCCCTGGTCAGCCCCGAGGCGTCCGAGGCCGGAGCGGGAACGGAACGTGCTGGAGGCGACGTCCTCGACCCGGGATCCGGGACGACGACGCTGACCTGATCAGCTCGAGCCACGTGCTGATGCCCGCGGCCCTCGGGTCACCGACGTCATGACCCGGTGCAGCTAGAGCGGCGCCGCGTCGAACAGCACGCGCGAGCAGCCGACCGCCTGGTCGTGCGTGACGACGGCGCGCACCCCGTAGACGTCGGCGATGAGCTCGGGCGTGAGCACCTCGCGCGGATGACCGCCCGCCACCACGCGCCCCTCGCGCAGCACCAGCACGCTGTCGCAGAACATCGCCGCGAGGTTGAGGTCGTGCAGCGCGACCACGGTGGTCACGGGCAGGTCGCGCACGAGCGCCAGCAGCTCCAGCTGGTGGCGGATGTCGAGGTGGTTGGTCGGCTCGTCGAGCAGCAGCTCGCGCGGCTCCTGCGCGAGGGCGCGCGCGATGTGGGCCCGCTGCCGCTCGCCGCCGGAGAGCGTGCGCCAGGCGCGGTCGGCCTTCGCCTCGAGCCCGACGTGCGCGATCGCGCGGTCGATGGCCGCCTGGTCCTCCGCGGTGTCGCCGCCGAGGAGCGTCCGGTACGGCGTGCGGCCGAGGCGCACGACGTCGCGCACCACGATGTCGACCTCGGTCTCGCCGTGCTGCGTCACGGTCGCCACGCGCCGAGCGACCTCGCGCCGACGGAGCCCCGCGAGGTCGGCGCCGTCGAGCGTCACGCGGCCGGAGTCCGGCGACGCCGCGCCCTGCAGCAGCTTCAGCAGCGACGACTTGCCCGAGCCGTTCGGCCCGAGCAGCCCCACGGTGGATCCGGGTGCCGGCTCCAGCGTGACGTCGTCCACCACGATCCGCCCGCCCCGCGACCAGCTGACGCCCCGCGCCTCGAGCGTCATGCGCGCCCCCGGTTGCGCATCAGCAGCAGCATGAACACGGGCACGCCGACGAGCGCCGTGCCGACGCCGACCGGCAGCGGCGTGGGCGCGAACGCGAGCCGCGAGAACGCGTCGACCCACACCATGAAGACGGCGCCCAGCACGATGGTGGCGGGCACGACGCGCGAATGGCGCTGGCCGAACAGCAGGCGCGCGGCGTGCGGCAGCACCAGGCCGACGAACCCGATGGCGCCCGCGATGCTCACGAGCGTCGCCGTGAGGAGCGCGGTGACGACCAGGAGGATCGTGCGGGTGCGGCCCACGTGGATCCCGAGCGACGACGCCACCTCCTCGCCGAACGCGAAGGCGTCGAGCGAGCGGGCGTAGGCGAGGCAGACGACCGCGCCCACGGCGACCACGGAGACGCTCAGGCCGACCTCGTCCCAGCGCATGCCCTCGAGGGATCCGAGGAGCCAGAACATGATGCCGCGCGTCTCGTCCGAGTCGGCGAACGCGAAGACGACCAGCGAGGTGAGCGCGGAGAAGAGCTGCGTGCTGGCGACGCCCGCGAGGATCACGCCGGCCGTGCCGCCCGAGGAGAACCGGGCGAGCAGGAGCACGAAGCCGAAGGCCACGAGCGCGCCGATGAAGGCGCCGCCCGACATGCCGAGCGCGCCGCCGCCGAGGCCGAGCACGCCGATGAGCACGGCGCCGGTGGAGGCGCCGGAGGAGACGCCGAGCACGAACGGGTCCGCGAGCGGGTTCCGCAGCAGCGACTGGAGCACGACGCCGCAGATGCCGAGGCCGGCCCCGCAGGCCGCTGCGACGAGCGCGCGCGGCAGGCGCTCCTGCCAGACGATGGCGTCCTCGGAGACGCGCACGGGGATCCGCGTGAGCCCGGCGTGGTTGAGGAGGATGTCGCGCACGTTGACGAGCGACACGTCGGCCGGGCCGAGCGTGACGGCGACGCCCACCGAGAGCGCGACCGCGACGATCCCGAGCGCGACCAGCACCGCGACGCGCACGGCGTGCGGCAGGCCCCTGACCCGCGCGGCGACCGTCGCGAACGGAGCGCGCGGGGCGGCGGCGCTCAGAGCCGGCCCCCGCGCGCGTCCCACCACGCCCGGATCTTCTCGAGCCCGTCCACGAAGCGGATCGACGGGTTCATCTCGGCGCCGTGCAGCGCCACCATCCGGTCCTCCTTCACGGCCGTGAGGTCGCGCGTGAGCGGATCGCTCTTCAGGAAGTCGACCTTGTCCTGCAGCTTGTCGCCGGGGAACCGGTTCCGCTGGAGGTCGCCGAGCACGAGGATGTCCGGATCCCGGTCGACGACGTCCTCCCAGCCCGTGGCGATGAAGTCGTCGCGCACCTCGGGGAACGCGTCCGTGAGGCCGACCTGGCGGGACAGGAGCGCGGTGGCGCCGAATCCCCCGCCCATGTACGGCGTCTTCGTGTCGGCAAACCAGTACATGACCTTCGCCCCGCCGAGGTCCATGCCGTCGGTGGCCGCGGCCGCGCGCTGCTGGAGCGAGGAGACGAGCGCCTCACCGCGGTCCTTCACGTCGAAGACCTCGGCCATCTCGCGGATCTCCTGGTACAGCGCGTCGACCGTGAGCGGCGTGGTGCGCTGGCCGCCGCCGTTGATGCTGACGTCGGAGTCGCAGTCGGTGGGCGACAGGTAGGAGGGGATGCCCGTCTCGGCGAGCCGGTCGCGCGTGACCACGCCGCCCGTGCCGTAGTGACGGCCGAAGGACGCGGTGACGAAGTCGGGATCCGCGCCCATGAGCACCTCGTAGGTGGGCGCGTTGTCGGCGAGGCGCGGCACCTGGCCGTTCGCGTCGGCGAGCGAGTCGAGCACGGGATCCGTCCACGACGCCGTGCCGACCATGCGGTCCTGCAGGCCGAGGGACAGCAGGATCTCGGTGGAGTCCTGGTCGAGCGACACCACGCGCGAGGGCGCCCGGTCGATCGTCACGTCGTGGCCGCAGTTCGACAGCGTCAGCGGGTAGGTCGTGGACCCCTGGCCCGCGTCCGCGACGGACGCGGTCGGCACCTCCTCGGACGCGCCGCATCCGGTGAGGGCGACGAGCACGAGGCCCGTCACGGCGGTGGCGGTGAGGCGGGCGAGGGCGCGAGCGCGGGGCATGGGTCTCCTGGGGTCGAGGCCGGCATCGGCCCGGCGGGGAGCCCGGGCCGCGGGTAAGCATAGCCTTACCTCACTGGGCGGTTCGACCTTCGTCCCCGTCCTTGATCGCGGCGCCCTCGCTACCGCTCGATGGAGGAGGCAAACCGAGGGGTGTCTCGCGGGAGCCGTGACACCCCTGGGTGACGGACTACCTGCTCGCTCTCGAAGACGAAGCCCGATAGATCAACGCGATGCCGAAGACCAGCACGCCGTAGACCACGATCGCCCAGCCTGATGGGATCAGGGAGAAGCAGATCGCGGCGAGGAGGAATGCGACCAGAGCCGCGATCCAGGTTGGAATGTTCTTTCGATCCATCGACGTCATGCGAGACGACATTAGAGGAACGACCCGAGGCAACCGGTCGCACCCGCGGCGAGGTACTTGCGCGCGATGTCCGCCGCGAGCTCCTCGCCGATGCCGTCACCGACGGCGAGACCTGCGATGGTGATCCCCGCGGCAGCGAGGCACTTCAGCTCCGGCTCCGTGATGTTCTGCCCCTGCTCCGCGAGGAACTGGCACGAGTCGAAGTCATGGTCGTAATGGCACTCGGCATAGGCCAAGTCCGATGCCGTGTCCTGAGCATGAGCCGGACCAGCCGGCACGGTCACGAGCGCAGCGCCACTGACCATCGCGCCCGTGAGCGCCAGTCCGAGCAACTTGAATGGCAGCTTCTTCATCGTCTTCCTCTCGGTCGGTTGTCCAGGACTTCGAACCTGGGCACGCACTCGTGGACGCGCGTCAACCAATCCACAAGCGCAAGGAGACGTTCGTCCTAGTTTGCATCGGGTGCCTCCCTGCCAGGTCGGCGGCTGCGGGATGGCTCATCAGCATCGAGGTCGTGCCGAAGCACCCGCGGCGAGCGTGCCCCGGATCAGCGCCCGCGCGCCACCGTCGACCCGCGCACGATGAGCTCGAAGCCCATCGTCTCGGAGCGGAAGGCGCCCGCGTCCGCACCGTGCTCGATCCGCTCGGCCAGCATCTCCACCGCCCGGCGCGCGATGGCGCGGCGGCCGGGCGACACCGTGGTGAGCGGCGGCTGCGCGAAGCGGGAGTCCTCGGTGTCGTCGAGGCCCGCGACCGCCACGTCCTCGGGCACGCGGATGCCGCGCTCCTGGAGCGTCCACTGGGCGCCGAGCGCGAGCGAGTCGTTGAAGCCGAACACGGCGTCGAGCTCGACCCCGTCGTCGAGGAGGCGGGCCATCGCGGCGGCGCCGGCCTCACGGCGCCAGGGGCCGGGATCCACCCGGAGCCGCGGGTCGAGCGGGATGCCGGCGGCGGCGAGCGCCTCCTCGGCGCCGCGCTGCCGGAGCGCCGCGCCCGTCGGCTCGTCCGCCTCCCGCACGCCGACGAGCGCGATGCGGCGCCGGCCGGTCTCGACGAGGTGCGCGACGGCGGCGTGCGCGGCGTCCCGGTCGGCGATGAGCACCTGGTCGGCGAGGCCCTCGAGGAAGCGCTGGCCGATCATCACGAGCGGCACGTTCAGGTCGATGAGGCCCGCGTCCTCCTGGTGCAGGGCGAGCGGCTCGTAGATCACGCCGTCGAGCACCTGCCGGTGGAGGCCCGAGAGCGCGCCGATCTCGCGGTCGCGGCGCCCCGCCGTGGTCTCGACGAGCACGCTGAGGCCGAGCTCGTCGGCCGCGTCGATCACGTCCTGCGCGAGCGGCGCGAGGTACGCGCTGTCGAGCTCGGGGATCACGAGCGCGATCATGCGCGACCGGCCGGAGCGCAGGTTCCGGGCCGACACGTTCATCCGGTAGCCGAGCTCGGCGACGGCCGCCTCGATCCGCGCCCGCGTCCCCTCGCGCATGTACGGGTAGCCGTTGAAGTAGTTGCTGACGGTCTTGATGGAGACGCCCGCGGCGCGCGCGACGTCGCTCATGGTCGCCGCCATGCGCTCCCCCTCGTGTCCGTGCGCGGTCCGGGTCGCCGCGCGCGGCCCCAGCCTCGCACGCGGGTCGGGCGTCGGCCCTACTTCACCGCGCCGCTGATGAGGCCGGCCACGTAGTACCGCTGCAGCAGCAGGTACAGCACGACGCACGGGAGCACCGTCACGGCGACGCCCGTCTGCATCAGCCCCCAGTCGACCGTGTTGTTCTGGCCGGCCGAGAGGATGTTGAGGCTCACCGGCAGCGTGTACAGGCTCTGGTCGGTGATGAGGATGAGCGTCGCGAAGAAGTCGTTCCACGCCGAGAAGAAGGTGAGGAGCGCGGTCGAGACGACGCCGGGGATCGCGATGGGCAGCATCACGCGCCGCATGGCCTGCAGCGGCGTGTTGCCGTCGATGAGCGCGGCCTCCTCCAGACTCGCGGGCACGGCCGCGAACGAGTTCCGCATGAGGAAGATCCCGAACGGCAGGTTGAAGGTGGCGAGCACGAGCGAGAGGCCCACGAGGCTGTTGTCGAGGTCGAGCTCGATGAGCGTCAGGAACAGCGGCGTGATGATCGCCTGGAACGGGATCATGAACGTGATCAGCACGACGAAGAACACGACGTCGCTCCCCCGGAACGGCAGCCGCGCGAACGCGTAGCCCGCCAGCGTCGAGACCACGATCGTGATCGCCGTCACCAGCAGCGACACGAAGACGCTGTTGCGGAGGCTCGTCACGAGGTCGAGCCCGCCCGTGGGCGTCAGCAGCCGCTGCAGGTTGCCGAGCCCGACCGAGCCGTCCTGCGCGGTGAGCGCCGTGCCGAGCATGATCCCGAGCGGGTAGAGGAAGAGGAGCGCGACGCAGCCGCACGCCACGTACCAGGCGAGGCGCGGCATCGAGGCGCGGACGGCGCCGAGTCCGCGGGCGTCGCGGCCGCGGGCATCGCGGTGCGGGGACGCGCCCTCGGCGGGGACGGAGGAGGCGGGGCGGGCGGGGGCGGAGGTGCTCATGAGTTGTCCGAGTTCCGGAGGAGCAGCATCTGGGCTGCGCTGACGAGGCCGAGGACGACCATGAGGATGATGGAGAGCGCGGCCCCGTAGCCGAGGTCGAGCCGGATGAACGAGGAGCGGTAGATCTCGTAGACCGCCGTGATGGTGCCGTTGTCCGGCCCGCCCGCGGTCATGATGTAGAACTGGTCGAACGCCAGCAGCGACCCGGCCACGCTGAACACCAGCACGAGCGCGAGGGTCGGCCGCAGCAGCGGCAGCGTGATGTAGAGGAACCGCTGCCAGCGCGTGGACCCGTCCATCTCGGCCGCCTCGTTCACCTCCTGCGGGATCGACTGGAAGCCCGAGAGCAGGAGCAGCATCTGCAGCCCCGCGGACTTCCACGCGACCATGCTCACGACCACGAGGAACGCGGTCACGGATCCGCCGAACATGTTGGTCGACACGTCCAGCAGCCCGACCCCGGCGAGCGCCTTCATGGTCGGCCCGATCACCGGCTGCCACATGAAGAGGAAGAGGTAGCTCGCGGAGGCGAGGCCCACGACCACCGGCAGGAAGAAGATCGACTGGAAGATCCGGGCGCTGCGCGTGCGGCGCTGGATGAGCAGCACCAGCGCGAACCCGATCACGAGGAGCACCGGGGTCACGACCGCCGTGTAGACGAGCGTGAAGCCGACGGCCTTGAGGAACGCGGCGTCCTGGAACGCCTCGACGTAGTTGGCGAGGCCGGTGAAGGCGCGGTTGCCGAGCAGCGGCCACGTGTACGTCGACATCGCGATGGTGCGCATCAGCGGCCAGATGAAGAAGGTGAGGAGCATCACGAGGGCCGGCAGCACCAGCAGGATCCCGGTGCGGCGCCGCCTCCTCGCCATGCCGCCGCGGTCGCGCACCGCGCTGCGGGCCGGGGACGCGACGGCGCCCTCCAGCCGGGTGATCACGGGTGCGGTCACTTCCCGTCCTCCTCGACGTAGACGACGGAGTCGAGGATGCGCTGCGCCTCGGCCTGGGCCTCGCGCTGCGCGTCCGGGATCCCGCCGCCGAACACGGACTGCGAGATCAGGTTGACCCAGACCCCGTTGTTGTCGTTGAACAGCTCGTTCTCGACCGGGCTGAACGGCACGTGGCCGACCCGGAGGGCGTCCGCGAACACGGCGTAGCGCGGATCCTGGGGCACGTAGACCTCGTCGAGCAGGTCGGTGCGGATGGGCACGACCGACTGCTCGGCGAGGATGGTCTGCGCCTCCTCGCCCGTCGCCCACTCCACGAACTCCCACGCGGCGTCGACGTTCCTCGACCCCTTCAGGATGGTGAGGGTGTCGCCGCCGCCGAAGGACGCGGATCCGCCGTCCTTCCCGGGCAGCGGGGTGACGCCGAAGTCGACCTTCCCTCCGGCGACGAGCGAGCCCATGGTCGCGGTGCCGTCGGCGATCATGCCGACCGTGCCCTGCTGGAACGCGGTCGCGGTGTTCGGGCCGGCGTCGGTGCGGGCGAGCGACGGCATGCTGCCGTCGGTCCACATCCCGCGCAGGAGCTCGAGGCCCTCCGTGACCTCCGGGCTGTCGAGCGTCGCGGTGCGGCCGTCGGCGGAGAGCACGTCGCCGCCGCCGCCCCAGATGAGCGGGGTGAAGCCGAAGATCAGGCAGCCGCCGCACGCGCCGGGGATCGAGTAGCCGTAGGTGCTGCCCCCGAGGCCGCGGATGGCCTTCGCGGCCGCGCGGATCTCGGCGTGCGTCGTCGGCGGGCGCTCGGGATCCAGCCCCGCCTCGGCGAAGAGCGTCTTGTTGTAGAAGAGCACCGACGCGTCGCCCGTGAACGGCACGGCGTAGGTGCGGTCGTCGAACGACGAGACGGACGCGTGCGCGGGGCTGAAGTCGTCGGCGTAGTCGAGCGCGGCGACCCGGTCGGTGATGTCGACCAGCGCGCCGGCCTGCGCGAAGTACGGCGTGAAGACGAGGTCGAGCGCGGCCACGTCCGGCGGGTCGCCGCCCGCGATGGAGGTCGCGAGCTTCTGCACGTAGCTCGGCGACGGCACGAGCGTGATCTCGACCTGCGTCTCGTGCGTGGCGTTGTAGGCCTCGGCGAGCGGCTCGACGAGCGCCTTCTCGTAGTCGCGGATCCAGAGCTTCACCGTGCCGTCGCCCGCGCCGCCGGATCCGGCGGAGCAGCCGCTGAGCGCGAGGCCCGTGATCATGAGGGTCGCCGCGGCGACCAGCCTCGTCGTGGTCCGCTTCATCGCGCTCCTCGTGTCCGTGACGTGTCGGCCCGGTGGGGCTCGGCCGCGTGGCCGCACGCACCGCCCTGGTGCCTTCTACATCGTTGTACTAGATTATGTGCATCGATGTACTGCTCGTCAAGGGCGGGTCGATGCGCCCGGATCGCGTCCGGGAACCGCCCGCGGCACCGTCGCCGCGGCCGCCGCCGACAGCTGAGGATCCCGATGACCGTCGCCCCCGCCACCCCGCCGCGCCCCGCCGCCGACCTCCCGTCCGCCGCCCGCTCGTTCCCGCTCTCCGCCGTGCGGCTCGGCGACGGACCGCTCCGGCACGCGCAGCTGACCGACGTCGAGTACGTGCTGCGCCTGGATCCCGACCGGCTGCTCGCGCCCTTCCTCCGCGAGGCCGGGCTCGACTCCCCCGTGCCGAGCTACGGCAGCTGGGAGGAGATCGGCCTCGACGGGCACATCGGCGGCCACTACCTGTCGGCGCTCGCGCAGCTGCACGCCGCGACGGGCGACCCGCGCCTCCTCCCCCGCCTCGAGCACATGCTCGACGTGCTCGAGCGGTGCCAGGAGGCGGCCGGTGACGGTTGGCTCGGCGGCGTGCCCGACGGGCGGGAGTTCGGCCGCACCATCGCGGAGGGCCGGATCGAGGCTGACACCTTCGACCTCGAGGGCCGGTGGGTGCCGCTCTACAACCTGCACAAGACGCTCGGCGGGCTGCTCGACGCGCACGAGCACACCGGATCCGCCCGGGCCCTGCGCATGGCCGAGGGCATGGCCGGCTGGTGGCTCGGCATCTCCGCGCACCTCGACGACGACGCGTTCGAGGGCATGCTCGCGACCGAGCACGGCGGCATGTGCGACGCCTTCGCGACGCTCGCGGGGATCACCGGCCGGGACGACCTGCTCGCCGAGGCGCGGCGGTTCGCCCAGCGCGCCCTCGTGGATCCGCTCGTCGCCGGCCGCGACGAGCTCGACGGGCTGCACGCCAACACGCAGATCCCCAAGGTCATCGGGATCGAGCGGCTCGGCCGGATGACGGGCGACGCGCGCCTGCTCGCCGCCTCCGACGCGTTCTGGGACTCGGTCGTGCACCGGCGGAGCGTGGTGATCGGCGGCAACAGCGTGCGCGAGCACTTCCACCCGTCGCGCGACTTCGCGCCCATGGTGCTCGACGAGCAGGGGCCCGAGACCTGCAACAGCTACAACATGCTGGAGCTCGCGCGGCTGCGGTTCGAGCGCACGGCCGACCCGGCGATCCTCGACCAGGTCGAGCGCACGACGCTCAACCACATCCTCTCCACCCAGCACCCGGAGCACGGCGGGCTCGTGTACTTCACGCCGCTGCGGCCGGCCCACCCCCGCGTCCACTCCGTCGCCGAGGAGTCGATGTGGTGCTGCGTCGGCACCGGCATGGAGAACCACGCGCGCTACGGCGAGCAGGTGTTCGCGCACGCGGGCGACGCGCTGCTCGTGGACCTGTACGTGCCGGCCGAGCTGGATTGGGCCGAGCGCGGGATCCGGGCGCGCATCGACGGGGACGTGGTGCGCGACGGGCGGGTGACGGTGACCGTCTCGGCGGATGCCCCTGCCGACGTCGAGCTGCGGCTCCGGCGGCCCGGGTGGGCGACGTCGATGGCGGTGCGCGTCGGCGACGCGCCCGCGACCGTGGCCGCGTTGCCCGGTGCCGCCGCCGTGCCGATCCGACGCACCTGGTCGGGCACGACGGTCGTGACCGTGGTGCTCGGGATGGAGGTGCGCGCGGAGCGGCTGCCCGACGGATCCGCGTGGACGTCGTTCACGTACGGCCCGCTGGCGCTCGCCTCGCGCGACGGCCGGGACGGGATCGCGACCTCGCTCGCGGAGGACACGCGCATGGGCCACGTCACGCCCGCGCCGAAGGTGCCGCTCGAGCGGACGCCGGTCGTCACCTCGGCCGACCCCGCCGACGCCGTGACGCTCGTGGACCGGGCCGCGCTCGCGTTCCGGCTCGACGCGTGGCGCGGCGACGAGCTGATGGCGGTCGCGCTCGAGCCGTTCGCGGGGATCCACGACGAGCGGACGACGCTGGTCTGGCCCACCGGCGCCGACCCGGACGCGCGGGCGGCCGAGCTGCGCGCGCTGGACGCCGCGGGCACCGACGGCGACGTGGTCGACGAGGTGGTCGCCGGCGAGCAGCAGCCCGAGGTGGACCACGGCTTCCGCGGCGAGGGCACGCGCGCGGGCGGCGCCGACGGCCGGCACTGGCGGAGCGCGACCGGCTGGTTCTCCTACGAGCTGCGGGATCCCGCGGGCACGGCGATCGTCGTCCGCGTGCTGCTGCGACGCGAGGCGCCGGAGGGCGCGGGCGGTGCCGCTGCCGTCGGCCAGGCGATCCACGTCGGCGGCGTGGAGGCGCGCGCCGCGGATCCGGTCGAGCTCGGCGGCGAGGTGGGCGACGACGCGCTCGACGTGACGATCACCGACGAGATGCGCGCCGGATCCCCCGCCGGCGCCGTGACGGTGTCGGTGCACGCGGTGCCCGGCGGGCGCACGTGGGACGTGCTCGGGATCCAGCTGCGGCGCTGACCCGCCGCGCACGACGAGGGGCCCGGACGATCCGCCCGGGCCCCTCGTCGTGCTTCGCGTCGCGTCCGCTACGCGGAGACGGTCGTGAGGTTCTTCTCGATGTGCGCGCGGAACGCCTGCAGCCAGGTGAGGAGGAACTCCTCGGTGCCGGCGTTCGAGATCGCGCCCTCGGGCGAGATGAGGCCCTCGGTGGTCTGGATGTACGCCTCGGGCTGCGAGAGCTCGGGCGACGCGAGGAACGACAGGATGCTGCGGAGGTGCTGCTGCGCGACGGCCGTGCCGACGGAGCCGATGGACGTGCCGATGACCGCGCTGGGCTTGCCCTGGAACGCGTTCTCGCCGTACGGGCGGCTCGCGAAGTCGAGCGCGTTCTTGAGGACGCCGGGGATCGAGCGGTTGTACTCGGGCGTGACGATCATGATCGCGTCGGCGTCCGCGATGGCGGCCTTGAAGCTGTTCGCGACCTCGGGGTAGTCGCCGTCCATGTCGGCGCTGTAGAAGGGCAGCGGCTGGATCGGGATCTCGGTGAGCTCGAGGCCGGCCTGGGCGCCGAGGCGCTTCAGCGCGAGCGACAGGGCCCGGTTGATGGAGGTGGACGACAGGCTGCCGACGAGGTAGCCGACGCGGTACGTGCTGCTCATGGTGCGTTCCTTCCCGCACGGATCAGTTCCATGCGCGCGCATGGAGCATAGCCCGGGGAGGTGGACGCGGCCCGGACGGTCACGTTCGCCGCGGATCCCGGACGGCCCGGGCCAGCACCTCCTCGGACGGGAGCGCGGCACGCTCCGCGTCCGGCAGCAGGTCGTAGCTCGACACGGCGACCGGGGCGCGCTGCCCGGCCAGCGAATAGCGCACCACCGCATCGGCCTTGCCCGCCACGAGCAGCAGACCGACGGTCTCGGCGTGATGCGGGCGGCGAAGTCGTCCATCGACCAGGGCCACGTAGAACCCCAGCTGGCCGAGCTGCTCGGGGCGGAAGCGGCCCGTCTTCAGCTCGATGACGACGTAGCGGAGCTGCTCGACGTGGAAGAAGAGCAGGTCCACGAAGAAGTCCTCGCCCTCGACGTCGAAATGGACCTGACGGCCGACGAACGCGAAGCCCTCGCCGAGCTCCCGGAGCGTGTCGATGATGCGGTCGACGAGCGCCTGCTCCAGCTCACGCTCCCGGGCATCGCCGTCGACCGCGAGGAAGTCGAGGACGTAGGGGTCCTTGGTGAGCTGCCGGGCGAGATCCGACTGATCGGGCTCCAGTGCCCGGTCGAAGTTCGTCGCCGCGCTCTCCGACCTCTCGTGGAGCCGCGTGCGGATGTGGTGCTCGAGGACGTTCCGGGACCAGCCGTGCGCCAGGCTGCGCGACGTACCAGTCGCGCAGGGCAGCGTCATCGAGGCGCTCGACGAGGGTGACGACGTGGCCCCACGGCAGGAGTGCAACGGTCCGTTGCACTTCCGCCTCCTCGGGCCACGCGCGTGCCAGCGCACGCATGTAGAAGAGGTTCCTGGTCGAGAAGCCCTTGATGTCGGGGAACTCACGACGCAGGTCCTCCGCCATGCGGGTCATCACCGCGCTGCCCCACCGATGCCGCTCCACATGTGCGTTCAGCGTCATCCCGATCCGCCAGTACAGCTGCACGAGCTCCACGTTGACCCGGCGTTGGGCGACGATTCGGGCCCTGCGGACGCTCCCCTTGAGGTCGCGGAGGGCGTCGTCGTAGCCGACGACGGTGAGAGGAGGTCCTGCGTGATGCGCGTCCATGTGCGGAGTGAAGCGGTCACCACCGACATGGCCGGCGAGCGACGAGCGCGCACCCCTCGGGCCGCCGATCAGGCGAGCGCCGCCAGGTCGACGCGGCCGTGGAGGGCGGCGAGCGCGGCGCGATCCGCGACGACGGTGACCCGCCGGTGCCGCTGCAGGACGGAGGCGGGGACGGCCGTCGTCACCGGCCCGGCCATCGCCGCGGCGAGCGCGTCGGCCTTGTGCGCGCCCGAGGCGACCAGCAGGATCCGCGCGGCCGACATGATCGTCGCGATGCCCTGCGTGACCGCGTGCGTCGGCACGCGCGCGGGATCGCCGCCGAAGTACCGCGCGTTGGCGCGCCGGGTGGCGTCCGCGAGCTCGACGACCCGCGTGATGCCGGCGAACGGCGACCCGGGCTCGTTGAAGCCGAGGTGCCCGTTGGCGCCGATGCCCACGATCTGGAGGCCCGCGCCGCCGAGCCGCCGGATCCGCCGCTCGTGCTCGGCCGCCGCGTGGTGCGGATCCGCCGCCGACCCGTCGGGCACGACGACGCGCGCGTCCGGCACCCCGAGCGGCTGTGCGATGCGGTGCCGCACGAAGGAGAGGTACGACTCGGGGTGGCCGGGCGGCAGCCCCACGTACTCGTCGAGCGCGACGAGCGACAGGCCGTCGGTCACGAGCGCGCGCTCCCGGCGCCGCCGGGTGAGCTCGGCGTAGAGCGGCTCGGGGGTGGATCCGGTGGCCACGCCGAGCACGCCCGCCGGATCCTCCCCGAGGAACGTCTGCACGACGTCGGCCGCCGCGGATCCCAGGCCGACCGGGTCGTCGACCGCCCTGACCACGGGCCACCTGGGCGACGGAGCCGTCACTTCAGCGCGCCCTTCGCGATGTCGCCGATGAACTGCTTGGCACCCACGAGGAACACGAGGATGAGCGGGATCACCGCGAGCAGCGCGCCCGCCATGACCATGCCGTAGTCCTTGCCGTGCGCGCTGTTGAGCTGGCTCATCGCGACCTGCAGCGTGAGCGTGCCCGGGTCGTTGAGCACGATGAGCGGCCAGAGGTAGTCGTTCCACGCGGCGATGAAGGTGAAGATCCCGAGGAACCCGAGGCCCGGCCGGATGAGCGGCAGGCACACCGTGAGGTACTGCCGGAAGAACCCGGCGCCGTCGATGCGGGCGGCGTCGATGAGCTCGTCGGGCACGCTCGAGACGATGAACTGCCGCAGCCAGAAGATGCCGAACGCGTTGGCCGCCGCCGGCACGATGAGCGCCTGCAGCTGGCCGACCCAGCCGAGGTGGATCATCGTCACGAACTGCGGGATCACCGACAGCTGCGCGGGCAGCATGAAGGTCACGAGCAGCAGGGCGAACAGCGCGCGGCGGCCGGGGAACTCGTACTTCGCGAACGCGAACGCCGCGATCGAGTCGAAGAACAGCACCATCACCGTCACGGAGACCGCGACGATCACGGTGTTCACGAGCGACCCGCCGAAGTCGATCGTGCGGAACACCGCCTGGATGTTGTCCCACAGGTACGGCCCCGGCACGAGCACGGGCGGCGACTTGTAGATGTCGCTCGTGGTGTTGCTCGCCATCACGACGAGCCAGTAGAGCGGGAACAGGCTCACGATGGATCCGGCGAAGAGGATCCCGTGCAGGATCACCCGGCCGGGCGGCAGCTGCCGGCGACCCGCGGCGTGGACGGTCGTGCTCATGCGCGCTGTCCCTTCCTCGCGCCGGGCGCCCGCGCGGGCTTCTCCTTCCGCTCCGCGCCCAGGCGGAAGCTGATGATGGAGAAGATCACCACGAGCAGGAACACGCCCCACGCGATGGCGGCGCCGTAGCCGAAGCGGTTGTAGTTGAAGGCCTGCTGGTAGAAGTACAGGACGGTCGTGAGGCCGGCCTGGCCCGCACCGCCCGAGTTCGGGTTGGTGATGCTGGAGGAGGCCGTGAGCACCTGCGCCTCGGTGAAGCTCTGCAGCCCGGTGATGGTCGAGACCACGAGCACGAAGAGGATCGTGGGACGCAGGAGCGGCAGCGTGACCGACCAGAAGGTGCGGATGGCGCCCGCGCCGTCGAGCCTCGCGGCCTCGTAGACCTCCGTGCCGATCGACTGCATGCCCGCGAGGAAGATGATCGCGTTGTAGCCGGTCCACTGGTACGTGATGAGGACCGCGATGGTCACCTGGATCGCCCACGGCGTCGAGAGCCACGCCACCCCGTCGAGCCCGATGGCGCGGAGCCCCGAGTTCACGAGCCCGAAGCTGTCGCCGAAGATGGATCCGAAGAGCACCGCCATCGCGACGACGCTCGTGACGTTCGGGACGAAGTAGCTGATCTTGTAGAAGGTGCTGAGGCGCTTGGCCGAGTTGAGCATGGCCGCGACGATCACGGCGATCACCATCATCGGGAACGTCGAGAGCGCGAAGATCACGAGCGTGTTGCGGATCGACAGCCAGAAGGTGGCGTCGGTCGCGAGGGCCTGGAAGTTGGCGAGCCCCACCCACTTCGCCGTGCCGAGGCCGTTCCAGTCCTGGAACGAGAGCACGAGCGAGTAGAGCGCGGGGAACAGGCCGAAGATCGCGAACAGCACGAAGAACGGCGCGATGGCGACGTAGTACGGCCACGTGCGGCGGATCCCGCGGGTGCCCGCGCCCGCCCGGGTCGGCGCGGGCGGACGCCCTCCCGGGCGGACGGCGACGGGGATCACTGCTTCGCGGTCTTCAGCGCGGTCTCGCCGGCGGCGACGGCGTCGCTCCAGGCCTGGTCCGGGTCCTTGCCGAGCGACGTCACGTTCTGCAGCTCGGTGACGAACGCGGCCTGCACCTGGTTGTCGTAGGGGCTCGTGTACGCCGTGGGCATCTTCGACGCGGCGTCGGCGAAGACCCCGACGGTCGACTGCCCGCCGAAGAACGGGTCGCCCTTCTGCAGCTCCGGGGAGTCGTAGGCAGCGGTGGCCGACGGGAAGATGCCCTTGTCGGCGTACGCGGTGACCTGGTCGTCCTCGCTCAGCACGTCCGTGATCACCGCGAACGCGGCCTGGGGGTCCTTCGTGCCGGCGGGGATGGAGAGGAACGAACCGCCGATGTTGGCCGGGCCGCCGGGCATGGGCGCCACGCGCCAGTCGCCCGAGGTGTCGGCCGTCGCGCTCTTGAGGTCGGCCTGGTACCAGGAGGCGCCGAGGAGCGCGGGCAGGGATCCGTTGGAGATGGCCGAGGCCCAGTCGGGGCTGCCGTCGGTGACGTTCGCGGTGAGGCCCTCCTGGTACGCGAGCACCGCGCGATCCCACGCGGCCTTCACCGTGGGGCTGTCGCCCGTGTAGTCACCGTCCTCGTCGACGAAGCGGGTGGTGCCCTGGCCGAGCGACTTGGTGAACACGTCGGACGCGTCCACGAAGATCGCGCCGCCGGTGGCCGCCTTGAGCTTCTTCCCGAAGGCGAGGTAGTCGTCCCACGTCGCCGTGGCCGCGGCGACGTCGGCCGGCTCGCTCGGGAGGCCCGCCTTCTGGAAGACGTCCGCGCGGTAGTAGAGGGCGGTGGGGCCGATGTCGATGGGGAGGCCGATGAGCTGGCCGTCCTTCGTCGTCGCCTCCTTCAGCTTCCACGCCGGGAACCGGTCGGCGATGTCCTTCGCGCCCAGCTGGTCGAGGTCCTCGAACAGGCCGTCCTCGCTGAGGAAGTACGGCATGTCCTCGCCCTTGACGCCCGTGATGGACGGCAGGCCGGAGCGGCCGGTGAACGTGGTGACGAGCTTCTGCTTGAAGTCGCCGCCGATGGTGGAGACGTTCAGCGTCGTGCCCGGCACGTCCTGCGGCACCTCGTCGAGCACCGTCTGGCTGAGGCCGTCCGGCCAGATCCACAGGTCGAGCTGGCCGCCCGCCGATGATCCCGACGACGAGGAGCAGGAGGCGAGCACCGGCGCGAGGAGCGCGAGGGCGGCGACTCCCGTGATGACGCGCCGGGCGCGGGAGCGGCGGGCGGGGTGAGAGGACATGGCGGTTCTCGATTCGGTGGGGAGGGAAGGAGGGAGGGACGGGTCGGGAGCGGGACGGGTCAGGCGAGCAGGTGCGCGGCGTCGGGGCCGGCGAGGGCGTCGACGAGGAAGTCGTAGCGGCCGGGCTCGGCGGCCTCGGGATGCGCGCGCAGCCACGGCACGAGCTCGTCCAGCCGCGGGGCGCCGGACGCGCCGCCGGGGCGCGTGACCGTGATCCCCGCGACCAGGCATGCGAAGTCCACGCGCTCCGTGAGGCTCCACGGCGCCCGGGCGGACGCGGCGAGCGCGGCGCCGAACACGTCGCCGGCGCCCGTGGCGTCGACGGCGCGCACCGCGAGCGGCGGGCGCACGACCTCCTCGCCGCCGGCCGAGTCGACCGCGACGACGCCGCGGGATCCGGACGTGACGACGCTGAGCGGCACGCGCTCCGCGAGCGCCCGGGCCGCCGGGACGGCCGAGTCCGTGCCCGTGTAGGCGGCGGCCTCGAGCTCGTTGGGGACGAACGCGTGGCACTCGTCGAGCTGGTCGAGGATCGCGGGGTCCCAGCGCTCGGACGGGTCCCAGCCGACGTCCGCGTAGACGTCGGTGCCCGCGGCGGCCGCGCGGCCGATCCACGCGCTGCGGTGCGGATCCAGGTGCACGAGCGCCGCGGCGGCCGCCGGCACCTCGCCCGGCACGAGCTCGTCGGAGCCGAGCGGGCAGGGCACGCCGCCGGTGACGAGCGCGCGGTCGTCGTCGTAGCCGAGCGACGCCGTGACGGGCAGCGCCCAGCCGTCGAGGGTCACGAGGTGGTCGAGCGCCACGCCCTCGGCGGCGAGCGCGGCGCGCACGAGGCGGGAGAACGGATCCGTGCCGATGGCCGCCGCGATGGCGGTCGGCACCCCGAGGCGCGCGCCGGCGACGGCGAAGTTCGCGATGCCGCCGGGGCCGTGCCCGAACGACGACGTCCAGATCTCGTGGCCGGGCCGCGGCTCGCTCGGCAGGTCGCCGAACACGACGTCCGCGAACAGCTGGCCGACGACCAGCAGCCCCGCGGGGGCCTGGTCGGGTCGCGATGCAGCGGGCACGTGGACCCCTTCCTCCGGGTGAGCCGCCGCGCCCGACGGGCGACGAGCGGTGCGGGTCCGCCGACGGCGACGCTGCCGGCGGGACGAGGTCGACGGGTGCCCGCCGACCGGTAGTGACGTTTCTAGCCCATGTGAGCACATGGATGGAAGACCTTGTCCATTACGAGATTGTTTCTGCTCGTTCCTGCGCGCTAATGTTCACTTCATGAGAGACGCCCGGGAGTTCGTGATCCTCGACCGGCTGCGCGCCACCCGCAGCGCCACGGTCGCCGAGCTCGCCGAGGCCGCGGGCACGAGCGACGCGACCATCCGCCGTGACCTGGCCCGGCTCGACGAGCAGGGCGTGCTCCGGCGCACCCACGGCGGCGCGGTCCTCGTCGAGGTCGACGCCCCGTTCGCCGAGGTCGAGCAGGTCAACCGCGAGGCCAAGGAGCGCATCGCGCGGGCCGCGGCAGCGCAGATCCAGGACGGCCAGTCGGTCGTGCTCGACATCGGCACGACGACGCTGCACCTCGCCGAGCAGCTGCGCGGCAGGTCCCTGACGGTGATCACGGCGAACGTCGCCGCGTTCGACGTGCTGCGCGACGACCGGGCGGTGCGGCTCATCCTGCTGCCGGGCGACTGGGATCCGGTCTACCGCTCGGTGTCCGGCCCGCTCACCGCCGAGAGCCTGCGCATGCTGCACGCCGACCACGCGTTCGTGGGCGTGAGCGGCATCGCCGACAACGGCGACCTGCGCGACACGACGATGGCCCAGGTGCCCATCAAGCGCGCGATGGCCGAGATGAGCGACCGGGTCACGGTGCTCGCCGACTCCTCCAAGTTCCCGGGCACCGGCGCCGGCCGCGTCGCCCCCACCGCGTCGCTGACGCAGCTGATCACCGAGGCCGCCCCGCACGAGCGGGTGTCGCAAGGCCTCGCGGACAAGGGAGTGTCGGTGACCGTCGCATGAGGCTCACGATCCTGGGCGGGGGCGGGTTCCGCGTCCCGCTCGTCTACTCCGCGCTGCTGCGCGACCACGAGGCCGGCCGGGTCGACCACGTGGCCCTCTACGACACCGACGAGGTGCGCCTCACGGCCGTCGCGCGCGTGCTCGCGGAGCAGGCCGCCGCGTACCCGGACGCGCCCCGGATCACGCTGCACACCGACCTCGACGAGGCGCTCGCGGGCGCCGCGTTCGTGTTCTCGGCGATCCGCGTGGGCGGCATGGCCGGGCGGTCCTGCGACGAGCGGCTCGGCATGGCGCACGGCGTGATCGGCCAGGAGACCGTCGGGTACGGCGGCATCTCGTACGCGCTGCGGACGCTGCCGGTCGTCATGGACCTGGCCGAGCGGATCCGCGTCAAGGCCCCCGAAGCGTGGGTCATCAACTTCACGAACCCCGCCGGCGTCGTCACCGAGGCCATGTCGCGCGTGCTCGGCGACCGCGTCATCGGGATCTGCGACTCCCCCATCGGCCTCGCCCGCCGCGTGCTCGGGGCGCTCGGTGTCCAGGGCGACGACGTGGTCATCGACTACGCGGGCCTCAACCACCTCGGCTGGCTGCGCGGCCTCCGGGTCGACGGCCGCGACGTGCTGCCGGACCTGATGGCCCGCCCCGACCTCATCGGCACGTTCGAGGAGGGCCGGCTCTTCGGCGCCGAGTGGGTCACGGAGCTCGGCGCCGTGCCGAACGAGTACCTGCACTACTACTACTTCCGCCGCGAGGTGCGGCACGCCGACCAGCTGGCCGCCCAGACCCGCGGCGCGTTCCTCGTGGAGCAGCAGGGCCGGTTCTACGAGCAGCTCGAGCACCGGCACGACGTGTCCGCGCTCGCGCTGTGGGAGCGCACGCGCCTCGACCGCGAGACCACCTACATGGCCACGAACCGGCAGTCGGCCGGCATGGGCGACCGCGACGAGGACGACCTCGTCTCGGGCGGCTACGAGGACGTCGCGATCGCGCTCATGCGCGGCATCGCGTACGACCAGAGCGCCCGGCTGATCCTCAACGTGCGGAACCGCGGCACGCTCGCGGCGCTCGACGCCGACGCGGTGGTCGAGGTGCCGTGCGTGGTCGACGCCTCGGGAGCGCATCCGGTCTCCGGCACCGAGCTGCCCGACTTCGGCGTGGGCCTCGTCACGAACGCGAAGTACGTGGAGCGGCAGACCATCGAGGCCGGTCTCGGCGGATCCCGCGCCGCGGCCGTCCGCGCGCTCGCCCACCACCCGCTCGTCGACTCCGTCACGGTCGCGCGCTCCCTGCTGGAGGACGCGATGCACGCGTTCCCGGCGCTCTCCTACCTGCGCTGACGCGCCGCCCCGGCCCTCGTGCCCACCCGCCTGCCTGCATCCCGACCTCCCGGAGGACTCCCATGCACCAGAACCAGAAGCTCGTCCAGGAGCGGATCCTCCGCGCGCTGACCGAGCGGATCACCCCCGCCGTGTACTCCGCGAGGACGCCCGTGAGCCTCCGCGCGTGGATGGCGCCCGACGAGCCCGTGCCCGTCGCCGAGGCGATGCGGCAGGAGTACGCGCCGTTCGCGCTCGGCCAGCCGTGGGGCCGCGCGTGGTCCACGTGGTGGTTCGAGGTGACGGGCGCGGTGCCCGCCGAGTGGGCCGGCCGCACGGTCGAGCTGCTGCTGGATCCCGGGTTCATCGGCGACTGGCCGGGCAACCAGGCCGAGTGCCTCGTGCACACGATGGACGGGGTGCCGGTCAAGGGGATCCACCCGCGCAACACCTACGTGCGCCTCGCCGACGAGGCCGCGGGCGGCGAGCAGGTGCGCTTCCTCGTGGAGGCCGCGGGCAACCCGGACATCCTGGTGGACGAGTTCGTGCCGACCCCCTACGGCGACAAGGCGACCGCGCCCGCCGAGCCCATCTACCGCTTCCGCCAGGCCGAGCTCGCCGTGTTCGAGCCCGAGGTGTGGGCGCTGCGCTTCGACGTCGAGGTGCTGTACCAGCTGCTGATGGAGCTGCCCGAGACCGAGCCGCGCCGCCACGAGGTGCTGCGCGCGATCGAGCGCGCGCTCGACGTGCTCGCCATGGACGACATCGTCGGCACCGCGGCCGCCGCCCGCGCCGAGCTCGCCGACGTGCTCTCCCGACCCGCCGTGCCGAGCGCCCACACGCTGAGCAGCGTCGGCCACGCCCACATCGACAGCGCCTGGCTCTGGCCCATCCGCGAGACCAAGCGGAAGACCGCGCGCACCTTCTCCAACGTGCTGCGGCTCGCCGAGCAGTACCCCGACTTCCGCTTCGCGTGCTCGCAGGCGCAGCAGTACGTCTGGGTGAAGGAGAACTACCCGACCGTGTTCGCGGGGATCAAGCAGGCCATCGCGGACGGCACCTGGTACCCGGTCGGATCCATGTGGATCGAGCCCGACGGCAACCTGCCCGGCGGCGAGGCGATGATCCGCCAGCTCACCCACGGCATGCGCTTCTTCCGGGAGGAGCTCGGCGTCGAGACCCACGGCGTGTGGCTGCCCGACTCGTTCGGCTACACGGCGTCGTTCCCGCAGATCGCCAAGCTCGCGGGCCTCGACTGGTTCCTCACGCAGAAGCTGTCCTGGAACCAGACCAACACGTTCCCGCACCACACCTTCTACTGGGAGGGCATCGACGGGTCGCGGATCTTCACGCACTTCCCGCCCATCGACACCTACAACTCCACGCTCGAGGCGGAGGAGACGCACCACGCCGTGCGGCAGTTCCGCGAGAAGGGCCGGGCCACGATGTCGCTCGCGCCGTTCGGCTACGGCGACGGAGGCGGCGGGCCCACGCGCGACATGATGGAGCGCCAGCGGCGCACGGCCGACCTCGAGGGGTCGCCGAAGGTCGTCGTCGAGCACCCGGACGAGTTCTTCCGCAAGGCCGAGGCCGAGTACCCGGACGCGCCCGTGTGGGTCGGCGAGCTGTACCTCGAGCTCCACCGCGGCACGTTCACGTCGCACGCGCGCGAGAAGCGCGGCAACCGCCAGGCCGAGCACCGGCTCCGCGAGGCCGAGCTGTGGTGGACGATCGCGGCCGTCCGCACGGGCGCCGACTACCCGTACGAGGCGCTCGACCGGCTCTGGAAGCAGACGCTGCTGCAGCAGTTCCACGACATCCTCCCCGGCTCCTCCATCACGTGGGTGCACCGGGAGAACGAGGAGGACTACGCCCGCAGCCTCGCCGAGCTCGACGCGCTCGTGGCCGACGCCATCGCGCGGGTCACGGCGCAGGCGGTCGCGGACGGCGAGGGCGACGGATCCGGCGCGTTCGCGGTGAACTCGACCGGCCACGCGCGCACGGCGCTCGTGGAGGCGCCCGACGGATGCGCGCTCGCGCTCGTCGCGGTCCCCGGCAGCGGCATCGCGCCGCTCGTCGCGGTGGATCCGGCCTCCCCCGTCGTCACGACCCGCGGCGCCGACGGCACCGTGCTCGACAACGGACTGCTCCGCGTGACGCTCGACGCGCGCGGCCTCATCACCTCGATCGTCGACCTGCGGCACGCCGACCGCGAGCTCGTGCCCGCCGGCCGCGCCGCGAACCTGCTGCAGCTGCACGAGGACATCCCCACCGCGTGGGACGCCTGGGACGTCGACGCGCACTACCGGGCGAGCCGCACCGACCTCGTCGACGCCGCGTCCGTCGAGCTCGTCGAGGACTCGCCGCTGCGCGCGACCGTCGAGGTCGTCCGGCAGTTCGGGCGCTCGCGCGTCGTGCAGCGGGTGTCGCTGCACGCCGACGACGCGCGGATCCACGCCACGGCCGACCTCGACTGGCTCGAGGACGAGAAGCTCCTCAAGGTCACCTTCCCGCTGTCGGTCCACGCGCAGCACCACAGCGCGGAGATCCAGTTCGGGCACGTCCGGCGCCCCACGCACACGAACACGTCGTGGGACGAGGCGCGCTTCGAGGTCATGGCGCACCGCTTCGTGCACGTGGAGGAGCCCGGCTACGGCGTCGCCCTCACGAACGCGGGCAGCTACGGGCACGACATCACGCGCTCGGTGGGTGCGACGGGCGAGGTCGAGACCGAGGTGCGGATCAGCCTGGTGCGGGCGGCGCGCTCCCCCGACCCCGTGCAGGACATCGGCCACCACCGGTTCGAGTACGCGCTCGTGCCGGGCGTGGGCATCGAGGGCGCGGTGGACGCGGGGCTCGAGCAGAACCTGCCGGTGCGGGTGGTGCGGCCCAGCGAAGGGTCGGAGGCGGGGCCCGCGGTCGCGCCAGCCGCCGCCGCTCTCGCCGAGGCCGCGGTCGTCCCGTCGTCGCTGCCCACCGCGTCCGGCCTCGTGTCGATCCACGGCGGCACGGTGCGGATCGAGGCGCTGAAGCTCGCGGACGACGGCTCGGGCGACGTGATCGTGCGGCTCTACGAGTCCACCGGCGCGCGCACCGCGACCCGGCTCGAGGCGCACCTCGACGCCGACCGCTTCACCGAGGTGGACGTGCTCGAGCGCCCGCTCGGCGACGGCTTCCCGCGGTCGCTCGCGTTCGAGCCCGAGGAGGACGGCCGCGGGGTGCGGCTCGTGCTGCGGGCGTTCCAGGTGATCACGGTGCGGATCCACCGGGCCTGACCCGACGGGCGACGACACCCGCCCTCCCGCCGGCCGCCCGGCTCAGCCGACGGGAGGGCGGATCGCCTCTCCCGCGATCCACACCGCCGACGGCTGCCACGCGGCGTCCCACCACACCAGGTCGGCGGCCGCTCCCGCGGCGACGTGGCCGATGTCGGCGCGCCCGAGCGAGCGCGCGGCGTTCTCGGTGCACGCGGCGAGGACGCGCGCCGGATCCAGTCCCGCGGCGATCATGCGCCGCACCCCCTCGTCGAGCACCACGCCCGCTCCGGCGATCGTGCCGTCGGGCCGGCGGCCCAGGCCGGAGGCGTCGTTGGCGACGGGCTGACCGCCGAACTCGTGCCACTCCCCGGGCTCCTGCCCTGCGGTCACGATGGCGTCGGTCACCGCGACCATGCGCGAGCCGGCCGCGCTCATCACGAGCGACACGACGCGGGGGTCGAGGTGCTGGCCGTCGATGATCGTCCCGACGAAGAAGCGCTCGTCGGTGAGGACCGCGCCCGGCACGCCGGGTTCCCGGTGCTTCAGGGGGCGCTGGGCGTTGAACACGTGCGTGGTCATCGTCGCGCCGGCGTCGCCGGCCGCGCGCACCTGCGCCGCGGTGGCGTCGCTGTGGCCGACGGAGACGACGCAGCCCTCCGCGACCAGCCGCCTCGTCGCCTCCTCCGCGCCCGGCAGCTCGGGGGCGAGCGTCACCGTCCGCAGCGCTGAGCGAGCCGCCGGATCGGCCAGCAGCGCGTCGAGGTGGGCGGGGGTCGGGAGGAGCATGCACTCCACGCGGTGCGCGCCCTTGCGCGCGGGCGAGATGAACGGCCCCTCGAGGTGGGCGCCGAGGATCCGGGCCACCGGCTCGTCGGCGTACTCGCCCCTGGCCCGTCCGACGCGGGCGAGGGCGCTCGCGATCTCGGGCAGCGGCGCGGTGATCACGGTCGGCTCGACCCCCGTGACGCCACGGGAGGCGAGCCCGGCGAGGAGGGTCCGCCACCCCGCGGTGTCGGCCGACGCGACGTCGACGCCGAACGAGCCGTTGACCTGCAGGTCCAGAAGGCCGGCGCTGAGCGTCCCGTCGACGAGGTCGTGGTCGACGACCTCGGATCCCGTCGCCGGGTGGACGCCCGTGATCCGCCCCGCTGCGACGTCGACGACCACCGGTCCCGTGAACGCGCCGTCGACGAGCGCCCGGGCGGCGCGCAGCCGCATCAGAGGCCCTGCCCGGCCGGCTTGCCCGCGAAGGTCTCGCGGTAGTACGGGACGAACTCGAGCTCGGCCGCGGCCTCCTCGTCGACGACCACCGTGGCGTGCGGGTGCAGCTGCAGCACCGACGCGGGCCAGCGCGCCGACAGCGCGCCCTCGACGGCGGCACGCACCGCCTGCGCCTTGGCCCGGCCGACGCCGAGCATGATCGCGTGCCGGCTGTCGAGGATCGTCGCCAGCCCCTGCGTGAGGCAGTGCGTGGGCACGCGATCGAGGTCGCCGCCGAAGAAGCGCGCGTTGTCCCGCCGTGTCCGGGGCGTGAGGGTCTTGAGGCGCGTGCGGCTGCCGAGGCTCGACATCGGCATGTTGAAGGCCAGGTGCCCATCCGTGCCGATGCCGAGGATCTGCAGGTCGATGCCGCCGGCCTCCCGGATGGCGCGCTCGTAGGCGGGGCCGGCCTCCAGAGGATCGGATGCGACGTCGCCCGGACCGAGGATCGCGTCGGGGGCGAAGTCGACGTGGCGCTCGAGCTCCTCCGCGATGAACGCGCGGTACCGCTCGGGATGCCCGGCGGGCAGCCCCACGTACTCGTCGAGGAGGAAGGCCCGCGCCCGCGCGAAGCTCAGCCCCTCCTCCCGGTGGCGCCGGATGAGCTCCCGGTACAGCGGCAGCGGCGTCGAGCCGGTCGCGAGGCCCAGCACGGCATCCGGCCGGCGCTCGAGCAGCGCGCGGTAGGCGTCGGCGACGAGCCGGGCGGCGTCCTCCGCGGTCGGGACGACGACGACCTCCATCAGAGCACCTCGCGCATCGCGTCCTTCAGCGACTCCGCGCGCGGGCCGAAGACCGCCTGGACGTTGTCGCCCACCTCCATCACCCCGGCGGCGCCCAGCTCCTTGAGGCGCGCGTGGTCGACGAGCGCCCGGTCCGCGACCTCGACGCGCAGGCGCGTGATGCACGCGTCGACGAGGACGAGGTTGTCGCGCCCGCCGAAGGCCTGGATCAGCCGCTCGGCGGTGGGGGCCGACGCGTCGACGACGGGGGCGGAGGCCGGAGCCGCCGGGGCCGCGACCCCCGACTGCGCACCCGCATCCGCGCGGGAGGCCTCGTCGACGGGCGCCGCCACGTCCTCACGGCCGGGCGTGCGCAGGTTCCATCTCGTGATCACGACGCGGAAGAGCAGGTAGTAGACGGCGAAGTAGACGACGCCCATGATCACGAGCAGCCCGATGTTCTCGGCCGCGGGGGCGGTGCCGTAGAGCAGCAGGTCGAACAGGCCCGCCGAGAACGAGAAGCCGAGGTGGATGTCGAGCAGGTTCGCGATGGCGAGCGAGAGCCCGGTGAGCAGGGCGTGGACGACGTACAGCGGGAAGGCCGCGAACATGAACGCGAACTCCAGGGGCTCGGTGACGCCGGTGAGGAAAGCCGTGAGGCCCGCCGCGCCGAGGATGCCGATGGCCGCCTTGCGCTGCGCCGGGTTCGACAGGTGGATCATCGCCAGCGCCGCGGCGGGGAGCCCGAACATGAGCACCGGGTAGAAGCCCGAGGTGAGCGTGCCCGCCGTCGCATCGCCCGCGGCGAAGCGCGTGAGCTCGCCCGTGACGACGCTGCCGTCGGCCTTCGTGTAGGAGCCCTGGAGGAACCACACGTAGGAGTTGAGGATGTGGTGCAGGCCCACGGGGATCAGCATCCGGTTCGTGAAGCCGTAGACGAACGCGCCGAGCGCACCCGTGCCGCCGATGAAGGCGCCGAGACCCGCGAGGCCCAGGTCGAAGACCGGGTACGCGTAGCTCAGCCCGAACCCGATGACGAGGCTCACGAGCGAGACGACGATCGGCACGAACCGGCGGCCGCCGAAGAAGCCCAGGTAGGAGGGCAGCTGGATGGTGTGGTACCGGTCGAACAGCCAGGCGGTGACGAGGCCCACGACGATCCCGCCGAAGACGCTGTAGTCGATTTCCACCTGCGCGCCGGCGACCGTGGTCTGACCGGCGAGCACCACCGGCGACATGGCCGTGAACACGTTCGAGAGCACGAGGTAGCCGACCACGGCCGAGAGCGCGGTCGAACCGTCGGCCTTCTTGGCGAACCCGATCGCGACGCCCACGGCGAAGAGGAGCGCCAGGTTGTCGAACAGCGCGCCGCCGGCGGCGCTCATGGCCTGGAAGAACGGGCCGATGACGGGCAGGTCGATGCGGCCGAGCAGGTCGGGCTGCCCGACCCGGAGCAGGATCCCCGCGGCGGGCAGCACCGCGATGGGGAGCATCAGGCTCTTCCCGAGGCGCTGCATCTGGGCGAAGCCCGGGACGGTGCGGCGGCGACGCGGCGTTGCGGTGGCGGTCATGGGTCCTCTTTCGCGGGGGCTCCGGTGATGGGTGGGACAGCGGATCTTCGGGCCGACCGGGCGGGCGGCCGTCTCGGACGGGTCAGACGGAGAGCAGGGGCGAGCCGGGGAGCAGGGCGGCCCCCTCCTCCACGAGCACGCGGACGTCCTCCGGTGAGCGCTCGAGCACGATGACGGGGACGACGCTGGAGTGGCCGGCGGCGAGGATCGCGGGGACGTCGTAGGCGATGACAGGGGCGCCCGCGGCGACGCGATCCCCCTTGGCGGCGAACGCCGTGAAGCCCGCGCCCGCGAGGTCGACGGTGTCGATGCCGAGATGCACGAGCACGGCCAGGCCGTCGTCGGCCACGACGACGAAGGCATGCGGGAAGACCTGCAGCAGCGTCCCGTCGATGGGCGCGACCACGTCCACGATCTCGGCGGGCGGCGTGATCCCCACCCCGGGCCCCATCGCCCCCGCGGCGAAGAGCGCATCGGGCACGGACAGCAGGGGAACGGCGACCCCCACGAGCGGGGACAGCACATGGACCACGGGGACTCCTCGGCGGGGACGATTCACTGGTATGCACCAGTGCCGTGCATCTAGAGTCGATGCGACGAATATCGCCCACATGACGGGATGCACTGCTCGAACTGGTACGTACCGGTGAAGGTACGTGGCGCCACCCCGTCGTGTCAACGCCGAGAGACGCGCTCCATGCCCCGACCCCACGACGCCGACGCCCGGACCGCCACCTTCGCCCCCGGCCCGGTCCCCAAGCACGCCCAGCTGCGGGCGATCCTCCTCGCCGACATCGGCAGCGCGTGGCCCGCGCACGCCGCCATCCCGTCGGAGCGGGACCTCGCGATGACCCACGACGTGAGCCGCGCGACCGTGCGGCAGGCCGTGCGGCAGCTCGTCGAGGAGCAGCGGCTGTACACGGTGCAGGGCAAGGGGACGTTCGTGGCCGGGGAGCGGATCCAGTCGCAGCTGCACCTCGCCTCCTTCACCGAGGACATGCGGCGGCGCGGGATGGTGGCGACCACCCTGGTGCGGCGTGCCGGGACCGGTGCTCCGCCGCTCGAGGCGCGCGCGGCGCTGGGCCTCGACGAGGGCGAGCGCGCGTGGGCCGTCGAGCGGCTGCGGCTGGCCGACGGCACCCCCATGGCGCTCGAGATCGGCTGGTACTCCGCGCGCGTGGCGGCGGACCTGGGCGACCACGACCTCACCGCCTCGCTCTACGGCGTGCTCGCCGAGCGGTACGGGGTGCACATCGACAGCGCCGAGCAGACGGTGTGGGCCGAGGCCGCGGATCCCGACACCGCCGAGGCGCTGGAGGTGACCGCCGGATCCTCGACCCTGGTGTTCCGCCGCAGCTCCCGCGCCGGGGGCATCCCCGTCGAGTACGTGACGTCGTGGTACCGCGGCGACCGCTACCAGGTGCACATGGCGCTCACCGCCGACTGACCCGTGGCCGTGCGGACGACGAGGACGGGGGGTGTCCGCTAGTTGAGCGGCTTGCCGCCGGTCGTCAGCGGCTCGACCGAGCTGGGGGTGAGCGCGAGGGCGAGGCCCGAGAGGCCGAGTCCGAAGAAGAGGAAGTCGTCGACGATCGTGAAGCCGGTGGGCGTGAGGCCGCCGAGCTCGTTGTCGAGGACGCTGAGGATCCCCATGAGCGTGAACAGGCCGCCGAACGCGGCGAGCGTGGCGCGGATCGCGCCCGGCCCGATCTGCCGCGTGCCGGCGACGAGCAGCGCGATCGCGCTCAGCAGGTAGAGGACGTCGACGAAGAAGTCGACGTTGAGGACCCCGAGCAGGTGCGACCCCTCGATGAAGAGCCCCACGAACCCGTGGCCGCCGAGCACCGCCGCGACCATCACCATCCACGCCTTGCCCATGGCATCCGTCCCCTCGACTCCGGTCCCGCCGTCGTCGGGCACCACGTCCAGCGAACCGGGCCGGAGGGGGAGCGCCAAGGTGTCGACCGGTGACTCCCAGCCTCCGTTGAGGACTCCTGGCCGCCGCCCTCGTCGGGTGGATCCTGGACATCCGCCGACCGCCGACACACTGCTCGATCCCGGGCGTAGCGTCCAGCTCACAGGACACCGGCCGCCTCGCGGGCGGCCACGGACGACGACTCGGAGAAGCACATGTCAGAACGCAACACCGTCATCAGGAGCATGCACGACCTCGGCCTCGCGGCCTGGTTCGGCGGATCCCTCATGGGCGCGGTCGGCCTGAACGGCGCCGCCGCCAAGGCGAAGCAGCCGCAGGAGCGCCTGCGCCTGTCCTCCATCGGCTGGGCCCGCTGGGCGCCCGTGCAGCTCGCCGCCCTCGGCGCGCACGCCGTCGGCGGCCTCGGCCTCATCTACGCCAACAAGGGACGCCTCGCGTCGCAGGGCGAGGCCCGCTCGAACACGAACGTGAAGGCCGTGCTGACCATCGTCGCCGCCGGCACGACGCTGTACTCGGCGCTCGTCGGATCGAAGATGGCCAAGCACGCGGACGAGGGCGCCGAGGGCACCACGGAGCCCGGCGCCGGTGCGTCGAAGGAGCTCGCGGGCGCGCAGAAGCAGCAGAAGGCGCTCCAGTGGGCGATCCCCGCGCTGACCTCGGTGCTCGTGGTCCTCGCCGCCCAGCAGGGCGAGCAGCAGCGCCCGGTCGCCGGCTGGATCGACCGCTTCAAGAGCTAGACCCGATCGACCGCGACGGCGGGGTGCCCTCCCGGGTGCCCCGCCGTCGTGCTGCCCGTCGGCTCAGCGCACGGCGCGGTCGGCGAAGCGCGGTCCGACGACCTCGACGGCGGGTCCGGGCAGCAGCGCGCCCCCGGCGAACGCCCGGCCGAGCCGCCCGGGGATCGGCAGCGGCACCGGCCGCGCGCCGCGGTCGCCGAGCGCGCGCGTCATCTCCCAGAGCGTCATGACGTCCGGTCCGGCGACCTCGACGACCGGCCCGGGACGGATGCCCATCGCGACGTCGGCGACGACCGCCGCCACGGCGTCGAGCGCGACCGGCTGGATCCGCATGCCGGGCACCAGCGCGATGGGCCCGAACCGCATGCGGGCCAGGTTCTGGCGCGCGAACTCGAACCACTGCGTGGACCGGACGATCGTGAGCTCCGCGCCCGTCGTCCGCGCCGCCTCCTCCTGCGCCGTCTTGCCGGCGAAGTAGCCGTATCCCTGCACCTCGGGAAGCGTGCAGCCGACGATGGACAGCAGCACGTGCCGCGCACCCGACGCGTGCGCGGCGCCGCCCACGGCCCGGGTCGATCCCGTGAAGAACCGCGTCGCCCGCCGGGCGCTCGTCGTGAAGAGCCCCGTCGCCTCCACCACCGCGTCCGCCCCGTCGATCGCCGCACGGGCGTCGTCGCGGAGCACGTCGAATCCCGTCGACCGCGACAGCAGCCGCGCCTCGCCGCCCCGCTCCTCCACCGCGCGGACGATCGCCGCCCCGGACATGCCGCCACCGACCACTGCCACCTGCATGCTCGCTCCATCCTCTACGTATGTAGAGGACACTACGCTCGTAGAGGATCGAGGTGGGCATGGGACGACGCGAGGAGCTCGCCGACGCGGGCGTGCGGCTGGTGGCGCGGAGCGGCATGCGGTCGCTGACCCACCGCGCGGTCGACGTCGAGGCCGGCGTGCCCGCGGGATCCACGACCTACTACGCGCGCAGCCGCCGGGAGCTGACCGGGCTCGTCGTCGCGCGGATCACCGAGCAGCTCGAGGAGGACCTGCGCGACCTCGCCGTCCCCGCGGTCCTCGACGATGCGGCCGCCGTGGCGGTCGCGCGCACGATGCTCGACCGGCTCGCCGCGCGCGCCGACGCGCAGGCCGTGCGGCTCGCGCTCCTGTCCGAGCTGCGGGACGATCCCGACCTCCGCGCCCCGCTCACCTCCGCCGCTCCCGTGCGGGCCGCGCTCGTCGACACGGCCACGGGGATCCTCCGGGCGATCGGCGTGCGGCAGCCGGCCACGCACGCGGTGGATCTCGTGGGCCTGGTCGACGCGTTGCTCCTCTACGACGTGGCCGACGCGGCGCCGCTCGACGCGTCGCGTGTGCTCACCGCCTACCTCGCGGGGCTGCCGCGGCGCTGAAGCGGCCGGCGACGGCCCTCAGAACGCGTAGCGGATGCGGCAGTACGGCATGATCCGGCGCACGAGCGCCGTGAACTCCGCCACCGCGTCGCCCTTGAGGCCGCGGCGGTAGCGGACGTTGATCGCGCCGTTCTCGCTGACCTTGCGCTCCTGCATGCCCGGCTGCCAGATGAGCTCCTCGGCCTTCGGGTGCCAGCCCATGTTGACCTCGTGGAGCTGCTCGTTGTGCGTGAGCATGATGACCTCGGCGGCGAGCTGCGCCTTGGTGGCGGGCGCCAGGGTGTCGTCGAGCGTGCGGAGCAGCTGCTCCCACTCTCCGCGCCAGCCCGGCGTGAGGATGACGGGCGAGAAGTTGAGGTGCACCTCGTAGCCGGCCTCCACGAAGTCGTCGATGGCGGCGATGCGCTCCGGGATGGGCGAGGTGCGGATGTCGGTGACGCGCGCGATGGCCTCCGGCATGAGCGAGAAGCGCACGCGGGTGTGGCCCATCGGATCCCACTGGAGCATCTCGCGGTTGACGTGCTTGGTGGCGAAGGACGCCTTGGCCGTGGGCGACATGCGGAACAGCTCGACGAGGTCGCGCACGTTCTCGCTCACGCGCGCGTCGGCCGAGCAGTCGCTGTTCTCGCCGATGTCGTAGACCCACGCCTCCGGGTCGCACTGGTTCGGCTCGACCTTGGGCCCCTGCTTCGCGATGTGCCGGGCGACGTGGCGCTGGATCTGCTCGATGTTGGCGAACACCGTGATGGGGTTGCTGTACCCCTTGCGCCGGGGCACGTAGCAGTAGGCGCACGCCATGGCGCAGCCGTTGGCCGTGGACGGCGCGATGAAGTCGGCCGAGCGCCCGTTGGGCCGCGTGACGAGCGACTTCTTGACGCCCACGACGAGCGCCTCCGTCTTGATGCGCACCCAGCGGGCGACGTTCGCCTCGTCGCCGTGCACCTCCGGGATCTGCCAGTGCGAGGCCACCTCGACGATGGTCGCGTCCGGCCAGGCGCCCACGATCTCCTGCCCGCGCGGCAGCTCGAGGGCGGCCGGCTCCGCGTAGATGCGGGTGATGTCGAGGAGCGCGCGTCGTGGCCGCGGGTCGGCGACGGGGGCGGGGGTGGTCACGGATCCGTTCTACCGGCCACCCCCGACACCGCCGCCCGGCCGACGCCGACCGGGCGGTCGCCGGCTCAGCAAGTGCTGCGGTACTCGCTGATCCGGAGGCTCACCGCGGGCGCCGGGCAGATGAACCGCTCGTACCGGAGGTCGCCGTCGACGTGGCGCTTGAGCCACGCGACGCTGGCGCTCGCGATGGTGGTGTTCGAGATGTTCGGGGCGAAGTGGCTCGCGCCGCGCAGCTCCAGGTAGGCCTTCTCCGACGCCTGCGTCTGCGACTCGTAGAAGGGCTCCGCGTGGCGGGCGACGGGGGCGACGCTGTCGTCCTCCGCGCCGATGACCAGCGTGGGCGCGACGACCTCGGGCCACGTCTTGTCGAGGTTGTACGGCGTCATGGGGATGACCGCGCGGATCGACGGGTCGTCCTTGGCGGCCTGCAGGGATCCGCCTCCGCCCATGGAGTGGCCCATGACCGCGAGCCGCGAGCCGTCGACGCGGCCGCGCACCGGGCTCTCGTCCACGACGTACGCGAGCGCCGCGCGGAGCTGGTCGCCGCGCGAGCTCGGCTGGTCGGAGGTGGTGATCGTGTCGATGGTGAACACGACGAAGCCCTGCGACGCGAGGCGCGGTCCGAGCCAGGCGATGCTCGACTCGCGCGCCGTGTAGCCGGGCGCGATGGCGACCACCCCGAACGTCCCCGCGCTCGTGGTGGTCGGGTAGTGGATCGTGCCGCCGCCGAAGCCGCGGGCCGTCAGCCGCGACACCGACGTCTCCGCGACCGCGAAGGAGCCCCGCGTGGCCTCGATGCTCGCGGTGCTGGGTTCGGGCCCGCGCTCGTACGGGTTGACCGCGGCCGCCTGCGCGGGAACGGCGAGGCCGAGGGCGGCCCCCGCCGCCACCAGCATCGTCGCCGTGGTCATGAGCAGGCCCCTCCGGCCGCTCCTCGTCGTCATGGTCGTCGTCATCGCGTCCCCCCGGACAGCTCATGCGCCCGCCCGATCCCCGGGAACACGCTCCCGGGCCCCGCGGGCGCGTCGTGCCGAGGACGCTACATTTGCTCTACCGGTTGGTCAAGCAAACATCTCGGCGGCGCCCCCGCGACCGCCGGAAGGGGGGGCACGAGCGGCATGGGCGACGACGCGATCGACGGACGGCGGCTGCGGTACGCGCACCGTCGCGGCGAGCTGCTGCGGGCGGCGACGGAGCACGTCCTCGACCACGGCCTCGACGACCTGACCCTCCGCGGCATCGCCGAGGGCGTGGGCGTGAGCCACGCCACCCTCGTGCACCACTTCGCGACCCGCGACGCGCTCATCACCGAGATCGTCGAGATCGTGCTGGCCGAGACCTTCTCGTCGCCCGACCTGGTCGACGGGGCGGACGACCCGCTGCGCGCGCTGTGGGCGCGGGCCACGGATCCCGAGGGCCGCCGGCACGTCCGGCTCTTCGTCGAGATCACGGGCCGCAGCCTCCACGGCGACCCGCCCTTCGCGAGCGCGGTGGCGCGCTCGGTCAGGGATCGCACGGCCCTCATCGCCCGGGCGCTCGAGGCCGCGGGACGCCCGCCCGCGGAGGCGCAGGCCGCGGCCACGGTGATCCTCGGGACGATGCGCGGCCTCATGGTCGACCTGCTCCTCACCGGCGACCGCGAGCGCGTCGAGGCGGCCTTCGCCGCGTTCGCAGCGGGGCAGGCGCGCGCGGGCTGATCCCCGCCGCACCGCCCCCGGACACGGGGGGCCACCCGGATACCGGTAGCCCCAGAACGAATCCCCGTAGGCGCGGGGGTGCGAAGGCATTGTGCACACGAGGACACCAGCGGATCGTGAGCCGAGCGGATGCTCATGGACGAGCCATGCCCACCGCTGAGACCTCCGGAGCGTCACATGTTCGACAGGAAGTTCATCACCCAGGCCATCGACAAGAGCGCGCAGTCGCCGCTCGACCGTCGCCGCTTCTTCAGCGCGGCCGGCGTCGCCGGCCTCGGGGTCGGCGCCGCCGCTCTCATCCCCGCGACGGGCGCCCAGGCGGCCGACGCGCAGGCCGAGGCCGACGCGGGTGCCGTCACCGACGCCGCCGTCCTCAACTTCGCCCTCAACCTCGAGTACCTCGAGGCCGAGTTCTACCTCCGCGCCGTCACCGGCAACGGCCTCGTGCCGAACGACATCTCCGGCGTCGGCACCCCCGGCAACGTCACCGGCGGCCGCGCCGTCCAGTTCCAGGACTACGCGATCCGCCAGTACGCGTACGAGATCGCGCAGGACGAGAAGGCGCACGTGAAGTTCCTGCGCGCAGCTCTCGGCTCGGCGAAGGTCGCGCGTCCCGCGATCGACCTCGACGCCGCGTTCTCCGCCGCCGCCACCGCGGCCGGGCTGATCAAGCCGGGCCAGCGCTTCGACGCGTTCGCCAACCAGGAGAACTTCCTGCTGGCCTCGTTCATCTTCGAGGACGTGGGAGTCACGGCGTACAAGGGCGCCGCGCCCCTCATCACCAACAAGACGTACCTCGAGGCGGCCGCCGGCATCCTCGCGGTCGAGGCGTACCACGCGGGCATCATCCGCTCGCAGCTGTTCGCCCGCGGCCTGGCGGAGCCCGCCAACGCGATCTCCAACGCGCGCGACTCGCTCGACGGCCCGACCGACCTCGACCAGGGCATCACGGTCTCCGGCGGCGCGAACCTCGTGCCGACCGACGCCAACGCGATCGCCTTCAGCCGCACCCCCGGCCAGGTCCTCAACATCGTGTACCTCAACAACAAGGCCGTCACCAAGGGCGGGTTCTACCCGAACGGCGTCAACGGCTCGGTCAACACCAGCGCGGCGAACTAGCGGCGGCCGGTCGGGGCGCCACCCGCGCGCCCCGACCGTCGTGCCCGTCGCGCGCGGCCCGGAGCCGGATCACCGGCCTCGGGCCGCGGCGTGACGAACGCCCCTCCGCGCACGTCCGCTCCATGACACGCGATCGGATCCCGGTCGCGCAGGACGGAGGATCCATGAGCACCGCTCCCGCGCCCGACGCGCGCCGCCGCGACGCGACCCCGCTGCACGCGCTCCCCGCGCTCCCCGCGACCGACGGCGGATCCGCGCCCGGCGATGCCACCGTCGACACGATCGCCCCCGGCGCGACCCCGACGACCGCCCCCGGTGACGCCGCCGCCCCCGCCCTCCGCCGCGGCCACATGGCCGGCACCGACCTCGACGAGGCCGTCGCGCGCTACGCCGCGCTCTACCCGGGTACTGACTTCCACGCCGCCCCGGGCCCCGGCGACTTCTCGTACCGCTACTCCTTCGTGGGCGACGCGAACGTGACGCTCCGCTCCTCCGCCTTCCTGGCCGAGCACTGGGGCCGCATGCCCGCGCTGCCGGACTACGTCGTCGTCTGGTGGCGCGAGGGATCCGGCGCGGTCGACAGCGGGTCGCACGAGGTGCGCTCGAGCGGATCCCGCCCCTTCCTCCTGCCCTCCGGCCGCGCATTCGACTTCCGCTTCCAGGCGGGGGTGCAGAACCTCGTGCAGATCCACGCGGCGTTCCTCGAGGAGACCGCCGCGGAGGCGCACGGCGGCCGCTCCCGCCCGCTCGTGTTCGACCACACCCGCCCGCCGACGCCCGAGCGGTCCTCGGCCTGGCGGCGCGCCGTCGGCGAGGCCAGCCCGGTGCTGCAGGACGCCGCGTCGAGCCCCCTGCTCCGGATGCAGGCGGGCCTCCTCGTCGCGCGCGCCACGCTCGAGCTGTTCCCCTGGCACGACGTGCCCTTCAGCGCCGAGATGCGCGCGCCCCGCATGAGCGCCGTCCGCACCGCCATCGAGTACATGCACCACCACGCCGACCGGCCCATCACGCCGGCGGACGCGGCCCGCGCCGCGGGGATCAGCACGCGCGTGCTCCAGCTCGCCGTCCGCCGCCACGAGGACACGACGCCGAGCGCGCTGCTCCGCGGGATCCGGCTCGACCGCGTCCACGCCGAGCTGCGCGACTCCTCGCCCGCCACGACCACCGTGCGGGCCGTCGCCGAGCAGTGGGGCTTCGGCCACCTCGGGCGCTTCGCCGCGTCCTACGCGGAGCGCTTCGGCGAGCTGCCCAGCGCGACGCTGCGCCGCTGACGCGGCCGGGACCCTGTCCGCTCCCGCCCCGCGTCGTGTCCGACAGGCGAAGGGACGACCGGCCATCCTGGGATTCGCCTGAACGGCGTGCCGAACCGCTCCGCCTATGCGTCTCATGGACGAAGGCGGTTCGGGAGGCACCCTCCGACCCGCACCACGCAGCACCGCCCGTCCATCACGAGAGAGAGATCCCATGTCGAGCATCACCCCCACGTCCGCGTCCACCGGCGTCACCGGCACCAGCACCAGCACCGCGGGCGGCAAGAACACCATCGCCGACGGCGTCATCGAGAAGGTCGCCGGCATCGCGGCCCGCCAGGTCCCCGGCGTCCACGACCTCGGCAACGGCGCCGCGCGTGCCGTCGGCGCGATCCGCAACGTCATCGGCCAGCAGGACCGCGGCCAGGGCATCTCCGTCGAGGTCGGCGAGACCCAGGTCGCCGTCGACGTCACGCTCATCGCGGAGTACCCCGTCGACCTGCAGCAGGTCGCCGACGACGTGCGCCAGGCCATCACCGACGCCATCGACCAGGTCGTCGGCATGGAGGTCACCGAGGTCAACGTCACCATCACCGACGTGAACCTGCCGTCCGAGAAGCCGGCGGACGACGACGCGGCCGAGAAGCGCGTCCAGTGACCCCCACGACCACGGGCCTCCTCGTCGGGGCGGTCCTCGCGCTCTCCGGGCTCGCCTTCGGCTTCGGCGGCTTCCTCCTCGTCCTGATCTTCATGGCGGTCGGGTTCGGCGTCGGCCGCGTGCTCGAGGGCAAGCTGGACATCCGCGGCCTCGCCGACGCCCTCCGCGGGCGTCGGTCGTCGTGACCTCGCAGGTGTCGGCCCCCGGGAGGACCGGGAACGCATCCGGATCCGCCCGGGGCCGCACCACGATCACGTCGCGCGCGGTGCGCCGGGTCGTCTCCGCCGTCACCGCGGACGCCCTCGAGGTGCCCGCGCACGACGTCGCCGTCACGCTGTCCGACGATCACGGGAAGCTGGCCGTCGAGGCGCGCACCCCCATCCGCATCCCCGCGCTCGCGGCACGCCCCGACGCGGGCGGCACGCTCGTGGAGCGGCTCGTCGCCGCGCAGACCGAGGTGCGCGACCGCGTGCTCGACCTCACGGGATCCACCGTGGGCCGGGTCGACCTGCGCATCACGGGCGCGCGCATCCAGGAACGCAGGAGGGTCTCATGAGCACCGAGAGCACGTACCGCCGCCTCGTGCGACGCGAGACGCACTCGTCGCGCTCGGGCATCGCGATCACGCTGGCCGTGATCCTGATCCTGGTGCTCGCCTGGCTCGGCACGGAGGCGGTCCTCGCGGCCGTCGGCGCCGCCCCGCTCCTGGTCGCGCCCGCCGACGCCGTCGCGGCATCGCTCGACGCGGTGTCCGCTCCGGCCGGCTGGCTCGTCGCCGCGGGCGTCGTGACCGCGCTCGTGGGCCTCCTGCTCGTGATCGTGGGCCTCGCGCCCGGCCGTCGCGGCCGCCGAGGTGCCTCCTCCGCACGCACCGCCGCGGTGGTCGACGACCGGGTCATCGCCCGGTCGCTCGCCCGCACCGCGAGCTACGCGGGCGGGGTGTCGCCCGAGCAGGTCGACGTCTCCGTCGCCCACCGCACCGCGCTCGTCCGCCTCACGCCCACCTCGGGCCGCACGACGGACGTCCACGCGGTCGAGGAGGCCGTGCGGGCCGAGCTCGCCGGATACGACTACGCGCCCGCGCTCACCGCCAAGGTGTCGCTCGCCGAGGAAGGGAAGGTCGGCTGATGACCAGCACCAACCGCGCTCTCAACCGCCTGCTCGTGATCCTGGTCGGGCTCGTCCTGCTCGTGGCCGGCGCCGCCGTCGCGATGGGAGCCGCCCTCCCGGACGTGCAGTCCACCGTGTCGGGTGCCGCCTCCGACGCCCGCGGGCCCGCCGATGACGCGCTCTCGGGCGGCCAGCCGTGGATCCTCTGGGTCGTCGCGGCCGCCGCGCTCGTCCTGATCCTGGTGCTGGCGTGGTTCGCGCTCCGCCAGGGCCACGGCCGCACCGGCACGCTGCTGCGCCGCGCACCCGGCGACGGCCAGGACTCGCCCACCGGCGGATCGCTCGTCGTCGACGCGAAGGTCGCCGAGCAGATGCTGGAGGAGGCCCTCGGGCACGACCCCTCCATCGTCTCGATCGACGTCAGCGCGTTCGAGGTCAAGCGCTCCACGGTGCTCCGGATCACGGCGGTCGCCCGCCGCGGCGTCTCGCCGATGCAGGTCCGCCGCACGGTCGACGAGGCCGTGGCGCGCTGGGACGCGGTGCTCGGCACCGAGGTCCCCGTCGTGATCCAGATCACCGGCGGCCTCCGCTCGAGCATGTCGAGCGGCACCCGGCTGGCCTGATCGACCCGACCGCCCGGCCGGATCCCCGCGATCCGGCCGGGCGGTCGTCCGCCCACCCGCTCGACCGCCCACCCGCTCGACCGCCCACGAGAGAAGAGACGCACCATGACCGACGACGACACCTCCTCCCGCGGCAGCTGGTTCGGCGGATCCTTCGCCCAGAAGGCCGTCGACCCCCTGCTCCGCGCGGTGCGCGCCGAGATCGACTCGGCCAAGCGCGAGATCGGCGAGCGCGCCCGGTCCGCCCGCTCGGGCGTGATCCTGCTGGGCGCCGGCGTCGCGCTCGCGCTCGTGTCGCTCGGGCTCCTGGCCGCGCTGATCGTGGCGCTGCTGCTGCTCGCGCTGCCGCTCTGGGCCGCGACGCTCATCACGCTGGCGCTGTTCGGCATCGCGACCGCGGTGGTCGTGCGGATGGGGCTCGCCCGGCTCTCGCGCGGCGTGCCGCCCGTGCCGTCGGACACCCTGCACCACGCCCGCGACCGGATCCGGCCGGGCGAGCGCGGCGCGGACCGCGACGGATCCGCCGGGCCCGCGGGATCCGTCCCCACCGCCGGCTGAGGCCCGCCCGACCCGCGGACGCCCGGCGCCCCTGTGGACGCCCAGCGTCCGCGCACCCAGGTCTCCCCTATGGTGACCGTTCACGCCCGCTCGGCCCGGCGGCACCACGCGTCGCCATCAGGCCCACGGACAACCGCAGACCGCCGTCCCCCGGACGACCGTGCCGCCCTGCGGACCGGTCCGCCCGGATGACCGGCATGGGAGGCACACCGATGAACCTGTCCCGACGCTCCGTCCTGTCCCGACGCTCCGTCCTGGGCGGCGCCCTCGCCGCCGTCCCCGTGGCCCTGGTCGCCGCAGGGCCCGCGCACGCCGACGAGGCCGCGCCCACCGCTCCCCCCGCGACCGGCGCCGCGCTCGCGTCCAACGGCCGCGCCGTCGTCCGCGACATCCAGCAGAAGCTGGCCGCGCGCTACGGCACCCGCGCCGGATTCCCCGCCGTCACCACCGACGGCGTGTGGACCAGCGACTCGCACAAGGCGCTCATCCACGGGCTCCAGCTCGAGATGGGCATCGCCGAGGAGACCGCCAACGGCACCTTCGGCCCGCTCACGCGCTCCACCCTCCAGAAGCAGCCGAGCCTCGTCGTCGGATCCGCCGACACCACCGGCTACCTCGGTCACCTGCTCCAGGCGTCGCTCGTGGTCATGAGCACGTGGGACGGCCCCGTCGACGGCCGCTTCTCCTCCGAGCAGGCCAAGCGCCTCTCGCAGTTCCAGCGCACGGTCGCCCTGCCCGAGACGGGCGTCGGCGACTACCGCACCTGGGCGGCGCTGCTCGCGAGCAACGGCGACCCGACGCGTCCCGGCGCGGCCGTCGACGGCATCACCGTCATCAACGCGGCTCGCGCGAAGACGCTCCGCGACGCCGGCTACACGGTCGTGGGGCGCTACCTCACGAACTCCGACCGGCCGGACGCGCTCGAGAAGCGCATCCAGGACGGCGAGCTGCAGGCCATCTTCGCGGGCGGCCTCAAGGTCTTCCCGATCTTCCAGGAGGGCGGCACCGACACCACGTACTTCTCGTACGACCTCGGGGTGCGCGCCGCCGGTCGCGCGGACGACGCCGCACGTCGCCTCGGCTTCCTGCCGGGCACGCCCATCTACTACGCGATCGACTTCGACGCCACGCCCACCGAGGTCGAGACGTACCTCCAGCCGTACTTCCGCGGCATCCACGCCGAGCTGAAGCGCCGCGGCAGCGCGTACCGGGTGGGCGTCTACGCCGGCCGCCGCATCTGCGCCAACCTCGCGGCGGCGCATCTCACCGAGCTCAGCTACGTGGCCGACATGTCCACGGGCTGGGGCGCCAACCTCGGCGCGAAGATCCCGGAGAACTGGGCCTTCGACCAGATCCTCGAGCACAGCGTGGGCGAGGGCGACCAGGCCTTCGACGTGGACACCAACGTGGTGTCCGGCCGCGACCCGGGCCAGAGCCGGGTCGAGCCGCGCGGCTGATCCCGCCGCTCCACGGCACGCTCGACGGGGCCGCCCGGACGATTCCCCCTCCTGGGGGACGCCCGGGCGGCCCCGTTCCGCTTGTGTGGGGGCATGGCCCCGTCCCCGCACCGAGCGACCCGTCCATCCCGTCCCGCGCGCGCCGCGATGGCCCTCGCGGTCGCCGCCGTGACCGCCCTCGCGGCGGCGTGCTCCGCGTCGCCGGCGGATCCCACGGGGCCCGCCAGCGCACCCGCCGCGGAGCCGGTCGCGCTGCCGTCGTCGCCCGTGGGCCAGCAGGCGCAGTGGCTGCTCGACACGGTGAACGCGAAGGACGCCGTGCCCGTGCAGGAGACCGGCGAGCGCCTGGCGCAGGTGATGCTCGACGCGGCGCCCGCGGAGGACCTCGCGGCCGTCCTGGAGCAGGTGCGCGCCGGCCGCCCGTGGACCGCGACCGCGCACGAGGAGCAGGGCGCGCAGTCGGTGACGACGATCGAGAGCGCGGAGGCCGGCACCTTCGACATGCAGGTCGCCGTCCACGACGCGGGCCTCATCACGGGCCTGTTCTTCGGCGAGCCGGAGGGCGACCGGGAGCCCGCGACCAGCTGGACGGAGCTCGAGGAGCAGGCCGCGGCGCTCGGCGGCGACGTGTCGCTCACGGTCACGCGGGTCCGGGCCGGGGAGCTCGGCGAGCGGGTCCTCGAGGTGCTGCCCGACGGCGTGGCCGCGACCGAGGCGCGGCCCATCGGATCCATCGTGAAGCTCTACGTGCTCGGCGCGCTCGTGCGGGCGGTGGAGGAGGGGCGGATCGGCTGGGACGACCCGCTCACCGTCACCGACGACGTGCGCAGCCTCCCCTCCGGCGAGCTGCAGGACGCCCCGACCGGCACCGTCGTGAGCGTGCGCGAGGCCGCGGGGAAGATGATCTCCATCAGCGACAACACGGCCACCGACATGGTCATCCGCGCGGTCGGGCGGGAGGCCGTCGAGGCGGCGCTCGCGGACCTCGGCCACTCGGATCCGCCGCGCAACGTGCCGCTGGCGACGACGCGCGACCTCTTCCGCGTCGGCTGGCAGGACGACGGCGCCCTCCGCGCCCGGTGGGCCGACGCCGACGCGGGCGAGCGCCGCGCGCTCCTCGACGCGCTGCCGGGCGGCGAGCTCGACCTGCCCGTGTCCGCCGTCTCAGACGTGGTGTGGACGGACGGCGTCGACTGGTTCGCGACGCCCGACGACATCGCCCGCGCGCACGTGCGCCTGGCCGAGCTCGCGGCGACGCCCGCCGGGGAGCCCGTGCGCGGGATCCTGTCGGCGAACCCCGGCCTGCCCGAGCCCGGGCGCTTCGACCACGTCGCGTTCAAGGGCGGCAGCTCGGTGGGCACGCTCGCGCTCGCGTACCTCGTCGAGGACGGGGACGACGCGTGGACCGTCGTGGTGCAGGCGGCGGCGCGCGAGGCCTCCGGGCTCGAGCGGCAGTCGGCGTACGCGGGCCTCGCCGCCGACGCGGCGACGCTGCTGGCGGATCCCCCGCGTGGTTGACTCCGTACGCGACGGGGGTCGCGCGAGGGGAGCACGATGACGAGCGACGCCGCACGCGACGGGGACGACCGGGACGACCAGGACGACCGGCACGACGCCGACGGCCCGGCCGTCGCCGCGGAGGTCCTCGAGGCGCACCTGGAACCCGGGCCGCGTCGGCCCGTGCGGCGCGCGGTGCGGGCGATCGGCAGCATCGCGCTCGCGGTCGTGGGCGGCGACGTGCTCGACCTCGGACGGGAGTCGCAGCTCGTCGTCCGGCGGATCGACACGGGCCGCGAGGTGCTGCGCACGGACGCCGGCGACCTGGCTGAGGCGGACCAGCTGCTCCAGCGCGTGCGGCTCGACCTCGAGACCCGGAGCGTCCGCGAGTTCGTGGCCGACTGGCGGCTCGTCGACGCGGAGCCGGACGCGGGCACGGGCACCGGCGCGGGTGCGACCGATGCGTGAGCGCCCGCGGATCCGCCTGGCCGCCGTCGCCGCCCTGCTCACGGCGCTCGCCATCCCCCTCGGCCTCGCCGCCCCGGCGCACGCCGACGTGGACGACTTCTCCTTCCGCTCCTTCGACGCTGTGTACCGGCTGTCGGCCGACGAGGAGGGCCGCTCGGTCCTCCGCACCACCGAGACGCTCGTGGCCGAGTTCCCCGACCGGGACCAGAACCGCGGGATCCGCCGCGAGCTCGTGGCCGACCACGACGGCCACCCGACGGGCCTCCGCGTGATCTCCGTGACGGACGGCGCGGGCGCGCCGCGCGCGTACGAGTCGGAGTCCGACGACGGCCAGAGGGTCCTCACGATCGCCGACGAGGATGCGTACGTGCGCGGCGAGCAGACCTACGTCATCGAGTACGAGCAGCGCGACGTGACCCGCGCCTACGCGGACACGCAGGCCGACGAGTTCTACTGGGACGCCAACGGGCTCGGCTGGGCGCAGCCGTTCGCGCGCGTCTCGGCGACCGTCGAGATCGCGCCGGATCTCCTCCCCCGGCTCACGGGCGGCGCCGACGCGGCCGCGGGTCCCGACGGTGCGGACGGCCCGGCGGAGATCACCCGCACCGCCACCGGCTTCACGGCGAGCGCGACCGACCTCGGCCCGCACGAGAACCTCAGCATCTCGCTCGGCTTCGAGCCGGGCACCTTCACGCCGCGCGACTCGTCGTTCCTCGCGGCGCCGTGGCCGTCGCTGTCGCTCGCGGGCGCGCTCCTCGCGCTGGCCGCCGCCGCGGGCGCGCTCGTCCTCCGCCGCCGACGCCTCGCGGATGCGCCCGGCCGCGGCACGATCGTCGCGCAGTACGAGCCGCCTGCGGGCGTGGGCGTGCTGGTCTCCGCCGTCATCTCGGGGAACGCCGCGCGCGCGACCACCGCGCTCCTGCTCGACCTCGCGGTGCGCGGCGCCGTGCGGATCCTGGAACGGGACGGCGGCCGGAAGCCCGCCTTCGCGCTCGAGCTGGTGGATCCGTCGCGCGTCACCGACCCGGACGAGCGCCGCTTCGTCGCCGCGGTCTTCGGCGACGCCGCGGGAGCCGGCGCCGTGAAGGAGCTGACGAGCAGCGACGCGAAGGCCGCCACGCGGATCCAGCAGGTCATGGCGGGGGTGCGCAAGCGCACCGTGACGGACGGCCTGCGGAAGCCGCTCCCCGTGGGACCGATCGTGCTGCTGCTCGTGGCGGCGACGCTCGGCATGGCCGCCGCGATCGTGTTCGCGGTGCTGTCGCTCGTGGAGGCGTACGGCGGGCCGATCGTGATCGCCTTCCTCGTGGCGGGCGTGCTCGCGCTGGCCGTGACGATCCTCGCGGTCGTGAAGCACCCGCTCACCGAGCGCGGCGTTGCGCTGCGCGACCACCTGGCGGGGCTCGAGGAGTTCATCCGGCTGGCCGAGGCCGACCGGATCCGCATGCTGCAGTCGCCCGAGGGCGCCGAGCGCCGCGACCTGCCGCTCGACGACCGCGACGCGCTGCGCCTCACCGAGGAGCTGCTGCCGTACGCCGCCATGTCCGGCCAGGAGCGCGAGTGGGGCGACGAGCTCGGCCGCCGCTACGAGCACCAGCGGAGCCGGCCGGGCTGGTACGCCGGGCAGACCCCGTTCGCGCCCGCCGTGTTCGCCAGCGGCCTCGGGTCGGTGTCGTCGAGCATGCACGGCACCTACTCCGGGTCGAGCACGAGCGGCGGATCCACGGGAGGCACGACCTCCGGCGGCGGCGGTGGAGGAGGCGGGGGCGGCGGGGTCTGACGTCCGCGCGACACCTTCGCGCGTCAGGCGTCGGCCGGGCGCGTCCAGTACTCGTAGCGGGACGCGGGCGCGAAGCCGAGGCCCGCGTAGAGCGCGCGGGCGCCGGCGTTCTCCTCGACCACCTGGAGCCAGAGCGCGGTGATCCTGCGCTCGCGCCCGGCGTGGACCGCGGCCGCCATCGCCGCGCGGGACAGCCCGCGGCGCCGCACCTCGGGCCGGGTCGCGACCGCGAACAGGCCGCCCCAGCCATCGACGAGCGCGAGGCGGGCGGTGGCGAGCACGCGGTCGCCGTCGCGGACCGCGGCGTACACGGCGGGGCCGCCCGCGAGGATCCGGCGCGCGACCGCCAGCTCCGCGGATCCGCCCCGGCCGTCGACGCTCCACCACGCGTCGAGCCAGGCGTCGTCGGGCGCGTCGGCGACCGTGACCTCGAGCGCGGGATCCGCGACCCGCGCGTCCCCCAGGCGCCGTGCGACGGCGTCCGCGTCGGCCACCTGCACCAGCGTCCGCGCGTCGGCGACGTAGCCGCGCGCCGCCAGCAGCGCCGCGAGGTCGGCGGGCTCCGACGCCGGCGACACCTGCACGCACGCGGGCATCCCGCGCTCGCGCGCGAAGGCCTCGACCGCGTCGAGCGCGCCCTCGGCATCGTCGACGGGTCCCGCGGGCAGCGCCGAGTTCGCGCGCTTGGTCACTCCGCCGGCCGCGCGCAGGATCCAGCCGCCGTGGCGCTCCCGGTGCTCCGCGGGCCAGCCGCGGTCGGCCAGCCGATCGAGCAGGGCGGCCGCAGCGCGCGGATCCATGCGGAGGACAGCCGCCGAGGACGCGGTGGGCCCGCTCACGCGAGCGCCCCGGCGTCCGCCTCCCCGCGCGACACGTCGTCGTCCGCGTCGGCCGCCCGCAGCACGCGCAGCGCGTTGCCGCCCGCGAGCCCGCGGAGGTCGTCGTCCGACCAGCCGCGCTCGGCGAGCGTGGCGATGAGCGCCGGGTAGCACGACACGTCCTCGAGCCCGTCGGGCGTGCGGTCGACGCCGTCGTAGTCGCCGCCGAGTCCCACGTGCCGGGGGCCGGCGACCTCGCGGATCCGCTCCACGTGCCGCACGACGTCGGCGAGCGTCGCGCGCGGCCGCTCCCCGGGCCGCCGGGCGGCGACGGCCTGCACGCCCTCGTGGTCACGGGGATCCACGCCCTCCGCCACGGCGAGCGCGAGCGTCTCGTCGTGCCACTCGGCCACCGCGGGCGACACGAACTGCGGCACGAAGGTCGCCATGCAGACGCCGTCGTTCGCGGGCAGCGACGCGAGCACGTCGTCGGGCACGTTCCGCGGCACGTCGCACGCGGCGCGCGCCCCGGAGTGGCTGAACAGCACCGGCCGCCGGGCGATCCGCAGCGCGTGCCGCATCACGTCGGCCGACACGTGCGAGAGGTCGACGAGCATGCCGATCCGCTCCATCTCCGCCACGACGCGCTCGCCCGCTGGGCTCAGCCCGTGCAGCACGGGCGCGTCGGTCGCCGAGTCGGCCCAGGCCACGTTCGCGTTGTGGGTGAGCGTCATGTAGCGGACGCCGAGCGCGCGCATCGTCCGGAGCGCGCCGAGGGATCCGCCGATCGAGTGGCCGCCCTCCATGCCGAGCAGCGACGCGACGCGGCCGGACGCGACCACGCGGTCGACGTCGTCGGCGGACACGGCGAGCGCGAGCCGATCGGGGTGCGCGGCGACGATGCGGTGCACGACGTCGATCTGCTCGATGGTCGAGCGCACGGGGTCGATGCCCGGCAGGTCCGGCACCCACACCGACCAGAACTGCGCCGCCACCCGCCCGCGCGCGAGGCGCGGGAGATCCGTGTGCAAGCCCGGCACGGCGTCCTCGGTCGCGAGGCGCGCGATCACGTCGTCGCCGACGGACGCGCTCGGCCCGCCCTCCCGCACCGCGCGCTCGCGGAGCGCCCAGGCGAGGTCGTCGTGGCCGTCGACCACGCCCTGCGCGTCGAGCAGGCGCGCGACGCGGTCGGCGAGGGCGGGAGAGGGGACGGGCGCGCCGGTCACGCGGATCAGCGCCCGGTGCCGTCGACCGCGAGCGGCTCGATCGCGGCGAGCTCGTCGTCGGTCAGCGCCGGGGCGCCGGCCGCGGCCACGTTCTGCTCCAGCTGCTCCACGCTCGACGCGCCGATGAGCGCGCTCGTGATCCCCGGGTGCCGCAGCACCCACGTGAGCGCGAGCTGCGCGAGCGTCTGCCCGCGCCCCTCGGCGACGGCCTGCAGGCCGCGCGCCCGCTCGAGGTACACGGACGAGACCGCGGACTCGTCGAGGAACCCGCTCGTGGCGGCGCGCGAGTCGGCGGGGATGGATCCCGACAGGTACCGGTCGGTGAGCAGGCCCTGCGCGAGCGGCGAGAACACGATGCAGCCGGATCCCGCCTCCTCGAGCACGGGCAGCAGCCCGCCCTCGACGTGCCGGTTGAACATCGAGTAGCTCGGCTGGTGGATGGTCAGCGGCACCTTGTGCTCGGCGAGCGCCGCCACCGCGCGCTCGGTCTGCTCGGGCGAGTAGTTGCTGATGCCGGCGTAGAGCGCCTTGCCCTGGTGCACCGCGGTCGCGAGCGCGCCCATGGTCTCCTCGATGGGCGTCTCCGGATCCGGCCGGTGCGAGTAGAAGACGTCGACGTAATCGAGGCCCATGCGCCCGAGGCTCTGGTCGAGCGACGCGAGCATCGACTTGCGGGAGCCCCACTCGCCGTAGGGGCCGTCCCACATGAGGTAGCCGGCCTTGGAGGAGATGACGATCTCGTCGCGGTACGGGCGGAGGTCCTCGGCGAGGATCCGGCCGAACGCGGTCTCGGCGCTGCCGGGAGGAGGGCCGTAGTTGTTCGCGAGGTCGAAGTGCGTGACGCCGAGGTCGAACGCGCGGCGCACGATGGCGCGCTGGGTGTCGATCGGGCGGCCGGTGCCGAAGTTGTGCCAGAGGCCGAGGGACAGCTCGGGGAGCTTGAGTCCCGAGCGGCCGGAGCGGCGGTACGGCATGGACGAGTAGCGATCGGGATGAGCGACGTAGGTCATCCGCCGAGCGTACCGAGGGCCCGCGCGACGGCCGCCCCTGCCCAGCATGGGAGCACGCCCGAGTCAAGCCCCCTAGGCGACCTCGGTCGGAGGGCATTCACTGGAGGGGTGCACATCATCCACTACGCCGACGGGCGGTACCTGACGGGCGACGAGGTCGCGGCGGCGGTCGTCGAGTACGCCGAGGCGCTCGCGCGCGAGGGGACCGCCGCGGCGACCGTGGTGATCCCGGTGCGTGTCGATGACGGATCCGTGGAGCGCATCGAGCTCCTCATCGGCCCGGCCAGCCAGATCGTCATCGAGGCCGGCGAGCCCTCCGACGACGAGCTGCTGGATCCCGAGCTCGTCGCCCGGATCCGCGCCGCCACCGTGCGCGCCCGCTCCTCGCAGGCCGGCACGCGCGTCTCCGCCGAGCACCAGGACGGCGCGTCCGTGCCGGGCTTCGAGGACCTCGACAGGTAGGCCGCGCCCGGCCCGCGGCAGCGCGCGCCCGTGTCGCGCGCCCGCGGCCGACCGCTCGGCACGGGAGGATGGACCCGTCCCCTTCCGCATCGAAGCAGGAGCAGCATGCCCGACACCGTCGTCCCCTCCGCCCTCCTCCACCTCCGCGCGTCCCGCGTCTCGCTCGTGCTCGACCTCACGGAGGGCCGCCTGCCGGCCGTCGTGCACTGGGGCGCCGACCTCGGCGACACCGTGCCCGCGGACCTCGCGACGCTGGCCCTCGCCGCCGTCGAACCCGTCGCCGGCAGCACCGCCGACCGGCCCGTCCGCCTCGCGATCCTCCCGGAGGCGCACACGTCGTGGACCGGCAAGCCCGGCCTGGAGGGCCACCGCGACGGCGCGGACTGGTCGCCGCTGTTCCGCGTGACCTCCGCGACCGTCGACGGGGATCCGCTCCCCGCAGGCGCCGACGGCCGCCCCGGATCCGCGTCCGCCGGCCCCGCGCTCGTGCACGTCGACGCGGTCGACGAGCACGCCGGCCTCGCCCTCGCCCTGGACGTCGAGCTGCTGCCGTCCGGCCTCGTCCGCACGCGCGCCGAGGTCACGAACCTGGGCGACACGACCTACTCCGTCGGCGGGATCACGCTCGCGCTGCCGCTGCCGGCCGAGGCCCGCGAGATCCTCGACTTCGCCGGACGCTGGGGCCTCGAGCGCACGCCGCAGCGCCGGGAGCTCGTGGTCGGGATCCACGAGCGCGAGGGCCGCAAGGGCCGCACCGGCCCCGACGCCGCGACCCTGCTCTCCGTCGGCACGCCCGGCTTCGGCTTCCGGCACGGCGACGTGCGCGGCGTGCACGTCGCCTTCAGCGGCAACCACCGCCACTACGCCGAGCGCCTGTCCTCCGGCCGCCAGGTGATCGGCGGCGGCGAGCTGCTCCTGCCCGGCGAGGTGCGGCTCGCGCAGGGCGAGGCGTACGCGAGCCCGTGGGTCTACGCCGCGTTCGGCCACGGCCTCGACGACCAGGCCGCCCGCTTCCACCGGTTCCTCCGCGCCCGGGAGTCCCACCCGCGTCGCGAGCGGCCCATGACGATCAACGTGTGGGAGGCCGTGTACTTCGACCACGACCTGGCGCGCCTGACGGACCTCGCCGATCGCGCCGCGGCCCTCGGCGTCGAGCGCTACGTGCTCGACGACGGCTGGTTCCGCCACCGTCGCGACGACCACGCGGGGCTCGGCGACTGGTACGTCGACGAGGACGTCTGGCCCGACGGGCTCGACCCGATCGTCGACCACGTCACGGGCCTCGGCATGGAGTTCGGCCTCTGGTTCGAGCCCGAGATGGTGAACGAGGACTCCGACCTGGCGCGGGCGCACCCCGAGTGGATCATGGCCACCGGCGGCCGCCTCCCCGTGCGCGCCCGCGACCAGCAGGTGCTCGACCTCGCGATCCCCGAGGCGTACGCGTACGTGCTCGAGCGGATGACCGCGATCCTCACCGCCCACGACATCTCCTACATCAAGTGGGACCACAACCGCGACCTCGTCGACGCGGGGATCCACCCGCGCGGCGAGGCGGGCGTGCACCTGCAGACGCTCGCCGCGTACCGCCTCATGGACGAGCTGCGCGCGCGCTTCCCCGGCCTCGAGATCGAGTCGTGCTCGTCGGGCGGATCCCGCGTCGACCTCGGCGTGCTCGAGCGCACCGACCGCGTGTGGGTCTCCGACTGCATCGACCCGCTCGACCGCCAGCAGATGATGCGCTGGACCATGCAGCTCCTCCCGCCGGAGCTCCTCGGCTCCCACATCGCCTCGGGCGTCAGCCACACCACGGGCCGCGCGCACCGCCTCGCGTTCCGCGCGGGCTCGGCGCTCTACGGCCACCTCGGGATCGAGTGGGACCTCGCGCAGGCGACCGACGAGGAGAACGCCGACCTCGCCGCGTGGATCGCCCTCTACAAGGAGGAGCGCGCGCTGATGCACACGGGCACCGTCGTCCGCGCCGACGAGAGCGACCCGACCCTGCTGGTGCACGGCGCCGTCGCCGCCTCCGCGGACTCCGCGCTGTTCTTCCTCGCGTCGATCGGCCGCTCCGAGGTCTCGCCGCGCGGCCGCGTCCTGCTGCCGGGCCTGGATCCCGCGCGCCGCTACCGCGTGGAGCCCGTGCGCGTCGGGACCCCCGAGCCCGGCTTCACGGCGCCGGCCTGGTGGGACGGCGTCGAGCTGACCGGCCAGGCGCTCGCGGCCTCCGGCCTGCAGGCGCCGCTGATGCTGCCCGAGTCGATCGCGATCCTGCGGGTGACGGCGGTCTGATCCGCGCCGGGCACGGCGACGGCCCGCCGCGCGTCCTCGGACGGGAGCGCGCGACGGGCCGGTCGTCGATCAGAGGTCGGCCGCGTCGCCCGGCTCGTCGCTCCACGCGCGGCTGACCGTGAGGCCGTCGCCGTCCGGCGCGAGGTCGACCCGCACCGCATCGCCGTCGCGCACGTCGCCCGCGAGCAGCTCGCGCGCCAGGCGGTCGTCGATCTCGCGCTGCATGAGGCGGCGCAGCGGCCGGGCCCCGTACAGCGGGTCGTGGCCGCGCTCGGCGAGCCAGCGGCGCGCGTCCGGCGTGACGCCGAGCGTGAGCCGGCGGTCCGAGAGCCGCACGCCGAGCCGGTCGATGTACAGCTCCACGATCTGCGCGAGGTCGTCCATCGACAGCGTCTGGAACACGACGATGTCATCGAGCCGGTTCACGAACTCCGGCTTGAACGTCTGGCGCACGAGCTGCTGCACGGCCTGCTCGCGCTGGTCGAGCGGCAGCGTGGCGTCGCTGATGAACTGCGAGCCGAGGTTGCTGGTGAGCACGAGGATCACGTTGCGGAAGTCGACCGTGCGGCCCTGGCCGTCGGTGAGCCGGCCGTCGTCGAGCACCTGGAGCAGCACGTCGAACACCTCGGGGTGCGCCTTCTCGACCTCGTCGAGCAGCACCACCGAGTACGGACGGCGCCGCACGGCCTCGGTGAGCTGGCCGCCCTGCTCGTACCCGACGTAGCCGGGAGGAGCTCCGACGAGACGCGAGACGGCGTGCTTCTCGCCGTACTCGCTCATGTCGATGCGGACCATCGCCTTCTCGTCGTCGAACAGGAACTCGGCGAGCGCCTTCGCGAGCTCCGTCTTGCCGACGCCCGTGGGGCCGAGGAAGAGGAAGGACCCGGTGGGCCGGTCGGGATCCGAGATGCCGGCCCGCGTGCGGCGCACCGCGTCCGCGACGGCCCGCACGGCCTGCTTCTGCCCGATGAGCCGCTTGCCGAGCTCCTGCTCGAGGTGCAGCAGCTTCTCGGTCTCGCCCTGGAGCAGCCGGCCGACGGGGATCCCCGTCCAGGCCGCCACGACCGCCGCGATGTCCTCAGCCGTGACCTGCTCGTTCACGAGCCGCTCCTCGGCCGACGGCACCGACTCGGCGGCCTCGGCCTGCGCGACCTCGCGCTCGATCACGGGGATCTCGCCGTAGAGCAGGCGCGACGCCTTCTCCAGGTTGCCCTCGCGCTGGGCCCGCTCGGCGCGGATCCGCAGCTCGTTCAGCTCGTCCTTCAGCTTGCCGACGCGGTTGACGCTCGCGCGTTCCGCCTCCCACCTCCGCTGGAGCCCGCCGAGGGTCTCCTCGCGGACGGCGATGTCCTCGCGCAGCTTCTCCAGCCGCGCCTTCGACGCCTCGTCCTTCTCGCGCTTGAGGGCGAGCTCCTCGAGGCGCATCCGGTCGACCGCGCGCCGCAGCTCGTCGATCTCGACGGGCGACGAGTCGATCTCCATCCGCAGCCGCGACGCGGCCTCGTCGATGAGGTCGATGGCCTTGTCGGGCAGCTGGCGGGCCGGGATGTAGCGGTTCGAGAGCGACGCGGCCGCGACGAGCGCCGCGTCCGTGATGGGCACCTGGTGGTGCGCCTCGTAGCGGCCCTTGAGCCCACGGAGGATCGCGACGGTGTCCTCGACGCTCGGCTCGCCGACGTAGACCTGCTGGAAGCGGCGCTCGAGCGCGGCGTCCTTCTCGACGTACTGGCGGTACTCGTCGAGCGTGGTGGCGCCGATGAGGCGGAGCTCGCCGCGCGCGAGCATGGGCTTCAGCATGTTGGACGCCGCGACGGATCCCTCGCCGCCGCCCGCGCCCATGAGCGTGTGCAGCTCGTCGACGAACGTGATGACCTCGCCGTCGGCGTCGTCGATCTCCTTGAGCACCGCCTTCAGCCGCTCCTCGAACTCGCCGCGGTACTTGGCACCCGCCACGAGCGCCGCGAGGTCGAGCGAGACGAGCTGCTTGCCCTTGAGCGAGTCGGCCACGTCGCCCGCGACGATGCGCTGGGCGAGGCCCTCGACCACCGCGGTCTTGCCGACGCCGGGCTCGCCGATGAGCACCGGGTTGTTCTTGGTGCGCCGCGTGAGCACCTGGCTGATGCGCCGGATCTCCGCGTCGCGTCCGATGACCGGGTCGAGCTTGCCGCTCTTCGCGATCTCGGTCAGGTTCACCCCGTACTGCTCGAGCGCGGTCTTCGCGTTCTCGTCGGTGGCGGGTGCGCCCTGCATGTTGGCCACTGCGTTCCTCTCTCGGTTCTACTTGAGTCGTGTGGACTCAAGTTTACGCGGGGAACGCGCGGACCGCTACCGGCCGGCGGCGACGGGGGCGGACGCGGCGGCCACCGCGATCGCGACGTCCTCCGTCACCATCCCGGCGTTCGCCATCGCGCCCGCCATGGTGCCCGCGGCCATGGCCACCGGCACGTTCGCGGATCCGCTCGACGCGTTGCCCGCGATGAGGAGGCCCGGGACGCTCGTCTGGCCTATGGGATCCGCCGTCACGAACGGACCCCACGGGGTGTCCTCGGTCGCGGCGCCGAGCGCGCGGGCGAACGCGTCGCGGGGCGCGACGCCCGGCATGGCGAAGAGCGAGTCGAGCGGGAGGATCCGGCCGTCGGCGAGCTCCACGCCCTCCAGCGCGCCGCGCTCGCCGAGCACGCGGACGACCGCCGCCTCCTCCACGCGGATCCCGCGGGCGTCGATCCCGGCGCGCGTCGCGTCGTCGATCGCCAGCGGGGCGCCGTCAGCCGTGCCGCCCGCGACGAGGAACGTGATGTCGGACGACCACTGGCGCAGCATCTGCACGTGGTGGAGGCTGCCGGGTCCGGTGGCGAGCACGCCGATGCGGCGGTCGCGCACCTCGTATCCGTCGCAGTAGGGGCAGACGACGACGCCCGCGCCCCAGTGCGCGGCGAGGCCGGGGACCTCGGGCAGGACGTCGGCGAGGCCGGTCGCGAGGATCACGCGGCGGGCGCGCACCTCGGCGCCGCCGTCGAGGCTCACGCGGAAGCGCGGGCCGGCGGGATCCTCGACCGCCTCGACCGCCTCGACCGCCTCGATCCCCTCGACCCGCCCGTCGAGCACGACGCCGCCGTAGCCCTCGATCTCGCGCCGCCCCTCGGCGACGAGCTGCCGCGGCGGCTTCCCGTCGTGGCCGAGCACACCGTGCATGTGCGCGGCGACCGCGTTGCGCGGCTGGCCCGCATCCACGACGAGCACGCTCCGCCGAGCGCGCGCCAGCATGAGCGCGGCGCTCGATCCCGCGACGCCGCCGCCGATGACGACCGCGTCCCACTCCTGCTGGCCTTCGATGCGCTGTGTGATGTCCATGCGTCGAGTCTCGCGGGCTCTGTCGCGCGGCGCACGGATCCTTGCGGGATCGGCAAGGCGGTCGTGCATGCCGCGCCTGATCGCGGTGCACGCCGCCGGCGCCGTCCCCTCTCCGGAGGCGGCGCTGGCTGCGTCAGCGCACGAGCGCCTCGATCCGCCGCACCACGTCCGCGGGCGACGGCAGGGCGCGCATCTCCTCGGCCACGGCCGCGGCGCCCGCGCGCGGGGACGGATCCGCGAGCACGACCCGGATCCGCGCCGCGATCTCGTCCGACGTCGCCCGCGCGTCGATCATCGTCCCCGCGCCCAGGTCCCGCACCCGCTCGCCGTTGGGCAGCTGATCGGCCCCGAGCGGCAGCACGAGCAGGGGCACGCCGTGCGCGAGGGACTGCGTCATGGTGCCGGATCCGCCGTGCGCCACCACGAGGTCGACCACGTCGAGCACGCCGCCCTGCGGCACGTACGGCTCGAGGCGCACGCGCGGGCCGGGCGCGGGGAACCCGGCCGTGTCGATGTCGGGACCGGTAGTGACGAGGGCGCGCACGGGGAGCGACCCGAGCGCCCGGATGATGCGCGGGAGCAGGTCGCCCGACGCCCGGTTGAAGACGGTGCCGAGCGTCGCGTAGACGCGGTGCTCTTCGCCGCCCGCCGCGAGCCAGGCGACGGCAGGGTGGTCGCGGTCGGGCTGCGGTGCCTCGGACCGCATCCGCGTGACGGGCGCGCGGCGCTCGCGGAGGGCGCGGAACGACGCGGGGAACGGGATCACGGAGAGCTGGCCCTGGATGCCGTGCAGCTCCGGGTCGGGCGCGAGGTCCACCTCGGCCCGGAAGTCCTGCATGGGGGCGCGGATCCGCTCGATCCACGCGTCGGGCGCGGTCGCGAACACCTCGACGACGACGCACGGGATGCCGAGGCGCTCCGCCGCGACCATGGCCCCGAAGTCCTGCCCGTCGCAGACGACGACGTCGGCCGACCACGCCGCGGCGATCCCGAGGACGGCGGCGCGTGCCTCGCGCGCGCTGTCGCCGAGGAAGTACGACGCGACGTTCCGCAGGAGCCCGGACGAGGAGACGGGGGTCAAGACGCCGGTGCCGTCCTCCCGCCAGGTCCGCTGCGCGGTCGACGGCATGGTCGACACCTCGCGCGGGTGGAGGTGGTCGAAGCCGGTCTGGTCGAGCACGACGGACCGCGCTCCGCAGAGGGCCGTCTCGTGGCCCGCCGCCGCAGCCGCGCGGGCGAGGGGCATCAGGGGGTCGAGATGGCCGCGGCCGCGGGCGAACGAGAAGAGGATGCGCGCGGCGCGGGGCGCTCCGGTCACGGTCGTCATGCGGGCGGCGCTCCTCCGGGTCGGCACCGCGGGGGCGGGCGTCGGGGCGGGTGGGGATCCCGGCGGAGGACGGCGACGCGCGCCGCGGAGCAGGAGCCAGGACCTTCCCACGCGACGGCGCCGGCCCGCGGTGGATCCTCCACAGCGGCCGCCGCCGGAGCGCCCGACGGGGGCGGGCGCCACGACGACGCGGGGCGCGGAGCATCCGCCCCGCGCCCCGCGCCTGCCGCTGCGGATCAGCCCGCGGCGACCGCCATCTCGTTCGGCGTGACCTCGAGGGTCGTGCTCGAGAGCACCTCGCCCGTCGTGAGGTCGACCGCGTGGACCTGCTTCGACGCCGGCTCCGTGACGTACCCGACGCCGTCGGCGACGACGATCACGGGGTGCGGGTCTTGCCACTCGACCGGGCTCTCCCACGGCTCGACGACGGGGAAGGAGTCGGTCAGCTCGCCCGTCGCGGGGTCGAGCACGTGGATCGCGCCGTCGGATCCGAGGATGTACGCCTTGTCGTCCGGGCCGCGCGCGACGTCGCGGAAGGTGTAGCCGACGCCCTCGGGCAGGTCGACGACGCGGAGGGTCTTCGCCTCGGTGTCGATCAGCGTGACGGCCTCGAGCAGGTAGCCCTCGGCGTCCGGGTCGGACTTGTAGTCGCCCACGACGATCGGGCTGGTCTCGCTCACGTAGGCGTTGCCCATGCGACCGTACGGCTGGTCGGGCGCGGTGAGCTTGGTGATCTCGCCGTCCGAGTACAGGATCGCGCCGTCCTCGCAGCCGAAGACGACGGCCTCGCCGGCCGCGGTGCCCTCGCCGTGCACGCCGGGGCACTGGTCGCTCTGCGCGACGACCGCGCCGGACGCGTCCTTGACCTCGATGCCGTTGCGGCCGTCCGCGTTGCCGACCGTGGTGAGGAAGGTGCCGTCCTCGAGCACGATCGAGACCCCGTGGTGCGCCTCGACGCCCGGGATCGTCTCGGTCTCGGGCGTGCCCTCCGTGGACGCGAGCTCGGCGGTGTCGAAGACCGTCGTGTCGCTCGTGCCGTCGGCGTAGAGGATCGTCTTGCCCGCGTGGCGGACGACGTGGCCGGGGGTGTCCGCGGGGAACACGGTGTCGGTGAGCTCCGCCTGGTCGGCGCTGCCGGCCGCCGTGTCGAGCACCTGGAAGCCCTCGCTCATCGTGACCATGACGTGCCGGTCGTCACCCGCGGGGTTGAGGCGGGTGAACTCCTCGGAGTCGAGGTCGGCGACCGTGTCGAGCGTCTTCCCGTCGAGGACGAGGATGCCGCCCTCGTACGCGACGGCGACGCGGGATCCGGCTGCCTCGCCGGATCCGGCCTGGCCGTCGGAGGACGGGGAGCCCTCGGGAGCCGGGGTGGAGCAGGCCGCGAGCGTCGCGGCGAGGCCCAGGGTGACGGCGGCGATGCCGGTCCGTCGGAGGCGGGGGGTGCGCATGGTGGTTCCTTCTGTGTGGGATGGATCGCGGGCGCTCAGGGGGAGAGCCCGGTGGCGATGCGCTGCGTGTTGACGCGCATCATGGAGAGGTAGTCGGGGGCGCCGCCCTCGGGCCCGGTGAGGGACTCCGTGAACAGCTCGACCACCTCCACGCGGATGCCGGCCTCGCTCGCGAGCGCCTGCACGAGGCGGTCGGGCGAGGAGGACTCCGCGAAGATCGTGGGGACGCCGGTCTCCTCGACAGCCGACACGAGGTCGGCGAGGTCGCTGGCGGAGGGCGCGGCGAGGGTGGTGCCGCCGGGGATCACGGCGCCGACGACGTCGAAGCCGAAGCGGTCGGCGAGGTACCCGAACACGTGGTGGTTGGTGACGAGGGCGCGGCGCTCGGCGGGGATCGCGGCGAACGCGGCCGTCATCTCGGCGTCGAGCGCCTCCAGCTCGCCGCGGTAGGCGGCCGTGGAGGCGGCGATCGCGGCCGGATCCACGCCGTCGAGGCCCGCGAGCACGGGCTCGAGCGCGTCGACGACGTCGACCATGCGCGCGGGGTCCGTCCAGAGGTGCGAGTCCGGCGAGCCCTCCGCGTCGCCCTCGGCGTAGTCGAGGACCTCGATGGCGTCGCCCGCGACGAACTGCGGCACGTCGTCGGCGGCCGCCGCGTCGAGGTGCTGCTGCAGCCCCTCCTCGAGGCCGAGGCCGTTGGAGACCACGAGGTCCGCCGCGCGGAGTCGTGCGGCCTCCTGCGCGGAGATCTCGAACGAGTGCGGATCCGCGTTGGGCTTCATGAGCGTGACGACCTGCGCCTCGTCGCCCACGAGCTCCTCCACGACGTCGCCGAGGATGTTGGTGGAGACGTACACGGTCGGCCGGTCGTCGCCCGCGGTGGCGCAGCCGGTGAGGGCGAGGGCGGTCGCGGCGGCGGCGACGGCGCCCGCGAACGCGGTGCCGATCCGACGGGCGCTCATCGGCCGGTCTCCGCCGTGAAGGCGGGCTCGGTCGGGGTGTCGAAGGTGCGCGAGACGCGGGCGCCGTCGGCGAAGTCGATCTCGTGCAGCCGGCGCTCGACCGGGCCCGCGAGGTAGGCGCGCTGCTGGTCGGCGACGAGGGTGGGGATCCGGCCGGCGGCGACCGAGTCGGCGACGAGCGGACCGGTGTCGGAGAGCACCGCGCCGTCCTCCGCGGAGAGCACGAGCACGCGGCCGTCGCGGGTGAGCGCGAGCAGGTGCTCGTCGGCGTCGTCGACCGCGGTGACGTGCACGAGCGGCGCGGGCGCCGGGAGCAGCTGCCAGGAGCGCTCGCGGGTGTCGAGCAGCCAGACGCCCTGGTCGCCGGCGAGGGCGGCGACCGTCGGGCGACCCTCGCGGTTGTCGAAGGACGTGGCGGCGGGGGCGGTCGTGCCGTCGGGGTACGGGATCCGCTCCACGCTCAGCTCGTTGCCGTCGAGGGAGGCGAGCAGGGCGCCGTCGCCGCAGCCGATGACCGCGCCGACGCGCGTCGTGATGGTGCCGGCCGGATCCGGGCACGCCTCGACGAGGCCGGTGCGCTCGCCGTCGGCCGTGTAGCCGGCCACCGCCGCGTCGGCGCCCGTGCCCTCGGTCACGAGCGCGAGGGATCCGACGGGCACGACCATGCCGGGCCCGGGCTCGCCGTCGAGGCGGAACCGCTCGGTGATCTCGCCCTTCGAGAGCGCCTCGGTGTCGAGCAGCACGGCCTCGCCCGAGTCGGGGAAGAAGAGGCCCGTGCCGCCCGTGGTGGAGAGGTTGGTGGTCGCGACCGTCGCGGTGCCGCCGCCCTCGATGGCGCCGAGGAGGCGCGGATCCGCCCGGTAGTAGTGGAAGTGGTCGACGTGGTCCCAGGTCCAGACGCCACTGTCGACGACCTCGACGCCCGCGTCGGTCTGCGCGAAGAGGTAGCGGCCGTCGGTGTCCACGGCCGTCGGGGCCCCGATGCGACCGAGGTCGGCGACCGACTCGTCGAGGAGGTCGAGGTGGGAGACGGCGCCGGCCGGGTCGATCGAGGTGAGGCCGAGGCGCGGCTCGGAGAGCTCGGCGGCGCCCGCGACGGCGCCGTGGCCCTCGCCCTGCTCGTCGGAGGCGGCGGGATCCTCGGTCGTCTCGGCCGCGGGGCCGGTGGCGCACGCGGTCAGGGCGAGCGCGAGGCCGGCCAGCAGGGGGATGGCGGGGATGCGGGAGCGCACGGGGTCCTCTCGTCGGGGTGGGGCGGGGGTGGGATCGCGACGGGTGTCCGTCGCGGAGGTCAGGCGGCGGGCACGCCGGATGCGGTGCGGGGGCGGGCGGGCGCGTCGGCGGCGGGGCGCTCGCGGTCGCGCTCGCGGGACGCGTCATCGTCGCGATCCGGCCCCGGCCGTCGCGACCGCAGCGCGGAGAGCCCGGCGTGAGCCGCGCCGGAGAGCACCGCGACCGCGATCGCGGTGGCCGCTACGGACGCGCCCGCCGCGGTCGCCGCGTGCCACGACACGAGGAGCCCGACGAACACGGACGCGATGCCGAGCGCCGCGGCGAGCGCCATCCGGGTCGGGATCCGCGTGGTCCAGTGCCCGGCGGCCACGGCGGGCGCGAGCAGCAGGCCGACGACCAGCAGGGATCCGACGGCCTGGTACGACGCGACGACCGCGAGGGTCACGAGCCCCACGAGCGCGGCCTGCGCCGAGCGGGGGCCGAGGCGCAGCACGGCGGCGATGCGGGGATCCAGTGCGAGCGCCACGAGCGGCCGGTGGAACGCCCACGCGACGCCGAGCCCCACGACGACCGCGCCGGCGAGCAGCGCCACGTCGACGGACGTGATGGCGAGGATGTCGCCGAAGAGGATGGACGTGGCGTCGGTGGCGAAGCTGCCCGAGTGCGAGATCACGACGACGCCGAGCGCGAGCATCGCGACGAAGAGCATGCCGATGCTCGTGTCGTAGGAGAGCCGGCCGCGGCGCTGCAGGGCCGCGATCCCGAGGCTCATCGCGACGGCGCTCAGCGCCCCGCCGACGAGCACGGGCAGCCCGAGCACGGTCGCCAGCGCGACGCCGGGCAGCATGCCGTGGGCGAGCGCCTCGCCGAGGAACGCCATGCCGCGGATGACGACCCAGGTGCCCACGACGCCGCAGAGGATCGCGACGAGCGCCCCGCCGACGAGGGCGCGCTGGAGGAAGTCGAGGGCGAACGGCTCGAGGATCCCGGAGGTGATGGAGGGCACGATCCCCGACCGTAGCCGAGAATGAGAACGCTTATCAAATGCGTAGGATTGGGCTCATGCTCTCTCCGCCGCCCCGTGATCCCGCCGCGGTCCTCCTCGCCGTGCACGTGGCGTTCGGCGACCGACGCGCCCTCGACGGCGTCGACCTGCGCCTGGATCCCGGCACCCTCACGGTGATCGCCGGGCCGAACGGCGCCGGCAAGTCGACGCTCCTGGAGGTCGTCGCGGGCACCCGGATCCCGACCTCCGGCACGCGCACCGCGGTCGCCGACGCGGCCTTCGTGCCGCAGCGCGCCGCCGTGCCCGACCACCTGCCCGTCACCGTGCGCGACGTCGTGACCGTCGGCGCGTGGGGCCGCTCCGGCCGCTGGCGCCGCCTCGACGCGGACGCCCGCGCCGCGGTCGACGACGCCATGGACCGCCTCGGCGTCGCGTCCCTCGCGGCGCAGCCCCTCGGCGCGCTCTCCGGCGGGCAGCGCCAGCGCACGCTCCTCGCGCAGGGACTCGCCCGCGGCGCCCGACTGCTGCTCCTCGACGAGCCGACCACGGGGCTCGACGCGGCCAGCGGCGAGCGGATCCGCGCGATCCTCCGCTCGGAGGCCGACCGCGGCGTGTCCGTCGCGTGCGTCTCGCACGACCCGGCCGTGCTGGCCTGCGCCGACCGCGTCGTCCGGCTCGAGGACGGCCGGGTGGTCCCGGACGCGGCCTGAGCCGCGCCCGCCTCAGTGCCGGTGCTCGGTGTCCCAGGCGGGGAACGGATCCGCGTAGCCGTGCCAGGCGTCCGGTCCCGCCACGAGCTCGCCGGGCTCGAGGAGGCAGGCGCCGAGGATCTCGTCGAGCAGCGACCCGTCGAGCCGCTCCCCCACGAACGCGATCTCCTGGCCGGCCGGCGACTCCGGATCCCAGCTGGCCATGGCCGTCGGGTCGAGCCGCAGCACGTCGCCCGCGGTCGCCCACGAGCCCACCGTCGCCGGCCGGGACGCGAGGCGCGCGAGGCCGCGGGAGCGCACGATCCGGCCGACCGGCCCGGGTACGAGCTCGCGCGCGACGGCCGCGTGCAGCCGCGCCGGGTGGAACGGCCGCGGGTCGCGGAAGACGTGCACGCCCAGCCCCTCCGACGACGCGAGCGACGACACCGACGCGGCCGGCATGACGCCGGCCAGAGCCTGCTGCCAGCCCATCCCCGCGGCGAGGCGCCGGGCGCGCTGCCGGCCGATCCGCAGCGGCGCGGACGCGAGCGACGCCCGGTCCCCGACCGGCACGACGCGCGCGGCCGGGGCGAGGAGCGCGAGCAGGGCGACGACGTGACGCGCGTCCGGCGACGACCAGGCCGGATCCCACCCGTCGAGCACCACGACGCTCGCGCACTCGAGGCGCCCGGCCAGCCGCTCGGCGTCGTCGAGCGACGTGCCGGCGTCGTCGCGCGGCTCGAGCAGCACGTCGCGGATCTCCGCCACGGACGCGACGGCGACCACGTCGAGGATCCCGATGGGCGTCGCCCCGGGGTGCCGCGCCTCGACCACGTGCTCCAGCACCAGCGCGACCTCGAGCGGATCCGCGGCCGGCTCCAGCGCGACGACCGCGAGCCCGGTGCGCCCGTCGTCCGCGTCCGCGATGAGGCCGTCGGCGATGTCCGCGCCGAGGTCGCCGCTGTCGCCGTCCGGCGCCTCGACCACGGCGGGCGGCTCGGCCTCGGAGGCGCCGACGGCGGCGGCCGCGACGCGCGAGGCGGAGCGGAGGTCGCTCGCGGAGACGAGGGTCACGGCCAGCCCGCCGCGGACGACGGGGCGCGGGGCGTTCGCGTGGGGATCCATGCCCCCAGCCTAGAAGAGAACCGTTCTCATCTAGCGCACGAGCGCGTCGGTGGGGCGACCTAGGCTGCCGGAGGGGGACGAGGACGAGGGAGACGGCATGGCCGAGCACGTGGGACCGCGGGACGACGCGACCGAGGCGGTGCGCTTCGGCCTCGACGGGACCATCCACGAGATCGACCTCGACCCCGCGGGAGCCCGGGCCCTGCGCGCCGCGCTCGCGCCCTACGTCGCCGCCGGCCGGCGCACGACCGTGACGATCACGCCGATCCGCGACGAGCCCGCGCGCACCGCCGCCTCCGGTCCCGCCGCCCCCGCCGGTGCCGCCCCGACCGGCGAGCGCGCCGCCGCCCGCGCCTGGCTCGAGGCGAACGGCCACCGGCTCGGCCCCGGCGGCCGCATCTCCGCGACGCTCATGACGCTCTACCGGAGCCGCGACGGCCGCTGACGGCCGCGCGTCACCACGGCACGATGGATCCATGACCGCCGAGCCCCGCCTGTTCCCCGACGTCCCGCACCTCGAGGGCGAGCGCGTGGTCCTCCGCCCCTTCTCCCCGGCGGACGTCGACGCGATGGGGCCGGTGCTCGCCGACCCCGACGTCATCCGCCTCACCGGATCCGCCCACTCCGCCGCCGAGGTCGCCGAGATGTCCGCGCGCCCTGAGCTCGACGACCGCACGCGCACCTGGTACGCGACGCGCGCCGCGCAGACCGACCGCCTCGACCTCGCCCTCGTCGACCGCGCGACCGACGCGTGCGTGGGCGAGGCCGTGATCAACGACTGGAGCCCCGAGGACCGCAGCGCGAACCTCCGCATCCTCATCGGCCCCGCCGGCCGCGACCGCGGCCTCGGCTCGGAGGCCGTCCGCCTGCTCGTCGACCACGCGTTCGCCGTGACCGCCCTCGAGCGGATCTCCCTGGAGGTCATGGACTTCAACCCCCGCGCCCGCCGCGTCTACGAGCGCGCCGGGTTCGTCGAGGAGGGCCGCCTCCGCGGCGCCTTCCGCTTCGACGACGAGCCGGTCGACGTGATCGTCATGGCGCTGCTGCGCGCGGATCCGCGCGGCTGAGCCGCCGGGCGGCGGAGCCGCGTGGCCGACCGGACCTGCACCCCACCTGGGAAGACGGTCGCGCCCCCGCCCTCGACGAGGGCGCGGCGACGAACCGGAGTAGAACTGGACCAGGTGCCCCGGACCCCGGTTCCCCCGACCGACAGCCATCCGAGACGAGCGAGAACGTCATGAGCACCGAGATCCAGACCCCCGCACCCCGCGTGATCCTCACCCGGGCGAGACGCGGCGGCGGGGCGAACCCCACCACCGAGTACTCGGGCCTCCTGCACGCCGTCCGCGACGCCGGGCTGCTCGAGCGCCGGCTCGGCTTCTACGTGGTCGCGTTCGCGGCCATCACGGTCGCGCTGGCCGGCCTCGGCGCGGCGTTCGTGCTCCTCGGCGACAGCTGGTTCCAGCTGCTCATCGCCGCCGGGCTCGGCATCGTCTTCACGCAGTTCGCCTTCCTCGCGCACGAGGCGTCGCACCGCCAGGTGTTCACCTCGGGCAGGGCCAACGACGTCGCGGGCCGCACGCTCGCGAACCTCTTCGTCGGCATCAGCTACTCGTGGTGGATGACGAAGCACTCGCGCCACCACGCGAACCCGAACGTGGTCGCGAAGGACCCCGACATCGCGCCCGGCGTGCTGGTGTTCCGCCCGGAGGACGCGAAGGGCGCCCGCGGGTTCGCCGGCGCGATCATCCGCCGACAGGGCTGGCTCTTCTTCCCCCTGCTGACGCTCGAGGGGCTGAACCTGCACGTCACGTCGATGCGCACGGTCTTCGGCCGGGGCAAGGTCGACAAGCGCTGGCTCGAGATCTCGATGCTCTCCACCCGCATCATCGCCTACCTCGCCGTCGTGTTCTTCTTCCTCCCCCTCGGCATGGCCTTCGCCTTCGTCGGCGTCCAGCTCGCCGTCTTCGGCGTGTACATGGGCGCCTCGTTCGCCCCCAACCACAAGGGCATGCCCGTGCTGCCCAAGGACTCCAAGGTCGACTTCCTCCGCCGCCAGGTCCTCACCAGCCGCAACATCAAGAGCACCTGGCTCACCGACATCTACATGGGCGGCCTCAACTACCAGATCGAGCACCACCTCTTCCCCAACATGCCCCGCCCCGCGCTCAAGAAGGCCCAGGTCATCGCGAAGGAGTACTGCGCGACCCACAACATCCCGTACACCGAGACCACCCTCCTAGCCTCCTACGGCATCGTCGTCGCCTACCTCAACCGCGTCGGCCTCTCCGCCGGCGGCGACCCCTTCGACTGCCCCGCATCCGCCGCCTTCGGACGCTGACACCGAGACGGGCACCGACGAGGAGGACAAGCCGGTCGAGAACCTCTCCGGCTGACCGGGACCGGATCCCGGCACCGTCGACCGACGGGGCCGCCGCGCGATCAGTCGACGCGCGCCGGGCCGCTCTCGCTCGTCCGCGCGAACCGCTCCGCGAGCGTCGCGAACGCGGAGGCGAGCTCGGGAGGATCTACGACCTCCATCGGCACCTCGAACCTCCCGAAGGACGCGGCGAGCGCTCCCCAGGACCACGAGCCCGCCTCCAGCGTGCAGCTGCGCTCGTCCACGGCGGTGACCGTCCCGTCCCCGGCGAAGGGGAGGACGTCGCGGGCGGGGACGTGCAGGAGGACGGTGCCGCGACACGGCCACGCATCGACGTTGGATCCCGTGAAGCGGGCGGAGACGAACGCGGCGACGTCGCCGCCGGGCACGGTGCGCGGGGTGAAGCGCGGGCCGTTGGGCGTGCGCGGTCGGATGCGGTCGATGCGGTGGACGCGCCAGTCCTCGCGATCGAGATCCCATCCCACGAGGTACCACCGCCCGTGGGAGGCGACCAGGTGGTGCGGCTCCACGCGGCGGGGCGGGAGGAGCGGCTGCCCGTCGGCGCCGGCAGCGTCGACGCCGCCATCGCGGGCCGCGTAGTCGAAGCGGAGGGTCTCCCGGTCGCGGATGGCGTTCGCGAGCGTGACGAGAACGTCGAGGGAGACGTCGACCGGCGCGGCGTCACCGGCGCGGCCGATCGCGGTGACCTCGAGGGCGTCGAGCCGGTGCCGCAGCCGCGACGGCATCACCTGGCGGATGGTGCCGAGGGCGCGGGCCGCGGCCTCGTGGATCCCCGCGCCGACGGCGGGGGACGCCTGCAGCGCGACGGCCACGGCGACGGCCTGGTCGTCGTCGAAGAGGAGCGGCGGGAGCTCGCTGCCGGCGTCGAGGCGGTACCCGCCGACCGGGCCCATGGTCGCCTGGATGCTGTAGCCCATCTCCCGCAGGCGGTCGATGTCCCGGCGGACCGTGCGGTCGCTGATCTCCAGACGCGATGCCAGGACCGATCCCGGCCAGTCCCGGCGGGTCTGCAGCAGCGACAGCAGGTCGAGCAGCCGGGAGGTCGTCGTCATGCGCCCAGATTAGATCCGGTCTAGGACAGGAACAGACCTACACGGACGGGAGGGTGGATCCATCGGGCCGATCGGGCCCATCCACCCAAGGAGCGAACATGTCCATCCAGACGACCACCCACCTCAACTTCCGCGGCGACGCGCGCCAGGCGCTCGAGTTCTACGGGTCCGTGTTCGGCGGCCACGCCGTGATCACCACCTACGCGGACCTCGGCATGCCGGCCGACGTCCCCGGCGCCGACAAGGTCGTCTTCGGCCTCGTCGCCGCGGAGGACGGCTTCCGGCTGATGGGCTACGACATCCCCGGCCGGACCGAGAGCTTGATCGCGGGCGGTGGCTCGACGCGTCGCGAGGAGGGCGTCACGATCACCGACCAGGCGCTCTTCGTGTCCATCTCGGCCGCCACCCTCGACGAGCTCCAGGGCCGCTGGGACGCGCTGGCGGTCGACGCCGTGATCGTCGAGCCGCTGGCCGCTTCCGCGTGGAGCGCGGGCTTCGGGATGCTCACCGACCGCTTCGGCGTCACCTGGAGCGTCACCGTCTCCGCCTAGGCGCGCATCCGGGTGTGCGCGGGATCGCGCGTCATCCCGCCCGAGCGGGCGTCGGCATCGCCTTCTCGAACCGGAACATGCGGTCCGGGCCGGGATGGTCGGCCGCGCCGCCGCGCTCGGGGCGATGCCCGGGGTGGAAGAACTCGACGATGTGGAAGCCGCAGCGGTTGACGTAGAAGTGGATGTTGCGCTGCTCGAAGTACGGCGTCTCGGTCTCCCAGGTCGCCGTGTCCGGATAGCGGGCCTCGATGGCACGCCAGGCGGCCACGCCGATCCCGCCGCCGTGGTGGCCGGCGTCGATGAAGAACAGCTCGAGGCCGCGACGGCCCTCCCGCTCGGCGGTGACCGCGGCTCCGCCGATGACGTCGCCGTCGAGCACGACCTGGAGGGCCTCCGTCCCCGGCTCCTCGAGGACCTCCCGCGTGTCCTCGACGCCCGGGATCTCCTCGTCGCCCGGCTGGAGCCCGGCGTCGCGCACGCCCGCGGCGAACGCGGTCCGGAGGCGATCGATCCAGGCGGCGCGATCCCCCTCCTGCAGCTCGACGAGGCGGATGGCGGGGGCGGTCGCGTGCGGGGTCATGCGCCCATCCTCCGACGAGGAGCTGGAGGTCCGGCTCGGCGCGGAGCCGGCCGCTCCCGACCGTCCGGACCGCGCCCCACGCACGACGCCCGCCGGCCGCGGGTGCGGCGCGACGGGCGCGTGGTGGAGCGGGAGCGACTAGCCGAGCGACACGGCCGTCCACGACACGGGCGGCAGCGTGATCGTGAGGGTGCCGTCCGTCAGCGATGCCGAGGCGTTCGGCGTGAGGCCCACGCGCTCGCGGTCCTCGAAGGTGTTCTTCGCGTAGACGTCCTCGTCGTGGATCCCGACCGCCTCCAGCACCTCGGAGACGGCGAGGCCGGCGACGTCGACCTCGATCGTGAGCGCGTCCGACAGGCTGCGGTTCACGAGGAAGACCGCGGCGCGGCCGGTGGCCTCGTCGAAGGTCGCGACGGAGTCGACGAGCGGCGCGGTGCCGTGCACCTCGGTCTCGTACGTGCCCACGTCGATGCGCGGACGCAGCACCTCGCCCTGCGCGAGCCGGCTCGTGACCGAGAACGGGAAGAACGTGGTCTGGCGCCAGGCGCCGCCGCCGGTCTCCGTCATGATCGGCGCGATCACGTTCACGAGCTGCGCGAGGCTGGCCGACGTGACGCGGTCGCTGTGCTTGAGCAGCGTGATCATGAGGTTGCCGAGCACGACCGCGTCGGCGACCGAGTAGACGTCCTCGAGCAGGTGCGGCGCGTAGGGCCAGCCCTCGGTGATGACGCCCGACTCCTGGTGCTCGTCGAGGTACCAGACGTTCCACTCGTCGAACGAGATGTTGACCGTCTTGTCGCTCTTCAGGCGGTGCTTCACGTGGTCGGCCGTGGAGACGACCGTCGCGATGAAGTACTCCATGTCGAGCGACGAGGCGAGGAAGCTGCCGAGGTCGCCCTTGCGCTCCTGGTAGTAGGCGTGGGCGGAGATGAAGTCGACCGAGTCGTAGGTCTTCTCCAGCACGATCCGCTCCCACTCGCCGAACGTGGCCATGCCGGATCCGCTGCTGCCGCACGCGACGAGCTCGAGCGTCGGGTCGACCATCTTCATGGCGCGGGCGGTGCGGCCGGCGAGCGTGCCGTAGTCCTCGGCGGTCATGTTGCCGACCTGCCAGTCGCCGTCCATCTCGTTGCCGAGGCACCACATCTTGACGTTGTGCGGCTCGGGCGATCCGTTGGCGATGCGCAGGTCGGAGAGCGCGGTGCCGGAGGGGTGGTTCGCGTACTCGAGGATGTCGAGGGCCTCGAGCACGCCGCGCGTGCCGAGGTTGACGGCCATCATCAGCTCGCTGCCGGTGAGCTCGCACCAGCGGGCGAACTCGTCGAGGCCCACCTCGTTGGTCTCGAGCGAGTGCCAGGCGAGGTCGAGGCGCTTCGGGCGCTCGGCGCGCGGGCCGACGCCGTCCTCCCAGCGGTAGCCGGAGACGAAGTTGCCGCCGGGGTAGCGGATGGTGCTCGTGCCGAGCTCCTTGACGAGGTCGACGACGTCGCCGCGGAAGCCGTCGGCGTTCGCCGTGGGGTGGCCGGGCTCGTAGATCCCGTCGTAGACGCAGCGGCCGAGGTGCTCGACGAACGAGCCGAAGGTGCGGCGGTTGACGGGGGCGACGACCGAGGTGCGGTCGATGGCGATGCGGGCGTCGGGTGCGGGGCGGGCGTCGGTCATGGAGTGGTCCTTCACTTCATCGGGAGCGGGGCCGATCGACGCCGGGGGTGCCGGGTGGATCCGAGCCGTTACAACGTTGTAAGAGCAACGCGGATCCATTCTCGCGGGGGCGTCGGGGCGGTGTCAACGCGACGCGGGCCCCGCGGCCGCGCACGCGCATGGGACCCTGGCCGGATGGACCCGGGATCCCCCACGCAGGCGCTCTTCCTCGGCGGGCGCTCGGGCGTCGGCAAGTCGACGGTGGCGCTGGAGGCGTCGCGGATCCTCGCGGCGGCGGACGTCGCGCACGCGCTCATCGAGGGCGACGGGCTCGACCAGGCGCACCCGGAGCCGTGGCAGCGGGGGATCCCGCTGGCCGAGCGGAACCTCGCCGCCCTGTGGCGGAACTACCGCGAGGCCGGCTGGACGCGCGTGATCTACACGAACACCGTCAGCGTGCTCGAGCTGCCGGGGCTCACGGCCGCGCTCGGCGGCGAGGTGGATGCGGTCGGCGTGCTGCTCACGGCCGACGACGCGACGGCGGCCTCGCGGCTGGCGGGGCGTGAGATCGGATCCGGGCTGGCGGAGTCGATCGCCCGGAGCGCGGCCGCGGCGCCGCGGCTCGAGGCGGAGGCGGCGGATGCGGTGCACCGCGTGGCGACCGACGGCCGGACCGTCGCGGACGTGGCGGCGGAGGTGGTGGCGCTCAGCGGGTGGTTCCCGGACTGATGTCTCACCCGATCCGCGGCCAGGCGCTGGTGAGGTGCGCCTCGATGGCCCGGTGCCGGAAGCCGTAGGCCGTGCCCCGGTCGATGATGCCGCGCACGGTGTCGAGGCGCTGCGCCGTGGTGCCGACCTCCGCCGCCCTCGACCGGCCCATCTCCTTCGCGATGCGGGTGAGCGTGCGCTCCTCGGCGGGCAGCGCGGCCATCGCCTCGATGAAGGCGCGCTCCCGCGGGGGCAGCCGCTCGAGGATCCGCTCGACGTGCGCGGCCGCCTCGCGCTCCGCCCCGCGCCAGCCCGCGCGCACCTCGTCCCGGGTGATCGTCGGACCGGATCCCGCGTACCACGCGCGCTCCCCCGCCAGTTGGAAGAGGAACGGCTCGCCGCGGCACAGGTCCACGATCGCCGCGGCGGCGTCCTGCTCCATGCGGATCCGACGGGTGCGGCCGGAGCCGTCCGCGACCTCCCAGCCCGGCACGACGAAGTCCTGCAGCGCGGCGCGGATGTCGTCGTCGTCGATCGCGGTCAGGACCGTGGTGCGGAAGCGCCGCGCGAAGGTCGCGCCCTTGTGGGCGCCGGCCCGGTCCTCGAAGTCCGGCAGGCCGGTGAGGTACACGGCGATCGGCAGGGACCGGCGGACACGGGCACCGCCCGGGACGGCGACCTCCTCCTCGTGCGTGATCGCGTCACCGAGCGCGATCAGCAGCTGGGACAGCGTCCGCTCGTCCGTGATGTTCTGGACCTCGTCGATGTGCACCAGGGCGACCCGCTCGTGCCGCATCGCCGCGCGGCCCACCTCGACCAGCAGCGCGGTCAGCGCCGTGTACGGCTCCGGGCCGCTCTGCTCGGACCCCCCGCGCACGGTGAGCGAGAGCCCGGCTGCCGCGACCGTCTCCACCCGCGCGATGGCGTCCTCGATGCGCTTCTCGCGCACCGCGGGCAGACCGGCGGCGCGCGCGAGCTCCAGCACCGCGGCCGCGACGGGCTTCAGCGGATCGGCGCCGAGGGGGATGCGGAGCTGCGGCGTGACCCAGTCCCCCTCCCGCGCGGCGGTCTGCGCGATGCGCCGCACGAGGGAGGACTTGCCGAGCCCCGGTTCGCCGAGCACGGTGCGCCCGCGCTCGGGGAGCCCTCGGAGGAGGCGGGGGCGGACCACGTCGCGCCAGTCGCTGAGCTGCTCGGTGCGGCCGGCCCAGATCTCCGGGACGGTGTCGGAGCCGGGGCTGAAGGGGTTGTCGGTCGCGTCGCGCACGTTGGTAATGTTACCAAGCCCGGAAGGGATTGGTAATGTTACCAAGACCCGTCGCGCTCGACCCGACGTGCCACTCCGGCGCAGGAGCACGAGACCGCGACGGGACGGGGACGTCGGACGCCCGGGGCGTGGATCACGCCGGCCCGACGTGCCGCCCCGGGACCGGGCTCGAGTACACGACGTGGGTCGTGATCCCGCCGAGGGCGGCGAGGCGTCCCGTGATGCGTTCGAGGTCGCGCATCGAGCGGGCGTGCACCTTGACGATGAAGCAGTCGGCGCCCGTCACGTGGTGCGCCTCGACGATCTCCGGCAGCTCGGCGACCAGCGCGTGGAACGGCCGGTAGTCGCCGGACGGGTAGGCCAGCCGGACGAAGGCGGTGACGGCCCAGCCGAGCGCCTCGGGATCCACCGTGATGGAGTACCCCGTGATGATGCCGCCCTCCGTGAGCCGGCGCACCCGCTCGGCGGTCGCGCTGGCGGAGAGGGAGACCGCGCGACCGAGCTGCGCGACGCTCATCCGGCCGTCGCCCTGGAGCTCGGCGATGATCGCGTGATCGGTGGCGTCGAGGGTCAGCGGCGGATTCGTGGGCATGCGGCCGAACCTACCGGGCGATCCGCGGCGCGACGGCCGCGATGCCGCGCGACGGCCCTTCCTCGCAGTCGGGCGTGACCGCTTCGATGGAGGCATGCAGACGAGCCTCTCCGCGACCGACTTCTTCGCCGCCAAGCTGACCTACGAGACCGACCCCGCCGACCTCGCCGCCGACCGCGCGAGCGGCGCCGCGCCCCTCGTGGTCGACGTGCGCTCGGACGCGTCGTGGGCGCAGGGGCGGATCCCCGGAGCCGTCCACATCCCCGGCCCGGAGCTGGCCGCGCGCGCCGCCGACGAGCTGCCCGACCGGGATGCCCGCGTCGTCGTCTACTGCTGGGGACCCGGCTGCAACGGCAGCACGCGCGCCGCACTCACCCTCGCGACGCTCGGCTACACGCGCGTGCAGGAGCTGATCGGCGGGTTCGAGTACTGGGCGCGCGAGGGCTTCGCGGTGGTGAGCGACGCGGGGCGGACGCGCCGGGAGCCGGATCCGCTGGCGGCGCCGGTCGGCTGACGCGGGAGCTCAGGCGAGGGCGGGCACCGCGTCCGCGACCGCCGCCACCGCGAGCTCGGCGAGCCGGTGGTCGCGCTCCTCCTCGTGGGCCGTGATGGTGACGACCGCGTCGCGGGATCCGTCGACCAGCACGTACTGGCCGTAGCGTCCGTCGAGGCGCCAGGCCTCGCCGGGGCCGTCCCAGGTCGCGAGGCCGTAGCGGGCGAAGGGGGACTGAGGGTCGGCGCCGGTGTCGATCCAGCTGCCGTGCATCCGATCGATCCACTCCGCGCTCACGAGCTGGCGGCCCTCCCACGCGCCGCGGTCGCGGAGCAGCCGGCCGATCCGCGCGAGCTCGCCCGTGCGGAGCTCCAGGCCGCTGCCGCCCACGACGAAGCCGAGCGGGCAGCGGTGCCACTGCGGGTTCTCGATGCCGAGCGGCTGGAAGAGGCGCGGGAGGAGCCAGTCGCGCACGTCGCCGACTGCGGCGGCGAGCATCCGCATGACGACGTAGGGGCTGGCGTCGCTGTACTGGAAGACACGGCCGCGGCTCGGCAGGCCGAGCATCGCCTGGGCGAGGTCGGGGCCGGGCACCGGTTCGTCGCCGAACCAGGCGAAGTCGATGCCGCTCGTCATGGTGAGGAGGTGCTCGACGGTGACGGTCTCGACGCCGGGGCCCAGCTCGATGTCGGGCAGCAGCTCGGGGACGCGGCTGTCGAGCGAGAGGATCCCCTCGCCCACGGCGATGCCGACGGCGAGCGCGCACACGCCCTTGGACACCGAGTAGAGGTTCTCGCGGTCGTCGCTGCGCCAGCGGTGCGCGACCTCGTCGTCGCCGATCCGCACGACGGCGCCGTACGCGCCGAGCCGCTCGCGGTCGATGCCCTCGACGAGGCGGGCGAGGGCGTCGACGGCGGTGCTCATGGATCCAGTGTGGCGGCGACGCCGGTTCGCGGGGGCACGGCCCTTCCCCGGGTGGGGGAACCGTGCGAGGGTGGCGGCTCGGCACACGGCAGGGGGGACGGCATGCGGCTCGCGACGCGGATCACCATCGGGGTGCTGGCGGCGGAGCTGGTCGCGATGGCGGTGCTGCTGCTCCTGGCCGACCGGTGGGAGGACATGGGCTGGCCCGCGCCCGGCATGGACCACTGGGTCGTCGGCGTGGGCTTCGCGCTGCCGCCGCTCATCGTGCTGACCGCGGTCGTGCTCGTGCTGCTGGTGGGGACGCGGATCGTCATGGCGGAGGTCGGGGCGTGGCGAGCCCGTCGCGCGCCGGTCGCGGATGGGATCAGTGCATCGTCGCGTTCCGCTGCGCGTCGCTGAGCGCGCGGTCGGCGTAGACGAGACGCATGACGCCGGGATCAGAGTTACCGGGATCCGGACCGCGGTGCACGAGCGCAAGACCCGCCTTCTCCGCCACGGCCGCCGACGCGCGGTTGTGCTCGACGAGGTAGGCCACCACGGGCAGGTCGGGCCGGTGAGCCCGCGCACGCTCGATCGCCTGCAGCGCCACCTCGGTCGCGTATCCGCGCCCCTGCACGGCCGGCGAGAAGCGGTAGCCGAGGTTCCAGAAGGCGTCGTGCGCGATGCCGCAGCCGCCGAATCCGATGACCGCGTCGGCGTCGCGCTCGCGCACGATCCAGGTGCCGAGGCCGTCGCGGTCCCAGCCCTCGGTCCGCGTGCGGAGGAAGCGGTAGGTCCGCGCCGGATCCGTGACGCGGAGCGACGGGTAGTGGGTCCAGACGGCGGGGTCGGAGAGGATCGCGTGCACCTCGTCGGCGTCGTCGGGCGAGGGGCGGTGCAGGTCGAGCCGCGCGGTGCGGTCCTCGGGGACGGCGAGGTGGGCGGGCGGCATGGGTCGACGGTAGCGGGACGGCCGAGCGAGCGGATCAGCCGCGGGCGACCAGATCCGCGAGCCGGTCGAGGTCCGCCGCGACGAGCGCCGCGTCCTCCGCGAAGGTGACGTCGGTCATGCCCGGCCGGCGGAAGAGGGTGAAGACGACCTCGCTGCCGTCGTCGTTGGGCAGGACGCGCAGCGGGTTGCGGACCACGGTGCCGTCGGGGAGCGTCACGTCGTGGTCGAGGATCCCGAGCTCGCGCGGGCCCGTGAACGCGATCTCGATGGCGCCCATCGGCGAGTCCGACAGCCACCGCCCGCCCTCGAGCCGGATCCCTGAACTGACGCCCGCCGCCCACTCGGGCAGCCGCGCCGGATCCCCCGCGACGGCGACGACGGACGCCACGTCGGCGTCGACGGAACGGGTGATGTGCAGCGCGGGCCAGGTCACGCCTCGACGCTACCGGGCAGCGGCGCGACGGCGGGCGCCGAATCCGTCGCGAGCCGAAGCCCGGTCGGTCCGCGCGACCTCAGTACTCGATGCGCCCGTGCCGGCTGTGGAACTCGCCGGTCGGCCCGTCGGGTCCGACGAGCGCCATGGCGACGGTCGCGTCGGTGCCCTCGGTCACGGTCTGGTGGCCGGTGTTGCCGTTGAAGTCGGTCGCCGTGTAGCCGGGGTCGGTCGCGTTGATCCGGAAGCCCGGCAGGTTCTTGGCGTACTGCACGGTCGCAATGATGAGGGCGGCCTTCGAGGTCGCGTAGGGCACGGTCATCACGTGGCTCTCGTCGGTGTCGGCGCCGCGGAGGGCGCGCGGCCAGCCGACGCCCGAGGCGACGTTGACGATCACCGGGGCCGAGGATGCCCGCAGCAGCGGCAGCGCCGCCTGAGTCACGCGCACCACGGCGACCACATTCGTCTGCAGCACCGCCAGCATCGCCTCGGGCGTGAGGTCGTCGACGCCCTGAGACGAGCCGAGGATCCCGGCGTTGTTGACGAGCACGTCGAGCTCCGGCAGCGACGCGATGGCGCGGTCGACGCTCGCCTGGTCGTCGACGTCGAGCTGCACGGGGTGGGCGCCGAGGGCGCGGGCGGCGTCGCCGTCGGCGGTGTCGCGCATGCCGGCGTAGACGGTGTGGCCGGCCTCGAGGAGGCGGCGGGCGGTCTCGAGTCCGAGGCTGCGGTTGGATCCGGTGATCAGTGTGGTGGTCATGGGTCGAGCCTGCGCCCCGCCCGCCGCATCGCCCAGGCACCGGTCGACGGGAGGACCGGCGGTACCAGGCTGATCCGCCTCCCAGCGCGGAGGATGGGGGCATGACCGAATTCGCGAGCGTCCTCCGCTCCTGGCGCGAGCGCGTGCAGCCGGCGGACGTGGGCCTGCCCGCGGGACCGCACCGGCGCACCGCAGGCCTCCGCCGCGAGGAGCTCGCCGCGCTCGCGGGCGTCAGCGTCGACTACGTCGTGCGGCTCGAGCAGGGCCGGTCGGTGAACCCGTCGCCGCAGATGCTCGGCGCGCTCGCCCGCGCGCTCCGCCTCACCGAGGACGAGCGCGACCACCTCCACCGGGTCGCGGGCGTCGCCCCGCCCGGCCGCGGCGAGGTGCCGCGGCACATCACGCCGGGCGTGCACCGGATCGTCGACCGGCTGGGCGACGTGCCCATCGCGGTGTTCACGGCGACCCACGACATGCTGCTGTGGAACCCGCTCTGGGCGGCGCTCAACGGGGATCCGTCGACGCGCACCGGCTGGGACCGCAACCTCGTCTGGACCTACTTCACCCAGGGCCACGGGGGCACCGACTTCGACGCCGTGCACGAGGAGGAGTTCGCGCGCGACCTCGCGGCCGACCTCCGCACAGCCGTCGGGCGCTACCCCGCGGATCGCGCGCTCGCTCGCCTCGTGGCTCGGCTGCGCGCCGAGGTGCCCGAGTTCGAGCGCCGCTGGAGCGAGGCGCGCGTCGCCGAGCACCGGTCGAGCCGCAAGACCGTGACGAGCACGCCCGTCGGCCCCATCACGATCGACTGCGACACCCTCTCGGTGCCGGGCAGCGACCTCCGCATCGTCGTCTACACGGCGGAGCCGGGCAGCACGGACGAGGCGCGGCTGGACCTGCTGCGGGTCACGGGCCTGCAGGCGCTGACGACGGCGCCGGTGGAGGTGGCGGGGGCCTGATCCCGCGCACGACGGAGCCCCGGCCGCCGCGTCTCGAGGACGCGGCGCCGGGGCTCCGTCGTTCGGGCGGGATCAGCTCGGCTCGAGCACCCGCTCCGATGCCGCGACGGCCTCCACGGACGTGCCGACGTACCGCTCGTCCGCGATGGTGACGTGGTGCGCGGATCCGGTGATCTCGATCGCCGCCTCCGTCTCCTTCACGGCGCTCGACGGCCCGACCCACAGCTCGACCGCGCCCGGCTCGACGATGCGGTGGTACCGCAGGTCGGTGAGCGCGAGGCGAGTGGTGGGCACGCGGAACGTGACGCGCGCGGACTCGCCGGCGGCCAGATCCAGCCGCAGGTAGCCGAGCAGCTGCGCGACGGGCCGCGTGACGCTGCCCTGCACGTCGCGCGCGTAGAGCTGCACGACGTCGGTGCCGTCGCGGTCGCCCGTGTTGCGGACCACGACCGTCGCCGTGAACGCCTCCCCCGCCCGCACCTCGGCCGACTCCACGGACAGGTCGCTGCGCGAGAAGGTCGTGTACGACAGGCCGTGCCCGAACGGGAGGACGGGCGTGGGATCCGCGCTCGTCACCTCCGACGGGCCCCCGAGGATCGGGTGCAGGTACGAGAACGGCTGCGCGCCCGCCGACCGCGGGAGCGACACGGGCAGGCGGCCCGACGGCGACACCCGGCCGGAGAGGAGACCTGCGATCGCGGATCCGCCCTCCTCGCCCGGGAAGAACGCCTGGAGCACGGCGGCCGGAGCCGCCTCGCCCTCGAGAGCCCACGCCACCGCGTACGGCCGGCCGGTGAGCAGCACCACGACCACGGGGGTCCCGGTGGCGCGAACGGCCTCGACCAGCTCGCGCTGCACGCCCGGCAGCTCGAGGCTCTCGACGTCGTTGCCCTCGCCGACCGTGCCGCGGCCGAACAGGCCCGCCCGGTCGCCGACGACCACGACCGCGAGGTCGGATCCGCGCGCGGCGTCGAGGGCGGCGTCGAAGCCGGAGCGGTCGTCGCCCTCGACGTCGGCGCCGTGCGCGAGCACGAGCTCGGCGTCGGGCAGCTCCGTGCGGAGCGCCTCGGCGACCGTCGGGATCGCGAACCCGAGCGGCGTGCCCGGGTGGTGCGCGAGCACATGGTTCGCGAACGAGTAGCAGCCCATGAGCGCCTCGGCACTGTCGGCGTTGGGGCCGATGAGCGCGATGCGCGCGGGCGCCGTGCGGTCGCCGCCCGCGAGCGGCAGCGTGCCGTCGTTGGCGAGCAGCACCACGGACTCCTCCGCGAGCCGGCGCGCGACGTCCCGGTGGGCCGGGGTGTCGAGGTCGATCTCGGTGGGCGGCGCGTCGAAGGTCGCGTCGAGGAGCCCCAGCTCCTCCTTCTCGTCGAGCACGCGGAGCACCGCGCGGTCGACGAGCGACTCGTCGGCGAGCCCGGCACGGATCCGCTCGGCCAGCGGCGCGAGGTACGCGTCGCCGGTGGGCAGCTCCACGTCGATGCCGGCGGCGAGCGCGAGCTCGGCCGCCTCGCCGCGGTCGCCCGCGACGGCGTGCATCACCTGGAGGAACGCGACCGAGAAGTAGTCGGAGACCACGACGCCGTCGAAGCCCCAGCGCCCGCGGAGCACGTCGGTGAGGTACTCCGGGGTGGCGCCGACGGGCGCGCCGTCGATCTCCGCGTACGAGTTCATGACCGAGCGCACCCCGCCGTCGAGCACCGCCATCTCGAAGGGCGGCAGCAGCACGTCCTCCACGAAGCGCGGGCCCACGTGCGCGGGCGCGTGGTTGCGGCCGGACTGCGAGACCGAGTAGCCGACGAAGTGCTTGAGCGTGGCGTGGATCCCCGCCGACTGCAGCCCCTTCACGTACGCCGTGCCGATGGTGCCGACCACGTACGGGTCCTCGGCGATGCACTCGTCGACGCGGCCCCAGCGGGCGTCGCGGATCACGTCGAGCACGGGCGCGAGGCCCTGGTGCACGCCGAGCTCCTTCATCGAGCCGCCGATGAGAGCGGCCATCTCCTCCACGAGACCGGGGTCGAACGACGCGCCCCACGCGAGCGGCGTGGGGAAGGTCGCGGCCTGCCACGCGGCGAGCCCGGTGAGGCACTCCTCGTGCACGAGCGCCGGGATCCCGAGCCGCGTCTCCGTCTGGAGCCGCCTCTGCTCGGCCCACAGCCAGGACGCGCGCTCGACGGGATCCACGGGACGCGTGCCGTAGACGCGCGTCAGGTGCCCGAGGCCGTGCTCGGTCGCCTCCTCGTAGCGGCCGGTCGTGGCCATCTCGCCCTGCATGGGCGCGACGACCTCGCCGCCCTGGTCGACCCAGTAGCCGACGATCTGCGCGAGCTTCTCCTCGAGGGTCATCCGCGCGTGCAGCGCGCGGACGCGCTCCGACACCTCGGGCAGCTCCACGGCGCCCGCGGTCGTCTCCGCCCCGGTCACCCCTTCACCGCGCCCGTGAGGCCGCCGACGATGCGGCGCTCGAAGATCGAGAAGAAGATGAGCGCGGGGATCATCGACAGCGACGTGAACGCGAGCACCTTGGCCGTGTCCACCGAGTACTGCGACGAGAACGACTGCACGCCGAGCGGCAGCGTGTAGATCGACGGGTCGCTCAGGAGGAACAGCGGCAGCAGGTAGGAGTTCCAGCTGCCGATGAACGCGAGGATCCCGACGGTGATGACGCCGGGCATCGACAGCCGCACGACCATGCGGAAGAAGAACCCGAGGCGGCTGCACCCGTCGATGAACGCGGCCTCCTGGATCTCGTCCGGGATGGCCCGCAGGAACGGCACCAGGATGATGATCGTCGTCGGGAGCGCGAACGCGATCTGCGGGAGGATGATCCCCGGCAGCGAGTTCGTGAGCCCGAGCGAGCGGATCACGATGTACAGCGGCGTGATCGCCACCGTGATGGGGAACATGAGCCCCGACGCGAAGAGCGCGTAGAGCGCCCCGCGGCCGAAGAACGTGTACCGGGCCAGCACGTAGCTCGCCATGAGGCCCAGCACGACCGCGCCGACCGTGGTGCCGACCGCCGCGATGAGCGAGTTGCCCACCTGCCGCCAGAACATCGAGCCCGTGAGGACGTCGACGTAGTTCTGGATCTGCCACGGCGACGGGAAGCCCGCCGGGTCGGTCGTGATCTGCGCGTTCGTGCGGAACCCGCCGATGATGATGTACGCCACCGGCGTCAGCATCAGGGCGATGAGCACGACCGCGACGAGATAGGGAACAGGGTTGTTGCCCTGGCCGGGCACCTTCGCCCGCTTCGGCTTCGGCGTCTTCGCCGAGTAGGTGGGATCCAGGTCCGCGTTGCGCGGAGCTGCGGTGGCGACGGTCACTTCTTCGCCTTCCTTCCTGCACCCGTGAGGGCGCCGGCGGTGTCGCGGTTGAGCACGAACCGCTGGTAGACGAGCGCGACGACCAGGGAGATGAGGAACAGCACGACGGCGACGGCGTTGCCGTACCCGTAGTTGCCGGATCCCCGCCCGTTCGCCACGAGGTACGTGGCCATGGTCGAGGTGCCCGCGGTGGCCGAGATGTACTGGCCCCAGATGATGTAGACGAGGTCGAACAGCTGCAGCGAGCCGATGATCGACAGGAACGCCCAGATGCGCAGCGTCGGCGCGAGCAGCGGCAGCGTGATGCGGCGCTGGATCTGCCAGTACGACGCGCCGTCGATGGCGGCCGCCTCGCTGAGCTCCTCGGGGATGCCCTGCAGGCCGGCGAGGAAGAGGATCACCGCGAAGCCGATGTACTTCCACGTGATGATCGTCATGAGCGACCAGATCGCGATGTCGGGGTTCGCGAGCCAGTCCTGCTGGAGGTCCGCCAGGCCGACGTTCGCGAGGAAGCCGTTGAGCGCGCCCGAGCCCTGGAGCATGAGGCTCCAGCCGGTGCCGACGACGACCTCGGAGATCACGTACGGCACGAAGATCAGCACGCGGATGATCGACTGGCCGCGCAGCTTCCGGTTGAGCAGGAGCGCCACCATGATCGCGACCGGGCCCTGGAGCACGAGCGAGAGGACCACGATGACGGCGTTGTGCATCAGCGCCTCGTGGAACGTGGGGTCCTGGAGGATCGTGATGTAGTTCCGGAAGCCCACGAAGATCGTGGGCGGGCCGAAGCCCTGCCAGCTGAAGAAGCCGTAGTAGGCCGCCATCACCACGGGGTAGATGACGAAGCCCAGGAAGAAGAGGAGGGCCGGGCCGACGAGGATCAGGACCTCGAGGCGACCGGTCCAGCCGAGGCCGCGGCGTCGCGCACGAACCGCCGAGGGCGGCGTCGTCGCGACGCCGCCCTCGGGGTGTGCAGGATCAGCCGCGGGGCGCTGCTCGTCGAGCGAGCTCTCGCGGATGGCCATGTCGGTGCGCCTAGGCCTTCTTGGCCGCGTCGCCGACGGTCTGGATGAGCTTCTCCGGGCTGCCGTCGCCCGCCATGAGGTCGACCACGCCGACGTTCATCGCGTTGCCGACGTTCAGGCCGTAGACCGTGTCGAGCCACTGGGAGACGTAGGGCGCGTCGTTGTACGCCTTCAGGATCTCCTGCAGGTACGGCTCCGTGACCGCCTCCTGCGACTTCGTGTTCACGGGCGGGGCGTTGAAGGCGACGTAGTACTCCTTCTGCACGTCGGCGGTGCCGATGTAGTTGAGGAAGTCGACGCACGCCTTCGGGGCCTGCGCGGAGCAGGAGTACCCGTCGATGCCGCCCATGATGGAGCCGGGCTCGCCCTTGCCGCCGGAGATCTCCGGGAAGGGGAACCAGGACAGGTCGGCCAGCGGCTTCTGGTCCGGCGTCAGGCCCGCGATGACTCCCGGGTCCCAGGCGCCCATGAGCTCCATGGCCGCCTTCTTGTTGGCGATGAGGCCGGCGGAGCTGCCCGCGCCCTGCTGGGCCGCGGTGGTGAGGAAGCCGTCGTTGAACGGGTTCGTGCCGACGAGGTCCTCGACGTCCTGGCCCGCCTTGACCCAGCAGTCGTCGCTGAAGTCCTTGTCCTTGGCGGCCTTCTCGAGGGTGTCGGAGCCGCACTCGCGGAGCGCGAAGTTGAAGTACCAGTGCGCGGCGGGCCACGCGTCCTTCGCGCCGAGCGCGATGGGGGCGACGCCCGTGGCCTTGAGCTTCTCGACGGCCGAGTCCAGCTCGTCCATCGTCTTCGGCGTCTCGGTGATGCCGGCCGCCGTGAAGAGGTCCTGGCTGTAGAAGATGCCGCTGGGGAGCACGGCGACGGGCATGGCGTAGGCCTTGCCGTCGATCGAGTTCGCGTCGAACGCGCCCTTCGAGATCTCGGACTTCGCGTCGGCGGAGATGCCGTCGGTGATGTCCATGATCTGTCCGGCGGCGACTGTGGCGGCGAGCTTGCCGCCACCGCGCTGCAGGAAGATGTCGGGCGCGTCGCCCGAGTTGAGGGCCGTCTGGAGCTTGCCGTCGAGGTCCTCGTTCTGGACCGACGTGGGCGTGACCGTGACGCCGGGGTTCGCGGCGTTGAAGTCCGCCGTCGTCTTGTCCCAGAACGCCTTGCCGGGGCCGGTGGTGGAGTTGTGCCACAGCGTCATCTCGACGGGGCCGCCGTCGTCGCCGCTGCCGGAGCCGCCGCCGCTGCAGCCGGTGAGGGCGAGAGCCCCCACGAGCAGGGCCGCGGATCCCGTGAGGATCTTCCGTGCCTTCATGTCGTTCTACCTGTCTCTTCTTTGAGCGCACCCTGGTGGGTGTCGGGGGTGGACGTGCACGAACCGCGTGCCTGGTGCTGTGGGGTGCGGCTCTGTCCGGCCCTGCTGTCGCGTCGTCGCGTCGTCGCTCCATCGTGACGGGGGGGCCGGTCGGGCCAGTCTCGGTCGCCCAATCCGCTTCGTCAAACGTTTTCGAAATCCTTTTCCCCGGGCGTAGGGTCAGCCCATGTCCCGCCGCGCCACCATCCACGACGTCGCCGCCGCCGCCGGCGTCTCGGTGTCGACCGTGTCCAAGGCGGTGAACGGGCGCTACGGGATCTCGGCCGAGACCTCGCGCCGCGTGATGGAGGTCGTCGAGCGCCTCGGCTACGAGTCCAGCCTCGTCGCGAGCAGCATGCGCTCCCACCGCACGGGGGTGATCGGCGTGCTCGTGGCGGACTTCGAGCCGTTCAGCGCCGAGATCCTCAAGGGCGTGGGCGCGGCCCTGCGGAAGTCGCGCTACGACCTGCTCGCGTACAGCGGGTCGCGGCAGGTGGACGGCACGGGGTGGGAGCGCCGGTCGCTCAGCCGCCTGAGCGGCACCCTCATCGACGGCGCGATCATGGTCACCCCCACCGTCGTGCACGCGCAGACCGAGATCCCCGTCGTCTCCATCGACCCGCACACCGGGCCCGCCGACCTGCCGAGCGTCGAGTCCGACAGCCTCGGCGGCGCCCTCCAGGCGACCCGGCACCTCCTCGAGCTCGGGCACCGGCGGATCGGGTTCCTCGCCGGCCGCCCGGACCTCCGCTCCGCGAGCCTGCGCGAGGCCGGCTACCGGCGCGCGCTGCAGGACGCGGGCATCGCGTTCGACCCCGCGCTCGTGCGCTCCGGGTTCTTCCTCACGGCGCTCGCCCGGGAGCCGGCGCGCGCGTTGCTGTCGATGTCCGACCGGCCGACCGCGATCTTCGCCGCCAACGACCTCTCCGGCATCGCGATCCTGCAGGTGGCGGCCGAGCTCGGGATCCGCGTGCCCGAGGACCTCTCCGTCATCGGCTTCGACGACATCCCCGAGGCGTCGCAGATGACGCCGCCGCTCACCACCATCCGCCAGCCGATGCAGCGCCTCGGCACGACCGCGGTGGACCTGCTCATGTCGCTGATGGGCGGCACCGAGCCGGAGGCGGAGGCGATGCGCGTGCAGCTGCCGACGCGGCTCGTGCGCCGGGCGACGACGGGGCCGCCGCCGGCGCGGTCGCGGTCGCGCTGAGCGCCTGCCAGGCTGGCGGGATGGACCACGACGACTGGGACGCCCGGGTCGCCGCCTTCTGGGCGACCGCCGACGACGAGCGCGCCGACGAGACGGTCGCCGCGATGCGCGCGCTGGTCGCCGAGCGGCCCGACGGGGATCCGCGCGCCCTCTTCGAGCTGGCCTGTGCGCACGACTTCGTGGGCCGCGAGGCCGAGGCGGTGCCGCTGTACCGGGCCGCGCTCGACGGCGGGTTGGACCCCAAGCACCGGCCGCTCGCGGTGATCCAGCTGGCGAGCTCCCTGCGCAACGTCGGCGAGCCCGCGGAGGCCGTCGCGCTGCTCGAGGCCCTGCCCGACGACGCCGACGCGGCCGGGCGCGACGCGTTCCTCGCGCTCGCGCTGCACGACGCGGGTCGCCCGACGGAGGCGCTGGCCGTCGCGCTCCGCCGTCTCGCGCCGACGCTGCCCGGGTACGGCCGGGCGGTCGCGGCGTACGCCGAGGAGCTCGCCGACCGCGCGCGGGCCGACGCGGCGGATCCCGCGGAGGGCTAGGCGCCGGGCGTCGTGCGCGTCGGGTCGACCGCGGCGGGCGCGGATCCCGTCTCCGGAGCGGCGGCATCCGCGTCCGCATCCACCGCATCCGCCTCCGCCTTCTTCTCGCGGGCGATGCGGATCGCGGCGCGGCCCGACGGGAGCGAGATGGCGACCGCGATCACGACGACCGTGATGATCCCGGCCGCCACGAGCAGCGTCTGCACGCTGAACACGTCGGCGAGCGGGCCGAAGGCGACCGCGCCGATCGGGGTGGCGAGCGCCATCACGATGCTGACGTAGCTGAAGACGCGACCGTGCATCTCGGGCGCGACCGTCTCCTGCACGAGCGTCATGAACGGCGCCGAGAACAGCGGCACGAACAGGCCGATCGCGAACATGAACCCGTAGAAGACCCAGAGGTTGGGGCTGAGGCCGAGGCCCGCGGTGAAGATCGCGAAGCCGAAGCAGCTCACGAGGATCAGCGTCATGCGGTCGGACTTCGCGAACAGCGTCGACACCAGCGCGCCGCCGCCGAGCATGCCGACGCTGAAGGCGATCTCGAGCACCGTCACCATCCACACCTCCGTGCCGTAGGTGCGCGCGACGAGCAGCGGCGTGATGAAGGACGGCGCCACCGTGAGCAGGAAGATGATCGCGAAGACCACGAGCAGCCAGCGCACGACGGGGTTGCCGCCGATGTAGCGGATCCCCTCGACGAGGTCCTCGCGGTACGTCGAGGTCTTGTCGGCGATGGACGCGAGCGTCGGCACGGCGACCGACAGCAGGAACGCGATGCCGATCGCGGCCGTGATCGCGTCCACGAAGAACAGGGGCACGAGGCCGTAGGCGGCGAAGATCGCGCCCGCGGCGGCCGGCGCGAGCAGGGCCATGGCGGACTGGATGGTGCCGAAGATCCCGTTGACGCGCAGCAGCTGCTCGGGCGGCACGATCTGCGGGATCATCGCCTGCACCGCGGGCGTCTGGAACCCCGCGCCGACGGAGCGCACGGCGACCGCGAGCAGGATGATCCAGAGGTCGGTGACCCCGTTCATCATGAGCAGGGCGAGCGCCAGGGTCACGATCGCGATGGTGCTGTCGGAGACGATGACGAGCACCCGGCGGTTCATGCGGTCGGCGAGCGTGCCGCCGAAGATCGAGACGATGCCCTGCGGCAGGAAGGCCGCGACCGCGTAGAGCGCGATCGCGAAGCCCGAGCGGGTCTCGAACGTGACGTACCACATGACCGCGTACTGGACGAGCATCGAGCCGAACAGCGAGACCGTCTGGCCGCTGAGGAACAGGGTCGCGTTGCGCTTCCAGCGGGCGGCGACGACGGCGTGGTCTGCCGCGCTCATCTCGGGCACGTCGGCCGGGATCGCCGGGTCGCTCATCGGGTCCTCGCCTGCTCGCGTTTCCTCGGGTGTGGGACGCCAGGTTACGGCCCAGTGCGGGCGGCGCGCCAGGGGTGGGGCGGGTGATCCGCCGTCAGCCGACCACCGGTGGCGGCGGGGTGTCGGGGCGCTCGGGGAGTCCGACGTCGAGGATCCTCGTGATGAGCTTCTCCGCCTGCGCCGACAGGTCGTCTCCCGGGTAGTAGGCCTCATGCAGGTCCTCCAGCTCGGACAGGGACGAGAGCCCGCATATGACCATGAGGCGGGAGATGTCCCGGCCGTCTCGGCCCGGCCGCCCGGCGTGGAGCTTCATCGCGAGCAGGGCCTCGGCCGAAGCGATCTCGACCACCAGGCCGTCCCCCACGAAGATCTCGATCCACTCCACGTCGCGGCCGTACGCCGGGATGAAGAACGCCCCGTCGTCGTTCAGCCAGTCCGAGCCCCAGCCGCGCCTCTCCGCGATGAGGGCGACGGACTCCTGCACGTCGGCATCGAACCTCAGGCGCGCATCGATGTCGACCGTCGTCCCACGGTCGAAGTGGCACAGCGCGAGTGCCGCGCCCCCGAAGATCTGCATCCGACCGGTGATGCCCCGGAGTCGCAGCGCGGCGACGAGCTCGGACAGCGAGGCCATCAGCGCGTTCCGGTCGAGTGCGTGCATCAGACGCTCGCGAGGGTCGCGGGATCGAGGAGCACCCCATGACGGCGGAACGCCGGGACCGCGCGCTCCGGGTCGACCGGCAGGTCGTAGACGCCGTCTCCGAAGATCCAGCTCCTCCGCAGCCGGCGATCGTCCGAGCTGACCCAGGACGGGAGGGGAAGGCCCTCCTCCTCGAGCCGGTGCTCGACGAGGCCCGCGACAGCCGCGTCCCAGCGCTTCTCGCCCGTTCGGGCCGGCTCCGCGATGGTCAGCGCGAAGCGGACCTCGTGGTGTACAGCAGCCAGGTCGTCCGCGAGCTGGATGAAGTGGCGGACGGCGAGCTCCCGTTCCCCTTCTGCCAGTCGCGAGGCGATCTCCGCCGTCGCGCTGGCTGCCGTGTGCCGCCGGGTCGGGATCGAGATGAGCTGATGACCGGTCGCGAGCAAGAGCCGATCGACGGTCTCGGCACTGGGGCTGCGCCGCCCGGACTCGAGGTCCGACAGCGTCGACTGCGCGACCCCGGAGCGCCCGCTCAACTGGCGCTGCGTGTATCCGCGGCTCCGCCGTGCGGCATGGACCAGATCACCGATCGACATGATGGACCTCCTTGATAGCCAGAATGCTATCAGGAGACGCCTCAGAGGTCCCGGCTCGCCAGCACCACGTCGGAGTCGGACGGCGTGATCTGCACGGAGCGGATCCGCTCGATCGGCATGCTCGAGGTGGCCGCGAGCTGCCGCGACTCCGACTGGCCCGCGCCCCACGTGGCGACGACCGTGCGGGAGCCCGCGTCGTCGATCGCGACGAGGTCGTAGGCACCCTGGCCGACGCCGCCGCCCGCGTAGGCGCAGCTCCAGTCGAAGCGCGTGCCGTACGGCTTGGGGGTGACGGCGAGCTGCGCGGTGACGCCGTCGGAGAGCTCGGAGCGCATGCTCACGGCGTCGGCGGGCAGGCCCTCGGCCAGCGGCGAGGAGGCGGCGGGGGACGGGTCCGCGACCGGCGCGCTCACGCCGGCGCGGAGAGCGGACCCGAGGCCGGCGCCGCCCACGAGGAGCACGACGGCGGCGGCCGCGAGGATCCACCCGCCCGCACGACGGGACAGCGCCGGTCGGCCGGGCACGGACGGCGTGCGGCGACGGCGGCGCGGGACCCGGTGCGCGGCAGCGGGGGCCGGCCGGTCGCGCGGCTCGGGCGCGGGCTGCGGCACGGTGGGGGACTCGGGCTCGTCCATGAGGGCGAGCGCGTCCTCGACGGGCAGCATGCGCAGCACCCCGGGCAGCCCGGAGAGCTCGGCGAGGGAGCGCATGCACGCGTCGCAGCCCTCGAGGTGGGACTCGAAGAGCGCGCGGTCGGTGGCGCTCAGGCTGCCGAGCACGTATGCGGCATCCCACTCGTGGATGTCGTCGGCGCGGTCGTTCATCGGGTGACTCCTCGTTCCTGCAGTGCGAGCCGGAGCGCCTTGAGCGCGTAGTGGAGGCGGGACTTGATGGTGCCGGGCGGGACGCCCTCGCGTTCGGCGGTCTCCGCGACGGAGCGGCCCAGGTGGTAGCAGCTGACGACCGCACGGCGGTGCTCGGCGGAGAGCGAGGCGAGCGCCTCGGCGACGAGCAGGCGGTCGATGATCGCGTCGGACGCGTCGGCGACGGGATCCTCGGGCAGGGTGTCCGTCGGCGTCTCGCGGCCGCGCCAGGCGCTGCGGCGGTCGTCGATCACGAGGTTCCGCACGACGGTGAAGAGCCAGCGGCGGGCCGACTCGTCGTCCTCCGCGAGGATGGCGGGCGAGCGCCAGGCCCGCAGCAGCGCCTCCTGCACGACGTCCTCGGCGAGCGCCGGATCCCCCGTCAGCCGCAGCGCGTACCGCTGCAGCGCGGGTGCGTGCGCATCGTGCAGCGCCCTCATGCGGGCCGTGCTCTCCGTGGTCATCCGTGCCTCCTCCCTCCACGACGAGATGGACGGCCGGAAGGTTCACCGTTCAGGGGAATCATCTCAGGGGGATCCGCACCCCCCGTCCGGGGCCGGGTTTTCGAGAACGGCCTCCCGGCATTGCGGAATGCACATGCGTGTGCATGATTGACCTCGGCCGTCCATTACCCGATCGGCGGCCGTCTCCCGCGCTCACCCCGATCCGAGCTGTGCCACGTCCCCGCGTGCCAGCTCGAGCGTGCGGTCGCGCCTCACCCGAAGGCCCACCACCCGATGCTCCGCTCCTCCTCCGAGCCCTCCCCTGCCCTCCTCACCCCCGGCTCCGACGCCTCCGTCGCGGCCACCCCGTCGCGCGCGCGCCTGCGCATCGCGGCGGTCCTCGTGTCCGGCGCCGTCATCGCCGGCACGGTCCTGCCCGCCGACCCCGCGCTCGCGGCCGACACCAGCGCGCCCTCGACGCCCGGCAGCCTCTCCGCCGAGTACTCGGGCGGCGTCGGCACCGTCGTCGCGTGGGGCAAGGTCTCCGCCTCCGACCTCGCGGGCTACCGCGTGTACCGGAGCGCGACCAAGACCGTGACGGCGGACGCCGCCTCCCGCGTCGCGACCACGACCTCGCTCACGGCGACCGACGCGGCCATCGCGGGCGGATCCACCGGCTACTACGCCGTGACCGCCTACGACAGGACGGGCAACGAGTCGAAGCCGTCGAGCGTGAAGCAGGTCCAGGCGAAGGACACGCGCGCGCCCGACGCCCCGTCGAGCGTGAAGGCGACCGCCTCCGCCTCGGGCGTCGCGCTCGACTGGGCCGACTCGGACGAGGTCGACCTCCGCGGCTACGTCGTCGCGCGCTCGACCTCGTCGAGCGGCACCTACACGACCCTCACCGCCTCCCCCGTCACGGCCTCCGCCTTCACCGACGCGCAGGCGCCCGGCGGCATCGCGTCGTACTACCGGATCACCGCGGTCGACCTCACGGGCAACGCCTCCTCCGCCGCCACCGCGTCGGCGAAGCGTCCCGCGGGCGCGCCCACCGCTCCCGCCGCGCCCGGCTCGCTCACGGCGAAGCTCGGCAGCACGGGCGGCGTCGCCCTCTCCTGGAGCGCCTCGACCGGCGCCACGAGCTACGTGGTCGCGCGCGGCACGAGCGCGTCCGGGCCGTTCACCCGCGTGAACGGCTCCACCCTCACCGCCACCACGTACACGGACGTGCCGCCCGCCGGCGCGACCGCGTACTACCAGGTGACCGCGGTCAACGCGGTCGGATCCTCGGCCGCCGCCACCGCGTCCGTCGCCATCCCCGTCGACAAGACGGCCCCGCGGACGCCGTCGAGCCCGCAGGCCGCCATCGTCCCGAACGCGGGCGGCATGACGATCACGTGGAAGGCCAACACGGAGGCCGACCTCGCCGGGTACGTCGTGCTCAAGCGCGGATCCGACGACGTCTACCGCCAGCTCCTCCCGGCCGCCGGCACCCCCGCGTACACGACCACGCGCTTCACCGATCCCGCGGCGACCGAAGGCAGCACGAGCTACTACCGGATCCGGGCGGTGGACACCGCGGGCAACCTCTCCGCGTACGTCGCCGTCACGGGCAACAACCCGAACGTCGCGCCCGCAGCGCCGTCGAGCCTCACCGTGAAGCCGAGCGCCACCGCGGGCCTCGATCTCGCGTGGGCCGCGCCGAAGGACACCGACGTCGCGGGCTACACCGTCTCGCGCAGCACCACGAGCAGCGGCACCTTCGTGCAGCTGGCGACCATCACGACCGCGGCCGCCGGATCCCCGCCCCGCTTCACCGACACGAGCGCGCCCCAGGGCGTCCCCGTCTTCTACCGCGTGACCGCGCGCGACCTCGTGGGCAACGTCTCCAAGGTCTCGAGCACGGTCTCCGGCACCTCCACGACCGCGCCCGTCGCGATCCCCGTCGAGTACACGGTGCTCACGGTCGGCGCCGGCAAGCAGTTCCCGACCATCGCGGCGGCCGTCGCGTCGATCCCCAAGACCGCGCTCGCGAACCACCGCATCGACATCGACCCGGGCACCTACCGCGAGTCGTTCTCCCTCGACCGCTCGAACGTCATGCTGCACGGCCTCGGCGCCGACCCGTCGAAGGTCGTGATCTCCGCGGCGCAGGCCTCCGGATCCGCCGACCCCGACGAGCCCGAGGAGACCCTCGGCACGGCGGGCAGCGCGGTCATCCGCGTGACCGGCACCGACGTCACGCTCGACAACCTGACCGTCGAGAACGCGTTCGACGAGAAGGCCCACCCCGAGATCACGAGCGCGCAGGCCGTGGCCCTCCGCGTCGAGGGCGACCGGTTCGTCGCCCGCGGCGTCCGCCTCCTCGGCAACCAGGACACGCTGCTCGCCGACACCCCGAAGCCCACGACCCGCATCCGCCAGTACTACGTGGACAGCTACATCGAGGGCGACGTGGACTATCTGTTCGGCGCCGCGACCGCGGTGTTCGACCGGGTGACCTTCCGCTCGCTCGACCGCGGCAAGGCGAACAACGGCTACCTCACGGCGGCCAGCACCGACGAGGGCAGCAAGTACGGCTTCCTCATCACGGGCAGCAAGATCGTGAGCGACGCGGCCGACGGCACCGTCAACCTCGGTCGCCCGTGGCACCCGAGCGCGGATCCGAAGGCCCTCGGCTCGGTCGTCATCAAGGACACCTGGCTCCCCTCCGCCATCGACACGGCCGCTCCGTGGGACGACATGTCCTCCACGAACTCCTCCGGCGTGAAGGTGCCCTTCGCCTGGCAGGACGCGCGCTTCTCCGAGTCGCAGAACATCGGCCCGGGCGCGACCGTCAACGCGAACCGCCCGCAGATGGCCGCGAAGGACGCCGCCAACGCGACGCCCGAGCGGTACCTCGCGGGCAAGGACGGCTGGAACCCGGTCGTCCCCGCGTCCGCCGCCGTGCCGGCCGTGCCCGCGGGCCTGGTCGCCGCCGCCGACTCGAGCGTCGTGCACCTCACCTGGGCCGACGACGCCTCGGCGAGCGTGACCGGCTGGACCGTCTACCGCGCGGACGCCACGGGTGCCTTCGCGAAGGTCGCCTCCACCGACTCGCCCTCCTACAGCGACACCACCGTCGTGAACGGCGCGAGCTACCGCTACGCGATCACGGCCGACTCCCGCACGGGCGTCTCCTCCGCGCCGAGCGACGCCGTCGAGGTGACCGTGCAGGCCGCGGCCATCGTGGTCGACATCACGGTGGATCCGCGGGCCACGGCGAACGGCACCACCGTCTTCCCGACGCTGACCGCCGCCCTCGCCGCCGCGCCCGCCGGCACCGCGACCGACCCCACGGTCATCTCGCTCGCCGCCGGCCGCTACGCCGAGTACGCCACCGTCGCGAAGCCGTACACGATCCTCGTGGGCGCCACCGGCACCGCGCAGGACGTGGTGATCACCGGGAACCGCGCCGCGGGCACGCCCACCGGCACCACGACGGACGGGGTCGCCGACACGTACGGCACCTCGGGCAGCGCGACCCTCGTGATCACGGGGAGCAACGTCTCGCTCCGCGACCTCACGGTCGAGAACGCCTACGTCGAGGGCACCTACGCCAACGGCCAGGCCGTCGCGCTCCGCACCACGGGCGACCGGCTCGTCTACGACGGCGTGCGCCTCCTCGGCAACCAGGACACGCTCTACGCCAACAGCCCGAGCGCCGCCGTCCCGGCGCGCTCCTACTTCCACGACAGCTGGATCGAGGGCGACGTCGACTTCGTCTTCGGCCGCGGCACCGTGGTCATCGACCGCAGCACGCTCAACGCGCTCGACCACGGCACCACCCCGAACGGCGCGGTCACCGCGGCGAGCACCGACCGGAGCAACCCGTACGGCTTCCTCATCACGGGCAGCCGGATCATCGGCACCGCGCCCGACGGCTCGCAGAACCTCGGCCGCCCCTGGCAGCCGGGCAAGAAGCAGGCCGACGGCACCTCCATCGCCGACCCGGACGCCAACGCGCAGGTCGTCGTGCGCGACACCTGGCTCGGCCCGGTCGTGAGCCGCACGGCGTGGACCGACATGGTCAACAGCGGCGTGACGACGAAGTGGCAGTCCGCGCGCTTCGCCGAGCACGCGAACACCGGCCCGGGCGCGAGCACGGGCGCCGACCGCGCGCAGCTGACGGACGCGCAGGCGGCCGCGAGCACCTCGTACGCCTACCTCGCGGGATCCGACGGCTGGAACCCCGTCGCCCCGCTCGCCGAGGACGCCGCCCCCGCGGCCGTCGCCGGCCTCGTCGCGACGTCCGCGGAGAAGCAGGTCGGCCTCTCCTGGTCGACCGGCGCGGAGAGCGACGTCGTGGGGTACCGCGTGTACCGCGCGACCGGATCCGACGCCCTCGTCGCCGACGCCGCGCACCTCGTGGCCGAGGTCGCGAAGCCCGTGCTCCTCGACCGCGGCCTCGCGAACGGTACCGCCTACCGCTACCTCGTGGTGGCGGTCGACCGGGCCGGGAACGCCTCCGCGCCGTCCGACGTCGTGACCGGCACGCCCGCGGTGAAGCCGCTCGTGGCCGACATCACGGTCGCGGCCGACGGATCCGGCGACGTCACCACCCTGCAGGCCGCCCTCCAGGCGATCCCGGCCGGCACCTCCGCGGCGCCGAAGGTGATCCTGGTGAAGCCCGGCACGTACCGCGAGGTCGTGTCGTCGAACAAGGCGAACATCGTCATCGCGGGCACCACCGGCGACCCGCGCGACGTCGTCATCACCTACGACAACGCGAACGGCACCGGCAAGGGCGCCACCACGTGCCCGGCCGTCGTGGCCGCCACGTGCGGCACCGCCGGCAGCGCGACCGCGACCCTGTCCGGATCCGGCATCGAGGTGCGCGACCTCACGATCGAGAACGCGTTCTCGAGCGCAGCGCACCCCGAGATCGGCCCGAACAACACGCAGGCCGTCGCGCTCCGCGCGCTCGGCGACCGCCAGACGTACCGCCATGTGCGCCTCCTCGGCACGCAGGACACGTTGAACGCGGACGCCTCGGGCAACATCACCGCCGACGGCACGGGCTACCCGCGCCAGTACTACGTGGACAGCTACATCGCCGGCAACGTCGACTTCGTCTTCGGACGGGCCGCCGCGGTCTTCGACCGGGTCACGATCCACGCCACCACCCGCAACGGCGGCACCGTCTTCGCCCCGAGCACCGCGTCCAAGAGCCGCGGCTACCTCGTGGTCGACAGCCGCATCACCGCGGACAACGACGCGCCCACCATGGCGCTCGGGCGTCCGTGGCGCGGCTGGGGCGACGGCACGCAGGCCGACACCTCGCGCGGCCAGACCGTGATCCGGGACAGCTGGCTGGACGGCGGCATCGCCGTCGCGCAGCCCTGGACCGACTTCGCCCCGAACGTGTGGACCGACGGCCGCCTGGCCGAGTTCCGCAACACCGGCCCCGCGGCGACGGTCAACGACAAGCGCCCGCAGCTGAGCGCATCCGACGCCCTCGCCCAGACCCCGGCCGCCTACCTCGGCGGCACGGACGGCTGGGACCCGACCGGCGCACCGGCCCAGGACGCGGCTCCCGTCGCGCCCGCCGGCCTCGTCGCCGCGCCGGGTGCCGCGCAGGTCTCGCTCGACTGGTCCGAGAGCACCGAGTCCGACGTGCGCGCCTACCGCGTGTACCGGGACGGGCAGCTCGTCGCCACGACGGCCACCTCCTCGGCCACGATCACGGGCCTCGCCGACGGCACCGCGTACGCCTTCACGGTGCGCGCGGTGGATGCGGCCGGTCAGGAGTCGCCCGCCTCGGCGAGCGCCTCGGCGACGCCGGCCCTCAAGGTCGACGCCACCGTGCACGCGGACGGCAGCGGCGACTACCCGACGCTGCAGAAGGCCGTGGACGCGGCGACCGGGAACGGCGAGTGGGTCGTGAGCGTGGATCCCGGCACCTACGCGGGCACCACGTCGGTCGCGCGATCGAACGTCACGATCGTCGGATCCGGGGCCGCCCCGGCCGACACGGTGCTCACGAACGGCACCGCGACCGCGACGCTGACCGTCTCCGGATCCGCCGTCACCGTGCGGAACCTGTCGATCGCGAACACCACGGCGACGGGCAACGCGCCCGCCGTCGCGATGACGGGCGACAAGGTCCTGCTCGCCGGCACCGCGCTCTCGAGCGCCGCCGGCCGCACGGTCTTCGCCGACACGTCGACCTACACGGTCGCCGCGCGGCAGATGATCACCGGATCCACCATCGCCGGCGGCAACGACGTGCTCCTCGGCCGCGGATCCCTCGTGGTCCACGACACGGCGATCTCCGTCCGCACCAACGGCACCGTCCTCACCCCGAGCACGGCCGAGAACGCCAAGGGCTTCCTGCTCATCGGCAGCCGGGTCGACACGACCGGCGCGACGAACGTGCAGCTCGGCCGCCCGTACCGCGCGTGGGGCGACACGTTCACGCCGCGCTCGGTCGGCCAGGCCGTCGTGCGCGACACGGTGCTCGGATCCGGCGTCAAGGCGAGCCAGCCCTGGGGCACCGGCCCGTCCGGCGAGCCGTGGACCCTCGGCCGCTTCGCCGAGTACGCGAGCACCGGCGCGGGAGCCGCGCAGGACGCGACCCGTCCGCAGCTCTCCCCCGCGGAGTCGCTCGGCGCGACCGTGTCGCAGTGGCTCGGCGCGCCCACGTGGTACCCGGCGGTCGCGGATCCTGCGGCCCCGGCCGACGTGACCGCCCCCGGCGTGCCCGCCGACCTGGTCGTCACGGCCGGCGACGCCTCGGCCTCGCTCGCCTGGACCGCGTCGACGGCCGACGACATCGCCGGCTACCGCGTCTACCGCTCCACCGCGGACAGGGTCGCGATCACGGCGGCGAACCTCGTCGGCACGGTCGGCACCACGCCGGCCTTCGCCGACGCCGGGCTCGCCAACCGCACGACCTACCGGTACGCGGTCGTCGCGGTGGATGCGGCGGGCAACGCCTCCGCACCCGCCACGGCCGAGGCGCGCCCCGTCGACACGGCGCCGCCCGCGGCACCCGTCGGCGTGGTCGCCACCGGCGCCGACGGCAAGGTCCTCCTCTCCTGGACCGCGAACGCCGACGCCGACATCGCCGGCTACGACGTCTACCGCGACGGCGAGAAGCTGACGGGCACCCCGCTCACGGCTCCCGCCTTCACCGACACGGGCCTCGTCAACGACACCGCGTACGCCTACACGGTGACCGCGATCGACGACACCGGCCTCGTCTCGGCGGCGTCCGCGGTCGCCACCGGCACCCCGCGCGCCGGCGACGCCGTGGCCCCGGCTGTGCCCGCGAAGGTCACGACCGAGCTCGGCCGCGGATCCGTCACCGTGCGCTGGACCGCATCGCCCGACGACGACGTGACGCGCTACGACGTGCTCCGCTCCACGGGCGGCGGCGCATCCGGCGTCGTCGGCACCGTCGGACCCGGCGAGGCCCGCTGGACCGACACCGCGGCGGCCATCGGCACGGCGTACGCGTACTCCGTCGTCGCGACCGACGGCTCGGCCAACTCCTCCGCGGCCTCCGCCGTGGCGAAGGCGACGCCGATCAAGGTCGACATCGTGGTGGCAGCCGACGGCTCGGGCGACGCCACGAGCCTCGCGCAGGTGCTCGGATCCACCGACCCCGCCACCGGCTCGCTGTCGAACAACGCCGACTACACGGCGCAGGGCTACCGGACGATCCTCGTGAAGCCCGGCACCTACGCGGGCGGCGTGGTCTCCGGCAACCGCTACGGCGTGAACGTGGTCGGCGCGACCGGCGACCCGGCGGACGTCGTGCTCACCGCACCCGGCGGCGCCGTCGCGACGCTCACCATCTCGGCCCCGCAGTGGACCCTCCGCGACGTGTCCGTGCAGAGCGTCGCGACCGCGGTCGGCGCGCAGGCGACGGCCGTGCAGGTGAAGTCCGGCGACAAGCAGGTGCTCGACCACGTGCGCCTGCTCGGCGACAAGCAGACCCTGCTCGTCTCCACCGCCAACGTCACCACCTACAGCCGGGTGTACGTCACCGGCTCGTACCTCGAGGGCGGCGCCGACCTGATCCTGGGCCGCGCCGTGACCGTGGTCGACCGCAGCACGATCCACGTGCTCGACCGCCCGGGCGCCTCGCTCACCGACTCGTCCATCGCGGCGGGCTCGGCGTACGGGTTCCTCATCGCGGACAGCCGCATCGTGACGGACGGCGCCGCCGGATCCATCGCGCTCGGCCGCCCGTACTCCACGACCGGCAAGGCCCAGGTCGTCGTGCGCGACACCGAGCTCGCCGAGGGGATCAGCACGGCCCAGCCGTGGAAGGACTGGGACGCCGCGACGCCCTGGACCGCCGGCCGCTTCTCCGAGCACCGCAACACCGGTGCCGGGGCCGCGATCGTGGATCCCGCCAAGCGCCCGCAGCTGACGGACGCGGACGCCGCGGCCTTCACCGCGCAGCGCTACCTCGCGGGCGCGGACGGCTGGAACCCCACCGGCCGCTGATCCGCAGCGCACCGCACGCACGACCGGGACCGCCCGCCGACGCTCGTCGGCGGGCGGTCCTGCGCCTGCGGGGGCACCCGTCGATGCCCGGGTCGGGATCGCGAACCTGGCAGACCCCTGAGCGCGTGAACGTTATCCCGGGCTGGCCCGTCGTCCTCCATGTCGGCGCAACATCCCGCGGCGGACGAAGACGCACCACCCGGATCAGGAGACCCCCATGCAGAAGAAGACCAAGATCATCCTCGGCACGAGCGCAGCGGTCGTCGTCGTGCTCGGTGTCAGCGCCGCCGCGTTCGGCCCGGCGTTCTACCGCGACAACATCGTCGGCGCCCCCGCCGCCGCCCCGTCGGTGTCGGCCGCCCCCGCCGACTCCTCGCTCGACACGAGCAACCTGTCGGGCGACTGGAAGATCGGCGCCGGCAGCACCGCCGGCTACCGCGTCGCCGAGGTGCTCAACGGCACCGACGTGACCGTCGTCGGCAAGACCGAGGACGTGTCCGGCACCATCACGGTCGACGGATCCACGCTGAAGGACGCGACCGTCAAGGTCGACGTCGGCTCCATCGCCACCGACCAGGCGGCGCGCGACGACTACTTCCACAGCACCGCCATGGAGGTCTCGAAGTACCCCGACGCCACCTTCCAGCTGACCCAGCCGGTCGACGCGGCCGTGCCCGCGAGCGGCCAGGTCGCGACCGTCCAGGCGACCGGCGAGCTCACCATGCACGGCGTGAAGCAGACCGTCACCGTGCCGCTGCAGGCCGCGCTGACCGCCGACGGCGTGCAGGTGAGCGGATCCATCCCCGTCACCTTCTCGGACTACGGCGTCGAGGCCCCGAGCCTCGGCTTCGTGAGCGTCCAGGACAAGGGCACCGTCGAGTTCCTGGTGAAGGCGACGCCCGCGAAGTAGTCGCGGATCGGCCCTCGGGGCCGCCCCAGACGAAGGGGAGGAGGAGCGCGTTCGGGACGCTCCTCCTCCCCTTCTGCGTGCCCGGGGCGCGTGACGCCAGGCGCCCGCATGCACCTCCGCGGATCCCGCGCGCCGTCTGTCCACGGGTGGCGGCGTCTGGGGACGGCCGGGGGCTTCCCCAGGATCGCCGCCCCTAGGGTCATCGCGGTCCGGCGAGGGTCTTCCCGCCGTGACGTGAATATCACTGCCCATGACAGAGAGATGACACGACCATGTCCGTCACCCGCTCCGCGTTCCGAACCCGCCCCGTGGCCGTCGCCGCGCTCGCGACGCTCGCCCTCCTCGGCGTCCCGACCGCCGCCCAGGCCGCCACTCCTGCTCACGCCGCCGTCGTGGACCACGCGTCCGCGCACCACCACGCTCCGTTCCCCCTCAGCCAGTACACGATCCCCGCCACGGACGGCAGCGGCTTCGGCGACGCCACCCTCTACGCCCCGCAGGACACCGGCAAGAAGACCCTCGGCGCGATCGTCGTCGCCCCGGGCCTCAAGGGCGACCAGTCCGACCTGGCCTGGCTCGCCAAGGACCTCGCTGGCGAGGGCTTCATCGTGCTGAACATGAACACCCTGGGCGGCTACGACCTCCCGCAGCAGCGCTCCTACGAGATGCTCGCCGCGGCCAAGTACCTCGCCACGGCCAGCCCGGTCAAGGACCAGGTGGACCCCGCCGACATCGGCGTGGTCGGCTACTCGCTCGCCGGCGGCGGCGCCCTGAACGCCGCCGTGGAGCAGCACGGCCTCAAGGCCGCCGTCGCGCTCATGCCGTACGACTTCCCGGCCGGCACGACCGACCCGTACAAGCCCACCCAGTCGCCGACGTACCCCAGCATCACCACCCCGACGCTGGTCATCACCGGCCAGACCGACACGACCGCCCCGGCGTCGTTCATGGGCAAGCCCGCCTACGAGTCCATCCCCGCATCCACCCCCAAGCAGTACCTGGAGCTCCGCGGAGCGGACCACCTCGCGTTCCGGAACAAGGAGAACGGCACCGTCCGCGACGCCGTGACCAACTTCCTGAAGACCTACCTCGACGGCAACAGCGCCTACAAGAAGTACGTCTGCCCGGCCCAGCCGGTGTCGGCCGCCATCAGCGACTCCGCCAGCTCCTGCCCCCAGTAGGACCGATCCACGGCCTCCGGGCCCCATGAGAGCGGCGTGCGACCTCGGGTCGCACGCCGCTCTCGGCGTCTGTGCGCGCTGGCTAGCCCGCCGAGCGGATCGGCACGAGGCAGTCGATCTCGCCCGCCCGGCGGTAGTGCTCGATGTGCGGACGGTCCGGATCATGGTCGGCGATGTCGAACAGGGCCTCGAACGCGGGCTCGATGAGCTCGTAGACGCCGGGAGCCTCGCCGCGCAGGCGCAGCCGGAGATAGGCACCGCCCGGGATGACCGTCTCGTCCATGCCGACGGGGGTGGCGCCGTCGCGCTCGAGCCGGACGGATGCCATGCGATACACGCGGTCCGCGGGGCGCACGAGCCCCATCATCCGTCGCCCCTGGAGCGAGTCGAACGCGGCCTCGAAGGCGGGCCAGGCCTCCTGCACCGCCGCGATGTCGAGCGGCACGTCACGACTCAGGGCGGGAGCGTCATCGAGCTCGACGACGTCGATCCGGCCGAGGTCGTGCGTCAGGGGGGGGGTTCGTCATGATCCCTCTCTGGTGGGATGCCGGGCGGACGGGCACGGGACCGGTGATCGGGGCGCCCCTCCTCCGCTGTGCGATCAGTGCGCGTGCAGCACAGCCCACGCGATGAGGCCGTCGATGCGCCGGATGTCGGCGCCCTTGCCGAGCTTCACCTTGATGTGCCCGGCGCGCGTCCAGAGCTCCAGCTCCGCGTTGAGGTCGAACGTGCCCGCGTTCTCCGTCGACCACATGTGGATCGAGCTGTAGGGCAGCGAGTACAGCTCGACCTTCTTGCCGGTGATCCCCTGCGCGTCGCGCACGATCAGCCGCTTGGTCGTGAAGGTGGCCGAGTCGCGGAAGGTGCGGAACGAGGCGACCGCCTGCTCCCCCTCCACGAGCAGCTCGTGCACGTCGGCGGGCACGGGGATCTCGGCGGCGAGGGTCCAGGTCAGGAGGGGTCCGGTGGCGTCCATCCTCCGAGCGTGGCAGCCGGGCGCGCGTCGCGCAGGCCCCCGTCCGGGCCGCTCGTGGACCACCGGATCCGCGCGCGGACGGCGGGTCAGGCGGCGAGCGCGCCGCGCAGGAGCTGCGCGAAGGGCCGTCGCTCGTCCGGCGCCGCGGCGTTCACCGCGCCGTTCCCGTCGGCGCCGGCAGCGACGCCCCGAGCAGCGCGCGGGCCGCGTCGCGCGCATCCGCCAGCGGGCGCGCGAAGGTGCCCATGCCGAGCGTCACGAGACCGCCCTCGTAGAGGAGCATGAGCGCGCGGGAGACGGCGGCCGGATCCGGCGCCCCGGCCTCGCGGCACAGGTCGCGCAGCAGCTCGAGCATCCACGCCTTCTGTCGCATCACCTCGGGGAGCACGTCGTGGCCGTCGTCGTCATCGGCCAGGTCGCCGGCGCCGAGCTCCGCGCGCGCGTTGATCGCGCTGCAGCCCTTGGGCGTGTTCGCCTCCGCCCAGGTGATCGCCGCGTCGAACACCGCGAGCAGGCGGTCGATCCCCGGCTCGGGCGTTCGCGCCAGCCGCGCCGCGAGGTGCTCGCGCCAACGTGCGTCGCGGTGCTGCAGGTACGCGACCACCAGCTGCTCCTTGGAGCCGAAGCGGTCGTAGATCGTCTTCTTGGTGACGCCCGCGGCGGCGGCGATCGCGTCGACGCCGACCACGTGGATCCCCCGCGCGTAGAACAGCGCGGACGCCGCGTCGAGCACGCGGCGGGCACCGGGGGTGAGCGGGGCGAGGTCGGGGACGGCGGTCTTCACACCATGACTATACAGATCTGTATAGTCAGCCCCATGACCAGTAGACAGATCGGTATACCGCGACGGCTCGTGACCGTCGCCGCCGCGGCCGGGTTCGTGCTCGCGTGGAGCTCCGGCTTCCTCATCGCGGCCGTCGGCACGGTCGAGGTGCCCGCCACCACGCTGCTGCTCTGGCGGTTCGCGCCGCTCGCCGTGGTGCTGGTGGCGCTCGTCGTCGCGACGGGCGCGGCGCGCGGGATCGCCCCGCGGACGCTCGGGCGGCAGGCCCTCATCGGCGCGTGCGCGCAGCTCGGCTACTGCGCGTTCGTGTACGCGGCGATCGGCGCGGGCATCGCGACCGGGACGACCGCGCTCATCGACGCGGTGCAGCCGCTCGTGGTCGCGACGCTCGTCGGGCCGCTGCTCGGGCTCCGCGTGCGCGGCGCGCAGTGTGGCGGGCTCGCGCTCGGCGCCGTCGGCGTGGTGCTCGTGGTGCGGTCGCAGGCGGGGGCGGTGGATGCGGATCCGATCGCGTACCTCCTGCCCGCCGCCGCGATGGCGTGCCTGGTCGCGGGCACGTTCCTCGAGCGCCGGTCGACGGGGCGTCCGCCCGTGCTCGTGACGCTGACCGTGCACGTCGTGGTCACCGCCGCCGCGCTGCTGGTGGCCGCGATCGCGACCGGCACGCTCGCGCCGCCCGCGGATCCGGAGTTCTGGATCACCACCGCCCTCGCCGCGCTCGTGCCGACGCTCGGCGCCTACGGGCTCTACTGGTGGCTGCTCGAGCGGGTCGGGATCACGGCGCTCAACGCGCTGCTGTTCCTGGTCGCGCCGACGACCGCGGCGGCGGGTGCGCTCCTGCTCGGGGAGCGGATCACCCTGGTGACGTTCGCGGGCTTCGCGCTGTGCGGGGCGGGGGTCGCGGTGGTGCTGGCGACGGAGGCCCGCCGCGACGCCGCGGCATCCGAGCGCGCGACCGGGCGACCCGCGGACCACCCCAGTCCGGGTGCGGATCGCCGCGAGCCCGCCGGCCGGGCGGCGTGACCCCCTAGCGTCGGGGCATGCGCGCATCGCGGACCAGCCTCGCCCGGGCGGGCCTCTGCGCCGCCGCCCTCCTCACGATGAGCGGGTGCGCGACGCCCGGCGGAGCGGGCGGGCTCGTGCGGGAGGAGCCGCCGATCATCCTGCCGACGTCCTCGCCGACGCCGACGGCCGACCCGGACGCGGGCGGCTTCACGGAGTGCGCGGACGCCTCCCCCGCCGCGGTCGCGGCCGTGAACGCGAGCATCGCCGCCGACCCCGGGCCGTACCCCGGCCTCCAGCTCGACGGGCTCGAGACCGTGTGGGACGCGGACGAGGAGGTCTGGACGCTCGCCGGCATGGTCGGCCCGGTGGGCGAGCCCATGAGCTCCACGTCGGGGCACATGGTGGCGCTGTGGGCGACGGACCAGGACCCGACCCGGGCGGACTTCACGGGCACGCTCTGGTCGGCCGTGAACGGTTCCGAGATGGTCTCCGCCGCCCCGCATCTCGACTCGTTCCAGCCGCTGACGATGGACGGCCCCGACCCGGCCGGGCTCTGGTGCAGCGACCTCTACCCGGAGGCGGAGGCGGAGGCGGAGGCGGAGGCGGACGGCGGCACCGGCGGCTGACCCGCGCACGGCAGCCCCCGCAGCCACAGGTCGACCTCGCGGGTCGACCGCAGGCGCACGATCCTGAGGTGCGGGTGCTCGATGGCCGCGAGCACCACGCGCTTCCGCACCTTCGCGCGCCCCCTCCATCCCCACCGCACGATGTGGTCCGGGTCGGTGAACACGGTGCGCATCGGGGGCTCGCGGTTGTCGTGCCAGAGCGGCTCGCGGCGCCAGCGGCGGAGCACCGTGCGGCGGATCAGGCGCCCCATCTGCACCTGCACGGGCAGGTCGAGCCACACCAGCGTGTCGGCGCGCGACGGCAGGAGCTGCCCGAGCTGCGTCGTGTACTGCCACTCGGTGACCCAGGCGTCGCGCGACGAGAAGGCCTCGACGTCGTCGCGGAAGGTGGGCAGCTCGGTCCAGCCGGGGCCGTGGAAGAGGGAGTCCATCTCGGTGTGCAGCAGGCCCGTGCGGTCCTGGATGCGCCGGGCCAGCGTGGTCTTGCCAGCCCCCGAGGGCGCGCCGATGAGGAGGCGCCGGGCGGGCGGATCCAGGCGCTGGAGGGGTCCGAGCATCCGGCGATCCTAGGGGGAACGCCTGCCACCGCGTCGGGATCCGTCCCGACCTTCCCGACGCGCGCCCCCGCCGGTAGTTTTGGTGCCGCCCGCAACGAATCGACGACGACCGGAAGGGGCCGATCATCCGATCGCTCTCGCGCGACGATGCGCACCACGTGGACTCCCCCCTCCTCGCCACCGCGACCGCGGCGCCGACCTGGGAGGAGGGGCTCGTCGTCGGCAGCGGGCGGATCGGCGCGGTGGCGCACGGCCCAGCGGATGCGATCACCGCCTCCCTCGCGCACGAGCGCTGGTTCCCGCCCGTGAACCCGCGGCCGAAGGCGCCCGACCTGCGGCCCCGCCTCGACGCGATCCGCCGGGCGCTGCTCGCGGGCGACGCGGACGCGGCGAGCGCCGAGCTCGTGGCCGGTGCGCGGGACAGCGGCTACGACGACGGCCTCGTCTGGACCGACCCGCTGGGCATCTGCGCGACGCTCGTGATCCGCACCCCCGGTGGCGTCGCGCGCACGCGGCGGACCATGGACCCGGCGGGCGGCGAGTCGGCGGTCGAGTGGACCGACGAGGCGGGCGGGCGACACGCGCTGCGGCTCCTCGCGCCGCGCGACGGCGCGGCGTGCTGGCTCGCGCTCGAGTCCGACCGGGAGTCCGCGACGACCGTCGAGCTGGGCCTCGGCGCCGGCGACGCGACCTCGTTCGACACGGGCGTGCCCGACGCGTCCGCCGCGGTGCGCGCGTCCGTGGCGGGCGGCGAGCGCGGGATCCTCACGGTCGAGGCCGGCACGGACGGCGACGCGGTGCGGGCCGTCACGGCGGTCGACGCGGGCGGCGCGTGGGAGGTCGACGGCGGATCCGCGCGCACCACCGTGCGCACCGGTCCCGACGCGCCGCGGCTGATCCGGCTCGCGGGCGCGACGGGCCCCGCCGCCGCCGCGCCCGCGCCGTCCGCACCCGCCGATCCCGCACCCGCGTGGGAGGACCTGCGCGCCGCCCAGCGCGCGACCCACGGCCGGCTCGTCGCCGCCTCCGCGCTCGACCTCGACGGCACCGCCGCAGCCGCACACGCCACGACCGAGGACCTCTGGGCGGCGGCCCGCGCGGGCGACCCCGCCGCCCGCCGCCGCGTCGTGGAGGTCGCGTACCTCAGCGGCCGCGCGGCCATCGTCTCCTCCACCGGCGAGCTGCCGCCCACGCTGCAGGGCGTGTGGCAGGGCACCTGGCGCCCGGCCTGGTCGGCCGACTACACGCTCAACGGCAACGTCCAGGACGGCGCCATGGCGGGCATGATCCCGACCGGCACGCCCGAGCTCGCCCTCAGCGTCCTCGCGCTCGTGCTCCCCCACCTCGACGACTTCCGCGACAACGCGCGCCGGGTCTTCGGCGCCGAGGGGATGCTGCTGCCCGCCCGCATGTCGACGCACGGCCGCGCCGACCACCTCTCGGCCAACTACCCGCACCCGTTCTGGATCGGCTGCGGCGGCTGGATCCTGCGCATCGCCGCCGACGCCGTCTCCGCCACCGGCGACCGCGGCATCGTCGACGACCGGCTGTGGGAGCTCGCCGAGGGCGTGCTGCGGTTCGCCGAGACCGCGACCGTGATGGTCGACGGGGTCCGCCGCCTCGTCCCCTCCTACTCGCCCGAGAACACCCCGCGGGGCGAGCGCGTGCCGGCGGCGACCGACGCGACCATGGACGTCGCGATCCTCCGCGACGCCGCCCGCGCCACCGCCCTGCTCGGCCGGGCCCGCGGCGGCTCCTCGCTCGACGCACGCTGGGACGCGGTCGTCCGCGACCTGCCGCCGTACCGGGTGGCGGACGACGGCACGCTCGCCGAGTGGCTGGATCCGCGCTGGCCGGAGGAGGTCGCGCACCGCCACGCGTCGCAGCTGCACCCGGTCGGCACCGGCACCGACCCCGCGTTCCTCGGCGACGGGGAGGAGGCCGTGCGGCTCCGGGCAGCGGCCGCGCGCACGGTGGCGGCGAAGATCGCGTGGCGCGCCGAGGACCCGACCGCGCCGCCCGGGCGCATGGAGATGGCGTTCGGCCTGGTGCAGGTGGGCCGCGCGGCGGCCGCGCTGGGCGACGCGGAGGCCGCCCTCACGTGCGCCGAGTGGCTCGCGGTCGACCACTGGAGCCCGACGCTCACGACCCGCCACGACGCCGGCCGGATCTTCAACCTCGACGCGAGCGGCGGCCTGCCGGGCCTCGTCGCGGCGATGCTGCTCGGATCCGACGAGGGATCGCTCGCGGTGCTGCCCGCGCTGCCCGCGGCCTGGGCGCGCGGATCCGTCACCGGGCTCCGCGCGCGCGGCGGCCTCGTGGTCGACCGGCTCGACTGGGATCCGGAGGGCGCGGCGCTCGTCGTGCGGCGCGTGCCCGGCGCAGGCTGGCTGGCGCCGGCGGGCGGCACGGAGCTGCGGCTGCCGCGGGCGGCGTCCGTGCGCGTGGACGGCCGGGCGCACGCCGCCGACGCGCGCCTCGACATCGGCGGGGAACCCGTGCGCGTCGAGGTCGCGTGGGCTCCGCGGCGCGTACTGTGAGATCGATCTCTCACATCGGGGCCCCGGCCCCCGACCCGCAGCGGCACCGTCGCCGCCCCCAGGAGGAGCACCCGTGACCACCACCATCACCGTCGACCTCGACCGCCCCGGCGCCACCATCAGCCGCCACCTCTATGGGCACTTCGCGGAGCACCTCGGCCGCTGCATCTACGACGGTTTCTTCGTGGGCGAGGACTCGCCCGTGCCGAACGCCGGCGGGATCCGCCTGGACGTGGTCGAGGCACTGCGGGCCCTCGACGTCCCGAACCTCCGCTGGCCCGGCGGCTGCTTCGCGGATCGCTACCACTGGCGCCAGGGCGTCGGCCCGCGCGAGCAGCGGCCGAAGCTCGTCAACACGCACTGGGGCGGCGCGGTCGAGGACAACTCGTTCGGCACGCACGAGTTCATGGCGCTCTGCGAGCTGCTGGGCGCCGACGCCTACGTCTCCGGCAACATCGGCTCGGGCACGGTGCAGGAGATGTCGGACTGGGTCGAGTACCTCACGGGCGCCGGGCAGACCCCCATGGCCGAGCTCCGCCGTGCGAACGGCCGCGACGAGCCGTGGACCGTGCCGTTCTGGGGCCTCGGCAACGAGGCGTGGGGCTGCGGCGGCAACATGCGGTCCGTCACCTACGCCGACCTCGCCCGCCAGTTCGGCACGTTCTGCGAGAGCGGCGGCGACACCCCGCTGCACCGCATCGCGGCCGGCGCCGACACCATGGACACCGAGTGGACCGAGACGCTCATGCGCGTGATCCCGGAGATGGACAAGCACCCGTTCTCGTCCGTGCCGTGGGAGTCGATCTCCGTGCACTACTACACGATCGGCGGCAGCTGGACGGCGAAGGGCAGCGCCACGGACTTCGACCAGGAGGCGTACTGGTCGACCATCGTGGCGGCCCAGGGGATCGAGCCGCTGCTCCGCGCGCACGCCGCCGTGATGGACGTGCACGACCCCGACAAGGTCTACGGCATGGTGCTCGACGAGTGGGGCACCTGGTGGGACGTGGAGCCGGGCACGAACCCGGGCTTCCTGTTCCAGCAGAACACCATCCGCGACGCCATGGTCGCCGCCCTGCACTTCGACGTCTTCCACGCGTTCGCCGACCGGCTGCGGATGGCGAACATCGCGCAGACGGTGAACGTGCTGCAGGCGATGCTGCTCACGGATCCCGACGGCGGCGAGATGGTGCGCACGCCCACGTACCACGTGTTCGAGATGAACCGCGGGCACCACGACGCGACCTCGCTGCCCGCGGTGGTGGCCGGTCCCGCGCGCGCGGTCGACGGCCGGGAGATCCCGCTGGCCTCCGCCTCGGCGAGCGCCAAGGACGGCCGCGTGCTCGTCTCCGTGTCGAACGTGGACCTCGAGGGGCCGCTCGAGATCGAGCTCGCGTTCCGCGGCGGCGCGGTCGACGACGTCGTGGGCCGCATCCTCACGGCCGACCGGCCCGACGCCCACAACCGCCCGGGCGACGCGGACGCCGTGAGCCCCGTCCCGTTCGACGCGTACGAGCGCACCGCGGGCGGCCTCCGCCTCACCCTGCCGCCGCACTCGTTCGCGACGCTCTCGCTGCGGATCGCCGAGTGATCCCCGCGGCCGGGCCCGCTGCCGGAACCGTGCCCGCAGCCCGCCCGCCCATGGGCTGGAACAGCTGGGACTGCTTCGGCGCCTCCGTGACCGAGGAGGAGGTGCTCGCGAACGCGCGGTACCTCGCCGAGCGCCTGCTGCCGCACGGCTGGGACACGGTCGTCGTCGACATCCAGTGGTACGAGCCGGACCCCGGCATGGACGATTACCAGGAGGTGTCCGCGCCCGTGCTCGACGCGTGGGGCCGGCCGCAGCCCGCGGTCGGCCGGTTCCCGTCGTCGGCGGGCGGGCGCGGGTTCACGGACCTGGCCGCGCGGATCCACGAGATGGGCCTCCGCTTCGGCGTGCACCTCATGCGCGGCGTGCCGCGGCGCGCGGCCGAGGAGCGGCTGCCGATCCTCGGATCCGACGCCACGTGCGCCGACATCGCCGACCCCGCGAACCCCTGCCCGTGGAACCCGGACGACTTCGGCGTCGACATGACCCGGCCGGGCGCGCAGGAGTACTACGACTCCGTCCTCGCGATGCTCGCGGGCTGGGGCGTCGACTACGTGAAGCTCGACGACGTGCTGTACCCGCCGATCCAGGCGGCCGAGATCCGGGCGATCTCGCGGGCGATCGCCGCGTCGGGCCGCCCGATGACGCTGAGCCTCTCCCCCGGCAAGCAGCTGTCCCTCGAGAACCTCGACCTGCTGCGGGAGACCGCGCAGGCGTGGCGCATCTCGGACGACTTCTGGGACGACTGGGACCACCTCCGCGAGCAGTTCCAGCGCGCGGCCAGGTGGGCGCCGCACCAGCGCCCGGGCGGCTGGGCCGACGCCGACATGCTGCCGCTCGGCCGCATCGGGATCCGCGCCCACGTCGGCGACGACCGGCAGAGCCGCTTCACCCCGGCCGAGCGGCGCACCCTCGTCTCGCTCTGGTGCCTGCTGCGCTCGCCCCTGATGTTCGGCGGGCACCTGCCCGACACGGACCAGGCGACCCTCGCGCTCCTCACGAACGACGCCGTGCTGGAGCTCCTCGGGAGCGACGCGAGCCGCGAGATCGTGCGCGACGGCGACCTCGTGGTGTGGGCGGCCGAGCGCGGATCCACCCGCTGGCGCGCGGTCTTCCAGCTGGGCGACGCACCCCGAACCGTGACGGCGCACCTCGCCGACCTCGGCTGCCCGGACGCGACGCGGGCCACCGACCTCTGGACCGGCGAGGAGCTGGCCGTGGTCGACGGCGGGATCCCGCTCGAGGTCGAGGCGCACGGCGTGCGGCTCCTCCGCCTCGCCTGAGACGACGCCGCGCCCCGCGCCTCGCGCACGGACGACGCCGGCCGCCCGGATCCCAGGGGGGGGAGGGATCCGGACGGCCGGCGTCGACGCGCGTGCCCGCGCGTCAGCCCTTGAACGCGCCGTCCATGATCCCGGTGATCATCCGCCGTCCGACGAAGAAGAACAGGATCAAGAGTGGCAGCGTCGCCATGAACGACCCGCCCATGGCGAGCGCCACGTCGATCGAGCGGTTGGCCTGCAGCTGCTTCAGCGCGATCTGCACCGTGAACAGCTCCGGCGACTTCAGCACGATGAACGGCCACATGAAGTCGTTCCACACGCCCGTGAAGGTGATGAGGCCGAGCACGAACGCCGCCGGCCGCACCACCGGGAACGCGACGCCCCAGAACAGCTGCCACGAGTTCGCGCCGTCGAGCCGCGCCGCCTGGATGAGCTCGTCGCTCACCGTGGTGGACATGTGCTGCCGCATCCAGAAGATGCCGAACGCGCTCGCGAGGCCCGGCACGATGATCGCCTGGAGCGTGTCGACCCAGCCGAGCTGGCTGATGATCAGGTACTGCGGGATCACGCTGAGCTGCGCGGGCACCGTCATGGTGAGCAGCACGATGAGGAACAGCAGGTTCCGCCCCGGGAACGTGAGCTTCGCGAACGCGAACCCGGCCATCGCGCAGAGCACCGCCGACAGCACCGCGACGGTCGTCGAGACCAGCACGCTGTTGAGCAGCGACAGCATGAACGGCACCGTGTCGAACACCTTCCCCGCCACCGTGAAGAAGTTCGTGCCGGGGAACAGGCGCGGCGGGATCGAGGTGACGGCGGTCGCCCCCACCGAGGCCACGACGAGCATGTAGTAGAGCGGGAACACCGAGACGAGCACGGCGATGCTCAGGAACACGTAGACGATCGGGCTGACCCCGCCGCCCTTGCCCCGGCGCTTCGGCAGGGCCGACCGCTTCGTGACGGGCGCGGCGACGACAGGGGACACGGTCTGGTCGATCACGTCGGACATCAGCTCGCCTTCCTCGTGCGGGTGGACAGGTAGAAGTTGAGGAGCGCGACGACCACGACGATCACGAACAGCACGACGCCGATGGCGGATCCGTAGCCGAACTTGAACTGGCCGAAGCCCTGCTCGTAGAGGAACAGCGCGAGCGTCTGGCACTGCCGGCCGGCGCCGCAGGTGAGGCCCGACTCGGGCGCCGCGAGCAGCGGCTCCGTGAAGATCTGGAGTCCGCCGATGGTCGACATGATCACCGTGAAGATGATGATCGGGCGGAGCGCCGGGATCGTGAGGTGCCGGAACTGCTGCCAGCTGGACGCGCCGTCGACGGCCGCCGCCTCGAACATCTCCCGCGGGAGCGCCTGGAGGCCGGCGAGGTAGAGCAGCGTGTTGTAGCCGAACCAGCGCCACATGACCATGGCCGAGATGAGGATCCACGAGCCGTGGTTGGTCGCCATGAAGTTGATCGACGGCAGCCCGAACAGGCTCAGCACCCAGTTGATGAGGCCGAAGTTCCGGTCGAAGATCTGCGCGAACACGATCGCGGTCGCGGCGACCGAGGTGATGTACGGCACCAGCAGCGCCATGCGGAAGAAGTTCGCCCACTTGAGCCGGGCGTGGTTCAGCAGGTGCGCGAGGAACAGCGCGAACAGCAGCTGCGGGATCGTCGAGATGAGGAAGATCGCGAACGTGTTGACGAGCGCGTTCCAGAACCGATCGTCGGCGAAGAGCTGCTGGAAGTTCGCGAGCCCCACGAAGGTCTGCTTGCCGATGGGGTTCCAGTCGAACAGCGAGACCCAGAACGTGAACACCAGGGGGAACAGGCCGAACACGATGAAGATGATGAAGAAGGGCGCGACGTACGCGTACGGCGCGATGCGCTCGGAGAGCGAGTGCTTGATCTGCCGGGTCGTGGAGACCGTCGGCGCCTTGCCGCGGCGGGGCCGCGAGGGCGGGGGTGGCTCGGTGCTCGTGCGGGGTGATGTCGCCGTCGACATGGGGTACCTCCGTCTGAGGGGCGGCCCGGCGCATCGCGCGCCGGGCCGCCCGGGTGGGTGGGACGGGATCAGCCGCCGATGGCGGTCTTCGCCGAGGCGAGCGCCTGGGACCAGGCCTTGTCGGAGGTGACGTTGCCCGACTCCAGCTCGACGAGCGTGTTGAGGAGGGCCGCGTTGATGGGCGACGTGTCGGGTCCGTTGTAGAAGGACGGGAACTTGGTCACCGACTCGGACATGACCTGGCCGATCTTCGAGTCGCCGTAGAAGTCGTCCTGGTAGGCCAGCACGTCCTCGCTCTCGACTGCGTCCGCCGCGGCCGGGAAGGTGCCGGACCGGGTGAAGTGCTCCCGCTGGGCCTCGCTGGACATCATCGTCTCGATGTACTGCCAGGCCGCCTGCGGGTTCTCGGCGCGCGCCGGGATGGCGATGACGCTGCCGCCCCAGTTGCCGCCTACGCCGGGGACGCTCGCGACGCGCCAGTTCCCCGCGGTGTCGGGGGCGTCCGTCTTGATGCCCTTGAGGATCCACGACGGGGCGACGGTGACGGCGAACGCCCCGTTGGCGCGGCCCGGCGCCCAGCCGGACGAGAACGCGGCGATGCCCGCGCTGATGCCCGCGTCGTGCGTGTCGACCGCGACCTGGAAGGCGTCCTCCACCTGCGGGTTCTTGTCGTAGACGAGCTCACCGTCCGGCGAGTAGTACTTCTCGCTCACCTGGTTGACGGTGGAGAAGAAGACGCTCGTCTCGATGTTGTCGACGAACGGCTTGCCCGTCGCCTTCGTGTACTGCTCGCCCATCGCGATGAACGAGGGCCAGTCCTTCCACATGGCCGCGACCTCGTCGGGCTCGGTGGGGAGGCCGGCCTCGGCGAAGAGGTCCGCGCGGTAGGCGAAGCCGAGGCCGCCGACGTCCGTCGGGATCCCGACGACCGAGCCGTCCTCCGCGGTGGCGGCGGATGCAGCCCACGGCAGGTAGTCGTCCGCGATGTCGTCGCCGCCGAGCGTGCGGAGGTCGAGGAAGTTCGCGCTGTTCTCGACGAACTGGGGCAGGTCGTCGTTCTGGATCATGACGAGATCGGGGACCTTGCCGCCGGCCAGCGCCGCGGTGAGCGCGGTGGCCGTCTCGGTGGTGGAGCCGACCTCGGTCAGCTTGATCTTCGCGTCCGGCTTCTTCTCCTGGTACTCGGCGACGCCGTCCTTGGCGGCGATGCCCGTGAAGGACCAGAAGGACGCCTCCGCGTTCGGGTCGTCCGATGCGCCGCCCCCTCCGCCGGAGGAGCATCCGGTCAGGGCGACGGCGACTGCTGCTGCGGCGGCCACGGCCGTCAAGCTTCTTCTCACGATGTTTCCTCTTCGTCGGGGATCCGTGCGGCGTGATCGGAGCGTCAGCGCTCCGGCCGAGAGAACGATCTCTTGGCGTCACCGTAGCTCGCGTGCCACCATCGTGCAAGCGCCGCTGCTCACCGAGACCGAGCCGTGGGACATCGATCTCCACCTAGGATCAGGAGGGCTTCGCGACCGTGACGACGCCCGCCCGGGAGGGGACCCATGCAGACCAGGGCGAGCGCCCGATGACCCGGCCCACGCTGGTCGACGTCGCCAAGGCCGCGGGCGTCTCCCGCGCCACGGCCGCGCGCGTGCTCTCCGGGGGCACCCGGGTCGACGCGCGCATGGCGGCGGCCGTCGAGCACGCGGCGAAGCAGCTCGGCTACGAGGCGAACAGCGCGGCCCGCATGCTGCGCGGCGGACGCTCCGGCGCGATCGCGCTCATCATCGCCTTCAACGAGCTCGACAGCCTCACGGGCACCTTCTTCACGTCCGTGCTGAAGGGCGCGGCGAAGGGGCTGCACGCGGCGGAGATCCAGCCGGTGCTGCTGCCGGCCGACCAGGACGACGCCGACCGGATCCCCCGCTTCCTCCGCTCGCGCGCGGTCGACGGCGCCGTCGTGATCCTCCAGCACGAGATCACGCACCTCGCCCAGACGCTCGCCGACTCCCCCGTGCCCGTGGCGTGGGTGGGGCGGCCGCGCGGCGACCTCGCGGACGACGCGATCATCGTCGATTCCGACAACCACGGGGGCGGGCGGCTCGCGGCGCGCGCGCTGGCGGACGCCGGGCGACGGACGCTCGGGATCATCGCCGGCCCGCACGACATGGAGCCGGCGCGCGACCGGATCCGCGGCTGGCGCGACGAGCTGACCGCGCAGGGCATCGACCACGGCGCCATCGTGCACGCCGAGTTCACGCTCGAGAGCGGCGCGGCCGCCATGGCCCGGCTGCTCCAGCGGCACCCGGCCATCGACGGCGTGTTCGCCTCCTCCGACCTCATGGCCGCCGGCGCGATCCGCATGCTGCAGGCCTCGGGCCGGCGAGTGCCGACCGACGTCTCGGTCATCGGCTTCGACGACGTGATCATCGCGACCACCTCGGATCCGCCGCTCACCACCATCCGCCAGCCTCTCGAGGAGATGGGGCGCGTGGCCGCCGAGACGGTGATCGCGACCATCGAGGGCCGCGAGGTCGACCGGCAGCCGGTGCTCGCGACGAGCCTCGTGCAGCGCGAGTCGGCGTGAGCGTCTGACGCCCGTCGCTCGTCTCCGACACGCGAGATCGATCTCGCGCGGTGCCGATCCCGGCCGCGTCAGGCGCGCGGCGCCGCCACGGATCCGCGCCGCACGAGCTCGGTCTCGAGCTCCATGCGCGACCCGGCGGGGCCGCCCGCACGCGCCCGGCCGGAGCGGTCCGCCTGCTGCAGCATGTGGAACGCGGTCGCGCCCATCTCGGCGATGGGCTGGCGGACGGTGGTCATGGGCGGCATGGCCCACGCGGACTCCTGCACGCCGTCGAAGCCGACGACGCTGAGGTCGTCCGGGATCCGGAGCCCCGCGTCGTCCGCGGCCTCGTAGACGCCGAGGCCCATCACGTCGGAGCACGCGAAGATCGCGGTGGGCCGGTCGGGTGCGGCGAGCAGGGCGCCGGCGGCCGTGCGGGCACGCTCCCGATCCCAGTCGCAGTACACGACGCGCTCGTCGGGCACGGCGATGCCGGCCGAGCGGAGCGCCGTCCGCAGGCCGTCGATGCGCGCGCTGCCGAACAGGTGCGCCTCCACCCCGCCCATCACGCCGATCCGCGTGTGCCCCTCGGCGATGAGCAGCTCGGCGGCGATGCGCCCGCCGTCCCAGTTCGTGGCCCCGACGCTCGCCACCTCGGCGGGCGGCCGCGTGCTCGGGTCGATGGCGACCACCGGCACGCCGGCCGTCGTGAGCGCGTGCAGGCCGGCGGGGGTCGCGTCGACGAGCACGAGGATCGCGCCGATGGAGGGGCGGCGGAGCAGGCGGCTGATCCACTCCCCGTCGGGCCGGGCGCGCGTGAGCACGAGGTCGACGCCCGCGGCGGACGCCTCCTCCTCGATCGCGCTGAGGACCGGGCCGACCCAGCTGCCCTCGATGTGCCCGACCACGACGTCGACGACGCGGGCGGCGCGCGGATCCCGGTCGGCCGGCCTGGCGCGGGGCCGCCGCCGGTAGTCGAGCGCGTGCGCCGCGGCCATCACGCGCGCGCGGGTCGCCTCGGACACGTCGGTGCCGCCGTTGAGGACCTTCGAGACGGTCGGGACGGTGGTGCCGGCGCGCTCGGCGATCTGGGCCATCGTCGGGCGCGGTGCCGCTCTCGTGCTGTCCATGAGGCGGAGCCTAGTGGAGCGCCGCCACCACGAGTTGCGCAACTCCTGACGCTGTCGTGACCGCATCGAGACCCGCTTCCCCCTTGCCGCCCGCCCGAGCACCGGGGATGATGAGCGGACACCGCGCGCCACTCGCCGACGAGTTGCGCAAGGTCTGTTCGATGGCGAACCGCGGAGCGATCCGCCCGGCACACGGAGGACGACGATGACCCCCACCCCGCTCGTCGAGTCGCGGTCGCGGACCGCACCCTCCGCCGGCGCCGCTCCTGCCACCGGCACCGCCACCGCCGAGGCCCGCGCCGGGGATCGCCGCCGCGCACCCGGTCGCCGCGTCGCGCCCACCGACCGCCCCGTCGCCGGCAGCCGCGCGCGGGCCGGCGCCGACGCCGCCCGCGTCGCCGGGCCGGGTCGGGCGCCCGACGGCCGCCGCGACGAGATCGTGTGGCGGAGCGGCCGCCTGGAGCTGCGCTTCCGCCGCTCCCCCGACCGTCCGGTGATGCTGACGCGCCTCGTCGCCGGATCCGTGGAGACGCACTTCGCGCACCCGGTGCCGCTCGTGGAGGTGCTCGTCGCGGGCGACACGGGAGCGGGCGACCCGGGCGCGGGATCCCCCGGCCGGCTCGCGGGCAGCGTCGTCGGCGCGGAGCTCCGCTACGTCACCCACTCCGTGTCCGCGGACGGCGCGCGCCTCGAGATCGTCGCGGCGACGCCCGACGGGATCCGCGCCGCCGTCACCCTCGAGGGCCGCGACGGCGCGTTCCGGAGCAGCGCGGTCGTCACGAACGGCACCGCGTCGCCCGTGGACGTCGTCGCCGTCTCGAGCTGGGCCGCGCCCCTCGGCGTGCGGCTCGACAAGGGCCAGGCGGCGGATCTGGCGGCCGACTGGGAGCTGCTCGAGGGCCGGGTCGCGGGCGGGCGCGCGGCCGGCTGGTCGGCGCGGGCGCTGCGGGGGCCGGATCTGCTCGCGGAGCCGTCCCGGGGATCCGTGGTGCGCGCGGCCGCCGATGGCCCGGCCGCCGACGGCCCGCTGCCCGTCGCCGCGCTCCGCTCCGACCGGCAGGAGGTCGCGTGGCTGTGGGAGGCGGCGCCCGCGGGAGCCTGGCGCTGGGAGGTCGGCGAGCACGGCGGCGACGGCCACCTGGTGGTGTCCGGATCCTGGGCCGGACCCGCTGCGGCGCCGCTCGCCCCCGGGGCGTCGCGCGCGTCGGCGCCCGCGCTCGTCGCCGTGGGGACCGACCTCGAGGACGCCGCCGCGGCGATGACGCGGGCCCGGCGATCCCTGCGCGCGGCGCACGCCGGCGACGCGTCAGCCGCACCCGCGACCCCGGCGCCCGCCCGCGCCTCCGCGGATCCCGACGCGGACGACCTCCTCCTCCCGCTCGCCGCCGCCACGGCGCCCTTGACCGCGCTCCCCGAGTCCGCCGCCCCCGTCCCGCGTCCGCGGCCGGGTGCCACGCCGGAGCGCGCCGCGTCCGTGCTGGTCGCCGCCCTCGCGGGAGGCGCGGCGCCGGCCGACGACGACCGGCTGGATCCGGCGCAGCGCGACCTCGTCGCCGAGGCCCAGCGCACGGCGGCCGACCTCCGCGACGGCCTCGCCCGCTCGGTGCCGCTCTGGCCGCTCGGCCTGCCCGCGCCCGACGACCGCTGGGTGGCCGTCGCGCACGACGCCGGCGACGCCGTGCGCGTCGCGATCTGGGACCGCGGCGACGACGCCGGCGCCGCGACCCTGTCCCTCCCGTCCCTGCTCGGCCGCCGGCTCGACGTGTCGACCGCCTTCCCGCGCGCCCTCGCCGAGTGGGATGTCCAGTGGGACGCCGGCCGCGGGATCCTCACGGTCGGCTCTACCCCGGGCGGCCCCTCCGCGCGCGTGCTGGAGCTGCGCCGTCGCTCGTGAGCCGCGCGCTCCCCGCGGCGGCCCTCCGCCCGGCCCCATGCGGGAGGATCGCCGGGTGACCCCCGACGCCGCGCCCCCCGCCGCCCGCCTCCTCGCCGCCTACGACGCCCAGCTGCGCACCGACGCCGAGACGACCGACGCGCTCGACGTGCGACGGCTCGGGCCGCTGCTGCTCGCCGCGTTCCCCGGCGGCCGCGGCTTCATCACCTACGCCGACCTCGGCGGGCTGGACGAGGACGCGCTCCGCGAGCTGGTGCCTCAGGCGCTCGCGCGCTTCCGGGACGACCCGGCGATCCACGCGGTCGAGTGGAAGACGCGCGGCCACGACCGGGCGCCCGGGCTCGACGGGATCCTCCGTGCGAACGGCCTCGAGCCCGAGGAGCGCGAGACGATCATGCTCGGCGAGGCGCGCGCCCTCGCCGTCGACGTGCCGCTGCCCGACGGCGTGACGCTCCGCCGCGTGACCGCCGAGGCCGACGTGCGCGCCATGAGCGCCCTCCAGGACGAGGTCTTCGGCGGGCAGGTCTCGGCCGACCACGCCGACGCGATCCTCCGCCGCGTCGAGGTCGACCCCGCGATGGAGCTGTGGATCGCCGAGGCCGCGGGCGTCGTCGTCTCGGCGGGGCGGCTGCAGCCCGTCGCCGGATCCGACTTCGCCGGGATCTGGGGCGGCGCCACCCGCCCGGGCTGGCGCGGCCGGGGCATCTACCGCGCGCTCACCGCGGCCCGCGCCCGCTCGGCCCTGGCGGCCGGTCGCACCCTGATCCACAGCGACTCGACCGACCTCTCCCGCCCGATCCTCGAGCGCTCCGGCCTCGTCGCCTGCTCGACGACCACGCCGTACGCCTGGTCGCGCTGACCCGACGCCGGCCGCCCCCGCTCCCACCGGAGTTGACTGGCCGGATGCAGACGTTCCTCCCCTATCCCGACCTCGCGGAGAGCATGGCCGTGCTCGACGACAAGCGGCTCGGGAAGCAGCGCGTCGAGACGCTGCAGGTGATGAAGGCCGTGACCGTCGCCGGCTACGGCTGGCAGAGCCACCCCGTCACGCGCATGTGGCGCGGCTACCGGCCGGCGCTCATGGAGTACCAGGAGGCGACCTGCGCCGAGTGGATGCGCCGCGGATTCGCCGACACCTGCTTCGAGAAGACGCTCGCGATCATCGCCGAGGTGCCCGAGGACATCGCCGCCTACACGGAGGGCCGCATCACGCGGCCGCCGTGGTGGGGGCGCCCGGAGCTGCACCTCTCCCACCGCTCGAAGCTGCTGGCGAAGGCGCCGGAGCTGTACCGGCCGGCCTTCCCGGAGGATCCCGACGACCTCGACTACGTCTGGCCGGTCGCGAGCGCGTGAGGCGTTCCCCCACCCGGGGTACCGTAGCCCCGTGAGCATCACCAGCAGCGCGACGCCCTCGGGGCGTGGGGAGGTCGTCGGCGGCACGTCCGTCGGCACCAGGTAGTCACCGGATCCGTCGCCGCGTCCCGCGAGGGCCGGCCGCAGCAGGCGTGCCGTCGATCCACGAGGATCCGGCCGCCGACCCCCTGACACCCGTTCCCGCGGCACCGCCGCGACCCCGCACGAAGGGCACACCATGTTCCCCCTGACCGAATCCGCCATCCGCTCCTCGCTCGTCAACGCGTCCCAGCGCGAGGCGCGCGACATCCGCCTCCCCGAGGGCTTCGCCGACCTCCGCTGGGACCGCCTCGACTTCCTCGGCTGGCGCGACCCCAAGTCGCCGCAGCGCGGGATCGTCGTCGTCCCCGCGGGCGACGAGCTGATCGGCGTGCTGCTCCAGCAGGCCGGCGCCGCCCCGCGGTCGCGCGCCCAGTGCACGTGGTGCCAGGACGTGCGGCTGCCCGCGCCCGTCGGCTTCTACGCCGCGCGCCGGGCCGGCGCCGCGGGTCGCAACGGCAACACCATCGGCACGCTCGTCTGCACCGACTTCGAGTGCAGCGCCAACGTGCGGAAGCCGCGCCCGATCCCGTACCTCGGGTTCGACCCCGCGGCGGCGACCGCGCAGCTCATCGAGGACCTGCGGACCCGGGTGGCGGCGTTCGCGGCCGACGTGGCGTCGACGGCCTGACCCGCGGGCACGCGACGCCCTGACCCGCGGGCCCGCGTCGGCCATGCTCGGAGCATGCTGCTGCGCACCGTGATCCTGTTCGCCCTCGCCGCGGTCGCCGAGATCGGCGGCGCGTGGCTCGTCTGGCAGGCGGTGCGCGAGGGCCGGCCGTGGTGGTGGGCCGGGCTCGGCGTGATGGCGCTCGGCGCGTACGGGTTCATCGCGACCCTGCAGCCCGACGCGAGCTTCGGGCGGATACTCGCGGCCTACGGCGGCGTGTTCGTCGCGGGGTCGCTCGCGTGGGGCGCGATCGTCGACGGCTACCGGCCGGACCGGTGGGACGTGGTCGGCGCGGTGATCTGCCTGCTGGGCGTGGCCGTGATCATGGCCGGGCCGCGCGGGCAGGGCGCCTGACGCGGATCCCGCGCACGGGCGCGCGCCGGATCCCCCGCCGGGCCCACCCGCGGGTGGGTCGGCCGGGCCCGCGCATCGGGGCAGCGGACCCGACCGGGTCGGGGGGCCGGTCAGGACTCCGGCGTGCAGACGGTCGCGAGGGCCGTGCGGAAGGCCTTGCGGTGCGCGTCGTCGAGGCCCTGGCCGAGCTCGCCGCGCGCGTCCTTCACGAGGTGGCCGCACGCCTGGTCGTCGAGGGCGTCGTGCGCGGCGCCGATGGCGGGGACGAGCCGGGCGTCGACCGCGTTGATGCGCGGGCGGACGCTCGTGGTGAGGTCGGGCGCGGTGGTGGGCGCCTCGTCGGGGTGCGCGTGCCAGCGGGCGATGAGCGCGTACTGCACCTGCTTGCTCGCCTCGATCTGCGCCCGCATGATGCGCTCGGCCGCGACCGGGTCGGCCCCGTCGGCCTTCGCGGCCGCGATGGTGGCGTCGACGACGGCCTGCTCGCGCGCGGGATCCGCGACGGCCTTGCCCGACAGCCACTTCGACGCGGCCACGTCGTCGGCGATCTCGAGGCGGTCGAGCGCGGCGGACGCGACCGCGGTGACCGCCTGCTGCTCCGCCGGGTCGCGCGGGCACGCCTGCGCGGGCGCGGCGGCACCGAGGAGGGCGGCGAGGGTGACGGCGAACGCGGACGTGGCGACGAGGGCGCGGTGGGGCATGGCGGATCCGTTCGGGGTTCGGGTGGGCGGGTCGCCGTGAGCATAGGCAGGCCGGCCCTGCGGACGGCCCGCCGCCTCCACAGGGCTCATTCCGTCCCGGCGCGCACCAGACCCGTCTCGTAGGCGAGGACGACGGCCTGCACCCGGTCGCGCACGGCGAGCTTGGCGAGGATCCGACCGACGTGCGTCTTCACGGTCGCCTCCGCGAGGAACAGGTCGCCCGCGATCTCGGCGTTCGAGCGGCCCTCCGCGACGCGGCGCAGGACCTCCGTCTCGCGGGGCGTGAGGGCGGCGAGCCGGGGGTGCACGCCCGTGGCGGCGGGCGCGGATCCCACGGGCAGCACGTCGGCGAACATCTCGAGCATCCGCCGCGTCACGCGCGGCGCGACCACCGAGTCGCCGGACGCCACGACCCGCACGGCGGAGGCCAGCTCGGCGGGCGTCGCGTCCTTGAGCAGGAACCCGCTCGCGCCCGCGCGCAGGGCGGCGAAGGCGTGCTCGTCCACGTCGAAGGTCGTGAGGATGAGGACGCGCACCGCCGGGTGCTCGGCCACGATCCGCCGGGTCGCCTCGATGCCGTCGACGCCCGGCATCCGCACGTCCATCAGCACCACGTCCGGGCGGAGCGCGACGACCTGGTCGACCGCGGTGCGCCCGTCGGCCGCCTCGCCGACGACCTCGAGGTCGGGGGCGCTCTCCAGCACGAGCCGGAAGCCCATGCGCACCAGCGACTGGTCGTCCACCAGCAGGATCCGCGTCATCGTCCGTCCTCCTCGTCGTCGTCCCACGGGAGCTCGGCGCGCACGCGCCAGCCCCGGCCGTGCGGCCCGGCGTCCACGGTGCCGCCGAACGCGGCCGCCCGCTCGCGCATGCCGAGCACGCCGCGACCGGATCCGAGGGCCGGCTCCACGGCGACGCCCGCGCCCTGGTCGGTGACGACGACCTCCATCCGGCCGGGGAGCAGGCGGATCGCCACCTCGACCCCGGCCGTGCCCGGCGCGTGCCGCAGCGCGTTCGTCAGCGCCTCCTGCACGATGCGGTGCACCGCGAGCTGGAGCGTGGCGTCCGCCTCCGCGAGGCGCGGGTCGGCGAGGCCGGACGCACGCACGGGCAGCCCGGCGAGGCGGAACCGGTCGAGGAGCGGGTCGAGGTCGTGGATCCCGGGCAGCGGCGCGACCGACGGCTCCGCGGCGACGTCGGCGGGCGCGTCGGCCGGCGGCGCGTCGTGCAGCACCCCGAGGACGCGGCGCATGTCCGCGAGGGCCGTCCGGCCGGTCCCCACCAGCTCGTCGAGGGCGAGGCGGGCGCGATCGGGCGCCCAGTCGAGGGCCATCGACGCACCGCCGCCGAGCGCCACCATCACGGAGATGCTGTGCGCCACGACGTCGTGCATCTCCCGGGCGATGCGCGCGCGCTCGGCCGCCTCCGCGAGCCGGGTGCGCTGCTCCGCCTCGCGGGCCACCGCCTCGGCGGCCTCCACGATCCCGGCCAGGTGCAGCCGCCGGCTACGGACGCTGGCGCCCACGGCCACGGCCAGGAGCGCGAGCACGAGGACGGGGAGGGCGATCGGCTGCCAGCCGCCGAGGAACGGGTCGGGGCCGGTCGGGGAGTCCGGCGAGAGGCCGCTCATCACGGCGCCGACCTGGAGCGGCAGGGGCAGGATCCGCGCGGCGACGAGCATCGCCCCCACCGCGGGGACGCAGACGGCCCAGGTGACGAGGGGCCGGCGGGAGGCGGCGACCGCGTGGAGGGCGAGCGCGAGCCCGAGGTCGAACCCCGAGGACGCGCCGGTCAGCGCCAGCGCCGCGAGGCCGAGGACCGCCATGCCCGCCGTGACGACGACGGGCCTCCTCCGCCGCGCCACGAGGAGCGCGCACCCGGCCGCCGTCAGCACGAGGGATGCGGCCTGCATCCGGAGCAGATGCCCGTCGTTGAAGAAGACGTGCAGCGCGTACATGGAGTCGGCCCCCGCGCCGGTGACGAGCGCCCAGACGGCGAAGCAGCCGATGAGGACGGCGTCCCCGACGGCCGGGCGCCGCGCGAGGAACCGGCCGACGGGGCCGAGGCGCCGCGCCCGCAGCTCGGCGAGGTCGGGGGCGGACGCGGGCGCCGGCCCCGACCTCACGCCCGCTCCTGGATCATCGGTCCCACTCTGGCAGGTCACCACCCCGCCGCGGGGCACGAGCGCCGCGGCATCAGGCATCCCGGCGCCGCAGCAGCACGACCGCGACGGCGAGGACGCCGACGACCCAGACGAGCATCACGCCGTACCCGCCCCACGGCGTGAGCTCCGAGCTGTTCGAGACGGTGATCACCGAGCCGACCGCGTCCGAGCGGAGCAGGCGGCTGCCCGCGCTCGACGGCAGGTGCGCGGCGAGGGACTGCACGGGCGCCCACGGGATCGCGGCGAGCAGGTTCTCGATGACGAGCAGCAGGCCGACCACGATCGAGATGCCGGCCGCGGGGCTGCGCACGAGCATCCCGATCCCGAAGGCGAGCGCCGTCACGGCGCCGAGGTAGAGGGGCGTGCCGAGGACGAGCCGCGCGTCCTCCGCGCGCAGCAGGTCGATCGACATGCCGGTCGGGCCGAACCAGGGCGCGCACGCGGCCCACGCCGCGAGCACCGCCACGGTCGACGCGGCCGCGACGACGAGCACCACCACGAGCAGCTTGGCGAGGAGCGCCCGCACCCGGGTGGGCGTGACGGTGAGCGTGGTGCGGATCTGGCCGGATCCGTACTCGCCCGCCACGACCATCACCCCGAGGACGGCGAAGGCCAGCTGCGCGAGCGCGACGCCGCCCGTGGCGTAGGCCGCGCCGACCATGCCCTCCGACCCCACGGCCTCCGGGACGCGGGCGATGCTGATGACGCGGGAGACCGCGAAGGCCGGCACGACGGCGGTGCCGAGCGCGAGGATCCACCAGGTGGAGCGCAGCGAGCGGAGCTTGATCCACTCGCCGGCGACGAGGCGCCGGAACGTGGCGGGCTGGACGGCCGTGCGGTGCACGGCCGGGGTGGCGGCGGTCATGCGCGTCCTCCGGTGGTGTCGATGCGGGTGTCGGCGGATGCGGCGGAGCGGTGCTCCACCTCCCCGGCGGTCAGCTGCAGGTAGGCCTCCTCGAGGGAGACGTGGACGGGCGCGAGCCCGTGGAGGACGATGCCCGCGGACGCGGCGAGCGCGGCGATCGCCGGGGCGTCGATGCCGGTCGCGTCGAGCACGTCGTGCTCCACGGCCACCGCACCGACGCCGGGCCGCCGGGCGAGCTCCCGCTCGAGCTCGTGCCGCATGGGCGTGCGCACGCGGACGGTGAGGGTCTGCGCGCGCTCGACGACCTCGCGGGTGGGGGCGTCGACGATCACGCGGCCGCGGCCGAGGATCAGCAGGTGGTCGGCCGTGAGGGCCATCTCGCTCATCAGGTGCGACGACAGGAGCACGGTGCGGCCCTCGGCGGCGAGGCCGCGCAGGAGGGTGCGGATCCAGTGCACGCCCTCCGGGTCGAGCCCGTTGACCGGCTCGTCGAGGATCAGGGTGCGCGGGTCGCCGAGCAGCGCGGCGGCGATGCCGAGGCGCTGGCCCATCCCGAGGGAGAAGGTGCCGACGCGGCGGCGGGCGACGCTCGCGAGGCCCGTCATGTCGAGCACCTCGTCGACGCGGCGGGGGTGGATCCCGTGCGTGGCCGCCAGCGAGAGCAGGTGCGCCCGGGCCGACCGGCCGGAGTGGACGGCCTTCGCGTCGAGCAGCGCGCCCACCTCCCCGAGCGGCGCCCGGTGCTCGGCGTACGGCCTCCCGTTCACGGTGACGCGGCCGGACGTGGGCCGGTCGAGGCCCACGATCATGCGCATCGTCGTGGACTTCCCGGCGCCGTTCGGCCCCAGGAAGCCGGTGACGACGCCGGGTCGGACGGTGAAGTCGACGTGGTCGACCGCGCGTCCCCCCGGGTGGTCCTTGGTCAGGCCGGATGCCTCGATCATGTGCCCTCCTCTGTTCGGCACCTCGAGCCTGACGACGGGCTCCGCGCGCCGGGACGACCGGGAGGACCAGATCGGCCCCGCGGGCCCCTACGCCGCAGGGATGACGCGGTGCCCCCGGCGGCGCGGGTGCGGGCCGGCCCGATCGGGGGCGGGCGGGCGGTGCCGACGCGTCGATAGCGTGGACGGATGACGACCTCCGGTCTCGCCGCCGTGCCCGCGCCCGCGTCCTCGCCCGGCGTGATCCCCGGCGTCCGCGGCGCGCTCCTCGCCCTGGCCGCGGGCGTCGTCGCGGCCGTGCTCGGGCTGCTGCCCTGGATCGTGGCGGGCCTCCGGCTGCCGCCGCAGAACCTGTGGGCGGAGGACGTCGCCTCGGCCGCCGACATGCCGATCGCGCTGCTGCCGTTCAACCAGTACACGGCCGGGCTGCTGGCCGCGGTGATCCTGGTGGGCGGCGGCATCGCCGGCGCCGCGGCCCGCGCGCTGCGGTCGCGGCTGCCCCGGCACGGATCCTGGCTGGTGGTCGCCGGGCTGCTCCTCGTGCAGGTCGTCGCGCTCGTCCAGACGTCCGCGGTCACGGCCGACGGGCTCGGCATGGACGACGTCGCGGCGGCGGGGACCCGCACGGGAGCCTCGATCAGCGAAGCGCAGGTGTACCTCGTGGCGTTCGTCGGCGGCACCGCGGCGATGGTGCTGCTCGCGGGCCTCGTCGCGGCGCTGGTGGCCCGCGCGCCCGCGGGCGTCGCCGTCGCGGCGTCGGCCGTCCCGGTCGTGCTGCTCGGCAGCTGGCTCGGCGGGCTCGTGTCCCGCGGCGCGACCGGGATGCTGAGCGAGACGGCGTACGCGATCCTGCCGGTGATCTCGTGGGTGCCGCCCGTCGTGCTGGGCGTCGCGATCGCGCTCACCGGGCTGCGCTCGGTCGGCCGCGTGGTCGGATCCGTCGTGGCGGTGCTGCTGCTCTGGCTCGGGACGGCCGTCGTGGTCGGCGTCACCTACGCCCTCGGCAACCGCACCCTGCTGCGCTACCCGCTCGAGCTCCTCGATGCGGGCGGCATGGTGGGCGGGGCGGTGCTGCGCGGCGAGGGCGGCGTGCTCGGGCAGCTCGCGGTGGCGGTGGCGGTCGGGATCCTCGGCGCGCTCGTGCTGCGGGTGGTGCGTCGGCGCCGCACGGTGGGCGCGGGCTGAACGGTCGCGTGCCGCGAGCGGCACGCTGCGGCTCCCAGCGCGGACCAGGAGGCGCTCACGCGTCCCGCCGCTCCTCCGGGTCCGGGCTGGCGGCCCGGAGCGTGCCGTCGCGGTCGCCCGCCGGATCCGAGCGCCGGACGGCCCGGCGTATGCAGAGCGCCGCGAGCGACGCGCAGACGACGGCCGTCAGGATCGCCCCGGGCCAGCCGAGGCTGGGTCGCGCCCAGCACTCGCCCGGCATGTCCGCGTAGTCGGTGCAGCCGCCCGACCAGACGCCGATCGCGAGCACGGCGAGCGTGAGCAGGAGCGCGGCGGCCGCGGTCCAGACCGGGCGCGGGGTGGAGGTCATGGCCTCGACGCTAGGGGCCCGGGCGTCGCCGCGCGCGCCCCAGCTCGGGGCACCGGGCGGCACCGGGCGCGGTCAGCCCGCGAGCTCGCGCAGCAGCCGCGGCAGGTCGCGCATGTCGTCGAAGACGGTGGCGCCGGCGTCGCGCAGGCGGGCGGCCGGGGTGAGCCCGCCCGCGTAGCCGAGCGCGCGCATGCCCGCGGCCGAGGCGCCCTGCACGCCGTAGGGGCTGTCCTCCACGACGACGCAGCGCGCCGGATCCACGCCCATGCGCGACGCCGCCAGCAGGAACAGGTCGGGCGCGGGCTTGCCGTGCGCGACCTCCGTGGCGCTGGAGATCCGCCCGTCGAAGCGCCCGAGCAGGCCGGTGAGCGCGAGGTTCGCGCGGATCTTCGGGTGCCCGCCGCTGGACGCCACGCACGTCGGCGTCGTGATGCGGTCGAGCGCGTCCGCGATCCCGTCGACCGGCCGCAGGTGCGCCTCGAACGCCTCCCTGTACCAGTGCGCGTAGGGCGCATCCCAGTCGTCGGCGAGCTCGAGGCCGAGGTGCGCGGCGACCTCGGCGGTGAAGGTCGCGTGCGACTTGCCCACGAAGCGCTCGACGACCTCCTCGGTCGTGATCTCCCAGCCGAGCTCGGCCAGGATCCGCCGGTCGACCTCCACGGCGAGCACCTCGCTGTCGACGAGCACGCCGTCGCAGTCGAGGATCACGAGGTCGACGGGCGCGCTCACGCCGTGGTGCACTCCGCGTCGGCGGCCGTCGCGCGGGCGACGCCGGACGGATCCACGAGCACGCCCGCGAAGGCCAGCTCGGCCGCGCCGATCATCAGCCGGTCGGGGCCGAGGGCCGCGCGCCGGATCCGCAGCGCCTCGCGCGCGCCGGGGAGCGCCTGGGCGGTGGCGCGGGCGAGGATCCGGCCGGGATCCGCCGCGTGCAGCGACCCGAGGAACCCGCCGAGCACCACGAGCGACGGGTTGAAGATGTTGACGACGTTCCGCAGCGCGACCGCGAGGTTGTCGATCTGCCGCTCGACCTCGCGCGTGACGCGCGCGTCGCCCGCCGCGAGGGCGGCGGCGAGCACCTCGCCGAGCTCGTCGGCGCGGGCGCGGGGCAGGCCCGTGACCTCGAGCAGCGCGTCCTGGCCGACCGTGGTCTCCAGGCAGCCGACCGCGCCGCAGTGGCAGAGCTCGCCGCCGGAGTCGACGAGCGTGTGGCCGAGCTCGCCGCCGTAGCCCTCCGCGCCGCCGAAGGGGCGCCGGCCGATGAGCACGCCGCCGCCGACGCCCGACGCGCCGCCGTTGAGGTACACGAGGTCGTCGACGTCGCGGCCGGATCCGAAGCGCCCCTCCGCGACGGCCGCGAGGCTCGCGTCGTTGGCGGCGAGCGCCGGCAGTCCGGTCGCCTCGGCGAGGAGCGCCGCGAACGGCTCGTCGACCCAGCCGAGGTGCGGCGCGAGGCGCACGAGCCCGCCGTCGAAGCGGACGAGGCCGGGGACCGCGACGCCGATGCCGAGCACGCGCGCGTCGGGCCGGGTGGCGCGGAGGTCGGCGCGCAGCTCGGCGATGATGCCGCTGGCGAGCTCCGCGGCGACGGCGGCCGTGGGGATCCCGTCGGTGTCACGCCGGACCCGCTCCTGCACGACCCCGTCGAGGCCGACGAGGCCCACGGTGACGGCGTCGATCTCGGGGTTCACGGCGAAGACGACCACGCGCGGATCCGCGGAGACGATGGGGCTCGGCCGGCCCACGCGGTTCGTGCCGGGCGGCTCCGACTCGACCACGAGCCCGAGCTCCTGCAGCTCGCCCACGAGCGCGGCGATGGTGGAGCGGTTGAGGCCCGTCTCGCGCGTCAGCTCGGAGCGGGACGCGGGGCCGGTCTCGTGCACGATCTGCAGCACGGTCGCGAGGTTGGAGCGGCGGACGTGGTCGGGCGTGGTGCCGCGGGAGCGGGCGTCGCCGGCGGGCGGGATCTCGCGGGCCCGGGGATCCGGCGCGAGCGGCACCGCCCGGGTGGGGCCCGCGACCGGCGCGAGGGGCGCGCGCTCGGCGTCGCCCGTCTCCTGCCCGGTCACTGGATCCCCACCCGACGAGGCTACCCGGCGGCGGCCGGGCGGGCGACGGCCGCGACGCCCGCGGACGCCCCCGCGGACGCGGTGCCGACCGGTCCCTGCAGCGCGCGCCGGACGCCGTCGCCGCTCCACGCCGCGAGCCGCTCCCGCACGTCGTCGCGCCGCTCGTCGGCGAGCGCGGTGGCGTGCGCGCGCTCGAGCACGTCGTCGATGGCGACCCGCGCGCCCGTGTCCTTCGACTCGATCGCCGCCTCCACCATCGCGAGGCTCATCACGTTGCCGTGCACCTCGCCGTGCGGCCGCTCGCCGGTGCGGAGCGCGCGCACGAAGGCGCGCAGCGACCCGGCGATCTCCACGCCCACCGACTCCGCGGGCGCGGGCGCGGGCTCCGCGGGCGGACCGTCGGGCGCGTCCGTGATGTCGCTCGTCGGCTCGTGGTCGCCGTCCCAGCGGGCGGTGCCGTGCGCGCCGCTGACCCGCCAGGATCCGTTCCACGAGGTCTCGTCGCCCGGGCTGCACCAGCTGCCCGTGTAGACGTACCGCACGCCGCCCTCGAACGCGAAGACCGCGGTGGCCGCCGCGTCGCCGCGGTACCAGCTCCACTCGGGGTTGTACGACTCGCAGTAGACGCCCACGGGATCCGCGTCGAGCAGGTACCGCACGGCGTCGAACTGGTGCACGGCCATGTCGAGTAGGAGCACGTCGTCCATCTCCTCGCGGAACCCGCCGAAGTGCGGCGCCTTGAAGAACTCGGTGGTGACGATCCCGACGCCGCCGAGGTCGGCCGTCCGCCGCTTGAGCGCCACGAGGTGGTCGTTGTAGCGGCGCGACTGGCTGACCATGAACAGCTCGCCCGTGATCTCGGCGGCCGCCGCGAGCGACAGCCCCTCCGCGACCGTGAGCGCGACGGGCTTCTCGCCGAGCACCGGGATCCCCGCGAAGAGCGCCTGCGTGGTGACGGGGTGGTGCGCGCGCGGGATCGTGACGTCGATCACCGCGTCGGGCCGCACCCGCTCGATCAGCTCGCCGAGGTCGGTGGACGCCTCGGCCGAGGCGCCGTGGGCCGCGGCCCCGGCGCGCGCGGCCTGCTCGTCGAGGTCGACGACGCCCACGAGCTCGACGTCGGGATCCGCCGCGATGGTCGCGAGCCACGCCTGGCCCATGCCGCCCGCGCCGACCTGCACGACCCGGAGGCGCGCGCCGTCGGCCGGCGCGACGATCCGGTGCGCTGGCGTCGCCGTCATCGCTCGAGCGCCCCGGCGTAGTCGGTGCCGTCGTAGTACTCGCCGAGCTCGTAGCGCAGCAGCGTCGGCGTCTCACGCCGGTCGGGCCGCGCCCACTCGCACGCGTTCGCGATCACGCGGCGGACGTCCCGGTGGTGGTACACGGGGAAGTCCTGGTCGCCGGGCGAGAAGAAGAAGATCCGGCCGAAGCCGCGGCGGTACGTCATGCCGCTGCGGAACACCTCGCCGCCCGTGAAGCCCGAGATGAAGACCAGCTCGTCGGGCGTCGGCACGTCGAAGTACTCGCCGTACATCTCCTGCTCGTCGATGACGATGGGGTTCGGCACGCCGCGGGTGATGGGGTGCTGCGGGTTCACGGTCCACACCAGCTCGCGGTCGTGCTCGCTGCGCCAGCGGAGGGTGCACGTGGTGCCCATCAGCTTCGTGAAGATCTTCGACCAGTGCCCCGAGTGCAGCACGATGAGGCCCATCCCGTCGAGCACGTGGCGGTGCACGCGCGCGACGATCTCGTCGTCCACCTCGGCGTGGGCCGCGTGGCCCCACCAGGTGAGGACGTCCGTGCGGGCGAGCAGCTCCTCCGTGAGGCCGTGCTCGGGCTGGTCCATGGTCGCGATCTCGACGTGCGCCTCGGGCAGGTTCTCCTGGATCCCCTCGGCCACGGCGCCGTGCATGCCGGTCGGGTAGCGGTCGCGGACGTGCTGCTCGATCTGCTCGTGGCGGTTCTCGCCCCAGACGGTGACGCGCAGCGGGGTGGGGGTGTCGGTCATGGTCTTCCTCCTGATGGGGTGGTGCGGGTGTCGGGGGCGGCGGGAGGGCCGTCGGGGGCGCGGGCGCGCGGCAGGCGGATCACTTGACCGCGCCGCCGGTCGCGCCCGCCGCGATGAAGCGCTGCGCCGCGAGGAGCAGCACGATCGCGGGCAGCGACGCGAGCACGGCCGTCGCCATCACCGTGCTCCAGTCCGCGGTGTACGTCCCGATGTACTGGTAGATCCCGAGGGTGATGGGGCGCACGTCGTCGGTGGTCGTGAGCGTCAGCGCGAACAGGAAGTCGCTCCAGGTGAAGAGGAACGTGAAGAGCCCGGCCGTGATGACGGCGTTGAGGCTCACCGGCAGGACGATCGAGCGGAAGGCCCGGAAGTTCCCGGCGCCGTCCACCTTCGCGGCCTCGATGATCGACGGCGGGATGTTCGCCATGAACGCCCGCATGATCAGGATCGCGAACGGGATGCCCGCCGTGGAGTCCGCGAGGATCAGGCCGGGGATCGAGTTGAGCAGCCCCACGTCGTTGTACGCGGCGTAGAGCGCGTTCGCGACGACGATGCCGGGGATCATCTGCGAGATGAGGATCCCGAACAGCACGGCGTTGATCCACTTGAACTTGAACTGCGCCAGCGCGTACGCCGCCGGGGTCGCGACGGCGAGGCTGAGCACCACGCTGCCGAGCGCGATCACGAGGCTCGTGCCGAGCGCCTGCCCCTGCTCGCTGAGCGCGGTCGCGTAGCCCTGGAACTGCGCCTCGAACGGGAACCAGGCGGCCTGGATCGCCGGGCCCGCGGGCTGCAGCGAGATGTTGACCATCCAGTAGACGGGGAACAGCATCACGGCGAGGATCGCGATCCCGATGACCGTGGAGATCCAGCTGCGGTCCGCGCGCGGCCGGCGGGATCCGACGGGGCGGGGAATGCGGCGCGGCGCCGGTGCGGCGACGCGGGCGGCGGTGTCAGTCATCGACGGCCTTCCTGTTCGCGCGGAGGTAGACCACCGCGAACACCGCCGAGATGGCGATGAGGATGTTGCTGAGGGCGGCGCCCGACCCGAAGTCGAACTGCTGGAACGAGAGCGTGTACGACTGCGTCGCGATGGTCTGCGTCGAGTTCGCGGGCCCGCCGTTCGTGAGGCCGAGGATGATGTCGAGCACCTTGATCGTGTAGACGACGCCGAGCACGAGCACCACGCCGACCACCGGTCGGAGCAGGGGCCACGTGATGTACCGGAACCCGCGCCAGCCGGTCGCCCCGTCGAGGGAGCCGGCCTCGTACAGCTCCGGCGGGATGTCCTGCAGGCCGCCGTAGAGGATGGTCGTGTTGAACGGGATCCCGATCCACACGTTCACCGCGATCACCGTGATGAGCGCGAACGCCGGGCTCGTGAGCCACGGCACCGGGTCCTGCACCGCGCCCGTGCCCAGCAGGAACTGGTTGAGCACGCCCGAGTCCTGGTCGAGGATCCACTTCCACACCGCGCTCGAGACGATGAGCGGCAGCAGCCACGGCAACAGCAGCAGCGCCCGCAGCAGCCCGTTGAGCGGGAAGGACCGGCGGAAGAACAGCGCCAGCACGAGCCCGATCACGAACTGGCCGAGGATCGACCCCGCGGTGAAGAGGAACGTGTTGAGCAGCGCCGTCGAGAAGATCGACGACGAGATGACGGACGCGTAGTTCGCGAACCCGACCCACGGCGCCTCGCCCGTGTAGAACGTCGTCGTCGTGTACTCCTGGAAGCTCATGACGATGTTCTTCACGACGGGGAAGCCGAAGAAGAGCACGAGGTAGACGACCGCCGGCACCAGGAACATCGCCTGGAAGAAGCGCTCCCACCGGAAGCGGGGGCGGCGGCGCACGGGACCCCGGGCGACGGCCGGATCCGCGGAGCCCCGGGCCCGCCCGGCCGCCTGCGCGGTCGGACGGGCGGGGACGGCGGTCGTCGCCATCAGCCCTGCTCGGCGTTCTTCAGCGCGTCCTCCGGGGAGGCCTGACCGGTGAGCGCCGACTGCACGGCCGTGTAGATCTTCGTGGCGGCCTTCGGCCACCCCTCGCCGAGCTCGCCGGTGCGGGCACGGGCGTCGGCGACGAGGTCGACGAACACCTGCTCCGCGGGCACCTGCTGGCCGAACGCGGTGGCGACGGCGGTCTTCGACGGGATCGTGAAGCGCTTGGTGGCCATCTCCAGCTGGTTCTCGTCGGAGTTGAGGCACTCGACGACCTTCGCGGCGGTCGCCTGCTTCTCCTTGTTCCCCGTCTGCGGCACGGTCCACACCTCGCCGCCGAGCGGGGCGACGGCGGTGCCGCCGGCCTCGGGCGCGGGGAGCTTCGCGATGCCGTAGTCGACGCCCGACTCGGTGAGCGCGGGGATCTGCCACGGGCCGTTGATCATCATCGCCGTCTTGCCGGCCATGAACTGGTCGTTGACGTCGGACTGGGTCCAGTTCACGACGCTCTGCGACGCCGAGCCGTCCTTCACGAGGTCGGTCCAGAGCTGCAGCGCCTCCGCCGTCTCGGGGGTGGCGATGTCCTTCTCGTCGCCGCCGTTCGACCACATGAAGGGCAGGAACTGCCAGGTGCCCTCGTAGGTGGCGTTGGCGTCCATCGCGATGCCGTAGCGGTCGCCGTCCTTGAGCGCGGCGGCCGCGGTCTTCAGCTCGTCCCACGTGGTGGGCGGCTGGATCCCCTTGTCGGCCAGCATCTGCTTGTTGTAGAACAGCGCGATCGTGTTCACGGTGGGCGCGAGGCCGTACGTCTTGCCCTCGTAGGTGCCGGCGTCCACGACGCCCTTGGCGTAGCCGTCGGTGGAGATGCCGAAGTCCTCGAGCGGGGCGAGCGCGCCGGTCGCGGCGATCTGCTGCAGGTCGGGGTTGTCGAGCATGAGCACGTCGGGCAGCGTCTTCGAGGACGCCTGCTGCAGCACCTTCTGGATGAGGCTCGAGCCCGGGATCGACGTGCGCTTGATGGTGACGCCGAGCGACTCGCCGCACTTGGTGAGGGTGTCGCCGATGACGGTGTCGTCGTTGCCCTCGTTGTAGTAGTCGGTGACGGTGACCGTCTTCGGATCCCCGCCGGACGAGGATCCGCCTCCGCCGCCGCCGGAGCAGCCGGCGAGCACGAGGGGGACGGTGGCCGCGAAGGCGGCGGCGCCGATGAGTCGGCGGCGGCGGGCGGTGGATCGAGGGGACATCGCGTGGTCTCTTCCTTGAGGTGGCGGTCGGTCCGGGCCTCGACGACACCGTGATCCGCCAGCTCCGCGGCGATCCGGGAGGCGTCGTCGCGGACCCGATGGCGGCGACGCTAACACCGGATCGGTGGTCGTGTAAAGCGGTTAACCAGAAACGTTTCCGCACCGGACGTAGACGCGCGTCCCCGGGGCGCCGGATCATGGCGAGCACACCCGCAGCTCGAGGAGGAGCCCATGCGCACGCTGACCGCCGGCCTGTTCGCGTCCGTCGACGGCGTCGTGGAGGCGCCGCACCTGTTGCAGCACGACTCGTTCGATCCCGAGCTCGGCGCGGGCCTCGGCCGCATGATCTCGTCGGTCACCACCGCCGTCATGGGCCGTCGCGGCTTCCAGGACTGGTCGGCGCACTGGCCGGCCGCGCCCGCCGACGACCCGTTCGCGGCCTTCGTGAACCCGCTCGAGAAGCTCGTCGCCACCCGCACCCTCGCGGGCGACCTCGGCTGGAACGCCACGCGCATCGAGGGCGACGCGCTCGAGGCGATCGCCCGGCTCAAGGAGACCGAGGGCGGCGAGATCGCCGTGCTGTCGAGCATCTCGCTCACGCGCCAGCTGCTGTTCGCGGGCCTCCTCGACGAGCTGACCCTGATGGTCCACCCGGTCGTCGCGGGCGCCGGCCGCCGCCTGTTCGAACCGGGCGACCCGATGACGCGGCTGGAGCTGCGCCGGTCGGAGGTCACGAGCAGGGGCAACGCCGTGCTGACGTACGCGCGGCGCGGCTGAGGGACGGCGTGATCCCGTTCGCGGCCGCGGTGGTCGTCGCCCTCGCGATGCGGCTCCTCGGCCTGGCGGTGCCGGCGCTCGACGCATGGCCCCCGGCCGTCGCGGTCGGCCTGGCCGCGGGGTTCGCCCTCGCGGCGAGCGCGCACTTCGTGGAGCCCCGGCGCAGCGGGCTGGTCGCGATCGTGCCGCCCCGCCTGCCCCGACCCGACCTCGTCGTGACCGCCTCGGGCGCGCTGGAGGTCGCGGGCGCGATCGGCCTGCTGATCCCGCCGCTCCGCACCGCGGCCGCGATCGGCCTCGCGCTCCTGCTCCTCGCCGTGTTCCCCGCGAACGTGCGCGCGGCACGCGGGGTGCGGCACCCGGCGGCGCCGACGACGCCGCTCCCCCTGCGCGCCGCGATCCAGGCGGGCTTCCTGCTGGGCTGCGCGGTGGTCGTGCTCGGCTGACCGGGCGCACGCGACGGGTGGGGCTATCCCCCACCAGGTCGGGCGGCCACCTCCGTCGCCTGGGGAAATCGATCCCCATACGGTGAGTCACGTGAACATCGTGACCGTCATCTGGACCTCCGCCGTCGACCTGCTGATCGACGCCGTGCTCGGCCTCGCCTGGGTCGTGATCCTCGTCACGCTGCTCTCGACGGGCGTCGGGACCCTGCCCGCCGCCGGCCTCGGCGTCCTCGTGCTCGCCGCCACCGCCGTGCTGATCCGCGGGATCGGCGTGGTCGAGCGGGCCCGGACCGCGGCGGTGCACGACATCGTCATCACCCCGCCCGTGCGGAAGCGCACGACGGTCACGGGCGCCTGGCGCCACCTGGCCCAGCCGCTCCTCGACCTCGTCGACCCGGTGACCTGGCGGCAGCTGCTGCACCACGCGCTGAGCATGGTGCTCGGCCTCGTCTTCCTCACCCTCCTCGCCGCCGTGCCGCAGCTCGCGGCCGCGGTCGGCGCGGGCGATCTGCCGGGCCTCCCCGAGGGCCAGCTGGCGGCGACGATCGTGGCCGTGCTCGTCGCCGCCGTCCTGCTCCTCTACGTGTGGGGCGCCGGATCCCTCGACCGCGCCGTCTCCCCCGCCCTCCTCGGCACCAGCCGCACGGCGGCCCTCGAGAGCCGGGTCGACACGCTCACGGACGCGCGGCAGGGCGCGGTGGACGCCGCGTCGACCGAGCGGCTGCGGATCGAGCGGGATCTGCACGACGGGGTCCAGCCCCGGCTCGTGGCGCTCGCGATGACGCTCGGCATGGCCCGCTCGCGCATGGACTCCGATCCGGCCGCCGCGCGCGAGCTCCTCGACCAGGCGCACCGCGACGCCAAGGACTCCATCACGGAGCTGCGGCAGCTGGCCCGCGGGATCCACCCGGCCGTGCTCACCGACCGCGGCCTCGACGCCGCCCTCTCCGCCGTCGCCTCCCGCAACGCCGTGCCCACGACCGTCCGGGTGGACCTCTCCGCCCGGCCCCGCCCGGAGGTGGAGGCGGTGCTGTACTTCGCGGTCGCCGAGGCCCTCACCAACGTCGCGAAGCACTCGGGCGCCAGGCGCTGCTCGGTGGCGGTCGACGAGGTGCCGGGCGGGATCCGCGCCGTGATCACCGACGACGGCCGCGGCGGGGCGACCCGCGACGGCAACCCCGGCGGCGGCCTCGGCGGCATGCACGACCGGGTGCGCGCCGCCGGCGGCACCCTGACCACCTCGAGCCCCGCTGGCGGCCCGACCGACGTGACCGTGGAGGTCCCGTGCGCATTGTGATCGCCGAGGACTCCGTCCTCCTCCGAGCGGGCCTCGAGCGCCTCCTCACCGACGCGGGGCACGAGATCGTGGCCGCCGTCGCCGACGCGACCGCGCTGCTCGCGGCCGTCGACCGGGAGCGCCCCGACCTCGCCATCGTCGACGTGCGCATGCCGCCGACCTTCACCGACGAGGGGATCCGCGCCGCGGTCCTCATCCGCGCGCAGGACCGCCACGCGGCCGTGCTCGTGCTCTCCCAGTACGTGGAGGAGCGCTACGCCGCGGACCTCATCGCCGCGAACTCCGCGGGCCTCGGCTACCTGCTCAAGGACCGCGTCGCGGAGGTGGACGAGTTCCTCGCCGCCGTGGCCGAGGTCGGGGCGGGCGGCACGGTCTTCGACCCGGAGGTCGTGGCGCAGATCGTGGTGCGCTCCCGCCGCTCGGACGGGGTCGACGCCCTGTCGCCGCGCGAGGCCGAGGTCCTCCAGCTCATGGCGGAAGGGCGCTCGAACAGCGCGATCGCCGCCGCCCTCCACGTCTCGGAGAGCTCGGTCGAGAAGCACGTCTCGGCGATCTTCACGAAGCTCGACCTCCCGCCCGAGAGCACCGGCAACCGCCGCGTGCTCGCCGTCCTGCGGTTCCTGGCGCGCGTCGCCGACCCGCGCGGCTGATCCGCCGCGCTCCGTCCCCTCCTCTTCTCCCCGCTCCTCCTCCGACAGAAGGCCGTCATGACCACCACCGCCCCCGCGGGCACGCCCGCCCCGCCCGCACCCCGCCGCCCGCGTCCGCTCCGCACCGCGCTCCTCGTGATCGGATCCGTCGCGCTCCTCGCCCTCCTGGCGCTCCTCGTGCTGCAGGTCGTCGCGTCCCTCGACCGCGGCGACCGCTCCCGCACCAGCACGGTGTCGGAGCCCTTCGACCGGGTGTCGATCGACGCATCCGCCGGCGACGTGCGGGTCGAGCAGGCGGACGTCGACGCCGCGCGCGTCGTCTTCCGCGCGGGCGACACGGCTCTCCGGGAGACCCACGTCGTGCGCGACGGCCGGCTGCACGTCGAGCTGCGGAACCCCGGCTGGGGCCTCCTCGACGTGCGGGTGGGCCCGTCGTCCGGCGCCGAGCTCGTCATCCAGCTGCCCGCCGCGTCGGCCGGTCCCGACCTCGCCCTCGACGTGTCGTCGGCGGCGGGCGGGATCGACGTGGCCGGGGCGTTCGGCGACGTCGACCTGCGCTCCGGGGCCGGCGAGGTGCGCCTCTCCGGCAGCGTCGCGGACCTCGCGGTCGAGAGCGGCGCGGGCGATCTCACGGCCGACGCACTCGAGGTGACCGGCGAGGTCCGCACGACCAGCGCCGCGGGCGACACGGAGCTGGACCTCGTCACGGCGCCCAGCACCATGCGCGTGGAGACGACGGCGGGCGAGCAGCGGATCCTGCTGCCTGCGGGCTCCTACGCCATCACGACCGAGACGGTGATGGGCGAGGTGTCGAACGCGCTCGGCAGCGATGTGGACGCGCCGCGCCGGTACGTGCTGTCGGCGACCCTGGGCGACATCGCGGTCGCGGAGCGCTGACCGGCGCGGTGGATCCGCACGGCCCGGATCAGCGCGGCGAGACCGGCGGCAGCAGCCCCTGCTCCGCGGCGGCCGCGCGGGCGATCAGCAGGGTCGGGTCCTCGATCCCACCCGCGGCGATGAGCACGTCCAGCTCCGCGACCGGCATGCGGACGAGGCGCACCTGCTCGGACGGATCGCTGCGGTCGGCGGTGCCCGCGGTGGTCGGGGTCGAGCAGGCGAAGACGTGCACGAGCCAGGACGCGCGACCCGGGTTCACGGCGTAGGTGCGCAGGTGCCGGATCTCCGGCGCGACGAGGCCCAGCTCCTCCTCGAGCTCGCGGCGGGCGGCGTCGGCGGGCTCCTCGGAGGCGTCGCCCGCGCCGCCCGGGAGGTCGAGGATCCACCGCTCGAGCGGGTGCCGGTACTGGCGCGACAGCAGCACGGCGTCGCCGTCGATGACCAGGGTCGCGACCGCGAACGGCACGCTCTCGTCGACCTCGTAGCTTGAGGCTGATCCGTCCGGCAGCAGCACGTCGTGCTCGACGAGCACCACGCGCCCGCGGTGCAGGTCACGTCGTCCGCTCGTGGTCCAGAGGCGCTCGGGGTCGGGGTGCGGGTCCGCGCTCGTCATCCGCCGAGCCTAGGGCGCGTCCGCGGCGCGACGGTGCGCGGTGATCGCGAGGTGCGGGCGGTGTCCCGGACCGGTGCGCACGTGCGTCTCGACCACGTCGAAGCCGGCCGCGGTGAGCGCGCCCGCGAGGTCGTCGACGGACCAGCGCCACGCCCGCGTCACGGCGTGGTCGAAGGGCTCGGTGGCGGGACCGGCGAACGCGCCGACGAGGAGGCCGCCGCCCGGCCGGATCCCCCGCGCGAGCTCCGCCAGCGGCACGGCGACCTCGGCCGGCGCGTGGTGGATGAGCGAGTACCAGGCGAGCGCGCCGCCGAGCGCGGCGGTCGGCACGTCGAGCGCGTCGATGCTGCCGGCCGCGAAGGGGATCCCCGGATGCGTGCGCCGGGCGTGGGCGACGAACGCGGGGACGAGGTCGACGCCGCGCGCCTCGACGCCCCGCCCGGCGAGGAACGCCGTCCAGTGGCCGGGACCGCAGCCGGCGTCGAGCACCGGGCCCGTGATCCCGTCGGCCCAGTCCGCCACGAGCGCGCGGTCGGCGGGATGCGTGGCGGCGAGGGTACCGAGGTGCTCCGCGTACTCGGCGGCCCGGGCGTCGTAGGCGTCGCGCACCGCCGACGGGACGGGATCCGACGCGGCCCTCACCCGCCGTCCCCCAGCGCCCGGGACCACGCGACCTCGCGGGCGAGCTGGCCGCTCTCCCGGAACGCGACGACCTGGCGGGCGCCCGGCAGGGCCGCGGCGAGCGCGTCGCGGTCCGCCTCCGCGAAGCCGAGGCCGCGCCAGAACGGGCCGGACCTCCGCGAGAACAGCCACGCGCGCTCCGCCCCGGCCGCGGCCGCCTCGGTGAGGGCGTGCCGGGCGAGGGCCGAGCCGAGCCCGGCCGACCGGAGGGCGGGATCCACCGCCACGCTGCGGACGAGCGCGTGCCGCCCGTCGTCGCTGAGCTCGAAGCCCGTGCTGCCGGTGATGCGGCCGGACGCGTCGCGCCGGATCCACAGCCGCACGGCCGGGTCGTCGAGCCCCGCGACGGTGAGGTCCGCGGCCGCGAGGAACGCGCGCAGGGCCGGGACGTCGCTGTCGCGCACCCGCGACGGGACGCTCACAGCCCCGCGCCCACCACGATCCCGAGGCCCGCCGCCGCGACGCAGACCACGAGCATGCCCACGCCGTTCGCGAGCGCCGCCCCGATCCGGCCCGCCTGCGCGAGCCGCACCGTCTCGAGGCTCGCCGTGCTGAAGGTCGTGTAGCCGCCCATGAGGCCGCCGCCGAGGATGAGCAGGAGGTCGTGCGGGAGACCGGCCTGCGCGGCAGCGCCCGTGAGGAGGCCGAGCCCGAAGGATCCGGTGACGTTGATGACGGTCGTGCCCACGGGGTAGGCCGCGCCGGACCGGCCGCGGATCGCGCCGTCGACGAGGAGGCGGAGGGCGGATCCGACGCCGCCCGCGAGGCAGATGAGCGCGAACACGAGGGGGCCGGTCACGACGCCGCCCCCGTCCCGCGACCGGCGGCCGAACGGCGGTGCAGCGCGGCCCCCGTCGCGATGCCCGCGACGGACGCGGCCGCGCCGACCACGAGCGTGAGCCCGGCGTACGCGAGCGCCGTGCCGAGCGCGGATCCGGTGAGCGACGCCGCGTCGGTCGCGAGCGCGCTGTAGGTGGTGAAGCCGCCGAGCACGCCCGTGCCGACCAGCAGCCGGATCCCGCGGCGCCGCCCCTCGTCGGGCCCGCGGCGGGCGAGCCCCTCGAGCAGCGCGCCGAGCACGAAGGCGCCGACCACGTTGATGAGGAGGATCGTCACCGGCAGGCCGCCGGGCGGCGCGGGCCACGTGAGCGCGAGCGCCTCGCGGGCCGCCGTGCCGAGCGCGCCGCCGAGCGCGACCAGGCCGAGGGACGACCAGCGCAGGTGCACGGGCCGGCCGGGATCGCCGCCCACCCCGGAGCCGGTGTCGCGGGGCGCGGGATCGCGGGGCGCGGGATCGCGGGGCGCGGGATCGAGGGGCGTGCGGTCGTCGGTCATGGGGTCTCCCATCTCGGATGGCATGGCGGTGCCGTGAGACAGGGACCGTCGTCGACGAGCTTGTCGAGGTTCGGGTACGGCGAGCCCCACCGCCGTTCCTCCCGCGGGAGGCCGGACCATTGAACCACGACCCGCGGGATCCGGGCCGGGAGCGTCCGGGGCCGCGCCGCCGTCCGCCCGCCCGTCGCGCTCAGTCGAACGCGTACAGGTCGATGTCCGTGGACAGCGGAGCGTCACCCGGGTCGGCCGGATCCTCCTCCTCGCGCTCGCGCACCTCGAACCGCACCGCCGAGAGGGGCGTGACGAGCACGGACACGTCCAGGTGCCCGCTCGTGGTGAAGTCGACGAACCGGCAGCGGCCCGTCACGGCCTCGACGATGCGCCCCTTGAGACCCGCGACGTCCTCCTCGTCGGCGAGCTGGTAGCGCTGGCCGTCGATGCGGATGCTGGTGGTGGTGTGCATGTGGCCCTCGTGTCGTGCCGCGCGGGGAAGGCCCGGCGTCCTGACGACGCTCCACAGGGGTCCGGGTGGGGACGTCGATGGCCCGACACTATTCCGCGGGCGAGGAACGGTCTGCCCCCTTGACATCCCGCGCCGCCGCCCTGGTCGCGGGCGCGTGCCGCGCGTACGGTCGCAGCATGAACGCGCACGGCATCGTCGCCCCGCCCCCGCCGCCCGAGGGGCAGAAGGCGAAGGGGCCCGCCTCCTACTTCCCGGGCATCGAGAAGGCGTACGGGCAGCCGGTCCAGCGCTGGATCGACCTCGCCGACGCCCGGCTCGACGCGGAGCCGCACATGCAGGTCGTCGCCTGGCTGAAGGCCGAGCACGGCCTCGGGCACGGGCACGCCAACGCGGTCGTCGCCTTCGTGAAAGCCGCCCGCGCCGCGTGAGCGGCACCGCCGCCGCCGGCCGGCGCCCGTAGCCTGGGCGCATGCGCACCCGCCGGATCCTCGTCGTCCCGGCCGCGCTCCTCGCCGCCGGCGCCGCCGTGCTCCTGGTGAGCGAGGGGATCCACCGGCTCGCCAGCACCCGCGGCCTCGGCGACGCCCCCGGCCGCGCCGACGGCAGCCCCGGCCGCGAGGCGGTCGTCGTGCTCGGGTTCGGCAACGCCGCCCCGCGGGCCAACCGGATCAACCGGTACCGCGTGCGCGCCGCCCTCCGCTCGATGGACCCGCGGGCCGCGTCGACCGCGCTCGTGCTCTGCGGCGGATCCGTGATGGGCGACGAGCCCGAGGCCCGGATCCTCGCGCGGTACGCCCGCGAGCTCGGCTACCGGGGCGAGGTGGTCCTCGAGGAGGCCAGCCGCAGCACGCGCGAGAACGTCGCGAACGCGATCCCGCTCGTCGAGGACGCCGACACGATCCGCATCGTCTCCGACCCCGTGCACGCGGAGGAGGCGCGCGGCTACCTGCGCGCCGACCGCCCCGACCTGGCCGCACGGCTCGCGCGCGCCGACGACTACCGCTTCGGCGAGATGACGTGGATGAAGCCCCTCGCGATCGTCGTCGCGGCGCTGCGCCGCGCACGGTCGGGCTAGCCCCTCAGGGCCCGCACCTCCCCGTCCCTGTGCGGTGCGCCCCAGTCTCCCCAGCCCCCAGCGGCGGCGCCCCCGGACCGTTAGCGTCAGCAGGGATGAACACCCGCCACCCCCTCCTCGTGATGGACTACGCCTTCTCCTACCTCGGTGGAGCCCAGACGGCCGTCGTCCAGCAGGCGCTCGCGCTCGCGCGGGCGGGGCACGCGGTGACCATCGCGGCGCCCGACGCCTCCTCCGTCCGCGAGCTGCAGGGCACGGGCGTGGCCCTGCACGACGTGGCTCCCTCCTTCCCCGTCCCGTTCCTCGGCCTGCCGCTCATCCGGGCCGACGCCGCCACCCGGCACGACCTCAACGCGCTCATGGACGCCGCGGGCACCGACCTGGTCCTCACGCACTCCGAGCACGGGCTGGCCGCGACCGCCCTGCGGCTCGGGCGCGAGAGGGGGATCCCGACGCTCCACACCGTCCACACCTTCTTCCTGCGCGGCCCGGCCTGGGGCGGGCTCCTCGCGCCCGTCGTCACCGCCATGCACCGCGCGATGACCGGCCTGCCGGATCCGAGGGTCCGCCTCGCCCCGCGCCGGCTCGACAGCGCGCTGCGCGGCACGACGCTCGCCGCCTGCCGCGAGGCCGACCTCGTCCTCTCCCCGTCCGCGCACCAGGCCGTCGCGCTGCGGCAGGCCGGGCTGCCCGCCGTCGAGGTCCTCTCCAACACGAGCTGCGCGGCGCGCGGCGAGCCCGCCCCCTTCCCGACCGGCGGCCAGCTCCGCCTGGTGTGGGCGGCGCGGTTCGCCCCCGAGAAGCGCCTCGACGTGATGCTCCGGGCGATGGCGCTGGTCGCCGAGCGCTCCGCCCCCGGCGCCGTGCACCTCGACCTCGCGGGCGGCGAGCCGCGCACGCCCGCCCCGCCCGGCGTCACGGTGCACGGGCGCGTGCCCACCGCCGCCGTCACGGCCCTGCTGCGCGGCGCGCACGCGGCGGTCATCACCTCGCACGGCTTCGACAACCAGCCGATGATCGCGATGGAGGCATTTGCGGAGGGCCGCGCGGCGATCGTCAGCGATCCCGTGCTCGCGGCCGAGTTCGACGGCGCCGCGCTGCTCGCGGACGGCACCGACGCGGAGGGGCTGGCCGAGACGATCCTGCGCCTGGCCGTCGACCGCCGTCCCCTCGACGATGCCGCCCGCGTGGCCGAGCGGCTCGCCGCGTCCGTCGCCCCCGAAGCGCACGCGCGGAGCATCGAGGAGGCGTGCGACCGCGTCATCCGCGCGCGCCGCGGATCCGCCGCCGCCTGACCCGCGGCCCGACCCGATCCGCCTGACCCGGCCGGCGCCCGGCTATCCCCTCGTGGACAGTCGGCGACCCCGCGGAGGCGACCGTGACAAGGTCTCCCGTGCCCAGATTCCTCTCCTTCGTCCGCTTCGCCACCGCGGCCGCCGCCGTGGTCGGCGTCACCGCCCAGTACCACGTCAACCTCGCCTACTGGCAGGGGCTCGGCGTCACCGGCATCGCGGGCAAGTCCCTCGACTTCGCGCTGTTCTTCACGGAGGACTCCAACGTCCTCGCCATCATCGTCCTGGTCGTGGGCGGGGTGCGCCTCGCGCGCGGCCGCATCGCGGATCCGGGCGTCGGCTGGGTCACGCTGCGCCTGGCCTCCACGGTGTACCTCGTGATCACGGGCCTCGTGTGGAACCTGCTGCTCCGCGGCCAGCCCGAGCCGCCCGCGCTGCAGCTCGACTGGGCCGACCAGATCGTGCACGTGGCCGTGCCCGCCATCGTGCTCCTCGACTGGCTCATCGCCCCCGACCGCATCCCGCTGCGCATGGGCGCCATCGGCCGCGTCATCCTGTTCCCGCTCACGTGGATCACCGTCACGCTGCTCCGCGGTCCGTTCACCGGCGACCAGGTCACCGGCTCGGCCACCTACTACCCGTACGGCTTCCTCGACCCGGCCTCCTCGCCCGGCGGCTACCTCACGGTCGCCGAGTACGTGGTGGGCCTCACGCTCGCGGTCTGCACGATCACCGCCGGGCTCATCGCGGTGTCGCGCCTGCGCTCCCCCACGGCGCCGCGTTCCGCGGCGATCCCCGCTATACGCTGAGCACGCGTCTGACCGACGCGCCGCCCGACCGCGAGGAGCCGCCATCCCGACCATGCGAGAGGTCGCCGCGCGCGCGGGGGTCTCGATCGCCACGGTCTCCTTCGTCGTCAACGGCACCAAGGCCGTCTCGGAGCCCACGCGGCGCGCGGTCACCGAGGCCATGCGGGAGCTCGGCTACCGCAACAACGTCGTGGCCCGGGCGCTCGCCAGCAAGCGCACGCGGATCATCGCGCTGCTGTTCCCGGGCGACGTGCAGCGCCTCAGCCGCATCGCCCTCGAGATCTTCATGAGCGCCGCGACCCGGGCCGCCGAGCTCGGCTACCACCTCGTGCTCTGGCCCACGGGGGTCGCGCCCGACGAGGTGGCCGACCTCGTGAGCGGCCGGCTCGTCGACGGCGTCATCGTCATGGAGGTGCGCATGGACGACGCGCGCATCCGGGAGCTCGCGGCCCTCGACGTGCCGTTCGTCTCGATCGGCCGCACCGCCGACACCCATGACCTGCCGTTCGTCGACATGGACTTCGAGGGCACGGTCGCGGGCGGCCTCGACCACCTGCAGGGCCTCGGCCACCGCCGGTTCGGGCTCGTGGTCGAGGACCTCGAGGGCGGGCCCCTCCGCGGATACGGACCCACCACGCGCACCGAGCGGGCGTTCCGCGAGGAGACGGCGGCGCGCGGGCCGGCGGGCGCGGTCGTCCGGTGCGCGCCCACGCCCACCGGGGGACGCGCGGCGGCGGGCGAGCTGCTGGCGGCGGATCCGGGGATCACGGCGGTCATGATCCTCAACGACCAGGCGGCGCGCGGGCTCCTCTCGGGCTTGGACGCCGCCGGGCGGAGCGTGCCCGACGACGTCTCGATCCTGTCGCTCGCCTCCTCCACCGAGGTGGGCGCGCTCGTCGAGCCCGCCCTCAGCACCATGGACGCGCCGGGCCCGGAGCTCGGCCGCCTCGCCGTGGAGACCCTGCTCGCCCGGCTCGACGGCACGGCCGCCGAGCTGCCGCACGCGCTCCTGCCGTGCCGGCTGCACGAGGCCGCGTCGACCGGCCCGGCGCCGGCCGCCCGCTGACGCGCGGACGACCGGCGACCCGGCACCCGGCAGGCCGGATCCCGGATCAGCCCGCGGCCGCACCCCCGCGGTGCGTGCGCGCGGCCGTGATCAGCGCGTCGAGCAGCACGAAGCCCACGAGCGGGATCCCGACGAGCGGCAGGAACAGGCCCACCCCGACGCCGACCGCGACGACCGCCGCGATGCCCCACCACGGCGCCCGCACGAGCGCGCCCGACGGGGCCGGACGACCGGGACGCGCGACGCCCGGCCGGCGCTTCCACCACATCAGGTAGCCGAAGACCACCATCGCGGCGATGCCGAGCGCGGTCACCGCCAGGAGGATCTGGTTCGGCAGGCCGAACATCGTCCCCTGGTGCGTGTCGATCCCCCAGCGCGCGAGCTTCGCGGGCAACGGGTAGTCGGCGAAGTCGGTGCGGCCCACCACCTGGAGGGTGCTGCCGTCAACGGCCACCTGGTCGACCTGCGTCGGGAAGCTCCGCTGGATCTCGCTCACGGTCCACGCCGTCCCCGCCTGCTTCGGCGGCGTGATCTCCACCAGGCCCGTGTCGACGTTCACCCCCTGCGCGACGCGGAGGACCTCGTCGAAGGTCGCGGGATCCACGGTGGGCGCGTTCGCGGGCGCGGCGGACGCGTGGTGGCCGGCGTGCGGATCCGCCGCGGATGCCCCCGCGCCGGTGCCCGGCAGCGCGGTCGTGAGGGCGGGCGTCTGCCAGCTGAGCGCTGCGCGCAGGTCGGTCACGTTCTGCCCGCCGAACTGCGACCACGTGATCCCCGTGGCCGACAGGAACAGCGCCCCCGCGGCCAGCCACACGCCGGTCGACGCGTGCCAGGAGAGGATCCGCCGGTACCCGGTCGCCTTCCCGTCGGGCCGCACGAGGTCCCGGCGGCGCGGCGACCGGCGCCAGCGCGCGACCCAGAGGCCGAGGCCCGCCACCGTCACGATGCCGAGCCAGCTGGCCGCGAGCTCGCTGTAGAGGCGGCCGGGGTCGCCGAGGCCGAGCGTGCGGTGGAAGTGGCTGATCGCGGTGCGCAGCGGCAGGGCGCCGCTCGTGCCGTAGACGGGCAGGTCGCCGCGGATGGACGCGTCGGCCGGGTCCACGAAGATCGCGCGGGTCTGGCTCGGGATGAGGCCGTCGCCCGTGAACATGACGCGCGTGGTGTCGCCGGGCGCGGGGGCCGGGCGGACGGCGACCAGGGTGCCGGATCCGCCGACCACCGCCTCGGCCGCCTCCACCTGCGCGGCGAGCGGCACGGTCGTGCCCGTCGCCGGCGCGTGCAGCTCGTCGGCGTAGACGACCTGCTCGACCGACGGCGCGAGCGCGTACGCGGCGCCGCTGAGCGCGGCGACGAGGATGAACGGGCCCACCAGGATCCCCGCGAGGAAGTGCAGGCGGAGCAGCAGCGGGAGGAACCAGCCGCGCTCCGGGCGCGTGACCGTGGCGGCGGGCGCGGACGGCGCGGGCGCCTCCGCCTCCCCGGGCCGGTCGTCGACGGCGGTCATCGGCGGCCGCCCTGCTGCGGGCGGCGCATGCCGATCGTGAGGAGCATGACGGCGACGACGCCCACCACGAGGCTGCCGAGGCCGAGGAGGCGCGCGACCGGATCGACGGGCGCGGCCGCGGGGGTCGCGGCGGCGGCCTCGGTCGTGCCGGCGGCGGATCCGGTGCTCGCGCCGGTGGCCGACGCAGCGTCCGTGAGCGTGATCGCGGGCGCCGGGTGGTCGGGCTCCGTGCCCGCTGCGGGCGTCTCCGCCCAGTCGGTGGATCCCTGGACGCACGTCTGCAGCGTCGGGAACGCGACCACGTCCCCGGCCGCGCCGTCGACGGGCAGGAGCGCCTCGACCTGCACGGTCGCGCGCAGGGCGTCAGGCAGCGGGGTGTCGGCCGTGTAGGTGACGGTCGTGCCGTCGGCGGCCTCCTGCTCGGCGACGGACCAGCCGGGCGCGAGCGTGGGCTTCACGGCCTGCACGTCCGCGGGGAAGCGGATCGCGAGGGCCGTCGTGGCGGATCCCTCGCAGCCGTGCCCGACCGCGAAGGTCAGGACGCTGAGGGAGGCGGGGGCGGTGGTGGAGGCGTCGAGCTCGACGTGCGCGGACGCGGCGAGCGGTGCCGACACGGCGAGCGCGAGGCCGAGGGCGGCGCCGGCGGCGACGCGGATCCGGCGGGCGCGGGCGCGACCTCCGGGGCGGACGGCGGCGGGCAGGCGGGTGGTGCGGGGCATGGTGGTCCTTCGGTGGCGGCACGGGCGTGGCCGTGCGGATGTCCGGGCGTGCGGGTGGCGCGGCGACGCGACGGCGACCGGTCCGGCGGCGCCGAGGCGCGGCGGATCGGGTCGGGCGGGCGACGACGCGGGACCGCACCCGGGCACCCCGAGGGGACGCGGCGGACGCGGATCAGGCGGCGAGCGCGACGAGCGGCGGGCCGCGGCGGCCCTGGATGCGCGCGGACAGCAGCGCGACGAGGCGGCGCGGGCGGGCGTCCGCGGGGATCCGGCGGGGCCGCGGCGCGACGAGGGGCTCGGCGAGCGCGGCGGCCACGGCGACGGCGGCCGCCACGAGCGCGCCCGCGGCACCGGAGATCGCGCCGCCGACGCGCAGCGCGAGAGCCCGCGCGACCCGGCGGGCGGCGTCGGCCCCGACGCGCAGGGAGCAGATGCTGACGAGCCCGGCGATCACGTGCGCGAGCAGCATGGCGCCGTCGTGGTCGGCGGGCATCGCCATCGCGGAGGAGGGGCCGGCGGCGAGGGCGCGGGCGGCGTCGGCCGCGGCGTGCGCGTGGACGTGGGCCGGGGATCCGGCGGTCGGCATCGCCATGCCGGAGCCGCTGGCGCCGACGCCGCTCCCGCCGAACGTGAACGCCGCGTGCAGCACCCCCTGCGTGGCGCCGATGGCGAGGACGAGGTGCGCGAGCGTCACCCGGCGCCCGCCGAGCGCGAAGCACAGCGCGACGCCCGCGACGAGCGCGAGGCCGAGGACGAGCGGATGCGGGATCCCGCCGCCGGCCGCCGCGTGCGCGGTCGCCGTGACGAGCGTGCAGACCAGCGCGGACAGCGTGGCGCGCAGCGTCCGCTCCTGCCGTGCCTGCACCCGTCCGCCTCCCGGTCGTCCCGACCAGGGTACGCGAGCGCCCGCGGGGGTCAGCTCGCGGCGGGATCCACCGTCTTCCACGCGCTGCCGTCGGCCGAACTGCGCTCCACCGCGTCGAGCACGCGCTGCACGCGGAGCCCGTCGGCGAAGGAGGGCTGCGGCTCGCGGCCCTCGGCGATGTCGTGCACGAGGTCGCGCACCTGGTGCGTGAACGCGTGCTCGTAGCCGAGGCCGTGGCCGGTGGGCCACCAGGCCGCCGTGTAGGGGTGCTCGGGCTCGGTGACGAGGATCCGCCGGAAGCCCAGCTTGTCGGCCGGCGCGGTCGCGTCGTACAGCTCGATCTCGTTGAGGCGCTCGAGGTCGAAGGAGATGGCGCCGTCGGATCCGCTGAACTCCAGCCGCAACGCGTTCTTGCGGCCGGTGGCCATGCGGGTCGCCTCGAAGCTGGCGAGCGCACCGCCCGCGAGCTTCCCGGTGAAGTAGGCCGCGTCGTCGACCGTGACCTTCCCGCGCTCGCTCGAGGCGACGCCGCCGAGGCCGCGCGTCTCGGCGAGCAGCGGGCGCTCCTCGACGAAGGTGCGGAGCAGGCCGCTGACCGCGTCGAGCGTCTCGCCCGTGATGAACTGCACCGCGTCGACGATGTGCGCGCCGATGTCGCCGAGCGCGCCGGATCCCGCCGCGTCCTTGTCGAGGCGCCACGTCATGGGGCCCTCGGCGTCGGTCAGCCAGTCCTGCAGGTAGAGCGCCCGCACCTGGCGGAGCTCGCCGATCGCGCCCTGGGCGACGAGGTCGCGGGCGAAGGTGATGGCGGGCACGCGGCGGTAGCTGAAGCCGACCATCGCGCGGATCCCCTTGGCGGCGGCCTTCTCGGCGGCGGCCGCCATGATCTCGGCCTCCTCGACCGTGTTCGCGAGCGGCTTCTCGCACAGCACGTGCTTGCCGGCCTCGAGCGCGGCGACCGCGACCTCCACGTGGGTGCTGCCGGGCGAGCAGATGTCGACGACGTCGATGTCGTCGCGCTCGATCGCGGCGCGCCAGTCGGTCTCCGCGCGCTCCCAGCCCCAGCGGTCCGCGGACTCCTGCGTGCGCGCCTGGTCGCGGCCGACGACCGACACCATGCGCGGCGCGAGCGGAAGGTCGAAGAACGCGGGGGCGACGCGCCAGGCCTGCGAGTGGGCGGCGCCCATGAAGCCGTGGCCGATCATCGCGACGCCGAGGGCGCCTCCGGTCTGCGGGGCGGAGGCTGAGGGCTGCGTGTCGGACATGGGACTCCTTCGTCTCATTCGTGGGGTGGATCGGCGTGCGGGCGGATCCGCGTGCGGGGATTCGTTGCGGCTCGCGTCAAATGTACGGGGCGGCCGCGGCGCGGGACAAGGCGCGCGCCGCGTCCGCACGCGACGACGGCCGGATCCCCTCGGGGATCCGGCCGTCGTCGTGCGTGGTGCGGGTGGTGCCGTGGTGCTACTCCGCGGAGCGCAGGCGACGGCGGGCGACGAGCGCGCCCGCGCCGACGAGCGCGAGCAGCGCGCCCACGCCGCCGAGTCCGAGGGCCGCGGCGCCGTCGGTGCCCGTGACGGGGAGGGTGTCATCGTGGTGCGCGGCCGGCTTGGTGATCGGCTTCGGGGCGGTGCCCGCGGGGTCGATCGAGGGCGCGGTCGGCGCCGGGGTGGGCGTGCCGGGCAGCGTCGGCAGGCCGGGGATGGCCGGTCCGCCCGCGTCGGCCGCGGTCAGCTCGACGGTGCCGCCCTGCGTGAGGCCCGACTCGAGGCCCGCGACGGACACCTGGTAGGTGCCCGGCTGGACGTCGCCGAACAGGATGACGGGCTGCGCGAAGGTGCCGTCGACGTCGGCGCGCACGAGGTCCTTGAGCGACCGCGTGCCGACGCCCACGCCGCCGTTGGCGTCGCTGAGCTGGATCACGCGGCCGTCGGGCGCGGTGACCGTGACCTCGACGGCCTCGTAGCGGAGGTAGCCGGTCGCGGTGACCTTCAGGCCGCCGAGGAGGCTGGTGGCCTCGGTGACGGAGATCGGCGAGATGGTCGAGAACGACGCGTCGGCGCGCACGAACGGGCCGACGGGCGCCTCGGCGAAGCGCACCAGGCCGCGGATCTCGCCCTTGACGGTGAGGTCGAGGCCGACCTGCGTGAGGGTGACGCTCGCGGTCTTGGATCCCTCGAGCAGCTCGGTGAAGCTCGCGGGGAACGCGTACGTGCCGTCCGCGCCGACGATGCCGATGCCGGCGATGGACTTGACGCCCACGGCGTTGAAGTAGCTGGCGGTGACGATGCTGCCCGCGGTGCCGGTGCCGGCGAACGGCACGGCCTCGTTGATCGGGAGGGCGACGCCGCGGTCGGGCGTGGTCCAGGTGAAGGGCAGCTCGACGACGGGCGCGGTCGGCTCGAGCGTCGGGAGGCCCGTGCTCGGCGTGCCGGGGGTCGGGACGGCGGGGGCCGGGGTCTCGACGGGGGCGTCGGCGACGGGGGCCGTCTCCTCGGCGGGCGCGGGCGTCGGGGCCGCGTCCTCGGCGGGGGCCTCGACCGCGGGGGTCGGGGTGGCGACGGGCGCCTCGACGGCGGGGGTCGGCTCCGCTGCGGCGGGCGCCTCGACCGCGACGGGCGCGGAGTCGACGGGGACGGTCTCGGCGTGGGCGGCGGGCGCCATCGCGAGGGGCAGGATCACGAGCGACGCCGAGAGGCAGGCGCCGGCCGCCGCACGGCGGAACGACCTGCCGCGACCTGCGGCGGGGGTGGGACGGGTCATGGCATCTCCAGTGGTGCAGGACCGCCTGCCCGCGCCATTGCTGTGCCGCGGCCGTGCGGTGGAAGGGGACGCGCTCCGGAGTCTCGGGAACGCGGCGGGGAGGATCTGCTCCCCACCGCCGACTGTAGGGACTTCCTTTCCCCACCTGGGGAGAATCTTGGCGCAGTGTGACGCGTGTGACTCATGATCCCCGGAGTTGCGGGGGTGACTCGCCGGACCATCCCCCGGATTGGGGTGCCGGGGGCGGGCGGATCCGGCGTCAGACGACGGGCGCGAGCACGAGGTCGTCGCCCGCGACGCCCACCAGCACGACCTGCTCGCCGCCCGCCCGGCGACCCGTCACGACCGGCAGGTCGAGCAGGGCGCGCGGCGCGATTGCGTCGCCCCCGCCCTCGGCCAGCCGGTGCGCGAGCTCGCAGCGGGAGAGCCGGCGCGTCGGCTCCTCGGCGAGCGCGCGCACCACGGCGAGCTCGGTCGGATCCAGCTCCAGCGGCACGCCCGCGAGCCACGCCTCGCCGGTCGCCGGGTCGAGCACGAGGTCGCCCGCCGTGACCATGGCCGGCGCCAGGCCGCGGCGCCGGAAGAGCTCGCGCAGCGTCTGGACGACCTCCTCGAGGCCGAAGGGCTTCGTCACGTAGTCGTCGGCGCCCGCGCCGAACGCGGCCAGCCGGTCCTCGAGCGAGTCGCGGCCGGTGAGGAAGAGGACGGGGGTGGCGACGCCCGCGCGGCGCAGCTCGGCGACGACCTCCACGCCGGAGATGTCGGGCAGCATCATGTCGAGCAGGATCGCGTCGGGCGCGTCCCCGACGGCGGCCTCGATCGCGGCCCGGCCGGTGTCGACGACGCGCACGTCCCAGCCCTCCATCCGCAGCGCGAGCGACAGCAGCTGCGTGATGGGCGCCTCCTCGTCGACCACGAGGACGCGCAGCGCCCGGGGCGCGGGGCCGGGGCCGGTCGCCTCGTCGTCGCGGGCGGCGGGACAGGCGATGCCGGTCATGGGGATCCTCTTCGGTCGGACGTGCACCGCCGCCGACCCGAGGGGGGGGACGGGCCGGCGGCGGATGCTCCTCGCGGAGCGTGCTCCTCGCGGAGCGTGCTCCTCGCGGAGCGTGCGGCGGGGGTGGGCCGCTCCTCCATCCTCGGGGCCGCGGGGCGCCGGGTCGTCATCCGCGAGGACCGTCACGGGTGGTCCCCACGGACTGCACGGGCGCCGGATCGGCGATGCCGAGGAAGCGCACGGCGCGTCCCAAGGCGGGCGCGTGGCGGGTGGTCCGCGCGGGCGCCCTACCGACCGGGCGGCGGGATCCGCGAGACTGATCCGCACGCCGACCTCACGGATCACCCCGCCCCGGCGTCTACCCGGTGTGGAGATGATGCAGCCGTTCGACAGGGTCGTGACCGAGCACTGCGCCGTGGTGCTCCGCGTGTGCCGGGCGGTGCTCGGCGGGCACGCGGACGCCGAGGACGCCTGGTCGGAGACGTTCCTGTCGGCGCTCGTGGCGTACCCCCGGCTCGGCCCGCGCGCCGACGTGCGGGCGTGGCTCGTCACCATCGCGCACCGCAAGGCCCTCGACGCGATCCGCGCCCGCGGCCGCCGCGCGCTCCCCGTCGACGAGGTGCCCGAGGGCGTCTCCGACCTCGGCGTGCCCGGATCCGACGACCCGGACCTCTGGCGCGCGGTCGCCGCCCTGCCCGAGCGGCAGCGGCTCGCGGTCGCGTACCGGTACCTCGGCGGGCTGCCGTACGCGGAGGTCGCGGAGATCGTGGGCGGCTCCGCGGAGGCGGTGCGGCGCGCGGCGGCGGACGGGGTGGCGAGCCTGCGGCGGTCGATGGGGGCGGATCCGCCGGGCGGGGCCCGCGCGGCCGCCGCCGCTCCCGCACCCGCACCCGCACCCGCACCCGCACCCGCCCGAGGAGGACGACCGTGACCGACCCCGCCGACCCCGCCGACGACGCCACGCACCTCGACGCCCCCTTCCTCGACGCCGACGCCCTCGACCGCGCCGACCCGACCGCCCCCGCCCTCGACGCCCTCCGCCTGCGCCTCGCCGACCGGGCCGAGGCCGACGGCGCGCTCGACGCCGGCTTCACCACGATCGACTCCCCCGTCGGCCCGCTGCTGCTCGTCGCCACCGAGCGCGGGCTGATCCGCGTCGCCTACTCCCGCGAGGACCACGACACCGTGCTCGACGACCTCGCCCGCACGCTCGGCCCGCGGATCCTGCGCGCCCCGAAGCGCCTCGACCAGGCCGCCCGCGAGCTCGACGAGTACTTCGCCGGCCGCCGCCGCTCCTTCGACCTGCCGCTCGACCGCCGTCTCTCCACCGGCTTCCGCGACCGGGTGCAGCGGCTGCTGCCGGAGATCCCGTACGGATCCACCCGCACCTACCGCGAGGTCGCCGAGACCGCGGGCAGCCCGGCCGCCACGCGCGCGGTCGGCACGGCGTGCTCGACGAACCCGTTGCCCGTCGTGATCCCCTGCCACCGCGTCCTCCGCTCCGACGGCACGCTCGGCGGCTACATCGGCGGGCTCGCGGCGAAGACGACGCTGCTGGAGCTGGAGGGGCGGATCTAGCGAGTAGGAGGCCTCCGGGGAAAGAGCGCGATCCCCTGGCGGGCTGCGCCCGAGGGACGCGGCGCCCTGTGGAGCCGATGCACCGAGCACGCCCGGGACAGCTAGCGTCCAGACATTCGCGCATGCCGCGGGTCGGAGCTCCTCGACCTTCGTGAGCGCCCGCGTCCTCTGCTCCGCGCATCACACCCCCGAAGTCGCTCATGCGTTACCACGACGCTCCATGAAGGTCGAGGACCAGTGACCCGAGCCCGTGTCACCCGCAGAAGCCTGCTGCTCGGTTCAGCAGCCGTCATCACCGTCGCATTGGTCGACGATCTCGGCTCTCGCTCCTCCGCCGAGGCGGCGACCGAGCCGTCCGCAGTCGACGTCCAGCTCAGGACATCAGCGAGCACTGTGTTCGGTGAGGACTTCCTGACGGCCATCCCCATCACGAAGCTGCTGGGATTCACGGCCGACGGGTTGAGGAGCGGGTCCCGACCCATCGGCGTCACCGTGGACTACGACACACGATCCCAGAGGTGGACGGGGGGACCCGTCATCTGGAGGGCAGCGGTCGCCAGCGGAGAAGCCGCGGTCCATGCCACGGGCACCGACCCGCGCGGCCGCATGACCTTCGAGTTGCCTGCGGGCGCCGGCTCAGGCGACTCGATCGAAGTCGCACTGCCGCTCGCCGATGTCTGGCTGTACCCGCACGACAACACGGGTGCGTTGGCGACACCCGTGCTGTCGGCATCGACCCACGACGGACTGCCCGCTCTCACCAGGACCGCCCCCCGCGGGCTGTCCGTGGCGCAGGACATCGCGTGGGGTGTGGAGATCGAGGTGGGATGGGGACGGTTGCCCCTCCCCGGCGGAGCAGACGGGGACACGTACGTGTTCCCCCAGGTCGTCCTCGTCCACAGCACAGGGCCCGGTGCTGTGCCGTCGGGCTCCGTCCTGCATCTCGTCGCCGACCACGGGTTGGTGAGCCGGATGGATCTCGACGCCACCCATGAGGACTCGCTCTGCGTCGCTCGTCGCCCGCCGGGCGACGATGACGACGAGACGTCCTGGACCCTGGCCCGCGACCTCGCCCCCGGGAACCGGCTGGCCCTCGTGTTCACAGCACGAGCCGTCACGGGTGCCGGGCTCCGAGACGACATCACCTACGGGCGAGCCTGGCTCACCGCTCCCACTCACGCGCGGGCCGCGCAGCGCGACACCCATCGCGAATCGGCAGTACCGTCCTCCAGCCCCAGGCGACCTGCTGCAGACCAGCTCGCGGACTAGACCACCGGCAGCACGCCCCGGCGACGGGGACCATCTGTTCGCCGTCCGCTCCGCATCCCGCAAGGCTCATGCTCACGCAACGGAAGAGGATCCGCGATGGACAACAACTGGGTGCTGAACTCACAACGCTGGCTCAACGCGCAGTACACGGGCGTCGCTGGCTACTCCCCGATCGAGGAGGACGGGTCGGCCGGCTGGCAGACCATGTACGCGCTCACGAGGGCACTGCAACACGAGCTCGGAATAGCTTCGCTGTCGGACAACTTCGGGTCCGCCACTTCCGCATCCTTCGTCACCAAGTTGGGCTCCGTCTCCGTCCTGACCACCATTCCGAACGTGATCGGGATCGTGCAGTGCGCGATCTGGTGCAAGGGGGTCTTCGGCGACACCCAGTTCGGTAGGTGGTCCGATGCTGTCTCCTTGGCCGTGGTCAAGCTCCGAGATGGACTCGGGTTGCCGTCGACGGCCTCGGTCGACGTCAAGCTCATGCGATGGCTGCTGACCATGGACACCAATGCGCTCACCGCGGGCGGCTCCGGCGCGGTGAGGGCGGGGCAGCAGTGGTTGAACTCCCGGTACTCGAACCGTTCCGGATTCTCCCTGCTCGCGTGCGACGGGCACTACACGCGTGATGTCCAACGCGGTCTGCTCCTCGCGATCCAATACGAGATCCCGATGGACGACGCCACGGCGAACGGCAACTTCGGGCCGGGTACGCAAAGCGGGCTCCGCACGCAGGCGTCATCGGCGTTCGGAGACAAGGACGGAGCCAAGAGCTTCATCTCGCTGTTCCAGCTCGCGCTGGCCTTCAACGGCTACGACATCACACGGAACGGCACGTTCGACTCCGCCACCCGGTCAGCCACGACGGCCTTCCAGCAGTTCCTCGAGATCACGGTCTCCGGTGCCGCGGACTTCGGCACGTGGGCGGCGCTGCTCGTCAGCACCGGCGACCCGTCGAGGCCGACGACCATGATCGACTCCACGACGGAGTTCACCGTCGAGCGCGCCACGTCGTTCCACTCTCAGGGCTATCGCACCGCCGGCAGGTACCTGACCGTCGCCGGCAAGTCCATCGGTCGGGGGGAGATCAGCCTCCTCTTCGACGCGGGATTCTCGATCGTCCCGCTCTTCCAGGAGTACAACAACGGACCGCAGTACTTCACCGGCGCCATAGGGCAGGACCAAGGAACCCGAGCCGCGCTGCGCGCACGCCAGCTCGGCTTCAAGAGCGGAACGGTCATCTTCTTCGCGGTGGACTACGACGCATTCGCGTCGGAGATCGACACGCTCTTGAAGCCGTACTTCGAGGGCGTCAATCGCGGCATCGACACCTCTGTGACGGTGGACTACAAGGTCGGCATCTACTCCACGCGCAATGCCTGCTCGAGGATCTCGGAGATGGATCTCGCTGACGCGGTCTGGGTGAGCGGCATGTCGTCGGGCTACTCGGGGAATCTGGGGTTCCCCATGCCGAAGGGCTGGTGGTACAACCAGATCCAAGAGGTGAAGCCCGTGAACATCGACCGGAACGCGGTCTCCGTCCGCGCACGACCGACCACGCGGGACATGGTGATCCGCACACCTGATGCCACGGTTCGAAGTCGGTCCTTGCACTGGAGCATCGTCAATCAGGAGGTGCTGGCGGAGCGCGCCATGGCGGCGCACATGACCGCCACGCCTCGAGGGGCGAGCACCCTGGTCCTCTTCTACCTCATGAGGACCAAGTACGCGTATGGTCCTTTCCTGAAGTACACGCCGTACTCGGAGTTCCTCGACTACTCGTCACCGACTATGCAGGCCCTCTACGCCGCCGCGCGCTCGGATTACTTCGCCGCTTCGGGTCTCCCGGCGACCATCGTCGGTGACTACGACGGCGACCTCGAGCACCTGGCAGTGGTCGCGCAGGGGGTCAACTACTGGGGCGCGTGCGCCGGGGATGGTGCGATCGGCATCGGAGACCTCGGCGGTTGGGCTCTGGACGTCGTGCAGCTGTGGGCCAACTACAGGAAGTTCGCCGGTGGGCTGTCCATCGGCGACTTCGTCTCCGCGAATCTGGGCGGGAGCGATGGCGAGACTTCGGAGTGGCAGCTACCCGATCTCATCTCGGACGCTGACGGGTGGCTCGTCGGGCGCGATGTCCTGGGCGGCATCTCCATGTCGGAATCGATGGCCCATCGGTTCGGGTCGAGGCCCGACCCCGTCGACAGGATCGCGGACTTCCTCCGCGCCAGATTCGCGCGGCCCGGCGTGGGTCTCGCAGATGCCATCGGCCAGAACATCGAGTCCATATTCGCGGGCGGGTGGCCATGGCCGTCGTACGCGCGCAACGCGTTCGGCGAAGGGCAGGACGATCCCACGAAGGACGAGCTGCCTCTGTTCGTGAACGCATGCACCACAACCCTCTTGTCGCGCGCGCGACTGCCGGCGACATCGTGAGCAGGCTCGGGCGGCTCCTTCTTCCGCATCTCGTGGCGGCGGTCGTCACGGTCACAGCGGTCGCCGGTGCGCTCCTGGCGGGACGAGCGTCCTTCGCCTCCGCGAATGCCCTGCGGGCCGCGGACGCCTCCGGCCTGCTCGCCGCTTCCGCTCAGTACGGCATCATCACCGTCGTCGCGGCATCCGCGTCCGCGATCCTCGCCGCCCTGAGGCACCCGCGGGATGGCCGGAGGCTCTGCGCTGTCTGGGGCCCCGCCCTCGGGTTGGCCTGCCTCGGCTCCATCGCCCTCATCGTGCTCTGGTTCTTCGCACTGGGCGAGGGCCTGGACCATGGCACGGGAGAGGCCCGCCAGCTGGCGGTCATCGTCGTGTTCGCTCTCCCCTCCGTCACCCTGGTGATGATCGCGGCCGCGCTGGTATGGGGGCTCCTCGCGCCGAGGGCGCCGATGGACCTGCGGCGATCCGCTCGCCGGTGCGCTGGCACGGTCGCCGCCTTCGCCACCCCCGGCGCGGCGGTCGCCATCTGGCTCGCGTGCCAGGCGGATCGGCTCTCGTGACATCCGGCGCATTCACGCGCACGACGACCGCGCCGCCCTCCGCCCCTCCGCCACGAGGCGGATGCGATCGCATGTCGGCGTGATCGCGTCGAGGACGACGCTGCTGGAGCTGGAGGGGCGGCTCTGACCGGGCTCCGCCATCCGGCGGACGCGGCGGGCGCGGGCCCGCGCCTAGCGTGAGGGCATGCACGATGCGACGACACCCGGCGAGCGCGGGGCGACGGGCAGCGGCGGCCGACTGCGCGACACCGGGCTCGCCGTGCTCTTCGCGATCGGCGTCGTGATGGCGCTCACGCGCGACGACCTGCGGCCGCTCGGCCTGCTGCTGATGGTCGTGAGCGCCGTCGTGTTCCTGGCGGCCTCGGTCGTCCGGTGGCGTCGGCGGGGCGCGTCGCGCTGACCGTCGCTCGCGCCCGCGTCCCCCACGAGGCGGACGCGCCCGGCCGGCCCGGTGCCTAGCGTGAGGTCATGAGCGAACCGACGACGCCCGCGGATCCCGCCGACCCGCCCGCGGAGGACGACGACGACTCGACGAGCACGAACGCGTCGCTCGGCATCGTGTTCGGGATGCTCGGCCTCGTGCTCATGCTCACGCTCGACGACACCCGCGTCGCCGGGCTGCCGTTCTTGGTCCTCGGCATCACCTTCTTCGTGATGGGGGTCCGCCCCAAGAAGAAGGCGAGCGGCGACGGTCTGCCCGCCGCACCCGCACCTCCTGAGGGCGACCCGCGCTAGAGCTCCACGCGATCGTGCGGCTCCACGGTCGAGACGATCCCCGGGTGGCGGTAGGTCGCGAAGTACAGGTCGGTGTGGGCCACGATCTGCGCCGCGCCGATCGCGATGCCCTCATGCAGCGCGTCCGCCGTCGTGTGGGCGTCGCCGACGAGCGTCACGTCGAACCCCCGTGCCGCGGCGCTCTGCAGGGTGGTGCGCACGCAGTAGTCGGTCTGCGCGCCCGCAACGACGACGCGCGTGGTGCCGAGCCGGGCGAGCACCTCCGCGAGGTCGGTGTCGGCGAAGGAGTCGCGATGCGCCTTCCGCACCAGCGGCTCGTCGGCCGCCCGCGCGAGCGGCGGCACGAGCGCCCAGTCGGGGTCGCCCTCCGCGAAGCCGTGGTGGTCCTGGATCCACACCACCGGCGTCCCGTCCGTGCGGGCGCGTTCGACCAGGGACGCCGTGCGCGCCACCACTCCGCCGGCGTCGAGGCAGCCGGGCAGGACCCCGGCCTGGAGGTCGATCACGAGGAGGGCGGTGGATGAGGGCATGCGGCGATCCTCCGGCATCCTCAGCTCGCGTCGTATCCCGTCGCCCGGCTGCGCTCCGCCCACGCGTCGACGTCGGCGCGCAGGTCGTCGAGCGCGCCCGTGACGATCTCGACGGCGTCGCCGCCGAGCAGCAGGTAGTAGGGAGCACCCTGCTCGACCGCGTCCACGAGCAGCTCCGCGCCGCGGGCCGGGTCGCCCGGCTGCGTGCCGTCGGTGGTGTCGTTCTCCTTGCGGCGCTTGCCGGCGGTCTCGGCGTAGTCGTCGATCACGGTGGCCGACTGCGTGAGCGAGCGGCCCGAGAAGTCGGTGCGGAAGGATCCGGGCGCGACCACCGTCGCGACGATCCCGAGCGGCGCGAGCTCCGTGCGCAGCGCCATGGTCATCTGCTCGATCGCGGCCTTCACGGCGCCGTAGTAGCCGGATCCGGCACCCGTGCGCGCGGCGCCGATGGACGAGAGGTTGACGATGGTGCCGCTGCGGCGCTGGCGCATGCCGGGCAGCACCGCCTTGATCATGCGGACGCTGCCGTGGAACTGGGTGTCGAACAGGCGCACGACGTCGGCCTCGTCACCCTCCTCGACGGCCGCGCGGTAGCCGTAGCCCGCGTTGTTGACGAGCACGTCGACGCCGCCGAAGCGGGCGGTCGCCTCGTCGACGGCGAGCGACACCTGCGCCTGGTCGGTCACGTCGAGGTCGAGCGCGAGGGCGTGCTCGGGGTAGCGGTCGGCGAGGTCCTGCACGTTCGCGGCGTCGCGCGCCGTGACGACGACGTCGTTCCCACGCGCCAGCGCCTCCTCCGCGAACGCGCGCCCCAGCCCCGTGGAGCATCCCGTGATCAGCCAGGTCGTCATGCGCGTTCCTCTTCCTCGTGGATGCGGGTGGGGGCGGCGGTGCGGCGCGCCCCTTGTCGAGGCTAGGCGCATCCCGCCGAGGCGGTCAGGCGCAGCGACGCCATGCCAGAGGTGCATGGCGATCCCGACGGGCAGAAGTAGTTGCGATTGTCAATCATCCGTCTGGCGGAAGCCGAGGCCGACGGCCGACTGCCACGGTGGGATGACTCGATTTCACCAAAGGGGGAACCATGAAGATCGGATACTCAGCACTCGGCATCGTCGCCACAGGCGCTCTCGTACTGGCGGGGGTCGGCCCGGCGAACGCAGCAGAGGACACCACGCTCGACAACATCAGAGGCGCAGTGGAGACGAGGGCAGTGTTGCCGTCGACCGCTACGACCGCCGAGTCCATCGACCTCTCGGACGGGCTCGTCTCGGCTCCAGGATCCGGCGGATCCGACGTGCAGCTTCGCCTCCCCGGCGCACCGCGCGCCGCCGCACAGAGCGACGAGCTGTCGCTGAACGTCACCGGTGGCGCCGACTACACGACCGCGATCCAAGACACGGGTGATGGCACCTTCCGTGCGCTCATGCACATCGAATCGGCAGCGGCGCCCCGCGAGTACAGGTTCGAGCTCGGCGAGGGCGTCGAGCTCGTCCCTCTCGAGGATGGCGGAGTCACGGCGCGCGATGCGGCAGGAGAGATCCTCGGCACATTCGAGCCCGCGTGGGCGCTGGACGCGAACGGCTCGGCCGTTCCCACGTCCTACCGGATCGACGGTTCCGCCCTCGTGCAGTCCGTGACGCTCACCTCGGCGACGGCGTTCCCGGTGGTGGCCGACCCCTTCTGGATCCCGGCGCTGCTGGTCGTGGCCAGGTTCACCGCGCATGCCGCATCTCAGGCAGCCGCGCGGGGTGTCAGCCAGGCTGTGATCAAGCAGGTGGTGCAGAACGGCGTCAAGTCGGCCGGCAACAAGGGCACGTCCGTCTTCACCCAGGGCTCCGGCAAGAACAGGATCCGCGTCATCGTGGACAACAAGTCGGGCAACATCATCACCGTCACGAAGGGTTAGCAGAGTGAAGATCACCTATGACGCAGAGGCCGACGCGGCCTACATCCAAGTCGTCTCCGCCATCGCGCCAGGCCAGGCCGCTGAGCAGGTCCACTCGATAGCCACTCCCGGCGACAAGGGCGAGATCAACTTGGACTTCGACTCGGATGGTCGACTCCTCGGTGTCGAAGTGCTCCACGCGGGAGACGTACTCCCCGCAGAGGTGCTGGCTGCCGCAGAGAGCCCCTCTGGCGCTTAGACCGCTGCCCGACGAGCGCGCCCCATCGGTGACGATGGGGCGCGCTCGTCTTCGCCTTCGATCCACATCGATCGCGGGCGAATGCGCTTGTCGGGCCGAGCCGTATTCCGAGCCGGGGACGGGACTCCGAATCGGCCGGGGTCAGGCCACGTCCTCCGGCCGGACGTGCGCCTTGACGTCGTCCAGGATCTTGACGATGGCGGTCACGTCGGACTCGTCGAACAGGTAGTCGATGCCGCTCGGGGCGCGGTCGGTGTAGGGCGATTCGTAGAGGCGCCCCGCGTCCATCACGCCGTTCGCCGTCAGCTCGTCGGCGATCAGGTGGATGAACCGGATCTGGTCGACCGAGAAGCGCGACCCGTCGAGGAAGCGCGCGAAGGACGCGAGCGCCGCCTCCCGATCCAGGCCGACGAGCGAGCGGATGAACGGCCCGAGCCCCTGCGCCTGCTCGGCCGCCAGGTCGATGTCCGCCTTCGATCCTGCCCCGCTGGCGAGCAGCATCGTCTCGAGCGCGTTCAGGTCGTCCGGCGTCAGCTGCCGGTTGCGCCTCAGGCGTTGAAGCGCCAGGTGGTCCTCGTGCTGCCGCAGGTACACGGTCGCCTTCGCACGGAATCGTTCGATGTCGGTGCCCAGCGTCGGCTGGTGGAGCACGATCTCGGTGATTTCGCCGAGCTCGTCGATGAAGTCCGTGTAGACGCGGGGGCGGGTCACGTTCGGCACGAACCGTACGAGCGCGCGGATGCGGATCCGCACGACCTCGAGCATGGTGAGGGTCACGTCGACCCACCAGTCGTCCCCGGCGATCTCCTCCAGCAGCACGAGCTGTTCCGCGACCGATGGGATCGCCGACTTGGACAGCAGCGCCGTCGCGATCGCCTGCACCTGCTGGCGGATGCGCTCGCAGGCGACCAGGTCGCCGTCGAGCTGCGCGAGCTGTCGCCGCAGGATCAGCAGGTCGAAGCGCTTGGCGTCGACATCGTCGTCGGCGACGCTCGACGGCAGGCCGGCCAGATGCGTGAGCACCTCGGCCGCGTCCTCGAGCGTCAGCTCATCCCAGGCCGACGCCTCGGCGAACCGCTCGACCCAGCGCCGTGCCGGGCGCACGAGGAAGTTGTCGAGGTTCATTCCCGCGACGATCCGGTGGAGGGTGTCGGCGGTCGAAGAACGCAGCTCCCGATCGAGCTGTGCCCGGTCGAGCCCGGTGATCAGCCCGAGGCGGGCCTCGAACAGCCGCTGCGTGAGGGACTTCTGGATGGAGCCCTCGCTCCCGGGCAGATCCTGGTTGAAGAACTCGAGGTTGCCGCAGAAGTCGAAGACGAGGAAGTCCTGCTTGTCCTGGCCGTCGCCGAACAGATCCGGGCGCAGCCGGGTGCCGCGGCCGATCATCTGCCAGAACTTCGACTTGGATCGCACCGGCTTGAAGAACACGAGGTTGACGATCTCGGGCACGTCGATGCCGGTGTCGAGCATGTCGACCGAGATCGCGATGTGCGGGGCACGATCTGCGACCGAGAAGTCGTCGATCAGGCTCTGCGCATACGGCGTGCTGTGGGTGATGGTCCGCGCGAAGTGCCCCGCGTGCTCGGGGTACTGCTCGTCGAAGCGGCGCTGGATGAATTCGGCGTGCGCCTGGTTCTTGGCGAACACGATGGTCTTGCCGAGTCGGTCGCCGCCCGCGACCTTGTACCCGCGCGTCATGAGGGTGGCCAGCGCCTTGTCGACGGTGTCCTCGTTGAAGAGGAACCGGTTCAGCTCGTCTGCCTCGACCGCGGTCGGCGTGCCGTCCTCGCCCCAGTCGAGCGCATCCCAGTCCTCCTTCTCCGCTGGGCTGAGCTCGTCGTACCGGATGCCCTGACGCAGGAATCGGGTGCCGACCGACACCCCGCGTGGCGGCACGAGGAATCCTTCGTCGACCGCTTCGTCGAGCCCGTAGGAGTCGGTCGGCACACCGTCCTCGAGGTGGAACAGCCGATAGGTGTTGTGGTCGACCTCGTCCTTCGGCGTCGCCGTCAACCCGACCAGGAGTGCGTCGAACCACTCGAAGATGGCCCCGTACTTCTGGTAGACCGATCGGTGCGCCTCGTCGATCACGATGAGGTCGAAGGATCCTGGTCCGAATCGACGCGTCGCCCCACCGTCGCCGTCAGAGGTCTCATGGATCAGGTTCATCATCGTGGGATACGTCGACACGTAGACGCGTCCCTCGGTGTTCCGTTCGGTGACCAGGTTCACCGTCGTTGATCCCGGCAGATGTGCTGTGAACGCGTTCGCCGCCTGCTTCACCAGCGCGGTGCGATCGGCGAGGAACAGGATGCGCTTCGCCCAGTTGGCCTTCGTGAGCTGATCGGCCAGCGCGATGACCGTCCGCGTCTTGCCCGACCCGGTCGCCATGACCAGCAGCGCCTGCCGCTGCTTGCGGTCGAACGAGTCCCCCACCGCTCGGATCGCCCGTGCCTGATAGTGACGACCCGCGATGTCACTGCTCACCGCAGCCCCGGAGAGCGGCACGCGGGTCGAGCGGCGCTGGATCATCAGCTCGAGCTCGCCGCGCGTGTAGAACCCGGCGACCTGCCGCGGCGGATAACCCGCCTCGTCGTCCCACAGCCAGTGCTCGTACCCGTTCGTGAAGAACACGACAGGCCGTCGCCCGTAGGTCGCCTCCAGGCTGTCGGCGTAGAGCTTCGCCTGCTGCTGCCCGACCTGCGCGCTCGTGGTCGTGCGCTTCGCCTCGACGACGGCCAGCGGCAGACCGTCATCGCCCCACAGCACGTAGTCGGCAAATCCGATTCCCGGCCCATTCGGCATGCCGGTGACCTGGAACTCGCGATCACGCGCGTCAGTGAGCGGCCAGCCGGCCTCCGCCAGCAGCATGTCGATGAAGCGGTCCCGGGTCTCGGCCTCGGAGTAGTCGTGGTCGTCAGATCCCTGGTTCGACGCCTGAGCCGCTGCGATCTGCTCGCGCAGCTGCTCGATCTCCTCTGCTTGCTCGGCCGCCAACTCGTCGCGGTCGGCGAGAGCCTTGGCATGGGCTTGGTCCTGCGCGGCGAATCTGGCTGCGAGCCGCTGCACGTCGTCCCGGGTCAGCGGCGCCGCACGGGCCGCGAGCTGCGGATCGAACTGCACGCCCGTCGGCACGCCCTCTGGGTGCGCCGAGTGCCGGAACGTCGCCCACACCAGCACGTGGTGCAGCTCCCGCAGCGCCGCGAGCGCGACGTCGGGCCGGATCGGCTGCTGCGCATGCACCGCCTGGTTGCCGAGCTTGCGGATCAGGTTGAGCTTCTGCCCGATCCCCACCCCCGTGACCTGCGCGAAGCCCGCGTCGTTGATGCGCGCGGCGAGGTCGTCCTGGTACGGGACAGGCAGGTCGAGCACGTCGTAGAGGTGACCGACGAGCTGCTCTACCGCGCGGCGGCTGTAGAAGCACGCCGACCGGGGGTCGCTGGAGAGGTAGGACTCTGCGCGGGATGCGTCCTCGAACACGTCCGGCCACGCGGCGCGCGCGAAGGCGAAGTTGGCGGTCACAGCTCGCCTCGAAAGGCTTGGTACTGAAGCGCGGCAAACAGTTCATCACCTGCAGTCATCGCGATTTGGGCATCGTGGCGTCTGAAATTGATTTCTTCCAGCTGTCTCGCAAACTCAATCTGCGTATTTCGCCCCATGACCGGCACTTCAAGACGCCCCAACCGAGCGAGACTGAGGTTCGCGACTGTTGCCGTGACTGAAAAGTTTGCAATTTGCCGGACTGCGTCTGGTGATCGTAGCCAAGCCGCGACCCATGGACCTATTTCTGTATCTTCGAGTCGCACGATGGCAATTGCCTGATTGCAGTTCATCTCCCCGGCATCTTTCGGCACAACTGCGACACGACCTATTGTGCCAGCGATAGTGATAAGTATGTCTCCTCCTCGAACGATGGAGCGCTTCAGTTCCGCATGTGCAGCCGCGTCTATAAACAACGCATCGGAACCGACTTTGACCGTCCCACCCTGTAAGCTTTGTGCACGAAGAAAAGGGACGCCTTCCGGCGCGAGCCCCAGGCCCATTGACGACGGAGTAGTTCCCTTGGTTATTAAGACCGCCAACTCACTCAGAGGGATACGGGCCGTGCTAGCCGAAGGCAAATCAACCTTTTGAGCAAAAAGAGCTTGAGCGAGACTGTCAAGATGAGCAAGTACCCGACGAAGTCTTACTCGAAGCTCGTCGGCGCGTTCGAGGACCGCAGCAATCCGACGCTGCTCGTCGAGCGACGGCAGCGGAACTTGCAAAGTTCCCAATGTGTCTAACGAAATGCTCCGGCGCCGATGAACGGAACCCTTTGCGAGCCGGCCGTACTGAACCAACGCTACTGGGCTCTTAAGGAAGCGAATCAAATATTCGGGCACCACCTGGGTGGTGTCGGCGGCGAAGACTGTATACATTGGACTTATCAGCCCGTCAACAGGTGCGATGCCTACAGAACCCTCGTCGAGGTGAATCGTGGAGTACGCAAAATCCCCTGGCTGAACTCGTTTATATCCGCCGAGCTCGCGGCTATGGACCCGTTTTTTAAAATACTCTTCACTGCGAACAAATCCGGAATGTTTTGTGACGGAAAAGACCGGGTGATTGATATCGACACCCGCCTGACTTCCTGACGGTTTGACAATTTCACTCAGTGGGACTGTGCTCACGTGAGCATCGCCTTCAGCTCTGCCAACCCGTTCGCGATCTCGGCCTCAAGGGCCTCAATGTCGGCGATGATCTCCAGAGGCGGCCGATGCTCGACCTCGTCGTGGACGACCTCCTTGTAGCGGTTGAGCGACAGGTCGTAGCCCTGCGCGACGATGTCCGCCTTGGGCACCGTGAAGGACTGGTCGGTGCGGGCCCTGTCGCGTTCCGTCGTGCATCGGTCTGCCCAGCGAGCGAGCGCATCCGGCAGGTCGTTCGCCTCGATCGGGTTGCGCTTGTCATCGAGGGAGAAGCCGTCGGCACGCACGTCGTAGAACCAGACGTCGTCGGTGCCGCCGGAGTCCGTCTTCGTGAAGAACAGGATCGCGGTCGAGACACCGGCGTACGGGCGGAAGACGCCGGAGGGCAGCTTGACGACCGCGTCGAGCTTCTGGTCCTCCACGAGCATGCGCCGCAGCGCCTTGTGCGCCGTCGACGAACCGAACAGCACGCCGTCCGGCACGATCACGGCCGCGCGGCCGCCCGCCTTCAGCAGCTTCAGGAACAGGGCCATGAAGAGCAGCTCGGTCTTCTTCGTCTTCACGACGCGCTGCAGGTCCTTCGACGTCGACTCGTAGTCGAGCGATCCAGCGAACGGCGGGTTCGCCAGGATCAGGGAGTAGCGCTCCGAGTCGGCACTCACGCCCTCGGAGAGCGAATCGCGGTAGCGGATGTCCGGCGATTCGACACCGTGGAGCAGCATGTTCATGCTGCCGATGCGCAGCATCGTCGAGTCGAAGTCGAACCCGTGGAACATGCTCGAGTGGAAGTGCGAGCGTTGCGCTGCGTTCGTCATCACCCCGGGGTGCTCGCGCCGCACGTACTCCGACGCGGCGACGAGGAATCCGGCCGTGCCGCACGCGGGATCGCAGATCTCATCCTCCGGCTGCGGTGCCGTCATGGCCACCATCAGCTCGATGATGTGCCGGGGCGTGCGGAACTGCCCGTTCACGCCCGCCGAGGCGATCTTCGACAGCAGGTACTCGTACAGGTCGCCGTTGGTATCGCGCTCGGCCATGGGGATGTCGTCGAGCATGTCGACCACCCGCGACAGCAACGCCGGGGTCGGAATCGTGAAGCGGGCGTCGCGCATGTGCTCGCCGTACGTCGAGCCGTCACCGCCGAGGTCCTGGAGGAAGGGGAAGACCTCGTCGCGCACGACTTCGAACATGACCTCGGCGTCGTTGTTCTTGAAGCGGCTCCACCTCAGCTCCCTCTGGCGTGGCAGGTAGATCGGCCGCTCGATGGCATCGCCGGTGGTACGGGCCCTCTTCTCGGCGAGCGTCTGCAGGTCATCGAGCCGCCGCACGAACAGCAGGTAGGTGATCTGCTCGATCACCTCAAGCGGGTTCGAGATCCCCCCTGACCAGAACGCGTCCCAGACCCGGTCGATCTTGCTCTTGAGCTCTCCAGTGATCACGCTCTGACGATATCCGCACCGTGGCCGCTGGACGTGGTGCCGCACGCTGCTGCGACCGACACCTGCCGGGGGGCGACCGGTCTACTGTCGGGCCTGATGAGCGACGACGCCCGACACCCGGACCCCGACCCCGACCCGCGCACGTCGTGGACGGCGCGCCGCGGACCGCTCCTCACCGTCGCCCTCATCGTCGGCATCTCGCCGTTCGCGACCGACCTCTACATCCCCGGCCTGCCGGCCATCGCCACCGACCTCGACGCCTCCACGGCATCGGTGCAGCTGACGTTGACCGCCTTCCTCGTCGCGTTCGCGGTCGGCCAGCTGGTGATCGGGCCGATCAGCGACGGCGTGGGTCGGCGCCGCATCCTCCTCGCCGGGACCGCGCTCTTCACGCTCGCCAGCATCGTCTGCGCGATCGCGCCCGACGTGGGGCTCCTGATCCTGGCCCGCGTCGTGCAGGGCCTGGGCGGTGCGGCCGCCGCGGTCTCGGCCCGCGCCATGGTGGGCGACGCCTCCACCGGCACCCTCCGCAGCCGCCTCTTCGCGACGCTCGCGGTCGTCAACTCCGTCGGCCCGGTCGTCGCCCCGCTCGTCGGCGGCCTCGTGCTGTCGCTCTCGTCGTGGCGCGCCACGTTCGTCGTGCTGGCCGCGCTCGGCCTGGCCCTCACCGTCGCGGCGGCGCGCCTGCTGCCGGAGACGCTCGTCCGCACCGGCGCGGGCGGCACCTCCCCGCGCGCCGTGCTCGGCCGCATGGCGGAGCTGCTGCGGATCCCCCGCTTCCGCTGGTACCTCGTCACCGGCTGCACCGCGACCATCGGGTTCTTCTCCTACATCGCCACCTCGTCCTTCGTGTTCCAGGAGCAGTACGGCTTCGGCGAGGGCCTCTACACGCTGGTGTTCGCCTCCAACGCGTCCTGCATGATCGCGTCGACGCTCGTGTTCCGCCGCCTCATCGGGCGCTTCGACGAGGACCGCCTCTTCACGATCGGCCTCGCCACCTGCGCGATCGGCTCGATCCTCGTGCTCGTCGGAGCGCTCGGCGGGACGGGCCCGGCGCTGGTCTGGCCGGCCCTCGCCCTCGTCACGGCGGGCTGGGGGTGGGTGATCCCCGGATCCATCACCCTCACGCAGGCGCTCGGCCACCGCCACCCCGGCACGGCCTCGGCGCTCGTCGGCGGCCTGCAGTTCGGCCTCGGCGGCCTGGCGACGCCGCTCGCGGGCGCCCTCGGCGGCACCGCGACCGCGATGGGCGCGCTGATGTGCGGCTTCATCGTGGTCGGGCTCGCCGCGCAGCTCTGGGCCTCGCGAGCGCGCGCCGGCGGATGACCCGGGCCGGGCAGGACGACTCCCGGCGGCCTCGCCCGGACGACGGCGGTCTCCGTCCGCGTCGCCGCACGCACGACAGCGGGCTCCGTCGCCCCCTCCGATCGGAGGAGTGACGACGGAGCCCGCTGCTGCTCGGGGATCGGACCCGAGGTGCGGAGCTCCCGCGGCTACCCGTGGCTCCGGCAGATGGGCGGGTTCGGCTGGCCCAGGGGCTCGCCGATGCAGCCGATGTACGGGTCCCTGACGTGCGCCGCCGACGCCGGAGCGGTGGCCGACGCGGCGTGGAAGGCGATGGGACCGGCGACGAGGCCGGCCACGATCGCGGTGAGCGCTCCGAGCGCCAGGGCCGGACGTGCGATCGCGGGTGCGCGACGCGTGGTGCGGTGCTGCATGGTGATCTCCTTCGGTGGATGGCCATCGGACGGTCTCCGGCAGACGACGGACTCCGGCGGCGACGGCCGCGGATGGGGCGTCCGATGGTAGGAGCGGGAGCGGATCCCGCCGCCTGCCCCGTGCACAGCGACGCCGGCAGCCGCGGTCCCGTCGGCGGGCGACGCCGGATCTCCCACGTCCGACCCATCCGCCCAGCACCCGCCGGGCTGACCGCACCCTGCACGCGCACCCCGCTCCCGTCGGGAGGTGGCACGATGGGCCGACGATGATGCCGGGCCCGACCGTCGCATCCGCGAGACGGGGTCCCGGCGCCGCCTCAGGAGGATCACCGGTGCGCTGCCCGACTCACGGCTGCCCGACGTCCGAGCCCCACCCCACCCGACCGGGAGCGTCCACGTGAGCGGCCCCAAGCTCCTGCGCGTGCCCGAGCAGCGGCGCACCCGCGCCGGGATCACCGCCTGGCTCCTCGACGGCCTGCCCGGCGCATCCGGCGCCCACCCCGGCCCGCACGCCGAGACCGTCGGGAAGACGCACTCGTGGTGGCGCGTCATGTGCCTCACCGGCGTCGACTACTTCTCCACGCTCGGCTACCAGCCCGCCATCGCGGCCGTCGCGGCCGGACTGCTGTCGCCGCTCGCGACGCTCGTCCTCATCCTCCTGACGCTCCTCGGCGCCCTGCCCGTCTACCGGCGCGTGGCGCGCGAGAGCCCCCGCGGCGAGGGATCCATCGCCATGCTCGAGCGGCTCCTCCCCTGGTGGGGCGGCAAGCTCTTCGTGCTCGTGCTGCTCGGATTCGCGGCGACGGACTTCCTCATCACCATCACGCTGTCGGCCGCCGACGCGACCGCGCACGCCGTCGAGAACCCGTTCGCGCCGTCCTGGTTCGCGGGCAACGAGGTGCTGCTGACGCTGGTGCTGCTGGCCGCGCTCGCCTTCGTGTTCCTCCGCGGGTTCAAGGAGGCGATCTCCATCGCCGTCGTGCTCGTGGCCGTGTTCCTCACGCTCAACGCCGTCGTGATCGTCGTCTCCCTCTTCCACGTCGCCGGGAACCTGCAGGTCATCGACGACTGGTGGCTCGCGCTCACGGCGCAGCACGGCAACCCGCTCGTGATGGTGGGCATCGCGCTCATCGTCTTCCCGAAGCTCGCGCTCGGCCTCTCCGGCTTCGAGACGGGCGTCGCCGTGATGCCGCAGGTGCGCGGCGAGGACGATGCCGACGGGGTGCCGCGCACGCGGATCCACGGCACGAAGCGGCTGCTCGCGACGGCCGCGCTCATCATGAGCGCGTTCCTCATCACGTCGAGCTTCGTGACCACGCTGCTGATCCCGCAGGCCGAGTTCCAGGAGGGCGGCAAGGCCAGCGGCCGCGCGCTCGCGTACCTCGCGCACCAGTTCCTCGGCGACGGCTTCGGCACGCTCTACGACATCAGCACGATCTGCATCCTCTGGTTCGCGGGCGCCTCCGCGATGGCCGGGCTCCTCAACATCGTGCCGCGCTACCTGCCGCGCTACGGCATGGCGCCGCACTGGGCCGCGGCCGTACGCCCGCTCGTACTCGTCTTCACGGCCATCGCCGTGCTCGTCACGCTCGTGTTCCAGGCCGACGTCGACCAGCAGGCCGGCGCCTACGCGACGGGCGTGCTCGTGCTCATCACCTCGGCCTCGGTCGCGGTGACGCTGTCGGCGAAGAAGGCGGGACAGCGCAAGCGCACCGTCGGCTTCGCGGCCATCGCGACGGTGTTCGCGTACACGACGGTCGTCAACGTGATCGAGCGACCGGACGGCGTGCGCATCGCGGCGCTGTTCATCCTCGGGATCCTGGCGGTGTCGATCGTCAGCCGGATCCAGCGCTCGTTCCAGCTGCGCGCGACCTCGCTCACGATGGACGAGCGGGCGCGCGCCTTCGTCATCGAGGACGCGGAGGACTACGGCGCGGTGAGCATCATCGCCCACGAGCCGGACGAGCCCGACGAGGCCCTGACGGAGGAGGAGCGCATCGCCGAGTACCGCCGCAAGGCGAGCGACGAGCGGCGCGACAGCGGGATCCCGGCCCGGGCCCCCGTGATCTTCCTCGAGGTGACCCCGGGCGACTCCTCCGAGTTCGAGGAGGACCTCGTGGTGCGCGGCATCGTGCGCTGCGGGTTCCGCGTGCTCCAGGTCACGAGCGGCAACGTCCCCAACACGATCGCGGCCGTGCTCCTCGCGGTGCGCGACCTCACGGGCGTGAAGCCCGGCGTCTACTTCGAGTGGACGGAGGGGTCGCCCGTGGGCAACCTGCTCCGCTTCCTCGTGACGGGCACGGGCGAGGTCGCCCCGGTCACCCGCGAGGTGCTGCGGCGGGCCGAGCCCGTGCGGTCGCGGCGGCCGGACGTGCACGTGAGCTGAGGGGGCCTGTGCAGTAGTACCACGCGCGGGGCCGTCGCGGCCTACGGTCAGCGCGACGTCGATCGGCGTCGCGAATCGAACGGGATCCCGTGCGCATACACGCTCGGGGAGCGACGATGCTCCTCGCTTTGGCGGTCACCATCTCCCTCAACGGCCTCATGGCCGGAGCCGCATCCGCCGCAGAGAGCGCGGGCGACATGTCGACACCTGCTCTCGTGGACCGGGCGCTCGTCGCAGTCGGCCAGGGCGACCGCACCGATCTCGGATGGACCGCTCCAGATGATCCGACCGCTCCTCCCGGACTCTCCACGACGTCCGGCACCGTCAGCGTCATGCCTGTCTCGTCGGAGAACTCCCTTGTCCAGGTGAGCGCAGGCGAAGTCCAGGCGGTCACGGTCCTCCGCGACGGAGCCGACACCACGGCCTTCTCCCTCGATCTCCCTGATGGCTTCCAGGCAGTGCCCCGTGGAACCGGCTTCGACATCGTCGCGCTCGCACCGGATGCCGGGAGCATCACAGCCGGGCACATCGACGCTCCGTGGGCCGTCGACGCGCACGGCCGTACGATCCCGACGCGGTTCTCGATCGACGGGCATACGCTCACGCAGACCATCGATCCTCGAGAAGCAGCGTTTCCCGTCGTCGTGGACCCGCTCGTGACCTTCGGGCTCGGCAACGCCGCTCAGGGCATCGGGTTCTACGTGAACCTCCTCGGCTCCCAGATGCGCGCGATCGCCGCAGCGGCTGCGTTCCTCGGCGCGGCAGGAGCAGCGACCCTGTGCGCTGGGTCATCGAAGATCCCCAGCGGGGTGAGGTGGTTCATCATCGCGGGATGCGCAGCGTTCGGCGCTCCGCGACTGGGGGACATCATCAGCTTCGTGAGCCGCGCCTACAAGGCCGGCAGCTACGGCTTCTCCACCTGCCACCAGACTCGCGTAGAAGGCGATAGGCCCTGGGTCCGGACTGATCATGCGAACTGCGAGTAAGTCGAAGATGGCCAGGATGAAGCGCTTCAGGCCTTCGGACATCCTCTATCTGGCGATCTTGGTTGGAGTCGGCACGCTCAGCATCGTGCTCCCACAGGACCGCGCTCTCGTGCAGGGGATCGCGATCGGTGCGACAGCGGTCCTCTTGGTCGTCGGGTTCCTCGAACACCGGGCCCGACGACGACGCGAGTCGCCGCTGGAGGCTTCGCCTGACGGTGGCGGAGATGACCGGGCCGACACACCCCCTGCGACGTGATGGCGCGGCCAGGGTGTCGCCGGTCGACGCCATGCCCAGGTCTCGTCGCAGAGGAGTCAGACCGCGCGAGGTGCTGCGGCGGGCCGAGCCCGTGCGGGCGCGGCGGCCGGACGTGCACGTGAGCTGAGGGGGGGCGCGCGGAGCGGGGCGGCGGCCTTGACCGGGTCCCGCCGGTGACGGGAGGCTCGAGGGACGACCGACCCCGACGGCCCATGAGGAGCACCGTGACCGCTCACCACCACCCGCGCGTTCCCGCGATCGCAGGCGCCGTGGTCGCGGGGCTCCTGGCCCTGTCCGGATGCACCGGCGCCGGGCCCTCGGCCGAGGAGGATCCGACCCCCGCCGAGGAGACGCCGACCGCCACGGCCGCACCGGGGGCCGCGCCGACGGACGCGCAGCGGTTCGCGTCCCTCGAGGACCTCGCCTCGCGGGGCCACCCGTCGTGGCAGCCGACGGGGCGCTTCTCCGGCACGTCCGAGGGGCTCGAGGAGGTGGCGCAGGAGGGGACGGCGCCGGCCGACGTCGCGCCCGGGAGCGCGGGCACGATCGACATCACCCTCCCCGCGCCCCAGGATCCGAGCCTGGACTCGGTCGTGATGACCGCCGACTGCACGGGGACCGAGACCTACTGGATCCGCGTCGTGCAGGAGGACCCGAACCGGGTCGGCGCGACGTGCGGCCCGGACGGCCGGGGCGCCATGAGCGTGCCGCTCGACGACCCGACCGCGCCGACCACGCTGGAGGTCACCATCCCCGACGGCAGCCGGATCTGGCTGTCCACCTCCTACGGGAGGAGGTGACGCGAGAGGCAGAGCGCCCGCTGCCCTACCGACCGTCGCCGCGCACTCCCGTCGTGCTGCGGATCCAGGCCGCGTCCTGCGACAGGAGCGCGTAGGTGGAGGCGGCGTGCGGGTCGTCGTCGGTGTCGCTGAGGCCCTGGGAGCAGAGGCCGCGGACACGGCCCTGGACCAGGAGCGGACCGCCGGAGTCGCCGTGGTTCGCCGCGCCGCTGATGCCCGTGACCTCCTGTGCCGCGCCGTCGAATCCATCGACCTGGGCGCCGGTGAGGCGGACGGTGGCCGCGTAGAGCCGCGTCGCCTGCTTGCCGTGCGCGCGCGAGCCGTAGCCCTCGATGGTGCCCGTGCCGGACGCGGACGCCCCGGACCTCAGGTCGAGGGGCGCGTAGGCCGAGAGGGGCGCGGGAGCGGCGAGGTGCAGCAGCGCGATGTCGCCCTTCGGGGCGACCACCACGCGGTCCACGGGCGTCGGGTCGCCCGAGTGCGTCACGGAGTTCGACTGGTAGATGTCGATGTCGTCGGTGTCCCCCGTGCAGTGCCGCGCGGTGAGCACCCAGGAGGCGTCGACCTGCACGCCCGTGCAGTCCTCCTCCAGCCCCGCGCCGACGGTCCCGCCGGTCTCGACGATCTGGACGGCCCACGGGGTGGCCGGGGCGACGCGGCCGGCGACGATCTTCGACTCCCCCGGTCCGGGATCCGAGGTGGTCGCCGTCGGCGAGCCGCCCGTCAGTCCCACGGCGATGGTCAGGCCGGCCACGAGCAGGTGCGTGAGCATCCGGTGTCTCCTTCTTCCTCGGATCACGCGCGGATCGAGATCCGGCGGACGATGCGCGGGAGCGGAGCCCCGCATCGGATGCGGGGACGCAGGCGTCGTGCGCCGCCCAGGGGCACGAGCCCGTCCATCCGCGAGGACAGGATGGTCGACATCGGCGGGTGCCGCCGGGGGCGTCCACACCCACGGCCATGCGGGAGGCGAGCCCAGGAGACGGTGCCGACGATCGCCTCGCATCCGGTCAGCATTCGCCAGGGGCCCGCATCTCCCCTATCGTTCACCTGAACGATAACGAGGAGGGCCCGTCCCGATGCCATCGATCGTCACCACCCGCACCATGCTCGCCGGCGCGAGCGCGCCCAGGCTGCGCATCGCCGACCGGCCGAGCGCGCCCAGCCGCCGGGCCGTCCTCGCGGGCACCGCCGGGATCGCCGGCCTCGGCCTGCTCGCCCTCACCGGCTGCTCCACCGGCGCCCGCAGCACCACGATCCCCGAGGCCGCCGCCACCGGCACGGCCGTCGCCGGCGGCCGCCTCCGCGTCGCGCGGCCGGCCGCATCCGCCGCCGAGACCCTCGACTCCGCCAGCTCGCTCTCCGCGTACGAGTACCTCGGCGCCCTCTACAACCGGCTCGTGAGGCTCGACGAGAAGGGCGAGACGATCCCGGACCTCGCCGAGGAGTGGACGGCGTCGCCCGACGGCATCACCTGGACCTTCCGCCTCCGCCGCGACGTGCGGTTCCACGACGGCACGCGCTTCACGGCGGCCGACGCGATCGCCTCCATCCAGCACATCCTGGATCCCGCGACGGCCTCCCCGCAGGGCGGCGTGCTCGGCGACATGCTCGACGCGGGCAGCATGTCGGCGCCCGACCCCCACACGCTCGTCTTCCAGCTGAAGAACCCCAACGCCGAGTTCCCGTCGCTGCTCACGGCCTACCAGTGCTACATCGTGCCGGCCGACGCCATCGGCACGATCGGCCGCACCGGCATCGGCACGGGGCCGTTCCGCCTCTCGTCGTTCCAGCCCGCGGGATCCGGCAGCGTCGAGGCGTTCGAGGACCACTTCGCCGGGCGGCCGGTGCTCGACGGCATCGACTTCTCCTCCATCCAGGACACGACGGCGCGCGTGAACGCCCTGCTCGCGGGGCAGATCGACCTCATCTCGCAGACCAACCTCGACTTCGCGACGGCCCGGGTCGTCTCCGCGTCGAGCCGGGCCACGGTCGCGCGCGTGGAGAACGCGCAGTGGTACACGATCCCGATGCTCGCCACGAGCGCCGAGTTCCAGGATCCGCTCGTGCGCCAGGCCATGAAGCTCGCCTACGACCCGGAGCAGATCGTCGCGACCGCGCTCCAGGGCACGGGCACGGCCGCCTGGGACAACCCCGTGCCGCCGTCGCTCGCCGCGTTCGTCGACGTCGACCGCGCGTACGACCCCGACCAGGCGAAGGCGCTGCTCGCGAAGGCGGGCGTGCCCGGGCTCCGGACCACGATCCACACCTCCTCCTACGAGTCGGTGTTCACACCCATGGCGGTGGCGTACCGCGACCAGGTGAAGGCCGCGGGCATCGACCTCACGGTGAAGAACAGCTCGTCCGACTCCTACTACACGGAGATCTGGATGAAGCAGCCGCTCATGGTGAGCTACTGGTTCACCGGCCGGCCCATCGACCAGATGCTGAACCAGATCTTCCGCACCGGCTCCTCCTACAACGAGAGCGCGTGGTCGAACCCGACCTTCGACGCGCTCCTCGACGACGCCCGCGCCACGATGGACGACGACAGGCGGCGGATGCTCTACCAGGACGCCCAGCGCATCGTGGTGGAGGACAGCGCCGACATGACGCCCATGTTCGGCGACCGGCTCGTCGGCATCTCGCGCGACGTCGTGAACTACCGGGAGTACGGCTTCGAGTTCGACCACCTCGCGATCGGATTCCGTCGATGAACGTCACCGTGCACGTCCTCCGCCGCCTCGGCACCGCGCTCCTCACGATCGTGCTCGCGTCGCTGTTCGTGTTCCTCGCGATCCAGCTGCTGCCGGGCGACGTGGCGCAGCAGCTCCTCGGCCAGGACGCCACCCCCGAGGCCGTCGCCACCCTGCGCGACTCGCTCGGGCTCGACCGGAACGTCTGGCTGCGCTACGGCGACTGGCTGCTCGGCGCCGCACACGGCGACTTCGGCACCTCGCTCGTGAGCGGGGATCCGGTCGCGCCGACGCTCCTCGTCGCCTTCCGCAACAGCATGCTCATCGCGGTGCCGGCGATGCTCGTCGGCGTCACCCTGTCGCTCACGCTGGGCGTCATCGCGGGCGTCCGCCGGGGACGCGCGAGCGACTCGATCATCAGCGTCGTGAGCCTCGTCGTGATGAGCGTCCCCGAGTTCATGGTCGCCACCGTGCTCGTGCTGCTCTTCGCCATCACGATCCCGGTGTTCCCCGCCGTGGTCCTCCGCGGCAGCGACGCCACGGTCGCCGAGCTGCTGCCCTCGGTGGCGCTGCCGGTGATCGTGCTGACGCTGGCGATGGCGGCCTACATCGTGCGCACCATGCGCTCGGCGACCATCGACGTGATGGCGTCCGAGTTCGTCACCACGGCCGAGCTCAAGGGCCTCACCACGCGGCAGGTGGTGTGGCGGCACGCGGTGCCGAGCGCGCTGCTGCCGACCCTCAACGTCGTGGCGCTCAACGTCGCGTGGCTGCTGGGCGGCGTCGTCGTGGTCGAGAACGTCTTCAACTACCCGGGCATGGGCAAGCTCATGCTCGAGTCCGTCTTCACGCGCGACCTGCCGACGATCCAGGCCATCGCGCTGCTGAGCGCCGGCGTGTACGTGGTCTGCAACCTGGCGGCCGACCTCGTCGCCCTCGCGCTGGATCCGCGGCTCCGCACCAGGCAGAGCACCCGCCGCACCCGGTCCGCCCGCACCGCCCGACCCACCACCCGACGGAAGGCCCGCGCATGACCGCGACGCCCCTGCCCACCCGCCGAGGCGGCCGCCTGCGCGGGTGGACCAGCCCGCTCCGGGCGTCGACGGCGCTGTCCGTCGGGCTCGCGCTCATCGGGATCCACGTCGTCCTCGCGCTGCTCGCGCCGTGGATCGCCGGGCACGATCCCGTCGCGACCGACTCGGCCGACGTGCTGTCCGGCACGACGTGGACCCACTGGCTCGGCACCGACCAGTACGGCCGCGACGTGCTCTCCCGCACCCTCAACGGCGGCCGCTACGCGCTCGTCGTCACGTTCCTCGCGACCACGATCGCCGTCGCGGTCGGCACGGTCGTCGGCTGCGTCACCGCGTACGCCGAGGGCTGGCTGGACGAGGTCGTGATGCGCGTCGTCGACGCGCTGCTGAGCATCCCGTCGGTGCTCGCCCTGCTCGTGGTGGTGACCGTGTTCGGATCCGGCCTCTGGGTGATCGTGCTCGCCGTGACCGTCGTGTACGCGCCCGCCGTGACGCGGGTGGTGCGCGGGGCGGCGCGGACCGTGATCACGCAGGACTACGTCACCGCGGCGCGCGCCCGGGGCGAGGGGCCGCTGAGCATCGTGTTCCGCGAGATCCTGCCCAACGTGCTCGACGTCGTGCTCGTGGAGTACGCGATGCGGGCCTCGTGGATCGTGCTGCTCATCTCGACGCTCTCGTTCCTCGGCTTCGGCGCGAACCCGCCGACGCCCGACTGGGGGCTCATGGTGCAGGAGAACCGCACCGCCCTGACGGTCGTGCCGCTCGGCACGCTCGCGCCGATCGTGGCGCTCGCGACCCTCGTCGTGGGCCTCAACCTCAGCGGCGACGGGCTCAGCAAGGCGCTCGGCGTCGACCGCGCGCAGAGGGGGATGGCATGATCCCCGGCGGCTTCATGGACACCCTCACCGGTCAGGCGCGGCTCGGCACGGTCGTGCGCGTCGCCGACCTCGCCATCTCGTACGCGGCCGGGCGCACCGACGTGCCCGTGGTCCGCGGCGTCAGCTTCGAGATCCGCGCCGGGCGCGCGCTCGGGCTCGTGGGCGAGTCGGGCAGCGGCAAGTCGACGGTCGCCCGCACGCTCCTCGCGCACCTGCGCCGCGGATCCCGCATCGTGGGCGGATCCGTCGAGGTCGGCGGCGACGACGTGTTCGCCCTCTCGCCCGCGGACACGCGGCAGCTCCGCGGCGGGACGGCCGCGGTCGTCGCGCAGAACGCCGGCCAGGCGCTCACGCCGTCGATGCGCGTGGGCCGCCAGCTCCGCGAGGCCCTCGAGAGCCACGGGCTGCCGAGCGACGACGAGCGGGTGCTGGAGCTGATGCGCCTCGTGCGCCTGCCCGACCCCGCCACCATCGTGCGGCGCTACCCGCACCAGCTCTCGGGCGGGCAGCAGCAGCGCATCGCGATCGCCATGGCCGTCGCCGCGCGCCCCCGCCTGCTCGTGCTCGACGAGCCGACGACGGCGCTCGACGTGGTCACCCAGGCGGCGGTGCTGACCCTGATCCGCGACCTCGCCCGCGAGCTCGGCATGGCCGTGCTGCTCGTCAGCCACGACCTCGGCGTCGTCTCGACGATGGTCGACGAGATCGCCGTGATGCGCGACGGCGTCATCGTGGAGCAGCGGCCGACGGCGGACCTCTTCGCGTCGCCCGAGCACCCGTACACGCGCGAGCTGCTGGCGGCGATCCCGGGCGGCGGCAGCGGCGGGCCCGTGGCCGGCGCGGACGCGGTGGCACCGGCGCCGGCGCCCGGGTCCGACGCCGCACCCGACGCGGCGCCCCCGATGGTCGTCGCCGACGGCCTCGTCGTCCGGTACGCGCGCCACCTGCCGCCCGCGGTCGCGGACGTGTCCTTCACGATCGCGCCGCGCGAGACGCTCGCCGTGGTCGGCGAGTCCGGCAGCGGCAAGACCACCCTCGCGACCGCCCTGGCCGGCCTCGTGCCCACCGAGTCGGGCACCTTCCGCTTCGCCGGCGACGGCGTGACGGGCGACCTGACCTCCGCGGTCGCCGGCCGCTCTCCCGCGCTCCGGCGCGCGGTGCAGCTCGTGTTCCAGAACGCGGACACCTCGCTCAACCCGCGGCGCACCGTCGGCGCTGCCATCGCGCGGCCGCTGAAGCTGTTCACCGGCAGCTCCTCCCCGGAGCGCGTGGGCGAGATCCTCGCCGAGGTGGGGCTGTCGCCGGACTTCGCGGCCCGGCTCCCGAGCCAGCTCTCCGGCGGCCAGCGACAGCGCGTCGGCATCGCCCGCGCGCTCGCGGCCGGACCGCAGCTGGTGATCGCCGACGAGATCACGACCGCCCTCGACGTGCGCGTGCAGGCCGAGATCCTGGCGCTGCTCGCGGACCTCCAGCGCGACAAGGGCCTCAGCTGCCTCTTCATCAGCCACGACCTCGCGGTGGTGCGCGGCGTGGCCGACCGCGTGGCGGTGATGACCGGCGGGCGGATCGTGGAGATCGGCCCGACCGAGCGCGTGTTCCAGGGGCCGAACCACCCCTACACACGACAGCTGCTCGCGGCGACCCTCGAGCCGGGCGCCACCGAGCTGCCCGACGTCGAGGGCGTGACGGCCACGTGGCGCGACGCCGCGGACGGAGGGTGGCGGGAGCTCGGCGACGGGCACCGGATCCGGGACTGGGAGGACGCACGATGACCGACGACGCACGCGAGACGACCGAGGCCGACGCCGCCGTGACGACGCGCGACGTCTGGATCCCGATGCCCGACGGGATCCGCCTGCACGCGCGCATCTGGGCGCCGGCCGGCGACGCGCCCGTCCCCGCGCTCCTCGAGTACCTCCCCTACCGGCTCGACGACTGGACCGGCCCGCGCGACAGCGAGCGGCACCCCTGGTACGCGGCGCACGGCTACGCGTCCATCCGCGTCGACATCCGCGGCACCGGATCCTCCGACGGCCTCTTCGTCGACGAGTACTCCGCGCAGGAGCTCGACGACGGCGTCGCGGTGATCGAGTGGATCGCCGCGCAGGACTGGTGCACGGGCGCCGTCGGCATCTTCGGGATCTCGTGGGGCGGCTTCAACGGCCTGCAGCTCGCGGCCCGCGCGCCGGAGGCCCTGAAGGCCGTCGTGACGGTGTGCTCCACCGACGACCGGTATGACAATGACGTGCACTACATGGGCGGCGCGGTGCTCGGCATCGACATGGCCGCCTGGGGCGCCACGATGTTCGCGTTCAACTCGCGCCCACCGCGGCCCGAGGTCGTGGGCGACGGCTGGGTGGAGCGCTGGCGCGAGCGCCTCGAGGCCAACCGGCCGATGACGCCCACCTGGCTCGCGCACCAGGAGCGCGACGACTACTGGCGGCACGGCAGCGTGTGCGAGGACTACTCGGCCATCGACGCGGCCGTGCTCGCGGTCGGCGGGTGGGCGGATCCGTACCGCGACGCCGTCCTGCGCCTCGTCGAGCACCTGCCCGGCCCGGCCAAGGGCATCGTCGGCCCGTGGTCGCATCAGTACCCGGACCGCGGCCTCGCGCCCGGCCCGTCGATCGGCTTCCTGCAGGAGACCCTGCGCTGGTGGGACCGCTGGCTGAAGGGCGTCGACACCGGCGTGGAGGCGGATCCCGCGCTCCGCGCCTTCCTCAGCGACTCCGAACCGCCCGCCACGAGCTACCCCGTGCGCACCGGCCGCTGGGTCGGCGCCGCGTCGTGGCCGCCGCCGGCATCCGTCGCGGCCTCGCCCGTCCTGCCGCTGACCGTGTTCCACGGGCCGGCCGCCGAGGGCGACGCCGTCGTGGTCCGCTCGCCGCAGCGCACGGGCCTCGACGCCGGCCGCTTCTTCCCCTTCGGCAACGCCACCGACCTCCCGCCCGACCAGCGCGCCGAGGACGGCCTCTCCGTCTGCTTCGACCTGCTGCTCGACGAGCGCCTCGACGTGCTCGGCAACGTGCTCGTCGACCTCGCCGTCACGAGCGACCTGCCCGACGCGAACCTCGTGGTGCGGCTCTGCGACGTGGCGCCCGACGGGTCGTCCACCCTCGTGACGCGCGGCGCGCTCAACCTGAACAAGCGGATCGACCGCGCCCGGATCGACCCGATGGTCCCGGGCGAGGAGTCGCTCGTGCGCGTGCCGCTCGTCGCCACGGGCCACGCGTTCCCGGCCGGGCACCGCCTGCGCATCGCGGTGTCGTCGGCGTACTGGCCGTGGATCTGGCCGCACGCCCGCGAGGCGACCCTCGGCCTCGCGCCCTCCCGCAGCCTCGTGACCCTCCCGGTCTGGACGCGCGACGCGGACGACGGCGTGCGCTTCGAGGAGGCCGTGCGGTCGACGCCGATGGCGATCCAGCGGATCCCCGACGAGTCCGGCCTGCCCGAGCGCAGCGTCTCGCACGACGTGGCCACCGGCGAGTGGACGCTCGACGTCGACCCCGGCTACGGCGGATCCCGCGTCTACCCCGACGGCCTCGTCTTCACCGAGTCGAGCCGCGAGACGTACCGGATCACCGAGGGCGACCCGACGTCGGCCGTCGCCGAGTCGCGCTGGGCCATCGGCCTCGAGCAGCCCGGCTGGCGCGCGCGCCTGGAGACGACCTCGCGCGTGACCGCCGACGCGGACGCCTTCCGCGTCGTCAACACGCTCCGGGCCTGGGCGCGCGACGGCGGACCCGGCACCCCCGAGGTGCTCGTCGCCGACCGCGTATTCGACGACCTCGTGCCGCGGACCTCCGCGTGACCGCGGGCACGACCGCGGGCACGACGGCGCGCACGACCGCGCCCGCCGGCCGTCGCGGAGGCAAGCGCGAGAAGCCCGAGGTGCGGCGCGCGATGATCGTCGAGGCCGCGCGCGCGGTGATCCTCCGCAAGGGCCTCACCGCCACCGGCCTCCGCGACATCGCCGCCGAGGGCGACGTGTCGGTCGGCACGGTGACGTACCACTTCGCGAGCGTGGCCGAGATCCTCGACGAGGTCGTCGTGCTCGAGACCGACCGGTTCTACGCGTCGATCGTGGAGGAGGTGGACGCCGACCCGGATCCCGTGCACGGCGTGCGCCTGCTGGTCGAGCCGCTCTTCACGGGCACCGACGAGGCCGAGGCGCACTGGCGGCTCTGGTCGGACTACTGGACCGCCGTCGGCCGCAAGCCCGCGATCAGCGCCGACCGCCTCGAGCGGATCCGCGTATGGGAGGCGTGCCTCGTCCGCACGATCCACCGCGGCGTCGACGGCGGCGCGTTCCGGGCGGTGGACGCGGCCGAGGTCGCGCTCAAGCTCGCGGCCTACAGCGACGGGATCGCGACGCAGCTCTCCCAGAAGGTGCCGGGCCTCGACCGCACGCGCGCGCTCGACTGGATCTGGACCTTCCTCGACGCCGAGCTCGGCGACGGGACACCGCTCTTCCGCTGACGCGCGGCGTGCGATCCGCCGCGACCGCGAGCATGATGAGCGAGGCGACGCGGCCCACCGGGCTCGCGGGACGCCGACCGCCCATCCACCGCCGAACGCCCGGAGAACCCATGCTCATCGAACCCGTCGACGCCGCCCGCGCACACGTCAGCAGCCACGTCGACCCGGACGACTTCGACGCCTTCTGGGCCGACACGCTCGCCGAGGCCGGGCAGCACGACCTCGACGTGCGGCTCGCACCGGTGGAGACCGACCTCGCGCTGGTCGACGTGCAGGACGTGACCTTCGCCGGATCCGGCGGCACCGACGTGCGCGCCTGGCTCCGCACGCCCGCGGGCGCGACCGGCCCGCTGCCCACCGTGGTCTCGTACGTCGGCTACGGCGGCGGGCGCGGACGCGCCGAGGAGACGCTGATCTACGCGGCCGCCGGCTTCGCGCACCTCCAGATGGACACGCGCGGCCAGGGCTCCTACTGGAGCGCCGGCGCGACCGCCGACCACGGCGAGGCCGGACCCGCGATCCCCGGCTTCACGACGCGCGGCATCGCCTCGCGCGAGTCCTACTACTACCGGCGCCTCTTCACCGACGCGGTGCGCGCGGTCGACGTGGCGCGGTCGCTCGACGTCGTGGATCCGTCGCGCATCGCCGTGCAGGGCGGCAGCCAGGGCGGCGGCATGGCGCTCGCGGTCGCCGGCCTCCGCGACGACCTCGCCGCCGTCTCCGCGTACGTGCCGTTCCTCTGCGACATCGAGCGGGCCACCCACATCACCGACGCCTACCCGTACCACGAGGTCGTCGACTACCTGAAGACGCACCGGGGCCGCGGCGAGGACGTGCACGCCGTGCTGCGCTACTTCGACGGCGTCGCGTTCTCCCGTCGCGCCAGCGCGCCCGCCCGCTTCTCGGTGGGGCTGATGGACGCGACCTGCCCGCCGTCCACCGTCTACGGCGCCTTCAACGCCTACGCGGGCGAGAAGGAGATCGTCGAGTGGGAGTACAACGGCCACGACGGCGGCGGCATCGACGACGAGCTCGGCACGCTCGCGTTCCTGCGGCGGCGGATGGGCTGAGCGCGGGCGCGGATCCGCTCCCGGATGGGGGCGCGACCCGCCCGGACGTCGGCCGTTCCGCGTAGCCTGGGATCACCTCGCCGGTGGAGCGAGCGGAGCGGGAGGACGTCATGCCCCGGCCCCGCATCCGCCCCGAGAAGTCCACCAAGCCCGGGCCTCCGCCGCCCTCCGTGGCCGCCCGAGTCGCGGCGGATCCGGCCCAGCGCGAGGTGCTCGTGGAGGAGGCGCTGCTGCTGGTCGGCGTCGCGCTCCGGCTCCAGATGGAGAACCTGATCATCCTGCGCACGCTGCGGGAGCGGCGTGCATACGACGAGGAGTCGCTCATCGAGGCGCTCCGCGGTGAGCTGGCCGAGCTCATCGGCGAGAAGCGCGGCGAGGCCGAGCGGCTGCGCATGGCCTGCGAGCGCGCGGCGCTGCGCGACGGCAAGGGACGCCGGCCCGACGACTACCGCGAGGGCGACGTGCCGGGCCTCCGCCTGCGCGCCGAGATCGCCGAGGAGATCGTGGAGCGGCTCGGCGCCCTCTCGCGGGATCCGGAGGCGCTCCGCGAGGTGCTCGTGATCGCGCGCGACTCGGCGCTCGAGCAGATCGTGCGCGCCCGGCTCGCGCCGCAGCTGCTCCCGGGCGCGTTCCCCGAGGAGGGGCGCGACGACCGCGTCGACGGGCTGCGCGAGGAGCTCGCGCGCCTGGCCGCGGATCGGGAACGGGCGGCCGAGCGCGCCGAGGCGAAGGCGGCGGGCCGCAGCCGCGTCCGCACCGGTGGGCGGGGCAGCCCGCAGAAGGTCTGAGCGGTCGGCGGATCCGAGCGGTCGCCTGAGCGGTCGCCCGGGCGCGCGACCTCAGGGCGCGAGCGCGAACCGGGGCTCGACGCGCTCGCCCGTCGCCGCATCAGCCGCGAGGCTCCCGATCAGCGGCGCGAACTTGGCGCCGTGGCCGGAGCAGGGCGAGACGAGCGTGATCCCGTCGACCCGGTCGATCACGAAGTCCTCCGTGGGCGTGCTCGTGAACAGGCACGTCGCCTCGGCGTACGGCACCGGCTCGACGCCCGGCAGGTTGCGGCGCACCCAGTCGACGACGCGGGCGCGGTTCGCCGGATCCACGACGCCGTCCTGGTGCGCGGCCGACGGGATCACGCGCCCGCCGTCGAACTCCGCGACCTTGTGGCCGCGGTGGCCCGCGTCGCGCCCGCCGGGCAGCGCGTAGACCTGCATGCGCTCGTCCATGTGGATGGAGGTCGGCACCGGCCGCGACGGCGGCCCGTCCATGTAGGCGAAGTGGAACACCTGCTCCTGCCGCACGCGCAGCGGCGGGATGCGGTCGAGGGCCGCGCGCGGCAGGGGCAGCGCGCCGCCGAGCAGGTCGGGCAGCCAGGCGCCCGCGCCCACCACGACGCTGTCGCCGTCGACGCGGCGGCCGTCGTCGGAGGTCACGGCGAAGCCCGCGCCGACCCGCTCGACGGATGCGGCCGTCCACCCCTCGTGCACCACGGCGCCGTGCGCGACGGCCAGGTCGAGCATCGTGCGCACGGCGGTCTCCGCGTCGATCACGCCGGCCGCCGGGTGGAAGAGCACGTCGGAGTCGAACGCCATCTCCGGCCAGCGCCCCTCGGCCTCGCGCGCGGACATCAGCTCGTGCTCGACGCCGACGCGCTCCAGCACGCGCGCGAGCTCGGCGGGGCGGCGCACGAGGCCGGAGTCGAGGGATCCGGTCGGCGTCACGAGCCGCGCGCCCGTGGTGCGCTCGAGGCGGTCCCAGAGCACGCGCGCGTCGCGCATGAGGCGCACGTAGAAGGGGTCGTCGTAGGCGTAGCGGAGGATGCGGGCGGATCCGTGCGAGCTGCCGAGCATGCTCGCCGGCCGGTCGCGCTCCAGCACCGTGACCGCGTGCCCGCGGCTCGCGAGCTGCCATGCGGTCGCCGCCCCCGCGAGACCTGCGCCGATGACGACGTGGTGCGATGCGCGCCCGCGCCCGGTGGATCCCGCCATGCGTCCAGGCTACGTGGGGGCCGCGGCGGGCGGCCGGGCCCGGCGGGAGCCGTAAGCCGGGCGTCGCGGAGCGGGCGGAGGTCCCGCCGCGTCAGTCGGTGATGATCTGCGCGATCAGCGCGATGATCCCGACCAGGCCGAACACCGCCCCGGTCAGGTACATCGACTTCGGCGCGGGCTCGTTCGTCCGCGATGTGTGGTTCAGGGTCCGGAACGACGAGACGCCCATGCCGATCAGGCAGACGATGATCACGACCTTCAGCACCACGTCCAGCGCGTCACCCACGGGATCGCCGCCGCAGCCGCATCGCCCGCACGGCCGCCCAGCCGAGGCCCGCGAGGCCGAACAGCACGAAGATGCCGACGTACAGCCAGCCGGGCGCGCTCCAGCGGAACCCGCCCTCGGCGGACAGGTCGGGCGCGAGCGCCACGATCAGCAGCCCGAGCATGAGCGTGAAGGCCGCGATGCCGGTCAGCGTTCGCACCTTGCCGCCCTCGACCTCGTCCGTGTCTCCCGCGCCCATGCCGACCCCGCTCTCCCTGGCCGGATCCCCGACATCCCCTCCATCGTGGCCGACCGGCGGGCTGCCGCCTGCCACCCGTCCGGGAGGATGGACGCATGTCCTCCCCCGTCACGCTCACCGCCCGCGCGCTCCTGCTCGACATGGACGGGACGCTCGTCGACTCGACGGCGCTCGTGGAGGAGATCTGGACGATGCTCGCGAAGCGGTTCGGTCACGATCCGGCGGACCTCATCCGACGGATCCACGGCGTGCGCGCCGCCGACAGCATCGCCCGGTTCGCCCCCGTCGGCACCGACGTGCCCGCCCTCCTCGCCGAGCTCGACCGGCTCGAGCTCGACGGCAGCCCCGCGACGGTCGAGATCCCCGGCGCCCGCGACCTCGTGGCCGCGCTGCCCGCCGGATCCCACGCCCTCGTCACGAGCGCCGGCCTCGAGCTCGCGCGCGCCCGGCTCGCCGGCGCCGGGGTCCGCGTGCCGGACGTCGTGGTCACCGCCGAGGACGTCCAGAACGGCAAGCCGCACCCCGACGGCTACCTGCTCGCGGCATCGCGCCTGGGCATCGACCCCGCGGACGCGATCGTCTACGAGGACGCCGAGGCCGGCATCCGCGCGGGTCTCGCCGCGGGCATGCGCGTGGTCGTCGTGGGCGACCACGAGAGCGACGCCACGGTCGACCTCCCCCGCGTGCGCGACCACCGCGGCACGACCGTCGAGGTTCGCGACGGGATCCTCACGCTGACGCTGCCCGGCGCCGCCCCCACGACCGCCCCATGAGGTGGATCCTCCTCGGCGGCGCCATCGCCACCGAGGTGACCGCGTCCCTCGCGCTGCAGGCCGCCGTCCAGGCGCCCGGCTGGTACGCGCTCGTCGTCGCGGGCTACCTCGCCGCGTTCGGGTTCCTCACGCGCGTGCTCAAGGCGGGCATGGCGGTCGGCGTCGCCTACGGGATCTGGGGCGCCACGGGCGTCGCGCTCACCGCCGTGGGCGCCGCCGTGCTGTTCGACCAGCCGCTCACCGGCCCGATGATCGTCGGCCTCGTGCTCATCGTCGCCGGCGTGCTGCTCGTCGAGCTCGGGTCGCAGCGCGCGCACGCCGCCCGCGCGGCCGCCGCCACCGCGGCAGCCGGCGAGGCCCGCTGATGGCCTGGCTGCTGCTGTCCGTCGCGATCGTCACCGAGGTCGCCGCGACCATCTCCCTCAAGCTCGCGACCGACGGTCGGCGCCGCTGGTACGCGGTCGTCGCGGTCGGCTACGTCACCGCGTTCTCGATGCTGGCCGGCGCCCTCGCGCTCGGCCTGCCGATCGGCGTCGCCTACGGCATCTGGGCCGCGACGGGCGTGGCCCTCACCGCGGTCCTCGGCCGCGTGCTCTTCCGCGACCCCCTCACCCGCACGATGCTCGCGGGCATCGTCCTCATCATCGGCGGCGTGCTGCTGATCGAGCTCGGCCACTGACGTCCGACGCGCGCCCGCTCGCGGATGGCACGATGACCGCATGACATGGACGGACGCGGGCGACCCGCAGCGGTACGGGGCGGGCATCCTCCAGGGCGAGCGGATCCGCCTGCGCGCCCTCGAGGACGCCGACCTGCCCGACCTCGTGCGGTGGTGGCGGGATCCGGAGTGGGCGGTGCTGCAGCAACTGACGGTGCGCCCGCGACCCGAGGCCGACGTCGCGGAGCAGTTCCGGAAGTGGAGCGACAACGAACCGGCGGGCTCCGTGGGCTTCAGCGTCGTCGACCGGATCTCCGGCCGCCTCGTCGGCCACGTCACCCTCTACGGCGCCGGGCTCCTGACGCGCGCGGCGACGCTGACGGTGATGATCGGATCCGAGCACGTCGACTCCGGCTACGGCACCGACGCCGTGCGCACGCTCGTCGGCTACGGGTTCCGCGAGATGGGGCTGAACCGGATCCACCTGCGCGTGTTCGCCCACAACGCGCGGGCGCGGGCCACCTACCGGAAGGTCGGCTTCGTGGAGGAGGGCGTCCAGCGGGAGACGGTGTTCCACGACGGCGCGTTCCACGACGAGGTCGTCATGTCGATCCTCGCGCGGGAGTGGTTCGCGTCCGGCACCTGATCGCCGGCCCGCTCACTGCGGGTGCGGCGTCTCCCCGCGCTCGAGCATCGCGACGAGCCTGGCGAGCCGGTTCGCGCGGACGGTCGCGTTCGGCGCGGTCGTGACCCGGTGGATCACGGCGTAGCGGTTGACCTTGGTGAGGGTCGCGAACGTCGCGGCCGCGGCAGGTGACGCGGCGAGCGCGGCCAGCAGGTCCTCGGGCTCGGCGGCGGACGCCTGACCCGCGTACGCGCGCTCCCACCGGCCGTCGGCCTGCGCGCGCTCCACCTCCATCACGCCGCGCGGCCGCATCCGCCCCTCCGCGGTGAGCGTCGCGACGAGGCCGATGTTGCGCTCCGACCACAGCGACGCCTTCCGCCGAGGGGTGAAGCGGCGGCGGAACACGCGCTCGTCGATGCTCGCGGTCTGGCCGTCGATCCACCCGCTGCACAGCGCCTCGTCGAGGGCCTCCGCGTAGGTGAGCGTGGTCGGATCCGTCGTGCCCTTCTTCGCGAGCACCAGCCACACGCCGTCGGAGGCGTCCTCGTTCGCGTCGAGCCAGGCGCGCCACGCGGCGCGGTCGGGGACGGCGAGGAGGTCGTCGGCCTTCCCGCCGGCGGGGGTCATCGCGCGCGGCCCGACGACTCGACCTCGTAGTGGGAGAGGTCGACGACGCCGTGGCGGACGGCGTGGATGAGCACCTGCACGCGGTCCCGCACGTCCCATTTCCCCATCACCCGGCTGAGGTTGGCCTTGATGGTCGGCTCGGAGAGGTGCAGCTCGCGGGCGATCTCCGCGTTCGACATGCCCCGCCCGATGAGGCGGACGATCGTGTACTCGCGCGTCGTCAGCGGCGCGTGGGACGAGGCCTCCGCCTGGCCGGTCTCCGGATCGTCGCGGAGGGAGAGGATCAGGTCGCGCGTGATCCGCGGCGACATGACGGACCGCCCCGCCCGCACCTCGCGGATGGCGTGCAGGATGTCGTCCGGCTCGCTGTCCTTGACGAGGTAGCCGGACGCGCCGGCGCGGAGCGCGGGCACCACGTGGCGCTCCGAGGAGAAGGTGGTGACGGCGAGCACGCGCGTGTCGGGCAGCGCGGCCGTGATCCGCCGGGTCGCCTCCATCCCGCCCATGCGCGGCATCTGCAGGTCCATCAGGACGACGTCCGGCCGCAGCTCCTCGGCCGCGCGCACCGCGAGCACGCCGTCGCCGGCCTCGCCGACGACCGTCATGCCGGGATCCGTCGACACGAAGATGCGGAGCGCGTGGCGCACCAGCGCCTCGTCATCGGCGATGAGGACGCGGATGGGATCCATGTCGCGAGCCTACGGGGCGACCCGCGGGCGATGACCATACGGAAGTCGCGCCGGACGCTACTTCCGTATGCATCGCCGACGGGGTCCGCGCCGGGAGTGTTCTCCCGACGCACCGATCAAGGAGACGAACATGCAGGCACTGCTCACGCTGATGGCGATGGTCCGCCCGACCGGCTTCTGGAACGAGGCGTGCAAGCTCCTCAAGATCTGCAAGTGAGGGGCCACGGCGACCCCTCATGATGGACGGGTGACGAGAGCCGGACGCCTCCGCCGATGGTCTACCGCCCTGCCCGGCGCGTGGCGCGGACGCGACGCCGGCTTCACGGACCTCCCCGGGCGTGCGCGGATCGCGCTCCTGGTGCTGGTCGCGCTCGTGCTGGCCTTCGACATCGTGGGCTTCATCGCGGATCCGGCGTCGTCGTGGCGGGAGCTCGTGGCGCAGGAGGCGCCGACGGCGGCGTTGGCCCTGTTCGCGTGGTCGCCCTCCGCCGCCGCCATCTCCCTGCTCCTCGCGGCCCTGCTGGAGACGGCCGGGGGCGAGGGCGGCGGGCTCTCCGTCTACCTCGTCGTCGCGGTCGGGCTGGTCGTCTACACGAGCCCGCTGTGGTTCACCGCGCTCTACGCGGCGGGGATGACGGCCGTCGTGCTGCTGCACTGGTCGACCGCGGAGGACCTCACGTCGTCGGCGCTGCCCGTCGTGCTCCTCATGGGGGCGCTCGCGGGCCTCGTGGGCTGGAGCCTGCGGTCATCGCTCCGACGCGAGCGGGGGCTCTCGGTCGACCTCCTGGCCCTGGAGCGGGCGCGTGACGCGGAGCTCGAGTCGGAGCGGCAGCGCATCGCCGACGAGCTGCACGACATCATCGCCCACGACGTGACGCTCGTGGCCATGCACGTGCGCGTGCTGGAGCGGGTCGACGATCCCACGCTGCGGGCCCAGTCCATCACCGCGATCCGCGACAGCGCCGACCAGGCGCTCGCGGACATCCGGCGCGTGCTGCGGGTGGTGCGGGACGACCGGAGCGCGACCGTGGGCGACCGGGACGAGGACGGCGACGGGGACACCATCGCCGGCGCCGTCGGCTCGATCCGCCGCGATCTCGAGGCCCTCGGGGCGCACGTCGTCGTGGGGCCGCTGGACGGCGTGGAGGTGTCGAGCGCCATCGAGCGCACCATCGTCCGCCTGCTCCGCGAGGCGGCCACCAACGTCGCGAAGCACGCGGCGTCGCGGCCGGACGTGAGCGTCGACTTCACCCCGGGCCGCGACGACGTGACCGTGACGGTCTCCAGCACCATGCCGCCCGCGTCCGCCGCCAGCCCCATCCCCTCCTCCGGGTACGGGGTGCACCGGATGCGCGAGCGCGTCACCCTCCTGGGCGGCAGCCTCGAGGCGCAGGAGGTCGAGGGATCCTGGGTGCTGAGCGCCCGTCTGCCGCGGCAGTGACGCGGCCGGTGGGATCCGGCGCGCGGCTCGCACGGACGTCCCGGGCCGCTGACCACAATCATTCGCCCACCCGCATGATTCTGGTCACGAGCAGGAGGCGTCATGACGGAGATGAGCGCGGCCGAGTACGCGGACGAACACGGCGTCTCCGCCCGGCGGGTGCAGGCGGCAGCGGCCGCGGGCTCGCTGCCTGCGCGGAAGCTGGCGGGTAGGTGGGTCATCGAGTCGACCGCCGCCCACCATCACGGGCCCGGCAGACCTCTCTCTCCGCGCTCCTCGCACGCACTGCTGGCACGCATCTCGGGACACGAGGACTGGCGCGCCGGCCTGTCCGCGAGCGAGGCCGCCCGGGTGTCCGCGCGACTCTCGAGGCTCCAGGCGGATCCTGATGCGGTGTCGCTGCTCGCCGCGTGGATACGCAGCTCCCGGTCGGTGCCGCGGCCGTATCGCGTCGCGCTCGCCGGCCTGGAGGATCTCCGAGCGGATCCCCGTCTCGTCGCGGGAGGGATCAGCGACCCCCGCTCCGGCATGTCGGATGCGGGGGAGCTCGAGGCGCACGTCACGGCCGAGGATCTCGACCCGCTCGTCCACGAGTACCTGCTCGTCCCGGGCGAGCGCCCGAACGTCCTGCTGCACCCGCACGCCCGGCCCGTCGAACGCCCCCTCCCGCTCGGGGAGCTGATCGCCGATCTCGCCCAGCACCGGGGCCCGCGTGAACGCGCGGCCGCCACGCTCCTCCTCGGAGGCATCGCGTGACCGTCGTCGCACCGCCCCTCCGGCGCGCGCGGGCGGACGCCTGGCATGCGTTGTTCGAGATCCACGACCGCGTCCCGGTGGGCTGCACCCTGGTCGGCGGGCAGATGATCCAGGCGCTCTGCTGGGAACGGGAGGCACCGGCGAACCGGCCGACCGTGGATGCGGACACCGCCCTCGACATCCGTGCGCACCCGCGCATGCTGATGACCTTAACGACCGCCCTCCGCGACATCGGTTTCGCACCGGACGGCACGAGCTTCGAAGGCCACCAGCACCGATGGATCCGAGGACAGGCGAGCATCGACGTGCTGATCCCGCGCTTCCTCGTGGAGGAGCGCGAGGGGATCGTCCGGCGGCCCACTCCGCAGGGGCGATCCTGACCAAGGCCGCGGCTCTGGAGATCCCCGGGGACGACAGCACGCGCCATTTCATCGACATCGCCACCCTCGCCGCGCTCGTGACCCGACGGGACCGGGTCGGCGAGGGCATCAGCGCGATCGAGCGCATGCGCGCCCTGGCGGCGGCGGCGCTCCTCCGGCGCGACCCGACGTACGCGCGTCTCGCAGGGGTGGATCCGTCGGTCGCCGAGCGCCTGCGCCTCGCCTTCACGGCCCCCGCACAGCCCGAGGCCAGCGCCCGACGGGGATCGGGCGCCCGTCGCGACCCCGGCGTCTCCCCGGACCGCGGCCGCTAGAGCGTGACCACGAGCTTCCGCGCCGAGACGCCCTGGCGCAGGCGGTCCATCGCGGGCTGGATCGCCTGGAGCCCGGTGCCGACGACCTCCGCCTCGGGCATCGCGACGTAGCGGCCCTCGGCGAGCGCGGCCGGCAGGAAGCGCTCCCACAGCATCGGGCCGACCTCGTCGTGCATGAGCGCGCTGCCCCAGATGAAGGTCGCGCGGATCCCGCGGACGCGCGCCCGCAGCATCAGCGCCGGGGTGGCAGTGCCCATGCGGAGGCCGAGGCGCACCAGCGGCAGGCCGATGCGGCCGCCGCGCGGGAGGGTGTCGAACGACACGGGCGGGCTCGCCATGCTGACCCGCTTCGCGCCCGTGGCGACGGCTATGTCGACGGCCGGCGCGCCGGATCCGGTGCCGATCGCGAGCACGCCCGCGACCCGGCGCCCGGCCAGGTGCCGCGTGATCTCCTGCACGGCCGCCGCGCTGCGGTAGTCGAACGCCCGGCTCGCGCCGAGGCCGGTCACGAGCTCGTGGTTGCGCGGCGACGCGGTGGTCACGACGTCGTACCCGGCGGCGACCGCGAGCTGGATCGCGTTCATGCCGACGCTCGTGGATCCGCCCCACACCACCACGGTCTCCCCCGTCGGCGGCGTGGTCGCGCCGGGCATGCGCAGGCCGAGCTGGCCGGCGCCGAACAGGCCGGACGCGGCGGTGGAGATGCCGAGCGGGAGGACGGCGGCGTCCGCGAAGCCGAGGGAGTCCGGGATCGGCGCGGCCAGGTCGGTGCGCACGATGACGCGCGACTGGAACCCGCCCTCCGGCGCGTGCCGGCGCCCCTTCTCCATGCCGACCGCGTACGCGACGACCCGGTCGCCGACCGCGAAGCGCGTGACGCCCGGGCCGACCTCCTCCACCTCGCCCGCGACGTCCTCGCCGAGCACCGCGGGGTGCGGCAGCCAGCGGTACATGAGGTCGCCCATGTGCTGCTTCATGGTGTCGAGCGGGTTGATGGCGACGGCGCGCACGCGGATCGCGACCTCGCCGGCCCCGGGTGCGGTGCGGGGCGCCGGGCCCACGGTGAGGTCGGCGGCGGACGAGGCGAGCCAGGCGGCGGATTCGGTGGGCACGGCGGATCTCCGATCTCGGGTCGCGCTGCCCGATGACATCGCGTGTCATCAGTATGCACTGTCATGGCGCGTAGTGTCATCACTAGGATCGACGCATGAGCAGATGGCAGCCGGACACGCGCGAGCGCCTGGCCGCCGCCGCCCTCGAGCTGTTCCAGAGCCAAGGCTTCGCGGAGACGACCGTGCCCGAGATCACCGCCCGCGCCGGCCTCACGACCCGCACGTTCTTCCGCCACTTCGCCGACAAGCGCGAGGTGCTGTTCGCGGAGGAGGACGACCTGCCCGCCCTCGTGACGCGGATCATCCGCGAGGCGTCACCCGACCGCTCGCCGCTCCAGGTGGTCGAGGACGGCTTCCCCGAGGTCGTCGCGTCGCAGTTCACGGAGGGGCGCGACACCCTCCTCGCCCGCAAGCGCATCATCCGCACCGACCCCGGGCTGCAGGAGCGCGAGATGCGCAAGGTCCAGGCGATGCAGGAGGCGGTGCGTGCGGGCTTCGTGGAGCGCGGGTCGGATCCGCTCACCGCCGTGCTCGTGGCCCATGCCACCGCGACCGTGTTCGGCGTCTCCATCGGCCGCTGGCTCTCCGAGGGCGGAGCCGAGACCGACCTCGCCGACGTGCTGCGCGAGACGCTCGACGCGTTCCGCCGGGTGATGGCGGCGGGCGCGTGATGCGGGTCACGTACGACGCGGCCGCAGACGCCGCGTACATCTACCTGGCCGGGACCATCGCGGACGGGGAGTCGGCCACGCAGATCCACTCGATCATGACGCCCGGCGACCGCGGCGAGGTCGCGCTCGACTTCGACGCGGACGGCCGCCTCCTCGGCATCGAGGTGCTGCACGCGAGCGCGGTGCTGCCGGCGGTGGTGCTGGCCGGGGCGGTGCGGATCGGCTAGCTGCCGCGCAGCACCTTCGCCATCGGTCGCCCGCGGGCGATCTCGTCGACGAGCTTGTCGAGGATCCGGATCTCCTTCATCAGCGGGTCCTCGATCTCCTCGATGCGCACGCCGCAGATCACGCCGCAGACCTCGTCGGCGAGGGGGTTCAGGCGCGCCGCCGCGAAGAAGTCCTGGAACGTCGTCTCGGCGTCGAGGTGGTGCTGGAGCTCGGCCTGGTCGAAGCCGGTGAGCCAGGTGATCACCTGGTCGATCTCCGCCTGCGTGCGCCCCTTGCGCTCGACCTTCTTCACGTAGAGCGGGTAGACCGCGGCGAACGGCGTCGTGAAGATGCGGTGCATGACGGGAGCGTAGGCCGATGCGGTCGGGGGCACCAGGTACCGTCGCGACACCCCGCGACGAAAGGCGCCCATGTCCGAGAACGACGAGACCTCCTATCTCCTCCGGAATCCCGCTGGTGCGAAGAGACTGCTGGACGCGCTCGAGCGAGCGCGTCGTGCGGAGTTCGTCGAACGCGAGCTGATCGCGCCGGCGGACGAAGTGGAGCCCCACGCCCCGCGGGAATAGCCGGGCGGGCGCACGTGGTTCACTTCCATGCAGACGCATCCACCCGGATGCCGCCGCCGTCGAGCACCGAGGAGCGCCCCATGGCCACCAAGATCGGCTTCCTGTCGTTCAACCACTGGCAGGACGTGCGCGGGTCCCGCGTGCGCACCGCCCAGGACTCCCTGCTCCAGTCGATCGACCTCGCGGTCGCGGCCGAGGAGATCGGCATCGACGGTGCGTACTTCCGCGTGCACCACTTCGCGCCGCAGCAGGCGTCGCCGTTCCCGCTGCTGGCCGCCATCGCGAGCCGCACCAGCCGCATCGAGATCGGCACCGGCGTCGTCGACATGCGCTACGAGAACCCCCTCTACATGGCGGAGGAGGCGGCCATGACCGACCTCATCTCCAACCGCCGGGTGCAGCTCGGCATCAGCCGCGGTTCGCCCGAGCAGGTCGAGGCCGGTTACGAGTCGTTCGGCTACGTGCCGCGCGACGGCGAGACCGACGCCGACATGGCCCGCCGCCACACCGGCCTCTTCCTCCGCGCGCTCGAGGGCGAGGAGCTCGCGACCGCCGCCCCGCAGCGCGGCATCATCGCCGGCGGCGTCGCCGTCACGCCGCAGTCGCCGGGCCTCCGCGAGCGGATCTGGTGGGGCGCCGGCACACGCGCGACCGGCCAGTGGGCGGCCGAGCAGGGCATGAACCTCATGTCGTCGACGCTCCTCTCGGAGGACACCGGCGTGCCGCTCGACGTGCTCCAGGCGGAGCAGATCCAGCTGTTCCGCGACGGCTGGGCAGCCGCCGGGCACGCGTGGGAGCCGCGCGTGAGCGTCAGCCGCAGCATCATCCCCATCGTCGACGACGAGTCGGAGATGTACTTCGGCGTCCGCTCGCAGATCGAGGGCCAGGACCAGGTCGGCCAGGTCGGCGGCGAGAAGTGGCGCTTCGGCCGCTCCTACATCGGCACCCCGGAGCGCCTCATCGACGAGCTCGGCAAGGACCAGGCGATCGCCGCAGCCGACACCCTCCTCGTCACGATCCCCAACCAGCTCGGGGTCGACTTCAACCTGCGCTCGCTCGCGGCGATCAAGCAGATCGGGGAGGCGTTGGGGTGGGACCGGGCTGACGTCTCCGTGGGGGCGTCCGCCTGATCCGCTGCCCCGTCGTCAGTCGCCGGTCGGCCGCTTGCGCTGCTGCTTCGTCGCGGAGCGTTGCGTCTTGGCCGCGAGGCGGCGGCGCTGCGAGCCCTTCGTGGGGCGCGTCAGTCGACGCGGGGCAGCGTCGGGCGCGAGCGCATCCGCGACGATCTCGCGGAGCGCATCGAGCGCGGCCACCCGGTTCCGCAGCTGCGACCGCTGCTCCGAGACCGTCACCGTGATCGCGCCGCCGACCAGTCGCCGGCCGAGCCGCTCGAGGATCCGCTCCCGCTGCTGGTCAGTGAGCACCAGGGACTCGGCCGGGCTCCACGTGAGCTGCACCCGACTGTCGGACGTGTTGACGTGCTGCCCGCCGGGACCGGACGACCGCGAGAATCTCCACCGCAGCTCGGCCGCGGGGATCGTCAGCGCGGGGCCGACCTCGAGATCCATGCGGCAAGGGTCGCACGGAGCGGCCCTGACGCGTGCGGGCTAGCGGTGCCGGCGGAGGTTGCTGCGGCGGATGACGACCCGGCCGATCAGCATGAGCACCAGCATCACGACCACCATCACGACGATCCGCATGACGAACTCGAGCTCGACGAAGGCCAGGGCGGACGCGGACATGAACGCGGTCACCGCGATCAGCACGAGGATCTGACGAGCCGACGGCTCACCCGTCAGACGCTGGTGTGCCGCGGAGTCGTGCTCGAAGCTGCGCCTGTCGTCCATGGATCCACCGTCCCACATGCCGGTCAGGTCAGCGGACCGACCCCGCCTTCGGCGCATCCGGTCGACGAACCTTCAGGTATAGCCGGTGCGCCGTGATCACCAGCGCGAGCCACGTTCCGTTGAGGAAGAAGGACACGCCGTATGTGGCAAAAATCGCCTTGGTGGTCTTTCTACCAAGGAGAACAAGAAAAATGCGCTCAGAACTGAAACCCGCAAGAAGATGCGCCAGAAAGTTTCCTCCAACAAGAGCTCTTAAATGAGTTGCCGCATTGCAGCCGCTGTTGAGACTCGCGGCCGCGGCGACTTCCAGAAGCGACTGAGCCCGAGCGCACGCACAAGTCCAATACAGTTGACTCGAACGCAGATGCAGAGGGGGACTAGATGAGCAATCTCGGCCTGTACAAGGACATGGTCGTCCTTGCCAAGAAGGTTGGTGGCCCGCTGGCCCTCGGAGGGATCGTAGCCGTCGGTGGCTGGGTCGTTGGGCGCGGGGGCGAAGCAGGCGGCAAGGGCGCGGCCAAGGCCTTCAAGAAGTTGAAGCGCCGCAAGGCAGAGTCCCCAGCGCCAAAGCGGATCTTCGTTGTCGCTACCGCGGCAGAGTACGACGATGGACTTAATTTTCAGCCGGGCGATCGCTTTCGGGTCCTTGAACCTGTCGAGGATGGCTTGCTCATTGAACGCCTGGACGACGATCAGAGCCCGTACGTTGTCACTAAGCAACTCCTAGTCAGCATCTCCGACCTCGAAGACGAAGACTTGCCCGAGTAGCCACACGTAAGCACCAGCAGGGGCCAGCGCAAGCCTCTACGCCGGCAGCGCGAGGGCGGCCAGCGGCGCCCGCAAGAGTCGCCGCGGGGGGGGGGCTAAGACCCCGCGACATCCGGCCGCCGCGCCGTCAGGTACAGCCGATGCGCCGTGATCACCAGCGCCAGCCACGCGCCGCTGAGGAAGAACGCCGCGAGCACGTCCGTGAACCAGTGGTGGCCGAGGTACACGCGGGAGGCGCCGATGGTGACGGCGAAGACCACGGCCACCGTGATCGAGAGCACGCGGGTCGCGCGGCGGTGCTGGCGGAGGAGGAGCAGGTAGGCGAGGATCCCGGCGATCGCGACCGCGTTCAGCGTGTGGCCGCTCGGGAACGACGGCGAGGTCTCGTAGGGCGGCACCGCGTCGGCGAGGTCGGGGCGGGCGCGGCCGATGAGGTCCTTGCCCGCGATGGTGAGCAGCAGGGATCCGCCGCCGGCCGCGAGCACCAGGATGATCGGCGTCCACGAGCGGCGCCGGATGGCCAGGAACAGCATCGTGGCCACCGCGATGATCGGCATGATCACGACGCCCGCGACGTCCGTGTACGCGGTGGCCGCCTCGTTCAGCCATGGCGTGCGGATGCCGACCATGAACGCGAGGAGCGGCTTGTCGAGCCCGGCGACCCCGTCGGCGTCGGTCACGTTGTCGTAGACCTGCGCGGCGATCGCGGAGAGACCCACGGCGAGCACGAGGCCCACCAGCAGAGTGATCACGAGGGCGGCGTGCGGGCCGAGCACCCGCATGATCCGCTGCACGACGCGGGCGAGGATCCGGCCGACCGGCGTCACCCAGCGCGTGAGGTCGCGGTCGCCGAGGAAGCGGTCGCGGCGGAGCTCGCCTTCGACGCCCCGGTCGGCGGGGTCGAGGGGGGCGAGGGGCCTGTGCCCGGGGGTGTCGTTCATCGGGGATCCTCCACACTCGGCGGGGAGTCCCGCCCGTCGAACCTACCGACGCGGATCGGGAGATGACCCGCCGGTGCCGGCACGCGGCTGTCCGCTGGCCGCACGGACCCGACCGCCCGCGGCGCTCGGTGGTTCGCTGGCGATGACGCCCGCGCGGGACCCGCCCGTCGCCCCGACGCGTCCGCCGACGAAGGAGTCCGCCATGCCCGCCATCACCCAGGTCACCGTCCTCGGCGCGGGGGTGCTCGGCGCCCAGATCGCGTTCCAGGCCGCGAACCACGGCAAGACCGTCACGAGCTACGACGTGGACGACGCGGCGCTCGAGGCCGCGCGCGGTCGGCTCGACGCGATCGTCGCGCAGTTCGTGTCCGAGTCGGGCGAGGAGACGCGGGTGTCGGCGACCGCCGCGGCGGCCGGCATCGTGCTCACGAGCGATCTCGCCGCCTCCGTCGCCGACGCCGACCTCGTGATCGAGGCGGTCCCCGAGCGCCTCGATCTCAAGCAGGACGTCTACCGCCGCATCGCCGAGGCCGCCCCCGAGCGCACGGTCTTCGCCACCAACTCGTCGACGCTCCTCCCGAGCGCCATCGCCGACTCCACCGGCCGCCCCGACCGCTTCCTCGCGCTGCACTTCGCGAACCACGTCTGGCGACAGAACACGGCCGAGGTGATGGGCACCGAGCGCACGTCGCCCGAGGTCTACGACCGGGTCGTGGCGTTCGCGGAGGAGATCGGCATGGTCCCGATCCCGCTCAAGAAGGAGCAGCCGGGCTACGTGCTGAACTCGCTCCTCGTACCGCTGCTCGACGCGGCCGCGGGCCTCCTGCTGAAGGGCGTCGCGGATCCGCAGACCATCGACACCACCTGGCGCATCGCCACCGGCGCGCCCCTCGGCCCGTTCCAGATCTACGACGTCGTCGGCCTCCGCACCGTCCACGCCATCGCCGCGGCGAGCGACGACCCGGGCGCGCAGGCGTGGGCGGCGCACCTGAAGAGCGAGTACATCGACCAGGGCAAGCTCGGCGTGGAGTCGGGCGAGGGGTTCTACGCGTATCGGTGACACGGCGAGGCCCTTTCTGGGGGCTGATCGACATGCTGACGAGGAATAGCTTCGGATGATCATGCCCACAGAAACCCACGTCGAATCGCCCGAATCTCATTTCTCGACCGCACTCGTCACGGCGGCCCGTCTGCCCGGTGTCCGCATCGACAGGGCGGCGTACCTCAGGAGCACCCTCAAGCGCGTCTGCTCCGAGGAGCAGATCCTCGCGGCCATCGCCGAGACACCCGCGAAGGCTGGCATCCCGGCCGCAGTGCTCGACAAGGCGGCGAACGACTCGATCCGCTTCGAGACGACGAAGGTCACCGCCCTGTCCGCGGTGAGCGGGATCCCAGGAGGGCTAGCGATGCTCGGCACCGTGCCGGCCGACCTCGCGCAGACCATGGCGCACATGATCCGCATCGCGCAGAAGCTCGCCTATCTCTACGGCTGGCCCGATCTCTTCTCGGACGACGGTGAGGAACCGGACGACGCGACGAAGTCCATGCTGATCCTGTTCATCGGCGTGATGTTCGGGACGGGCGCCGCCGCCGAGGGCGTCAGGAAGGTCGCGGATGCCATGGCGAAGCAAGCGCTGCGCAAGCTCCCGCAGCAGGCGCTCACGAAGGGGATCATCTACCCGATCGTGAAGAGGGTCGCGACGATGGTGGGCGCCAAGATGACCAAGGACGTGTTCGCGAAAGGCGTGGCGAAGTTCGTGCCCGTGGTCGGCGGAGTCGCCTCAGGAAGCCTGACGTTCGCGACGTTCTACCCGATGTCCAAGAAGCTGAAGGCGACCCTCTCGGATTCGCCGCTGGCCGCAGAGGAAGCCGTCGAGATCGCGTGATCTGATTCGCACGATCACGGCCTCGGAAAGCCGCGGCGACGGCTCGCATGCGGCCCCGCCCCGCTCTGCCCATGCGCCAAGCTGGTCCCCACGGCGCGGTCCACCCGCCGGCGACCCGCGAGGAGGACACCGCATGATCACCCTGGCCGCCGCATCCGCCATGGCCCTCGTCGCCCTCGGCATGGTCCTCACGCCGGGCCCGAACATGATGTACCTGGTGTCGCGGAGCATCAGCCAGGGCCGTCGCGCGGGACTGGTCTCGCTGGCCGGCACCGGCGTGGGCTTCGTCGTCTACATGACCATGGCCAACGTCGGGCTCGCCGCGGTCTTCGTCGTGGTGCCGTGGCTCTACACGGGTCTCAAGCTGGCCGGGGCGGCGTACCTGCTGTGGCTCGCCTACTCGACGTTGCGCCCGGGCGGCGCCTCCGTCTTCGACACGCGCGACCTGCCCCGGGACTCCACCGCGAAGCTCTTCCGCATGGGGCTCGTCACGAACCTGCTCAATCCGAAGGCCGCGATCATGTACCTCGCGCTCATCCCGCAGTTCGTCGACCGGGCCGCGGGCGACGTCGTCGCGCAGGGCTTCCAGCTCGGGGCCGTGCAGATCCTGGTGAGCCTCGCGGTGAACGCGGGCATCGTCCTCGCGGCCGGTTCCATCGCCGTGTTCCTGCGCGGCCGACCCCGGTGGATGCGCTGGCAGCGCTGGACCACCGGCGGGCTGCTCGGCGCGGTCGGCGTGAAGCTCGCGGTGGAGGCGCCGGCGCCGGCCTAGGTCGGTTGCGATCGCCCGCGGTCGCCTCAGGCGATCGCCGTCCCACCGCGCCGGGACCGGAACGCGGGCGCCAGCAGCGCCCCCACGAGGAACAGCACGGCGACCGGCCAGAGCGCGGGCAGGATCCCGAACCCCTGGGCCAGCAGGCCGATGAGCGGGGGCCCGACGAAGCCGGCGACGTACCCGACGCTCGCGACGAGGGTCACGCGCGCGGTCGGGTCGTCGCCCTCGGCCGCGGCGGACATCCCGAGCGGGAAGCCCATCGAGACGCCGACGGACCAGAGGACCACGCCGATCACGAGGGGCACCGTGCCGAGGTCGAGGATGAAGAGGACGACGCCCGCGAGGCCGAGGGCGGAGGTCCAGCGGATCATCGCGACGCGGCCGAGGCGGTCGACGAGCGGCCCGGCGGCGACCCGCGCGACCACCTGGGCCGCCGCGTAGATCGCGATGGCCGCGGCGGCGAAGGCCTCGGGACGGCCCATCGCGTCGCGGACGGCGACGCTGATCCAGCCGTTGGCCGCACCCTCGCCGAACTCGGCCCCGAGCATCACGACGCCGATCGCGAGCAGGCGGGCGTCGACGTGCGGCGCCCGCCGGGCACGTGCCTCCCCGCGCCGTCGCCGCGCGCGACGCGTCCCCCGGCTCCCCGACGGCACCGCCCGGACCAGCACCAGCCCGGCGATCGCGATGACCACGGCCTGCGCGATGAGCTGCACCTCGGCCGTGATCCCGAGCGCCGCGCATCCGGCGCCCACGCCCGCCCCGACCACCGCACCCGCGGGCCACGCCGCGTGCATCAGCGGCATGAGCGTGCGCCGCGAGAGCCGCTCGATGACCGCTCCGTCGATGTTGATGAGCACGTCCAGCGCTCCGAGGCCGACACCCGCGATCGCGAAGCCCGCGAGGAGGACGCCGACGCTGCCGACCGCGGCCCCGGCCCCCACCGTCCCGACGCCCGCGGCCATCGCGAGCGCCGCCACGGCCAGCGCCCGGCGCGCGCCTCCCCCCGCGAGCAGCAGGCGGGAGGCGAGGAGCCCCGCGCCGGATCCCGCGGTCGTCGCCAACAGCACGAAGCCGAGCTCCGCGTCGCCGAGCTCGAGGGCCGCACGGATGGAGGGCAGCCGCGCCGCCCAGCTCGACAGCGTGAAGCCGCCGAGGGCGAAGCCGCCGAGGATGGCGAGGAGCCACCGTCGCCGGGCGTGCGCGGGATCGAGCCGATGCATGGTGCCTCCGATTACAACGTTGTAATCAGAGCCTAGGGGCGTCCCCCGACGTGCGCCGCATCGGAGCCGCGAGGAGGGGACGCGCACGCGATGCCCCGCTCCGGCCGCCCGCCCGGCCCCTACCGCGGATCCGCCGCCCCGCTGGCCGCGAACGACCGCGCCGCGCGCGTGACCGCCTCCGACAGCGCGCGCATCGCCGGCGTCTCCACGCGGCGGGCGAGGGTGGCGAGGTAGATGGTGCGAGCGGGGATCCGGTCGGCCGGCCGGAACGACACCGCCCGCACGTCGTCCCGGTGAGACGCCAACGCCAGCCGCGGCGCCATCGCGATGCCGACGCCCGCCGCCACCATCGCCTGCACCTCCTGGTAGTCGTACGCCTCGTACGCGACCTCCGGAGAGATGCCCGCGGCCGTGCAGCTGCGGTAGAGCACGTCGGCCGCCGGGTGCCCGCCGTTGCGCGTGATCCACGACTCCTTCCGCAGCGACTTGAGTGCCACCCCGTCCTGGATCGGGCTGTCGGCCGCGACCAGCAGCATCGTCTCGTCCTCCACCAGCTTCCGCAGCGCGAGGTGCTTCTCGGCCTCCTCGGTCCACGCGTAGCTCCACAGCAGCGCCATCTCGACCTCGCCGGAGCTGAGCTTGTCGATGAGCTCGGGCCGCAGCGCCGACTGCACGCGGATCTCGATGCCCGGCCACGCCGCGTGCGCGTCCTTGAGCGCGTCGGCCAGCAGCGATGCGCTCACGGTGGGGAAGGACCCGAGCCGCACGGTGCCGTGCTCGAGGCCGCGGATCGCCTCGAGCTCGCCCTCGGCGGCCCGCAGCTCGCGACGCACGGCGCGCGCCTTCGTGGCGAGGACCTGCCCCGCCTCGGTGAGCCGCATGCCGCGCGGGAGGCGGTCGAGCACGGGTTGGCCGATGAGCTGCTCGAGCTTCGCGATGCGCTGCGACGCCGCCGAGGTGGTCATCCGGGAGCGGGCCGCGCCGCCCGTCAGCGTGCCGGAGTCGACGACGTCGAGCAGCAGATCCAGCGTCACGAGATCGAAGGAGGCCATGGGCTGACTTTAGCTGAGCTGAACGGGCACGTAGGAGATCGAGCTTCTGCTTGACCCTTCGCGTTCGTAGCGTGAGGACATCGACGACGACCTGGAGGCCTCGTGAGCATCCCCGCCACCCTCATGCGCGGAGGGACCAGCAAGTGCTGGCTCTTCGACCGCGACGCCGTCCCGGCCGACCGGGACGACCTCGCCGAGCTCCTCATCGAGCTGTTCGGCGCCGACGACCCGCGCCAGCTCGACGGCGTCGGCGGCGGCACCTCGGTCACGTCGAAGGCCGTGATCGTCGGCCGGAGCGAGGAGCCCGGCATCGACGTCGACTACCTCTTCGCGCAGGTCGCCATCGGCGCGCACGTCGTGGAGTGGGGCAGCAACTGCGGCAACTGCGCCACGGCCGTCGCGCAGTGGTCGGTCGAGCGCTTCGGGCTCGCAGTCGCGGGCGACGCCCCCACCACCGTGCGGATGCGCAACCTCAACACGTCCGCCGAGGTCGTCGCGCAGGTCGCGGGCGCCCGAGCCGGCGAGGTCTCGGTGCCCGGCGTCCGCGGATCCGGCACCGCCGTCGACCTCGCGTTCGTCGACCCGGCCGGATCCACCACGGGCTCGCTCTTCCCCACCGGATCCGTGCGCGAGGACCTCCTCGTCGACGGCGCCGCCTACGAGGTCACGATGGCGGACGCGGGCGCGCCCGTCGTGCTGCTCGCCGCGGCCGACATCGGGCTGCCCGACGCCGCGACCGAGGTCGAGATCCTCGCCGCCGTGCCGCTGCTGCGCCGGATCCGCGCGCACGCCGCCGTCGCGATGGGCATCGCCCCGAGCGTCGAGGCCGCGGGCGACGCGGTGCCCAAGGTCGGCGTCGTCGGCCCGGCCGTCGACCATGTGACCACTCTCGGCCAGGAGGTGCGCGCGGCCGACCACGACGTCTCCGTGCGCATGCTCTCGATGAACGCCGCCCATCCCACCATCGGCCTCACGAGCGCCGTGGCCCTGGCCCTCGCGGCCCGCGAGCCCGGCACCGTGCTCGAGCGCGTGGGCGTGGATCCGGCCACCGCGCCCCTGCGCCTCGGCACCCTCGGCGGCCCGCTGCGCGCCGGCGTCGAGGTCGACGCCTCCGGCACCCGGGTGCTCCTCCAGCGGGCGGCCCGCCGCCTCGCGGACTCGGAGCTCCTCACCCACCACGAACCCATCCCGCTCGCCCCCACCCGCTGACGCGTCCCGCGTCGGCGATCACCAGGAGAAGACAGTGTCGTCTATCGAGATCATCCCCCTCATCGGCCTCGTCGTGATGTTCGTCATCGCGACGGTGTTCCCGATCAACATCGGCTTCCTCGGCTTCATCGGGGCCTTCCTCGTCGGAGCCATCGCGTTCGGCTACGACGACAAGGAGATCCTCGAGGTCTTCCCGTCGTCGATCGTGCTCACGATCATCGGCGTGACCTACTTCTTCGGCATGGCCAAGCAGAACGGCACCATCGACCTGATGGTGAGCGCCTGCATCCGGGCCGTGCGCGGGAAGCTGTACCTCATCCCGTGGGTCTTCTTCCTGGTGGCCGCGTTCCTCACCTCGCTCGGCACGTTCAGCCCGGCAGCGGTCGCGCTCATCGCCCCGGCGGCGATGAGCTTCGCGGGCCGTACGCGCATGAGCCCGCTCGTGATGGGGATCATGACCATCAACGGCGCGCACGCCGGCGCCTTCTCGCCCATCTCCGTCTCCGGCGTGCTCGTGCGCGACATCGTCGAGGGCAACGGCCTGACGCTCGACCCGTGGCAGCTGTTCTTCTCCAGCTTCGGCATCAACACGCTCCTGTCGGTGCTGACGGTCGCCGCCTACGCCATCACGAGCCGCGTGAAGACGCTCGAGTACACCGCGACCGGCAGCGTCATGACCATCGAGGACGACACCGTCGACGCCGACCACGTGCCGCTCACCCGGGTGCGCATGCTGACGCTCGCGCTCATCGCCGCGATCCTCGTGATCGTGCTCGTCGGGCACCAGCCGATCAGCTTCGTGGCCATCGCCGCGGGCGTGATCCTCTCCTTCACCGACCTCAAGAACACGAGCCGCTCGATCGCCGGCATCAGCTGGCCGACCGTGCTGCTCGTGGGCGGCATGGTCACCTACATCGCGATGCTCGAGGAGCTCGGCACCATCGACGACCTCGCCGACATGGCCCTGCTCATCGGCGCCCCCGTGGTCGTCGCGCTCGTGCTCTGCTACGTGATCGGCGTCTCCTCGGCCTTCGCGTCGTCCACCGCGCTGCTCGCGGCGATCATCCCGCTGTCCCTGCCGCTGCTGCAGCTCGGCGAGCTGCCCGTGGTGGGCGTGGTCGCGGCGCTCTCCATCGCCGCGACGGTCGTCGACGTCTCGCCGTTCTCCACCAACGGCGCGCTGGTGCTCGCCAACGCGCAGGGCATCGACCGGAACGTCTTCTACCGGCAGCTGCTGCTCAACGCGGGAGCGGTGGTCGCCATCGCCCCGCTCATCTGCTGGGTGCTGCTCGTGGTGATCCCGAACGCCTTCGCCTGATCCGACCGCACGCGCCTCCCGCCTGCGCGCGGGAGGAGGGAGAGTGGAGCATGACCGCACCGATCCGCATCGCCGTCCTCGACGACCACCAGGGCGTCTCCGACGGGCTCGCTGACTGGGGATCCATCCCCGGCGCGACCGCCACCGCGTTCCGGGAGCACCTCGGATCCGCCGAGGAGGTGATCGCGGCGCTCCAGCCCTTCGACGTGGTCGTGGCCATGCGCGAGCGCACCCGCTTCGACGAGGCCGTGCTCTCCTCCCTCCCCGCGCTCCGGCTGCTCGTGACCACCGGGCGCGCGAACGCCGCCATCGACCTGGCGGCGGCGGCGCGCGCCGGGATCCTCGTGTCGGGCGGGGCGACCGGCGGTACCTCGGGCGCGGCCGAGATCACCTGGGCGCTCATCCTCGCCGCGCTGCGGCACGTGCCCGAGGAGGACCGCCGCGTGCGCGACGGCCTCTGGCAGGGCACGGTCGGCGGCGACCTCGCCGGCCGGCGGCTCGGGATCGTCGGGCTCGGCGCGATCGGCTCCCGCGTCGCGCGGGTCGCGCTCGCGTTCGACATGGAGGTCGCGGCGTGGAGCCGGCACCTGGATCCGGAGCGGGCGCGCGGCCTCGGCGTGATCCCGGTGGAGAAGGACGAGCTGGTCGCGACCTCGGACGTGCTCAGCGTGCACGCCAAGCTCGACGCCACGTCCCGGGGGCTCATCGGGGAGAGCGACATCGCCGCGATGAAGCCCACGGCGATCCTGGTGAACACCGCGCGCGGACCGCTCGTCGACGAGGCCGCGCTGCTCGCCGCCCTGCACGCCGGTCGGATCCGCGGCGCCGCGCTCGACGTCTTCGACCGCGAGCCCCTGCCGGCCGACTCGCCCTGGCGACAGGCGCCGCGCACGGTGCTCACGCCGCACCTCGGCTACGTGACGGAGGACACCTACCGTCGGTTCTTCGCCGAGGCGCACGAGAGCGTGGCCGCGTGGGTCGCGGGCGCGCCGATCCGGCTGCTCAGCTGATCAGCCCCGGCGGGGCTTCCCCGTCGCGCCGCCGGATCCCAGCACGAACCGCACCAGCCGCGTCACGCTCTCCGCGTGGTCGGCCTTCCGCCCGAGCACGCGCAGCACGATGACGCCGAGGATCGCCTGGCCGAGCTCCTCGACGGGCGCGTCGGCGGGCAGCTGGCCCGCGCGGATCCCCGAGGCGAGCCGCTCGGACAGGTCGCGGTCCACGCCGAGGCTCGAGCCGAGGTGGTCGCCCACGGCCTCGTCCTCGGCGGCGGCCGCCACGAGCGAGCGGACGAGCGGTCCGCCGGCCGGGGCGTCGAGCACGGCCAGCACGTCGGTGAGCCAGCGCTCGATGTCCGCGAGGAGGTCGCCCGTGTCGGGCACGGCGAACTCCACCGGGATCAGGCGCCCCTCGGTCATGCACTCGGCGATGAGGGCGCCGCGCGACGGCCACCACCGGTAGATCGTCTGCTTGCCGACGCCCGCCTCCTTGGCGACGCCCTCGATCGTGAGGTGGTCGTAGCCGACGGCGTGGATGAGGCGCACGGTCGCGCCGAGGATCGCCTCGCGGGCCGCCTCGCTGCGGACCCGCCCGGTTCGGTGCTCGTTCACCTGCACAGGGTAGCCGCAGAAACTAGACGAGACGTAGCGTATCGTCGAAGCGTCTGAGGGAGATGACATGGCGCCAGTGCTGTACCGGCTCGGTTCGATGGCCGCGCGTCGCGCGTGGCTCGTGATCGTCTCGTGGGTGGTGATCCTCGGGATCGGCGTGGGCTCGTTCCTCGCGTTCGCGGGCACCCTCGGCAACAGCTTCGACATCCCCGGCACCGCGTCCGGCGCCGTCACCGACGAGCTCGCCGAGACGCTCCCCGACACCGCGGGCGGCACCGGCACGGTCGTCTACACGACGACGGACGGCTCGCCCTTCACCGATCAGCAGAAGCAGGACATCTCCGCCCTCGCCACGAGCGCGGGCGACCTGCCGGGCGTCGCGCGCGTGGTGGATCCCTTCGCCGTCACCCAGCAGCGCGCCGACCAGGCCGCGCAGCTCACGAGCGGCGACGAGCAGATCACCGCGGGCCGCACGCAGCTCGACCAGGCGCAGCAGCAGCTCGACGCCGGGAAGGCCCAGCTCGACGCGGGCCAGCAGCAGCTGACCGCCGCGCGCCAGCAGGCCGAGGCGGCCGGCGCGCAGGCCGCGCAGCTCGCGCCCCTCGACGCGCAGCAGGCCCAGCTCGACCAGCAGACCCAGGCCCTCCAGCAGCAGCAGGCCACCGTCGACTCCTCGCGCGCACAGCTCGACGCGGGCGCCGAGCAGGCCGAGCTCGGCCGCACGCTCCTCGGCCTCACCGACGGCATCGGCGTCGTCTCGGACGACGGCTCGACGGCCATCGTCAACGTCTCCTTCACGGATCCGCGCCTCGAGCTCTCCGAGGAGACCAAGCAGGAGGCCATCGCCCACTTCCGGGACGCGCCCGTCGACGGCACGAGCGTCGACTTCGCGACCGACCTGGCGCAGGGCGTGCCCGAGATCTTCGGCATCGGCGAGGTCGTCGGCCTCGTGTTCGCGGCCATCGTCCTCATCGTGATGCTCGGCACGCTCATCGCCGCGGCCCTCCCCATCGTCACCGCGGTGGTCGGCGTGGGCGTCGGCGTCACGGCGTCGCTCGCGTTCTCCGGGATCGTCGACATGGCGTCGGTGACCCCGGTGCTCGGCGTGATGCTCGGCCTCGCGGTCGGCATCGACTACTCCCTCTTCATCGTCAACCGGCATCGCAAGCAGATGCTCGCGGGCACCGGCGTGCGCGAGTCGATCGGGCTCGCCAACGGCACCTCGGGCACGGCGGTCGTGTTCGCGGGATCCACCGTGATCGTCGCGCTCCTCGCCCTCAACATCACGGGCGTGCCGTTCCTCGCGCTGATGGGCACGGTCGGCGCGGTCTGCGTGCTCGTGGCCGTGCTGGTCGCGATCACGCTGACGCCCGCAGTCCTCGGCCTCGCCGGAACGCGCGTGCTGCGGAAGCGCGACCGCGCGGCGGCGAGCGCGGCTGGCCGGGCGGCGAGCGCAGCGGGCCAGGCGGCGCACCCGGCCGAGGCCGCGAAGGCGCTGAAGCCCATGTCGACCGTGCGCGCGGTGCTCACGGTGGTGGGCACGGTCGTCGCCCTGCTCGTGGTCGCGATCCCGAGCCTCTCCATGCGCCTCGGCCTGCCGGACGGATCCAGCGAGCCCGCCGGATCCACCAGCCAGAAGGCGTTCTCCACGGTCGCCGCCGAGTTCGGCGAGGGCGCGAACGGCCCGCTGCTCGTGGTCGCCGACGTGCCCGCGGGCCTCGCCGACGACGACCTCCTCGCGACCCAGGTCGACGTCGCGCAGACCCTGCACGACCTCGACGACGTGGTCGCCGTCGCCCCCGTCGCCAACACGGACGACAACACCGTGCTCGCGTTCCAGGTGCTGCCGCAGGAGGGCCCGAACAGCGAGTCGACCGAGAAGCTGGTGCAGGACATCCGCGCGCTCCCCGAGCTCGACGGCGGGATCACGCTCGGCGTCGCCGGCCAGGCCGCCACCAACATCGACATCTCCGAGGCGCTGGCCGCGGTGCTGCCGCTCTACCTGCTCGTGGTGGTGGGGCTGTCGCTGCTGATCCTGATCGTGGTGTTCCGCTCGATCCTCCTGCCCCTCATCGCCACGGGCGGGTTCGTGCTGTCGCTGTTCGCGACCTACGGGCTCATCGTCGCGGTGTTCCAGTTCGGCTGGGGCGCGAGCCTCATCGGGCTGGAGAACAGCGGGCCGATCCTGAGCTTCCTGCCGGTGATCCTCGTCGGGATCCTGTTCGGCCTCGCCATGGACTACCAGCTGTTCCTCGCGAGCGGCATGCGGGAGGCGTACGTGCACGGCGCCGAGGCGCGGCTCGCGGTGGTGCAGGGCTTCCGGGCCGGGCGCGCGGTCGTCACGGCGGCGGCGCTGATCATGGTGTCGGTGTTCGGCGGGTTCGTCTTCTCGGAGTCGACCATCATCCGGTCGATCGGCTTCGGCCTCGCGTTCGGCGTGCTCCTCGACGCCTTCGTGGTGCGGATGCTGCTCATGCCCGCGCTCATGCACCTGCTCGGTCGCTCGGCCTGGTGGCTGCCGCGCTGGCTCGACCGGATCCTCCCGGACGTCGACATCGAGGGCGCCGGTCTCGAGCGCACGCACCCGCACGCGTCGGCTGCTGCGGCCTCCGGCGCGGGCGCGACCCCCGACCTCCCCGCGGGCCTCCCGGCCGACGGCGGCCACGGCGCGCACGCGGCGCCGCCCACGACCTCGACCATCGAGGCCGAGACGGCCGCCGCCCCGCCGCGCGACTGACCCGGCGGGCGCGGCGCCCCTCCCGGGCCCGTCCCACCCGGCTGGGCCACAGTGGGTCGTGAGCACGCTCGCCCGCCGCCGAGACGGAAGGACCCGCCATGTCCGAGGACACCGCCCGCATCCCCAAGCCCGAGCACCCGCGCCCGCAGACCACGCGACCCGACTGGCTGAACCTCAACGGGCCGTGGCGGTTCGAGCGCGACCGCGGCGACTCGGGCCTCGAGCGCGGGCTGCTCGAGCGGGACCTCGCCGAGGAGATCCTCGTGCCGTTCGCGCCGGAGTCCACCGCGTCGGGCATCGGCGACGTCGACTTCCTCACGGCGGTCTGGTACCGCCGCACCGTGCGGATCCCCGCGGGCTGGAGCGGCCGCCGCGTCCTCCTCCACTTCGGCGCGGTCGACCACGACGCGACCGTGTGGGTGGGCGGCGAGGAGGTCGCGCGGCACCGCGGCGGCTTCACGTCGTTCACGGCGGATCTCGGCGTGCGCGCCGACGAGGAGGAGCTCGTGATCACGGTCCGCGCCCGCGACACCCGCGACGAGCCGCAGGCCCGCGGCAAGCAGGCCACCTGGTACGCGAACACCGAGTGCTTCTACACGCGCACCACCGGGATCTGGCAGACGGTCTGGCTGGAGCCCGTGCCGGAGGCGCACATCCGCTCGGTGCACGTCGAACCGCAGCTCGGCGACGCGTCCTTCACGGTCACGCCCGAGCTCGCACCGCGCACGGCGGGCCTGCGATTCGAGGCCGTGCTCCGGGACGCGGCCGGCGAGGTCACGCGCGCCGCCGTGCCCGCGGGCCTCGGCGCCCGGGTCGTCCTGCGGATCCCCGCGGACCGCGTGCGCTTGTGGTCGCCCGAGGATCCGCACCTCTACGACATCACGCTGCGCCTGGTCGACGGCTCGGGCGACGACGCGCGGGTCGTCGACGAGGTCGCGTCCTACGGCGGCCTCCGCTCCATCGCGATCGACGGCCAGGACCTCCTCCTCAACGGCCGCCGGGTCTTCCAGCGCCTCGTGCTCGACCAGGGCTACTGGCCGGACACGCTCATGACCTCGCCCGACGACGCCGCGCTCGTCCGCGACATCGAGCTGTCGATGGCCGCGGGATTCACCGGCGCACGCCTGCACCAGAAGGTGTTCGAGGAGCGCTTCCTCTTCCACGCCGACCGGCTCGGCTACCTCGTGTGGGGCGAGTTCGGCGACTGGGGCGCGGGCGGCGGGCTGGGCAAGGACGCACAGCAGCCGACGGCGTCGTTCATCACCCAGTGGATCGAGGCGGTCACCCGCGACCGCTCGCACCCGTCGATCGTCGGCTGGTGCCCGCTGAACGAGACCTACCAGGCGCTGCACGACCGCATCACGCAGCTCGACGACGTGACCGCCGGCATGTACCGGGCCACGAAGGCCGCGGATCCGAGCCGTCCCGTCCTCGACGCCTCCGGCTACTCCCACCGCGTGCCCGGCGCCGACGTCTACGACTCCCACTCCTACGAGCAGGATCCGGACGCGTTCCGCCGCGAGCAGGCCGGCCTCGCCGGCGGCCGCCCGTTCGTCAACGAGCTGGACGGCCGCGCGATGTCGGTGCCCTACGCGGGCCAGCCGTTCTTCGTCTCCGAGTACGGCGGCATCTGGTGGAACCCAGAGGAGGCCGCGGTCGCGGCTGCCGCCGACGACGCCGACCCCGAGCGCGCCGTCTCCTGGGGCTACGGCGCACGCGTCGCGACCGAGGAGGAGTGGCACGCCCGGTTCCGCAGCCTCACCGAGGTGCTGCTCGAGGATCCGCGCATGTTCGGCTACTGCTACACCCAGCTCACCGACACGTTCCAGGAGCAGAACGGCATCTACGACGCCCACCGCCGGCCCAAGTTCGACATCGCCCGGATCCGGGAGGTGCAAGAGCGGCGGGCGGCGTACGAGGAGCGCGACGACGCCTGATCCGCGACGTGGACTTCCGAACACGTTCCGAATAACATGACCCCATGTCCCTCCTCCACGACGCCCGCACGACGATCCGTCGCTCGTCCGACCTGAGCAAGCACTCGGCGGACGTGTTCGCCGAGGCGGAGGAGCACCCGGTCCAGATCACTCGGCGTGACGGAGAGACCCTGGTGCTGACGTCCCAGAGCGCGACGGACGCGCAGGCGCAGCTCCTCCAGCTCGCGGCCGACCTCATCACCGTCACGCTCGATGACGAGGGCTCCCTGGCCTCGCGCATGGCGCAGCGCTTCCCGTGGATGCTCGCCCTGTCCGCCGCGGACCAGGAGAGCTGCGCGCATGAGCTCGTGGATGCCGCGCGAGCCTCCTTCTCCACCGGCCAGCCCCACCTCGCCATCGCCGAGCTCACCTCCTGGCGCGAGACCGCGACCGCCATCGCCGGCGGCCTCGCCGCCTCGCAGGTCGAGTGGCTCGACCGGCCGACGCAGGTCGAGCGCCCCTGACCGTGGCTAAGGCTCCGCAGGTCCCACGTCCCACGAAGACGTCGGAGTACACGATCCTCTTCGCCTCCGAGGGCGCGCGGAAGGGCTGACAGGACCTGGCGGCGACCATCCGTGGGCCGCTGGCGGACACGTGGGACTTCCTGACCCGGACGCCGACGGAGCGCACGCCGACGAACTACCCGCTCAAAGGCGAGGAACTCGGCATCATCACGCGCGGCGGCACGCGCCACGTGCGCTGGCAGCACAAGCCGACCGCGCGCGGAGACGCCCGCATCTGGTTCTACGTCGAGGGGCAGACGGTCTTCCTCGAGCAGGTCCACACGAAGCACCCGAACCCGACGAAGTAGCGCACCGACCCGGCCGCGTCACGGTCCTGCGAGCGGCCCGGCGAGGCTGCGCGATCCACCAGCGCTCGACGACCTCGCCGATCTCCACCCCGGGCGACGCGCGCCTCCCCCCTCGGGAGGAGGCGCCGGAGCGCGGGCGCCGGGAGGCTGGGTCCATGCCCTCCCACCCCGCGCCGCCGCTGCCCTACCACCGCCTCGCCCACCTGCGCCCGGAGACCGCCCGGTGGTGGAGGCCGCTCGCCGCGCTCGGGACGGTGCTCGGCCTGGCGCTCGCGTCGGGGCTCCTCATCATCGTCGGCATGGTGATCGCCTCATTCGCGCTGCCCGCCTGGCGCATGTCGGACACCCTCGAGGACCCGACGAACCCGGCCGACCTGCTGTTCCTCCTCGGGTCGCTCGCCGTGCTGATCCCCGTGGTCGTGCTCGGCATGCGGTGGGGCGGCGGGATGCGCGGCACCATCCACTCCGTCGTCGGACGCGTGCGCTGGCGCATGATGCTGCGCGCGGCCTCCGTCGTGATCCCCCTCTACGCCCTGGTGATCGGGATCTCGTCGGCGATCGCCCCGCCGGACGACCTCGCGACGCCGCCGCTGGACGCGCGCACCGTGACGGTCTTCGTCGTGATCCTCCTGCTCGTGCCGCTGCAGTGCGCGGCCGAGGAGTACGCATTCCGCGGCCTGCCGCAACAGCTGCTCGGCACCTGGCTGCGGTCTCCCGTGTGGGGCATCGCGCTCCCGGTCCCCCTGTTCATGGTCGGCCACGGCTACGACTGGGCCGGTCAGGTCGACCTGGCGACGTTCGCGCTGTGCGCCGGGTTCCTGGTGTGGAAGAGCGGCGGGCTGGAGCTCGCGATCGTCGTGCACGTGGCGAACAACCTGATCCTGTTCCTGCTCGCCCCCTTCAGCCCGTCGTCGCTGCACCAGGGCGCCACGGATCCCGCGGGCCTCCTGCTGACCCTCCCGCTCACGCTCCTCACGACGTGGGGCCTCACCGCGTGGGTGTCCCGGACGCACGGGCTCCGCCTGCTCGAGCCGGTGCGCTCGGCGGCGCGGCGGCAGGAGGATGCGGCGCCCGCGGCGTCCCCGGCCCCCGAGCGCGCACCCGCGACGGGCACGCGCGCCTGACGAAGACCGCCGCACACGACGAGAGCCCGCCCCCGGATCCACGTGGATCCCGGAGCGGGCTCTCGTGCGGGACGCGGCCTCACCCGCGCCCGGCCGGCCGCATCACCTCCCGGCGAGCGACCCGCCGATCCCGCCGACGCTGAAGTACTTGTTCAGCAGGGCGAAGATCAGCACGGGCGGCAGCATCATGATGACCGCGACCGCCATCACCGATCCCCAGTCGGCCGCGTTCTGCTGGAAGAACGTGTTGAGGCCGATGGGGAGGGTGTACTTCGTGAAGTCCTGCAGGAACAGGAGCGCGATCAGGTAGTCGTTCCAGGCCAGCAGGAACGAGAAGATCGCCGTGGAGAGGATGCCCGGCAGCGAGTTGCGGAGCACGACGCGGACGAACCCGCCGAACACGCTCGCGCCGTCCATCCAGGCCGCCTCCTCGAGGGTGATCGGGATGGAGTCGATGTACGCCGCCATCATCCAGATCGCGACCGACATGGTCGAGCCGATGTAGATGATCGCCACGCCCTGCAGCGTGTTGATGAGGCCCATCGCCGAGAAGGTGATGAACAGCGGGATCGCCGCCGTCACCACCGGCAGGGCCTGCACCACGAACAGCACGAGCGAGTACCCGGAGACGAGCTTCGACCGCGAGCGGCTGAGCACGTACCCGGCGGGCGCCGCGATGACGACCGAGACCAGCACGGTCACCAGCGCGACGACCAGGCTGTTGCCGAGCCAGATCATCACGTCGGTGCCGCCGAGCACGCGCTGGAAGTTCTCCATCGTGAACCCGGTCTCGGTGCTGTTCTGCCCCGGCTGGGTGGAGAGGAACAGCACCGCGAGGATCGGCGTGATCACCACGAGCGTGATGACCGCGATGAGCAGGAAGCGCCACCACTGGCCCTTCTGCTCCCGCGCCTTCGCGGTGGTGCGCTTGACGTCGCCGACGGTCGCCGAGGTGGCGCCGCCGACCGCGAGTGCCTGGCTCATTCGATGTCCGCCTTCTTGATCTGCCGGTACAGCAGGGTCGACACGAGGACGAGCACCGCCGTCATCATGAACGCCACCGCGGTCGCCGGACCGGTCTGCAGGTTCTGGAACGCCTGCTGGTACGCCAGCACGATCAGCGACGTCGTCGCGTTCACGGGACCGCCCTGCGTGAGCAGGAAGATCGTCGGGAAGTCGTTGACGCAGAAGATCGTCATCAGCACCCAGCTGATGTAGGTGGTCCTCGAGATGATCGGGAGCGTCACGCCGCGGAACGCCTGCCAGGCGCTCGCGCCGTCCATCTTCGCCGCCTCGTAGACGTTGGTGTCCACCGACGCGAGCGCCGAGGACATCATCATCAGCATGAACGGGAAGCTGATCCAGACCTTGAAGACGCAGACCACGATCTGCGCGAGCACCGGGTCGCCGAGGAAGTTGGCGTCGGGGAAGCCGAGCGTCTCGAGGATGATCGGCACCGGGCTCTGCGGCGTCGCCACGAGCCAGTTCCACGACGTCGACGAGACGACCACCGGGACGATCCACGGCAGCAGCAGCAGCACCTTGAAGAGCCCGTTGGCCGGGATCCGGGTGCGCAGCAGCAGCGCGAGGGCCAGGCCCACGAGCCACGAGCCGAAGACGCCCACGAGCGTGAACACGATCGTGAACGTCGTCGCGTTGCGGAACGACTCCGACGTGATCACGCTCGCGTAGTTCTCGAACCCGACGAACGGCGTCTCCCACGGCAGCGTCGACGGCGTGCCCTGCTGCAGCGACTGCAGGAACGAGTACACGACCGGGTAGACGTTGAGCAGGATCAGCAGGATCAGCGACGGCAGCGCGAACAGCGCCAGCGTCGCCCCGGCCCGGCCGAGCGGCGTCTTGCCGGATCCCTTGCGCGTCACGCCGGGCGGCCGGCCGGAGCCGGCGACGCCGACCCCGCGCCGGGCCATCCCGATCTTGTCGGTGACGCGCGTGTCCACCGCCATCAGCTCACCCCGTCCACGTCACGGCCTCCGGGTGGACGCGGATCACGCGCCGGCCTCCAGCTCCTTCTGCAGCTTCTCGAGGGCCTCGCGCGCGGTGACCGTGCCGCCGAGCACCGCCTGCGCGAACGAGATGGTCGGCTGCGTGCCGTCGACCTTGGTCACGTTCTGGAAGACCGTGTTCGAGCCCGGGGCGCCCCAGGTCTTCGAGATGGGCTGCCAGTCGGTGAGGATCTTCGTGGTGTTCGCGTCGTCCGCGTACGCCTCGTCGGCGATGGACTTCAGCGGCGGCAGGCCGATGCCGGTCTGCTTCGTCCAGAGCGACTTCATGTTCTGGTAGTAGTACGTGAGGAACGCCTCGCTGTTCTCCTGGCTGGGCGTCGACTTGTACATCATGATGTTGTTCGGGAAGTAGAGCGCGCCCTTCTCGCCGCCGGGGCCCACGAGCGGGTCGCCGACCACCATGTTCGCCGCGGTCTCCGGGCTCACGTTCGCCGGGGCGCCCGCGCCGTCCCAGAGCATGCCGAAGGTGCCGGCGTCCATCTGCTGATACGCGTTGTCGGAGGTGTAGGTGGCGCTGCGGGGATCCACGTAGCCGTTCTTCACCATGCCGAGCACCCACTCGACGGCCTCGATGTTCTTGTCGGTGACGACGTCGGGGTTCTGGTCGGGGTCGAACAGGCCGCCGCCGTTGTTGATCATGTGGGCGACGATCTGGTGGAAGCCGGTGAACGCGCCGGCGCCCGAGCGGGTGCCGTAGCCGTAGACGCCGATCTTCTTGAGCCCGGCGCACGCGGCCTCGTAGGAGTCCCAGTCGGTGGGCGCCTCGACGCCGGCCTTCTCGAGGAGGTCCTTGCGGTACCAGTACATGCGCATGTCGAGGTTGTACGGGACGGCCGCGTAGCCGTTGGCCGTCTTCAGGGTGTCGACGAGGCCCGGGAGGAAGTCGTCGTAGATGCCGTTGCCCTTCCACGTCTCGATGAGGTCGTCGGCGTACGCGATCTTGCCCTGCGACTCGAAGAGGAACGCCGTCGTCCCGCCTCCCGAGCTCACGGCGGGGCCGTTGTTCGCGGCGACCGCGGTGGAGAAGGTCTGCGTGAAGTTGGCCCACTGGACCTGCTGGTAGCTGACCTTGCCCATGCCGCTCGCGGGCTTGTAGGCCGCGGAGATCGCCTTGTCCTCGGTGAGGAAGGCGGGCGCGCCCCAGGGCATGTTCCAGAACTTGAGGGGCGCGCCGGCTCCGCTCGCGGCTCCCCCGCCGCCGCTGCAGGCGGCGAGGAGGCCGACTGCGGCGGCGCCGACGCCGGCGCTGAGGATGGATCGTCGGGTGACTCCGTTGCCGAAGGCGCTGGATGACTGCTGTGGCATTTCGTGCTCCGTTGGTTGTGTGTGGTGCGGGATGTGGTGGAGGGGTTGGGTTCGGGGGTCACGCCCGCTCGTCGGCCAGCACGGGCGCGGCGACGAGGAGGGAGCGGAGGTCGGCGACGTCGTCGGGGACGCATCGGCCGTGGGCGGCGTCGCGGGCGAGGCGCATCGCGGTGCGGTGGCCGGACTCGAAGACGACGGGGAGGTCCTCGCGGCCGGCGGCGTCGGTGACGCTCGCGCGACCGGGCGCCGCGGTGCCGGGCGCCGGGAGCGCGACGTGCGCCGCGCGGTCGCCGACGACGAGCCGGAAGGTCGCGCACGCGTGGCCGTGGGCCGCGACGAGCGCGCTGACGATCACGTGCACGCCCGAGGCGGTGGATCCCGTGAGCATCAGGTGGTCCGGCGTGCGCGCGAGCGCGGCGAGCTCCGTGAGCGGCGAGCCGAGGAGCACCTGCGCCGTGAGCGCGAGGGCGCGGGCCGCGCCGGCGAGGTCGTCGCCGTCCGCGAGCGTGGCGCGCGCCTCGAGCAGGGCGCCGGGGGCGGCGAGGCGGTGGATCCGCGGGGCCACCCGGCGCACGGCCTCGTCGTGCCGCCACGGCACGTCGAGCACCACGGGCGCGCCCGTCGTCGCCAGCGCGGCGAGGTCGTCGTCGGTCGCCAGCCCGGGGTCGAGCACGAGGAGGGCGCGGGCGCCCGCGCGGGCGGCGGCGGTCGCGCGGCCGGCCCAGCCAGGGGCGCCCGCGATGACGACCACGTCGCTCGCGTCGCCCGCGTCGTCCGCGCGGCGGAAGGACTCGGGCAGGGAGGCGAGGGTCGCGACGGCCGCGCCCGCGTGGGTCGGCGACGCCGCGGGGTCGATGCGGAGCGTGAGGGCGGTCATGCCGCGACCTCCGTCCGGTCGGCCACGGCAACGCCCGCCCGGATGAGCGCGGCGCTCTGCTCGGCGATGTCGATGGCGAGCGCGAGGTCGGCGAGCAGCACGGCCAGGGGCGCCGGCTCGGCCGCTCCCGTGACCACGTCGTGCACGTGCTCCCACTCGGCCAGGTAGCCGTTGTCGGGGTACGGGCCCCAGCCCGTGGTGCCGCGGGCGTCCGCGAGGGTGGCGGTGCTGGATCCGGCGTGCACGTAGGAGAGCGAGAAGTCGAGGTGGAGGGAGCGGTCGCGGGCGACGGCGTCGAGCCTCCACTCCGGATCCCACGAGGCGCCGCCGATGCCGTGCACCTCGAGCACGCTCTCGCCGACCATCGCGACGATCTCGTAGCCCCACGGCCGGAGGGCGCGCGCGCTGATCACGCGCGGGCGGGCGTCGGGCAGGAGCCGGCGCGCGAGCGGGAGGTCGTGGATCGCGAGGCCGAGCACGCCGCCGGAGACCGCGAGCGCGCGGGCCTCGACGTCCGGCTCGCCCGCCGCACGGGGTGCCGGGCGGCCGACGATCTCGGTCGCGTAGTCCTCGGAGTCGGGGTTCGGCGGGATGACGGCCGAGATGCGGACGGTGTGCGGCGCGGCGCCCGAGACGTCCCACGCGTCGATCGCGGCGATCCAGGCCGGGTCGAACGCGTGCATCGTGCCGACGACGACGGGCACGCCGTGCTCCGCGGAGGCGCGGGCGATGGCCTCGCCCTCCTCGACCGTGACGGCGAGCGGCTTCTCGCAGAGGACCGCGCGCTTGCCCGCGCGGCACGCGGCGACGACCTGCTCGGCGTGGAAGCGGTTCGGGCTGCCGATGACGACGACGTCGACGGCCGGATCCGCGATGAGCGCGTCCGCGTCGGTCGAGTGCCGGGCACCCACCCGGGCCGCGACCCGCTCGGCGACGTCGGCCTCCACGTCCATCACGTGGACGACCCGGAAGCGGTCGGCCATGCGCGCCAACGTGGGCAGGTGGATGGCCTGCCCTACCGGTCCGGCCCCGATCAGGCCCACACCGAACACCTCTTCGCCCATGAACGCCCTCGTCCGTAGCTGTGGAATCCGCACGACGAAAACTGATGCTCCGTTTACGGTTGAGTCACTGTACGTCCGGGCCCACGCAGGCACAAGGGGGAGGATCGGCATCGTGACCGAGTCGAGGAGCGCCGCCCCGAGGCCCGGGGCATCCCGCGCCCCGGCGGAGGCCCTTCCCCGCGTGCATGCGGATCCGGGAGCACAGGACGCCGGCGGAACCCATGCCGGCTCGCCATCCCGCGGCCCCTACTCGACGGGCGTGCGCCGCCGCGCGGAGATCGTCGCCGCCGCCGTACGCGTGTTCGGCGTCCGCGGCTACGGCGCCGCGACCATCAAGGAGATCGCCGACGAGGTCGGCGTCTCCCCCGCGGCCGTGCTGCGCTACTTCCGCAAGGAGGAGCTGCTCACGGAGGTGCTGCGGGAGTGGGACCGGCAGCAGCCGTTCGTCTCCGAGGCGGCGCCGGGCCTCCCCGCCCTCCGCGCCTTCGTCGACCTCATGCGGTACCACGTGGAGCACCGCGGCTTCCTCGAGCTGTACCTGACCTTCGCGACCGAGACCAGCGATGCGACGCACCCCGCCCACGAGTACATGCGCGGCCGGTACGCGCGCACCATCGCGCAGATCCGCCGCCGCATCGGGGAGGCCGTCGCCCTCGGGCAGATCCCGGAGATGGACGACGCGACGCTCGGCTACGAGGCCGCGTGCTTCCTCGCGATCCTCGACGGCCTCGAGATTCAGTGGATCCACAACCCGCGGATCGACCTGCCCGGCCTCGTGGGCGAGTACGTGGAGCAGGCGATCGCGCGGTGGCGCGGGGGCACGCGGGCGGACGTGCGGCCCGGCTCCGCGTCCTGGGACTGACGTGAGCGACACGCGCCGCCGAGACCCCGAGCGCACCCCGCGGGTGGTCCGCGCCCCCTGGATCGCGGGCTTCGGCATCGGCACCGCGACCCACGTCCTCGACCTCGCGCTCGGCATCGCCGTGATCCTCGCGGACATCGCGGTCAACTGGACGGTCATCACGACCACCGGGGGCATCCCGGTGTGGGGCGCGGTGAACCAGACGCTGTTCGCGATCCTGGTGCTGGCCACCGCGCCCGCGCTGCTCCGGTGGTGGGGCCCGGAGGCCGCGCGGGGCTAGTGCCCCGCCACGCCCTCCGGCAGCGGCTCCGCCGGGCGGCGCACGAAGAACGACGCGACGATCGCGGCGAGCGAGATGAAGCCGCCGATCATGAAGGCCGCCTGCACGCCGGCCGCGGTCGCCGTGACCTCGGACTGGCCGTCGGCGAGGCCGGCGACCGTCGTGGTGGTGAGCACCGTGACGAACAGGGCTGTGCCGGCCGCGCCCGCGAGCTGCTGCATCGTGGAGACGGTGGCGCTGCCGTGCGAGTAGAGGCGCGGCGGCAGGGACCCGAGGGCCGAGGTGAGCAGCGGCGTGAACATGAACGCGAGCCCGGCGTTGAGCACCAGGTGCACCGCGATGACCCAGCCGATGGACGTGCCCTCGTGCAGCATCGTGGTCATGCCCCAGAGGGCGATGCTCACGACGATCGCGCCGGGGATCACGAGCGGGCGCGGGCCGACGCGGTCGAAGAGGCGGCCGACGATGGGCGACAGGATCGCCATGAGCGCGCCGCCGGGGAGCAGCAGCAGGCCGGTCTCGAGCGTGCCGAGCTCCAGCACGTTCTGCAGGTAGAGCGGCAGGACGATGAGGCTGCCGAACAGCGCCATCATGCTGACGCTCACCATGATGATCGCGACCACGAACGGGCGGCTGCGGAAGGTGCGCAGGTCCATGAGGGCCCGGTCCTCGCGCTGCAGCGAGACCTGGCGGGTGATGAACGCGGCGAGCGCGAGCACGCCGACGGTGATCGGGATCCACAGCGGCAGGGGCGCGTCGCCCTCGGCGGACTCGCCCAGGCTCGAGAGGCCGAAGATCAGGCCGCCGAACGCGAGCGTGGAGAGCACGACGGAGAGGATGTCGAACGGCAGCTTCCGCGGCGTCGTGAGGTTGGTGATCTTCCAGAGGCCGAGCGTCAGCGCGACGAGCGCGATGGGCAGCACGATCCAGAACATCCAGCGCCACGAGAGCGAGCTGAGGATGAGGCCGGACACCGTCGGGCCGATCGCCGGGGCGACCGCGATCACGATGGAGATGACGCCCATGAGGCGGCCTCGGCGCGCGGCGGGCACGAGGTTGAGGACGGTCGTGAACAGCAGCGGCATCATGATCGCCGTGCCGCTGGCCTGCACGATGCGGCCGAGGAGCAGCACGCCGAAGCCGGGTGCGATCGCCGCGACGAGCGTGCCGAGCGAGAACAGCGTCATGGCGGCGCCGAAGACCCGGCGCGTGGAGAAGCGCTGCAGGATGAAGCCGGTCGCGGGGATCACGACGGCCATCGTCAGCATGAAGCCGGTCGTGAGCCACTGCGCGGTCGCGGTGGTGATCTGCAGGTCGGCCATGAGGCTCGGCAGGGCGACGCTCATGATCGTCTCGTTGAGGATCACGACGAACGCCGCGACGACGAGCAGGCCGATGACGAGCGGGGCGCCGTGCGGCAGGCGCTCGTCCTCGGGGGCGGCGGCGCGGTCGGACGCGGCGCGGTCGGTGGCGGGGATCGTCGACTCGGCGGGCGGGGTGGCGTCGCGCCGGGTGTCGGCGGAGGGCGGCGTGCTCATGGGGGTTCTCCGGGGAGTGGAAGGCGGGGCGCGCGCGACGGTGCGGGGCCGGGGAGATCCGGATGTCAGACTCGGACCATGTGGCAGTCTATGACACGAACGGCGGATCCGGCAGATCGGATCCGCGGAAGGCGGATGACGGCATGGGCACGGTGAGCGAGACGGCGGAGACGGCGGACCCGGCGAGCGCGGGCGGCGCGACGGGTGGCGCGACCGGCCTCCGCGAGCGGCGCCGCATGGCGACGACCACCGAGATCAGCGAAGCCGCGCTCTCCCTCTTCGAGCAGCGCGGCATGGCGGCCACCACGATCCACGACATCGCGCAGGCCGCGGGCGTCTCCGACCGCACGTGCTTCCGCTACTTCCCGAGCAAGGAGGAGTCGGTCCTCACGCTCCACCCCGTGTTCGACGCGCCGCTCGACGCCTGGCTCGCGGAGGTCGACCGCGGATCCGCGCCGCTCCCCCAGCTCGAGGCCGTCTACGAGCGCGTGCTCGCGACCCTCGACGGCGACCTCTCCGCCATCGCGCACCAGCAGCTCCGCGTGCGCCGCCTCATGGCCGCCGAGCCGCAGCTGCGGTCGACGGCGGTCTCGATCGACGCGACGCGCTCGTGGGAGCTGGCCGAGCGGATCACCACGGCGTTCGGCGGCCGCATCACGGCGCAGGAGGCGCGGCTCGTGACGGAGCTCGCGGGCGTCGCGGTGCGCGCAGCCTTCGACGAGTGGGCGGATGCGCGCGCGGCCGGCCTCGACGCGACCCTCGTCGCCTCGTACGCGGCGGTGCGCCGCCGCCTGCGCGACATCGCGGGCACGGGCGCGGCCTGACCCGACGACCACCGCCACGCGGTCCCATCAGCTCCAGCGGCACTGAAGCTGACGGCGCCCGTCAGCCGAACGCGCGCCGCGACGCGATCTCCGCGCCCTCGACCAGCGCCCGGAGCTTCGCCCACGCCACGTCGGTGGCGACGAACTCGTAGCTCGCGAAGGTCGAGAGGCCGCAGTCGGTGCCGGCGATCACGCGGGTCGGGTCGCCCACGGCGTCGACGACCTCGAGGATCCGGTTGGCGACCACCTGCGGGTGCTCCAGGTAGTTGGTGGTCACGTCCACGACGCCCGGGATGAGCACGGCGCCCTCCGGCAGCGGGTGGGCGCGGAACGCGGGCGCCTCGTGCTGGTGCGCGGGGTTGCCGAGCGGGATGCTGAACGCGCCCACCTTCGCCCGGTACAGGTGCGGGAGCAGCACGTCGACGGGCACGTCGTCCTGGTGCGGGCCCTGCCAGTTGCCCCAGCAGACGTGGAGGCGGACCCTCTCGCGCGGGATGTCGCGGATCGCGTGGTTGAGCGCGTCGACGTGCAGGTCGACGGCCGCGAGGAACTCCTCGAGGGTGGCGTCGCCGAACTGGATCACGCGCTCCATCGCGAGGTCGGGCGCGTCGAGCTGCAGGGTGTGGCCGCGCGCGACGATCGCGTCGTACTCGAGCTTGAGCTGGTCGGCGAGCGCGAAGACGTACGCGCGGTCGTCGCCGTAGTGCGGGTTGGCGGCGTCGAGCAGGAGCGTCGTCGAGACGATCCCGGGGGTCGCCGCGGAGAAGAACGTGCCGGCGGGGCGGAGGCCGTGGTCCGCCTGCGCGGCCAGCTCGCGGTCGAAGCCGTCGAGGTCCTCGGTGATGCCGGCGAGCGTCGGGTCGTACTCCAGCAGGCCCTGCGCGACCGGCGGATCCCAGACGCGCGCGACGTCCGCCCCCTCCACGATCTGCTTCGCCTGGAACGCGGCGTAGTCGGGGAACTTGATCGAGTCGAGCGTGGGCTTCCGGTGCCCGGCGCCGCCGAACCCGTCGATGCGCTCGAGCACGTAGGTCGAGAAGCCGACGCGCGGCACCTCGCCGTCGTTCACGATGTCGAGCCCGGTCTCGAGCTGCCGTCGCACGGTGTCGGCGACGGCGGACGCGGTGACCTCCGCCAGCTCGGCCACGTCGAACGGGCGACCCTGGTCGCGGGCGACGAGCAGGCGGGTCAGCTCCGGCGAGCGCGGCAGGCTGCCGGCGTGCGTGGTCAGGATGCGGTCGGTCATGCGGGGGCTCCTCGGGGGCGGGCGGGACGGGCGGGCGTTCCTGCGTGCGTGCGTGCGTGCGTGCGTGCGTGCGTGCGTGGAGGACGATGCGGTCGGCGGCCCTGCGGGGCATCCGGCCGTCGCGCCGCGTCCAGCCTGGCGGATGCCGCCTCCGGGTGGGCGCGGAACCCCACGGCGACCCGTCACACGGCGACATGCGCGGCCGGATCCCCCGCCCGCGCCTCCCGCGGCCGCGGGTGTGGACGGTCGGGCGCCGATCCCAGCCCGGATCCCTACCCTCCTCGGGACCGCAGCGCTCCCGCCGCGACGAGGGAGATCGAGCATGCGCCGTGCCGCCCATCCGACGGGCCTGCCCCTCACGCTCGGCGCCGTCGCCGTCGGCTCCGCGTGCGTCGCCGCCGGGGTCCTCGGGATCCTCGCGGTCGGCGTGATCCGCTTCCAGCGACTGCTCCTCGCGGATCCGGTCGGGCCGCGGGCCTGCGCCGCGCTCCCCTGACGCGCCCTCTCGGCGGCCGACCGCCAACCGCCCGCACGCCCCACGCCGCGTCCGCCCGTCCGCCCGTCCGTCCGCGCTCCTCGCGCACCCGACCGGAAGCAGCATCGTGTCCTCCTACCTGCTCTGCGCCCCGCCCATCTACGGGCACCTCGCGCCGCTCGTCACCGTCGGCCGGGGGCTGGCCGCGCGCGGACACGCGATCACCGTGCTGACGGGCGCGAAGTACCGCGACCTCGTCACGGGGGCCGGGCTCCGCTTCGCGCCCCTGCCCGCCGAGGTCGACTTCGACGACGCCGACCTCGAGGAGCTGCTCGCGACAGCGTCCGCGGCGCGGGGCGTCGCGGCGATCCGGGAGGGCATGATCGCCCTGTTCGTGCGGGTGATCCCGGCGCAGCACCGCGCGGTGCTCGCGCTCCTCGACGCCGAGCCGTTCGACGCCGTGCTCGCGGAGGGCGCCTTCACGGGCCTCACCCCCTACCTCGCCCTCCCGCCGGCGGAGCGCCTGCCGGTGCTCGGCATCGGCACCACGCCCGTGGTGCTCGCGAGCGTCGACGCGGCGCCGTTCGGGGCGGGCCTTCCTCCCGGCCGCGGATCCCTCGGACGCCTCCGGAACCGGGCGCTCGCGCTCGCCATCCGCCCCGGTCTCACCCGGCCGCTGCGAGAGGCGGCGGATGCCGTGCTCGCCGAGATCGGCTCCCCCGCCTCCCGCGCAGATCCGTTCGACTACGCCTACCGCTGCTTCGACGCGCTCTTCCAGCTGAGCGTCGCCGAGCTCGAGTACCCGCGCCGGGAACTGCCCGGCACCGTCCGCTTCGTCGGGCCGCTGCGAGATGCGGCCGGCCTCGCGGAACAGGCGGCGCTGCCGGACTGGTGGCCCGACCTCGTCGGCGGCCGGCCCGTCGTGCACGTCACCCAGGGCACGATCGACAACGTCGACCTCGGCCGCCTCATCGTCCCGACCCTGCGGGCCCTCGCCGACGAGGACGTCCTCGTCGTCGCGACCACGGGCGGCCGCCCGGTGCAGGACATGGAGCGCGCGCTCGGCGGCCCGCTCCCGGCGAACGCACGCGTGGCGGAGTTCCTCCCCTACGACCTGCTGCTGCCGCTCACCGACGCCGTCGTGACGAACGGCGGATTCGGCGGCGTGCAGCGGGTCATCGCGCACGGCCTGCCGCTGGTGGTCGCGGGATCCACGGAGGACAAGCCCGAGGTGGCGGCCCGCGTGGCCTGGGCCGGATGCGGGCGGAACCTGCGGACGGGGACGCCGCGGCCGGTCGCCGTGCGCCGCGCCGTGCGCGAGGTCCTCACGACGCCGTCGTACCGGCTTCGGAGCTTCGAGGTCGCCACGGCCATCGCCGCCCTCCCGGATCCGCTGGAGGTCATCGCGGCCGGGCTGGACGCCGCCGTGGCGGCGCGCCGGGGTCCGTCGGCGGCGTCGGGCGCCTGAGCCGACGCCCCCGGCCGGCGCGGACGGGGACGGGGGCGTCTAGTACGGGCGGTACTGCGAGAGCGCGAAGAGGATCCCGCCGATCACGAGCACGACGGCCGCGGAGGCGAGCAGCCCGAGGGAGGCCACCGCGATGCCGCCGGCGATGAGGCGCGGCCGCTCCGCCGGGTGCCGCCGCGCGTCCGCGATCCCGCGGCGGACGCCCACGATGCCGATCACGAACGTGGCGATCGACGCGGCGGCGAACAGGATCGCCCCGATGAGGAACTGCGGCTGGGGGATCAGCCGCGCGGCCGCGATCGACGCGACGACGCCCGCCGGCCCGATGAGGCTGAGCCAGCCGAGCCGCCAGGCCCGGGATCGTGGGCGGAGTGCGGTGTCGTGCGGATCCGTCATGGGTGCAGGGTATTCGCGGCCGACGCCTCACGGCCGGTCGCGCGCCCCCGTCGCGGCCCCTGCGCCGATGCCCGGCCGGCGCCTCACGCGATGCGGATCAGCTTCCGGTTCGCGAACTCGTCGACCGCGTGCCGGCCGAGCTCGCGGCCCGAACCCGAGCGCTTCACGCCGCCGAAGGGCAGCTCGGCCGCGTCGCCGAGCACGAGGTTGACCCAGACCATGCCCGCGTCGATGCCGTCGGCCACCCGCAGCGCCTGCTCCGGATCCGTCGTGTAGACGTACGAGCCGAGGCCGAACGGGGTGTCGTTCGCGAGCCGCACCGCCTCCTCTTCGTCGGCCACGCGGTAGAGCGCCGCGACCGGGCCGAAGAACTCCTCGCGGTAGGCGTCCATCTCGGGCGTCACGTCGGCGAGCACCGCGGGCGGGAACATGTTGCCGACCGGGTCGCCGCTCGCGAGGAAGGTCGCGCCCTGGGACACCGCGCGGGACAGCTGCTCCGTGAGGCGCTCGGTCGCGGCGCGCGAGGAGAGCGGGCCGAGCAGGGTGCCGTCGGCCATCGGATCCGCGGGCTGCGCCACCGTGAGCGCCGCCGTGAAGCGCGCGGCGAAGTCGTCGTAGAGGTGGTCGATCACGAGGAAGCGCTTGGCGCCGTTGCAGGACTGGCCGTTGTTGTCGAGGCGGGCGTTCACCGCGTCCTGGACGGCCGCGTCGAGGTCGTCGGTCGACAGGAGGATGAAGGGGTCGGATCCGCCGAGCTCCAGAACGACCTTCTTCAGTTGCCGGCCCGCGATCTCGGCCACGGCGGCCCCCGCCCGCTCGGATCCCGTGACGGAGACGCCCTGCACGCGCGGGTCGGCGATGACGCCCTCGATCTGCGCGTTCGTCGCGAGCACGTTGACGTACACGCCCGGATCGGCGCCCACGTCGGCGGCGGCGTCGCGGAAGATCCGCTCGAGCGCCTCGGCCGACTCCGGGCACTGCGGAGCGTGCTTCAGCAGGATCGTGTTGCCCGTGACGATGGCCGGCGCCGCGAACCGGGCCACCTGGTAGTACGGGAAGTTCCACGGCATGATCCCGAGCAGCACGCCGAGGCCCGAGCGGCGCACGAACGCGGATCCGGTGCCGTCGGCGAGCGCGATCGGCTCGTCGGCGAGGAACTCCTCGGCGTTCCGGGCGTAGTACGCGTGGATGTCGGCGGCGAAGTCGACCTCGCCGAGCGCCTGGTCGAGGGGCTTGCCCATCTCGCGCACGATGATCCGCGCGAGCTCGTCGCGGCGCTCCGTGTGCAGCTCGGCGACGCGGGCGATGAGGGCGGCGCGCTCGGCGATCGAGGTGCGGCGCGACCAGCCGCGGTAGGCGCCCTCGGCGGCGGCGATCGCCTCCTGCAGCTCCGCGTCGGTGATCTCGGGATGCTCGGCGACGGTCTCGCCGGTGGTCGGATCGGTGACGGCGTAGCTGCTCATGGGTGCTCCTCCTCGAACGCCGCGCGGGTGGCGCGGGTGGGGCCCACGATATCGAGCGGGCCCGGTTCCGCCGGGGTCGCGCCAGTACGATCGGGCATCGAGGATCGGAGTGCGGATGCCGGAGGACCGGGATGGCGCCGAGCGCGAGGAGCGCCGCCGCCGCGTGGAGGACGCCGCCCACAGCGGTGAGATGGAAGGGCTGCACCTCACGCCCGGCACCTCGGACGACGCCGGCGAGTACGTCGCTGGGCGCATCGACGCGGCGGAGCTGCGCGAGCGCGTCCGCGCCCGATACGGCATCGGCTGAGTGGCGCGCGATGGGCGGCTTCGTCGATCCGTACCTGGACCCGGCGACGGGGATCCTCCGCAACCGCGTGGGCGCACGCACGCGCGTCGAGCTGGAACGTGCGGAGGGCGACCTCTCCTTCGCCGCGATGATCGAGCTCCTGACCCGACCGCCGCGTCCCACGGGAGACCTCACGGAGCTCCGAGCGATCCACCGTGGCCTGTTCGCCGACGTATACGACTGGGCCGGGGAGATCCGCACCGTCGACATCCGCAAGGACGCGGAGGGGGCGGAGTTCTTCCTCCCTGTCTCGATGATCGACCGGGCGGCCTCCTTCACCGCGGAGGAGCTCCGCGCCGACGACATGCTCCGAGGGCTCGACCGCCCGCGGTTCGTGCGGAGGCTCGCGCATCACTACGACCAGCTCAACTACATCCATCCCTTTCGCGAGGGGAACGGGCGGACGCAACGGCTCTTCTGGGATCGTGTGGCCCGGGATGCCGGATGGGAGCTGGACTGGCGTCGCGTCTCCGGCGCGGAGAACGACCGGGCGTCGCGCATCGCCTCCGAGAGCCGTGACCTGGGTCCCCTGTGCACGATGCTCGAGAGGGCGGTCATCCCCGCCGCTCCCCGGCCTCGGGCCGCAGCCGCCGCTCGGGATCGGAGCAGGCTGGGCGTCCGCGCGCCGCGCCGGGACAGCGACCGGGGACGCTGACCCCAGAGCGCCGGGCACCGGCTCCGCCGGGCGACCCCCGAAACCTCACGCGGCGTCGGCTTTGCACGGACGGCCGGCGCCGTCAATGCCTTGAGCGACGGACCCCCGTCGTGGCACCTTCGTCGTGGGCCGGGGAGAAGCGCCCCGGGGCAGCTCGAGGAGCGGGCGGTCGGATCGGCAGCCGTCATCCGGCGGGACACGATGCGTCCACCGCTCGTATGCCCGGCCAGCACAGGATGGGGGCGCGGTGCGGACGTCCCGGGGGCGCGCACCGCGGACCCGAGGGGAGTCGATGGGCGAGGCACGGGAGACCGACCGCGGCCGGATGCTGCGGCCCGGCCAGCCGCTGGGCCTCGGGCTGGACGCGCGCGTCGACGAGTTCCTCGGGCTGCTGCTGAGCTGCCCGCTCGAGGACGTGCATCCGGCCGGCCGGGACTGGCTGCGCATGCGCTACTCGGAGGTCGTGCCCCTGGTGCTGCCGTACGCCCTCGCGTCGGTCGAGCACGCCCGGCCGCTGCCGACCGCGTGCCTCGACGCCCTCCGGGAGGACGCCGGTCGCAACGCGGCGCGGACCGACGTCGACCTCTCCGTCGCCCTCCGCGCCGCGCTCCCCGCGCTCCGGGTCTTCGCGCTCGTGATGCACGCGGCCACCGCCGACCGGCACGGCGTGCTCATCGTCGCCATGGCCCGCGCGTCGCACGTCGCCCACGAGCTCTGCACGTGCTGGGTGGAGGCGTGGATGGGGCACCGCGCACGCGAGGCGGCATCGCGCCCGGTGGTCGCGGATCCCCCGCGCGCCGACGAGGACGTCGAGCTCGACCTGGTCGCCCGCGCCCCCGACCTCGACCACGTGCAGGAGCGGATGCTCGCGCTCACGGCGCACGGGCTGTCCAACGACGAGATCGCGCGCGCCACCTGCTACAGCCGGCAGGCCGTCGCCTGGCACCTCGGCCGGCTGATGCGCACGTGGAACGCGCCCAACCGCACGGCGCTCGTGTCGGTCGCGTTCGTCCGCGGCGTGATCCGCACGCGTCGCGCCCGCCGGATCCACCGCGCCGAGCCGCCGCTCATGATCGAGGGCGGGACGACGAGCGCCCCGCCATCCCGAGGGGATGACGGGGCGCCGGCCGAGCCGTGACGGGGATCAGCCGCCGTTGATGCTGATGACGTTGCCGTCCTTGACGCTGTTGCCCAGCACGCCCCAGTTCAGGAAGCCGCCGTCGCCGTTGTTCGTGACCTTGCCTGGGCCGTTGAACCAGTAGATGACGTAGCTGCCGCCCTTGATGTTGATCGGCTTCGCGTCGACGATCGCGCCCTCCACGAAGATGTCCTGGTTCTTGTTCACCACGGCGACCGTGAGGCGGTCGGGGTTGCCGGCGTTGTAGTAGCCGACGTCGAGGGCCGCCTGGACGGCGCCGTTGCGGTCGCGCTGGTCGTTCACGGCCACGTTGATGGCGTTGACGATGGCGACCGGGTCGAGCGAGACGCTGCCGGTGATGGGGCTGGCGGCCGCGCTGGTCTTCGGATCGGCGGGGGTCGCCTGCTCCGCGGCCAGGGCGGGGGCCGCCGCGAAGCCGCCGAGCGCGGCGATCATGCCGCCGCCGAGGGCGGCGGTGGCGACGATGCGGGTGGTCGTCGTCGTGGGCTTGCTCATGGTCTGTTCCTCTTCCTGAGTGGGTATCGGATCGATCGATCGAGCGGTGCGTGTCGGTGGTGCCGACGAGGAAGAGGGTGCCGGGCGGGCGGGCGGAGCGCACGGGATCCGGGCGGTCGTTGGACGGTCGTCCAACACCTCACAGGTGGTTGGCTTCTGGGTCTTCGCGGGCAGCATCGGCGAGTCCGTGCCGCCCGTGCGGGTGGCGGCGGCCGGATCCGTGATGTCGTGGGCGGCGCGGTTCGCGGCGGCGTGCCGCTGCCCGCAGGAGGTGCGGGCGTTCGGGGACGATCCGGAGAGCTGAGGGTCAGTCGGATGCGGTGCCGCCTCGCTAGCGTCGGGGGATGGACGACGGACGGGACGCGGGGCTGCGCGACGCCGTCGCCGACCTCGTCGGGCGGCCGGTCGCGGCGCTGGAGGACGTGCGCCGGGAGCCGCTCGAGTACGCCGCGTTCCTCGCGCACCGGGCCGTGGTGCGGATCCACGGCTCGGCGGTGCTCGCGGCGGGCGGCGCGCGGGTGCCGTGGTCGGTCGTCGAGAAGCGGACGGAGGGGCCGGCGCTGGCCGTGCCGTACCTCGTCGCGAACGGCGCGCGCGAGCTGGCCGCCTACCGGTCGGGGCTGCTCGACGCGCTGCCGCCGGGGATCCGGGCGCCGCGCGCGCACGGGACGGCGCGCGACGCGGACGGCGGCGTGACCCTCTGGATCGAGGAGGTGCGGCACCGCGGACCGCGCCCGCTGGATCGGCCCGCGCTGCTCGACGCCGCCGGGGCCCTGGGCGCGCTCGCCGGGCGCTGGCTCGGGCGGCCGCCGGCGGATCCGTGGCTGTTCGACGGCTGGATCGACCGGCACGCGCAGCCCGAGGCGGCCGCGGCGGGTGCGCGCTCTCTCACGGCGCCCGGCCCGCACGCGGCGGCCCTGCTCGGCGACCGGATCCCCGCCGCGGCCTGCCTCCTCGCATCGCAGGATCGCGTGCGCGCCGTGCTCGAGGGGCTGCCGCGCACGCTCTGCCACCACGATGCGACCGGCGCCAACGTCTTCGCGGACGACGCCGGGATCGTGCTGATCGACTGGGAGTCGGTGGGGCCGGGGCCGGTGGGCGCCGACCTCGCGTCGCTGCTGTTCTCGTCCGTGCGGCGTGGTGACGCGTCGGTCGCGGACGTGACCGCCGTGCTCGACGACGCGGTGGCGGGCTACGCCGCGGGGATCCGCGCGACGGGATCCGAGGTGCCGCTCGACGTCGTGCGCCGCGGCCTCGACGCCGCCCTCGCGCTGCGGTGGAAGCTCGCGGCGGACCTCGTCGGGGCGCTCGACGCGGGATCCGCCATGCGTCGCGGCAGCCTGCCGGACGAGGCCGCGGATCACGCGCAGGCGGAGCTGACGGAACTGCTCGACGTGCTGCTCGCGGCGGCCGGGCGCGTGCTGGGCTGACCGCGGCGAGCGCCCCGGGATGGCCCGCGCCTGCGTACGATCGCGGCATGCCCACCCGGATCCGCCCCGCCGTCGCCGCCGACCTCGCCGCGCTGCAGGGGATCGAGGACCGGGCCGACCGGATCCTCGTCGAGCTGCTGCGCCCGGCCGAGTGGTGGCCCGCGCCGACGGGGGCGGAGCGGGCCGCCGAGCCCGGGTTCCTGCTGGTGGCGGAGGACGCGGATGCGGACGACGACGCGCTCGTCGGCTTCGCGCACGTCCTCGAGGTCGACGGCATCGCGCACCTCGAGCAGGTCGCGGTGCCGCCCGAGCACGGGCGCCGCGGGCACGGCGGCGCGCTCGTCGAGGCGGCGGCCGGCGAGGCCCGGCGGCGCGGGCACGGCCGCATCACGCTGCGCACCTTCGCCGACGTGCCGTGGAACGCGCCCGCCTACGCCCGCGCCGGGTTCGTCGAGGAGGAGCCGGCCACGCCGTTCCACCGGGATCTCGTGGCGACCGAGGCGCGGCTCGGACTCGACCTCGTCGGGCGGCGGCTCCAGATGGGGCGCGGGCTGGGCTGACGCCGGACGGCGGCGCGCGTCAGCGGAACCCGCCCACCTGCCGCTCGACCGGGACGGTGCCGGGCACGATCACGTCGCCGGTGTGCGCGGTGGTGACGGTCTCGATCAGGACGATCTCCACCTCCTCGTCCGCGACGGGGTTGTGCTGCACGCCCCGCGGGACCACGTGGAACTGCCCGGGTCCGAGCACGACCTCCTGGTCGTCGGGCAGCTGGATCCGGAGCCGGCCCGAGACGACGAGGAACATCTCGTCCTCCTCCTCGTGCGCGTGCCAGGTCAGCTCGCCGAGCAGCTTCGCGACCTTCACGTACTGGTCGTTCACCCGCCCCACGACCCGCGGGGTCCAGTGGTCGTGCACCTGGCGGAGCTCGGCGGCGAGGTCGGTCACGGGGAGGGACGTCATGGATCCATCCTGCGCCCGCCGCGCCGCGCCCGCGACGCGAGGGGCCGGGATCCGGGCGGACACCGCGGCAAGCGGGGCCCGTGTGGAACGCTGGACGCGTGATCGACGCCGCCGACCTGACGCTCTCCGAGGGCGAGCGTCGGCGGCTCATCGTCTGGGCGGCCGCATGCGGGGCGCGGCTCCTGCCGGTCTTCTCCGCCGAGCGCCCGGACGACGGCCGGCTGGACGACGCCATCGCCGGGGCGGCGGCGTTCGCGGACGGAGCGCTGGGCGTCGGCGCGATGCGCACCCTGGCCTTCGCGGGCCATGCCGCGGCCCGCGACGCCGTGTCCCCGGAGGCGACCGCCGTCGCGCGAGCCGTCGGCCAGGCCGCGGCCGTGGCCCACATGGCCGCCCACGGCCGCGAGATCCCGCGGTACACGCGGAAGGCGCTGACGGGCGAGGCGCTCGTAGCGGAGCTGGCCTGGCAGCGGGAGACGGTGCCCGCGGACTTCGCGTCGTACGTCTTCGGCTGAGCCACGCGGATCCGCAGCAGGCCTTGCGGGGGGATCACCCAGTCCGGCACGGTGGACGCATGTCGTCGAGATGAGCGCCCGCCCCGCTCCCCCTCCACCCGCGCCCGGCCGCTCGGCCCGGCGCGCCTCGACGACAGGACCCCGCATGCCCGCGCACCCCGCGCCCACCATCCGCGCCTACTCCCCCGCCGACGAGCCCGGCTGGATCCGCTGCCGCGCGCTCTCCTTCCTCGGCTCGCAGTACTTCGACGACGTCCTGCCCCGCCGGCCGGAACCCGCCGAGCCGCCCGTCGCGCTCGTCGCCGAGGACACCGACGGCACGATCGTCGGGATCCTCGACGCCGGCGTCGAGGGCGCCCTCGCCACGATCGAAACCGTCGCCGTCCACCCCGACCACCAGGGCCGCGGGATCGCCTCGGCGCTGCTCCGGGCCGCGCTCCCGCTCGTCGCCGCGACCGGCGCGACCGAGCTCGACGCCTGGACCCGCGAGGATCCCGCCGCGAACGCCTGGTACCGCCGGGTCGGCTTCGTCGAGGGCACCCGCTACCTGCACGTCTTCGTGAGCGACGGCGACGACACGACGGGCTTCACGACGCCCGACGGCCTCGGCCGGCCCGTGCTCGCGTTCCTGCACGCGCCGATCGAGCGCGAGGCCGAGATGCGGGCGCGGTTCCGGCGCGTGCACGTGTGCCGGCGGTACGTGATGGCGCTGGGCGGGTGATGCGGGGCCGGCGCGCACCCGTGGGGACCTTCGGCCCTGCCGCGCGCGTCGGCCGCGGGGCTACCGTCGCGCATGACCTCCCCCCTGGACACCACCGCCCCGCGCGACTCGCGCCCCCTCCTCGTCGGCTTCGACGGATCCCCCGCCGCGCTCGTGGCGCTCGACCGCGCCATCGTCATGGCCCGGGCCCTCGACGCCCCGCTGCGGCTCGTCGCCGCGTGGCAGATGCCCGTGCAGTACAGCGGCTTCGGCATCGTCGACTGGTCGCCGGAGGAGTTCGCGCGCGCCATGGTCGCCGACGCCGTCCGCGCCCGCTTCGGCGCCGACGTGCCCGCGTGGTTCACGACCGAGCTGCACGAGGGCGGCGCTGCCAGCGTGCTCATCCGCCTCAGCCGCGAGGCGCAGATGCTCGTCGTGGGCAGCCGGGGGCACGGCGGCTTCGTGGGCCTGCTGCTCGGATCCGTGAGCTCGGCCGTCGCGGAGCACGCCGCCTGCCCGGTGCTGGTGATGCACGACGAGCCCGCCGCCCCGGTCCCGGCGCCGCCCCGCGTCACGGCGGGCATCGCATGAGCGTCGCGGCGGGGGTGGTGCCGGGGGTGGAGGACGCGCCGCCGGTCGTCACCGCGCCGATCACGGGCCTCGGGGACGACCCGACGCCCGTGCCCGCCGACCCGGCCGAGGCGGGGTCCGACGGCGAGCGCGTCGTCGCGCTCTCCTCGAGCCCGCACGCGGCCGACTGGGGTCGCGCCCTGTCGCGGGCGCTGGAGCGCATCACCGTGGAGGTCGCCCTCCGGGACGGCGTCGCGGAGGCGGACGCGCTCATGGGCCGCACGGTGACGCTGCGCGTGGATCCCGCGGGGCACGGCGTGCGCATCGTCGTCGCGCTGGTGCCGGCCGCGGCCGCCGAGGCGGCGGATCCCGAGCCGGAGCTCGACCTCGGGATCGGCTGAGCGGATCCGGGCGGCGCGTCGATCGGCGCGTCGACCCGTCAGGCACCGGCCCACGCGGGCGCGTCCGACGCCCGGCTGCCGTCGCCCAGGGCCTCGGCGCCCGCGCTCACGGGATCCTCGTGCTCCACCCGCGGCGCGTGCATCACGAGCACCGGGCACTCGGCCCGCTCCGCGCACGCGGCGCTGACCGACCCGAGCAGCAGGCCCGCGAATCCGCCGTGCCCGCGGCTGCCGACGACGAGCATCTGCGCGTCGCGGCTCTCGGCGACGAGCACGCGCGCGGGGAGGCCCTCGACGGCCGCTCCGGTGATCCGCGTCGGCGGCTCGGTGCCGGAGCGCGCGGCGAGGGTGCCGTCGAGGAGCCGCCGCGCGTCGGCGCCGGGATCCCCGGAGAGCGGGAACTGCCCGGAGGACACGGGGTGGTGCCAGGCCACGACGACCCGCACGGGCACGCCCAGCGAGCCCGCGATGAGGATCGCGCGATCCAGGGCCGACTCGGACGCGGGCGATCCGTCGAAGCCGACGACGACGCGACGCGTGTCCCGCTGCTCGACCCTCGGGCGCGCCGCCTCCGCCTGCGCCCGCTCCTCGTCGAGCCGGCCGCGCACGCGGTGCACGACGAGGTTCCGCAGGTAGTCGTGGACCGTGATGCCCGGGGCGACGATCGCGTCGTACGACTCGGCGGCGAGCCGCGCCAGGTGCTCGCGGGTGCTCCTCGGGGCGTGGTGCTCGAGGGCGGTCGCCGAGGCCGAGATGACGACGGCGCGCTCGCGGTCGGGGGAGACGCGCGGCGAGGCGGGGGTGCGGGCGGACATGGGGGCTCCTCTGCGGACGGGCCGCCGGTGCGGCGACACGACCAGGCTCGCCCCCGGCGAGCCGTCGGCGTAGAGGCGGAGGTCCCGGCGGATCGGCGGTCGCGGTCACCCGCGCGGATCGCGCGTGCGCGGCACGACGAGGACCGGGCAGCGGGCGTGCCGCACGCAGCGGTCGCTCACCGAGCCGAGCAGCATCCCGGCGAAGCCGCCGAGCCCGCGTGAGCCGACCACGAGCATCCGGGCGTCGTGCGACAGGGCGATGAGCGTCTCGGCGGGCTGGCTGAGCACGCTCCGCAGGTGCACGTCGAGCTCGGGGTGGCGGCGCGCGCTCGACGCGGTGTCGGCCCGCAGCCGCTCCTCGACGGTCTCGCCGATCTCGGCGAACGACGCCGCGAAGCCGTCGTGGAACACGGCCCCGGGCGGCGCCGTGTCGATGGACCACGTCCGCACGACGACCACCGGCGCGGCGAGCGCGGCGGCCAGCTCGAGCGCCTGGTCGAGCGCGGCCTGCGCCGCGGCGGATCCGTCGTGGCCGACGACGACGCTGCCGGCGGGGATCGCGGGCTGCTGCGCGGCGGGCACGGGCTCGGCCGTGGGATCGACGACCGGGCGCACCGGGCGGGGTCCGGGGCGGGGTGCGTCGGCGGGGGACGTGGCGGGCGATGTCATGGCCCCATGCTGGATCCGCGCCCGCCGCCCGGGCAGGGCCCTTGGTCCCGCGGTCGCGGCCGGGCGGACGCGGTCGCCGCCCGCCCGGCGCCGCCCGCCCGCCCGCCCGCCTTAGCCCGGCAGCAGCTGCGAGAGCCCGAAGGTCCAGAGGCTGAGCACCACAAGGATCCCGAGGCTGTAGCCGATGGACGCCCGCAGGATCTCGCCCTCCCGGCCGGACAGGCCCACCGCGCCGGCCGCGATCGCGATCGACTGCGGCGAGATGACCTTCGCCGCCGCGCCGCCCGCGGTGCTCGCGCCGACGAGCAGCGTCGCGTCCACGCCGATCCGCCCGGCCGTCGTGGCCTGCAGCTGCGCGAACAGGGTGTTGGCGTTCACGACCGAACCGGTGAGGAAGACGCCGACCCAGCCGATCACGGGTGCGAGCAGCGGGAACCAGACGCCGGCTCCCGCGAGGGCGCCGCCGATGCCCGCGGATCCGCCCGAGAGGTTCGCGATCTGGGCGAGCACGAGGATCGCGGCGATGAGCACGAGCGCCTTCCACAGGTCGCGCCACGTGCTGCGCAGCTGCGCGAGCACCACGGGGCGGGTGAGCGCGCGGGAGGTGAGGGCGGTGATCACGACGGCCAGGAGGATCGCGGTGCCGGTCGCGCCGAGGGGCGTCCAGCTCCACGCGTTGGCGACGACCGCGCCGCCCGCGGTGGTGATCCGCCCGGTGACGCCGGGCATCGGCACCGTGACGACCGCCCAGGCGAGCGGGCCGCCGGGCGCGGAGAGCGCCTTGAACGCCGGCGTGCTCCACACGAAGACGAGCACGGTGAGCACGTAGAACGGGCTCCACGCGGCGAGCACCTCGCGGGGCGTGTGGCGGACGGGTGCGATTGCGGGCACCGTCGCGACCGGCGCGGTGAGCGTCGCGGTCGCGGTGGATCCCCCGGCCCGGCCGGCGCCTCCCCCGACGGGCGGGCTCGCGGCGACGCGCGGCTCCCCCTCGACGAAGGTGTGCCGCGGCTGCCAGACGAGCCGCAGCGCGGCGAGCGCCACCATCCCGAGGAGCCCCGGCAGGATCGCGGCGAGCTCGGGTCCGAGGAAGAGGAGCACGGCCGCCTGCGTGCCGCTGAAGACGAGGGTCACGACGAGCGTCGCCGGCCAGGTCTCGCGGAGGCCGCGGAACCCGTCGAGGATCACGACGAGCAGGAACGGGATGAGGAGCGTGACCGGCTGGAGGATGAGCGCGAGGTCGCGCGAGAGGTCCATCACGTCGATCCCGCCGACCTGCGCGCCCACGATGACGGGGATGCCGACGGCGCCGTACGCACCCGCCGCGAAGTTGGCGACCAGGCTGATCATGGCCGCGCGCACCGGCCGGAAGCCGAGCGTCACGAGCATGGCCGCGCAGATCGCGATGGGCACGCCGAACCCGGCGACGCCCTCGAGGAACGCGCCGAAGCAGAAGCTGATGAGGAGCACCTGGATCCGCTGGTCGGGCGAGATCGCGGCGATGGACGCGCGGATGACGTCGAACTTCCCGCTCGCGACCGCCAGCCGGTAGAGCCACACGGCCATGAGGATGATGTACGCGATCGGCCAGATCGCGCTGAGGAGGCCGAGGAGGCCCGCGCCCGCGAGCGCCGGGACCGGCATGCCGAACACGGCGAGCGCCACCACCGCCTCGGCCACGAGCGCGATGCCCGCGGCCTGCAGCCCGGTGAGCTTCACCACCACCAGGCAGAAGAGGAACACGAGGATCGGGATCGCGGCGACGAGCGCCGAGAGCCACGGGAGGCCGAACGGATCCGGATCCTGCGTCCACATGGCGTTCAGGCCCCCACGGTCGCGAGCACGGCGGTGAGCGCCTCGGCCGAGACGGCCAGCTTCGCGAGCTCGGCGGCCGAGAACGGCGTGTTCCGGATCGGGGTCGCGCCGTGCGCGCCGACGATCGACGGCACGGACAGCGCGATGCCGTCGATCCCGTGGAAGTCGTCGAGCACGGTGCTCACGGGCAGCACGGCCCGCTGGTCCTGGAGGATCGCCTCCGCGATGCGCGCGCTCGACAGCCCGATGGCGTGGTTCGTCGCGCCCTTGCCGCGGATCACCCGGTAGGCGGCGTCGCGCACGTCGACGGCGATCAGCTCGAGCTCGTCGACCGTCATGCGCGGGTGCCCCTCGGACTCCCACTCGAGGATCGGGACGGTGCCGATCATCGCCTCGTCCCAGAGCGCGAACTCGGTGTCGCCGTGCTCGCCGACGATGTGCGCGTGCACGCTGCTGGTGGAGACGCCGGCGCGGCGCGCGAGCTCCCAGCGGAGCCGCGAGGTGTCGAGCACGGTGCCGGAGGAGAAGACGCGCGAGCGCGGCAGGCCCGAGACGCGGGAGGCGATGACCGTCATGACGTCGCACGGGTTCGTGACGAGGAGGTAGACGGCGTCGGGCGCGACCTCGAGGAGGCCGGGCATCATCGCCTCGACGATCCCCGCGTTGACGCCCGCGAGGTCGGTGCGCGACTGGCCGGGCCGCTGCTTGGCGCCGGCCGTGATGACGACGACGTGGGATCCCTCCGCGACCCGCAGGTCGGATCCGCCGCTGATCTCGCTCGCGCCCGTGAACTGCGTGCCGTGCGCGAGGTCGAGCACCTCGGCCTCGACGCGGTCGGCGGCGATGTCGTAGAGCGCGACGTGCCGGGCGGATCCGCGGATGAGGGCCGCGTACGCGACGCTCGCGCCCACGCTCCCGGCTCCGACGACGGTCAGCTTGCTGTTCTCTCGCGTGCTCATGGTCAGGCCTCTTCGGTCTCGGTCGTGCTCGGGTCGGTCTTCGGGGTCGGGGTGCCCGGCAGGATCATCACGGGCACGTTCGCGTTGAGGAGCACCTCGTGGAGGGTGCCGCCGATGCCGGGCGACGGCGTGCGGCGCGAGCGGCCGATCACGAGGAGCGCGCGGTCGCGGGCCAGGTTGAGGATCGCCTCGGCGGGGCGGCGGGAGGTGAGGTGACGGGTGACCTCGAGGCCGGGATCCACCTCGTGCGCCACCTCGAGCGCCCGGTGCAGCACCTCGTCGCCCAGGTGGCGCGCGTCGGCGCCGCCGTCCTGCGGCACGGCGTGCACGATGCTCACGCGGGAACCGGCGGCGGACGCCTCCGCGGCGCCCGCGCGGGCGAGCGCGTCGGAGGTCGCCGTGCCGTCGAGCGCCACGACGACGCCGTCGCGGAGCCGGAGGTCGGCGGACGGCACGACCACGAGCGGGCCGGGCACGAGGGAGGCGAGCTGCACGCTGCGCACGCCGTAGAGGCGGCCGCGGGCGTAGCCGGTCTTGTCGGATCCGACGACGAGCACGTCCCGCGGGCGCGCGGCCGCGGCGAGCGCGGGGGCGACGGGACCGGTGACGAGGCGCGTGGTGACGGCGAGCCCCGGATGCGCGGCCGCCACGCGGGCGGCCGTCGACGAGAGCAGGGCGCCCAGGTCGTGCGCGCTCTGCTGCGCGTAGGCGGCGCCCATCGCGCCCGCGTCGTCGTCGACGACGCCGACCAGCTGCACCTCGTGGCCCGCGCGGATCGCCCGGGCCACGGCCCAGCCGAGCGCCGTGACGCTCGCGGTGGACCCGTCGAAGCCCACGACGCACCGGCCCCCGGGCATCGTCCGGGCTGTCGTCGTCTCGTCCACCGTGGTCCTCCTCCGCCTAGCGGGTGCTAGGTTTCGAGCGTCGCGCGGCCCGGCCGGGTGACGTAGGGCCGGAGGTCCCGTGGACCGCCGGTCCGGGGAAGAGGATGCACGTGCGCACCGACCCGCCCATGGGCTTCCCCGACCTGCCCCGCTCCGCGCTGGAGAGGTCCATCGCCGACCTCGTCGAGAAGGCGGGCGACGTCCTCCAGTCGCAGGGCCGCCTGCGGAACCTGCTCGCCGCCACGCGCGCCATCGCCGAGGACCTCGACCTCGAGGACGTGCTGCGGCGCATCGCGCAGGCCGCGGTGGACCTCGTCGGCGCGCGCTACGGCGCCCTCGGCGTCATCGGGCCGGACGGGCGGCTCGAGCAGTTCATCCACGTCGGCATCGACACCGACCTCGCCACGCGCATCGGCCACCTGCCGCGCGGGCTCGGCCTGCTCGGCGCGCTCATCGACGACCCGCAGCCGGTGCGCCGCGAGCACCTCGCCGACGACCCGCGCTCCGCCGGCTTCCCCGCGCACCACCCGCCGATGGACTCCTTCCTCGGCGTCCCGATCCGCGTGCGCGACGAGGTCTACGGCAACCTCTACCTCACCGACCGCGCCGACGGCCCGTTCAGCCCGGAGGACGAGGAGCTGCTCATGTCGCTCGCGGCCGCCGCGGGCGTGGCCATCGACAACGCGCGCCTGTTCGGCGAGTCCGAGCGGCGGCAGGGCTGGGCGCTCGCGCAGGCGGAGATCGCGTCGGCGCTGCTCGACGAGGACGGCGACGACCCGCTCGGGCTCATCGCGTCGTCCGTGATCCGCCTGACCGACGCCGCCGTGGTGGCGGTCGTCGCCCGCACGCCGTCCGGCGCGTTCGCGACCGAGGACGCCTGGGGCGAGGACGCGCGTGCCTACGTCGGCCGCGTGTTCAGCGCGGAGGAGACGCCGGCCGCCGGCGTCATCGCGTCGGGCCTGCCGGCGCTCGCGCTGGGGGTCGCGCACCCCGGATCCCCCGACGGCGAGGGCTCCACCGGCAGCGCGATCACCGTGCCGCTCGCCCGGCCCGGCGGCCTCGACGCGGCGCTCCTCGTGGCGCGCGCCCCCGGATCCGCGCGCTTTGTGGACCTCGACCTCGACCTCGTCGCCGACTTCGCCGCCCACGCCAGCGTCGCCCTCGAGCTCCGCGGCGCGCGGGCGGCCCGCGAGCGCGTCGCCCTGCTGGAGGACCGCGGGCGCATCGCCCGCGACCTGCACGACAACGTGATCCAGCGCCTGTTCGCCGCCGGCCTCTCGCTGAACGGCATGGACGTGCACGCGGTCGCGCCCTCGGTGCACGCCCGGATCGAGGCGGTGCAGACGCTGCTCGACGACGCGATCGCCGAGATCCGCACCTCCGTCTTCGCGCTGCGCGCCAGCCAGCCGCGCGTCGCCGGCGCCCGCCACCGGCTGCTCGACGTCGTGAGCGAGGTCGCGGGGTCGTTCCCGACCCCGCCGCGCATCGTGTTCCACGGGCACGTCGACGAGGTGGTCGCGGGCGACCTGCTCGACGACGTGGAGGCCGTGGTGCGCGAGGGCCTCGCCAACGCCGTGCGGCACGCCGACGCGACCTCGGTCGTGGTCGAGGTGGGCTGCGCCGCCGACGCGACGACCGTGCGGATCTCCGACGACGGCCGCGGGCCGGACGGCCGCACGCGCGCCAGCGGCATCGCGAACCTGGAGTCGCGGGCGGTGGCGCTCGGCGGATCCAGCTCGCTCGCCCCGCAGGAGGGCGGCGGCGCCGTGCTCACGTGGAGCGTGCCCGGCGCGGCAGGAGGGATCCGATGACCCGCGTGTTCCTGCTCGACGACCACGAGCTCGTGCGCCGCGGCATCGCCGACGTGATCGAGCGCGAGGCCGACCTCGAGGTGGTCGGCGAGGCCGGCACCGTGCGCGACGCGGTCGCGCGCGTGGCCGCGACCCGGCCCGACGTCGTGGTGCTCGACGTGCGGCTGCCCGACGGATCCGGCGTGGACGCCTGCCGCCGCATCCGCTCGCTCCACCCGGACCTGCCGTGCATCATGCTCACGGCGTTCGACGACGACTCCGCGCTCGAGGCCGCCGTGCTCGCCGGGGCGCAGGGCTGGCTGCTCAAGGACATCCGCGGCGCCGGCCTCGTCGACGCGATCCGCCGGGTCGCCGCGGGCGGCCAGCTCATGGACCGCGAGGTGGTGCGGCGGGCCCGCGCCCGGATCCTCGTGCCCGCCGCCCCCGCCGACGAGCCGCGCCTGACGCTCCGCGAGGGCCAGATCCTCGCGCTCATCACGGAGGGCCTCACCAACCGGCAGATCGGCGAGCGCCTCGGCCTCGCGGAGAAGACCGTGAAGAACTACGTCTCCGGGCTGCTGGAGAAGATCGGCGTCGAGCGGCGCACGCAGGCCGCGGTGTACGGGATGACGCACCCGCGGCGGCCGCCGGCCTGAGCCGGGCTCGCCTCAGCTCGCCATGCGCGTCGCGAGGCTGCGCCCGTGATCCCCGGCGCGCGTCTCGGCGAGCGTCCGGAGCTCGGCGGCGATGTCCGCGAACTGGTCCAGCGCGGGGTTCACCCCGACGAGCGTGAACTCGCGCGTGACGACCTCCACGTCGAGCTGCCAGACGTCCTCGAGGATGCGGCGCATCCAGGCGGTCGCGTGGTCCCAGCCCTCGCGCGGGGTCCCGGCCGCGTAGTTGCCGCCCTGCACGGTGACGAGCACGGCGGGTGTGCCGGCGATGGCGGAGGGCTGGCCGGGAGCCATGCGGGGGTCGGTGAGCACGAGGTCGACGTACGTCTTGAAGTGCTGGGAGACGCCGAAGTTGTAGAGCGGCACGGCGAAGAGCAGGGCGTCGGCCCCGACGAGCTCGTCGGTCAGCGTCGCAGCGAGAGCCGCGGCGGCCTGCTGCTCGGGGGTGCGCGCGTCGGCGGGCGTCATGGATCCGGCGACCGCGTCCGACCAGGACGTGGACGGGATGGGGTCGGAGCCGAGGTGGCGACGCGTGATCTCCGCGTGGGGGTGGCCGGCGCGCCACTCGCGTTCGACGATGTCGCCGAGGGCGCGGCTCGTCGAGCCGTCGATGCGGATGCTGGCGTCGAGACGGAACAGGGTCATGCTTCTCCTTCAGAGGGCTTGGTTACGTTCAGTGACTATGTACGCTGGGATCCCGTTACCTCAAGCGAGCCCCCGTTACCTCGCGGTCACCCAAGGAGCGCCGATGTCCCTCGACGCCCGCGACCGGGCCCTGCACGACAGGCTCGCGGAGTCCATGCCGCAGATGCGCGCGCTCTGCTCGGGGGAGGACCCGGAGCTCTTCCGGTCGCTGCTGTCCCGCATCGGCGACAAGTGGACGCTGCTGGTCATCGGCGTCCTCGGACCGGACCGCAAGCGCTTCACCGAGATCGCCGACATGATCCCGGGGATCTCGCGCCGCATGCTGACCGTCACCCTGCGCGCCCTCGAACGCGACGGCCTGGTGACGCGCACCGTCTACGCCGAGGTGCCGCCACGGGTCGAGTACGAGGTCACCGACCTCGGGCACTCCCTGCAGGGCGTCGCCTCCGTGGTCGGCGACTGGGTGGGCGAGCACCAGCACGTGATCGCCGACCACCGGCGGCGCTTCGACGATGCGGGTGCGCCTGCAGCTGAGTCCGCCTGAGCCTGGCGCCGCTCGTCGGCGATCGGAGGACGCTCCCCACCCCGGACAGCGGACACGGGCCGGTCCGTGCGCCGACGGACCCGCATCCCCGCGCTCGCCGCGGCGCTACGACGATGCGGCGGAGCAGGTGGGACTCCCCACACGGGCACTCGCCGAGTCCGATCGCCCGGCATCGGCCGGTCCCGCGACCCTCCTGTGGGATGAGGGCTTGGGCGACGTCATCCTCCGCCGTCAGGCATGGCTCACGGAGAACGAGGCCGCCCTTCCGGCCGCAGTGCCCGGCTGAGCCGCGTGCGCTGTGCCGTTCCGCATGGGGATCCTCTACCGGACGGTGTCGAACCGATCCTGGTGCGCTGCGACCTCATCGCGGTGCGTCTCGGACCAGAGCTTGAGCTGCCGCACCGTCTGGTGCAGGGAGAGCCCGAGCTCCGTGAGCTCGTACGTCACGGTGACGGGAACCGTCGCGGTCGCGGTGCGCGTGATCAGACCGTCCCGCTCGAGGGACCGCAGCGTCTGCGACAACATCTTCGGACTGACTCCCGCGAGGACCCGGCCGAGCTCGGAGTACCGCATGGGCCGCGGCTCCCCATCGCAGTCGGGACCGCTCCCCAGGGCCGAGAGGACGAGGGTCACCCACTTGCCGGAGACCCGGGCGAGGAGTTGCTGACTCGGGCACGCCGCCAGGAACGCGTTGTACTGCGCCTTCGCGGACGCCTTCTCTTCGGTAGCGGTCATCGTGACCATCACGACCTCCTGGGTATCTACGCACTTTAAGGTGCCTACTTCCGTTCGGATAGTGGCCCCTCCAGGGTGGAGCACGGCACCCCATCCCACAAGCCCTGAAAGGCACCTGATGAGCACCACCACTCCCGAACTGCCCGGCGGCACCTGGACCCTCGGCGACCGCACCGTGACTCGCTTGGGATACGGCGGCATGCAGCTGGCTGGCCCCTGGGTCGTCGGCCCGCCCAAGGATCACGACGCCGCCATCGCCGTCCTGCAGCACGCCGCCGCCAGCGGCATCACCCACATCGACACCGCCGAGACCTACGGGCCGCGAGTCGTCAACGAGCTCATCCGCGAACCGCTCCACCCGTACGCCGACGATCTGCTCATCGCGACCAAGGCCGGGGGGGGCGCCGCGATGCGCAGGGAGGCTGGCCGTCCGCACGGAAGCCCGACGAGCTACGCGCGCAGATCGACGACAACCTCGAGACCCTCGGCATCGACGCCCTCGACCTCGTGCACCTGCGGCTCGGCGACGCGGACGGACCGGTCCCGGAGCGGATTGCCGAAGCGTTCGAGACGCTCGTCGACCTGCAACGTCAGGGCATGATCCGGCACCTCGGCGTCAGCAACGCCACCGCCGACCAGGTCGCCGAGGCACGGTCGATCGCCCCGATCGTGTCGGTGCAGAACATGTACAACCTCGCCCACCGGGGGGACGACGCACTGATCGACCAGCTAGCAGCCGACCGAATCGCGTACATCCCGTTCTTCCCGCTCGTCGGCTTCACCCCCCTGCAGTCCGACGCGCTCTCCGCTGTCGCCACCCGGCTCGACGCGACCCCGATGTCCGTCGCGCTCGCCTGGCTGCTGCAGCGCTCCCCGAACATCCCTCTCATCCCGGGCACCTCCTCCGTGGCACACCTGCGCGAGAACATCACCGGCGCCGCACTCGCGCTCTCTCCTGAGGACGTCGCCGAACTGGACGAGATCGCAGCCTGACCCCCTGAGGGCGTTCGGCGGGCGGATTCGGACCCGCCGCACCCCGCGGAAACCGTCTCACCAGCCGATCCCCTGCCGGACACCCCAGCGAGTGGGGCGGAGCAGGCTGGCGCCTCCGTGCCGACTGCACGATCCCCTAGGTTCGGGTTAGGCGCATCGGAAGGCGGAACTCATGAAGTGGCTGTTGACGACCAACCATTGGAAATCGGCACGGCACGCCATCATCTTCTTCTCCGTTCTGCTGGTGGCCGGCATCGTGGGCATCTTCCTTCCAGGTTCGGACGAGCCGGCGCGGCGAGGGTTCGGCTTGCCAATCTGGGGAGTTGCCGTCTTCTTGGTCGTCCTTGCATCGTTCGCGCTCGTGCTCGCCGTCTTGCAGCGCCGCCGCGAGAAGCGCGGCGAGTAGGTCCGCTACGCGTCGACTGCGGGAAGAGCCGGTAACGCGGCTGCCCACGTTCTCTGTGGTCCGGGCAGGAATTCCCGTCCGGACTCCTCTGACGTCGCCAGGGGCTTCCCCTCGCGGCTCTACTGTTAGCCCCAACGCGAAGTTTTCGTGCCGCAGATCCCGAGGAGAAGACTTGCCCGTCAAGTTCCACGTCCTGTCGAGCTTCATCGGGCTACTAGTCATCACGGCTCTCATCTTCGGAAGCAACGGACGGCTGGTCATCGCCGTTCCAGCCTTCGTCCTCGCAGTCGTCTGCGGCATCATCCTCTTCCGCTGGCGACGGGCCGCCTATCCGTCGTCGGATGCGCGCGACGAAGGCCCGCAATAAGGCCGCTCGCCCCACCCCCGCCTGCTGGTCCGGCGAGCGATCCCCTACCGGACCGCAGCGATGCCCCATCTCGACTGCCGTCGTGTCTTCGCGGCCGGCGATTCCGCAGCGAATCAGCTGAGTGGCGTGCCGTCCCGGCGGCGGCGCGCACGCTCGCGTCGGAACTCGAAGACGAAGGCGGCGACGATCACCACGAGCACCACGGCCCACGTGACCCAGAGCGCGACCGTCTGCTCGCGGATGGCCGTCACGAGCAGGAGCCCGAGAGCTCCGACGCTCATCGACGAGGCGCGTCCGACACGCAGTCCTCGACGGGTGCGTCTCTGCCCTTCGGGCGTTCCGGGGTCCACGGTCATGCACTCATCCTGTCGACCTCGGGCCCGATCCTCCCGTCACGCGCGCGCAGAGGGGGCGGCTCTCGATACGGTGACGACGTGACCGCGTTGCGTCGAGTGCCCGGGTTCCGCTCGTACTGGGCCGCCGCGACGGTGTCCTCGTTCGGCACGGCGGTGAGCGCGGTGGCCGTCCCGGTGCTGGTGGTGACCGTGCTGGACGCTAATCCGTTCGAGGTCGGGCTGGTGAACGCCGCTCAGTTCCTCCCGTACGCGTTGTTCGGTCTGATCGTCGGCGCGTACGTCGACCGCTTCCCGCGCAAGCCGCTGCTGATCTGGTCGAGCGTCGGCCGTGGCGTCTGTCTCGGCGCGATCCCCGTCCTCTGGATGATGGGAGCCTTGAATCTCTGGGTGACGGCGGTGGCGCTGTTCGTGTTCGGCGTCCTGTCCGTCGTCGGCTTCGCCGCGACGCAGTCCCTCCTGCCCCGCATCGTGCCGCGCCCTCTGCTCCTGACGGCGAACGCGCGCTTGGATCAGAGCGACGCTGCCGCCCAGACAGCGGGTCCGGCTCTCGGCGGCGTCCTGGTCAGCATCGTCACCGCGCCGATCGCGATCGCGTTGGACGCGGTGAGCTACTTCGTCGACGCCGTCCTCATCGCGCGGATCCGCGTCGTCGAGCAGACCGCGGCTCGCCCCGCGGGTGCGCGGCTGCGCCGGGAGATCGCCGACGGACTGCGGTGGACGTACGGGCACGTGGCTCTCGCGCCGCTCGCGGTCTCCACGCACCTGTGGTTCCTCGCCAACGCCGCCGGGCTGACGGTGTTCGCGACCCTCGCGCTGCGCACGCTCGCGCTCCCCGCAGCCGTCTACGGAGCGATCGTCGCCGTCGGCGGCGTCGCGATGCTCGTCGGCGCGACGGCCGCGCCGCGCCTCGGCGCTCGGTTCGGTGCTGGCCGGACGATCATCGCCGCACGAGCCGCTTATCCGATCGCCTGGGCGGCGATCGCGGTCGCGACGGTCGGGGTGGATGCCGGTGCGTCGGCAGCGACGGTGGTCACGTTGTTCGTCGCGTTCGCCGTCCAGGGCGTCGCGGCCGGGAGCGAGAACGCCAATGAGATGAGCCTCCGCCAGACCATCACGCCCGACGACCTCCTCGGCCGCATGAACGGCACGATGCGCAGCGCGAACCGCACGCTCGCCGCCGCAGGAGCCGTGGGCGGTGGCGCTCTGATGTCCACCGCGGGAACTGGATCCGCGCTGCTGGCCGTGGTCCTCGGGTTCACCGCCGCGGTCATCGTCGCTGCGTGCTCTCCTCTGCGGACCCTCCCCGTCCGATAGGGGATCCATTCCCGGACGCTGCCTGCCGAGGTGAGTGGCGTACCTACTTCTTCTTCTTGACCTGCGTGACGCCCAGGTAGAGCAACCAGATGCCGCCCAAGAGCGGTGGGATTCCCAAGATCCAGATGGGAATACCAAGCAGGCCGGCGGATCCTTGGGTAGCGACTCGGTCAGACGGCACCAGGAGGATCACGACCGACAAGATAATCAGGACGATGCCAAACGCGATGCCCCCCTCGGGGCTGGTCAGCTGTGTTGCCTTGCGCGCCATCGTGCTCCTTTGATCGATGACGACTCTAGCTGCGCTAGTTTCCCGCATCTGCTGGCGCACCTCGACGCCCGAGACGGCCGCTCGGCCCTGTCCGACAGGGGATCCCTCTCCTGACCGCGCTGGGCGTGACTGCCGCCGGCACGGAGTGGGGGTACGTCAGCGTGGACGCTGCCCGTAGGGTCGAAAGCGACAGGGGAGGTCGCATGGTTGGCACGCGTCGAACGATCGTGAACCCCGGGCCGAGCGATCACCCGCTGCGCAAGTGGGCCGTGGGCGACGACGACGCCTACATGAACCTGAATCTCATCGTGGGGTCAATGCATGCTCTCCCTGCGTTGTCGCGGATACATCGTGACGAGCCGCTGGACGATCGAGATCTCGCGTTGCTGGGGATGATCAACTTCCAGGCGTACCTCATGACCTACGAGCCGATCGTCGCGCTAATGCCCGAAGTGGTTCGGCTTCATCCGGCCGTGGTGCAGCTCGTCCCAGAGGTCGCCCACGGGGCCTCCGGCTCCTAGCGATCAGCATCTTCACCGCCTGACAGGCTGTGTCCGTCCGAAGAGGGATCCCTCCCCGGACGCTCTCGCTGGGCGGATCCGCCCAGGCGGTCGACGCCCCCTCTACGGTGGTGCCATGCCCCGCGAAGTCGACAAGGTCGTCTGCTACGTGATCGAGCACGACCACCTCCTCGTGTTCACCCACGATGCGATCGCCCTCACCATCACGGGTGTCCAGGTGCCTGCCGGCAGCATCGAGGCAGACGAGACGCCCGAGGATGCAGCGCTCCGCGAGCTCGCAGAGGAGACAGGCCGCGATGGCAAGGTGGTGCGTCTGGTCGGCGTCGATCGGTACGACCTCAGACCGACGCGAGACGAGATCGCCGTCCGCCACTTCGTCGAGATGAGGATGCCCCCCGCCGACATCGCGGAGCGCTGGGGAGCTCAAGAGCTCACCCCGGCGCACTGCGGTGATCCCGTGCGCTGGACATGCTGGTGGCTCCCCCTAGACAACGTGCACGTACTGTCAGCCGGGCTCGGATCGATGCTCGGCATCACGACAGGAGCAGTCCGGTAGGGGATGGCTACCCGGACCGCTGCCCGATGTCGGTCAACGCCTAGAAGCGTGAGGCCGAGCCCTTCTTGCCCGAGTGCTTCCTACGAAGCGAGCGCGTGAGAAGAAAGCCACCGATCAGGACGAAGGCTCCGCCCGCGACAAACCGCAGAACCCGCTGGTCCGGGTGCATGGCGCCGTAGACGATGGCCACGATCCCAGCGACGAGGAAGTAGAAGTACTGGGAGCGCATGAACGATCCAGACGCATCTGCGTCCTCGGGCTTACTCATGGCACCAGCCTTGCATGCCGACTGTCCGACGATCGAAGGCAGGTACGCTCCTGCACCCCGTACGACACGGCCGTGCTCTCGCCTGGTGAGACCCCCGGAGTCGCGTCTCACCAAGGGATCCTCCCCGGACGCCGAGGTCTCAGGAGCGGTCTCGCTCCACACGCGAGTTGCGCCGGCGAATGATCGTCGCGCCGACGAGGAACACCAGCAAGAACACGAGCCCGAATAGCCCTAGTCGACCCAGGAGCTCGAAGCTCGAGAACGCCTGGACCCCAGCTGACACGACCACGGCGACTCCCATGAGGGTCATCGACTGATCGGTGGACAAGCGGCCACTTCGGCGCCGCTCATTATCGCCTTCGCGATCGATCTCCAACTCGCCAGGCATGACATGACTTTGACACACCCGGTCCGCTCCCGACAGCCCGTCCGATAGAGGACCGTGTACCGGGCGGTCGAGCGGTCCTCAGCGAAGGACTCGACCACACTGACGCTCCCCCGCGTCGACGAGCCCGCAACCGAGTGACGCAGCCGTCCCCTGGGCCAGCGCTCGCGCTGCACGGCGTCAGCAGACGAGGATGACTGCTGTGACCTTCCAAGACCAGTCCGAGCGCATCGCCGCCCTCGAGTCCGGCATCGGCGCCGCCCTCGACGCTTTGAAGGCGCGCGACGCCACGAAGGATGCGGGCGAGAAGAAGTCCCACATCGCGGAGTACCGCCAGCACCTCTACACCGTGACAGCGATCGTCGATCGGCAAGCCGACGACGATCTCGGTGAGACCTGGTACCTCCTAATCTGGAGCAACAAGAAGCGGCCGAAGGAACTTGCGACGGACCTCGGCAGACACAAGGCTGTGCAGCCGCCGCACTACCGCAAGAGCCAGCTCATGTACTGAACCGCAGCGTGCCCAGCACTCCCCCGCTGCCGAACGTGACGCTACCTGTCTCGCATCCAACCGCCGAGACACTTCTCAGCCCCGGTACCTGCAAGACATGACTGCGAGACGCACACGGCGCCACGACGCCTTCCATGGCGGGCCACGCCGGGCGGTCGCGACGAGACGTCTCGCAACCCATGCGTTACAAGCCGGAGGTGGTCGCGCCAGCATCTCCCCCTCACACTCATCGCGCTACGGGTCTCTCAGGGACGATCGCCTCTGGGACAGGACCACCCCTAGCGAGCAAGCGACCGTATCTACTAGCCTTGCCCGTACGAATGTACGGCGAAGGGGTTGGGATGCCTAAGCGTGTGGACCATGAGGAAAAGCGCGATTCCATCGGACGAGCAGTCTGGGCGGTCCTTAACGATGACGGCCTCTTGGGGCTCAGCGTCCGATCCGTCGCAGAGCGTGCGGGCATTCCCCCGTCGACGCTGCAGTATTTTTTCGCGACGCGGGAAGATCTCATTTCTCACGCTCTGCAGCTGGCGATCAAGGAACAGCAGGTCAGGATCGACACCGAAGGTCCGACAGGCACCCTCGGGGAGCAGGTCGAGGAGGCTCTGTGCAGTGTTCTGCCCTTCGACGATGCCCGACGAGTAGAAGCACACGTCTGGTTCAGCGCGCTGGTGGGCTTGCGGGGTGCACTGCATCGAAAGGTGCTCGACGACGCGGAGGACGGGCTGGACCACCTTGCTCGATGGAGCGTCGAGGTGATCACCGGGCGCGATCGCCCTGGTGAGGCGGTCAGGTTGCGTGCCTTCATCGACGGTCTCGCTCTTAACGCCCTCTCCCGTCCCGTTCTTTTCTCACCCCCTGCCTTACGCGAACACGTGCAGCTGTATCTCCGTGATTTAGGCGCACGGCATCCACTGACGGCTCGAGCCGACAGGTTGGCAGACAACGAGTCCGAGAAAGGTTCATCATGAATGACGCGATCTCACGGCGACGGACCACGCTGCTGGCGGGAGCGGTCATCGGTTCCTTCGTCGTCGGGCTGTCGGCCTGGATCCTTCCCGACCCGGCTCGGTTCGTGGAGTCAATGGGGCAGGCGTCCGCGGTCCCGGCCCTGGGTTGGGTTATAGCGATCCTCGTTGCGATCGTCTATACCGCGTACACGCTGTGGGCAGTTCCGACCGTCCGAAGCATCGCGATCGAACGATCGTGGTTCCGCCTCCTCGCGATTCCGCTTGCACTGCTCTCCGGAGTGCTGGAGGAGATGTTCTTCCGACGGGTCGTCATGGACGCCCTGGCTAGTGAAGGAGCGCCGCTTCTATTGCAGATTGTTCTGTCGGCGGCGCTCTTCGCGGTCGTCCACTGTGTGTGGGTAGTGTTCGCCAGGAGCTGGCGAATCGCGCCGCCCGTTCTTTGCTCCACCTTCGCGCTTGGCGTGCTCCTGTCTCTGGTCTACGTGGCATCAAACCGCGTGATCATCCCCGCCATCCTCACCCACATTGCGATCAACCTCGTGATCGAACCAGGCTTGCTCCACAGCGCCGCTCAAAGAGCTGTGCGACTAACCGGCGCGGGAGAGGATCAGGAGTCGGTTTGCGACAACCCACCGTCCGTAGACCAGTGACATCTAGCAACGCGAAATCGCGGCCATTTACCGATGCGGCTCACACAGCACGGTTCGCTGAGCTCGTGAGACGTCTCGCAACCCAAGGCATGCGTGACGCTGAAGTGCGATTTAGGTTGTAGCCCGCTTGAGCTGATTTACCGCCGACATGACTCGCGGATCCCGTAGGTCATCGCCCGATCATGATGTCATTCAGCACTCGGGCGACGCCCAGGCCGTAGCCTCGGCCTGCTGGCGTTCTCCATAAGAACGGACCCGCCCGGTCAGGGTCACGGTCGTACCGACAGACGTGGACGTGGACGTGGACGTGGACAGCGTCGATCGTGGCGTTGCGAACTAGCGCAGCGCGGATCTGCGCCGACGTGTGAGTGCTGGCGGGGCGCCAGCTGAGCGTGATGTCGTTCACGATTCGTCGTCGAGCTCGACGGGTTTCGAAGCGATGGCGCGACTCCAGCGTTTGTGGTCGCGGACGGCGCTGTCCTGAAGGGCGGTGGATGAAGCCGTTGATCGGCCGCGCTTTGTCCCCTGCGTCACACGATCCCGGAGGACCCGAGCAGCAGCCCGACGCCATAGGTGGCGACAAGGGCGAGGGCGCCGCCGATCACGACGCGGAGGGTGGCGCGGCCGACCGAGCTGCCGCCGATCCGTGCTGAGGCGGCGCCGGTGAGGGCGAGGGCCAGGAGCACGGCGACGAAGGTCACCGGGATCCGCCAGGCCTCGGGCGGCAAGAGGATCGCGAGCATCGGAAGGACAGCGCCCAGGGTGAATGCGGCGGCGGAGGCCGCTGCGGCGTGCCAGGGGCTGACGACGTCGTCCTCGGCGATGTGCAACTCCATGGCGAGGTGCGCGGAGAGGGCGTCGTGCGCGGTGAGCTCGACGGCGACCCGTCGGGCGGTGTCAGGACTCAGGCCCTGTGCGGCGTAGAGGTCGGTGAGCTCGTCGAGCTCTTCGTCTGGCATGTCGGCAAGCTCTCGGCGCTCCTTCTGGATGAGGGCTCGCTCGCTGTCGCTCTGGCTGCTGACGGAGACGTACTCTCCCAGCGCCATGGAGATCGCCCCGCCGACGAGTCCTGCCAGACCGGCGGTGAGGATGGGGCCGGTCGCGGTGGTCGCGCCGGCAACGCCGACGACGATGGCGGCCACTGAGACGATTCCGTCGTTGGCGCCGAGCACGCCGGCGCGCAACCAGTTGAGGCGTTGGGCGACGCCGGTGTGGTGCAGCTCGCCGGGGTGGGCTTGCACCGAAGCGGTCATACGCGGGGGTCGCGGGTGCGGGGTACGACGAGGACGGGGCAACGGGCATGACGGGCGCACCGGTCGCTGACGGACCCGAGGACCATGCCTGCGAAGCCGCCGAGTCCGCGTGTGCCGACGACGAGCATCCGCGCGTCGGCGGAGAGGTCGATGAGCACCTCGGCTGCCTCACCGAGGACGCTGCGGACCTCGCCGTCGACGTCCGAGTAGCGGGAGGTCTGCTCGGCGGTCTCCTCCTGGACCCCGATGCGGACCGTCTCGCCGATCTCGGAGAACGATGCGGCATAGCCGTCATGGAAGACGGCACCACGCGGGGCGGTGTCGAAGGACCAGGTGCGGACGATGACGACGGGAGCGAGCAGGTCCCGTCCGAGCTGGAGCGCGATCTCGAGGGCCGCCTTCGCTCCTGCGGACCCATCGTGTCCGACGACGATGCTGCCGGTGGTCGCGCGGGCGGTGCCGGACGGCAGGCCGATCGGCTGCGCGCGCGGGGAGTCGACGGGGGTCCCGGGGGTGCTGGTGGTGGTCATGACCCATGGTGCGTCCGGGCCTGGTCGTCACGGTAGGGCCGTTGGTCCTCTGACGCGCGCCGTGGATACGAGCGGTGCATTCGGTAGGCATGCTGGCGGCGCGGTCAGATTCGGCTACGCGCAGGACGCCGCGTGCCCGGTCCCGGTGAGGCATGGCGCCATGACGCGTGTCCCTTGCCGGCCGAGGAGCGTGCCGTGTGGGATGCGCGGGCGGCGAGGGGGCCCGAGGCTAGGAGTTCTGCGCGGCGCCCGACTACCTATACCCCGGGGGCTTTGCGGCCGGCGTTGCTCCAGCCCATGCCGAGGGCAAGCCCGTGGGGCTGCCGGGCGTCGGAACCCGCGTCGGTGGGTGCACCGATGCCGTCGGTCACCGGTGCTTCACGACGGTCAGCAGCACCGTGGAGTCCTCGACCGCGGTCAGGGAGTGTGGGGCATCGGGCACGATGATGAGGTCGCCTGTCCAGCCGGACCACGACTCGGCGCCTGCCGTCAGGATGACGCGGCCGTGGAGGACCTGCACGGTGGCCTCCCCGGGGTTCGCGTGCTCGGCGAGCTCCTGCCCTTCTCGCATAGCGATCAGGGTCTGGCGGAGCTGGTGTTCGTGCCCGCCGAACACGGTGCGGGCGCTGCGGCCGCTGGGTGCCTTCTGAGCCGCGTCGAGCTCGGTCCGCGCGAGCGCGGTCAGGGACGTCTTCTGCATGTTCGTTGCCTCCCGGGCGGTGAGCTTGTCGATCTCATTAGTGGTGATGGCTGAGTTCTCTGCTGTACTGGTGTCGTAGGTGCTCATGGTCGATCTGCCTGTGGTGCGGATCAGAGGATGCTGTGACGTTACTTTCCCGCCATGCCGCAGACGGGGCAGGATCGAGGTCCCGCCGGCGCGACCGTCCGTGCGTCATATGCAGCGCAGGGTGCGGTACCCGACGAAGTCATTGGCAAAGTGACCAGCATTTCCGCCCGCACCCGCGTACTGCGCCCCAGACAAAGGACCCTTCTGTCCCTCCCCGGTCGTGCCGGTTCATCCGCTAGATCATCGAGCGAGCGGGAGCCCCGAACAACCTGCCGGTCATGGTGACCGGCACGATCTCCACGCGATGGAAGCGACTGAGGTCGGTGGAGGCGGGGGCGATCCTCGGTGCGGCTGGAGCGCTGTCCGGGACACGGCGGGCCATGCCGCGGACGACGACGCTCCACGTCTCGATGGCGCCCGGATGGTCGACCTCGAAGACGACGTCCTCGGCTGTATCGAACGGGATCTGCTTCGTGCCGCCGGAGTTGCGGATGCGGATGGCGCCGTCGACCACGGCGTAGTCGACGGGGAACAGCTCGATGCGACCATCGGCGACGAAGGCGATGCGGCCGACGTGCTCCTGGCGCAGGAACTCCAGGCACTGCTCTGGCGTGAGGTATTCGGTGAAGCCGCCGCGGGTCATGAGCGCCCCGTTCGGGCCGCGGTGTCGGGGTGGACGACGACGACGGGCAGTGGCGCCATCGCGACGAGCGTCGCGCTGACGGAGCCGAGGAAGCGACGAACGAGCGCACCGTGGCTGTGGCTGCCCACGACGAGCATGCGGGCGCCCGCGCTCTCGCGGATCAGCGTCCGGTAGGGATCGCCGGAGATGGAGCGTTGCTCGACTGGGACGTCGGGTGTCTCGTCGGAGCCCTCCTGGACCGCGTCCTTGAGGAGCTCGTCGTGCTGGTGCGTGACGATGCTGCGGAGTTCGTCCGCGGGGACGTAGATCATGTCCCAGACGGCTGGTGCGACCCAGGCATGCACGGCCGCGACGCCGACCCCGTCGCGTTGCGCCTCCGCTTCACCGAAGCGGAGAGCTGCGCGCGACGACGCGGTGCCGTCGATGCCGACGACGATGCCTCCGGCGTTGCCGGGCTCCCAATCGGGCGGGATCACGGCAATAGCGACGAGGGAGCGGGCGGCGAGGCGCTCTCCGATCGGCTGGCGGCTACGGAGCCGGGAGTGGCTCGGCGGCGAACCCCCGACCACGATCAGCGCGTCGGGGGATGACCACTGGGAAAGGACGTCCTCGGCGGTGCCGCCCTGGACCTCGCCGCGGATGCGGAGGCTCGGGTGGAGCGCAGCGATCTGCGCGGCGCGCTCCTCGACGAGCCGGCGTGCCTTCGACGGCCCTGTGCTCTCGCGCGGGTGACGGTCGTCCTCACGGGCGATGTCCTTCGTGTCGTCCATCGCGGTCACGATGACGATCTGCCCACTGGCCCCGCCGTCTTCCAGCTCTCGTGCAACGGCCCAGTCGAGGGCGGCCTCGGATGCTCGGCTGGCGTTCCAGCCGACGATCCCTACCCGGACATCCGCTCGCTTACGCCGCTTGCAGCAGCAGAGCGGCATACACCCCTGCTCACACGCCTGCGGACGTGGAGAAGTGCTGGTCAGAACACCCTGTCTCAACAGACTGGTCCGGTGACGATTCCGGTGAAGGGGGGCTACGTGAGACACCCTCCGTGTCCTTCCGGCCTCTACAAGAAGAACCGCGGTCGTGACCTGACCTTCGGCGCCGGCTCGAACCTGTGCGGGCGAGCACTCCCCCGGAACCACAACGCTGGTAACAGTTCTTATGTCGCGTGCAGCGCGGGCGTAGACGATGACGCGCTCGGCCGGGATCCACTGGTGGAGCTGGTCGATGGGAGTCCCGCGCGAGCAGGCTCACGTCACCGGCTGGCCTTCCGCCACGCAGACCACGGCCTGCGATGCGAGCGAAGTCACGGACGCGCACGACGAAGGGCCGGGACCCTCGCGGATCCCGGCCCTCCCGTGACGCGGGCTAGATGAGCCAGCGCTGGTCCCGCACGATCGGCAGCCGGCGCCAGGCCCGACCGAGCCCGAAGGTGTCACCGGCCGACAGGAACGCGATCGCGACGAGGGCGAGCGCGTAGACGATGTGGTAGTCGACGAGCGGGTTGGTCGAGGCGGCGTTCGCGGCGAACGGCCACTCCGCGAGGTACATCAGGAGCATCACGCCGGAGCCGACGACGGCGCTGACGCGCAGGCCGATGCCGAGGATCACGGCGAGGCCGATGCCCAGCATCGCGAGCATGAACAGCACGTCGACGACGGGGTTCGCGAGGCCGGCGAAGAAGTCGGTGAGCGGGCCCGAGACGGCCGGGCTCGTGAGGAACCCCTGCGCGGGCTTCCCGCCGTTGATCCACGCGCGCTCCACCGGGGTGGAGAAGCCGAGACCGAACGCCTTGTCGAGGAACGCCCACAGGAAGACGAAGCCGGTCGCGATGCGGAGCACGGCGAGCGCGACGCGGCCGCGCTCCGTGGTGACGCGGGCGCGCTCGTCGACGGCGAGGACGGGTGCGGCGGTGCTCGTGGTCCGTCCCGCCCCGGGTGCGGTGGTGGTGACGGTGTGGGCGGTCATGGTCGTTCCCCTTCGGCTGGTCCGGGCGATGGTGCCCGGTGGATCCAGGCTCGTCGCGGCGGGCTCCCGTCGGCAGGGCCCTAGGTCCCGCGAGGACCGGCAGCCCGGCAGCCTCCGGGGGACGTTCGCCCCTGCCGCGGGCGCCCGCGGATCCGCAGGGTCGAGCCATGCCCTCCGCACCTGCACCCGCTCCCGCACCCGCACCCGCCGCGTCCGTCCTCGTCCTCAACGCCGGGTCCTCCTCGCTCAAGCACCGCCTCGTGGATCCCGTCACCGGCGCCGCGCGCGCGGCCGGCACCGTGGAGCGCATCGGCGAGCCAGGCGGCGACGCGCCCGACCACGAGTCCGCCGTGCGCGTCGCCCTCGACCGCGTCCAGGCCGCGCACCTGCCGCCGCCCGTGGCCGTCGGCCACCGCGTGGTGCACGGCGGATCCCTGTTCGACCGCGCCGTCGTGGTCGACGCCGACGTGGAGCGCGCCATCGACGAGCTCTCCGCCCTCGCGCCGCTGCACAACCCCGCGAACCTCGCCGGGATCCGGGCCGCCCGCGCCGTGCTGCCCGACATGCCGCACGTCGCCGTCTTCGACACGGCGTTCCACCGCACGATCCCCGAGGCCGCCTCCACGTACGCGATCGACGCCGACCTCGCCGCGCGCTTCGGGATCCGCCGCTACGGGTTCCACGGCACGTCGCACCGCTTCGTGTCGCGCGCCGCCGCCGCGTTCCTCGGGAAGCCGCTCGAGGAGACCCGCATGATCGTGCTGCACATCGGCAACGGCGCCTCCGCGTGCGCGATCGACGGCGGCCGCTCGATCGAGACCTCGATGGGCCTGACGCCGCTCGAGGGCCTCGTGATGGGCACGCGCTCGGGCGACATCGACCCGGCCGTGCTCTTCCACCTGCACCGCCAGGCCGGCCTCGGCTTCGACGAGCTGGAGGCGCTGCTCAACCGGGGCAGCGGGCTGCTCGGGCTCACCGGATCCAGCGACATGCGCGACGTGCAGGCCGCCGAGCTCGACGGCGACCCGCGCGCGGCGCTCGCGCTGGAGGTCTACCGGCACCGGATCCGCCGCTACGTCGGCGCGTACACGGCCGAGCTCGGCGGCCTCGACGCCGTCGTCTTCACCGCGGGCGTCGGCGAGCACGACTCCCTGCTGCGCCGCCGCAGCCTCGCCGGCCTCGAGCACCTGGGCATCCGCGTGGATCCCGACCGCAACGAGCTCGCCTCCACCCACGCGCGCCGCATCTCCCCGGAGGGCTCGCCCGTCGCGGTGCTGGTCGTGCCGACGGACGAGGAGTGGGAGATCGCCAGGCAGGCGGCGGAGGTCATCTGAGTCCGCTCGCGCGCTACTCCCCCGCCCGCTCCCGCTGCGCACGCGTCCGATGGGTGTCGTACTCCACGTCGTGCGCCCCCGGCGGGAGCGGGGCGATGAGCTCGCCGCGGCGGGACAGGCGCGCGCGGGTGGTGCGCTTCAGCTGATCCCAGTGGGCGGTGTCCATCGTGTGCGCGGCGTGCATGGTGCGGGCGGTCATGTCGTCCTCTGTCCTCGGTCGTGTCCGGCCAGGCAACCGCGGCCCGGCGCGCGCGGACAGGGCCTTCGGTCCCACGGGCCCCGCCGACCCGACGACGCACCGACCCCGCGGGACCTTCGCCCCTCCCCCGCTTCGCCTCGCCCAGCGAGCCTGGATCCATGACCCTCACGGCACCCCCGACCCCCACCGCGTCCCCGAGCACCGCGCCCACCGCCTTCCCCCACCGCGCGCCCGCGCCCCTCGACGCCGAGGAGCTCGCCCGCCTCGAGATGTGGTGGCGCACCGCGAACTACCTCTCCGTCGGCCAGATCTACCTGCTCGACAACCCGCTGCTGCGCCGCCCGCTCACGCGCGAGGACGTGAAGCCGCGGCTGCTCGGCCACTGGGGCACCACCCCGGGCCTCAACTTCGTCTACGCGCACCTCAACCGCGTGATCCAGCAGCGCGACCTCGACACCGTCTACGTGATCGGCCCGGGCCACGGCGGCCCCGGCATGGTCGCGAACGCGTACCTCGACGGCACGTACACCGAGGTGTACCCGCGGATCACGCAGGACGAGGAGGGCGTGCGCCGCCTGTTCCGCCAGTTCTCGTTCCCCGGCGGGATCCCCAGCCACGTCGCCCCCGAGACGCCCGGCTCCTTCCACGAGGGCGGCGAGCTCGGCTACGCGCTCTCCCACGCCTACGGCGCCGCATTCGACAACCCGGGCCTGCTGGTCGCGGCGGTCGTCGGCGACGGCGAGGCGGAGACCGGCCCGCTCGCCACGAGCTGGCACTCGAACAAGTTCCTCGACCCGCTGCATGACGGCGTCGTGCTGCCGATCCTCCACCTCAACGGCTGGAAGATCGCGAACCCGACCGTGCTCGCCCGCATCCCCGAGTCGGAGCTGCTCGACCTCATGCGCGGCTACGGCCACACGCCCTACATCGTGTCGGGCGGCTTCCACGGCGAGGATCCCGCGGCCGTCCACCGCCGCATGGCGGAGACGATGGACCTCGTGCTCGAGCAGATCGCCGACATCAAGGCGGCCGCTGCCGCCGGCACGCTCGACGGCCGCCCGGCCTGGCCCATGATCATCCTGCGCACCCCCAAGGGCTGGACCTGCCCGGCGGTCATCGACGGCCACCCGGCCGAGGACGACTGGCGCGCCCACCAGGTGCCGCTCGCCAGCGCCCGCGACACCGAGGAGCACCTGCACGTGCTCGAGGACTGGATGCGGTCGTACCGCCCCGAGGAGCTCTTCGACGAGGACGGCGCTCCCGTCGCCCTCGCCACCGCCCTCGCGCCCGCCGGCGAGCGCCGCATGAGCGCCAACCCGGTCGCCAACGGCGGCCTCCTCAAGCGCGACCTCGACCTGCCCGACTTCCGCGACTACGCGGTCGACGTGCCGACGCCCGGCGGATCCGTGCACGAGCCCACCCGCGTGCTCGGCGACTGGCTCACCGACGTCGTCGTCCGCAACCCGCGGAACTTCCGGATCTTCGGGCCCGACGAGACCGCGTCCAACCGGCTCGGCGGCGTGCTGCGCGTCACCGACAAGCAGTTCGCGGGCGAGATCCGCCCCACCGACGAGCACCTCGCGCGCGCCGGCCGCGTGATGGAGATGCTCAGCGAGCACCAGTGCCAGGGCTGGCTGGAGGGCTACCTGCTCACCGGCCGCCACGGCCTCTTCACGAGCTACGAGGCCTTCATCCACATCGTCGACTCGATGCTCAACCAGCACGCCAAGTGGCTGAAGGTCTCCAAGGGGATCCCGTGGCGGCGCCCCATCGCGTCGCTCAACTACCTGCTGTCGTCGCACGTCTGGCGCCAGGACCACAACGGCCTCTCGCACCAGGACCCGGGATTCATCGACCACGTCGTGAACAAGAAGGCCGACGTCGTGCGCGTCTACCTGCCCTTCGACGCGAACACGCTGCTCTCCACCTACGACCACTGCCTGCGCTCCGAGGACTACGTGAACGTGGTCGTCGCCGGCAAGCAGCCCACCTTCGACTGGCTGTCGATGGACGACGCCATCGCGCACATGACCCGCGGCATCGGAATCTTCGACTGGGCCGGCACCGAGGTGGCAGGCTCCGCGCCCGACGTGATCCTGGCCTGCGCGGGCGACGTGCCCACGCTCGAGACGCTGGCCGCGGTGTCGATCCTGCGCGCGGAGATCCCGACGCTGAAGATCCGCGTCGTGAACGTCGTGGACCTCATGCGCCTGCAGTCCGCGGGCGAGCACCCGCACGGCCTGTCGGAGGCGGCGTACGACGCGCTGTTCCCGGCCGGGATCCCCGTGGTCTTCGCGTACCACGGCTACCCGTGGCTCATCCACCGCCTCACCTACCGCCGCGCCAACAACGCGCAGCTGCACGTGCGCGGCTACAAGGAGGAGGGATCCACCACCACGCCGTTCGACATGGTGATGCTCAACGACATGGACCGGTACCACCTGGTGATCGACGCGATCGACCGCACCCCGGGCCTCAGCCGCACGCAGGGCCCGCTCCGCCAGCGGATGGAGGACGCCCGCCTCCGCGCCCGCCAGTACACGCGCGAGCACGGCGAGGACATCCCCGAGGTCGCGGACTGGACCTGGGCCGCGTCGGTCACGGGCAGCGTGCACGCCGCGAACGTGGGCGTCGGGCAGCTGTCGGTCGCGAGCTCCACGGGCGGGGACAACGAGTAGGGCGGACGCTCCGGCGGGTGCGCGCTAGCGCGTGCGCCGCAGGGCGACCGCGAACAGGACCGACATGGTCCCGAAGATCGCGGCGCCCACGAGGAGCGCGACGCCCAGCGCCGTGATCGCGGCGCGGCCGTCGGCGACGGAGACCGCGATCACGCCGATGACGACCTCGGCCACGGCCATGACGGCGGTCACGACGGCCAGGACCCGGGTCATGCGGCGGGACCCGCCCAGGGAGGGCTTCACGAGCGCGCCGCGTCCGCGAGGATCGCGCCGACGCGGGCGTAGGCGGCCACCTGATGCGCCTTCCGCCGCTCCCGCTCGACGGGGTCGGCGTGCACGAGCGCCCGGCGACCGGGGTGGATCGTCGCGACCACGGGGAAGCGCCTGCCGTCGGCCAGCGTCCCGTCCAGCTCGACCGCGTAGCGCCAGATGCGCTCGGCGTCGCGGCCCTGCAGCAGCACGACCTCGAGGTCCGGCAGGAGCGCCACGAGCTCCACGAGCGCCCGGGCTCCCACCCTCGCCTGCGCCGCGTCCGGCGCCGCGTTGATGTACCAGGGGTACGCGTTCCAGGGCAGCACGTCGCGGTCGCGGATCCCGTGCTCGGAGAACAGCGCGGCCTGACGCTCCGCGGTCGGGTCGTCGTTCTCGATGCTGAGGAAGCCGGATCCGACGCCCACCTGCGTCGCCGGCCCGGGATCCCGCAGGACGCTGAGGACGCGCGCATCGATGCCGCCGTGGTGCGGGGCGATGCGGGGGACGAACCCCTCGGGGTCCGGCTCCGAGATCGCGGCGACGAACGCGTTGATCGGCGCCATGTGCGGCGCGGTCTCGGCCGTGTCCTCCTGCGAGGTGCGGAAGGCGCGATCGGCCATGCGTCGGGTCATCCCCTGAACCTACGCGGCCGCCGCCCGCCTACCTCGCCCGGGCCGCCCGCCCCCGCCACAGCAGCCACACGAAGTACGGGGTGCCGACGAGCGCGGTCACGAGGCCCGCGCCGAGCTGGGCCGGGGCGATCACGGTGCGGCCGAGCAGGTCGGCGAGGGTCACGAGGGCGGCGCCCAGCAGGATCGCGACGGGCAGCACGCGCGCGTGCCGCGAGCCGACGAGCGCGCGGGCCGCGTGCGGCGCGACCAGGCCGACGAAGCCGATCACGCCCACCGCCGCGACCGCCGTCGCCGTGAGCACGACCGCGATCGACAGGGCGAGCAGGCGCGAGCGGCCGAGCGAGACGCCGAGGAGGCGCGGGGTGTCGTCGTCGAGGGCGACGAGGTCCAGCATCCGGTGCCGTGGCGCCGCGAGCGCGACGGCGAGCACGAGCGCGACCAGCACGGGCAGGGCGTCGTCGAAGCCGCGGCCGTAGGTGGATCCCGACAGCCACGTGAGCGCCTTCGCCCCGTTGAACGGGTCGGTGAGCACGATGATCATGCTGATCGCCGCGGCCGTGCCCGCCGAGACGCCGACGCCGATGAGCACGAGCCGGTTCTGCGGGAAGCCGCCGCGCGCGGCCAGGCCGAACACGACGCCCGCCGCGGCGAGCGCGCCCACGCCGGCCGCGCCCGCGATGCCCCAGCCGGAGGCGAGCGGCGCGGTGGTCACGAACAGCACCGCGCCGAGGCCCGCGCCGCCGGAGACGCCGAGGATCGCCGGATCCGCGAGCGGGTTCCGGGTCACGGCCTGCACGAGCACGCCCGCGAGCGCGAGCGCGGCCCCCGCGAGCACGGCGGCGAGCACGCGGGGCACGCGGGTGTCGAGCACGTAGCTGACGACGGGGCCGGCGGTGCCGCGGATCCCGTTGACGAGGTCGCCGAGGAGCAGCTTCGCGTCACCGAGGAGCACGGACGCGAGGAGCAGGCCGACGAGCACGACGACCAGCGCGCCGACCACGAGCGCGACGCGGCGGCGGGTGACGACGCCGTGCCGCTCGGTGGGCGCGGGCGTCGCGCTGTCGTGGGCGCGCACGGCGAGCACCACGAGCACGATCGCGCCGATGAGGGAGGTGACGAGGCCGGTCGGCACGGCGACCGACGCCTCGGCGCCGAGCACCGCGCGCAGCAGCACGTCGGCGAGCAGCACCACGGCCGCGCCCATGAGCCCGGCGACGGGGACGAAGACCCACGAGCGGCGGACGCCCGGCACGAGGCGGCGGAGCGGCCGCACGAACGCGGGCGCGTACAGGCCGACGAAGCCGATGGGCCCGGCGACCGTCACGGCCGCGGCGGCGAGCAGCACCGAGGCGAGCACGGCGATCACGCGGGTCGCGCGCACGTCGACGCCGAGGCTGCGGGCGGCGTCGTCGCCGAGCCCGAGCGCGTCGAGGCGCCGCGTGATGACGAGCAGGATCCCGAGCGCGACCACCACGACGGGCGCCATCTGCGCGACGGCGTCGAACCCGTTCTGGCCGATGCCGCCCTGGCCCCAGCGGTAGAGGCCGCTGGTCTGCTGCGGGAAGAGGAGGAGGAGCGCGCTGGTCACGGATCCGAGGCCGAGCGCGAGCGCGCTGCCGGCGAGCACGAGGCGCACGGTGCCGGATCCGAGGCCCGAGACCGCGAGCACGATCGCCGCCGCGACGAGCCCGCCGACGAACGCGACGCCCGCGCCCGCGAGCACCGGCAGCGTGAGCCCGGTGACCGCCGCGACCGCGAGGGCCGCGTACGCGCCGGCGTTCACGGCGAGGGTGTCGGGCGAGGCGAGCACGTTGCGGCTCACCGTCTGGAGCGCGGCGCCGGCGGCACCGAGGGCGAGGCCGACGAGGATCCCCGCGGCCATGCGCGGCAGCCGCGACGCGACCACGACGGACGCGTCGCCGGGCGTCGCGCGCCCGGTCAGCGCCTCCCAGACCTCGCGCGGTCCGACCGCGGCGGTGCCCTGGGTGACGTCGATCACCGCGAGCACCGCCACCACGAGCGCGAGGAGGGCGACGACCGCGATCGCCCGCACCGGGATCCGGCCGGCCCCGTCGGCACGCGCGACGGCGGCGAGCGACGGGACGGCGGCCGGGATCGACGCCGGGGAGGCGTCGGCCGCGGGCGGCGCGGTGCGGACGGGGGCGGTCATCGGATCAGCGGGGCAGGCGGGATCAGCCGGCCAGCAGGTCGGCGAGGTCCTTCGTGTACGCCGTCATCGACGCCGGGCCGCCGAACACCCAGACGCCCTCGGGCATGCGGTGCACCTCGCCGCCCTTCACGAACGGGAGCGACTGCCAGACGGCGTTGCCCGCGAGCGTGGTGGCGAACGGGTCGTCGCCCAGGGCGGCGTTCGCGTTGTAGACGAACTGCACGTCGCCGATGGTGGTGAGGCCCTCGACGTCGGTGGATCCGAGGCCGTAGGCGGGGTCGACCTCGCCCGTCCACGCGTTCTCGAGGCCGAGCTCGGTGGTCACGTCGCCGACGAGCGAGCCCTTCCCGAACGGGCGGATGGTGACCGCGCCGGCGTCCACGTACGCGTCCGCGAACAGGAACCTGGAGCCCGCGAGCCCGGCCGCGTCGAGCTTCGCCTTCGCGTCGGTGACGGCCTGGTCGTAGGCGCTGATGACCTGGGTCGCCTTGTCCTCCGTGCCCGTCGCCTTCGCGATGAGCTCGAGGTTGTCCTCGCTCTGCTGGATCTGCTTGGTGCCGTCCGCCGACTTCACCTGCAGCACGGGCGCGATGGCCTTGAGCTGCTCCACGGCGTCCGCGGGCAGGTCGTCGGTCGCGACGATGAGGTCGGGCGCGAGCGACGCGATGGTCTCCACGCTCGGCTCGCCGCGCGTGCCGATGTCGGCGGGCTCGTTCACGAGCGGCACCGCCGACGACCACGCGCTGTAGCCCGCGACGTCCGCGACGCCGACGGGATCCACGCCCAGCGACACGAGGTTCTCCACGACGTTCCACTCGGTGCCCACGACCTTGGTCGCGGGGCCGTCGAGCGTGACCTCCGCGCCGGTGCCGTCGGTGAGCGTGATCTGCTCCCCGCTCGGGGCGGATCCGGCGCCCGTGGATGCCTCCTCGGTGGTGCCGCATGCGGTCAGCGTGAGCGCTGTCGCGGCGGCGAGGGCGGTCATCGCCAGGGTTCGTCGTCTCGTGATCACGGGTGGAGCCTCTCGTTCCTGTGGTGGTGGCGGGCGACCGCGCGGGTGCGCAGGCTGCCCGTCGTCGGGTCCGCGTGGACCTCGACGGGGATGCCGTAGACCTCGGTGAGGAGGTCGGGGGTCAGCACCTCGGATGGGGTGCCGGTCTTGACGATCCGGCCGTCGCTGAGCAGCGCGACGGTGTCGGCGAGCGCGGCGGCCTGGTCGAGGTCGTGGAGGACGACGCCGACGGCGATCGATGCGTCGTCGGCGAGGTCGCGCACCAGGTCGAGGAGCTCGACCTGGTAGCGGAGGTCGAGGTACGTGGTGGGCTCGTCGAGCAGCAGCACGCCGGTCTCCTGGGCGAGGCAGCTCGCCAGCCAGACGCGCTGGAGCTGGCCGCCGGAGAGCTGGTCGACGCCGCGGTCGGCGAGCGCGACGAGGCCCGTGAGGTCGAGCGCGCGATCCACGGCCGCGCGCCCCTCGGGATCCGCCCCGCCGAAGCGGCCGCGGTGCGGATAGCGGCCGAACTCGACGACGTCGCGGACGCTGAGGCCGCCGGGCGTCGGACGGCCCTGCGTGAGGAGCGCGACGCGGCGGGCGAAGCGGCGGAGGGAGAGGTCGAGGGCGTCGGTCTCCTGACCCTCGCCGTCCGGGCCGTCCTCACGGAGGACGAGGGATCCGGAGCGCGCCGCCTGCAGCCGGGCCATCGTGCGCAGGAGCGTCGACTTGCCGCTGCCGTTCGGGCCGACGAGCACGGTGACGCAGCCCGGCCGGATCTCGAGGCCGGCGCCGTGCACGACCTCCGTGTCGCCGTACGCGACCGTGACGTCGCGGGCCTCGAGGGCGGAGGCGGCGGGCGCGGATGCGGAGGCGGCGGCGGCGGAGGAGGGGCCGGCCGGCTGCGGGGACGTCTGCCGCGGTGCGTCCGGGTCGACGGCGCGCGGGATCGGCGCGGTCGGAGCGGGGGAGGTCACGGTAGGTGAGGCTATCCTAACCTCGGCGGCGGCGACAAGCCGTCGGCCCGCCGCAGCCTTCCGATGCCGCGGCCGGCGCTCAGCCGCGTGCGTCCACGAGCGCCTCCGCGAGGTGCGCGCCCCAGGCCCGGTAGGTCCGCTGGTACCGGCTCTCCTCCGACTCCGGCACCCACAGCGAGCGCGTCAGCTCCTCGGGGAACGGGACCGCGAGCGTGGAGGGCAGGCCCTCGACCACCTCGCGCGTGCGCCGGTTGAGCTCCTGCGCGTGCGCCCCCGCGGCGAGCCGCGCCGGCCCCGAGAGGCTCCCGGCGTTGTCGAGGGGCGGGATGTCGGCCACGAGGATCCAGGCGTCCCGCGGCAGGTGCGCGCGCAGCGCCTCGAGCGCGGTGCGCATCTGCTTCGTCCACGCCCGCGCGGACGTGACGCGCAGCACGTCGGTGATCCCGGCGAGCAGCACCACCGCGTCCGCCCGCACGAGGTCGCACTCGGCGCCTGCGATCACGGCGGGCGCCTCGCGGAGGCGCGAGCCCGGCAGCGCCGCGGTGGTCCAGGCGACGCCGCGTCCGGTGCGCGTCGCGTGGTCCCGGGCGAGGAACGTGGGCAGCGCGATCTGGTGGGTGCGGACGCCGAGGCTGATCATCCCGACCTCGCCGACGACGGCGATGCGGTCGGGGTCCGGCCCCTCGACGGTGCCGTGCGCGGCGTCGTCGGGGTGGAAGTCGCCGGACGCGTCCGACCTCCGGTAGAGGAACTCCGCGACCCGGGCGGCGATGCCGGGGAGGGCGAGGACGGGCAGGAAGAAGGCGAGCAGTCGGCGCATGGTGGTCCTGGAGCATCGGGTGGATCCGCGCCGCCATGCAGGACGCCGACGGCCGACGACCCGCGCGGAGGAGCGGGGAGGGTCTCGGAGAGCGGGCTCTCCGTCGTTCGCGCGGAAGACGGATCCGTGCGGCCCGGGGTCCAGCGGCTGCCCCACCCTAGGCGCGTGCCGGGCCCGACGGCTCGGTCGCGGGCGCCCGCGGCGCGCATCCGTCGCTCAGCGGAGATCCGCCGGGCCCAGCCGGTGCGCCCCGCGCAGCCATGCGACCAGCTGCCCGGCGGTCGCGTCGCGGGCCGCCGGGAGGGGATCCGCGCTCGCCAGCGCATGCGCGATGAGGCCGGGCGCGCTGCCGAGCACCGCGCCGAGCAGAGCATCGCCGCGGAGTCCCGCCTCGCCGAGCAGCTCGACCTCGCGCGCATTCAGCCCCACGGGGAGGTCGCCGTTGCCGAGGTCGGTGCCGTACGCGACGCGACCGCCGAGGGCGATGTGGCGCCTGGCGTTGTCGAGGGCCGTCGCGAGGTCGTCGCCCTCGTGGATCGCCAGGGTCGAGATCCAGAGCACGTCGCGCGCCGCCGACTCCCGCAGCAGCGCGTCGTCCACCCGCTCGGTCCACGGCACGTGCACGAGCGCGTCGGCGCCCGCGCGGATCGCCCGCCCCGCCTGCCCCGCGCCCTCCACGTGCACGACCGCGGGCAGCCCGGCATCGTGCGCGGCGTCGACGAGGGCGGCCAGCACGTCGTCCGCGAGGAGCGGCCCGCCGTCGTGCAGCACGATCTTGACCGCGGCGGATCCCCGCGCCCGCGCCTGGGCGACGGCACCCGCGGCGTCCTCCGCGCGGGCCACCTCGCGCACGGCGCCGGACGGCGCCCACGCGCGGTCCGTGGGGTAACCCCCGACGGCGGTGTGGAACGGACCCGCGTACCGGACGGCCACACCCGCGGGCGGCCGCGCGGCGATGCACGCGATCTCCGCCGGGTCCCACCCGAGGTCGACCACCGCCGTCACGGGCGATCCGGCGAGCGCCGCGTGGTCGACGAGCCCGAGGTGGACGTGCCGGTCGACGACGCCGTCGCTCACGCTCAGGTCGAGCCGCCCGAGCACCTCGTCGGCGGGGTCGGCGAGCACGACGCGGCCCCCGTCGATGCGCACGGCGACCTCCCGGTGGACCCGCTCGAACCGCGCCTCGCGCACGCGCCAGACCCCGCCAGGCGCGGCGCCGGGCACAGCGCCGCCCGTCATCGCGTCAGCGGATCCGACAGCCCGAGCGACCACACGGCCACGCCGCCGAGCCCCAGCTGCCGGGCGAGCGCCACGCGCGCGTCGTAGGAGCGCGCGTCCGACCACCACACGACCGTGCCGTCGCGCAGCGTCGCGTGCCACTCCTGCTGCGGCACGCTCCAGACGGCCTTCCCCTTCTGCGCCGTCACGAGGTCGCGCGCGCCCTGGTCGGAGACCTGCCGCCCCTCGCCCGTGCGCGGCCAGGTGTAGCCGTACCCGGCGATCCCGAGCTGGATCCGCGCGGCCGGCACCGCCTTCCGCACCGGCGCGAGCGCGGCCTTCACCCACGGCATGCCGCCCACGGGCCCCGCGGCGGACCACGTGGGCCCGTGCTGGTCGTACGCCATGAGCACGACGTGGTCGGCGGCGCGGCCGAGCGCCGGCAGGTCGTAGCCGAGCGGGCGGTAGTCGCCCGTGGTCGCCATGAGGCAGACGGAGACGCTGCGCCCGGATCCGAGCGCGGCCTTCAGCCCCGCCACGAGCCGGGTGAGCCCCGCCGGATGCGCGCCGCTGAGGCTCTCGAGGTCGACCGTGACGCCGTCCCAGCCGCGCTTCGCGACCTCGGCGGCGAGCTGCCGGACCACGCGGTCGACGTTCGCGGTGGATCCGAGCAGCGCGTCCGAGATGCCGGGCGAGAAGTCGCCAATGGCCTCGTCGTAGTTGCCCACAAGCAGCTCGACCCGCTCGCCGCGCGCGTGCGCCTGGCCGAGGAGCCGGATGGCCTCGGGCGACGGGGCGCCGACGGCCCGGCCGTCCGTGGTGATGTTGACGCCGTCGACCACGACGGAGGTGAGGGCTGCGGCGCTCGCATCCAGCCGCGACGCCGGGGTGGATCCGCCCTCCGCGTACCCCACGACGTCGAACGGCACGGCTGCCGCGGCGGGCAGCGACCCGACGACGACGGCCAGCACGGCGGCCGTCCCGACGGCGAGCGAGACGAGGCGGCGGGTGCGCCCGCGGCGGCGACCGGGGCCGCCGTCCCGGCTGCCGTCGCGGTGGGGGGAGCGGCGGCGGTCGGGGCGCGGCGAGGTCATGGGCCGAGCGTAGGCCTGGGCGGCGACGGCACCGGCGGGGACGGGCCGTCGGGGCGAGGTCCGTCGCGGACGCGGCTTGTGCAGGACGCGCGCCGCCGGATCCGCCGCGCCCGTAGCCTCGGCCCTTCCCGTCCGCGCCGCCCGCCCCGCACCGTCCCGAGGTCCCATGCCGCACGCACCCGATCCGCGCACGCCGGCCGCCCGGCCCCGCGCGCGCCGCCTCCCGGATCCCCGGGACAGCAGGGGTCGCGGCCCGTGCTGAGCAGCCCGGACCGCGACGACGACCTCCTGCGGGAGCGGCTCCGCGAGCTCCACGACGTGTGGCCGGGCGACCCGGCCGACGACGACCCGCTGCGCGAGGCCCGCCGCACCGCGGGGATGACGGGCGCCGGCGACGAGTCCACCCCGCTCCCCCGCTCGCTGCTCCGGGCGTCGTGCCGCGCGATACTCGACCGCCTCGGCGCGAGCGCGGCCGGCCTGCCGCTGCCGCCCTCCGCGCGCGACCCCCGGTAGCGGTCCGCCCGCACGCCGGCCCTCCGCGTCGCTACCGTGGACCCGTGTCCCCCGCCGCCGCGCCGCCCGCGCCCGCCTCGCCGCCCGCGTCCGCCCCGCCGAGCCCGCGGGTCCGCGCATGAGCCGCCCCGGCGCCGCCCCCACCATCCACGACGTCGCCGCCCGCGCGGGCGTCTCGAAGTCCGTCGTCTCGCGCGCGCTCTCGGGCGCGCCGGGCGTCGCGGCCGCCACGCAGCGCACCGTCCGCGAGGCCGCCGCCGAGCTCGGCTACGTGGCCAACGCCCACGCGCGCGGCATGTCGGCGCACCGGACCCACACGCTCGGGGTGCTCGTGCGCGACGCGTCCACCCCGTTCTACGGCCACCTGCTCACGGCGCTCCAGCAGCGCGCGTCCGAGCGCGGCTACCGGGTCGTCACGGCGACCGGGTTCGGGGCCTTCGACGTCGCGGAGGAGCGCAAGGCCCTCGAGACGCTCGTCTCGCTCCAGGTCGAGGGGCTCATCGTGTGCAGCGGGGCGCTCCCGGTGGGTGACATCCTCCCGTCGGCGCAGCGCATCCCCACGGTCGTCGCGGGCCGACCCGAGGTGGACGCGTCGCTCAGCAGCGTCTACTGCGACGAGACCACGGGCGGCCACGGCCTCGCCGAGCACGTGGCGTCGCTCGGCCACCGCCGCGTCGCCGTCGTCACCCTGAGCCCCGCCCTCTCCCTCACGATCTCCGCCCGTACCTTCGCGATGCTCGACCGCCTGCGCGACCTCGGCCTCGACGTCGTGCACGTGCGCGGCGAGGAGCACGCCGAGGGGCACATCGACGGCGCGGACGACGTCGCGCAGTCGATCGTGGACGCGGGCGGCGTCACGGCGGTCATGGCACCGAGCGACATGTGGGCCCTCGCGATCCTCGACGGCCTCGGCCGCCGCGGCGTGCGCGCACCCGAGGACGTCTCCATCACGGGGTACGACGGCCTCCCGCCCTTCACGAGCGAGCTCCTCGGCTTCACCTCGTGGCGCCAGCCGATCCCCCTCATCGGCGCCCTCGCGGTGGACGCGGTGGTCGACCGCATCGACGGCACGGTCAGCGGCACCCGCCACACCGCGGTCGACGGCGAGCTGATCCGGGGCCGCACGGCCGTCCCGCTCCGCGCCTGACCCGCGGGATCCACCCGGCGCCTCGCCCCGCCCGCCGCCACCGTCCGTCCACCCGTCGTTCACATGCGGGTCGCGCCCGCTCGCCGGCGATGTGCCACGGTGGTCGTCGCATCGTAGGGAACGTTCCCTGCATCCGCCCGACGCCCTGGAGGACACCGCATGGACCACGACGACCCCGCCGCCTACGCCCTGGCCGCCCCCGACACCGCGCCCGCGTCGGCCGGCCGGATCGCCAGCCCCAGCCACCCCTCGGCGCTCCCCCGCGACGACAGCGACCCCTTCCGCTACGGCATCTACCTCCGCCCGGACGCGCGCACCTGCCGCGCCGTCACGGTCGTCACCGACCAGCTCCGCGCCCAGTACGGCATCGTCTCGGCGGGCGCCTTCCCGCCCCACGCGACCCTCATCGGCAGCCAGCCGTTCGGGCGCGACGAGGACCTCGTGATCGACGCGGTCACCGAGCTCCTCGCCGACCGCCCCGCCTTCGCGGTGCACAACGCCGGGGTCCGGGAGCTCGGCCTCGGCTACGTCTACGACGTCGACCGCCGCCCCGACGGGTCGCAGAACGCCGACCTCCTCGCGCTCGCGGCCGACATCGACCGCGTCGTCGCGCCCTTCCGCCGCACCATGCGCTCGCCCGAGCTGCACGAGTTCGACCCCGAGCGGTTCCGCGCGCACCTCTCGCTCGCCTCGCACGACCTGGCCGTGCGCCCCGACCTCCACGACGAGGTCGGCGCCTTCATCCGCGAGCTCGGCGAGCCCGTGCCCACCGGCTTCGTGGGCGACACGGTCGTGATGTACCGCACGGCCAGCCCCGACTGGTCGGGCCGCTGGTGGACCACCCTCACCTGGGAGCACGTGCGCACCTGGACCCTCGGCGGCGGGGCGCGCTGACGCCGGCGCCCCAGCACCCGCATCACCCGCGGCGCGGTCGACCCCGGTCGGCCGCGCCGCTGCCGCGCGCCCGGGATCCGCGGCGGGCGGCTCGCGGCAGCTGGCTGACGGCCCCGGCTGGACACGGACCCTCACGCGACGGTAGGGTCGGCGACGGAGGCACCCTCACGCGACGTGAGGGTCATCCCGAGCCGCTCGGCTCCCCCATCCTTCCCGCGTCCGGCCCGATGCCGCGCGCGTCCGGCGCGCCGTCGCGCCGTCCCACCGCGGGCCCCGCCCGCCCTCTCCCGAGGAGTCCCATGACCCGGACCGCCCCTGCCCCGGCACCCACGCCGGTGCGCACCAGCCCCACCGTCCTCCAGGCGCTGAAGGACCCGCGCCTGCTCACCCGCGAGACGCTCGCCGGCCTCGTCGTCGCCCTCGCGCTCATCCCCGAGGCCATCTCGTTCTCGATCATCGCGGGCGTGGATCCGCAGGTCGGCCTCTTCTCCGCCTTCGTGATGGCGGTGGTCATCTCGATCGTGGGCGGCCGCGCGGCCATGATCACGGGCGCGACGGGCGCCATCGCCCTCGTCATCGCGCCGGTGATGCGCGACCACGGCCTCGACTTCCTCATCGCCACCGTGATCCTCGGCGGCCTCATCCAGCTCGCCCTCGGCGCGCTCGGCGCGGCCAAGCTCATGCGCTTCATCCCCCGCTCGGTGATGGTCGGCTTCGTGAACGCGCTCGCGATCCTCATCTTCGCGGCCCAGCTCCCCCACCTGATCGGGGCGCCGTGGATGGTGTGGCCGATCGTCGCGGTCGGCATCGCGATCATGGCGCTGCTCCCGCGCGTCACCCGCGTGATCCCCGCGCCGCTCGTCGCGATCGTCGCGCTCACCCTCGTCACGGTGCTCGCGGCCGTCGCCGTGCCGACCGTGGGCGACGAGGGCACGCTGCCCGACAGCCTGCCGACCCTCTTCGTGCCGCAGGTGCCGCTCACGCTCGAGACGCTCGGGATCATCGCGCCCTACGCCGTCGCCATGGCCGTCGTCGGCCTGCTGGAGTCGCTCATGACCGCGAAGCTCGTCGACGAGGTCACCGACACGCGCTCCCGGAAGACCCGCGAGGCGCTCGGCCAGGGCATCGCGAACATCGCGTCCGGCTTCGCGGGCGGCATGGGCGGCTGCGCGATGATCGGCCAGACGATGATCAACGTGAAGGCGTCCGGCGCCCGCACCCGCATCTCCACCTTCCTCGCCGGCGTCTTCCTGCTCGTGCTGGTGGTGGGCCTCGGCGACGTCGTGTCGGTGATCCCCATGGCCGCGCTCGTCGCCGTGATGGTGATGGTCGCGGTCGGCACCTTCGACTGGCACAGCGTCCGGCCGTCCACGCTCCGGCGGATGCCCGTCGGCGAGACGGTCGTGATGGTCGCCACCGTCGTGGTGGTCGTCGCGACGGACAACCTGGCGATCGGGGTCCTGGTGGGCGTGATCGCCGCGATGGTGGTCTTCGCGCGCCGCGTCTCCGGCTTCACGAGCGTCACCCGCACGCTGGAGGCGGACGCGGACGGCGAGCGCGCGCTCTACGCGGTCGACGGCGAGCTGTTCTTCGCCTCGAGCGACGACCTCACCACGCGCTTCGACTACGCCGACGACCCGCACCGCGTGGTCATCGACCTGTCGCGCTCCCACGTCTGGGACGCCTCCACGGTCGCCGCGCTCGACGCCATCGAGACGCGGTACCGCGCGCGGGGCACGACGGTGGAGATCCGCGGGATGAACGAGGCGAGCCGCGCGATCCACGGCCGCCTCGCCGGCCGCCTCGGCGACGCGCACTGACGCGGACGCGGGCGCGGGCGCCGACGCCGACGCGCCCTGCGGATGTCCGCGGAGTGACGTGTCAGGAGATCCACCGGATCCGCGTCGACCGACCCCGGATCCGCATGGGCACGCGGCGCTCACCCGCTCCTCACCCACGGATCACCCCGCGTCCCGCACGAGTGGTCCCCCAAAGTGAGGACCGACGCCGTAGAGTCCTGAACAGCACAGCGGATTCCCCCGATGCCGTTGTGCGAATGGATACCCGAGGAGCGACCCGTCGCGTCCCCCCGCTCAGCGGGGCCGCTCATCAGATCCCTCCGCGCGCCGACCCGAACGGACGCGGCAGCAGCAGGGGCCCGGCGCGCACCGTACCCGCGAGCGCGCCGGGCTCTTGCCCTCTCCTGCACGCGCGCCTGTCCGACATCCGGCTTCGCGGGCCCGCCCCCTCCCGAACCGGGCTCCGACCGTCCAGGATGGGAGGACGGCCTGAGGGGGACCCATCATGCGCACGACCGTCTACACGAGCACCGCCACGCGGCACATGACCGACGACGACCTCGCCGAGCTGCTCCGCCAGTGCGTGCGGAACAACGACCGGACCGGGCTCACCGGACTGCTGCTGCACCGCGACGGCCGCTTCATGCAGGTGCTCGAGGGCCCGGACGACGCGGTCCAGGCCGTGTTCGCGGCCATCGCGGCGGACGAGCGCCACACCGACGTGCGCCTGCTGCTCGACGAGCAGATCCCCGCCCGGCAGTTCCCGGGCTGGTCCATGGGCTTCCGCACGGTCGACGACGCGACCGTCCGCGAGCTCCACGGCTACGACGACTTCCTCGACAAGCCGGCCTCCGCGGCCGCCCGCCCCGACGCCCCCTCGCGCGCCCGCTGGCTCCTGGAGTGGTTCCGCACGCACCCGGCGTGATCCGCGCGGCGCTCGACACGGGGCCCGCCCGCGTGCGAACATATCGACATTCGTTGTAACGATGAACGATAGGACGCATCATGAGCACCGCACCCCTCGCCGGAACCAGCGGCTCCGCGCGCGTCACCAGTGGCGTCCTCCGGGCCGCCCTCGCCCTCGCCGCGCTGGTCGCCCTCCTGGTCACCGCGGCTGCCGTGCTCAGCGCCGTCGAGACGATCCGCACGGGCGTCGTGCACACGTCGCTCGAGATGCGCGGGTCCCTCCCCGCCGAGGCCGACGCTGGCCCCGCCGACCTGCGCGCGGGCGCGTACCGCACGGCCGAGGTGGCGGTGGGCGAGCTGCCGGGCGGCATCGTCGTCATGCACGTGATCCGCATCGCGCTCGACGCCGCGGTCGGCGTCGCGCTCGCGGGCACCGTCGCGATCATCGCCCGGCGGCTGCTCCGGCCGGATCCCCTCGCCCGACGCCTCAGCCTCGTGGTCACCCTCGCGGGCGGCACGGTGATGATCGCGGCGCTGCTCTCCCTCGGCGTCCGTACGGGCGTGGCGTGGATGGTCGGCGAGGCGCTCAACGAGCCGACCGCGGGGGTCGACGGCTTCTGGCCGGTGGTGGCGGAGGTCGACCTGTCGACCATCGCGCTCGGCTTCGCCCTGATGATCGTGGGCCTCGTGGTCGAGCACGGCGAGCGCCTGCAGCGCGACACCCGCGGCCTCGTCTGATGGCGGGCGACGACGACGGCCCCACCGGGGTCCACTGCCGGCTCGACGAGCTGCTGGCCGCCCGGGGCATGACGCTCACGCGGCTGAGCGCGATCGTGGGGGTCAGCCAGGTGAACCTGTCGGTGCTGAAGAACGACCGGGCGCGGGCGATCCGCTACTCGACCCTCGTGGCGGTCTGCCGCGCGCTCGAGTGCGAGATCGGCGACCTGCTGGTGCTGGATCCGCCGACGCAGGCGGGCTAGGCCCGGGGGTCCGGCCGCGGATCCGGGTCCGCCTTCGTCGAGACGGCGACCGTGAACTTCGCGTTCCGCCCCGCCTCGCGCGTGGGCCCCACGATGCGCGTCAGCTGCGGCCGGTAGCCGAGCGGGCTGTTGTAGACCGTCCAGAGCTCGCCGCCGGGGCGGAGCATGCGCGCGGCCGCGGCGAACAGGCGCGGCGCGAGGCCCGCGTGCACGGTCGCGCCCGTGTGGAACGGCGGGTTGAGCAGCACGAGGTCGGCGGATCCGTCGGGCACGGTGGATCCCGCGTCGTCGCGCACCACGGTCACCCGCTCCCCGAGGCCGTTCGCCGCCACCGTCGCGCGGGTCGAGTCGACGGCCGCCCACGACTGGTCGGTCGCGATGACCCGGAGGCCCGGCCGGGCGAGCGCGACGGCCGACGCGATGACGCCCGTGCCGCAGCCGAGGTCCACCGCGACGCCAGCGTCGGGGGGCAGGTCGGGCAGGAAGGAGAGGAGGAAGCGCGTGCCGATGTCGACCTTGGATCCGGCGAAGGCGGCGCCGTGCGCGCGCACCTCGAGGCCGAGGTCGGGGTGGGACTCGCGGCGCGGGTACGCGTCGGAGGCTGCGGCGGCCTCGCGCAGGGGGCCGCGCGCCAGGAGGATCCGCGACTTCTGCCGCGCGAGCGTCGCGTGCACGTCCCCGAAGCGGCGGCGCAGCACGTCGGTCATCGCGGGGGTCATGTGCTTCACGCGCCCGCCCGCGAGCACCGTGACGTCGTCGTCCGCGGCGCGCGCGACCACGCCGGCCCACTCGTCGAGCGCGTCCAGGCTGCGCGGGAGGCGGGCCAGCACGACGCGGGCGCCGGCGGCGAGCTGGTCGTCGAGCCCGTGGTGGGCGATCTCCGCCCGCTCGCCGAGGAGCTCGGCGTTGAGGTCGAGCGCGGTCTCGGAGGCGAGGGCGTCCTGGTGCACGCGCAGGCGCAGCGCATCCACCGCCCCGGCCCGACGGAGCGCGGCGGCCGCGCCCAGCGCGAGCGCGCCGTACGAGTCGCCGATGACGACGAGCTCCTCCGGCCGGACGGGAGCGCCCGCGTCGGCGGCGGAGGCGAGCAGCGCCACCAGCTCGTCGAGGAGCAGGCGGTCGGCGGCGTCGACCGCGAAGAGGTTCTCGGCCTCGACGTCGGGCCGGCGGCGGAGCGCGCCCAGGTCGAGGAGGTCGTCGGCGATGGATGCGGTGGCGCGGGCGTCGCTCACCGGGCGCCGCGCCCGCCGCCGTCGGCGTCGCCGTCCGGCATGGTGAGCGCCGCGCGGTACAGCACGACCTCGGTCTGCCGCGACGGCCGCACGCCCGCCCGCAGCGACACCACGTCGCCGTCGCCGCGGGCCGCGAACACACGGCGGCCGGGCCGCGAGAGCAGCTCGTCGGCGAGCGCCGACTCCAGCTGGCGCACGCGCCCGCGGAGCTCGGACACCTGGTTCTCGAGCTCGAGGATCCGCGCGATGCCCTCGAGGCTCACGCCCTCCGCGCCCAGCCGGGCGACCTCCCGCAGCTGCACGATGTCGCGCATCGAGTAGCGGCGGGAGCGCCCGGCCGTGCGGGTGGGCGACACGAGGCCGAGGCGGTCGTACTGCCGGAGCGTCTGCGGGTGCATGCCCGAGAGCTCGGCCGCCACGGAGATCACGAAGACGGGGGCGTCCTCGTCCATCGTGTCGCGGGGATCCACGTCAGCCCCTGGCCCGCTCGATGAGCTCGGAGCGCGGGTCCTCGGCGGGGCCGGAGCTGGCGAACGCGTCGAGCGCCACGCGCTGCGCGTCGGTGAGGCGGGACGGCACCGCGACCTCGATGCGCGCGAGCAGGTCGCCCGTGCCCTTCGGGGTCGTGACGCCGCGGCCCTTCACGCGGAGCACCTTGCCGCTCGACGTGCCGGGCGAGACCTTCAGCCGCACCGGGTCGCCGCCGAGCGTGGGCACCTCGATGGTCGCGCCGAGCGCGGCCTCGGGGAACGTGACGGGCACGTTGACCCGGAGGTTCAGCCCGTCGCGCTCGAACACGGGGTGCGGTCGCACGTGCACGGTGAGGATGATGTCGCCGGACGCGCCGCCGTCGCCCGACGGCTCGCCCTTGCCAGCGAGGCGGATCTTCTGGCCGTCGGAGACCCCGGCCGGCACGCGCACCGTGAGGGGGCGACCGTCGGAGTCCTGCAGGCGCACGACGTCGCCCTGCACGGCGGTGAGGAAGTCGATCGTCGTGGACGCGGTGACGTCGCGGCCCTTGGTGGGCGCGCCGTACCCGCGGTAGCCGCCGGTCGACTGGCCGAAGCCGCCGTTGCCGAACATGCCGCCGAGGATGTCCTCGAACCCGCCCTGGCTGTACTGCGGCTGGCCGGATCCGAACCCGGCCGCGCGACGCCCGCGGCCGCCGGCCTGCTGGCCGAACATGCCGCCGAACACGTCCTCGAACCCGCCCGCCTGGCCGCCGCCGGCACCGGGCGCGGTGAAGCGCGCGCCGGATCCCATGGCCCGCATCTGGTCGTACTCGCGGCGCTGCTCCTTGTCGGACAGCACGGCGTTGGCCTCGCTGATCTCCTTGAAGCGCGCCTCGGCCGACGGATCCGGGTTGCTGTCCGGGTGGTACTGCCGGGCGAGCTTGCGGTAGGCCTTCTTCAGGTCGGCCTCCGAGACGTCCTTGGACACTCCGAGGACCTTGTAGAAGTCCTTGTCGAACCAGTCCTGGCTGGCCATCAGACGCCTCCCTTCTTCTTCTTCTCGTGGTGGGGGCCGCACGACCCGGTCCGGGCGCCCGCGCGTGCGGACGCCCGGACCGGGGTGGGTGCAGCCGGATCGATGCTGCGGTTGATGGCGCTACTCCGGCTTGTCGACGACGACCTTCGCGGCCCGCAGCAGCGTCTCGCCGATGTAGTAGCCACTCTCGACGACGTCCGCCACGGTGTCCACCTGGACCTCGGGGTTCGGCTTCTGGAAGATCGCCTCGTGCACCTGCGGGTCGAAGGCGTCGCCCACGGCGCCCACCTTGACCAGCCCGATGCGCTCCACGTTCGTGCGCAGCTTGGCGACGATCGCGGTGAGCGGTCCGCCCTCCGCGAGGTCGCCGTGCTTCTCGGCGCGGTCGAGGTCGTCGAGCACCGGGAGGATGCCCTTGACCACGTCGCCGACCGCGCGCTGGCGCTCGATCTCGCGGTTGGCCTCGGTGCGCTTGCGGTAGTTGGCGTACTCGGCGGTGACGCGCTTCAGGTCCGCGAGGTGCTCGGAGTCGCCCTCGACGGGCTCGTTCCGGGTCTTCTCGATGAGGTCCTGCAGCTCCTCGTCCATGGGGTCGGTCGTCTCGACGTCGGGGCCCTCGGCCTCGACGAACGCGCCGTCCTCGCCCGGGACCTCAGCCTGGTCCGCCGCCTGGTCCGCCGTGGCGTCGGGCCCGGCCGGGGACGCGGGCGCCGACTGCTCGGCTCCCTCGTCCTCGGGCGTGCGACCCTCGCCGTTCGCGGTGTCCTCGGTCATCGGTCGGTCTTCTTGTCCTCGTCGTCCTCGTCCACGACCTCGGCGTCGACGATGTCCTCGTCGTCCTTCTTCGCCTCGGACGCGCCCTCGGGGGTCTCGCCCGCGGCCTGCTCCTGCTGGCCCTGCGCGTAGATGGCCTCGCCGAGCTTGGTCTGGCTCGCGGAGAGCTTGTCGAACGCGGTCTTGACCGCGGCCTCGTCGTCGCCCGCGAGGGCGCTCTTCAGGCCGTCGACGTCGCCCTGGACCTCGGACTTGACGTCCTCGGGGAGCTTGTCGTCGTTCTCCTTGATGAGCTTGTCGATCGAGTAGGCGAGCTGCTCCGCGTTGTTGCGGACCTCGGCCTGCTCGCGGCGCGTCTTGTCCTCCGCCGCGTGCTCCTCGGCCTCGCGCACCATGCGCTCGATGTCCTCCTTGCCGAGCGAGGATCCGCCCGTGATGGTCATCGACTGCTCCTTGCCGGTGCCCTTGTCCTTGGCGGACACGTGCACGATGCCGTTGGCGTCGATGTCGAAGGTGACCTCGACCTGCGGGATCCCGCGGGGCGCCGGCGCGATGCCGGTGAGCTCGAAGGTGCCGAGGTTCTTGTTGTCGCGGGTGAACTCGCGCTCGCCCTGGAAGACCTGGATGGCCACGGACGGCTGGTTGTCGTCGGCCGTGGTGAAGGTCTCGCTGCGCTTCGTGGGGATGGCCGTGTTGCGCTCGATGAGCTTGGTCATGATGCCGCCCTTGGTCTCGATGCCGAGGCTCAGGGGGGTGACGTCGATGAGAAGGACGTCCTTGCGCTCGCCCTTCAGCACGCCGGCCTGGAGCGCGGCGCCGACGGCGACGACCTCGTCCGGGTTGACGCCCTTGTTGGGCTCCTTGCCGCCCGTGAGCTTCTTCACGAGGTCGACGACGGCGGGCATGCGGGTGGATCCGCCGACGAGGACCACGTGGGCCACGTCGCCGACCGAGACGCCGGCCTCGCGGATGACGTCCTCGAAGGGCTTGCGGGTGCGCTCGAGCAGGTCGTTCGTGAGCTCCTCGAACTTGGCGCGGGTCAGCGTCTCGTCGAGGTTGGCCGGGCCGTTCTCCGTGAGGGAGAGGTAGGGCAGCTGGATGCTCGTGCTGGTGGAGGAGCTGAGCTCCTTCTTCGCCTGCTCCGCGGCCTCCTTGAGGCGCTGCTTGGCGATCTTGTCGTTCGAGACGTCGACGCCCGTCGACTCCTTGAAGCGCTTGACGAGGTGGTCGACGATGCGCTGGTCCCAGTCGTCGCCGCCGAGGCGATTGTCGCCCGCGGTGGAGCGGACCTGGATGGTGCTGAAGTCGTCGTCCTTGCCCACCTCGAGGAGGGAGACGTCGAACGTGCCGCCGCCGAGGTCGAAGACGAGGATGAGCTCGTCCTCCTTGCCCCGGTCGAGGCCGTAGGCGAGGGCCGCCGCGGTGGGCTCGTTGATGATGCGGAGCACGTTGAGGCCCGCGATCTCGCCGGCCTCCTTCGTGGCCTGGCGCTCGGCGTCGTTGAAGTACGCGGGGACGGTGATGACCGCGTCGGTCACCGAGTCGCCCAGGTACTGTTCGGCGTCGCGCTTGAGCTTGCCGAGGATGCGGGCGGACAGCTCCTGCGACGTGTACTTCTTGTCGTCGATGCCGACGGTCCAGTCGGTGCCCATGTGGCGCTTGACCGACGAGATGGTGCGGTCGACGTTGGTGACGTTCTGGCGCTTGGCGGTCTCGCCGACCAGCACCTCGCCGTCCTTGGTGAACGCGACGACGGACGGCGTGGTGCGCGCGCCCTCGGCGTTGGCGATGACGGTGGGCTCCCCGCCCTCCAGGACCGAGACCACCGAGTTGGTGGTACCCAGGTCGATTCCTACTGCACGAGCCATGGGGTGTTCTCCTTCTGTTGCCGCGGCGCCCGGATCACGGGGGTCGCTTCGTGTGGTGACGCGGGTGTCCCGCGGAGTCTCGCTCGCGGTGCCGCTTCGTCAGCGGCGTGCTACTTGAGCCGCGATGACTCAACTCTACTCAGGGCGCGGCGAGCGTCAAGTCGCGGCGGTGGGAGTTGAGCGATGTCGGCTCAACTCACAGGATCCCCGGCGGCGACGAGCCCGCCCTCCCCCGGGTGGGGGGCCGTCCTCCCCCGGCCGGGGGGCCGCGGGGCCGGAACGGGGGCTACTGGTTCACCTAGTTCGCTACTGGCCACCTTCTGTCCGGTCGAGGGCCGACCTAGCGTTGCCGACGCGAGGCCGGGGGGCCTCGGGGCGCTCCGTGAGCGCGATCTCGAGGGGGTGGTCGACGTGGTCTCCGCGCATGCGCGTCACGCCGCCGAGCCGCGACCGGTCGAGGCCGGCGCCCGCTCCCGCCCCGGGATCCGCCGGCTCGCCGCGCTCGTCGTCGCGGCCGTCGGCGCCGCACTCCTCGTGACCCTGCCCGCGCAGACCGCGACCGCCGCGTCGCAGCTCATCGCCGAGTCGTTCACCGGCACGAGCGTCGCAGACCCCGCGTGGAAGCCGCTCGGCAGCGCCTGCCTCACGCGCGCCTCCTCGGCGCCGGGCAGCGGCAGCTCCGCCCTGGGCGTGTGCGGATCCCGGACGCAGGCGCCGCCCGCGAGCGCCACCCCGGGCGCCCTCCAGCTCACCGACAACCGCGCCAGCGCGGTCGGCGGCGTCGTCTACGACAACGCGATCCCGGCGAGCGGCGGACTCGACATCAAGTTCGACCAGTACCAGTACGGCACCTCATCCGGCGGCGCCGACGGCATCGGGTTCTTCCTCACCGACGGATCCGTGCCGCTGACCTCCGCGGGCCCGGCCGGCGGATCCCTCGGGTACGCCCAGACGACGACCTCGCCGGGCGTCGCGGGCGGCTACCTCGGCGTCGGCCTCGACGCCTACGGCAACTTCTCGAGCGGGACGGAGGGTCGCGGCGCCGGCTGCACGACCTCCGGCGTCCTCCCCAGCCCGAACACCATCGCGCTGCGCGGGCCCGGCACGGGCACGACCGGCTACTGCTACCTCACGGGCGGTGTGCCGCCGACGTCCCTCCGCGCGACGACGACGCTGATCACGCCCACCGCCGACCTCGGCCGCACGATCCGCATCACCGTCTCGACCGCGCGCTTCCCCGTGGTCACGGTCTACGCGGGCGCGACCGCCGGGGCGTCGACCGCCTCGCTCAGCCGGGTGCTGCAGTACACGATGACGACGGCCGCCCCCTCCTCCTACAAGCTCGGCTACCTCGCCTCCACGGGCTCCTTCACGGACACGCACCTGATCCGCGAGGTGAGCGTCTCGAGCATCGACGACCTCTCCCCCCTCACCCTCGTGAAGCAGATCGACCGTTCGACCGCGCAGCCGGCGGCCTACGCCGAGGGGCAGACGATCCCGTACCAGTTCGTGGTCACCAACACCGGCGGGCTCACGCTCTCGAACCTGGCCGTGAACGATCCGCAGGCCTCGTCGATCTCCTGCCCCGGCGGCCTGCTCGGGTTGGGCCTCTTCCTCAGCGGCAGGTCGATCACCTGCACGGGGATCCACGTCGTGACGCCCACGGAGGCCGTCTCCAGCACGTTCACCAACAGCGCGAGGGCGAGCGGCATCAACACGCTGCTCGCGGGCGTGACGAGCAACACGAGCGCCGTGACCGTGCCGATCGTCGCGCCCGCCCCCGCTCTCGCGCTCACGAAGACCGGCACGCTCACCGACTCCAACGGCAACGGGCGGGCGGACGTCGGGGAGCGGATCGCGTACTCGTTCGTCGCGCGCAACGCCGGGAACGTGTCGCTGCGGCAGGTGGCGGTCGCGGATCCGCGCGTCACGGGCATCAGCCCCGCATCCGTGACCCTCGCGCCGGGCGTCTCGCAGACCTTCACCTCGACCGCGTACACGGTGACCCAGGCCGACGTGGACGCCGGGACGCCGCTCGTGAACACGGCCACCGTCTCCGGCCAGACCTTCGCCGGGGTGGCCGCCCCGACCGCGACCTCGAGCACCAGCACGCCCGTCAACGGCTCGGCCGCGCTCAGCCTCACGAAGGGCGCGACGCTCTCGGGCGGCACCGGCGCGGGCGCGACCGTGACGTACGCGTTCTCCATCCGGAACACCGGGACCGTGCCGCTCACCGGGGTGGTGATCACGGATCCGCTGCCCGGGCTCTCCGCCATCGCCTACACGTGGCCGGGCACGGCGGGCGCGCTCGCCCCCGGGGCGACCGCCACCGCCACCGCGACCGCGACCGTGCGGCAGGCCGACGTCGACGCCGGGCAGGTCGCGAACACGGCCACCGTGCGCGGCGCGAGCTCCGGCGGCACGCCCGCGCAGGCCTCCGCGAGCGCGACCGTGCCCCTCACCCGCACCTCGACCTTCGCCTTCACCAAGACCGCGACGCCCGGGAACGTGCCGGCCGCGGGCGGCGTCGTGACGTACGCGTTCCGGCTGCAGAACACCGGGACGACGACGCTCACCGGCGTCTCCATCGCGGATCCGCGGGCCGGCGTCTCCGCCCTCGCGTACACGTGGACCGGGACCTCGGGCACGCTCGCGCCCGGCGAGGTCGTCACCGCGACCGCCACGTACACGGTCACGGCCGCCGACGTGCAGGCCGGATCCGTCGTGAACACCGCGACGGCCTCCGCCACCGCGGCGACCGGGGCCATCACGCGCACCGCGACCGCGACCGTGCTGGCCGTGCCGGATCCGCTCGCCGACGCCGCGACCACGCCGCAGGGCGTGCCCGTCGTGATCGACGTGCTCGCGAACGACGGACCCGCCGCGACGGGCGCGACCCTCAGCCGCGCGCAGCTCTCGGCGACGCCCGTGCTCGTGGGCGGCGCCGTGGGCCCCGTGCCCGCGTCGCCCACCTCAGGCAGCGCGACGTGCGTCGCGAGCGGCACCGAGCGGGGGCGCTGCACCTACCGGTCCGCCGCCGGGTTCACGGGCGTCGACGTCTTCGACTACGCGCTGCAGAGCGGCGCCGGCACATGGAACGTGCGGGTCACCGTCACGGTCACGGCCGTCAACCGCACGCCCGTCGCGCGGGCCGACCGCCTGGTCGCGACGGTCGGCGGGCCCGAGGTCATGATCGACCCGCGGGCGAACGACACCGACGTGGACGGCGACGCGATCGCCATCACGGTCGCCACGCCGCCCGCCGGGCTCCCCGGGACGCTCGCCTGCTCGGCCACTCTCTGCACGTACCGGCCGCCGGCCGCCGGGGCGACGGGATCCTCCGTGGTCGCGTACACGATCACCGACCGGCCGGCCGCGCCCGGGTCCGGCAGCTCCGCGTCCTCCACGCTCACGGTGTTCCTGGATCCCGCACCGCTCGCGGCCCGCGGCTTCACGCACCGCGACGACGCGTCGCTCGGCGCGGGCACCGGCACCTGGACCTCGACGACGACCGTCACCGCCGCGACCGCGAGCTGCGTCGCCGGCCGGCCCGTCACCGCCGTCGCCTGGGCCGCGGTCCCCGGCGCCACCGACCTCCTCGTCGAACGCCGGGTCGCGGGCACCACGCCGGGCGCCTGGATCCCGGTCGCCCGCCTCGGCGGATCCGCGACGGGCTTCTCGGACGACCGGCTCGGCGAGTCCCGCTCCTACCAGTGGCGCGTCCGGCCCGACCTGCAGCGCTGGGTCGGCGTCGCGAGCGCCCCCTCCTCCGCGGTCGTCCAGCCGGCCGCCGTCTCCGCGACGGGCTGCTGATGCCCGCCCCTCGACCCCCCGTCCCGCATCCGCCCCCGGATGCGGCCGCCCGCCCCGACCACCACCGCACCAGCAGCACCAGCACCAGCACCGGCACCAGCACCAGCACCAGCACCGACAGCACGACCCGCGCGCACCGCGCATCGCGACACCGATCGAGAGGAACCACCATGAGCACCACCACCGCCACCCCGCGCCGCCGCCCCTGGAAGAAGATCGTCGCCACCGGCGCGGTCCTCGCGGTCGGCACCATCGTCGCCAGCGGCGCGTTCGCCATCTTCTCCGACTCCGACACCGCGGACCTCGCGGTCGACGCCGGCCAGCTGGACATCGAGCTGGCCAGCGGCGACTACACGGTCGCGGACATCGCGCCGGGCGACACCGTCCAGCGGCAGATCCTGCTCTCGCTGCCGAACGCCACCAACGACGGCGACCTGATCCAGTCGGTGAACTTCGCCTACGCCGTCACCGGCCAGACGGTCGGCACGGACGACGCGGCGCTCCCGGGCGCCGGCGAGTCGCTCGTGACGGGCACGGACGGCCTCACCTACAGCCTCCAGACCTGCTCCGGCGCCTGGACGACCGCGGCCGCGGGCGGCGTCGGTCCGTACACGTGCAGCGGCACCACGACCGTCACGGGGACCGGCTCGCTCGCGTCCCTCACGGGCGCGGGCACGGCGTTCACGCCCGCCCAGTTCGGCCTCACGCCGACCGCCGACGGGACCTTCCCGACGGACACGGCCGACGTGGCGCTCGACACCCTCATGGTGCTGCAGCTGCCCGGCACGGCGGACAACGACTACGAGAACGCGAGCGTCGACCTCACGTTCACGGCGTCCGCCATCCAGCGCGCCGGCCTGCAGCGCTGATCGCGTCCGATCGGGTCCCGGCGCGCGCCGGGGCCCGATCGGCCCGCGCTCGACCCACAGTCCCGTACGACCCCCGCACCACCCCGCACCACCCGCCCCGGAGGACCCGACCATGCGCGCACACCGCGGACCCGGCACCGTCGCCGCCGCCGCGCTGTGCCTCGCGCTGGCCGCCGCGGGCCCCGCGACCGCCGCCCCGCGCGGCCCCGCCACGACCGCGGCCGATCCCGGCTCCCTCGAGGTCCGCGAGCTGACGGGCTCGGAGATCCCGCTCGACGACATGGCACCCGGCGACACCGTGGACTGGGCCGCCGAGGTCACCAACGTCTCCGCCGCCGGATCCCCGCTCACCGTGAGCCTCGACTCCATGGTCGACATGGAGCTCACGGGCGATGCGCTGGGCGGCGTCCAGCTCACCGTCCGCCTGTGCGAGGAGGGCTTCGCGACCCTCGCCGCGCCCATGCGCTGCCGCGGCGCCGTCGAGCCCCTCGGATCCGGCCCCGCGGCCACCCTGCGCAGCGTCGTCACGCGCACCCCGCTCGGCGCGGGCGAGACCGTCGGCATCGCCGTGCGGGTGCGCTTCCCCGCCGAGGCCGACAACCGGATGGAGAGGACCGCCGGCCTCCTGCGCGTCGGCTTCGCCCTCGGCGGCGAGGCGGGGACCGGGACGGCCCCCGGCGACGGCCCGGGCAGCGCCCCCGGGACCGCTGGATCCGCGCCCGCCGCCGGATCCGCGCGCGACCTCCTCCCCGTGACGGGCCGCGACATCGCGTCCGCCGTCGTCGGCGCCCTCGTCGCCCTCCTCGGCGGCGCGCTCCTCGTCCGCTCCTCCCGCCGACGCCGCCGCGCAGCCGGGACGGCCTCGTGAGCCGCCGCGCGAGCCGGCGCCCGGTCCGCCGCAGCCCCGTCCGCCGGATCCTCGGCGTGCTGAGCGGCCTGGCCACGGCCGTCGTCGCGGTGGCCGTCGTCGCGGTCGTCGCGCTCTCCGCCCTCGGGATCACCCGCCTCGTCCCCGTGCTGTCGAACTCCATGGCGCCCGGCATGCCGGTGGGCTCGCTCGCGATCACGGCACCCACCGCGCGCACCGACGTGGCGGTCGGCGACGTCGTCGTGTTCACCGCGCCCGTCGGCCCGCGCGTGCGCGTGATCCACCGCGTGACCCGCGTCTTCGGCGCCGAGGACGCCGCCCTCCTCGACGGCTGGTCGCCCGACCGCCTCGCCATGCAGACCAAGGGCGACAACAACCCCGCGGGCGATCCCTGGATCGTCACCATCGGCGACGACGCCGTCTGGGAGCGGACCGCGGTGGTCCCCCTGCTCGGCTGGCCGTTCGTCTGGCTCGGCGACCCGCTCGTCCGCATGATCGCGTTCGGCATCGTCGGTGCGGGCGCCATGGGCTGGGTGCTCGCCCTCATCTGGCGGCGCCCGGAGCAGCCGTCCGCCGCGGCGGGCGACGAGGCGGACACGGACACGGACACCGGGGCAGCCGTGCCCGTCAGCACGATCCCCACCGGCGGAGGATCCCGCTGATGCCGCGCCACCGCGCCGCATCGCCGGCTCCCGTCGCCCCCGCGCCGCACGGCCGCCGCGCCGACCGCCGGGCCGCGCGCCGCGCCCGCCCCCTGCTGATCCCGGCGCTCGCCCTGGTCCTCGCGCTCGCGGGCGCCGGCACCGCCGCCGCCGTGCTCGCCGACCGCTCCACCTCGCGTGCCGCCGTCGGCGCCGGCGCCGTGGAGCTCGACTGGGGCGGCGGCGGGGCCGACCAGCTCGCCGTCCCCGTGACGGGCCTCCGTCCGGGCGATTCCACCGTGCGCCTCGCGGACCTCGCGAACACCGGCACGGTCGCCGCCTCCGAGCTCGTCGTGACGCTGGGCGGCACCGCCGTGGCGAGCACGTCCGACGGCCTCCAGATCGCGCTCGACCGCTGCTCGGTCGCGTGGACGGGCGCGCCCGGCACCGCCGTGTGCCCGGGCACGACCACCCCGGTCGCCGCCGACCGGCCGGCCGCGGGGCGGATCGCGCTGCCCGGATCCCCCGCCCTCGCCGTCGGCGGCCGCGACCGCCTGCGCGTCACCGTGCGGCTCGCCGAGTCCGCGCCCCCGACGGCGCAGGGCGTCACGGGATCGGTGACCCTGCGGATCGATGGCGTCCAGCGGCCGGGCTCGCAGCGCTGATCGCGCGGCCGACGGACTCTCGAGGTCACGAAAGCATCACGGGACCCATCGGCTGGGCGAGGGGTGCCGAAGGACCTTGCGACTCCAACCGGCGACCACGTCGGCCGCCCCGAACTGAAGGAACGATCATGCGCAACCTCACCAAGTCCGTCTTCGGCCTCGCCACCGCCGGCTTCCTCGTCGTCGGCCTCGCCGCGTGCTCCACGCCCGCCGAGTCCCCCTCGTCCTCGTCCGCCGCCCCGTCGGCGTCCGCGACGACCGAGGCGAACCCCACCCCCCTCGCGACCGTCCCGACCCTCACCGGCGTCGACACCAAGGTCACCCTCGACTCCGGCTTCACCGGCGCCCTCACGACCCTGGGCCTGACCCCCGGCGTCATCGGCGGCGCGACCCTCGACGGCGCCACCGGCACCCTCGCGTTCCCCATCACCGGCGGCAACGTGAAGTACTTCGACCCCGAGCAGTCCTACCGCCCCTACGTCCAGGGCGAGATCGACCACGCCGGCTCCGGCATCAGCCTCACCGCCGGCTCCACCGTCGTGAAGCTCACCGACTTCGTCATCGACCCCGGCACCAGCCGCCTCACCGGCTCGGTCCAGGTCGGCGACGGCGAGGTCATGAAGGACGTCTACATCTTCAACCTCGACGGCACGACCCTGAAGCCCCTCGCCATGGAGGGCGACAACGCCGTCCTCGAGGGCACCACCGTCAAGGTCAGCCCCGACGCCGCCGCGCTGCTGAACAGCACCTTCGGCACCGACGCGGTCACCGACCAGCTCGTCGTCGGCATCGCCAAGATCACCGTCAACACCAAGTAGCACCCACCCGGGGCTCGACCCCCGGCGCAGCACGACACGAACGGCCCGGCCCACGACGCCGGGCCGTTCGTCGTGCGCCCGGCGCCCGTCCGCCGGCGCCCGTCCGCCGGCGCCCGTCCGCCGCACGCAGGGAAGCCCCCTCGCATGCGCGGCGAGGGGGCCCCTGCCGGGCGACTCGGGTCCCGGTGCACGGACTTCGGAACGGACCAGGGATCCGGCGGGCGGCTGTCCGCCCACGGTCCGCCCCCGTCGGCGAGGGCCCGTGCGCATAACAGGAGATCCCGATCAGCGGGCCATCCATGCACATCGGAGCTTCCCAGCCACCACCCCCATCGTGGATGCATGAGCATTCAACGAACTCCCGTATCCCTGCTCGCGCGCGGCACCGCCGCGCTCGCCGGCGTCGTCGTCCTCGCCGGCTGCCAGGCCGCCGGATCCACCGCGGCCTCCGCCGACACCCCCGCCGATGCCGCGCCCGTCGTCGCCACCACGTCCGCGGACACCGGTGGAGCCAAGGGCGATCGCGCCGACTCCGCGAAGGAGTCCGCCAACGCGGACGCCGTCTCGAAGCTGATCGCGGACGCCTTCCCCGATCCGACCAGCGAGGCAGCGCAGTCCGCCGTCATCGCGGCCGTCGCCCCCGACGCCACGTCGCACGGCTCGAAGGCCGGCCCCGGCGGCCTGCTCGACGAGTTCACCCAGGCGCACGTCCGCATCCCCGGCGCGAAGGCGGTCGTCAAGCACATCGGCGCCGACGGCGACCTCGTGGCCGTGCACTGGCAGATCACCTCGAACCCCGACGACGAGCGGAGCGGAGAGGCGGCCGTCGACGTCTTCCGCTTCGCGCCGAACGGCCAGGTGGACGAGCACTGGTCGTTCGACCAGCCGGTCGCGCAGGGGACGCCCGCCAGCGGCAACACCAACACGATGTTCAGCGACCTGTACCAGGGCTCGGCTGGCAAGCCGGCGCCCACCGAGCAGCAGGAGGAGGCGAACCGGCAGCTGGCCGTGGGCGCCTACGACACCCTGTTCAAGGACCACGACCCGAGCGTGCTCGACCGCTCGTTCGACCCGGCCTACCTCCAGCACAACACGGTGGCCGCGAACGGCACCGCCGCGCTGAAGGCGTTCTTCTCCGGCGGCGCGCAGTTCCCGGCGCAGCAGGCCGTGGTCTCGATCTCCGACGGCGACCTGGTCTGGATCCTCTCGCAGCCGGTCGGCGCGAAGGCGGACGACCCCTACCTGGCGGCGGACATCTTCCGCGTCGACGGCGGCCTCATCCGCGAGCACTGGGACGTGGTGCCCGCGAGCTGATCCGACGCACGCACGCACGCACGACGGGACGGCCTCCGGGTCGTCCCGTCGTCGCGTCAGCGGCCGGCGTCGTAGTGGTTCTTGACCTGCGTCGCGGTGAGCGCCGTCTTGTACACGGCGGCGAAGCGCATGCTGCCGACGAAGTAGTTCGATCCGGCGTTCGGCCAGCCCGACGTGTTGTCGTACCCGATCCGCCAGTAGCCGCTGTTGCTCTCCGGCGCCGTGAAGCCCGTGTTGCCGGCGACGCGGGCGCCGTCGAGGTAGAGGGTCATGCCCGTGGCGTTCGACATGGTCGCCACCACGTGGTGCCAGGCGCCGTCGGCGACGTTGGCCGAGCTCGTGATCGTCTGGTACCCGTTGCTGTACGTGCCGAAGGCCAGCTGGCCCGTGGTGGAGACGTAGGTGTGGCGGTCGTAGGCCGACGACGAGCCGGACTGCGAGTTGCCGAAGCCGATGAGCTTGCCGCCCTTGACCGTGGTCCTGAACCAGACCTCGGTGCTGAAGGTCGCCGGGCCCTGCGCCTGCAGGGAGTTGGTGACGAAGTCGCTGCCGTCGAGCACGTACGCGCCGCCCGTGTCACGGGGGCAGGCCCGCGTGCTGGTCGTCTCGCTCGTCATGCTGCCGCGGTACGTGCCGGGGTACGAGCCGCTCGCGGCGTCGACGGCGGTCGTGGATCCCGACGCCTCGTTGAGCGGGTAGGCGAACAGCGCGTTGGCCTTGTCGGCTGCGAACGCGCTCGAGCAGGTGAAGAACGCGGCGGAGGAGGCGGCCGTGTTGTTCGTGTTCCTGATGGCCGCCGTGTACGCGCCGCTCGTGCCGGGCGCGAGGAGCAGGACCGCGCCGAGGGCCGCCGCGGAGACGGAGGCGGCGAGGCCGGCGAGGCGCGAGACGCGACGCGGGGCCGCGACGCGCGCACCGGCGAGGCGGCCGAGGATCCGGCGGGCGGCGCTCATGCGCGGCGCTCGTCCCTCTCGGAGGGGAGGCCGACGACGAGCGTGTAGAGGAGGGGGACGGCGCAGAGGCCGAAGAAGAGGATCCAGCCCCAGAGCGGCAGGTCGAGCGTGGAGGACACGTCGTGGAACCGGCCGGCCTCGCCTGCGGGGGCGGTGATGGTGCCGACCTCGCCGGCGGCGAGCGTCGTGTGCGTGCCGCCCTCGGCCGCGATGCGGATGGGGAGCATGCCGGTCGACACGATGGTCGCCTGGACGTCGCTGCCACGGGTCGCCGCGTCGAGCACGACGAGGCCGACGAACGGCTTCAGCAGGAAGACGGTGAAGGCCGCGATCAGCGCGCTGCCGAGCATGCGCATGGAGGCGCGGTGCGTGGGCGACGCGATGAGGCGGGTGAGGATCGTGACGATGACGATGCCGGCGAGGAGCAGCGGCAGGCCCTTCGCGAGCCAGCCGAAGCCGGGGAGGATCGTCGTCGCCTTCCCGATGAGGTGGGCCTGGTCGGTCTTCCACGGATCGGTGGCGCCGTTGATGTCGCCGCGCGTGGTGAGCCCGTCCGCGTCGACGCCGATCACGCGGTGCGTGTAGGTCTCGTCGGGGGTGGTGGAGGGGTGGAAGCTCACGACGTCGCCGACCTGGACGTCCTCGAGGAGGACGGGGGTGGTGAGCAGCAGCGTGCCGACGGGGGCCGTGGTGCCCATCGAGGGGGTCTGGACGACGAACCAGCGGCCGCCGGAGGCCTGGAACAGGAGCGTCGCGGCGACGAGGAGCGTGAGGAGGATCGTGGCCGTCCACATCACCACGGTGCGGCGGCGGAACGAGCGGGAGGTGCGCGCGGCGCGTCGAGCCGCGCCGCGCGCAGGGAGGACGGGGGCGGTCGTGGTGAGGTGCGCGTCCTCCGCGATGACGTCCAGCTCGCGCTCGAGCTCGAGGTCCAGCTCGCGGTCGAGCTCCACCTCCAGGTCGAGGTCCAGCTCGAGGTCGAGCTCGAGCTGCTCGATCGCCGTGGCGGTCGCGCGGTCCTGGATGTCGGTCATGGTGCACCTCCCGGGTCAGGGGCCTTCGTGGGGATGGGTGCGGGGCCGCCGTGCGGCGGCCCCGCGGGTCGAGCGGTGACTAGCTGGCGAAGGACCAGGTGAGGGGCAGCGAGGCGCCGAGGCCCTGGTAGGTGTTGCCGGCGGAGGAGTCGAGCGTGACGGCGAAGGTGAAGTCGGTGCTCGCGGTCGCGGCGAGGGCGGTCAGCGTCTTGGCGGAGGAGCCGGCGAGGGCCGCGGCGGTGCCGGAGTAGACGGGGGTGGCGGAGCCTGCGGCGGTGATGACGACGTTGAGCTTGGAGCAGAAGTCGGTGGCCGAGCCGTTGACGGTGCCGTTCTTGGTCTGCGTGCAGGCGGCGCCCGGGGTCAGCGTGAAGGTCGAGGCCTTCGAGGTGCCGACGTTCTTGATGTTGACGACGCTCGTGACCGTCTGGCCGGGGATCATCGTGGTCGAGCCGCCGAACTTGTTGATGGTGGAGCAGGTGGCGGCGTTGGAGTCGACGCCCGACGTGGCGCTCGTGCTGAGGCAGGTGACGGTGGGGGTGCCGTTGGCGCCGGCCTGCGACTCCTGCATGACGAGCGAGCCGGAGGCCGCCGTGTTGGTGTCGTTGGTGATCGAGGCGACGAAGCCCGACAGCGTGCCGGACATCGAGACGGAGAGGAGGACCGCGGCGGCGACGCCGGTCGCGATGGCGAGGGGGGCGAAGCGGACGCGCTTGGTCCGGGCGGCGGGGGCGAGGTGGTTCGACATGATCTGACTCCGGGTGCGTAGGGGGAGGAAGGGGCTGGGTGAGCCCCGTGGGGAGGAAGCTCGGTGACTCGCTGTGCGAGTAACTCGAATATACAGCTACTTGGATTCCGCGCAATCCCCCCACAGCGGGGGTCAGGCTCCGCGCGCGGCCGACGGGGCGCCCGGGCGCGCGTTACAGTCGCTGGACCGCCCACGGATCCGCCCGATCCCCCGACGCAGGGACACCGATGACCCCGGACAGAACCGCTGCCCGCCGCGACGCCGACGCGGCCGTGGACGCGCTCGCGAACGCGCTGCACATGGTCGAGACGGCCCAGCGGCACCTGCGCACGCGCATCGCCCAGGACATCGGCGTGAACGTCACCGACCTGACCGTGATCAGCGTCGTCGGGGACCTCGGTCGCATGACCCCCAAGATGCTGGCCTCCGAGATATCCATGGGCACGGGCGCGGTGACCGCCGTGATCGACCGGCTCGTCGGCGCGGGCCACCTGGGTCGCGTGCCGAACCCGCGGGATCGCCGCAGCGTCTTCCTCGAGCTCACCGACGCCGGGCGGAGGACGCTCGCGCGCATGACCGAGGACTACCGGGAGGCGGCCGCCGTGGCGCTGCACGCGTCGCCCGCGCTCGGCACCGCGGAGACGGCGGAGGACATCGCGCGCGCCGCCATCGCGATGACCGCGCACACCATCGACGGGCCGGACGCGGCGGGATCCCCGTGAGCGAGGGCGCCGCGCCGGCCGAGGGCTGCCAGGTGGTGCTCGTCGACGCGGCCGGGCGGATCCTGCTGCAGCTGCGCGACGACATCCCGACCATCCCCTTCCCCGGCATGTGGGCGATCCCCGGCGGGATGCTCGAGCCGGGCGAGACGCCGCTCGCGTGCATCGTGCGGGAGGTCGAGGAGGAGCTGGGCGCGCGGATCCCGCCCGCGGAGGTCGCGCACCTCATGACGCGGACGCGCTCCTACGGGATCGAGCACACCTTCACGGCGCGGCTCGACGTGCCGGCGGAGGACATCCGGCTCACCGAGGGGCAGCGCGTGGCGTGGTTCGCGCTCGACGAGGCCGTCGCGATGGAGCTGGCCTACGAGGACGCGGACGTGCTGCGGGAGGTCGCGGGGCGGCTGCCGCGCGGGTGAGGGACGCGGCGCGTCAGCGGGCGCGCTCGGCGTCGAGGATCCCGCGGAGGACGGCGGCGTCGGCCTCGTAGAGCGCGGCCTCGTCGCGGAGGTGCGGCTTCCCGAGCTCGTCGACCTTGGCGAGCGACATGCCGGCGAGGTCGTACCGGCGGAGCATGGCGACGCGGATGACGTCGGTCCAGGTCGCATCGGATCCGTACGCGTCGAGGAGCAGGGCCACGCGACGGTGGGCGTCGTCCATGCCCGGCGCGCCGTCCGGGGTGGACCCCGTGAGCGGCACCGCGCGCGTGGCGAGGTACGCGAGGTCCCAGATGCGCGGGCCGGGCGAGCACATGTCGACGTCGATGACGCCCGCGAGGCGGCCGTCGGCGAAGACGAGGTTGTGCGGCGCGAAGTCGTTGTGGCAGATCACCTCGCTCGGCACCTTGGTGCTCGACTGCCAGACCGCGCCGTCGAGCACGAAGCCGACGCTCGCGTCGTGCAGCTCGCGGAGGCGGCGACCGGCCTGGACGAGCACGTCGTCGGCCCAGATCCAGTCGGGGAGCGGGTACACGGGCACGTCGCCGTGCAGGAACGTGAGGCGCTCGCGGCCGCCCTCGATGCCGAGCGGCTGCGGGATCCCGTCGACGCCCGCGAGCGCGAGGTGCCGCAGGTACCGGTGCACGGTCGGGGTCCACGGGCCGGCGTCGCGCAGGACGGTGCCGCCCTCGCGCTCGACGCGGTTCATGTTGCCGCCTTCGAGGGGTCCGTCCATCGGGCCAGCGTAGGGGCGGACGGGCGCCGGCACGACCCTGCCGCGACACCTCCACGCACTAGGTTGCGAGCATGAGCACCACCGCGCCCGACGCCGTCGCCGAGCCCGACCCGACCGCCCCTCCCCGCCGACGCGTCGCCGCGTGGGCGCTGTGGGACTGGGGATCCGCCGCCTTCAACGCCGTCGTCACCACCTTCGTCTTCAGCACGTACCTCGCCAGCAGCCTCTTCGTGGATCCCGCGATCGTGGCCGCCGCGGGCGACGACGACCGGAACCCGGCGCTCGTCGCCGCGAAGGCCGACACCTCCGGCGTCATCTCGCTCGCGCTCACCATCGCGGGCCTCCTCATCGCGGTGCTCGCGCCCGTGCTCGGGCAGCGCTCCGACGGATCCGGGCGCCGGCGGCTCTGGCTCGGGATCAACACCGGGATCGTCGTGCTCGCGATGCTCGGCATGGTGCTCGTCGAGCCCGTGCCCTCCTACCTGTGGCTCGGCGCCGTGCTGCTCGCCACCGGCAACGTGTTCTTCGAGTTCGCGAGCGTGAACTACAACGCGATGCTCGTGCAGGTGAGCACGCCGCGCACGGTCGGCCGCGTGTCCGGCCTCGGCTGGGGCATGGGCTACGTGGGCGGGATCGTGCTGCTCGCGCTGCTGCTCGTGCTGTTCCTCTTCGACTTCGGCACGGCGGGCGCGTCCGGCCTGCTCGGCCTGCCGTCGGGGGCCGAGGGCGGCGCGCTCGACGTGCGCATCGCGATCCTCGTGGCCGCGATCTGGTTCGCCGTGTTCGCGATCCCCGTACTGGTGGGCGTGCCCGAGATCCCCGCGACCCCGGATCGCGCCCGGCAGGGCATCCTCGCGTCGTACCGCACGCTGTTCCGCCGGATCGCCGAGCTGTGGCGCGAGTCGCCGCGCGTCATCGTGTTCCTCGTCGCGAGCGCGGTGTTCCGCGACGGGCTCGCGGCGGTGTTCACGTTCGGGGCGATCATCGCCGCCCAGGTCTTCGGCTTCTCGACCACCGAGGTGCTGCTGTTCGGCGTCGCGGCCAACGTGGTGGCGGGCATCGGGACGTTCGCGGCCGGCTGGTTCGACGACCGGTTCGGCGCGAAGCCCGTGATCGTGGTCTCGCTCGTCTGCCTCATCGTCGGCGGATCCGCGGTGCTCGCGGTCGGCGACGCCAAGGCCGGCTTCTGGGCGACGGGCCTCTTCCTCTGCCTCTTCGTCGGCCCCGTGCAGTCGTCGAGCCGGACGTTCCTCGCGCGGATCTCGCCGGCCGGCCGCGAGGGCGAGATGTTCGGGCTCTACACGACCACGGGCCGCGCGGTCTCGTTCCTCGCGCCGGGCCTGTTCGGGATCGCGGTGGCGATCACGGGCGACACGCGGTTCGGGATCATCGGGATCGTGATCGTGCTGGCGGCGGGGCTGCTGCTCATGCTGCGGGTGCGCGGGGCGGATGCGCGGGCCTGACCCCGCCGCGGATCAGTCGAGCGACCCGCCGCCCACCTTCACGTCGGTCGCGTTGGCGAGCGTCGCGCGCACCACGGCCGTGAGGGCCGTCGCGATCTGCTCCATGCGCATGTAGGGCCGGTCGGTGCCGATCGCCTCCTCCGTCGAGTACGGGATGTGGACGAAGCCGCCGCGCGTGCCCGGGCGGTCGCGCAGCTCGTGCATCAGCAGGTAGAAGACGTGGTTGCAGGTGTAGGTGCCGGCGGTCTGCGAGACGACCGCGGGGATCCCCTTCGTGCGCACGGCCGCGACCGCCGCCTTGATCGGCAGGGTGCTGAAGTAGGCCGCCGGACCGCCGTCGACGACCGGCTCGTCGATGGGCTGGAAGCCCGTGTTGTCGGGGATGCGGGCGTCGTCGACGTTGATCGCGATGCGCTCCACCTCGAGCGTCTCGATGCCGCCGGCGAGGCCCACGGAGATCACGACGTCCGGATCCACCTCGGCGAGCGCCGCCCGCAGCGCGTCGTCGACCCTCGCGAAGTCGACGGGCAGCTGCCGCACCTGGATCTCCGCGTCGCCGTCCCAGCGGTCGCGCACCTCCTGCACGGCCGTCCACGACGGGTTGCTGGTGTCGCCGTCGAAGGGCTCGAATCCGGTGAGGAGGACGGTGGGCATGCGGGGGCTCCTGACGGTGCGAGGCGGGGGGCGCGGCCTCGAGGGATGCCGCACGCATCACGCTACGCGAGCCCGGACGGGGGTGATGTGCTCAGGCGGGCCGCGGAGAAGGATGCGCCGTGAGGGTCAACGGGGCCCGGGATGGAGCGCACCACCATGATCCGCACCACACGGAGACGACGTCTCCCCTCCACCGCGCTGGGCCTCGTGCTCGTCGCCGGCGCGGTCCTCGCGGGGGCGGTGCCGGCGCAGGCGGCCGATGTCCGCTCGGGCAACGCGATCGCGCCCGCTGCGGCCGCCGCGGCAGCGCGGAACCTGCCCGCGCCGATCGTCTACTTCGAGTCCCTCGGGAAGGGCCCGGAGCCGACCATCAACGTGAACATCAAGAACGCCCCCGGCACGTCCGACACCACGCGGCTGGACTACGAGTACCAGCTCGACGGGGGACCGTGGGTGTACCTGAGCGGTGCGACCACCGACCTGCAGGAGGTCCTCATCGCCGCCCCGGCCGGGGAGCACCTCATCAGCTTCCGCATCGCCGGGAAGGTGGACGGGGTCTTCGTGGCGGGGACGGCGACGAAGCCGCAGGTCACCTCCTCCTACGGCACGACGCTGGCCTACACGCCGCAGATCGTGGTGGACGGACCCCGCGTCACCTTCAGCTGGGATCTCCGCAAGGCCCTGAACGGGCTGCCGGATCCGGTGGTCTACCACGCGGTCGGCGAGGACTACGTCGACGCGGAGCCGGTGGACTCGGTCACCTTCGACGTGGGCTACGACTCCAGCGTCGACTTCCTCCTCGTCTTCGGCACGGGCCTCGACAACTCGCGGTCCTTCCGGAGCCTCACCCGCACGGGCAGCGCCCCGGGGACGCCGGCGCTCACCTCGGTGCCCACCCCGGCCATCGTCGGCCAGGCGAAGCTCGGCACGACGCTCTCGGTGCGCACCGGGCTGTGGCAGCCGGCGCCCGTGACGCTCGACTACCAGTGGTACAGCGACGGCCAGCAGATCTTCGGCGAGACGGGCGCCACGCTCGTGGTGCCCGGGTACGTGGTGGGCACGCGGATCAGCGTGGAGGTGCGCGGGACCCGCGCGGGCTACGCGAGCGCGACGCGCATGTCGGCCGCGACGCCGCGCGTGCCGTCCCCGCTGGTCGTCCCCGGGCAGGTGACGCTCGTGGGCCAGGCGGTCGTCGGCTCCACGCTGAAGGTGTCCTCCGGACCCTGGCGTCCGGCTCCCGTGCGGCTCGAGCACCGGTGGTACCGCAGCGGCGTGGAGATCCCCGGAGCCACCGGGAGCACGTACCGGCTGACCGAGGCCGACCGGGGGAAGGACGTCAGCGTCGCCGTCACCGGGTTCCACGAGCCCTACGCGCCGGGCTACGCCTTCACCCCGCCGCGCCGCGTGTCCTGACGGCGGTCGCGCCCGCCGCGCATCACTCCCCCGTCCGAGCACGACCCGGACGGGGGGATGCGCGGCGGCCGGAGCTCGGAGGAACCTGGGAGGAGGGCCACGGAGGCCCGGATGGAAGGAACGCCGATGATCCGCACCACCGGGGGACGCCGTCTCCCGCTCACCGCCCTCGCCGTCGTGGTCGCCGCCGGCACCGCGTTCGCGGGGGTCGCGCCCGCCCAGGCCGCCGACGCACCCGCCGCCGACTCGACGAACGCCGCCGCCGCGATCCGCATCCCCGCCCCCCAGGTGCGGCCGACCTCGTACGAGTTCGGCTCCGAGCCGGTGTTCCACGGCTTCGTCACCACCGACCTGTCGGCGCTCCCCGACGGCGCCGACCGCAGCCTCCGCTACGAGTACCAGCTCGACGGCACCGGGGCCTGGCGCTCCGCCGGATCGACCAGCGTGTCCGGCCTCGCCGACGACGAGGTGTACCTCCCCGGCTCCGCCGGGACGCACCTGCTCAGCGTGCGCGTCGCCGGGACCGTGGACGGCGTCGCGGTCACCGGCGCCGCGTCCGCGCCGCAGGAGGCGCGGTTCACCGGCGGGACCCTCGAGACCACGCCCGAGGTGATCGTGGACGGGGCCTCCGTCACCTTCCGATGGGACGTCCGCGAGGCCCTCAACGGGTTCACGCCCGAGGAGAGCAGGATCTACTACCAGATCGACGACGGCGCGTTCGTCGAGGTGGGCGGCGTCGGATCCGTCACCGTCACGCCCGGCTTCAGCAAGCGCGTCGGCTTCGACCTCACCTACGGCTCCATCGCCGACACCTACCGCACCGTCCACGTCGACGGCGTCACGGCCGACTCCCCGGGCGCGAAGCGCCTGACCGCCGCGCCCCTGCCGTCGATCGTCGGCTCCGCCGACTTCGGCCAGACGCTCTCGGTGCGCACGGGCGCATGGCAGCCCGCGCCCGTGACGCTCGAGTACCAGTGGTACCGCGACGGGGAGCGGACCGGAGTCCAGACCGCCACCTACGAGGTGCGCGGCGCCGACATCGGCCACCGCATCACGGTCTCCGTGCGCGGATCCCGCGACGGCTACGTCTCGGAGACCCGCACCTCGGGCCCGACGAAGAAGGTGGCCGAGCCCGTCATCACCGCGGGCACGCCGCGCGTCACCGGCAACCCGGTCGTGGGCCGCACGCTCACCGCGCAGCCCGGCGTCTGGAAGCCGTCGACGCTGGAGCTCGGCTACCAGTGGAAGCGCGACGGCAAGGTCATCCCCGGCGCGACCGCGAAGACGTACACGCTGACGGAGGCCGACCGCGGCCACGCCGTCCACGTGGTCGTGAGCGGCGTCATCTACCTGTACGACAACCAGGCGCGCGCCAGCGCGCGCGTGACGGTGCGCTGACCCGCGCACCCACCGCCCGACGGGCCCGGCTCCTCCACGGGGCCGGGCCCGTCGGCGTCCGCCCGGTGCGTGCGCGGATCCCCCGGGGGACCGATCCCGCCCGCTAGCTTCGGGAGATGATCTCCTCCCCCGGCGCCAGCATCGGCGTCGTCCTGTACGTCCTCGCCATCCTGGCGCTCGTGGTGCTGTCGGTCGTCGCCACCGTGGTGCTCATCCGGCTCGCGCTCGCCGCGCGGCGGACGCTCGTCATCACGACCTCGCTGCAGGAGGCGCGGCTCGAGCTCATCCGCGAGCAGACGGCCCGGCTCCAGGCGGACGACGGGGACGTCCCGGACGGGCCCTCCGCGCCGGGTGCCGGTCCCGTCGGACCGGCGGCCTGATCGTGGGCGGCTCGGACGACAGCATCCTGCTGCCGACCGCGTACGACGTGTTCGGATCCGTCGCGGTGCTCGTGACGATCGCGCTCGTGGCGGTCGGCGCCGTGCTGCTCGTCCTGCTGGTGCGGGTGGCGCTGGCCGGCCGGCGCACGCTGGTCGCGACCGCGGCGCTCGACGAGGCCCGGCTCGAGCTGGTGCGCGAGCGCACGGCGCGGTTGCGCGCGGGGCTGCCGGACGTCGGGGGTCCCGGGTCGGAGGATCCGGCCGCCTGACGGGATCGCGCCGCGGATCAGCCGAGCGGCTCCGCGAACACGACGCGGTTGTCCTCGTAGTGGCCGGCGGTGCGGTCGAAGATCCCGCCGCAGGTGATGAGGCGCAGCTGATCCGTGGGCTGGGCGCCGAAGACGCGCGCGGTCGGGAAGTCGGCCTTGGCGAAGTCCGCGACCTCGGTCACGGCGTAGCGCGTGGATCCGCCGCCGACGTCCTGCACGGACACCTCGTCGCCGACGCCGAGCTCGGCGAGCCGGGCGAACGCCGCGGGCCCCACGCGCGAGTCGACGTGCGCGGCGATCACGGTGGGTCCGCGTCCGCCGGGGCGACCGCCGCCCGTGAACCAGCCGACGTCGTCGAAGTCGACGGGCACCTCCATCCGGCCGTCGGGGGCGATGCCGAGGTCGATGAGCGGCTCGTCGAGCTCGATGGCGGGGATGGCGACGCGGGTCGGGACCGCGCCGAGGCCCTGCACGACCGGCGGGTCGGTCATGGGCCGGGCGCTCGGCGCGGCGTCCGGGGGCGCGGACGCCGGAGGGGCCGCCGGAGCCGGTGCCGGATCCGCGGCCGCGCATCCCGCCAGCACGGCCAGCGGGATCAGCGCGCCCGCGAGCACCGCGGCCCGGCGGGCGCGCCGCGCGGGCGATGCGCCAGCCGGGCCGCGGTGCACGGAGATCAGGACTCCTGGGCGCGGTGGCGGCGCATCAGCACGACGCCGGCCGCGGCGAGCGCGATGGCGCCACCGCCCGCGACGAGCGGGAGGGCGGCCGAGGTGGAGGTCGCGGATCCACCGGCGCCCGTGTCGACGCCGCCGACCGGCACCTGGGTCAGCTGGCCGCGCACGGCGCCCGCGGTGAACGACGCGGTGTGGGTGTCGGCCGCGAACGCGGACGGGTCGGCCTCGATCTGCGCGACCGTGAAGCCCTCGCCGGTGTCCTTGCCGTCCGGCGCGACGCCGGTGGTGAAGGGCCCCTGCATGCAGCCGGAGCTGGTGCGGGTGCCGTTCCCGGCGTCCGCCGGGTTCGGGAACGCGATGCGGGGCGGGCCGGCCTTGCCGACGGCGGCCTGGTGGATGTGCGTGGCCGTCTTCGCGGGGCTCTGGTACTCGCCCGTGACGCCCGTGAGGGTGATGTCGTAGCAGATCGTGTTCGACGTCGAGTCGAGGCGGAGGTCGAACCGGCCGGTCGCGCCGGGCTCGCCGGGGGTCGCGACGCCGTCGGCGTTGAGGACCTGATCGGGCGTCGCCATCACGGTGAACGCGCTCGTGAAGCGGTCGGGCCCGGGGACGGTCGTCTCGGCGGACGCGGGCGTCGCGGCGAGGAGGGTGAGGGCGACCGCGGCGGCGCCCCCGATGGTCGTGTTCCGGACGAGTCTCGTGTGCGTCATCGCGTGCAGCCTCTCGTGGTGCGCGGGCCCCGGGCGGGCACCGCTCCTGACAGGGCATACGCACGGGCGGCGGCGGGCGTTCATCGGATGCCGGAATCCGATCGGAGCCGGTCGCGGCTCCTCCCGCCCCCCCCCCCCCGCGATGAACGCCGCACCCTCCCCCGACGTATCCCCCGGTGAGGGCGCGCACCCGCCGCCTAGGCTGGGGGATCACGATGGCGCTCGTCCTGACGCGTCCGGCACCTGCACCCGAGCGGAGCACGATGAGCGCATCCCCGCCCGGCCTCGACGTGCGCCGGGCGTTCGCGGAGCACGGGAGCGCGCTGCTCGGCTTCGCGGTCAACGCCCTGCAGGACCGCCAGCTCGCCGAGGACTGCGTGCAGGAGACGTTCCTCCGCGCCTGGCGCGCCCGCGACTCCTTCGACGGCGAGCGCGGCAGCGCGCGCACCTGGCTGTTCGCGATCGAGCGGCGGGTGATCCTCGACGTGCACCGCGCCCGGGCCCGCACCCCGCGGATCGTCGCCGAGGAGGAGGCGCCCGAGCAGGCGGCGCGGGAGGCGGATCCGCTCGACCGGCTGGGCATCGTCGAGGGCCTCGCGCGCCTCAGCGACGCGCACCGCGAGGCCGTCGTCGCCGTCCACCTCACCGGGCTCAGCTACCAGGAGCTCTCCACGGCCACGGGCGTCCCCGTCGCCACCCTGCGCACGCGCGTCTTCCACGCGCTCCGCGCCCTCCGCACGCATCTCGACGAAGTGGATCCCGCATGACCGACGACCGCACACCCGGATCCGACGCCGCCGGACCGGACGACCGCCGCGGCGAGCTCATCGCCGCCGCCCTCGCCGACGACCTCTCCCCCGCCGAGGCCGCGGAGCTGGAGGCGATGCGCGCCGGAGACCCGACGATCGACGACGAGATCGCGCTGCTCGGCGGGCTGCCGTCCGCGATCCGCGGGGTGGGCGCGTGGCAGGAGGCGGAGCCGAGCGCGGAGCTGGCGCGGCGGATCGGGCTGATCGCGGACGGGCGCGGGGAGGCCGCGACGACGACGTCACCGGCTGCGGCGACGGCGGATGCCGGGCTGCCGGAGATCACGGGACGGCCCGCCGACCTCGACGGGCATCGCGCGCGCCGCGGATCCCGCCCGCGCCGCACCGCGCTGCTCCTCGCCGGCGCCGCCGCGTGCCTCGCGCTCGGCGCGGCCGGCGGCGCCTTCCTCGCGACCCCGCGCGCCGACGTCGCGACCGGTCCGGCCGGCACCCTCGGCGCGCTCGAGGACGTGTCATTCGCGGGCGCGCCCGCGGGCGTCGACGTGGAGGGCGACGTCGTCGCGCACACCTGGGGCACCGAGACCCTGCTGTCGGTCGACGGCCTGCCCGTGGGCGACTCGTTCTCGGTGGTCGTGATCGACGCCGACGGCGACGAGCACGCGTCGGGCACGATGCTCGGCTCCGCCGTCCGCATCGACTGCCGCCTCAACGCCGACGTGATGCGCCGCGACGCGGCCTCCGTCGAGATCCGCGACGCCGCGGGCGAGCGGGTCGCGGTGGCCGAGCTGCCGCCCGTCCCGGCCTGACCCGAAGACTCAGGTATATGTCACCGCTCCTGCCCGCTAGAAACCCTCCCGCAATGCACGAGTTTCAACAGAGACGCGGCAGCCACAACATCCTGCCCCTTGATCCGTTTCCCTAACTTCTGCCCCCCCAGTAAAGGGGTAATTAGGCTGCATTGGCGGCCTTCTCCGCTACGTTCTTGATCAAGTATCGCTTCGGTTCGAGTCGCATGCCATGTCAAGGAGAGCCCCATTGCCCAGGACCAGTCTTACCCTGCGAACTTTGCGCGCACGACCGCGCCGTAAAGAACTTCCAGGAAGCCTAGAGGACGTGAACGGCGCTCATCTCCTATCGCACTTTGGCGCCTTTTTGCATACAAAACACGAAGGTGCTGTAATCGACCAAACTCGAGAGCGCTACCTAAAAATTAAGCGAGCCGAACCTAGAGGTCGGTCAATACTCGTAACAATGGAATCCGGGGTTTTCGGGGAGGTTGGTACCACCTATAACGTGCAGACCCACCAGCCCACGCACGAGAGGACAGCTCTGGAATCCTCTACAACTGAGACACGGATGCTGATCTGGTCTCCACCAGGCACCACCCATATAGTTTCTGCGATTGAACTAAAACAGGGAGCACTTCACGGCGGTGTGCTGATCGAGGCGTTCCGGGAGGAAATGCTTAGGCGGTTCGAAACGTTTTTCTTTCCGACGGAAACCGTCATGGAGCAGTCAGCATGGGCAGCTAGCGGAAACTTAACCGAGGTTGCAGTAGTACAACATCAACAGCATCTTGACATTTCCGTCGACACGGATACCGATCGCTCGAGTGAGTACATCCGCGGAAGTATTATCCACACAGCGGTCCCGCCAAAGGGGATGAGCGCTTGGCCTCAGCAGGTCTGGGAGAAAATCCGCAATCGCCAAGTGTCGGCTGCGGCGTTCGTCGGCCTGCGCCGATACGACGAGGAGAGCACTGATGGCCCTGAGGAGCAAGTATTCGTGACAGTTGAACGCGATGGTAGGCAAAAGAAGTTTGCTCTCGGGACAGATGGTGTCCCGTCCGTTCGTTTGGTATTAAGCGAAGATGGGCAACCGGCACTCAGTCCAAAGAAGTTTATGCAAGCCGGAGATCTTGCCGCAAAAGACTTCTACGCCGACCTGGATTTGGGATGGAAGTCGAGCTGGACACGAGGGGTCACTGCCCAACAGTGGCTCGCACATCGATGGGATACAGATGCGGATGCGGATGCGGACGCGGACGCACATGGTGAAGCGGACACAGACACAGACGCAGACGCAGACGCAGTGGCTTTAGCCGGTGCCTAAATCGTCGCAAATCGTGATTAACGTACTCTTCCCCAAACGTGGAGGCGTGCGACTCGTGTCGTGGCGATATATATTCATGCTTGTGGTAGCCCCTGTGGGGGTGGCCGCCTTTGGCCTTTGGGCATTCACGAGTGGGGCTGTATGTTTAGTGAATGTCGAGGTTGTAGCTAGCAGCTTTGGTGTTTTAGGCGGGTTGCTTTTCGCGCATGCCATATTCGTTTTTCAACTCCGCGTCACCTATGACTCAGCTAACATCGAGCCCGATGAACCCGAGGCCCAGCAGGAGGACCTGCGCGTCCGGCCATTGATTGATGAAATGTTCGCTGGAGTATTGTACTCGTCTTTAGTCGCGTTAGGACTAACGTTGCTTTGTGCCGCGGTCGCCGCCACTCAACCCGACGGCCGTGAAGTGAACGACGTCATTGCAACGCTTATTCTATTGGTCGCCACACACTTGGCCGGTTGCGTATATCACGTCGTTTCACTTACAACAACCGCATATTCAACCCTACAGAACCAGAGTCGATGATACTCATTCGTGCACATGAATATCGGGTTTTCGTGAAATGGTCTCTTCGTTTCGCGGACGTACCAACGAAACGTCACACCAGTGTAGACTGAGCGACAGGCAAGATCGATAGCGTAAACAGCACGCCTCATGTTTTAATTGGCGTTTTATGGCGCTCCCGATGGGCTACCTACTAATTCGCGTGTTTCCTTTATGCGCTACGCCTGCGAGGGCTGACCGTTGCTCGCCGTGGTGCCGCCGTCGACGGGCAGGATCGCGCCCGTGATGAACGACGCGTCGTCGCTCGCGAGGAACGCGATCGCCGCCGCCACCTCGTCGGCCTCGCCGCCGCGGCCGAGCGAGATGCGCTTCGCGAACTCGGCCTTCAGCTCCTCGTCGTCCTCCTTGCCGGCGACCAGCTCCGTCCAGATGAGGCCGGGCGCGACCGCGTTCACGCGCACGCCGTCGACGCCGTGGTCGAGCGCCGTGGCCCGCGTGAGGTTGCTCACGCCGCCCTTGGCCGCGTTGTAGGCGCTCATGTGGTGGTCGGCGGCCATGCCCGACACCGAGGAGACGTTGACGATGGATCCGCGGGTCGCGACGAGGTGCGGGAGCGCCGCGCGCGTGCCGTAGAAGACGCCGGAGAGGTCGGTGTCGATGACGCGGTGCCACTCCTCGTCGGTGATGCCCGAGATCGGGCCGGCCTGGAACGTGCCCGCGTTGTTGACGAGCACGTCGAGCCGGCCATGCGCCTCGAGCGCGGTGGCGACGGCGCGGTCGGCGTCCGCCGAGACGGCGGCGTCGGCGACGAGCGCGGTCGCGGTGCCCTCGGGCAGCGAGTCGGCGACCGCCCGGACCTTGTCCTCGACGCTGTCGGTGATCACGACCTTCGCGCCCTCGGCGACGAAGCGGCGGGCGGTGGCCTCGCCGATGCCGGATCCGGCACCCGTGATGATGACGACCTTGCCGTCGAAGCGTCCAGCCATGGTGATCCTCCTGATGGGTTCGCGGGGACGACGGGCAGCGTCGCCGCGAGGCGCGCGCACCGCCGTCGGGAGCATCCAGCCGACTCCGCGACGCCGCGACCGTCAAGGGACGTGGAGGCGATTCCGAGGAGGGCGGCGAACGCGGAGGCCCGCCCCGACCAGCCCGGCGGAGGAGTGTAGTACGCCGCCGGGGACCCGGGAACCTCGGAGGAAGCGCGCGTTTAGTTGTGTCAGTGCAACTACTGTCGCGGATCCCCTGGGAGGCCCTCCTCCCCGGATCCGTGGTCGTGGCGTCGGCGGAACACGACGTGGACGGGGTCCTCCTCGGCGACGAGCGAGACGCCGTCGTGACGGCGCTCCCGGGCCGTCGCGCGGAGTTCGTGACCGGTCGCGTGCTCGCACGTCGGGCGCTCGCCGCGCTGGGCATCCGACCCGCATCGATCCCCGTCGCCCGGAGCGGAGCGCCGGTGTGGCCGCCCGGGGTCGTCGGCAGCATCACGCACTGCGTCGGGCTCCGCGCGTGCGCCATGGGACGACGCGACCAGCACGCCGGGATCGGCATCGACGCGACACCCGCCCGCCCCCTGCCGGGAGGCGTGCTGGCGCGCGTGGCGGATCTCGGCAGCGCACCCGTCGCCGCGGGCCTCGACGCGCTCCGGGCAGCCGGGGTCGCGTGCCCGGACAGCGTGCTCTTCGCCGCCGCCGAGGCCGTCGCGAAGGCGCGGACCTCGGCGCACGGCGGGTGGTACGGCATCGACGGCGCGGAGATCGCGCTCCGCCCGGACGGCTCCTTCGCCGTCCGGGCGCGACGGGGACCGGCGTTCACCGGGAGCGGGATGTGGGCAGTGGCCGAGGGGATGGCGCTGGCGGGCATCACGCTCGACGAGGACTGAAGCCGGCGCGCAGGCGCGCGCCGGGACGAACGAGGAGAGGACGAACAGATGGGGACCGAGCACATGGGGACCGAGCACAGGGGCGACGAGCACGACGACACGTCGATCGAGGCGATGTTCGAGCAGCACGCCGGCCGCACGGCGCTACGGCAGCGGTCCGGGCCGGACATCACCGACATGAGCTTCCGGGAGCTGTGGGACCGGGCGAGCGCGCTGGCCGCGGCGCTCGGCGAGACCGTGTCCGCCGGGGACCGCATCGCGGTGCTCGGCACGGCGACCGCCGACGCCGTCACCCTCGACCTCGCCACGTGGATCCTCGGCGCGGTGGGCGTCCCCCTGCAGGCGAGCGCGCCCGTCCAGGCCCTGGACGCGATCATCGAGGAGACGGCCCCGGCCTGGATCGCGGCCACCGCCGAGCAGTCCGCGACGGCCCGGGCGGTCGCCGCGGCATCGGGCGACGGCATCCGGACGATGCTGCTCGACTCGGGATCCGGCACCGACGCTGGCACCGACACCGACCTGACGCTCGACGGGCTCGTCGCCCGCGGGGCCGGCCTGCCGCGCGTGAGCCCGTGGCATCCGGCACCCGGCGAGGATCCGCTCGCGCTCCTGCTCTACACGTCGGGCAGCACCGGCACGCCGAAGGGCGCGATGTACACGCGCTCCATGGTCGAGCGGATGTGGCACGCCCTCCGGCCCGACCCGTCCGCGGAGGGTGCAGCCCCGGCCGCCGACGCGGCCGACGGCATCGTCGGATACGCCTACCTCCCGATGAGCCACCTCACCGGCCGCTCCGCCCTGTTCGCCACGCTCGGCCGCGGCGGCACGGTCGCGCTCGCGACCTCGACCGACCTGTCGACGCTCTTCGAGGACCTCCGGGCCTTCCAGCCGACCGAGTTCGTCTTCGTGCCCCGCGTCGCGGAGATGGTCCGGCAGGAGGGCGACCGCGAGGAGCAGCGTCGGCTCGCCGCCGGCGGCACGGACCCGGATGCGGTCCGCGCCGAGGTCCAGGCCGACCTGCGCGTCCGTGCGTTCGGCGGGCGGATCAGCCAGGCGATCTGCACCAGCGCCCCGCTGACGCCCGAGCTCCGCGCGTACATCGAAGAGTGCCTCGGGATCACCCTGCACGACATGTACGGATCGACCGAGGCCGGCGGCGTCCTCCACGACGGGGTCGTCCAGCAGCCTCCCGTCACCGAGCACAAGCTCATCGACGTCCCCGAGCTCGGCTACCTCACCACCGATCTCCCCCACCCGCGCGGCGAGCTGCTCATCAAGAGCACCGCCGTCATCGCCGGGTACTTCCGCCGCCCGGACGTCACCGCCGCGGTGTTCGACGAGGACGGCTTCTACCGGACCGGCGATGTCATGGCCCGGACCGCACCCGACACCTACGAGTACCTCGACCGCCGCAACAACGTGATCAAGCTGTCGCAGGGCGAGTTCGTCGCGGTGGCATCGCTCGAGGCGACGTACGGCGGGACGCCCGAGGTGCGCCAGATCGCGCTGCACGGCGACAGCCGGCACGCGTTCCTCGTCGCGGTCGTCGTACCGGCGGATCCCGGGGCGTCGGAGCGCGACGTCCTCGCCGCCCTCCAGCGCACCGCCCGCGAGCACGGACTCGCTCCCTACGAGGTGCCCCGCGGCGTGATCGTCGAGCCGCAGCCGTTCACGGTCGATGACGGCATGCTCTCCGACGCCGGCAAGCTCCTGCGCCTGCGCCTCACGCAGCGGTACGGCGAGCGCTTCGCCGCGCTCTACGACGCGCTCGAGGAGCAGCAGACCGGCACCCTCGTGGCCGCCCTCCGCGAGCGCGCCGGCGACGAGCCGACGGTCGACACGGTGGTGCGCGCCGCCCTCCAGCTCCTCGGGGCCGAGGTGTCCCCGGCGACCGCCGCCGCGGCCAGGTTCTCGGACCTCGGCGGGGACTCGCTGTCCGCGCTGACGTTCTCCGGGATCCTCGAGGACGTGTTCGACGCCGAGGTGCCCGTCGGCGTCATCACCGACCCGACCAACGACCTCGCCGCCGTCGCCGCGTACGTGGAGCGCTCCGCCTCCGACGACCGTCCGACCGTGGCCCGCGTGCACGGCGCCGGCGCCTCCACCCTCCGCGTGGGCGACCTCCGCCTCGACCGGGTGCTCGGCGGCATCCCGACGCCGGTCCCCCGCGCCTCGGCCGCCCGGCCCGGATCCCGGACCGTCCTGCTCACCGGCGCGAACGGCTACCTCGGCCGGTTCATGGCCATCGACTGGCTCGAGCGCCTCGCCGCGGAGGGCGGCTCGCTGGTGTGCATCGTGCGCGGCGCCGACGACGCCGACGCCCGGCGCCGCCTCGACGCCGCGTTCGCCGCCGACCCCGCGTTCGCCCGGCGCTTCGCCGAGCTCTCGGGGTCGCTCGAGGTGCTGGCCGGCGACGTCAGCGAGCACCGCCTCGGCCTCGACGACGAGCGGTGGATCGACCTGGCCGCCCGGGTCGACCTCGTCGCGCACGCGGCGGCCCTGGTGAACCACGTCCTGCCGTACTCGGCCCTGTTCGGCCCTAACGTCGTCGGCACCGCCGAGGTGATCCGGCTCGCAATCGCCGCCGGCAGCGTGCCCGTCACCTTCGTCTCGAGCGTCGCGGTGGCGGGCGGCGCGCAGCCGAGCGCGGGCGCCGACGCCGAGCCGTCGGCGCCCGGCGCGCTCGACGAGGACGCCGACATCCGCGCCACGATCCCCGAGTGGGCCGTCGGCGACGAGTACGCCGACGGGTACGGCGCCAGCAAGTGGGCGAGCGAGGTCCTGCTCCGCGAGGCGCACGAGCACCACGGCGTCCCCGTGGCCGTGTTCCGCTCCGACATGATCCTGGCGCACCCGCGCTGGCGCGGCCAGGTGAACCTCCCCGACGTCTTCACCCGGCTGATCTGGAGCGTGCTCACCACCGGGCTCGCCCCGGCCTCCTTCGTGCGGCGCGGCCCCGACGGCGAGCGGCAGCGGTCCCACTACGACGGCCTGCCGGCCGACTTCACGGCAGCTGCCATCGACGAGATCGGCGCCGCGGTCACCGAGGGGCACCGCACCTTCAACGTCGTGAACCCCCACGACGACGGCGTCTCGCTCGACACCTTCGTCGACTGGCTCCGCGAGGACGGCCACGAGATCGAGCGCGTGGACGACCACGCGGAGTGGGTCGACCGGTTCCGCGAGGCGCTGGCAGCGCTCCCCGACGCCGACCGCGCCCGATCCGTCCTGCCGCTGATGCACGCGTTCGCCGCACCGGAGGAGCCGCACGCCGGCTCGGCGATCCCCGCCGACGCGTTCGCCGAGGCCGTCCGCTCGGTCCGCCCGCTCGGCGCGTCGGAGATCCCGTCGCTCGACCGCGCGCTCATCGCCAAGGTGGCGGACGACCTCGCGTTCCTGGGACTGCTCTCGCCGGCACGGGCGGCAGCCGTGTGAGAACCGCGCACGCGGAGTGATCCGGAGGGGCCGGCAGCCACGCGCTGCCGGCCCCTCCGCATGCGGCGGCGGCCCGCGTCGGGCCGGCGGCGGCGACCGGATCCGTCGCCCGCGGAGAAGATACACGCCGGAAACACGAGGGAAACGGCCGCGATACCGGGCAGAACCACACTGGATCGAAATACCTATCGCTCGATAGATACTCCGACCGGGCAACCGGATCTCCGGCGCATCCGCAGCACCGCGCCCTCGTGAGAGGCCAGAAGATTGAGCACCCCGCACCTCCCGCCGCACCCGTCGGCCCCCGTCCCCGTCATCCCGCCCGGCCACGCGCAGGACGCCGCGGCCCCCGGTCCCCTCGTCCCGCCCGGCTACGCCCAGGAGCTGCATCGCGGCGTCGGCCCGTTCTCCTCCTTCGCGGCCGGGTTCTCGTTCGTCTCGATCCTCACCACGGTGTTCCAACTCTTCGGCCTCGGCTTCGGGCTGGGCGGCGCGGCCTTCTTCTGGGCCTGGCCGATCGTCTTCGTGGGCCAGCTGCTCGTGGCGCTGAACTTCGCGCAGCTCGCCGCCTCCTGGCCCATCTCGGGCGCCATCTTCCAGTGGTCGAGCAGGCTGGCGGGCACCACGTTCGGCTGGTTCACCGGCTGGACGATGATCGTCGGCCAGATCCTCACGGTCGCCGTCGCGGCCATCGCCGTGCAGGCCGTGCTGCCGTCCATCTGGGCCGGGTTCCAGATCGTGGGCGGGCCGGACGCGGATCCGTCGGTCGCCTCCCCCACGGGATCCGCGAACGCGGTGCTGCTCGGGATCATCATGCTGGCGGTCACGACGGTCGTGAACATCCTCAGCGTGCGGCTCATGGCGCGGGTCACGACCGCGGGCGTCGCCATCGAGATGGTGGGCGTGGTCGCGCTCGTCGCCGTGCTGTTCCTGCTGCCGAAGCGGGGACCCGAGGTGGTGCTCACGACCGCGGGATCCGCGAGCGAGGAGCCGTACGTGTGGGCCTTCCTCGCGTCCTCCCTCATGGCCGCCTACGTGATGGTCGGCTTCGACTCCGCGGGCGAGCTCGCCGAGGAGACGCACAGCCCGCGGAAGACGACGCCGCGCACGATCATCCGCGCGCTCACGGTCTCGGGGCTCGGCGGCGCGCTCCTCATCGTGGGCGCGCTCGTCGCGGCGCCCAGCCTCACCGACGGGAACCTCGCGACGCAGGGCCTCGCCTGGGTGATCACGTCGGTCGCCGGCGAGGTGGGCGGACGCCTCCTCCTCTGCGCGGTCGCGGTGGCGGTGTTCGCGTGCACGCTCGCCGTGCAGACCTCGGGCACCCGCATGATCTACTCGATGGCCCGCGAGAGGGCCCTCCCGTTCCACCGCCAGCTCGCGAAGGTGTCGCCGCGCACGGGCACGCCGGTGCTCACGTCGGTCGTGGTCGGGGTCGGCGCGGTGCTCGCGCTCGCGGTCAACGCCGGCCAGTCCGCGATCTTCACGGCGCTCTCGAGCCTCTGCATCGCGATGCTGTACCTCGCCTACCTAGGAGTGACGGGCCCGCTGCTCGTCGCGCGGATCCGCGGGCGCTTCCCCGCGGGCGGCGTCGACGAGGACGGCAAGCCGCTGTTCACGCTCGGCCGCTGGGGGATCCCGATCAACCTCGTGGCCGTGCTCTTCCAGGCGGCCATGGCCGTGAACCTGATCTGGCCCCGCCCGGAGATCTACGACCTGACCGGCGAGTCGTGGTGGCTGCAGTACAGCGCGCTCCTCTTCATCGGCGCGACCCTGCTCGTGGGCTGGGGCTACCACGCGTGGCGGCACCGCTCCGACGGGCCGATCCGGCTCACGGAGGTGCCGACGACCGCGACGATCCCGGTGGTCGAGCAGGCGGGGGCGGGCATCCGATGAGGGACCTGCACACGACCGACAGCGTCACCGCGTCCCGGGAGGACGCCCGCGCGCAGGCCGACCGCCGGAGCGAGTGGATGCCGTACGTGCCCGCGGCATCGTCCCCCTTCGCGCCCCCGGGCGTCGCGCCGGAGGAGCTCACCTGGGCCGAGACGGTGGCGCCCGGCGGGTACGCGCACCGGGTGCTGGCGCGCGGATCCCACCTCCGCCTCGACGACCCCACGGGCGACGCGTGCGCGCACCTCGTGCTGTTCGACGCGGAGGCGCCGGGCGAGCGGCTCAACGTCGCCGACACCGTGAAGATCCCGTGGCAGGCGTACCTCGGCCCGGGCTCCCCGCTGCTGAGCGGCGACGGCCGGATCCTCGCGAGCGTGGTCGAGGACACCTCGGGCCACCACGACGCGCTCTGCGGCACCTCCACCGACGCGCTCAACGACCGGCGCTACGGCGGATCCGCGCCCGAGGGCCCCACGCCCAGCGGCCGGTCGCTGCTCGTGAAGGCCGCCGCGAAGCACGGGCTCACCCGCCGCGACCTGCCTCCGAGCGTCTCCTTCTTCCAGGGCGTGCGCGTGGACGAGGACGGCGGGCTGCGGCCCACCGGATCCGCGGGGCCCGGCACGCACGTGACGCTCGTCGCCGAGATGCCGCTGCTGGTGCTCCTCGTGAACGTGCCGCACCCGCTGGATCCGCGGCCCGACCACGTCGTCGGCCCGCTCCGGATCCACGCCTGGCGCGGCTCCCCCACCGGCCCCGCCGACGCCCGCTTCCACGCGACCCCCGAGCTGACCCGCGCCTACCTGAACGCCATCGACCACTGCGAAGCGAGAGGAACCCGATGACCGCTCCCGTGGCATCCACCGTCCCGACCGGCGCCGTCCACGCGCCCGACGCCGTGCTCGACTGGGGCGCCCCGCTCGTCGCGGGCCGCATCGTGCTCGACGAGCGCGTCGCGCCGCTCGCCCCGTGGTCGGCCGTCGTGCGCGCGGGCCAGGTGCTGACCATCGTCGACGTGGGCGGCAACCAGTCCGCCGACTTCCTCGTCTACGACGCGGCGGATCCGGACGAGCGCTACAGCGTGCCCGACACGCTCGTCGCACAGGGCAACGCGTACCTCCGCACCGGATCCGTGCTCATGTCGAACGAGGGCCGGCCGCTGATGACGGTGGCGGGCGACGAGGTCGACCGCCAGGACACCCTCGGCGGCGCCTGCTCGAAGGAGTCGAACACGCTCCGCTACGGGCACCACACCGCGTACCAGCACGCGTGCCGCGAGAACTTCCTCACCGAGGGGGCGCGGCACGGGCTGGGGGTGCGCGACATCGTGTCGAACGTCAACTGGTTCATGAACGTGCCGGTGGAGGCCGACGGTTCCCTCGGGATCGTCGACGGCCGGAGCGCGCCGGGCAAGCGCGTGGCCCTGCGCGCCGAGCGGGACGTGCTGGTGATCGTCTCCAACTGCCCGCAGATGAACAACCCGTGCAACGACTTCAGCTGCACGCCCCTGCGGATGATCGTGGTGGAGCCGTGAGCGGCGGCGAGCGCCGGGCGCTCGACCTCGACCTCGACACCGTCCTCGTCGCGAACCGCGGCGAGATCGCGTGCCGCGTGATCCGCACCGCGAAGGCCATGGGGATGCGCACGGTCGCGGTCTTCTCCGACGCCGACCGGGCCGCGCCGCACGTGCGCGAGGCCGACGAGGCCGTGCGGCTGGGGCCGGCCGCGCCCCGCGAGTCGTACCTGCGCATCGACGCGATCGTCGAGGCCGCCCGCGCGACGGGCGCCGGCCTCATCCACCCCGGCTACGGGTTCCTCAGCGAGAACCTGGAGTTCGCGCACGCGTGCGAGGAGGCGGGGATCCGTTTCGTCGGGCCGACCGCCGACCAGATCCTCGCGTTCGGCGCCAAGCACACCGCGCGCGAGCTCGCCGAGGCGGCCGGGGTGCCCCTGCTCGCCGGGACCGGCCTCCTCGCCGACGCCGACGAGGCCGTGCGCGAGGCCGAGCGCATCGGCCTGCCCGTGATGCTCAAGGCCACGGGCGGCGGAGGCGGCATCGGGATGCAGGCCTGCGCGACCCCGGACGAGGTGCGCGAGGCGTTCGGGCGGGTGACGCGGCTCGCGGAGTCGGCGTTCGGATCCACCGGGATCTTCCTCGAGCGGCTCGTGCGCCCGGCCCGGCATGTGGAGGTGCAGCTCGTCGGCGACGGGGAGGGCCGCGTGGCCGTCATCGGCGACCGCGACTGCTCGCTCCAGCGCCGCAACCAGAAGGTGATCGAGGAGGCGCCCGCGCCCGCCCTGCCCGACCGGGTGCGCGCCGAGCTGCACGCCTCGGCCCGCGCGCTCGCGGAGTCGGTCTCCTACCGCAGCGCCGGCACGGTCGAGTTCGTCTACGACCCGGTGCGCGAGGAGGCCGCGTTCCTCGAGGTGAACACGCGCCTGCAGGTCGAGCACCCCGTCACCGAGGAGGTGCACGGCGTCGACCTCGTCGAGCTCATGCTGCGGCTCGCGCGCGACGGCGCCGCCGGCCTCCCCGACGACCTCTTCACCCGCGAGTGGATCCCGGAGGGCCACGCCGTCGAGGCCCGCGTCTACGCGGAGGACCCGGCGAAGGGGTCCCTCCCGTCGAGCGGCCTCGTGACGCAGGCCGTGCTGCCGGCCGGCCCGGGGATCCGCGTCGACGGCTGGATCGAGACCGGCCTCGAGGTCTCCGCCTCCTACGACCCGCTGCTCGCCAAGGTCATCGCGACGGGCGAGACCCGCGACGACGCGCTCGACCTCCTCGGCGAGGCGCTCGACGGCACGCGGATCGACGGCATCGTCACGAACGCCGGCCTCCTGCGCGCGCTCGTCGACGACATCGAGCTGCGCACGGCCACGCACTCCACCTCCACGCTCGACGAGACCGACGACCCGGCGCCGCGCATCGACGTCGTCTCCCCCGGCACCATGACGACGGTGCAGGACCTGCCCGGCCGGCTCGGCCACTGGCAGGTGGGCGTGCCGCCGAGCGGCCCGTTCGATCCGGTGTCGCTCGCGGAGGCGAACCTCGCGGTGGGCAACCCCGAGGGTGCGCCCGGCCTCGAGATCACGGCGGACGGACCCGTGCTGCGCTTCTCGACCGCGTCCGTCGTGGCCGTGACGGGGGCGCCCGCGCCGGTCACGATCGACGGGTCGCCTGTCGCGATGTGGGAGCCGCTCGAGGTCGCCGCCGGGCAGACGCTCGCGATCGGCCGCGCCGACGGGCCCGGGCTCCGGCTGTTCCTGGCCGTGCGCGGCGGGATCGACGTGCCCGCGTACCTCGGGTCCGCGTCCACCTTCACGCTCGGCCGCTTCGGCGGGCACGCGGGCCGGGCGCTGCTCGCGGGCGACGTGCTGCGGCCCGGATCCCCCGACTCGGACGCCGCCCACCCCGCCTTCCCCGCAGGCGCGCGCCTCGGGATCATCGGCGGCCCGACCCCCGCGCAACGCCGGCCCGCGCTCACCTCGACGTGGGAGATCGCGGTGACGGAGGGCCCGCACGCGGCGCCCGACTTCTTCACGCGCGACGACATCGACGTGCTCTACGCCACCGACTACGGCGTGCACCACAACTCGGCGCGCACCGGGATCCGGCTCATCGGCCCCCGGCCCGGCTGGGCGCGCGAGGACGGCGGCGAGGCGGGGCTGCACCCGTCGAACATCCACGACACCCCGTACGCCGTGGGCGCGATCGACTTCACGGGCGACACCCCGATCATCCTCGGCCCCGACGGGCCCTCCCTCGGCGGCTTCGTCTGCCCGGCCGTCGTGGCGAGCGGCGAGCTGTGGAAGCTCGGCCAGCTGCGGCCCGGCGACACCGTGCGGTTCGTGCCCGTGAGGGAGGCGGACGCGGCGGGTCTCGTCGACGCGCGCGCCTCGCTCACGGTGATCCGCACGGGCGGCGACGGCGACGACGGCGTGATCGGGCGGCTCGAGCCCACCGACGCGCGGCCGGGCGTCGCGTACCGGCGCGACGGCGACGACCACGTGCTCGTCGAGTACGGCGACATGACCCTCGACATCGCGCTGCGGATGCGCGTGCACGCGCTCATGACGCGCCTGGAGGAGCACATGCCGCCGGGCGTGCTCGAGGTGACGCCGGGGATCCGCTCGCTGCAGGTGCGCACGGATCCGCGCGTGCTGAAGGCCACGGCCGTCACGCGCCTGCTCCAGGAGCTGGAGGACGAGATCCCGCCGACCGGGCAGCTCGTGGTGCCGTCGCGCAGGGTGCGGCTGCCGCTCTCCTGGGACGACCCGGCGACGCGCCTCGCGATCGAGCGCTACATGGCGGGCGTCCGCGACGACGCGCCCTGGACGCCGTGGAACATCGAGTTCATCCGCCGCATCAACGGCCTCGACTCGGTGGACGACGTGTTCCGCACGGTCTTCGACGCCAGCTACCTCGTGCTCGGCCTCGGCGACGTGTACCTGGGCGCGCCCGTGGCCACGCCGCTGGATCCGCGCCACCGCCTGGTGACCACGAAGTACAACCCGGCGCGCACCTGGACGGCGGAGAACTCCGTCGGCATCGGCGGCGCGTACCTCTGCATCTACGGGATGGAGGGGCCGGGCGGGTACCAGTTCGTCGGCCGCACCGTGCAGATCTGGAACCGCTTCCGCCGCGGCGGCCTCTTCCAGGAGGACCCGTGGGCGCTGCGCTTCTTCGACCGCATCGAGTGGTACCCGGTCGGCGCCGAGGAGCTGCTCGAGCTCCGCGCCGAGACGGACGCGGGACGCGGGCGCTACGAGACGGAGGACGGCGAGTTCTCCATCGCCGACCACCACGCGTTCCTCGCCGCGAACGACGCGTCGATCCGCGACTTCCGCGACACGCAGACGCGCGCGTTCGAGGAGGAGAAGGCGCGCTGGCGCCTGTCGGGCGAGTTCGACGTGCGCGACGAGCCGCCCGTCGTCGAGGCCGCGACCGTGCCGATCCCGCCGGGCGCGGCCGCCGTCACGGCGCCGTTCACCTCCACGGTCTGGCGCGTCGACGTGCGGCCGGGCGACCTCGTCGCCGTCGGCGACCCCGTGCTCGCGGTGGAGGCCATGAAGATGGAGTCCGTCGTGGGGGCGCCGGTCGCGGGGCGCGTGCTCGACGTCCTCGTCCGGCCCGGCGAGCAGGTCGCGCCCGGGCAGGTGCTCGCCGTGATCGAGGCCCCGTGATCCGGGGCGCCTCGTGATCGCCACCTGCGAGGATGGCGGGATGTCCCAGGACGACAAGCCGGCCCGCGTCGGCCGCCCTCGCGCGGTGCCCGACGCCGGGTCCCCGCTGAGCCCGCGTGAGCAGATCCTCGACGCCGCCGCGGCGCTGTTCGCCGAGCACGGGCTGAGCGGGACGTCGACGCGCGCGATCGCCGAGCGGGTCGGGATCCGGCAGGCCTCCCTCTACTACCACTTCGCCGGCAAGGACGACCTGCTCGTCGAGCTGCTGACGCGCTCCGTGCGCCCCAGCCTCGACGTGGTGCGCGGCATCGAGGACCTCGTCCCCGAGCGCGCCTCGGCGGCCGCCGCCCTGCACGCGCTCGTGATGGTGGACTTCCGCACGCTCGCCGACACCCCGCACAACATCGGCACGCTCTACCTGCTGCCCGAGGTGCAGGGCGAGCGCTACGACGGGTTCCGCACCCAGCGACGCGAGCTGCAGGAGGCGTACGGGCGGATCGGCACGGCCGCGGCGAGCGCCGACGTGCGCGCGGGTCTCGGGCCGGAGGCGCTGGGGGCCGTGCTGATCCAGCTGGCCGAGCTCGTGATCCAGCTCCGCCGCCGCGGCGAGCCCGACGACGCCGATCGCGACGCGATCGCGGCCACGTGCCTGCGGGCGTGCGGGCTGGGGACGGCGGATATCGCGGAGGCTCGTCGCGACGCCGAGGCGCTGCTGGCCGTCACGGCCTGAGGCCGGGCGAGCGCACGGCCGCCCCGCCGCCTCAGCCGATGCGCGCCAGCAGCTCGAGCGACCGCTCGAGCACGAGGGCGGTGGCGACGGGATCCGACGACGGCAGCGACGCGTCCGTGAACAGGTGCGCGTCGCCGTCGTAGACGAACACCTCCGCGACCTCCGGGCCCACGAGCTCGACCAGCTCGCGCGCGCCCGCGAGGTCGCCCTCGCCGGCGAAGAACGGATCCCGCGCCATGCCGTGCACCTGCACGGGCACGCCCGCGGGCCAGGGCCCGAACGCCCACTCGGCGGACAGCGACACGAACGACTCGTAGAGCAGCGCACCGCGGGCGCCCGTCCGGGTCTGCGCGAGGCGCTGGGCGATGGATCCGCCCCACGAGACGCCCGCGTAGACCAGCTCGGCGGGCAGCCCCTCGAGCGCGCGCTCGGTGCGCTCGGCGACGACGTGGTCGGCGAGGCCGGCCATCAGCGCGAGGCCCGCCTCGATCGACTCGGGCAGGGCGCCGTCGAACAGGTCGGGCGCGTGCACGACGTGGCCGCCGTCCCGCAGCGCGTCCGCGAACGCGAGGACGCCGGGCGTCCGGCCCTGCACGTGGTGGAACAGCACGATCTCGGCCATGGGCGCGCCTCTCGTCGTCCGCGCGGACGCGGCTCCGTCGGCGCGCGCGGGCGTCGCGGGCCGTCGCTGCCCACGATAGGGAGCGCGGTCAGCGCGGGGAAGGGCGGCGGCCGTCGGTCTCCGCCGCGAGGTGGCCGCCGAAGGACAGGCGGCGCGCGTCGTCCACGGCGTCCTCGAAGCGGAGGGACGGGTCGCGGAGCATCGCGAGGGTGGCGAGCGCGTGGATCCGCACCCGCGCGTCCGCCGCCTGCCGCGACCGCTCGACCACCTGCACCGACGCCTGCCCGAGCGCGACGAACGCGCGCGTGAGGCTGTGCTGCATCTCGGCGGATCCGCGCCCCAGCTGCGAGGCAAGCTCCCGCAGGAGGAACCGGGCGCCCGCCGGGTCGCGGTCGGCGTCGATCAGGCCCGACGCCGTGCGCCACGCGGTGCGCGCCACGTGCTCGTCCCGGTCGCGCAGCAGCTCACGCCCGATGGCCGGCAGCGCCCGCCGGTCGCCGATCTTGGAGAGCGTGTGCAGCGCCTGGCTGCGCGCCTGCGGGATGGGCGAGACGAGCTCCGCGACGAGCGGCGGGATCGTCCGCTCCGGGTCGTGCCGGATCAGCGCCCAGGTGAGCATCTCGCGCACGTTGAGGTCGGGCTCGACGCGGCAGCGGTGGATGAGGCCCTCGACGAGCGCGGGATCCGGCCGGGTGCCCGCGGTGAGCGCGGCCTGCAGCCGGGCGGACGGGTCGGGCGCGCGGAGGGCGGAGGCGAGGCGGGCGGCGATCTCGGCGTCGGCGGGTCGGGCGGGGCGCGCAGGATCCGGCGCGGCATCGTCGCGGGCGGGGTCCGTCACAGCACGTCCTCGACGCCAGCGAGCACCCGGTCGGGGTCCTCGAGCTGCATGTCGTGGTGGATCCCCGGAAGCCGCCGGACGTCCCACCCGGCGCCCTCGAGCTCGACGGCGTACGCATCCGGCAGCACCGAGGTCGCGTCGTCGGAGAGCACGATCGTCGACGGCACGGCGGGCGCGCTCACCGCGAGCGGGTGGAAGGCGACGTCGCGGAAGACGCCGATCGCCATGCCGCGGTCGAAGCGTCCCTGCGCCGCGTCGAGCGAGGCGCGGACGGCGGCCGGGTAGGCCGCGCGCACGCGGGCGGCGGCGCGGGCCCGCGGGATCTGCGCGGCGGCGAGCCCCACGAGCGGCGCCGCCCAGAACAGGCGGGCGCGGATCCCCGTGGTCGGCAGCGCGAGCCGGAACCCGGGGTCGAGGTAGATCGCCCGCACGGGCTGGAGGCGGGCGACCGCGCGCACCAGCACGGATCCCCCGAGCGAGTGCCCGACGACCGCGTCGAGGCCGCGCGGCAGTGACGCGGCGACGTCGTCTGCCATGTCCTCGATGCCGTAGGACGCGGCGCGGTCGCTCTCGCCGTGCCCGCGGAGGTCGACGGTCGTGACGGTGAAGCGGCCGGTCGCGACCAGCCGGTCGACGACGGGCGCCCAGGTCGCGCCGTCCGCGCCGAGGCCGTGCACGAGCCCGACATGGCGCGCGCCGGATCCGGTGGTGACGCGGTGCAGCTGCATGGCTCCAGTCTCCCCCGCGGGCAGCCGCGCGCCGAGCGCACGACGGCCCCGCCTCCGCTACCGGATGCGGGGCCGTCGTGACGACCGGTCGCGGCGCTACAGCGTCGCGGCCGCCGGGTCCCAGTCCTCGGCGAGCGGCGTCGGCTTCTCGACGCTCGACGCGACCTTCACGACCTCGCGGCTGTCGGCCGCGTCGCGGATCGCGAGCAGCACGTCGAGCACGTGCGCCGCGACCTCGCCGGATGCGCGCACCGGGTCGCCGCCGCGGATGCTGCGCGCGAGGTCCAGCACGCCGGAGCCCCGGCCGTACGTGGATCCGGCCGCCGTCAGCGTCTCGGGCTCCTGCTGCCCGAAGCGCCACAGCTGGCTGTCGCCCTCGAAGGTGTTCGGGTCGGGGAGCACGATGGTGCCCTCGCTGCCCGAGATCTCGACGAAGCCCATGCGCGGCAGCGCGTTCTGGAAGCTGAACGTGGACTGCGCCGACTGCCCGCCCGCGAACGAGATGAGCGCCGCGTGGTGCGTGGGCACCTCCACCGGGAAGTCGGTGCCCGCGCGGGGTCCGCTGCCGATGGTGCGCGTGGTGCGCGACGTCGAGGAGACCGCGCTCACCGTCTCGGCCGCGCCGAACGCGTGCACGAGCGTGGTGACGTAGTACGGGCCCATGTCGAACAGGGGTCCGGCGCCCTTCGCGAACAGGAACTCGGGGTTCGGGTGCCAGGCGTCGGGGCCGGGCACGTGGAAGAGCGTCGTCGCCGTGAGCGGCTCGCCGATGTCGCCGCGGGCGATGGCGCGCATGGCCGACTGGATCCCCGCGCCGAGCACGGTGTCGGGCGCGCACGCGACCTGCACGCCGGCCGCGCGGGCCGCCTCGAGCAGGTCCTGGCCGGACGCGTGATCCAGCGCCAGCGGCTTCTCGCTCCACACGTGCTTGCCGGCGGCGACGATGCGTCGGCCGACCTCCGCGTGCGTGGCGGGCAGCGTGAGGTTCACGACGATCTCGATCTCGTCCATGGCGAGGAGCTCCTCGACGGTGCCGTGGTGCGGCACGCCGTGCTCCTCGGCGCGCGAGCGCGCCCGGTCGAGGTCGATGTCGGCGACGAACAGGACCTCGAGGTCCGGCATCGCCGTCATGTTCTCCAGGTAGGTGCCCGAGATGACGCCCGCGCCGATGACGCCGACGCCGACGCGGCCGGTGCCGCCGGTCACTTGTCGTTCTCCGCGAGCCAGGCGAAGGACGCCGCGATGCCGTCGAAGACGTCGCCGGCGTAGTCGTCGAACTCGACGACGCGCAGCGCGTGCGGGGCGGCCGCGAGCACGGCGGCGACGTCGACGTCGCCCTGGCCGGCGGGCTCCTGCATCTTGAAGGCCTGGGCGAGCTCCTCGGGCACGACGAGCGCGGACTCGGCGCTCGGCAGCACGTTCGCGATGGCGTCGGAGATCTTGCCGTCCTTCACGTGCAGGAACTGAACGCGGTCGCCGAGCTGCTGGAGGAGGGCCGGCGTGTCCATGCCGCCGACGGTCGACCAGAAGGTGTCGAGCTCGAGCACGACGTCGGCGTTCAGGCGCTCCACGAAGAGCTCGTAGATGGGGCGGCCGTCGACCTTGTTCGCGAACTCCCACTGGTGGTTGTGGTACCCGAAGGCGAGCCCGCGCGCGGCGGCCTGCACCTGCAGATCGTTGACGCGGTCGGCGATGCGGTGCGCGTCGTCGGCGGTCTGCCAGCGCTCGCTCGGGATGAACGGGTCGATGACGGTCTGGATCCCGAGCTTCGCGGCGGCGTCGAAGGTGCGGGCGGCCTGGTCGTCGTCGCCGTCGATGACGGGCGCGTGGCCGGAGGGCGCGGTGACGCCGGACGCCGCGAAGGCGGCGGCGAACTCGTCGGCGCGCTCGACGAACGCGTACGGCTCGACCTGCGTGTAGCCGATCTCGGCGACGCGGGCGACGGCGCCCTGCAGGTCCGCGGAGACAGCGTCGCGGACCGTGTAGAGCTGGACGGAGGGGGCGGTCATGGTCGCTCCTTTCAGGAGGGTGACTGGTGGCCCGACGGCGCCGCACGCTCCTGCCGTCCGCGTGAGGACGACTGAGCCACGATGCCCGCAGGGTGTTCCGGCGCAGGAGGCGCCGCGTCGTCAAACCTACCGGTGGTCGGGGTCCGGATCCCAGGGGTAGGGCCGGCGGATCCTGGTCGGTCCGCATCCCCGGTGCCAGGCTGGCAGCACCCGCTCGACGAGGAGAGAAGGAACGCCCATGAGGATCCGGCAGACGATCGTGGTGCTCGACGCACCGGACCTGGCCGCGGAGAGCGCGTTCTGGGCCGGGCTCCTCGACGGCGAGGTGCACGAGGGCGGGGACTGGCACTACGTGTCCTTCGACGCCGGCTGGCAGATCGGGATCCAGCCCGCGCCCGACTTCGTGCCGCCCGTGTGGCCGGGCGAGGGGCCGCGCCAGCAGCAGCAGATCCACCTGGACTTCTACGTCGACGACCTCGACGAGGGCCGTGAGCGCGTGCTCGCCCTCGGCGGTCGCCTGCTCCAGCCCGCGGAGGACCCGACGGCGCCCGACCGGTTCGACGTGTACGCGGATCCGGCGGGGCACCCGTTCTGCCTGTGCGTATCTGAGGGCTGAAGCTGTACGCCAAAACCGCCGGATCCTTGCGATCCGATCTAGCCCACCGGGTCCGCACCACCAATATCTGTGATGAATAGTCGATATATAGGAGATATGTGTCAAAGTCAGCCAGCGAGATAAGACTCATGCAGACTCACCGTCTCGAGGCGTTCATATTGCGTGCTCGTCGTATATGCGAACACTCGCTTCTCAGTGATCTGCAAGCCGCGACGATGTACGGGGAGATCACTTGGAAAATGCGCTTAGCGCCAAACGGAGCTCTTCTGTCTCTATCCGCCTCAGTGCCACCCGAAGAGGCATTGGAATCACTGGCTGCCCGTGTCCGACCCCTTCTACTTCAGAAAGAAGAGGTTAGCCTTTACAAAGTAATGAAGACTGTACGATTTTTTGCAGATCAACAGCAGGATGCAGAGGCCTCAGAGCACTTGGATGCCGTGAAGAGTCGATTCGATGGCATCGCGTCTGAAAATGCCGGTCAATACCGCGTCCAGGTATACGACGAAGCAACGGGCGTCGAAGTGGCATGCACGAACCTTGAACTTGCAGAAGCTTGGCTCTACGGCGATGTTGTTCACGCCGACACGGCCAAGCACTTTGCCGCGATGAGTTTCGGCATAGGAGAACGCTATGCGGCAGCGGTCGGTGTTTACATGAATACCGCGCTTATTACAAAGGCCTTGCTCACTGTTGTGCAACAGCTTCAGCAACGCGACCCCTCGATTTGCTCAGTATCATCGATAACGTCGCCCGTGGTCGCAGACATTAAAGACGGACAACTGTACTCAATGGCGTTTTCTGACCCGAAAGCCGAGTGAGGCACGAGCCCTCGTTGCCAAACTAATCGCACGAACCGGCAGCGCCATCGAAACGACCGTCGCCCCGCAAGCGGCCGTTGGCCCGCTGCGCTCGGGCGGTGACTCGGGGTCCTAAGAGGCGCCCGCGCCTCCGACTAGGCGGGCTGCGGCCGTCGGCCCGCGCGCGAGCGACGGGACACGAGGACGGCCGTGACGACGCCGAGCACGGGGGCGACGAACGTGCCGGTGACGGCGACGATCATGCCCGCGAAGGCGGCGATCCCGATGGTGACGCCGACCGTGAGGACCACGCGCACGACCCGACCGCCGGGCAGGACGGGCAGGAGGAGCGACGTCCCCGCCAGCCCGACGAGGACCGCCGCGACCTGCAGGTATCCCTCCGGCGCAGCGTCGACGTCGGGCGCCGAGTAGGAGACCGCGTTCGTGAGGAACGCCGCGCCCAGGCAGACCGCAGCGGGGATGACGACGCGTCCCATTCGCGGCCGGAGCGCGGCCGCGCCGGCGACGACCGGGAGGATCGCGACGACCGAGCCGATCGCGATGCCGACGCGCATGGCATCCGTCGCGTCGCCGACGGCCGGCACCCACACGCTGCCGGCGAGCGCGAAGGCGGCGCACGCGAGCCCGAGGGCGGATCCGACGAGCGCCGTGGTCACGACGGTGCGTCGCCCGGGGGCGGACAGCGGGGCGTGGGCGACGGGTGCCGACGCGGATCCGGCCGCCGTCCGACTGCCATGCCCGCGCGCGCGATGCCGCGCCGACGCGATCAGCGCCGCCAACGCGAGCGCCACCGCGCCGGAGGACAGGGCGACGACGCCGACGAGGAGCGCGCCGGGCAGGGCAACGACGACCGCGACGATCCAGCGGGCGACGGCCGAGCGGATCCCCAGCAGCCCCGCCAGCACGACCGCCAGCGACGCCGCTCCGAGCAGCCAGGCGGCGAGCGCGAGCGCCCCGAAGGCCGACCCGAACGCGCCCTGCGGCACCCCGGCGTCGGCCTCGTCGAACCCGACCGACCACGCCGCCGCCGCGAACCCGCCGAGGATCCACGACGGCACGGCGAGCGCCGCCGCCGCGAGCGCCGACTCGGCCCGCAGCACGCCCGACCTGCCCACCAGCCCGAGCAGCGCGACGGTCGCGAGGAGCGCGGCGGCCCACGGCATCGCGAGGAGCACGGGCGATCCGAGGAGCGCTCCCGTGAGCATCGCGGCCGGCAGCGCCACCGCCAGGACGAGCGCGACGCCCGCGAGCACGAGGATCGCCCGCGGCGTCACCCGCTCGAGCAATCCGTGGGCGCGGAGCGACCACGCCTCGCCGCGCGTCGGCCGCGCGCGGCCCTCGGCGTCGGCGTGCTCCTCGAGGGTGTCGAGCATCACGTCGCCGTCGGCCCGGCGCCACCGCGCGGGGTACCAGCGGAGGAGCCGGGCGTACGCGGCGCGGCGGTCGGCGGTCACGCGCGAGCCGCCCTGGAGGTGGCGCGCGGGGTCGCGACCGGCTGGCGACGGGCGGGCGCGGAGGCGATGCTCGCCCGGGCGGCGGCGGCGCGCGCCTGCAGGCGGTCGGCCTCCGCCTCGAGCTCCCCGCGGCCGACGTCGGTGATCTCGTAGTAGCGGCGAGCGCGGCCGTCGACGACCTCCTCGCCCGCGGTGCGGATCCGGCCCTCGCGCACGAGCCGGTCGAGCGACGCGTAGAGCGTCGTCACCCGCAGCGTCACCTCCCCGTCGCTGAGGCGGGCGACGTCGGCGAGCACGGCGTACCCGTGGCGGCGTCCGGCGGCGAGCGCGGTGAGGATCCAGAAGGCGGTGGCGGTCATGCACGGGACTATACCCACCATGGGAACATCTGCGCCCGGTCGGCGAGCGGATGCGCTCGGCGGTCGTCCGGCGCCCGTGCCCTAGCGTGAGGGCGGCGGACGGACCGCCGCAGGAGGCACCGGATGACGCAGCACGGCCGCCCCGCCACCACGGTCCGCGTCACCCGCCTCGTGCATCGCGGCCTCACCGTGCGGATCAGCACCCTCGGCAGCGCAGGCGACCGCGCCTTCGTGCTCGTCCCCGGCATCGGCGTGAGCTCCGACTACTTCGAGCGCCTCGCGCCGCGCCTCGACGCGTACGGAACCGTGCACGCGCTCGACCTGCCGGGCTTCGCGGGCGTCGCGCACCCCGGCCGCGGGGTCGAGATCCGCGAGTACGCCGACCTCGTGGGGGCCGCGATCGAGGACCTCGGCCTCGACGACCCCGTGCTCGTCGGCCACTCCATGGGCACGCAGGTCGTGGCGGACCTCGCGGCCCGGCGTCCCGGGATCAGCACGGTGGTGCTCATCAGCCCGGTCGTCGACCCGGCCGCGCGCTCCATCCCGCGGGCCGTGACCCGCTTCCTGCGCTCCTCGGTGCGGGAGCCGAGCCGGATCCAGGTGCTCGCCGTCCGCGCGTACCTCGTCTGCGGCGTCCGCTGGTTCCTCCGGGTGCTGCCGCGGATGATGGCGTTCCCGATCGAGGCACGCCTGCCGGAGATCACCGCGAGCACGCTCGTGATCCGCGGCGAGCACGACGCCGTCGCCCCGCGCGCGTGGGTGGAGGAGATGGGACGCCTGCTGCCGCGGGCCAGGCTGTGGGAGATCCCGGGCGCCGCGCACTCGGTGATGCACGACCACGCCGACGAGGTCGCCCGCCTCTGCGTCGCCCACCTCGAGCGGCCGCCCGGCGAGGGCTCCTCCACCGAGGACGCCTCGGCCCAGCTGCGCCGCTTCCCGGAGGGCGAGGAGCGGCCCGACGAGGAGCACGCGGACTTCGCGCCCACGCTCCGCGACTCGATCCGCGCCCTCCGCGCCCAGGTCGCCGAGGGCCTCGCGATCCACCGCGACGACGACGCCGCGATCGGCCGCGCCAAGACCGCGCACGCGGAGGCGATGGCGGACGCGGCGGAGCGGGCGCGGCGGCGGCGCGCGCGGCGGCGGGCGCGCGGACGCGCGGACGCGTCACCCGCGGCTAACCCCCGGTCCGGCCGCTAGCGCGGAGCGTCGTCCGAGCGCGCGCCCGTCGTGCCGGGGCCCGACGTCGACGCGCTGCCCACCGCCCGCTCCAGGGCGGCCAGCCGCGCCTCGATGCGCTCCGTCGCGCGCCGCGTCCGCACGACGGACACCGCGATCACGACGCCGAGCACGACGCAGGCGAGGGGGAGCAACAAGGACACGATGCTGCCGAGCACGAGCCCGGCCATCGGTCCGCCGGGGCCGCCCGGGCCGCCGAACTCCTCCAGCGTGGGGGGTTCGAGGCCGGCGAGGGCGATGAGCGCGAGTGCGGTGAGCGCGAGTGCGGTGATGGGGTCCTCCAGCGGTCGACGGGCGCGTCCGGGCGACGCTACCCGCGCACCCGGGGCGGACGGAAGGGGTCACCGGGATGGCCGCGCCCATGGGAGGGGAGCGAGCGGCCGGAGACCCTCCTCACTCCCCCGCGCCGCCGAACGCGTGCAGCCCCAGCTGGTCCGCGAGCTCCCGCGCGAGCCGGGCGCCGCGCACGCTCGTGCCCTGGTCGTCGAGCGGCGGGCTGAACACGGCGGCGCCCAGCCTGCCGGGCGCGGACAGGACGATGGCGCCGGAGACGCTCGACTTCGCGGGCACGCCGACCTGCCGCATCCACCGGCCGGAGCCGTCGTAGACGCCGCACGTCGCCATCACGGAGACGACGTCGCGCGCGACCTGCGCGGAGACGACGCGTGACCCGGTCAGGGGGTTACGCCCGCCGCACGCGAGCGTCGCGCCCATCGCCGCGAGGATCTCGGGCGTCACGAGCACGGCGCACGCCCGCGCGTAGGCGGCCACCGCGTCGTCGGCCGAGACGTGCAGCGTGCCCTCCGAGCGCATGAGGTGCGCGAGCGCGTGGTTGCGGTCGCCGAGGAGCTGCTCGCACTCGGCGACGTCCTCGTCGACCTCGAGGTCCCGGCCTGCGAACGCGCTGAGGCCCGCGAGGATCCGCTCGGTCCGCTCCTCGAGGGAGGATCCGCGCACGAGGCTCGCCGTGAGGATCGCCCCCGCGTTCACCATCGGGTTCGGCGGCCGGCCGGTGCCGCTCTCGAGCTTGATCGCGTCGAACGCCTCGCCCGTCGGCTCGATGCCGACCGCGTCGAGCGCGGCCCCGTCGGTGTCGGCGAGCGCCAGGGCGAAGAGGAACGGCTTCACGGCCGACTGGATGGAGAAGGGGTGCGCGCTGTCGCCCGCCGTGTGCGTGCGGCCGTCGGGCGTGACGAGCGCGATGCCGGCGAGCGACGGATCCGTCTCCGCGAGCTGCGGGATGCTGTCGTCGACCTGGCCGCCGTCCTCCTCGGCGACGGATGCGAGGAGCCCGTCGAGGTCGAGCGCGTGGGCGGCGTCGTGCGCCGTGTCGTGCGAGGCGGATCCGGGAGGGGTCATGCCTCGAGCCTGCCAGCGCGGGCGGCGGGCGACCCGAGCGGACCGCGGCCGCGGATCCTGCCGTGACCGCGACTCCGCGGAAGGGGGTGTGGCCCGGCCTCCGTGCACGGAGGACCGGGCGGCCAGGCGTTCTCCCCCGAGACGCCGGCGCTGCGCGAGGACTGCCCACCCGAAGGGCTCGTCCCGCTGATTGACAACGTAGGCCAACGGGGACCTCCATGCATCCGCATCGACGCTATGCGGCTAGTCCGACCGGTCAGCCGACGGTGTCGCGGGGATCCGTGCCGGCGTCCCGCGCCTGCCGCGCGTCGCGCGAGACGAGCCGCTGGAACAGGACGAGGAGCACGGCGATCCCGATCGGGATCCACCCCCGCGGGTTCCCGACCACGAGCCCGGCGACGCCCGCGAGCGCGATGGCGATCGCCGTGCCGTAGGTGATCCAGCGGCTGCCGTGGAGGAAGGAGAGGTGCATGGATCCACCCTCGCAGAGACCACGACGGGCACGCAGGGCGGCCGACGCCATCCCCGCACCCGCGATCTCGGCCGAGGACGCGCCAGGAGCGCGATCACACCGGCTGCAGCAGCGCCCCCTCCTCCACGAGCTTCCGCGACAGCACGCGGTACCCCTCCTTCTCGAAGAACACGGTGATCCGGTCGTCCTCCGTGCTCATCACGGTGCCAGGCCCCCACTCCGCGTGGGTGACCTGCGACTGCGCGGGGAACATCTCGTCGGGGGCTCCCGGAGCGGAGTCGGTGTCGGCATCCGCGTCGCCCGCGTCCGCCGTCCCCATGGCCTCCTCGTGCGCGTCGTCCTCGTCGAGCCGGTCGCACACGTCGCAGTTGCCGCAGCGCTCCGGGGAGTCCTCGCCGAAGTAGCCGAGCAGGTACTGGCGGCGGCAGTGCGGCGCCTCCGCATAGCCGCGCATCATCTCGAGCCGCGAGACCTCGATCCGCTCACGCTCCTGGGCGACCTCCTTGGCACGGGCGGCGGCCTCCCGCGGATCCAGCTCCTCCCGCACGAAGGCGCCCTCGCGGTCGGATCCGAGCACGCCCGCGTCCACGAGCAGGTTCAGCACGCCGCCGACGGTGCGCGCGGACATGCCCGCGCGCTCGGCGACCGCGGCCGGACGGACGGGCCCGTCGACGCCGGCGACCGCGACCGCCGCGTACACGTCGCGCAGGCTCGCGGGCTTCGGCGTGCGCGCCGCGAAGAAGCGGCGGAGCCCGAGGTCCTCGTGGCGGTAGTGCAGGATCCCGACGGCCGGCTCCCCGTCGCGCCCCGCGCGCCCGACCTCCTGGTAGTACGCGTCGACCGACTCGGGCGGCGCCGCGTGGATCACGTACCGCACGGTCGGCTTGTCGATGCCCATGCCGAACGCGCTCGTCGCGACCACCACGTCGACGACGTCCTCGTGGAAGGCCTGCTGCACGCGCTCGCGCTCGGCCGCCGGGAGGCCCGCGTGGTACGCCGCGGTGCGCAGCCCCGCCGCCTGGATCTCCTCCGCGTACTGCTCCGCGTCCTTGCGCGTCGCCACGTAGACGAGCCCCGGCTGCGTCTGCTCGACGACGTGGGCCGCGATCGCCCGCCGCTTCTCGGCCTCCTCCGTGTGGCGGCGCACCTCGAGCCGGATGTTCGGCCGGTCGAAGCCGCTGGACAGCACGAACGGGTCGCGGAGGCCGAGGCGCTCCTCGATCTCGACGCGGATGGGCGTGGATCCGGTCGCCGTCATCGCGACGGTCGGCGGGTGCCCGAGCGCGTCGATCACGCCGCCGAGCCCCAGGTAGTCCGGCCGGAAGTCGTGGCCCCACGACGCGACGCAGTGCGCCTCGTCGACCACCACGAGCGAGACCCCGCGCGCCACGAGCCGCTCGACGACCTCGTCGCGCGCCAGCTGCTCGGGCGTGAGGAACACGATCCGGGCTCCCGGCTCCTCCACGGTCGCCCACGCCTCGTCGAGCGCCGCGCCGCGGATGGTGCTGTTGATCACGCGCGCGGGCGGCGCGGCGGGCGCGTCCTCGAGGTTCTGCACCTGGTCGGCCTGCAGCGCGATGAGCGGCGAGACGACCACGGTCAGGCCCTCCATCAGCACGGTCGCCACCTGGTAGATCGCGGACTTGCCGTAGCCCGTGGGCATCACGACGAGCGCGTCGCGGCCGCGGACGAGCGGACCGATGGTGCGCACCTGGCCGTCGTGCAGCTCGTCCCAGCCGAAGGCCTCGCGGGCGACGCGCAGCGCGTCCTCGGGCTCGGGGCCCGGCGCGGGCTCGGGCACGATGGCCGGATCCTCGGCGGCGGGCCGCTCGTCAGGCGTGCGGTCGCGGTCGGCGTCGGCGGTGCGGGTGCTGGTGCGGGTCGTGCGGGTCGTGCCCGCCGCGGTGCGGTTCTGCTTCACCTCCCCACTGAACGCCGGGGGCCGAGCAGTGACCAGGCGCGCGGATCCGCTCTCGGCGGACCGTCACCCTCCCCGGCGTCCGGGCGCGCCGCGCGGGCGCTCAGTCGGCGTCGACCCGCGGGAACGGATCCGCGTACCCCGCCCACGCGGCCGGCCCCGCCGCGAGCTCCTCGCCCGTGAGCACGGCCCGGCCGATCGCGCGCCGCAGCACCGGCGCTCGCAGCCCCACGCCGAAGAACGCGATCTCCGTGCCGCGCGGCGCGTGCTCCTGCCACGGGTCGATCCCGGTGGGCTGCAGCGTCAGCATGGATCCCACGCTCGACCACCCGCCCACCTCGCCCGGACGCGACGCCAGCGACACGAACCCCTTCGAGCGCAGCACCAGCCCCGCGCGGTCGGGCCGCAGCTCCTCCTCCACCGCGCGCGCCAGGCGCTCCGGGTGCAGCGGCCGGGGATCGCTCACGACGACCGAGCCCACGGGCCCGTCGAGCCGGTCGATCTCCGCGGGCCGCGACGCGGATCCCGCCGCCGTGATCTCCCGCATCCACCCCGCCGACGCCGCCAGCCCCTGCACGTCGCCCCACCGCGGCAGCCGCCCGAGCGCGAGCGGACGGCGCGCGTCGAGCACGGTGGCCCGCGGCGCCAGCCGGCGCACGAGCGCGAGCAGGGTGCCGCGCGACTCCACCGGCACCCGCGCCATCCCGGTCAGCACGACCACGGTCGCGTACTCCACGAGGTCGGCGAGCGTCTCGGCCTCCTCGAACGCGTCCTCGACGCGCCCGAACGCGATGGCGTGCAGCCGGTCGGCGGGCACGACGGAGACCACGTGGCGCAGCCCGAAGCCGGATCCCGGCCCGCCGACCGCGCGCTGCAGCTCGTGCTCACGGCGCAGCAGCAGGTCGAGCCCCATGCCGGTCGCCCGGGCGTCGGCGCCCGCGGGGATCCCGACGACGGCCTCCGCGCCCGGCCCGCGCTCCGCTAGGTCGTCGAGGAACCGCGCGATGGGCTCGACGGGATCCGCCTCCTCGGGCGGCAGGACGAGCAGCGTCGCCGCGACGTCCTCGACGGCGTCCCGGAGCACCGCGCGCAGCCCGGATCCCTCGCCCACCACGAGGACGACGCCCGACGGGGGCTGCGGGTACACGGGGAGGGGGACGTCGCGAGCGGGCATGGCGGTAGTCTATTGAGAACTGTTCTCACGAAAGGACCATCCCCATGAAGGTGCGCAACTCGATCAAGGCCCTGAAGAAGCTCCCCGGCGCGCAGGTCGTGCGCCGCCGCGGCCGCGTCTTCGTCATCAACAAGCTGACCCCGCGCAACAAGGCGCGCCAGGGCTGACGACCGCGGGCGCGCTTCCCGCGGCGAGCGCGGCGACCGGAGTCAGAGCGGGAAGCGCAGCCGCAGCAGGTGGGATCCGTCGGGCCGCGTCCCCGCCTCGAGGCTCCCGCCGAGCAGCTGCGCGCGCTCGCGCAGGCCGGTGAGCCCGTGGTGCCCGCTCGGCAGGTCGAGGAGCGGCAGCGTCGCGCGCCCGGCCTCGACCTCGACGACCACGTGCCCCGCCTCCAGCCGGCCGGTGACCCGCACGGCCGCGCCCGTCGCGTGCTTCCGGGCGTTCGTGAGGCCCTCCTGCACCGTGCGGTAGACCGCGCGCTGGGCGGCCGCGGGCAGGTCGTCGGGGAGGTCGACGGCGGTCTCCACGTGGATCCCGCTGGCCGCCACGAGCGCCGGCACGTCGCCGAGCGTGGGCTGCGGCGCGAGCTCGCGCCGCTCCCCGCCGGCGGCCCGCAGCAGCTCGACCATGCCGCGCAGCTCCTCGAGGGTCACCGTGCTGAGGCCGCGGATGGTGCGCGCCGCCTCCCGCGAGCGCTCGTCGGGCGCGCCCATCTGCATCGCGCCCGCCTGCACGGCGATGAGGCTGACCTGGTGCGAGACCACGTCGTGCATCTCGCGCGCGAGCACCGCGCGCTCCCGGGCGAGCGCCACCTGGGCGGCCTGCCGCTGCCCGAGGCTCTGGGCCGCCCGGAGCTCGCGCAGCTGCACGGCCGCCGTCCGTCGCTCTCGGAGGAACGCGCCGAGCAGCGCCGGCCCGACGGTGTACAGGGTCGCCTCCACGAGGGGCTCGACGAGCGACGGCAGGTCCTGCGGCGGCCAGACGGGCGCCAGGTACGCCACGGCGGCCGCGCCGCTGCCCACCGCGACCCGCCAGCGCGCCGAGCGCGACAGGCCGAGGTCGAACAGGGCGACGACCAGGGGCACGTAGGCGATGCCGAAGTAGAAGGCGGGGATCGCGGCGGCGAGGCTCAGCCAGGGCCAGCGCCTGCGGAGCAGCAGTCCGAGGCACGCGACGACGCCCGCGGCCGCGTCCCACGGCGAGGTGGCCGAGGCGATGAACGGGTACGAGGCGGTGACGGCGATCCCGACGAGCAGCAGGTCGACGAGGACCGCCCGGATGCGCTCGGCCGCGAGCCCGCGGCCCGGGCGCTCGGCGGCGGGGTCGTCCTCGCCGTGGGCGTCGCGCTCGCGATCCGCCGGGCGCGCGGCGGCGCTCGCCCGTCGGATCACGCGCATCATCCGGTCACCGTCGCGGCACGAGCCCGGCGCGGTCGGCGACCACGGCCGCCTCGACGCGCGAGCCGACGCCGAGCGCCTGCACGATCGAGCTGACCGTCTCCTTCACCGTGCCGAGCGTGAGCCCGCACTCCGCGCCGATCTCGGCGTTCGACAGCCCGCGCGCCAGCGCCTTCAGCACGGTCACCTCGCGGTCGCCGAGCCGGTCGACGCGCGCCCGCTCGCCGTCGTCCTCGAGGCTGCGGAAGAGGCGGCCCGGCCGCAGCCCCGGCGCGAGCACGATGCCGCCGGACGCGAGCGTGAGCACGTGCCGGGCGAGCTGCTCCGGATCCGTGTCCTTCAGCAGGAAGCCGGACGCGCCGCGGTGCAGCGCCTCGAGCACCTGGTCGTCGGTGTCGAACGTGGTGAGCATCGCGACCGCGGGCGGCCGGGGCTCGGCCATCAGCTCGGCGAGGATCGTGAGGCCGTCGGGCGCGGGCATCCGGATGTCGAGGAGCACCACGTCGGGCGCGTGCTCGCGGACGGTCGCGACGGCCGTGTCGCTGGAGACGGCGGCCCGCACGGCGATGCGCGGGGAGGCGCCGAGCACCATCGCGATGCCGGAGCGCACGAGCGACTCGTCGTCGACCACGACCACGCTCACGACGGGCTCCGTCGGGGCGGACGAGCCGGCGTGCGCGTCGGATCCGGTGCTCACGCGTCGCGCCTCCCGCCGCGGGATCCGCCGTCGGCGCCGTCCGCGCCGCTCCGGTCCCCCGTCTGGCCGAGGCTAGCGCCCCGTGCCGCGCGCGAGGCCGCGCGCGCCGCCCGGCGCACCTCCCGGGAGTGCGCGCGCGCCGCGCGGAGCGCGCCGGCGAGCTGGCGGATCCGCAGCGTCGGGACGTACGCGGCCGTCAGCGCGCGCCCGATCGGCGCGAGGTCGGCCGCCGTGGGGCAGGCGAGCCAGAGCGTCTCGTAGCGCGGGTCGAACTTGGCCTTGAAGCGCAGGAGGGAGGTGAAGCCGTAGGACGGCTCGAGCACGCGGCCGGTCGCGGTCAGCAGGCGCGCGACGAGGCGGTCGACGGCCCCGCGGGGACGCGCGGTGCCGACGCCGGCGAGCGGCGTGCCCGAGAGGCTGAGCGTCTCGAGCCCCTCCTCCTGGAAGGTGCGCGCGGCGGTGGCGATGAGGAACTCCATCACGCCGGGCATGGGGTCGGCGCCGCGGCGCATCACGTCGAGCGTGCGGCCCACGAGGCGGCCGTCCCGGTGGACGGGAAGCCAGCTGGTGACGCCGTGCACGCGGCCGGACGCGTCGACGGCCACGAGCATGCGCACCTCGGGGTCGTCGAGCTCGCGCAGCCCTCCGAGGGTGAAGCCCATCTCGGGCAGGGCCTTGGCGTCGGCCCAGTCGCCGCTCAGCGCGTCGACGGCGGCGCGCAGGCCGTCGGGCAGGCCGCGGTAGGTGCCCCACAGCGCGTCGACGCCGTCGCGGGCCGCGCGGTTGGTCGCGGTGCGGAGGTCCTGTCGGCGCTTGCCCGACGTCGAGAAGCCGGCGAGGTCGATCACGGCCTCCTCGGCGACCGGCGTGACGCTCCAGCCGAGCTCCGCGAAGACCGGCAGGTGGCTCGAGTGGATGCTGTAGAAGGCGGGCACGAGGCCCCGCGCGGAGCAGTGCCGGGCGAAGGCGCGGATCGTCGCGGGCGCGTCGGCGGCGGACGCCATCGGGTCCGAGACGGTGAGGGCCACCCCGTGCGCGGCGCGGTAGGCCACGGCCCCCCGAGCGGACGGGTCGTCGTCGGCCGCGAACCAGTGGCTGCTGCCCGACCACGTGCCCATGAAGCCGAGCGACCCGGCGTCGGACCGCATCAGCTGCGCGAGCACGCGGTCGCGCCCGGCCGGGCGCCCCTCGACGGCCGCGCGCTTCGTGAACGAGCGGCGGCGGGCGACGAGGACCACGAGGGCGGTCGCGGGCAGGAGCCACGTGGTGAGCACCAGCAGGGGCAGCTCGACGTCGATCCAGGAGGCGGTCGTGAACGTGAACCAGTCCTCCGCGAGCGGGATGACCGTGTTGTACCAGGCGAGGAGGCCGGTCACGAGCAGCAGCGCCGTGATCCCCAGCACGAGCCCCAGCCGACGCCCGCGGAGCAGCAGCGCGACGGACACGATGAGCACGCACAGCACGGCGACGGTGCTGCCCGGGTCGAGCAGCGTGCCCATGCTGCTCAGCACGCCGATCGCGTCGCCCGAGACCGCGGCGATCCACCAGCTGAGCGTGACGGTGCCGAGCACGGTGGCGGCGACGACGCGGGCGCTGGATGCGGCGGCGTCCTTCCACGCGGGGAGGGGGGACAGCGGCACGAGGATCCGGCCGAGGCCGAGGCCGATGAGGAGCGCGACGCCGCGCGTGAGGTCGACGCCGTGGCCGCCCGCGAGGAGTCCCGCCAGCACGGCCGCGAGCACGGCGGCGCGGAGGCCGTCGCGGTGCGCGGGCGCGAGGCCCCGGCTGGCGGCGGCCGCGACCGCGACCAGCACGACGGAGGGCGCCCACAGCCGGTCCGCCGCGTCGATCTGCGAGTAGAGGTCGCCGAGCGCGACGCCCGCCGCAAGGAGGAGGGAGGCGACGGCGACGGGTGCCAGCGAGCCGAGGGCCGCGACGAGCGCGGTGCGGAGGACGCCGATCCGGCTCTCCGACCAGGCGAGCACCGTCACGGCGACGGCCACCGCGATGGCCGTGGCGGCGGGATGGGCCAGCTCGCCGAGGCCGGCCATGGCGGCCATCCAGGCGCTGCCGGCGGGGACCGCGAGGACGGCGAGCGGGTGGCGGGCGATCGCGCGGCCGAGGATCCGGAGGGCGCTCGGCGCCGCGGCGGCCGGGGCCGATGCGGCGGACGCGGACGCGGCGGCGGATGCACCCGCCGTCGGCGGCAGGTCGTCGGGGTCGGCGGACGGGCGGGCGGCGGAGGCGGTGGGGGCGAGCGTCGGGTGCGGCACGTCCCCAGTGTGCGGAGCGGGGGTGCGCGGGCGCGTCCGCCTGAGGATCCGAGCGGCCCGCCCTTCGGCTGACCCGCTCCGCCGATCGGCTGACGCCCGCTCCGCCCCCGCCTCGCGTGGTCCGGGCCCGTCCGCCCACGCGGCATACTCGGCGTAGTCGTGGACGGGGGAGGCGATGCGGCCGATGACGGCGGGGCGGATCGGCGCGGGCGGCGACGCTCCCCCGCGCGCGTCCCCGCGACGCGCCGACATCCAGGGCCTCCGCGCCGTGGCGGTCCTCGCCGTGGTCCTGTTCCACGCCGGCCTGCCGCTCCCCGGCGGCTTCCTCGGCGTGGACGTGTTCTTCGTGATCTCCGGCTTCGTCATCACGCGGATGCTCCTGCGCGAGCACGCGGCGACGGGCCGCATCGAGCTCGGCCGGTTCTTCGGCCGGCGCTTCCGGCGGCTCGCGCCCGCCCTCGTGACCGTCCTCCTCGTCACGCTCGTGGCGTCCGACCTCATCCAGTCCCCGCTCATCGGCGAGACGACGACCCGGACGGCGCTGGGCGGGCTGGCGGGGGTCGCGAACGTCGTGATATACCGCACCACCGGCGGGTACTTCGAGCCCGCAGCGGCGTCGAACCCGCTGCTGCACATCTGGTCCCTGTCCGTCGAGGAGCAGTTCTACCTCGTCTTCCCCGTCCTCCTGCTCGCCCTGCTCCTCCTCGCCCGGAGGTCGCGCGCCCGTGCGCTCCCGGCCGCGGTGCTGCTGGGGATCACGGCCGCCTCCGCCCTCGTCGCCATGGCGGCCGCCGCCGGGATCGACCTCCCCGGTCCGCAGTTCCCCACGAGCTTCTACAGCCCGGTGACCCGCGCGTGGGAGTTCGGGGCGGGCGCGCTCGTGGCCATGGTCCCCGCCGCCCGCGTGCCGCGGTCGCCGCGGGTCGTCGTCGCGCTCCACAGCCTGGGGGCGGGGCTCCTCGCGGTCTCGCTCGTCGCGATCGACGCGTCCGTCCGGGGTCCGGGTCCCGCGACCCTCCTCCCCGTCGCCGGCACGGCCCTGCTGCTGCTCGCGGGCGCGGACGCCTCCGGTCCCGTCGCCGCGGTCCTCCGCTCCCGGCCGTCGGTCCGGATCGGCGACATCTCGTACTCGTGGTACCTCTGGCACTGGCCGGCCATCGTCCTCACGTCCGCGCTCGTGCCGGACAGCACGCCGGCGAAGGCCCTCGCGGCCGTCGCCGCCCTCGTCCCCGCCGTCCTCTCGTACCGCTGGATCGAGCAGCCCGTCCGGCAGGCCCCGGCACGCGGGAAGGCGAGGACCCTGCGGCTGGCCGCCGTGCTCCTCGTCCCCGCGGCGCTCGTCACGGGGACCGCGAGCGTCGCCTCCGACCACGGCTGGGGGATCCCGGAGGTGCAGGCGATCCGCGCGCAGCACGCGGGATGGGACACGTGCATGTCCTTCGCGACGCTGGGGGAAGGATCCGCGGCCGACCCCGACCCCGCGCGCTGCACCTGGGACGCGGAGGCGACGGGACGGCCCGTCCTCCTCGTGGGCGACTCGAACGCCAGCCACTTCAGCGAGCCGGTCATCGCGGCGTCCCGCGCGCTCGGCCGGCCCATGACGATGCGGACCGCCGCCGCCTGCCCCTTCATCGACGTGCACCGGCAGGTGGGCACCACGTACGAGGCGCCGGACCGCGCGTGCCGGCAGTACTACGAGACGACGCTCGCCTGGCTGGAGGGCGAGCCGGCCGGGACCGTCGTCATCGCGAGCACGGAGGGGTACTGGTCGGGCGGGGAGGCCGCGATCGGCTCGACGCCGCAGGACGTGAGCAGGGACGTGACGGCGAGGTCGGCCGCCCTCACCGCCGGTCTCACGAGGACGGTGGCGGCGCTGCGGGACGCGGGACACGACGTGGTCCTCGTGCAGTCCGTGCCGCACCCCGCCTTCAGCGGCCACACGGGCGTGCCCGAGAGCTGCTCCGTGCTCGCGCTGGCCACGAGGACGTGCGTGCTGTCGGTCCCGCGGGCGGAGGTCGAGGCCGTGCAGGCGCCGAGCAGGGCGACGATCGCCGAGGTCGCGGCGTCCACGGGGGCCACCGTGCTCGACCTCCGCGAGTCCTTCTGCGACGCGACCTCGTGCTCCCTGAACCGGGACGGCGAGCTGCTCTACCAGGACCCCATGCACCTCACGGTGGGGGCGAGCAGGGCGTTCACGTCGCGGTTCGCGGAGGCGCTGGCGCCGTCAGCCCCCTGACGCGAGAAGGCCCGGTGACGCGAGAAGGCCCCCGGGAGATCCCGGGGGCCTTCTGCTCTGCTGGTGCGCGAGGGGGGACTTGAACCCCCACGTCCTCACGGACACACGGACCTGAACCGTGCGCGTCTACCAATTCCGCCACTCGCGCCAACCGGACGACATTATCACGCCCAGGAGCCGGATCCGCGCGCCGCCGCCCGCTCCGCCCCACCGCGAGCGCCGCCCCGGGCCCGGTCGGCGCCGCTGCCGCACGCGCCGTGGGGCCGGTGTCCAGGGCCTCGACGCGCGAGTTGGCTAACATCGCACTATTCATCCGCGGAAGGACCGCGCGAGGACGGATCACACGTGGGAATCCTGGACAACTTCGAGAAGGGCCTCGAGCGCGCCGTCAACGGCGCCTTCGTGAAGACCTTCAAGTCCGGCCTGCAGCCCGTGGAGATCGTGGCCCAGCTGCGACGCGAGCTCGACACGCACGCCGCCATCGTCGACCGCGACCTCATCCTCGTCCCCAACTCCTTCACGCTCCGCGTCTCCCGCGCCGACCACGAGCGCATGGAGTCCATCGGCTCCACGCTCACCGACGAGCTGCGCCAGGCGGTCGAGCGGCACGCGTCCACGCAGGGCTACCAGTTCGCCGGCGTCGTGCAGGTCTCCTTCCGCCGCGACGACCAGCTGTCCGAGGGCGTGCTCGGGATCGACAGCCGCACGGTCGAGGGCAGCGTCACGTGGATCCCCGTCGTCGACGTCGCCGGCACCCGCCACCCCCTCGCCGTCGGCCGCACGGTCATCGGCCGCGGCAGCGACGCCGACATCACGGTCGACGATCCCGGCACCTCGCGCCGCCACGTGGAGATCGCGTGGGACGGCACCCGCGCCCAGGTCCGCGACCTCGGATCCACCAACGGCTCGGAGCTGAACGGCGCGCCCGTCACGAAGGCCCCGCTCCCGCCGGAGTCCGTCATCCGCATCGGCCGCACCGCCATCACGTTCCGCGTGGTCCCGCAGGCCACCGAGGAGCGCGGCGGCCGCGCTCCCCAGGGCCAGCGCCACGACGACGGGTTCTGGGGAGCCTCATGACCGAGCTGACCCTCCTCGTCCTCCGCCTCGCGTTCCTCGCGGTGCTGTGGCTGTTCATCTTCGGCATCGTCTACGCCCTCCGCTCCGACCTCTTCGGCCAGCGCGTGCGCAAGCTCCGCGAGGAGACGGGCTCGGCCGGCGGATCCCCGTTCCCGCAGTCGCCGTACGCCGCGTCCGCCGCCGCCCCGCCGCGCGCCGCCCAGCCCTCCGTGCAGCCGCCGCCCATCTCGACCATGCCGTCCGGCGCCAACTCGGGCGCCGTCCCGTCCCGCGCGAAGGCCACCACCTCCACGGCCCGCCACCTCGTCATCACCTCGGGCGCCAAGGCCGGCACCGAGATCCCGCTGGGCACCGAGCCGCTCACCATCGGCCGCTCGAGCGAGTCGGGCCTCGTGATCCGCGACGACTACACGTCCACGCACCACGCGCGCCTGCTCCTCTGGAACGACGAGTGGATGATCCAGGACCTCGACTCCACCAACGGCACCTTCCTCGACGGCAAGCGCGTGAGCGTGCCGACGCAGGTGCCGCTCGACACGCCGATCCGCATCGGCGCGACCAGCTTCGAGCTCAGGCGGTAGCGGCGTGGCGACAGTGACGCAGGCCGCTGCCGTCTCCCACGTGGGCAAGGTCCGGTCGAACAACCAGGACTCCGGCTACGCGGGGCGGCACCTCTTCGTCGTCGCCGACGGCATGGGCGGGCACGCGGGCGGCGACGTCGCCTCCGCGGTGGCCCTCACGCGGATCATCGAGGCCGACAAGCCGTACGCCTCCGCGCACGACGCCGAGTTCGCGCTCCAGGCCGGCCTCGTGGCCGCCAACCAGCTGCTCGCCGAGACCGTGTTCGAGCACTCCGAGCTCACCGGCATGGGCACCACGGTCAGCGCCCTCGCCCGCGTCGACCGCCACGTCGCGATCGCCCACATCGGCGACTCGCGCATCTACCTCTTCCGCCGCGGCGAGCTCAGCCAGATCTCCAACGACCACACCTTCGTGCAGCGCCTCGTCGACAGCGGCCGCATCACGCCCGAGGAGGCGCTCGTCCACCCGCGCCGCTCCGTCCTCATGCGCGTGCTCGGCGACGTCGACGCGGCACCCGAGGTCGACACGCAGGTGCTCGACACGCATACGGGCGACCGCTGGCTGCTCTGCTCCGACGGGCTCAGCAGCTACGTGGCCGAGGAGCGGATCACCGAGATCCTCGCCACCGCGGGCACCCCGGAGGCCATCGCCGACGCGCTCGTGAAGGAGTCGCTCGACCACGGCGCCCCCGACAACGTCACGGTGGTCGTCGTCGACGTGCTCGACGAGGACGACCGGGCCGCCGCCGAGCGCCCCGAGCCCGAGCCCGTGCTCGTGGGATCCGCCGCGCAGCCCCTCGCGTTCGGCGACGAGCCCGCGAAGCGCGCCGTCCGCATCCCGTCGCTCCTCCTGCACCCGCTGCGCGCCACCACGGCCGCGCGCGACGCGCAGTTCGAGCCGGAGTCGGACGAGTACCTCGAGGCCCTCATCGCCGAGGACCGCCGCCGCGCGCTCCGCCGCCGCGTCACGTGGCTGGTGGGCGTCGCCCTGATCCTCGTGGGCCTCGTCCTCGCCTGCGTGCTCGGCTACCGGTGGACCCAGTCGCGCTACTACGTGGGCGAGTCCGAGGGCACGGTCGCCGTCTACAACGGCGTGCAGCAGACCATCGGCCCGATCGAGCTCTCCCACGTCTACGCGCGCACCGAGGTGCGGGTGGACGACCTCCAGCCCTTCTACCGCCAGCAGGTCGAGCAGACCATCAACGCCGACTCGCTCGCGGGCGCCGAGGAGATCGTGAACCGACTCCAGGAGGCCACGGGTGGCTAGGGCCGGCGTGGCGGACGCCCCCGCCCGGCCCCGCGAGCGCGCGCCCAAGGTGCCGCGGATCCGCGTGCCCCGGCGCCTCCGGAACCTCGAGCTCGCGCTGGTCGTGCTGGCCTCCGTCATCAACGGCGGCGCGCTCTACCTCGTGCAGCTCGGCGCGCTCGGCGCCTTCGACCAGAGCTTCTTCCTCCCGGCCACGGGCCTCGCCGCCCTCGTGCTCGGCATGCACGTGGCCCTGCGCTGGCTCGCGCCCGACGCGGATCCCTTCATCCTCCCCATCGCCACGGTCCTCAACGGCCTGGGGCTCGCGGCCATCTACCGGCTCGACCTCGCCGGCGGGTACTCCGGCTGGGACAGCGTCGCCGTGCGCCAGATCGTGTGGTCGGGCCTCGCCATCGTGTGCGCCCTCGCGGTCATCGTGCTGCTGAAGAACCACCGCGTCCTGCAGCGCTACCGCTACATCGCCATGTTCGTGGGCCTCATCCTGCTGCTCCTGCCGATGCTCCCGTTCATCGGCCAGAACATCAACGGCGCCCGCGTCTGGATCCACATCGGCGGCTTCTCGTTCCAGCCCGGCGAGATCGCCAAGATCTGCCTCGCCGTCTTCTTCGCCGGCTACCTCGTCACGGCGCGCGACAGCCTCTCGATGGTGGGCGTCAAGGTGCTCGGGATGCGCTTCCCGCGCGTCCGCGACCTCGGCCCGATCCTCCTCGTCTGGGCCGTCTCGATGAGCGTCCTGGTGTTCCAGCGCGACCTCGGCACGTCGCTCCTCTACTTCGGCCTCTTCATCGTCATGACCTACGTGAGCACCGGCCGCATCGGCTGGGTCGTCCTCGGCGCCGTGCTGTTCCTCGGCGGCGCGTTCGGCGCGAGCACGCTCGGCTACGTCGGCGGCCGCGTCGACGCCTGGCTGAACCCGTTCGACCCCGCCGTCTACGACGCGCAGGGCGGCAGCTTCCAGCTGGTCACGGGCCTGTTCGGCATGGCGTCCGGCGGCCTGTTCGGACAGGGGCTCGGCAGCGGCATGCCCAACCTCACGCCGCTCGCCAACAGCGACTTCATCCTCGCGAGCCTCGGCGAGGAGCTCGGCCTCACGGGCGTCTTCGCGATCCTCGCCCTCTACCTCCTGCTCGTCTCGCGCGGCTTCCGCATCGGCTTCGCCGGCCAGGACGACTTCGGCAAGCTGCTCGGCATCGGGCTGTCGTTCGTCATCGCGCTGCAGGTCTTCATCGTCATCGGCGGCGTCACGCGCGTCATCCCGCTCACGGGCCTGACGACGCCGTTCATGGCGGCGGGCGGATCCTCGCTCCTCGCCAACTGGATCATCGCGGCCCTGCTGCTGCGCCTGTCCGACACCGTCCGCAACCAGCCCCGATTGGTGGTCGAGTCGTGAACCGCGAGCTGAAGCGCGTCTCCGTGTTCGTCCTGGCCATGTTCGTGGCCCTGTTCGTCGCGGCCTCGGTCATCCAGGTCGTCTCCGCGCCGACGCTGCAGGCGGATCCGCGGAACAGCCGCACCATCATCGCCAGCTACTCCGCGGAGCGCGGCGCGATCCTCGTCGACGGCACGCCCATCGCCTCCTCGGTCCCGGTCGACGACCGGTACAAGTTCCTCCGCACGTACTCGCAGCCCGACCTCTACAGCGCGGTCACCGGGTACTACACGCTCGGGCAGGGATCCACCGGCCTCGAGGACTCCATGAACGACGTGCTCACCGGCACGAGCGGCACGCAGTTCTTCGACAGCATCACGCGCACCTTCACCGGACAGGACCCGAAGGGCGCCTCGATCGAGCTCACGCTCGATCCGAAGGTGCAGCAGGCGGCGTACGACGCGCTCGGGAAGCTGCAGGGATCGGTCGTCGCGATCGAGCCGAAGACCGGCCGCATCCTCGCGATGGTCTCCAAGCCCGGGTACGACCCGAACGCGCTCGCGTCGCACGACCGCGCGGCCGTCAAGCAGACCTACGCGTCGCTCCTCGCCGACCCGGCGAACCCGCTGGTCGACCGCGCGGTCAAGAGCCTCAACCCGCCCGGATCCACGTTCAAGCTCATCACCGTGGCCGCGGCCCTCGAGTCCGGCCAGTACACGCCCGACTCCCTCCTCCCCAACCCGTCGACCTTCACGCTGCCGGGCACCAGCACGGTCATCACGAACGCCGGCGAGGGCGCGTGCGGACCGGAGCCCGAGGTCTCCATCGCGACCGCGCTCCGCCTCAGCTGCAACATCCCGATGGCGCAGCTCGGCATCGCGCTCGGCTCCGAGCGGATCGCGAAGATGGCCGAGGCGTTCGGCTACGGCAAGTCGATCGACGTGCCCATGTCCAGCGCGAAGAGCGTCTTCTCCCCCGACCTCGACGACGCGCAGACCGCGCAGTCCGCCTTCGGCCAGCTCGACGTGCGCGCCACGCCGCTGCAGACCGCCATGGTCACCGCCGGCATCGCCAACGGCGGCGAGGTCATGAAGCCGAGCGTCGTCGACAGCGTCCTCAACCCCGACCTCAGCGAGCTGTCCGGCTTCTCGCCGAGCAGCTTCGCCGACCCGATCTCGAAGGAGACCGCCGCCACCATGACCCGGATGATGATCGACGACGTCCAGAGCGGCGTCGCGTCGAATGCGAGAATCGGTGGCGTCGACGTGGCCGGCAAGACGGGCACCGCCCAGAACGGCGCCGACGACCCGTACACCCTGTGGTTCACCGGCTTCGCGCCGGCGGATTCGCCGAAGGTGGCGGTCGCGGTCCTGGTCGAGGACGGCGGCGGACGAGGACGATCGGGCTCGGGGAACACCCTCGCCGCCCCCGTGGCGAAGAAAGTGATTGAGGCGGTGCTGGACAGATGAGACCCACGAGCGGACTGACCTTCGGAGGGCGTTACCAGCTGGGCGATCGCATCGCCATCGGCGGCATGGGCGAGGTGTGGGAGGCCACCGACCTCGTCATCGGTCGCAAGGTCGCCATCAAGATCCTCAAGGACGAGTACCTCGGCGACCCCGGGTTCCTCGAGCGCTTCCGCGCCGAGGCCCGTCACGCCGCGCTCGTCAACCACGAGGGCATCGCGAACGTCTTCGACTACGGCGAGGAGGACGGCAGCGCGTTCCTCGTGATGGAGCTGGTGCCCGGCGAGGCGCTCTCCACCATCCTCGAGCGGGAGCGCGTGCTCTCCACCGACAAGGTGCTCGACATCATCGCCCAGACCGCGCTGGCGCTCCACGCCGCGCACCAGGCCGGGCTCGTCCACCGCGACATCAAGCCCGGGAACCTGCTCATCACGCCCGACGGCCGCGTGAAGATCACCGACTTCGGCATCGCGCGCATCGCCGACCAGGTGCCGCTCACCGCCACGGGCCAGGTCATGGGCACGGTCCAGTACCTCTCGCCCGAGCAGGCGAGCGGCCACCCCGCGTCGCCGTCCACGGACGTCTATTCGATGGGCATCGTCGCGTACGAGTGCCTGGCCGGCCGCCGTCCCTTCACGGGCGAGTCGCAGGTCGCCATCGCGATGGCGCAGATCAACGAGCAGCCGCCCGAGCTCCCCGTCACCGTCGCCGAGCCCGTGCGCAACCTCGTCATGGCGTGCATCTCGAAGAAGCCGGCCGACCGACCGCAGAGCGCCGCGCACCTCGCGCGCGCCGCGCAGGCGCTGCGTCGCGGCGACGTCGGCACCGCCACCATCGCGGTCGCGGCCGTCGCCGGGGCTGCCGCGATGGCCGACCCGGGCGCCGCCACCCAGGCCACGCAGCTCATGCCGTCCGGCCGCCGCGCCGACACGGGCGCCACCACGGTGCTCTCCTCGTCCGGCCCGCGCGCCGGTGCCGCGTCCCCCCTCGTCTTCGACGACGACGAGGACGACGAGGAGGCCGAGCAGCCGCGCGCCCGCAAGCGCGCCATCTGGATCTTCGTCGTCGTCGCGCTCCTCGTGATCGGCGCCATCGTCGCCGGGGCCATCGCCCTCACGGGGAAGAACGACTCCGCGGGCCCCGCGCCGACGCCCACCGAGACGAGCGCGTCGGCGAGCCCGAGTCCCAGCCCGACGCCCACTCCCACGCCGACGCCGACCGCGAGCACCGTCGAGGTCAACCGCGACGACTACATCGGCCGCGACCAGAAGACGGTCACGGGCGAGCTCACCACGCTCGGCCTCAAGGTCACGGTCGTCACGGGCAGCGCCGCGCCGTCGGGCGAGGAGGAGGGCCGCGTCACCGCGATCACCCCCACCGGCAGCGTCGCGAAGGGCGCCACCATCCAGATCACCGCCTACGGTCCGCAGACCCTGCCGACCGCGGCCCCGTCGACGCCCACCGTCGAGCCCACGACCGTCCGCGCCGGCCAGGCCGTGGACATCTCGTGGCCCGCGTACTCGTGCCCGGCCGGCCAGACGCTCAACGGCTACCAGATCCAGACCGACTCGGTCTCGGGAGGCGCCACCGGCACGTGGAGCGGGAGCACCAACCCGACCAACGCGCAGACCACGTCCGGCGAGATCAAGGCGGGCACGAGCCCCGGTTCGTTCACCGTCAAGTACCTCGCCATCTGCGGCACCAACGAGTCGCCGTACAGCAGCACGGTCACCGTCGCCGTCGATGCCGCCCCGGGCGGGTCCGGCACAGGTGGCGGCACGAGCGGCGGGACCGGAGGCGGCACCGGCGGCGGGACGGGCGGCGGCAGCGGCGGCACCACGGGCTCGGGACCGACCCCGGCTCCCGGCCGCACGGACGAGCGCTCGCTCGTCTCCAGCTCGCACCGGATCCCCTGACCCAGGCTCCGCGGGAGGCCGCCGACCGCGTGTCGGCGGCCGATCCCGCGCATGCCAGGACCCCGCCCGGACACCCAGCGGAGCCCCGGTAAGCTCATCCCCGTCCGAATCCCGATCCCGACGAGAGGCAGTCCGTGACCGACACGCGTGTGCTGGGCGGCCGCTACGAGGTCGGGGCGCTGCTGGGTCGCGGGGGCATGGCGGACGTGTTCGAGGGCGTGGACGCGCGCCTCGGGCGCCGCGTCGCCGTCAAGGTCCTGCGCCGCGGTCTCGCCGAGGATCCGGCCTTCCGCAGCCGCTTCCGCCAGGAGGCCCAGGCCGCCGCGCGCATGTCGCACCCCACCATCGTGCGGGTCTTCGACGCCGGCGAGGACGTGGTCACCGACCAGGACGGCGCGTCGCACACGGTCCCCTTCATCGTCATGGAGCGCGTCGAGGGCCGCCTGCTGAAGGACGTCATCACCGACGGCCCGCTCGACCCGGACGAGGCCGTCCGCATCATGCGCCAGGTCCTCACGGCCCTCGAGTACTCGCACCGCGCGGGCGTCGTGCACCGCGACATCAAGCCGGGCAACATCATGGTCACGCCCACCGGCCAGGTGAAGGTCATGGACTTCGGCATCGCGCGCGCCGTCTCCGACACCTCCGCCACCATCGCGCAGACCACGGCCATCCTCGGCACCGCACGCTACTTCTCCCCGGAGCAGGCCAAGGGCGAGTCGGTGGATGCGCGCACCGACCTCTACTCCGCCGGCGTCGTCCTCTTCGAGATGCTCACGGGTCAGGCCCCCTTCCGCGCCGACACCGCCGTCGCCGTCGCGTACCAGCACGTCAGCGAGACGCCGGTCGCGCCGAGCTCGGTCCAGGAGCACGTGTCCCCGCAGCTGGATCAGGTCGTCCTGCACGCCATGGCGAAGGACCGCTACGCGCGCTTCCAGACCGCGGGCGACTTCCGCACCGACCTCGACCTCGCCGCCGCGGGCACCCTCGCGCCGCGGGAGGCGCCGAGCCACGACGTGGGCGCCACGCTCTTCGGCGCACCGGCCGGCCCCACCTCCTCCCAGCAGGCGCTCCGCCAGCTCGGCGTTGACGACGACCGCACCGTCCGCACGCAGAGCCGTCCGCCCGTGCCCTGGATCTGGGCGGGCGTCACCGTCGTCGTCGTCATCCTCATCGCCGTGGTCATCTGGGTCACGAACCTCAGCACCATCGGCCCGCCCGACATCAGCCCGACCGTCCCGGACGTCGCGGGCTCCACCTACACCAGCGCAGCTGCCGCCCTCGAGGAGGCGGGCCTCGTCCCCCTCGAGCGGGACGAGCCGAGCACGTCCGTCGCCGAGGGCCTCGTGCTGCGCACCAACCCGGATCCGGGCCAGAACGTCGCCTCCAAGACCGAGGTCGACGTGTTCGTCTCCTCCGGTCCGCCGGAGGTCCAGGTGCCCAACGTCATGAACCTGGACGAGGGCGCGGCCACCGCCAGCCTCCAGGCGGCCGGCCTCACGGTGGGCGAGGTGGTCCGGCAGTCGTCGCCGACCGTGCCGGACGGCGTGGTCATGCAGTCGGAGCCCGCCGCCTCCCAGCAGGTCGACAAGGGGTCCGCGGTCAAGCTCATCCTGTCGAACGGCAAGGTCAGCCTGCCCGACGTCCTGGGACAGCCGCTGTCGGACGCGCAGAAGCTCCTCGAGGAGTCGCAGCTCGTCGTGACCACGCGTCGCGACCCGTCCTGCGGCCGCGCCGATGGATCTCCCGTGATCCAGCAGTCGGTGCCGCCCGGCGACGTCGCCCAGCGCTCCACCGTGGCGCTCACCTACTGCACGGGCGCGGTCCGCGGCACGCCCACGCCGGGCGCCCCGACCTCCACACCGGATCCCGCCCGAGGCTGACGGCACCGCCCGGCGACGCCCGGCGACCCGTGACGCTCTCCGATCTCACACGCAGGCCCGCGGAGCGCAGCCGGTGCCGCGTGCTCCCGGGCGCCGATGCAGGCGGCTGAGGGCCCAGCGGGACCGGCCTCCCCCGATCACCTCGAGGGATCGCGCGTCGGTCCTCAGGCGACCCGGACGAGCGGCGACAGACGCGAGGACGTGTCGCGCGCTCCGGAGAGCCCGGCCCCCTCGAGCCAGTTGCCGAGCATGCGGTAGCCGCCCTCGGTGAGCACGGACTCCGGGTGGAACTGGACGCCGACGATGGGTGCGGCCTCGTGTCGGAGGCCCATGATGACGCCGCCCTCGGTGCGCGAGGTCACAACGAGGTCGGAGGGGACCGTGCCGTCGACGACCGCGAGCGAGTGGTACCGCGTGGCCGTGAACGGCTGCGGGACGCCGAGGTAGAAGTCGCCGTCGTCGTGGGTGACGAGCGAGGTCTTGCCGTGCATGAGCTCCTCGGCGTTGGTGACCGTGGCGCCGAAGGCCTCCGCGATCGCCTGATGCCCGAGGCAGACGCCGAGCAGCGGGGTGCCGGAATCGAGCGCGGCCGTGACCGTGGGGATGGAGACGCCGGCCTCGGACGGCTTGCCCGGACCGGGCGACACCAGGACCGCGTCGTACTCCGAGATCACGCCGGCCATGTCGGCACCGGCGTGGTCGTCGTTGCGCATGACCACGGTCTCCGCGCCCAGCTGCTGCAGGTACCCGTTGAGCGTGTAGACGAAGCTGTCGTAGTTGTCGATGACGAGGACGCGCGTCACTGATGCACCGTGACTTCCTGGGTGTTGACGATGGAGTCGACCCAGGGGAACACCCAGGCGACGAGCGAGAAGAGGATGGCCGCGAGCAGCACCAGGATGATGAGGAGCCTCACCCAGACCGGCCCGGGGAGGATGCGCCAGAACGCCGCGTACACGCTCAGCCCGCCTTCGCGAACGAGGTGCCGGCGAGGGCGGCGGGAGTCGAGGCGTCGGACCGCGGCTGCCAGGACTCGAAGACGCTGTAGGCGACCACCCGCTCGGCTGCGGAGAAGAGCGGGTTGCAGCTCGTCATCGTGAGGATCCGGTCCCCCGGCTGCGCATCGGGCGCCTGGGGCACCGGGTTGAGCACGTCGACTCCGGTGGGCTTCACGTACTCGAGTGTACGGAACCGGTACGTGTACCAGCCGTCCTGCGTCTCGACGACGATGGCGTCCCCCACCCGAAGGTCCGTGATCTGGTTGAACGGCTTCCCGTACGTGGTGCGGTGCGCCGCGACCGCGAAGTTCCCCACCTGCCCGGGCATCTGGGTCTCGCGGTAGTGCCCGATCTTGCCGTGGTTGAGCACGTTCCCGAGGCCGACGCCCGTGGCGACGGGCACGACGTAGTCGGGGCCGAACCGGGGGATGTAGATGTTGCCGAAGTCGGTGGCGTCGGAACCCGGCGCCGCAGTGATCACGGGGTCCCCGGGGACGGCGGGCGTCGCGGCGGGATCCGGCGATGCGGCGGGATCCGGCGCCGTCTCCGGCGCCGGAGCCGCGGTGGCCCAGCTCCTGCTGTTCTCCAGCGCCTGGTCCCGCTGGCCGCTGCTCACCACGATGTCGTTGAACCAGAGCTGCCAGCCCAGGAACAGCATGATGAGCACGCCGGCCGTGAGGAGGAGCTCGCCGAGGACGCCGACCGTGCCGAGCAGCACGTCGTTCCGCCTGCCGCGGCGCCGCGTGGCACGGCGGGAGGGGGCAGGATCCTGTGGGCTCATGTGCCGATTGTAGGTGGCGCGCCTCGGTGCCAGGCCGGGACGGCCGCCCCGTGGACGCGGGCATCGTCCGGGCCCCGTGGAGGAGGGTACGGCTAGGATCTCGGCATGGCCCGCGACAAGACGACGAGACCCTCCCGCCAGGAACGCGTGCGCGACGAGGACGCCCCGAACCCGGTGTGGTTCAAGCCCATCATGTTCGGCTTCATGCTCGTCGGCCTCGCCTGGCTGATCGTCTACTACGTGAGCCTCAACGCCTTCCCCATCCCCGACCTCGGCGTCGGCAACATCCTCATCGGCTTCGGCCTCATCCTCGTCGGCTTCCTGATGACCACCAGGTGGCGCTGACCGCAGCGCATCGAAGAAGAGCCCGCCACCTCCCGGTGGCGGGCTCTTCTGCATCCCCGGCCGGATCCCGATCGAGCCGTTCTCCACAGCGGACCTGTGCACAAGCCTCCACACATGTGGAGAACTCCGCGGCACCCGGCGAGGCACGCGACCTGTCGCGCTGGTTACACGCCGAAGCCCTCAGCGGTCGGGATCCGCTCGACCCGCCGACCCGTGTCCGAGTCCTGCCCACCCGTCCCGCGCACCGCTAATGACACGCGTGTAACTATCCCCACTGTGGACTGGCCTGTGGATAACCCGGCTGTCGCCCGTGGGAGCGCGCATCGGCCGACACCATGCCGCCACGAAGACGACGACGCCCCGCGTGGCTCCGACGGGAGCGACGCGGGGCGGGACGACGTGCGGATCAGATGGCGACGGGGAAGACGGCCGCAGCGACCACGATCGCCGCGGCCAGAGCGCCCAGCGAGCCGATCTGCGCACCGCGCTGCCGCGCGTCCCGGGTGCGCAGGAGCACGAGCGCCACGAGCGCACCGGTGACGAGGCCGCCGACGTGCGCCTGCCAGGAGACGCCCTGCACCACGAAGCCCAGCAGGAGGTTCAGCGCGATGACGCCCAGGAGCGGACCCACGTTGCCGCCGAGCTTGCGCGCGAGCACGAAGTAGCCGCCCATGAGCCCGAAGATCGCGCCCGAGGCGCCGACGACGGCCGTGAGCGAGTCGCCCATGGCCGCGCCGATGACCTCGACGGCGAGCGAACCCCCGAGGGCCGAGATCAGGAAGAGCGCGAGGAAGCGGACGCGGCCGAGCATGGGCTCGAGGACGCGGCCGAAGACGTAGACGGACAGCATGTTGAGCACGATGTGGAAGATGCTGTCCGGGGAGTGCGTGAACGCGCTCGTGAGCATGCGCCACGGCTCGTAGTCACCGGAGGCGACGCTGCCGTAGACCGGCGCGAACCAGAGGGACGTGGTGACGTAGCCGCCCACGATGGGCAGCACCTGCAGGATCCAGACCACGGCGCAGACGGCCATGATCGCGTACGTCACTACGGGCGCGGAGCTCCGCGTCATGCGCGTGACGAACGACGCCCGGGAACGAGGAGCGGTGCGACGCTGCTCCTTCATGTCCTCCGGGCAGATCACCCCGACGGCGGCCGGCGTCTGGCACTCGGGGCAGATGGTCCGCCCGCATCGCTGGCACAGCACGAAGCTCTGCCGATCGGGGTGCCGGTAGCAGCGGTCGGCCGCCGTACGGGGTGAGTCGGTCATCAGACCTTCTCGACGGTGACGCTCTCGATCACGACGTCCTCGCGGGGACGGTCGCGGCCGTCGGTCGGGACGGCGTTGAGCGCGTCGACGACCTTCTTGGACGCGTCGTCGGCGACCTCGCCGAAGATCGTGTGCTTGCCCTGGAGCCACGTGGTGGGCGCCGTGGTGATGAAGAACTGCGAGCCGTTGGTGCCGCGGCCGCCCTGCGTGCCGGCGTTCGCCATGGCGAGGATGTAGGGCTTCGAGAAGTCCAGGTCGCGGCTGATCTCGTCATCGAACTGGTAGCCCGGGCCACCGGTGCCCTGGCCGAGCGGGTCGCCGCCCTGGAGCATGAAGTCCTTGATGATGCGGTGGAAGACGACGCCGTCGTACAGCGGGTCGGTCGACTTCTTGCCGGTCTGGGGGTGGGTCCACTCCTTCCCGCCCGTGGCGAGGCCGACGAAGTTCTCGACGGTCTGGGGCGCGTGGGACCCGAAGAGGTTGAGGACGATGGTGCCGTGGTTGGTCGTCATGGTGGCGACGTGAGTGTGCGCAGACATGGAGCAATGGTCTCACGGCGGAGCTGGGACTCGGGGGACGCACAGGCTCCGCCCTGTTTGCCCTCGGTGGCACCCGTGCCAGACTGGGGATCCTGGCGAAATCACACCGATGGAGGTCCCCTTGGGTCTGTCACGCAAGAACAAGAAGGAGTTGGCGAAGCTCCGCACCCACGCGGCCGCCGTCCTCAAGGAGCAGCGCGAGGTCCTCGACCGGGCCAACGTCGTCGTGGCCGAGGCCGCGCACACCGCCCGCAAGCTCTCCGACCAGCACGTCGTCCCCGCCGTCAAGCGCGGCGTCGACGACCACATCCGTCCGGGCTACGAGGCCGGCGCCGAGCGCGTGCGCACGGCGGCCGACTCGGCCTACAAGGGCTTCACGCACACGGTCCTCCCGGCCGTCGCCGGTGCCGCCGGATCCGCGGTCGCCGCGACCGAGGGCATCCGCAACAGCAAGCAGGTGAAGGACGCCGTCAAGAAGGCGGGCAAGGTCTCCTCGAAGGCGCAGGAGTTCGGCAAGCACTACGTCGAGAACGGCCGCTCGTACGTCGGCCGCTATGTGCCGCAGGCGGCACCCGCGAAGAAGGGCCTCGGCTTCGGCGGAGTCGCCCTCATCGCGCTCGGCGTCGTGGTGGTGGGCGGGGTCGGGTACGCGCTGTACCAGACGTTCCGCGCGGATGACGATCTCTGGATCGCCGACGACGAGCCCGAGGCCGTCGACGCGACCGCGAAGGACCAGCCCTCGAGCTGACCTCCGCACGTCGATCGCGACGCGATCGCGAGAAGGCCCGGACACCGACAGGTGCCCGGGCCTTCGTCGTACGCGGGACGTGGCAGCCCAGCACCACGACGTCGGCGACGAACGAGGACACCGAGGAGCGACCGCGTGCCGGGAGCTCGAGCCGCCGGCGGCGAGCGGGGATGGCCCACGAGGGCCGGATGTGGAGTCACGGGGAATCGAACCCCGGACCTCCTGCTTGCAAAGCAGGCGCTCTACCAATTGAGCTATGACCCCGATCGGCGAGCCTCGGACCGCCTCGCGATCTACCGACTCGTTTCCCGCCATGCCCCCGGATCACACGGATCCGGGGGTGTTGGTGGGGATACCAGGATTTGAACCTGGGACCTCTTCATTATCAGTGAAGCGCTCTAACCAACTGAGCTATATCCCCATCGGGCAGGTACACGTTACCGTACGCCTGCCCGTTTCTCCCAATCGGCTACGCGTTGGTGAAGCCGACGAGCACGCCGCCGGTGATGCGCACGCTGAGGTTGTACAGCAGCGCGGCCACCGCACCGAGCACGGTGCCGACGACGATGTTGAGCACGGCCACCACGATGGCGAAGCCGAGCACCTGACCCAGGCCGAAGACGTCCTGGAGGGAGAAGTCCGTGGATCCGGAGACCTCCTGGAAGAGCTGGTCCACCGTGCCGAACACGTTCGTGGTCTGCAGCACGACGTAGATGAGGAACGTGGCCACGACGGTGATGACGCCGAGCACCACCGAGAAGAGGAACGCGAGCTTCAGCGCCGACCAGAAGTCGACGTACACGAGCTTGAGACGCACCTGCTTGGTGGTGGTCGCTCGCGACGACTTCTTCGCGAGCTTCTCGGCGACACTACTCATCAGGTGTTTCCTTCCCAGCAGCGGTACCGTCGGACGCGTCGGGCGCAGCTTCGGGGACCACCAGGTTGCGTTCGGAGTTCTTGGCCAGTGAGATGATCCTGTCGTCGTCCGCGAATCGGGCGAACACGACACCCATGGTGTCTCTGCCCTTCGCCGGGACCTCGGCCACGGCAGAGCGTACCACCTTGCCGCTGGCGAGCACGACGAGGATCTCGTCCTCCTCGCCCACGATCAGGGCGCCGGCCAGGTCGCCGCGGGCGTCCTGGAGCTTCGCGACCTTGATGCCCATGCCGCCGCGGTTCTGCACGCGGTACTGGTCGGCCGCGGTGCGCTTGGCGAAGCCGCCCTCGGTGACGACGAAGACGAATCCCTGCTCGCCGACGACGGATGCGCTCAGCAGCGTGTCGTCCCCGCGGAAGGTCATGCCCTTCACTCCCGAGGTCGAGCGGCCCATGGGACGCAGCGCCTGGTTGTCGGCGGAGAACCGCAGCGACATGCCCTTGCGTGACACGAGCAGCAGGTCGTCGTCCTCGTCCACGAGCAGCGCCGACACGAGCGCGTCGCCGTCACGGAGATTGATCGCGATGATGCCGCCCGTGCGGTTCGTGTCGTACTCGGTGAGCGCGGTCTTCTTCATCAGGCCGTCGCGGGTGGCGAGCACGAGGTACTGCGCCACCTGGTAGTCGCGGATGTCGAGGACCTGCTGGATCTCCTCGTCCGGCTGCATGGCCAGCAGGTTGGCGACGTGCTGGCCCTTGGCGTCGCGGCCGGCCTCCTGGAGCTCGTACGCCTTCGCGCGGTAGACCCGGCCCTTGTCCGTGAGGAACAGGAGCCAGTGGTGCGTGGTCGTGACGAAGAAGTGCTCCACCACGTCGTCCGCCCGGAGCTGCGCGCCGCGGACGCCCTTGCCGCCGCGGTGCTGGCTGCGGTAGTTGTCGATGCGCGTGCGCTTGATGTACCCGCCGCGCGTGACCGTGACCACCATCTCCTCCTCGGGGATGAGGTCCTCCATGCTCATGTCGCCGTCGAAGCCGAGCATGATCTCCGTGCGCCGGTCGTCGCCGTACTTGTCGGTGATCTCCTGCAGCTCGGTGCTGATGATCTCCCGCTGCACGGACGGCGTCGCGAGGATGTGCTTGTACTCGGCGATGCGCTCCTCGAGCTCGGCCGCCTGGTCCTGGATCTTCTGGCGCTCCAGGGCCGCGAGCCGACGGAGCTGCATCTCGAGGATCGCGTTGGCCTGGAGCTCGTCGATGTCGAGCAGCTTCATCAGGCCGCTGCGCGCCACCTCCACGGTCTCGGACCGGCGGATGAGGGCGATGACGTCGTCGAGCGCGTCGAGCGCCTTGAGGTAGCCGCGCAGGATGTGGGCGCGCGCCTCGGCCTCGTTGAGCCGGTACTGCGTGCGCCGCACGATGACGTCGATCTGGTGGTCGACCCAGGCGGAGATGAAGCCGTCGAGCGCGAGGGTGCGCGGGATCCCGTCGACGATCGCGAGCATGTTCGCGCCGAAGTTCTCCTGCAGCTGCGTGTGCTTGTAGAGGTTGTTCAGCACGACCTTGGCGACCGCGTCGCGCTTCAGCACGATGACGAGGCGCTGGCCGGTGCGGCCCGAGGTCTCGTCGCGGATGTCGGCGACGCCGCCGAGCTTCCCGTCCTTCACGAGCTCGGCGATCTTGATCGCCAGGTTGTCGGGGTTCACCTGGTACGGCAGCTCGGTGACCACCAGGCAGACGCGGCCCTGGATCTCCTCGACCGCGACGACCGCGCGCATCGTGATGGACCCACGACCCGTGCGGTACGCGTCGATGATGCCCTTGGTGCCGAGCACCTGCGCGCCCGTCGGGAAGTCCGGGCCCTTGATCCGCTCGAGGAGCGCCTCGAGCAGCTCCTCCCGGTTCGCGTCGGGGTTGGCGAGCAGCCACTGCGCGCCGGCGGCGACCTCGCGGAGGTTGTGCGGCGGGATGTTGGTGGCCATGCCGACCGCGATGCCCACGGATCCGTTGACCAGCAGGTTGGGGAACCGCGACGGCAGGATCTTCGGCTCGAGCGTGCGGCCGTCGTAGTTGTCCTGGAAGTCGACCGTGTCCTCGGTGATGTCCCGGACCATCTCCATGGCGAGGGGCGCCATCTTGGTCTCGGTGTACCGGGGGGCGGCGGCGCCGTCGTTGCCGGCCGAGCCGAAGTTGCCCTGGCCGAGCGCGAGCGGGTAGCGCAGGCTCCACGGCTGGACGAGGCGCACGAGCGCGTCGTAGATGGAGGAGTCGCCGTGGGGGTGGAACTGGCCCATGACCTCGCCGACCACGCGCGCCGACTTGAAGAAGGAGCGGTCGGGACGGTAGCCGCCGTCGTACATGGCGTAGATCACGCGGCGGTGCACGGGCTTGAGGCCGTCGCGCACCTCGGGGAGCGCGCGCTGGACGATGACGCTCATCGCGTAGTCGAGGAACGACCGCTGCATCTCGAGCTGCAGATCGACCTGCTCGATGCGGTCGTGGGAGACGACGACGGTGGCGTCGGGGTCGATGATGGCGCCCGGCAGCGAGTCCGACGCGGCGGCCGCGGACGACGCCGGCGTCACGCCCTCCTGGGGCAGGGCGTCGTCGGTCGACGACGCCTGCTCGTCGTCCGGGGTCGCCCCCGTGCCCTGCTCGTCGTCCGGAGTGATGTCGTCGGCCATGGAGGTCCCGTTCAGATGTCGATGGAGCGTGGAGTCGGTGCCGGGCGGCGGCCGGGATCGGGCCGGCCGGCCGCCTGGTCGATCAGATGTCGAGGAACCTGACGTCCTTGGCGTTGCGCTGGATGAAGCTGCGGCGGGACTCGACGTCCTCGCCCATCAGCGTCGAGAAGACCTCGTCGGCACCGGCGGCGTCGTCGAGGGTGACCTGCATGAGCGTCCGCGTGGCGGGGTCCATGGTGGTCTCCCACAGCTCCTTGTAGTCCATCTCGCCCAGGCCCTTGTAGCGCTGGATGCCGTTGTCCTTGGGGATCCGCTTGCCGTTCGCCTGCCCGTGCGCGAGCAGCGCGTCGCGCTCGGCGTCCGTGTAGACGTACTGGTGGTCGGCGTTCGACCACTTCAGCCGGTACAGCGGCGGCTGCGCGAGGTACACGTAGCCGAGCTCGATGAGCGGCCGCATGTAGCGGAACAGCAGGGTGAGCAGGAGGGTCGTGATGTGCTGGCCGTCGACGTCCGCGTCGGCCATCAGCACGATCTTGTGGTACCTGACCTTCTCGGCGTTGAAGTCCTCGCCGATGCCCGCGCCGAACGCGGTGATCATCGACTGCACCTCGTTGTTCTGGAGCGCGCGGTCGAGGCGGGCCTTCTCCACGTTGAGGATCTTCCCTCGCAGCGGCAGGATCGCCTGCGTCGTGGGGTTCCGGCCCTGCACCGCGGATCCGCCGGCCGAGTCGCCCTCGACGAGGAAGACCTCGGACAGCGCCGGGTCCTTGCTCTGGCAGTCCTTGAGCTTGCCGGGCATGCCGCCGGACTCGAGCAGGCCCTTGCGCCGGGTCTGCTCGCGCGCCTTGCGGGCGGCGAGGCGAGCCTGCGATGCCTGCATGCCCTTGCGGATGATGTCCTTCGCCTGCGCCGGGTTCTTCTCCAGCCAGTCGCCGAGCTGCTGGCCGACGATGCGCTGCACGTAGGCCTTCGCCTCGGTGTTGCCGAGCTTCGTCTTGGTCTGGCCCTCGAACTGCGGCTCGCCGAGCTTCACGGAGATGACGGCGGTGAGGCCCTCGCGGACGTCGTCGCCCGTGAGGTTCTCGTCCTTCTCGCGGAGCAGCTTGTTCTCGCGCGCGTAGCGGTTCACGAGTGTAGTGAGCGCCGCGCGGAACCCCTCCTCGTGCGTGCCGCCCTCGTGGGTGTTGATGGTGTTCGCGTAGGTGTGGACGCTCTCCGTGTAGGAGGTGGTCCACTGCATCGCGACCTCGAGGCTGATCTTCTTGACCGTGTCCTCGGACTCGAACGCGATGACGTCGGCGTTGACGACCTCGGTCTTCTTCGCCTTGACGAGGTGCTCGACGTAGTCGACGAGGCCGCGCTCGTAGAGGAACTTCTCGGTGCGGTGCTCGGCACCGTCCTCCTCGCGCTCGTCGTGCAGCGTGAGGGCGAGGCCCTTGTTGAGGAACGCCATCTGCTGGAAGCGCGCGCGGAGGGTGTCGTAGTCGAACTCGACGGTCTCGAAGATCTCGCGGCTCGGCCAGAAGGTGATGGTCGTGCCGGTCTCGGTGGATCCCTCGCCCTTCTCCAGGGGCGCGTCCGGCACGCCGATGGTGAAGCTCTGGCGCCAGACGGCGCCCTGACGACGCACCTCGACGTCGAGCCGCTCGGACAGCGCGTTCACCACGGAGCTGCCGACGCCGTGCAGGCCGCCCGACACCGCGTATCCGCCGCCGCCGAACTTGCCGCCGGCGTGCAGCTTGGTGAGCACGAGCTCGACCGTGGAGATGCCCTCGACGGGGTGGATGTCGACCGGGATGCCGCGGCCGTCGTCGACGACGCGGATGCCGCCGTCCTTGCGCATGGTGACCTGGATGTCGCTGGCGTAGCCGGCGAGGGCCTCGTCGACCGAGTTGTCGACGATCTCGCTGACCAGGTGGTGCAGGCCGCGCGGGCCGGTGGACCCGATGTACATGCCGGGCCGCTTGCGCACAGCCTCGAGGCCCTCGAGCACCTGGATTTCGTTGGCGCCGTAGTCGTTGCTCACCTGCTGGCGGGTGATGTGGTCGGAGTCGTTGTGCGTCTCCTCGACCTCCACCTCGTCGGGGGTGGAGTCGTCGGGGAGGTCCTGTGAGGCATCCGATGTCATGAAGTGGTGGCTCCTGCCGCGTCGACGCGCCCCTGCCCGACGGCGGTCGAGCGCCGATCACGAGGTGATCCGCCGACCGTCGTCCCTTGGCTGCGGGCGACCCCTCATTCTATCGCAGGAGTAGGCTCCGCACCGCCTATCCGGCCCGCTGACGCCTTTTCGTGCCGGGGGTGACCTGATTCGCCTCCCTAGCCGTAGGTATCGCGCGGACCCCGCCCTGGGATCGACCTGGGACCCTTTTTCCACGACGGGGCGTTCGGCCCCTGGAAGCGGATCGACCGGATGCCCGCGTCGGGGAAGCGCTCCGCGATGCGCGTCGTGATCTCCACGCGCATCAGCCGGAGCTGCGTCGCCCACGCCGTGGACTCGCACTCGACCGTGAGGAGGCCGTCCTCGATGCCGACGGGAGAGGAGTGCACGGCGGTCTCCTCACCGGCGATCGTCGTCCACGCTGCCATGAGCTCGGCCTGCGACAACGAGGAGGTCCAGCCCATGCGCGATGTGAGCGAGTCCATGACGTTCCCGAGCGAGTCGGGGTCCCGTCCCGGCTGGAACGGCGAGCTGCCCGCCTTCTGCTCCCGGCGCTTCCGTGCGGAGGGCGAGCGCACGGAGGCGTCGCCGAACACCCGGCGGAAGCGGCGGTACACGGCGACCGCCTCGGACTCGGGCAGCGGACCGCCGTCGGCGGCGCGGGGGATCACGCCGCTCCCTCGCCACCGTCGGTCGTCGTCGGCGGAGTCGGCGCCTCGACGATCTCGCCGGCCCGGATGTGCACGGCGTTGGCCGCGAGGTGCTCGGGCACGTCCTCGAACACGGCCGCGGTGATGAGCACCTGCTCGAAGCCCGTGACCGCCTCCGCCAGACGACCGCGACGCGCCTGGTCGAGCTCCGCGAACACGTCGTCGAGGATGAGCACGGGGTCGCCCGTCTGCGAGTCGCGGCGCAGCAGCTCGGCCGAGGCGAGCTTGATCGCGAGGGCGAACGACCACGACTCCCCGTGGCTGGCGTAGCCCTTCGCCGGTAACCCGTTGAGACGGAACAGCACGTCGTCGCGATGCGGGCCCACCAGGGTGAGGCCGCGCTCGAGCTCGCGCGGGCGCATCCGCGCGATGGCGGCGGCGAACACCGGGACGACGTCCTCGGTCCTCGTGAACCGCGCACCGTCGCGCGCGCCGGACTCGTCCGCGACGTCGTCCTCCCCCGGGTCGTCGGCGAGGATGCTCAGCTCGGGACGGGCCGACGGGCCGTGGTCGGATCCCGCCACCGCTAGGTACGCGCGCGCCAGCTCGGGCTGCAGCGCCTCGACGAGCGCACCGCGCGCCGCGATGATCTGCGAGCCGATGGCCACGAGCCGCTCGTCCCAGATGTCGAGCGTGCCGAGCTGGTCGGCCTTCATCCCCCGCGCTCGAGCGGACTTCAGCAGGGTGTTCCGCTGCTTGAGCGCCCGGTCGTAGTCTGACAGCACGCCGGCGAGCCGCGGGGTCCGCAGCACGAGGAGCTGGTCGAGGAGACGGCGCCGACCCGACGGATCCCCCCGGACCAGCGCCAGGTCCTCCGGAGCGAACAGCACGCTCGAGAAGTACCGCGGCAGCTCGCGCGGCTTGGTGGGCGTGCTGTTCACCTGCGCCCGGTTCGCCCCCGAGCGGTTGATCTGCACCTCGACCCGGAGCTCCCGACCCGCATGCTGCAGGAGCGCCCGGATCACGGCGGACTCCGCGCCCTGGCGGATCAGCGCCTGGTCGGTGGAGACGCGGTGCGACCCGAGCGTGCTCAGGAAGCCCAGCGCCTCCACCAGGTTCGTCTTGCCCTGCCCGTTGCTGCCCACGAAGAGGGTGGCACCGGGCAGGAGCTCGACGTCCGCGCGGGTGTAGTTGCGGAAGTCACCCAGGGAGAGGTGACGGACGATCATCCGGTGGTCAGGACTTCTTCTGCACCGAGTGGCCGCCGAACTGGTTGCGCAGCGCCGCGACGGCCTTCATGGCCGGGGAGTCCTCCTGGCGGGAGGAGAAGCGCGCGAAGATCGACGCGCTGATCGCCGGCATGGGCACCGCGTTGTCGAGCGCCTCCTCGATCGTCCAGCGGCCCTCGCCGGAGTCCTGCACGAAGCCCTCGATGTCCGCGAAGCCCGGGTCCTCCTTGAGCGCCTTGACCAGCAGCTCGAGCAGCCAGGAGCGCACGACCGTGCCGCGCTGCCAGGCCTCGAACGTGCCGGTGACGTCCTTGATGATGTCCTTGCGCGCCGCGAGGAGCTCGTAGCCCTCGGCGAACGACTGCATCATCGCGTACTCGATGCCGTTGTGGACCATCTTCGCGTAGTGCCCGGCGCCGGAGTCGCCGACGTGGACGAAGCCCTCCTCGCGGGGGCCCTCGGGGCGGAGCGCGTCGAAGACGGGCATCGCGCGCTGGACCTGCTCCGCGGGTCCGCCGACCATGAGGCCGTATCCGTTCTCGAGTCCCCAGACGCCGCCGGAGACGCCGGCGTCGACGAAGTCGATGCCCTTGTCCTTGAGCAAGCCGGCGTGGGCGAAGTCGTCGGTGAACTTGGAGTTGCCGCCGTCGATCACCAGGTCGCCGGGCTCCAGGATGCGGGCGAGGTCGCCCACGACGTTCTGCGTGACCTTGCCGGCCGGCACCATGACCCAGACGAGGCGGGGCGCGGGCAGCGCCGCGGCGAGGTCCTCGAGCGTGGCCACGTCGGAGACCTCGGGGTTGGTGTCGTAGCCGGTCACCTCGATGCCGTTCTTCTCGAGGCGCGCGCGCATGCGAGCGCCCATCTTGCCGAGTCCGACGAGTCCGATGTGCATGTTCTCTCCTTGATCGCGGTCTAGCGCAGCAGCAGGTTCGGCTGCAGCAGGTACCGGTAGTTGTCTGCTCCAGCCTGGTCCTTGGACGACTGACTCGTGATCAGCACGGGACCGGGCTTGTTCGGGTTGTCCGTCTTCGTGAACGAGAGGCGGACGAACTCGGAGTGGACGGCACCCAGGCCGTCCAGCAGGAACTGCGGCTTGAGCGAGACGACGGTGTCCACGCCGGTGAGGAGGGCGTCGATGCTCTCCGATGCCTGCGCGTGCTCGGAGCCGATGGCCTCCAGGGTGAGGCCGTCGATGGTGAAGGTGAACCGCAGGGCCGCCTCGCGCTCCAGCACCAGCTGGACGCGACGGGTGGCCTCGATCAGGTCGGCGGTGTTGATGACCGCGTAGTTGTCGACCGTCTCGGGGAACAGGCGCTTGACCGGGGGGAAGTTGCCGCGGATGAGCAGCGACGTGACGGTCTTCCTGTCCGCGCTGAACGCGATGAGCTGGCGGTCGTCCGTGTCGGTGATCGCCACGGAGATCGTCCCGCTGTGGCCGAAGGTCTTGCCGATCTCCTGGAGAGTGCGAGCGGGAACGAGCGCCGTGCGGCTGGTGCCGTCGCTCGTGGAGTCACCGCCGTCCCAGTCGATCTCGCGCACGGCGACGCGGTAGCGGTCGGTGGCGATGAGGCCGAGGCTGGTCTCCCCCACCTCGAGCTGCACGCCGGTGATGACGGGGGTCACGTCGTCGCGGGACGCGGCGACCGCGACCTGGGACACGGCGGCGGCGAACTGCTCGGCGGGGAGGAGCCCGGACTGCTCGGAGATCTGCGGCAGCGTCGGGTACTCCTCGACGGGCATGCTCAGCAGCGTGAAGTGCGCGGATCCGCACGACACGGTGATCTTGGACTCCTCGGTCGTGAAGCGCACCGGCGCGTTCGGCAGCCGGTTGGCGATGTCGGCCAGGAGGCGGCCGGAGACCAGCACCCGCCCGGACTCCTCGATGTCCGCCTGGATCTGCGTGCGGGCCGAGACCTCGTAGTCGAACGACGACAGCGTCAGCCCGTCCTCGGTCGCCTCGATGAGCACACCGCTCAGGATCGGGAGGGTCGTGCGCTGCGGCAGGAGCTTGACGGCGAAGGACACCGCCTCGCTGAAGACGTCCCTGTTGACTTGGAACTTCACGTTGTGGACCCCTCGATGAGCGGAAGATTTGTCGGTCAATGCTAGCCGTGCCGGCGGGGGGCCCCGGGACCGTCGATCCCTCCACACCCTGAGGTTCTTGGGCGACATCCAATGAAGGGTTTAAGGATCAATAGTCTTAACCGCTGTGGAATCTGTGGACAACTCCCGGAGTCCCTGCGGTTGAGAGGGAACTACACGTCTGGAACTTGTGGGACGGGTGTGGAGCGGCCTGGGGACTCGGCGGAACGACGTCGTCGCGTCGAGGCCGGTTCCACAGGCGAGCTCCTCGAACCCACATCGCGTCCGGCGGTTCTCCACAGTTATCCACAGTCTGTGCACACTGTGGGGAACGCGGGTTCGAGCCACCGAGGACGTCCTCGAGGGCCGTCAGGGTACCTGCTCGCGCACGTCGAGGCCGTGGGCTCTGCTGCTTGCTCGGTCCGACGACACCGCACGGCACGGACGGGGCGTGCCCTCGGTCGATGCTCGCCCGCGTACGACCTCCCTGGATACGACGGAGGGGCCGGACCATCGGTCCGACCCCTCCTGTTGCTCCGCTGCTGGCGCACGTGCCCCGTGGGCTCGCGCTGTCGGCGTCACATCTTGCCGTAGCGGTGGTTCTGCTTGATCCGGCTCGTCAGCTCCGTGACCTGGTTGTAGATCGAGCGGCGCTCCTTCATGAGCTCGGTGATCTTCTTGTTCGCGTACATGACCGTCGTGTGGTCGCGGTTGCCGAACAGCTGCCCGATCTTGGGCAGCGACAGGTTCGTCAGCTCGCGGCAGAGGTACATGGCGATCTGCCGGGCGGTGGCGACGGCCTGGGACCGCGAGGAGCCGTAGAGGTCGTCGACGGTCAGCTTGAAGTAGGCCGCGGTGTGGTTGATGATGTCGACCGGCGCGATGACGTTGTCCTCGTCCAGCGTGATGAGGTCCTTCAGCACCGTCTGCACGAGTGCCAGGTCGACCGGCGTCTTGTTGAGGCTCGCGAAGGCCGTGACGCGGATGAGCGTGCCCTCGAGCTCCCGGATGTTGGACGTGACCTTCGTGGCCATGTACTCGAGGATGTCGTCCGGCACCTGCAGCTTCTCGCTCTGCGCCTTCTTGCGCAGGATCGCGATGCGGGTCTCCAGGTCGGGCGCCTGGACGTCGGTGATGAGGCCCCACTCGAAGCGCGACCGCATCCGGTCCTCGAAGCCCGTGAGGTGCTTCGGCGGGAGGTCGCTCGTGATGACCACCTGCTTGTTGTGGTCGTGCAGCGTGTTGAAGGTGTGGAAGAAGGCCTCCTGTGTGGAGTCCTTGCCCTGGAGGAACTGGATGTCGTCGATCAGCAGGATGTCGTTGTCGCGGTAGCGGGACTGGAAGAGCGACGAGCGGTTGTTCGCGATCGAGTTGATGAAGTCGTTGGTGAACTCCTCCGAGCTCACGTACCGCACGCGGATGCCGGGGTAGAGGCTGATGGCGTAGTGCCCGATCGCATGCAGCAGGTGGGTCTTGCCCAGACCCGAGTCGCCGTAGATGAAGAGCGGGTTGTACGCCTTGGCCGGCGCCTCGGCGACCGCGACGGCCGCGGCGTGCGCGAATCGGTTGGATCCGCCGATGACGAAGGTGTCGAAGCCGTACTTCGGGTTGAGGCGGGAGTCGCCGCGGGACGGCGACGCCGGCAGCCCGGGGTTGTCGGTCGGCGCGGTGATGGTCGGCGTCTCGATGTACGGCTGCTCCGCTGCGGGCTCGGGGTGCTGGGCGAAGGCGTCCTGCGCGATCTCCGGGTTGACCACGATGGCGAAGTTGCTCACGCCCGCCGCCTCGTCGAGCGAGCCGATGGCGTTGAGGAGGGGCACGCGGATCCGCTGCTCGAGCATCCCGCGAGTGAGGTCGTTCGGCACCTCGAGGTAGAGGGTGCCGGTCATCACGCCCTTCGGCTCGACGAGGCTGATGAAGCCGTGCAGCTGCGGCGTGATGCGGTCGTCCGCGGTGAGGGCGGACAGCACCTTCTGCCAGATCGCGTGCGTCGGGTCGGAGCGGTCGGACATGTTTCCCCATCTGCCGCCACCGGACTCGATCCCGCGGCTGATGCCGGGGCCGCATCACGGTGCGCGGGCTGCTGTCGGCGCCGGGAGGGCGTCGCGGTAGTTCGTGCGGCGTCCGTCCCCGGAGGCTCCGAGGGTGCGGACCATCCGAGCACCACGATGGCGGACAGCATAGTTACTCACAGGGTTATCCACCCTGTGTGCGAACGGGCCGTCATGCACCGCGCGGGCGATCCCCGGCGCGTCGCGGCCACGCCACACGCTAGCCACTGCCGGAGATCAGGACAAATCGACCCTATCGACGGCGGCATGTCAATACCGGCCGATGGGCTCCCCGTGTGGATAATCACGATCCTGCTCCCGGGTTTGACCGGAGGGCCCTCTGCCCGTAGATTTAGGCAGTTGACCCAGCCTGTCGAGGCTGCCCCATCTTCCCAGCCGCACTCGTCGGCCCCGTGGACCAACCTGAGTGGAGACTCACCGTGAGCAAGCGCACCTTCCAGCCGAACAACCGCAAGAAGGCCAAGAAGCACGGCTTCCGCCTCCGCATGCGCACCCGCGCCGGCCGCGCCATCCTCGCCGCCCGCCGTGGCAAGGGACGCACCGAGCTCTCCGCGTAGCCCGTGCTCGCACGGCAGAACCGCGTGACGAGCGGGGCGGACTACCGCACCATCGTCAGGCGGGGACGCCGTTCGACCACCGGGACGGCGATCGTCTCCGCCCTCGCCGGTCCCCCGGACGCACCGACCCGCTTCGGGTTCATCGTCTCGAAGAAGGTGGGCAACGCCGTGACGCGCAACCTCGTCCGGCGCCGCCTCAAGGCCGTGTCGGCGGGTCTCCTGCCCACGGTCCCCCCGGGCACCTCCATCGTGATCCGCGTACTGCCAGGCATGGAGCGGACACCGTGGGCTACCCTGCAGGAGGAGATGGCGTCAGCCGTGACGCGGGCCGTGAGGACGATATGAAGAGGGCACTGACCTCCGTCGTCCTGGCGCCCCGGAACGCGGCCATCGCCGTGATCAGCCTCTACCGTCGCGTGGTCTCCCCTCTCTACGGGGACGTCTGCCGGTACTACCCGTCCTGCTCCGCCTACGGCCTCGAGGCCGTCCAGGAGCACGGCCTGGTCCATGGCGGATTGCTCGCCGCATGGCGCGTGTGCCGGTGCCACCCCTGGGCGGAGGGCGGCATCGACGACGTCCCCGCTCGTCGGGTCCAGCAGTACCGACGCACGAGGCTCGGATTCGTCGTCGCACCCAGCCACGGAAAGGGCTAACGACCACCTCATGGACTTCCTCGGAACGATCCTGTGGCCGATCAAGTGGGTCATCGAACTCATCCTGGTCGGCTTCCACACCCTCTGGACCAGCCTCGGGCTCGACCCGAACAACGGCGCCACCTGGGTGCTGTCCATCGTGGGCCTCGTCCTCGTGGTGCGCGCGGCGCTCATCCCCATCTTCGTCCGGCAGATCAAGAACCAGCGCCGCATGATGGAGGTCGCGCCGCAGCTGAAGAAGATCCAGGACAAGTACAAGGGCAAGCGCGACCAGTTCTCGCGCGAGGCCATGTCTCGCGAGACCATGGCGCTCTACAAGGACACGGGCACCAACCCGCTCAGCAGCTGCCTGCCGCTCCTGCTGCAGATGCCGATCTTCTTCTCCCTTTACTCGGTGCTCCACCGAGCCGCGGTCGAGGAGCTGCCGGGCATCGGACTGCTCAACGCCGAGCTCTCCCGGTCCTTCGGCGAGTCGTCGTTCCTCGGCGCTCCCCTGCAGTCCGCCATCTCCACGGCGAACGGCAACGTCACGGTCATCGTCATCGCGACCACCATGGTCATCCTGATGAGCGCGTCGCAGTTCATCACGCAGCTGCAGATCATGGCCAAGAACATGTCCGAGGAGACCAAGGCCAGCCCGATGTTCAAGCAGCAGCGCATCCTGCTGTACATCCTCCCGCTGGTCTTCGCGGTGTCCGGCATCGCGTTCCCGCTCGGCGTCATGTTCTACTGGCTCGTCTCCAACTTCTGGACCATGGGCCAGCAGTTCCTCGTCATCCGCAACATGCCGACCCCTGGCAGCGAGGCGGCGCGCGCCCGTGAGGCGCGTCTTGCCCGCAAGGGGAAGCTGGTCGTGCCCGAGGCGTCCGGCGAGGCGTCGACCGTCGTCGTCGAGGAGCGCAAGCCGGCCCAGCGACAGCAGCCGGTCGGCAAGAACCGTGCCAAGAAGCAGTCAGGACCCAAGAGCCGATGAGCGACGTGACGAACACGACCGGCCCGGAGATCGCCGAGGGGCCCGGCGATGGGGAGATCTCGACGGAGGACGCCTCCGTACAGGACGGCCCGGATGCCGTAGACGAAGGCGACATCGCCGCCGACTACATCGAGGAGCTCCTCGACATCTGCGACCTCGACGGAGACATCGACATCGACCAGCGCGGAGGACGTGCGTACGTCTCCGTGGATGCCGCCGATTCGCAGGACCTGCGTCTGCTGTCCAACCCGGAGACGGTGACTGCGCTCCAGGAGCTCACGCGTCTCGCGGTGCAGAACAAGACTGGTGTGTTCAGCCGTCTGATCCTGGACGTCGGCGGCTCGCGTGACGCCCGCCAGGCGGAGCTCGCGCAGCTCGTGGATCGCGCCGTGGAGCGCATCTCCGCCGGCTCCGCGAGCGCTTCGCTGCCGCCGATGTCGTCCTATGAGCGGAAGCTCGTCCATGACATCGTGGCCGAGCGCGGATACACCTCCGAGTCCGAGGGCGAAGGGCGTGACCGCCACACGGTGATCACCAAGGCCTGATCCACAGGACTGCAGATCACGAGGCCCGGTCCAGTTGGACCGGGCCTCGTCTGTCTCCAACTCCCTCTGCGTCGCTGAATTAGTACGAATGTGTTAACAAACGTGTCTCCCGGAGGTGCCCCGAATAGCACGCATGGCGCACCGGCTCGATGAGACTGCCCTTCCTGATGGGGCGTCGATGGAGGGGCGACCACGCATCAGGCACGTTACGTGTTACCGCCCTCCTGGTCCGGTGCATGGGTCCGCTCGTCGCGCGTTCCGAAAATGCGTCCGATCTAGATGTCTATGGCATGGGTCGCGGGCGACGCACATGTTTCACGTGAAACGCCCGTTGTCAGCGAGTCCGCGTCGCCCTCCGCCGCGAGATCGTCGAGCGCGCGGTAGACGGTGGCCAGGCCGATGGGGGATCCGGCGTCCTGCGGGTGCGCGTGGAGCCGCTGCGCGCTCACGAAGTCGGAGGACGCGTCCATAGCCTGTCGCTCGCCCTCGCGCTCCCATGTGATTCCGCTTCATGCCCGTAGCGTCTAGCGACTGCAGAACGGGGCCGGTCCGAGAGCGTGTCCGGGAGACGGGCACCAGGACTCCATGTTTCACGTGAAACGACGTCGTGGGACATGTAGCGTCAATGCCTATCGCTGAACCTCGTCGCTGACGCCCACTGTGATCAGATCATGCACCCACGACCGCTAAACTCGCTCGAGTGCCGAACGGCGGTCGTGCTCGTCCGTGACATGCGTCGGTGGTCGACATTCGAGGTGCTCGTCACCGAGGATCACAGGATGGAAGCGCGATGCCCGAGACGATCATGATCGAGTCAGAGCCGACGATCGCGCCGCAGCTGTTCGGTAACCGGATAGAGGTAGTGCGCGAATTCGCCGCACAGCTGGGGAATCGCGGCGAAGAGCTGGGGCTCATCGGTCCGCTCGAGCCACCGCGACTGTGGACTCGACACATCGTCAATTCCGTACTCGTAGCGCCGCTGCTCAGGGCCGGAGTGGTCGGGGACATCGGCACGGGTGCCGGATTGCCTGGACTGGTCCTGGCCATTGCACGGCCCGACGTGGAGTTCGTCCTGATCGAGCCCATGGAGCGCCGCGTCGCATGGCTCGAAGAGCAGAAGGCTCACCTGAGCTTGACCAACGTCGTGGTTCGTCGAGCCCGGGCGGAAGAAGTCGCTCAGGAGTTCACGTTGGATCAGGTCACGGCACGAGCGGTGAGTGCGTTCGCGAAGCTCATCCCCCTCACCGTCCCGCTCGTCAGGACCGGCGGAGAGCTCGTCCTCATGAAGGGGGCGAATGCGGAGCGGGAAGTCGACGCTGCCAGCAAGGCGATTCGCAAGTACCACCTCGAAGACGTAGAGGTCCTCACTCTTGGAGAAGGGCAGGTCGAGGAGGTCACTCGCGTGATCCGGGCACGCGTCGCATGAACGTGTGTAAGGCCGAGGAGTTGTTTTTCCTGATCAAGTGCCGATTTCGAGTCCGTACCGAAACCAGGACGACCATGTTCCACGTGAAACATCGAACTGAGACCACAACACGCGATCCTCGATCTGGAGCTTCCCATGGATGACGACCTCAGTCCCATCGCTCGTGAGCTCTCCGAGACGAGCCGGCGTCGGAAGGCATTGGCGGGCCTGGTGCTGCCGCGTCCTACGAGCACGCGGGTGTTCACCATCGCCAATCAGAAGGGCGGGGTGGGGAAGACCACATCCACGGTCAACCTCGCGGCCGCTCTCGCTAAGTCCGGAGCCCGGACGATGGTCATCGACCTCGATCCGCAGGGCAACGCATCGACCGCCCTCGGCGCGGACCGCTCCGCCGACCTGCCGAGCGTCTACGACGTGCTGGTCGACGACGTGCCCATCTCGGATGCGCTGCAGTCGAGCCCGGAGTTCGACACGCTGTTCTGCGTGCCCGCGACGATCCACCTGGCCGGTGCCGAGATCGAGCTGGTCGCCCTCGAACAGCGCGAGCGCCGCCTGCGTCGCGCGCTGGATGCCTTCCTGGCCTCGGACCGTGGCCGCGAATTCGACTACGTCCTCATCGACTGCCCGCCGTCGTTGGGCTTGCTCACCATCAATGCGTTCAGCGCGGCGAAGGAGGTGCTCATCCCCATCCAGTGCGAGTACTACGCGCTGGAGGGGCTGAGTCAGCTGCTGTCGAACATCGAGCTCATCGCACAGCACCTCAACCCGGATCTGGCGATGTCCACCATCCTCCTGACGATGTACGACGGCAGGACGAACCTCGCGCAGCAGGTGGCGGCCGAGGTCCGGGAGCACTTCCCACAACAGACCCTCACGACTCTCATCCCGCGATCCGTGCGCATCAGCGAGGCGCCCAGCTACGGACAGAGCGTCATCAGCTACGACCCCAACTCTCCCGGCGCGCTCTCCTACCTGGAGGCCGCAGCCGAGATCGCATACCGAGGAGCCCAGAAGTAATGGCAACGAAGAGAACCGGCTTGGGGCGCGGCATCGGCGCCCTCATCCCCACGTCCGACGAGCGCAGCAGGCCCGTCGACGTCTTCTTCCCGGACAGCGTCGGCGCCGGCGCACCCAGCGGGATCCAGGGGGAGGCCCGCACGAAGAAATCCGACGGCAAGCAGGAGCCCGAGCTCGTGGCCGTTCCAGGAGCGCGCCTCGCCAATCTCGATCCCGCGGACATCACGCCCAACGCCCAGCAGCCCCGCACGGACTTCCGTCCGGACGAGCTGCAGGAGCTCGTGGTGTCGATCCGCGAGTACGGGGTGCTGCAGCCGATCGTGGTCCGCCCGCTGGGCGCCGACGCGGACGGCCGCGCGCGCTATGAGCTCGTGATGGGGGAGCGGCGCCTCCGTGCGACCAAGGAGCTCGGTCTGGACACCATCCCGGCCGTCATCAAGGACACGGCCGACGAGTCGATGCTCCGTGACGCGCTCCTGGAGAACCTGCACCGCTCGGAGCTCAACCCCCTGGAGGAAGCGAGCGCGTACCAGCAGCTCCTGGCCGATTTCGCGATCACGCAGGACGAGCTCGCCCAGCGGCTCGGACGCTCGCGGCCGCAGATCACCAACACCATCCGCCTGCTGCGCCTGCCGGAGGACGTGCAGCACCGCGTCGCCGCGGGTGTCCTGTCCGCCGGTCACGCGCGCGCGATCCTCTCGTCCGGCGACGAGGAGGCGATGCGGCACCTCGCGGACAAGATCGTGAACGAGGACCTGTCCGTGCGTGCCGCCGAGGCCGCGGCGCAGCGCGGACAGCGCACCGTCAAGCCGCGGAAGAGCCCGACGTCCGCGCGGAACGCGCACCTGGACGAGTCTGCCCAGCGCATCGGGGATCACCTGAACACGAGCGTGCGGGTGACGATGTCGGCGCAGAAGGGCCAGATCGTCATCGACTTCGCGACGCTCGGCGACCTGACGCGCATCGTGCAGGAGATGGGCGTGCCCGACGCTGACGCCGTCTGACTAAGCGGGGGAGCGGAGCCGGGCTCCTCCCCCAGCCGGCCGTGCGGAGGGCGTCAGCGAGCCCCTGCGTGGGCGAGGGCGGCCTCGGCGAGACGGCGGTACAGCTCGCCGACCTCGATGCCCGCGGCAGCCAGGCCCTGAGGCAGCAACGAGGTCTCCGTGAGACCCGGGATGACGTTCACCTCGAGGAACCACGGCTCCCCGTCGGCGTCGATGATGATGTCGACACGGGAGACCTGACCGATGCCGAGCGCACGGTGGATCCCGACTGCGGCCTCCGCGGCTGCCGAGGCGGCGGCGGCCGTGATGCGGGCCGGCGTGTAGAAGCGGGTGAGACCGGCGTTGTAGCGCGCCTCGTAGCCGTAGACGCCGGATGTCGGGGCGATCTCGGTGGCCGGCAGGGCCGCGGGTCCGTCGCCGGTGTCGAGCACGCCGATCGCCACCTCGGTGCCCTCGACGAGCTGCTCGATGAGGGCCACGTCGCCGTAGGTGTAGGCGTCGACCATGGCGCGGGGGAGCGCGTCGGCGTCGCGCACGATGGTGACGCCCTGCGCGGATCCACCACGAGCCGGCTTGACGGCGTACGGCGCCGGCATGGCCTCGGTGACGAGCCGCAGGACGGCCGCGGCGCCGAGCTCCCGGAACGTGTCCTTCGGGAGGGTCACGGATCGCGGGGTGCGGATGCCGGCCGACTCGGCCAGCGCCTTGGCCGTGGGCTTGTCCCAGGCGAGGCGTGCGCTCCGAGCGGAGGAGCCGACGTACGGGACGCCGGCGAGCTCGAGTAGCCCGAGGAGAGCGCCGTCCTCGCCGCTCGCGCCGTGGAGCACGGGCCAGACGACCGCAGGGGGCGTGTCACGCAGGAAGTCGAGGAGGGTGGCGTCCGGGTCGCGGAGGGAGGACGTCACGCCGACGCCGCGCAGGGCGTCCGCCACCCGCCGACCGCTGCGGAGCGACACGTCGCGCTCGTGGGAGATGCCGCCGGCCAGGACGACGACGGAGAGGGGCTCGTGTGCGGTCATGGTGCTCGATCCGATCGTGGTCGGTGGGGGCGGGGTCAGTCGAGGTCCGGCGGCGGGGCGGCCACGGACGTTGTGGGGCGCGACGCGAGCGGGCCCGTGCCGGAGAACGTGCTGAGGAGATCCAGCTCGTCGTCGATGACGCCGGCCATGCGGCGGACGCCCTCACGGATGCGCTCTGGGGTGGGGTAGCAGAACGACAGGCGGATGGCGTCGCGGCCGCGGCCGTCGGCGTAGAAGGCCGTGCCGGGCGTGTAGGCGACGAGAGCGGTGACGGCACGGGGCAGCATCTGCTTGGAGTCGAGCTGCTCCGGGAGCTTCAGCCAGACGTAGAAGCCGCCGTTGGGGACCGTCCAGGAGAGGCCGGGCAGGTGCTCCTGGAGGGCGGAGAGCGTCGCGTCGCGCCGCTCCCGGTAGACGCCGCGGAAGGTGTCGATCTGGCCCTTCCAGTCCGACGCGTGCAGGTACTCGGAGATGATCAGCTGGCTGAAGGAGCTGGGGGAGAGGACGGCCGACTCCTGGGCGAGGATGAGCTTCTCACGGATGGCGTGCGGCGCGAGCGCCCAGCCGACCCGGAAGCCGGGGGCGAGCGTCTTCGAGAACGAGCCGAGGTAGATGACGCCCTCGTCGTCGAGGCTGCGCATCGCATCCGGCGCGGGACGGTCGAACCAGAGCAGGCCGTAGGGGTTGTCCTCGAGCACGAGGATGTCGTTCGACCGGCAGATCTCGAGGATCTCGGGACGACGGGCGGCGGACATGGTCACACCGGCGGGGTTGTGGAAGTTGGGGACCGTGTACAGGAACTTGATCCTGCGGCCCTCGCCGCGGATCCTGGCAATGGCCTCGCGGAGCGCCTCGGGGACGAGGCCGTCGTCGTCCATCACCACGTGCTCGACCACGGCCTGGTAGCTACGGAAGACGCCGATGGCGCCGACGTAGCTGGGGGCCTCGGCGAGGATCACGTCGCCCGGGTCGATGAAGAGCTTGGTCACGAGGTCGAGCGCCTGCTGCGAGCCCGTGGTGGTGACGATGTCGTCGACGCTGCCGCGGATGCCCTCGAGCGCCATGATCTCGAGGATGTCCTCGCGGAGCTCGGGCGTCCCCTGGCCGCCGCCGTACTGCAGGGCGACCGGTCCGCGCTCGCGCATGACCTTCTCCATCGCCGTGACGATGAGCTCCTGCGGGAGGGCGGAGACGAACGGCATGCCGCCGGCGAGCGAGACCACCTCGGGGCGCGAGGCCACGGCGAAGAGGGCGCGGACCTCGGAGGCGCTGAGGCCCGAGGTCCTCTCCGCGTAGTGGGGGAACCAGGGGTCGAGGTTGGTGCCCGCGGGATCGCGGGGGCTGCCTGCAGGTGTCACGTCACGTCTCTCACATTCCGATTGCCGATCAGCCTAACGGGAGGCCGCGGGTGATCCCCGTGGTCGGCCGCGCGAGGTCGGCGCGCCACCGGTCACGGGGACGACGGAGGGCCCGGCACCTCGTGGTGCCGGGCCCTCCGGATGGTGCACGTCGCGTCGAGGCGCGAGCCGCCTACTTGAGGAAGTCGGCGAACTCCTGCTCGAGGGCCGGCTTCGGCTTCGCGCCGATGACGGTCTTGACGACCTCGCCCTTCTGGAAGACCTTCATGGCCGGGATCGAGGTGATCTTGTACTTCATGGCGACCTCGGGGTTGTCGTCCACGTCGATCTTGACGAGCTCGATGCCGGGGTTCTCGGCGGCGATCTGGTCGAGGACGGGGGAGACCGCCTTGCAGGGGCCGCACCAGGGGGCCCAGAAGTCGACGATGACGGTCTTCTCGGCGTCGAGGACGTCGGCCTGGAAGCTGGCGTCGGTGACGTCGCGGGAGTGGGACATGGGTGCTCCTTCGTGTGGTTCGTGCGGGTCCGGGCGGTTCCCGGCTCGCGAGGTGGTGCGGGCCGCGAGGGCCCGGTCGCTAGGGGCGCTCGGCGCCGACGAGCTCGCCGTCGGGATCCACCGCGCTGCCGGCCGCGGGCGCGCCGTGGCCTGCGGCTCCGTCCGGGCCGTCGGAGGCCGCGTCGAGCAGCGCGTCGGGCAGGGAGGCGAGGAAGTGCTCGGCGTCGAGGGCGGCGATCGTGCCCGACGCCGCGGCCGTGATCGCCTGACGGTAGGTGGGGTCGATCACGTCGCCGGCGGCGAACACGCCCGGCAGGTTGGTGCGAGACGAGCGGCCGTCGACGGCGATGGTGCCCTCGGTGGTGAGCTCGAGCTGCTGGTGGAAGAGGTGCGTGCGGGGATCGTTGCCGATGGCGATGAAGAGGCCGTCGAGCGCGAGCGGACGCTGCTCACCGGTGACGGTGTCCTCGAGCACGACGCCGTCGACCTTCTCGCCGCCCGTGATGTCGACCACCTGCGCGTTCCAGACGAACTCGATCTTGGGGTTCTCGAACGCGCGGTCCTGCATGATCTTCGACGCGCGCAGGCTGTCCTTGCGGTGGATCACGTAGACCTTCTCCGCGAAGCGCGTGAGGAAGGTGGCCTCCTCCATGGCGCTGTCGCCGCCGCCGACCACCGCGATGGTCTTCTGGCGGAAGAAGAAGCCGTCGCACGTGGCGCACCAGGAGACGCCGTGACCGCTGAAGCGGTCCTCCGCGGGGAGGCCGAGCTTGCGGTACGCGGATCCGGTCGCGGCGATGACCGCGAGGCCCTCGTGCACGTCGCCGTTGCCGAGCGTGACGCGCTTGACGTCGCCCTTCAGCTCCACCGACGTGACGTCGTCGAGGACGACCTCGGTGCCGAAGCGCTCGGCCTGCGCCTGCATCGCCATCATAAGGTCGGGGCCCTGGATGCCCTCGGGGAAGCCCGGGTAGTTCTCGACCTCGGTCGTGTTCATGAGCTCGCCGCCGGCCTCGACCGAGCTCGCGATGAGGAGGGGCGTGAGGTTGGCGCGCGCGGCGTAGATGGCGGCCGTGTATCCCGCGGGACCCGAACCGATGATGATGATCTGACGCACGACGGCTTCTCCTCCACTGCTCGGCGGGGCGCCTTCCCGGCGCCCGCTCACCTCTGCAACAGACCCACGGTAGCGGCTATTCCTCCGCCTCCACCGGGCGCGGGGCCGGCTGCGGACAGGCGTGCGCGCGGGCCCGGGCGCAGGCGGCGAGCGGGTCAGCGGCGGCGGATGCGGCGCATCACGGGACCCGTGAGCTGCTGCAGCTCCGAGGAGCGCATGGCGGCCAGGGCGGCGAGGTAGACGGCCGTCATGACGGCGGCCACGGCGATCCCGACGAGGAGCGCCGAGCCCTTCGACGCGACGCCGACGCCCTCGAACGGACCGCCCGAGATGAGCGCCAGGAGACCGATGCCGACGAGCGCGGAGGGGACGGCGGCGACGACGAAGCGGACGGCGCTGCGGAGGATCCGGCGTCCGTCGATGCGGCCGATGCGTCGGCGCAGGAGCACCGCCGCGAGGACGGCCTGCCCGGAGACGGTGACGGTCTGGAGGACGGCGAGCCCGACGCCGATGAGCTCGACCGGCTGCTGCGAGATGACGAGCGCACCGGCGATGAACACGACGACCTGCGCGCACTGGATGAGGAACGGCGTGCGCGTGTCCGACAGGGCGTAGAAGGCGCGCTGCAGCACGAAGAGCGTGCTGAACGCGGGCAGCCCGAGGATGAACGCGATGAGCACCACGCCGTAGCCGCGCACCTCGCCGATGTCGCCCGAGACCATCACGCGCGCCACGGGGCCGGCGAGCACCGCGATGAGCGCCGTCGAGAGCACGGTCATGAGGGCGACCGTGCGGATCGCGGAGGACAGGTCGAGGCGCATGCTGTCGTGGTCGCCCTCGCCGGCGTGCGTGCTCATGCGCGTGAAGTAGGCGGTGGCGATGGAGACCGCGAAGATCGAGTGCGGGAGCATGAAGAACAGCCACGCGTTGAGCAGGATCGTGCTCGAGGGGCTGTCCGAGGTGGCCGCGATGTTCGCCACGTTCGACTGCGCGATGCCGGCGAGCTGCGTGACGACGAGCATGCCGAAGGTCCAGCCGGCGAGGCGGCCCGCGGTGCCGAGGCCGACCCCGCGCCAGGCGAAGTCGAATCGGAAGCGGAGGCCGACGCGGCGCCAGAAGACGAACAGGATGAGCGCCTGGGCGACCACGCCGAGGGTCGCGGATCCCGCCAGCACGATGATCTTGTCGAGGCTCCAGTCGTCGACGGGGCGGCTGCCGGATCCGAACATGGCCTGGAAGAGGAGGAGCCCGGCGATGGCGACCACGTTGTTGAGGACCGGCGCCCACGTGAACGGCCCGAACGACCCCCGCGCGTTCAGCACCTCGCCGAGCACCGCGTAGAGCCCGTAGAAGAGGATCTGCGGCAGGCACCAGTACGCGAACGCGACGACGAGCGCGAAGACGTCCGGCGGCAGCGTGGCGGCGTAGAGGCGCGAGACGACGGGCGCGCCGACGGTCGCGAGGACCGTGACGCCGCCGAGCACGACGATCGCGATGGTGACGAGCTTGTTGATGTAGCCGGCGCCGCCGTCCGCGTGCTTGGCGGCGCGCACCACCTGCGGCACGAGGACCGCGTTGAGGACGCCGCCCGCGATGATCACGTAGATGTTGTTCGGCAGCTGGTTCGCGTTCGAGAACGCGTTCGAGCTGCCGAGGGTCGCGCCGATCGTCTGCAGCAGCACGATGGCCTTGACGAAGCCGAGGATGCGGGAGACGAAGGTGCCCGACGCGAGCAGGGCGGAGGCACGGCCGATGCCGCCGCGGGGGGCGGGGGCCGCGGTCACGCGCGGTCCCGTCCGGGGGCGGGCGGCGCGATCCGGTCAGTCATCGGTCTCCTCGGGCAGGCCGGCGAGCTGCCGGGCACGGGCGCGGCGGCGCTTGCGGATGCTGCGGAACAGGCCGAAGCCGAACAGGAGCGCGACGGCGACCACGAACAGGGTCGTGACGACGGCCTCGAAGCCGGCGCGGATCAGCAGCTCGACGGGTGCGCTCTCGCCGATCTGGACGGAGCCGTCCTCGGTGGTGAGGCGCGCGGTGACCACGACGTCGCCGTTGGAGATGGAGGTGATGGGCGGGCGGGCCGACGCGCTGCCGTGCGCGGGGACGGTGACGACCGCGGAGTCGTCGACGCGGATCCGGCCGCTGCCCGCGATGATCGACATCCGCACGGTGACGGGCTGGTCGAGCTCGTTGCTGACGTTGATGAGCAGGCTCGACGTGTCGCTGATGACCGTGTTCTGGCGGGTGGTGATGGCGACGGAGGACAGCACGGCGTCCGCCTGCGCGACGTAACCGTCCTGGACGGTCACGAGGCCGTCGGGGTCGTCACGCCAGCGGTTCGAGAGCGTCGAGAGCAGGAGCAGGCGCTGCTGGCCGGTGATGAGCTCGGGACGCTCCACCGCCTTCGCGAAGGCGTCCACCTGCGCCTCGAGCGACATGGCGTCGGCGACCCGGCTCACCCGACCGGGGTCCTGCGGGTGGTCGACGACCTGCAGCGGCACGCTCGCGCTGCCGAGCGCCGTGCCCAGCGGCGCGGTGTCGCTGTAGGGGAGGGCCTGGACGGCGTCGAGCAGCTGACCCAGGCGGCCGTTCGAGGCGGCCCAGCCGCGCTCGAGACCGGCGACCACGACGTGCCCGTCGGCCTCGCGGGCGTCGGCCGCGAGGGTGGCCGAGAGCTGCGCGAGGGCGATGCCGAAGGCCTCGTCCGTCTCCGCGGACAGCGCGCGGTCGACGAGGGCCGAGACCTGCGCGTCGGACACGAGCACGCGGGTGTCGCCCACGGTGCCCGTGGCGCCGACGCGCGCGGTGCCGGTGGACTGCACGTCGCCGCTCGCGAGGATCGCCGTGGTGCTGCCGCTCGCGGCCAGGACGCCGAGGTCGTCCGCGGTGACGGTGCCGGCGGCGGGCCAGGAGAACCCGGGCATCGTGTAGTCCCAGGCGGTGAGGTCGGCGACGGTCGGCACGGGGGAGGGGGACGGCGCGGTCGGCGTGGGGCTCGGCTCGGGGCTCGAGGGCGCGGGCGTCTCCGTGGGATCCAGGGACGCCGACGCGGCGCCGCTGCCGCCGGATCCACCGCGCGTGCCGCCTGCTGCGGGCGAGCCGGTGGGCTCGGGCGTCCCGCTCGGGGTGGGGGTGGGAGAGGGCGTCGTGCCGGGAGCGGCGAACCGGCTCGCCTGCACGGCGTAGGTCGTGTCGGTCGGGGCGAGCAGCGTGGTCGCGCCCGCCTGCGCCTGCACCGCGACGTCGGCGTCGGCCCACGCGAGCGCGAAGGTCTCGTTGGCCATCGTGCGGAGCCGCTGCAGCCACTCGACGGCGGACGCGGGGGCCTGGACGCCGAGGATCCGGATGGAGGCGATGATCCGCGGGTCGATCCCGACCGCCACGGGCCGGTCGACCACGGCGTCGAGCTGCCGCGTGAGCGTGCCGCTCGGGGAGGTGTACGTGGCGAGGGCCTCGGCGTCGATGAAGTCGGATCCGCTCGGCGGCACCGTGAGCGGCATGACGGCCGCGACGGGCGTGGGCGCCGGATCCGCCCCTGGGCTCCAGACGACGGCCCCGCGGCCGGTCGCCACGTCCGCGCCGCCCGCCTCGAGCTCCGCCGTGATGCCCCGCGGCCCGAACCCGCCGCGGCTGCCCTGCAGCGCGACCGTCGCGGCCGGGACGGTGAGGGGCAGGTCGACCGTGCCGCCTGCGGGCACCTCGGGGGAGTCGACGCGGCCGACGCGCGGTCCGGTGCGCGCGTTGGCGTCGGTGGACGCGGTGTCGAGCCAGCCGTCGAGCTTCGCGCGCGTGTCGAGCACGGTGCGGTTGAGGTCGAGGTCGATCCGCCCCGCGGGCACCGCGGAGTCGGTCGCGTTCACCACGGAGACGGTCACCGCGAGGTCCTGGCCGGGCGTGAGTATCCCCTCGGCCGCGGGGGTGACGGAGAGCGTCACGCCCTCGGTGGCCGCGTGCGCCGGGGTCGACGGACCCGCGACCGTCCCGGCGGCGAGCGTCCCGGCGGCGACCGTGACGCACACGAGGGTGGAGATCGTGCGTCGAGCGGATCGCCGGATCAGCCGGAGGGCTCTGTCCGTGCGGGTGGGGCCGGCGTCGTGTCGAGGCGCGGCGTGCATCTGGGCATTCTAAAGCGCACGCCCCTCGCGGCCCGTGTGCGCTCGCCGTGGACTCCGGATGTCGGACCCGGCCAGCCGTAGACTGTCCGACCATGCACAGCGTCGCACAGGCCCTCGAGCGTCTCCGCGAGCTGGCCGCATCGCCCCCGGTCGCCGTGCTCGCCCGCGCCTTCCACGAGGCCGGGCACGAGCTCGCCCTCGTCGGCGGTCCCGTGCGCGATGCCTTCCTCGGCCGCGCCGCCACCGACCTCGACCTCACCACGGACGCCCGGCCCGACCGCATCCTCGAGATCGTCAAGCCCGTCGCCGACGCCCACTGGGACATCGGCCGCGCGTTCGGCACCATCGGCGCGCGCGTGCGGGGGGAGCAGGTCGAGATCACGACCTACCGCACCGACCAGTACGACGGCGTCTCCCGCAAGCCCGAGGTCGAGTTCGGCTCCTCGCTCGAGGAGGACCTCGTACGCCGCGACTTCACCGTCAACGCGCTCGCCGTGCGGCTGCCGCAGGTGGTCCTGGTGGATCCGTCGAACGGCATCGACGACCTCCTCTCCCAGGTGCTCCGCACGCCCGTGGCCCCGGAGGTCTCGTTCGGCGACGACCCGCTGCGCATGATGCGCGCCGTCCGCTTCGCCTCCCAGCTCGGCTTCCGCCTCGACGACGCCGCGCTCGCCGCCATCCGGGACATGGCCCCGCGGATCCTCGATATCTCCGTCGAGCGCGTCAGCGACGAGCTCTCCAAGCTCCTGCGCACGCCCGAGCCGCGCGCGGGCCTCGACCTGCTCGTGGAGGGCGGACTCGCCGACCACGTGCTGCCCGAGCTGCCGGCCATGAAGCTCGAGGCCGACGAGCACCACCGCCACAAGGACGTCTACCAGCACTCGCTCCAGGTGCTCGACCAGGCCATCGACCACGAGCGCTCCCGTCACCCGGGCGAGGCGCCGGACCTCGTCCTCCGCCTGGCCGCGCTCCTCCACGACATCGGCAAGCCGTCCACGCGCCGTCTCGAGCCGGGCGGGGTCGTCACCTTCCACCATCACGACGTCGTCGGATCCAAGATGGCCAAGCGCCGCTTGCGCGCCCTCCGCTTCGACAACGACACGATCGCGTCGGTGGCCCGCCTCATCGAGCTGCACCTCCGCTTCTTCGGCTACACGGAGGGCGGCTGGACCGACTCCGCCGTGCGCCGCTACGTGCGCGACGCGGGCCCCGAGCTCGAGCGCCTGCACATGCTCACGCGCGCCGACGTCACCACGCAGAACCGCCGCAAGGCCGACCGCCTCGGATTCGCCTACGACGACCTCGAGGCCCGCATCGCCGAGCTCGCCGAGCAGGAGGAGATGGCGGCGGTCCGCCCCGACCTCGACGGCGAGGCGATCATGCGGATCCTCGACGTGCCGCCGGGCCCGGTCGTCGGCCGCGCGTACCGGTTCCTCCTCGAGCTCCGTCTCGACGAGGGCCCGCTCCCCGCGGAGGAGGCCGAGCGCCGTCTCGTCGCGTGGTGGGCGGCCGAGCAGGGCTGATCCACTCCGTCACGATCTCCGGCCTGGTGCGACTCCTCCCCATCCGGTAGTCTTGCGAGGTTGTCCGCCCGGCAACGGGATTCCCCTGCCCCGCGCGGACAGATGCACATACCCTCCTGTCGCAGATCGTCTGCGACCGTTCAAGTCCGAAGGAGGTGGGTTAGTGACGCATCAGTACGAACTCATGGTGATCCTGGATCCCGAGATCGATGAGCGCACCGTCGCTCCCAGTCTCGACAAGTTCCTCAACGTCATCCGCACGAGCGGTGGCACCGTCGACAACGTCGACGTCTGGGGCCGTCGTCGACTGGCGTACGAGATCAACAAGAAGAACGAGGGCATCTACGCCGTCGTCCAGCTCACCGCCACGAGCGAGGCCACGCAGGAGCTCGACCGCCAGCTGGGTCTGTCCGAGGCCGTCATGCGCACCAAGGTGCTGCGTGCCGAGGAGGCCATGGCCATGGTCGCCTCCGCTGCGAAGCTCGCCGACGAGAAGGCCGCCCGCAAGGCAGCCGCCACGTCCAAGGCCGCAGACGCCGCCCCCCAGGCTCCCGCCACGGACGCCGCTCCGGCGACGCCCGGCAAGCCGGCGGCGCAGGCCGCTTCCAGCGAGAAGACCGGGGAGTAGTCGATGGCCGGCGAAACCATCATCACGGTCGTGGGCAACCTCACCAGTGATCCGGAGCTGCGGTACACGCAGAACGGGCTGGCGGTAGCCAACTTCACCATCGCCTCCACGCCGAGGTCCTTCGACCGCGCGAGCAACGACTGGAAGGACGGCGACGCCCTCTTCCTCCGTGCGAGCGTGTGGCGCGAGTTCGCCGAGCACGTGGCGTCCTCGCTCACCAAGGGCTCGCGTGTCGTCGCGACCGGCCGCCTCAAGCAGCGGTCGTACGAGACGAAGGAGGGCGAGAAGCGCACCTCCATCGAGCTCGAGGTCGACGAGATCGGCCCCTCGCTCCGCTACGCGACCGCTCAGGTCACGCGCGCGGCCGGCGGCGGCGGCAACGGCGGCGGAGGCAACTCCGGCGGCGGTGGCCGTGGCCAGTTCGGCGGCGGACAGCCCCAGCAGCAGCAGGTGGCCGAGGAGCCGTGGGGCACCCCCGCGAGCTCCGGCGGCAACTCCGGCGGTGGCGACGGCGGCTGGTCCAACCCCGGCAACTTCAACGACGAGACGCCCTTCTAGGGCTCGTCGCACTACGTACGAAAGACAGGAAGAATCATGGCTGGAAAGAGCAGCGGCGACCGCCGCAAGCCTCTCCGCGGAGCCAAGGGCGGCAAGAACGCCGCCCCGGCGAAGTCCATCCGCGTCGGCGTCATCGACTACAAGGATGTCGCCACCCTCCGCAAGTTCATCTCCGAGCGGGGAAAGATCCGCGCTCGTCGCATCACCGGTGTCTCGGTGCAGGAGCAGCGCCTCATCGCGCGCGCAGTCAAGAACGCGCGTGAGATGGCACTTCTCCCCTACGCCGGCTCCGGCCGTTAAGGGGTAATGGAATGTCCAAAGTAATCCTGACGACCGAGGTCTCCGGCCTCGGTTCCCCCGGAGACGTCGTCGAGGTCAAGAACGGGTTCTCCCGCAACTACCTCGTGCCCCAGGGCTTCGCGGTCATCTGGAGCCGCGGCGGCGAGAAGCAGATCGAGCAGATCAAGGCAGCGCGTGCCGCTCGCGAGCACGCGACCATCGAGGAGGCGCAGGACCTCAAGAGCCGCCTCGAGGCCAAGATCGTCAAGCTGACCGTCAAGGCCGGCCAGGGCGGGCGCCTCTTCGGCTCCGTCAAGACGTCCGACATCGCCAAGGCGGTCGAGGAGTCCGGCATCGGCCAGGTCGACAAGCGCAAGATCGAGATCCCCAACCCCATCAAGGGCACGGGCAACCACGAGGCCACGATCCGGCTCCGTGACGACATCGTCGCCACGATCAGCCTGCAGGTCGTCGCCGCGAAGTAACGCAGCACGGGAACGATGGCGGTGGGCTCCTGGAGCCCACCGCCATCGGCGGTTAACCAGCCGGTCAGAGGGGTCTGGATCCCCACCCTCATCCACAGGCGAGCCCCTAGCAGACGAACTCTCAAGCCCTGGTGCAGACTAGTTTTCCCACACCGGTAGGGGAGAATTCCAGTCCTGGTCAGATCTGCATTCGGGTCTCAAAAAAGTCAGTAGTGCACAGGTCTGTCCCCAGGTAGTCCACACGATCCCCGGCGTTTCGCCCACTTTGTCCACAGTCTCGTCCACAGGGGCATTTGGTCCTGGCACGACCGGATCCATATCGTGGGGCAGCGCCCGTCGAACGGGTCGCGAGAGGGCCCGTCAGCGGTCCGGCCGACGCCCTCCGAGCGGTGTCGGTGGTCCGAGCTAGAACGGTCGTGCGGGCGCATCCGCCCAGCCGACCGAGGGGAGCCGCACGTGTCCATCGCCCATCTGGGTCTCGCCGGCGAACGCGACGAGCGCGACAAGCGCGCCGGTCACGAGCGCACGCCGCCGCACGACCTCCTCGCCGAGCAGAGCGCCATCGGCGGCATGCTCCTCAGCAAGGACGCCGTGGCCGACGCGGTCGAGCAGGTGCGGGCGATCGACTTCTACATCCCCAAGCACGAGATCATCTTCGACGCGATCCTGTCGCTGTACTCGCACGGCGAGCCCACCGACGTCATCGCCGTCACGGACGAGCTCACGAAGCTCGGCGAGCTCAGCCGGGCCGGCGGCGCCGACTACCTCCACACCCTCACGAGCGTCGTCCCCACGGCCGCCAACGCCGGCTTCTACGCGTCCATCGTCGCCGAGAAGGCGGTGCTGCGGCGCCTGGTCGAGGCGGGCACCCGCATCGTGCAGATGGGCTACGCCAGCGAGGGCGAGGTCGTCGACCTCGTCAACAACGCCCAGGCGGAGATCTACGGCGTCACGGGTGGTGTGGAGGCGGAGGACTACGTGCCGCTCACGGACGCGGTCACGGTCGCCATCGACGAGATCGAGGCCGCCAAGGGCAAGGACGGCCAGATGACCGGCGTGCCCACGGGCTTCGCCGACCTCGACGCTCTCACCAACGGCCTGCACCCCGGCCAGCTCATCATCGTCGCCGCGCGCCCCGCGCTCGGCAAGTCGACGCTGGCGCTCGACTTCGCACGTGCCGCCAGCATCAAGTACGACATGCCCTCCATCTTCTTCAGCCTCGAGATGGGGCGCAGCGAGATCGCGATGCGCCTCCTGTCCGCCGAGGCGTCCGTGCCCCTGCAGAGCATGCGCAAGGGCACCGTGGACGCGCGCGACTGGACGACCATCGCGCAGACGCGCGGCCGCATCAACGACGCGCCCCTCTACATCGACGACAGCCCGAACATGACGCTCGTCGAGATCCGGGCGAAGTGCCGCCGGCTCAAGCAGAAGGTCGGCCTCAAGCTCGTCGTCATCGACTACCTGCAGCTCATGACGAGCGGCAAGAAGGTCGAGTCGCGCCAGCAGGAGGTCTCGGAGTTCTCTCGCGCCCTCAAGCTCATGGCGAAGGAGCTGCAGGTGCCGGTCATCGCGCTGTCGCAGCTGAACCGAGGCCCCGAGCAGCGAGCCGACAAGATGCCGGCCATCTCCGACCTCCGCGAGTCGGGCTCGCTCGAGCAGGACGCCGACATGGTCATCCTGCTGCACCGCGAGAGCGCCTACGAGAAGGACAACCCGCGCGCGGGCGAGGCCGACTTCATCGTCGCCAAGCACCGCAACGGGCCGACGGGCACCATCACGGTCGGCTTCCACGGGCACTTCTCGCGCTTCGCGGACATGCCGGCGGGCGGCTAGCCGAGCGTCGTACCCGGGGCCGCACACCGGCGGTCCGCGCCGTCCCGGGCGTGCGAGCGGCCGCGGGCGTGGATCCGGGAACCCGGCAGAACCGCGGAGGCGCACGTGTCAGGGCGCGAAGTACACGTGCGCGTGGGCTGCGCAGCCGGGGTTGAAGGCCGCGCCGCAGCTCGGGCAGGAGTCCGCCGCGAGGTACTCGGGGACGGACATCGTGGCGCGGCAGACGCCGCAGAGGGCGGCCGGCAGATGGTGCTCGGCGCGGGGGATCACCTGGAGGGGATGATCGGCCACGGCGGCGTGGCAGAGGTGGCACGGGTACCAGGCGTCGCAGCAGGGGGCGCGGAGGGCGACGACGTCGAGTGCGGATCCGTAGTGGATGCAGCGCGTCTCGGCGTCGATCGACGGGCCGCGGACCACCACGTCGTCGATCTCTGCGGCCGGGTCTCGGCCTGCGACACCGTCGTCGGTCGCCGGGGAGCAGGCGGAGGTGACGGTGTCCATCGCCGGACCGCTGGCGGACGTGGCGTGATCGAGAGCATCGTGACCTGCCAGGGGGGTCACGGCCGCATCCCGCTCAGGAACGGGGGCACCGCGGTGACCGGCCGAGGGGGTCACGTGCGCGTCACGCGTCCGGGAGGGCCGTCGCGGCGTCGACGAGGGTGAGCTCGGGGCTGTCGCGCTCGATTGCCTTGAGGCGCCACGGGGTGGTGATGAGGGCGATGTGCGTGCCGTCGGACCGGACCAGCACCTCCACGCCGATGGTCTTGGCGAGGGCCGGCGCCGAGGCCGCGTCCGTGATCCGCGCCACCTGGTACTCGAGCGGCTCCATGCGCAGCGGGGCGCGGAACTCGTTCGTCATGCGCTCGACGACGACCTCGAACTGCATGGGGCCGACCGCGCCGAGGACGGGCGCCTGGTCGCCGCGGAGGTCAGAGCGCATCACCTGGATGACGCCCTCGTGGTCGAGCTGCTCGATGCCCTTGCGGAACTGCTTGTGCGTGCTCGTGTCCTTGGAGCGGACGACGCGGAACAGCTCGGGGGCGAACTGGGGGAGGCGCGGGAAGGTGACGGGGGAGCCGTCGAAGAGCGTGTCGCCCACGCGGATGTTGGACGCGTTGACGAGGCCGACGACGTCGCCCGGGTAGGCGTCGTCGACGGTGGAGCGCTCGCGGCCGAAGAGCTGCTGCGCGTACTTCGTGACGAAGGGGCGGCCGGTCTGGGCGTGCGTGACGGTCATGCCGCGGTGGAAGACGCCCGAGCAGATCCGCATGAAGGCGAGGCGGTCGCGGTGGGCGGTGTTCATGCCCGACTGCACCTTGAAGACGAAGCCGGAGAAGTCGTCCTCGACGGGACGCGTGCGGTCCTTCTCGTCCGGGCGGGGCTGGGCGGCCGGGGCGATGGCGTCGAGCGCGTCGAGGATGTGGGTCACGCCGAAGTTGAGCACGGCGGCCGCGAAGAGCACGGGCGTGGTGCGGCGGGCGAGGAACGACTCCTCGTCGTGGTCCTGGCCCTCCTCGTGCAGGAGCTCGCTCTCCTCGACGGCGTTCGTCCAGGCGGATCCGGCCGCGGCCAGCGCCTCGTCGGGCGACATGCGCGTCTCGGGGGCGATGCTCGCGCCGCCGGCCGTGCGGGTGAAGTGCACGCACTCGCCGGTGGAGCGGTCCACGACGCCGAAGAACGCGCCGGACTCGCCGACCGGCCAGGTGAGCGGGGTGGGGAGGAGGCCCGTGCGCTCCTTGATCTCGTCCATGAGGTCGAGGGGCTCGCGGCCCGGGCGGTCCCACTTGTTGATGACGGTGATGATCGGGATGCGGCGCTGGCGGCACACCTCGAAGAGCTTCATGGTCTGGGTCTCGAGGCCGCGGGAGGCGTCGACGAGCATGATCGCGGCGTCCACCGCGGAGAGGACCCGGTAGGTGTCCTCGGAGAAGTCGGCGTGGCCGGGGGTGTCGACGACGTTCATGACGGTGTCGCGGTGGGTGAACTGGATCGCGGCGGAGCTCACGGAGATGCCGCGTTCCTTCTCCATGTCCATCCAGTCGGAGACCGTGGACTTGCGGCCCTGCTTGCCGTGCACGGCGCCCGCGGAGCCGATGGCGTGCGCGTGCAGCAGGAGCGCCTCGGTGAGCGTGGACTTGCCCGCGTCGGGGTGGGAGATGACGGCGAAGGTGCGACGGCGGGACGCCTCGCGCAGCACGGGGGAGGCGGAGGCCGAGGCGGCTGCGCGGGGAGGGGTGATGGTCGACACCTCCCCATGGTACGAGGCCGTCACGGGAGGGTCGTCGCGGGGAGCGCGCGGGCGGCTCCGTGGATCAGCGCGCGCGGAGGCGGTCGAGGAACTCGTCGGCCATGTCGAGGTGCTCGGCGAGCCGGCGGCGGCGCTCCTCGGCGTCGGCGATGAACGCGGCGAGGGCGGCGCGGAGCGAGGCGGTGTCGTCGTCGGGTCCGGCGGCGTCGAGGGCGTCGGTGACCTCGAGCAGGCGCATCATCTCCTCGAGCGAGAAGCCGAGCGGCTTCATCCGCCGGATGAGGAGGAGCCGCTCCAGGTCCTCGGCCGTGTAGAGGCGGAAGCCGCCGTCGGAGCGGCCGGAGGGGCGGAGCAGGCCGGTCTCGTCGTAGTGGCGGAGCGTGCGGTGCGAGAGGCCGGTGCGCTCGGCGAGCTCGCCGATCTGCATGGTCGCGGGGCCGGCGGGTCGCGTCATGCGGGCCTCCAGGGGGACTCTCCCCTCACGTGAGGGAAGGGTATGATGGGCGCGGCCGGGCGACCGCTCCCGCCCATTCTCCCCGATGGCCGGGGCCTCCCCGTCTGCCCCCGAACGGGGGTGCGCCATCCTGCGGTCGGCCGCATGCCGCGCGAGCGGTGCCGCCGGCGCGTGCGCGTCGCGGAGCGCCCCGTCCGCCCATCGCCCCTGGCCTCATCCGATCGGAGCACCGTGACCGCCCTGCCCCCCGCCGCCGTCGATCCCACCCCGTCGGGCTCCGGATCCGCCGGCACCGCCGCGCCGGCGCCCTCGCCCACCGTGCTCGAGGCGCTGCGCACGCCGCGCCTCCTCACCCGCGAGGCGCTCGCCGGGCTGGTGGTGGCGCTCGCGCTCATCCCCGAGGCGATCTCGTTCTCGATCATCGCGGGCGTGGATCCGCGCGTCGGCCTCTTCTCGTCGTTCGTGATGGCCGTGACGATCGCGTTCCTCGGCGGGCGGCCGGCCATGATCTCGGCGGCCACGGGCGCCGTCGCCCTCGTCATCGCGCCGGTCGCGCGCGAGCACGGCATGGACTACTTCCTCGCCACCGTGATCCTCGCGGGGCTGCTGCAGGTGGTGCTCGCGGTGCTCGGCGTCGCGCGGCTCATGCGGTTCATCCCGCGGTCGGTGATGGTCGGGTTCGTAAACTCGCTCGCGATCCTCATCTTCACGGCGCAGATCCCCAACCTCGTCGACGTGCCGTGGCTCGTGTACCCGCTCGTGGCGGTGGGGATCGCGATCCTCGTGCTGCTGCCCCGGGTCACGCGCGTGGTGCCCGCGCCGCTCGTCGCCATCGCGCTGCTCACGGGCGCGACCGTGCTGGGCGCGCTCGCCGTGCCGACGGTCGGCGACCAGGGCGAGCTGCCGCGGAGCCTGCCGGAGCTGTTCCTGCCGCAGGTGCCGCTCACGCTCGAGACGCTGGGGATCATCGGGCCGTACGCGCTCGCGATGGCGCTCGTCGGGATCCTCGAGTCGCTGATGACCGCGAAGCTCGTCGACGACATCACCGACACGCCCTCGCACAAGACGCGGGAGACGTGGGGCCAGGGCGCCGCGAACGTGCTGTCCGGGCTCTTCGGCGGCATGGGCGGCTGCGCCATGATCGGCCAGACGATGATCAACGTGAAGGTCTCGGGCGCGCGCACGCGCATCTCGACGTTCCTCGCGGGCGTGTTCCTGCTCGTCCTCGTGGTCGTCCTCGGCGACGTCGTGGCCGTGATCCCGATGGCCGCGCTCGTGGCCGTGATGGTGATGGTGTCGGTGGGCACGTTCGACTGGCACAGCATCCGGCCGTCGACGCTCAAGCGCATGCCGCTCGGCGAGACGCTCGTGATGGTGCTGACCGTCGCCGTGGTGGTCGCGACGCACAACCTCGCGATCGGCGTCGTCGTCGGCGTGATCGCCGCGATGGTCGTCTTCGCACGGCGGGTGGCGCGCTTCGCGACCGTCGAGCGCGCGGTCGTCACGGACGCGGACGGCGAGCCGGCGGCGGAGTACCGGGTGGTGGGTGAGCTCTTCTTCGCGTCGAGCAACGACCTCACGACGCAGTTCCGGTACGCGGAGGACCCGGCGCGCGTGCGGATCGACATGAGCGGATCCCACGTGTGGGACGCCTCGACGGTGGCCGCGCTCGACGCCATCACCACCAAGTACGCGCGCCGCGGGACCGCGGTCGACATCCACGGCATGAACGACGCCAGCCTCCGCATGCACGGCCGGCTGGCGGGGCGGCTGGGCGGCGAGGGCTGATCGCGGCCGCTCGTAGGATCGGGCCCATGAGGATCGCGTTCGTCTCGCTGCACACGTCGCCGATCCAGGAGCCCAGCACCGGCGACGCCGGCGGGCTGAACGTCTACCTGCTGGAGCTCGCCCGGAGCCTCGGCCGGCAGGGGCACGAGGTGCGGCTGATCACGCGCGCCACGGATCCCGCGGACCCGCCGATGATGCGCGTCGCGGCCGGCGTCGAGCTGCTCGCGCTGCGGGCGGGGCCGGTCGGGCCGATGCGGAAGGAGGAGCTGCCGGGGATCACGGACGAGTTCGCCGCCGCGCTCGCCGCGCTGCCGCCGGCCGACGTCGTGCACAGCCACTACTGGCTGTCGGCCGTGGCCGCGCTGCCCGTCGCGCGGGCGTGGGGCGTGCCGCACGTGCTGACGCTGCACTCCGTGTCCGCCGGCAAGAACCGCCGGCTCGTGCCGGGTGACACCCCGGAGCCGGCGGCGCGGCTCGCGGACGAGGCGCGGCTCGTGCGCGCGTCCGACCTCGTGGTCGCGTCGGCGGAGTCGGAGCGGCGGCTGCTCGTGGAGGCGTACGGAGCGGATCCCTCGACCGTGCACGTCGTGGCGCCGGGCGTGGAGGAGGCGTTCCTGCGGGAGCCGTCGGGGCGCGACGGCGGCGGGCGCGTGCGGGTCGTGCTGCTCGGCCGGATCCAGCCGCTCAAGGGCCAGGACGTGGCGCTCCGGGCGCTCGCCCTGCTGGATCCCGCGACCCGTCCGCTGCTCGTGATCGCCGGCGGCGTCTCACCCGGGCGCGACGCCTACGCGGCCGGGCTGCACGCGCTCGTGCGGTCGCTCGGGCTGGAGGACGACGTCGTCTTCGCCGGCGCGCTCGACCGTCCGGCGACAGCGCGGACGCTCGCCGCGGCGCACCTGGCGCTCATGCCGTCGGCCGCGGAGACCTACGGGCTCGTGGCGCTCGAGGCGGCCGCGTGCGGGACGCCGGTCGTGGCTTCGCGGACGGAGGGGCTCGTCGACTCCGTGCGCGAGGGCGTGAGCGGGGTGTTCGTGGCGACGCGGGATCCCGCCGACTGGGCCCGCGCGATCCGCGACCTGCTCGCCGACGGGCCCGCGCTCGCGCGGCTGTCGGCGTCGGCGCGGGAGCACGCCGCCCGGCGCACCTGGGACGTCGCGGCGGCGGACGTCGCGGAGGAGTACCGCGTCCTGCGGGAGCGCGCGGGGGATCCGCGGGGCTGAGGCCCTCTGCGCCACCCGCGGCCCGTCGTCCCGGCTCAGCCGCCGTGCGTCGCCGGGTCGCGCGCCACGTCCTCGGCGGCCCGCTCGAGCCACGCGACCGCGTCCGCGCGGGCGGCGTCGGCGGATCCCGCGAGGTCCGTGAGCGAGCGCGCGGCCGCGAAGCCGTCGGTCGGCGCGGCGACGATGCCGGCCACCAGGATCGCGCGGGCGCCGTGCGCGTGGGCCAGGTCGAGGACGCGCGAGGCCACCTTGCCGGTCCGCGACTGCGCGTCGAAGCGGCCCTCGCCCGTGACCACGACGTCGGCGCCCGCGACGAGGCCCGCGAGCCCGATCGCCTCGGCGACGCCCGCGGAGCCCGACGTCGGCTCGGCGCCCCAGGCCATCAGCCCCGCGGCGGTGCCACCGGCCGCGCCGGATCCGGGGGTGGCGGGATCCACCCCGAGGAGGGTCGCGAGGTGCGCGAGGCCGGCGTCGAGCACGCGGACGTCCGCCGGCGTCGCGCCCTTCTGCGGCCCGTAGACGGCCGCGGCGCCCGCGGGACCGGTGAGCGGCGCGCGGACGTCGCCGAGGATGCGCGCGCCGCCGGTCGGGAGCGCGCGGACTCCCGCGAGGTCGAGCGCGGCGATCCCCGCCAGCGCGCCGCCGCCGTCGCCCGCCTGGGATCCGTCGGCGCGGACGGCGCGGGCCCCGAGCTCGCGCAGGGCCCCCACACCGCCGTCGGTCGACGAGCTGCCGCCGAGCGCGAGCAGGAGGCGCGGGACGCCGGCGTCGAGGGCCGCGCGGATCGCCTGGCCCAAGCCGCGGGAGTGCGCGGCGAGGGGCCGCAGCGGATCCAGCAGCGTGATCCCGCTCGTCGACGCCACCTCCACCGCCCCCGTGCCGTCGGGCAGCAGGAGCCAATGCGCGTCGACCGGCCGGTCGACGGGGCCCGTGACGCGGACGGGCACGCGTCGCGCGCCGGGCACCGCGGCGGCGAGGACATCGAGGGTGCCCTGCCCGCCGTCGGCCATGGGCGCGATCACCACGTCGTCCTCGGGACGCGCCCGGAGCCAGCCGCGGCGGAGGGCGCGCGCGGCCTCGACGGCGGTGGCGGATCCGGTGAGCGAGTCGGGCGCCAGGACGACGCGCAGCGGACGGGGAGCGGCGGTGCTCATGCCGCCAGTCTGCCGCGCCGGGAGCTCGGCGGCGCAGCGGCGCAGCGGCCCGGCGGCCCGGCGGCCGCGCGGCCCCGCGGCCGGGCATCGGGCTCAGTCCGGCGCGACGCCCGTCCGGTGCGCCAGCAGGGCGGCCCCCACGAGCCCGGCGTCGTTGCCCCGGCTCGCCGCGATGATCTCGGTGTCGAGGTGCAGGAACCCCGCGAAGCGCGCGAACTCGTGCGCCGCGGCGCCGCCCACCACGATGAGGTCCGGCGACATGATCGACTCGAGGTGCCGGTAGTACCGCTCCAGCCGCGCCGCCCAGACCTCGAACGTCAGCCCCTCGCGCCGCACCGCGGAGAACGCGGCTTGCATCTCGTAGTCGCCGCCGTCGATGTGCACGTGGCCGAGCTCGCTGTTGGGGATGAGCTTCCCGTCGTGCAGCAGCGCGGTGCCGATGCCCGTGCCGAGCGTCGTGAGGATCACGAGGCCGCCGCGGCCCTGCAGCACGCCGTACTCGAGCTCGGCCACCCCGGCGGCGTCGGCGTCGTTCACGGTGAGCACGTCGATCCCGCTGCGCTCGCGGATCGCGGTGCGCGCGTCCATGCCGAGCCAGCGGTCGGAGATGTGGGCGGAGGAGCGGACGATGCCGTCCCGCACGATGCCCGGGACGCCCACGCCGACGGGCAGGTCCTCGTCCGGCGTGAGCTCCAGCACGATCTCGGCGATCACGTCGGCGATGTCCTCCGGCTCGCCGCCGACCGGCTTGCCGACCGTCATGCGCTCGGTGAGCCGGATCCCCGTGGTCACGTCGACGATGCCGGCCTTGAGCGTCGTGCCGCCGATGTCGATGCCGAGGGCCAGCCGGTCGCGGTGGGCCAGGGCCGCGGCGGCGCCCTCGGGCGCGGCGACGACGGCGCGGTCGACGGGGATGAACCCGGCGGTGGCCCGGCCGCCCTCGGAGGCGGGCCGCGGCGCGGTCTCGGGCTGGGGCACGGCGGGGCCTCTCGGTAGCGGACGGGATGCGGCAGCCGCGGATGCTGGTGCGGCGTGCGCGGGTGCTGCGGTGGATCGCGCGCGGACGGACCGGCGGGACGGGCGGACCCGGCCCGCGCCTCCCGAACCGACGACCCCTCGGCCGCCTCGGCTCAGAACGCCCGGTGCGCGTAGACGATCCCGCAGGCCACGCCCACGGCGCAGACGACCGCGAGCCCGACGACCGCACCGGTCGCCGCGGCGACCAGACGGGGGAGGGGACTCGTCACGCACCGAGCCTAGGCCAGCCCCGAGGGGCCGTCAGCGCGGGGCCCGGCCGAGCATCCGCCCAGGAACCCACCGAGTAGGCTGGCCCGGATGGAGAGAGAGGCTGCCGTGTCCGAGGACGAGCTGACGTTCCGGGCGGCGTACTGGCCCGTGCTCCTCCTGCGCGCACTGCCCGCCCTCGCGCTCGCCGCGTTCATCACCTTCTCCAGCGACCACTCCCCGGCCCTCGGCCTCGTGGCGTTCGGCGTCTTCGCGATCCTCTCCGGCCTGGTCACCGCGGGCCTCGGCGCCCGGGCGCTCCGCGGGCCCGGCGCCCGCCTCCGCACCACCGCGCTCGCCCAGGGCGCGCTCACGGTCGTCGCCGGCGTCGCCGCGCTGCTCGCCCGCGACGGCGGCGTCCTCGTGCTCCTCTACGTCGTCAGCGTCTGGGCGGTCGTCACCGGGTTCCTCGAGCTCGTCTCCGGCCTGCGCTCGCGCGGCCGCGTGCCCGGCGCGACCGACGCGATCACCACCGGCGCGCTCACCGTCGTCCTCGCCGTCGCCTTCCTCCTGGTGCCACCGGACCTCCTCGTCCAGTACGGCGGCGTGGAGCAGCGTGAGGGCCAGCTCACGGCTCCCGTCGTGGCCGTCGGCCTGCTGGGCGCCTACGCGGCGATCGTCGGGGTCTTCCTGGTCATCGCCGCCCTGAGCATGAAGTGGGGCACCTCCACGCCCACCGCGACCTCCGCGGCGGACGCCCCCGAACGACCGAGAGCGCGAGCTGACCGTGACATCTGACATCCGCAAGGACCGCATGCGCCCCGCCGAGCTGCTCGGCATCGCGGCGGCGCTCGCCGCGTTCGTCGGCCTGATCGTGGCGCTCAGCACCCGGCCGGGCGACGCGCAGTCGTGGACGGTCGTGGTCGTCTTCACGGGCGTCGCGTTCATCGGCGCCCTCGTGATGCTCGCCATGCTCGCGCTGTCGTTCAAGCCCAACCGCGACGAGCTGCAGGACATGGACGAGCAGGACCACCCGGATCGGCCGACCCGGCACTGAGCCGCTCGGGATCGTCGCGGAATCGCCCGCCCGCCCGGCCGCGGCCGGCCCCGGGGATGCGCCCCGAGGCCCGCCTCCCGCGCGCCCCGCGTACCGCGTCAGAGGATGTGGTCGACCAGCTGCGACGCCAGCCCCGCGTACCCGGCGGGCGTCAGCTCGAGCAGCCGCGCCTTCGCCTGGTCGCCGATGTCGAGCCCGGACACGAACGCCCGCATCTCGTCGCGCCCCACGCGCTTGCCGCGCGTGAGCTCCTTGAGCACCGCGTAGGGGTCGCTGATGGAGCTGCGCCCCGCCACGATCTCCGCGCGGATGACCGTCTGGATGGCCTCGCCGAGGATCTCCCAGTTCGCGTCGAGGTCGCCCGCGAGCAGCGCCCGGTCGACGTCGATCTCGAGGAGACCGCGCCCGATGTTGTCGAGCGCGAGCAGCGAGTGCCCGAGCGCGACGCCGACGTTGCGCTGCGTCGTGGAGTCGGTGAGGTCGCGCTGCAGCCGCGACGTGACGAGCGTGGAGGCGAGCGAGTCGAGCAGCGCATCCGACAGCTCGAGGTTCGCCTCCGCGTTCTCGAACCGGATGGGGTTGATCTTGTGCGGCATGGTCGACGACCCGGTGGCCCCGGCCTGCGGGATCTGCCGGAAGTAGCCCATGGAGATGTAGGTCCACACGTCCGTGCAGAGGTTGTGCAGCACGCGGTTCACGTGCGCGATGCGCGTGTAGAGCTCGGCCTGCCAGTCGTGCGACTCGATCTGCGTGGTGAGCGGGTTCCACACCAGCCCGAGCGAGGTGACGAAGGCGCGCGACTCGGCGGGCCAGTCCACGTCGGCGTCGGCCGCGAGGTGCGCCGCGAACGTGCCCGTGGCGCCGCTGAACTTCCCGAGCACCTCGACGTCCTCCACGTCGGCGCGCAGGCGCTCGAGCCGGTGCACGAACACCGCGAGCTCCTTGCCGAGCGTGGTGGGGGTGGCGGGCTGCCCGTGCGTGCGCGACAGCATCGCGTCGTCGCGGAACAGGAGGGCCCGCTCGCGGAGCGCGCCGATGACGGAGACGAGCTTCGGCAGCCACACCTCGCGCACGGCGCGGTCGATGACGAGCGCGTAGGAGAGGTTGTTGATGTCCTCGCTCGTGCAGGCGAAGTGCGTGAGCTCCGCGACGTGGCCGAGGCCGAGCTCCGCCAGGCGGTCCCGCACGAAGTACTCCACGGCCTTCACATCGTGCCGCGTCACGGCCTCGACGCGGGCGAGCGCGTCGATCTGCTCCTGCCCGAACTCCGCGACGACCCGGCGCAGCGCGTCCTTCTGCTCGTCCGTGAAGGGCGAGGAAGAGAGGAGCGACCGGTCGGTCAGGTGGATGAGCCACTCGATCTCGACGTGGATGCGCGCCCGGTTGAGGCCCGCCTCCGAGAGGTGCTCGCCGAGCTCGGTGACGACGGGGGCGTAGCGGCCGTCGAGGGGGCTCAGCACCTGCGGGGGCAACGGGCTCATGCGGGGTGATCTCCTAGCTGGGGGGACGGATGCCGGGCTCCACCTGCGTGAGGAGGGCCCGGGCGGCTCGATCTATCATCCCAAGAACCCGGTCGAACATCGCCGCGTCGGTGTAGTACGGGTCGGGCACGTCCCGCAGGTGCGCCTGGGGAGGATCGAACGACAGCAGCAGGTGGATCTTCGCCCGGTCCGCCTCCGTCCGGGCCCACTGCCGCAGCGTGCGCTCCTGGCCGCGGTCGAACACGACGACCAGGTCGAGGTCCGGCAGCGTGTCCGGGTCGAACTGCTTGGCGCGGTGGGCGGCTCCCGACAGCCCCTGGCGCTCGAGCGCGGCGAGCGTGCGCGCATCCGCCTGCTCGCCCACGTGCCAGTCACCCGTGCCGGCGCTCGTGACCGAGACGCGGTCGGCGTGGCCGGCGCGCTGCACCAGGTCCCGGAACACGACCTCCGCCATGGGCGATCGGCAGATGTTGCCGGTGCAGACGAAGGCGATCCGGAAGACGGGTGGCGCCGTCGTGGCCGGAGAGTCGGGGGCTCCCATGCGCTCATTCTGTCGGCTGCCGTCCCTCCCCACATCCCCGGATCCGAGCTCGTCCCCCGATGCGCCGCGGCTGGCTGGCGCTCGGCGTCCTCCCCGGCACGATGCGGGTCCACGGACAGGGGAAGGGGACGCGGTGCAGGATCACGCGCACGGGGTCGGCGGGGGTTCGCTCGGGGGCGGTGCCCCGCCGGGGGAGGGCAGCACGCCCGGGCAGCTGCGCGTGGAGGAGCAGACCCGGGAGCACGCCCTGGCAGCCGTCGCGGATGCGGTGGAGGAGACCCGCCGTCGGATCGCGTCGTGCCGGGACGACCCGTCCTGGTCCGGCCGCGCGCACGACGCGTTCACGCGCTCGCTGGACGACCTCGCGGGCCGGGTGGCGCTCGCCGCGACCCTGCTCCACGACGCGCGCCCGGGACCCGGATCCGCGCCCGGATGCCCGGGGGCACGACCGTGACGGGCGCCGACGCCCCGGGCCTCGTCGTCACCACGGGCGGCGCCACGTCCGTCGTCACGGACGACCTCGCGCGCCTCGCCGCCGCCCTCGACGACGCGGGGGAGCGCCTCGACGATCACGCACGGGCGCTCGCCCTGCCGCCGCTCGTCTCCCGGGTCACGGGCGAGCACGACGGGGGCCTCGACGTGCCGCGCGGACTCCTGGCGTCGGCCGCGCACGACGCGCGGGCGCTCGCCGTCGACCTGCGCCGCGCCGCCGCCGAGTACGCCGACGGGGAGCGCGACGTCGACCGCTGCGTGCGATCCGCGTCCGGGGAAAGGGGAGGGGGTCCCGCCGCAGCGGGACCCGGCGGCCTCCTCGACGACGCCGTGCGGCTGCCCGCGGACATCCTGCGGCTCATGGGCCTCGTCGGCATGATCGCGCTGCGGCCGGACGGCCCGGTCCGGCTGGTGGTCCCGGCGGCTGTCGGCGACGCCGTCTCGGACGTCGCCGCCGTGGCCACGCGCTCCGCGCCGGACGCCGCCTCCCGCGATGAGGCGGTGCGGTCGACGACAGCCGGCCTCCTGGCCCTGCTCGGGGGCGTCGGCCTCCTGCGCGACGCCTCCGCATCGGTGCGCGTGCACCCCGACGCCCTGCGACCGGCGCCGTCCAGCCTCGCCGACCTCGCGGCCCGGATCCCCGATCCCGTACCCGGCGCCCCGCAGATGCGCGTCGAGCAGTACCGCGCCCCTGACGGCCGCCGTCGCTTCGTCGCGTACCTCGGCGGCATGGTCACCCTGGATCCGCGCACCGGGCGCGAGGACTTCGGTCCCGCCTCGGCGGCCGCGGCGCTGGCGACGGAGCGCGGTTCGGCCGTGCAGGCGGCTGAGACGGCGCTCCGCGACGCGGGTGCGACCGCGGGCGACGAGGTGTACGTCGTCGGCTACTCGATGGGCGGGATCCTCGCCCGCTCGGCGGGCGACGACCCGGCCTTCCACGTCACCCACGAGCTCACGTTCGGCTCGCCCGTCGGCGAGCTCCCGCTGCGGCAGGGGATCGACGGCGTCGCGGTGGAGCACACGGACGATCTCGTCCCCGCCCTCGGGGGCACGCGCTCGTCGGCCGGCGATGCGGGCGACGACGTCGTGGTGCGCGCCCCGGCGTTCGGCCCTACGGCACCGGCCGGGCCGCTCGACGCACACGAGCTCGACACGTACCGGGCGACGGCGGCCGAGATGGACGCCTCGCGCTCCCCGCTCCTGGTGCGGGCGCGCGACGAGCTCCACGGGTTCCTCGACGGCGCGACGCCGGTCGCCTCCCACCTCTACCGGGCGGAGCGGGTGCCCGGCGCCCCGGCCCACGCGCGGGGAGGCGGGATGTGATCCGCGGGATCCGCGGGTCAGACCCGAGAGGTCACCGGGCGCAGCACCAGCCCCACCAGCCAGCTGAAGAGCGCCATGAGGAGGGCGCCGAGCACGCCCCACCAGAAGCCCTCGACGGTGAGGCCGAAGCCGAGCGCGTCGGAGATCGCGCCGACGAGGAGGAAGAGCAGGCCGTTCACGACGAGCGCGATGAGACCGAGCGTCAGGATGTAGAGCGGGAGCGCGACGATGCGGATGGCCGTGCCGATCACGCCGTTCACCACGCCGAAGATCGCGCCCAGCAGCAGGTACGTGAGCACGGTGGCCGTGGTGTCGCCCGGTTCGTAGGCGGTCACGACCGTGCCGGAGACGATGAGCGTGGTGAGCCAGAGCGCGACGGCGTTGATGACGACGCGGACGAGGAAGCGGGACATGCTGCGATCCTCCCAGACCGCGCTCCGGGCGGCCATGGGCGCGTCGGGGCCCCGCCCCTAGAATCGCCCGGTGACCCCCGAACACGCCCCCATCGACCCCGCGGCCCCCGTCCGGCTCCGCCCCGCGATCGCGGCCATGGTCGCGTACCGCCAGGGCAAGCCCGCCGGCGAGGACGACTTCAAGCTCTCCAGCAACGAGAACCCGTTCGACCCGCTGCCCTCGGTGCTCGCCCGCGTCGACCAGGTGCGCGACGTCAACCGCTACCCGGACGCAGGGGCGACCCTGCTGCGCACCGCGCTCGCCGAGCGCTTCGGCGTCACGGTCGACCACGTGCACGCGGGCGCGGGATCCGTCGCGATCCTCTCCCAGCTCATCACCGCGGCAGCGGGCCCGGGCGACGAGGTCGTCCACGCGTGGCGCTCCTTCGAGGCGTACCCGACGCTCATCACGGTCGCCGGCGCCACGGGCGTCCCGGTGCCGAACCTGCCCGACCACTCGCACGACGTCGACGGCATGATCGCTGCCCTCACCGACCGAACGCGCGTCGTCATCGTCTGCACGCCGAACAACCCCACCGGCACGCTGGTCAGCCGGGAGGACCTCGAGCGCCTGCTCGCGGCCGTCCCCCGCGACGTGCTCGTGCTCCTCGACGAGGCGTACGGCGAGTTCGTCGCGCCAGAGCATGCCCTCGACGGCATGCGCCTGCTCGCCGACCACCCGAACCTCGTCGTCCTCCGCACCTTCTCCAAGGCCTACGGGCTCGCGGGCCTGCGGATCGGCTACGCGGTCGGGCACCCGCGCATCCTCGACGCCGCCCGCTCGGCCGCCATCCCGCTCTCGGTCACGGGCCACGCGCAGCACGCGGCGCTGGCGTCGCTCGAGCACGAGGACGAGCTGCTGGAGCGCGTCGCCGTCCTCGCCCGGGATCGCGACGAGGCCTGGCGGGCCCTCACCGAGCAGGGCTGGGTGGTGCCGCGCCCGCACGGCAACTTCGTCTGGCTGGCCACGGGCACCGCGACCGCGGAGGTCGAGGCGCAGCTGGCCGCCGCGGGGCTCGTGGTGCGCGCCTTCGCCGACGAGGGGATCCGCGTCACCATCGGCGAGCCCGCCTCTGTCCGGAAGCTACTGAACGCGTCGGCGGGAATTGTCCGGGGGCTGCCGGAGGGCCACCCGGCGCGCCGGTAGGTTGGGACGATGCCGGAAAGCGATGTGACGGTCCAGCTCCTGACCCCCGCGGGCGAGCTCGCACCGAGCGACTCCGCCGAGGAGTTCCTCCCGTACTTCGAGCGACTCACGGAGGACGACCACAGCGGCTTCCTCCGCGACATGCGCCTCACGCGGGCGTTCGACCTCGAGGCCACCAATCTGCAGCGCCAGGGCCACCTCGGCCTCTGGGCGCCGAGCACCGGCCAGGAGGCGGCGCAGGTCGGCTCCGGCCGGGCCACCCGCCCCCAGGACCACGTGTTCCCCGCGTACCGCGAGCACGGCGTGGCCCTCATCCGCGGCATCGACCCGGTCGACATCGTCCGGCTCATGCGCGGCGTCACGCACGGCGGCTGGGATCCGGCCGCGGGCAACTTCCACCTCTACACGCTGGTCATCGGCTCGCAGGCGCTGCACGCCACGGGCTACGCGATGGGCGTCGCGTTCGACGGCGACGTGGCGACCGGCGACCCCGACCGCGACACCGCGGTCATCGCCTACTACGGCGACGGCGCCACCAGCCAGGGCGACGTGAGCGAGGCGTTCGTCTTCGCCGCGAGCTTCCAGACCCCGCAGGTGTTCTTCCTGCAGAACAACCACTGGGCGATCTCGGTCCCGGTCACCACGCAGTCGCGCACCCCCCTCTACCTCCGCTCCCGCGGCTTCGGCGTGCCGAGCACGCAGGTCGACGGCAACGACGTCTTCGCGAGCTACGCCGTCACGGCCAAGCACCTCGACGACGCGCGGAACGGGCGCGGGCCGTCCTTCATCGAGGCGCTCACGTACCGCGTCGGCGCGCACACCTCGAGCGACGACCCCACGAAGTACCGCACCGACGAGGAGCTGCAGGGCTGGGTCGCGAAGGACCCCATCGCGCGCCTCGAGGCGTACCTGCGGAAGCAGGGCGCGCCGCAGTCGCTGTTCGACGGCATCGACGAGGAGGCCAAGGACCTCGCCGCCGACGTCCGCCGCCGCACGATCGAGCTGACCGGCCCGCCGCTGTCGGGCATCTTCGACCACGTCTACTCGGATCCGCACACCGTCACCGCCGAGCAGCGCGAGTGGCTCGAGCGCTACGAGGCCTCGCTGGGAGGGACCCGATGACCGACACCATCGACCGCGCGGAGGCGGCAGCAGGAGCGGGCTCCGCCGACGGAGCCCCCGCAGGCATCGAGAGCATGCCCATGGCGAAGGCCCTTAACGCCGGCCTCCGCCGTGCGCTCGAGGAGGACGACAAGGTCCTGCTCATGGGCGAGGACATCGGCCCGCTGGGCGGCGTCTTCCGCATCACCGAGCACCTGCAGCGCGACTTCGGCGACCGCCGCGTCATCGACACCCCGCTCGCCGAGTCCGGCATCGTCGGCACGGCCATCGGCCTCGCGATGCGCGGCTACCGGCCCGTGTGCGAGATCCAGTTCGACGGCTTCATCTACCCGGCCTTCGACCAGATCACGAGCCAGCTCGCCAAGATCACCAACCGGCACGAGGGCGCCATGCGCATGCCCGTCGTGATCCGCGTGCCCTACGGCGGCCACATCGGCGCCATCGAGCACCACCAGGAGAGCCCCGAGGCGTACTTCGCGCACACGCCCGGCCTCCGCGTCGTGAGCCCGAGCACGCCGCACGACGCGTACTGGATGATCCAGGACGCCATCAAGTCGGACGACCCGGTGATGTTCTTCGAGCCCAAGGCCCGCTACCGGCCGAAGGGCGAGGTCGACTTCTCGGCGCCCGGCATCGGCCTGCACGAGAGCCGGGTCGTCCGCTCCGGCACCGACGTCACGCTCGTCGGCCACGGCGCCATGGTGTCGATGCTGCTGCAGGCCGCCGAGCTCGCGGCCGAGGAGGGCACGAGCGTCGAGGTCGTCGACCTGCGCTCGCTGTCTCCCGTCGACTACGGCCCCATCCTGGAGTCGGTGCAGCGCACCGGCCGCCTGGTCGTCGCGCAGGAGGCGCCCGGCCACGTGTCCGTCGGCTCCGAGATCGCGGCCACGGTCACCGAGCGGGCGTTCTACTCGCTCGAGGCGCCGGTGATCCGCGTCTCCGGCTTCGACGCCCCGTTCCCGCCCGCGAAGCTCGAGACGCTGTACCTCCCGGATGCCGACCGCATCCTCGAGGCCGTCGACCGCTCGCTCGCCTACTAAGACGCCCCGCCGCCCCCGCGGCACGGAGAAGAGGACCGCACGATGGCTGATTCCGAGTTCACCCTGCCCGACGTCGGCGAGGGCCTCATCGACGCCGAGATCGTCTCGTGGCGCGTGCAGCCGGGCGACCAGGTGGCGCTGAACCAGGTGATCGTGGAGATCGAGACCGCGAAGTCGCTCGTGGAGCTGCCGAGCCCGTTCGAGGGCACCGTCTCCGGGCTGCTCGTGCAGGAGGGCCAGACGGTCGAGGTGGGCACGCCCATCATCGCGATCGCGCAGGGCTCGCCCGGCGTGTCCGGCCCGGCCGAGACGCCCGCGCAGATGGCGCTCCCGGGCGAGACGGTGATCGAGGACGACACCGCCATCGAGAACCGCGAGCCCGTCGCCCCGCCGGCCCCCGCCGCCGAGGAGACCTCGGGCGCCGTGCTCGTCGGGTACGGCACGGTCGGCAAGGTCGCGAGCCGACGCCGCCGACCCGAGCCGGGCGCGACCGCCCCCGCCCGACCCGCCGCCCGCCCCGGCGCGCAGGCCGGCGCCCCCGCCGCACGCGCACCGCGTCCCGCCTCGGTGCCCGCCGCCTCGGCCGCGCCCATCATCGCGAAGCCCCCCATTCGCAAGCTCGCCAAGGACCTCGAGGTCGACCTCTCCGAGGTCGAGGCCACCGGGCTCGTCGGCGAGATCACGCGCGAGGACGTCATCCGCACCGCCCAGCAGGCGAGCGTCTTCAAGAACATCGAGACGCCCGAGTGGCCGGACGCGCGCGAGGACCGGATCCCCGTCAAGGGCGTCCGCAAGGTCATCGCCGCGGCCATGGTGCAGAGCGCGTTCCAGGCGCCGCACGTGAGCCTGTTCGTCGACGTCGACGCGACCCGCACCATGGAGTTCGTCAAGCGGCTCAAGGCGTCCACCGACTTCGCGGGCGTCAAGGTCTCACCGCTGCTCATCATGGCCAAGGCGATGATCTGGGCGGTGCGCCGGAACCCCACGGTCAACTCCTCGTGGACCGACCAGGAGATCATCGTCCGCCACTACGTGAACCTCGGCGTCGCCGCGGCGACGCCCCGTGGCCTCGTCGTGCCGAACGTCAAGGAGGCGCAGGGCATGTCTCTGCTGGAGCTCGCCCGCGCGCTTGAGCAGCTGACGCTCACGGCCCGCGACGGCAAGACGAGCCCGGCGGACATGAGCCAGGGCACGATCACGCTCACCAACATCGGCGTCTTCGGCATGGACACCGGCACGCCGATCCTCAACCCGGGCGAGGTCGCCATCGTGGCGCTCGGCACGATCAAGCAGAAGCCGTGGGTGGTGGACGGCGAGGTGCGTCCGCGCTTCGTCACGACCATCGGCGCGAGCTTCGACCACCGCGTGGTCGACGGCGACGTCGCGAGCCGCTTCCTGGCCGACGTGGCCAGCATCATCGAGGAGCCGGCGCTGCTCCTGGAGTGACGCTCCGCCGAGTCCACAGCGGCACCCGAGTGGTACTGACAACCGTTATCAGTACCGTATCGTCGGATCCATGAACCGTCGCCCCCTCACCGCCCTCCTCGCCGTCTCGCTCCTCGCCGTCCCGCTCGCGGGCTGCGCCTCCGGATCCGGGTCGCCCTCGGGCGACGCCAGCGCGTCCGCTTCGGGCGGCGGCGCCCTCGAGGTCGTCGCCTCCACCGACGTCTACGGCGACATCGCGAAGCAGATCGGCGGCGACGACGTGAAGGTCACCTCCATCATCGACAGCCCGGACAAGGACCCGCACGAGTACCAGGCCACGTCGCGCGACCAGCTGGCCCTCTCCACGGCCGACGTCGTGATCCAGAACGGCGGCGGCTACGACGACTTCGTCGACACGATGATCCAGGCCCTCCCGGGCGGCAAGAGCCCCGTCCTCCTCAACGCCGCGGACATCTCCGGCTACGACCAGGAGCCCGCCGAGGGCGAGTTCAACGAGCACGTCTGGTACGACGTGCCCACGATGAAGAAGCTCGCCGAGGAGGTCGAGCAGGCGTTCTCGAAGGCCGACAGCGCCGGCGCCGCCACGTTCGAGGCCAACGAGCAGGCCTTCACGGCGAAGCTCGACCAGATCGCCTCGGCCGAGGCCGACGCGAAGGCGGCCGGCACCGGCAAGGGCGTCGCCATCACCGAGCCCGTCCCGCTCTACATGACGAGCGCCATGGGCCTGGAGAACCGCACGCCCGACGAGTTCAGCGAGGCCGTCGAGGAGGGCACCGACGTCCCCGCCGACGTGCTCAAGGAGACGCTCGCGCTCTTCTCCGAGAAGAAGGTCGCCGCGCTCGTCTACAACGCGCAGACCACGGGCGCCACGACCGACCAGGTCGTCGCCGCCGCCAGGGCCGCGGGCGTACCCGTCGTGCCGGTCACCGAGACGCTCCCCGCCGACCTGCCCGCGGGCAGCGGGTACGTTGAGTGGATGACCGAGAACGTCGACGCCGTGGCCTCCGCGATCCGGGGATCGTGACCGGCGCACCCGTCCTGAGCCTCCGGGACGCGACGCTCTCGTTCGGCGCGCGCACCCTCTGGAGCGGACTCGACCTCGACGTGGCGCCCGGCGAGTTCGTCGCGGTGCTCGGCCCGAACGGATCCGGCAAGACCAGCTTCCTGAAGTCCGTCCTCGGCGCCCAGCGCCTCACGTCGGGGGAGATGCGCTTCCTCGACCAGCCGGTGCGCCGCGGTGCTCGGCGCATCGGCTACATCCCGCAGCAGAAGCTCATCACCGCGTCCACGCCCGTGCGCGCCCGCGACCTCGTCGGCTTCGGCGTCACCGGCCACCGCTGGGGGCTGCCGATCAGCCGCCGGGCCGAGCGCGCCCGGATCGACGAGCTGCTCGACGCGGTCGGCGCCACGGCGTACGCGGACGCTCCGGTCGCGACGCTCTCCGGCGGCGAGCAGCAGCGCCTGCGGGTGGCCCAGGCCCTCGCGTCGGATCCGCGGCTCCTGCTCTGCGACGAGCCGCTCCTCAGCCTCGACCTCGGGCACCAGCGGGTGGTCAGCGAGCTCATCGACCGGCACCGCCGCGAGACGGACGCCGCCGTGGTGTTCGTCACGCACGACATCAACCCCGTGCTCGACATGGTCGACCGCGTCCTCTACCTCGTGGGCGGCCGGTTCCGCATCGGGACCCCCGACGAGGTCCTCGACTCCGAGGTGCTGAGCTCGCTCTACGGCACGCCCGTCGACGTCGTGCGCGTCCGCGGCCGCGTCGTCGTGGTGGGCGCGACCGACGACCCGCACGGCCACCACTCGCACGACGACGAGGAGCACGACGCGCACGGCGACCACGGGCCGCACGGCCTCCACGGCGCCGACGCCGGCACGGCCACGCGCGCGGGCTCGTCCGACGGGAGGGCCGCGTGATCCACCTGCTCGCGGACGCGGGCGACGTCTGGTCGCGCCTGTTCGACTTCTCCGACTACGGCGCGCTCGTCGCGCTGCTGCGGAACAGCATCATCGCGGGCGCCGTGCTCGGCGTCGTGGGCGGCCTCATCGGCGTCCTCGTGATGACCCGCGACCTCGCCTTCGCGGTCCACGGCGTGAGCGAGCTCTCGTTCGCGGGCGCCGCGGCGGCCCTGCTGCTCGGCGTGAACGTCGTCGGCGGATCCCTCGTGGGCTCCCTCATCGCCGCGATCGCCATCGGCGTCCTAGGCACGCGCGCGAAGGACCGCAACTCGATCATCGCCGTCATCATGCCGTTCGGCCTGGGCCTCGGGATCCTCTTCCTCGCGCTCTACGACGGCCGCGCGAGCAACAAGTTCGGCCTGCTCACGGGCCAGATCGTCTCGGTCGACAACCCGCAGCTCGGCTACCTCGTGGCCATCGGCGCGGTCGTCATCCTGGGGCTCGCCGTGGTCTGGCGCCCGCTGATGTTCGCGAGCGTCGACCCCGACGTCGCGGCCGCCCGCGGGATCCCCGTGCGCCTGCTCTCCATCGTGTTCATGGTGCTGCTCGGGCTCGGCACGGCGGTCTCCATCCAGATCGTCGGCGCGCTGCTCGTGCTCTCGCTGCTGGTGACGCCGGCGGCGGCGGCCATGCGCGTCTCGTCGACGCCGCGGGTCGTCGTGTCGCTCAGCGTGCTGTTCGCCCTCATGAGCATCGTCGGCGGGATCATGCTCGCGCTCGGCAGCAGCATCCCGATCAGCCCCTACGTCACCACCATCTCGTTCGCCATCTACCTGGTCTGCCGGACCGTCGACGCCGTCCGGGCGCGCACCGGGACGTCGGGCGGGGCGCGTACCCTGTCGGGGCGGGGAGGATCGCCCGCCGGGAGGGCACGGGCATGAAGCGGAACACATGGCAGCGCGAGGCCGTGCGGCAGGCGCTGGACGCGTCCTCCGACTTCGTGAGCGCGCAGCGGCTCCACGCGCGACTGCACGACGCCGGATCCCCCATCGGCCTGGCCACCGTCTACCGTGCGCTCGGCGACCTCGCGGCGGAGGGCGACGCGGACTCGCTGCAGTCGCCCGAGGGCGAGGCGCTCTACCGCACGTGCGACACGGGCGGCCACCATCACCACCTCATCTGCCGCGTCTGCGGCAAGACGGTGGAGATCGCGGCCGACGAGGTCGAGTCGTGGGCGCACGACGTGGCGGCCCGCAACGGCTTCACGGCGCCGAGCCACGTGGTCGACGTCTTCGGCCTCTGCGCGGAGTGCACCCGGCGAGCGGCCGACGCGGCTTCCGCCGAGGCCTCCACGACCGCGTCGGAGACGCCCGCATCCGCATGATCCCGGGCCTCCGGCTTGCGTCCGGGCGTGTCGTCGCGTAGCCTCGATCCTTGGCCGAGCGGCTCATCCGCTCGCATGTGCGCCCGCCGCCCCTCCTGAGGGGCGGATCCCCCTCTCTCGAGAACCGGGGACGGGCGTGCCGACAAGAAATCTTGGGTAGGGCGGTCTCGCCCTACGGTACCTACGGAGGAAACCATGGCAGCAACCTGCCAGGTGACCGGCGCCGTCCCCGGCTTCGGACACAACATCTCGCACTCGCACCGGCGCACCAAGCGCCGCTTCGACCCGAACGTGCAGAAGAAGACGTACTACGTCCCCTCGCTGCGTCGCAACGTCAAGCTCACGCTCTCCGCGAAGGGCATCAAGGTCATCGACGCCCGCGGCATCGAGTCCGTCGTCAAGGACCTCCTCGGTCGTGGGGTGAAGATCTAATGGCCAAGCAGCAGGACGTCCGTCCGATCATCAAGCTCCGCTCGACGGCCGGCACCGGGTACACGTACGTGACCCGCAAGAACCGCCGCAACAACCCCGACCGCCTCGTGCTGAAGAAGTACGACCCGGTCGTCCGCAAGCACGTCGACTTCCGCGAGGAGCGCTAACCATGGCCAAGAAGAGCAAGATCGCCCGCAACGAGCAGCGCAAGGTCATCGTCGAGCGGTACGCCGCGAAGCGCCTCGAGCTGAAGAAGGCCCTCGTGGACCCGAACGGCACCGACGAGAGCCGCGAGGCGGCCCGCGCCGGCATCCAGCGCCTCCCGCGCGACGCCTCGCCCGTCCGCGTCCGCCAGCGCGACGGCATCGACGGTCGCCCCCGCGGCAACCTGTCGAAGTTCGGCATCTCCCGCGTGCGCTTCCGTGACATGGCCCACCGCGGCGAGCTTCCGGGCATCACGAAGTCCAGCTGGTAGGTTCCAAGCGGCCGCACGGCCGAACGGACCGCTGATGGCCTCTTCGGCTCGCACGGTCCGCTGACGTAGACAGACACCATCCACCACACGGCCGCTCGAGATGAACGGCACCAGGTCCGAGGAGGACACCCATGGCTGACAAGTCACTCAACCGCACCGAGCTCGTTGCCGCCGTCGCCGCGGAGTCGGGCCAGAGCCAGGCCGCCGTCAACGGCGTCCTGGACGCGCTCTTCTCCACCGTCGCGACCAACGTCGCCGACGGCGTGAAGGTCACGATCCCGGGCTGGGTCGCGTTCGAGCAGACGGCTCGCGCCGCGCGCACGGGCCGCAACCCGCAGACGGGCGAGCCCCTCGAGATCAAGGCGTCCAAGGGCGTCAAGGTCTCCGCCGGCAGCAAGCTCAAGGCCGCCGTCAAGTAGTCCTCCTCACCACACGCCCAGCGGGGGCGCCGACTCCGGTCGGCGTCCCCGCTGTCGCGTTCCCGGGCGGTCGCGCGGAGGCCCCGCGGTGGCCAGCCGCCCGTCAGGACGGGCGAGCTAGGCTGATCCCCTCATGCCCAGACTCCTCCGCGTCGCGGGGCCCGCCGCCCTCCTCATCGTCGCGTTCCTCTCCCTGCTGGCCGCTCTCGCCATCGGCGGAGGAGCCGCACCCCAGCTCCTCGAGGACGCCGGCCCGGTGGTCCGCTACGGGCTGCCCGCCGCGAAGATGATGGTCAACATCTCGGCGGCCACGGCCATCGGCGCGCTCCTGCTCGCGGCGTTCGCGCTCTCCCGGAAGCGCCCCGAGTACGGCCGGGCGCTCGACATCGCGGCCGCGGGCGCCGCCCTCTGGACGGTCGCCTCCGCGATCACCGCGTTCTTCACCTTCCTCAGCGTCTCGGGCACGCCCTTCTCCTTCAGCTCGGAGTTCGGGACGAGCCTCGGGCTCGTGCTCACCCAGATCTCCGTGGGCCAGGCCTGGCTCGCGACCACGCTGATCGCCGCGACCGTCACGGTGCTGTGCTTCGCGGTGCGCAACCACACCGCCATCGCCTTCGTGCTCGTGATCGCCGTGGGCGGCCTCGTGCCCATGGCCCAGCAGGGCCACGCGGGCGGCACCGAGGGCCACGACGCCGCGGTCAACGCGCTCGGCCTCCACCTCGTCTTCGCGGCCGTGTGGCTGGGCGGGCTCCTCACGATGGTGCTCCTGCGGTCGACGCTCGACGGCGACCGGCTCGTGCCCGTGCTGCGGCGCTACTCGGCCGTGGCGCTCGTGTGCTTCGTGGTCGTGGCGGCGTCCGGGTACGTGAGCGCGGAGATCCGCGTCGGCTCGCTCGACCGGCTGCTCACCGCGTACGGGCTGCTCGTGCTGATCAAGGTCGCGGCGCTGCTCGCGCTCGGGCTCTTCGGCGCCGCGTACCGCCGGGTGCTCATCGGCCGGCTCGAGGAGCGCGGATCCACCGCTCGCGGGCCGTTCTGGTGGCTCGTCACGGCCGAGCTCGCGTTCATGGGCGTCGCGTCCGGCGTCGCCGCGGCCCTCGCCCGCACCGCACCGCCGGTGAGCCAGGTCGTCGCGACCCAGCTGCCGGATCCGACGCCCGCGCAGATCCTCACCGGCGAGCCCCTGCCGCCCGAGCTGACGCCCATGCGCTACCTCACCGAGTGGAACTTCGACCTGCTCTGGATCCTGCTGTGCGCCTTCGGCGTCTTCTTCTACCTCGCCGGCGTGCACCGCCTCCGCAAGCGCGGCGACGCGTGGCCCGTGCACCGCACCATCCTCTGGGTGGCCGGCATGGTGGGGCTCTTCTACATCACCAACGGCGGCGTGAACGTGTACCAGAAGTACCTCTTCAGCTCGCACATGCTGGCGCACATGGTGCTCGCGATGGTCATCCCGCTGCTGCTCGTGCCGGGCGCGCCCGTGACGCTCGCGATGCGGGCCATCCGCAAGCGCCAGGACGGCAGCCGCGGCGGCCGCGAGTGGATCCTCATGGCCGTGCACTCCCGCTTCGCGTCCTTCGTGGGCCACCCGATCATCGCGGCCGTGCTCTTCGCCGGATCGCTCATCGTCTTCTACTACTCGCCGCTGTTCAGCTGGGCCACGACCGACCACATCGGGCACCAGTGGATGATCGTGCACTTCCTCATCGTCGGGTACCTCTTCACGCAGAACCTCATCGGCGTCGATCCGATGAAGGTGCGCCTCGCGTACCCGATGCGCCTGCTGCTCCTGCTCGCGACCATGGCGTTCCATGCGTTCTTCGGCCTGTCGCTGATGACGGGCACCGGACTGCTGCTCGCCGACTGGTTCGGCGCGATGGGGCGGCCGTGGGGCGAGTCGGCGCTGGCCGACCAGCAGGCCGGCGGCGGCATCGCGTGGAGCATCGGCGAGATCCCGACCGTGGTCCTCGCGATCGTCACGGCGATCATGTGGAGCCGGAGCGACACGCGCGACTCCGTGCGGTACGACCGCAAGGCCGACCGCGACGGCGACGCCGAGCTCGAGGCGTACAACCGGAACCTCGAGGCCCTGCAGGGGGTCGAGCGGCGCTAGTCGCGACGGGCGCGACGGGCGCGGCGGGCGGCGACCAGCACCGCGACGCCCGTCAGCAGCTCCCACGCGGTGACCGTGTAGACGGATCCGCGCTCCCAGAGCCCGTCGACGTCGGATCCGCCGAGCGCCTGCAGCACGACGAGCGCGACCAGCCCGACGACGCCCAGCGCGACGCTCGCGGTGCGGAAGGCGCGCGCGGCGCCGACGCGGCCGGATCCGACGCCCGCGACGATCGAGGCGGCGTTGCCCGCGATGATCGCCATGCCGGCGCCGACCACGTGCATCCAGCCGATGCCGCTGGCCGCGCTCGAGGCGCTGCCGTGGACGAGGCCGACCACCGTGATCCCGACGGCGTGCACGACGGCGAGGGCGAGGAAGGCGCGACGCGGGCCGGCGCGGAGGGCGCGGGTCGCGATGACCGCGGCCACCAGGTAGAGGACGCCCTGGAGGACGAAGCCCGCGTTCATCACCGCGTGCAGCGGCGAGTCGATGGCGCGGCCCTGGAACTCGGCGACCTCGGGCACGCCGAGGTCGCTGATGTAGTTGGCGGAGTAGCTGTAACCGGGGAAGGCGGAAGCGGCGATCGCCTCGGTGCCGACGTAGACGACGGCCGCGGCGACCCAGACGATGCCGGCGGCTGCGGGGATCAGCGGGCGTGCCACGTCAGCTCCGCCTCCGCGACGATCGGGTAGTCGCAGGTGCCCTCGGCGGGGAAGGCGCCGCCGCCCTCCTGCAGCATCATGTGCGTGAAGATGCCGGACACGACCGAGTGGTCGTAGATGCCGCCGAGGCGGGAGACGAGTCCGCCCCCGTCCTCCGGCGTCATGTTCCCGAGGGAGAGCACCCGGGCGAAGTCGTCGGGGAGGCATCCCTCGATGGGGACGAAGTCGTCGTCGAGCAGCAGCAGGCTGAGCGAGCCCCTGGCCTCGTCGAATCCGGCGAGCCGGAACTCGACGTCGTCGCCGCCCATGTCCATGACGGTCATGCGACCCGCGGGGCGACCGTCGCCGAAGGGGCGCGTGACGTCCCCGGCCGCGAGCTCGATCCCGTCGCCGGGAAGGGGCGTGGGGGAGGAGGCCGCCGACGGTGTCGGTCGGCTGGCCTGCTGTCGCTCGACCGGAGGCGCGGGATCGCTCGACGGTGCGGATCCCGTGCAAGCGGCCAGCGCGAGCACTAGCGCCGCGGCAGCCGGTGAGGGCAGGAGCCGGCGGAGAGGGGTGGGCATCGGGCTCCTTCGGCCGGGGGTGCTGCGTCGTCGTCTCGATCATGGACGACCCGGGAGGGGAGCGCATCATCCGCGCGGATGCCATTGACAGGGCAAAGCACTTTGCGTTACAAAGTAGCAAGGGCGGGAGCCCGGCGGGCGAGGGTCGTCCGCGAAGAGGCGGAGATGGACACGACGATGCGCACGGACGAGGTCGACGACGACGGGCCCGCGCCCGACCCGCGGGAGATGCACGCGCTCATGGAGGACCAGCGGCGGGTCGCGATCGACGCGCAGACCTCGTTCGTCTGGATCATGGAGGTCGTGTGGGGCGTCGCGTGGATCCTCGGGTACATCGCCCTCTGGCTCATCGACGGGTCCGACGTGGTGCGCCTGCCGCTGCCGGTCGCCGTCGGGATGTTCGCGGGCCTCATCGGCGTCGGCGTGGTCGTGAGCATCGTGCTCGGGATCCGCGGGTCCGCGGGCCTGGAGACCACGGGCGAGGCGCGCTGGCAGGGTCGCGTCTACGGGATCAGCTGGTCGGTGGCGATGACGTCGGTCTACGTGCTCGGCATCGGGCTCGCGTTCAACGACGCCCCGAGCCGCCTGCTCTCGATCTTCTACACGTCCGGCTTCTCGTTCGTCGCCGGCATGATGCTGCTGTCGACCGCGGCGCTCTTCCACTCGCGCACGTCGCTGCTGCTCGGCTCGATCCTCGTGGTCGCCGCGCTCGCCGCCCCCTTCGCGGGCTACCCGGGCAACTACCTGGTGATGGCCGTCGTCGGCGGAGGCGCGTACCTCGTCACGGGGATCACCGTCGCCGTGATGGGCGCCCGCGCGCGCCGCTCGCTGCGAGCCCGCCTTGGCTGACCTCGACCCGGTGATCCACGCGCAGGCCCGGCTGCGGATCGTGGCGGCGCTCGCGACGCTGGACGCGGGGGAGGCGCTGTCCTTCCCGCGGCTGCAGGAGATCCTCGACATGACGGCCGGCAACCTGTCGACGCACCTGCGGAAGCTCGAGGACCCCGGCTACGTCGAGGTGCGGAAGACGCACGAGGGGCGGCAGCCGGCGACGTACCTGGCGCTCACGACGGTCGGACGCCGGGCGTTCGAGGACTACCGCCGGGCGCTCACGGCGATGCTCGACGCGTAGCCGCCCAGGACGACCGAGGCCCGCCGTGCGATGCGCGCGGCGGGCCTCGGTCGTGCGGAGCGGATCAGCTGGTGGCGCCCTCCAGCAGCGGCACGAGCTGGTCGAGCGCGTAGCCCGTGGAGAGCGTCGTGCCGATCGAGTACGCGGAGGACACGTCGCCGTCGAGGACGATCGCGTGGCCGGCCTTCACCGCGGGGATCGCCTGCCACAGCGGGTCGTCCGTGATGACGGACTTGTCGATGAAGATCGGGAACGCCACGATCGCGTCCGCGTCGAGCAGGTCGAGCTGCTCCGAGGAGATGTCGACCGAGAAGCCGCCGGCGTTGACGGGGATCCCCGCGATGGTCGGGCTCTGCGCGAAGCCGAGCTTCTCGAGGAACGCGACGCGCTCGCTGCCCTCGGCGTAGGCGCCCCAGCCCTCGCTGGTCTTGGTGGCGGCGGTGGCCGTCTTGCCCTTCCAGTCCGGGTGCGCGGCCGCGACCTGGTCGAAGCGCTCGTCGACGGCCTCGAGGAGGGCGTCGCCCTGGTCCTCGCGGCCGAGGGCCTCGGCGATCATGTCGACCTGGTCGTCCATGTCGGTGAGGTAGCTGTCGGCGCCCTCGGGCACGCCGATGGTGGGCGCGATCTGCGAGAGGCGGTCGTAGCGCGCCTGGTCGCCCGAGCTCTTGGTGTCGAGGATGAGGTCGGGCTTGAGCGCCGCGATCGCCTCGTAGGAGGGCTCGAGCGTCTCGATGAGCTGCGGCTTCTCGGTGTACATGCCCTGCGCCCACGGGCCGACGCCGTCCGCGTCGGCGCCGAAGCCGAGCCAGTCGGACGCGCCGACGGGCTGCACGCCGAGGGCGAGCGCGGTCTCCGCGTCGCCCCAGCCGAGGGCGACGACGCGCTTCGGCTCGCTGGGGACGGTGACCTCGCCGAACTTCGTGTCGACGGTGGCGGGGAAGGATCCGGTGGCGGAGCCGGACGCCGGCGGGGCGGAGGCGTCCGGGTCGGAGGCGGAGCTGCAACCGGTGAGGGCGAGCGTCGCGACGGTGAGCGCGACGAGCGCGGAGCGGGTGGTGGGGAACCTCATGGTGCGGGGCCTCTCGGGTGCGGGGTGACGGGCCGATGTGGATCCCGCCAGGCAAGGGCAGCCTAACCTAAGGGGACGATAGGCTGACCGGGCCATGTCGCTCCGGGTCCTCGCGCGCGCCTCCGCCACCGACGCCCCCGCGGGCCGGGCGCGGAGCGGCCTCCCGCGCTCGGCGGGACTGCTGCTCGCGCTGGGCGTGCTCGTGCTGGCGTGCCTCGCGAGCATCGCGATCGGATCCCGGGACATCCCGCTCGGCGCCGTCCTCGACGCGCTCGCCGGGCGGCCGCGCGACCCGGCCGAGCTCGTCGTGATCCTCGACCTCCGCGTCCCGCGCACCCTCGTCGGCCTCGCCGCGGGCCTCGCGCTGGGGGTCGCGGGCGCGCTCATCCAGGCCGTCACGCGCAACCCGCTGGCGGATCCCGGCATCCTCGGCGTCACGGCCGGCTCGGCGTTCGCGGTCGCCATCGCGACGGGCGTGCTCGGCGTGACCGCCGTGAGCGGTTACTTCTGGTTCGCCTTCGCGGGCGCGCTCGTGGCGGCCGTCGTCGTCTACGTCGTGGGATCCGCGGGGCGCGGCGGCGGGGATCCGGTGCGCCTCACGCTGGCCGGCGTCGCCCTCGGCGCGGTGCTCGCGGGCATCACCTCGGGGCTCCTGCTCGCCGACCCGCAGGGCTTCAGCGCGATGCGCGCATGGGAGTCGGGCTCGCTCCAGGACCGCGGCTGGGACGCGCTCGGCCCGGTCGCGCCGTTCCTCGCGGTGGGCGTGCTGCTGGCCGCGCTCATCGCCCGGAGCCTCGACGCGGTCGCGCTCGGCGACGACCTCGCGCGGTCGCTCGGCGCGAACGTCGTCGTGGTGCGCGCGGTGGCGGTCGTCGCGGTCACGCTGCTCGCGGGCGGGGCCACCGCGATGGCCGGGCCGATCGCGTTCGTCGGGCTGATGATCCCGCACATCGCGCGCTGGATCGTCGGGCCCGACCAGCGCTGGATCCTCGCGTACACGATCGTGCTGGCGCCCGTGCTGCTGCTCGCCGCCGACATCGTGGGCCGCGTCGTGCTGCGGCCGGCGGAGCTGCCCGCGGGGATCGTGACGGCCGTGCTGGGGGCGCCCGTGCTGATCCTGCTCGTGCGCCGGCAGAGGGCGTCGGCGCTGTGATCCCCGGATCCGTGCGCCTGCCCGTCGTCGGCACCCGGCTGCGGCGTCGCGAGCTGCTCGTGGGCGCCGCGCTCGCCGTCGCGATCGTCGCCCTCGCGCTCGTGGCGCTCGGCAGCGGCGACTTCCCGCTCACGGTGCCCGAGGTGATCCGCGCGATGGTGCTCCCCGACGGCTCCTTCGCGTCGACCATCGTGCTCGAGTGGCGCCTGCCGCGCGTGCTCGCCGCCGTGGCGTTCGGCGCGGCCCTCGGGGTCGCGGGCGCCGTCTTCCAGTCGCTCACGCGCAACCCGCTCGGCTCGCCCGACGTCATCGGGTTCTCGACGGGCTCCTACACGGGCGCGCTCATCGTGACCACGCTGGCGGGCGCGTCCTTCCTCCCCACCGCGGTCGGCGCGCTCGCGGGCGGCCTCGGCACGGCGCTCGTCGTCTACCTGCTCGCGTACCGCGGCGGGGTGCAGGGCTTCCGGCTGATCATCACGGGCATCGCGGTCACGGCCGTCCTGCACGGGGTCAACACGTTCCTGCTGCTGAAGGCCGGCACCGAGGTCGCGATGGCCGCGTCGATCTGGGGCGCCGGATCCCTCGCGCTCGTCGGCTGGGACCGCGCGCTGCCCGCGTTCGTCGCCCTCCTCGTGTTCGCGCCCGCGATCCTGCTGCTCTCCGCGCCGCTCCGGCAGCTCGAGCTCGGCGACGACGCCGCGCGCGCCCACGGCGTGCGGGCCGAGCCCACCCGGCTGGCCCTGCTGATCCTCGGGGTCGCCCTCACGGCGATCGTGACCGCGGCTGCGGGGCCGATCGCGTTCGTCGCGCTCGCGGCCCCGCAGATCGCCCGGCGGCTCACGCGCAGCGCCGGCCTGCCGCTCGTGCCCGCCGGGCTCACGGGCGGCCTCCTGCTGCTCGCCGCCGACTCCACCGCCCAGCACGCGCTGCCCGGGACGGTGCCCGTGGGCATCGTCACGGTCGTCGTGGGCGGGGCCTACCTGATCGCGCTGCTGATCCGCGAGGCGTCCCGCCGTGCCTGACGCCGCCGCCCCCGACCCGATGGGAGACCCACCCGTGGACGACACCGCCGCAGCCGCCCCAGCCGCATCCCCCGCCGCGCCCGCCGCGCCAGCGCCCGTCCGCCTCCGCGCCGAGGGCGTCACGCTCTCCTACGACCGCCGGGTGATCTCCGAGGGGCTCGACGTCGCCGTGCCCGACCGCTCCTTCACCGTGATCGTCGGCCCCAACGCGTGCGGGAAGTCGACCCTGCTCCGCGCCCTGTCGCGCCTGCTCGCGCCCACCGCGGGCGGCGTGCTCCTCGACGACCGGCCGCTCGCGTCCTACCGGGCGAAGGAGGCGGCGCGGATCGTCGGCCTCCTCCCGCAGAGCGCCATCGCGCCCGACGGGATCACGGTGGCCGACCTCGTGGCGCGCGGCCGGTTCCCGCACCAGAACCTCATCCGCCAGTGGACCTCGACCGACGAGGACGCCGTGCAGCAGGCGATGGCCGCGACGGGCGTCGCCGACCTCGCCGCCCGCCACGTCGACGAGCTCTCCGGCGGCCAGCGCCAGCGCGTATGGGTGGCGATGGCGCTCGCGCAGCAGACGCCCGTGCTGCTGCTCGACGAGCCGACGACGTTCCTCGACATCGCCCACCAGATCGAGCTGCTCGACCTCCTCGCCGACCTGCACCGCGACGGCAGCACCATCGTCGCCGTGCTGCACGACCTCGACCACGCCGCGCGCTACGCCGACCACCTCATCGTGATGAAGGACGGCCGCGTCGTCGCCGCGGGCGCCCCGGGCGAGATCGTCACCGCGGAGCTCGTCGAGGAGGTCTTCGGCCTGCCCTGCCTCGTGATCGAGGATCCCGTCTCGGGCACGCCGCTCGTCATCCCGCGCGGCGGCCGTTGGGCCTGAGCGGGCCACGGCGGCCAGGGCGGCCCGGGTCCGGGACGCGCGCTCAGGCCGCGGGCGCCGGCTGCGCGATCGACACCATCCAGTCGATCCCGTACCGGTCCGTGCACATGCCGAACCAGTCGCCCCACGGCGCCATGTCGAGCGGCAGCACGATCGTGCCGTCGGCGGTCAGCGCGTCCCACCAGCCGCGCAGCACCGCCTCCTCGTCGCCGGAGAGCGAGAGCGTGATGGCGGATCCGCTCGGCACGCCCATCGCCGCCGGGGTGTCCGAGGCCATGAGCACGAAGCCCGCGCCGGAGGTCAGCTGGCCGTGCATGACCTTGCCCGCCTCGGCCGGGTCCTGGCTCATGCCGCCCTCGCCGAAGGTGGTGGTCTCGACCTCGCCGCCGAAGATCCCCCGGTAGAAGCCGAGCGCCTCCGCCGCCTGGTCGCGGAAGGACAGGTACGGGTTCATGATCGCGGACATGGGGGCGCTCCTCGGGTGACGGATCCCCGCGGTCGCAGCGACCCTGTTGCGTCCCGATCCTGGCCCGGTCGCCCCGGGGCCGCACCGTCACGCGCGGGGAGGGTGCCCGCGGCTAGAGGCCCTGGATCCGCACGCCCGACGTCTCGTCGACGCTCACGCGCCAGCTCACGCTGAACGGCACGTCCTGGTCGAGGTCCTTCACGCTGCCGTCGTAGAGCGAGCGCACGGGCACCCGTATGTGCGCGGTCCCCACCGTCGACGGCACGACCCAGTCGAGGTCGGCCGGGTCGTCGCTCGCCGGCTGCAGGGCGATCTTCGGCATCGCCGTCATGGTCCACACGGGCGGCGCGGTGATCCGGTCGCGGATCGTCTTTCCGAACGGGCAGCCCGACGGGTACAGCACCGACTGCGTCGTGCACTGCGTGAGGTACGCCTCGACCTCCGACTGCACCGACGCCACGAGGTCGTCCGTGGGCTCGGCGTCCACGCGCGCGGGCACGACGCTGCCCGGCTCCGTGACGGCGACCTCGGCCTCCTCCGCCTCGAGGTACTCGGACGCGTGGTCGAGCGCCAGCGCGCCGGGCGCGAGCACGAGGTACGTGGATCCGGCGCCCTCGGCCGCGGCGCCGCCGGCCGTCGCGGAGACCGCCATCCCGTTGGCCGTGAACGTGGCCGCGTGCCGCAGCTCGAGGTCGACGGCCGCGACGGGGCTCGTCGCGAACTCCCACCGCGCGAACAGGCCGAGCGCCGCGGGCAGCTGGCGCACGCGGAACTCGGTGGATCCGGGGCCCGACGGCAGCGTGTACGAGTACGTGACCGCGCGCTCGCCGTCGCCTGCCGGCTTGTCGGAGACCAGCTCCACGTCGGCGAGGCCGGGCAGCGCGCGGGCGTCGAGGAGCGCTCGGCTGCCCTCGTCGGGCAGCACGACGCCGGGCGTCGCGAGCGCGTCGCGGCTGTCCTCGCGGGCGAGCGCGTCGAGGTAGGAGCGCACGAAGCCGTGCGCGCTGAAGGTGCCCTGGTTGAGCGACGCGACGGTGCCGAGGAACGCCCCGAGCAGGAGGGCCGCGAGCAGCGACCACGCGACGACCGCCCGACGCAGCTCGCCGCGCGCGTCGACGGCGGGGCTCGGCATGCGGATCATCCTACGGGCGGGGGATCGACGCCTCCCCGTCGTGGGGCCGGGGTAGATTCGAGTGCGCATCCGCGCCGCGCCGCCGCCGTCGATCCGCGTCGCATCCACCCCGACCCGCCAGGAGCCCCGCGTGAGCACGGTCCCCCTCTCCCCGGAGCAGGCCGCCGTCTTCCAGGCCATCGAGGGCACGCGCGACCACATCTTCGTCACGGGTCGCGCCGGCACCGGCAAGTCGACCCTCCTCACGCACCTGTCGTGGAACACCGAGAAGCAGATCGTGATCTGCGCGCCCACGGGCGTCGCCGCGCTCAACGTGGGCGGCCAGACCATCCACTCGCTGTTCAAGCTGCCCATCGGGGTCATCGCCGACGAGGAGATCGAGCAGACGGGCGAGCTGCGGAAGCTCCTCAACACCATCGACACGCTCGTCATCGACGAGGTGTCGATGGTCAACGCCGACCTCGTGGACGCCATCGACCGCAGCCTCCGCCAGGCGCGCCACAAGAAGGACGTGCCGTTCGGCGGCGTGCAGGTGGTGCTGTTCGGGGATCCGTACCAGCTGGCCCCCGTGCCGGGCGACGGCGACGAGCGCGCCTACTTCGCCGACCGCTACCGCTCCATGTGGTTCTTCGACGCGAAGGTGTGGGAGGAGGCGCAGCTGCGGATCTACGAGCTCACCGAGATCCACCGGCAGCACGAGGAGGCGTTCAAGGAGATGCTGAACGCCGTGCGGCACGGTCGCGTCACGGCCGAGATCGCGGGCGTGCTCAACGCGGCGGGCGCGCGCCCGGCCCCGACCGACGGCGCCATCACGCTCGCCACCCGCAACGACACCGTCAACCGGATCAACGCCGAGGCCCTCAAGCGCCTGCCCGGCCGCTCGCTCACCGCCACCGCCGACGTCACGGGCGACTTCGGCGGCCGCACCTACCCGGCCGACGAGAAGCTCGACCTCAAGATCGGCGCGCAGGTGATGTTCCTCCGCAACGACGTCGACCAGCGCTGGGTGAACGGATCCGTCGGCGTCGTCACGCGCATCGACACGAACGTGTACGTGGAGCTCGACGGCGTCGTGCACGAGGTCGAGCCGGTCACGTGGGAGAAGCACAAGTACTCGTACTCGCCCACCACCAAGCAGCTGCGGCGCGACGTGGTGGCCGACTTCACGCAGTTCCCGTTGCGGCTGGCGTGGGCGGTCACCATCCACAAGTCGCAGGGCAAGACCTACGACCGGGCGATCGTCGACCTGGGGGCGCGCGTGTTCAGCCCCGGCCAGACGTACGTGGCGCTGAGCCGGATCACCGACATCGGCGGCCTGTACCTCACGCGGCCGCTGCGCCCGGGCGACATCATCGTCGACGAGAACGTGCGGCGGTTCATGAGCGAGGCGACGCGGATCCGCGTGACGCCGGCGGTCGCGCCCGCGGGCTGACCTGCGGGCAGGCGCCCGGAGCGGCGACGGCTCAGTGGCCGGAGTGCCCGCCCTGGATGCCGTCGAGGTCGATGGAGCTGTGCTGGCCGTGCGGCACGGCGAACTCGCCCGCGCGCGTGAGCGACAGGGCGGGCGTGACGAGGCCGGCGACGACGAACGCCCCGACGAGGATGCCCGCGAGGTAGCGGCCGCCCGTGGGCTCCGGCTCGGCGGCAGCGGCGGCGGACGGCGCGGCGGCGGACGGCACGACGGCGGCCGGCGCGACGACGGTCGCGGCGGGCGTCGCGGAGAGCGCGGCGCCGGACCCGACCAGCGCCGCGTCGGCCGGGAACCCCGCCTCGACGGCCGTGCACACGGCCTGCGCGTCGGACTCGGCGCGCGAGCGGAGGTGGCGGCCGACGACCGCGGCGACCACGAGGTCGAGCAGGGTGGCGGCGAGCATGGGGATCGCAGGCAGGTCGCTCGTGATGCCGGGGGCGGACATGACGACCGCGGCCGTCACGAGGAGCGCCCAGCCGGCGACCGGCACGAGAGCGCCGACGACGGCCAGAGCAGGGAGCGGGAGGCGGTCGGATCGGAGGACCGCGACGGCCCACGCGCCCTCGGCGAGGCCGATGACGAGGAGGGCCACCATGGCCGCGGGCGGGGATCCCGCACCGACGGCCAGGTGGATGAGCGCGGCGCCCAGGGCGGCGAGGGCCAGCCAGTGGCGGATGAGCAGTGACACGTGCTGGTCCCTTCGTCGTCCCGGGCGCCGCGGTGGTGCGGTGCTGCGTGCTGTTCGTGCTGACGTGCGGTGATGCGTGACGCGCCCGGTGCAGCGGCGCGGCGGCGGTGCTGCGGGCTAGGCGGCGCGGGCGGCGCGGTTGCGGACGCCCTTCTCGGCGCCGAGGCCCACGATCAGCAGCACGACGGCGCTGCCGAGGTGCAGGAAGTGGTCCGCGGTGTTGAGCGCGAGGATGTTGAAGTCGGTGTTCACGAGGAAGAAGCCGACGATGCCGAGCGCGAGGTACGCGAATCCGACGAAGGAGTTGACGGCCTTGGCCGACGCCACGCTGGAGAGGCCGCCGATGAGGAGGGCCGCGCCGATCAGCAGGTGGGCCACGTTGTGGAACGGGTTCACCATGAAGATCCCGAGCAGCAGGCCGCCCTGGTCGGAGAAGAAGCCGCCGCTGGACGGCGGGAACAGGAAGCCGAGAAGGCCGACGAGGACGTAGACGGCGCCGAAGACGGTGCCGAGCAGGCGGTTCGGGGACGAGCTCATGATGGTGCCTCCACTGGTAGGGAAGAGCCGGGACATTCCCAGGCTCTCTACATTCGTACCGCGTACGCACCCGGTTTGGTGCGGATGCGCTACTGGATCAGGACGCGTTTCCCAGGTGCTCGGCGAGGAACGCCTCGGTGCGCCGGTAGGCGAGGGCCGCGGCGTCCGGATCGAGGCGGTCGCGGAGGCTCGCGTTGGGGAACACGGGGGACGTGCCGGGGTAGGTGTGCGAGGTGACCGGGGTGCCGTGCTCGCGCAGGCGGCCGATGAACGCCTCGGGTCGCTGGTCGTCGATCCACTCGTCGTGCTCGGCGAGGTGGAGGAGCACCGCGCACGGGATCACGCCGTGCTCCTGCGGCCCGAGGCTCGCGCAGTAGGCGACCACGGCGTCGGCGCCGCCGTCCTGCGCCTCGAGGAGGGCGAGCCAGCCGCCGGGCGCGAAGCCGACGAGGCCGACGCGCGCGGATCCGCGGGCCCGCGCCGAGTCGATGCCGTCGCGGATCGTGCCGAGGGCGAACCCCACGTCGAGCTGCGCGGCCAGGCCCTCCGCGAGGCCGTCGTCGAGGGTCGCGCGGCCGTCGTAGAGGTCGGGGACGAGCACGTGGAAGCCGGCGCGGGCGAGCGCGAGCGCGTACTGGTCGAGCCAGGGGAGGCGTCCGTGGTCGTCGTGGACGAGCACGACGACGGGGCTGCCGGGCTCGCCGAACTCGAGCGTGACGCCCGGATGCGGCAGGTCGACGATCTCGGGCATGGGGAGAACCTATCGTCGGGCCGCCGCGCGCCGCGCCGTGGAGGAGGATCGTCGCATGGGATACCGCTACCGGCTCGCCGCCGCCACGACCGCCATCGTCCTCACCGCCGGGCTCGCCGCCTGCTCGACGCCCCCGCGCACGCCCGAAGACGCCGCCAGCCCGAGCGCCGACGCGGCCGCGCCCTCGGAGACCGAGTCGGAGGGCTGGAACCGCGCCGACCTGTCCTTCGCCGAGGAGATGGGCGACCACGCCGCCGGATCCGTGGAGCTCGCCGTGGCCGCGCTGCAGGTGCGGGACCTGCCCCAGGGCGCGGAGGAGCTGGCCGTGCAGATCCGTGACGAGCAGGGCCCGCAGGCGCGCACGCTCGCGGAGCTGGCCGAGGAGTGGGGCGCCGAGGAGGGCGCGTCCGGCGCCAACGGCACCGCGGACCGCGAGGAGGCGGGCGGCGTCGCCGGCGGTGGATCCGAGTCCGGCACGGGATCCGAGGACGGCGCCGCGAGCGGCACCGGATCGCAGACGGACACCGAGCAGATGAGCGACACCGCGTTCGACTCCGAGGTGCAGGCGCTCAAGGCCGCGTCCGGCGCGGACGCCGGCCGGCTCTTCCTGCAGGGGATGATCGCCCGGCACCAGGTCGCGATCGAGCTGGCCGAGGGGGAGTCGCAGCTCGGCACCTCGACCGAGGCGCTCGACATCGCGGGCGCGATGGCGGCCGCGCAGGGCGAGCAGCTGACGAAGATGCGCGCGCTGCTGGCGTCCTTGGGCGGCTGATCCCCCTGCACGTGACGAGGGCCCGACGCGGATCGCGTCGGGCCCTCGTCATGCGCGGCCGGCGTCGCGGGCGGCTGCCGGCTCGCGGGTCGGGCTGTCGGGTCGGGCTGCCTGCTCAGGCGGCCGGGCGGAGGAACGCGGAGGCCGCGGCGGCGAGGTGCCCCGGGTCGTCGGCGCCGCACAGCTCGCGGGCCGAGTGCATCGACAGCAGCGGGATCCCGACGTCGACCGTGCGGATCCCGAGGCGCGTCGCCGTGATGGGGCCGATGGTCGAGCCGCACGGCACCGCGTTGCTGGAGACGAACTCCTGGTACGGGACGCCCGCGCGCTCGCAGGCCAGCGCCCACTCGCGCGCGCCGATGCCGTCCGTCGCGTAGCGCTGGTTCGCGTTGATCTTCAGCAGCGGGCCGCCGTTCGGCACCGGGCGGTTGGCGGGGTCGTGGCGGTCCGGGTAGTTCGGGTGGACGGCATGGCCCGCGTCGGCCGAGAGGCACCAGGAGGACGCGAACGCGCGACGGCGCTCCTCGGATCCGGCGCCGAGGCCCGAGGAGATCCGGCCGAGCACGTCCTCGAGGATGGGGCCGGCGGCGCCCGACGGGGTCGCGGATCCGACCTCCTCGTGGTCGAAGGCGGCGAGCACGGCGATGGGCGCGTCCGCGTCGTCGTCGGCGGCGGCCAGCTCCAGGAGCGCGGCGAGGCCGGCGTGCACGGAGCTGAGGTTGTCCATGCGGCCGGCGGCGAACAGCTCGCCGTCGAGGCCGAGGGATCCGGGCGCCTGCGTGTCGGCGACGCCCACGTCGTAGCCGAGCACGTCGTCCGCGGCGAGACCCGCGAGACCCGCCAGGTGGCCGAGCACGTCGGCGTCCGCGGGGGAGCCGGTGCCGAGGATCGGGGACATGTGGCGCTGCGGATCCAGCCGGAGGCCGTCGGTGTTGACGCCGCGGTCGAGGTGCACGGCGAGCTGCGGGAAGCGCAGCAGCGGGCCCGTGCGGACGAGGTGGCGGGCGCCGTCGCGCGTGACGAGGCGGCCGGCGAGCTCGAGGTCGCGGTCGAGCCAGGAGTTGAGGAGCGGGCCGCCGTAGACCTCGACGCCGGCCTGCACCCAGCCGTCGGATCCGATGGTGGGCTTCGGCTTCAGCTTGAAGCCGGGGGAGTCGGTGTGGGCGCCGAGCACGCGGAAGGGCGTGGTGGCGAGCGCGGCGGCGGGCTGGATCCACGCGAGGAGCGCGCCGTCGCGGACGATGAACCGGCGGCCGGCACCGGTGGGCCAGGCGTCGCGCTCGTCGAGGCGCGTGAAGCCCGCGCCCTCGAGCCGGCGGGCGCCCTCCTCCGCGGCGTGGAACGACGAGGGGGAGGCCTGGATGAAGCGGCCGAGGTCCGCGAGGTGCGCGCGGCGGTCCGCCGGCATCAGTACCCGCTCGATCCGAGCGCGCCGTTCTCCGGCGTCTGCACGGGGCCCGCGAGCACGACCGCGCTGCCCGAGACGCCGAGGCGGGTGGCGCCGGCCTCGATCATCTGCACGGCCGTCTCGTAGGTGCGGATGCCGCCGGACGCCTTGACGCCGGCCTTCCCGTCGACCGTGCGGCTCATCAGCTCGACCGCGTGGACGGTGGCGCCGCCGGTGGGGTGGAAGCCCGTGGACGTCTTGACGAAGTCGGCGCCCGCGGCGACGGCTGCCTGGCACACGGCGACGATCTGGTCGTCGTCGAGCGCGGCGGACTCGATGATCACCTTGAGCACGGCCGGCGCGGGGACGGCCTCGCGCACGGCGCGGATGTCGGCCTCGACGTCGGCGAAGCGGCCCTCGCGGGCGGCGCCCACGTCGATGACCATGTCGACCTCGTCGGCGCCCTGGCGGATCGAGAGCGCGGCCTCGGCGGCCTTGACCTCGCTGTGGTGCTTGCCGCTGGGGAAGCCGCAGACGACGGCGACCTTGAGGTCGGATCCCGCGGGCAGCTCGAGCGGCAGCATCGAGGGCGAGACGCACACCGAGTAGGTGCCGAGCTCGACGGCCTCGGCGACGAGCGCGGCGACCTCGTCGCGCGTGGCCTCGGGCTTCAGGAGCGTGTGGTCGATGATGCGGGCGATCGCGGCGGTGTCGGTCGCGGGCGTGGACGGGCTGGTGCTCATGCGGTATTCCTCACGTCGTGCGGGATCTCGATCCTACGGCGGAGGGACGAGGCGGCCGACGGCCTCGAGGATGCCCGCTCGCCGCCGTCCGCGCCCGAACAGGGGGACGACGGCCGCCTGCTCCGCCGGTAGCGTCCGAGCGGTGGACTCCTTCGACGCGCTCCTCTACACCGCCCTCGCCACCTTGCTGCTCGGCGGAGCGCTGCAGTGCATCGGCGCATGGAAGGGGCTCCGCCAGCACGGCGGGAAGGTCGGGCTGTTCCACCCGACCATCCGGCCGTGGACGCTCGCGTCGCTCGGCGCCATGAGCGTCAGCGTGCTGTGCTGCGTGGCGTTCCTCAACCTGTAGGGAGCGCGACGCCTCCGCGCCTCAGGAGTAGTCGGCGCCCGGGATGCCCGCGGGACGGTACACGTAGCCGTCCGCCTCCGCGTCGAGCTCCCACACGACCTCCTCCTCGCTGAGCGAGGTGGCGCGGACGAAGCTCTTCACGGGCTCGCCGTTGATGAGCTCGACCTCGGTCTCCTCCGTGCCCTCGGGGCCGACGAGCTGTGCGGTGTACGTGGAATCAGTCATGCTCCGACCCTACGACCGTCCGCGCGCGGCGACCGGGCCGGGCCGGGATCCCCAGCGGATGCCCGAGCGCGCCGAGCTGGGGAGGGGACGCGTCACGCCTCCAGCTCGACGAGCACGCGCGGCAGCTCGAGCAGCAGCTCGCTCGCGAGGTAGCCGAGCGGGCCCACCTGCACGGCGAGCCGGTCGCCCGCCGCCGCGTGCGCGTGCGTCGCCCACACGGCCGCCTGCGCGGGATCCGCGCCCCGGGCGCAGAGGCCGGCCACCGCGCCGCCGAGCACGTCACCGGATCCGGACGTGCCGAGGCCGCTGCCGCCCGCGCCGATGGTCCACGCCCGGCCGTCGGGCGCCGCGACCACGCCGCCCATCGAGACCACGGCCGCGTACTCCCGGGCGATCTCACGGGCGTCGGCCACGGCGTCGTCGCCCGCCTCGCGCCCGAGCAGCCGCTCGGCCTCCGACGAGTTGGGCGTGAGCACGAGCCGGCCGGCGAGGTGCGCGGCCGACTCGCGGCACGCGGGCAGGACCCCGAGGGCGAAGGCGTCGAGGATCACGACGGCGTCGTCGGACACGAGCGTCGCGAGCAGGCGCACCAGGCGCTCGGCCTCGTCGGCGTCGTCGAGGCCGGGGCCGGCGAGCACGGCGTCGGCGGAGGTGATGTCGTCCTCGGCCGCGCGGATCCCGGCGCCGCGGACGTGCCCATCCGCGGTCTCCTCGAGCGGCACCACCCCGCTCTCCGGCACGGCGACCGCGACGTGCGTGGCGACGGACGCGCCCACCGCGAGCGTGAGCCGGCCGGCGCCGACGCGGAGGGCGGCGAGCCCGGAGATCATCGCGGCGCCGGGGGAGCGGAGGGCCCCGCCGACGACCACGACCTGGCCGCGGCCGTACTTGGATCCGGTCGCCGCGGGCAGCGCCCAGTCGCGCAGCCCGGCCGGGGTCACGACCTCCGCGGGGGCGTCGGGCCGGGCGTCATCGTCGTCGCTCATCGGGTTCTCCTCCGTGCTCGGTGACGGGGGCGCCGTGCCCGTCGAGGTGCTCCGTGGCCGAGAAGGTCCGGAGGGTCCACGGGCCGCGCGGGGCGGACCGCTCGAGGATCGTGACGGACGCGTTGGCCACGGTGTGCTGCGTCTGGAAGGCGAGCAGCTCCGCCTCGGTGAGCCCGAGGCCGACGTAGAGGAAGAGCATCACGACGGCGTCGTGGGTGGTGATGAGCGCGCGGCCGTCGGCGGCCTCGACCTCGGGGTCCTGCAGGAAGGAGCGGATCCGCAGCGCGACGTCCGCCCACGACTCCCCGCCGGGCGGCCGGTAGGAGAGCTTCCCGAGCCAGCGGCGGCGCGCGTCCTCGTCGGGGTGGCGGGCGGCGACGCCGCGGGAGGTGAGGAGGTCGAGGATCCCGAGCTCGCGGTCGCGCAGGCGCTCGTCGGGCCGCACCTCCGCGGCGATGCCCGCCTCGGCCAGTGCGACCGCAGCCGTGCTCCTGGCCCGCAGGTAGTGCGACGAGAACACGGCCGTCGGCACGTCCGACCGGCTCGCGAACCACCGGCCGAGCGCCCGCGCCTGGGCCTTGCCGGTGTCGGACAGCGGCACGTCCGGATCCCGGTGGTCGACGCGGATCACCTCGTCGCCCTCCCGGTCGGCCCGGCTCGCGGCGACGTTCGCGGTGCTCTCGCCGTGGCGCACGAGCCACAGCTCGGTGAGGCCCGTCACGACGGCCCCACCGCGCGGGCGGCGGCGACGGCGGCCCGGATCCCGTTGGTCCAGGGGGCGCCGTGGCCCGGCAGCACGATGCGCGCGTCCGTCTCCTCCAGGGCGCCGAGCGAGCGCAGGGCCCGGCCGCTGTCGGCCGTGGCGGCGCCCGCGACGATGCGGCAGCCGGTGCGGCCCGTGTACGGGTCGAGCGTGACGAGCGCGTCGCCCGTGATGAGCGCGTCGCGGTCGGGGAGGTGCAGCGCGACGTGGCCGTCGGTGTGGCCCGGCGTGGGGATCGCGACGGGGCGGCCGGGCACGTCCAGCGGACCGGCGGCGATGTCGGTGACGGCCTCCACGCCCTCGACCCGCAGGGCGCCGGCGGCGGCCATGGCGGCGACCACGGGGATCGCGCGACCGTACCGCAGCGGGTAGGCGAACGGCGTCCGCTCGCGGCGGTACGAGTAGGGGTGGCGGGCGAGGTGGGCGTCGCCGGGGTGCACGTGCACCGGTGCGCCGAGCTCGCGGGCGGCGCGGGCGGCGGATCCGACGTGGTCCCAGTGCCCGTGGGTCAGCACGATCGCGCGCACGTCGTCGGGCGTCCGGCCGATGGCGCCGAGGGCCTGCAGCAGGTGCGGCCAGGTGTCGGGGAACGCGGTGTCGACCAGCGTGATCCCGTCGTCGCCCTCGACGAGGTACATGTTCACGTGGGCGTGCGCGAGGAGGTGGACGCCCGGCGCCACGTCGCGTGTGAGCACGGGGGACGCGGGGTGGGGTGGGGTGCCGGTGCGGATCATGCGGTCCTCTCGCTGCGGGGCCCGGTCCGTGCGGACGCGGGCCGGCGGCCGACCCGGGAGGGCCGGCCGCCGGATCAGGCGACGCGGATCACTCGGGGGTGACGGCGTCCTTGACGGCGTCGGCCGCCTTCTTCAGCATGCCCGGCTCCTTCGGCGGGATGGTGCCGTGGAGGAGCGGGTTGCCGACGGGCGGGGGCGGCATCGGCACCGACGAGGTGGGGCCGTCGTGGTACGTGAACGTGCCCTTGCCGTCGGGCGCGGGGCCGGACGCCCACGAGCCCTCGGCCGCGGCGGGCCCGTCCGAGAAGTTGAGGTACTGGTACGAGACGTCCCGGTCCTCGAGCTCGATCGGGAAGTCGCTCGGCACGGGCAGGTTCTCGGTGCCCTCGGCCTGCAGCTCCGCGATCGCCGCCGTCCACTGGTTCTGGTGCATGGTGTCGCGCGCGAGCAGGAAGGAGAGGAGGTCCTTCACGCCCTTGTCGTCGGTCATGTGGTACAGCCGCGCCACCTGGAGCCGGCCCTGCATCTCGGCGTTCGCGTTGGCCGTGAAGTCGGCGAGCAGGTTGCCGCTGCACGTGACGAAGGATCCCTGCCACGGGTTCCCGTTGCTGTCGACGGGGCGCGCGCCCGCGCCCGCGACGATCGCGTGCTGGATGTCGCTGCCGCCGATGACGGCCGCGAGGGTCGGGTCCTTCATCGCCTCCTCGGTCTCCTCGACCGGCGCGGTCTCGAGCAGCTTGGCGATCATGATCGCGAGCATCTCGACGTGGCCGAACTCCTCCGCGCCGATGCCGTAGAGCATGTCGCGGTACTTGCCGGGGAGCTTCGAGTTCCAGGACTGGAAGCCGTACTGCATGGCGACGGAGATCTCGCCGTACTGGCCGCCGAGCACCTCCTGGAGGTGACGGGCGTAGATGGGATCGGGCTTGTCGGGTGTGGCGCTGTGCTGGAGCTCCTGCTTGTGGAAGAACATCGAGGCCCTTTCGTCGTCGTCGCGGTCCGGATCGACCGCGGCTCTCCGTCCACCGTTCGCCGGGCCGCGGGGAGCGCCTACCCCCTTGACAGACGGCGGCGGGTCGCCTCGGGCGCGTCGGACGCCGCGTCCGTGTGCGCGTCGGGGGCGCCGATCCTCGCTCGCCGCTGCCACCTCCCCAGGCGCGGCCCAATACCACATGCGGATCCGCCTTCCGGACGACGCGATCCCGGGCGGCAACGCTGGCATAGTGGGGAGGCACGGCCGAAGCTCAGCGCCGCTCTCAGGCCCCCTCTCCGTCGGCGCGGGGCCCGAGAGCTCACGAGGGGGACACGGGATCGATCATGGGCACGTTCAAGTACGACTCGACGCTGACGGCGGAGTTCGACGACCGTCTGCTGGCGCACCTGCAACTCGTCATCGGCGCCAAGCTGCGTCGCGGGGAGAACTTCTACTTCTCCTGGCGCGACGACGTGGAGGTGGGCGACGGGCGCACCACCATCTGGATGCACAACTCGCTCCCGCTGGTGTTCAAGTACCACGGCAGCCGGGTGCCGCCCATCAACCGCAAGTGGGTGGACGCGCTCATGACCACGGCCAACAGCCCCGGCGGCCTGCTCATCATGCGCGAGCCCCCAGAGGACGAGCCGCGCGACGACGCGCGCTGACCCCTCCCGTACCGCCTCTCCCCGCATCACCCGCCGGTCCGATAGTCCCTGGCGGCGCTCCGAGTCAACCCCTCCTCCCCCATTGGGGCGGGAACCGCGGTGCTGGCATCGTGGTCCCCGGGTCACGCGCGCGCGTCGCCCGGGAGAGGGACGCCATGCACGACACCGGCGCCGACGATCTGGGCGACCTCGTCCAGTCGTCCGCGAGCGAATCGCTCCCCGCTCGCCGCCAGGGTCCCGCCCGCAGCGCCACCGAGCAGGCGCGCTTCGTGGCCGGCTACTTCGGCTGGTCCATCACGGGCGACGCCATCCAGGGCGCCGACGACGCCGTCGCGCTCTACATCGAGGACCTCGCCGCGGCCCTCGCCGAGCTCGGCTGGATCTCCGCCGACGCCATCCACTGGGACCGCCTCCCCTTCGCGGAGCACGAGGCGGCCGAGGCGCTGCGGGTCGTGCAGCGCGCCCACGGGTGGGACGTCTGACCCCCACGCCGTGGATCCGCCGGGAGCGGAGTCACCCCACTGTCGATTTCCCCGGCTGGGGAGGACACTGCAGGCACGAGGCCATCGCGGGCTCGGGCGCTTGAGGGTTGTCGAGAGTCCTCCTATGCAGTCCGGACCGCGGATCGAGGCCCTCCAGATCCGCCCCGGATCGGTCGTGTCGTGGACGACCGGCACCCGGGGCGGATCGTCTGCGCGGCCGCCTGCACGCCCCATCGCGCCGCGCCCGGCCGTCGCCGTTCCCTGGACGCCGCCTGTCCTTCGCTTGGCGGACCGCGCCGGAGGGCGTTGTGTGGAGGAGCGCCTGCCCCACGAGGGCACGGCGCCCGAGAGCGAAGGAGCAGCATGAAGGCACTCACCTGGCAGGGCATCCACGACGTCGAGGTCAAGGACGTGGAGGACCCCCGCATCGAGCACGACACGGACGCGGTCATCCGCATCACGTCGACCGCCATCTGCGGATCCGACCTCCACCTCTACGAGGTCTTCGGCCCGTTCCTCGACAAGGACGACGTGCTCGGCCACGAGAACATGGGCGTCGTCGAGGAGGTCGGCAGCGCCGTCACGAAGCTCAAGGTCGGCGACCGCGTCGTCGTCCCGTTCGTCATCGCCTGTCACGACTGCTTCATGTGCGACCGCGGCCTCTTCACGCAGTGCGAGACCACGCAGGTGAAGTCGCAGGGCAGCGGCGCCGCGCTCTACGGCTTCAGCGAGATGTACGGATCCATCCCCGGCGGCCAGGCCGAGCGCCTCCGCATGCCGCTCGCCGACGTCAACGCGATCGTCGTGAACTCCGAGCTCCCGGACGAGCGCTACCTCTTCCTCAGCGACATCCTCCCCACCGCCTGGCAGGGCGTGCAGTACGCGAACGTGCCCGAGGGCGGCACGCTCGGCGTCATGGGCCTCGGCCCCGTCGGCCAGTTCGCGGCCCGCATCGGCAAGCACCTGGGCTACCGCGTCATCGCGGTGGATCCCGTCCCCGAGCGCCGCGCCATGGCCGAGCGCCACGGCATCGAGACCCTCGACCTCACCGACGACGTGGCCGACAAGCTGCGCGAGATGGTCGACGGCCGCGGGCCGGACGCCATGGTCGAGGCCGTCGGCATGGAGGCGCACGGCAGCCCCGCCGCCTCGTTCGCGCAGAAGGCCGCGGGCCTCCTGCCCGACGGCATCGCCAAGAAGGTCATGGACGTCGCGAGCGTCGACCGCCTCGCGGCCCTGCACACGGCGTTCGACGCGGTCCGCCGCGGCGGCACCGTCTCCATCTCCGGCGTCTACGGCGGCGAGGCCGACCCGCTGCCCATGAAGTCGCTCTTCGACAAGCAGATCGCGATCCGCATGGGCCAGTGCAACGTCCAGTACTGGATCGAGGACCTGCTGCCCCTCGTCGAGGACCCGGCCGACCCGCTCGGCGTCATGGACCTCGTCACCCACACGGTGCCCCTCAGCGAGGCCGCGCACATGTACGAGATCTTCCAGAAGAAGGAGGACGGCTGCATCAAGGTGGTGCTCAAGCCGTAGCCTCCCGGCTCGCATGACGACGGCCGCGTCCCCTCGGGGGCGCGGCCGTCGTCGTGCGCGGGGCACTCGGCCCCGATGTTCGGCTGGGCTCAGGCGGCGGCCGCGGAGGCGTGCACGGCGTCGAGCACCTCGCGGAGCTGCTCCACGACCTCGGCGTCGTCCGTCGGGTGGCGCTCGGCGAAGCGGACGACGGACTCGGGGACGGCCATCCTCACGTCCTCGAGCACGCGCGCGCCGGCGATGCCGAGCGCCTTGCGGGCCTCGTCCTGCGCCCACACGCCGCCGTACTGGCCGAAGGCGCTGCCGATCACGGCGGTCGGCTTGCCCGCGAGGGCGGATGCGCCGAACGGGCGCGAGGCCCAATCGATCGCGTTCTTCAGCACCGCGGGCATGGTGCCGTTGTACTCGGGCGTGACCACGAGGAGCGCGTCGGCGGCGGCGATCGCGTCGCGGAAGGCCACGGCGGCGTCGGGCACGGATCCCTCGACGTCGACGTCCTCGTTGTAGAAGGGCAGGCGGTCGAGGCCGGCGTGGAGGTCGAGCGTGACGCCCTCGGGGGCGTGGCGCACCGCCGCCTCGGCGATCTGCTGGTTGGTGGAGCCTGAGCGCAGGCTCCCGACGAGCACGAGGACGTGCGTCATGGTGTTCTCCTTCGGGTCGTTCCGGGTCGGGTCGTCTCCGTCGACGTGCCGCAGGGGTGGAGGCGCGTGCCTCCTCCGCGACCCTAATCGGCCGTCTCGGACGTCTCCTCGGAGGGCGCCCCGCCCGTCAACGGGCGCCGATGTCCGCGAGGATCCCGTCCATCAAGTCGGCGAGGGCCACCGACTCCGCGTGCGGCATCCGGGCGCACTCGACGGCGCCCGCGCGGATCGCGTCCCGGGCGGCGCGGAACATGGGGACGTAGCCGCGGCCCTCGATCGCATGCTCGCGCCGCTCCGGATCTCCGTCGGCGGGCACGATCGTGAGGCCGGCGGAGGCGAGGAACAGCGGATCCACCTCGATGCGGCCAGCCGTGCCGCTGACCGTCGCGCCCGTGGGCAGCGCCGCGACGAGCGAGCAGGCGAGCGTGGCCTGGCGGCCGTCGGGCCAGCCGAGCAGGATCGCGACCTCCGTGTCGACGCCGCCCTCGACGACCGTGCCGACCGCGGCGACCGACGACGGCGTGCCGAACAGGCCGTGCGCGAACGCGAGCGGGTAGACCCCCATGTCGAGGAGCGTGCCGCCGCCGACCTCCGGGTCCCAGAGGCGCCCCTTCCCCTCCTCGGTGACGAAGCCGAAGGCCACGGAGATGGCGCGCGGATCCCCGATGCGGCCGGCGGCGATCGCCTCCTGCACCGCGAGGTAGCCGGGGGAGAAGACCATCCAGAGCGCCTCGAGGAACAGCAGGCCCTCGGCGCGGGCGATCTCGACGAGCGCGCGCGTGTCGGCGGCCGTGGTGGTCGAGGGCTTCTCGCAGACGACGTGCTTGCCGGCCCGGAGCGCGGCCTCGGCTTGCGCGCGGTGGAGCGTGTGCGGGGTGGCGACGTAGACGGCGTCCACCTCGGGGTCGGCGAGGAGCGCCTCGAGGGTGTCGTGGATCCGCGGGATGCCGCACGCCGCCGCCAGCTCCTCGGAGCTCGACCGGGAGCGCGAGTGGACGGCGACGACCTCGACGCCGGGGACCCCCTGCAGGTCGGGGACGACCGAGGTCGCGATGCCCGCGGCCCCGATCACGCCGAAGCGGAGTGGGCCGGCGTCCGGGTCCTCGTGGGCGGCGGCGGGCGGCGTCATCGTCGACATGCGGCGAGCCTACGGCGTGAGAGCGCTTCCACGGAAGTGCGGCGCAGGGTTGACACGACCGAAAAGCGCCGCATATGGTCTGCCGGACGGCGTGAGAGCGCTCTTACAGCGGGAGCACCGACGCTCGACCAGGCACAAGGGAGTGACCTTCGATGAACACAGCACGAACGCGCACGGCGGCCGGCATCGCCGGAGCCGCGGTGATCGCCCTCCTCGCGGCCGGATGCAGCGCCGGCTCCTCCGGCTCCGGCTCCGGCTCCGGGGGCGAGGACATCACGCTCACCGTCACCACGTTCAACGCCATGGGGTTCGACGACCTCTACGCCGAGTACGAGAAGACGCACCCGGGCGTCACCATCAAGGCCACCAACATCGACACGGGCGGCAACGCCCTCATCGACTGGCAGACCAAGCAGGCGTCCGGGGCGGGGCTCCCCGACGTGCAGGCGGTCGAGGAGGGCTGGCTGAGCAAGGTCATGCAGGTCTCCGACTCCTTCACCGACCTCCGCGACCACGGCATCGAGGACGTCAAGGACAGCTGGGTGCCCTGGAAGTACCAGCAGGCGACGGATCCCGAGGGCCGCGTCATCGGCTACGGCACCGACATCGGACCCGAGGGCCTCTGCTACAACGCGAAGCTGTTCGGCGAGGCGGGGCTCCCCACCGAGCGCACTGAGGTCGCCGCGCTGTTCGGCGGCGAGGACGCCACCTGGGACCAGTACTTCGAGGTCGGCAAGCAGTACCACGAGAAGACCGGCAAGGCCTTCTACGACCAGTCCGGCTTCATCTGGAACGCCATGGTGAACCAGCAGCCCGAGGGCTACTACACGGAGGACGGCAAGCTCAACGTCGAGGGCAACGCCGACCTCGAGGCCCTCTGGGGCAAGGTCGCCGACGGCGCCGAGGCCGGCCTATCCGACGCGCAGACCGCGTGGGACTGGGGCGGCGGCAAGGCCTTCACCGACGGGTCCTTCGCGACGTTCGTCTGCCCCGCGTGGATGCTCGGCGTCGTCAAGGGCCAGACCGAGTCCGCGGGCGGCGACGCCTCCACCGGCTGGGACTTCGCGGACGTCTTCCCCGGCGGCGCGGCGAACTGGGGCGGGTCGTTCCTGACCGTGCCCACCACGTCGAAGCACCCGGCCGAGGCCGCGGAGCTCGCCGCCTGGCTCACCGAGCCGGCGCAGCAGTCCTCCGCGTTCCAGGCGGCCGGGCCCTTCCCGAGCACCGTCGAGGCTCAGACCTCCGAGGGCGTGACCGGCGCGAGCGAGCTGACCGCGTTCTTCAACGAGGCCCCGCTCGGCACGATGCTCGCCGCGCGCGCCGAGGGCGTCGAGGCCCAGTTCAAGGGACCCGACGACTCGGTGATCCAGGAGCAGGTCTTCGGCCCGTCCATCCAGGCGCTCGACGCCGGCAAGGCCGACGGGAAGAAGTCCTGGGCCGACGCCATCACCCTGCTCGGCCAGCTGGTCGAGGAGTAGGAGCCGGGCGGCCCGCGAGGGTCGTCCACCCGGGAGGTGCGGGCGCACGGGTGCCCGCACCTCCTCCCCCGACGCGCGAGAGAAGGATCGATGACGACCACGCTGCGCCCCCCGGCGCCACCCCGAGCCCCGGCGGCCGAGCGCTCCCGGCGCGCCGACCCGCCCACCTGGCGCCAGCGGCTGTCCACCTGGGATTTCCGGTACTCGCCCTACCTCTACGTGGCGCCGTTCTTCATCCTGTTCGGGCTCGTCGGGCTGTTCCCGCTGGCGTACACGTTCGTCGTGTCGCTCAACGACTGGAACCTGCTCACGGGCGCCGGCGACTGGATCGGGTTCGAGAACTACACGGCCGAGCTCGCGGATCCGCTGTTCTGGAACTCCATCGCCAACACCTTCAGCATCTTCGTGCTGTCGACGATCCCGCAGCTCGCGGTGGCCGCGGCCATCGCGGCGATCCTCGACCAGAACCTCCGCGCGAAGACGTTCTGGCGGATGAGCGTGATCCTCCCGTACATCGTCACGCCGGTCGCGGTCGCGATCATCTTCAGCAGCGTGTTCGGCGAGAAGTACGGGCTCGTCAACAACGTGCTCACCGAGATCGGGCTCGACCCGATCATGTGGAAGACGGAGACGCTGCCCTCCCACCTCGCCATCGCGACGATGGTGAACTGGCGCTGGACCGGGTACAACGCGCTCATCCTGCTCGCGGCGATGCAGGCGGTGCCGCGCGACGTGCACGAGTCGGCGGCGCTCGACGGGGCGGGGGCGGTGCGCCGGTTCTTCTCCATCACGGTGCCGAGCATCCGGCCCACGCTGATCTTCGTGATCATCACCGCCACCATCGGCGGCCTGCAGATCTTCACCGAGCCGAAGCTGTTCAACGCCGCGAGCTCGACGCCCGGCGGCCCGCAGCGGCAGTACCAGACGACCGTGCTCTACCTGTGGGACCTCGCGTTCAACCGGCAGGACTTCGGCAAGGCGAGCGCGGTGGCGTGGATCCTGTTCCTCCTCATCGTCCTCATCGGCCTGCTCAACTTCTGGCTCTCGCGGCGCATCGCCGGCGCGGAGGCCCGGGGATCCGAGCGCCGCACCCGCCGGGCGCTCGCCCGGTTCCGAGCGCAGCCGGCGGCGCCGTCGCCGGGCGCGACCACGGCGCCGTCCGCGCCCCCGACCGTCCTTCCCGAGGAGCGGGCCGGCGCCCGCGATGAGGAGTCCGCATCATGACCGCCACCGCCACGCGGCCCCGCGCCGTCGCCGAGCCGCCCGCGTCCGACGGGGGCCGCGCGCCCCGGCGTCGTCCGAGCGGCGGCACCGGGCTCGACCGACGCCCCGGTTTCCTCGCCTACGGGCTGATCCTCGCCGTCTTCGTCGGCGGCGCGTACCCGCTGTGGTGGTCGGTGGTGATGGGGTCGAGCGACAAGTCGGCCCTCACCGACACCTGGCCGTCGCTGCTCCCGGGCGGCCGGTTCTGGATCAACGTCGGCGAGGTCGTCGACACGGTCCCGTTCTGGCTGGCGCTCATGAACAGCGTCATCGTGTCGGTCGTCATCAGCGTCTCCGTCATCACGTTCTCGACGCTCGCCGGGTACGCGTTCGCGAAGCTGCGGTTCCGCGGGCGCGAGGGCCTCATGGTGTTCGTCATCGCGACGCTCGCGGTGCCCACGCAGCTCGGCATCATCCCGCTGTTCATGCTCATGAAGCAGTTCGGCTGGACGGGGACGCTCGGCGCGGTCATCGTGCCGACCCTCGTGACCGCGTTCGGCGTGTTCTTCATGCGGCAGTACCTCGTGGACGTGATCCCGACCGAGCTCATCGAGGCGGCGCGCATGGACGGCGCCTCCATGATCAGCACGTTCTGGCACGTGGGCGTGCCGGCGGCGCGGCCGGCCATGGCGATCCTCGGCCTGTTCACCTTCATGACGGCGTGGACCGACTACCTGTGGCCGCTGCTCGTGGTGCCGCAGAACCCGACGCTGCAGGTGGCGCTCAGCCAGCTGCAGTCGGCGCGGTACGTCGACTACTCGATCGTGCTGGCCGGCGCCGTGCTCGCGACGCTGCCGCTGCTGGTCCTGTTCGTGCTCGCGGGGCGGCAGCTGATATCCGGGATCATGGCCGGGGCGGTGAAGGGGTAGGGGCCCGGCCATACACTCGACCCAGCCGGATCGCAGACTGGAGGGCCCGTGGCCATCAACGCCGAGCAGGGCTCGCCCACCCTCGAGATGGTCGGGAAGCTCGCGGGCGTCAGCCGGGCCACGGTGTCGCGGGTGGTGAACGGATCCGACCGCGTCGCCCCGGAGGTCGTCACCGCCGTCAACGCGGCCATCGCGCAGCTCAACTACGTGCCCAACCGCGCGGCCCGCTCGCTCGCCGGGCGCCGCACCAACGCGCTGGCGCTCGTGATGCCGGAGCAGACCGCCCGGGTGTTCGCGGACCCGTTCTTCGCGTCGCTCATCCAGGGCGCGATGACGTACCTCGCGACCACCGAGTACACCCTCACGCTCCTCATCTCCTCGCCCGCGCAGGCGGAGAAGACCCGGCGGTTCCTGCTCGGCGGCAACGTCGACGGGGTGCTCGTGGTCTCGCACCACTCGGGCGACGCCACGTTCAGCGGCCTTCGCGACCGGCTGCCCGTCGTGTTCGCCGGGCGGCCGCTCCGGCAGGACGACCGCGAGGCGCCCACCGTCGACGTCGACAACGTGGGCGCGGCGCGGGCGGCGACCGAGCACCTCATCCAGCGCGGGCGCACCCGCATCGCGGCGGTGGCGGGTCGGCAGGACATGCCCGCGGGCATCGACCGGCTGCGCGGCTTCCGCGAGGCGATGACCGCCGCGGGGCTGGATCCCACGCTCGTCGCGGTGGGCGACTTCTCGCCCGCGTCCGGCGCCGACGCGATGCGCACGCTGCTGGCGCGCGGCGAGCCCATCGACGGGGTCTTCGCGGCGAGCGACCAGATGGCCGCCGGCGTCTACTCGGAGCTCCGCGAGCACGGCCTGCGCGTGCCGCAGGACGTCGCCGTCGTGGGCTTCGACGACGACTACTTCGCGAAGTCGGCCGTGCCGCCGCTCACGACCGTGCGCCAGCCCAACCAGGAGTTCGGCCGCCGGATGGCGGAGGTGCTGGTGCGGCTCGTGGGCGGGGAGGACGTGGATCCGCTCACGCTCATGCCGACGACGCTGGTGGTGCGGCAGAGCACGTAGCGGCGGGCGGGCTGCCGCGGGCGGGCTACCGTCCGGCGGGCACGCGCCCGCTGAGGAGCGCGAGCATCTCGTCGTGGCGGCCGTCGCGCTCGGCGAAGCGGAGGCCGTGCACGTCCTGCACGAGGATCTCCTCGTCCTCCGGGCGGGCCTGCAGGATCCCCATCACCTCGTCGAGGAAGTCCTCCAGCGGCATCGCGTCGCCCGCCTCCGCCTGCCCGGGCATGAGGGCCGTCTGCACCTTGGGCGGCACCAGCTCGACGACCTCGACCGGCGACCCGGCGAGCTGCTCGCGGAGGCTCTGCGTGTACGAGTGCACGGCCGCCTTCGTGGCGTTGTAGGTGGGCGTGAGGGGGAGCGGCACGAACGCGAGGCCGGAGGAGACGGTCATCAGCGTCGCCTCGTCGCTCGCGAGGAGGCCGGGCAGGAACGCGTCGATCGTGCGGATGGTGCCGAGGAGGTTCGTGGTGACGATGGCCTCGGCCGTGGCCTGGTGCGCGGGGTCGCGGAGGTCCTCGGGCTGCATGATGCCCGCCATCGTGATCACGACGTCGAGGTCGGGGTGGCTCCGGGCGAGCTCGTCGCGCGCGGCGGTGATGGACGCGGGATCGGCGACGTCGAGCACGACCGACGCCATGCCGTCGTGCGCGGCCGTGATCTCGTCGAGCAGCTCCTGGCGGCGGCCCGCGACGACCACGCGGTTGCCCGCGGCGTGGAACCGCTCCGCGAGCCCGCGGCCGATGCCCGAGGTGCTGCCGGTGATGAGGACGGTGCGGCCGGTGATCTTCATGGTGCTCCTTCGCGCGGTGCGCGGCTGGCGGGTTCGGGATCGGTGCGCGCACCGCGCGCGTGGCGCGGGTGCGTGGGTCGAGTGTGGCCCGTCGCGCGGTCGACGGGGGCGGGCGCGCGGGGGAGCGGGGAGGATCCAGCGGACGTTCACGTGGGGAGGGGTGGCGGGGCGCCCGGTGCGTCCCGGTGCGCGCCCCGTCCTGGGGCTGCGGTGCCGGCCGGCGGCGCCGCTAGCGTCGCAGGGTGAGCCTCCTCCGCGACGACGCCGCCCCGCATGACGACGCCGCGCGTCACGCCGCGGGCCCGTCGATCCCCCTCCGCGATCGCCTCGCGCCGGACCTCGCCTGGACCGCCGCGCACGTCCGCCGCCGCGTCGCGGTGATCGTCGCCGTCGTCCTCGGGACGGCCGTCGTGGCCCGCGTGCTCCTCCTCCCGCTGCGCGACCACCTCGAGGGCGGGATCGCCGAGATCCTCGCGCTGGTGGCGCAGGCGGGGTGCACGGGCGGCGCGATCGCGTGCGCGGTCGTCGCGATCCAGCTGCAGATCGCCGCGGCGCCCCTGGTGCACGGCCTGAGCGCGGCGGACCGCACGCGCATCAGCCGCCGGATGCTCGGCGCGCGCGAACCGCTCGATCCCGAGGCCGAGTGGCGGGCGGCGCGCTTCGCGGCGTTCGCGCGCGTCTCGCATCCGTTCGGGCTGGGCGTCATCGGCCTGATGTGGCTCGCCGCGCTCCCCTTCCTCGTGCGGTCCGCCCTCGACGGGGCGGTGCTCGGCATCGCCGGGACCGCCCTGTTCGTCCTCTTCATCCCGCTCCTCGCCTGGGAGCAGCGTCGGCGGATGCGGTACGCCGAGGCCTCGCGGGACCTCGCCTGGTCGAGCGGGCCGGCGACCGACGCGCGTCGCGCGGAGGGCGCGCTCGACGGCTGAGCCGGGCGCGGGGAGGGGCGCCTCCGCCCCGTCCTGGGGAGTCGTCGGCGCGGCCGGCGGCCGATAGCGTCGATCGGTGAGCACACACGGCACGGCCCCGGTCACCCCCTCCACGCCGCTGCCGCCCCGGCGGCGCCGCGGGCTCGTCCTGCTCCTCGCGCTCCTCACCTCGGGCACCGCGGTGCTCCTCGGCGCGGGCTTCTGGAGCAGCGTCGCGGGCGGCGTCGACGATGCCGCGTTCGTCCTGATCGCCGTGCACACGACGGCGGGCCTCCTCGCCCTCAGCCTCGCGCTCTCCCTGGGCCAGCTCGAGGTGCACCGGGCGACTGGTCCGGCCGCGGGACCGCGACCGCGGCCCGTCGCGCTGATCGTCTGGACCTCCATCGCCGGCGCGTTCGCCGTCGTGGCCGCGGCGGGCGCCCTGCTCTCCGGCGTCCCGGCGTGGATCCCGGTCGGCATGCTCGCCGGGCTGGTCGGGATGGGCGGCACCAGCTGGCTGATCGGGCAGAGGACGCGCGCCGGATCCGAGGCCCGGGAGGCTCACGAGCGCGCGTTCGGCGTCGGCCCGACCCCCGACCTCGACTGGACGCCGGCGGTGATCCGGCGCAAGGTGCGGACCATCGTGCTGGCCGGCCTGCTCGGCGCGGTCGCGGGCACCGTCGTGGCGCTCCTGTTCCTCGACGACCTCGGCGGCAGCCTCGCGGAGGTGTGGCCGGCGATCGTGCAGCTGGCCGCCGCGGCCGCCGCGATCACGAGCACGGTGGTCGTCCTCCCGCTGAACGCCGTGACGGCGTCGATCCTGCGCGACCTGAGCGCGGCCGAGCGCAAGCGCGTCGGGCGCCGGACGTCGGGCAAGGGCGAGCCGCTCGCGCCGCGGCTCGAGCACCGGGCGGCGCGCCTCGCCGCGGTCTCCCGCATCTCGCAGCGCTTCCAGCTGGCGTCGTCGGCGCTCATCGTCGTCGTGTCGGTGGTCACCCTCCTCCGGGTCGACCTCGGCGGCGGCTTCGGCATCGTCGCGATCGTCCTCGGCGTCGCCTTCCTCGCGTTCGTCCCCTACATCGTGATCGACGACCGGCGCCGCAGCCGCTACGCCGCCTCCACGCGCGAGCTCGCCCGGTCGGGCGCGGTCGTGACGGCCGATACGGTCGGGTGATGAGCGCGCGCGGCACGGCCCCCGGATCCACCCCGACGACCGATGCGGCGCAGGCAGGCGGCCTCGGCAGCCGCATCGCCCTGCTGGTCGTCCTGGTCGCGCTGATCCTCGGCCTCGGCACGCTCTACGGCTTCGGGCTCTACCAGGCGGCCGTCGTCCCTGACGACGTGGACGCGGCCGCGGTCCTGCCGCAGCTGACCGCGGGTCTGCTCGCGCTCGCGTTCGCGCCGAGCCTCGGCCTGCTGGAGCTGCAGTCGCGGCGGGACCCCGAGCGCGCCGCCGGGACGGGTCGGCGTCCGGTGCGGGTGATCGTGTGGCTCGGGATCACCGCGCTCGCCGTGGTCGTGCACGCCGTCGCGTCGCTGGTCGGCGGCGTCTCGCCGCTCGTGGTGCTGGGGTTCGCGGTGGCCGCGGTCGCCACGGCCGCCGCCAGCTGGATCCTCGTGCTCCGCGCGCAGGCCGCCGCGGTGCGCCGGCTCGGCGCGCGCCTCGCCGCCGACGAGCCGACCCTCTCGATCGACCTCGACTGGACCGAGGACACCGCCCGCCGCAAGTGGCGACTCATCGGCCTGGTGTTCGTGATCGCGCTCGTGGTCAGCCTCGGCGGGACGCTGCTGCTCGACCGGTTCGAGCCGCAGGACACCGTCGACGCCGTCGCCCTCGTGGTCCAGCTCTCCCTGCTCGCGCCGGCGCTCACGTGCCTGTTCGTCTCCATCGGCGCGCAGCTGTCGGGATCCTCGATCACGGCGGGCCTGTCGACGGAGGACCGGAAGGCGGTCTCGCAGCGCGCCGTGGGCAAGGTCGAGGAGCTCGCGCCGGAGCTCGAGTGGCGCGCCGCCCGCCTCGCCGTCTTCAGCCGCACGCTGCAGCCGTTCCAGCTGGGCCAGTCGCTGCTGCTGCTGGTCGCGATCCTCGTCCCCACGCTCCTGCGCGGCGACGCCGCCGGGTGGATGCTCGTCCTCTTCCTCGCCGGCCTCGTCCTGCTCGTCGTCACGGTGCCCTTCGCGGTCGTGCAGCACCGGCGCATGTCGCGGTACGCCGCCACGGCCGGCGACCTCCCGCGCGCGCACGCGCCGGTCTGACCGGAAACGCCCCTCCCAGACCCCTGTCGGTGGTCCGGCCTACCGTCGACCCATGCCCGAGGGTGACTCCGTCTTCGTCCTCGCGGCCCGGCTCCGCGCGCAGGTCGGCGGGGCGCTCATCGCGGATGGCGAGCTGCGGTCCGGCGCGCGGGCGGGCGCTCGGGTCGGCGGCCGGCGCATCACCGGGTTCGACACGCACGGCAAGCACCTGCTCATGCGGCTCGACGACGCGACCACCCTCCACACGCACCTGCGCATGCAGGGCTCCTGGACGGTCACCGGCCCCGGCAAGCGCGTGCCCGAGCGGATCCAGCACCAGGTGCGCGTGCGCCTCCGCCTCGACGACGGCCGCACCCTCTGGGGCATCGACCTGCCGGTGGTCGAGATCATCCCCACGCGCGACGAGCGCGCGGTCATCGGCCACCTCGGCCCGGATCCGCTGCGCGACGACTGGGATCCGGCGCTCGCCGTGTCCCGCCTCGCAGCGCGGCCCGACGAGACCATCCGCGCCGCCCTCCTCGATCAGCGCCCGATGGTCGGCCTCGGCAACCTCTGGGTCAACGAGGTCGGCTTCCTGCGCGGCGTGCACCCGGCGACCCGCGTCCGCGACGTGGACCTCCCGCCGCTCGTCGACCTCGCCGCCCGCTCCCTGCGGCACTCGGCGACGGTGCCGGCGGCCTACCAGATCACGACGGGCGATCCCCGTCGCGGCCGCACGCACTGGGTGGTCGGGCGCGCCGGCCGGCCGTGCCTGCGCTGCGGGACGACGGTGATCGGGCTCGACGATCCCTGGAGTACGAGCGAGCGCGCGCGGCGGGCGTGGTGGTGCCCCAGGTGCCAGCCGGTCGTCCCCGGTGCGTCGCCCGGGGTCACACGAGAATAGGGCCGCGGCGGGATCGACATCCCGCGGCGGCCCTATTTCCTCATGCTGTGGAAATGACGTCCCGATATCCTCGGATCAGCAGTACTTCTTCGTCCAGGACGCACCCACGAGGGCCCCCAGGGAGGGATTCGCGTAGAGCACCGTCTCGCCGGGCGAGACGCAGATGGTGCGATTCGCGTAGTAATAGCGGACGGTGATCTTGGCCGGCTTCGACTTGCAGTTGTTGTAGGTGGCCTTCTCGTAACGGCCGTCCTCCCCGCCGCCGAGGCTGCCGGTGGTGATCGGGTAGAACCCGCACGGCGTGGCGGCCTGCGCGGGCGCCGCGGCGACCAGCGAGCCGCCGACCAGCATGCCGGCGAGCAGGGCCGAGGCCGCGAGCTTCCTCATCGTGCCCACGGCGCTCAGCAGGTCCCGGTCTTGGTGGCGCCGGAGACCTTGCTGCCGTTCTGGGTGAAGCCGAGGCGCGTGTCCCCGGGGGACACGCAGTAGGACTTCTTGCCCGACGCGGTCTTCACCGAGATGCGCTGCTTGCTCTTCGTGCAGTTGCCGTAGTGCGCGACCTGGCGGGTGCCGCCGAAGGGATCCACCGTGCCGACGAACGGCAGGTCGACCGACCAGAGCGACTTGTAGTCCTCGTTCTCGACGCTGTACCCGCACACGTACGCGCTCGCCGGCGCGGCGGTCGTGGTGTGCAGGACGGCCAGCCCCGTGAATGCGAGCGCGGCTGCCGCGGCGCCCGTGAAGAGCCGCATCCCACGGCTCGTCCCATTTTCCTTCATGTTCCCCCGATTCGTGATGGAATGCCGGTGCGAAATCCGCCCCCGCGCATTCCCGTCCATTCATGACCGGCGTCAGCATTCCACGATCGCGGGCGTGGAGTCAAGGCGCGGAAATGGGCGCTAGCATGGTCCGGAACGTCGATGAACTAGGGGATGATCCGATGATCGGAATGGCCACGACCAAGCAGACGTCCGTGACCGCGGTGGCGAGCATCGTGCTCCTCTTCGTGGTCCTCGGCCTCCGCCGACAGGAGATGCTCACCGACTCCGTCGCCGTCGTGCTCGCCCTCGTCCTCGCGCTCGCGTTCGCCATCGCGACGACGCTCACCGGTGTTCGCGCCGCGCGCTCGGCGCGTGAGCGGTCGGCCGCCGAGGCCTCCGGCACGGACGACCGCCGCTCCGTCTGACGGAGGCTCGGCGGACGCCGCCCGGGCATCGGGGCACCCACGCGAGGATGGGCCCATGCCCACCGACGACCTCGCCCGCTGGCTGCGCGCCCAGCCCTCGCTCACCGGATCCGCGCCGCCGCTCGACCTCGACGCGCTGCCGCCCGACCCCGAGGCCCTCTTCCGCACGTGGATCACCGCCGCCGCCGACGCGGGCGTGCCCGAGCCGCACGCCGCGACGCTCGCGACGGTCGACGCGGACGGCCTGCCCGACGCGCGCACCTTGATCCTCAAGGACGTCGGCCCGCGTGGCTGGGCCTTCGCGGGCACGCGCTCCTCGGCGAAGGGCGCGCAGCTCGCGACGGCCCCGGCCGCGGCGCTCGCGTTCTGGTGGCAGCCGATGGTGCGGGCGGTGCGGGTGCGCGGACCCGTGGAGGAGGCCACCGCGGAGGAGAGCGCCGCCGACCTGGCCGCGCGCTCGACCGCGGCCCGCGCCGACGTGGATCCGGGCGACTGGGTCCTCTGGCGCATCCGCCCCGTGCACATGGAGTTCTGGCAGGGATCGCCCGACCGGCGGCACACGCGGATCCTGTTCGACCGGTTCGGCGAGACGTGGACGCGCCGCGGAGCCGACGGCGAGGGTCGCGCCTAGACCAGCGACGCCACCCCGAACACCGCCGCCGCGATCGCGAAGCCCATCACGCCGATGGTGGTCTCCATCACGGTCCAGGTCTTGAAGGTCGTCTTGACGTCCATCTCGAAGAAGCGGCCGACGAGCCAGAAGCCGGAGTCGTTCACGTGGCTGACGACCACGGATCCCGCCGCGACCGCCACCACGAGCGCCGCCACCTGGAACGCGTTGAAGTCGCCCGCGAGGATCGCCGGGGAGACGAGGCCCGCGGCGGTCGTGAGCGCGACAGTCGCAGACCCTTGAGCGATGCGGAGGATCGCCGCGATGAGGAACCCGGCCAGGATGATCGGGATGCCGAGGTCGCCGAGCACGTCGGCGAGGGCGGCGCCGATGCCGCTGGTGCGGAGCACGCCGCCGAACATGCCGCCGGCGCCGGTGATGAGGATCACCGAGCAGACCGGGCCGAGCGCCGACTCGAGCGTCTTCTCGAGGGCGCTCTTGTCGATCCCGCGGCGCCGGCCGAGCACGAACGCCGCGAACAGCAGCGAGATCAGCAGCGCGACGGGCGTCTCGCCGATGGTGCGGAGCACCTGGTACCAGGCCTGGTCGCTCGTGCCCTCGGGGAGGATCCCGCCGGTGGAGGCCGCGTTGAGGCCGGTGTTCATGAAGATGAGGAGCAGCGGGAGCAGCAGCACGGCGAGCACGGTGCCGAACCTCGGCGGGTTCGACTCGGCGTGCTCGTCGGCCTCGCCCAGGAGCGAGGGGATCGGCAGCACGTACTTCTTGCCCACCCACAGGCCGAAGAGGTAAGCCGTGACGTACCAGGTGGGGATCGCGGCGATGAGGCCCACGATAATCACGATGCCGACGTTCGCGCCGAAGAACTCGCTGGCCGCGACGGGGCCGGGGTGCGGCGGCACGAAGATGTGCATGACCGAGAAGGCGCCGGCCGCGGGGAGGCCGTAGCGGAGCACGCCGCCGCCGAGGCGACGGGCCACCGAGAAGACGATGGGCAGCATCACGACGAGCCCGGCGTCGAAGAAGATCGGGAAGCCGAAGATCAGCGATGCCACCCCGAGCGCGAACGGGGCGCGCTTCTCGCCGAAGACGCGGATCAGGGTGTCGGCCAGCGTCTTCGCCCCGCCGCTGGTCTCGACCAGGCGGCCGAGCATCGCGCCGAGGCCCACGAGCAGCGCGACCGTGCCGAGCGTGGAGCCGAAGCTGTCGACGAGCACGGTCACGATCTGCGAGGTCGGGATCCCGGTGGCGAACGCGGTGGCGAGGCTCACGAGGATCAGCGCGACGAACGCGTGGATGCGCAGCGTGATGATCAGGATCAGCAGGACGGCGATGGCGCCCGCGGCGATCAGGAGGAGCGGACCCGCGGTGAGGGTCTGCGTCCAGTCTTCGATGGTCATGTTCTCTCCGTTGATGAACCGTGCATGGGGCTGGTGGTCGGGTGCGCGGCGGCGGCGGCGGCGCTAGCTCGCGACGAGGCCGAGCTCGTCGACGATGCGGGTCGTGACCTCGTCGGGCGTGCCCGTGTTCTCGAGCGCGAAGCCGCGCTCGCCGCTGTCGAGGGGCTCGAGCGTGCTGATCTGCGACGGCAGCAGCGAGGCCGGCATGAAGTGTCCGCTGCGGGTCTGCATCCGCTCGAGGATCAGGCCGGTGTCTGCGGACAGGTGCACGAAGCGCACGTCGCCCTCCGCGCTGTCGAGCAGGTCGCGGTAGGTGCGCTTGAGGGCGGAGCAGGTGACGACGGTGCTGCGGCCGGCGCGGGCCTCGCCGCTCATCCAGTCGCGCATGGCCTCGAGCCACGGCCAGCGGTCGTCGTCGGTGAGGGGCGTGCCGGCCGTCATCTTCGCGATGTTCGCCTCGGGGTGGAACTCGTCCGCCTCGGCGAAGGTCCAGCCGAGCCGCTCGGCGAGGGCGGCGGCGATCGTGGTCTTGCCGGATCCGGAGATCCCCATCACCACGACGTGGCGGGGCTGTGCGGACATGCTGACTCCTTCGTCGACGCGGGCGGTGCCGTCTCGTCGGCTGCCGTCCGGCCAAAGGTAACACCATTGCGGAGCGCGCCGAGGTCGGGAATGCGACCGGCGACCTATGCTCATCGAGGCGGCCGGCCGGCCGACGCGCACCGGGAGAGGACCATGACGACGCGGTCAGCCCCACCCTCGGAGCAGAGGCCGGCGCCCGCCGCCGCAGCCCCGGCCGGCGCGGTCCCCGCCGCCACGGTGATGGCCACGCGGATCATCGAGGATCTCGGCCGCGACATCGTCGACGGGCGGCTCGCCGAGGGCACCCGCCTCACCATCGAGGACCTCCAGCAGCGCTTCGGCGTCTCCCGCACGGTGGTGCGCGACTGCGTGCGCGTGCTGGAGGCGATGGCGCTCCTCGTGCCGAAGCGCCGCGTGGGCCTCGTGGTGCAGGGCCCTAGCCGCTGGAACGTCTACGACCCGCGCATCATCCGCTGGCGCCTCACCGGCCCCGGCCGCTCGGACCAGTTCCGCTCCCTCACCCAGCTGCGCCGCGCGGTCGAGCCGGTCGCGGCGTCACTGGCCGCGCGCAACGCCACCGCTGCTCAGCGCACGCGCATCGCCGAGCTCGCGGTGGATCTCCGCCGCCTCGGCGAGGCCGGCGCCCTCGTCGACTTCCTCACCGCCGACATCGAGTTCCACCACCTGATCCTCGAGGCCAGCGGCAACGACATGTTCTGCGCCCTCCGCGAGGTGATCACGGAGGTCCTCAGCGGTCGCACGCACCAGGGGCTGATGCCGCGGACTCCGCGGCCGCATGCGCTCGACACGCATGAGCAGGTGGCTTTCGCGATCCGGGATGGGGATGCGGCGACTGCGGAGGCGGGGATGGCGTCGCTGTTGGCGGAGGTCAGCAGCGCGATCCGCTGAAGCTCCGCAAAGCGCAGCTTGAACATCGCCTACTTTTTTGAAAAAGAAGCACGCGTCGCATCTGCGCGCATCCGTCCGCGTTTCCACTCCTGAGTAAGCATGCTGCACCCCCTTCGTCTCCCGGTTAGTGAGGGCCGAGGGCGGAAGTCAACGATGGAGGGTGACCCAGCCGGCCGTGAGTCTGTGCCGCACCGTACGATCCTCAAACGACGTCGTCATCATTGGCCGCACTGCCAAAGCGCGGCAAGAGTATGCTGTACCAAATAAGGAGCGCACAGGGGCGAGTGCCCAGATCGCCGACCGTTCCCCGATCACTAGCATGGGTCCAAAGATGATGGTATGGAATTAAGCTTCGAGGGGGACGATCTGAGGCAACGCATACTGAACCCCTCTGCCGGAGACTGGCCCTCCTCGGCCGCACTCGCTGATGTTCAAACCATCATCGCAGACATGCGCGCCGCTGCCACTATCACCGAAGTGCCCGTTGGTGTACCAATATTGGATGACGCTAGCGCTAGCGCTTTGCGGATAACCGTAGGAGATACGGGCGCCTTCGATTGTAGAGTCGATCATGTTACAGTGCGGCGGTTGCCTAATGGTAAACCTGACTGGGATCGCGTAAACAGACTTAAAATCGTGGCATGGGAGGCGAAAGAATTTTGACTTCGCATACAATGAGCAACTCCGAGCCCAAGTGGGCATCGGCCCCGGGCGCGACAATTCTCAAAATACTATCTTCCCGGTCGCTCACAATCGACGATCTCGCTGACGCACTACAAATCGGGGACCCGCAGACACGTCGTTTACTGGATGGTGACATCAGTGTTGATGAGACTCTTGCGATCAGATTGTCAAATTTCCTCGGGTCGACGCCCCGCTTCTGGGCGTCGCGAGAAAGCGACTACCGCACCTCACTAAGTTTGCTTGATGCGGACGCGTTGGCAGAACGTTCGCCAGTTGAGGAGATGATTAATCGCGGATGGATAGGCAATGTCGCTGGATGGGAGGATCGGGCGCAAGCTCTACTCGACTTCTACGGTGTGGCCAGTACTAATGACCTGACCAACCTATGGAAGACACGGTTTGCCGACGCAAGATTCCGAACGTCTAGTGCCTACGCGTCGGACGATCTCGCCGTTACCGCATGGCTTCGTCAAGTTGAAATAGAAGCATGTGATCAAACGATTTCTCAGTGGCGTAAATCGGATTTGCATGCAATGCTGCCAGATCTTCAACGCTTGTCGAGAATTGGTGATCCGGAGAAATTTCTCACTCCTCTGCGCGCCCTGCTAAACGGGGCTGGTGTGGCGCTGGTGGTGCTGCCTGCCACGCAGGGTAATCGACTTAGCGGGGTCGCATTTAAGGCGACTGACGGTCGTCGAATAATAGGCCTAACCGCCCGCCACCTCGCAGAAGACCATTTTTGGTTCACCTTGGTGCATGAGATAGGCCATTTAGTCCTTCATGACGGCGAAAGATCTTTTTTTGACAACTTAGACGTGGCTGACGATCTTTCTGCATCCGAAACAGAAGCAAATGAGTTTGGACAGACTGCGCTGTTACCGCGAGGGGTGGGTGAATTTAGAAGTTCGCGTGTGACCACGCGGTCCGTCATATCATACGCAGCTAGACAGAAAGTATCGCCAGGCGTAGTAGTAGGCCAACTTCATCACTCGCAAGTAATAAGACAGAACCAGTTTCGTTCTTTAATTCGAAGATTTAGATGGGATGGGGCTACGCTGAAAAGCGCACGTAGTTAGTAGGAGTCTTCTGCCAGTTGCAAATGGAATCCTCTATTACGTCGGCCGATACCTCAATGGCTCGTGCAAGTGCTGCTAGCTCGCTCTGCAGCTCCTGCGCGCTTCCCGCTCTAGGATCTCCTCGCAATAACAGCCGAGCTCCGGTAAGCGGCCCAGTGGCACCGACCAGGTACGAATGTGGCGGTCGGGCGTCTAATAGGTTGAGCTTACCAAGCATTGTCGTATAGTCGAATTTTGCGATACGTCCGAACTGAACGACATCACGTAGCGATGCATATACCGCTTGAAAAGTCTCTTCCGGTGTGTGCCCTTGAAGAGATTCAAATCTCTCTTTATGGTCCCCGCCTGCATCTAAAACCCATTTTACGTATGACTCAACTGCCGCGCCCGTGCCGCGGTCGCCAAGCGCGTCTAAGCTGACATATTTTCTATGATTACCAAAGCCCCTTGGACCTGGCGACTGCGCATAATCTTGTTGATGCTCTTCAAGCCAGAAACGAAATGACGTTGGGTCAGCCGCGATACGAGTCCATGTCCACCATCGCGACGGCTCGGAATTGAACGCGCTATAAGTGTCCCGAATGTATCGCCAGCCTGCGACTTTATGCTTTCCAAAATGTACATACAGAAAGACCAACCAGGCGGCTTCGTCCAAATCACCGGAATCGTTGTGGAGAATGGCTGCCTTTAGGGGGTCGAATCCTATAGACGAAGGGTTCGTCGCGCTAGGGTCCAGTCTTCGACTGCGCAACCGCTCTGTATAAAGTACGCGCTGTTCGCTATCGATGATTTGTTGTATGAGCGTATCTCGGAGGTCTGGTGTTGCGAGACCTGGAAGCGGCCCTGTCGTTGCCTCGTACTTCCTAATTGCAGTGTCGAGCCGAGTCCAGTCGGCGACGTAGTTTTTACGCATGTTAAAGTGCTCCCAACGCATAGCATTTCTCGAGCGTGGCTGTTCCATATACTGTCGTTGATAACATTTCATGCAGCTTTCGCAAGGTCTCTTTATCGGAATCTTTGAACGCCCGCCAAGCCCCGAGAACAAACCCGAGATTGCGCCAGTAGGATGACGGATCATCTGGATAAAGGGGTTGAAGGCCATTGCGCATGTTGGATTCCGCGTCTAGTAGTTGTTGAACCATCTCCCATGGGTCTTGTAGGGGCATGGGGGGCATGGGGTAGAGCGGAAAGGAGCCTTCATCTAGATACGCCCTCGCATCAGCTTCCCGTTCCGAGTACACGTGAAGACTGCCAACCATATGTGTGTATGTTCCTAGGTCATACCCCAGCGAACGGGCGACAAGTTCCTGAAGAAATGTGAACGCAAATACGTCCGGCATCAAGCCTAAAATTGCGTCATTCGACCGCATATACGTAATGAGGTCGACCCTGCCATTGCGCACGAAAAATTGCAGTGTGCATGTGCATGGCACATCTCTTGGGTTCCCGTGGACGTCGTCGCGATCGTAAAGCTGAACGACAGCCTTACGAGTAGATGGGCTTGACGTCAACTGAGCTATGACCCCGTGAATTTGTGCATTATTACCTAACCCAAATAGGCGCGGGCCGTAGGAGCCTCCATACTCGCCTACGGCTTCGCCATAACGTGGTAAGTAGTAAAGAATATGAGCGGGATCGCTACTTCCGTCTAAGTACCACGTTAGTTCTCCCAATGCGCTAAATAACCTGCCGCGGTTGGCACTTCTACTCATGCGGGCAAGAGGATTAGTCAATGTGAGCGACACTCCGCGCAGCTCCTTGCTTAGTCCACGGGACGATTCCACCTGGTCGCCGTCGTCCAAAAGCCTGGGAAGACACGCGGCTAAGAGGTCATCAAGGGAGTTTGCGGAATGGGTAAAGCCCACCAGTCATCCTCTTGTTTTGTTCAAAGTTCATCTTTGAAGATTGTTAGTGTAAGCATTCGATACGCCAGTATTCCGTCTCGTGCGGATTACGCGTTTTCTAACTAGCGTGCTTGCACCCTACGGGTAAATGCTGCTGACGCAACGCAGCGTCCCCCGCTTTGGGGGTCTCTTAGTGCGACGCGCCAAGCCGGTACGGTCGCCGAACGTGAAGCCCGTAACTATCATGGCGCCATGATCACTGTGCAGTCGACAACATCCCAGGCTATAGCGTTTCGAAACGACCAGAACGGACACGTATTCGACGCAAGACGAAGTGAGGACCACCGCGAGGAGTACTGGGTAGTGCGTCGACGTAGGGGCTCGCTGCGAGACGTCGACGGCGACGTCTGGGGGCGAGCGGAGCGACGAGGAGATATTTGGTTTGGTTATGCAGGAAACCTGCCTGACACAGAAGGCAGACGTTGCGCATCCCGGGATTCGGCGTTTGAATGGATCACTAACGACGGGTCTCAAGTGCCCGGATAGTGAATCTCCCTGGCAGAGGGTTGGCTTACGTTTCCTCTACAACTGATGCGCGCCGCATAGGTACTGAACCAGGGTCGGGTGCTCGCATTTGGTTGGGACAGAAGGTTGGCTGCCGTCCTGTGAAGTGCATTGAGGCGGTGGCGGTATGCATTGAAACTATCTGGAGCGAGTGACGGGAATCGAACCCGCGCTATCAGCTTGGGAAGCTGAAGTTCTACCATTGAACTACACTCGCGCGACCGGCCTCGGGCCGGGTCGAGACCACAGCCTAGCAAGACTCCGGCCGGGCGCCACTCAGCGCCGGTAGGCTCCTGCCGTGCTCCTCTCTGACCGTGACATCACCGCCGAGCTCGACGCCGGACGAGTGGCCCTCGATCCGTACGACCCCGGGATGCTGCAGCCCGCGAGCATCGACGTGCGCATCGACCGGTTCTTCCGGCTGTTCGACAACCACAAGTACCCCTACATCGACCCCGCCGAGGACCAGCCCGAGCTCACCCGCCTCATCGAGTCGAAGCCGGGGGAGCCGTTCATCCTGCACCCGGGCGAGTTCGTCCTCGGATCCACGTTCGAGCTGGTCACGCTGCCCGACGACGTCGCCGCGCGCCTCGAGGGCAAGAGCTCGCTCGGCCGCCTCGGCCTCCTCACGCACTCCACGGCCGGCTTCATCGACCCCGGGTTCTCCGGCCACGTCACGCTCGAGCTGTCGAACGTCGCGACGCTGCCCATCAAGCTGTGGCCCGGGATGAAGATCGGCCAGCTCTGCTTCTTCCGCCTCTCCTCGCCCGCCGAGAAGCCCTACGGATCCGGCGAGTACGCCTCCCGCTACCAGGGCCAGCGCGGCCCCACGGCCTCCCGCTCGCACCTCAACTTCGTGCACACCGACGTGACGGTGACGGACGCGGGGCAGTCGGGGGAGTAGCCCGACCGCTGCGGGTCAGGCCGGGTCGGTGAACGCGACCGGCTTGCCGGCAGCCCGGGCGTACGCGATCTCGCGACGCGTGGACTCGCCGACGTAGCCGCCCGGGTTCACGACGAGGACCCGATCCGCCAGGTCGATCTTGCGGAGATGGACGGCGTCGAGCGCGGCCTTCTGCGCATCGGTGACCGGCTCCGACCCGTCGCCCGGAGCCACGACGATGACGCCGCTCAGCGTCAGGTCCGCGTTCGCCGCGCGCATCTCGGCGGCGAACCGCATGGATCCGCAGATGCACACGATCTCCGGGCGGTCGGGCGCGGAGGGGTTCCCACTCTCCGGGGGATGCGGCCCGTCGTGGTCTGGTGACATTCGCCCAGTGTCGTGGTGCGAGTGCCCAGCGTCTAGCGCGCTAGTCAGCGGGGTCCGCGACCGCCGGCCCCGAATGGTGGTGGTCGAAGACCACGCTCGTGCGGGTCGACGCCACGGCCGGGTGCGCCGAGAGGTGCTTCAGGACGAAGTCGCGGAGGTGGTCGCTGTCGCGGACGGCGATGTGGACGATGAAGTCCTCGGATCCGCCGAGGAAGAAGAGCTGCACCACGTCCGCCAGCTCGCGCATCTCGGACGCGAACGCGGCCATCTCGTGGCGGGCGCCCGCGCGGATCGCGATGCTGATGAGCGCCTGCAGCCCCACGCCCACCGCGTCGGCGTCGATCGTGGCGGTGAAGCCCGTGATCACGCCGCGCTCCACGAGGCCGCGCACCCGCGTCAGGCACGTGGACGGCGCGATGCCCGCCTGCTCGGCGAGGCGGCTGTTCGGGGTCCGCGCATCGGCCCGGAGGAGGGTGACGAGCTTGCGGTCGACCGCATCGAGCGGCTCGGGCGTCCGCAGTTCCTTCGTCGGCATGATCCGCCCGCCCTCCCGCTCCGCAGGATCGCACCAGATGCACGCCCGCCGCCGAAGATCCTACGGACTTCATCTCCTCGAAATGCACGATGGCCAGCATGGGACCCGCCCTCCCGCATCGCTGCCGCCGGCCGCACCTCGCGGGGAGACGAGACGGAGCGCGCATGAAGGTCGGGATCCCCACCGAGATCAAGAACAACGAGAACCGGGTCGCCGCCACGCCCGCGGGCGTGCACGAGCTCGTGCGCCGCGGCCACGAGGTGCTCGTGCAGGAGGGCGCGGGGCTCGGATCCAGCATCACCGACGCCGACTACGTCGAGGCGGGCGCGACCATCGTCGCCACGGCCGACGAGGTGTGGGCCGCGGCGGATCTGCTGCTCAAGGTCAAGGAGCCCATCGCGGAGGAGTACCCCCGCATGCGCGCCGGCCAGACCCTCTTCACCTACCTGCACCTCGCGGCGTCCCGGCCCTGCACGGACGCGCTCGTCGCCTCCGGCACCACGGCCATCGCCTACGAGACGGTGCAGCTCCCCAACCGCCAGCTGCCGCTCCTCCAGCCGATGAGCGAGGTCGCCGGCCGGCTCTCCACCCAGGTCGGCGCGTACCACCTGATGCGCGCGGCCGGCGGGCGCGGGATCCTCCTCGGCGGCGTGCCCGGCACCCCGAAGGCGCGCGTCGTCGTGATCGGCGGCGGCGTCGCGGGCGAGCACGCGGCGGCGAACGCGCTCGGCATGGGCGCCGACGTCACGATCATCGACCTCTCCATCCCGCGCCTCCGCGAGCTCGAGAACCGCTTCGGCGGGCAGGTGCAGACGCGCGTCTCCTCCGCCTACGAGATCGCGGCGCAGCTTCGCGATGCGGATCTCGTCATCGGCTCGGTCCTCATCCCCGGCGCCCAGGCCCCGAAGCTCGTGACCGACGCGATGGTCGCGACCATGAAGAAGGGCTCCGTGCTCGTCGACATCGCCATCGACCAGGGCGGCTGCTTCGAGGGATCCCGCCCCACCACGCACGACGATCCCACCTTCGCGGTGCACGACAGCGTCTACTACTGCGTGGCCAACATGCCGGGCGCGGTGCCGGAGACCTCGACGCGCGCGCTCACGAACGCGACGCTGCCGTACGTGATCGCGCTCGCGGAGAAGGGGTGGAAGAGGGCCCTCGCGGAGGATCCGGCGTTGGCCCTCGGCCTCAACGTGCACGACGGGCACGTCACCAACTCGCACGTGGCGGCGGCGCTCGAGATGCCGCTGACGCCGGTGGCGGACGCACTCGCGGGCTGAGGCGCGCAGCCGGCCGTCGCGGGATCGTGACCCCGCGGCGGCCGGATCCGCCGGGATGCCTGCCAGGGTCGATGCATGACCTTCCGCTACGCCCCCGAGCCCGAGCCGACCGCGCCCCGTGAGCGGAGGACGTCCAACGGCGTCGGCGTCGCCGCGCTCATCGTGGGCGGGCTGTCGCTCGTCGGGTCGGTCATCCCGCTCCTCAACTACGTGTCGGGGTTCCTCGCGATCGTCGGCATCGTGCTCGGGATCATCGGGCTGCTCCTCAAGGACCGGCCGCGGGGCATGGCGCTCGGCGGCCTCGTGCTGAGCGCGATCGCGCTGGTGCTCTCGATCGTGCTCGCGATCGTCTACACGGCGGGCATCGTCACGGCCATCACGGGCGCGGTGCGGGAGTCCGAGGCGCGGTCGTCGGCGGAGGCGGCCGACGAGGTGCGGGTGACGTACCAGGTGGGCGGCACCGACGGCACGACCACCGCGGGCGTGCTCTGGACCACGACGGTCGGCGGCACGGCGGGATCCGAGCAGGCGTCCGACCAGCCGCTCCCGTTCACCCGCGAGGTCGTCATCCCGGACACCACGGCCTTCGACATGGCGATGTTCTCCGTGAGCGCGGTCGGCCACATCGACCCGGCGGTGGCGGAGACCGGCGACGTGACGTGCCGGATCCTCGTCGGCGCCGTCGTGGTGACCGAGCAGATCGCCACGGGCGACGGCGCCACGGCCACCTGCAGCGCCACCGTCGAGGAGCTGCGCGACGCGGCCGAGTGATCCGCGGGCCCGGGCCGCCGCGCGCCGAGCGGGATCAGCCGGCCGTGCGCGCCGCGCCCGCGGTCGCCGAGCTGCCGAGGTCGTCCTTCGGGAGCGGCTCGCCGGCGGCGACCGCCTCGATCCACGCGTCGGTCGTCGCGACGGCGGCGAAGTTCGAGTGCAGCAGCGCCATGAGGGTGCCGTGCACCGTCGCGGCGTCGACGGATCCGGCCGCGTTCGCGAGGGCGATCGCGCCGGTCGCGTCGGAGAGCACCTCGGCGGCGATGTCGAGTCCCTCGGCCTCCACCGACGACGCGAGGATGCAGTTGTTCGTCATGTAGCCGACCAGCGTGATCGTGTCGACGCCCTCGGCGCGCACCCACTCGACGAGGTCGGTGCCCGCGAAGACCGAGCCCTTCGACTTCGTCACGGCCTTCCACGCGTCCGTGCGGCGCGACTCGATCTCGGGGTGCAGCCGGTAGGCGTCGCTCGTCGGGTCGAAGACCGGCGCGCCGGCGCCGGAGTCGTGCTGCACGACGACGATCGGGATGCCGGCCGCGGTGGCGGCGTCGATGGCCCGGGCGATCACGCGCACGGAGCCCGCCGGATCCGGGTGGCGGATCTCGAGCGGGCCGGCGAAGTACTCCTGCTGGACGTCGACGAGGACGAGGGCGCGGCGGGGTGCGGGCATGGGGGCTCCTGAGGTGGACGGGCGGCGCCGTTCGACGCGCCCCTCGATCATCGCGCGTGGGGGCGAGGTCCCCGAACCCTCCCTCGTCGTCCGACCGGCACGTGGTGGTGAGGTGTACCCGTGCACCGTTCCCGGTGCGAGGTGCGGGGCTGACGTGTGCTCGGCTCTCGCCGGGTGCGCTGCCCTCCGCGCCACAGGGGATCAGGTTGCCCGCTGATCCATCGGGGTGTGCCCGCTCCGGACGACTACCGACTCGCCCCTACGCCTCCTGCCCGCCTGCCTCCTCGACCAGCTCCACCTCCCAGTTCGCCCGCTGGATCCGCGCGTCGAGCTCCCGGAGCTCGCGCGCCGCGTCGTCGGCCCGGTCGCGCACCTCGCGGATGGGCAGCGCCGCGATCTGCCGCAGCTCGCTCCGCATCTGCCGCGGCGCGTAGCCGGCGGACATGCCCCCGCCCGTGCGGCCGGAGGCGGCGTCGGCCGCGGCCGTGAGGATCCCGTGCCGCGTCCGCAGCGCATCGCGTCGGGCGAGCGCCGAGGTGAGCGGCGTGCCGTCGTCGAGCCGGGCGGCCGTGTTGGTGAGGTTGATCCGCGTCACGAGCGCCGCCAGCAGGTCGACCACCTCGACCGCCTCCGCGAGCAGCGCGGCCGCGTCCTCCGCGGGATCCTCGCCCTCCTGGTAGCGCGCGGTCGCCTGGATCCTGCTCCGCAACGACTCGACGCGCCTCTGCAGGTCGGACCGGTCCATCAGCGCCTCGGCGAGTCTCATGCGTCCACCGTCTCACGGTGCCGCGCGCCGCGGTGCGACGGCCACCAGAACCGGTCCCCGAGCAGGAACACGAGCGCCGGCACGAGGAGCGTCCGCACCACGAGCGTGTCGAGCAGCACGCCGATGCAGACGATGACGCCGATCTGCGTGAGCGCCACCACGGGCAGCACGCCGAGCACCGCGAAGACCGCGGCGAGCAGGATGCCCGCGCTCGTGATCACGCCGCCGGTGGACGCCAGCGCGCGCACCATGCCCTCGCGCGTGCCGTGCCGGCGCCGCTCCTCGCGGGCCCGGGTCACGAGGAAGATGTTGTAGTCGACGCCCAGCGCCACCAGGAAGAGGAACGCGAACAGCACGACGTTCGCGTCGAACGCCGGGAACCCGAGCACCTGCTGGAAGAGCACGTTGGCGGCGCCGAGGCTCGCGAAGAACGTGGCCAGCACGCTCGCGATGAGGAGCACCGGCGCCACGAGCGAGCGCAGGAGGAGGCCGAGGATCACGAACACGATGGCCAGGATGATCGGGATGATCAGCCCCTGGTCGCGCTCGGACGACGCAGCGGTGTCGGCGGCCGTGGCGTCGCTGCCGCCCACGAGCGTCTCGGACTCGGCGCCGGGCGCGGCCGCGTAGGCGTCGCGGAGGTCCTGCACCGCGGCGAAGGCCGCGGCGCTCTCGGGCTCGGCGTCGAGCTGGACGTCGATGCGGGTGCGGCCCTCCGCGGACTCGCCCGCGCGGGCGCCCGCGACGCCGGGGACGGACTCGGCCGTGGCGACCGCGTCGGCGGCCGCCGCATCCGGCGCGAGCACCACGGTCTGCGCGGTGAGCCCGGCGGAGAACGACGCGTCGACGACCTCCTGGGCCGCGACGGACTCGGGCTCGCCGAGCAGCTGGTCGGTCTGCGAGAGGCCGACGCGCGCGCCGACGAGGCCGAGCGCGAGCACGCCGACGCCGGCGAGGGCGACGACGGCCACGACCGCCGGGCGGCGCTGGACCCCGAGGCCGAGCCGGCGCCAGACGCCCGGCTTGCCGCCGTGGTCGGCGTCGGTGCCGGCGCGCGGGATGAACGGCCAGAAGAGGCCCCGCCCGCAGACCACGAGCGCGGCGGGCAGCACGAGCAGGGCCGCGGCGATCGCGATCAGCACGCCGATCGCGCACGCGAAGCCGAGCGCGCGGTTGCCGGAGAGCTCGGCGAGCAGCAGCGTGATGAGGCTCAGCGCGACCGTGCCGCCGCTCGCCGCGATGGCGGGCCCCGCGCTCGTCACCGCCGTGAGCATCGCCGCGTGGCGGTCCTCCTGGCGCGTCAGCTCCTCGCGGTAGCGCGCCACGAGCAGCAGCGCGTAGTTCGTCCCGGCGCCGAAGACGAGCACCGAGAGGATCCCGCCGATCGACGCGTCGATGGTGATCCCGAGCGGATCCGCGAGGGCCGTGACGACCACGCGCGCCAGGCCGTCGGCGGCGCCGACCACGACGAGCGGCACGATCCAGAGCACGGGGCTCCGGTACGTGACGATGAGCAGCACCGCGACCACGAGCACCGTCACGAGCAGGAGGCGGAGGTCGGCGCCCGCGAAGGCGTCCGAGATGTCGGCCTGGAAGCCGACGGGGCCGGTGAGCTGCGCGACGAGGCCGTCGGGCAGCCCGTCCGCGGCCGTGGTGCGGAGGGCCTCGGCGGTCCCGGCGACGTCGTCGGCGACCGCGGACGCGTCGAGCGGCACGGCGACGAGCGCCGCCCGCCCGTCCTCGCTGACCTGCGGCACCACGGCTCGCGGGGTGATCGAGTCGGCGGCCAGGGCCTCAGCGCGCTCGGCGACGGCGGCCCGGTCGGCCTCGGTGAGCGCGGCGCCGTCGCGGCTGAAGACGAGGATCCCCACGGTCGTGTCCGCGCTCGGGAACCGCTCGAGGAGCTCGCTCACCTGCCGCGCCTGGCTCGACTCGGGCAGGCCGGAGGGCGGGAAGGCGTCGGCCTCGCCCTTCGGCAGGAAGGCGAACAGGGCGGCCACGGCGGCCGCCGCGATGACGAGCGCCATCCAGGCGGTGCGGCGGGCGCTGACGAAGCGGGCGATGGATCTCACGGGTCCTCCAGGGGTGCGGTGATCGTCAGCCTACTGATGATCAAGCGGCTTAGCTACCGCCGCCGTACCATGAGGGCATGCCGCGCGCCCGTCCCCTCCCCGATCCGGACGCGCCCGCCACCCTCCCGGCACCCGGCACGGGCGTCCCCGCCGAGGCGGGCGAGGCCGGCGAGCTCGGCCGGATCCTCCGCGACGTGCTGGGCCTCGCCGCCCACTTCGAGCGCCGGCTCGGCGGCGTGCTCGAGGTCAACCCCACCGACATGAAGGCGATGGAGCACCTCATCCAGGAGGGATCGCTGTCGCCCACGGAGCTCGCCGGCCGCCTCGGGGTCTCGACCGCCGCCGCGACGCTCGTGGTCGACCGGCTCGTCGAGGTCGGCCACGTCGACCGCCGTCCGCACCCGCACGACCGTCGCCGCGTCGTCGTCGTCCCGCGGCCCGCCTCCGTCGGGCGGGCGATGGCCGAGCTGATGCCCATGATCGGCGGGGTCGCGCGCGCAGCCGACTCCCTGACCGCCGCGGAGCGCGCCGCCGTGACGCGGTTCCTCGGCGAGGTGCGCGAGGTCTACCGGGAGGCGGCCGCGGGTCCCGCGGCATCCGCATCCGCCGTGGAGCCGCCCGCCGCGCGCTGATCCCGGCCCCCGTCCACCGCGCGTGCACCCGACGCTCGGGCGGCGTCCACCGACGTCGGGGATGATGGAGCCGCATCGACCACCACCACCACGACGCGCACGCGGGCCTGGAGGCACGCGGAAGAGGAGGACCATGACCGGCACCGAGCGGGACACGACCACGCCGACGCGAGGGCTGGTCCTCGGCGGCGGCGGCGTCGCCGGCATCGCCTGGGAGACCGGGCTCCTGTCGGGCCTCATCGCCGCGGGCGTCGACCTCGGCGCGGCCGACACGGTCGTCGGCACCTCGGCCGGATCCGTCGTCGCGATCAACCTGCGCGCGGGCGCCATCGACGCCGCCTACGACGAGCACTTCGTCGACGTGGCCGGCATGGCGGAGCCGACCGGCAGCCGCGACCTCGCGCGCACGGTCGAGGTCATCGGCGAGGGCGTCGTGAGCACCGCGGGCGAGATCCCCACCCGCCAGAGGATCGGCGAGTTCGCGCTCGAGGAGTACGACCCCGAGGTGGACGACGCGGCGAGCGTCGAGCGCATCGCCCAGCTGCTGCCCATCCGCGACTGGCCCGAGAAGGACCTCCGCATCACCGCGGTCGACGCGGGCACCGGTCGCTTCACCGTCTTCGACAAGGCCTCCGGCGCCGACCTCGTACGCGCGTCGGCCGCGAGCTGCGCCGTGCCCGGCGTCTTCCCGCCCGTCACCATCGACGGCCGCCCCTACATGGACGGCGGCATGCGCTCCGGCACGAACGCCGACGTCGTCGCCGACCACGAGCGGATCCTCGTCATCGCGTGCGGCCCCGAGGCCCCGCAGAGCGGCATGGGCCCGACGCTGTCCGGCGTCGTGCAGCAGCTGCGCGGCCGGGCCGACGTGCTCGTGATCCAGGCCGACGAGGCCAGCACGGCCGCCTTCGGCGAGAACTCGCTCCTGCTCTCGACCCGGAAGGCCTCCGCGGAGGCGGGTCGCGCGCAGGCGGAGCGCGTCGCCGACGAGGTCCGCGCCTTCTGGGGGTGATCCCGCCCGCACCACGACGAGGGGCCCGGCCGCGCATCGCGGTCGGGCCCCTCGCCGGTGGAGCGTCGGATCAGACGGCGGGCACCGCCGCCGTGTCCGCGAGCCCGACGTGCGCCGCGTGCTCCGGGTACAGCAGCGGCAGCTGCAGCGTGAGCCACGGGCTGAAGGCCCACGGCGTGTGGGCGACCGCGGGGATGAGCTCCTCGGGATCCACCCACTGGTACTCGCCGACCTCCTCGGGTCGCGGATCCACCGGCGTGGCCGCGACGGCGCGGAACACCGGGCAGATCTCGTTCTCGACGATGCCCGCGGCGTCGGTCGCGCGGTAGCGGAAGTCCGGCAGCACGAGCTCGACGGACGCGAGCGTGAGGCCCAGCTCCTGCTCGGCGCGGCGGTGGACCGCCTCGACCATGTCCTCGTCGGGCGCGGGGTGCCCGCAGAACGAGTTCGTCCAGACGCCCGGCCAGGTGAGCTTGCCGATCGCGCGGCGCGTGACGAGGATCTGCCCCTCGGCGTCGAACACGTGGCACGAGAACGCGAGGTGCAGCGCGGTGTCGCGGGTGTGGACCGTCGCCTTGGGCGCCGTCCCGATGGTCTCGCCGTCGTCGTCCAGGAGGACGACGAGCTCGGTGTGCTGTGGCATGCGCTCCCTGCTTTCCGTTACCCCCACGATGTTAGGTTTCATCCGTGGACGCCACCAACCTCGCTGCCGTCTCCACATCGAGGCAGGCCCATGTGAACGGCGTCCTGGACGCGTTCTTCGCGAGGTCCCTCGTCCGGGCCGAGGTGATGGGCTCCGAGTACGTGAAGCTCTGGCAGACGCTCGAGTCGAACACGGCCGGCGGCAAGCGCTTCCGGCCCCGCATGGTCATGGCCGCGTACGACGGCCTCGGCGGCCAGGACGTGCAGGCCGCGGCCCACGTCGGCGCCGCGTTCGAGATGCTCCACACCGCGCTCATCGTCCACGACGACGTCATCGACCGCGACTTCACCCGGCGTGGCGGCCCCAACGTCTCCGGCGCCTACCGCGACATCGCGACCACGCAGGGCCTGCCCCAGCCGCTCGCCGAGCACCGCGGAATGTCGGCCGCCGTCATCGCGGGGGATCTGGCGCTCGTCAACGCGTACCGCCTCATCGACGCGAGCGGCGTGCGCGACCTCACGCGGTCGCACCTCATGGAGATCCTCGACGACGCCGTGTTCGCGTCGGCCGCGGGCGAGCTCATCGACGTGGAGTTCTCGCTCACCGCCGAGGTGCCCAGCGTCGACGAGATCCTCCGCATGGAGCGCCTCAAGACCGCCGTCTACTCGTTCGAGGCGCCGCTGCAGGCGGGCGCCGTGCTCGCGGGCGCGCGGCCCGAGATCGTGGCGGCGCTCGGCGACTTCGGCCGCGACATCGGCATCGCCTACCAGGTGGTCGACGACGTGCTCGGCGTCTTCGGCGACGAGCAGGAGACCGGCAAGACCAACCTCGGCGACCTGCGCGAGGGCAAGCGCACCGTGCTCATCGCCCATGCCGTGCGCTCGTCGGAGTGGGGCGAGATCAGCTCGCTCGTCGGCAAGGACGACCTCTCGCGCGGCGAGGCGGCCCTCGTCCGCTCGGTGCTCGAGAGCTCGGGCGCCCGCGCCTACGCCGAGGGCGTCGCGCGGGACCTCGCGGTCGCCGCGTGCGCGCGCCTCGACGACCCGGTCGTGCCGGAGGCGCTGCGCCGCGAGCTCGCGCCCGTCGCGGAGTCCGTGCTCGGGCGCATCCGATGACCCGCGGCCCCGGTCGACGACGACCCGCCCCCGAGCCCCCCACGGGCCTCGAGAAGTACGACCGCGTGGCGCAGGACACGGCCTCCGTCGTGATCCGCCGCTACTCCACCTCCTTCGGGCTCGCGTCGCGCCTGCTCGGCGCCGACGTCCGCCAGCACATCGAGAACGTGTACGCGCTCGTGCGCATCGCCGACGAGATCGTCGACGGCGCGGCGGCCGGCGCCGGGGTGGATCCCGCGCACGTCGAGGACCTGCTCGACGCGCTGGAGCAGGAGACCGAGGACGCGATGCTCCGCGGCTACAGCACCAACCTCGTCGTGCACGCCTTCGCGATCACCGCCCGCCGGGCCGGCTTCGGCGCCGAGCTCACCGCGCCGTTCTTCGCCTCCATGCGCATGGACCTGCGGCGCATGGAGCACACGCCCGCGTCCTTCACCGAGTACGTCTACGGATCCGCCGAGGTCGTCGGCCTCATGTGCTTGCGCGCGTTCCTCGTCGGCCACGCCACGACGCGCCCCGAGCGGATCCGGTTCGAGGAGGGCGCCAAGCGCCTCGGCGCCGCGTTCCAGAAGGTCAACTTCCTGCGCGACCTCGCGGCCGACCACGAGGCGCTCGGCCGCAGCTACTTCCCCGGCGTCGACGTCGCGAGCTTCTCGGAGGCCGACAAGGAGCGCATCCTCGACGACATCGACCACGACCTCCGCGTGTCCGGCGCCGTGATCCCCGACCTCCCCGCCTCCAGCCGCCGCGCCGTCGCGCTCGCGCAGGGCCTGTTCGCGGAGCTCGCCGTGCGCCTCCGCGACACCCCGGCCGCCGAGCTGGCGCGCACGCGCGTGCGGGTGCCGGATCTCGTCAAGGCCCGCATCGCGCTCGCCGCCGCCACGGGCGCCGAGCCCTCCGGCGTCGACGGCCGCCTCGTGCGCCGATCCCGCGGACCCCGCGCCGTTGGCGTCCGCCCGACCCCGGCCCCCCGTCCCGCCCCCACCGAGCCCGCCCCGTCCGACCCCGAGCAGCAGGAGAGCGCCATGACCGCACCCACCGCCATCGTGATCGGCGGCGGGATCGCCGGCCTCGCCTCCGCGGCGCTCCTCGCCCGCGACGGCTACCGCGTCACCCTCGTCGAGGCCCACGACGAGGTCGGCGGCCGCGCCGGATCCTGGGAGGAGGACGGCTTCCGCTTCGACCTCGGGCCCAGCTGGTACCTCATGCCCGAGGTGTTCGACCACTTCTTCAAGCTGATGGGCACGAGCGCCGCCGAGCAGCTCGACCTCGTGCGCCTGCCCGGCTACCGCGTGCTCTTCGAGGGCGATCCCGAGCCCATCGACATCCGCGACTCCCGCGAGGCGAACCTCGACCTGTTCGAGAGCGTCGAGCCCGGATCCCGCCCCGCGATGGCCCGCTACCTCGACTCCGCGAAGGAGGTCTACGAGATGGCGAAGAAGCGCTTCCTCTACACGACCTTCGCCGACTACCGGCCGCTCCTGAAGCGCGACGTCGTCACCCGCACGGGCACGCTCGGGAAGCTGCTGCTCACGCCGCTGGAGACGCACGTGGCGCGCTACGTGAAGGACCGCCGCCTCCGCCAGATCCTCGGCTACCCGGCGGTGTTCCTCGGCTCCTCGCCCAAGCTCGCGCCGAGCATGTACCACCTGATGAGCCACCTCGACCTCGAGGACGGCGTGCTCTACCCGCAGGGCGGCCTCATCACCGTCATCGACGCGATCGAGCGGGTCGCGCGGGCCGAGGGCGTCGAGATCCGCACGGGGTCGCCCGTCTCCCGCATCGTCACCGAGCCCGCGAAGGCCGGCAAGGCGAAGGCGCGCGGGGTGCAGATCACGACCGACGCCGGCACCGAGACGCTCGAGGCCGACGTGGTCGTCTCCACCGCCGACCTGCACCACACCGAGACCGAGCTCATCCCCGAGGCGTTCCGCACCTACCCGCAGTCGTACTGGGACAAGGCCACGGCCGGCCCCGGCGCGGTGCTCGTCTACCTCGGCGTGACGGGTGAGCTGCCCGAGCTGCACCACCACACGCTGCTGTTCACCGAGGACTGGGACGAGAACTTCTCCCGCATCTTCCCGCCGAAGGGCGGCACGACCTCGGTGCCGGATCCCGCGAGCATCTACGTCTGCAAGCCCAGCGCCACCGACCCCTCGGTCGCGCCCGAGGGCCACGAGAACGTCTTCATCCTCGTGCCGATCCCCGCCGACCCGACCATCGGCCGCGGCGGCGTCGACGGCGCCGGGGACGCGCGGGTCGAGGAGATCGCCGACCGCGCCATCCAGCAGATCAGCGACTGGGCCGGCATCCACGACCTCGCCGACCGCATCGTGCTCCGCCGCACCTCGGGCCCCGGCGACTTCGCCGCCGACCTGCACTCGTGGAAGGGCACCATCCTCGGGCCCGCGCACACGCTCACGCAGTCGGCCATGTTCCGCGCCGGCAACACGAGCAAGAAGGTCGACGGGCTGCACTACGCCGGCGGATCCACCATCCCCGGCATCGGCCTGCCCATGTGCCTGATCAGCGCGGAGATCCTCGTGAAGCGCCTCCGTGGTGACGTGTCGACCGGGCCGGGCGCCGAGCCGCTCGTGCCGACGGTCGGTCGCCCGGTGGTCTGATGGGCCTCGTCTACCTCGTGCTGCTGCTCGTCTCGATCGGATGCATGATGCTCCTCGACCGGCGCTGGCGCCTGTTCTTCTGGCGGGACCGCACGGCCGCGGCGCTCACGACCCTCATCGGCGTCGCGTTCTTCCTCGCGTGGGACGTCGCGGGCATCTCGCAGGGCATCTTCTTCCGCGGCGAGACGGCGTTCATGACGGGGATCCTCGTGGGCCCGGAGCTGCCGCTCGAGGAGGTCTTCTTCCTCACGCTGCTCTGCTACCTCACGATGAACCTCGTCAACGGGTTCAGCCGCCTCGCCGACCACCACGTCGCCCGGGCGAGGGAGCGCGCGAACCGATGAGCTACCTCCTGCTCGACGTGCTGTTCCTGATCCCCGTCGCGATCGTCGGCTTCCTGTTCCGCCGCCTGCTGCTGCGCGAGGCGGCCGCGGTGCCGTACGGATCCAGCCGCTTCGACTACCCCGAGTACTACTGGTACCGGCGGATGCCCGTCGCGATCCTGCTCGTGATGACGCTGATCTTCGACAACATCATGATCAAGGCCGGGCTCGTCGGCTACGACCCGGACAAGCTCGTGGGCCTCATCCTCGGCTACGCGCCCATCGAGGACTTCGCCTACGCGATCGCCGCCCTCGTGCTGCTGCCGGCCGTCTGGTACCTGCTGCGCCGCCGCCGCAGCGTCTCCGGCATCGAAGCGCATGAGTGACGTGCGCGCCCGACCGGGCAGCGCCCGGATGCTGCGCACGATCCTGCTCTCCTCCCGCCCGCTCTCCTGGGTGAACACGGCGTTCCCGTTCGCGGCCGCGTACGTCACGGTCACGGGCGAGGTCGACCTCACGGCGATCCTCGGCACCCTCTACTTCCTCATCCCGTACAACCTCGCGATGTACGGCATCAACGACGTCTTCGACTACGAGTCCGACATGCGCAACCCGCGGAAGGGCGGCGTGGAGGGCGCGGTGCTCGCGCGCGCGATGCACCGGCCGGTGCTCGTCGCGGTGCTGGTCACCAACGTGCCCTTCCTCGCCTACCTGGTGGCCGTGGGATCCGCGGCCAGCGTCGGCGTGCTCGCCGTGAGCGTCTTCGCCGTGGTCGCGTACTCGCTCAAGGGCCTGCGCTTCAAGGAGCGGCCGGTGCTCGACTCGCTCACCTCGAGCACGCACTTCACGTCCCCCGCGGTCTACGGCATCGTGCTCGCGGGCGGCGCGTTCACGCCCGCGCTGGGGGCGATCCTCGCGGCCTTCTTCCTGTGGGGGGTCGCGTCGCACGCGTTCGGCGCCGTGCAGGACATCGTGGCCGACCGCGAGGCCGGCATCTCCTCCATCGCGACCGTGCTCGGCGGGGCCGTCACCGTGCGGATCGCGGTGCTCGCCTACGCCGCGGCCGGGGTCGCGATGCTGTTCACGGGGCTGCCGGGGATCATCGCGGCCGTGCTCGTGATCCCGTACGTCCTCAGCACCGCGCCGTTCTGGTCGATCCGCGATGAGGACGCGGAGGCCGCCAACCGCGGCTGGCGCCGCTTCCTCGGCCTCAACTTCCTCTCCGGCTTCGTCGTGACGATGCTGCTCATCGCGTACTCGCTCACGAGCGCCTGACGCCGCTGCCGCGCGCGCGCCGCCGCGGCGCCCCTCAGTAGTGCGTGGGCATCATCCCCGTCGCGAGCTCGCGGCGACGGCGGGCGTGCTCGCCCGCGAAGGACAGCAGCTCCATGTCGTGCTCGCGCATCCACGCGATCGCGGCCTCCAGCGTGACCGCGGTGGAGACCCACACGCGGCGGCCCGAGTCGTCGACCGCGTCGGCGTAGACCTCGAAGACGGGGGCGGATCCGGCGACGCGTTCGGTGGGCACGACGTAGCCGAGGACGGGCTGTGACGCGACCTGCACGCGCCAGGCGCCCTGGTGGAACCGGGCGTGCGGGTGGTGGACGAGGGGCTCGGGCTGGCGGGTCATCTTCTGCTCCAGGTGGAGGGACGGGGGCGTGAGCACCCGGCCGGGCTCCTGGACGACGATAGGCTCGGCGTCCGACACGGGGGGCGTCGGCGCATGATGGACACCACGCCCTCCCGACCCCAGGAGCCCATGTCCCCGCCGATCCGCATCCTCCACCAGACCGTCCGACCCTTCGTCGCGGCCGGCCTGCGCGGAGGCATCCCCACGCCGCTGACCGCCGCCGTGCCCACCGACGCGCCCGTCGGCGTCGTGCCGGGACCGGACCCCGACCGGATCCTCGCGCTCGGCGGCATCGGCGGATCCGGCGTGGGCCTCCGCACGCACGCGGAGGGCGTCGCGGCGCAGTCGGCCCGGGCGCTCTCCGCGATCACCGGCCGGGGCGTCGAGTGGCGCACCGTCCCGCTCGCGGACCAGCACCTCACGGCCACGCAGGAGGCCGTGCGGCAAATCACCGAGCTGCACCGCTACGACGTCGTGCTCGTGATGCCCGGGGTCGCCGACGCGCTGGAGCTCGCGCGCATCACGCCGTGGGTCCACCGGCTCGAGGACCTGCTCGACCACCTCGTGGAGCAGACCGCCGACAACTCGATGGTGCTCGTCTCGGACGTGCCGCAGGTGTCGCAGTACGTGGAGGCCGGCTCGTTCGTGCGCGGACTCTTCCGCGACCACGCCATGTACCTCTCGCAGCGCAAGGCCGAGGTCTGCGCGCGCTTCTCGCAGGCCATGTCGGTGAAGCTGCCGGACGCGGGACCCGTCGACTTCGAGGGCGGCGAGTTCCGCTACGCGTCGATGTACCGGCGCTGGGGCGAGTACGTGGGCCGGGTCGTCGCCGACCTGCAGGCGGAGCGCGGGATCGCCTGAGCCGTCCCGACGGGTCGCGCGGGTCCGCGCGGATCCGCGCGGTGCCGCCCTAGCGCCCGCGCCGCTGGCCGCGCGGCGGGGGAGTGCGCTTCCCGCCCTTGGGGGTCGGCTTGGCGCCGCCCTTCGCGCCCGCGGCGCCCGGCTTCCCCGCGGCCTTCCGCGCCGTCTTCTGCGCGGCGGTGGGCTTCCGGCGGTCGCGCTCGTCGTCGTCGCGCTGCGATCGCGAGCTCGCCGCGGTGCGCCCGCGGACGATGCCCACGAGCTCCTCGATGTCGGGGGAGGCGTCGCCCTCGCGCCAGGCCACGGCGATCCGCGTCTCCGGCAGGTCGTGCACGGGCACCGCCACGACGTCCTTGCGCGCGTGCAGGCGGCCGAGCGCGTGCGGCACGACCACGAACCCGACGCCCGCGGCGACCAGCTCGACGGCTGCCGTCACGTCGTCGGGCATCGGGACGGGATCCGCGCCCGCCGTGCGCCCCGGCCAGCCCGGCACCTGGTCGGCCGGCTGCAGCAGGAGGTCGTCGGCGAGGTCGGTGATCGCGATCGCGTCGGCCCGGGCGTGCGCGTGCTCCTTGGGCAGGATCGCGACCTGCACCTCGCCGTAGAGCGGCACGATCGTGAGGCCCCGGCCGTCGACGGGGAGGCGGAGGAACGCGACGTCCGCGGATCCGTCGAGGAGGGCGGCCGCGGCGTCCGGCTCGGCGAGGGGCACGACCCGGAGCGGCACGTCGGCGATGCGCTCGTCCCACGCGCGGGTCCACTTGGCGACGGTGACGCCCGGCACGATCACGACGACGAGCCCGCGCGGCGGGGCGGCGGCCTCGGCGGCGAGGCGCGCGTCCTCCGCGGCGATCGCGGCGCGGGCCTCCGCGAGGCGCTCCTCGCCCGCGGGGCTGAGGCGCGTGGGCCCGTCGTCGCGCACGAACAGCTCGACGCGCCAGAGGGCCTCGAGGTCGAGGATCGAGCGGCTCACGGCGATGCGCGACACGTTGAGCGCCTTGGCGGCGCGGGCGAAGTGCAGCTCGTCGGCCACGGCGGCGAAGTGCCGGAGGGCGGTCGGGTCGGCGTCCACGGGAGTCCCCTCGATGGCCCGCGCGGTGGGCGGCGCGGTGAGCGGCGGCGGGTCGATCCAGGCTAGTGCAGGCCGCCCGGGGCCCCGACGGTAGCCTGGGCACATGACGAGCGACGGATCCAGCCAGACGATGAAGGCCGCGACCGCGGCGAAGAAGCTGGGCGTGCACCTGCCGGCGACCCCGGTGGAGTTCCAGGAGTCGACCCCGTCGCGCGCGGAGCTCGCCGAGATGACCGCGAACCCGCCCGAGTGGCTCGCCACCCTGCTGCGCGACGGCCCGCACCCGCGCCAGGTCATCGCCGGCAAGCTCGGCGTCTCCATCGCCGGCCTCGCCCGCGCCGGCGTCGACGAGGCGCTCACCACCGCCCAGATCAAGGAGCTCCTCCAGGCCCCGCCGCAGTGGCTGGTGCAGGAGCGCGCGACGCAGGCCGAGGTGCGCGAGGAGCAGATCCGCGTGAAGAACCGCGACGCCGGCCGCGCCGCCATGGCCGCCGAGCGCGAGCGCCAGGACGGTGCCGGCGGATCCCGCCGCTGAGCCCAGCCGCTCCCGTCCGCGCGGAGCGGATGACGCGGGGATCGCGCCCGCCCGATCCCGGCCCCGCGTGAGACCCTTGCGTCCGTGATCAGTCCGAACGCCGCCTCCCGACGCCGCCACGCCGCCGAGGCCGGGACGGATCCCGCGGGCGTCCTCCCCGCGCCGGTCACCGGATCCCGCGTGCCCGGCACCGTCGGCTCCGTGGTCGTGGCCGCGCTCGTCACGGCCGTCTACGTGGTCTACTCGGCGCTCGAGTGGCGCCGCTTCACCGTGAAGTCGTGGGACACCGGCATCTTCACGCAGCTCGCGCAGGACTACTCGCGCCTCCAGGCGCCGCTCGTCTCCATCAAGGGCGACGGCTTCAACCTCATGGGCGACCACTTCCACCCGATCCTCGTGCTGCTCGGCCCGGTCTACGCTGTGTGGCCGCACGCGTTCGCGCTCCTCGTGGTGCAGGCCGTCCTCATCGGGATCTCGGTGGTCGGCGTCGGCCGCCTGGCCGGCCGCGTCGTGGGCCGGTGGGGTGCGATCGTGGTGGCGGCCGCGTACGGGCTGAGCTGGGGGATCCAGGGCGCCGTCGCGTTCCAGTTCCACGAGATCGCGTTCGCCCTGCCGCTGCTGGCCTTCGCGCTCGACGCGGTGATCGCCCGCCGCGCGATGGCGGCCGCCGCGTGGGCCGTGCCGCTCGTGTTCGTGAAGGAGGACCTCGGCCTCACGGTCGCGGTGCTCGGCGCGATCATCGCCCTCGCGCTCGACCGCCGCGTCGGCATCGCGCTCGCCGGCTGGGGCGTCGCGTGGTTCGTGCTGGCGACCACCGTGATCCTGCCGGCCTTCAACCGCGAGGCCCGCTGGGACTACGCGTCGAAGCTCGACGCCGGCAGCGTCCTCGCGGATCCGCTCGGCACGATCGCCGGGCTCTTCGTCGCGCCGAAGGTCGAGACGGTGGCCTTCCTCCTCCTCGCGGGCGCGCTCATCGCGCTGCGCTCGCCGCTGCTGCTCCTCGTGGTGCCGACGCTCGCGTGGCGGTTCCTGTCGCCGACCGAGTCGTACTGGTCGCCCGGCTACCACTACGACGCGGTGCTCATGCCGATCGTGTTCGCCGCCGCGATCGACGGGGTCGCCCGCGCCCGGGCCGGCCGCCAGAGCTGGCTGCGGTCCGCGTCGCGCCTCGCCGTCCCGGTGATCGCGGTCGCCGCCGTCGTCCTCTTCTTCCGCTCGCCCATGGCCGAGCTCACGAAGCCGGCCATCTGGCAGCCCGCGCCGCGCGCCGCCCAGGCGCAGGCGGCCCTCGACCAGGTGCCCGCGGGCGCCTCCGTCCTCAGCGACATCGGCCTCATGTCGTACCTCGTCGACGACCACGAGGTCTTCTGGCTCGGCAACCCGGGCAACCCGGCGCCGCAGTACGTCGTGATCGACACGGTCGGCGGCGGCCTCGGCCCGGGCGCGCTCAACGCCGACCAGTACGGCGAGGCGACGCAGGCGGGCACGGCGTACGAGATCGTCTACGCCGACGCCGGGTACCAGGTGGCGCGCCGGATCCAGTAAGCCGCACGCACGGAGGCCGGGCGCTCCCCCGAGCCGCCCGGCCTCCGCATGCGCGCTCCTCCAGGAGCGCCCTCCCGACCGATCAGATCGGGATCGCCGCCGTCAGCACGCCCACCGCGAGCATCAGGAGCGAGACCAGCACGGCGCGCCACAGCACCTTGCGGTGGTGGTCGCCGAGGTTCACGTCGGCCAGCGACACGAGCAGCAGGATCGCCGGCACGAGCGGGCTCTGCAGGTGCACGGGCTGCCCGGTGATGGACGCGCGGGCCATCTCGACGGGGTCGATGCCGTAGTTCGCCGCGCTCTCCGCGAGCACCGGGAGCATGCCGTAGTAGAACGCGTCATTGCTCATGAAGAAGGTCATCGGGATGCTGAGCACGCCCGTGATGACCGCGAGGCCCGGGCCGAGCGCGTCCGGGATGATCGTGACGAGCCAGGCCGACATCGCCGACACCATGCCCGTGCCGTTGAGCACGCCGATGAGGACGCCCGCCGCGAGCACCATCGACACCACGCCGACCACGCTGGGCGCGTGCGCCGCGATGCGCTCGCCCTGGTCCTTGAGGACGCGGAAGTTGACGATGAGGGCCACGGCCGCGCCGACCATGAAGACGTAGGCGAGGGGCAGCTGGTCCATGATCAGCAGCGCGAGCACCACGAGGGTGAGCCCGAGGTTGAACCAGATGAGGCGCGGGCGCAGGGTGTCGCGGTCGGGGTCGAGCATCGTCGTCCCGAGCGTGGAGACGGCGGCCGTCTCGGCGCGGACGAGCGACGGGGCCATCGTGATGAGGCCGCCGCGCGGGGTCGCGGGGGCGCCGCGGCCGGCGCGCCACCAGCCGGAGCCGCCCGTGGATCCGCCGGAGCCGCCCGTGCCGCCGGCCGCGTCGAGTCCGCCCTCGGCCCGCGCCTCGCCGAGCGCGGCCAGGCGGCTGCGCTCGCGGAGGCCCATGGTCCAGGCGAAGATCATCACGAGCGCGATGCCCGCGAGGAGCGACGGGATCATCGGCACGAAGATGTCGGTCGGCGAGACCTTGAGCGCCGCGGCCGCGCGGACGGTCGGGCCGCCCCACGGGACGATGTTGAGCGTGCCGTTCGCGAGGCCCGCCGTGCAGGTGAGGACCACCGGGCTCATCCCGAGCTTGCGGTAGATGGGCAGCATGGCCGCCGTCGTGACGATGAAGGTCGTGGATCCGTCGCCGTCGAGGGAGACCGCGGCCGCCAGGATCGCCGTGCCGAGCACGATCTTCGCCGGGTCCCCGCCCGCGACGCGGAGGATGAGGCGCACCAGCGGGTCGAAGAGGCCGACGTCGATCATGATGCCGAAGTAGATGATGGCGAACATCAGCAGCGCGGCCGTCGGGGCCAGGTCGCCGAGCGCCTCGATGACCATGTCGCCGATGCCGAGGCCGGCGCCCGCGAAGAGCCCGAAGATGGTCGGCACGAGGATGAGGGCGACCATGGGCGTCAGCCGCTTGGTCATGATGAGCGCCATGAAGGTGAGGACCATGGCGAAGCCCAGGAATACCAGCACGTGTGACTCCTTCGTCGGTGGGCGGGACGCCCGGCTGAACACCACACGCTAGGTCGGAGTCCGCGTCGCGTCGCGCTTGTGCCGCTTGATCGCGATAGTGCACGTAGACGACGTTCTGCGCATTATGCTCACGGAGTGGATCGGGCGACGGGGCGACGGCGGGCGGGGCTCGACTTCGCGCGGCGCACCCTCGTGCTCCAGCTGCTCGTCGTGCTCGTGGTGGTGGGGATCGCGACGATCGCCTACGGCCTGCTCAGCTCCTCGGAGAACCGCGAGGAGGCGCAGGCGACGGCGCTCGCGATCGCGCGGACGGCCGCCGAGGATCCCGCGCTCCGGGCGGCCGTGACGGCCGAGACCGCGGATCCCGCGACGGCCACCGCCGCCGAGCTCGCCGACGGGCCCGTGCAGCGCACGGCCGAGGCGGTGCGCGAGCGGACAGGCGCGCTGTTCGTCGTCGTTACCGACGACCGGGGGCTGCGCCTCGCGCACCCCGACCCCGCCGAGCTCGGGGAGCGCGTGAGCACGGATCCGACGGTCGCGCTCGCGGGGCGCGAGGAGGTGACGTGGGCGACCGGCACGCTCGGGGAGTCGGCGCGGGCGAAGGTGCCGGTGCGGGCGCTGGACGACGATGCGTCCTCCGGCGCCGCCGCCGCCGCCTCCGCTGATGGCCGGGTCGTCGGCGAGGTCAGCGTCGGCTTCGCGGCGGCGACCGTCCGCGATTCCATCGGCGTCGACGTCGCGGCCATCGCGGTCGTCGCCCTGCTCGCGCTCGGCGTCGGGGCGGTGGCCAGCGGGATCCTCTCCCGCCGCCTCGCGCGCCTCACCCTCGGCCTGCAACCGTCCGAGCTCGCGGGCCTCGTGCAGGACCAGGCGGCCGTGCTGTCGGGCGTCGGCGAGGGCGTCCTCGGCATCGGCACCGACGGCCGGGTGACCGTCTGCAACCCGCGGGCCGCCGAGCTGCTCGGCCTCGAGGATCCGGTCGGCCGCACGCTCGCGGAGCTCGGCGTCGCGCCGGTGCTGCGGGACGCGGTCGTCGACGCGCGGGCCGGTGCGCCGTCCGATCCCGGCGCGGGATCCCCGTCCCTGCGCGCGGTGGTCGACGACCGGCTGCTCTTCGTCGACGTGGCCCGGGTCGACCGCGACGGCCGCGACCTCGGCACGGTGATGGTGCTGCGCGACGAGACCGACATCGAGGCGATGAGCCGCCGCCTCACCGCCGTCACCGCGATGTCCACGGCGCTCCGCGTGCAGCGGCACGAGTTCGCGAACCGCCTCCACGTCGTGCGCGGCCTCGTCGCGACCGGCCGCGTGGACGAGGCCGAGAGCTACCTCGCGGGCGTGCTCGAGCAGGGGCCGGTGGCGTTCCCGACGGTCGACGCCGGGCTCGTCGACGAGCCCTACCTGCAGGCGTTCCTCGGCGCGAAGGCGATGGAGGCGGAGGAGCGGGGCGTGGCGCTCCGGGTCGGGCCCGGCACGCTCGTGCGCGGGATCCTGGTGCGGCCCGAGGAGGTCACGACCGTGCTCGGCAACCTCGTCGACAACGCGATGCACGCGGCCGTCCGCGGATCCCGCGCCGACAGGTGGGTGGAGGTGGAGGCGCTCGACGACGGCGTCGACCTGCACCTCGCGGTATCCGACTCCGGCGACGGGCTCGCGGCATCCGACGCCGGTCGCGTGTTCCAGCGCCGGCCGGACGACGTGGGCGCGGCGGCGGAGGCCGTGGCGTCGGGCGCCGCGACCGGCGACGGCGGCGCGGACGGCCGCGGGGGAGCGGATCCCGCGCACGGCCTCGGCTTCGGCCTGCCGCTCGTGCGCGACATCGCCCGGCGCGACGGCGGCGACGTGTGGGTCGCGGATCCCGGCGGCCCGCCGCCTCGCGCGGAGTCCGGCGCCGTCTTCTGCGCGCGCCTCGCGGGCGTGGTCGAGCCGCCCGACGCGGATCCGCCCGCCTCCGCCGACGACCCCCACCACGACCCCGACGGAGACAGCCCATGACCGACGACCTGACCGTCCTCATCGTCGACGACGACTTCCGCATCGCCCGTCTGCACGAGGGCATCGTGGAGCAGGCGCCCGGCTTCCGCGCCGTCGGCACCGCGGGCAGCGTCCGGGCGGCGCTCGCGGTGCTCGACACGTCCCGCCCCGACCTCGTGCTGCTGGACGCGTACCTGCCCGACGGCAGCGGCGTCGACCTCGTGCGGCGCATCGAGCCCGACGTGATCCTCGTCACCGCCGCCGACGACCCCGCCACCGTCCGCCGTGCCCTCCGCGGCGGCGCGGTCTCCTACCTCGTGAAGCCGTTCGCGCCCGAGCTGCTCACCGCGCGGCTCGCGGCCTACTCGGCCTTCCGCGCCGGGCTCGCGAGCGACCGTCCGCTCGACCAGGCGGGCATCGACCGCGCCATCCACGCGCTGCGGCCCGGCCGGGTCTCCGCGCGCGAACGGCCGGCGACCGAGCAGGCCGTGCTCGACGCGCTGTCCGCGTCCGACGAGGAGCTCAGCGCCCCCGAGATCGCCGAGCGCGTGGGCGTCTCCCGCGCCACCGCGCAGCGCTACCTCGGCGCGCTCGCCCGCGACCGCGTGGTCGACGTGCAGCTCAACTACGGATCCACGGGGCGCCCGGAGCACCGCTACCGGATCCTGCGGCCCCGCTGACGTCGTCGGCCGGCCGTACGCTCTCCCGATGACCTCCCCGCTCGACCGCCCTGGCTGGCACACGCCTCGGTCCGTCCCCCGCGCCGACATCAGCAGGGCCGCCGTGTCCGGCTGGCTCGACGCCTACGTCGCCGCCTGGCGCTCCTACGAGCCCGCCGACATCGCGGCCCTGTGGTCGGAGGACGCGGTGTGGCACTACCCGTTCGAGATCCGCGCGACGGGCCGCGCCGCCATCGTCGCCGAGTGGATGGCCGAGCGCGACGCCTTCGTCGGCGAGCGCTTCGAGGCCGAGTACCACCCGGTGGTCGTCGAGGGGGACACCGCGGTGGCGCACGGGCGCACCGTCTTCCTCGCGTCGGACGGCGACGAGGTCGTCACGGCCTACGACAACGTCTGGATCCTCCGGTTCGACGCCGACGGCCGGTGCGCGGAGTTCCACGAGTGGTACGCCGGCCGCCCCGAGGACGAGCCGGACCGCGCCGTCCCGCGCCGCTGACCGTCCGCGAGCGGGTGACGCGCCCGTAGGCATCGACGGATGCCCGACGCAGGAGCCCAGGTCATCCGCTTCCACCGGAAGCACCACGACGCGATCGTGAGCGGCGAGAAGGTCACCACCGTGCGCTGGGAGGAGGACCTGCGGGTCGGGCCGGCGACGTTCGTCTTCGACGAGCACCCCACCGCCGTCCCCCTGGACGGACGTGTCACCTCCGTGCGGCGGCACCTCCTGGCGGATCTCACGCCGGAGGACGCGCACCAGCCGCCGGGGACAGACATGGCCCTCTTCGCCGCGCAGCTCCGGGACAACTACAACCCGACCATGCCGACGTCGGCGTCCGTCGTGGTCGCGGAGATCGAGCTCGAGGGCGTCGCGACCGTCGGCTGAGCCGGGAGCGCGCTGGGCGACGTACGGCGTCGAGGCTCGTGGCTACGTCCCTCAACCCGCCTCGCGGAGCCGGGTGATGCGGGATCGGATGCGGTCGTCGAGATCCTCGAACTCGTCGAGCACGTCTGTCACGGCGTAGACGCGATCGCGTTTGCGCTCCGTGACCTCGGTGATGATCCGGGACTCCTGGAGCTGCTCGATCGCCCGGTAGGCCGCTCGATCCCCGAGCCCGGCGCGTGCGGCCAGCTGCTCGGCCGTGAACACCGGCAGGCCGACCAGCATGTCGAGCAGCTGATCCGTCGCGCTGCCCGCGCGCATCCCGACTTCCCGCCGCCACGCGTCGGAGTACATGAGGAAGGACCGGGCTGTCCCGCGGGCCTCGCGCGCGGCGATCTCGACGCACAGCGCTACATCGGTGATGATCGCCTCCACGTCACCGGCCCGGTAGGCGGTGAGCAGTCCGAAGTAGTGGACGGTGTCGGCGGCTAGCGCCGACGCGACCGGCAGCACCGTGGTCGGCGTCATGCCCCGCCGACGGAGGACCGCCCCGATGAGGGCGCGGCCGATCCGCCCGTTCCCGTCGGTGAACGGGTGGATGCTCTCGAACTGCGCGTGCACGATCGCGGCCTGGGCGATCGGATCGACGTCGTCTCGGTTCGCGAATGACAGAAGGTCGATGAGGAGCTCCTGCACGAGCTCCGGTGGTGGCGGCACGTAGAGCGCCCCGCGCGGGGTGCGCTGCGATCCGCCGATCCAGTTCTGCACGTCCCGGACTCGCCCGGCGTGCTCGCGCTCACCGGGGTCGTCCCTCATCAGCAGCTCGTGCGCACGGAGGATCGCGTCGAGCTCGATCGCCGTCGTGGACGCGTCGATCAGGGCGGTGATGGCACGGCCGGCGGACACCATCGACATGGCGGACGGGTTCTCCCTCAGGCCGCCTAGCGCGCGGGCGAACGCGGTCGTGCTCGCGTCGACCTGTTCGATGCGCGAGGACGCGACGGACTCCATCCGGATGAGGAAGCCCGCGAGCGGCTGCAGGAGGTCGCCGGCGACCCGCTCGAGCTCCTCCGTCTCGTACCGGGCGCGCAGCAGATCCCGTGGAGGAGTCGACGGGACCGCTACGTCGCGGAGTCGAGGCGGGATCGAGACGGCCACCTCCGAGAAGACGCGATCCTCGCGCGAGCCGCGTCGCCCTGTGCTCTGCCACGGAACCGTGCGGTTCTCGTGCTGAGGCCACTCGGACATCGTCTCGCTCCTGTCAATAAGACGCGAGACACTGACACTTATCGCGTGGAAGTGACACTAGCAGTCGACGTAGCGACAGTGGAGGCGTGATCTAGTGCGAATCAGCTCCCGACGGCCACCGGCAGCGGCACGTCGTCGGCCGCGAGCTCCTCGCTCGTGGATCCGAGCACCTCGCGGACGGACGCGCGGATGATCGCGAGCCCCTCCTCGACCTGCTCGTCGGTGATGGTGAGCGCGGGCAGCACCTTCATGACCGTGCCGCCGGCGCCGCTGGTCTCCATGAGCATGCCGCGCTCGAACGCCGCCCGGCAGACCGCGCCGGCGAGGTCGCCCGAGGGGAACTCGATGCCACGCGCGAGGCCGCGGCCGCGCACCTTGAGCTGCATCCCCGGCGAGGCCTCGGCGGCGATCTCCGTGAAGACCTCGTGGATCCGCTCGCCCTTCCGGAGCGTGGACGCCTCGAGCTCGCCGTCGGCCCAGTACAGGCGGATGGCCTCGGCGCCCGTGAGGAACGCCGGCGCGATGCCGCGGAACGTGCCGTTGTGCTCGCCCGGCTTCCACTGGTCGAGCTCGGGCTTCAGCAGCGTGAGGGCCATGGGCAGGCCGTAGCCGCCGATGGACTTGGAGAGCGTCACGATGTCGGGGACGATGCCCGACTCCTCGAAGCTGAAGAAGCCGCCCGTGCGGCCGCAGCCCATCTGCACGTCGTCGACGATGAGCACGATGCCGTGGCGCGTGCACAGGTCGCGGAGGGCGCGGAGCCACTCGGGCGTCGCGACGTTGATGCCGCCCTCGCCCTGCACGGTCTCGACGATGACGCCGGCCGGCTTGTCGAAGCCCGAGCCGGAGTCGTCGAGCAGCTTCTGGAAGTACGCGAGGCTGTCGGTCTCGCCGCCGAGGTAGCCGTCGAACGGCACCGCGACCGCGTGGTGCAGCGGGTGGCCGGCGCCGCCGCGCTTGAGCGCGTTGCCGGTGACCGCGAGCGCGCCCTCGGTCATGCCGTGGAACGAGTTGGTGAAGTGCACGATCGTGGTGCGGCCGGTGACCTTGCGCGCGAGCTTCAGCGCGGCCTCGACCGCGTTGGCGCCGCCCGGGCCGGGGAACATGATGCGGTAGTCGAGCCCGCGGGGCTCGAGGATGACGTCCTGGAACGTCTGCAGGAAGTCGCGGCGGGCCTCCGTGAACATGTCGAGGGAGTGCGTGACGCCGTCGCGGAGGATGTAGTCGACGAGCTTCTGCTTGAGGGCGGGGTTGTTGTGCCCGTAGTTGAGGGCGCCGGCGCCCGCGAAGAAGTCGAGGTAGCGGTCGCCGTCGGCCGTGAACATCTCGCTGCCCACCGCGCGGTCGAACACGACCGGCCAGCCGCGGCTGTAGCTCCGGACCTCGGACTCCATCTGCTCGAAGATCGTCATGCCGTCTCGCTCCTTGATGCTCATCGGCGACCTCCATGGATCGCCGCACGTCGGGCGGGCTCGTGGCACCGGGCGACGGGGAAGGGGCTGCGATGCGCAGCCCCTCCATCGTCGCACCTCCTCCCGACATCGCAGGAATCCCCCGCGTGAGGATCTCGATAGGGTCGCGACATGGCCGCACCCGGGGACGTCGATCCGCTCGGGGCCCCGGGCACCGCGATGCTCGACGTCGGCGGCCGCGCGGTGCGGCACCGCGTGACGGGCTCCGGGGATCCGCTCCTCCTCCTGCACGGCATCGGCCGCAGCCTCGAGGACTGGGACGAGCAGCACGCGCGCCTGTCCGGCGGGCACGCGCTGCACAGCCTCGACCTGCCGGGCTTCGGCTGGTCGGATCCGGTCGCCGGCGCCACCACGCTCGAGTCGCTCGCGGACTCGCTGCCCGCCTACCTCGACGCGGCGGGCGTCACGGGTCCCGTGACCGTGGTCGGCAACTCGCTCGGCGGCGCGGTGGCGATGACCCTCGCGACCCGGCACCCGGATCGCGTGCGCGCCCTCGTGCTCGCCGACAGCGCGGGCTTCGGCCGGCAGGTCACCGTGGGCCTCCGGATGCTCGCGTTCGACCCGCTCGCGACCCTGCTCATGCGCCCGACGCCCGGCAACTCGCGGCGCTCGACCCGGACGATCTTCCACGACCCCGCGCTCACGACCGACGAGCGGGTGCGGCACGCGCAGCAGCTGTCGTCGCGGCCGACCCACGCGGCGACGATGCTCGACATCGCGCGCGACCTCGGCACGGTCCGCGGCGTGAGCGCCCGCTGGCGCCGCCCGCTCGTGGAGGGCGTGCGGTTGTCCGGCCTGCCGGTGCTCGCCGTGTGGGGCGACCGCGACCGGATCCTGCCGCCCGCGCACCTCGCGGCTGTCGCGCGCGAGCTGCCCGACGCGCGCACGCGGCTCATCCCCGACTGCGGGCACATGCCGCAGATCGAGCGGCCGGACCTGTTCGCCGGCCTCGTCGAGGACTTCCTCGCGTCGCTGCCGGCGGATCCCGCGGCGCGGCCCGAGCCGGAGGGCTAGGAGCGGTCGGCGTCCGCGTCGTCGGCGGAGTCGTCGCCGTCGTCGTCCGCATCCGCGACGGGAGCGCTCGCCTCGGCCGCGGCCTGCGCGTGCCGGCCGGCGGGGGAGAGCACCTGCTCGTGGCGGGCGGCGAGGGCCTCGAGGCCGTCGTGCGCGGCGACGCGGACGGAGGTGTCGGGATCCGTCAGCGCGCGGCGGATGACGTCCTCGTCGGCGGGGGAGCCGACGGCGCCGAGCGCGCGGAGGGCGGCGCCGCGGACGCGGGCGTTCTCGTCGGTGACGAGCACCGTGAGCGCGCGCACCAGCGGCAGCTGCCGGGTCGCGACGACCTTCGCGCACGCCTCGCGCACGCGCCAGGCGCGGTTCGTGAGGTTCTTCTCGACGACCTTCGCGGCCTCGGGGGTCCACGCGTAGAGCAGGGCGCGGGCGCCCCAGGCCTCGGGCCAGTAGAGGGGAGGCGCGCCGTTGAGGATCCCGCGGGCGTGGCGTCCGCCGACCAGCAGCAGGAAGTCGTCGCCCTCGTACAGGCCGTCCAGCAGGCCCATCGCCCGCAGGGCGACCTCCCGCTCGCTCGTGCGCGCCACCGCGTCGCTCATGCGCGTCGCGAGGGAGTCCTCGCGACGGCGGGGGTCATCTCCGTCAGCCATGGGCCCCACCGTATCGGCTGCGGCCGGGCGGTCCCGCCGCCCGGGAGCGGCGGGAGGCCGGATCAGCCGGCCTGCGTGTTGAAGAGCAGCCCCAGCAGGTAGGTGGCCCCGGCCGCGCCGAAGCCGATGAGGAGCTGCCGGCCGGCGCGACGCAGGGGCGGGCCGCCCGAGAGGAGGCCGGTGACCGCGCCCGTGATCGAGAGCGCGATCGCGACGAGCACGCACGCGATGACGAGCGCCGCGAGGCCCTGCAGGCCGAAGAGGTACGGGAGCACGGGGATCACCGCGCCGGACGCGAAGAAGCAGAAGCTCGACAGGGCCGCGCCCCACGCGGTGCCGACGCTCTCGTGCTCGTCGTCGCCCGCGGCGACGCCCGCGATGGTGACGGGGATCGGCCGGGTCTCGGCCGCGAGGTCGCGCAGCACCTCGTCGGCGTGCGCGAGCGCCTCCTCCTCGGTCATGCCGCGGGCGCGGTAGACGAGGGCGAGCTCGTTGGCGTCGACGTCGAGGTGGGGGAGGGCGTCGCGCGTGCCCGGATCCGGGGCCGACGCCTCGAGCAGCTCGCGCTGGGAGCGCACCGACACGAACTCGCCCGCGCCCATGGAGAGCGCGCCGGCGAGGAGGCCCGCGAGGCCCGTGGCGAGGATCACGGCGTTCGGCACGCCCGTGGCCGTGATGCCGAGGACGAGCGCGAGGTTGCTCACGAGCCCGTCGTTGGCGCCGAAGACCGCGGCCCGGAAGGTGCCGGACAGGCGCATGCGCCCGCGGGTGGCGAGGCCGCGCACGACCTCCTCGTGCACGCGCTCATCGGCGGCCATGGCGTCGGTGGCGTCGGCGTCGTCCGCGTACGGCGAGCGGCTCTCGGCGCGCTGCGCGAGGGCCAGCACGAAGACGGAGCCGAAGCGACGGGCGAGCAGGCCGAGGATCCGGGTGCGGATGTCGCCGCGGACGGGCTTGCCGACGCGGTCGCCGAGCAGCTCGATCCAGTGGTCGGCGTGGCGGCCCTCCGCCTCGGCGAGGGCGAGCAGGATCTCGCGCTCCTCGCCCGTGCGGCGGCCGGCGAGGTCGCGGTAGACGGCGGCCTCGGCGCGCTCGTCGGCGAGGTACTGCCGCCAGCGGCGCACCTGGGCGGGCGTCGGATCCGGCGTGCGGGCAGGGGGCATGGCTGTCATGGGTGTCCTCCGGTCGGGCGACGACCGGGACCCGCGGGGTCTCCGGCCGACGCGACGGCGCATCGTGCGCCTGTCGTTCGTCTGGCCGAAGGTCTCGTCCGCCCGCCGCGCGCGCTCCGTGGCGGGTGATGCACCGGGCCCGGGGGCCAGCATGTCGACGCATCGCCGTCCGGCCCGAGGGCCGGGGGGACTACTCCCCTTCGAGAGGAGACCCTAGCGCACGGCCCCGCGCGGCCCGTCGGGGCCCTGCGGCGCCGGCGCTCACGCGGGCGGCAGCAGCACGATGACCAGCGGCAGCACGGGGAGCGCGCACGCGACCGCGCACAGCAGCCGCAGCGCGACGCGATGGCCGCCGCGGGGGTGGCGCATGCGGTCGGCGCGGAGGGCGCTGAGGCCGCCCTCGGGATCCAGCTTGGTGAGGGCCGAGGCGACCGTGGCCGGTCCGGCGACGCGGGCCGCGTGGTCGTCGGCGATGAACTCGATGGCGATGGTCGTGGAGAGCGCGAGGCGCTGGCTCGCGGGCAGCGCCGGGAGGATCGAGCGGGAGACCTGGGCGATGCGCACCGCGAGGGCGTGCCGCTGCTCCAGGTGCGCGGTCTCGTGCTCGAGGACGGCCGCGATCTCGTCGTCGTCGAGCCGGGCGCGCGCCTCCGTGGTGAGGAGGATCACGCCGGTGGCGGGCGAGAGCGCCGCGAGCGGCACGTCGGACTCGACGATCCGCGCATCGCGCCCCGCGACCCGGTACGGCCGGGACGCGAGCAGCAGCGTCGCGACCTCGCCCGCGCGGCGCCGGGCCTCGCGCACCACGCGGCCGCCCTCGTCCACGATGCGGAACAGCAGCACACCGAGCACGCCCGCCGCGACGTACGCGAGCGGGATCGCGGCGACCGCCTCCTCCTCCGGCCGGGCGCCCGCCTGCAGCGCCATGCCCTGGTGGATGAGGAGGCCGAGCCCGGAGCCGAGGCTCAGCACCGCGGTGACGAGGAAGCCGTGCCAGGCCGCGAGCATCGCGACGGGGCGCTGCGCGACGAGCGGCAGGCGCCCGAGGAGCAGCGGCGCGAGGAGCGTGACCGTGACGTAGCACTCCAGGAGGAGCACCGCGCGGACCGTGTCGCTCACTGGTCGCGCTCCGATCGGGGGGTGCGGGGTGCGGGATGCGGGATGCGCTCGGGCGGCGCGGATGGTGCGGGCGACCGGTCAGATGGTCTCGGGCAGCGCCTTCGCGTTCTCGATGACCTGGCTCAGGACGGTCTTGAGGCCCTCGAGCTGCTCCTCCGTCATGGAGAGGCGGTCGCGGATCTGCTGCGGGATGGAGACGGCCTTCTCGCGCAGGGCGCGGCCCTGGTCGGTGAGCCCGATCTCGAGCACGCGCTCGTCGGTGGCGCGGCGCACGCGCCACACGTGCCCCATGGCCTCGAGCCGCTTGAGCAGCGGCGAGAGCGTGGCGCTGTCGAGCTGGAGCTCGTGGCTCAGGTCCTTGACCGAGCGGGGCCCGCGGGCCCAGAGCGCGAGGAGCACGAGGTACTGGGGGTGGGTGAGCCCCAGCGGGTCGAGGATGGGTCGATAGAGGGCGGTCACGCTGCGCGCGGCGACCACCAGCGAGTAGCTGACCTGCCTGTCGAGCGCGAGCGGGTCCTGCAGGTCCTGCGGTGTTGACATGGTTCCTCCGCCGGTCATTCTGTCACTCCGTGTTGCTAACCCTCGGGCTAACGGGGGTCAGCGGCCGGATCTGTGGAAAGGCTCCTGCTTGTGAGGGATTCGGAGCCGCCGGCTCAGGCGGCGGGTCGCGCGGCCTGCGGCACGAGGAGCGCCTCGAGCTCGGGCGCCGTCTCGACCACCGCGATGGTGCCCGCGGCCTCCGCCGGGCTGCCGTACCCCCAGCCCACCATGACCGTCGGGATCCCGTGCGCCGCGGCGCCGAGCACGTCGTGCTCGCGGTCCCCGACCATCACCACGTTGCCCAGGTCGACGCCCGCCTCGCGGAGCCGCCGGAGCGCCTCGTCGATGACGTCCGCCTTCGCGGATCGCACCTCGTCCTCGCTGGCGCCGCAGATCTCGGCGAAGCAGTCGGTGAGGCCGTAGTGGTCGAGCACGCGGCGGGCCTGCGACTCGGGCTTGCTCGTGGCGAGCGAGAGCGGGATGCCGGCCGCGTGGATCGCGCGGAGCACCTCGGGCACGCCGTCGTAGACCGAGCTGTCGAAGACGCCCCCGCCCGCGTAGCCCTCGCGGTAGTGGGCGAGGGCGCGCTGCTGGGCGTCGTCGTCCATGCCCGCGAGGTCGCGGAAGGACTCGAGGATGGGCGGGCCCACGTACTCGAGCAGCTGGGCGGGGCCGGGCACGGGCAGGCCCATGAAGACGAGCGTCCTCGCGAGCTGCGCCGTGATCCCCGGGGCCGAGTCGGTGATGGTGCCGTCGAGGTCGAAGAGGATGCAGCTCCAGGGCGCGGAGCCGGCCGCGTCGGGCGGCGTGGTCGTGTCGGGTGCGGTCACGCTGACACCCTACGAGCCTCGCGCGGATGCCCGCCGGGAGTGCCCCGAGGGCGCGTCAGAACAGGCGGGAGTGCCCGTCGTCCATCCCGCGCATCGCGTCGTAGTCGAGGAGCAGGCAGCGGATGCCGCGGTCCTCGGCGAGCGTGCGGGCCTGGGGCTTGATCTCCTGCGCGGCGTAGACGCCCGTGACCGGCGCGAGGTGCGGATCCCGGTTCATCAGCTCGAGGTAGCGCGTGAGCTGCTCGACGCCGTCGATGTCGCCGCGGCGCTTGAGTTCCACCGCAACGGACTTCCCGTCGGCGTCGCGGGCGAGGATGTCGACCGGCCCGATCGCCGTCATGTACTCGCGGCGCACCAGCTCGTGGCCGTCGCCCAGCAGGTGGATCTGCTCGGCCAGCAGCTTCTGCAGGTGCGCCTCCACGCCGTCCTTGACGAGGCCCGGGTCGACGCCGAGGTCGTGCGCGGAGTCGTGCAGCACCTCGTGGATCGAGACGACGAGCATGTCGGCCGTCTTCGGCTGCACGACGCGCCAGATCTCGCGGACGCCCGCGAGCGCCTGGTCGTCGTCGGGCTCGACCTCGACGATGGAGCAGGGCGGGCTCATCCAGTTGAGGGGCTTGTAGGAGCCGCCGTCCGAGTGGACGAGGAGGCTCCCGTCGGCCTTGACCATGAGGAGGCGGGTGGCGAGAGGGAGATGCGCGCTGAGGCGGCCGGCGTAGTCGACGGAGCAGCGGGCGATGACGAGACGCACCCGGCGAGCCTAGCCGGGCGTCGGAGGGGTGCGCGTCGCGGCGGGTGGGCGCGCGGCGCGGCGGCGGCCCTGCGAGAGGAGGACGCCGAGGAGCACGAGGGCGGCGCCGGCGGGCTCGTTCCAGTGCAGGGTCTCGCCGAGCACGAGGATCCCGAGCGCGACGCCGACGACGGGCGTGATGTAGGTGACGGTCGAGGTGGCCGTGGGGCCCCAGGCGAGGAGCACGTTCATGTTCCAGAGGTACGCGAGGCCCGTGCCGACCACGCCGAGCACCGCCAGGCTGAGCACCACGGGGAGGTCGAGCGCCACGGGTCCGGTCGCGAGGAACGGGGTCGCGAGGATCATCGCGGCGGCGCCCATGCCGATCTGCATGAAGGCCGTCACGACGCCGGGGATCCCGCGGTGGGTGAGGAAGCGGCGGAGGTAGCCGAACGTGATCCCGTAGCAGAGGGCCGCGCCGAGGCACGCGAGCTGACCGGCGAGCTCGAGGAGCGGCTGGCCCGACGCGGCGGCCTCGGCGCTCGGGGTGAGGCGCCACGGGCCGATGATCACGACGACGCCCGCGATGCCGAGCGCGATGCCCGCGAGCTGCCGTCGGCCCAGCTTCTCGACGCGGAAGGCGAGGGTCGCGAGGAGCGCGGTCATGATCGGCGTGGTCGCGTTGTAGATGCTCGCGACGCCCGAGGTGACGTGCTGCTCGGCCCACGCGAACAGCGAGTACGGGATGGCGGATCCGACGACGCCGACGACCGCGAAGTGCAGCCAGACGACGCGCTCCTTGGGCAGCGGCAGGCGGCGCGCGGCGACGATGAGGCCGAGCGCGATCGCGCCGAGCACCAGCCGCGTCCACGACACCTGGCCGAACGAGACGCCCTCGAGCGCGACCTTCATGAAGAGGAAGCTCGCGCCCCACACGGTGCCCATGGCGGCGAACTGCACGGCGATGCGGCGGCCGCCGGGGAGGGCTGGCGGGGAGGCGGGGAGCGCGGATGCGGAGGGCGTCGGGGCGCCGCGGGGTGTCACGTCGTCACTGTATCGGCGGGGTGGGGTGGCGGCGGGATGGGGCGGGGATCAGGCGGCGGACGGGTGGTACCCGCGGCCGGGGATCGGCCCGTGCAGGTCGCCGCCGGGCCGAGGCGAGTCGCCGTGGAAGCGCGGGATGAGGTGCACGTGCAGGTGGAAGACCGTCTGGCCGCCCGCGGCGCCGACGTTGATCCCGATGTTCCAGCCGTCCGGGTGCAGCTCGGCGTCGAGGCCGTCCTTCACCTCGGTGAGGAGCGCCGTGATCGCGGCGTGCTCCTCCGGCGTCGCCTCGAACCAGGTCGCGATCTCGCGGCGCGGGATGACGAGGCTGTGGCCGGGCGTGACCGGGTTGGCGTCGCGGATCGCGAAGGCCAGCTCGTTGGCGGCGACGTGCTCGGCGGCGGGCATGGCGGTGAAGGGACTCGGCATCGGGTCAGTGTGCCCGACGCGTAGGAGGCTCGGGCGATGACGACGACGCCCGCCCCCGTGCTCGTCACGGCGCGGTTCGCGCTCGAGCCGCTGGTGGTCGCGCACGCGCGGGAGATGGTCGAGGTGCTCGCGGATCCGGCGCTCTACCGCTTCACCGGGGGCGAGCCGCCGTCGCCCGCCGCGCTCGAGGTGCGCTTCGCACGGCAGGCCGCGGGGCGCTCGCCGGACGGATCCGCGCGGTGGCTCGTGTGGGTGCTGCGCGAGCGGGCGTCGGGGCGCGCGGCCGGGTTCGTGCAGGCGACCGTGACCGGCGACGCACCCGCGCGCGTGGCCGAGGTGGCGTGGCTGGTCGGGACCGCGGCGCAGGGATCCGGCGCGGCGGCCGAGTGCGCGGCGGCGATGGTGGCATGGCTGCGGGAGGACGGCGTCGGGGTCGTGCGGGCGAACATAAACCCGGATCACGCGGCGTCGGAGGCCGTCGCCCGGCGGCTCGGGCTCGCGCCGACGGACGCCCGCGTCGACGGCGAGGTCCGCTGGGAGCTGCGGGAGGTCTAGGCGTCGGCGGCCGACGGATCCTGGAGGTCGCACGTCATCCACACGGTGTCGCCGTCCTCGGGATCCGGCGTGACCCGGCCGCTGTCCGTGAAGCCGGCCTTCTCCAGCACGCGGGCGGACGCGGAGTTCCACCGGCGGACCGTCGACCACAGCCGGGTGCGGCCCGTCCCGCGGGCGGCCTCGACGACGGCGCACGCCGCCTCCGTCGCGTAGCCCCGCCCGTGCGTCACCCGCAGCAGCTCGAAGGCCATCTCGGGCTCCTCGACGGACGCGCTGCCGACGACGAGGCCGCAGTAGCCGATGACGCCGGGCTCGTCGCGACGCTCGATCGCGAGCAGGCCGATGCCCGTGCGGATCGACTCCTCCGCCTGCACAGTGAGGCGGTCGCGCACCTCGTCGCGCGACGGGTGCCCCTCGTCGTCGACGCGGCGGTGCGCGGGATGGCGCGGATCGCGCTCGGCCCAGAGCCGCTGCACGACGTCGACGTCCGCGGGTCCCAGCGGCCGCAGCCGGAGGCGGGCGGTCTCGAGGAGCGCGGGCAGCGAGGACGTGGTCATGGGCTCACGCTACGGCGCTCGCCGGCCGGAGCGGCGGGACCCGTCGCCGAGCGGATCAGCGGACCGGCTGCCGGATCCGCGTCCGGTACGCGAGCGGCGCCTCGCCCGTGATCGGTAGCGTCGGACCATGCCCGACCTCGATCCCCGCCTCGTCGCGCTCTACGACGGCGACAACCCGGACGGACCCGAGCATGACTTCGACCGGGCGCTCGCCGAGGAGACGGGCGCCCGGAGCATCCTCGACCTCGGCTGCGGCACGGGCATGCTCACCGTCTCGCTCCAGGCGCCCGGGCGTCGTGTCGTGGGCGTGGATCCGTCGGCCGCGATGCTCGACGTCGCCCGGCACCGGCCGGGCGGCGACGCGGTCGAGTGGATCCACGGCGACAGCCGCGCGCTGCCGTCCGGTCCGTTCGACCTCGCGTTCCTGACCGGCAACGTCGTGCAGCACATCCCCGATGCCGAGTGGATCCGCACCCTCGCCGACCTGCGCGGCGCCCTCCGCGCCGGCGGCACGCTCACCTTCGAGAGCCGGAACCCGGCCGACGGCGCGTGGGAGCGGTGGTCCGGCCCGGCGACGACCCGCGACACCGCGCACGGCCCGCTCGAGGAGTGGATGGACGTCGAGGAGACGGGGCCGGGCCGCGTCACGGCCGTCTTCCACAGCCGGTTCGTCGCGACGGGCGAGGTGGTCACCGACGTGCAGGAGTTCGCGTTCCGCGACCGCGCGACCCTCACGGCCCAGCTCGACGCGGCCGGCTTCGACGTGGACGCGGTGCACGGCGACTTCGCGCGCGGCCCGCTCACGGAGGCGTCGCGGGTGATGGTCTTCGTGGCGCGGGCGGTCTGACGGATCTGGCGGCACTCCGGCCGCATGGGAGCATCGGACCCATGAGCGACCCGACCGCGCCCGTCTCCGCGCCCGTCTCCCCGCCCGACCTCGCGGCTGCCGAGCGGATGTGGTCCGCGTACGCCGCCGCCCACCCGCAGGCGGTCGCCGCCGGGCCCGAGCACACGGTGGAGCACTTCGGGGACCACGCGCGTCTCGCCGACGAGCTGCTCGGGATCGTGCTGTCCGGCCGGAAGCGCGCCACCGCGGAGCTGGTCGCCGACTTCCTCGCGCGCGGCGACGAGGTGCCGCGCATTGGCTCGCACTGGATCGCCTGCGACAGCAGCGGGGCGCCGCGCATCGTGATCCGCAGCACCGAGCTCCGCGTGGGCCCGTTCCCGAGCGCCGACGCCGCCTTCGCGCACGACGAGGGCGAGGACGACCTCTCGCTCGAGAGCTGGCGCACGCAGCACCGCCTCTACTGGGAGCGCGTGAGCGCGGCCCGCGGCGCGGCCTGGTCGGAGGACGACGAGATCGTGTTCGAGCGCTTCTCCGTGGTCTGGCCGCCGGAGCACGCGGACCCGCGGTGACGCGCGGCTCCCGCGGCGTCCGGGATGGCGACCAGGGGCGTACGCGCGTGCACCCGCCGGGCGACGCCGGCAGCGGCGGCCGACCGTAGCGTCGGGACATGCGCTCGCTCCGCCTCCTCCTCGCCGCGGCCCTCTCGGTCGGCCTCCTCGCCGGATGCGCCTCCGTCGCCCGCCTCGTGAACGGCGCGCAGACGGTGCGCGAGGAGTCGTGGATCCGCTCCGACGGCACGGAGTGCACGACCGGGTGGACCCTCGGCGTCATCGACGGGTTCGACCAGCGGGACGGCCCCATCGAGCGGTTCGAGGAGGCCCTCCTCGAGGCGGATCCCGGGCCGGACGGCGTCGCGGCGGCGCACAGCCGCCTCGAAGGCGCCCTCCGCGACCGCGGACCGGCTCCATCGCCCGACGGACTGCTGCGCCTGGAGGCGGATGCGCGCGGCACCGCTGTCCTCGACGAGGTGACCGCGCGCCTCCGGTCCGAGGGGCTCGGCGACGACCTCCCGCGGTTCGAGATGCGGCACGCGACCGACTGCGGCTGAGCGCCCGCCGCGCCGCCCTGTCCGTCCGCCGCGGCGGAGCGCAGGATGGAGCAATGGCTGACACCGAGATCCCCACCACCACCTTCCCCGACGGCTGCAGCATGGTCGCCCTCGCGCAGGGCACCTGGAACATGGGCGACGACCGCGCCGCCCGGTCCACCGAGCTCGACGCGCTGCGCGCCGGGATCGACGCGGGCCTCACCGCGATCGACACCGCCGAGATGTACGGCAGCGGACGATCCGAGGAGCTGGTCGGCGAGGCGATCGCCGGCCGCCGCGACGAGGTGTTCCTCATCAGCAAGGTCCTGCCGTCGAACGCGTCCCGCCGCGGCACGGGCGAGGCCGCCCGCCGCAGCCTCCAACGCCTCGGCACCGACCGGCTCGACCTCTACCTGCTGCACTGGCGCGGATCCCACCCGCTCGCCGACACGGTCGCCGCGATGCAGGAGCTCGTCGAGGAGGGGCTGATCCGCGCGTGGGGCGTCAGCAACCTCGACGCCCGTGACCTCGACGAGCTGGCCGCGATCCCCGGTGGCGACGCCGCGCAGACCGACCAGGTGCTCTACAACCTCGCGCAGCGCGGGCCCGAGACCGACGTGATCCCGTGGGCGAGCGCGCGCCGCATGCCCGTCATGGCGTACTCGCCGCTCGACCAGGGTCGACTCGCGACGGATCCGACGCTCGCCGCCCTCGCCGAGCCCCTCGGTGTGAGCGCGGGCCAGCTCGCGCTCGCGTGGGTCCTCCGTCAGGCGCCGCACGTCTTCGCGACCGCCAAGGCCGCGACGCCCGCGCACGTCGCCGAGAACCGCGCGGCGCTCGACCTCGTGATCCCGGACGAGACGCTAGAGGCGCTCGACCGCGCGTTCCCGGCGCCGCGCGGCGGGGCTCCGCTGGCGATGTACTGAGGCCGGATCAGGCCCGCGCGACCCCCGTCACGATCCACCGGTCGCCGCGCGCCCGCAGGCCCAGCGTGAGCGCCCGGGCGCCGATGTAGACGAGGCCGAAGGCCGCCCACAGCGCGAGGAGGGCGGGGGTGCCGGCGACGCGGCCGGTCTCCGTGAGCCAGGCCACGAGGATCAGCGCGGGCGCGTAGATCGCGAGGTTCACGAGTCCCGCGAGGGCCAGGTACCGGGCGTCGCCGGCGCCGATGAGCACGCCGTCGAGAACGAACACGTACCCGGCGACGGGCAGGCCCACCGCGAGCACGAGGGTCACCGCGGTCAGCATGCGGTGGATCCCCGCGTCGCCCGTGAAGACCGGCCCGAGCAGCGGCGAGAGGGCCGCGAGGAGGAGGCCGAGGATCGCGCCGAGGCCCACGCCCCACTGCACGAGCCGGCGGGCGACGGCGCGGACGCGCGGCACGTCGTCGGCCCCGAGGCCGTGGCCGACGAGCGCCTGGCCGGCGATCGCGAGCGCGTCGAGCACGAACGCGACCGTGGAGAACAGGGTGAGCGCGATCTGCAGGGTCGCCAGCCCGGTCACGCCGAGGCCCGCGCCGACCGCGACCGTCGCGAGGATCGCCGCCCGCAGCGACGCCGTGCGCACGAGCAGCCAGCCGCCCGACGCCGCCGAGCGCGCGACGCCGCGGATCCCCGGCCGCAGGGTCGTGCCGGTCTCGCGGGCGGCGCGCACCGCGATCGCGACGAAGACCGCGGCCATGCCCCACTGCGCGATGACGGTGCCCCACGCGGATCCGGCGATGCCCAACCCGAGCCCGTAGATGAGGAACGCGTTGAGGGCCGCGTTCGCCGCGAAGCCGGAGACGGCGACGACGAGCGGGGTGCGCGTGTCCTGCAGCCCGCGGAGCAGGCCGGTCGCGGCGATGACGAGGAGCATCGCGGGCATCCCGGCGAGCGAGATGCCGAGGTACGTGCGGGCGGCGTCGACCACGGCGGTGGTCGCGGCCGGATCCGCGTCGGCGCCGCCCGTGTCCGCGAGGGCGCGCACGAGCGGATCCGCGACCACGAGCCCCACGACCAGCACCACCGCGCCGAGTGCGAGCGCGAGCCACAGGCCGTCGATGCCCGCGCGGATCGCGCCCGGCCGGTCACCCGCGCCGAGCCGCCGCGCGACGGTGGGCGTGGTCGCGTACGCGAGGAAGACGAGGAGGCCGACGATGGTCTGCAGGATCACGCTCGCGATGCCGAGGCCGGCGAGCGGCGCGCTGCCGAGGTGCCCGACGAGCGCGGTGTCGGTGAGCAGGAACAGCGGCTCGGCCACGAGGGCGCCGAGCGCGGGGACGGCCAGCGCGAGGATCTCGCGGTCGAGCGGGCGGCGGATCCGCGGACGGCGCCCGGTGGATCCGCCCGCGGACGCGCCCGTCAGCGGACCGCGTGCGCGAGCCGCTGCACGACGCCCGCGGTCGCGGCCGTGAAGGCGCGCGCGACCTCGGGGTCGAGCGAGGCCAGCGAGATCGGGCCGCGCTCCGCGATGTGCGCGTCGTACGGCACCGTGAAGATCTGCGCCGGGCGCGCGTCGTCGAGGATCCGGTCGATGCGCGCGACGACGGCCGGGTCCTCCGGGCGTCCGTCGTGCAGGCGGATGATGACGGCGTTGTCGGCGAGCATCGCCGCGTGGCCGCCGAGCTCGCGCAGGAAGTCGAGCAGCGCGACCGCCTCGAGCACGGCGTCGCCCGCGTTGAGCACGGGGACGACGAGCACGTCGGTGACCTCGATGGCGCCGCGGAAGGCGGAGGACGACGGCTGGTTGCCGGAGTCCATCACGCGCATCGCGTAGTACTCGTCGATGAGGCGGGAGACGCCGATCACGTCCTCGCCCGTGAGCTCGCGGCGCGGCCCGACCGACGCGACGACGGAGGCGAAGCTCGTCTGCGGCGCCGTGTACCCGGCGAGCTGGCCGGCGCTGTGGATCTCGTCGCGGTCGCGCACGAGCTCGCCGAGCCCGCGCTGCGGCTGGCCCTCGGCGCGGTAGCCGAGCGCTCCGGGATCGTCGGTGACCTCGACCACGGCGACGGATCCGCCGCGGATGGAGCCGAGCACGCCGCCCAGGATGAGGGAGGTGGGCGTCTTGCCGACGCCGCCCTTCCGGTTCGCGACCAGCACGCTGACCGCGCGCGACCAGGTGGCCTGGCGGATGACGCGCTCGTCGCCCTCGCGGCGCGCGACCTCGGCGTTCGCCGCGGCCTCCTCGGCACCCGGGCCGATCTTGAAGACGCCGCCCGTGACCGCGTTGACGAACCCGCGGAAGCCGGTGCGCGCGACGACGGGGCCGCGCGGCGGGCGCTGGCCGGTCTGCTCGGGGAAGAGGGTGAGGGCGCTGGAGGTCGCGTCGGCGCGCGGGGTGCGCATGACGTAGCGCTGCGGATCCGCGTCGGGGAACGCCGTGAGGTCGGTGCCGGGGCGGCGCGCGTCGGCGGGCTCCTCGACGTCGTCGGGCGCCGCGGGGAGCGAGGCGACCGGGGTCGGCTGCGGTGCGGCGGCGGCTGCGGGCTCGGGGAAGGCGGGCGAGGGGAGCGCGGGGGCGGGCGCGTCGTCGACGGGCTGCGCGCCGGCTGCGGCGTCCTCGGCCGGCCGCGCGTCGGCGTCCGTCGACTCCGTGCTGGGGCGCAGCGGCATGCGGAAGGGGTGCGCGTTCACGACGTGCGGCGCGGGCACGGTCCACGCGGATCCGGCCTCGGCGGAGACGACCGCGTCGAACGGGGTCGCGTGGCGGGCGTCGTCGTCCGCATCGTCGGCGGGTGCCGTGGCGTCGTGCGCGTCGTCCGGGACGCGGTCCTCGGGATCCACGTCGTCGTCCTCGGCGTCGTCGAAGAGCTCGTCGAAGGCGTGCGTGCCGACGACCTCGTCCTCGGCGTCGCCCTCGCGATCCGCGTCCTCGGCGTCCGGAGCGGCGGCCTCGTCCTCGGCCTCGTCCTCGGCGTCGGCCTCGGCCGGCACGGGTGCCGGGCTGCCGGGGCGCACGCGGTCGGGCCCGAACAGGCCGCCCTCGGAGGTGCGCGGGACGGCGGGGAACGGATCCACCCACCGGTGCGCGTCGCCCGACGCGTCGGTCGAGCGGTCCTGCTCCATCTCCTGCTGGCGGCGGCGCAGCTCGCGGCGGCTGAGGAGGGGAGGCTCCGACGCCCCACCCTCTCGGTGGCCGGTGTCGTGCGTGTCGTCGGTCATGTGGCTCGCCTTCATCGTCCCCGCCTGCGCGGACGAGGCTACCAGGGGGTGCCGCCGCACCCGGATCCCGCGGTTCGCCGCCCGTCGGGCGCCCCCGCCGCGCGCTCCGCCGTGCCCCCGCGCACTGGCCGGTCGGCATCCGCGTGGCGGGCGCGCGGATCGGGGTCGGTTAGGGTCTCCCCGTGATCCCCGGAACCGCCGACGTGCCCGCGCCCGCCGACGACCGCTCGGCCGCCGTGTCCTCCGTCGCGACCGAGCTCGGCGCTCTCCTCATGTCGATCCGCTCGCTGCGCATCGAGGAAGCGGCCGTCTTCCACCCCGGCCTCCAGCCGGGCGCCTTCGCGGTCGCGCGCTGGATCCGCACCGACGGACCCGCGTCCGCCGGCGCCGTCGCGGCGGGCCTCCTCATGGACAAGAGCTCCGTCAGCCGCCACCTCCGCGTGCTGCGCGAGGCCGGCTACGTGCAGGACGAGCCGGATCCCGAGGACCGCCGCTCCACGATCCTCACGCTCACGCCGCTCGCCGAGGAGCGCCTCGAGCAGGTGCGGGCGGGCACGCGCGAGCGCCTGCAGAACCGCCTCTCCGCCTGGGACACCGCGGAGGTCGAGCAGCTCGCGGGCCTGCTGCACCGCTTCAACGTGTCGCCGCGGGACAAGCCCGCCGACGCCTGATCCGGCGCGGCGGCTTAGCCCGACCCGGCGGCTCAGCCCCACCCCGGCCGCTCAGCCCGCCTGGTGCACCGCGTAGCTCGCCACGAAGCCGAGCACCGTGACGAGGCCCGTGAGCGCCTGCGCCTTGCGGAACGCCTCGGGGATCATGGTGTCGCAGATCATCGCCAGGATCGCGCCGGCCGCGAACGCCATCACGACCGACTGCCCGCTCTCCGGCAGGCCGCCGAGCAGCGCGTAGCCACCGAGGGACGAGAGGGCGCAGACGACGGCGATGGAGATCCAGAGGCCGAAGACGTAGCGGGCGCTCCGGCCCGACTGCTTGAGGTCGGCCGTGCTCGACATGCCCTCCGGGAAGTTCGAGATGACGACGGCGACCAGCACGCCGATGCTCAGCGCCCCGCCGCCCGTGAGGCTGAGGCCCTGCACGGCCGTCTCGGGCACGCCGTCGAGCAGGGCGCCGAGCGCGATCCCCACGCCGGTGCCGCCCCCGCCGCCCGACTTCCCGTGGTGCTTCCTGCGGAAGCCGCCGTGCTCGAGGATCTGGTCGAGCACCACGTAGACCAGCGCGCCCGCGACGAAGCCGCCGAGCGTGGGGACCACGCCACCGCTGGCCGCCGCCTCGTCGACCAGGTCGAACGACAGCGCCGAGATGAGCACCCCGGCGCCGAACGCCATGACGAGCGCCACGACCTCGCGCGGCACCTTCACGAACCAGGCGACGAGGGATCCGACGACGAGCGACAGCCCGGAGAGCAGGCCGGCGAGCCCGGCCAGGAGGAGAGGCGACATGACTCCGAGGATGCTCCCTCCGGCGGCGTCCGTCACCTCGGCTGGGCTCGCGGGATCAGTGCCCGGCCGACACCCCCGCGTCGCGCAGCGCCAGGTCGGCGAGCTGGCGCACCACGCGCGGGTCGCCCGCGCGCCATGCGGCGACCGGATCCGGGTGGGCCTTCAGCAGCGCCGCCGGCTTCCGGGACGAGAGGGCCCGCAGCGCGAGCAGCTCGGTGCCGCCGGGCGTCGCGGCGAGCGAGCGGGCGGCGGCCGCGCGGCGCACGAACGAGACGCGGCGCAGCAGCCAGTGCCGCACGATGAAGGCGATCGGCACGAGCGCCACGAGCAGCCCGAGCACGAGGGCGATGGTCCCGACGAGCGACTGCTGGTCGCGCCCGGCCTGCACGAGTCCGGATCCGATGCCGCTCGCGTCCTCGAACGGCCCGCGCGCGGCGTCGCCCACGAGCGGCAGGCGGCCGAGCGCGTCGGCGGCGTCGGTCATGGATCCGCTGAGCTGGGTGCCCGACCGCTCCATGCTGCGGCCGAGGTCGCCGAGCGGGCGGATGAGCGCGGCCACCGCGATCCCGAGCAGCACCGACACGACGATGCCCGCGAGCGCCGCGGTGTCGGCCGCGATCTGCCGGGCGCGGACGAGGGGGAGCGCGGAGTAGAGCTGCATGGGTCCAGCCTGGCCCGTGGGCGGGCGGGCGGCGGACGCGCGCGTCAGCTCGCGGGGTCGTCCAGCGCGTCCAGCTCCCGCAGCGCCTGGCGCGCCCGCTCGAGGCGCGCGTCCTCCGGCTCGTCCCACCAGCGCGGGCCGCGCTCGCCGAGGCCGTGCTTCGCGAGGCCGACCCGCTGGCGGGCGGAGGCGACCGCGTCGTCGTCGCCCCGGCGCTTCGCCGCGCCCACCCCGGATCGCCCGCGACCGAGGTGCGACTTCAGCGCCTCCACCACATCGTCGGGCAGCGACGGATCCGTGCGCGGCCACCGCCGCCCGCCCACGACGAGCCAGCGCTCGTCGTCGGTCGAGCCGTCGCCGGTGCCCGCGTCGTCGGGATCCGCGGGGTGCTCGCTCATCCCTCGACGCTAGCCCGGCCCGGCCCAGACCGCCCCCGCACGCACGAGGGCCGGGGCGCACGCACGCCCCGGCCCTCCGATCGGCCCCCCGATCAGCTCAGCGGGTCACCCCGCGAGCAGCTTCCCCGCGGATCAGCCGCGGAACACCTGGATCACCGACGGGCGCGGTCCGCGCCAGGCGCCCTTCGGCGGGGTGACGCCGGCGGGCACGTAGTCGGGGAAGAACGAGTGCTGCTCCGCGAACGTGCCGTCCTCGCCCGGGTGCTGCACCGCGACGAAGACCATGCCCTCGGTGTCGTGCACGACCGGGCCGCAGGTCTCCGCCTCGGTGGGCACGGAGAGGAACTGCTGCACGTGGCCGCGCTCGGCGCCCTCGACGGGGACCTTGAACAGGCCGTCGTTGAGGCCGATGGTGCTCGGGGCGCCGTCGGTGGAGATCCAGAGGTTGCCCTCGGAGTCGAACGCGACGTTGTCCGGGCAGCTGATGGGCGAGACCTTGTCCTTCGGGAAGCCCGCGAAGTAGGTGGACTCGTTCTTCGCCGGGTCGCCCGCGACGAGCAGCAGGTTCCAGGAGAACGTCGTGGAGCGGGCGTCGCCGCCGTCCTCGGTGATCTCCACGATGTGGCCGTCGCGGTTGGTCGTCCGCGGGTTCATCTCCGTGGCGCCCTCCTTGCCGGCCTTGCCGCGGTCGGTGTTGTTGGTGCAGGCGACGTAGACCTTGCCCGTGACGGGGCTGGGCTGCACGTCCTCGCAGCGGTCCATCTTCGTGGCGCCCGCGGCGTCGGCGACGAGGCGCGTGTGCACGAGCGCCTGCTCGGTCGTGAAGCCGGGGACCTGGCAGACGCCGTCGACGACCAGCGGGATCCACTGGCCGATGCCGTCGAACTGGCCGTCGGACGGGACCTGGCCGGTGCCGGTGATCTCCGCGACGGGTGAGTCGCCCGTGAAGCGCGCCACGTAGAGCGCGCCGCGCGTGAGGAGCTGCTTGTTCTTGCGGCGGTCCTGGCGCGAGGTGCCGACGACCATCGTGTCGTGCGAGACGAACTTGTAGAGGTAGTCGAAGCGCTCGTCGTCGCCCATGTACGCGGCGACGTGGCCGCTCTTCCCGAGGATGACGTTCGCGCCCTCGTGCTTGAAGCGGCCGAGCGCGGTGTGCTTCACGGGCGCCTCGCCGGGCTCGAACGGGTCGACCTCGACGATCCAGCCGAAGCGGTTCGGCTCGTTCTCGTAGCCCGGGGTGCGGGCGTCGAAGCGCGGGTCGATGGCCTCCCAGCCGCGGGTCGTCGCCTTGTCGGCGAGGCCGTAGCGCTTGTCGGCGGCCGCGGTGCCCGCGGTGCGGAAGTAGCCGTTGAAGTTCTCCTCGCCGGAGAGCACGGTGCCCCACGGGGTGGTGCCGCCGGCGCAGTTGCCGAGCGTGCCGAGGATGCGCGTGCCCTTCGGGTCGTCCTTGGTGCGCAGCGACGCGGATCCGGCGGCCGGGCCCGAGACGGTGAAGGGGGTGTCCGCGGTGATGCGGCGGTTGCGGTGGTGGCCGACCGTGTAGGTCCACGGCTGGCCGACCGTCTTCCGGCGGAGCGCGACGACGGACATGCCGTGCGAGGCCTTGCCGATGCGGCGCTGCTCGTCGAGCTCGGCGGCGTCCGCGGCCGGCGGGAACATGATGTTCTCGTTCGTGTACTCGTGGTTGGCGACGAGGAGCGCCTCCTTGTTCCGCGAGTTGATCGGGATGATGTCGAGGTAGTCGTTGTTGTAGCCGAACTGGCGCGCGGCGAGCTTCGCGGTCTGGTTGTCCGCGTCGAAGTCGTCGGCGTAGCTGAAGAGCGGGTCGCCCCAGCGGATGATCGGCTGCCAGCGGTACCCGGTCGGCACGGTGAACTGGTCGACGGCGGCGTCGACGGGCGTGATCGCCGTGAAGGGCAGGTTCGACGCGGCCTGCGCGGCGGCGGCCTCGGCGCCGGGGGCAGCTGCGTTCTGCGCCACGAGGATCGCGAGGGCACCGGCGCCCGCGCCGCCGAGCAGCGTGCGGCGCGAGAGGGCGCGGCCCGCGATGTCGCGGAAGTAGGAGTTGTCGGTGATGTTGGGGACGGGCTTCGTGCACGCGTCGTCGCACTTGAGGTGGCAGGTGACGGTGCTGCGCTTGCCGCGGGCGTGGGGGTCGCGCGACAGGACCGGCAGCAGCCGGTGGTGGGTCTCACGGGTGAGGGTCATGTGGGGTCTCCATCGATCTCGGGCGTCTGCTCCGGGTACCGGCGGACGCATCACGGTTGAAAGGTATTGGCGCCCCCGTGCGCGCCCCCGACGCCCGGGTGGACGCCGGGTGAACCGCGGATGACCGGATCGCGCGGGCGTACCGTCGAGGAGCGGCGCGGATCCGCGCCGCCTCTCACCCGAGGAGGATCCCCATGGCCAGGTTCGACACGAAGACCGCGCTCGTGACAGGCGGTGGCAGCGGCATCGGCGCCGCGATCTCCCGCGCGCTCGCCGCGGAGGGAGCGTCGGTCGTCGTCACCGACATCCGGCTGGAGGCGGCCGAGGGCGTCGTCGCCGAGATCGCGGCCGCGGGCGGCACGGCCGTCGCGTTCCGCCAGGACACCTCGAGGGCGGAGGAGTCGGAAGCCGCCGTCGCGCACGCGGTCGCGACCTACGGAGCCCTGCACCTCGCCGTGAACAACGCCGGCATCAGCGCGCCCGCGGCCGACATCGGCGAGTACGACGTCGCCACCTGGGACCGCGTCCGCGGCATCGACCTCGACGGCGTCTTCTACGGCCTCCGCTACGAGCTCCCCGCGATCGTGGCGGCGGGCGGCGGCGCGATCGTCAACATGAGCTCCGTGCTCGGATCCGTGGGGATCGCCCAGAACGCCGCCTACGTCGCGAGCAAGCACGCCCTCGTCGGCCTCACCAAGGTCGCGGCGCTCGAGTACACGGCGCGCGGCGTCCGCACGAACGCGGTCGGCCCCGGCTTCATCGACACCCCGCTCGTGCGCTCGTCCCTCTCGGACGACGCGCTCGCGTACCTCGAGAGCCAGCACGCGACCGGCCGCCTCGGCACCGACCGGGAGGTCGCGGCCCTCGTGCTGTTCCTCCTCAGCGACGAGGCGTCCTTCATCTCGGGCAGCTACCACCTGGTGGACGGCGGATATTCGGCGCGCTGATCCGCGGCCGGTCCCACGCACGCGGCACGGCCGCCCGGCGCGTCGAGACGCCGGGCGGCCGCGGGATCGGGGTGGCGCCGGTCAGACGGTCGCGAGGAACGTGAGCTGCGACCCGTCCTCCACGATGAGCGGTCCGAGCGCCGCGTTGAACTCGGCCCCGTACGACGCCCCGATGTGCGCCTGGAACGCGGCCTCGTCCCGGTAGACCTCGTGCACGACGAAGCGCGCCGGATCCTCCACCCGCCGGTACGGCTCGAACACGACGTTGCCCGGCTCGGCCCGCACGAGCTCCGCGAGGTCGGCGATCATCCGCGCGACCCGCTCCTCCTGACCCGGCAGCGCGGTGAACTCCGCGTACAGCACCGTGGCGGTCATGCGGTGGCCGCGCCCGTCATGATCGCGACGGCGTCGGTCATCGAGTGCGACTGCGGCGTGATGGTCGCCGCCTTCTTCCCGAGGCGCTGGATGTGGATCCGGTCGGCGACCTCGAACACCTGCGGCATGTTGTGGCTGATGAGGATCACCGGGATGCCCCGGTCGCGCAGGTTCCGCACCAGCTCCAGCACCTGGTTCGACTCGCGCACGCCGAGCGCCGCGGTGGGCTCGTCGAGCACCACGACCTTGGATCCGAACGCCGCGGCCCGCGCCACGGCGACCGCCTGCCGCTGCCCGCCCGAGAGGTTCTCGACGGGCACGGTCACGTCCTGCAGCGTCGAGATGCCGAGCTCGAGCAGCTCGTCGCGCGCCTCCTTCCGCATGCCGGCCGTGTCGAGCATGCGGAAGACCGACCCGAGGATCCCCTTCTTCCGCTTCTCCCGCCCGAGGTAGAGGTTCGAGGCCACGTCGAGCGCGGGGGAGACGGCGAGGTTCTGGTACACCGTCTCGATGCCCGCGGCCCGCGCGTCCTGCGGTCGCTTGAACGACACCGGCTTGCCGTCGAGGAACAGCTCGCCCTCGTCGGGCGTCTCCGCTCCCGTGAGGCACTTGATGAGGGTCGACTTGCCGGCGCCGTTGTCGCCGATGATGGCGAGCACCTCGCCGGCGTGCAGCTCGAGGCTCACCCCGTCGAGGCCGACGACGCGGCCGAAGGTCTTCACGAGCCGCTTCGCCTCGAGCACGGGCGTGCGGGTCGCGGCGGGACTGCTGCCCGCGGGGTCGGTGAGGGTCACTTGCGCACCTTTCGGATCCACTGGTCGACGGAGACGGCCACGATGATGAGGACGCCCACCGCGAGCGTCTGGTAGAGCACGTCCAGCCCGGCGAGCGAGAGCCCGTTGCGGAACACGCCCACGATGAGCGCGCCGAGGAGCGTGCCCCAGACGGTGCCGCGGCCGCCGAAGAGGCTTGTGCCGCCGATGACCACCGCAGTGATGGAGTCGAGGTTGAGGTCGGCGCCCGCGTTCGGGCTGGCGGCGTTGCTGCGGCCGATCTGGATCCACGCGCCGACGGCGAGGATCGCCCCGGCCGCGAGGTACACGCTCATGAGCACGCGGTTCACGCTGATGCCCGCGAGGCGCGCGGCCTCCTTGTCGTCGCCGACCGCGTACACGTGCCGGCCCCAGGCCGTCTTGCCGAGGATGAACGCGACGACCACGTAGAGCACGAGCATGAGCACCACGCCGAAGCTGATCTTCACGCCCGCGAGGTCGAACGTGCGTCCCGTCCAGGAGAGGGCGGCCGGCATGTCCACGCCGCGGACGGTGGCGCCGTTGGAGTACAGGAGCGTGAGCGCCACGAAGATGTTCAGCGTCCCGAGCGTGACGATGAACGGGGGGAGCCGCAGCCGCGTGACGAGCAGGCCGTTGAAGGCCCCCGCCGCGAGGCCCACGACGAGCCCGGCGACGAGCGCGGCCGGCGCGGGCAGGCCGTTCTGGCTCGCGGTCTGCGCGATGACCATCGACGTGAGCACCATGACCGCGCCCACCGACAGGTCGATGCCCGCGGTGAGGATGATGAGCGTCTGCGCCACCGCGAGCGTGCCGACCACGGCGACCTGCTGCGTCACGAGCGACAGGTTGGCGGGATCGAGGAACCGGTCGTTGAGCAGGCCGAACACGATGATCGCGAGGACCAGCACGACGGCCGGGCTGACGGCGGGGTAGCGGTGGAGCACGCCGCGGATGCGGTCGACGGGCGTGCGGCGGTCGAGGAACTCGTTCGCGAGGTCGAGCGACGAGGTGGGCGGGTTCGGGTCGGCTGTCCGCTGGCTCACGGTCACTCGCCCCAGCACTTCGTCGCGGCGTCGTCGGCCGTGATGCTGTCGAGGCCGTCGACGGGGGTGTCGGTGACGAGCGCGGATCCGGTGTCGAAGAAGTCGAGGCCCTCGCTCGCGGAGGGCTTGGTGCCGTCCTTCGCGAGCTGCGCGATCGCCTCGACGCCGAGCTCGGCCATCTTCACCGGGTACTGCTGGGCCGTGGCGCCGATGACGCCCTCCTTCACGTTCTTGACGCCCGCGCAGCCGCCGTCGACCGAGACGAGGACGACGTCCTTCTCCTTGCCGGCCGCCTGGAGCGCCTGGTACGCGCCGAACGCGGCGGGCTCGTTGATCGTGTAGACGACGTTGATGTCGGGATCCTTCGACAGGAGCGTCTCCATGGCCGTCCGGCCGCCGTCCTCGGCGCCCTGCGTGGCCTCGTTGCCGACGATCTCGTAGTCGCCGCCGCTGTAGTCGCCGGTCTTCGCCTCGTCGCCGTTCTTGGCCTTGTCGGCGACGTCGATGCCCATGCCGGTGAGGAAGCCCTGGTCCCGGTTGTAGTCCACCGACACGGCCTTGTCGTCGTAGAGGTCGAGGAGGGCGATGGTCGCCTTCTTCCCGCCGAGCTGGGCGGCCGCCCACTTGCCGATGGACTCGCCCGCGGCGAAGTTGTCGGTCGCGAACGTGATGTCGACGGAGTCGGCCGGGTCGGGCGCCGTGTCGAGCGCGATGACGAAGAGGCCCGCGTCGCGCGCCTTCTGGATCGCGTCGACCACCGAGGGGCCGTTCGGGGTGATGAGGATGCCCTTGTCGCCCTTCGAGATGGCGTTCTCGATGGCCTGGATCTGGGTGTCCTCGTCGCCGTCCTCCTTGCCGGCCGCGAGGGTCAGCGCGATGCCGTCCTTCGCGGCGGCGTCCTTGGCGCCGTCCTGCATGGCGACGAAGAACGGGTTGGTGGTCGTCTTCACGATGAGCGAGACGCCGACGTCGCCGGAGGAGCCGGCGCCGCCGCCCGAGCTGGAGCTCGAGCAGCCGGTGAGCCCGGCCGCGGCGATGAGGGCCGCCGAGCCGAGGGCGATGGTGCGCACGAGACGCGGGGATCGGTTCGTCATTGAGGGATCCTGTCCTTCGGGTGGGAGCGCACTCCCGACAACGTTGTCAGGGAGAGGTCTATCGGGTGTGACCCGGTATGGTCAACCCATCGCACAGAGAGCGAGACCCATTCGTGACACCGATGTCATCCCCTCCCGACTCGCCCTCCGACGCGCGCCGCCCCACGATGAAGCACGTCGCCCGGCTCGCGGGCGTGGGCATCAAGACCGTGTCGCGCGCGATCAACGGCGAGCCCAACGTGTCCGCCGCGATGACCGAGCGGGTGCGCGCCGCCGTGGCGCAGCTGCAGTACCAGCCGGATCTCCACGCCGGCAACCTGCGCAGATCCGACCGCCGCACCAACACGCTCGGCCTCCTCGTGGGCAGCGTGGCCAACCCGTTCTCGGGCGCGCTGCACCGCGCCGTGGAGGAGGTGGCGAAGGAGCGCCGGGTCGCCGTCTTCGCGTCGAGCCTCGACGACGACCCCGACCGCGAGCGCTCGTCCGTCGACGCGTTCCTCGCCCGCCGGGTCGACGGGCTCATCCTCACGACCATCGCGCCCAGCCAGTCGTACCTCGGGGTCGAGGCCGCCCGCGGCACGCCCGTCGTGTTCGTCGACCGCGTGCCCGTGGGGCTCGCGGCGGACGCGGTGGTCGTCGACAACGCCGCGGGGATCGCGCGCGCCGTGGCGCACCTCGCCGACCGGGGCCACCGGCGCATCGCGTTCCTCGGCGACCGGCCGGAGATCTTCACGGCCCGCGAGCGCGAGCGCGGCTTCCTCGAGGAGATGGCCCGGCGCGGCCTGCCCGTGCTGCCCGGCCACGTGCTCGACGGCGCGTCCGACGAGCGCGTGGCCGACGCGCTCGCCGAGCGCCTGCTCGCCCTGCCCGAGCCGCCGACCGCGATCGTCAGCGGGCAGAACCTCATCACCATCGGCGTGATCACGGCGCTGCGACGGCACGACGCCCACCGCCGCATCGCGCTCGTCGGCTTCGACGACCTGCCGATGGCCGCGCTGCTGGATCCGGCGGTCACCGTCGTCGCGCAGGATCCCTCGGCGATCGGCCACGCCGCCGCCGAGCGCGTCTTCGCCCGGCTCGACGGCGACCGGGGTCCCGCGCAGACCGTCGTCGTCCCCACCACGCTCATCGTCCGAGGCTCCGGAGAGGTCCCCCGCCATGCATGACCAGCCCATCGTCGTCGTCGGCGACGCCCTCATCGACCTGATCCGCGAGGGCGGCGAGGAGACCCCGTTCGTCGGCGGCGCGGCGCTCAACGTCGCCGTCGGCCTCGCGATCCTCGGTCACCGCGTCCAGCTCGTCGCGATGGTCGGCGACGACGCGCACGGCGCGCGCATCCGGGGCGAGCTCGACGCGCACGGGGTCGAGCTCATCGCGACCGTCGGCCCGTCCGGATCCTCCGTGGCGGTGAGCGAGCGCGTCGACGGCGAGCCGCGGTACACGTTCAACGAGGCCGCGTGGAATCGCCGCGTGCGCATCGGAGCGGCGGAGCGGGCGGCGCTGGACGCGGCATCGCTCGTCGTCGTCAGCTGCTTCCCCTACGACGACCACGCGCAGGCCGACGAGCTGCTGGCCGCCGTGCGGGGTCCCCGCGAGCGGCTCCTCGTCGACCCGAACCCGCGCGCCGGGATGCTCCACGACGCGGCCCGCTTCCGGGACGGCTTCGCGCGCGCGGCCGCGGAGTCGCTGCTCGTGAAGATCGGCGACGACGACACCGGGCTGCTCGGCCTGGGCACGCTGGCCGACGCGCGCGCGGCCCTGCACGGCGCGGGCAGCCGCATCGTGCTGGCCACCGAGGGCGCGCGCGGCGCGTCCGTGCAGCTCGAGGGCGGCGAGGTGGTCACGGCGGGCATCGCGCCGGATCCGCGGCCCATCGTCGACACCATGGGCGCCGGGGACGCGTGCCTCGCGGCGGCGGCGGACGCGATCGCCCGACGGGGAGCGCCGCGCACCGCCGAGGAGGGCGAGGCGATGCTGCGCACGTGCATGGCGATCGCCGCGGCCACGTGCCGCGAGCACGGGGCGCTGCTGCGGATGCCGACGGCCTGAGGCGCTGTCGCTGTCGCTGGCGCCGTCGCCCGCGTCGGCGCCCGCGCGGTCAGCGGGTGAGCGCGAGGGCGAGCGCGGCCAGGCCGGCGCACGCCGTGAGCGCCGCCACGAGCGCCGGGAGCGCGCCGCCGGGGAGGGCGGCGGGGCGGTCCGGGTGCGCGGGGCCCGCCGTGAGGATCCGGTGCACCCGGCGGTAGCGGCGGTGCGCGGTCGCGAGCACGGCGAGGGCGGCGACCACGCCGGCTGCGGCGACCACCACGCCGGCTGCGGCGACCACCAGGCCGGCCGTCCCGAGGAGCGCCGGGAGCACGCGCAGGCCGAGCAGGGATCCGACCACGAGCGCCAGCGCCGTGCGCCGCCACGCGAGGGCCGTGCGCTCGGGCTGCAGGCCGGGGTCCGAGGGGCGGTCGGCGGGGACGGGCGCGCTCACGCCGTCAGCACGCCCAGCAGCACGAGCACCCCGGCGGCGACCACGGCGATCCCGAGCGGCAGCGACAGACCGGCCGACGGCAGCGGGCGGTCCCGGCGCAGGGCCCGCTCGGTGCGCATCCAGCCGACCCACGCCTGCGCGGGCGCGGCGATCCCGGTGACTATCAGCACGATCGAGGCCGCGAGCCGGAACCCCGGCTGCAGCCCGAGCGCGAGCGCCTCGAGGGCGACGCCGGCGGCGAGGAGCGCGAGCGAGGTGCGGATCCACGCGAGGAAGGTGCGCTCGTTCGCGAGCGTGAACCGCACGTCGGGCTCGGCGCCCTCGCGGTAGACGCTCCGGGGGAAGCGGCGGTCGGGGGCGGTCATGCGGCGGGGTCCAGGGAGCGGGGGGCCGGGGCGCGCGAGGGCATGCCGCCATTCTGTCCATCCGGGCCGACCGCCGCGGCGATCCGCGCCCGGTGCCGCCGCTCGATCGCCTGGCCCGCGTACGACGCCGCGACGATGAGCGCGGCGCCGGCCGCGCCGATCGGCCCGATCGCCTCCCCGGCCAGCACCACGCCCACCAGCAGCGCCCACACCGGCTCGGTGCCCATGAGGATGCTCGCGCGCGACGCCGACGTCCGCCGCACGGCCCAGAGCTGCACGACGAACGCGAAGAGCGAGCACAGCACCCCGAGGAAGAGGACCCCGCCCCAGCCCCGGGCGTCGAGCGTCGCGGCCGCCGCGGGCAGGTCGGGCCCGGCGAGGGCGGAGAAGAGGGCCGCGCACACCGCCATCTGCACGAGGACCACGCCGAGGGATCCCTCGCTCCGCCCGCGCGTGAGGTGCCCGCTCGCCGTGACGTGCACGGCCCGCACGACCGCCGCGGCGATCACCAGCCCGTCGCCCGCCGTCGGCGCGCGCAGCCCGCCCTCGGAGACGAGCAGCGCGACGCCGACCACGGCCGCGACCGCCGCGACGAAGTACGACCGGGGCAGCCACGAGCGCGACGCGGCGCCCTCGAGCACGGGCGTCATCACGAGGGCCAGGCTGATCAGCAGACCCGCGTTGGTCGCGCTCGTCAGATGCACGCCCCAGGTCTCCAGCCCGATGACCGCGGCCTGCGAGCAGCCGAGCGCCGCCGCGATGAGGAGGCCGCGGCCGCGGGGCAGGCGCTCGCGCCGGGCCAGGCAGACGATCCCGGTCGCGACCGCCGCGACGAGGAAGCGCAGCGCGACGGCCGCGGGCACGCCCGTCTCCGCCGCGAGGTCCTTGGCCGCGAGGAAGCTCGCGCCCCAGACGGCCGCGACGGCCAGGAGCAGCAGGTCGACGACGTATCCGGGACGGGTGGGGGAGGCCATGCCCCCACTGTCCGGCACTCGACCCGGAAGATCGACGGGCATCGTCTTCATCGATGCGTTAGACAGTGCTCATGGATCCCGCCCGCCTCCGCCTCCTCCGCGAGCTCGGCGACCGGGGCAGCGTCGCGGCTGTCGCGGTCGCGATGCATGTGAGCGCGTCCGCCGTCTCGCAGCAGCTCGCCGCGTTGCAGGCCGGCGTCGCCGTGCCGCTGACCGTCAAGCGCGGGCGGCGGCTGGTCCTCACGGAGGCCGGGGAGGCGCTCGCCGCGGCGTCGACGCGCGTGGACGAGGCGCTCGCAGCGGCGCGGGACGCCGTCGGGTCGTTCCTCGCGCACGACGCCCGGGCCGTCCGCGTCTCCGCGTTCCACAGCGCCGGGCTCGCGCTCTTCGGGCCGCTGCTCGAGGAGCTGCGGGAGCTGCGGGAGCTCGACGGCGGCGTCGGCGTCGCGCTCGCCGACGCCGACGTGGCGCAGGGCGACTTCGCGGGCCTCACCGCGGATCACGACCTCGTCGTCGCGCACCGCCTCCCGCACGATGCGCCGTGGCCGACCGCCCGGCTCGTGGTCGTGCCGCTCCTCGTCGAGCCGCTCGACGTCGCGCTGCACGCCGGGCACCCGCTCGCGTCGTCCGCCGGCATCACGCCGGAGGAGCTGCGCGACGAGCGGTGGATCTCCACGCACGCGGGCTTCCCGCTCGCGGGCGTGCTCGACCACCTGGGCGCGCTGATCGGGCAGGCGCCGCGCATCGTCCACCGCGTCAACGAGTTCTCGGTGGCGGCGCGGATCGTGCGGGCCGGCGACGCGATCGCGGTGATGCCCCGCACGACCGGCGCCCCGCTCGCGGTCGACGGGATGGTGCTGCGGCCGGTCGTCGGCCCGCTGCTCGTGCGCCACGTCGACGTGCTCGCCCGGCCGGACGCGCTCGCCCAGGCGCCCGTGCGCGTGGTGCTGGCGGCGCTGCGGCGGGTGGCGGATGCGGCGGCGGTCGCGGCGGAGCGAGCCGCCGCGAGCTGACCCTGCGCGTGCCCGGGTGCGCGCATGCCGCATGCCGCGTGTTGCCGGCCGCCGCGACCGCCGCCGGGCGCCGCCCCTGGCCGTCAGCCGCCGATCCCCTCCAGTTCCGCGAGCGCGTCCTCGGGCAGCCGGATCCGCGCCCCCGCCACGTTCTCCCGCAGGTGCTCCACCGACGACGTGCCCGCGATGACGAGCACGTTCGGCGACCGCTGCAGGAGCCAGGCGAGCGCGACGGGCAGCGGCGCCGAGTCGAGGTCGGCGGCCACGCGCGCCAGCACCTCCGACTGCAGCGGCGAGAACCCGCCGAGCGGGAAGTACGGCACGTACGCGATGCCGTCGGCGGCCAGCTCGTCGATGAGCGCGTCGTCGTCGCGGCGCGCGAGGTTGTAGTGGTTCTGCACGGACACGATCGGCGCGATCGCGCGGGCCTCGGCCACCTGCGCGGCCGTCACGTTGCTCACGCCGAGGTGCCGGATCAGGCCCTCCCGCTGCAGCTCGGCGAGGGCCGTGAACGGCTCCTCGATGGATCCGTCGGTCGGGCTGTCGAAGGCGCCGACGCGGAGGTTCACGACGTCGAGCACGTCGAGCGTCAGGTGCGTGAGGTTGTCGTAGACGGCCTGGCGGAGCTCGGCCGCGGAGAGCGCCTGCGGCCAGCGGCCCTTCGCGTCCCGCAGGGATCCGACCTTGGTCACGATGTGGAGGCGCTCGGGGTACGGGAACAGCGCCTCCTCGATGAGGGCGTTCGTGTGCCCGGGGCCGTAGAAGTCGGCCGTGTCGATGTGCGTGATCCCCAGCGCGACGGCCTCGCGCAGCACGGCGCGGGCGGCGTCCGGATCCGCGGGCGGCCCGAACACGCGCGGCCCCGCGAGCTGCATGGCGCCGTAGCCGAAGCGCGTGACGGTGAGGTCGTGGGCGAGCGGGAAGAGCCCTCCGGGCAGGTCGGTGGACATGGCGATCCTCTCGGGTGGCGCGGCGAGTGGCAGGTGCGCCCCCACTCTCCCGCGGCGGTCGGGCGGCGCGCCCGCACTCGCAGGAGCCCGTGAGCGGATCCGCCTGCGCGCGCCCTAGGGGGAGGAGACGGCCCCCGGCGCCGCCTGCGCCGCCGGGTGCGCCCGCCGCGTCGCGAGCACGCGCGAGAACACCAGCACGAGCAGGCCGGCGGCCGGGATGAAGATCAGGCCGAAGCGCAGCGACGAGGCGTCCGCGATGGCGCCGACCACGGGCGGGGACACGAGGAAGCCGACGCGCAGCAGCCAGCCGACGATCGTGAGGCCCGTGCCGGGCTTGAATCCGGGCAGCTCGTCGGCCGCCTGCATCGCGGCGGGGATGAGGGTCGCGACGCCGAAGCCCGCGACGCCGAAGCCGATGATCGTGCCGACGATGCTCGGGAAGGCGAGCGCCGCGCCCATGCCGACGAGCACGAGCACGCCGCCGAGGCGCGCGATGGCGCGCTGGCCGAAGCGGTCCACCATGCGGTCGCCGAGCATCCGGCCGACGAACTGCATGCCCTGCAGCGAGATGAAGCCGAGGCCCGCGACGAACGCGCTGGCGCCGAGGTCGCCCGAGAGGTAGATGGCGGACCAGGAGCTGCCGGCGTCCTCGACGATGGCGCCGCCCGACGCGATGATCACGAGCGCCAGCAGCACGCCGTACTTGGCCACGAGGCCGAGCGCGCGCGGGGAGGCGGCACTCGTGACGCCGCCCTCGGGATCCGCGGCGGGCTCGTGCGCGTGCGCCGCGCCGCCCTCGCCGGGCTCCGGCTCCGGTCCCTTCAGCAGCCACGCGAGCGAGGCGACGGCCAGCGCGCTGAACAGCGCGGCCGAGACGGAGAGGTGCACGACGAGCGGCAGCCGGATCTGCGCGGCGGCCGCGCCCATGATCCCGCCCGCCACCGCGCCGATGGACCACACCGCGTGGAACGAGTTGATGATCGACCGCCCGTACAGCCGCTGCACCCGCAGCGCGTGCGAGTTCTGGGCGACGTCGGTGATCGAGTCCATGGCACCCGCGAGGAACAGGGCGCCCGCGAGCACGAGCCAGCCGGGCGCGAGGCCGGCCAGCAGGATCCCGACGGAGGCCACCACGGTCGCGGCGACGGCCACGCGCGCCGACCGGTACCGGCGGATGAGCACGCCCGCGGCGAGCCCCGCGATGAGCGCGCCGAGCGGCGACGCGGCGACCGCGGCACCGAACTCGACGTTGGCGAGCCCGAGCTCCGCCTTGATCGACGGGTAGCGCGGCAGCAGGTTCGCGAAGATCGCGCCGTTGGTGAAGAAGAGGACGCCGACGGCGACGCGCGCGCGGCGGACGTCGCGGGTCGGGGCGGGCGTGCGCGACAGCGTCGGCGCGGACGGGGAGGGCATGGGGTGTCGATCTCTCTCTGGCCTCGCCCGGCGGCGATGCAGGTGTCCAGCCTAGGGACGAGCGGCGGCTCCCGGCGACCCGCCCGCGCGCCCGGCCATGTCGGCGTCCGCCATGTCGGCGACGAGGTCCATCAGCGGCAGCAGCCGCGCCGACGCCTCGTGCCCGAGCTCGGTGAGGCGGTAGTCGACGCGCGGCGGGATGGTGGCCTGGGCCTCGCGGATCACGAACCCGTCGTCCGCGAGCGTGCGCAGCGTGGAGGCGAGCATCTTCTCGCTGATGCCCTCGATCTCGCGGCGCAGCTCGCCCCACCGCTTGGAATCCTCGCCGAGCGCGAGCAGGACGAGCACGCCCCACTTGCTCGTGACGTGGTCGAGCAGCGTCCGTGACGGGCAGTTCGCGGGGTAGCGGCCCTCGCTGACGCCGGGACGGTCGCGGGTCACGCGGAAGCTCATGTCTCGCATGGCACCCAACTTACCTGAAAGTGGGTACCTCCCTGTGGGAAGGTACTCGGCGACGGAGTCGTTGACCCCGGCGTACCGCACCTCCCGACTCGAAAGGCATCCCATGACCATCGTCGTCACCGCCGCCACCGGCCGCCTCGGATCGCGCATCGTCGCGTCCCTCCTCGCCCGCGGCTACGCCGCCTCCGACGTGCTCGCCACCGCGCGCCGCCCCGAGGCCCTCGCCGACCTCGCCGCGCAGGGCGTCCGCACCGCGCGCCTCGACTACTCCGACGCCGACAGCGTCACCGCCGCGATCCAGCCCGGCGACACCCTGGTGCTCATCTCCGGCAGCGAGGTCGGCCAGCGCGTGCCGCAGCACACCACCGTCATCGAGGCCGCGAAGGCCGCGGGCGTCGGCCGGATCCTCTACACGAGCGTCCTCCGCGCCAGCACCACCGAGCTCTTCATCGCGGGCGAGCACAAGGCCACCGAGGAGGTCCTCGCCGCCTCCGGCGTCCCCGTCACGCTCCTCCGCAACGGCTGGTACACCGAGAACTACGCCGCCACCGTCGACTCCGTCAAGCGGTCCGGCGCGCTCCTCACGAGCGCGGGCGACGGCCGCGTCGCGAGCGCCACCATCGCCGAGTTCGCCGAGGCCACCGCGGTCGCGGCCCTCGACGACTCGCTCGCCGGGCAGACGCTCGAGCTCGGGGGCGACGAGCGCTGGACGCAGGACGACCTCGCCCAGGCGATCTCCGGCATCCTCGGCCAGCCCGTCCCCGTCTCGCAGGTCTCCGCGGAGGAGCACGCGCGCATCCTCGGCGACGCCGGCCTCGACGAGGGCACGATCGGCTTCCTCGTGGGCCTCGACGCCGCCACGCGCGCCGGCCAGCTCGACGACGAGACGGGCGACCTCGCGCGCCTGCTCGGCCGTCCCACCACGTCGCTCGCCGAGGGCCTCCGCCAGGCGGTCGCGGGCGCCTGATCCGGCCGGATCCGCGCCCGAGGCGGGTCCGCACGCGACGACGGCCCGTCCCCTCCGTGGGGGCGGGCCGTCGTCATGCGCACCGCGGGTCAGGCCAGCGCGTCCCGCATCCGCCGGATCTGGTCGGGGCCCACGCGACAGCAGCCGCCCACGAGCGAGGCGCCCGCCGCGATCCAGGCGTCGACGGACGGCAGCGCCGGGTCGCCGCCCCAGCCGCGCGCGACCGCGTCCCACCGCTCGCCGGAGTTCGGGTAGACGACCACGGGTCGGTCGGTCACGCCGCGGGCGGCGGCGATGGCGGCGGGCACCTCGTCCGGGTGCGCGCAGTTGATCCCCACGGCGACGACCTCGTCGGCCTCCTCCGCGAGCCGGAACCCCTCGGCCATGGGCTCGCCCGAGCGCAGTCGGCCGCCCTGGACCGTGAACGCGAGCCACGCGGACGCGCCCGAGCCGCGCGCGAGATCCACCAGCGCGCGGCCCTCGTCGAGGCTCGGGATGGTCTCGCAGGCGAGGAGGTCGGCGCCCGCGTCGGCGAGCACGGCGAACCGGGGCGCGTGCCAGCGGCGGAGCTCGGCGCGCGTGAGGCCGCTGGATCCCGCGTACTCGGATCCGTCGCCGAGCGTCGCGCCGTAGGGGCCGACGGACGCGGCGATCCAGCGGTCGCGGGGTGCGCCGTCGTCCCGCGCGACCTCGTCCCGCGCCTCGGCCGCGAGCCGCACGCTCGCGCGCAGCAGCTCCTCGGTGTCGGCCGCGCTCAGGCCGCGCGCCGCGAACGCGTCGAAGCCCACCTGGTACGACGCCGTGATCGCCACGTCCGCCCCCGCGCGGAAGTACTCGGCGTGCGCCGCGCGGATCGCCGCGGGCTCGTCGGCGAGCACGCGCGCGCTCCACAGCGGATCCGACAGGTCGTGCCCGCGCGCCTCGAGCAGCGTGCCGAGGCCCCCGTCGAGCACCAGCGGGCGGTCGGGGAGGGGGAGCGGCCGGGTCATGCGGACATCCTGCCGGAGCCGGGCGGCGGATCCCCGGTGCGCGACGCCCCACGACGTCACCCGCCCGCCGTGCACCTCGGGTCGGCGTCGCGCCGCGGCCCGGGTACCGTGGACGCGACGGTGGGAGTCCCGATGAAGGATGACGACGACGTCGACCTGGTGATCGACGCGTGGGGCGCGGCCATGCCCGACGTCGACTTCGCGCCGCTCGACGTGGTGTCGAGGCTCCGGCGCCTGCTGCCGCAGATGCAGCGGATCCGGGAGGGCGCGTTCGCCGCGGAGGGCCTCACGACCAGCGAGTTCGAGTTCCTCTCCATCCTCCGCCAGCAGGGCGACGCGGGCCTCACGCGCGCCGGCCTCGCCGAGCGCCTCGGCACCGACACCGGCAGCCTCGTGCACCGGGTGAACCGCCTGACCGCGCGCTCCTTCATCACGCGCGAGGAGGATCCGGCGGGCGGCCGCAGCCGGCTCGTGGTGCTCACGCCGTTCGGCATCGAGCGCGTCGACCGGGCGATGCGCCGCCTCGTGGCCGACGAGGACGAGGTGCTCGCCGACCTCAGCCGCGAGCAGATCGCGACCCTCATCGACAGCCTCCGCATCATCGCCCGCACGACCGAGCGGATGCGCGCGCGCCGCAGCTGACGGGCCGGCCGTCCGGGCCGCACGGAGGTGCGCCGGAGCACGATGGATCCATGGCCGACACCTCACGCACCCCGCCCGCCGTCCTCTTCGACATCGACGAGACCCTCATCCACACGGGCGGCTCCGGCGCCCGCAGCTGGGCGATGGCGTTCCGCGACCTGCACGACGTGGAGGCCGACATCGGCGAGCACTCGTCGGCGGGGGAGACGGATCCACAGGTCGGCGCCGCGACGTTCCGCGGCGTCATGGGCCGGGATCCCGAGCCCGCCGAGCTCGCGCGCCTCTACGCCTCCTACCTCCGGCACCTCGCCGACGACATCCGCGTCTCCGAGGGCTACCGCGTGCTCGACGGCGCCGAGGCGCTGCTCGACCGGCTCGCCGACGCGGGCGTCGTGCTCGGCGTCGTCTCCGGCGCGATGGAGGGCGCGGCCCGCACGAAGATGGAGCCCGCCCGCCTCGGCCGCTTCTTCGTGTTCGGCGCCTACGGGTCCGACTCGCCCGACCGCGTCGACGTCGTGCGCCGCGCGATCGCGACCGCCGGCACCCTGCGCGGCGCCGAGCCCCGGCGCGACGAGGTGCTCGTCGTCGGCGACACCCCGAACGACATCACCTCCGCGCACGACGCGGGCGCGACCGCGGTGGGCGTCGCGAGCGGCCACTACTCGGCCGACGAGCTGCGCGGCGCGGGTGCCGACCTCGTGCTCGAGTCCCTCGAGGATCCGGCGCTGGAGCGGCTGATCGGGCTCTGACCGCCTAGCCGGCGGCCTCGGTCCCCGCCGCCTCCTCGCGCACGAGCGCCTCGAGCGCCGCGCACGCGTCGACGCGCGTGGCCTCGATGTGCCGGCGCGCGAGATCCGCCGCCCGCTCGCCCTCGCGCCGCTCCACCAGGGCGAGCAGCTCGCGGTGGTCGGCGAGCGAGTCGGGCCGGCGCGCGCTCGCGGCGGGCAGGTAGTGGAAGCGCACGCGCTTCGACATCGACTCCACCACCTGGGCCAGCGTGCTGTTGTGCGCGGCGGCCGCGAGGGCCACGTGGAAGTCGTAGTTGAGGCGGGCGAGGTCGGCCGGATCCGCGGTGCGCTCCTGCAGGCGGATCACCCGCTCGAGCTCGCGCAGGTCGTCGGCCGTGCGGCGCCCGGCGGCGAGCTCCACCGCGCGCGGCTCGACGAGGGCGCGCGCCTCGAACAGGTCGACCAGCTCGGACAGCACGCGCGGCCGCACCGACATGCCCTCGTGCGCGCGGTGGACGACCCAGCCGTCGGCCTCGAGCGCCCGCAGCGCCTCGCGCACCGGGATGTGGCTCGTGCCCATCCGCTGGGCGACCTCGTCGGCCTTCACGCGGGATCCGGGGGCGATGACGCCGCCGAGGATCTCCTCCTCGAGCAGCACCCGCACGCGCTCCGCGGCGCCGAGACGGGTGGGGACGAGGGACGCTGCCGGCATGCCCTGATTATAGGATCCGCCCGCAGGCGTCCACCCAGACGTGTTTCACATCCCGGAAACACAGGGGAAACGCCCGTGTGCGCATCGACTGCTCCTATAGGACGCGTCCGGATCCCCCGCCGGCACCGCTCGAACCCCGAGGAGAACGCATGCCGCACCCCGCCGCCCCTCCCACCGCGCGCCCCGACGCCGCCGCGGTCGCGGATCCCGCCGACCGCGCCGTCTTCTCCGAGTACGAGTCGGAGCCGGTCCCGCCGCACGCGCGCCGCCGCACCTCGTCGGTCGCCGCCGTCTGGCTCGGCTTCCCGATGATCCTCACGTGCGCCGTGTTCGGCGGCCTCGTCGTGCACTCGCTCGGCTTCTGGCCGGGCATGGGCGCCATCGCGGTCGGCACGCTCGTGCTCATGCTCTACGTGGGCGCGCTCAGCTACCTGGCCGGCCGCAGCGGCGAGAGCTTCGCGCTCATGGCCATGCGCACGTTCGGCGCGAAGGGCTACGTGGTGCCGGCGGGGTTCCTCGCCACGGTCGTCATCGGCTGGTTCGCGTTCCAGACCGGGCTCACCGGATCCACCCTGCACGGCAGCCTCGGCTGGGACCAGACGGGCACGACGCTCGTCGCGGGGATCCTGTTCGTCGCGGTCACGCTGCTCGGCATCCGCGCCCTCTCCTGGATCGGCGTGGTCGCCGCTCCCCTCTACCTCGTGCTCGGGGCGGTCGCCATCGTCATCGTCGCCACGCGCCCCGGCGGCGCGGACCTGCAGGCGGCGCCCTCCGCGGGCGCCGGCGCGCTGAGCTTCGGCGCGGCCGTCACGCTCGTCGTCGCGCTGTTCGCCGACTCGGGCACCATGACCGCCGACTTCACGCGCTGGGCGCGCTCGGGCCGGGAGGCCGTGATCGCGTCGTTGGCGGCCTTCCCGGTCGGCAACGCCGTCGCGCTCGTGGTGGGCGGCCTCATCGTCGCGCTCGGCGGCGCGACCGACCCGGGCACCGCGGGCGGCGACTTCCTCGGGATCCTCGTGGCGCAGGGCGGCGCGCTCGTGCCGCTCGCCGTGCTGTTCGTGGTGGTGAACCTCGGATCCGTGTGCGCGCACTGCCTCTACAACGGCGCCGTCGGCTGGAGCCAGCTCACCGGGATGCGCATGCGCAGCATGACGCTCGTGCTCGGCGCGGTCGGCGTGGTGCTCGCGGTGGCCGGCATCTGGTCGTACTTCGAGACGTGGCTCAACCTGCTGGGCGTGATCGTGCCGCCCATCGGGGCCGTGCTCATCGTCGACCAGCTGCTGCTCGCGCCGCGACGTGCGGCCACGTCGGAGCCCGCCGCCCGCGGTCCGTGGCGCGCGCCCGCGTTCGTCGCCTGGGTCGTCGGCGCCGTGGCCGCGCTCGTCGCGCACGCCTACGCCGACTTCCTGTCCACCGCGGTCGTCGGCCTGGTCGTCGCCGCGGTCGCGCTCGTGGTGGTCGACTCGATGGGACGCGTGCGCGCCCCGCTCGGCGCGGCCGTCGAGGCGGGGGAGGTGCGCTCGTGAGCACCGCGTCCGCTCCCGCCCTCGCGTCGGTCGCCGGCACCGCGTCGGGCACCACGCCCGTCGCCGCGGATCCGTATGCCTGGCCCTACGACGGCGCCGTCGACGCCGCCCGCACCGCCGTGGTCTGCATCGACTGGCAGGTCGACTTCTGCGGCGTCGGCGGCTACGTCGACCGCATGGGCTACGACCTCGCCCTCACCCGCGCGGGCCTCGCGCCCACCGCCCGGCTGCTGGAGCGCGTGCGCGCGCTCGGCATGACCGTGATCCACACCCGCGAGGGCCACCGCCCCGACCTCTCCGACCTGCCCGCGAACAAGCGCTGGCGGTCCGAGCGGGCGGGCGCCGAGATCGGCAGCGTCGGGCCGTGCGGGCGGATCCTCGTGCGCGGCGAACCCGGCTGGGAGATCGTCCCCGAGGTGGCCCCGCTCCCCGGCGAGCCCGTCATCGACAAGCCGGGCAAGGGTGCGTTCTACGCGACCGACCTCGACCTGGTGCTGCGGGCGCGCGGCATCGACCGGCTGATCCTCACGGGCATCACGACCGACGTGTGCGTCTCCACGACCATGCGCGAGGCGAACGACCGCGGGTACGAGTGCCTGGTGCTGTCCGACTGCACGGGGGCCACGGATCCGCGGAACCACGACGCCGCACTGCGGATGGTGACGATGCAGGGCGGCGTCTTCGGCGCCGTCGCCACGTCGGACGACGTGCTCGCGGCGCTCGCCGGAGCCGGAGCGGAGGTCCGCGCGTGAGCGCGCCCGCCCTGCCGCCCGTCGGATCCGCGTCCGTCGTCGACCGCGTCGAGGCCGCCTACGCGCGCATCGCCGAGGTCGACCGGCCCGAGGTGTGGATCACCCTGCTCGACCGCGCGGACGCCCTCGCCCGCGCCGCCGAGCTCGACCGGCGCATCGCCGCGGCGCCCGCGGGATCCCTGCCGCTCGCGGGCTGGCTCGTCGCCGTGAAGGACAACATCGACGTCGCCGGGATGCCCACGACCGCCGCCTGCCCGTCCGCCGCCACGTCTCCGGAGGCCGACGCGCCCGCCGTCGCGCGGCTGCGGGAGGCCGGCGCGCTCGTCATCGGCAAGACCAACCTCGACCAGTTCGCCACCGGCCTCGTCGGCACGCGCAGCCCGTACGGCGCCGTCCGGCACGCGACGCGGCCCGACCGCATCTCGGGCGGATCCAGCTCCGGCTCGGCGGTCGCCGTCGCGCTCGGCCTCGTCGACGTGGCGCTCGGCACCGACACCGCCGGATCCGGCCGGGTGCCGGCCGCGCTGCACGGCCTGGTGGGGATCAAGCCCACGCTCGGCCTCGTGCCGACCACGGGCGTCGTGCCCGCGTGCCGGTCCTACGACACCGTGAGCGTGCTCGCGGCCGACCTCACGACGGCGCAGCGCGCGCTCGCCGTGATGGTCGGGCCCGACGCCGCGGATCCCGCGAGCCGCGCCTGGCCGTCGACCACCCGGCTCGCCCCGCGCGGAGTGCCCGTGATCGGCGTGCCCGGCGACCACGACCTCGCGCCCCTCTCGCCCGGCGCCCGCGCGGCCTTCCACGCGGCGGTCGAGCGGATGCGCGACTCGGGCGCCGTCGTCGAGCCCGTCGACCTCGGCCCCTTCCTCCGCGCGGCGCTCCTCCTCTACGAGGGCGCCCTCGTGGCCGAGCGCTGCGAGGCGGCGGGCGCGTCGGTGCTCGCGGACGCGCCGGACCTCGATCCGACCGTCGCCGGCATCGTCCGCGCCGCGCTCGGGATCCCCGCGCACCGCCTGGTCGAGGACCGCGCCCTCCTCGAGCGCCTCCGCGTCAGCGCGTGCGCGGTCTTCGACGCTCCCGGCGACGCCCGCCGCGGGATCGACGCCCTGCTCCTGCCGACGACCACCGAGCACCCCACGCTCGCCGAGGTCGCCGCCGAGCCGGTCGCCGTGAACGCGCGCCTCGGGACGTACACGAACTTCGTGAACCTCTTCGACCTGTGCGCGCTCGCCGTGCCGGCGGGCGAGGCCGACGGATCCCCGTTCGGCGTCAGCCTCGTCGCCCCGGCCTTCGCCGACCAGGTCGTGCTGGATCTCGCGGGCCGCGTCACGGGCGACCCCGCGCGTCCGGCGCTCCTCCCGACCGACGCGGTCGACGTGGTCGTCTTCGGCGCGCACCTCGGCGGCCAGCCCCTGCACCGGCAGCTCCAGGAGCTCGGCGCGCGCTTCTCCCGCGAGGTGAGCACGAGCGCGGCCTACCGGATGGCGCACCTCCGCGGGCAGCCCGCGCGACCCGGCGTCACCCCCGCACCCGAGGGCGACGGCGTCTCCCTCGCGGGCGAGGCGTGGACCCTCACGCGCGCCGGCCTCGCCGCCTTCCTCACCGGCATGGTCCAGCCGATGGCCCTCGGCCCGGTGTCGCTCGACGACGGCACGCAGGCGATCGGCTTCCTCTGCACCGACGTCGCCGGCGCGCCCGACATCAGCGCGCACGGCGGCTGGCTGCGCTACCTCGAGGCGGTCGGCCCGGCGGTCCCCGGGCGCTGATCGGCGGGCGCCGCGCACCACGGGCTCAGCTCGCGCGCCGCGCGGCGACCGCCGTCCGCGGCCGTGCCGGCAGGCGGAGGGCACGCGTCGGCCGGGCCCGCGGGATCCCGTCGACGGCGGATCCCCGCAGCCGGGCGAGCTGCACCACCGCGACGCCCAGCAGCGCGAGCTCGCCGAGGTCGCGCAGCGTGATCACGGCGACCATGACGGGCACCGCGTCGGTCAGCAGCAGGTAGCCGTACGGGTAGACGACCTGCGTGAGCGCCGCCACGACCAGGCCGAGGCGCGCCGCGACGACGGTGCCGCGGGCGCGGCGGTCGTGCACGAGCATCACGACGATCGGCACCGCGAACCACGACACGTACTGCGGCGAGCCCACCTTGTTGGTGACGATGAGCGCGGCCACGAGCGCGAGCGACAGCGGCCCGACGAGGGCGGCGGGCGCGGTGCCGCGGCGGGCGGCGCGGATCCCGAGCGCGGTGACGACGAGGACCGCCGCCACCATCACGGGCGTCATGGCTGCCGCGACCGCGTCGACGCCCGGCCCGGCGACCTGGAACGCGATGATCCGCGGGTCGTCGTACACGCGGTACCGGTCGTCGCCGAGCGCGATCCGCCACAGGTGGTACAGCGCGGCGCTCGACTCCACCTGCAGCCCGCGTCCCGTCTGCTGGCCCACGAAGCCGAGCACGTTCGCGCCGCTGCCGAGGGCGAGGGATCCGGCCGCGACGACGGCAGTGGTGACCGCCGAGGCCGCGACGACGGCGGTGCGCGCGGCCCCGCGGCGGGCGACGAGGGCCGCGAGGAGCAACGCGGCCGGCCACACCTTCACCCACGCGCCGACGGTGAGGAGAGCGGAGGCGAGGGCCGGCCGCGTCGCGAGCAGCAGCAGGCCCGCGAGCGCGAGCGGCACCGTGACCGCGTCGATGCGGCCGAGCGAGATGGGTCCGAGCGCCGCGAGGAAGCCGAGCCACCACCCGGCTGCCGCGAGGCCGCGACCGCGACCGGCGCGCAGGAGCAGCGCGAACGCCGCGGCGTCGAGCAGCGTGATCAGCGCGAGCCAGACCGTGCCGAAGAAGGCCGTGCCGCCGAGGAGCGAGACGAGCATGGGCGCGGCCGCGAGGATCGGGTACACCCACGGCACGTCGATCCCGGCCCAGCCGTGGCCCGCGACGCCCGACTGCATCCATGTGCGGTAGATGCCGGTCACGTCGCCGAGCGCGGAGGTCGGGCCGATGAGGTTCAGCGTGATGAGCCAGAGGTGGCAGAGCGCGAAGGCCAGCCACATGCGCCGGATGCGGTCGCGGGACGGCGGAGCGGCGGCGCGCGTGTCAGGGGCGGCGGCGTCCGCGCTCACCGGCCGGCGTCCTCGCGTCGCGCAGGCGGGTGCATGTCGGGTGGATCTCCTGCGGTCGGGACGGAAGGGGACGCGGCCCGCGGGGGCCGGGGCCCGCCTCGCGGACGCCCGGCGCGCGGGCGGCGCACCCGCGATGGTAGGACACGCGCGCGGCGCCCCGCCGTGAGCGGCGGCGCCACCGGCCCCGCCCGCCCGGCCCCGCGGCCTAGTCGGTGCCGCGCAGCCGCGCGACCGTGTGCATCACGTGGTAGACGACGATGGCCGCGACGGTGCCGAGCGCGATGCCGTTGAACGAGACCGTGCCGAGCGTGAAGGTGAAGGGCGCGATGGCGACGATGAGCGCGGTCGCGGCGGTGAGCTGGTTGACGGGCTTGGAGAAGTCCACCCGGTTGTCCATCCAGATCTTCACGCCGATGATCCCGATGAGGCCGTACAGCGCGGTCGTCACGCCGCCGAGCACGCCGGCCGGGATCGTGTTGATGACGGCGCCGACCTTGGGCGAGAGGCCGAGCAGCACCGCGAACCCGCCGGCCACCCAGTAGGCGGCGGTCGAGTAGACGCGGGTGGCGGCCATCACGCCGATGTTCTCGCCGTAGGTGGTGGTGCCGGATCCGCCGCCGAGGCCCGCGAGCACGGTCGCCAGGCCGTCGGCCAGCAGCGCGCGGCCGGTCAGCTTGTTGACCGATCCGTCGGTCATCTGCGCGACCCCGCGGATGTGGCCCACGTTCTCCGCGACGAGCACCAGCACCACGGGCAGGAACGCGGGCAGCAGCGCCCAGAACTGCGGCGTGATCTCGGGCCCGTGGAACTCGGGCAGGCCGATCCACGCGGCCGACCCGACCGCGTCGAACACGATCTCGCCCCGGATCACGGCGACGACGTACCCCACGACCACGCCGAGCACGATGGAGAGCCGGCCGAGGATCCCGCGGAACAGCACGGTCGAGAGGATCACCGCGGCGAGCGTGATGGTCGCCGTCACGGGCGCCTTCACGAAGTTGTCGCGCGCGGCCGAGGCCAGGTTGAAGCCGATGAGCGCGACGATCGCGCCGGCGACCACGGGCGGCAGCAGCGCGTCGATCCAGCCGGTGCCGGTGAGCTGCACGATGCCGCCGACGACCGCCAGCATCACGCCGACCGCCACGATGCCCGCGAGCGCCGCCCCGATGCCGCCGCCGCCCGACGCCGTGGCCGCGTTGGCCGCGAGGATCGGCGCGATGAACGCGAACGACGAGCCGAGGTAGCTGGGCAGCCGGTTCCTGGTGATCAGGAGGAAGAGGATCGTGCCGATCCCGGAGAAGAACAGCGTGGTCGTGGGCGGGAAGCCCGTGAGCACGGGCACGAGGAAGGTCGCGCCGAACATCGCGACGACGTGCTGCATCCCGAGCCCGATGGTGCGCGGCCAGGTGAGGCGCTCGCCGGGGCCGACGACCGCGGAGGCGTCGACCGCCTTGCCGTCGCCGTGGAGGGTCCAGATCTGTCGGGCCATGCTCGCCTGCTTCCGCGCGGGTGTGTGGGGAGACGCCCCGATCCGCGAGCGTACCGACGCCGTGTTGCGGTGGCGTTTCGCGGTGGCGGATCGGGACGTCGCGCGACGCGTCAGCCCCGGCGGACGGCGATCCGGTTGGCGACGCCCCACACGATGAACAGCACGATCATCTGCACGGCGAGCCACCTGTCGATGCCGTCCACCAGCAGCGAGACGAGGAACGCGCCGAAGGAGAGGACGAGGGCCGCGACGCCCACCGCGGCGAACCCCTTCAGGGCCAGCTGCCGATCGCGCTCGTCGCGGTACTCGAAGCCCTCGATGCGGCTCGCGTCGCTCACCTCGGGCCGTGCCGAGGTGAAGGAGGAGATCAGCCAGACCACGGCGATGACGCCGAGCAGCACCGCTGAGTCCGGGTGCCCGGCCACGAGCGCGACGACGGCGGTCAGCGCGAACACCGCCACGATCGCGCTGTTGATGCGGGAGATCCCGCGGCGTTCAGTCGTCTTCGACATGGAAGACCTCCTCGACGGATCGGTGGAAGTGACGCGCCGTCTTCATGGCGAGGGCGAGCGACGGGTCGTAGCGGCCCGTCTCGATGGCGTTGATCGTCTGGCGGGAGACGCCGAGCGCGTCGGCGAGGGACTGCTGGGAGAGCCCGGCCGCCGTCCGGAGCTCCCTCACCTCGCTGCGCATGGATGACAAGCTAGCTTGACACCTCGGGGGTGTCAAGCGCGCTTGTCACAGCCGGCTGACGAGCTCCCGGCGACACCCGGGCGGAGGCGCCTAGGCTCGACCCCATGAGCGCCGAGACACCTCCGACCGGGATCCGCACCGACGAGCTGGATCAGGGGGTGCGCCCGCAGGACGACCTCTACCTCCACGTGAACGGGCGCTGGCTCGAGTGCACCGAGATCCCCGACGACAAGGCCCGCTGGGGCTCGTTCCACCAGCTCGCGGAGGCGGCCGAGGAGGCCGTGCGGGTGATCATCGAGGAGGCCGTGGACGCCGAGCCCGGCACCGACGAGCGCAAGGCCGGCGACCTCTTCACGAGCTTCATGGACGAGGAGCGCGTGGAGCGCCTCGGCGTCGAGCCCATCCGTGACCAGCTGGACGCGGCCGCCGCCGTCACCGACGTCCCGTCCTTCCTGCGCACGCTCGGCGCCCTCGAGCAGACGAACGTGAGCGGGATCCTCGGCCTCTTCGTCGACAACGACCCGGGCGATCCCGAGCGCTACGTCGTGCAGGTCGAGCAGGGCGGCATCGGCCTCCCCGACGAGAGCTACTACCGCGAGGAGGGCCACGCGGCCGTCCGCGACGCGTACCGCGCCTTCGTCGAGCGCATGCTCGGCCTCGCGCAGCTGGACGACCCCGCGGGCCGCGCCGACCGGATCCTCGACCTCGAGACCCGCATCGCCGCCGCCCACTGGGACAACGTGCGCACCCGCGACAGCCAGGCCACCTACAACCTCGTCACGTGGGCCGACCTCCGCGAGCTGGTCGCGACGGCCGCCGGCGCCGACCTCGACGTGTGGCGCGACGCCCTCGAGGCGCCCGCGGCCGCGCTCGACGAGGTCGTGCTGCGCGAGCCGAGCTTCGCCGAGGGCGTCGGCGCGCTGCTCACCGACGCCGAGGTCCCCGCGCTCCGCGACTGGCTCACCTGGCAGGTCATCCGCTCGAACGCGGCGCTGCTCCCGAAGGCCTTCTCGGAGGCGAGCTTCGACTTCTACGGCCGCACGCTCACGGGCGCGCCCGAGCAGCGCGTGCGCTGGAAGCGCGGCGTCTCGCTCGTCGAGGGATCCATGGGCGAGGCCATCGGCCGCGTCTACGTCGACCGCCACTTCAGCCGCACCGCGAAGGCCGAGATGGACGTGCTCGTCGGCTACCTCGTCCAGGCGTACCGCGACTCCATCTCCGGCCTCGACTGGATGACCGCGGAGACGCGCGGCCGGGCGCTGGAGAAGCTGGAGAAGTTCACCCCCAAGATCGGCTTCCCCGACAAGTGGCGCGACTACTCCGCGCTCGAGATCGACCCGACGGACCTCGTCGGCAACGTCCGCGCGACCGCCCGGTTCGAGACGCGCCGCGAGCTCGCGAAGATCGGCGCCCCGCTGGATCGCGACGAGTGGTTCATGACGCCGCAGACCATCAACGCGTACTACAACCCCGGCTTCAACGAGATCGTGTTCCCGGCCGCGATCCTGCAGTTCCCGTTCTTCGACGAGGCGCGCGACCCGGCCGCGAACTACGGCGCGATCGGCGCGGTCATCGGCCACGAGATCGGCCACGGCTTCGACGACCAGGGCTCGCGCTACGACGGCGACGGCCGCCTCACCGACTGGTGGACCCCGGCCGACCGCGCGGCGTTCGAGGAGCGCACCGCGTCGCTGATCCAGCAGTACGACGCCCTCGTGCCCGCGCAGCTGACGGCCGACGGCGCCCCCCACGTGAACGGCGCGCTCACCATCGGCGAGAACATCGGCGACCTCGGCGGCCTCTCCATCGCGTGGAAGGCGTACCTCCTCTCCCTCGAGGGCGCGGAGCCGCCGGTGGTCGACGGCCTGACGGGCGCGGAGCGCTTCTTCCTCTCCTGGGCGCAGGCCTGGCAGCAGAAGGGCCGCGACGCCGAGGTGATGCGGCTGCTCGCGATCGACCCGCACGCGCCGAACGAGTTCCGCTGCAACCAGATCGTCCGCAACATCGACGCGTTCTACGACACGTTCGACGTGCAGCTGGGCGACGGCCTCTGGCTCGACGAGGAGGCCCGCGTCACCATCTGGTGACGCGCCGCGCGATGGCTCCCGCCGGCGAGGATCCGCGCCGCCGCCCCCGGCACACCGGGGCGGTGCCGCGCGCCACGCAGGGCAGGAGCCGACCGCGTGCTTCCGCTCCGCGTTCCGCGCGCTGGGCGGCCTCGCCCTCGACGGGATGCGGGTCGCCGCTCGCGCGACCGACCTCGACTCCGGCGACGTGGTGCTCTCCGTCGACGACCACGTCGCCCTGCCCGCCGCGGGCCTCGGCCGCGTGCTGCTCCTCGTCGAGCTGTCCGCGCGCATGACCGGCGGCGACCTCTCGCCGCTGCACCTCGTGGATCGCGGCCCCCACGACGAGGGCGGCACCGCGGGCCTCTGGCGCCACCTCGTGGTGCCGTCGCTGCCCGTCACCGACCTCGCCTCGCTCGTGGGCGCCACGGGCGACGCCGCCGCGACCAACGCGCTCCTCGGCCTCGTCGGCCTCGACGCGGTGCGCACGCGCGCCGAGTCGCTCGGCCTCCGCCGCACGGCCCTCCTCGACGTGGCGCGCGGCACCCGCGGGCCGGACGACGCCCCGCAGCTCTCCGTGGGATCCGCCCGCGAGCTCGCGTCGCTCTTCGCCTCCCTCGTGCACGGCGAGGTGGTGGACGAGGAGACGAGCACGCGCGTGGTCGGCTGGCTCGCGCTCAACACCGACCGGTCGATGGTGGCCGCGTCCTTCGGCCTGGACGCGCCCGTCGGCCGCGGCGGCGAGCACGGCATGGCGCTCGTCGACTGCACGGGCGTCGACGCGGGCGTGCGGGCCGAGGCGGGCGTGCTCCGCGGTCCGCGCGGCGCGGTCGCCTACGCCGTCATGGTGCACTTCGACGACGCCGACCTCCGCGCCCGACTCGCCGTCCGCGACGCCCTGGGCGTGGTGGGGCTCGACCTGCTGGAGCACGTGCACTGAGCCCCGGGGATCCGCCGCCCACCGGCCGCGGACCCGCCCGGGAGTAGGGTCGGATGTCGCCCGCCACCCGCCCGGACGACGGAGGAGACCCCCACGATGACCGGCATGAACCCCGCCACCGCCAAGCGCCTCGCCCGCGACGACGTCGCGCCGATGTACGCGGAGGTGGATGCGGCCATCGCGCGCGCGGAGATCCCCGGCACCCCGGAGTGGCAGGAGAAGGTCCGCGGGCGCATCGTCATGGTGCGCCACGGGCAGACCGAGTGGAGCGTCAACGGACGCCACACCGGCACGACCGACATCCCCCTCACCGGGACCGGCGAGGAGCAGGCCCGTGCGGTCGGCGAGGTGCTCGCGGGCACGGAGTTCGGCCTCGTGCTCGCGAGCCCGCGGTCGCGTGCGCAGCGCACCGCGGAGCTCATCGGCTACGGCGACCAGGCCGAGGTCGACGACCGGCTCGTCGAGTTCGACTACGGCGCGTACGAGGGCCGCACCACCGCCGACATCCAGTCCGAGCGCGGCCACTGGGACCTCTGGACCGACGGCGTCCCCGCGGGCGACACCCCCGGCGAGACGTCCCAGCAGGTCCGCGACCGCGTCCTCCAGGTGCTCGAGCACGTGCTGCCCGTGCTCGAGTCCGGCCAGGACGTGCTGCTCGTCGCCCACGCCCACGTGATCCGCGCGCTCGCCGTCGCGTGGGTCGGCCTGCCCGCGGAGGCCGGCGGGATCCTCACGCTCTCCACCTCCACGCTCAGCGAGCTCGGCTTCGAGCACGGCCGCCACGCGATCATGCGCTGGAACTGCCCCGCGGACGGCTGGGCGCCGTCGCCCGTGGGCGGCAGCCGCTAGCGCTGCTGCTGGTGCGGCTGCTCCCGCGCGCGGTCGCGGGGGATGCGCCCGCGTAGGATCGCCCCTCGTGGCACAGAAGAAGAAGCGCACCCGCCCGGCCCCGTCGTCCGCAGCCCGCACCCGCCCGGGATCGCCCGCGAAGGCGCGTTCCGGCGACCCGGCGAAGGCCCCGAAGGCGACCGCGCGCGACTGGATCTCCGGCGCCCGCATCCGCACCCTCCCGCTCGCCGTCGCCCCCGTCGCGATCGGCGCGGGAGCCGCCCGCGCGATGGGCCCCGACGAGGGCGTCTCCCTCGGCCTCGCGCTCCTCTGCCTCGCCGTCGCGGTGCTGCTGCAGATCGGCGTGAACTACGCCAACGACTACTCCGACGGCGTCCGCGGCACCGACGACGTGCGCGTCGGCCCCGCCCGCCTCACCGGATCCGGCGCCGCCAAGCCCCGCACCGTGCTCACCGTGGCGCTCACGTTCTTCGGCCTCGCCGCGGTCGCGGGCCTCGCGATCGTGCTGATCACCGGCCACTGGTGGCTGCTCGCGGTCGGCGCCGTCGCCATCGTGGCGGCCTACTTCTACACGGGCGGCAAGCGCCCCTACGGCTACGCGGGCCTCGGCGACGTGGTCGTCTTCGTGTTCTTCGGCCTGGTCGCGACCGCGGGCACGCAGTTCATCCTCATCGGCATGATCACCGGCGAGGGCTGGCTGGGCGGCGTCGCGGCCGGCGGCTTCGCGTGCGCCGTGCTGATGGTCAACAACATCCGCGACATCGAGCAGGACGGCAAGGTCGGCAAGCGCACGCTCGCGGTGCGGCTCGGCCCGCGCGGCTCCCGCATCGTCTACTGCATCGAGGTCGCGATCGCCTACGGGGTCGTGGTCTTCTTCTTCCTCTTCTACCCGAAGGCGCTGCTGGTGCTGTTCACGCTCGTGCTGGCGCTGCCGGCCGCGATCATCGCGTGCACCGGCCGCACCCCGAAGGAGCTGATCCTCTCGCTGCAGCTCACGAGCATGGCCGCCCTCACGTTCGGCCTGGGCCTCGGGGCGGCGTTCGCGTTCTGAGCCCGGTGGATCCCGCCCTCGTCCAGGCGCTCGCCGCCGACCACGAGACGTGGCCGACCGACGATCCGCGGCTGCTCGCGCTGCGGCAGCGGGCGGGTTCCCGGCGCCGCGCGGTCCTCGTGGTCGACGCGGCGCTCCACGCGTGGTGGGCGGAGCGCTGGGCGGCGGATGCCGAGCGGGCGGCGGCCGCGATCGCCGCCCGGGTCGCGCGGGCGATCGACGAGGCTGGACCGGGGGAGCGGTATCTGCTCCTCGACGGCGGGCGGATCACCCCGTCGACGCGTACCCGGCTTCCCGCGGTGCGCGACACGACGCCGTCGACAGGTGCCCGCTGGGTCGCCTACGTGCCCGTGGAGCGCGACGGACCCCCGGACCCGCGCTGACGCGCGCGGCTCAGCTGCGCACGGAGCGATCAGGTCAGGCGCTCGGTGATCCGGACGTCGACCTGATCGCCCAGGTCCTTGCCCAGCTTCTTCCGGAGCTTCGCGCTGATCGACAGCATGTGCCCGCCGGCGCCGGTGGGCAGTAGGCCCGCCGTGAGCGGCTCGCCGTCGACGGTCGCGACCACCTTCACGGCTTTCCCCGTGCCGAGGAGCTCGACCGAGCCGGGCACCTCCACGCACGCCCACAGGTCGTCCTTGACGGTGACGCCGATGGTCGCCGTGAAGGCGAGGTCGAGGGGTCCGGCGCTCACGCGTGCATCCCCTCCTCGACGTCCGTGCTGATGCGGCACGAGCGTATCGGGGGAGGGGCGGGCGGCTCCAGCCCCCGGCGGGATCCTGACGCCCCGGTCAGCTGCGCTCGGCCTGGCCGTCGGCGCGTGGGGCGGCGGCCGCGGTGTCGGCCGATCCGGCGCCCGGGGCGGCCGCGGCGTCGGCGGCCCCTGCCGCGCGCGCCTGGCGCTCGGCGGCGTCGACCGCGGCGTCCTCGGAGTCGTCGTCCTCCACGGGCTTGCGGCGTCCGGCGGCGACGGCCGCGAGATCCGCCGCCATCGCCTCGCGCTGCTTGTGCAGGAAGATGTACGACCCGCAGAACGACACCACCGCGCCGATGACCGCGGCCAGCGGCCAGAAGTCGGGGCTCACCGCGACCACCAGGCCGAACGGCACGGCGAACAGGAGGATGCGGACGACGGTGTAGACGAGCCAGTAGCGACGGGAACTCACCGGGTCAGCATAGGTCGGGCGGCTGGACGGGGCCCCGACCGTCCACGCCCCGCCGTCCAGCCGGGGTCCGGCCCGCGTCCTCTTCCCGCTCGCTGAGCGCCCGGCGTCCTCCCCGGTTGCGGAGCTACCATCGGGAGATGCCCCGCCTGTTGATCGGTCTCGCCGTCGTGATCGTGTTCTTCACGGTCTTCGTCATCGTGGACACCTCCCTGACGCCGCGGACCCGCATGCGCGGCCTCCCGAAGCCCGCCTGGATCGCGGTGGTCGTCCTGGTGCCCCTCATCGGCGGCATCCTCTGGCTCACGATCGGCAAGGACCGCACCGACCTCGCCCGCGCGTCCGGCCGCCGGCTCGGCCCGGACGACGACCCCGACTTCCTCTCCGGCCTCGGCCGCACGCGCTCGGAGGAGGAGCGGATCCGCCGCCTCGAGCAGGAGCTCGCCGACCTCGACAGCGACGGCACCGGCCCCGACGACCCGCAGGCGCCCGGCACCGCGGGCGGCCCCACGCGGCCGAACCGCGACGACGACGACCGCGCGCCCGGCCGCCGGGACGCCTGACCGCCGGTGACCGCGACCGACTCCCGCCCCGCCCGCCCGTCCTCCACCTCCCCCCGCACCGGCAACCCGTCCACCGACCGCGCCGTCGCGATGCTGCTCGCGTTGGTCGGCGAGGGCGTCACCGACGTGGTGCTCTGCCCCGGATCCCGCTCCCAGGCCCTCGCGCTCGTCGCGGCCGAGCTGGAGCGCGTCGACGGCGTGCGCCTGCACGTCCGCATCGACGAGCGCGCCGCCGCGTTCCTGGCGCTCGGCCTCGGTGTCGAGTCCGGCCGGCCCGCGCCCGTCGTCACCACCTCCGGCACGGCCGTCGCGAACCTGCACCCGGCCGTCCTCGAGGCGTGGCACTCGGGCGTCCCGATGCTGCTCGTCACCGCCGACCGCCCGGCCGAGCTCCGCGGCATCGCCAGCAACCAGACCACCCGGCAGCCCGGGATGTTCGGGGACCGGGTCGTCGGCGTCGACGTGCCCGCGCCCGAGGAGACCGACGACGACCTCGCGCGCGACGCCGCCCTGGCCCGCGACGCGTACCGCCGCGCCCGCGACGAGCGCACGCCCGTGCACGTGAACGTGGCGTTCCGGGATCCGCTCTCCGTCGCCGTGCCCGACCTCGCGGACGCCGCCGCGGAGGCGCGCGCCGCCGCCGATGCCGCCGAGCCCGCGTCCGAGTCCGCGGATCCCGCCGACGTCCTCGACCTCCCGCACGGCCCGCGCACGCTCGTCGTCGCCGGGCACGCCGCGGGCGAGGCCGCCGAGGAGCTCGCGCGCGCCGGGGGCTGGCCGCTCGCCGCCGAGATCTCCAGCGGATCCCACTTCGGCCCGAACCTCGTCGTGTCCTTCCGCGAGCTGCTCGCCCGGCCCGGCTTCGGCGACCGCGTGGAGCGCGTGATCGTGTTCGGCCACCCGACCCTCACCCGCGAGGTGCCGCTGCTCGTGGGGCGCGACGACGTCGAGGCGATCGTCGTCGGATCCACCGGCGGCGAGGACTACGACCCGCGCCACCGCGTCACCGCCCACCCGGCCGCCGTGCGCGTGGTGGGCGAGCCCGCGGATCCGACCGAGGCCCGCCGCTGGCTCGGCACCTGGGTGCAGGAGAGCCGGGCGATCCTCGACGAGGCGACCGCCGCGGAGTCCGCCCCGCTCGTCCCCGCCGGCACCACGCCCGCCGAGCGCCGCGAGTTCGCGCGCGCCGAGCTCGCCGCCGTGCGCGCCGACGTCACGCGCCGCAGCCTCGTCCGCGCCGTCTGGCAGGCCACCTGGCCGCACGACCGCCTCGTGCTCGGGGCGTCGCGCCTCATCCGCGAGGCCGACCGCGCGCTCCCCGGCAAGCGCGTGCGCGTGCACGCCAACCGCGGGCTCGCCGGCATCGACGGCACGATCTCCACCGGCCTCGGCATCGCGCTCGCCTCGCAGGCGGGATCCGGCACCTCGGCCGCGGGCGTCACGCGCGTGCTCGTCGGCGACCTCACGCTCCTGCACGACGTCGGCTCGCTGCTGCTCGGCACGGGGGAGCGCGTGCCCCGGATCCAGGTCATCGTCGGCAACGACGGCGGCGGCACCATCTTCGACGGCCTCGAGGTGTCGCGCACGGCCGCGCCTGACGCCATCGACCGCGTCATGTTCACCCCGCAGCGCGTCGACCTCGCGTCCCTCGCCGCGGCCTACGGCTGGACGCACCTGCGCGCCGCGACCCATGGCGAGCTGGAGGCGGCGCTCACCACCGCGTCCGAGGCGCCGCTGCTCATCGAGGTGCCGCTGGTCCGATAGGGCCGTCCGTCCGGCTCCCGTTCGCTAGCGTCGGAGCGCGGGCCCCGACCCGCGCGATCGGGGGACGGATGCTGGGGATCGCGCTCGCGCTCGGATCCGCCGTCGCGCACACCGGCTGGAACGCGCTCAGCAAGGCGGGCGCGGCCGGCGGCACGGCGTTCGTCTGGCTCTGCACCGCGATCGGCGCGCTCGTCGTGCTCCCGGTGGCCGCCGTCGTCGTGGTCACGCAGGGGCTCGTCCCCACATGGTCGTGGCTCGGCGCGGGGGCGGTCGGCGCGGCTCTGCACGGCGGCTACAGCCTGGTGCTGCAGGCGGGCTACCGGCGCGGGGAGGTGAGCGTCGTCTACCCGGTGTCGCGCGGGCTCGCGCCCGTGCTGGTCGCCCTGCTCGGCGTGATCCTGTTCGGCCAGCGCCTCGGGATCCCCTCGGGCCTCGGCATCGCCCTCATCGCCCTCTCGGTGCTGCTGCTCCTCGGCGACGGATCCGCGGGCGGACGCGGAGGCGGCGTCGGCTGGGGCGCGCTCACGGCCGTCGTCATCGCGGGGTACTCGCTGTGGGACGCCGCCGCCGTGGTCACCTGGGGGATCCCGCCGGTGCCGTACTACGCGGTCGTGGCGGTGCTGCAGCTCGGCATGGTCACCGTCGTGGCGCGTCGCCGGATCGGCGTCGAGATGATCCGCGACCGTCGCCGCGTCCTCCTCGCGCTCGCCGTCGGCCTGCTGATCCCGCTCTCCTACGTGCTCAGCCTGCTGGCGCTCGAGCACGCGCCCGTCGCCGAGGTGTCGGCGCTGCGGAGCACGAGCATCGTCATGTCGGGGCTCGTCGCGTGGGCGGCGCTGGGCGAGCGGATCAGCGTGCGCCGGCTGGCGTCGACCGCGCTGGCGACCGGGGCCGTGCTGCTGATCGCCCTGTCCTCGACGTGAGGCCCGGGCGGTCGACGCCGCGCTCCGCGGCTACGCGACCGCGGCCGGGATCGCTCCGCGCCACGTGCGCAGCGCCTGGCGCTCGGACTCCGTGAGGTCGGCCGCGTCGAAGAGGCGGTCGAGGTCGATGCCCGCCATCGCCTCGCGGAACGCCGCCTCGCTCGTGGTGCCGCGCTCGGCCAGGAACGCCTCGATCGCGGGCTCCATGTCGGGCTGGCCGGAGTTCGCCGACCGCTCCTGCCCGAGGCGGACGCTCTCCAGGTAGTCGTCGACGATCTCGTCCGGCTCGGCGTCCACCGCGAGGAGCAGCAGCAGGGCGACGAGGCCCGTGCGGTCGCGGCCGGCGCCGCAGTGGAAGAGGACGCCGCCCGCGGGGGCGTGGGCGATCGTGCGCAGCGCGGCGCCAGCCCGCTCCGGCAGCTCGGCGAGGTGCGGCAGGTAGTAGAGGGGCGTGCCGACGAGGCCCGTGTCCCAGTAGGGGACCCAGAAGTCCGGGTGGTCGTCGAGGCCGTCGAGGTCGACGTGCGCGTCGTGGATCCAGTCGGGGCGCGGCCGGGTGTCGCGGGCCCGCTCGCCCGGCTGGCGGAGGTCGAGCACGGTGCGGTAGCCGAGCTCGCGGAGCCGCTCCCATCCGGCGTCGGTGATGAGGTCGGCGTCCTCGCTGCGCGCGAGGACGCCCGCCGGGGTGGTGCCGCCGGAGCGGAGGCGGATGCCGCCGAGGTCGCGGGCGTTCACGAGGCCGTCGATCGGGAGGGTGCGGTCGGATGCGGTCATCGCACGAGTCGAGCACGGCGTCCGGATGCGCCGCATCATCCTCGCGACCGTCAAAGAAGCGTTTGACAGTCGGTGCGCTGCCGTGGTCGGATGGCGCGTGCCCGCCGACGAGACCGACCTCCGCGACCTCCGCGTCATCGCCCACCCGCTGCGCCTGCGCCTCCTCTCGCTCTGCACGCGCGGGCCGCTCAGCGCGTCCGAGGCGGCGCGCGAGCTCGGCGAGACGCAGGCGAACGTCAGCTACCACCTGCGCCGGCTGCGCGAGGCGGGGCTCGTCGAGGACGCGGGCGTCGAGCGGATCCGCGGCGGGTCGGCCCGGCGCTACCGCCACGTGCCCGCGAGCGGCCAGCGGCTCGACGCCCTCACCGGCGGCAGCATGCCGACCCTCGCGGCCGCGCTCGCCGCCGAGCTGACGCGCCGCGCCGCCCTGCACGCCGAGGGGACGCGGCCGGTGATCACCGACGCCGAGCTCACGGTCTCCTCCGGCACGTGGATCCGCGTGCAGGAGCTCGCCCGCGAGCTCGGCACCGTGCTCCACGACGACTCCGCGCGCCGCCCGGGCGACGACGACGTGACGGTCAGCGCGACGGTGGCGCTGTTCGCGATCGCGGCGCCAGCGACCGCGACGGCCGCCGCCGCCGATCCGGCGCCCCGATGACCACGGCCCCGTCGCCCGCCCGCACCGGCTACCTCGCCGTGCTCGCGCTCCCCGGCGCGCTCCGGGCGTTCCTCCCGGCGATGCTCGGTCGCCTGTCCTTCGCGATGGTCGCGCTCGGGCTGCTCCTCCTCGTCCAGGCCCGCACCGGGTCGTTCGCGGCCGCCGGCTTCGCGACGGGCGCGTTCGGCCTCGCCAACGTCCTCGCGTCGCCGGCCCGGGCGCGGCTCGTGGACGCGCGCGGCCAGCGTCCCGTGCTCGTGGCGCTCGCGGTCGCCCACGCCCTGGGGCTCCTCGGGGTGCTGGCCGTCGTGCGGATCGGCGCGCCCGTCGGGATCGTCGTCGCGGCGTCGGCGCTCGCCGGCCTCGCGCTGCCCCCGCTCGGCGCCGCGATGCGCGTCGTCTGGGCCGCGCTCGTGCCCGACCCCGGCATGCGGACGCGCGCCTACAGCCTCGACGCCGTGGGCGAGGAGGTCGTCTTCACCGTCGGGCCGCTGATCGTCGCGGCGCTCGTGGCGGTCGCGGATCCCGAGGTCGCGGTGCTCGCCTCGGCCGCCGCGACCATGCTGGGCACGCTCGGCATGACGTCGTCGCCCCTGTCGCGGGCGCAGGGCGCGCGTCCGGTCCCGCCGCCGGGGGCGCGCGCGGCGGGGGGACGTGCGGGCGGCCGGTCCGCGGATCCGCTCCGCCAGCCGCTCGTGATCCCCCTGCTCGTGACGCTGCTCGGCGTGGGCGCGGTGCTCGGGTCCGTCGAGGTCGCCGTCGCGGCCCTGGCCGAGCGCGCGGGCGGGACGGCGCTCGCGGGTCCGCTGCTGGCCGCCTTCGCCGCGGGGAGCGCGGTCGGCGGGCTCGCGTACGGGACGCGCGCGTGGCGGGTGCCCGTGCGGATCCGCCTGGTGGCGCTGGTCGCGGCCATGCTCGTCGCGACGGCGGTCCTCGGTGCGGTCGCCGCGCGGATCCCCGCCGCGCCGGACGCGCTCGCCCTCCTCCTGCTCGGCGCCGCGCTGGTGCCGGTCGGCCTGTTCCTCGCGCCGGCGATGGTGTCGGGCTACCTCCTCGCCGACGAGCGCACCGCCCCGTCCGTGCGCACCGAGGCGTCGGCGTGGGTGAACACCGCGGTCAACACGGGCGTCGCGCTCGCGGCAGCCGCGGTCGGCGCGGTGGTGGACGCGGCGGGCCCGGTCGCGGGCATCGCGGTCGGCGGCGTCGCGGCGCTCGTCGTCGCCGGGATCGCCGCACCCCGCCTGCTGCGGCGGAGCGCGGAGCCCGCGGGGGCGGAACCCGAGCCGGAGGCCGCCGAGCCGGACCGGGCAGCCGGGCTCTAGCCCAGCGCCTCCACGACCGGCCGGAACTTCATCGCCGTCTCGGCGCGCTCGCGCTCGGGGTCGGATCCCGCGACGATGCCGGCGCCCGCGTGCGCGACGATGGCGCCCGACGGATCCACCTGGGCGCCCCGCAGCGCGATGGCCCACTCGCCGTCGCCGTCGGCCGCGACCCAGCCGACCGGCCCGGCGTAGCGTCCGCGGTCGGTGGGCTCCAGCTCGGCGATCAGCTCCAGCGAGACGGCCGTCGGGTGCCCGGCGACCGCGGCGGTCGGGTGCAGCGCGCCCACGAGGTCGAGCGACGAGGATCCGTCGCCCAGCGTGCCCGTGACGTCGCTCGCCAGGTGCCACAGGTTCGGCAGCTTGAGCGTGAAGGGCGCGTCGGTCGTGGAGAGGTCGCGGCTGTGCGGGCGGAGCGCGTCGAGGACGCTGTCGCGCGCGAACGCGTGCTCCTCGTTGTCCTTGGGGGATGCGGCGAGGCCGGCGGCCGCGGCGGCGTCGGCCTGCGCGTCGGTGCCGCGCGAGACCGTGCCGGCGAGCACGCGCGCGCCGACCCGGCCGCCGCCCACGCGCACGAGCGTCTCGGGGCTCGCGCCGATGAGGCCGTCGACCGCGTAGGTCCAGCAGTCGGGGTAGCCGAGCGCGAAGCGGCTGAGGGCGAGGCGGAGGTCGCCGCCGAGGGGGAGGCGGCCCACGAGGTCGCGCGCGAGCACGACCTTCTGCAGGTCGCCGGCCTCGATGGCGGCGACGGCGCGCGCCACGGCCTGCTCGTAGTCGTCGGGACCCATGGATCCGGGGCGCAGGTGCAGCCGGTACTCCGCGCCGGAGCGCTCGGGCACGGGGAGGGAGCCGGCGGTCAGCGCGTCGAGCGGGGAGGCGACGTCGCCGTCCTCCTGGTCGGCCAGGCGGATCCGCGTCACCCACGACACCCCGTCGCGACGCCCGACGACGATGCGCGGCACCACGAGCACGCTCGCGGCCGCGGAGTCGTCCGCGAACGCGAAGGCGCCGAACGCGATGAGGCCCGTGCCGGGGATCCCGAGCGGATCCGTCACGGTCGCGGCCGCGGCGACCTCGCGCCAGGCGGCGGCGGCGTCGCGCACGCGGTCGGGCCCGCGGAACTCGAGCCGGAGGGCCTCGCCGATGCCCCCCATCCCGGATCCGTGCCGCAGCCACACGAGCGGGTGGCGGGCGTCGAGGAGGGGGACGATCCGGGCGATGGAGTCGACGGGGGTGGTGTCGACGAGGAGCGCTCGGACGCGGGTGGCGGTCACGGACGCCAGCCTACCGCCGGGGATCCGGGCCTCCCGGGGAGGTCGGCGGCCCCGCGGATCGCCCCGCCGCCCCCGTCCTCTGATCGGCCCCTGGGCATCCGGCCCCCGCCCACCGCGAGCCCAGCGCGCCCGAATAGACTGACGGCGTGATGCGAGCAGACCTCAGCAAGAAGCCAGGCCAGGTGTCGGCCATGTTCGACGAGGTCTCGAGCGCCTACGACCGCACGAACACCTTCCTCTCGGTCGGGAACGACCAGCTCTGGCGCGTCGCCACCACGCGGGCCGTGGCGCCCGTCGCGGGCGAGCGCATCCTCGACCTGGCCGCCGGCACGGGCACCTCGAGCGCCGCGCTCGCCGCGTCCGGCGCGCACGTGGTCGCCGCCGACTTCTCCGAGGGGATGCTCGAGGTCGGCCGCCGTCGTCACGCCGGCAACCCCCGCATCGAGTTCGTGCACGCCGACGCCACCGACCTCCCCTTCGACGACGACTCCTTCGACGCCGTCACCATCTCCTTCGGCCTCCGGAACGTCGTCGAGCCGAAGAAGGGCCTCGACGAGCTGCTCCGCGTGCTCAAGCCCGGCGGCCGCATCGTCATCTGCGAGTTCAGCACCCCGCCCGTGCCGCTCGTGCGCCGCGGCTACGACCTCTACATGAGGACGGTCGCGCCCGCGCTCACCAAGCTCGTGAGCTCCAACGCCAGCGCCTACGAGTACCTCAACGAGTCGATCCAGGCCTGGCCCGACCAGGCGACGCTGAGCTCCTGGCTCCGCGAGGCCGGGTTCGCGTCGGTCGAGCACCGCGACCTCACCGCTGGGATCGTGGCGCTGCACCGCGGCGTCAAGCCCGTCGGCCGTCACGCCGCTCCCCGTCCCGCCGCGTCCTGACCGCGCCTGAACCCCGACAGACAAGGACGCCGACCATGAGTCCGAGCATCCCGCTCGCCCGCCGCGGCACCTCCGTCGCCTCCCACGCCAGCCTCACCGAGCGCCTCTTCTCGTCCTCGGGCGACCGGCGCATGGCCCGCAGCATCGACGACGGCCTCGCGCTCGTGGAGGAGCAGCTCCTCCGCGAGGTGCGCTTCGCCGACGACGTGGCCGACGTCACCACGCGCTACCTCCTCGACGCGGGCGGCAAGCGCGTGCGCCCGATGCTCGCGCTCCTCATCGCGCAGCTCGGCGAGGGCAACACCCAGCAGGTGGTCGACGCGGCGGTCGCCATCGAGATCACGCACCTCGCGTCGCTGTACCACGACGACGTCATGGACGAGGCGGACATGCGCCGCGGCGTCCCGAGCGCGCAGGCCGTGTGGGGCAACTCCATCGCGATCCTCGCGGGCGACCTCCTCTTCGCCCGCGCCAGCAAGATCGTCGCCGACCTCGGCCCGCGCGCCATCCGCCTCCAGGCCGCCACGTTCGAGCGCCTCGTGCTCGGCCAGCTGCACGAGACCATCGGCCCGCGCGAGGACCAGGACCCCATCGAGCACTACCTCGACGTCCTCGCCGACAAGACCGGCTCCCTCATCGCGTGCGCCGCGCAGATGGGCGTCATCTACTCGGGCGCGGATCCCGAGCTCGAGTCCGCCGTGCTGGCGTTCGGCGAGCGCACGGGCGTGGCCTTCCAGCTCGTCGACGACGTGCTCGACCTCGCCGACCAGCCCGAGGAGACCGGCAAGCTCGCCGGCACCGACCTCCGCGCCGGCGTCTCGACGCTGCCGCTCCTCTACCTGACGCGCCTCGCGGCCACGGACCAGGATGCGGCGACGCTGCTCGCCCGCATCCAGCGCGACGTCGAGCACGACGAGACGCCCGAGTCCGAGGCCGACCTCACCGCCGCCATCGCGGAGCTCCGCGACCACGAGGTCACGGCCCGCACGATCGCCGAGGCCCACCGCTGGGCCGCCGAGGCGGTCGACGCCCTGGCCCCCCTCCCGGAGGGCCCGGTGAAGAAGGCGCTCACGCGCTTCGCCGACACCATCGTCGAGCGCACGCGCTAGCTGCCGCTCGTCCCCGCCGGCTCTCGCGGGGATCCGCACCACCACGCCCCCGACGGCCGGACCGGGGACGACGACGAACCGGAGACACCAGTGACCAAGCTCAGGCTGGCCATCGTGGGCGCAGGGCCCGCGGGCATCTACGCGGCCGACATCATCCTGAAGGCCGAGAAGCAGTTCGACGTCTCCATCGACCTCTTCGAGCGCCTCCCCGCGCCGTACGGCCTCGTCCGCTACGGCGTCGCGCCCGACCACCCGCGCATCAAGGGCATCGTCTCGGCGCTCCGCGACGTGCTCGACCGCGGCGACATCCGCATCTTCGGCAACGTCGACTACGGCCGCGACATCACGCTGGCCGACCTGCAGAAGCACTACAACGCCGTCATCTTCTCCACGGGCGCGATCCGCGACGCCGAGCTCGACATCCCCGGCATCGACCTGCCGGGCTCGTACGGCGCGGCCGACTTCGTCAACTGGTTCGACGGCCACCCCGACTTCCCGCGCGACTGGCCGCTCGACGCCCGCGAGGTCGCCGTCATCGGCAACGGCAACGTGGCGCTCGACGTCGCGCGCATGCTCTCGAAGCACGCGGACGACCTGCTGCCCACCGAGATCCCGGACAACGTCTACGCCGGTCTCAAGCGCTCGCCCGTCACCGACGTGCACGTCTTCGGCCGACGCGGACCCGCGCAGGTGAAGTTCACGCCGCTCGAGCTCCGCGAGCTCGGCGAGGTGCCCGACGTCGACGTGGTCGTCTACGACGAGGACTTCGGCGTGGATCCCGCCGCCGAGGAGGCCGCGAAGACCAACAAGCAGGTCATGGTCATCAGCCGCGTGCTGGAGAAGTGGCGCACGCGCGAGGCCGGCACCGCGTCCCGGCGCCTGCACCTGCACTTCTACTCGCGCCCGGCCGAGGTGCTCGCGTCCGACGACGCCGAGCCCCGCGTCGCGGCCCTGCGCATCGAGCGCACGCGCCCCGACGGCCACGGAGGCGTCGAGGGCACGGGCGAGTTCCGAGACGTTCCCGTCCAGGCGATCTACCGCGCGGTCGGCTACTTCGGCTCGCCCGTCGACGGCATCCCGTTCGACGAGGTCCGCGGCGTGATCCCGAACCACGAGGGCCAGGTGCTCGACCTCGACAACACGCGCATCCCCGGCGTCTACGCCACGGGCTGGATCAAGCGCGGGCCCATCGGCCTCATCGGGCACACCAAGTCCGACGCCATGGAGACCGTCTCGCACGTGCTCAACGACCAGGGCGACTGGTGGACCCCCGAGGCGCCCGAGGAGCAGGCGATCGTCGACCTCCTCACCGAGCGCGGCATCGAGTACACCGACCTCGAGGGCTGGCACGCGCTCGACGAGCATGAGATCGCCCTGGGCCAGCCGCACGGCCGCGCCCGCGTCAAGGTGGTCGAGCGCGACGAGATGCTCGAGGCGTCGCGTCCGCGGCAGTCCGTGTGATCCGCGGGCGCTGACCCGCACCCCCTGATCGACGCCGACGGGCGCCCGCGGTCCTCCCGCGGGCGCCCGTCCGTCGTCCGTCCCCAGGTCGCGGCCCGCGCGCGCGGGTGATGCGGGCGAGCCCCTAGGGTCGCCGCGTGATCCCCGCCGCCGCTGCCGCGCTCCTCGTCGCGGCCGGCATCGCGGGCGCCGCCGTCGGCGCCGCGTCCCCGCGTCTCGTCCGCATCGCCCTCGCCGGCGGACGCCGCGCGGACGGCCTCGACGCCCGCCCGCTGGATCCGCTCCCCGGCCTCGGCCGCACCGCCGCGGTCGTCGCCGCCCTCGTCACGGGGATCCTCGCGGTCGTCGTGCTCGCCGAGACCCCGCCCGCGCGCCTCCCGCCCGCGCTGCTGCTCGTGGTCGTCGGCCCGGTGCTCGTGCTCGCCGACCTGGCCGCCCACCGCCTGCCCGATCGCGCGACGGCTCCCGCGGCGGTGGCGGCGTCGGCCCTCGCGCTGGCCGCGGGCGGATCCGGGCTCCTGCTGCGGGCGGTCGCGTGCGGAGCCGCCGCCGTCGCGGTGCTCGCGCTGCTGCAGGCCGCGACCGCCGGCGGCCTCGGCTCCGGCGACGTGAAGCTCGCGGGCGTCCTCGGCCTCGCGCTCGGGCAGGTCGGACCCGCGCAGGTCGCGCTGGGCCTCGCCGCGGGCACGCTCCTCGGCGGCGTCGCGGCGCTCGCCCTCCTGGTCGGCGGCGGGGCGCGGGCATCGACGGCCGTCCCGTTCGGCCCGTGGCTCGTGCTCGGCGCGCTCGCGGTGGCCGGCGCTCCCACTACGCTCACGTGAGCGTGCGACGACCCCGGCCGATGATCGCCTGTACGTCGATCCCCTCGCGCTCCGAGAGGCGTACGGTGGAGGAAGTGTCCAAGACCCCGGCATCGACGTACTGACGATCCAGAGGAAATGACATGGCACAGAGATCGCTCGCACTCCTGGAAGACGAGACCGGGGTGCTCCTCGCGGCCGCTTCGCGCGCGGTGGTCTCGCTGTACCGGCCGCTCCTGCAGCCGCTCAACCTCACGCATCCGCAGTACCTCGTGCTGCTGGCGCTCGACATGGAGGAGCCGCAGGCCGTCGTCGACCTCGCGGAGAAGCTCCACCTCACGCCCGGCACCCTCTCGCCGCTGCTGAAGCGCCTCGAGGTCTTCGGCTACGTCACGCGCTTCCGCGACACGACCGACGAGCGGCGCCTCTCCGTCGGCCTCACCGACGCCGGGCGCGACATGCTCCCCGTGATCTGGCGGGTCGGCGACCAGGTCCGCCGCGACATCGCGGGCGACGGCGCGGACGGCGCCTCGGGCGACTCGCAGCTGCACGCGCTGCTGCAGGCCGTGCTCGACCGCGCGATCGCGCACGAGCAGGCGGATCCGCGGGCCGACCGCACCGCGGCCGAGGACGACTGACTCGAGCACGACCGGTCCGAGCGCGTCCGACCCCGCGGGTCGCGGCGCTCCTCGCGGCTACTGCACGCCCGAGGTCAGGCGCGCCAGGTTGTCGAGCACGGTGCTGAGGCGCGTCCGCCGGCTCCACTCGTCGATGGTCAGCTCCCGGCTGCGCGCCCGGTAGCCGTCCTCGATGCGGCGCATCTCCCGCACGAACCCGGGCCCGCGCACCATCAGCGACACCTCCATGTTGAGGCTGAACGAGCGCATGTCCATGTTGCTGGATCCGATGACGGCCACGTCGTCGTCGATCGTGAAGTGCTTGCTGTGCAGGATGTAGGGCGCCCGGTACATCCAGATCCGGACGCCCGCGTTCAGCAGCTCCTCGTAGTAGGAGCGCTGCGCGTGGTAGACCACGGGCTGGTCGCCGATCTCGCTCACGAACAGCTCCACCGACAGCCCGCGCTGCACGGCGGTGGTGATCGCGTACCGCATCGAGTCGTCCGGCACGAAGTACGGCGACGTGATGACGATGCGCTCCTGCGCGTAGTAGAGGAGCGCGTTGAACAGCCGCAGGTTGTTCTCGCCGGGGAACCCGGGACCGGACGGCACGACCTGGCAGTCGAGCTCCTCGTCGTCGTCGGACGCCGCGATCTCGATGGGCTCGGTCTCGCGCACGAGCAGCTGGTCGGTCTCCGCGTACCAGTCGGTGATGAAGATCGCGTTGAGGCCGCTGACGATGGGGCCCTCGAGGCGGGTCATGAGGTCCTGCCACTTGAGGCCGCGCTTGCGGTTGACGACCTTGTTGTAGCTGCGGTGCACCATGTTCTGCGAGCCCATGAACCCCACGCGCCCGTCGACCACGAGGACCTTGCGGTGGTTGCGGAGGTCCGGCCGCTGGTAGCGCCCGCGCAGCGGCTGCACCGGGAGCATGAGCTGCCACTGGGCGCCGATCGCCGTGAGCTTGCGCGTGGTCCGCTTGTAGCCGGGCGCGCGCAGCGACGCGATGTGGTCGAGGAGCACGCGCACGGTGACGCCGCGCTGCACGGCGCGCTCGAGCGCGTCGAAGAACGGGGCGCTCGTCACGTCCCACGCGAGGATGTAGAACTCGACGTGCACGTAGCGCGTCGCCTTCTCGACCTCCGCGGTCATGGCCGCGATGGACTCGTCGTAGTGGCTGTAGAGCTTCGCCCGGTTGCCGCCGACGAGGGGCATGGATCCGAGGGTCCGGTTGAGCTCCACCACGGAGTCGAGCCACCCGGGCCACGAGTGCTCGCGCGTGACGCGCTCGATGCCCTCGGTCGACTCGATGATGAACCGGTTGATCTCCTGCTGCTTCTCCCGGCGCCGCTTCGGCAGCCGGGTCGAGCCGATGAGGAGGAACAGGAGGATGCCGAGGTACGGCAGGAAGAACACCGCCATGAGCCAGGCCACCGCGGTGGACGGCCGGCGGTTCCGCGGGATGACCAGCAGGGCCGTCACACGGACGAAGAAGTCGACGACGATCGCCAGACCCGCCAGGATCAGGGTGGTCATCGAGGGATCCATCAGCCGGAGTCTATCCGGCGGCCCGCGGGCGCCGACGGTGCCGTCGGCGGCCCGACGGGACGGGCGACGGGGCGGGCAGGCCGCCCGGCGGGATCAGCGGAAGTTGACGAACTGCAGGTCGAGGTCGACGTCCGCGCCCTTGAGCAGCGCGATGGTCTGCTGGAGGTCGTCGCGGCTCTTGCTCGAGACGCGGAGCTCGTCGCCCTCGACGCGGCTCTTGATGCTCTTCGGGCCCTCGTCGCGGATGATCTTGCCGAGCTTCTTCGCGTTCGCCTGGTCGATGCCCTGCTTGAGGGTGACCTCGATCCGGTACTCCTTGCCCGAGGCGAAGGGCTCGCCCTCCTCGAGGCTCTTCAGGCCGATGCCGCGCTTGATCATCTTCGACTGCAGCACGTCGAGGATCGCCTTCACGCGCTCCTCGCTCGAGGCCTTCATGAGGATGGTGTCGCCGCTCCACTCGATGGAGGCGCCCACGTTCTTGAAGTCGTAGCGCTGCTCCACCTCCTTCTGGGTCTGGTGGACGGCGTTGTCCGCCTCCATGCGGTCGACCTTGCTGACGACGTCGAACGAGGAATCTGCCATGCCGACCATGTTAAGGGACGCGCGGCGGCGGGGGACCGGCGGCGGAGGCGGGCGGATCCGCGCGATTTCGGTTCGCGGGCCGGCGACCGCTATCATCGACGAGCGTCTCCGGTCCGTGATCACACAGGTCGGGTGCGCATGGCGAGTTACCCTAGCGGCCAAAGGGATCTGACTGTAAATCAGACGGCTCAGCCTTCGGGGGTTCGAATCCCTCACTCGCCACCGAACGGAACGGCCCCGCGGATCGCGGGGCCGTTCGTCTGCCCCGACGCATCCGTCGGGGCCCGCCCGTGCCGGCACCGTCGCCCGCGCGCCCGACGACCTGGATCCCCGAGTGATGTTCCCCGCCGCCCCCGGCCCCTCGACGCGCGCCCTCGGCACGTCCGGCGTCGTCGTCTCCACCCTCGGCCTCGGCACGAGCGGCTTCGGCTGGACCGCCGACCGCGAGGAGGCGTGGGCGATCCTCGACGCCTACCGCGAGGCGGGCGGCACGTTCGTCGACACCGCGTCCTCCTACTCGCAGTGGGTCCCCGGCCACGAGGGCGGCGAGTCCGAGGCGATCATCGGCGGCTGGCTGGCGGCGCGCGGCTGCCGCGACGACGTGGTGGTCGGCACGAAGGTCGGCAAGAGCCGTGACGCGCCGGGCACCTCGGCCGCCTCCCTGCGCCACGGGGTCGACGCGTCGCTCCGGCGCCTCGGCACGGACCACGTCGACGTCGTGCACGCCCACCTCGACGACACCCGCACGCCGCTCGAGGAGACGGTCGCCGGGCTGTCCGACCTCGTGAAGCAGGGCAAGGCGCGGCTCGTCGGCGTCTCGGGCTTCTCGCCCGACCGGCTGGAGGAGGCGCTCGCGCTCGCCCACGGATCCGGCGCGGTGCCGGTGGGCGTGGTGCAGGAGGAGTACAGCCTGCTGTCCCGCGAGCGCACCGAGGGGCGGCTGCAGGCGGTCGTCCGGCAGGAGGGCGTCGGCCTCGTCGCGCACAGCGTGCTGGCCAAGGGGTTCCTCACGGGCAAGTACCTGCCGGGCGCTCCCGCGGTGCCGTCGGCGCGCGCGCTCGACGCGGAGCAGTACATGGCGCCCGGTGGCCACGCCACGGTGCGGGCCGCCGAGGAGGTCGCGCGGACGCGCGGCGTCACGGTCGCCGAGGTCGCCATCGCGTGGGTGCTCGGGCGGCCGGGGATCGCGAGCGCGCTGGTCGGCGCGCGGACGGCCCGGCAGATCCGGCAGCTGATGCCCGCGGGGCAGCTCGTGCTCGACGACGACGAGGTCTCCCGGCTCGCGTCGGCGGCCGCGCGCGCGGTGCGGGACGACACCGCCTGATCTCAGGGGCCGCGGAGGGACGCCCCCTAATTTGGGGCGCCGACCGTCCCGACTTCGAGGAGATCTCCCATGCCCCGAGACCGGCCGCAAGGCGCGTACGTCGCCGCCCTGCTCGTCCTCACCGCCGCCACCGGAGCGATCGACGGCGTGAGCTACCTCGCCCTCGACCGCGTGTTCACCGGCAACATGACCGGCAACGTCATCTTCATCGGCTTCGGCCTGGTGGGCGTCGCCGGCGTCCCCGTCCTCAACAACCTCGTCGCGCTGCTCGCCTTCATGGCCGGCGCCGTCCTCGCGGCCCGCATCACGTGCCGCGCCCCCACCGACCTGCGCCTGCCGAGGTCCGCCGTCTGGATCCTCGTCACGGGCACCGTGCTCACCTTCGCGCTCGCGGGCGTCTGGTTCGCGGTCGGCACGCTCGACAAGGGCGTGATGATCGTCGTCACCGGGCTCTTCTCGCTGCTGCTCGGCGCGCAGGCGGCCTCCGTGAAGAGCATCGGCCTGCCCGACCTCTCCACCGTGGTGGTGACGATGACCGCGGTGAGCCTCTCCGCGGACAGCCGCATCGCCGGCGGCTCGGGCGCCGCGTGGGCCCGCCGCTTCGGCGCCATCGCGAGCATGGCGCTCGGCGCGCTGGTCTCCGCGCTCATCACCACGCGCATCGGCGCCCCGTGGGCGCTCCTGGTGGCGGGCACGCTCATGGCGGCCGGGGTCGGCATGCTCGTGAACGCGCGCCGCATCGACCGGGAGCGCGTGCGGGCGGACGCCGCAGTCGCGTGACGTCGGCGGCGGCCGCCTAGGGTGAGGGGATCCGCCGCCCGACCGCCGAGGAGATCCGCCCGTGTCCCGTCCCTGGCCCGAGGGTTCCTACATCGCCGCCCTGCTCGTGATGACCACCGCCACCGGCGCCATCGACGGCGTGAGCTACCTCGCGCTCGACCGCGTCTTCACCGGCAACATGACCGGCAACGTGCTCTTCATCGGCTTCGGCCTGGTGGGCGTCGCCGACATCCCCGTGCTCAACAACCTCGTGGCGCTCGTGGCCTTCATGCTCGGGGCGGTGATCGCGTCGCGCATCACGCGCCGGGCGCCGACCGACGTGCACCTGCCGCGCTCCTCCGTCTGGATCCTCGTCACCGGCACCCTCCTCACCCTCGCGCTCGCCGTGGTCTGGCTCGCGGTCGGCGCGCTCGACACGGGCGTGATGATCGCGATCACCGGCTTTCTCGCGCTGCTCCTCGGCGCGCAGGCGGCGGCCGTGAAGAGCATCGGCCTGCGCGACCTCTCCACCGTGGTCGTGACGATGACGATGGTGAACCTCTCCTCCGACAGCCGCGTGGCCGGCGGGACGGGCGCCGCGTGGGCCCGCCGGATCGGCGCGATCGTCTGCATGGGGCTCGGCGCCCTGATCGCCGCGGTCATCACGACGCACGTCGGCGGGGCCTGGGCGCTGCTCGGGGCCGGCGGCCTCATGGTGCTGGGCGTCGGGCTGCTGTGGAACGCGCGCCGCGTGGAGCGGAACGGCCTGCGCGAGGGCGAGGCGGCGACCCCGGTGGTCGACGAGCGCACGGGCGCGGCCCCCGCCTGAGGCGACCGGCGACGCCGCCCGCCGGGCCTCTGGCAGGGTGGGAGCATGACCTCCCCCGGCGACGCCGCGCTCCTGACCATCGCCCGCGACATCGCCACCCGCGCGGGGGAGCTCGCGCTCCGCCGCCGCCGCGAGGGCGTCGAGGTGGCCGCGTCGAAGTCCAGCCCCGAGGACATCGTCACGCACACCGACCGCGAGACCGAGGACCTCATCCGGCAGGCGCTGCAGGACGTGCGCCCCGACGACGGCTTCCTCGGCGAGGAGTCCGAGGGCACGTCGGGCAGCTCGGGCCTCACCTGGGTCGTCGACCCCATCGACGGCACCGTCAACTTCCTCTACGGCATCCCCGCATGGGCCGTGAGCATCGCCGTGGTCGAGGGCGAGGCGGATCCGCTCACCTGGACCGCGCGCGCCGGCTGCGTCGTGAACCCCACGCTCGGCGAGGTGTACACGGCCACCGCGGGTGGCGGATCCGCGCTGGACGGACGCCCCCTCGCCGTGAACGCGGGCGTGCCGCTCTCCCTCGCGCTCGTCAGCACGGGCTTCTCCTACGGCGCGGCGAAGCGGATGGAGCAGGGCCGCGTCATCACCGACCTGCTCGGCGAGGTGCGCGACATCCGCCGCATCGGCGCCGCGTCGCTCGACCTGTGCAACGTCGCGGCCGGTCGCACGGACGCCTACTTCGAGCGCGGCCTCAAGCCCTGGGACCACGCGGCGGGCGCCCTCGTCGCGGCCGAGGCGGGCGCTCGGGTGACCGGGATCGGCGGCGGCCCCGCGTCCGCCGAGCTCCTCATCGCGGCGGATCCGGAGCTCGCGCGCGCCCTCGAGGACCGCCTGGAGCGCCCGCGCGCATAGCCCCTCCCGTCACGCGGCGCATCCCCCGGGTGGCGCGAATCCCTTCCTCCGGTTAGCCTTTACCGATCCGTTACATCGCGGCCGGGCTGGAACCGGCCGCACGCGCACGCCCCGACCCCCGTCGGCCGGCACCGCGCAGAACCTGTCCCCCGCACGAGGAGTCCTCAGATCCTGTCCGTCCTCCACGCCTCGCGTGCCCCCCAGTCCTCCGTCCGGCGGCCCTCGTGGTGACCCCCGACGAGACCGCAGGGGTCGTCTACCCGACGCGACGCGAGCGACGCGAGGCCGAGCGCCGTGCGGCCGAGGCGACGTCGGGCGGATCCGCGCCCCAGGTGATCGACGAGCAGGCGTCCGCGCACGCGGAGCCCGCCACGGACGCCGTCGAGCAGCCCGCCGCGCAGGACGCTCCGGCCGTGTCGCCCGCCCGGATCGTCTCCGTCGCGGTCGAGGCCCCCGCCGTCCCCACCACGCACCTGCCGGCCTCCGCCGAGCCCGTCGCGACGAACGCCGACGCCGTGCCGCTGTCGACCCGCGCCCGCCGTCTCCGCTCCGCTGCCGCCGCTCCCGACTCGCGCCGCTCGTCCTTCGTGCCCGCGAAGCGCGCCAGCGTCCCGGCCGCCGCCCCGCACGTCCGCGTGCGCGGTCGCCGCGTCCCCGTGTCCGCGCGCCCGCCCCTCGCGGCGCCGTCGCCCGAGGCCGCCGCCGGCCGTCGCCGCTCGAACGCGTCGCGCGGGCTCACGCTCCTCACCATGGCCTTCGTCGCCACCGTCACCATCGCCACCTCGCTGCCGTCCTCCGCGTTCCTCACCGGCCAGGACGTCGCGCAGGCGAACGTGGTCACGGACGCGCCGGCCAGCTCGGTCCCCAGCCAGAGCATCGCGCTCTCCGCCGCCCCCGAGGCCCGGGTCGTCGGCGGCACGGACGACGCCTTCACGGCCACGACGCCGCAGCAGATCATGCTCGCGCAGACGTCGAAGGGCGCGGGCGCCTTCACGAACGACATCAACGGCACGATCCAGTGGCCCTTCGCCGCGGGCGTGCCCATCAGCGGCGTGTTCGGCAAGCGCGTCGCGCCCTGCTCCAACGGCTGCTCGAGCAACCACCAGGGCGTCGACTTCGCGCCGGGCATGGGCGCGCCCATCCAGGCGATCGCCGACGGCGTCGTGCGCGAGGCCGTGAACAGCGACACGGGCCTCGGCGTCCACCTCGTCATCGACCACGTCATCGAGGGGCAGCTCGTCACGAGCGTCTACGGCCACCAGCTGCCGGGATCGCTGCGCGTCAAGGCGGGCGACCCCGTCAAGGTCGGCCAGCAGATCGGCCAGGTCGGCAACACGGGTGCGTCCACCGGCCCGCACCTCCACCTCGAGATCCGCATGGCGGACGGCACCGCGGTGGATCCCTTCGCCTGGCTCCAGGAGCACGCGAACTAGGTCCGCTCGCGCCCCGCACGACGACGCCCCCTCGCCCGAAGGCGAGGGGGCGTCGTCGCGTCCGGCGGGACCCGGCTAGTCGCGGACCATCCACACGGTCGTGTCCGACGGCACGGCGTCGCCGTCGAGCGGGCTGCTCGCGAGCAGCACGCGGCCCTCGGGCAGCGGCACGGACGCGGCGCCGAGGTTCGCGATGACCGTCAGCCCCGCGCTCTCGAACGCGATGACGTCGTCGCCTTCCGCGGTCATCCACGCGAGGTCGCCCAGCGCGAGCCCGTGCTCGCGGCGCAGCAGCAGCGCCTCCGTGTAGAGCGAGAGGGTGGACGCGGGATCCGCCTGCTCGGTGTCGCGCGCGAACCGGTCCCAGTCGTCAGGCTGCGGCAGCCAGCTGGCGTCGCCGTCGCTGAAGCCGTACGACGGCTTCCCGGCCTCCCACGGGATCGGCACGCGGCAGCCGTCGCGCCCGTAGCGCTCGCCCGCGGTGCGGTGGAACGTGGGATCCTGGCGCGCCTCGTCGGGCAGGCGGGTGTCCTCGGGCAGCCCGAGCTCCTCGCCCTGGTAGATGTACGCGCTGCCGGGCAGCGCCAGCATGAGCGCGCTGGCGGCGCGGGCCCGGCGGACGCCGAGCTCCTCGTCCACCGTCACGGTCGACCTCGGCCCGATGCCGACGCCCTGCGGGTTCTCGCCCGAGAGCGCCAGGCGGCTCGCGTGCCGCACGACATCGTGGTTCGAGAGCACCCACGTGCTCGGCGCGCCCACGGAGGAGAACGTCGCGAGCGACGCGTCGATCGTGCGGCGGAGCGCGGCCGCGTCCCACGGCGTCTCGAGGTAGCTGAAGTTGAAGGCCTGGTGCATCTCGTCCGGGCGGACCCAGTCGGCGAGCTTGGCGAGCGGCTCGACCCACGCCTCGGCGACCATGGCGCGGTCGCCGTCGTACGAGTCGAAGATCTCGCGCCACTCGCGGTAGATCTCGTGCACGCCCTCCTGCGCGAAGTACGGCGGCGGGGGAGCGGGCTGGTCGTCCACGCCGCCGGCGCCGCCCATGCTGCCCTGGCCCTCGGGCGGCGTGTAGTCGGGGAGGCCGGGCGCCTTGACCATGCCGTGCGCGACGTCGACGCGGAAGCCGTCGACGCCGCGGTCGAGCCAGAAGCGCAGGATCTCGCGGAAGCGCTCGCGCACCCACGGGTTCGTCCAGTCGAGGTCGGGCTGCGAGGAGTCGAACAGGTGCAGGTACCACTGGCCGGGCGTGCCGTCGGGCTCGGTGAGGCGCGACCAGGCCGGGCCGCCGAAGATCGACTCCCAGTTGTTCGGCGGGAGCTCGCCGTCGGCGCCCTTCCCGTCGCGGAACATGTAGCGGGCGCGCTCCTCGCTGCCGGCGGGGGAGGCGACGGCCTCCTGGAACCAGCGGTGCGCGGAGGACGTGTGGTTGGGGACGATGTCGACGATCACGCGGAGGCCGAGCTCGTGCGCGCGGCGCTGCATCCGGTCGAAGTCGTCGAGGGTGCCGAACAGCGGATCCACGTCGCAGTAGTCGGCGACGTCGTAGCCCGCGTCGTTCTGCGGGGAGAGGAAGAAGGGGGAGAGCCACACGGCGTCGACCCCGAGCTCGCGGAGCGCGGGGAGCCGCTCGGTGATGCCGGGGAGGTCGCCGATGCCGTCGCCGTCCGAGTCGGCGAACGAGCGGGGGTAGATCTGGTAGATCACGGCGGTGCGCCACCACTCGGATCCGGTGCCGTGCGCGTCGTCGCCGTCGGGGCGGGTCAGGATGTCGTCCCGGGCAGCCGGGGCGGGGGCTGTGGGGGATGCCGGAGTCATGCGTCGAGCCTAGGCGACGGGCAGGGAGCGGTCCCGACGCGGGGGAGGGACCGGAATAGGCGGACGCCCGCGGCGGCTTCACCCTGGGGCGGCCACCGCCGTCATCACCGGACGAAGGAGATCACCAATGACGAACCCCGCACGCGTGCCCCTCGGATCCAGCGGCCTGGACGTGTTCCCCCTGTCCTTCGGCGGCAACGTCTTCGGCTGGACCGCCGACGAGGCCACCTCCTTCCAGCTCCTCGACGCGTACGTCGAGGCCGGCGGCAACTTCGTCGACACCGCCGACGTCTACTCCGCGTGGAAGCCCGGCAACTCCGGCGGCGAGTCCGAGGAGATCATCGGCCGCTGGCTCGCCTCGCGCGGGCGCCCCGACGGCCTCGTCATCGCGACCAAGGTCGGCGCGCACGACGCCGCGAAGGGCACGTCGCGCGACAGCGTCCGCCGCGGCGTCGAGGCCAGCCTCCGCCGTCTGGGCGTCGACGCGATCGACCTCTACTACGCGCACGTCGACGACCAGGAGACCCCGATCGAGGAGACCGTCACCGCGCTCGCCGAGCTGGTCGCCGAGGGCAAGGTCCGCGCGATCGGCGCCTCCAACTTCACGGCCGAGCGCCTGCAGGCCGCGCTCGACGTCTCGGCCCGCGAGGGGATCGCCCGCTTCGAGGTGCTCCAGAACCGCTACAACCTCGTGGCGCGCGACGCCTACGAGGGCGAGCTCGCCGACCTGCTGATCCGCGAGGGCATCGCCTCCGCCCCGTACTCGAGCCTCGCCAGCGGCTTCCTCACGGGCAAGTACCGCGGCGCCGAGGTCGACAGCCCCCGCGCCGGAGCGGCCTCGAAGTACTACGACGACCACGGCCGCGCCCTCCTCGACGTCCTCGACCGGGTCGCCGAGGCGCACGGCGTCTCCGTCACGACGGTGTCGCTCGCCTGGCTCCGGGCCCAGCCGTCCGTCACCGCGCCCATCGCGAGCGCGCGCGACCTCACGCAGCTGCCGGACCTCCTCGCCTCCGTGGAGCTCGAGCTCACGGCCGACGAGATCCGCGACCTCTCCGCCGTCTGACCCGCGCCCTCCGGCCGTGCCCCGGTCCGGGGCCGTCACGCGTCTCGCGGGCGGTCCCGGACCTGCTATCGTCGTATGGTTCCAGCGCGTCTCCGACGCGCCCGAGCACGCCCCCATAGCTCATTGGTAGAGCACTTCCTTGGTAAGGAAGAGGTAGTGAGTTCAATCCTCACTGGGGGCTCGATCCCTCAGCTGGCCGCGGCCGGCGTCGAGGGTCATGGCGGGGTAGCTCAGGTGGTTAGAGCACACGGCTCATAATCGTGGTGTCGCGGGTTCAAGTCCCGCTCCCGCTACGGAAGCGCGGATCCTCTCGGGTCCGTCCTCCTCGATAGGCCCCGGACACCTCTCGCCAGGTTCCGGGGCCTTTCCTCTGCCCTCGAGGCCGTGCCCTCTCGGCCCTGCCCCTCGGCCGGCCGCCGCGTGTCCTCCCGCGGCCCGCGCCCTGTCGGCGGCCCCTCCGGCGGCGTAGCCTCCCGGCATGACCCACCACGAGTCCACGGACCCCACCGACCACGACCACGCCTCGGGCGCCGAGCACGACGACGTGCTCTACAAGACCCAGGGCAACCCCGTCCCCGACGCGCACGACGAGGAGCGCCGCGAGGCGCCCGCCGGCGGCGACTACACCGCCAGCGAGTCCGAGGAGGAGAAGGAGGCGCGCGAGGGCGGCGCCTGATCCGCATCCCGCGCACCGAGCGCACGAGGGCCGCCGCGACGCGATCGCGGCGGCCCTCCGCGCGTCCGGAGGGGCCTCGCCCGGCGCCCCGCGCGGCGCGACACGCCCGCCCGTCGCGGGGCCGCGCGACCGGTCCCGCGGCCGGATCCGCATGACGACGCGGAAGGCGCCGCGACACGCCGAAACACTAGATGTAGTGGAATGACAGGTCTGTAGTTCGGGTTATATAGTGGAGAACCTCACCGCCCCACCGGGTGGCCGAGCACACCGGATCCTCGCGAAGACGCGGATCCGGAGGCCATCGGGGCGAGAGCCACGAGACCTGAGGAGCCGCACCGGCGGCTCCCGACACGACACAACGGGAGGCACCCATGGACTACGACAACAACGACACCGTCGGCGGCTACGCGATCCCCGTCGACCCCATGGAGCTCCTGCAGTGCGACTCCTGCCAGTAGGCAGCTGACGCCGCACGAGCGGCATCGCGACCCGGGCCCCGGTCCCCACGAGAAGTGGGGGCCGGGGCTCTCGCGTACCCGGGAGGACCCGCGCCGGGGCTCTCGCGTACCCGGGGGACCCGCGCCGGGGCTCTCGCGTGCCCGGGAGGAGCATCCGGCCCGCCGCGTAGGATCGACCGGTGCCAGTGAATCCAGAGATCCAGGGCCGCGTGCTCCCCGCCGCCGCCCCGTACCTGGTGGGACGCGAGAAGGTGCGCGAGTTCGCCCGCGCCGTCGGCGCCACCCACCCCGTCCACCTCGACCCCGAGGCCGCGCGCGCCGCGGGCCACGCCGACGTGGTCGCGCCGAGCACGTTCCCCGTGGTCGTGCAGGAGGCGACGCTCGCGCAGCTGCTCGCCGAGCCCGACGCCGGCATCGACTTCAGCCGCGTCGTCCACGGCGAGCAGGCCTTCACCTACTCGCGGCCCGTGGTCGCGGGCGACGAGCTCACCGCGACCCTCACCGTCACGAAGGTCGCCTCGCTCGGCGGCAACGCGATGGTGACGGCCGAGTCCGCGATGGTCGACGCGTCCGGCGCGCACGTCGTCACGGCCGTCTCCACCCTCGTGGTCCGCGGGGACGACGCGTGAGCGCCGCACCCGTGCCCGTGCTGGCCGACCTCGCCGTGGGCGACGTCGTCGCCGAGCGCTCCGTGCACCTCACCCGCGACTCCCTCGTCCGCTACGCGGGCGCGTCCGGCGACTTCAACCCCATCCACTACCGCGACGACGTGGCCACGTCGGTCGGGCTGCCGGGCGTGCTCGCCCACGGCATGCTCACCATGGGCCAGGCCGTGCAGCCCGTCGCCGACTGGGCGGGGGATCCGTCGCGCATCGTGTCCTACGGCGTGCGGTTCACGCGGCCCGTGGTCGTGGATCCCGCGGACGGCCAGGACCTCGCGATCGTCGCCAAGGTCGGCGCGATCGACGCGGAGGCCGGCACCGTCCGCATCGACGTCGCCGTGTCCGTCGACGGCAAGACGGTCCTCGGCCGCGCCCAGGCGCAGGTCCGGCTGGCGTAGGGCCCCCGTGACGATCGAGACCCACCGCGACGCCCCGCTCGCCGACCTCACCACGCTGCGCGTCGGCGGTCCGGCCGAGGAGCTCGTGACCGTGAGCGAGCGCGACGAGCTCGTCGACACCCTCCTCGGCCTCTGGGCCGTGGGCGAGGACTGGATGGTCCTGGGCGGCGGATCCAACTCCCTCATCTCCGACGAGGGCGTCGAGGGCACCGTCGTCCGCATCGCGACCCGCGGCGTCGAGGTCGGCGAGGAGCGCCCCGACGGCACCGTGCTCGTGCGCGTGCAGGCGGGCGAGCCGTGGGACGCGCTCGTCGCGCGCACCGTGGTCGACGGGCTTGCGGGGCTGGAGGCGCTGTCGGGAATCCCCGGATCCACCGGCGCCTCGCCCGTGCAGAACATCGGCGCGTACGGCCAGGAGGTCGCCGACGTCCTCGAGGGCGTCGACTTCCTGGACTACGAGACGGGGGCGGTGGAGCGCCTCGGCGCCGCGGACCTCGGCCTCGGCTACCGCACGTCGTCGCTCAAGCGCGGCCGCGTCGGCGTCGTGCTGTCGGTCGACTTCGCGCTCACCCGCGGCGAGGGGCCCGAGGCGCTCGGCCTCCCCGTGGCGTACCCGCAGCTCGCGGGCGCGCTCGGCGTGGAGCTCGGCGACCGCGTGCCGGTGGCCCGCGTGCGCGAGACGGTGCTCGCCCTCCGCGGGTCCAAGGGCATGGTGCTCGACGACGCGGATCCCGACACCTGGAGCGCCGGGTCGTTCTTCACCAACCCCATCGTCAGCGCCGCGTTCGCCCGCACGCTGCCGGCCGACGCCCCGCGCTGGCCGCAGGAGGATCCGCCGCAGGACCTCGTCGTGCCGCTCGGCGACGCGTGGGAGGTCGCCGACGCGATCGAGCGGGAGGCCGCCGCGCGCCGCCGCCGCGAGCCCGCGGGCGTGAAGCTCAGCGCCGCGTGGCTCATCGAGCACTCGGGGGTGCACCGCGGGTTCCGGCTGCCGGGGTCCGGCGCGGCCGTCTCCTCCAAGCACACGCTCGCGCTCACGAACCGCGGCACCGCCACGGCCGAGGACGTCGCCGCCCTCGCGCGCTACGTGCAGGGCCGCGTGATGAGCGAGCACGGCGTGATCCTGCAGCCCGAGCCCGTGCTGGTCGGCCTGTCCCTCTAGGGGCGGGCCGGCCCGCACGGGCCGGGCGGCGGATCAGGCCAGCAGGTCGCGGATCCGGCGCACGCCCTCGAGCAGCGCCTCGTCGCCCAGGGCGTAGCTGAAGCGCAGGAATCCGCTCGGGCCGAACGCCTCGCCGGGGACCGCGGCGATCTCCGCCTTCTCGAGCAGCACGTCGGCGACCTCGAGCGAGGTGGTCGGCGTGACGCCGTCGATGTCGCGGCCGAAGAGCCCGGTCACGTCGGGGTAGACGTAGAACGCGCCCTGCGGCGTGGGCGTGACGAAGCCGGGGATGGCGTCGAGCTCGGCGACGATCGTGCGGCGGCGGCGGTCGAACGCCTCGCGCATCCGGTCGACGGTGTCGCGCGGTCCGCGCAGCGCCGCGATGGCCGCGCGCTGCGAGACGTTGGAGACGTTGGAGGAGAGGTGCGACTGCAGGTTGCCCGCGGCCTTGATGGCGTCGGCCGGGCCGACCATCCATCCCACGCGCCAGCCGGTCATCGCGTACGTCTTGGCGACGCCGTTGACGAGGATCGTGCGGTCGGCCAGCGCCGGCACCACGTCGACGATGCTCGCCGCCTCGGCGCCGTCGTAGACGAGGTCCTGGTAGATCTCGTCGCTGATGACCCAGAGGCCCTTCGAGTCCGCCCACTCGCCGATCTCGCGGGTCTGCTCCCGCGAGTAGACGGCGCCCGTGGGGTTCGAGGGCGAGACGAACAGGAGCACCTTGGTGCGCGGCGTCCACGCGGCCTCGAGCTGCTCGACGGTGACGAGGTAGCCCTGGTCGGCGCCCGCGAAGACGTCGACGGGCACGCCGCCCGCCAGGCGGATGGCCTCGGGGTAGGTGGTCCAGTACGGCGTCGGCACGAGGACCTCGTCGCCCTGGTCGAGCAGCGTCTGGAACGCCTGGTAGACGGCCTGCTTGCCGCCGTTGGTGACGATGATCCGGTCGATCCCCACGTCGAGGCCCGAGGACGTGCGCGTCTTCTCGGCGATCGCCTCGCGGAGGTCGGGGAGGCCGGCGGCCGCGGTGTAGCGGTGGTTGCGGGGATCGCGCGCCGCCTCGACCGCGGCCTCGACCACGTAGTCGGGCGTCGGGAAGTCGGGCTCGCCCGCGGCGAAGCTGATGACGGGGCGTCCGGCGGCCTGCAGGGCCTTGGCCTTGCCGTCGACCTTGAGGGTCGCGGACTCGGCGATGGATCCGATGCGGGTGGAGACGCGGCTGAGGGGGACGGTGCTCTGCGGTTCGGCCATGCCCCGAGCATAGGGATCCGCGCCGGGCGCCACGCGGGTCCGCGGGAGGCGTCCGCGACCGGCCCGACCGGGCGGGCGCGGATGCTGGTACACTCGTCCGGGTCGGTATCTCCGCCATGCTCTTCCGCGCCTTCTTCCGTCCGTGCTCGCACGGTCGTGGGGCGCAGGGGCAGGCGGGCGCCGACGCAGAGGGTGGTGGCTCAATTGGTAGAGCAGCGGTCTCCAAAACCGCAGGTTGCAGGTTCGAGTCCTGTCCGCCCTGCTAGATGGAACGGGTCCCCGGGCGCGTGACATCGCGGCTGGCCCGAGCTCCGGGCGCAGCCGAGCAATGCAGGAAGGGACCCACGCGTGGCGCGGAAGATCGTCGACGAGCCGAGCGAGGAGATCGTCGCGCACGCTCGCGAGCAGCGGGACGCACGACGCAACCCCTTCGCCCGGCTGGTGCTCTTCATCAAGCAGGTCGTGCAGGAGCTCAAGAAGGTGGTCACGCCCACCCGCAAGGAGCTGCTCACGTTCACGGGAGTGGTGCTGGCCTTCGTCATCGTCATGATGGTGATCGTCTCGCTGCTCGACCAGCTGTTCGGGTACCTCGCCATCGTGGTGTTCGGCAACGGCGCCTAGCACCAGGGCCCCCACCGGGGGCGGCACGGGCCGGACGGCGGGCTGCGCACGGGATCCACGGGTCCCGGGCGTCGCGGAGCACGGGCGGCCGAGCGCGGCGGATCCCCACGGGTCCCGCGGCCGCGCCACCCGGGCCCGGGAGCAGCACGGCACGCACACGGCAACGCACGACGAAGAACGAGGGAAGTAGATCCATTGGCTGAGAGCAAGCGCGACGACGTCGACCTCGCCCCCGCGGCGGAGCAGTCCTCCGAGGTGGACGAGGTCCAGGAGGGCCACGCCATCGAGTCCTCCGAGGAGAGCTCGGACGCGGCGGAGCACACCGCCCTGCACGTCGAGGGCGACTCGGTCGAGACCGACCTGACCGCCGCGCTCGACGCGATGGAGTCCGTCGAGGACCCCGAGGCCGACGCCATCGTCGAGGACGCCCTCGACATCGACTCGCCCGACGAGGCCGAGGCCGCCGTCGAGGCGACCGACGACGAGGCCGAGGAGGAGGCAGCCGAGGAGGCGCTCGAGCCCGCCGACGTCGCGCCCGCCAGCGCCGAGGACATCGCCCTCGCCGAGGCCGACCTGGTGCCCGACGAGGACGCGTCCGCCGAGGACGACTCCGACGTCGACCCCTACGAGGACTTCCGCAAGGAGCTCCGCTCCAAGCCGGGCAAGTGGTACGTCATCCACTCCTACGCGGGCTTCGAGCGCCGCGTGAAGAGCAACATCGAGAACCGCATGGTGTCGCTCAACATGGAGGACGACATCTACCAGATCGAGGTCCCGATGGAGGACGTCGTCGAGATCAAGAACGGCCAGCGCAAGATGGTCAACCGCGTGCGCATCCCCGGCTACGTGCTGGTGCGCATGAGCCTCAACGAGGACAGCTGGTCGGTCGTCCGCCACACCCCCGGCGTCACGGGCTTCGTGGGCAACGCCCACAACCCCACGCCCCTCCGCTTCGAGGAGGCCTTCTCCATGCTGAAGAGCCTCGTCGAGATCAAGGAGGTGGCGCAGGTCAAGGGCCAGCCCACCAAGGGCGGCCAGGCGCAGCGCGTCGTCGCCGCCGAGGTCGACTTCGAGATCGGCGAGACCATCACGATCAAGGAGGGCTCGTTCGCGGGCCTCCCCGGCTCCATCAGCGAGATCAAGCCCGAGAGCGGCAAGCTCACGGTCCTCGTCTCCCTGTTCGAGCGCGAGACCCCGGTCGAGCTCAGCTTCGACCAGGTCACCAAGCTCTAGGCGGTCGGGCCGCGCGGCCCGCTCGATCTAGCAATCAAGAAGAAGGAAGAGAAATGGCACCGAAGAAGAAGGTCACGGGTCTGATCAAGCTGCAGATCAAGGCCGGCGCCGCCAACCCCGCACCGCCCATCGGGCCGGCGCTGGGACAGCACGGCGTCAACATCATGGAGTTCTGCAAGGCGTACAACGCCCAGACCGAGGCTCAGCGCGGGAACGTCATCCCCGTCGAGATCACCGTCTACGAGGACCGGACGTTCACGTTCATCCTCAAGACGCCCCCGGCCGCGGAGCTCATCAAGAAGGCCGCCGGAGTCGCCAAGGGCTCGGGCACGCCGCACACGGTCAAGGTCGCGAAGCTCACGATGGACCAGGTCCGCGAGATCGCCGAGCAGAAGCAGGCCGACCTCAACGCCAACGACATCGACGCCGCGGCGAAGATCATCGCCGGCACCGCCCGCTCCATGGGCATCACGGTCGAGGCCTAGCCTCCACCACCCGCGGGTCCCGATCGGGATCCGCTCCAGCATCACGCGGGAGAGCCAGCCAGGCTCACATCCACCGCACTCTCGAAACAGGAGACACGAATGGCGAAGTCAAAGGCCTACCGGGCCGCAGCCGAGAAGATCGACCTGACGAAGGCGTACACCGCCTCGGAGGCCGTCGAGCTCGCGCGCGAGACCGGATCCAGCAAGTTCGACAGCACCGTCGAGGTCGCGCTCAAGCTCGGCGTCGACCCCCGCAAGGCAGACCAGATGGTCCGCGGCACCGTCATCCTTCCTCACGGTACCGGCAAGACCGCCCGCGTCATCGTCTTCGCGACGGGCCCCGCGGCCGAGGCGGCCATCGCCGCCGGAGCCGACGAGGTCGGCGGCGACGAGCTCATCGAGAAGGTGGCGGGCGGCTACACGTCGTTCGATTCCGCCGTCTCGACGCCCGAGCTCATGGGCAAGGTGGGACGCCTCGGAAAGGTCCTCGGACCGCGTGGCCTCATGCCCAACCCCAAGACCGGAACGGTCACCCCGGACGTCGCGCGCGCGGTGTCCGACATCAAGGGCGGCAAGATCGAGTTCCGCGTCGACAAGCACGCCAACGTCCACTTCGTGGTCGGCAAGGCGAGCTTCTCGCCCGAGCAGCTCTCCGAGAACGTCGGCGCCGCGCTCGAGGAGATCGTCCGCCTCAAGCCGTCCTCCTCCAAGGGCCGCTACGTGCAGAAGGCCACGGTCTCCACGACCTTCGGCCCCGGCATCCCGGTGGACGTCAACTCCATCTAGCCCCATCGCGCGGAAGCGCACGCACGACCAGCAGCACAGGAAGGGCCCGCCTCGGCGGGCCCTTCCGTCGTATCCGGGGCGTGCGGCTGCCTAGGCTCGGAGGGTGAGCATCCCGGATCCCGCCGTCGCGTCCTTCCGCGTCGCGACGCCCGCCGACGCCGACGAGGTGGCCGCCCTCGCCGCCCGCACCTTCGCGCTCGCGTGCCCGCCGACCACGACGGCCGAGGCGATCGCGGAGCACATCGACACGGTCCTGTCGCCGGCGCGCTTCCGGGCGCACCTCGCGGATCCCTCCCACCGCGTCGTGATCGCGGAGGTCGACGGGCGCGCGGTCGGCTACACGATGGTCGTCGCGGCGCCGCCGGCGGATCCGGACGTGGCGGGCGCCCTGCGTCTGCGGCCGGTCATCGAGCTGAGCAAGGTGTACGTGGAGGCGGGATCGCACGGCGTCGGGGTCGCGCGGCCGCTCATGGCGGAGACGCTGCGGATCGCGCGCGACCTGGCGGGGGAGCGGGGCCGGGACGCGGACGCGGGGATCTGGCTGGGCGTCAACGAATACAACGCGCGCGCGATCCGGTTCTACGCGCGCAGCGGGTTCCGCATCGTGGGGACGCGGTCGTTCCGGCTCGCGGACGCCGTCGAGACGGACCACGTGATGGAGCGGCCGCTCGCGCCGACCGCGGAGGGCTGAGCGCCCGCCCGTCCGTCAGCCCCGGGCCACGTTGAGCACGACCTTGCCGCGCGCGTGGCCGCTCTCCATGTGGCGGTGCGCCGCGGCCGCGTCCTCCAGGTCGAAGACCTCGTCGACGTAGACCCGGATGTCGCCCGACTCGAGCAGCCGCGAGATCACGGCGAGCGTCTGGCCCTCGGGTGCCACCTCGTAGTGCGTGGCGCGCACGCCCGCGGCGGCGGCATCCTGCACGAGGGTCGGCCAGCCGCGCGTGGGCGAGCTCACCAGGAGGCCGCCCGGGCGGAGCACCTGGAGCGAGCGGGTGCCGGTGTCGTCGGTGCAGTTGCCGACCAGGTCGATCACGACGTCGACGTCGGCGAGCACGTCCTCGAAGCGCGCCTGCGTGCGGTCGATGACCTCGTCGGCGCCGAGCTCCGCGAGCCAGTCGACGTTGCGCGGTGAGCCCGTGGCGATCACGCGGGCCCCGAAGTGCTTGGCGAACTGCACGGCGAAGTGGCCGACGCCGCCCGCCCCCGCGTGCACCAGCACGACCTGGCCCTCGTGGGCCCGGCCGATGTCCACCACCATGCCCCAGGCCGTGAGCGCGCTCACGGGCGTCGCGGCGGCCTCGACGTGCGAGAGCCGGGCGGGCTTGCGCGCGAGGCTGACGCTCGGGACGGCGATGTAGGGGGCGTAGCTGCCGGGCATCCGCGGCACCATGGCGAGGCCGAACACCTCGTCGCCCGGATGCAGCGCGTGGTCCTCGTACGGCGACTCGACGACGACGCCGCTGAAGTCGCGGCCGAGCACCGCGGGCAGGGTCCCGAGGGTCGGCCCGCCGGGATCGCCCGCGCGGAGCCGGAGGTCGATGGGGTTGACGCCCGCGGCGACGACCTTCACGAGCACCTCCGCGTCCTGGCGGCGCGGCACCGGCACGTCCGCCACGTGCAGCACGTCGGGCCCGCCCGTCTCCGTGACCACGACCGCGCGCATGGTCTCCCCGTGCGGCGCGAGCGCGACGGCCGCGGCCGCGCGATCCCGCTGGGCCTCGGCGGCGACGCCGGCTCTGGACTGGATGACCTGGCTCATCGTGCGACCCCTCCTCGGACGCGGTGACGTGGTGGATCCCACCGCGCCCCCGCTCCTCCAGTGAAGTCGGCGCGTGAGTCAGGCGTGTTTCCGCGGTGTTCCCCGGGCGAGAAGAATGCGGCGGGAGCCCGCGGCTGGCAGGCTCGCGGGGTGCTCATCTGGATCAACGGGACGTTCGGCGTCGGCAAGACCCAGGCCGCGGCGTCGCTTCGACGGCGGCTGCCCGGATCGGTCGTGGCGGACCCGGAGCAGGTGGGCTTCGGGATCCACCGGATGCAGCCGCGCGCGCTCCGCGGCGACTTCCAGGACACGCCGTGGTGGGAGCCGACCGTCACGGGGGTCCTGCTCGACGTGCTCGCCCGGCACCCGGGCGACGTGATCGTGCCGATGGCGCTCGTCGACGCGGGGCGGCACGAGCGGATCCTCGGCGCGCTCCGCGAGGCGGGCCACGACGTGCGGCACGTGACGCTGCTCGCGTCCGACGCGACGGTGCTGCGCCGCCTGCGCACGCGGCTCGAGGGGCCCGACGGCTGGGCGGCCGCGCAGCTCCCGCGGACCGCGGCACTGCGGGGGCCGCGCTTCGCCGACCACGTGGACACCGACGGGCTGACGCACGCGCAGGTGGTGGAAGCGGTCGCGCTCGTGGCGGGCGTGCGGATCGGGGCGGATCCGACGGGCCCGTGGCGGCGCGCGGCGGAGCGGATGCGGGTGCGTCTCGCGCACGTGCGCTGACGGACGCGCGGCTGCGACCGGCGGCGCCGCTCAGGCCAGGCCGCGGGCTCCCGCCGGCGCGTTCGCCATGCGCACGATGAGCGCGATGAGGTCGTTCGCACGCGCCACGAGCGCGGCGATCTCGGCCTCGTCCCGGTCGATCCACTTCCACTTCGGGATGTCGTGCACGGGCACGAAGTCGACGTGCTGCTCCCAGACGATGAGCGAGCGCTCGGCGCCGAGCACGTACTGCTGCCACCAGATCTGCCGCAGGTAGTTGCGCGGGATGCTCCGCCACGGCTTCGCGGTGGTCTTGATCTCGGCGAGCTCGAGGCGGCCGTCGGCGCGCAGGCCCACGCCGTCGGGGGTCGCGAGGTGGCGGCGCTGCCCCTCCGCGTGGAAGAGGTGCGCGCTCGGGACGATGCCGTGCTCGGCCTCGACCCAGCGGGCGATCTCGGGCTCGCGCTCCCGCCCGTGGTCGGTGTAGCGGTTGCCGCCGAAGCCGGATCCGTACAGCTTCTCGAGCGCGACGGCCTGCAGCGAGGCGTCGGTCGCGAGCCGGGCCACGTCGGTGGCGGTGATGCCGAAGCTGCGGGCGCGGAGCCAGGCGACCCGGTCCGACGAGTGGGCGACGATGCGCGTGAGGTGCGGCGGGGGAGGAGGCGGCGCGGGGGCCGCGGGGGCGAGGTCGTCCTCCCAGGGGAAGGCCAGCATCTCGTCCGTCACGGGCTCCAGGGTACGCGCCGGATCCGACGCGGGAGGCCGCGACGCGGGCGGATCATGCTGCCCGGGGACCGGCTTGTCAACAGGCAGATCGTCTTCGCCCAGGGCATGGAGGATCGTGCTAGAAAGGCGTCGTCCCACCCACCCAGAGGAAGGAACGGCAATGTCACTGCTCATGGAGACGGCGGCCCCGGCCCCGTCGCGCACCACCGCACCCGGGCTCGCACCCGGAGCCGACGACGCGTCCGACGCGCTGCTGGCGGAGGCCTTCGGCTTCACCATCACGCACCGCGGCGCGGAGGAGGAGCTCGTGATGGGCGACGTCACCCTGTGCTGCAGCACGACGTGCTCGTCGAGCGGCAGCGGCCACCAGCAGCCTCGCTGATCGCCCGCGCATGGACCCGTCGACCACGTACTCGGTGAGTCCCCGCTACGCCCTCGGGGAGGTGGAGGACACCCTCCACCTCCTCGGGGGTCGTGAGCTGGTCTCCCTGCAGCTGCCCTCCGGCGACGCCGTCTCCGCGGTGTCGCAGCTCCTCTCCCGTCCCTTCACCCGCGCCGACGTCGACCGGGCGTTCGCCGCGCACGCCGACGCCGTGGCCCGCCTGGTCGACGAGCTCGTGCTGCGCGACGTCGTGGTCGGCGCGCCGACCGACGGCTCCGCGGGATCCGTGCCCGACGAGCTCGCGCACGTCCTCGACGAGGCGCGGCGCAACGGCGGCGACCGCACCGCGCTCGGGCCCGTCCTCGATCCGGCGACGCCCGCCCGGGTCGCGCTCGTGGGCGACATGATCCCGTCGCTCCTCACGGGCCTCGCGGAGGCCCTGCCCTCGGCCGAGCTCGGCGACGAGGCCGACGCCGACCTGGTCATCGCGGCCGGATCCCGGTCCGTCCTCCGCGACGTGGGCGCGCGCATGCACGCCGCCGGGCGCGCGTGGCTCCCCGTGCACCCGTTCGACGGGCGGTTCCAGCTCGTCGGGCCGGTCGTCGTGCCTGGCGAGGGGCCGTGCCTGGAGTGCGTCGCGCTGCGCTGGGCGTCGACCACGCCGTTCGCCGCGGATCACGCCGCGGCGGCCGACGCGGTCGCCGTCGTGCCGCGCGACCCGAGCCTCGACGCCATCACGGCCGGGTTCGCGGCCCGCTACGCCGCCCGGTGGATCCACGCCCACGACTGGCTCGCCGCCAGCACCGTGCTCGTCGTCGAGCCCAAGGTCATGGAGGCGGAGGCGCACGCCGTGTTCCGGGTCGCCCGCTGCGGCACGTGCGGCCCCCGCCCCTACGCCGGGATCGTCTCGCCGTGGCGCGCATGAGCCGCGGCGGCCCGGGTGTCGTCAGCCCGTACACGGGGCTCGTCGAGCACGCGCACCCCATGGCCTTCACGCCCGACGCCATCCCCGACGCCCTCTACTCGGGCCGCTCGGCGGACACGGAGTTCCTCACCGGCACGGCGTCCGAGCGCTTCAGCATGGGGCCGGGCGGATCCCGGCTGGAGGCCCGCCGCTCCTGCATCGGCGAGGCGGTCGAGCGCATGTCCCTGGCGGGTGCGCCCGGCGGCTTCCGCGCACCGCTCGGCGCCGACGCGCGCCAGGTCGGGCCCGACGCCTTCCAGCGGTTCCACCCGACGCAGCGCGAGGATCCGTCCTTCCACTACGAGCGCGCCGCGCAGGGCGACCTCCTCACGTGGATGCCGGCCCGCTCCCTGCACCGGGGCGCCGCGGTGCACGTGCCCGCGCAGCTCGTGGTGTTCGACGACCCGCATCGCGCGGACGGGCATCAGGAGCCGCACGTCGAGCCCGCGACCTCGTCGGGCGTCGCGGCGGGCCCGCACTTCGGGTTCGCCGCCGGCCGCGCCGTGCTCGAGCTCATCGAGCGCGACGCGTTCCAGCGCACGTGGCTCCGCGGGTCCAGGCCCCCGGCCTTCGACTGGCGCGGCAGCCCGCGGCTGACCGACGCCACGCTCCGCGAGCTCGAGCGCCTCGAGGAGCTGTGCGGGCGGTTCGAGGCGTCGTTCACCGTGCGCGTGCTGGATGCGGCGGCCGATGTCCCCGTGCTGCTCGCGGTCATGCGCAGCGACCGGATCGGGGTCGCGGTGGGCTGCGCGGCCGACTTCCGGCTCGACCGGGCGATCCTCAACGCGCTCCGCGAGGCGCTGCACACGCACAACTGGTGCCTGCGCCTGCTGTCGGAGCCGATGATCGACCCGGAGGACGTGGTCGAGTTCGAGGACCACATCCGGCTGCACTGCCGCCCGTCGGCGCGCCCGCTCACGGCCGCGCTCGACGCCTCGGACGAGCGCGTCACGGCCGTCGGCGGCCCGGCCAGCTGGGCGGAGGTGGTCGCGGGGCTCGACCGCGAGGGGATCGACGTGCTGCTCGCGGACATCACCGCGCCCGAGGTGCGCGCCGCCGGGTACCACGTGGTGCGCGCGCTGAGCCCGGATCTCGTGGCGCTCGACGTGGTGCACGCCGCGCGGTTCCTGGGGCACCCGCGCCTGTACCGGGTCTGGCGCGACGGGCCCGCGCTCGACGGGCCGGACGACCTCGTCCGCACCCCGCACCCGTTCCCATGACGGCCGGCACCGCCCGTCCCGACGCCCGCGCCCGCCGCACCAGGAGGATCCCATGAGCACCATCGAGACCGAGACCGAGACCGCCGCCGACCGGGTGGACGAGCCGAGCGGGCCGCCCGCGCCGACGGATCCCGCCGCCGCGCCCGCCCGCTCCCTCGGCAGCGTGGGGCCGATCTTCAGCGTCGGCGGCGCGGTCGACCGGCCGGCGGGCGACCCCGCGGAGGACTTCCACGAGGCGTCGAAGATCACGCGGATCACGCACCCCGGCTGGACCGACGTGCGGTACGCGCACCAGATGGCGCAGGAGGCGCAGGGCGTCACGGACGCCGGACCGGGCGGCGCCACCTCCGCGCCGCGCCTGCTCCCGGCGCTGCCCCTGCCGCGCGCGCTCCCGCTACGGCACGAGCTGGGCACGACGCTGGCGGCGCGCCGCTCGGCGGAGCCGCGCACGCTCGGACGGCCGGTCGAGCTGGCCGAGCTGGCGACGGTGCTGCGGCTCGCGTACGGGCCGCGCGGCGACGGCACGCCGGGGCGGTACGTGCCCTCGGGCGGCGGGCTCTACCCGCTCGACCTGCACGTGGTCGCGCGGTCGGTGGAGGGGCTCGAGCCGGGGATCCACCAGCTCGACCCGTTGGAGGAGACGCTCGTCGACGTGTCCGGCCTCGAGCGGGCGTCGCGGCTGGCGCGCTTCCGCCGGGCGGCGCCGTCGCTCATGGCGCCGATCCCCGAGACGGCCGCGGTCACGATCGTCATCACGGGCAGCTTCGAGCGCTCGCGCTGCAAGTACGGGATGCGCGGCTACCGGCTCACGCTGCTGGAGGCCGGGCACGTGGGGCAGAACGCGCTCCTGGTCGCGACCGCGCTGGGGCTGCCGGTGCTGGGGTGGGTCGGCTTCGTCGACCACGAGCTCGACGCCGTCCTCGGGCTCGACGGGGTGACGCAGTCGTCGCTCTACGCGATCTCGTTCGGCGGCGCGGATCCGGGCGCCCGCCGGTTCGCCGAGGAGGAGGCGTCGCATGACTGACGCGGTGGAGCTCGACGGGATCACGCGCACCTTCGGCCGCACGCGCGCCCTCGACGCCGCGTCGTTCTCGCTCGCGCCGGGGCTCGTGCACGCGCTGCTCGGGCCGAACGGATCCGGCAAGACCACGGCCATCGACGTGCTCACCGCCACCCGCCGGCCGGATGCGGGTCGGGCGCGCGTGCTCGGCCACGACGTGCGTCGGGGCGGGCCGACGGCGGCGCTGGTCGCGGTGATGCCGCAGGCGCTCGCGTTCCCCGAGTACCTGACGGTGCGCGAGGTGCTGGCGCTCGCGCTGGTGCCGCACGCGGGTGCGATGAGCCCGGCCGTCGCCATCGACCGCTTCGACCTCGACCGGCTCGCGTCGCGCCAGACCGGCGGGCTCAGCGGCGGCGAGCGGCGCCGTGTCGCGCTCGCGTGCGTGGTCGGCGCGGGCACGCCCGTGGTGGTGCTCGACGAGCCCTCCGCGGCCCTCGACATCCCCGGCCGGGCGGCCGTGCGCGACGCCATCGCCGCCGTCCGCGACTCCGGGCGCACCGTCCTCCTCGCCTCGCACGACATGGAGGAGGTCGCGGCGCTCGCCGACACCGTCGTCTGCCTCGACCACGGGCGTGTCGTCGGCCACTGGACGGCGGCCGACTTCCGCGGGCTCGCGGGCGTCCGCCGCGTCGCCTTCGACGCGACCCCGCACGAGGCGCGCGCGTTCCTGTCGTCCGGCGCCCGGCCGGAGCAGGTCGCCGAGCCGCTCCCCGGCGAGCGGGTGCGCTGGATCATCGACACCGAGCGATCCGACGCCGTCGCGGGTCTGGTGCTCGCCGCCGTCGCCGAGCCCGCGCTCACGGTGACGGAGCCCGGCCTCGGCGAGATCGTCGAGCGGGTGCTCGCGGGCAGCGCGGGATCCGCCGCCCCCGATCCGACCCTCCCCGGTCCGACCGGCCCGACCGCCCCCACCGCACCCGAGGAGCCCCGCCGATGACCAGCGCCGCGCAGCACGCCGTCCCGCACCCCGCACCGCACCCCGCACCGCACCCCGCCCCTCCGGCGCCCACCTCGACGCACCGCCGGCTGGCGATCTACCGCGCCCACGTCGTCAGCGAGCTCGCCCAGAACGCGCGCATGCCCGCCTTCGTGCTCCCGCTGCTCGCCTACCCGGTGCTCATCTACGCGGTCGTCGGCCTGCCGCAGGGCGGGTCGCCGAGCGCGCGCCTCAGCGTCCTGCTCGGCTACGTGCTGTTCTCGGTGCTCGGCACGGTGACGTTCCAGTTCGGCGTGGGCGTCGCGTCGGCCCGGGAGTCGCCGTGGGAGCGGTGGCTGTTCACGGCGCCCGTGCCCGCGTGGATCCGGCTGGCCGCCAAGCTCACGGTCGCGTGCGTCTTCGGGGTGGTCTTCGTGATCCCGGTGACCCTCGTCGGCGTCACCGCGGGCGGCGTGCGGGTCGACGGGGTGACGCTCGGCGCCGTCGCGCTCGCCGTGCTGGCCGGCGCCGTGCCGATGGCGCTGCTCGGTCTCGCGATGGGCTACTGGTTCCCCGCCCGCGGCGCGCTCGGCCTGGCCAACCTCGTGTACCTCCCGCTCTCGTTCGCGGGCGGCCTGTTCACGGGCGGCGACACGAGCGGCACCCCGTGGGAGTCGCTCACGGTGCTGTTGCCGACGGGCGCGTGGAGCACGCTCACGGGCGCGGCCGCCCGGCAGGACGCCGCGGTCATGGGCCTCCCGCTCGTGATCCTCGCGGCGTGGGCGGTCCTGCTCGGCGGCATCACGCTGGCGGGCTACCAGCGCACCCAGTCGGCGAACTTTCGCTGACGCCGACTCTCGGGCGGGCGCGGCCCGGTGTGTAGCGTGGATCCCGCGCGCCGTCACCGGGCCGCCGCACCGTCACCCGTCACCGTCGACGAGAGGGAACCATGCCCCAGATCACCAACCCCGTAGCGCTCTTCACCGGCCAGTGGGCCGACCTGCCGCTCGAGGAGGTGGCGCGGCTCGCGAGCGGCTGGGGGTTCGACGCCCTCGAGATCGCCTGCTCCGCCGAGCACCTCGACGTGTGGCGCGCGGCCGAGGATCCGGCGTACCTCCGAGGCCGCCTCGAGATCCTCGAGCGCCACGGCCTGCAGGTGCACGCGCTCTCGCAGCACCTCACCGGCCAGGCCGTGTGCGACGACCCGATCGACTTCCGGCACCAGGCGATCCTCCGCTCCAAGGTGTGGGGCGACGGCCAGGCCGAGGGCGTGCGCCAGCGCGCCGCCGAGGAGCTCAAGCTCACGGCGAAGGCGGCCGCGGGCCTCGGGGTCACGCGCGTGACGGGCTTCACCGGATCCCGCATCTGGCCGTACGTCGCCATGTTCCCGCCTGTGCCCGAGTCGGTCATCGACGCCGGCTACCAGGACTTCGCCGACCGCTGGAACCCGATCATCGACGTGTTCGACGACGAGGGCGTGCGGTACGCGCTCGAGGTGCACCCGAGCGAGATCGCCTACGACTACTGGACCACCCGCCGCACGCTCGAGGCCATCGGGCACCGCCCCGGCTTCGGCCTCAACTGGGACCCGAGCCACATGATGTGGCAGGACATCGACCCCGTGAACTTCCTCCTCGACTTCGCCGACCGGATCTACCACGTGCACGCCAAGGACACGAAGGTCAGCACCTCCGACGGCCGCGGCGGCCGCCTCGGATCCCACCTCGGCTGGGGCAACCCGCGCCGCGGCTGGGACTTCGTCTCGGTCGGCCACGGCGACGTGCCCTTCGAGCGCGCGTTCCGGGCGCTCCGCAGCATCGGCTACGACGGACCCGTGTCGGTCGAGTGGGAGGATGCGGGGATGGACCGACTCCACGGCGCCCCCGACGCCCTCGCGCAGGTGCGCTCCCTCCTCTGGCCGACGCCCGACAACCTGTTCGACTCGGCGTTCGCCAACAACCGCGACGACGCGCCCAGCACCGCGCCCGCCGACGGCACCGCGGGATCCACCGCGTGACGCTGCGCGACGGCCAGCTGGCCCGTCTCCTCGTCGTCGACGTGGAGACGGGCGCCGAGCGTATGGTCGCCGAGTCGGCCGTGCTGCACATCGAGGCGCCGAACTGGACGCCCGACGGCCGCTGGCTCGTCGTGAACGCGGAGGGCGGGCTCTGGCGCCTGCCCGCGCCGTCGGCCGAGGAGCCGGACCCGGACCTCCCCGAGCCGGCTGTCGACTTCCAGGCGGTGGACCTCGGCGGCGTCCCGCCCATCAACAACGACCACGTCATGTCGCCCGACGGCGCGCACGTCTACGTCTCGGGTCGCGACGGCCACCTCTACAGCGTCCTCTGGAACGACGGCGCGGGCGGCGAGGGCCGGCGCATCACGGCCGACCGGGATCCGGCGCTCCGCTTCAAGAACTACCTGCACGGCGTCTCGCCCGACGGCTCGACGCTCAGCGTCATCGGCGGCCAGGTGGACGCGCGCGGCGAGTGGACCACCAACATCCACCTCGTGCCCGTCGACGGCGGCCCCACCACGCAGCTCACCGACGACGGCTTCCCCGACGACGGCGCCGAGTTCTCGCCCGACGGGGAGTGGCTCTACTTCAACTCGGAGCGCGGATCGGACCTGCCGGGCCACGCGCAGCTGTTCACGATGCGCACCGACGGCACCGACACGCACCAGTTCACATCCGACGAGCGCGTCAACTGGTTCCCGCACCCGTCGCCCGACGGCGAGCACATCGTCTACCTGAGCTTCCCGCCCGGCACGCTCGGGCACCCGGCCGACCGCGACGTGATCCTCCGCGTCATCGACCGGCAGAGCCACCGCACGCGCGACCTCGCGGCGTTCCCCGGCGGCCAGGGCACCATCAACGTCACGAGCTGGGCGCCGGACGCGCGCCGGTTCGCGTACGTCGCCTACCCGTTCGAGGCGCCGAGCCTGACCTGATCCGGCGGCCGCCGACGAGCAGCCGACGGCGGGCGGCACGGACGATCCGCGGAGCGTCATCGCAGGCATTTCCCCGGTGTGAGGAGATCCTGCATGGGATCATGGGGGCGTCCGCGCGCCACCTAGCCGTTCCGATTCCCGTCGGCCTCATCACCGGAGACCCCCGTGAACATCACCACGACCACCTGGCTCATCACGATCGCGGTCACCATCGCGTTCTTCGTCTACGAGTTCTTCACCCACGTGCGCAAGCCGCACGAGCCCACGATCGGCGAGTCCGCTCGCTGGTCGGCCTTCTACATCGGCCTCGCCCTGATCTTCGGCGTCGGCATCGGCTTCACCAGCGGCTGGGGCTACGGCGGCGAGTACTTCGCCGGATACCTCACCGAGAAGGCCCTGTCGATCGACAACCTGTTCGTGTTCCTGCTGATCATGACCGGGTTCGCCGTGCCGCGGAAGTACCAGCAGAAGGTGCTGATGATCGGCATCGTCATCGCGCTGATCATGCGCGCCGGCTTCATCGCGCTCGGCGCCGCGCTCATCGAGAACTTCTCCTGGGTCTTCTACATCTTCGGCGCGCTGCTGTTCGTGCTCGCGTACCAGCAGATCAAGGGCGACCACGGCGGCAACGCGGCGGACAACATGTTCGTGCGCATCGCCCGCCGGATCCTCCCCGTCCACGACGACTTCGTCGGCGACCGCTTCACCACCAAGATCGACGGCAAGCGCTTCGTCACCCCGCTGCTGCTCTGCGTCATCGCGATCGGCTTCGTCGACCTGGTGTTCGCGCTCGACTCGATCCCCGCGATCTACGGCCTCACGAACGAGGCCTACATCGTCTTCACCGCGAACGCTTTCGCGCTGATGGGCCTCCGCCAGCTGTACTTCCTCATCGGCGGCCTGCTCGAGCGCCTGGTCTACCTGTCGCAGGGCCTCGCCGTGATCCTCGCGTTCATCGGCCTCAAGCTCGTGCTGCACGCGATGCACGTGAACGAGCTGCCCTTCATCAACGGCGGCGAGCCGATGCTCTGGGCGCCCGAGATCCCGATCTGGTTCTCGCTCCTCTTCATCGGCGCGACCATCACGGTCGCCACGGTCGCGAGCCTCGCGAAGACCCGCGGCGACAAGCAGAAGGAGGACCGCGCGAGCGTCGACGGCGAGACCGTCACGCGCGCGACGGACGAGGGGCACTAGCTCCCGCACCCGCACCCGCACGACACGACGGGCCCGGCGCGCCATGCGCCGGGCCCGTCGTCGTCCGCGGGCGCCCGTGCGCCTCCCGTGCGCTGCTCGCTCGCTGAGCGCGCCGACCTGGCAGCATCACCCGGTGCCCGACGATCCCGACGCCCCGACCCGCGCCCGCCTGCTCTGGGACGACGATCGCCGCACCGACGCGCTCGCCCTCCTCAAGGATCACCTGCGCGAGGACCCCCGCGACGGCGACGCCCGACTCGCCCTCGCCGAGCTGTACCGCGAGCTCATCGCGCCCGACCAGGCCGGCCGGTGGGGCATCGGCGTCCCCGGCTGGACGACGGAGGTCGAGCGCGACCGGCTGGCCCGGATGATCGCGCACTCGGGGATCGGGGATCACGAGATCCCGGCCTTCCTGGCGCTGCCGCCGGATGCCGCGCTGCCGGAGGAACTCGCGGCGCTCGCTCCGGCGATCGCGGATCACCGCGCGCACTTCGCCGACCCCGCCAGGATGACGCGCCGCGAGCGGAAGGCCGCGCGCTACCGGCTGCCGGGGCCCCATCGGCACGTCGTCGAGGACATGGCGCGGGAGCTGTCGGTTGCGGTGGCGGAGGAGGGACTGAAGGCCGTGGGGTGGATCCTCGGGGTCGTCTTCGGCCTGGGCCTCCTGGCGGTGTGGGTGGTCGCGCTGGTGGGCGGACCGGCGGCGGCGCTCGCGCGCTGGACGGGCATCGCCGTGGTCGGGACGCTCGTGGTCATCTGCATCGGGTGCGCCTACGGGGCGCGTGCCGCACGGCGGCTCGAGCGCCGCGTGGACCCGGAGCTCGGCGACGTGGACGTGAGCTCGTGGATCATCGGCGCGATGCTGATCGCACTGGTCCTGTACGCCCTCATCGCGGAGGGCCTGCGCAGCGGGGCGCTGTTCCTGTCCTGATCCGCTACAGCGGAAGCCGGCCCATGGTCGCCTCATGGCTCGTTCATAGGAACATGCGGATGATGGACCCCGTGACCACCGCATCCACCTCCGGCTTCCAGCCCGCCGCCGCCCCGCAGCCCCGCCTCACCCGCGCCGACGGGACGCCCATCCGGGTGCTCGTCGTCGACGACGAGGCGTCCCTCACCGACCTGCTCCAGATGGCGCTGCGCTACGAGGGCTGGCAGATCCGCACGGCCGAGAACGGGCACCAGGCGCTCGCCGCCGCGCGCGAGTTCAAGCCCGACGCCGTGGTGCTCGACATCATGCTCCCCGACCTCGACGGCCTCCAGGTGCTGTCGCGGCTGCGGGCCGACGCCGAGGACATCCCCGTCCTCTTCCTCACGGCCAAGGACTCGCTCGACGACCGGCTCGCCGGCCTCACCGCGGGCGGCGACGACTACGTCACCAAGCCGTTCAGCCTGGAGGAGGTCGTCGCCCGGCTGCGCGGCCTCATCCGCCGGTCGACGCTGGTGGTCAGCGACACCGTCGACCCCGTGATCCGCGTCGGCGACCTCACGCTCGACGAGGACAGCCACGAGGTCTCCCGCGCCGGCTCCCCGATCGAGCTCACCGCCACCGAGTTCGAGCTGCTGCGCTACCTGATGCGGAACCCGCGGCGCGTGCTGAGCAAGCTGCAGATCCTCGACCGGGTGTGGAGCTACGACTTCGGCGGCAAGTCGAGCGTGGTCGAGATCTACATCTCCTACCTGCGGCGCAAGATCGACGCCGGGCGCACCCCGATGATCCACACGGTGCGCGGCAGCGGCTACATGCTCAAGGCCGCGGAGTGACCTCTCCGCTCGGCGCCCGCCTGGCCGCACGTGCTTCCGCGGCCGCGCGCGGGATGACCCTGCGCCGCCGCCTCGTCCTCAGCGTCGTGGGGCTGCTGGCGCTCGCGAGCCTCCTCATCGGGGCGGTCAGCATCCTCGCGCTGCAGGCGTCGCTCATGCGGCAGGTCGACCAGCAGCTCCAGGCCACGGCGGCGCGCTCCGAGAGCTTCGTCGACCGGGATCCGGGCGGCTACGGCAGCTTCCCCGGGGCCCCTCCCGGCGGGCTCGGCGCGTTCGGGCAGCAGGTCGGCACGATCAGCGCGACCATCATCGACGGCGTGGTCTCGGGCGGGTACATCGCCGACCGCGACGCCGCCGAGGGCGAGCCGGGCGGCGCGGGCGCGGTGGAGCTCACCCAGCGGCAGAGCCAGCAGCTGCAGAGCGTGCCGACCGACGGCGTCCCCCGCACGGTCGACCTCGGCGGCGCGCTCGGCAGCTACCGGCTCGTGGCCGGCACCTCGTCCTCGGGCGCGACCATCGTCACGGGCTTGCCGACGAAGCCCGCGGACGACGTGGTCGACCAGCTCGTCGTCGTGATCACGGTGGTCGCCGCGATCACGCTCGCGCTCGCCGCGTTCGTGGGCACGCTCATCGTGCGCCGGGCGCTCCGGCCGCTCGACCGCGTCGTCGACACGGCTACCCACGTGGCCGCCCTGGAGCTGGATCGCGGCGACGTCGCCCTCGAGGCGCGCGTGCCCGCATCCGACACCGACGAGCGCACCGAGGTCGGCCGCGTGGGCGCGGCGCTCAACGGCTTGCTCGGGCACGTCGCGGACGCGCTGTCGTCGCGGCAGGCGAGCGAGGCCAAGGTGCGGCGCTTCGTGTCGGATGCGAGCCACGAGCTGCGGACGCCGCTCGCCTCCATCCGCGGCTACGCCGAGCTGACGCGTCGCGGGCCGCACCAGCTGCCCGAGGACGTGACGCACTCGCTGTCGCGCATCGAGTCGGAGTCGGTGCGGATGACCACGATCGTCGAGGACCTCCTGCTCCTCGCGCGCCTCGACGAGGGGCGCGAGCTGGAGTCGGATCCGGTCGACCTCACGCGCATCCTCCTCGACACGGTCGGCGACGCGAGCGCGGCCGGGCCCGACCACGCCTGGGACCTCGACCTGCCCGACGACTCCGTGACCGTCCCCGGCGACGACGCCCGGCTCCGCCAGGTGGTCGTCAACCTGCTCGCGAACGCCCGCACGCACACGCCGGCCGGCACACGCGTGGTCGCGTCGCTCGCGGTCGAGGGCGCGGGTCCGGAGGCGCACGCCGTCATCCGCGTGACGGACGACGGTCCCGGCATCCCGCCCGCCTTGCAGGAGTCCCTGTTCGAGCGCTTCGTGCGCGGCGACGGATCCCGCGCCCGCTCCACCGGCGGCACGGGCCTCGGCCTCGCCATCGCGCAGGCGATCGTGTCGGCGCACCACGGCGCGGTGTGGGTCGAGTCGGAGCCGGGCCGCACGGTCTTCGGCGTGCGGCTGCCGGTGGTGCGGCGGGCGGCGGAGGCACGGGACGCGGCGGGTGCGGGATCCGACCGCTGGGCTCCGCCCTCGGGCGCGCCCGTCGCAGACCGGCCGGGACCGGACGCGCGTGGCTGACATGGATCCCGTCCGGCGCCTCATGTTCTGGCTGCGCGTGCCGTTCGTCGCGGACGCGGCGCTCGTCGTCATCGGGATCGCGCTGCTCGTCGGCGGCGACGGGGTCGGCTGGTGGGTGCTCGTGTTCGCGGGGCTGCGGGCGGTGGTCGGCGTCGTGGCGATCGTGTGGATCGCGCCGCGGATGATCGCGCGGCTCACGCCGGGAGGCGACGCGGGCGTGCCCGCCCCGCCCCGGTCGCCGGAGACGCCCCGTCGCTAGGCTGGACACCTGATCCGGGCGCCCGAGCCGCGGATCGAGAGGGTCGTCATCGTGAGCGCAGAGCCAGTCGTCGTCGAGTCAGCGGAGCCCGCGGGCGGCGTGACCGTGCGACGCGCGCGCACCGGCGACGTGCCGCGGATCCAGCAGCTCGTCGAGCCGCTCGTGATGGAGGGCATCCTCCTCGGCAAGGACCTCGTGGTGCTCTACGAGAACGTGCAGGAGTTCCGTGTCGCGGTCGACGCGTCCGGCGAGGTCGTCGGCTGCGGCGCGCTGCACGTGATGTGGGAGGACCTCGGCGAGATCCGCACCCTCGCCGCCGCCCCGCACACGCGCGGCACCGGCGTCGGCCACGCGCTGCTCGAGCGCCTCGAGGACGACGCCCGCGAGCTCGGCCTCAGCCGCCTCTTCTGCCTGACCTTCGAGGTCGGCTTCTTCACGCGCCACGGGTACCACGAGGTCGCGGAGTCGATCATCGCGCAGGAGATCTACTACGAGATGCTCCGCTCGCACGACGAGGGCATCGCCGAGTTCCTCGACCTCTCGCGCGTGAAGCCGAACACCCTCGGCAACACGCGCATGCTCAAGGCGCTCTGACCGGCGGGCGCGCCGACCCGGCCCGGCGCGCGGGCGACCGTACCCTGTCGTCATGTCCTCGACCTCGCCCGGAGGCCGCCCGTCCGCGGCCGTGTACCGCCGTCGCCGTCTGCTCGCCCTGCTCGTCGTGGTGGCCGTGATCGCGGTGGTCGTGATCATCGTCGCCAACCTCGGCCGCGGCTCGACCCCGACCGCCGACCCGAGCGCGACCCCGACCGCGGATGCGGCCGCCGACGACGGCTCGGACGACGCCGCGGCCGAGGCGACCCCCGAGCCCACGCCGAGCGCGAGCGCGGGCACCGAGACGAACGCCGACGGATCCTGCGCGGCGGGCCAGCTCACCGTCACGCCCGTCACCGACGCCCCCTCCTACAAGGCGGGCGTGCTCCCGAAGCTCTCCTTCACCGTGACGAACACGGGCATGGAGCCCTGCACCGCGAACCTCGGGACGACCACGCAGGTGTTCACCATCTCGAGCGGATCCGACGTCTACTGGAAGTCGACCGACTGCCAGACGGGCGCCGAGGACGCGCAGGTCGAGCTCGCCGCCCGCACGCCGCAGACGTCGTCCCCGTTCCAGTGGTCGCGCCAGCGCTCGTCGACCACCACGTGCCAGGAGAAGGAGCGCCCGGCCGTCCCGGCGGGCGGCGCGACCTACACGCTGTCGGTCGAGGTGGCCGGCGTGAAGAGCACGCAGTCGAAGTCGTTCCTCCTGTACTGACCCGCGGGGCCGTGCGCACATGACCACGGTTCTCGATTGGATGCATCCATTGCAATCCATGCATGCGTCTGTCATCCTGGTGCTCCACCCGCGGAAGGACGCACCATGACCGACACCACCGAGAAGCACGCCGAGCACACCGTCGCCGAGCACCAGCACGGCGCCGACTGCGGTCACGAGACCGTCACGCACGAGGACCACGTGGACTTCGTCCACGACGGCCACAAGCACGCCGAGCACGGCGACCACTACGACGAGCACTGATCCTGCGCGCGGCGACGCGCGAGGATCGAGACGGGGACCGGCCATGAGGCCCGGTCCCCGTCGTCGTCTCCGGGGATCCGTCGCCATAGGATCGATCAGGTGACGTACCCACCCGCCGGCTTCGAGCAGGCAGCCGACCTCTTCAAGGTGCTGTCGTCGTCGTCGCGTCTGGGGCTCCTGGGCCTGCTGGCCGCGCGGCAGATGACCGTGACCGAGCTCGTCGAGGAGTCGGGGATGACGCAGCCGCTCGTCTCGCAGCACCTGCGCGTCCTGCGGTCGTCGGGGCTCGTGAACGTGGAGCGCACCGGGCGGATCGCCCGCTACGAGGTGGCCGACACGCACGTGACGCACGTGGTGGACGACGCCGTGGCGCACGTGCGGGAGCACGCGGCCGGGCACGTCGACGCGAGCTGATCCCGGCGCTGGCGCTGCCGCTGCCGTTGCCGCTCCTGTTTCAGCGCGGGTCGGTCAGAACGCCTCGTCGAGCTCCTTCTCCCGCTCGCTCTTCGCGAGGGAGAACGCGCGGCCGAGCGCGGAGAAGAGCGGCCCCCACTCGGCGTCGACGATCTGCGTGAAGCCGAGCCGCCGGGCCTCCGCCGCGCGCTGCGGCGCCGACGTGACCCCGCGGATCTCGCCCGCCAGGCTGATCTCACCGAACGCCGCGAGGTCGTGCGGCATGGCCTTGCCGTTGACGGCGGAGACGAGCGCGACGGCGATGGCGAGATCCGCCGCGGGCTCGGTGAGCCGCACGCCGCCGACCGTGGAGACGTACACGTCGCGATCCGAGAGCCGCACGTTGGCGCGCTTCTCGAGCACCGCGAGGAGCATGGCGACGCGTGACGCGTCGACCCCGTTGACGACGCGGCGCGGCTGCGGCGCCTTCGTGTCGACCACGAGCGCCTGCACCTCCACGGGCAGGGCGCGGCGGCCCTCCATCGCGACGGTGACGCACGTGCCGGAGACCGAGTGGACGCCGCGCGAGAGGAACATGCCGCTCGGATCCGGGACCTCGACGATGCCGTCGCCCGCCATCTCGAAGCAGCCGACCTCGTCGGTGGGGCCGAAGCGGTTCTTGAGCGCGCGGATGAAGCGGAGCGAGGTCTGCCGGTCGCCCTCGAACTGGCAGACCACGTCGACCAGGTGCTCGAGCAGCCGCGGGCCCGCGATCGAGCCGTCCTTGGTGACGTGGCCGACGAGCAGGAGCGGCAGGTCGCGCTCCTTGCAGACGCGGATGAGGGTGACGGCGACCTCGCGCACCTGGCCGGGGTGGCCGGGCAGGCCGTCGGACGTGCTGCTGGAGACGGTCTGGACGGAGTCGACGATGAGGAGGTCGGGCGACACCTGCTCGATGTGGCCGAGGATCGTGCCGAGGTCGGTCTCGGCCGCGATCATGAGCGACTCCTGCAGCCCGCCCGTGCGCTCGGCGCGCATGCGCACCTGCGCGACGGACTCCTCGGCCGTGACGTAGAGGACCTTCGCGCCCTTCGCCGCGGCGCGCGCCGCGACCTCGAGCAGCAGCGTGGACTTGCCGACGCCGGGCTCGCCGCTCATGAGGATGGCCGCGCCCGGGACGATGCCGCCGCCGAGCACGCGGTCGAGCTCGCCCACGCCGCTCGGCATGTGGCTGGCGGACGCGGTGCCGACGTGCATGATCGACCGCGCCTGGCTGGATCCGGCGGGCGTGAGCGTGGTGACGCGGCCGGCCGCCGCGGGCGTCTGCGACACCTCGGCGACGGTGTTCCAGCTCTGGCACTCGGCGCACCGGCCGACCCACTTCGGGGTCGTCCACCCGCACTCCGAGCAGCGGTACGTGGAGTGGATGCGGGCCATGCGGGGGACTCTACCGGCGGGCACCGACACCGCCGGACGGGGCCGCCCTACGCGTCGCGGCGGCGGAACAGGAGGGCCGCGACGACCGCCGGGATCACGACCCAGACCGCGACGGCGGCGACCTCGACGAGCGTCGTCGGGGGCGGGGCGATGCCGCCGGTCGTGCCCGTGAGGATCCGGCCGGCGGTCGTGAGGAGCAGGTCGTAGGCGGTGACATCGCCGAGGTCGGGGATCAGGCCGACCAGCTGGGGGAGGACGAGCTGCACGGCGACGAGCGTGGTGATCGCCGCCACGCTGCTGCGCATCAGGGTCGCGAGCGCCAGGCCGAGGAGGGCGACCAGGGTGAGGTAGGCGCCGGATCCGAGCAGCGGGCCGAGCACGCCCCACGACGCGAGGCTGCCGTCGTAGCCGATGTCGGCGCGCGTGCCGATCGTCAGCAGGTAGGCGGCGAGGCCGGGGATCACGCCGAGCCCGAACGCGACCAGCGCGACCGCGAGCGCCTTCGCGGCCAGCGCCTCGAGGCGGTTCGGCACCGCGGCGAGCGTGGAGGCGATCGTGCCGCTCGACTGCTCGGAGCCCATGGCGAGCACCCCGAGCACGCCGACCGCGATCTGGGTGAGCTGCAGGGGCAGCGTGAGCACGGCGGCCGTGCCCGCGTCCGCCATCGACGGCGAGGAGCCGGCGGGCAGCGGGTTGGCCACGAGGGAGACCACCGCGCTCATGGCCACGCTGGCGAGGGCGACCAGCGCGACGGTCCAGCGGGTGGAGCGGAGGGTCGCGAGCTTCAGGAGCTCCGCGTGGGTCGCGCGCGGGAAGGTGACGCCGGTGCGACGGGCCGCGCGGGCGGCGCGCGGGTGGCGGATGGTGCGGGTGGTGGTGCTCATGCACCTGACGCTACGGAGCGGCGATCGGGTGCCGAGTCGGGCGGCGGTGCCGCGAGCGTGAGCCGTCGGTGCCGCGACGGGGTCACGTTCCGGCACGTGGGGATACCGGGGGACCATGCCCCCGCGGATGCGTCACGGTCGGGCGTGGCAGGCGCCGGCCCCGCCGGTCAGCCGCCGGGTGCCGGGTCGGACGCAGGCCTGGCCCGGAGGCGGACCAGCGCCCGGATGTAGAGGAGCAGGGCGGCTGCGAGGGCGACCGCGCCGACCCACGGCGGATCGAAGGTGCCCGTGATGAGGAGGGCGCCGATGATGAGCGTGACCACGAACCAGAGGGTGCCGGTCGGCGGGGGCGCGAGGGCCCGGTCCCGCCCGCGGACGCGCACGTACATGAAGACGGACAGCGCGAAGGCAGCGGCGGAGAGCCACGGCGAGACGCCCGCGCCGGTGACGAGCAGCGCGCCCGAGACGAGCCCGATGACCAGCCAGAGCGTGCCGGTGGGGCGGGCGTCCGGGGTCTCGTCGGCCATGGATCCACCCTAGGGACGCGGTCCCGGCGGACGCGAGCGCGTCAGCGCCCCGACACCTCCAGCGCGCGCACCGTCGCCGGGAGGAAGGGCAGGAACGCGCTCGCCCAGACGCGGTAGCCGCGGTCGTTCGGGTGGAAGAGGTCGCCGGCGGCCTGGGTGATGGCGAGCACCGCGGTCTGGCGACGCGTGATGCGGTGCAGGGGCGCGAGGCGGAGGCCCCGGTCGGTGGCGAGGCGGCGGACGATCTCGTTCGCGACCCGCACCTTCCGCTCGCTCGCGGGGAAGTGGAAGCACGGCAGGTCGGCGACGACGGTGGTCGGCGGGACGGCGTCGAGGATCCGGCCGAGGTCGCGCTCGAAGGCGACCGGCTCGAACGCGGGGATGTCGTTGGCGCCGATGGCGAGGGTCACCACGTCGGGCCGCAGCTTCGCGAGGCGGGGGAGCTGGTACTCGACGAGGTCGGCGACGCGGGCGCCCGAGACGCTGAGGTTGACGGTGCGGACCGAGCGGCCGCTCAAGGCGCGGATCCGGTCGGCGAGGATCCCGACGTAGCCGTTCACCGGACGGCTCGCGCCGATGCCCTGCGCGGTCGAGTCGCCGAGCGCCACGTAGAGGAGGTCGCCCTCGAGCTGCGCGTGCTCGCGCCACCAGGCGGAGTTCACGGGGAGCGTCTCGTTGAGGACCACGGCGCGCTCGCGGCGGCCGGCCTCGAACCGGCGCGGCACCACGAGGGCGGCGGCGGTGAGGCCGCCGAGCGCGGCGGTGACGGAGGCGATGAGGGCGGCGGGACGGGCGGAGCGGGTGGATCTCGTGGGCACCACGGGAGCCTACGCTCGCGGATCCGCACGTCGCCTGGTCGCCGATGCGCCGCGGCTACTCCTCGCCCGGCGCGCGCCCCGCCCCCGCCGGAACGAACCGGTACCCCATGCCGGGATCGGTGAGCAGGTGCCGCGGGTGCGACGGATCCGGCTCGAGCTTCTTGCGCAGCTGCGCCACGTAGAGGCGGAGGTAGCCGCTGTCGTTCACGTGCGTGGGGCCCCAGATCTCGGTGAGGAGGGTCTGGCGGGAGACGAGCCGGTCGGGGTTCCGCACGAGCAGCTCGAGCACCTGCCACTCGGTGGGGGTGAGGCGCACGCGCTGGTCGGCGCGCGTGACGACGCGGGCGGCGAGGTCGACCGTCACGTCGGCGAAGGCGATGACGGCCGAGCGGTCCTCGTCGGCGGCGGCGCGGCGGCCGAGGGCGCGGATCCGGGCGAGCAGCTCGTCGATGGAGAACGGCTTGGTGACGTAGTCGTCGGCGCCCGCGTCGAGCGCCTCCACCTTGTCGGCGGCGCCGGAGCGGCCGGAGACGACGAGGATCGGCGCGGTCGACCAGAGCCGGAGCGCCTGGATCACCTCGACGCCGTCGAGCCGCGGCATGCCGAGGTCGATCATGTAGAGGTCGGGCTTCTCGGCGACGGCCGCGCGGATGGCGGCGGCGCCGTCGTCCGCGGTGACGATGTCGTAGCCGAGGCTCGTGAGGGTGATGCGGAGGGCGCGCAGGATCTGCTGGTCGTCGTCGGCGATGAGGATCTTCACGCGGTCACCTCCGGAGCGGTCGCGGGGACGCCTTCGGGAGCCGGCGGATCCGCGACGGGCTCGGCACCCGCCCGGCACGCCGGCAGCGCGACCACCATCGTGAGCCCGCCGCCCGGGGTGTCCTCGGCGGTGAGCGTGCCGCCCATCCCCTCGGTGAAGCCCTTGGAGAGCGCGAGCCCGAGGCCGAGGCCGGACGCGTTGTCGGTGTCGCCGAGGCGCTGGAACGGCACGAACATGTCGTCGCGGCGCTCGGGCGAGACGCCCGGGCCGTGGTCGACGACGCGGATCTCCACGGTCTCCGCGAACGCGCTCGTGCTGAGCCGCACGGGCACGCCCGCGGGCGCGTGCCGCACGGCGTTGCTCAGCAGGTTGACGACCACGCGCTGCAGGAGGCCGGGATCCGCGACGGCGCCCGGGAGCGCGGGCGCGAGGTCGAGCACGGCGTCGGCGGGGCCGAGGTCGAGCTCGTCGAGGGCGGCGAGCACGACGTCGTCGAGGTCCACGTCCATGAGGCGGACGCCGAGCACGCCGGCCTGCACGCGGCTCACGTCGAGGAGGTCGGTGACGAGGGCGGCGAGCGTGCCGAGGCTCTCCTCGGCGGTCGCGAGCAGCTCCTCGCGGTCGCCGTCGGCCCAGGTCATGCCGGGGGAGCGGAGCGCGGAGACGGCGGCGGTCGCGGCGCTGAGCGGGCGGCGGAGGTCGTGGCTGACGGCCGAGAGGAGGGCCGTGCGCACGCGGTCGGTCTGGGCGAGCGGGCCGACCTCGCGGGCGGTGTCGGAGAGGTCGCGGTGCTCGAGCGCGGCGTCGAGCTGCGCGGCGATGACGCGGAGGAGGCGGCGGCCGGACGCCTCGAGGTCGTCGCCGTAGAGCGTGAGGACGCCGCGGGATCCCACGGCCACGTCGGTCGCGGCGGCGCCCGTGACGACGCCGTCCCACGCGATCGTCTCGCCGCGGTCCACGAGCTTCACGCCCTGCAGGCCGAACGCCTCGCGGGTGCGGCTGACGAGCGCGTGCACGGCGCCCTCGCCGCGGAGCACGGATCCGGAGACGGTCGCCAGCAGCTCCGCCTCGGCGGCCGCGCGGCGGGCGACGCGGGCGCGGCGGGCGGCCTGGTCGACGATCCAGCTGACGAGCAGCGCGATGACCACGTAGAGCACGAGCGCGAGCATGTGCATGGGCTCGTCGACCGTGATCGTGTACAGCGGGTCGATGAAGAAGTAGTCGAGCGTGAAGCCCGAGAGCACGGCCGCGAACAGGGCCGGCCAGATGCCGCCGACGAGCGCGACGAGCACCACGAGCAGCTGGTACGAGAGCACGTCGCTCGTGATGGAGTCATCCGAGCGCGTCGCCGACAGGAACCAGGTGAGCAGCGGGCCGCCGCCGAGCGCGAGCAGCGCGCCGAGGATCCGGCGTCGCATGCTGAGCGCGCCGCCCCGGATCCGCGGGAGCCGGAAGCGCCCGCCCGCGGCCGCGTGCGTGACGATGTGCACGTCGATGTCGCCGGACTCGCGGATCACGGTGGCGCCGATGCCGGGCCCGGTCGCCGCGGCGGCCAGGCGGCTGCGGCGGCTGACGCCGAGCACGAGCTGCGTGGCGTTGGAGGCGCGCGCGAACTCGACGAGCGCGCGCGGGATGTCGTCGCCGACGACCTGGTGGTAGCTGCCGCCGAGCGAGTCGACGAGCGCGCGCTGGCTGGCGAGCGCCTCGGGGCTGCCGGAGCGGAGGCCGTCCTGGCTGGAGACGTGCACCGCGAGGAGCTCGCCGCCGGCCGACCGGGCGGCGATGCGGGCGCCGCGGCGGAGCAGCGTCTCGCCCTCGGGTCCGCCGGTGAGCGCCACGACCACGCGCTCGCGGGCCTCCCACCTCGCGTCGATCCCCTTCTCGTCGCGGTAGGCGGCGAGCGCGGTGTCGACCTCGTCGGCGAGCCACAGGAGCGCGAGCTCGCGGAGCGCGGTGAGGTTGCCGAGCCGGAAGTAGTGGGAGAGGGCCGCGTCGATCCGCTCGGCCGGGTACACGCGTCCGCCGGCGAGCCGGTCGCGCAGAGCCTCGGGCGCCAGGTCGATGACCTCGATCTGGTGCGCCTCGCGGAGCACGCGGTCGGGGATCGTCTCGCGCTGCGGCACCCCGGTGATCTTCTCGACCACGTCGTTGAGGGAGGCGATGTGCTGGATGTTGACGGTGGAGATCACGTCGATGCCGGCGTCGCGGATGAGGTCCACGTCCTGCCAGCGCTTCTCGCTGCGGCCGCCCGGCGCGTTCGTGTGGGCGAGCTCGTCGACCAGCGCGATCGTGGGCCGGCGGGCGATGACGGCGTCCACGTCGAGGTCGGTGATCTCCACCCCGCGGTGCGAGACCTCGCGCCGCGGCAGGATCTCCAGCCCCTCGAGCGTCGCCGCCGTGGCGGTGCGGCCGTGGGTCTCCACGACCGCCACCACCACGTCGGCGCCCTCCTCGCGCAGCCGCTTGCCCTCCTCGAGCATCGCGTAGGTCTTGCCCACGCCGGGCGCCGCTCCCAGCAGCACCCGCAGTCGACCGCGCTTCATGTCTTCTCTTCCTTGCCCGCGTGGTGCGGGCGTCAGCCGCCGAGCCCGGCGAGCGCGATGTTCAGCTGGAGCACGTTCACGGTCGGCTCCCCGAGGTAGCCGAGGTCGCGTCCCTGCACGTGCTGGTCGACGAGGCGCGCGACCTCCTGCTCGGGGATGCCCCTCGCCTCGGCGACGCGGGCCACCTGCTCCCGAGCGTATTCCGGGCTGATGTGAGGATCGAGCCCGGAGGCCGACGCGGTGAGCGCGTCGGCCGGGATGGTGGCCGGATCCACGCCGTCGGACTCCGCGATGGCGGCCTTGCGGTCCTCGATGGAGGACACCAGGGTGTCGTTCTCGGGGCCCAGGTTGCTGCCGCTGGACGCGGACGCGTCGTAGCCGTCGCCCGCGGCCGACGGCCGGGACTGGAACCACTCGGGGAGGGCGGCGCCGTCGGAGTCCTGGAAGGACTGGCCGATGAGTGACGAGCCGACGACCTGGCCGTCGACGGTGGCGAGCGAGCCGTCCGCCTGCGCGGGGAGCGCGAGCTGGCCGATGCCCGTGACGACGGCCGTGTAGCCGACGCCGAGGACGACGGTGAGGACGGCCATCGCGCGGACGGCGACGCCGGCGGTGCGGAGGGACTGGCGGGGGGAGGACATGCGCTTCCTTCTATCGGTGACGTGAGGTGATCGGGGAGGGATCAGAAGCCGGGGATCAGGCTGACGACGAGGTCGACGAGCTTGATGCCGATGAACGGGGCGATGACGCCGCCGACCCCGTAGACGAGCAGGTTCCGGCTGAGCACCTTGGAGGCGCTGAGCGGCCGGTAGGCCACGCCCTTCAGGGCCAGCGGGATGAGCGCCACGATGATCAGCGCGTTGAAGACGATCGCCGAGAGGATCGCGGACGCGGGCGAGTGCAGCTGCATCACGTTGAGCACCGCGAGCTGCGGGAAGACGCCCGTGAACATCGCGGGGATGATCGCGAAGTACTTCGCCACGTCGTTCGCGATGGAGAACGTGGTGAGCGCGCCGCGCGTGATGAGCAGCTGCTTGCCGATCCGCACGATGTCGATGAGCTTCGTGGGATCCGAGTCGAGGTCGACCATGTTGCCGGCCTCCTTCGCGGCCGACGTGCCCGTGTTCATCGCGACGCCGACGTCGGCCTGCGCGAGCGCGGGCGCGTCGTTGGTGCCGTCGCCGGTCATGGCGACCAGGCGGCCGCCCTCCTGCTCCTTGCGAATGAGCGCGAGCTTGTCCTCGGGCGTCGCCTCGGCGAGGTGGTCGTCCACCCCGGCCTCGGCGGCGATGGCGCGGGCGGTGAGCGGGTTGTCGCCCGTGATCATCACCGTCCGGATCCCCATCGCCCGCAGCTCTGCGAAGCGCTCCTTGAGGCCGTCCTTCACGACGTCCTTGAGGTGCACGACGCCGAGCACGCGGCCGGCGCCCGCGGCGTCCTTGGTCGCGACGACGAGCGGGGTGCCGCCGCCGTTCGAGATCGCCTCGACGGCCGTGGTCAGCTCCTCGTGCAGCGTCGACGGGAGCGGACGGCCGCCCTCCTCGAGCCACGCGATGACGGCGGACGACGCGCCCTTGCGGACGACCGTGCCGTCGGGCAGGTCCACGCCCGACATGCGGGTCTGCGCGGTGAACGGCACGTCCACGCCGCGGGGCAGCGTCGAGGTGTCGAGGCCCTGCGCGACCGCGAGGTCGACGACGCTGGATCCCTCCGGCGTCGGGTCCGCGAGCGACGACATGGCCGCGGCGCGGGCGAGCTCCTCGGCGCCGACGCCGTCGACCGCGACCAGCGCGCTGGCGCGGCGGTTGCCGTACGTGATGGTGCCGGTCTTGTCGAGCAGCAGCGTCGTGACGTCGCCCGCGGCCTCGACCGCGCGGCCCGACATCGCGAGCACGTTGCGCTGCACGAGCCGGTCCATGCCGGCGATGCCGATGGCGGAGAGGAGCGCGCCGATGGTGGTCGGGATCAGGCAGACGAGCAGCGCGATGAGCACCGGGACGCTGACGGTCGCCGCGGAGTACGAGGCGATCGGGTTGAGCGTGAGCGCCACGATCACGAACACGATCGTGAGGCTCGCCAGCAGGATGTTCAGCGCGATCTCGTTCGGCGTGCGCTGGCGCGACGCGCCCTCGACGAGGCCGATCATGCGGTCGACGAAGGTCTCGCCGGGCTTCGAGGTGATGCGCACGACGATCCGGTCGCTCAGCACCCGCGTGCCGCCGGTCACCGCGCTGCGGTCGCCGCCGGACTCGCGGACCACCGGGGCGGACTCGCCCGTGATGGCCGACTCGTCGATGGAGGCGATGCCCCACACGACGTCGCCGTCGCCCGGGATCGACTCCCCGGCCACCACGACGACCATGTCGCCGAGCGTGAGGTCGGCGCTCGAGACCTCGCGGAGCTCCGCGCGCTGGGCGCCCGGGTCGCCCGCGGCGTCGTAGGACGCGACGACGTGCGCCATCGTGCTGGTGCGGGTCTTGCGCAGGCTGTCGGCCTGGGCCTTGCCGCGGCCCTCGGCCACCGACTCCGCGAGGTTCGCGAAGACGACGGTGAGCCAGAGCCACAGGGCGATCCCGGCCGTGAAGGTCGCGGGCACGGCGCTGCCGCCGGAGGAGCCGGATCCGCCCGTGAAGGGCTCGGCGATCGCGAGCACGGTGGTGAACGCGGCGCCGACCTCGACGATCAGCATCACGGGGTTCTTCCACATGAGGCGCGGGTCGAGCTTCCGGAACGCGCCGGGGAGCGCCTCGGCCAGCTGCCGGGCGTCGATGGCGCGGGCGCGCGACGGCGTCGGGCCGGATGCGGGCGATGCGGCCTCGCGCGGTTCGGCCTCGGGGGTGATGGGGGTCATGATGCGAGCCCTTCCGCCAGGGGACCCAGCGCGAGAACGGGGAAGTAGGTGAGAGCGGTCACGATGACCGTCACCCCGATGAGGAGGCCGATGAACTGCGGCCGGTGGGTGGGCAGGGTCCCCGCGGTGGTGGGGATGCGGTCCTGCGCCGCGAGGGATCCCGCGAGCGCCAGCACGAGCACGATCGGGAGGAACCGGCCGAGCAGCATCGCGACGCCGAGCGCCGTGTTGAACCACGGCGTCGAGGCGGTGAGGCCGGCGAACGCGGATCCGTTGTTGTTGGCCGCCGAGGTGAACGCGTAGACCACCTCGGACAGCCCGTGCAGCCCGCCGTTGAGGATCGAGGTGCCCTCGACGTCCTCGCGGACGGCGGGGATCGCGAAGCTCAGCGCGGTGCCGACGAGCACGAGGATCGGCGTGACGAGGATGTAGAGGCTCGCGAGCTTGATCTCGCGCGGCCCGATCTTCTTGCCGAGGTACTCGGGCGTGCGGCCGACGAGCAGGCCCGCGACGAACACCGAGATCACGGCGAGCACGAGCATGCCGTAGAGGCCGGATCCGACGCCGCCGGGGGCGACCTCGCCGAGCATCATGTTGATCATCGGCATCATGCCGCCGAGCGCCGTGTACGAGTCGTGCATCGAGTTGACCGCGCCCGTCGAGGTGAGCGTGGACGTGGATCCGAAGAGCGTCGAGGCGATGATGCCGAAGCGCTGCTCCTTGCCCTCCATCGCCGCGCCCGCCGCCATCGGGGCCGTGCCGGCGCCGTTCAGCTCGAAGAGCGTGAGCGCGGTGAAGGAGGCCAGGAAGATCGTCGCCATCACGGCCGCGATCGCGGTGCCCTGGCGGGTGTCGCCCACCATCTTGCCGAAGGTGCGGGGGAGCGAGAACGGGATCACGAGCATCAGCAGCACCTGGAACGCGCTGGTCCACGCGGTCGGGTCCTCGAACGGGTGCGCGGAGTTCGCGTTGAAGAACCCGCCGCCGTTCGTGCCGAGCATCTTGATCGCCTCCTGCGAGGCCACCGGCCCGCCCGGGATGGTCTGCGTGCCGCCCGTGAGGGTCTGGACGTCCTGGAAGCCGGCGAGGTTCTGGATCACGCCGCCGGCGATGAGGACCACCGCGGTGACGAGCGAGAGCGGGAGCAGCAGGCGGAACGACCCGCGGATGAGGTCGACCCACATGTTGCCGATGGTGCCGCTGCGCGTGCGGGCGAAGCCGCGGACGAGCGCGATGGCCACCGCGATGCCGACCGCCGCCGACACGAAGTTCTGCACGGCGAGCCCGGCGAGCTGGACCGTGTAGCCCATGGTCGCCTCGGGCGAATACGACTGCCAGTTCGTGTTGGTGACGAACGAGACGGCCGTGTTGAAGGAGATGCCCTCGAACACGGCGGGGAGGCCGAGCGAGTAGGGGAGGAGGGCCTGGAGGCGCTGCATCCCGTAGACGACGAGGACGCCGACGAGCGAGAAGGCCAGCACCGCGCGGAGGTAGGCGGGCCAGGTCTGCTCGGAGCGGGGATCCACGCCGATGAGGCGGTAGACGCCGCGCTCGACGCGCAGGTCGCGGCGCGACTCGTACATGCGCGCCATGAGGTCGCCCAGCGGGCGGTGGACGAGGACGAGGACCAGGACGACGGACGCGACCTGGAGGATTCCGGCGAGCGTGTCCATCAGAAGCGCTCGGGGCGGATCAGGGCGTACACGAGGTACACCACGGAGGCGATGCCGAGCACGGCGGCGGCGAGGCCGGCGGCGTCGGCGAACGAGGTGATCACAGCTTCTCCACCCCCCGGCCGACGAGGCCGACGAGGGCGAACAGGACGATGGCGCCTGCGATGTACACGAGGTCGAGCACGGGGGATCCTCCATGAGGGGTGCCGCGGCCGGTCGGACGCGGGTGCCCGGCGGGGCACGAGGCACCACTAGACACCTCGCGCGCGGGCGTCCTCACGCATCCATACGGTTCCCTCACGGCGGCGCGGGGAACCTCACGACACTCCTACGCGGGGGCATCTGCTTCCCCTAAGCGCGGTAGTCGCGACGCACAGGGCTGCTGCGACACTGACGCACGCCACACCAGGCCATGACCCTCAAACGCGGGGCAGCAATTAGCCCTCTGGCTATCATCAGGGCGGCTTATAGTAGGGATTGTGCCGATACGGGTATCGTCGCGATATTTCACTCACTCGATCTAGGATGCTCCCATCGCCGCGAGAATCGCCTTAAGTACGGCACAGTTAAAAGTTCTGCTCATGCGCTCCGGGCAGTTTTGCGCTTTCACAAATTGCGGCCAGCGTTTATATGAAGACGCGGTTAATCCGGCTGACGTGGATACCGTGACTTTTGAGATCGCGCACATTGCCGCGGTCAGCCCTGGCGGCGCTCGGTTTGATAAGAAAATGACTGATGCGCAGCGCGCCGATATCACAAACCTGATGCTGTTGTGCGAAAGGCATCACAAAATCGTGGACTCGCAAAGGGAGCGCTACACGGAGGAAGTGCTCATTGCCATGAAGCATGAGCACGAGCGGGAAATCACGCGGGGGCAGCTGTACGCTATGAGCGAGGTTGGTTTCGAAGAGTTGGAAGCAATTTGCGCATCTGTCCGCATGCTTCCATCGGCAAGTCGTGCCCAGATCGATGAACTGGTCTTGCCGCCTGAGGTGACGGTAAAGATGAAAAGCAACGATCTCAGTGATGCGTCCGGACGGATCATAAAAGTCGGCATATCAAAAACCACACAGGTTGCCGCTTACATCAGTTTTACGGAAGGCATCTCTCCGGGCTTTGCCAATCGAGTTCGGCAGTGGTTTCTGATGTCATATGCGCAGGGTGCATTAGGCGGCCTAGCCGGAGATGAGCTGTTCGCCTACTTATGCTCGGTGGCGTCGGAAAATGCGGGAGTAAAGCGAGGGGCTCTCCTGGAAGCCGCCGCTATTGCAGTCGTCGTGCACTTGTTCGAGATCTGCGAACTGTTTGAGGCCCCAGATGCTTCTGCCAAATAAATACATTCTCCCACAGGATTCGCTCTTGGGGCTATCAATGCGGCTCGTGGCAGCGCTACCGATTGTCAGTAATGTAGGAGAGGCCTGGTTCATATTTCGAGACCGCGTGGACGCGCATTCAGACTTTCAACGTTTCACTTTAGTTCTGGACGTACTCTTCATAATGGATCTATTGACGCTCGAAGGTAACTTACTTATCACCAAAGAGCTCGGCGGTAAAGCGATCACCAAGGAAGGGCCCTGATGCTTATCGAGCTTGGCGCAAATAAGCCCTCATTCACGCCAATCCGGTTCACCTCGGGAATGAATGTTGTCTTAGCAGATCGGACAGCGAAGGCCACCCGGACTGATAGCCGCAATGCGCGTGGTAAATCTAGCATCTTGCTGGCTATAAATTACTGTCTAGGTGGCAGTTTTCCCCAGGCATTTAAGCCTTTGGCTGATGATGACTGGAGATTCGACCTCACGATCAAGATTGGTGACTCGATCGTCACGGCGTCAAGGCGCTGCGGTGTGGAGCGTAACTTAATATCAATTGCGCTAAACGATGGGCCGCGACCCGCCTGGTTTTCATTGATGGACGAAGGTGTCTTTCGTCTCGATACTTGGAAGTCGGTGCTCGGGTGGACCTTGTTCGGCTTACCGGAGCTAGCGGCTGATGAGGATCGTGTTTTAAGCGCACGGACCTTGCTGTCTTATGTGGTCAGGACAAATGCGCCCGACGATCCAACAAAAATCATAGCTCAGCAGTCAGCGCGTCTATCAAGAATGCATACTTCGTACCTATTGGGTTTAGATTGGACGGTAAACGATCGCCTGGCGAAACTAAAAGAAGAGGAACAGGCATATAAGGCAGTTGATGCGGCTGTCGCTTCGGAGTACGTGGCTGCGGTAGTGGGAAATGAGGCAGACCTTTTGATGGAGCGACAAGAGGCTGTCATCGAGCGCGACCGGGTAGCCGAACATGCACGAAACTTCGTGCTTCTCGACGATCCAGACGACGTCATAAAGCAAGCCGACGACCTTACGGCGGACGTGAACGGGCTTCGTAACGAGATATACATGACGCGGCAGATGATGTCTCTGCATGAATCTTCCCTCGCCGAGTCGCAGCAGCCATCCGCAAATGAAACTCTTGATCAACTTCGACTAGAGCTTGCAGGAGTCATAAAAAAGAAGGCGCTTCTTCGCTTAGATCAGGTTGAGGAATTTCATGCGCGCATCTATCAAAATCGAGTTGCTTACTTAGGCGTTGAACTTGAAGAGCTGCGAGAGCGCAAGGACGACCTGGAGGGGCGTCTGAAAAAAGTTCTAGCAAAAAGGACCCGTCTTCTCGAGCAGGTGCATGCTGGTGGTGTGCTAGACGAGTTACTTGCTTTGCAGCGCTCTCATATAGAGCTCGCAGCCGTGGTCCGCGACCTCGATTTACAGCTTGACGCACTTCGGAGGTGGGCGCGCGCGAGGGAGGAAGTTAATGTCAGGAAAAGCGAAGTACGCGTTACCGCCGCAGACCTCCTGGCGGAACGCCAGTCAACACTAGATCATTTCGCTACTCGATTCGACGCCGTCATAAGGTCGCTTTATGGCAAAGGCGGGGCCCTTACTGTCAAAGTGGACGAGGATGGGTATAAAGTGGATTTGACTGTGCCTGCGTCAAGCAGCACGGGTGTGAAGAAAATGAAGCTTTTCAGTTATGACTTGACGTTGTTATGGGAAGCGAATAGGGAAGTTCACCCCGGATTCCTTATCCATGACTCTGTTGTATTTGACGGCGTTGACCCAGTGCAAACACAGACGGCTTTGGAGCAAGTGCAGGAAGCGGTGCTTTCGTCGCCGGAAGAAGAGCGCCAATATATTGTGTTACTAAACAGTAACGAGGTCCCTGACGAGCTCGCGGCGTCGGCCTGGTTCCAGACAAGCATTCGACGCCGCATCATCGAAAGTGAAATAGGTGGAGCATTCGGCATCCTATTTTGAGCACGAAGAGTTTTCACGTCGACTCGCCTACGTTGGCTCTGGTGGACTTGCATCAGCCAGTTGTTCGCGGCCCTTTGTCTGCAAACGGCTGAATGCTTTGATGGTACGCAACTACGCCCACTCCGCCACCACGTCCGACCCGACCTTCACGATGAGCACCGCGACCACCACGATGAACGCGATGCGGATGAAGCGGCTGCCGCGGGCGACGGCCATGCGGGATCCCGCGTAGCCGCCGAGCATGTTCGCGACGCCCATGCCGAGGGCGAGCGCCCAGAGCACGTGGCCCTGCGGGATGAAGAAGGCGAGCGCGCCGAGGTTCGTCGCGACGTTCACGATCTTCGCCTTGGCGCTCGCGAGCACGAAGTCGTAGCCGAGCGCGGTGATGAGCGCGATGATCAGGAACGTGCCCGTGCCGGGTCCGATGAGCCCGTCGTAGAAGCCGATCACGAGCCCGAGCAGCGCCGCGATCCCGTGGTGCTTCCGGCCGGTGTGGCGGAGCGCGGCCACGTCGCCGAGCTTCGGGCGGGCGATGGTGACGACGGCCACGATGATCAGCGCGACCACCACGAGCGGCTTGAAGACGGACGACGGCAGGAGCGCCGCGAGGCTCGCGCCGCCGTAGGCGCCGGCCAGCGCGACGGCGGCCATGGGCAGGGCGGTGCGGAGATCCGGGTGCGTGCGTCGGTACCAGGTGACCGCGCTCGTCGACGTGCCGAACAGCGACGCGAGCTTGTTGGTCGCGAGCGCCTCCACCGGCGTGATCCCCGGTACGAGCAGCAGCGCCGGCAGCTGCAGCAGGCCGCCGCCGCCCACGACCGCGTCGATCCAGCCGGCCGCGAGGGCCGCCAGGATCATCAGCAGCGCGACCGTGAGGGTGATCTCGCCGAGGGATCCGCCGATGTCCACCGGGCGCCGGCTACTCGGCGGAGCCGGCGTCGGCGCGCGCGTCCGCCGTCTCCAGCGCGACCAGGCGGCGGATCTCGTCCGCGTCCACGTTCACGCCGAAGAGCGAGCGGCCGGGCTCGAGCACGCGGCCGGCCGCGAGCGGGCCGACGTCGACGGGGTCGAAGCCGAACGCGTCCACGAGGGCCGCGACCGCGGCACGTGCTGTGTCGTCGTCGCCCGCGACCGCGATGCCCTTGCGGCCGGGCTCGCCCGCGGGCCGGGGCCCCTCGTCGAGGTCGTGGTACCCCATGTGGTTGAACGCCTTGACGACGGTGGAGTCCGAGAGGAGGTCCTGCACGAGCTCGCTCGTGGAGGAGGCGGGGTTCGCCAGGTCGTCGCGGTGGCCGTCGACCTCCCACCAGTAGTTCATGGCGTCGACGACGAGCTTGCCGCGGAGCTCGGCGACGGGCACGGAGGCGAGCTTGCCGAGGGGGAGGGCGAGGATCACGACGTCGGCGCGGGCCGCCGCGTCGGCCGAGGTGGTGGCGACGGCGCCCGGCGCGAGCACGTCGACGATGAGGGAGATGCGCGACGGATCCCCGGAGCCGGAGATGAGCACGGGGTGCCCGGCGGCGATCGCGCGGCGGGCGAGGACGGTGCCGACCTTGCCGGCGCCGAGGATCCCCACGGTGACGGATCCCGCCGCCTCCGCCGGGTCGATGTCGGGTCGGGCGGGGGCGTCGTCGTGGTGCGTCATGGGATCCATTCTCCGCCGTCCCCTGCGCCCGCGGCGGCGCGCCCCGCGACGGTAGGGTGGCGCTGCGGTCGGTACCCGGTCCCTGCGCCCCGCGTCCCATCTCGCGGACTCGACGGGCCCCTGGAGGCACTCGTGATCACAGTCATCGCCCCTCGTGCGGCGGAGCGTGCCTAGGCGCGGCCTCGTGGCCGTCGCCGACGCCGCGGAGGCGCTCGAGGACGCGACCACGGCGGGATCCGACCTGTGCGGCCCCCTCGTCGCCGCCCTCGGCGTGAGCGGCGCGGCCGTCTCCACCCTCGGGGATCCGCTCGGCAGCGAGACCGTGTGCGCGTCTGACGACCGCGCGGCGCGGCTCGACGAGATCCAGCTCGACCTCGGCGAGGGCCCGTGCTGGGAGGCGATGACCTCGCGGCGGCCCGTGCTGGAGCGCGACGTGCAGGGATCCGCCGCCACGACCTGGCCGCTCGCCCGCCACGCCATGCACGAGACCGGCCTCGGCGCGGTCTTCGCGTTCCCGCTCGTCGTCGCGGGCCTCAGCCTCGGCGCGGTGGACCTCTACTCCCGCACCGCGCGCGACATCTCCGACCAGGAGGTGGCGGACGCGACCACCCTGTCCCGGATCGTCGCGCGGCAGGTCCTCCGCCGGGCTCTCCTGGCCGCCGAGGAGCCGCAGGAGGAGGATGGGGCATGGACAGGCCGCTACTCCCGACGCGAGGTGCACCAGGCCACCGGCATGGTCGTCGCGCAGACGGGGATCCCCGCGGCGGACGCGCTCCTCGTGCTCCGCGGCCACGCCTTCGCCACGGGTCGCCCCCTGCGGGACGTGGCCGAGGACGTCGTGGCACGCGTCCTCGACTTCACCCCGGACCGCTGACGCGGACCATCTGCTCCTGACCGACCGCCCGACCGCCCGATCGACCCAGAGGAACCACGACGATGCCGGAGACCCGGGAAGAGCTGCTCGTCCACACCTTCGTGAGCCTCGCCGACTCGCTCGTGAGCGGATACGACGTGCTCGACCTGCTGCAGACGCTCGTGGACCAGGCCACCCGGCTGTTCGACGCGAGCGCGTCCGGCATCATCATCGGGCCGGACGACGAGCACCTGGAGGTCGTCGCGTCCACGAGCGAGAAGAGCCGCCTCGTCGGGCTCATGCAGCTCGAGGTGGGCGAGGGCCCGTGCGTCGAGGCCGTGACGACCGGACAGGTCGTGTCCGTCGCGGACGTGCGCGAGATCGCCGACCGCTGGCCGGCCTTCGCCGAGCAGGCCGCGGGTGCCGGGTACGTGTCGGTGCACGCGATCCCGCTCCGGCTGCGTGGCCAGGTCATCGGATCCCTCAACCTGTTCCGCGATCACGAGGGCGCCCTCAACGACGCCGACGCGACGGCCGCGCAGGCGCTCGCCGACGTGGCGACCATCAGCGTGCTGCAGGAGCGGGCCATCCGCGACAGCAGCGTCGTGCACGACCAGCTCCGCCACGCGCTCGACAGCCGCGTGGTCATCGAGCAGGCCAAGGGCGTCATCGCGCACACGCACGGCGTCGACATGGACGAGGCGTTCCGGCTGATCCGCCACGAGGCCCGCAGCACCAGCACGGCGATGCCGGAGATCGCGGCCGCGATCGTCGAGGGGCGCATGACGCTCGCGGCGGCGCAGCGGCCCTAGCCGCGGGGTGCCGCGCGCGGCTGCGACGGCTGCGGCTGCGCTGGCGTCGCCGGCGTCAGGAGAGCGTGCCGTCGAGGATCCGGTCGAGCGTGCCGAGGCCCTCCCAGACGTGCGCGTGGATGCCGGCCTCCCGAGCGGCGTCGACGTTGGCGGGCTTGTCGTCGACGAACAGGATCCGCCCGGCCGGGCTGCCGAGGCGCTCCACGGCGACGGGCCACACGTCGGCGTCGGGCTTCGCCATGCCGAGCCGCGCGCTCGTCATGACGTGGTCGAAGCGCGCGCCCCAGCCGTCGGGGTCCTCGAGCACGTCGGCGAGCTCGTGCGGCGCGTTGCTCAGCACGGCGAGCCGGTAGCCCGTCGCGATAGCGCGGTCGAGGGCGGCGAGGACCTCGTCGTCGGGGGATGCCCAGCGGCGCCGTTCGATCGCGACCAGCTCCGCGAGGCCGTCGTCGTCGGGGACGTCGGCGCCGACGTCCTCCGCGACCGCGGCCCAGAACTCCCGCGCGCTGCCGCCGCGGTCGTACGCCTGGCGGTGCGCGTCGAAGGCCTCGCGCACGCGCGCCTCGGCGTCCTCACCCGTGACGCCCTCGGGATCCAGCGCCCGGGTCAGCGCGCCGATGTCGTCCGGCCGCGTGATGAGCACGCCGCCGATGTCGAAGAGGAGCCAGGGGAGGGCGGGGTCGCGGTTCTCGGGCACGGGTCTCCTTCGGGATGCGGCGGACGGGTCCCCTCGAGCATGCCCGCTCGCGGGTGGCGGTGCGCGCGTCGACCCGCGCCGTGCGGATCCCGTGAGGGTCCAGGCCCCCGGCGCACGGCTTCCGTGAGGGCGGGCTCGCACCGCGGCCCGCGGCGGTAGACCTGCTGCCATGACCCTCACCGCGATCCTCCCGTCGCTCCGCCGCAGCATCCCGGATCCGCTCGCCGCCGCCCTCTGGCCCGCGGGCACCGTCGCCACCACGACCGACCTGCGCGTCGGCGACGTGTCGCTGGTCGCGCTCGCCGCGGAGCGCGGCACGCCCTGCGTCGTCACCGGCCCGACGGTCGAGCGCGGCAGCAGCGGTCGCGCGTCGCGCACGGCGTCGGCCTCGGCGGTCGTGCTCCGGATCCTCGCCGTCGCGCCCGCGACCGACGACGCCCCGCGCGCCCTGCTCCTCGACGCCGACATCGCGGGCCTCGCCTGCACCTGGTCGGAGCTCCGGCTGATCGGCCGCGCGTCCACCGCCGCCGCGCGCCCCGCGGTGGTCGGCGGGGCGTCCGTGCGGCTGCCCGCCGACATCGCGGCCGGCGACCTCCTCGCGGTGCCCGTGCCGGCCGCCGTCGAGGTGCGCGGGATCCGCGTGGTCGACGCGTCGACGCCCCTCGTGGCCCCGCGCGCGGCCCGCATCGCGTCCGTCCCGGTGCGCGTCGACGTGCCCGTGACGGTGCGCGCGCTCGCGTCCGCGCGCTGATCCGCCGCCGCCCAGCCCGTGCGATCCCCGCCCGGGCCTGTACTACACTTGATCCCGGTGGCGTGTCCGAGCGGCCTAAGGAGCACGCCTCGAAAGCGTGTGTGGGGGAGACTCCACCGTGGGTTCAAATCCCACCGCCACCGCCAGATGGATCCGGCGGCTCGCCTCGAGCGAAGCCCCCGATCCGCGTGAAGGGCCCCGGGAGACCGGGGCCCTTCGTCGTTCCCGGCTCCCTGCCTTCGTCAGCGCAGGATCCCCAGCTCCCTGGCCGCCGCGACCGCGGCCGTCCGCGAGCTCACGCCGAGCTTCGAGAAGACGTGCACGAGGTGGGACTTCACGGTCGCGTCGGTGATGTGGAGGCGCGCGCCCACCTCGGTGTTGGAGGCGCCGTCGGCCACGAGCCGGAGCACCTCGATCTCGCGGGCCGACAGGCTCACGCGCGGCGCCCGCATCCGGGCCAGCAGGCGGCTCGCGACCGCGGGCGCGAGGGCGCTCTCGCCGGCCGCCGCCGCGCGCACGGCGGCGAGCAGCTCGGCGGGCGGCGCGTCCTTGAGCAGATAGCCGCTCGCCCCGGCCTCGACCGCGCCGAGGATGTCGCCGTCGCTGTCGTAGTTGGTGAGCACCAGCACGTAGGGCGCCGCCTCCACTGCCCGGATCTGCCGGGTCGCGTCGGCGCCCGTGCGCTCCTGCCCGAACTGGAGGTCCATGAGCACCAGGTCCGGGTCGAGCGACGCGGCGAGCGCGACGGCCTCGTCGGGGGTGGCGGCCTCGCCGACCACCTCGATGTCGTCGGCCACGTCGAGCACGGCGCGGAGGCCCGCGCGGACGACGGGGTGGTCGTCGGCGATGACGATGCGGATCACGACGGCTCGACCTCCAGGATCGCGGTGATGGTGGTGCCCCGGCCGGGCGCGCTGTCGACGTCGAGGCGGCCGCCGAGCTGATCGACCCGCTGGGCCATGGCTCGCAGGCCGAAGGAGTCGGTCGTGCCCGCGTCCTCGCCGACGCGCGCCGGGTCGAAGCCGACGCCGTCGTCGCGCACGGTGAGCGTCGCGTGCGCGGCCGTGACCGCGACGCCGATCTCCACGGTGCGCGCGTCGGCGTGCTGCACGACGTTCGCCACGGCGCCCTGGGCGATGCGCAGGAGGGCGGTCTGCACGGCCATCGGCAGCGGCCGGTCGAGCGGCGGCACGGTCACGTCGATCCGGAGCCCCTCCCGCCGCCACTGCGCGGCCAGGCGCCCGAGCGCGGCGCCGAGCCCGGCGTCGAGCGACGGCGGCGCGAGCTCCCGGATGAAGCGGCGCGCGTCGGCCAGCCCGTCGGCCGCCGTGCTGCGGGCCAGGCGGATGTGGTCGAGGCCCGGCCGGTCGCCGTCGGCCGCCTCGGCGGCGTGCAGCAGCATCTGGATGCTCGTGAGGCCCTGCGCGACCGTGTCGTGGATCTCCCGCGCGAGCCGCGCGCGCTCCGTCAGCACCCCCTGCTCCCGCTCGGTCGCCGCGAGGAGGTCGCGGGTCGCGATGAGCTCCGCGACGAGAGCCTCCCGCTCGGCGGACTCCCGCGCGAGCGCCCGGTAGCCGAGGCCGATCAGCAGCGCGACGCCCGCGCCGACGAGCGGCCCGATCACGCCGCCGACCGTGAACCCGCCGTGCAGCCCCAGCGCCACCACGGCGACGAGGGTCGCGACGACCACCGCGACCGGCCCGACGACGCGCGGCAGCACGTGGAGGTAGAGGAAGAAGAGGGGGAAGACGAGGTAGGCCGCATCCGGCACCAGCACGAGGAGCGCCACCCACGCGGCGGTCAGCGCGGTGATCCACACGGCCCCGGCGGCGGCCCTCCGCGTCGGGCGGGCGGCGGGCACGCGCGCACCGAGGAGGTACAGGATCGCGAAGGCCACCGAGAGCGCGAGCGCCGCCGGCATCCGCGGCCCCTCGACGACGAGCACGCGCACCACCACGAGCGTGAGCAGCGACGCGGACAGCACGTGCAGCCCCGTGCGGAGTCCCACGAAGACGGGGGTGAGGGTGCTGTGGGCGGCCATGGCCCCTGAAGGCTACGGGCGCCGGGCGGGGAGCGGATCAATCGGAAGTTCGATCCGGGGACCGTACTCCTCCCCGATGGATCCGCGGCGCGCCCCGGCGAGGCTGATCCCGGCCGTCGGGAGGGACCCGGCGCCGGAAGGGTCCATCGTGTTCGTCGCGTGGCGTGATCTCCGATTCGCCCGGGGGAGGTTCGTGCTCATCGGCGCGGTCGTCGCCCTCATCACCCTGCTCGTGGGGTTCCTCGCCGGGCTCACCGGCGGGCTCGCGGAGCAGGACGTCTCCGCCGTCCTCGGCCTGCCGGGGGACCGGCTCGTGCTCGCGCAGCCGTCCTCGGGGCAGCCGTCGCTCGCGCAGTCGTCGCTCGACGACGCCACGGTCGCCGCCTGGCGGGGCACCGCGGGCGTCACGGCGGTCACGTCGGTCGGCATCGTCCAGGGTCGGGCCACCGCCGCGGGCGACGCGGCGTCCGCGGTCGCGGTCGCGCTGTTCGGGGTGCCGCACGGCGCCCCGGCGTCGACCGTCACCGACCTCGCGCCCACCGCGGACGACGCGGTCGGCCTGTCCTCGGCCGCCGCGCGCTCGCTGCACGCGACCGTCGGCGACCGGATCACCGTGGCCGGCACCGACTACCGCGTCGCGTCGATCGGCGGCGACGCCTCGTACAGCCACACGCCCGTCGTCGCGCTGACCCCGGACGCGTGGGCGGCGGCCGACCAGCGGCTCGGCGGCGACGGCGAGGCGACCGTCCTGGCCGTCTCCGGATCCCCCGACTGGGACGCCGCCGCGGCCGCCACTGGCACGTCCGCCTCCCCGGCGCTGGCGAGCCTCGGCGCGCTGGAGACCTTCAAGTCGGAGGTCGGGTCGCTCGCGCTGATGATCGCGATGCTGTTCGGCGTCTCCGCGCTCGTGGTCGGCGCCTTCTTCACCGTCTGGACCATGCAGCGGGCCGGCGACATCGCCGTGCTGAAGGCGCTCGGAGCGTCCGACGCGTCCCTCATCCGCGACGCGCTCGGGCAGGCGCTCGTCGTGCTGGTGCTCGGGATCGGCGTGGGGATCGCCGTGGTCGCCGGCCTCGGCGCCCTCGCGAGCGGCACCATCCCGTTCCTGCTCAGCCCGCTCACCACCCTCCTGCCGGCCGCCGTCATGGCCGTCCTCGGGCTCGGCGGCGCCGCCGTCGCGCTCCGCACCGTCACCCACGCCGACCCCCTCACCGCACTCGGGAGCAACCGATGATCCACCTCGACGACGTCACCCTCACCTTCCCCGACGGGGGCGCCCGTCTCACCGCGGTCGACCGCGTCTCGCTCACCGCACCCGCAGGGGTCGTCACCGGGATCACGGGGCCGTCGGGCTCCGGGAAGTCGTCGATCCTCGCGGTCGCGGCCACGCTGATCCGCCCCGACTCCGGCCGCGTGGTGATCGGCGACGTCGACGCCGCGACCCTCAGCAGGCGGGACGCGGCGGCGCTGCGGCGGGAGAGCGTCGGGATCGTGTTCCAGCAGTCGAACCTCGTGCCGTCACTGACCGCGCGCGAGCAGCTGCTCGTGATGGTGGAGCTCGGCGGCGGCGGATCCGCACGGCGGCGCGCCATCCGCGCCCGCGCCGACGAGCTCCTCGACGCCGTGGGCCTCGCCGCCCATGCCGGCAAGCGCCCCGCGCAGCTCTCCGGCGGGCAGCGTCAGCGCGTCGCGATCGCCCGCGCGCTGGTCCACGGTCCGTCCGTGCTCCTCGTGGACGAGCCCACGAGCGCCCTCGACCAGGAGCGCGGCGCGGAGATCATGGACCTCGTCGCCCGCCTCACCCACGAGCAGGGCACGGCGACCCTGCTCGTGACCCACGACCTGGTGCACCGCGCCGCGCTCGACCGGCTCGTGACGGTGGTGGACGGGCGGGTCACGGGCATCGACGCGGGCGCGCCGGCTCAGGACGCGGCGCTCACCTCGCGATGAGCCGCTGGATCTCGCCGCCAGCGCCCACGCTGATCGCGTGCTCCACCCGCACGTCCTGCTACCTTCTGTCGCATGACGTCGTCCGGAGCCCGCGGTCTCGCCGCGAGCTTCGGGCCGCTCGAGTACGAGATCCTCGAGGCGCTCTGGAGGATCGGTGAGTCCAACGTCGCGGAGTGCGTCGACGAGCTCCCGGGCCGACAGGCGTACTCCACGGTGAAGACCGTGATGGAGCGCATGGTCGACAAGGGCCACCTCACGCGCACGAAGAGCGGACGGGCGTTCCGATACTCGACGACAGCCACTCGCGAGGAGATGACGCGCCTGGCCGCGACGAGGTCGAGCCGGGACCTGCTCGCCGGCTTCGGGAGCGTCGCGGTGAGCAGCTTCGTCGATCAGATCGATCCCGCATCGCCGGAGTTCGACGAGCTCGTCGCGAGGTTGCAGGCGGTGGTCGACCGAACCGGTGGAGCGGATCGCTCGTGATCGGGAGCGGGGACTGATCGCCGCATGGAGATCGCGATGATCGGATACCCGGAGGTGGTCCTCGCCCTGTGGGGTCCGCTCCTCGTGCGGGCGGCCTGGCTCGTCTGGCGCAGGACGGGGGCGTCGCGCGCCACGCCGAGGAGCCGGGCGCATGTCGCGACCGCCGTCTCGGTGGCGCCCCTGCTCGCCTTCCTCGTCCCCTTCGATCCGAGCACGCCGCTGCGCGTCCTGGTCCCCTGGCGCATGCCGCTCGCCTACGGGATCTCCGACGCTCCGCCGTCCGACGCGCTGCATTCGCTCGCCGGGTTCCTCCTGATGCTGCTCACCGTGGTGCCCCTCGCCTCCATCGTCGCGTCCTTCGCCATCGGGGCGGTGGAGCTGCTGGTGTCGGAGCGTCGGCTCGCGCGCGCGGTGGTGGGGCGTCGCGGTCGCATCCGCGTCCTGTCCGAGCGGCACGCGACCGGACCGTGCGTCTCGGGGCTCCTGTTCCCCCGCATCCACGCGAGCGTCTCCGTCCTCGATGGTCCCGACGTCGACGTCGTGCTCGCGCATGAGGGATCCCATCAGCGACACCGTCATCCCCTCCTTCGGTTCGTGAGCTCCTGCGCCCTCCGTGCCTGGTGGTGGATCCCCGGAGGCCGCTCGATCCGGGAGGACCTCGTCGCCGCAACCGAGGAATGGGCGGATGCCGACGCGCGGCGGAGCGTCGGCGACCATCGCGTGGCCAGCGCGCTCCTGTCGGCCCTGCGGAGGAGCGGCTCCCCGACGGGTCGCGGCCCGGTCGGCGTGGCCGGGATGGTCGGGAGCGCCGGAGTGCTCGAGAGGCGCATCCAGGCGCTCGCCGATCCTGTCCGGGACGCGTCGGCGCTCCGTCAGCTGGCTGCGGGCATCGGCATCTCCGGCGTCCTCGTGGTGTTCGTGATCCTGTTCTGACCCGGGCAGCTGCTACGTTCTGTAGCAGTTGCGGGCGACCTCCGATCAGCCCGGGAAGGCGGGACCATGTCCGGTGGGATCAGTGCGAGTCAAGACGCGTCGCTCACAGGGCCGCCGCCGGATCTCGTCATCGAGACCCGCGGTCTCTCGCGGCGGTTCGGGAGGTCGACGGTGGTGCAGGGCGTGGGCCTCGCTGTCCGTCCTGGAACCGTCTACGGACTGCTCGGCCCGAACGGCGCGGGCAAGAGCACGACGATCAAGATGATCCTCGGATTGCTGAAGCCCAGCGCCGGCGGCATCGACCTCTTCGGCGAGCCCTGGAGCCGACGGTCGCTGGGACGGCTCGGTGCGAGCGTAGACGGGCCGAGCCTCTTCGAGCACCTCTCGGCCGCGCAGAACCTCCAGGTCCATGCCCACCTGCTGGGACTCGACGGCGGCGGAGTGGACACAGCACTCGACCTGGTCGGGCTGGCCTCCACGGGCCGGAAGGCGGTGCGGAACTTCTCCCTGGGGATGAAGAGCAGGCTCGCCCTCGGCATCTCGTTGTTGGGCGAACCGGAGCTCGTCATCGCCGACGAGCCGCAGAACGGCCTCGACCCCGAGGGCATCGCCGACACGCGACGGCTCCTCCGGTGCATCGCGGACTCCGGTCGGACTGTCGTCCTGTCGAGCCACGTCCTCGCCGAGGTCGCCGCCGTCGCGGACGACGTGGGTGTCATGGTGGGAGGACGGCTCGTGCACCAGGGGCCGCTCCACGAGGTGGCCCCGGATGGCGACCTCGAGCGTCAGTACTTCCGGCTCACCGCCGCCGCGGGACGATGAGCGCCGTGCTCCCGATGGCGCGGGTCCTGCGCGCCGAGAAAGCCCGCTGGCGTCGTGACGTGTCGGCGCGCATCCCGTGGGCCGGGCTCGTCGTGGGGGGAGGGCTAGGCCTTCTGTCGTCCGGAGCGTCCGTCTCCCCGGGGTGGACGGCCGTCCTCGCGTGGCTGAATCCGTGGGCGGTGTTCGTCGGTCCGATGCTGGCCGTGCTCGTGGTGGCCGTCTCCCAGTCCGGAGACCGCGCCTGCCGGGGCGGGGGCACGTGGTGGCGCCCGGTGGCCCGGTGGCAGATGGATGCGGCGAAGTCGGCCGTCTCCGCGCTCTCCATCCTCATGACGACGCTCGGTGCCGTCGTGGGGGTCCTGGCCGTCGGAGCGACGCACGAGGACATCGCCACGATCCCCTGGGTGCGGGTCGCCGCCGTGGCGGCGACCCTGTGGGCGGGCTCGGTGAGCGTCGCGGCGGTCATCGTGCGCGTTGGCCGCCGTCTCGGCCTGCTGGCGTCGCTGGGCATCGGAGCGGTGTGGTGCGTCGTCGGTGCGCTGGCCGCGGAGTCTCCCTTCGCGTTCGCCGTGCCGCCCGCGTGGGCGGTCCGGGCGACGATCCCGCTCTTCGGGACCCATTCCAACGGGATCACGCTGACACCCGGGTCGCCGCTGGCGCAGATCGACCCCGTCCCCTGGTCCCTGGCTTGCCTCGGATTCGCCGTTCTCGTCGTGACCGTCCGCCGCCGTGAGGTCAGCCTCCCGAGGGTGGATCGCCTCGCCGCCCCGGCTGCCGTCGTGCGCGCGGAGGACGAAGCTCCTCGCGTGGCGCCTTCGCTCCGCTCCGACGCCCGGCACCCGCGTCGGGCCGGGCGGGAGCCGTCCTCGCGGAGCGTCACGCGGGCGACCCTCGTCGCCCTGCGACGGACTCCGCTGTGGATCGTGCCGCTGGTCGCCACCGCGTCCATCCTCCTGATGACGCGCTGGCAGCCCCCGGCGCGCGTGCTCCAGGTGGTGCCGCTCGCCGTCGTCCCCGTGGTGGCATCGGTCGCCCCGCTGATCGTGTGGGGTCGGCTGCGACCCGCCTGGCGAGCGATCGCGACGAGGCCCGTCGCCCTCGTCCGGCCGGCGCTGGCCGCGGCCACCCTCATGGTGCTCGTCACCTCCTGCTCGGTCGTCGTGCCGCTCCTGGTCCTCGGCGCCGTCGGGGTCGACCCGGCACGTGTGCGGGTGCTCGTCGTGATGTGCGTCCTGACCGGCGTCACGTGGACATGCGTCCAGCTGGTGCTGACGATCGCCGCGGGGCGCGTCGTGGCGACGGCCGCGGGCATCATCGGGACGTTCGTCTCCCTGTTGATCGGCGGCAGCGTCCTGGCGGACCGCTTCTGGCGGTGGGATCCGTGGTCGTGGGGAGGGCTCACCGACCCATCGCGGATCGCCTTCGCCGTCCCGGTGATGATCGCGACCACGGCCCTGAGCTGCTTCGCGCTCGGTCGCGTGGTCCGGAGGGTGGCGGCGAGGTGATCGATCCGCCGATGGACATCGGGTCGACGACGACGACGGAGGCGGCGTCCTGGTCTTCCGCGCCGGCTGGCGTCGGGCGCGGGTCTCGAGTTCCTGACGGACGCGTGACCCGCGCCTGCGTGCTCAGTCCGTCCCGCGCACCGCGTACAGCACCACGTCGTCGAGGTAGCGCCAGAGCGTGCCCGTCTCCGGAAAGCCCGCGCTGCGGAGCGACTCCAGGTGGAAGCCGAGGGTGACCTTCGGGGGCGCGATGTGGAGCTCCTCGCCCCAGACCTCGTCGCGGCGGGCGAGCGCGTCGGCGTAGCGCGGGGTGTCGGCGACGGCCTGCCACCACGCGTCCCAGGTGTCGACGCCGCCGGGCGCGAAGGCCGCGTCCTGCACCTCGCGGTCGTCGGCGAGGGAGATGTGCGCGAGCGTCGGCTCCTGGTGCGCGTCGTAGGCGAGGTGGTCGCCGTTCAGCACGATGCCGCCGGGCCGCACGAGCGCAGGCAGCCGGCGGTACACGTCGACGAGCGCGGCCGGCTGCAGCCAGTGCAGGGCGGTGGAGGAGACGACCGCGTCGAAGCCGCCCCGGGCGATGAGCGGGTGATCCGCCCAGCCGTCGTGCGCGAGGTCCACCTCCGCGATCTCCAGGCGCGGCTCGCCCAGCGCGAGATCGGCGGCGATGGCGAGCAGCGCCGGGTCCTTGTCGGCGACGACGGCGGTCGCGCCCGGGATCGCGGCGAGGATCTCCAGCGCGAGGGATCCGGTGCCGCCCGCGAGGTCGAGGATCCGCGGCGCGTCGACGCCCGCGGCCACGTGCCGCACGACGCGCGCGATGGTCGCGAACCGCTCGGCCCGGTGGCGGATGTAGCCGGTCTGCTGCGCGTCCCAGCGGGCGGCGAGGGAGCGGGCGTCCGCGAGGGCGGAGTCAGCGGGCGCGGGGATGGTGTCGGTCATGGTCGGTTCCTCTCGAGGGGGATGGTCGCGCCGAGCGGGTCGCCCGGCGCGGGGAGGGCGAAGCGGAGGTGGGGGTGCCCGTCGGCGCCCGGGATCACGGTGGTGCGCACGCCGTAGACCGCGTCGAGCAGCTCGGGGCGGAGCACGTCGCTCGGGCTTCCGGCGCCGGCCACGCGCCCGCGGTCGAGCACGACGATGTGGTCGCAGCAGGCGGCGGCCACCTCGAGGTCGTGCAGCACGACGACCACGGTCGGGGCGATGCGCCGCATCAGCCCCACGACCTCGAGCCGGTGCCGGATGTCGAGGTGGTTCGTGGGCTCGTCGAGCAGCACGTGCCCCGCGCCCTGGGCGAGCGCGCGGGCGAGGGCGACGCGCTGGAGCTCGCCGCCCGAGAGGGTCGCGAGCCGGTCGGCGGCCAGGTGCGCGAGGCCGACGGCGTCGAGGGCGTCGGCGATCCGGGCGTCCCGCGGGGATCCGCCCGCCCGCAGCACGCCGTGCTCAGCGAGGCCGCCGAGCGCGACCTCGTCGGCCACGGTGAGGGACTCGTCGGGATCCTGGCGCTGGCCGACCTCCGCGATCCGGCGGGCGATCCACCGGCGCGAGCGCGTGCGCACGTCCTCGCCGTCGACCGTCACGCGGCCGCCCGCGAGCGGCACCGCGCGCACGAGCGCCCGCAGCAGCGTGGTCTTGCCGCCGCCGTTCGGGCCGACGATGCCGGTCACGGATCCGGTCGGCGCCTCGAACGAGACGTCGTCGAGCAGGACGCGCCCGCCCGCGACCACGCGCACGCGCTCGGCGCGGATCACGGCAGGGCGGCCAGGAGCCCCGCGAGCTCGGCCGGGCCCTTCACGGACAGCATGCTCGGCGGATCCGTGAACGGGAACCGCAGCGCCACCACGCGCCCGTCGCGCACGGCCGAGAGCCCCGAGACGCCGGGCGCCCCGCGGAACGCCGCGATCGCGTCCTCGGGCGAGCCGCTGGAGTAGAGGAGCACGACGGTGCGCGGATCCCGGGCGACGATGTCCTCCACGTTCGCGTCGAACACGCGCTCGTCGGAGTCGGCGTAGACGTTCTGGAGGCCGGCCGCCCGGAAGACCGGCGTCACCATGCTCGGGCCGCCGTAGGGCGAGAGCACGTTGCCGCCGGAGGAGACGTAGAGCGCGGCGGCCGTGCCGGCGTCCGGCGCGGGATCCGCGAGGCCGGCCTCCGCGTCGGCGATCGCCTGCTCCGCACGTTCACCCGCGCCGAGCACCGCGCCGAGTGAGCGCAGCTCGTCCCAGACGCGGTCGAAGGTGGCCGTGGTGCGGAGCTCGGGGGCGGGATCCGCGCAGTACGCGCTCGGCGTGTACAGCGGGATGCCGCTGGCCGCGAGGGCGGCGCGGTCGACGGCCTTCTCCGGCGCGATCACGAGGTCGGGCCGCATGCCGATGAGGCTCTCCTGCGACACCACGGATCCACCGGTCGCGTTCGTCTCGGTCGACAGCACGTCGGCCTTCGCGAGCGTGTCGTAGGTCGCCGGGTCGTAGAGGTCGGGCTGCAGGGAGCCGGTCATCGCGACGACGCGGTCGACCGCGCCGAGCGCCTCCAGGTTCGGGATCTCGTCGGCGTTCACGAGCACGATGCGCTGCGGCGGCGCCGCGAGGGTCACGGGCGAGCCGCAGTTCGTGATCGTGAGGGGGAAGGAGGTGCCGGCGGTCGGATCCTGGTCGCCGGGGGCGCTGGCGGGCGCGGGCGCGCAGGCGGCGAGCCCGGCGAGGAGCGCGGCGGAGGCGAGGGCGGCGAACGGGCGGCGGAGCGGGCGCCGGGGCGCGGGGGATCTGGTCATGGGGCTTCCTGGGTCGGGCGTCGAAGGGGGAGAGGGGTGGATGGAGGACGGATCGGCGGCTCAGGCCGCGCGTATCCCGCCGCGGCGGAGGAGGACGAGGAGGAAGGGCGCGCCGAGGATCCCGGTGACGACGCCGACCGGGATCTCCTGCGGCGCGAGGGCCGTGCGCGCGACCGTGTCGGCGCCGACGAGCAGCATCGCGCCGAGCAGGGCGGCCGCCGGGATCACGAGGCGGTGGCGCCCGCCGACGAGTCGCCGGGCGAGGTGCGGCACCACGAGGCCGACGAACCCGACGCCGCCCACGCCCGCGACGATCACGCCGACCATCGCGGAGACGCCCACCATGAGCCCGATCCGCGCGCGCTCGGGATCGAGGCCGGCGGAGCGCGCGGAGTCGTCGCCCGAGGCCAGCGCGTCCACGAGCGGCGCCACCACGACGAGCGCCGTGAGGCCGACCGCGGCCGCGACGGCCGCGCCCGCGAGGGCGAGCGGCTGCACGCTGGCGAGGGATCCGAGCAGCCAGAACAGCACGGACCGCGCGGCCTCGGGGGAGTCGCTCGAGAACACGAGGAAGCTCGTCGCGGCGTTGAGCGCGTACCCGACGGCGAGCCCGGCGAGCACCAGGCGCAGCGGACCGCGACGGTCGGCGGCGCCCGCGAGCAGGGTCACGAGCAGCACGGCGCCGATCGCGCCCGCGAGCGCCGCGCCGGAGAAGAGGAGCGCGCTGCCGCCGCCGGCCACGAGCACGACGAAGGCGACGCCCGTGGACGCGCCCGAGTTGAGGCCGAGGAGGTACGGATCCGCGAGGGCGTTCCGCACGAGCGCCTGGAGGAGGGCTCCCGCGGCCGCGAGCACGGCGCCCGCGACGACGGCCATCGCGACCCGCGGCGCCCGCGTGCCGACGACGATCTGCGCGGCCGAGTCCGACCAGTCGCCGCGCGGGAGGCCGAGCAGGCGCTCGCCGAGGATCCCCGCGACTGCGGACGGCGGCAGCGGCACGGGTCCGATCGCGAGCGCGGCGACGACGACCAGCGCGAGGAGGAGCGCCAGCACGCCGATCGTCGTGCGGCCCCGGCGGCGCGCCCGGCGGAGGGCGGCGGTGACGGCGTCAGCCGGGGCCGGGGCCGCGGTCGTGGGCGCGGCCGGCGCGGCGGTGTCGGGGCGCTCGACGAGCGGATCCATCGGGCGTCCTCCTGTTGTCGAGAATGATTCTCACATGCCGGGCGCATCCCATCCGACCCCTGGGGACGCCGCCCACGGATCCCCCACAGCGACACGGAGGATCCTCATGCACACGCATCAGGCGACGTCGCCCGCGCCTCCGTCGGGTCCGGCCATGATGGGCGCCGGGCTCACCTCGCATCGAGGGATCGTCCTCCTCGCGCATCGAGATCGGAGCACCGCCATGTCCCACGACGTCGAGCCCTCGCCGGGCACGCCCGCCGCACCCGCCCCGCACGCCGACCGCGCGGCCGCGCGCGGCGTCACCCCCGGGGTCCTGCTCGCGGCCGAGTGGTCGTGGCGCCTGGTCATCATCGGCATCGCGGTGGCCGCCGCGGTGTGGATCCTCGTCTCCCTCAAGGAGGTGGTCATCCCGTTCCTCATCGGCCTCCTCATCTGCGCGCTGCTGCAGCCGCTCGTCGCGGCCCTGCGGAAGCGCGGCTGGCCGGCGTGGGTCGCCATCACGTCCACGCTGCTCGCGACCGCGGTCGTCATCGGCGGGCTCGTGCTGCTGCTCGTCACGCAGATCCACACGGGCATCCCCACGCTGCAGCGCGAGGCCATGGCGCGCTTCGAGGACGTGCGCGACCTCCTCGCGCAGCCGCCCTTCAACGTGGTGCCGGCCGACTACGACGCGCTGCTCGCGTCCTCCGGCAAGGCGCTCGAGAACAGCCGCGAGGCCCTGCTCACCGGCGCGCTCGACGCGGGGCTCGGCGTCGGCCACCTCGTCACGGGCGCCCTGCTCGCGTTCTTCACCATCGTCATCGTGCTCATCGACGGGCGCGGCATCTGGCGCTTCGTCGTCTCCGTCTTCCCGCGGCGCGCGCGTCCGGCCATCGACGGCGCGGGCCGCGCGGGCTGGGGCACGCTCTCCGCGTTCACGCGCGTGCAGATCTTCGTGGCGGCGGGCAACGCCGTCGGCATCGGCATCGCGGCGTGGATCCTCGGGCTCCCGCTCGCGATCCCCATCGCCGTGCTCGTCTTCCTCGCGTCCTTCATCCCGGTCGTGGGCGCCATCGTGTCGGGCGCGTTCGCGGTCGTCATCGCGCTCGTGTTCGTGGGGCCGCTGCAGGCCGTCATCATGCTGGCCGCGGTCATCGGCGTGCACCTGCTCGAGTCGCACGTGCTGCAGCCGCTCGTCATGGGCGGGGCCGTGCACGTGCACCCGCTCGCGGTCGTGCTCGCGGTGGCCGCGGGATCGTACGTGGGCGGCGTCGCCGGCGCCCTGTTCGCGGTGCCCTTCGTCGCCACGCTCAACGTGATGGTGCGGTACATCGCCGGCGGCAGCTGGAAGGCCCGCACCCCCGCCGTAGGATCGTGAGCGACGCACCTGCGGAGTCGACGGAGCCGCCCGCGCACGTCTCTACCGGGAGGACCCCACCATGACCGAGGAGAACTACTCGAATCCGGATCGCAACCTCGGGATGGAGCTCGTCCGAGCCACCGAGGCCGCGGCCATCCGCTCCGCCCCCTTCATCGGCAAGGGCGACAAGAACGCCGCCGACGGCGCCGCGGTCGACGCGATGCGCAAGTTCCTCGGCACCGTCGCCTTCGACGGCCTCGTCGTCATCGGCGAGGGCGAGAAGGACGAGGCGCCGATGCTCTTCAACGGCGAGCACGTCGGCAACGGCTTCGGCCCCGCGTGCGACATCGCGGTGGATCCCATCGACGGCACGAGCCTCACCGCCGCCGGCCGCATGAACGCCCTCTCCGTCATCGCGGTGAGCGACCGCGGCAGCATGTTCGACCCGTCGGCCGTCTTCTACATGGACAAGCTCGTCACGGGCCCCGAGGGCCGCGGCGTCGTCGACCTCGACCGCCCCATCGGCGACAACATCCGCGCGCTGGCCGACGCCAAGGGCCTCGCGGTCGAGGACATGCAGGTCGCCGTGCTCGACCGGCCCCGGCACGCCGACCTCATCGCGCAGATCCGCGCGGCCGGCGCCTCCACCCGCCTCCTGCTCGACGGCGACGTCGCGGGCGGCATCAACGCGGCCCGCCCCGACTCGCGCATCGACATGTGCGTCGGCATCGGCGGCACCCCCGAGGGCATCATCACGGCGTGCGCCATCAAGGCGCTCGGCGGCGTGCTCCTCTCGCGCCTCTCCCCCAAGGACGACGCGGAGAAGCAGCGGGCCATCGACGCGGGCCACGACCTCGACCGGATCCTCGACCAGGACGACCTCGTCACGGGCGACAACGCGTACTTCGTCGCGACCGGCGTCACCGACGGCGCCCTCGTCGCGGGCGTCACGCGCCACCGCGGCATGATCCGCACCTCGAGCATCGTGCTCCGCTCGCACTCGGGCACCATCCGCCGCGTCGAGGCCGACCACCTCGTCTCCAAGTGGTACAGCCCCGTCAGCTGACCGGATCCGCTCCTCCGCCGCCATGACGCGCACCCGCCGCAGCCTCCTCTCCCGCCTCGCCCCGCCGGTGATCGGGCTGCTCGGCGGGCAGGGCGAGTTCGCGTCGCCCGCCCGCACCATGTCGCGCGCCGGGCGGCGGGTGCTCCGCCCGGGCACGTTCGCGCCGCCGCCGTTCCTCCGCGGCGTGCGCGTGACGGCCCGGGTCGAGGGCGGCTGGCACGTCTACGAGGTCGCGCCCGCGGGTCCCGCCACCCGCCGCCGCGCCCTCTACGCGCACGGCGGCGGGTGGACCCACGAGATCTCGCCCTTCCACTGGTGGCTGGTCGCCGGCCTCGCGCGTCGCACCGGCACGCGGTTCACGGTGCCCATCTACCCGCTGGTCCCGAGCGGCACGGCGGCCGACGTCGTCGCCCGCACGGCGGACCTCGCGGAGGCGCTCGTCGCGGAGGTCGGCGCGGAGGACGTGACGCTCATGGGCGACTCGGCGGGCGGCCAGATCGTGCTGTCGGCGGCCATGGCGCTCCGCGACCGCGGCGTGCCCGCGCCGCGCGACGTCGTGCTCCTCTCGCCCGCGCTCGACCTGTCGTTCACGGATCCGCTCATCGCCCGGATCCAGCCGACCGACCCGTGGCTCGCGGTCGACGGCATGCGCGCCGCCGTCGAGTCGTGGCGCGGCGACCTGCCGGTGGAGGATCCGCGCGTGAGCCCGCTGCACGGATCGCTCGCCGGGCTCGGCCGCATCACGGTGTTCACGGGCACGCACGACATCCTCTTCGCCGATGCGCGCGCCCTCGAGCGGAAGGCCGCGGCGGCGGGGCACCCCGTGCGGATCCACGTGGAGCCGAACCTCCTGCACGTGTACGCGCTCATGCCCATCCCCGAGGGCTCCCGCGCGCGCGACGCGATGGTGGGCCTGCTGCTCGCCTGACGCGCGCCGCCGGCGTCGCCGCCCCGCCCCGCGCCCCGGATCGCCGCGGGAGAAGCGGCGTACGTTCGAGGAGCGGGCGACGAGGCCCGGTGCTCTCGGAGGGATCCACATGACCAGGACACACAGGACGCTCGCGGTCGTCGCGGCGGCCGCCACGGCCACGCTGCTGGCGGGATGCGGATCCGGCGGCTCCGGCGCGGCCGACGCCTCCTTCACGACGGAGGCCACGGGCACCCTGAAGGCCTGGGCCTTCGACGGCGCGGACGACGTGGGGAAGGCCCGCCTCCAGCACGCGGCCGACGCGCTCTCCGACGTGGACGTGGAACTCGACTCCACCGCGTTCGACGCGCAGAAGTTCACGACCCGCGTCGCCAGCGGCCAGACCCCCGACGTCGTGCAGATGGACCGCCAGTTCGTGGCGACCTACGCGGCGCAGGACCTGATCCTGCCGCTCGACGAGTGCTACTCCGCGAACGACGTGGATCCCGCGGAGCGCTTCTACGAGTCCGTCACCAACGACATCCGGTACGACGACCACATCTGGGCCGTGCCGCAGTTCTTCCAGCCGCCGGCGATCCTCCTCAACGAGCGCGTGCTCGGCGCGGCCGGCGTCACGGCCGACCAGTTCGACACCTCGAAGCCCGACCAGCTGCTGGATGCGGTCGGCAAGGTCTACCGGGAGTCCGGCGGGGATCCGGCCGTGCTCGGCCTCGACGCCGTGCCCACCAGCCAGGCCGCGCTCTGGATGCTCGGCTTCGGCGGCCAGCTCGTCGACGCCGAGGGGAAGCCCACGCTCGACGACGCCTCCAACCTCTCCGGCCTCGAGTTCCTGAAGCGCCTGTCCGACGCGCAGGGCGGCTACGCCAAGGGCAAGAGCTTCACCGACGCGTTCGACACCTTCGGCGACGGCAACCAGTTCGTGAAGGACCAGGTCGGCGCGCAGATCGACGCGCAGTGGTACCTCAACGTGGTCGCGCCGTACCGGGACGCGATCGACATCTCGGCCGTGCCCTTCCGCGACAGCGCGGGCCAGCCGTTCGCCGTGGCCGGCGGATCCGCGTTCGTGATCCCCGCGGGGGCGAAGAACAAGGACGCCGCGTGCGCGTGGATGCTCGACCTCACCAGCCAGGAGTCGTGGGAGGCCGCGGGCGACGTGCGCGCCGCGACCGTGACCGAGAAGGGCGGCATCAACACGGGCCTCTTCACGGGATCCCCGGCCGCCGACCAGGCCATCCGCGACGCCCACGTGGTGCCGAGCGGCGACGACGGGATCGACCAGGCCATCGCGACGTTCTACGACGTGGTGGCGGAGGGCCGGTCGATCGGCGGGTCGCCGGCGGGGCAGCAGATCCAGAGCGAGCTGCAGAACGCGGTCGCCTCGACGCTCCTCGGCGACAAGACGCCCGAGCAGGCGCTCGCCGACGCGCAGACCGCGGCGATGCGGGCCTACGAGCAGGCGGCGCGCTGATCCGGCGCTGATCTGCACATGCCGTGACCAGGGCGCCCGGGTACGGTGAGGACCGGGCGCCCTCCCGCGCTCCCGGACGAGGGATCAGTACCCGGAACGCGACAAGACTGGCCAGCTGGAGAAGCCATGTCGTGGATCGTCCTCATCGTGTCCGGGGTGCTCGAGGCCGTCTGGGCCACCGCCCTCGGGAAGTCCGCCGGGTTCACCAAGCTCGGGCCGTCGATCGTCTTCGGCGTCGCCGTCGTGCTGAGCATGGTCGGGCTCGCGTACGCGATGCGCGAGATCAGCACGGGCACCGCGTACGCCGTGTGGGTCGGCATCGGCGCGGCGCTCACCGTGACCTACGCGATCGTCACGGGCGAGGAGCCCGCGAGCGTCGTGAAGGTCCTGCTGCTGCTCGGCCTCGTCGGCTGCGTGGTGGGCCTCAAGGTCGTGGACACCGGGAGCTGACGCGCGTCAGGCCGCCGCGTGATGTGGGGATATCCCCACATCGCGTGCATGTGAGTATTTGCTCACATCAACTCCATGTGGGGATATGCTCACATCACCATGCCGAGCCACGAGATCCGCAAGTACTCCGACCTCGGAGAGGCGATCAAGCACGTCCGCCTCGGCCGCGGGATGACCCAGTCGGACCTCGCCGAGAGGCTCGGCTTCGAGCGGTTCTACGTACGAGAGCTGGAGTCGGGCGCACGGCCTCCGCTGTTCGTCACGCGGCTCTTCCGCGTGCTGCGGGTGCTCCGGATCCGGGTCACCGTCAGCTACGAGCTCGACGAGACGGAGCGGGGCGATGGCTGAGGCGCTCGTGGTGCGACTCCACGGTGCGGACCTCGGTCGCGTGGAACGCGGCAGCCGGATCGAGCGGATCCGATTCTTCGTCAGCCCCGAGGGCGCCCCGAAGGATGTCCGTCTGACCGAGGCGTTCGCGACGCTCGCGGGTGCGGAGGTGCGGAGCGATCTGGCCTAGAGCCTCTTCGGCGGCTACACCCCCGAGGGGAACCAGCGTCGGGCGTTGGCGGAGCGGCACTCCTTCGACCCGCGTGACCTCTACGCGACGCTGGAGCAGTTCGGATCGTCCATCGCCGGTGCGGTGACCTTCCACGGGGCAGCCGAACCACGGCCCTCATCTGCGGCTTTCGAGTCCCTGAGTCCGTCTGACCTGGGCAGGTTGCTGCGGAGGGCGGTTGCGGACGGAGATCTCGCCGTGCGTGACGACAGCAGGTCCATGATCCAGGGCTTCCAACCCAAGGTCCTGCTCACCCGGTTCACCGAGGACGGGCCATGGCTGCAGCCGCACGGTGGCGCCCACTCGACGCACATCATCAAGCCGCAGCTCCCCTCCCGACCCAGCGCCATCCACGATGAGCACTACAGCCATCAGCTCACCCGAGAGCCCGGCCTGTCGAGGTTCGACAGCTCCATCGGCATGGCCGGATCCATTCCCTACCTCGCGATCGAGCGCTTCGACCGGCGCGTCTCGGGAGAGGCGATCGAGCTGCTCCATCAGGAGGACATGGCACAGGCGCTCAGCCTCGACTGGGTCGACGACCAGGCGAAGTTCCAGGATCCGCGTGAACCCGCCTCGACTCGGCGTCCGTCAGCTCTGCGCATCGCCGAGGCAGCGGCGAGCCTCGACGAGGACGCGGTCGAGCTGTGGATCCGCCAGCTGACATACCGCATCCTCATCGGCGACAACGACGGTCACGCCAAGAACATCGGCATCATCCATCTCCCCGGCAGGGACACGCTGTCCGACGTCTACGACGCGGTTCCCAACCTGTACCAGCCGGAGCGCGTCGACTGGAACCTGCCGCTCGCGGTCCATGGCCGGTTCGACCATCGGCGCATGAGCGTCGAGCGGATCGTGCGCGAGGCGGACTCGTGGCGGGTGACGAGTCGGCGACGGATAGAGGATGTCGTCCAGGACATGATCGAGCGGTTCGCGCGAGCGCTGGACGCGATCGACGCGTCGCCGGAGACGACGCCGGGCATGCGGGAAGGTCTGGAGTGGAACGTCGCACGCCTTCTCGCAGGCGACGAGATATCGGAGCCCCGTCGAAGCTGATTCAGCCCTTCCGCCCCTGCGTCGCGATGCCCTCCACGAAGTAGCGCTGGCCGAACGCGAACAGCAGCAGCATCGGCAGCGTGACGAGCAGCGCCGCGACCATCACGAGCTGGTAGTCGCCCTGCCCGCCGTTCGTGGGGCTGAACGCGGTCATCGCGTACGAGAGCCCGAGCGGCACCGTGAAGCCCTCGACGCTGCCGGCGTTCAAGTAGATGAGCGACGCCTGCAGGTTGTTCCAGCTGGCCTGGAACTCGAAGATGAAGATGATGACGAACGACGGGATCGACAGCGGCAGCGCGATCCGCCGGAACATCCCGAAGTAGCTCGCCCCGTCGAGCCGCGCCGCCTCGAAGAGCTCCCGCGGCAGGCCGAGGAAGAACTGGCGCTGCAGGAAGATGTAGAAGGCCGAGCCGAACAGGTTCATGCCGAACAGCGGGATCCACGTGCCGATGAGGCCGAGGTTCTTCCAGATGAGGAACTGCGGCACCATCGTGACGGCGCCGGGCAGCATCATCGTCGCGAGCACGAGGCCGAACAGGATCCTCCGCCCCGGGAACCGGAAGTACGCGAAGCCGAACGCCACGAGCGCGCTGGAGATCGACACGAGCGCCGCGGAGATGAGCGCGATCGCGAGGCTGTTCCCCATCCAGCCGAGGAGCGGCAGCTGCTCCCACACCTCGACGTAGTTCTGCGGCGTGAAGGTGCGCGGCCACAGCGCGTTGTCGAAGACCTCGCCGCGCGGCTTGAGGCTCGCGGCGAGCAGCCACGCGAACGGGTAGAGGAACAGGAGCGCGAAGCCGACCAGCAGCACCGTGATGAGGGCGCGGCCGATGCGGGAGCGGACCCGGCGGGTGCGGTCGGGGTCGGCGCCGCGGCGCGACTGATCCCGCGACGGCAGCGGCGTGAGGGCGGCGGCGAGGCGCGGATCCCCGGTGGCGGCGGCGGGCGTCGCCGCCGCGTCCGGCGTGCGGTCGGTGACGGCCATCAGCGGTCCCCCTCGTAGTAGACGAACCGGTTGCTGAGCTTGACCTGGATCAGCGTGATGACCAGCACGATCACGAACAGCAGCCACGCCATCGCGGCCGCGAACCCGAAGTCGAACGACCGGAACGCCTGCTGGAACAGGTAGACGCCGTAGAACAGCGACGAGTCGGGGGAGGCATTCGTCTGGTCGCGCCAGAACAGCAGGTACGCCTGGTCGAAGACCTGCAGCGCGGCGATGGTGAGCACGACGACGTTGAAGAAGATGGCGCCCGAGATCATCGGCACGGTGATGGCGAAGAACTGCCGCACGGGTCCGGCGCCGTCGAGCGCGGAGACCTCGTAGAGCTCCCGCGGCACGTCCTTGAGGGCGGCGAGGAAGATCACCATCGTGCCGCTCACGCCCCACAGCGTCATGAGCACGATCGACGGCTTCACCCAGGCGGGGTCGATGAGCCACTGCGGGCCGTCGATGCCGATCGCCTCGAGCCCCTCGTTGACCGCGCCCGTGTTGCCGTTGAGCAGCAGCAGGAAGACGCTCGCGGTGGCGACCGTCGGGGTCATCTTCGGCAGGTAGTAGAGGGTGCGGAAGATGCCGGCGGCGCGGCCGAGGCGGGCGAGGAGGATCGCGAGCAGGAGCGCGAGGCACACCTCGAACGGCACGGCGAGGATCGCGTAGAAGAGGGTGTTGCCGAGGCTGAGGGCCACGCGCGGATCCGAGAAGAGGCGCTCGTAGTTCTCCGTGCCCACCGGGGTCGCGATGTCGGTGGCGAGGTTGTAGTCGCTGAACGACACCACGAGGCTGTAGACCATCGCGCCGAGCGTGAAGACGAGGAAGCCGATGATCCACGGGCTGATGAAGAGGTAGCCGGCGACGGCCTCGCGGCGGGCCATGCGGGAGCGGCGGGGACGCGGCGGCCGCTCGGCGGTGGCGGAGGCGCTGCGCGGCGGGCGGCTCGTCGTGGTCATTCGGGTCCTCGTCGACTCGGGAGGGAGCGACGTCGCTCCTCGTGCCGACCCTACAACCGCTTCTCCTCGGCGTCCGAGGCGGGATCCGGCGCCTGTCCGGCGGGCGTCCGCGGTGCGTCCGGACGCACGGACGCCCGCGCTCGGGGAGCGCGGGCGTCCGGTCGTGCGGGGGTGTCAGCGGCGTCGGCGGCGGGTGCGGACGGCGATGACCGCGACGACGCCGGCCGCGAGGGCCGCCGCGCCGAGGGCGAGCTCGATGACGAGGCGCGCGCCGTCGCCGCCCGTGCGCGGGAGGTGTCCGCTCGGGGGCGGCACGTCGCCGGGGGGCGTGGTGGACGACGGGACGCCGGAGGTGGGCGTGGGCGACGGGGTGGGCGTGGATCCGCCGGTGCCGCCGCCGGTTCCGCCGCCGGTTCCGCCCCCGGTGCCGCCGCCGGGCGTCGGCGTCGGGGCCGGCGTGGCCGACGGCGCCGGGGTGGGCGTGACCACGGGCGTGGTGCCCGAGCCGATGGGCGACGTGCTGGCGCCGCAGGTGGAGGCGACGAACGCGTCGTCGTCGAGCGTGACGGCGCCGTTGCGGGCGAGCGCGCGGCCGTCGACCGTGGCACCCGTGCCGACGGAGATGGAGGTGAGCGCCAGGATCGTGCCGGCGAAGCCCGAGTTCGTGCCGAGGCTGGCCGAGCTCGAGACCTGCCAGAACACGTTGCAGGCCTGGGCGCCGTTGACGAGCGACACCCGGCTGCTCGAGCCCGTGGTGAGCGTGGAGGGGGCCTGGATCACGAAGACCGCTGCCGGGTCGCCCTGCGCGTCGAGCGTGACCGTGCCCGTGAGGCCGAGCGGGCCGCCAGCCGTGTAGACGCCCGGCGTGAGCGTGGCCCCGACGAGGTCCGCGGGGGCGGCCGCGGTGGTGGGGCGGCCCGCGGCGTCGACGTACGCGGTGGTGAGGTCGGACTGCGCCTGGCCGGCCGCGGCGTCGGCCGCGTGGGTGGCGCCGCCGACGACGCCGGGCGGGAAGCCGCTGACCGCGGCGTTCGGGCTCGTGCCGAGATCCGCCGCGAGGGTGCTGGGGCCGGTGTTGGTGACGCCCTGGCCGGCGAGCACCGAGTACGAGGCGGCGGTGCCGAGGCCGACCGTGGCCGTGGCGGCGAAGGCGCTGGCCGGGGCGAGGAGGGCGGCGCCGAGACCGCCGGTGGCGATGGCGGCGACGGCGAGGGAGGCGACCGCGAGGGAGCCGGATCGGGTCCGGCGGGACGAGGACGTGCGGGCATGGCGCGACTGGTGCATGGACTGCTCTCGTCGGAGGGGAGTGCGGGTGGAACCGCGACCGTATCGAGGGCCGGTCATCGCCCGTGCGCCGCGTGCACAGGCGGTTACGGTGTGGGGGTGACCCTCCTCGCCGACGAGATCCCCGCCCGCGACGAGCTGCTCGACCTCTACGGATCCGTCGGCTGGACCGTCTACACGGACGACCCGGAGCGGCTCGAGCGGGCGCTCGCCGGATCCGCCCTCGTCGCCACGGCGCGCGACGACGACGGATGGCTCGTCGGCCTCGTGCGCGCCGTGGGCGACGGCGCGACGATCTGCTACGTGCAGGACCTCCTCGTGCGCCCCGACCGGCAGCGCGGCGGCGTCGGCCGCGCCCTCCTCGAGCACGTGCGCGCGAGCCAGGCCGACGGCGTCCTGCTCGTGCTCACCACCGACGCGAGCGGCACGGAGGACGGCGACCGCTCGCACCCCTTCTACCGCTCGCTCGGCTTCGCGCCCCATGCGGAGCAGGGGCTCGCGGCGTTCTCGCGGCGGGTCTGACGGCGGTCAGGCGAGCTCGATCCGATCGTCGAGGGCGAGGCGGTCGAGCAGGCTCCCGTCGTGGCTGACGACCACGAGCGCGCCCCGGTAGGCCCGGAGCGCCTCGACGAGGCGGTCGGCGCTCGCCATGTCGAGGTCGTTGGTCGGCTCGTCGAGCACGAGGAGCTGCGGCGGCGGATCCGCCAACAGCAGCCCCGCGAGCGCCACCCGGAAGCGCTCACCGCCGGAGAGCGTCGCGGCCTCCCGGTCGACGGCGTCGCCGCGGATCAGGAAGCGCGCCAGCTTGTTGCGCAGCTCGCGCGGCGGCGCATCGGCGGCGGCCCGGCGCACGTTCTCCAGCACCGTCAGGTCGTCGTCGAGCCCGTCTCGGCCCTGCGGCAGGTAGGCGATCCGGTCCGTGAGCGCCTCGGCGCCGGTGTCGGGCAGCGGGTGCTCGCGTGCGTCGGGCACCCCGACGAGCTGCGCGAGCAGCGTCGACTTGCCCACGCCGTTCGCGCCCGTCACGGCGACGCGCTCCGGTCCCTGCACCACGCGGGTCCGGCCCCGGACCGTGATCTCGGCGACGCGACGGGATGCCGGCAGCCCGGGATCCGCCAGGTCGAGCCGCAGGGGGGTGTCCGAGCGGAGGTGCGCCTCGGCCTCAGCGACCGCGTCCTCGGCCTGCCGCTCCGCGTCGGCGTGCGCCCGGCGGAGGCGCCCCGCCGTGCCCTCCGCCTGCTTCCGACGCTCGTTCGCTGCCATCCGGGGCATCGACTCGCCCGCCCGGGCGCCGGCCTTCGCGCGCCGGGCGATGGACGTCTCCGCCTCGATCCGCTGGCGGCGCTCGGCACGGTGCGCCTGCTCGGCCGTGCGGATCCGCCGCTCGGCCGCGGCCTGCTCGCCGGCCACGCGCTCCTCGTGCGCACGGTAGGTGCCGCCGGTCACGACGATCCGGCCGTCGCGGAGCTCGGCCACCTCGTCCACGTGCTCGAGCAGCTCGCGGTCGTGGCTCACGACGACGAGGGCGCCGCGCCAGCCGTCGACGAGGTCGAGCAGGATCCCGCGCGCCCGGCCGTCGAGGCTGTTGGTCGGCTCGTCGAGGATGGCGACGGGTCGCCCGCGGAGGCGCACGCCGCTGATCGCGACGAGCACGGCCTGCCCGCCGGAGAGCGTGGCGACGGGTCGGTCGAGGTCGTCCTCGGCGAGCCCGACGTCGCGGAGCGCAGCGGCCGCGCGCGCCTCGACGTCCCACTCGTCCCCGAGCGCGTCGAAGTGCGCCGGGTCGGGGTCGCCGTCGAGGATCGCGTGGTACGCGCGGAGCCGGGCGCGCACGCCGAGGAGGTCGGCGACGGTGTCATCGGGGCCCGTGCGGAGGCGCTGCGGCAGGTGGTCGACCGGCCCGCTGGTGACGACGGATCCGGACGCGGGCGCGAGCTCGCCGACGACGAGACGGACGAGCGTGGACTTGCCGGCGCCGTTGCGACCGACGAGGCCGGTCGTGCCGGGGCCGAAGCGCGCGGAGGCGGAGTCGAGCACTACGGAGCCGTCCGGCCAGGCGAAGGTGCAGCGGTCGAGCGTGATGGATGGTGCGGTGGGCATGGGCCCTCCCCGGTGGATCGATGCGGGTGCACGACGACCACGGGATCCGCGGTCGCGGACGGCGCGGCTCGCGACGGCGGGCGGGCGCGAAGGGTCGTCAGTGCGTGAGCAGCTGCTGCGCGACGGGCGCAGTACCGGGGATGAGGCGCATCGATCCGACTTCCATGCGGGGAGCCCCCGTTCCCGCGAGCGGACGGACCGGCCGGTGTGTCGGCCGCACCGGAGGCGTCGGGTCGCGACGGGGTACGCCTGGCAACCTACGCGGTGGGGCGGCGACAGGGCAAGGGGCGTCGCGGCCCCGGGTCAGCGGAGCTGGGCGCGGGCGCGCTGCGGGTCCTCGATCAGCCGGATCGTGTCGGGGATGTCGAGGCGCCCCGGGAAGTTGAGGTGCGTGAAGCGGCCGTCGGGGTCGTAGGACGCCGTGGGCGCCTGGATGCGGGAGCCGCGGACGGCCGCGATGAGGGCCTCGGCGCGTTCGGGCGTGATGGTCGTGGTGGGGCCGATCGCGAGGACGACGCGGAAGCGCCCGCCGCCGGCGAGGTCGAGGCGGAGGGTCACGGGATCGCGGCGGGGTCGCCTGCGGGGCTTGTCGTAGCGGGACGGAGGCGTGTCCACCGCCAGCTCGGCGCGCGCGCCGACCAGGTCGGTGACGGGGCGCTCCCTCCCGCGCACGCGGATCAGGCCGCGAGACGCGTGGACGTCGAGAGCGGGCGTGAGCAGCGTGACGACGAGGAGGACGAGCGCCACGGCGAGGGCGTATCCGAGCGCGACCGTCGCGATGACCGTGATCCACCCGCCGCCGATGCCCTCCTCGAGTCGTCGGCCGAGGGTGCCGAGCGGATTCGACCCCACGTAGACCACGACGACGACCCAGATGCCGCCGATCAGCAGCCGCTGGCGGTACGTGGGCGCCGGGATCCGCACCCAGCCGTCGTCCGCCATGCGTCAGCTGCCGTCGGCGGGGCGGGCGGGCTCGGAGGGCTCGGCGTCCTCTGCGGATCCGTCGCGCTCGGCCTCCGCCCGGGCTGCGTCGGCGGCGGCGCGCTGCTCGGCCGCGCGGCGGGCGTCGCGGCGGATGATGACGATCATGATGACGCCGCCAGCCAGGAAGAAGAGGGCGAGCCCGACCACGGGGGTCTCCGTGCGCCCGAACAGCGCCGTCGGGTGCCGCGCCGCGACCACCGCGAAGAAGACGCCCATCGCGGTCACGAACCCGGCGACGGTGTACTGCGCCCGCATCGAGATCGGGTTCCGGCTGGGCGTGCCCGCGGGGCGGACGTTCCGCGCGCCCGACCCCTGCCCGCGCTGCCCGCGCGCGGCGGTCGGCTCCGCGACACCGCTGCCGTCCACGAGCGCCGTGGTGTCCTCCCGCGTCAGGTGGCCGGGGAACTCGACGTGCGCGAACTTCCCGTGCGGGTCGTCCTTCGAGCGGGGCGGCGCGATGCGGGATCCGGCGACGAGGGCCAGGAGCGCGTCGCGCTGCGCGTCGTCGACGCGCACGCCCTCGCGCGTGGAGACGACGACGCCGCAGCTCTCGCCGCCGGTCGTCGTGAGGCGCAGGATCAGGGTGTCGTCGCCCGGGCCGCCCGCGAGCTCGATGCGCGCGCCGGTGACCTCCGAGAAGCCCCACTCCTTGCGGCCGATGCGGAGGAGCTGGCGCGCGACGTCGATCGCGGGCGGCTGGGTGCGCTCGGCGACGACGAGGTAGGCGATGCCGACCACGGCCGCGACCAGGAGGATCGGCAGGCCCACGGAGATGAGCGGCGACGAGCCGACCGCCCTCTCGACGAGACGGATCACGCCGCCGACGGGCGACCAGAGCAGGATCCCGGCGAGGGCGAGCGACGCCGCGGTGAGGAGCCAGCGCTGCCGCGTGCTCGGGGACGGGATGCGCACCCACGCGCCGCTGGCCATGCTCCGACCCTACGGGCGCGGATCCGCGTCGCCGGTCCGATCGCCGCGCGCCCGCGCCCCCAGAACGAGGCGCGCGAGCGGACGGATCAGCTCGGCGCTGGCCCGTCCCACCCCTCCTGCGGGGTGTCGCACGTGCCGCGGAACACGTACTGCGACGGGCGCTTGCGCTCGCGGCTCGACCAGTCGATCGCGGGGCGGCGAGCCTCCGGCGGCAGGTAGCCGAGCCGGTACACGGCCATGAGCTGCAGCTCCGGCGGCACGCGCAGCAGCTCCTCGACGCGGGACCACTGCTCGTGGATCTCCATGGGGAACGAGATGAACTGGATCCCCATGCCGATGGCCCCCGTGGTCAGCCAGACGTTCTCCATCGCGGCGCCCATCGAGAACGTCGAGTAGAAGGACGCGAGGGACTCGGGCCGCTCCTCGGCGCGGTCGAGCATCACGCCGATGAGCAGCGGGCTGCCCGCGACGAGCTTGCGGTTCTCGCGGCCGAGCGTCTGCGGGACCCGCAGCGCGTTCATGAGGCCCTGCCCGCGCGGCGTGAACGCCTGCTTCGTGAAGGGCCGCAGCGGCGCGGGCAGCTTGTCGAAGAGCATGCCGTCGCGGCGCGCGTCCATCTCCTCCTGCGTGAAGCGGAAGTGGTGCTTGTAGCGCTCGAAGAAGGTGCCGTTCGACATCGTCTCGGTCATGCTCTCGCCGCTGATGTCGGCGATCCGCTCGATGGTGTCGCGCTCCTCGATCAGCACGAAGCGCCACGGCTGGCTGTTGAGCTGCGAGGGCGCGCGGCCGGCGACCTCCATGAGGAGCCGCTGGTGCTCCTCGCTCACGGGATCGGGGAGGAAGGCCCCGTTGGTGGTCTTCCGGGCGCGCAGGACGTCGAGGAACTCCATGGGTCTCTCCAGGTGGCGAGGGTGCCCCAGGCGTACCAGGGCGCGGCGGTCAGGGCGACGGCGGGGTGCCGCCGGGTGCGGGTGCCCGCGGCGGGGAGCGCGGCGAGCGGGATCAGGGCGGGGGCGAGCCGGAGGGCGGCGCGGCGGGCGGTGGCGCGGCCGGGCGCGGGTGCCCACAGCGCGGCGCCCAGGGCGACCGCGGTGAGGGCGCTCGTGAGCACGTACGCGCGGTGGTGGAGGCGGAGCTCGGGGCGGGGCGGCAGGATCCGGGTGGCCGCGCCGATCCCGATGGCGCAGTTCACGAGGTACGCGGCGCTCGCCGCGGCGAAGGCGATGCGCGTCGCGGGCGATCCGGCGCGGGTTCGGCTCCTGCTCATCGCTGTCGACGCTAGTCCGGGGCCCGCCGCCACGGCCGGGCACCGCGGCGGCGCACAGCCGCGGGCAAGATCCCGGTTGGATGGGGGCATGCAGACATCCCCGGCGGCTCCCGCGCGCCTGCTCCTCACCCGGCACGCGCAGACGCCCTGGAACCGGGAGTACCGCTACAACTCGCGCACCGACGTCGACGTGGGCGACGACGCGGCCGAGCAGCTCGCGCCCCTCGCGGCGCGGCTGCGCGGGGAGGGCGTGGAGCGGATCCTCGTGAGCACGCTCGTGCGCGCCCGCAGCACCGCGCGGATCCTCCAGGAGCAGGGCGTCGCGCCGGGCGTCGTGCCGGAGCCGCGCGCGGAGCTGGTGGAGCTCGACTTCGGCGGCTTCGAGGGGATCACGCGCGACGAGCTGCGCGGACCCGTGCACGGCGCGGCGTTCGCGGCCTGGCTCACGGGCGAGGACGGCGAGCCCGCGGCGCCCGGCGGCGGCGAGACGTGGGCGGAGGCGGCGGTGCGGGCGCGGGCGGTGCTCGACGACGTGGAAGCGGATCCGCGCACCACGCTCGTCGTGGCCCACGGCTACCTGCTGCGGGTGCTCTACCTCACGGCGCTCGAGCGCTCGCCCGCGCGCACGCGGTCGCTCGTGTGGGCGAACGGGCAGCTCATCGAGCTGGAGCGCGACGGATCCGGGTGGCGCGAGCGCGGCGCCTGAGGGCGCGGCGCGACGGCGCGTCCGGCTACGCGGCGGGTTCGACCGGATCCGTCGCGGACGCCGGGTAGCGGAGCTCGAACACGACCTCGTCGAGCGCGCCCGTCCAGACCATGTCGTCCCCGCAGAGCGCGAGCGGGCCGTCCGTGAGGTCGATGGAGTCGGCGAGGCCGAGCCCGGCGATCCACGACTCGACGATGTCGCGGCGCAGCTCGGGCGCGTACGCGTCGGCGTCGCCCGAGAAGTGGACGCCCTCCCACGGCCCGCCGAGCCGCCACGCCAGCGGCGGGAGCCCGCGGATGGCGCCCTCGGCGTTCCACGCGATCGCGATCGAGGTCTCGATCGCCTGGCGGGTGATCGGGCGATCCGTCGGCGTGTGCTCGGGTGCGGTCGACACGGTGGTCTCCTCGGCCAGCCGTCGGCCGCCCTGCTCGTGGTGATTCGGTGCTCGGGGAAGAGGATATCGCGGGCGTCGAGCGGCTCGCCACCCGCCGCCGGGCCGGACGCGGCGGGGGCGCGCGCGTAGGCTCGGCCGGACGCGGGGCTCGGGGGAGCGCACGCGTCGGGGGAGCGGGATGCGTGCACGGGACGGCCAGGGCCGCGGACGGGGTGCGCCCCGGATCCGCCGCGTGCTCGCCGCCGCGGGGCTCGTCGCGGCCGCGCTGCTCGCGTCCGCCGCCGCACCCGCGTCCGCCTCGGTCGGACCCGCCGTGCCCGCCGCCGCCGACGCCGCCCCGGCCCGCGACCTCCCCGCCGTCCTCGTCCCCGAGCGCGGCGCGTACCTCGGCGCCACCCTCGACTGGAGCCGCGACAGCGCCGCCGCCCAGGCCGAGCGGCTGGGCGCGCCGGCCGCCGTCTACGCGCACACCGGATCCGTGCCGATGACCGACGACGAGAGCGCCTACCTCCGCCCGTTCGCCCAGCAGGCGGCCGCCGTCGGCGCGATCCCCGTGGTCACCCTCGAGCCCGCCGTGCCCCTCGCCGAGGTCGACGACGACGTGGCCGCCGCGCTCGCCGACGACCTCCGCGCCGTCCTCGGATCCGCCGACGCCCCCGCGTACGTGCGCTTCGCCCCCGACATGAACGTCCCGTGGTCGGCGTGGGGCATGCAGCCGGACGCGTACCGGGCGGCCTTCGCGGCCGTGGCGGGCGCGGTGCACGCCGAGCTGCCCGGATCCGCGATGGTCTGGTCGCCGAGCTGGGGCGGCTCGTACCCGTTCGGGGCGGACCGGCCCGCGTCCGCCGCCGACCTCCGCGCGCTCGACACCTCGGGCGACGGCGCCCTCGACGCCGCCGACGACCCGTACGGCCCGTTCCTCCCGGCCGCGGGCGACGTCGACGCGGTCGGGCTCTCCGTCTTCCACGACGACTCCCCGGCGGGCCGCGTCGCCATGACGCTCCCCGTGGACGGCGAGCTGGCCGCGCGGCTCGGGCCCGCCGACACCCCGCCGGGCGGCGCCGCGCCGGACGACTTCGTCGCCCGCTTCTCCACGCCGGACGCCACGCCCCTCCTCCTCGAGACGGCCGCGCTGACCGTGGCGGACGCGGATCCCGGCGGCCCGGCCGCGCTCGACGTGCAGCGGGCGTGGTGGCGGCAGGTCATGGCGGCCGCCGGCGACGACGCCTACCCGACCCTCGCCGCGGTGCTCTGGGCCGACACGTCCACCACGCGCGACGGCGTGCCGATCCGCTGGGGCGTCAGCGACGAGCCGGACGTCGCCGCGGCCTTCGCCGCCGACCTCGCGGACAGCGCCCTCGTCGCCGGGCCGGTCCTCGATCCCGTCGCCCTGCCCGCGGCGGCGTCGGGGCCGGGCGTCATCCCGGCGGGCTGGAGCGTCGTCGTCGCCGTGCTCGCGCTCCTCGCCGCGGCGGGCCTGTACGTGCTCGCGACCCGGCCGCGGATCCGCGCGCGCCTCGCGTACGACGAGCCCGGCCGCCGCGACCTCCGCATCGACATGATGCGCGGCGTCGCCATCGTGTTCGTCGTCGTCAACCACGTGGGCCTCGTCTCGGCGTTCCAGACGATCACGCAGGAGGGCGTCGGCGTGGTGTCCGGCGCGGAGCTGTTCGTGCTGCTGTCGGGCGTCGTGCTCGGCCTCGTGCACCGGCCGGCGATGGAGGCGGGCGGGATCCGGGAGGTCGCCGGGCGCACGACGCGGCGCGCGGTGAAGCTCTACGTCACCGCGCTCGTCGTGGTCGTCGTCGTGCTCCTCCTCAGCCGGATCCCCGGCGTCGACGGCACGGTCGTCACCACCTTCACGGACGAGGGCACGGGCGCGGCCGGGGCGGGCGCGGCCGGCACCGTCTACGACCTCTACGCCGGCAGCGACCGGCTCCTCACCTACCCGGCGTCCGTCCCCGCGCTGTTCGACCTCCTGCTGCTGAAGGTGGGGCCGTGGCAGTTCAACATCATGGGGCTGTACGTGGTGCTCCTCGCGGTGTCGCCGCTGGTGCTGCTGCTCCTCGTCCGCCGCCTGTGGCCGGTCGCGCTCGGGATCAGCGTCGCGCTGCACGTCGTCGGCGCCCTCGCCCCCGCGCGCCTGCTGCCGTCCCAGTTCGAGGACTCGTTCCCGCTGCTGTCGTGGCAGCTGCTCTTCGTGGTCGGGATGGTCGTCGGCTACCACCGGCGGAGCATCGTGGCGTGGTGGTCGTCGCGCGCGGGCCGCGTCGCCCTGCCGGTGTGCGTGCTGCTCGCCGTGCTCCTCGCGCTCTTCGCCTGGAGCAACCCGTACCTGGCGGATCCGCTCGACGTGCGGCTCGCGCTCCTGCCCGACGCCACCTACCAGCAGGTCTACGACGCGTGGTTCCAGCGCACGCGGATCGAGCCCGGCCGCCTCCTCGACGTGCTGCTCGTGGTGGTCGTGGGCTACGCGGCGCTCACCGCGTTCTGGCGGCCGATCCACCGGGCGCTCGGCTGGTTCCTGGTGCCGCTCGGGCAGGCGACCCTCTACGTCTTCGTCATGCATGTGCTGCTCGCGCTCGTCGTCGCGAACGTCCCGGGCCTCGCATCCGGCGGCGTGGTGGTCGGCACGCTCGCCTACGTCGTGATCCTCGGGCTCCTCTGGGTGATGGTGCGCACGCGGTTCCTCTTCCGCCTCGTGCCCCGGTGATCCACCGGGCGAACGCCCCGACGCGACGCGCGATCGGGGGCTCCCCGGCATTCCCTCGCCATGGGAGACTGAGCGGGAACGGGGTGCGGGGACGCTGGCCCACGCGCGGAGGGGCGCGCGGACGGGCCCTCCCGCCGTCGGCGGCGAACCGGCCGCCCCGTCGCCGACAGGGGGAGAGCACCGGATGGACTTCACGACGACGACATCGGTAGTGGACGACACGACCGTGGTGAGACCGGAGGGCATGCTCAACATGGCCTCCGCGGACGAGCTGCGCGCGGCCGTCGAGCAGGCGATCGTCGAGGGCCCGCCCCGGATCGTCGTCGACCTCGAGGCCGTGCCCTTCATCGACTCCTCCGGCCTCGGCGCCCTCATCGGCTGCCTCAAGACCGCGCGCGACCAGGGCGGCGACCTCCGCATCGCGTCGCCGGGGACGCAGGTGACGATGGTGCTGAAGCTCTCGAACCTCGACCGCGTGCTCCTGTCCTCGCCGAGCGTCGCGGCGGCCTACCGTGACTGAGACGACGCGGACCCTGACCCTCCAGTCCCCGCCCGACGACGTGGACGCGGTCCACGAGCTCGTCGCCGGCCTCTGGTCCGACCGCCCGGACGTGGGCGAGCTCGACCGCATGGCGTTCGAGACCGCCCTGATCGAGCTGGCCTCCAACGTCATCGAGCACGCCGACCAGGGCGAGGGCGTCTCGTGCGTCGTCAGCGTCACCGTCGACGACGGCGTCATGAGCGCGCGCCTGGCCGACGGATCCGAGCCGGGCGACTTCCGCCTCGCGCCGCGGGACATGCCCGGCGCCGACGCGGAGTCGGGCCGCGGCCTCGCCATGGTGCAGATGCTCTGCGACGAGCTGACCTACGAGCGGGTCGGCGCCGAGAACGTGTGGAGCGTGCGCCGGACCCGGATCGAGCCCGAGGCGTCCTGATGAGCTCCGACGCGCGGTCGTCCCGGCTCGCCGCGCCCGCCCTGCCCGAGTGGGTGCTCCGCGCGGCCTGGATCCCCGAGTCCGTCGCCCGCGCGCAGTCCGGCGGCGCGTCCGGCCCCACCCCCATGCTCAAGCAGCTGCCGATGCTGCTGCTCTTCGTCCTCTCGGTGCTCGCGAGCCTCGCGGTGCCGACGCTCGCGATCACCTCGCCGCGCGCGCTCCTCGTCGCCTCGGTGGTCCTCGTCGTCGCGACGGTCCTCTCGGTGCTCGTCTCCCTGCGCCGCGACCTCGTGCGCTTCACCGCCGTCGTGCCCGCGCTCGACTTCGTGGCCGTCGGCGTGCTGCGGATCGCGACGGGCGAGAACACGTCCGTCTTCGGGTCGCTCGTGATCCTCCCCGTCGTCTGGTTCAGCCTCAACCCCGGCCGCTGGAACGTGCTCGTCGCCTTCGTCGGCGTCTACGTGACCCTCGGCCTCCCGCTCCTCCTCGAGCTCGGCGAGCAGAACGCGAACGAGCTGTGGCGCGGCCTCTTCAGCGCGCTGGCCTTCGGGGTCGCGGCGCTCGTCGTCAACGAGCTGTCCCGCCGCACGCGCCTCAGCCTCGAGGCGTCGCGCGCCCGCGAGCGCGTGAGCGAGGACGAGCTGACCCGCGCGTCCGTCGTGCAGCAGGCGCTCCTGCCGAAGACCTCGGCGCCGCTGCCGGGCTACCAGGTCGCGGGCGCGTGCCTGCCGTCCAAGGCCGTGGGCGGCGACTTCTTCGACTGGTACCCGGTGAAGGAGGGCCTCGCCTTCACCCTCGGCGACGTCATGGGCAAGGGCGTGGGCGCGGGGATCATCGCGGCGACCGCGCGCGCCGTCGTCCGCAGCGCCAAGAACATCCCGGATCCGGTCGCCGCCCTCGACCGCACCGCCGACTGCTTCACCGCCGAGCTCAGCGAGGCCGCGTCGTTCGCGACCGTCTTCCATGCGCGCGTGCGGGCCGAGGACCACACCGTCCTCTACGCGGACGCGGGCCACGGCCTCTCCGCGCTGGTGCGCGCGGACGGCACGTCCGAGCGGCTGGAGTCCACGGACCTGCCCGTGGGCGTCCCGGGCGGATCCGGCTGGGGCACCCACGAGGTGGTGCTCGGCCCGGGCGACCTCATCGTCACCTTCAGCGACGGCGTGCTCGACCTCTTCGACGGCACGCTCCGCGCCGTGGACCACGTGGCCGACCTGGCGCGCGCGTCGGCGTCGGCGGACGAGCTGGTGGAGCGGATCACCGCGCTCGCCGCCGACCAGACGAACCCGGACGACGTGACCGTGCTGGTGCTGCGCCGCGAGGCCTGAGCGCGGCCGGTCGGAGGCCCGCCCTATCCGGTGAGCGCTCCGAACACCTCGGCATACACTCGAAGGAGGCGCCGCGATCCGGGGGGATCGCGCGACGGGCGGGTCTCCGCCCGACGCGCACGGCGCCGGATCCACCAGGGGGCAGCACATGGTCATGCAGGAACCCGTCGCGCGACAGGGCGGCTCGGACCCCGCGGGGCGCGCCACCGTCGACGCCACCTCGCTCCGCGGTGCCGCCGAGGAGGCGCGGCTGCGCGCCGTGCACGACCTGCGGCTCGTCGGATCCACCGCGGAGGAGCGCTTCGACCGCGTCACCCGCATCGCGCGCGAGCTGTTCGACGTGCCCATCGCGGAGATCAACCTGGTCGACGACACCGAGCAGTTCACGAAGTCGCCGCAGCCCGCGGGCGTCTCGCTGCTGTCCGACCGCTCGCAGTCGTTCTGCGACATCGCCATCCGCGCTCCCGAGATCCTCGTGGTGCGCGACGCGACCCGGGACGAGCGCTTCGCCCACCGCACCACCGTCACGGGTCCGCGCCACATCCGCTTCTACGCGGGCCGCCCGCTCCTCTCCGGCGGCCAGACCGTCGGCACCCTCTGCCTCGTGGACACCGAGCCGCGCGACCTCGCGCCCGAGCAGGAGCGACTCCTCGACGAGATGGGCGCGTGGGTCGAGCGCGAGCTCCGCGACAGCCAGGACGAGGAGCTCGCGGGCGACGTGCAGCGGCGGCTCCTCCCCGTCGACCGGCCGCTCTGGCCCGACTACGACCTCGCCGGCATCAGCCGCCCGGCCCGCGGCGTGGGCGGCGACTTCTACTCCTGGGGCGAGGACGCCGACGGCCTGCACGTGACCATCGCCGACGTCATGGGCAAGGGCGCGGGCGCGGCGATCCTCGCGTCGGCCGTGCGCTCCGGCTTCCAGGCGCACCGCGGCCCGGACGCCGCGCGCACCGTGACCGCGGTGCAGGCGCAGCTCCAGGGCGACCTCGACGCGACGGAGACGTTCGCGACGTTCCTGCACTGCCGCGTCGACGGATCCACCGGCCGCTTCGCGTACGTCGACGGCGGACACGGGCTCACCGTGCTGCTGCGCGCGGACGGCACGCACGAGACGCTGCCGGCGCTCGGCCTGCCGCTCGGCGTCGTGCCCGGGGCGACCTGGGCGCCCGCGTCCGGCGAGCTGCGCCCGGGCGACCGCCTCCTCGCCTTCACCGACGGCGCGCTCGACCTCTTCGACGGATCCCTCGACTCGGTCGCCCCGCTCGTCGAGCTGGTGCGCACCGCCGGGGACGCCGCGGAGACGGTCGGCCGCATCATCGACGCGGCGGCCGCGGCCGCCGCGCGCGGCGTGCTCGGCGACGACGTGTCCGCGGTGTGCGTCCGCTACGCGGGCGGCGCCACCGCCTGACCGGTCCTGCCGTTCACGCGTCCGGCGCCACCGCCCCCAGCGGCTGCAGGCTCGGGTGGTCGCGCAGCGCGTCGAGGCCCTGCGTGCCGAGCACCGTGAGCACGGCCGCGATGGGGGCGTCGACGCCGCGCAGGCGCAGCGGCTCGACGTCCGGGAACTGGCAGACGAGGGCCCATTCGGCGACCTCGGGGTAGACCGCGGTCATGCCGGCGTACCAGAAGGCGAGCCAGCGCCCGCCGACCTGGCAGAGGAGGCGGCGGTCGGAGATCACGAGCCGGACGGGCTGCAGCTCGCGCCACTGCTCGGCAGCCTGCGCCTCGGCCGCGCTCCGCCGGGACGCGTTGCCGATGGCCGCGACCGCCATCCCGGCGACCACGAAGGCGGGGCTCCCGACGAGGAACCCGCCGGAGCGCTGGTACGTGACGTCCTGCCCGTAGTACCGCTCGTAGTCCGCCTGCACGTCGTAGAGGAACACCTCGCCGGGCTCGGCGACGACGTCCCAGACGGCGATCCCGGGCGGGGCCTCGCCGCGCAGCAGCGACGCCCGCAGGCGGCACGCCTCCGCCCAGCCGGCGGCGCTGCGGACGGCGAGGTCCTCGGCCGCGGCGGCCTCGCGGGCCGGCCGCGCGAGCTCGTGCCGGGCGCCGCGGACCATGCCCGCCAGCACGCGCGCGCCGCGGATCAGGGTCCGCACCGCCGCGACGCAGAGGGCGAGGAGCACGAGCCCCGGGACGATGGTCTCCGGCCGCGTGAACAGCTCGGGGCGCGCGATCAGCGTGAGGAGCCCGAGCAGGCCCATGCCGAGCACGAGCAGCGCCGGCCAGCAGAGCAGGAGGCGGAACCAGCCCGGCACCTCGCGCTTCACGACGCCGCTCCCGCTGACGGGCCGAGCGGATCCGGAGGGCCGCCGGGCAGCGGCGCGCACGGCAGCGGCTCCCCGGCCTCGGTGGTGGCGGAGCTGCGCGCGAACGGACCCGTCGGGCCCATGAGGACGGCGAGGTGGTAGTCGGCGTGATCCCGCCACCACACGCTCATGCCGGTCGCGCCCTCGAGGCGCAGGGCCTCCCACGCGAGCCAGAGCGCCTCGAGCCGGGCGACGGCCTCGGGGTGGCGCCACCACTCCGGATCCCACCGGCTCTCGCCGCGCGGGCTCACCTCCCGGCGGTAGGCGGGCGCGAGGAACCCGCGCACGAACGCGTCGAGGTCGGCGTGGACCGGCTCCGTGGCCGCGACGGGATCCGCGCCCCAGCTGAACCCGTCCGTCATGACGCCGCCCCCGACCCGGAGACGGCGCGCGCGTCGGCCGCGGCGAGGGACGCGCGGATCACGGGCGCCGCGGGGCCGTCCATCCACGGCACGGTCGCGATCATCGAGGCGCGCACCCCGGACGCGAGCAGGACCGCGCGGCCCCGCGGCAGCTCCGCGAGCTCGGAGGTGTCGAGGATCCGCCGCCTGCTGTTCTGCACGCTCGTGGACCGGACGCCGCGCGTCGTCGAGCTCGAGACGCTCTCGTGGTCGTAGTCGCCGATGAGCTCGGACAGCTCCCGCAGCCACTCCGCCTCCTTCACGCCGCCGAGGTACACGACCTCGTTCGCGGCGCTGAAGAGCTTGCGCATGCCCTCGCGGCCGAACACGTCGACGCCCTGCGCGTACGACTGGAAGATCGACATGACCGGGATCCCGCGGGAGCCGAGGTGCGAGTACAGGTCGGGCAGGTCCTTCCACCGGCACACGTTGGCGGCCTCGTCGAGCACGCAGAGGAGCGGCGTGCCGAGGCGCCCGCCCGGCTGGGTGCGCGCGAGGCGCTCGGCGGCCTCGACGATCGCGACGGTGAGCGCCGTGACCAGGGGAGCGGCCGTGCCCTCGCCCTCCATCGACAGCGAGTAGAGGGTGTCGGTGCCGCGCACGAAGGCGTCGGGGTCGAGGCGGGGGCGGGGATCCGCGGCCGCGTCGCCGCCCGCCGGCGTGACCCACCGGTTCACGCGGGAGCTGCGGACGCAGGCCGCCATCTTGCGGGCGGTCGCGTACACGCCGTCCCGCTGCCTCGGCGAGGTGCGCGACGCGCTCTCCACGTCGTCGGCGATGAGCGGATAGCCGCCGCGGCGGAGCACGGCCACCATCTCGCGCTCGTCCGGATCCGTGAGCCAGCGGAGCACGTCCGTGATGGGCCGGCGGTCGAGCGCCGCCGCGAGGAGCAGTCCCGTGAGGAGGTCCTTGCCCGCCGCGTCGAAGAACGCGTCGCCGCGGTCGTCGGGCTCGCGGGATCCGGCGGCGAAGTGGCCGGCGAGCTTCGCGGCGGACTGGTCGTCGACGACGGAGGAGAGCGGATCCCACCACCAGGTCGGCTCCTCGCCCGCGACCTGCTGCGGGTCGAACACCCACGTGGTGCCGACGCCCTGGCGCAGGTCGCGCGTGGCGTGCACGACGTCGGGCTTGTTCGACGTGGTGACGAGCGCGCCGGGCGCCGCGAGGATCGCGGGCACCACGAGCGAGGTGGTCTTGCCGACGCGCGGGCCGGCGATGCCGATGGACACGTCCTCCCACGAGGCGTAGAGCATGCCGCCGCCGCGGAGGTCGCGGCCGAGCGGGACGCCCGGACGGCCTGGCACGCCGAGGCGCGCGGCCGTCGCGAGGGCCGCGCGCTCGCGCAGCCCGCCGAGGTCGGACGCGGAGGCGAGGTAGCGGGCGCTGCGGTCGACGCGCGTGCGCTCGCGGCCGAGGCGGCGGAGGGCGCGGGCGACGACGACCGTCCCGGCCGCGAGCAGCGCGGCGACCGCGACGGCGATCACCACGGCGAGCGGGGTCCACGCGACCTCGCCCTTCTTCAGCGCGATGGCGACGGCGAGCGGATCCCCGGGCAGCGCCGTCCCCGCCCCCGTGAGCGCGTGCGCCGCGGCGAGTCCCGCCCACGCCGATGCGAGGAGCCCGGCGGCGATGCCGATCGCCCAGGTCGCGATGACCGTGCCCGGGTTCGCGCGCCCCGGCTCGGCTCGGCGGTTCGTCTGCTCGGCCCTCATGCGGCGCCCGCCTCCACGGCCTCGAGGGCGTCGTCGACGGCTGCGACCTGCGACTCGGGCGGCCGCGCCGTCGTCTCGTCGGGCTCGGGGAACGACTCGGTCGCGTGCCAGGCCTTGTTCGTGTCGTTGATGTGCCGCTCCTCCTCCGTGAGCTCCACGTGCACCGGGATCCCGGGGTGCCCGCCGACCTTGATGAGGAACCGCCCGCGTCCCGGCGGCTCCTGGTCGGGCGACCAGCCGGGCGGGTTCTGCCACGACATCACGAGGTCCTGCTCCGAGCGCGAGAGGGCGACCGCCTGCGTGAGCATCGACATCTCCGCGCGCGGCAGGCCGCCCGCGACCACCATGCCGGCGCGCTCGACGAAGCCGCGCGCCTTCATCCGGTCCTGCTCGTCGGCGAGCGCGAGGAGGTCGGACATGGTGTGCGTGATCATCGCGAGCCCCACGCCGCGCTGCCGGTTGAGGCGCGTGAGCGAGTCGATGCGGTCGACGATGCCCTTGCCCACGCGGAGGGCGCGCCACAGCTCGTCCATCACGATGAGGTAGTGCCGCCGCGGCTGGAGGCCCGCGTCGGCCAGCGCGGTCGCGACGTTCACGGTGCCGAAGCCCTGCGACCAGCAGGCGAGGAGCACGGCGGCCTGCAGGTCGGTGTCCGACTCGTCGATGGACGACACGTCGTAGACCACGGGCCGGTCGTGCCGCATGGCCACGTCGGTCTGCTGCGCGAAGATCTCGCCGAGCCGGCCACCGCGCGTGAGGCTGATGAGGCTGGCCTCGAGCCCGCGGGTGATCTCCTGGTAGCGCCCGAGGTCGCCGCGATCGACGGCGACGTCGCGCACGGCGGGGTGGGCGTCCTGGATCACGCGCAGCAGGTCGGCGAGCACGGGCACGCCCGGGAACTCGTCGTCGAGCACGCGCAGGGCGGCGTCGATGATCGACTCCTCCACGTCGTCGGGCGCCTGCTTGCGGAGGATCGTGAGCAGCGACGAGACCATCGTGTTGCGGCGCCCGTGGGCGTCGGCGATGAGGCGCTGCCGCTCCTGCTCGAAGCCGGCGGCCCGCAGCTGCTCGGCGGCCTCGATCGCGCCGCCCGGATCCAGCACGTTGAGGTGCCCGCGCCCGCGCCCGAGCGTGATCACCTGGCCGTCGAGCGCGTGCACCATGTCGACGTAGTCGGGCTTGAGGTCGCCGAGCACGAGCGGCAGGTAGCCCATGCCGTCGCCGCCCACGCACATGCGCCGGATGAGGGTGGACTTGCCGAGGCCGGGGAGGCCGAGGGCGAAGATCGACGGGTTCGAGATGATCCCGGACTGGAACCAGGAGATCGGGTCGGCGCACACCGTCGCGCCCGTGTCGAGGTGTAGGCCGAGCGGCACGCCGCTGATGGGGCTGCTGGATCCCACGGCGTACGGCCACAGGCCGCACACCTGCACAGTGGTGCCGCGCCACTCGGGGGCCGGCTGCACGAGCACGGTCTCGCCGCGGGCCCGGCCGAGCCAGCCGCGCGGGGAGGGGCGCCGCTCGGAGCGGGAGGCGGCGCGGAGGGCGCGGCGCTCCTCGCGGGTCGGGCGCGGCGCCGGGGGACGGGCCTCGGCCTCCGATGCCGCGCGGGCCGCGTCGGCGGCCAGCTTCCGGGTGCGGCGGGTGGCGACCTTGCGGGATCCCTGGTCAAGCGCGGGCACGGCGGCTCCTCTCGTGGCGAGTGGCGGCGGGCGACGCGGCCGGGCGGCGGGCGGCGGCCGGACGGCGGATCACAGCTGGTCCCGGATGTCGTGCGGGATGGCGAGGTGCCGCGGCAGCACCAGGCCGAGCGGCAGGCCCGCCGCGAACGCCGAGTCCTGCGAGCCGTGCACGAGGCGCAGCCGGATGCGGGCCTGCGCGGAGAGGCTGTCGACGGCGGCGCGCGCGTCCTCGATGGTGGCCGGATCCTGCACGGTGGCCGTCACGACCATGCCGAAGTTGACGAGCCCCGCGCCGCCCGACTCCTCCGACTCGTTGGCGAAGGCGGCGATGACGTCCTTGCGCGACCGGCCGGTGGGGTTCCGGGTCGACCCGACGAGGAACTCCGCGTCGCGCTTGTCGGCCTCGACGATGGCGGCGGCGCGCGCCGGGTCGATGGGCCGGTAGAGCATGGTCACGCGCTTGCGGGCGATGTGCCGGTGCGGCGCCAGCAGGCGCGACAGGATCGACTCGCCCACGTTCCCGCGCGGCGCCTGCGACATCATCCACGACACCGAGAGCGCGGAGTCGTGCCGGTACGAGTCCCACGCGGCCTGGTGCGCGGTCGGCCCGACCTCCGGCCAGTACAGCTCGGTGGCCTGCCCGGCCGAGTTGGCCTGGTCGATGAGGATCGCGGCGGCCGGGTCGTAGGCGATCCGCACCACCTCGCACAGCTCCTGCGCCGTGAGCGGCCGGGCCGCCCCCGCGCCCGTGGAGGAGAGGCCGGACGTGAGGCCGGGCAGCCGGTACGCGAGCTCGCGGCCGACCTCCTCGGCGCTGCGTCGCGCGGCGCCGGTGCGCGCGGCGCCCGCGAAGGTGATGGCGACGTACGCCTTGATGGTCGCGGCGCCCGCCGGGTAGGTGGCCACGATCTTCCGCAGCACGCTCTTGGAGAAGTCGGACCCGCGGTCGTCGATGCGGCCGAGCACCTCGGAGGCGAGCCGCGTGCCGGTGTCGGGCGCGGTCTCGAGGGTGACGGACGCGGCCACGAGGCCGGGCTCGTCCGCGAGCGCCTCGAGCCAGGAGCCCCACTCGGCCACCCAGATGTCGACCTGCTCCTGGTCGACGAGCGCGGATCCGTCGGGCTCGGCCCCGAGCACGACCGTGAAGTCGTTCGTCGACGGCACCTCGATCAGCGCGAACGGCCGGCCGTAGGAGTCCTTCCACTCGGTGAGGCGGGATCCCGCGGCGAGGCCCGGCAGCTGCGCCGTGCCCCACTCCGCGAAGCCCAGCGGCCCCGAGCGGTAGAGGTGCGCGCCGCGGTTGCGGGCGAACAGCCAGCCCGCGCGGTTCATGATCCGGATCATCCCCGACTCCCCGTGCTTGTCCTTGACCGCGACCGCGGCGAGCACGCCGGCGAACACCGCCGCCGTGATCACCCCGGCGACGAGTCCCTTGTTGGTGGCGACGATGATGACCATCACGGCCCCGGCGAACCCGAACATCGTCGGGAACATGCCGAGCCCGCCGACGCCGCGGGTGCGCGGCTTCCGCCAGTTGCCGTACGTGCGCGCGGTGGCGCGGCCCTCGATGGCGCTCATGGATCCGTGTCCCTACCTGGCCCCCGAGGGGCCCTCTCCCGCGGCGTCCTCGACGGCGCCCTTGGTGGCGTGCGCGGCCTTCTTGGCGCCCTCGGCGAGCTTCGCGACGCCGAGCGCGGCGAGCCCGACGGGTCCGGCGACCGCGGCGCCCGCGGCAGCGGCTCCGCCGGCCGCTCCGCCCGCCGCCGCGCCGCTCGCGCCGGCGCCGGCCTTGGCCCCGGCGGCCGCGCCCTTGGCAGCGGTGCCGCTGCGTGCGCCGGCGCTCGCGTTGGCGGCACCCGAGGGGCCGCCCCCCGCGCCGGCGCCGCCGCCGCCACCGCTGTTCGAGCGGCTCGCCATGGATCCGGCCTGCTTGATCGCCCCGGACGCGGCCTCGCCGGCCCCGCCCATCACGGCGCCCGCCACGGCCGCACCCGACACCCCGCCGGCCGGCGCGACCATCGGCGCGATGAACCGCATGAGCGCGGGCAGCGCGATCAGCGCAATGAGCATGAGCGCGACCCCGGTGAGCACGGCCCAGATGCCCTGCCCGTCCTTGGCGAACAGGTCGGTGCCGATGAGGCGGAACGCGGCGGCGTAGACGAGCGCGGCCGCCGGCTTGTAGAGGATGAACGCGGTGAGCCACCCCAGCGACTTCCGGAACCACTGGTTCCCGGTCGGCGTGTTCGTGAAGCTGGCGGTGAGCGGCAGGATCCCGGCGAGCAGCACCAGCATCGCCGACCGGACGATCATCATGGCGATCTGCACGTAGGAGATGAGGATCGCGATGAGGGCGAGGATCAGGACGCCGATGGTCCCCAGGGGCGACTGCGCGGTGAGCTGCATCATGAGCGCGATGTTGCTGCCGAAGCAGTTCCCGCCGACGTCCGCCACATCGCACTTGGTCGCCGCGTTCAGCACGCCGACCGCGAAGGCGTCACCGAGCCGGACGGCCAGTTGGATCACCGTGAGCCCGATGGTGGAGACCATCACGAGGGTGACCAGGGACCGGAGCAGCTCGCGGACCGGCTCCGCCCGCTGCGTCCACGCCAGCCGGATGCCCGCGAGGATCACCGACCCGACCGCCATCGCGAGGACGACGAACCAGGTGGAGTTCTGCAAGAACCCCACGGCTGTGGTGGATCCGTCCGGAGCCGTCTTCGGAATGACCCAGGCGACCAGCGACGACGCGCTGGTGATGAGGAAGACGCCGCCGAGCACCAGCCCGAGCCGCCCGAGGGCGTCCATTCCGGTCTCGGCCGAGCGGGCGCGCATGTAGAGGATCGCGAAGCCGATGATCGAGAGGACGGCGACGATGAGCCCGATCCACGCGATGTACCCGAGCAGCGTGTCGAAGTCACCCGTGACAGCCGAGTTCGGCTCGTAGCCGACGGTCGAGCCCTCGCCCTTCGTGAACTGCGGCCCCGGGATGTAGACCCACATGGTGCCGAGGGATGCGACGACCTTGCCGAAGGTCTCGAGCGCGGCGTCCATGAGCTGCTCGAGGGTGTTCTTCGCGCCTTGCTCGATGGCCGATGCGATCGCATCGGTCCCGCAGCCCACCAGATCGCCGAACCCGCAGGACATTTCAGGCCCCGGCCCACGGGATGTAGCCGCCCAAGCTCTGGATCTGCGAGGGGTCGAGCGGGAGCGTGCCGTCGTCGGCGAGCTCGATCTTCCAGTCGCCGTCCTCCCACCGCATGACGATCGGGAAGCTGACGAGGGCGCCGCCCTTGCTCGTGATCGCGGTGGCCACGTCGACGGTCGCCTCGGAGCCCGAATACGCCGAGATCTTGAAACCGGCGACCTGGAGACGTCCGTCCGAGGACGAGCTGGGGGAAGCGAGCGACTTGGCTGCTGCCGCTTTGCCAGGACCCTGGGCGGCAAGGTCGGCGATGCGCGTCCTCAGTCGTCCGTCGGTCGACTGCCCCATGTAGTTGACGACCGCGTACAGGGCGCCCTTTGCGGTGTGCGCGTAGCACGTGCGCAGCCCGCCCGAGTCGGTCCGGCCCGGGCCCGCTCCCTCGGGATCGTCCGGCACAGCGACCGTGCCGACGAGCTTCCAGGTCGTCGCGGGCGCGGTGTCCAGCGAGCTCGTCTCCTCGTATCCAGGGAGGCCGCAGACGGAGGCGGCGCCGTCCGGGAGCGCGGATGCGCTTGGCGAGGCCGGCGTCGCCGGCTCGGCGGCGGTCGCGTCGCGCGTCGGTGCCGCGGCGGGAGACCCCCCGCCCGAGAACGCGCCCGTCGCCACCGCGATGCCGCCGCCCACGAGGACGAGCGCGAGGAACGCCGCGATGGCGATCCAGAGCGGGCGCTTGTGAAAGGGCGTGGCGGGGGTGCTCATGAGGATCCTCTCGAGAGGGCGGGATGGGGCTGCTGGACGGTCACGGCGAGGGGCATGTCACTGGTGCGGTCGACCACGGCGTCACACCCCCGCGAACGGGATGTAGCCCCCGAGGCTCGTGAGCGCGGATGGCTTGATGGGCGGGCCGTCCTTGCCGAACACGATCTTCCAGTCGCCGTGCTCCCAGCGGAGGACGACCGGCATGCTGATCAGCTGCGGCTGGTTGCCTGAGTAGGAGAGCGCAAGATCGACAGTGGCTTCATCTGCGGAGTACCGGTCGACCTTGAACCCGGAGACCTGCGCGCCGGAGTCGCCCGACGAGTCCTGCGCCTCCCTGGTCGAGCCGACCGACTGCGCCACGTCCCGGGCATCTCCTTCCGCCAGGAGTTCGTAGAGGCGAGGGAAGTTGCGCGAGTCGGTGCCGACGGCGAGGAAGTTGATGCTCGCGAAGAGGGCGCCGGCCGCCGTGTGTGCGAAGCAGGTGGTGAACCTGCCGTCGTCCTCGACCTTCCCGGGCCCCGTGGTTGTGGCGTCCTGGGGGACCGCGGTGTTGCCGATGATCACCCAATGCGCCTGCGGAGCGGTGGCGAGAGAGCTCGACTCCTCGTATCCCGGGAGGCCGCACACGGAGGCGGTGCCGTCCGGGAGCGCGGTTGCGCTCGTCGAGGTGCCTGCCTCCGTTGCAGCGGCCGCGTCGCCAGTCGGGGCCGCGACCGGCACCCCGCCGCCCGAGAACGCGCCCGTCGCCACCGCGATGCCGCCGCCCACCAGGATCAGCGAGAGGAGCGCGACGATCGCGATCAGGAGCGGGCGCGTGCGTGCGGGCGTGGCGGGGGTGCTCAACGGGATCCTCTCGGGGAGCGGGTGGCGGGGGAGTCGGAGGTCGCGCTACGCGATCACGAAGCTCACGAGCGACGCGGCGCCGAGTCCGAGGAAGAGGCCGAAGCCGATCTTGATGAGGCGCTCCTGGATCTCGCCGCCCTCGTGCCGGTTGTTGCGGAAGAGCATCGCGCCGGTGGCGATGAGCGAGAGCACCGCGAGGGGGAGGAGCACCCACTTGGCGATGCCGATGATGCGGCCGAACTTCTCGGTCCAGTCGGCGGGGGCCTGGGCGTCGCCGTTGGGCACGTCGATGGCGACGGCGTCCATGGCGTGGTGGATGTGCGCGGACGCCTGGTGGACGGCGTCGAGCGCGAGGAGCGTGGGGGACATGCGGGGGACCTCTCGTGGAAGGGGGGCTAGCGGGGGGAGGAGGTGAGCTGCAGGTCGGCGAGGAGCCGCTGGTGCTCGCGGCCCATGTCGGCGGGATCCGCGGGGCCGAGGCGCCACGCGTCGATCCACGGCAGGGTCCACGCGCGGGGGTAGCCGCCGGCGACGAGCTGCTCGAGCTGGCGGAGCTCCTTGGGGCGGCGGCCAGGCGCATCCGCCACGAGCACGAGGCCGACCAGCTCGACGAGACCGGCGACCTGGCCCGAGGCCCACTCGCGGGCGACGCGCTGCGCCGCGAGGAGGCCGGAGTGGTCGGTGCGGGCGACCACGACCACGCGGGAGGCGGCGGATCCGGCGGCGGGCGCGGGCCAGGCGTGATCCGCGGCGCGGGATCCGGCGGCGAGGCGCGCGAGCGTCGTCTCGCCGGCACCGCCGTGGGCGCCGACCCACCACAGCGCGGCGGACGCGGCCTGGGCTCGCACGGGCAGCCGGTCGGAGGTCGCGGGGGCGGCGACGGTGGCGGGCTGCGGGGCGCGGGGGCCGCGGAGGCGCTCGCGTCGCGTGAGCGGCGGGGCCTCGATCGCGGGGGCGGGCTCGGTCGCGGCGGGCGCGCCGATGACCCACGGATTGCCGCTGTCGCTCATGCCTCGCCCATCCCACCCGCCGGGTCTCGTGCTCGCCTCACGCGTGATCCACCGGGTGGGGGATGTCGACAGGACGGTGCAGGGGTGATGCTGTCAAAGTGCTTGCGCGGGCGCAAGTGCTTGCTCCTGCTCGCATTTTCCACGAGACTGTCTCGCCGCCATCGACCCTGGCCGACCCCGCCGCGTCCGCGCGGCTCCTCTCCACATGGGCGGGCGGCGTCCCGCACGCACGATCCGCACGACGCCCCCTCACGAGAGCCGCAGATGACCGACGCCCCGCCCGTCCCCGCGTTCCCCCGCATCGACGCCATCATCACGCCCACCGCCGGCGGCAGGGCCACCGGGGTCCTCACCGTCAACGGCGTCGCGACGCCGTTCGCGGAGGCGGAGGAGGACGAGATCCGGCGCGGCATCCTCCTCAGCGTGCGCGGCACCGCGGAGCAGATGCAGCGGGCGGTCCGGCTGACGACGCGCGACCGCTACGGGTCGCAGGCCCTCGCGGTCGGGCCCGACGGGACGATCGAGGCGCTCAGCGAGCTCGACCGCACGGACGCGATCGCGGAGCCGGCGGGGGAGCCGGCGCCGGTCGGCGCCGCCGTGCCCGCGGGATCCGCCGCCGCTCCGGTGGCCGCGTCGGCGGTCTCCGCGGCGCCGCCCGTCACGGCGTCCGCGTCCGGGCCCGCGTCCGTCGCCCCGGGCGCGCACGCGCTCGCCCCTGCCGCGCCGCCCGCCGCGGGATCCGCCTCCGCGCCCGCTCCCGCCGCCCCCGCGGATCCGCCGCTCACCCGCCGCGCCGCCCGCCAGTCCTTCCTCACGCGCGAGGAGGTGGAGGAGCCGGCCACGCAGGGCATGCGCGGCACCCTCACGCGGCTCGGGATCCGCATGTCGCCGTCCGAGGCCGAGCGCCGCGAGCGCGAGTGGACCCGCCTCGTCAGCCAGCACTGGCCCGGTCCCCGCACCGTCGCGGTCGTCAACGGCAAGGGCGGGGTCGGCAAGACCATGTCCACCATCTGCCTCGCCTCCGTCTTCGCGCGGCACGGCGGTGCGGGCGTCCTCGCCTGGGACAACAACCAGACGCGCGGCACCCTCGGCTGGAGCACGGAGCAGGGGCCGCACGACGCGAGCATCCTCGACCTCCTGCCGCAAGTCGACCGGCTCCTCGGCACGGGCGCGCAGTCCGCCGACCTCGCGCACTTCGTGCACCACCAGACCCGCGACCGCTACGACGTGCTCCGCTCGAAGCCCGAGGTGCTCGCCACCCAGCAGCGCTTCGACGACACCACGGTCGACCTGATCCACGCGGTCGCCGCCAAGTTCTACCGGCTCGTGCTCATCGACTCGGGCAACGACGAGACCGACCCGATGTGGCTGCGCGCCATCGAGCGGGCCGACCAGATCGTGGTGCCCACCATCGGCGAGGCCAAGGCCGCGGAGTCGGCGGCCCTCCTCATCGAGGGGCTCGCCGAGCGCGGCGGGCACTTCGCCGACCTCGCGGAGCGCGCGGTCGTGGTGGTCAGCGCGCACAAGCACGACCTGGCCCCCGCCGAGCTCGCCAAGATCTCCGACGGCTTCGCGCCGCTCGCCCGCGACGTGGTCACGGTGCCCTACGACCCGGCGCTCGGCGCGGACGTCCTCAACTACGGCGCGCTCCGGGCGTCCACGCAGCGGGCCTGGCTCCGCGCGGGGGCGGCCGTGGCGCGGGGCCTCTGATGCGGGCGGGCGTCGCGCGCGGCGTCGCCCGGCGCGTCCCCGCCGCGCGCTCGTCCGCCGTCCGCGGGGCGGGTGCCGTCGCGCTCGCCGCCGCCCTCGCGCTCGGGGCCGCCGGATGCGCGAGCGTCACCGTGCACGACGACGGGAGCGCGTCGGGCGCCGCCGCGGATCCGCTCGCCTCGCCGGGCGTCGCCGGCGCCGCGGGCACGACCGGCGACGACGCGGACTCCGGCACCTCCTCCCCGGGCGCGACGGACGACGGCGCCGCGGCCGAGCCCGAGCCCACCGCCGACGCCGCCGCGCAGGCGTCCGCGCTCGCGGCGGCCGACCGGGTCATGCGCACCTACGCGCAGCCGGGCATCGCCGAGGCCGAGTGGGAGCGGCAGATGACGCCGCTCCTGTCGCAGCAGGGCGCGGTCGCGTTCGTGCCCACCATCCCGTCGCGGCTCACGGCCCACGCGGTCACCGGCACCGGCACCGGCACGGTGATGCCCGCGCCGACCGCCTATGCCCTCATCGTGCGCGTGCCCACCGACGACGGTGACTACGACGTCGCGCTCGTCCGCTCGTCGACCACGGCTCCGTGGCTGGCGGACGAGATCCAGGCCGTCCGCGACAAGTGAACGGCGCCGGCAAGGGGGGCCTGATCCTCATCGGCACGCCCGCCGCGCTGATGGGGATGATCGTCTTCCTGGTGCTCTTCGGCTTCGGCGGCGACGACGCGTCCGCGTGCACGACGCAGGGCGCGGCGTCCTCGTCGACCGGGCCGCGCACGCCCGTCGACGGCTACGCAGGCGACCAGCTCGACAACGCCGCCGCGATCATGGACGCCGCCGCCGGGCTCGGCCTGTCCCGGCAGGCGCAGGTGCTCGGGGTCATGGCGGCGATGGGGGAGTCGTCGCTCCGGGCCATCGACTACGGGGACGGCGCGGTGAACCCCGACGGCTCCATCGCCGACTCGCTCGGCCTCTTCCAGCAGCAGTCGTCATGGGGCTCGGTGCAGGAGCGCATGGATCCGACGTCGAGCGCGAAGCTGTTCCTCGCCCGCCTGCAGACCGTGAAGGGGTGGGATTCGCTCGAGCCGACCCTCGCGATCCACGAGGTGCAGATCAACAAGGACCCGTACCACTACCGGCGGTTCCAGCAGCCGGCCGAGGACGTGGTCGCGCAGCTGGCGGGCACCGCGGCCCCAGCTCCGGCGGCGACCCCTGCCGCGTCCGGCACTCCGGAACCCTCGGCCACGCCCGCGCCCGTCGGCGAGTGCTCCGCCGGCGGCACCGTGCTCCCGCTGAAGGCGCCCTTCGACCAGACCTCCGGCTACGGCCCGCGCGTCAGCCCGACGGCGGGCGCGTCCTCCTGGCACCCGGCGAACGACTACCAGACCCGGGAGAGCGGATCCGCGTCGGGCCGCTCCGGCTACTCCTGCGGCTCGCCCGTGCTCGCCGCGCAGGCCGGCAGCGTGACGACGGCGGGCGGCTACACGGTCTCCATCCGGTCGGCGGCGGGCTACACGATCAGCTACCTGCACATGTACGAGCCGGACATGGAGGTCCACGTCGGGGACGCCGTGACGCCCGGCCAGGAGATCGGCAAGGTCGGGTCGAACGGGCCCTCCACCGGGTGCCACCTCGACATCCGCATCGACGCGCGCGGATCCACCGACGCCCGGGTGAGCGCGCTGCCGCAGTCGCAGACGCAGGGGGCGCCGGTGACCGGGTACGTGGATCCGGAGGCCTTCTTCGGCGTGTTCGGCGTGACGCTCTGCGGCGGGGAGTGCCGGCATGCGACGGGCTGAGCGGATGGGGGTTGCCACTCCCGGGGGACGACCGGCGATAATTGCTCAGGCGGGTAAATTCGAGCATCCCGTCCCCGACGCGACCGGAGCAGCATCCGCCCATGGCAGACGACGACCCCTGGGACGCGCTGCCGGCGACCCTGCGGTCTGCGGACCTGCAGCGGATCCTGCAGATCGGCCAGACGACCGTGAGCCTCTGGTTCGCGAAGGGCATCATCCCCGGCTACCGCATCTCGCACTCGTGGATCGCGTTCCGCTCCGAGGTGCGCGAGTGGCTCGAGTCGACGTCGACCGTGCCGGTGCCGCCGCACGAGCCGTACCCGCATCCGCTCGACGCCTACCCCGACCACCTCACGCACCGCGACCTCATGGAGCTGTTCCAGAAGAGCCGCCCGGCGATCCTCGGTTGGCTGCGCGACGGCGTGATCCCGGCCATGCGGCCCGGCGGCCGCTGGCTGATCGAGAAGGCGGCCGTCCGGCGGCTCCTCGAGGAGACGAGCAACCAGCGCGCGGACTTCGTCCCGAAGGGCGGCCGCGCGGCGAGCTGACGCGCGCGGTGCGACCCGGCGACCGCGGTGTCGCCGGCTGCCCTAGCCTGGCTGCTTCCGGCACCCGGATCCGCTCGACGGCCGCTCGGCCGTGCGCGCGGCCCCTGCCCGACCACGTACCCGTCCACCCGCACGAGGAGGCTGCCGCATGACCGCACGCGATGTTCCCGAGGAGGTCGCGCCGGCGGCGCTGGCGCTGCTCCGTTTCCGTCTGGCCGAGCTGGACTACCTGCGGGAGGTGCGGCGGCTGCTGGATACCGGGCGTCCCGAGGAGGAGCTGGCGCGGGAGCTGCGGGTGTTCCGCCCGGAGGATCTCGCCCGGCTTCGTGGGGCGCGCGACGTGAGCATGCCGCTGGAGGGGTTCTCGGGGGCGCTGCCGTACGAGATCTGCGAGCGCTACGCGGCCGGCATGCTGGATCGGGAGCGGCTGGTGGACGAGCTGGCCCGGTACCCGTACGTGCCGGGTCCGACGCCGGATGCGCTCGACTGGATCGCGATCGAGGCGCCGGGCATCTGGGCGGAGGTGTCGGACGCGAGAAGGCGCGGACTCATCGACGACCAGGTGTACAAGGAGATCTTCGAGCTCACCCGCACGAAGCCGGAGTGACGCGTGGCATCCGCGTCCGATGAGGAGCACCTAGCATCGCTACGAGAGATGTCACGGCCGGGGGGCCCGCTCACGCTCGACTCCGCATCGGCGACGACGCGCAATCCCGAGTGGTGGACCGACGGGCGGCCCGAGTACGACCGCGAGGTGCTCCACGACCGTCTGCTGGCGGAGAAGCGGGCTGCTCGGCCGGGCGTGCGACAGAACCGCAGGGCGATCCTGATGGCTGGCCCGCCGGGAGCGGGCAAGTCGAGGGCACGGGACGAACTGTTGGGCTCCCGGGCGAACGAGTACGTCGTGATCGACCCTGACGAGTTCAAGGTCGATCTCCTCGCCCAGGCGGAGGCGGACGGCACCTACGAGCGGTGGGTGGTCCCCGACGCCGTCCGACGGCGTGAGGCCGAGGGCGAGCGCTTCTTCCCCATGGAGCTGTCGTCGCTGGTGCATGAGGAGTCGGACTACCTCGCCCGACGGCTTGAGCGCCAGTGCCTGGCTGACGGGGACGACGTCATCCTCGACACTGTGCTCTCGTCGGACGCGAAGGCCCGCGACCTCGCTCGGCGGCTGGAGGCGGCCGGGTACGACGTTCAGGTCGTGGACGTGGAGGTGCCGCGGGAGGTGTCGGAGGAGCGGATCCGGACGCGGTGGCGCGAGGGCAACGCGCTCGCGGAGAAGGGCGAGGGCCTCGGGGGTCGGTGGGTGCCGAGCGAGTTCGGGGCGTGGGTGTACGGGGAGCCGGGCGGCGGTTCGCGGCCGGAGGCGAACGCGCGGATGGTGGCGGAGGAGTCGCCGGCGGTGTCGCGGTATCGCGTCTACCGGACGACGGCGGAGCAGGCCGAGGCGGGCACGGGTCCGAGTCTCGAGACGGACATGACGCGGGCGACGCGGGGTGGGCCGTTGGTGCCGACGCGAACGGGGCCAGCGGCGGAGGTGCTGCAGGCGCGGGCGCTGCCGGGGATCCGGCGGGCGGTCGGGCCGTCGAGATCGACTGGTGCGGGCAGAGGGAGAGGGAGATGACGAGGAAGGTGATCGGTTCATGAGTGCAGGGGATGTTCCCGAGGAGGTGGCTCCGGCGGCGTCGGCGCTGCTGCGGTTCCGTCTGGCCGAGCTGGACTACCTGCGGGAGGTGCGGCGGCTGCTGGATGCCGGGCGTTCCGAGGAGGAGCTGGCGCGGGAGCTGCGGGTGTTCCGTCGGGAGGATGTCGCGCGGTTGCGTGCGGCGCGCGAGGTGAGCCTGCCGCTGGAGGGGTTCTCGGGTGCGTTGCCGATGGAGATCTGCGAGCGGTACGCGGTGGGGCTGATCGATCGGGAGCGGCTGGTGGATGAGCTGGCGCGGTATCCGTACGTGCCGCGCGATGCGACGGACCCGGGAGACGACCTCGCCGTCGAGCGGCCGGGTGCTTGGTCGGAAGTATCGCAAGCGCGGTGGGACGGATACATCGACGGGTCTGTCTACAGCGAGGTCCGGTCACGGCGACTCGGGATGAGCTGATCCGTGCTCAGTCAGGCCGAGGAGAACAGGCTGGCAGCCCTCCGAGAGCTCTCCCGTCCGGATGGTCCGCTGAGTCCGACCGGTCCCCATGCGACGATCAGCAACCCGCGGTGGTGGGATGGCGCCGGCCCGACCGAGAGTCGCGACGAGCTGCATGAACGCCTGATCTCCGACGCGCGGGCAGCTGTGCCCGATCTCCGACAAGAACGGCGCGCGATCGTGATGGCCGGACCGCCCGGCGCGGGAAAGACTTACGCGCGACGGCAGATCCTGGGCGACCGGGAGCGGCAGTTCCTCATCATCGATGCCGACGGCTTCAAGGAGGCTCTGCTGGCTGAGGCGATCCGCGATCGGAGCTACGACTCCGACATCGTTCCTCGCGCAGTACGTGATCATCCGCAGATCGGCGCCGCCCACCAACCCCTGGAGCTGGCATCGCTGGTGCATGAGGAGTCGTCGTATCTCGCCGGTCGCGCTCGCTCCGACTCGGTGAAACGTGGTGACAACGTTGTGATCGACACGGTGTTGGGGTCGGCGGACAAGGCGCGGAGCATCTCGGCGCAGTTGGAGGCCGCCGGGTACGACGTGCAGGTGGTCGATGTGGAGGTGCCGTTCGAGGTGTCCGAGGCCCGGATCCGGCAGCGGTGGCTGGACGGCAATGAGGCAGCTCGGCGAGGTGAGGGACTCGGTGGCCGGTGGGTGCCGTCCGACTTCGCGCGCAACGTGTTCGATGGGCCGGATGGTCGGTCGCGTCCGGAGGCGAACGCGCGGATGGTCGCGGAGGAGTCACCGGCGGTGTCGCGGTACCGGGTGTACCGCACGACGGCGGAGCAGGCCGAGGCGAAGGCGCCGCCGGTCCTGGAGACGGACATGTCGCGGGCGTCGCGGGGCGGGCCGCTGGTGCCGACGCGGTCGGGGCCGACGGCGAAGGTGCCGCAGGCGCGGCCGCTGCCGGGCATCACGCGGGCGGGCCGGACGACACCCACGCGGACGACACCGGGCCGGGTCGGCCCGGCGCGCGCGGACCGCGGGCGCTAGGCGGTCGCGCCCGTCGGGCTGGCCGCGTCCGCGTCCGCAGCATTCGCCTCCGCCTCTGCGTTCGCAGCGTCCGCCTCCGCGTCTGCGCCCGCCTCCGCCCGCGCGTACTCCGACCCCGAGCGCGTCCGCAGCACGAGGCCCGCGTCCACCAGGTGGCGGCGGAGCAGGGCGTGGTCGTCGGTGAGGCGCAGGAGGCGCTCGGTGAGGGCCTTCTCGTCGAGGACCTCCTCGGGGTCCAGCACCTGGGCGACGACGTGCCGGAGCAGCGCGTCGAGGTCGGCGGGGCTCGCGGGCCACTGCGCGATGCGGCCGTCGCGGAGGAAGCGCTCGACGCCCTGGGCCGGCGGCGTCGCCGGCTGCTGGGCGAGGATCGCGCGGAAGACGGCGTCGGGCGCGGTCGCGCCGCCGTCGGGGTCGACCGCCACGAGGCCGGAGCCGGTGAGCGCCGCGGACGCCTTCCGCCGGCGCGCGGGCGACAGGTGCGCGAGGGCGTCGTCGAGGGTGGATCCGAGCACGACGCGCGCGTACGCGGCGCGCATCTCGGGGTCGGCGAGGACGGCGGCGAGGCGGCGGGGGTCGATGCGCTCCATGGATCCAGCCTCCCGCATCGCGCGCACCATGACACGCGCGCCGGATCGGAGCAGGGTGGAGGGGCGCCCGGATCGCGGCGCATCCACCGATGGAGGAGGACGACATGGCGGATCTCGCCGACAAGGCCAAGGGCTTCATGGACAGCGACAAGGGCGAGCAGGTGACGGACGGCGCCATCGACAAGGGCCAGGACGCCGCCAGCCAGGCGACCGGCGGCAAGTCCGACGGCGCCGCGGAGAAGGCCGGCGACGTCGCCGACGACAAGCTCGGCGGCCGCTAGGCGCACGCTCGAACGACCCGCGGCCCCGGTCCTCCTCGCGAGGGCCGGGGCCGCGTCGCGCCCGGTCGGTGGGCCCGGCGCCCCCGTCCCGCGTCCGCCCTTCCGGCGCGCGGACCGGCTCGGATACGGTCGGGACATGACCGTCCTCCGCCTCCTCGGCCGCGCCCTCATGCGGATCCTCTACGTGCTCGGCAAGGTCCGGCTCGGCGGCAGCGGGTCGAATCCGTCGAACGACGACCCGATCGGCTTCGACAAGCCGCGGCAGTACCGGCCCTGAGGCCGGCCCGGCCGTGAGACCGGCCCGTCCCTGAGGCTGGCCCGGCCCTGAGGCTGGCCCGGCCCTGAGACCGGCCCGGCCCTGACGCCGGCCCGCCACGCACGACGGCCCCCGTCCTCACCAGGAGGACGGGGGCCGTCGCGCGTCGCGCGGGAGCGGATCAGCTCGCGTCGGAGACCGCGGAGTTGATCGCGGTGGGCGCGTCGTACTCCTTGTCCTCGATCTTCCGGAGCGCGTCGAGCGCGTCGGAGTCGGCGCCCGACTCCTCCGCCTTCTTCACGATCGCGTCCTTCGACGCCGGGTAGTCGAGGCCGCTCAAGTGCTTCTGGAGCTCGATCGGGTTGATGGCCATGGGGTGTCCTCTCGTCGGTGATCAGGAGCGGTCGGCGCGAGGGATCGCGTCGCCCACGGATCGAGTCGACTCCTCGGCGGGCGCGTCGCCTAGGTGCTCTTCCTGGGGATCCGGCGACTCCGGCGACTCCGACGCGAACACCACGTCGAAGGCGTCGACCTCGCGGACGGGCAGCGTGGTCGGCGCTTCCAGGTGCACGGCGCCGCTCGGGACGATCCCCGCGCCGCCGAAGCGCTCCATCACCCGCCACTGCGCGGCGACGTCCTCGCCCGAGTGGTCGGCGGGCAGCCGGTCCCAGAAGTCGAAGCCGCCCGTCTCCACGAGCGCGCGGCGGCGGTAGAGCACGCAGCCGCCGACCCACGCGATCCGGTAGGCGAGCCAGGTGTCGACCTCGAGGTCGAGGTCGGCCGCGATGTGGGCGAGGTTCGCGGCGTTGTGCAGGGGCCAGCGGTCGAAGCCCGGGGTGTCGCGGCGGACGCGCTCCGGCTCGACGGCGTCGCCCCACGGGGTGAAGGCGGTGGACTCGTGCGGCCGCCGGTCGTCGAGGTAGCTGAGGCCCTGGACGGCGGCGCCCACGAAGCCGATGTCGAGCGTCTCGAGGGCGTCGTGCATCCGCCGCAGCATGCCGGGCTCGAGCCAGACGTCGTCGTCGAGGAACAGCACGGCGTCGGCGGTGGCGCGCGCGAGGAGCGACGCCCGGTGCTCGGCGATCCCGCGACGCGGCAGGTGCGACACGACCTCCACCTCGCGGCCCTGCGCCCGGAGCACGCGCACCATGCCCTGGACGCTGGGCTCGGCGGCGGCGCGGGATCCGTCGGACTGGTCGCTGACGATCACGCGGAACGGCGGATCGTCCTGCCCGGCGAGGCCCGACAGCGTCACGGCGAGCTCGGCCGTGCGGCCCGCGGTGGGCACGAGCACGTCGATGGCGGGCGCGTCGGGCGCGCGGCGGGCGCCCCACTCGCCTGACCAGCGGCGGCTGCGGCCGGCGGTCACCGGGGAGCTCCCGGGGCGGGCTCCGGATCCGTCTCGGGGGCGGACGCGGAGGCGTCGGGGCCGGCGGACGGGACGCTCGGCGCGGACGTGGCCGTGCCCGCCGGCCGGGTGAACCCGGGGTCGGGGGCCGAGGCGCGGATCCGGTCCACCATCGAGCTCGTCGACTGCGACGGCACGTACCCGAGGATCGACACCTCGCCGCCGTACCCGCGCACGACCGCGGTCTCGTCGAGCATCTCGGGCGTGTAGTCGCCGCCCTTCGCGTAGACGTCGGGCTGCACCGCCTCGAGCAGCGGGATGGGGGTGTCGGTGTCGAACACGGTGATCACGTCGACGCAGGACAGCTCGGCGAGCACGCCCGCGCGGTCCTCGGCGGTGTTCACCGGCCGGTCGGATCCCTTCAGCCGCCGCACGGAGTCGTCGCTGTTGAGCGCCACCACGAGCACGTCGCCGAGCCGCTTCGCCTGCCGGAGGTAGGTGGTGTGGCCGCGGTGCAGCACGTCGAAGCAGCCGTTCGTGAAGACGATCCGGCGGCCCCTCTCGCGCTCGGTCGCCACCAGCTCGACGAGCTCGGCCTGCGAGACGGTGCGCGAGCGCGTCTCGCCGAGGTGGTCGGCGAGGGTCGCGGCGGAGCACACGGACGTGCCGGGGAGGCGCACGACCACGTCGGCCGCGGCCTGCGCGAAGTCGGCGCTCACGTGGAGCGGGAGGCCGACGGCGCGCGCGAGCGTGAGGGCGGCGACGAACGTGTCGCCCGCGCCGGACGCCTGCTTCTCGGGAACGGGGTGCGCGCGCGTGCGGTACGGCTCGCCCTCGCCGAGCACGACGGTGCCGTCGCGGTCGAGCGTGACGACGGCGGTCGCGGATCCGGATGCGGCGAGCACCGCGTCGGCGAGCCCGGCGACGACCGCGGCCCGGTCCTCGTCGCGCGCGAGCGGCCGCTCGACGAGGCGGCCGGCCTCGCCCGCGTTGGGCGTGATGAGGTCGGGGCGGAGCGGCGCCCAGATGGCGGGGTCGTGCGCGTCCACGACCGTGAGGCCGGGGCGGCGCTCGCGCGCGGCGAGCGACTCGAGCACCACGCCGTGCAGCGTGCCGGTGCCGTAGTCGGAGACGATCTCGGCGTCGACGCCCGCGGTGGCCTCGAGCGCCGCGCGGGCGAGGGCGCGCGCGTCGTCGCGGTGCACGGATCCGCGGTGCACGTCGTCGACGCGCACGATCACCTGGTCGTCGCCCACGATGCGGGTCTTGGTGGTGGTGCGCAGGCGCGGCGAGTGCACGAGGCCGGTGACGTCGACGCCCGCTGCGACGAGCAGGTCGCGCACGCGGTCGCCCGCGGCGTCCTGGCCGACGAGGCCGACCATGCGCACGGTGCCGCCGAGGCTCGCGAGGTTCACGGCGGTGTTCGCGGCGCCGCCGAGCGACTGGATCCGCTCGGTCACGTCCACCACGGGCGCCGGCGCCTCGCGGGTCATCCGGTCGCTGTGGCCGCGCCACCACTCGTCGAGGATGACGTCGCCGATGACCGTGACGGTCGGGCGTCGCTCGGCGAGGAGGCCGATGATCCCGCGCAGCTCGCTCGTCATCGCGCGTCGCCCGCGTCGGTGCTGACGGAGCCGGAGGCGTCCTCGGCCGGGGTGGTGACGGCCGGCGCGTCGCCCGCGTCGAGCACGGGGAGCCCGAGGTGCACGACGGTCGTGGTGCTCATCTCGTCGAGGAGCTCGGGGCCGTAGCCGAAGCCGGATCCGCTGCGGCCGCGGGGCTGCGCGGCGCCGCCGGGCGCGCCGCCGAAGACGCCGTTGACCTTGATCGTGCCGACGGGCAGCTCGGCCGCGGCGCGCTGCGCGTGCTCCATCGACGCGGTGAGCACGCTCGCGGCGAGGCCGTAGCGGTCGTCGGCGGCGCGGGCGAGCGCCTCGTCGAAGTCCTCGACCACGCGCACGGCCGCGACCGGGCCGAACGTCTCGGCCGTCATCACGGTCATGTCGTCGGTGCAGTCGACGAGCACGGTGGCGGGGTAGCGGGATCCGGGCCCGTCCGGCACGTGACCGCCGACGAGCGCGCGGGCGCCCTCGGTGAGCGCCTCGGACACCTGCTCGTGGACGGCGGAGCGCATGCGCTCGTCGACGAGCGGGCCGAGGCCGCCGGAGGAGTTCCAGCGCTCGGCCTCGGCGACGAGCGCGGCGGTGAAGCGGTCGGCGATGTCGCGGTGCACGTAGATCCGCTCGACCGAGGTGCAGATCTGGCCGGCGTTGGCGAAGGAGCCGAGGGCGGCCTGCGCGGCGGCCCACTCGGGGTCGATGCCCGCGTCCACGAGGAGCGGGTCGTTGCCGCCGTTCTCGCGGATGACGTGGGTGGGCGTGCCGGCGGCGCGGCGCGCGATGGCCTCGCCCGCGGCGGTGGATCCGACGTGCGCGACCACGCGCGTGTCCTCGTGCGCGACGAGCTGGTCGCCGACGTCGCCGCCGCCGACCACGGAGACGAGCACGCCCTCGGGCAGGGCCTCGGCGAGGATCCGGCCGAGCAGCTCGCCGGTGTGCGGGCAGCGCTCGCTCGGCTTGTGGATCACGGTGTTGCCCATCACGAGCGCCGCGCCGATGATCCCCGCGGCCACCGCCACCGGGTCGTTCCACGGCGTGAGCGCGACCGTGACGCCGCGGGGCCTGGGCACCGAGAAGTCGACGTTGGGGAGCGTGCCGAGCAGAGAGGTGCCGCGGTGGACCGGCCCGAGCTCGGAGTACTGCAGCAGCGTGTCGACGCCCGCGCCGACGCCGCCGAGCGCGTCGCCGTGCGGCTTGCCAGTCTCGCGCTCGTTGAGCTCCGCGAGCTCCTCCGCGTGCTCGGCGAGCGCGTGCGCGGCGCGGCGCACGGCCTGGCCGCGCTGCGCGGGCGGCATCGCGGCCCAGGCGGCGGACGCAGCGACCGAGCGGCCCACGGCGGCGTCGACCTCCTCGGGGCTCGACGCGTCGATCGCGCCGACGAGCGAGCCGTCGCGCGGATCCGTGATCCGCAGCGTCCCCGGCCCGGCCTCGACCTCCTCGGGGTCGATCAGGTCGTCGATGTCGAGTGCGGTGTCCGTGGTCACAGGTCTCCTCGTGCGGGTCGGCGGCCCGGCGGGAGGCGCGGGCGGGGGCGCTCGCGCGCCACCCGGCCCGTACCCACTTCCCCCGGCTCTCACACGGGGCGTCCGCTCCTCCCCGATGCCGGCTTCACCCCCTGGTCCCCGGATGCGCTGGTCGGCTACATTGGGCGCGCACCCGCCGACATGGTGCGGCCATGACACCGCGATGGGCGCCCTCGTCCGAGAAGCACGGCGTTCCCCATGACGACCAGGTGCACGTGCTCCTCCATCCCACGTACGTCTCTCGTCTCGGCGGGTCGACGACGGAGGGCGGGATGGTGGTCCTGTACATCGGCCACCCGCACGGGCAGACGGAGCGCGAGGTGGAGATCCTCGTCCGGCACTTCCCCGCCGGACGCGAGGCGCTGGTGTTCCACGCCATGCCGCTGGGCCCGAAGTACCGCCGTTACCGAGAGGAGCACCCGGATGACCGACATGAGGGATGACGAGCACGAGGAGCTGGCTCGGCGCCTCACCGACCCGGACGAGCCCATGCCCGAACCGGGCTGGGTGCTGACCGGCGAGGCCGCGGCCGCCTACGGCCGGGCCTTCATGCTCCGCGAGTACGGCTCGATGGAGGCCATCCAGCAGGCGATCGAGGATGCGCGGCGGTACGAGGCGGCGAAGCGCGCGGACGGGGAAGCGGATCCGGACGCGATCCCGGCCTCCGAGCCGGTCGTCCACGCCGTCATCCCCGCCGCCGACTTCGCTGCCTTCCGGGAGCTGGAGCGGCGGAGCGGGCTGGAGCAGGCGGAGCTCGTCCGTCGCGCGGTGCACGAGCTCCTCGTCGCCGAGAAGCTCGTCAGCTGAGCGCCCGCCCGCCCCGCCCTACGACTCCAGGTGCCCCAGCTCCGGCTGCGCCAGGAACGCCACGACGGGATCCGCCGCCGCGCCCGTCTCGAACACCACGAGGTCGTTGCGGCCCGCGCGGAGCTGCGCGCCCGGCACGTAGAGCGTGTGCTGCGGCCCGCGGGTCCAGTAGCGGCCGAGCGCGAAGCCGTTGACGAAGGCGACGCCCTTGCCCCACGAGCGCGTGTCGAGGAACAGGTCGGCGGGCGCGTCCACGTCGAACGACGCGTGCGCGAGCACCGGCCCGTCGAGCACGCTGACGGGCGCGTCCGACCCGGCGGCGTCCGCGGAAGCAGCCAGCGCCGTGACCGCCGCCGCCATCGCCCCGAGGTCGAGCGGCGCGCTCTCCCAGCCGGTCAGCTCCTCGCCGTCGAGCCGCGCCGGCCCGATGAGGCCCTTCGCCTCGCCGATCCGCACGCCGTAGTTCACGCGCCCCTGGTCCTCCACTAGAACCTCGAGGATCCGGCCGGGCGGCACCGCGATCGCCGTCTCGTGCTGGTCGCGCTGGATCACGCCGACGCGCACGCCGTCCACCGACACCACGGCCCGGTCGCGCACCTCGCCGAAGGACAGCACGCGCGTGCGGCCGCCCGCGGGCAGCACGACGCGGTGCAGCGCGAACCCGCGGAAGACGCCGAGCGCGTCCATCGACGGCACGGCCTCCGTCGACCGGGACGCCCCGGCGACGCCGTCCGCCACGAGCTCGGCGAGCGGCACCGCCCGGTCGAACGCCACCTGGAAGGCGGGCGCGTCGCCGCGCTGCGCGGGCACCTCGTCGGGCACCGACCGGTAACCCGAGATCACGTCGCGGAAGGCGAAGAACTTGGCCGTGGGGGATCCGGTCTCGTCCAGCGGGGCGTCGTAGTCGTACGAGGTGACGTGCGACTGGTACGTGCCCTTGTGGTTGGCGCCGTTCGTGAAGCCGAAGTTCGTGCCGCCGTGGAACATGTAGATGTTCACGGACGCGCCCGCGGCGAGCAGCGCGTCGAGCTCGGCGGCCGCGTCCGCGGCGGAGGTCGTGTGGTGGTGCTCGCCCCAGTGGTCGAACCAGCCGTCCCAGAACTCGCTGCACATGAGCGGGCCGGTCGGCTGGTGGCGGCGCAGGGTCGCGAGGCGCTCGGTGGCGCGCGAGCCGAAGGATCCGGTGCGGTGCAGCTCGTCGAGGCTGCCGCGCGAGAGCATCTCGTCGGTGGGCTGGTCGACGGTCGTGAGCGGCACGATGATGCCCGACTCCCGGGTGAGGTCGACCAGGTGGCGGAGGTACTCGGCGTCGTCGCCGTACGCGCCGTACTCGTTCTCGATCTGCACGAGGATCACGGGCCCGCCGGCATCGATCTGCCGCGGCGCCACGATCTCGTACACGCGCCGCAGGAACTCGTCGACGGCCGCGAGGTACAGCGGCTCGCTGCGGCGGACCCCGACGGCCGGATCCTCGAACAGCCAGCCGGGCAGCCCGCCGCCGTCCCACTCCGCGCAGATGTAGGGGCCGGGGCGCACGATCGCGTGCATGCCCTCGGCGTGCACCAGGTCGAGGAAGCGGCCGAGGTCGAGCCCGGCGCTCGTGTCGAACACGCCGCGCTCGGGGGAGTGCGCGTTCCAGGCGACGTACGTCTCGATGGTGTCGAGGCCCATGAGGCGCGCCTTGCGGATCCGGTCGGCCCACTGGTCGGGGTGCACGCGGAAGTAGTGGAGCGCGCCCGCGATGACGCGGTGCGGGCGGCCGTCGAGCTCGAAGTCGTCGGCGCCGATGCGGAAGCGGGTGCTGGTGGCGGGGAGGCCGGGCATGGTCGTGTCCTCAGGGGTACAGGGGGTGGCATGGGAGAGGGGAGGCGCGACTCGCGTCGCACCTCCCCTCGTCGTACGGGTCTCGCTACTTCACGTCGACGGTGAAGCCCTGCTGCTGGCCGTACTCGGCGGCCGCCTTGCCCCACGCCTCGAGGACGGGGTCGAGAGAGGTGCCGTTCGAGTACGCGGCCGAGGCCGAGTCGCTGAAGACGCTGTTCGTGTACACCTGGAACGGCAGGTACTGCCAGTCCGGGACGACCTCCTTCGAGGCCGCGCTGAGCACCTCGTTGATCTTCTGGCCGCCGAAGTACTCGGGCGTCTCGGCGAGGAACTCGGGGCTGTTCAGGTCCGCCGTGGTGGACGGGAAGCCGCCGGCGTCGAACGAGATCTGGCGACCCTGCTCGTCGGCCGTCGTGAACTTCGCGAACTCCGCCGCGACGAGCTTGTTCTCGGACTGCTGCATGACGGCGATGGAGGATCCGCCGCTCTCCGCCGTCGCGGTGTCACCCGCGGTGTACTGCGGCATGGGCGCGACGCGCCACTTGCCCGAGCCCTCGGTCGCCTGCGCGATGAGGTTTCCGGGCATCCAGGCGCCGGTGATCAGGGTCGCGATGGATCCGTCGCCGAGGCCGCGGAACCACTCGTCGGTCCAGCCGGGCGTCTGGGCGAGCGAGCCGTTGGCGACGAGCTGGTTCCACATGGCCGTGTACTTCTTGGCGCCCGCGTCCTGCATGTCGATGGTGACCTTGTCGCCGTCGACCTTGTAGGGGTGGCCGCCGGCCTGCCAGATCATGCTCGTGGTGAAGCCGGCGTCGCCGGAGTCGCTGGTGATGAACTGGTTCGGGTCGGCCGCGTGCATCTTCTCCGCGGCGGCCACGTACTCGTCCCACGTGGTGGGGACGGCGATGCCGTACTTGTCGAAGACGTCCTGGCGGTAGAACATCGCCATGGGGCCCGAGTCCTGCGGCAGCGCGTAGAGCGCGTCGCCCTCGGTGACCGCGTTCCAGGTGGACGCCGTGAACTGGTCCTTCAGATCGGAGTAGCCGTAGCCCGAGAGGTCGGCGAGGGACTTGCCGAGCGCGAACTGCGGGATCGCGAAGTACTCGATCTGCGCCACGTCGGGGGCGCCCTTGCCCGCCTTGATGGCGTTCTGGAGCTTCGTGTACTGGTCGGCGCCGGTGCCGACGTTCTGCACGTCGACCGTGATCTTCGGGTGCTCCTTCTCGAACGCCTCCGCGATCGGCTTGATCGCCGGGGCCCAGCCCCAGACGGTGATGGAGGACTGCGTGTCGAGCGCCTTCGCGAGGTCGTCGGCGGACGCGGAGTCGGCGCTGGCGCCGCCCGACCCGGACGAGCACGCCGCGAGGGAGCCCGCGAGGACGATGCCGAGACCGAGCGCGATGGCGCGCTTCGCCCTGCGGGGGAACGAGAGGGACATGGTGGTGCCTTTCACTTCTTCGTGGTGGTGAGGGGAGGTGCTGTCGTGCGGGGAGCTACGCCTTGACGCCGCCGGCCGAGAGGCCGGACTGCCAGTAGCGCTGGAGGAAGAGGAACGCGATCACGATCGGGATGATCGCGAGGAACGAGCCCGTGATGACGAGGTTGTAGATCGGCTGGCCGCCCACGGTGGTGGACTGCGCGTTCCACTGGTTGAGGCCCACCGTGAGGGGGTACCAGCGGGAGTCGCTCAGCATGATCAGGGGGAGGAAGTAGTTGTTCCACGTCGCGACGATCGAGAACAGCAGCACCGTGATGAGGCCGGGGCTGAGGAGCCGCAGGCTGATCGTGAAGAAGGTGCGGATCTCGCTCGAGCCGTCCATCCGGGCCGCCTCGAGGATCTCGGTCGGCACCGAGTCGACCGCGTAGGTCCAGATGAGGTACAGGCCGAAGGGGCTGATGAGCGACGGCAGGATGATCGCCCACGGGGTGTTCGTGAGGCCCATCTGGCTGAACAGCAGGAAGGTCGGCACCGCGAGGGCCGTGCCGGGGATCGCGACGGCGCCGAGCACCACCGCGAACACGATCTTCTTGCCCGGGAAGTCGAACTTCGCGAGGCCGTAGCCCGCGAGGGTCGCGAGCAGCGTGGCGCCGCCCGCTCCGACGACCACGTAGATCAGCGTGTTGCCGAGCCAGCGGACGAACTCGCCGTTGCCGTACGTCAGGACGCCCTGGATGTTGTCCCACAGCGCGAAGTCGCCCGAGAACCAGAGGCCGAACGAGCTGAAGAGCGCGTCCTGCGTCTTGGTCGAGTTGACCAGCAGCCAGAACAGCGGCAGCACGGAGTAGATGAGCAGCAGCGACATCACGATGGTGAGCACGATGCTGCGGCGCTCGCGCGGGGCGCCGGCGGAGCGGCGGCGCTTCGGCGTGCGCTCGGCGGGCGCGTCGCGGACGGGCGTGCCGGCGTCGGGCGCGGCGAGGGGGGTACCGGTGAGGGTCGACACGGTCAGCTGTCCTTCCGGGTGCCGACGAGCTGCACCACGTAGGCGACCACCATCGTCAGGACGCCCATGATGATCGCGATGGCGGCGGAGTAGTTGAACTGCTGTCCCGCGAAGGACAGGTTGTAGGCGTACATGTTCGGCGTGAAGAACGAGCTGATCCCGTTCGGCGCCAGCGTCTGCAGGATGTTCGGCTCGTTGAAGAGCTGGAAGCTGCCGATGATCGAGAAGATCACGCCGATGACGAGCGCGCCGCGGATGGCGGGCAGTTTGATGCCGGTGACGATGCGGAAGGGGCCGGCGCCGTCGAGCTCGGCGGCCTCGTAGAGGTCGGGCGAGATGACGCGGAGGGCCGCGTAGAACAGCAGCATGTTGTAGCCGACGAACTCCCACGTGACGATGTTGCCGATCGACGCGAGGATCCAGCTCTGCGAGAGCAGGTCGGGCAGGTCCCAGCCGGTGGCCTGCTCGATGTTGCCGACGAGGCCGAAGCGGTTGCCGTAGATGAAGCCCCACATGAGGGCCGCGACGACCGCGGGGACGGCGTAGGGCAGGAAGATCGAGATGCGGAAGAACGCCGTGAAGTGCAGGCGGGCCGAGTCGAGCGCGAGCGCCGCGAACAGCGCGATGGCCAGCATGATCGGCACCTGCACCACGAGGAAGAGCGCGACGCGGCCGAGCGCGTCCCAGAACTTCGGGTCGTTGAGGGCCTGCGTGTAGTTGGCGATGCCGACGAACGAGTTGCCGCCGATCATCCGCTCCTGGAACAGGCTGAGGTAGATCGAGTAGCCGACGGGTGCGATGAGCACGACCAGGAAGACCACGAGGAACGGGGCGACGAAGCCCAGTCCTGTCCAGCGGCGCTTGTCGCGTCGCATCGGGGCGCCGCTCGGGCGGGCCGCGTCGGGCGCCTTCGGCCGGGTGGCCGAGGGTGACATCGTCGTCATGTGCATCCACTTCGTCGGGGGATCTCCGCGCCGTCACCCCCGTCGGGAGGCCCCGCGCCCCCTTCGGGAGGATTGGGTGTTTGCGCAAACATCTGTGATGCTCGCAACCATGACATCTCCACCGTCGGCCGTCAAGTCGGGTGGCCGGCGCACGCCCGGCGGCCGCACCGTGTCGATGGCGGACGTCGCGGCGCACGCCGGGGTGTCCGCCCAGACGGTCTCCCGCGTGTCCAACGGAGCGCAGAACGTGGAGGCCACGACCCGGCAGCGCGTGGTGGACGCGATGGCCGAGCTCGGCTACCGGCCGAACAGCGCGGCCCGGGCGCTGAAGACCGGTCGGTTCCGCAGCATCGGCATCATCATGTTCACGCTCTCGACCCTCGGGAACATGCGCACGCTCGACGCGATCGTGACCGCGGCGTCCGGCGCCGGGTACACGATCACGCTCATGCCGGTGCCGCACCCCACCGAGGGCGAGGTGGCCGGCGCGTTCAGCCGGTTGCAGGAGGAAGCGGTCGACGGCGTCGTCATCATCATCGAGGCGCACATGCTCGACCGGGCCGACGTGATCATCCCCGTGGGCCTGCCCGTCGTGATCATCGACTCCGACGCGGGCGACCCGTTCGTGGTCGTCGACACCGACCAGGAGCAGGGCACCAGGCTCGTCACGCAGCACCTGCTGGATCTCGGGCACACCGCGATCGTGCACGTCGCCGGTCCCTCCACCTCCTACTCGGCGGCCCGGCGCGCGGCCGAGTGGCGCGCGACCATGGCCGACGCGGGGCTCGCGCCGGAGGATCCGGCGCAGGGCGACTGGACCACGGCGTCCGGCTACCGCATCGGGCGGGAGCTCGGGCAGCGGGCCGACATCACCGCGATCGTGGCGGCGAACGACCAGATGGCGCTCGGGATCATGCACGCGCTGCACGAGCTCGGCCGCGACGTGCCGGGCGACATCAGCGTGGTCGGCTTCGACGACACCGAGGAGTCGAGCTCGTTCTGGCCGCCGCTCACCACGGTGCACCAGGACTTCACCGAGATCGGCCGCCGCTCCATGCAGGTGCTGCTCGAGATGCTCGAGGGACGCGAGCCGTCGGGCGACCGCATCGTGCCGACGCGGCTCGTGGTGCGCGAGAGCGCGGCGGCGCCGCGGGCGTAGCGCGCTGATCCGCCGGGGCCGTTTCGACACGGCCGCCGCGGGGAACGGGGTGGGAGACCCGCCCGCCCGAACTGGAGGCCGCCCCGTGCCCGTCGTCGCCCCGCTCCACGAGACCTTCCCCGACGTCCGCTCCATCGCCGTGCTGCGCGGCGGCGGGCTCGGCGACCTGATCTTCGCGCTGCCCGCGATCGCGGCGCTGCGGGCGGCGTACCCGGGGGCGCGGATCACGCTGCTCGGCACGCCGCTGCACCGGGCGCTCCTCGGCGGGCGGCCCGGCGGACCCGACGAGATCGAGGTGCTGCCGGTCGCGCACGGCGTGCGGGACGTGCCCGGAACGGATCCCGACCCCGAGGAGATCGAGGCGTTCGCCGCCAGGATGCGCGAGCGCCGCTTCGACCTCGCCGTGCAGGTGCACGGCGGCGGCCGCAACTCCAACCCGTTCCTGCTGCGGCTCGGCGCCCGGCACACGGTGGGCACCGCGACGGACGACGCCGAGCGGCTCGAGCGCGTGATCCCCTACGTCTACTACCAGCACGAGGTGCTGCGCGGGCTCGAGGTCGCGGGGCTCGCGGGCGCGCCGATCGCCGACCTCGAGCCCGTCGTGCAGGTGACCGACGCCGAGCGGGCCGCGGCGGCCGAGCGCGTGACGGGTGCGCCGGGCGGGCTCGTCGTGATCCACCCGGGCGCCACCGACCCGCGCCGCCGCTGGCCGGTGGAGTCGTTCGCGGAGGTCGCGCGCCGGGCCGCCGCCGACGACGCCCAGGTGGTCGTCGTGGGCGACGCGACGGACGCAGCCGACGCCGACCGCATCGTCGCGCTGGGTCGCGCGGGGCTCCCGGCGGAGCAGGCGGAGCGGATCACCTCGCTCGCCGACTCCCTCACCCTCGGCGAGCTCGCGGGCCTGTTCACCCACGCCGACGTGGTGCTCGGCAACGACTCCGGCCCGCGCCACCTCGCGCAGGCCGTCGGCGCGCGCACGGTGGGGGTGTTCTGGTTCGGCAACGTGATCAACGCGGCGGCGTTCGGGCGCACGCGGCACCGGATCCACCTGGGCTGGACCACGCGCTGCCCCGTCTGCGGCATCGACGTGACGCAGGTCGGCTGGACCGCGGAGCGCTGCGAGCACGACCCGTCGCACGTCGCCGAGGTGCGCGTCGACGACGTCCACGCGGACGTCGACCAGCTGCGGCGGGCGTCGCTCGCGGAGCGCGTGTCGGCCTGAAGGCTGAGGGTCACGCGTCGAGCAAAAACCTCGCGCGCCCTCCCGACGTTTCATGGCCGCAGTATCGCTTTAATTATGTGTTCTGGAGTGGAAAGCGATTGGAGCGCCTAGTAAGCAGTGGAATTAGCTCGGTCAATAAGCGCGATCACCGCGATGACCTTATTCTTTAGGTCATATTGCCAATTACTCTCCCAATTGGACGCGACCCGCTTAGCTATGGCCACTTTGCTGGCTTGAAGTACCCCAATTCTCGACGACGCTAGTGGGTTCCCCCACTTAGATTGAGGGGCGAAGGTCTTAGGCGCACTCCTCGGGTGCGCAAATCTAATGGCCTCATCCAATAAGTCGGATTGTATATAGTTCTCGATGGTGTAACCAGCAGTGACCCAGGACATGCTAGTGTCTTTATCTTCTTCTAAAGCGCTGATGACGCGCTTCTTACTTGAATTGAGCCGCGCCTGACCGGAGCGTTTGTCGGAGTCCATCATTACGAGCATGTATCGATTGAGGCTCCTCAGCGAGATAAACTCCTCGACTTCTTCAGCATCGCGAGTGGACAGATTGCTCAAAAGTGCGCCACCGTAGAACATGATCGAGTAGTGAGTGCCTTCAATGAATCGTCCAGGAGCCAGTGCGTTGATCCAGCACTTCAAGTAGATGCGGTCTGAGGGTCCTTCCACCCAAAGGACCGCATTGGTCTGCACAAGATCTGACGGGCGATATCCCAAATCTGCACATAAGGCAGCTTTGTCCTGGGCGGAGCCAGCAAAGCGTAACTGCGAAGAGCCATCGCGATGAGTCACGTGATAGATAGAACCGATCTTTGAATCGAGCATGTGGGCGGAATGGGTGGCGATGAAATACTGGTTGTCAGTCTGCTCCGACAGGTAGCGAAGCAATTTCCTTTGAAGGATGGGATGCAGGTGAACCTCGGGCTCTTCGATGCACAGGATGGAATCCCTCATCAGCGTGGCGGCGGCGGCGAGGATAACCACTTCGTGGACACCCGTGCCCATGTTTTCGATTGGAAGAGTTTGCCCACGCTGAGAGACGAGGATCGTTGACAAGTCATGAGGAATGTCAATGGACAATGTGATGTCATCCAGGACGGCTCGCACGAAGTCGCGTATGCGATTAAACAGCTCCCTATCATCGAGCTTATCGAGTGCAGGATTCTGCAGTTCAAGCAAGCGTCGTTTAATGCTCCTCCCATCTAGGTTTGGTTCGCTGACGTCGTCGCTAGAGATGCTACGAACACCGGATACGAGGTATGCCTTTGGTGGGGCTGGCCGATAGGCGAGCGTGCGCGTTAAAACGCGGTTTACATCGTCGCCCGGCGAGCCGCCGCCCGTGTGAGTCAATGTCATGGATAGCTCACGTGCGTGATTGCTATCACCGAGCCGCACTGACATCTGCTGTAGGGCTCGGCTGTCTATGGCTGCTTTGTCGCCGATTGCAATCCACACTCCGTCGCCTCCCCAAGCGGTCTGGCGCGAGGCGCGATTAATGATGTCATCCATCGCTTGTTTGTGGTAGTCGGAAAGGCCCATCCTTTGAGTCCAACTAGTAAAGGTGGCTCGATCGAGGTATTCCAAGCGTCGGTATGTGTGTTCTGCGTCCCCCAGCGGCCGATCCAGGTGGGAAGGAGCTTCGGGATTCTCGGCGTAGGTGGCGAGGATTGCGCGTAGAATGTTTGACTTACCTGTATTGTTCTGTCCTGCTATAAGATTGATTTTCCCCAAATTAGCTAGTACGGCTGGTTCTGATGAAGCAAAGCTTCTGTAGCCGTAGAAGGCGAAGCCCTTGATGCCTGTCATGCTTTTACCTTGGCAGACATGTGCGACTATATCTACTTGCAATCCGAGGACCCGTGCACTGCGATGTCGCACTATCGGTTACTAGCTGGCGACCAGTGGCTCGCTATTCATGGCGAGCATCACGCTGCCGGTCGACGACTTGCACGCGGACGTGGAGCAGCTGCGGCGGGCGTCGCTGGGGGAGCGCGTGGGCGTCTGAGCGAGCGGATCCCGCTCAGCCCTGCTCGGTGACGAGCGGCGCCGACGCGTGCGGCGTTGTCGCGATCGACGCGTTGAGCAGGGACTCCGTGCCCGCGTCGAGGTAGCCGTACGTCTTCTCGTGCGCCCGGAACTCGGCGGCGCGCTCGGTCTTGTCGCGGATCGTGGACCAGGCGCGCGAGTCCGGGTCGTCGTTCCACGGGGAGTGCAGGACGGGCGCGTGGCCGGTGACGGGGAGGAGGCCGCGGGCCGGATCGCCGTCCACCTGGATCACGGTGGCGCCGAAGCCGGGGGCGCGCGGATCCTGTCGGGAGAGCCGGCCCCACACCGCCTCGTCGTCGTCCGTCGCCTCGCCCGCGTAGACGTGGCGGGCGTGCAGGTCGCGGGCGTCGTCGATGCCGTCCTCGACGCCGGCCGAGCCGAGCATGACGAAGGAGTAGACGCCGAGGTCGCGGGCGGCGAGGGCGTCGGCGGCCATGGTGGATCCGTACGAGTGCGCGATCACGCTCACCGCCGACAGGTCGCCGCCGCGCCTCGCCGCCTGCAGACCGGCGAGCTCGCTCGCGAACGGCGGGGCGCCGCGCTCCGCGTAGTCGCCGAGGGTCGCGTCGATGCCGGGCGGCGGCGTGCGGTACCCGATCCACGCGACCACCGCGTGCGCGGCCGGAGCGCCGACCGACGCCTGCGCGTCGTAGACGTTCTGCGCCGTCTCCGTCCAGAGCTGCATGTCGTCGGTGTAGGTGCCCATGCCGGGCACCGTGAAGGTGACCTGCCGGGCGGTGTCGAGGTCGCCCACGGCGATGGCGGCGAGCGGCGGATTCCGGTGGCTGAGCGACACGAGCGACCGCCGCGGCTCGGCGCCCGCACCCGCGCGGGGCTTCGGGTGCAGCGCCGCGCGGATCGCGGTGAGCGCGGTGAGGCGGTGGCGCGCGTCCGCGTCGCCGGGGCGGGCGGCGATCGCGGCCTGCTCCGTCCGGATCTCCGCGTGCAGCTGGCGCCGGTTGGCGGCGTCGCGCGACGCGTAGTCCACGCCGTCGAGGTTGCCGATGAGCCCGGGCGAGGTGCGGATGAGCGCGCGCTGGCGCTTGCGGTCCTTGGCGGCCCACCACGTGACGACGCGCTCGGGTGAGGCGTCCATCACCTGCAGCTCGAGCGCGGGATGCGCGGCGATCATCCGGTGCGCCTGCGCCGGGGTGAGGGCGGCGTAGCGGTCGAGCTGGGCGAACCCGCCCTCGACGCCGGAGCCGGGCGGCGCCGGCAGGATCACGAGGCCGACGAGCACGGCGGCGAGGGCGAGCGCGGTCTCGCGCCGCCGGTGGGCTCGGGTCACCGCCGCCTCCTCATGCCGCGCGCCGCCGGTCGGGTCCGGGGCGCATCAGATCGTAGGGCGCGATCCTCGGACGTCGACCGTGCGGGGGCTGGGCGCCGGCCGGGTGCGCGCGTGCGGGCCGTGGGGCGGGGATCAGCCCCGCCGGAGGGCGAGCGCGTCGCGGAGGGCGGTGGCGGAGGCGGCCGTGCTGTCGATCCGCCAGTCCGCCTCCTTCTGGAAGTCGAACCAGACGAAGCCGACCACGTCGGGCTGGGCCTGCAGGTACGCGACGAGGTCGCGGTTCCACGCGGCCTTGGATCCGCCGACCTCGCTCGAGGCCACCTCGCCGACGATGAGCGGCTTGCCGGGCGCGATCGTGCGGAGCCGGTCGATGCCGGGGCCGAAGAGCGCGGCGGGCTCGGTCCACCGCTGGCCGGGCGCGGATCCCCAGTTGTAGCCGTCGAGCGCCACCACGTCGACGGAGTCGGCGCCGGGGTAGAGGGAGGCGAGGTCGGTGGATCCCGGGTACGGCACGTTCGGGCTCCACACCCACTTCACGTTCGTGGCGCCCTGGGCGACGACGAGGTCGTGCACGTGCTTCCACGCCTGGACGTAGGAGCCGGACGCGTTGCCGTTCACGCCGTCCGACCAGGGGTACCAGTTCCCGTTCATCTCGTGGCCGAAGCGGAGGTAGACGGGCTTGCCGTACTTCGCGAGGTCGGCGCCCCACGAGCGGATGTAGGCGTCCTGGTCGCCCGCGATGATGCGCGCGTTCGCGTAGGCGGGCTGGTCGACGCCTGCGCCGCCCTTCCACGGCTCCCAGGTGATGAGGCTGTCGGCGCCGCGTGCGGCCACGCTCGCGATGCCGGAGATCGGCGCCGGGTGCGTGAAGTCGACGTGGCTCATCACGATGGAGGGGCTCTCGCCGAGGATCGCGGATGCCTCGTCGAGCTCCCCGTTGGCGGACGGGCCGCCGGGGGTCGAGAGGCCGAGGCGGAGGCGCGCGGAGCTGATGGCCGGGGCGGACGGGGCCGCCGGGGCGCTCGGCGCGGAGGTCGGGGGCGCCGGGGCGGGCGTCGGGGCCGGGGCCGGGGCCGGGGCGGGCTTCGGAGCCGGGGCCGGCGTGGGGGCGGGCTTCGGCGTCGGCTTCGGGGCGGGCGTGGGCGCCGGGGCGGTCCGCATCTCGCGCATGGCGGTGGCGGGGGTGACGCCGAAGGACGCGACGGCCATCTTCGTGCCGGCGGTCGCGGTGATCCGGATGGTGGAGAGGGAGGTGCGCGGGATCGAGATCGCGGTGGTGAGACGGCCGGTGGCGGTGGTCGTGATGCGCTTCACGGCGGATCCGGCGCTGACGACCGCGGCCTTGCGCGCGGGGAAGCCGGTGCCGGTCACGGTCACCGAGGTGCCGACCGGGCCGGAGGCGACGGAGAGGACGATGGCTGCGGGCGCCGTGGGCGTGGCCTGCACGGCAGCGGCCTGGGCCACGGCCGCGGGCGACGCGAGGACCGTGGCGGTCGCGACGACGGCGGGCGCGACGGCGGTCACGACTGCGCACTTGATGCGACGACGACTGGGCATGGCGATTGGGTCCTTCCCCCGATGGATGTATGCAAGCGTATGTTCTTCGGCGCCCTCCGTCCATCGGATGTCCGTTCAGCGACGGGATCCGACGGAAGGGGGGCGGGTGGGTCAGACGCGACGGGCGGCGAGCGCGTCGCGGAAGGCGGTGACGGACGCGGCGGAGCTGCCGATGCGCCAGTCCGCCTCCTTGTCCATGTCGAACCAGACGAACGCCTGGACGTCGGGCTGGGCCTGCAGGAACGCGACGAGGTCGCGATCCCAGTCGGCCTTGGATCCGCCGATCTCCGACGAGGCCGTCTCCGCGATGACGATGGGCTTCCCCGGCGCGATGGCGCGGAGCCGGTCGATGCCGGGGCCGAACAGGTCGGCCGGCGACACCCAGGCGAAGCCGGCGACGCCGGTGCCCCAGTTGTAGCCGTCGAGCCCGACGACGTCGACGTACGCGTCGCCCGGGTAGAGCCCTGCGAGCGCGGTGGATCCCGGGTACGGCACGTTCGGCGTCCACACCCAGCGCACGTTGGTCGCGCCGGCGCCCACGACGACGTCGTGCACGTGCTTCCACGCCGCGACGTAGGAGCCGGCGGCGTTCCCGTTGACGCCCTCGGCCCACGGGTACCAGTCGCCGTTCATCTCGTGCGCGTAGCGGAGGGAGACCGGTCCGCCCCACGCGGCCAGCTCGGATCCCCACTGGCGGAGGTACGCGTCGTGGCCGCCGGCGACGATGCTCGCGTTCGAGAAGCCCGGCTGGTCCCGTCCGGCCCCGGCGCGCCAGGGCTCCCAGGTGAGGAGGCTCTCGGCGCCCCGGGTCGCGACGGCGTCGAGGGCCTGGATGGGCGGCGCCTGCGTGAAGTCGGCGTAGGACAGCACGATGCTCGGGCTCTCGCCGACCTGCGCGGCGACCTGGTCGAGCTCGCCGCCGGCGGTCGGGCCGCCCGGCGTCGCGACGCCGAAGCGGAGGCGGGCGTCGGAGACGGTCGGTGCGGTTGATCCGGCGGATGTGCCGTCGGCGGCCTGGGCGGCGCTCGCCGGCGAGATGGTGCCGAGCGCTCCGGCGGTGAAGGCGATGCCCAGGAGGAGGGTCGTCGCGAGGCGGATGGGGTGGTGGTCGTGCTGCATGTGGTCCAGTTCCTGCGGATGCCCGCTGGTCCGAGGCTATGCGGCGGCGCTACGCCGGGACCGTCGAAGTCCGCTCAGGGCCGGACGGTCAGGCGATGGTCGGCTGGGGCTCGTGCGCCGGCTGCTCGTCCCCGGGATCGCGCGCGAAGGCGATGGCCTCCTCGACGATGCCGATCACGATGTCGACCTCGGCCGGATCCCGCGGGCCGTAGACGAGGAACTCGGTGCCGTAGTCCTCGTACTGGTGCGGAGTCGCCCAGCCGAGCGCTGTCAGCTCCTCCCCGCGGGCGACGGGCAGGCAGAGGTGCGTGGATGTGTCGTCGACGCCGTGCAGATGCACCGGCTCGAGGCGGCCCTCGGGCGCGAGCGAGGTCCACGGGACGATCGGCATCTCGAGGTCGCGGAGGAACAGGCCGCGCGACGACGCGGGCGACACCTGGCTGTGGCTCTCGCGCACCCCGGGCAGCGCGAAGGCGTCGGCGACGAGCCGGCCCCACAGCTCGGGCGTCGCGCGGTCGGTGAGCTGGCGCTGTGGTCCCTCGTCGGAGAGGGACGGCCGGGGGCCGGGGCGCGGCGTGGAGATCATGCGTCGAACGTAGCCCGGCGCCGCGTCGGGGTCGTCGGCCGCGAGAGGGACGTGCGCCCGCCGCCCGCATGCCACCCTGTGCAGGACCCGACCCGAGGAGCGCGCATGGCCACGTACCCGTACGAGTCGCAGTGGGGCGACCTCGCGTGCAACGCGGCGGTCGTCGAGCGCGGCGAGAGCCCGGCCGGGTCCTTCGACTGGCGCACCGAGGCGTACCCGTCGGAGGCCGAGTACGTGTTCTGGGCGCGGCACGTCTGCGGGCTCGCGGGGCTGCGGTCGGCGCTCAAGGCGTGGATCCCATCGGCCGGCGCCCTGCCGATGCACGAGCTGACCACGCGCGCCGTCGCGCGCGGCGCCCTCACGCGCGACGGCGACGAGGTCGGCGGGCTGTACTACCGGCCGTTCGCGGAGTGGGTGCGCGACGACTTCGGGATCGAGGCGGTCGTGCACCCGCGGATCGACCTGCCCGAGCTGCTCGCCGAGGTGGGCGAGGGGCGGGTGGTGCTCGCGTCGGTGTCGTCCGAGATCCGGTACCCGGAGCGGCCGGCGACGAGGCGCGGCGGGCACCTCGTGCTGGTGCACGCGTTCGACGGGGAGACGGCGACGTTCCACAACCCGTCGGGCATCGGATCCACAGCGGCGGACGCGCGCCTCGGGGTCGAGGAGTTCGCGCGGTTCTCCGCGGAGCGCGGCGTGACGCTGGTGCGGCCGGGCTGAGCCCACCGCGACCGGTCCGCAAGGCCCTTCCGCGCGGGACACGGGCCCGGTACCGTCGCGGACACCCGCCGACGCGCGGGCATCCGCACCTATGGGGGGACACCATGAGCCAGCAGCAGCAGACCACGCAGCGCCCGAGCCTCGCCGGACCCGTGCCGACCCGGCCGCCGTACGACGCCAGGCTCGCCATGATCCTGCTCGTGATCGAGGGGGTGCTCGCGTTCGCGGGGCTCATCGCGATGGTGGTCGCCAGCTGGTTGCCGGACCGCTGCGGCACGCCCGGCTGCGACTTCGTGCTCGGCGAGCTGGCCTCGCGGCTCTGGGTCGTGGGCACGATCGGCGTCCTCGTCCTCTCCATCGTCGCGACGGTCGTCTGCCGCACGCGCCGGGTGAACGCGTGGTGGGCGCCGGCCACGGGCATCGTGCTGATCATCGGGATCAACGTGGCGGCGCAGATCATGACGGGGATCGCGACGACGCACTGACGGACCCCCGACGGACGAGACGAGCCCGGCCCCGCGCGATGCGGGGCCGGGCTCGTCTCATGCGCGCGGGGCGTGGATCAGCCGCGACTCACGGCCAGCTGTCCTCGAGCTCGTGGGTGATGACGAGCTCGCGGATCTCGCAGCCGCGGGGCTGGCCGAGGATGAACATCACCGAGTCGGCGACGGCGGCCGGGTCGTTGAGGTTCGCGTCGGAGCCGGGCTTGTACTTCGGGTCGCGGTCGTCGAAGAAGTGGGTCTTCATGCCGGAGGGGATCAGCGTGGTCACGCCGACCTCGCCCTTCGTCTCGGCGGCCAGCGCGCGCGTGAAGCCGAGCACGCCGAACTTGGAGGCGCAGTAGGCGGTGGCATCGGAGACGGCCTTGATCGCGAGCGACGACGCGACGGTGACGACGCGGCCGTGCGACTCGGTGAGGAACGGCAGCGCCGCGCGGACGACGGCGACCGTGCCCATCAGGTTCACGCCGATCACCTTCTCCCACTCGGTGGGGGCGACGTCGACGAGGCGGCCGCAGCGGTCGATGCCCGCGGCGGTGACGACGGCATCCAGCCCGCCGTGCTTCTGCGCGATCTCGGTGACGAGCGCCTCGGTGGCGCGGGTGTCGGAGACGTCGATGCGGTGCGCCTCCATGCCGGTGACGCTCGAGGTGTCGAGGTCGAGCACGATGGGCTCGCCGCCGGCCGCGAGGACCGCCTGCGCGACCGCGGCGCCGAGCCCGGACGCGCCTCCGGTGATGAGGACGCGGCCGGTGCTGGGGCGGGGGGAGTCGGTCATGGGTGTTCCTTCCGTGGAGCGGTGAATCGGGGAATGAGGTGGTCGCGGATCAGCCGACGCGGGCGAGGGCGCCCGCGAGCTTCGTGGTGGAGCGGCCGGAGTGGTACGGGACGGTCACGGCCTGGCCGCCCCACTCGGCGATGACCGCCGACTCGGGGAGGTCCTCGGCGCGGTAGTCGCCGCCCTTGACCCAGAGGTCGGGCTTGATGGAGCGGAGCGCCTCCTCGGGGGTGTCCTCGGAGAAGAGCACCACCGCGTCGACGACGCCGAGCGACAGCAGGAGGTCCACGCGGTCCTCCTCGGTCATGATCGGGCGCTCGGGTCCCTTGAGGCGGCGCACCGAGTCGTCCGAGTTGAGGAGCACGACGAGGCAGTCACCGAGTGCGCGGGCCGCGGCCAGCGTGCGCGCGTGGCCGGCGTGCACGAGGTCGAAGCAGCCGCCCGTCGCGACGACGGTGCCGCCGGCCGCGCGGGTCGCGCGGACCACCTGGAGGGCGCTCGCCGCGTGGCCGCCGATGGGGCGCGCGGCGGGCGGGCCGACGAGGGTGGCGACGCCGCCCGCGTCCACGTACTCGGCCGCCGAGGCGACGGCGTCGCGCACGGCGTCCTCCACGGGGGTTCCGCCGGCGAGGGCCGCGAGGGCCGTGGCCGCCAGGCGGTCGCCCGCACCGCAGGGGTCGCCGGTCGCGACGAGCGGGGCGGGGACGACGACGGGCATGGATCCGCCGGCCGAGCCCGACGCGGGCGCCGACACGAGCAGCGCGCCGCGCTCGCTCATGGTGACGGCGACCGTGCGCACGCCCCACTTCTCCTGCAGGATCCGGGCGGCGTCGGCGGCCGCGGACACGTCGCGCCCGGCTAGCCCTGAGAACGCGCGCGCCTCGGCGAGGTTCGGGGTGGCGAGCGCGGTGTTCGGGACGGGCGGCTCGCCCGCGGGATGCGGATCCCACACGAGGGGGACCTCGGCGGCGCGCGCGTCGAGGGCGGCGCGGAGGCGCGGGTCGCGCGTGACGCCGCGGCCGTAGTCGGCGACCACGATGGCGTCGGCGGTGGCGATGGCGTCGAGCATCTCGTCGGTCGCGGCGGGCGTGGGCGGCGGCGCGCAGCCCTCGTCGATGCGGGCGATGGCGTGGCCGTCGGCGCGCACGCGGGTCTTGACGGGCGTGGGCGCGCCGGACGGGCCGGCGACCACCTCGATCCGGTCGAGGCACGCGCGCAGCGTCGCGGAGTGGCGGTCGTCGGAGAGCACGGTGACGAGGCGGACCTCGTGGCCGTCGCGCGCGAGCATCGTGGCGACGAGGCCGGCGCCACCGGCACGGGGCAGCGACTCCTCGACCTCGATGACGGGCACGGGCGCGTCGGGGCTCAGGCGGTGGGCGGCGCCTGTCATGTCGACGTCGAGAAGGACGTCGCCGACCACGACGATCCTCACGCGGTCACCTCCGCGGGAGCGGCGGCGGGCGCGGCGGCGTTCGCCGTGACCGGCACGGCGGCGGCGGATCCCGGCGACGCGGGCGCGGCGTCCGCGGTGGCGGAGGTGACGGCCGCGGCCCGGTCGTTGGCCTTAAGGCGGCTCTCGAACGAGCGGCAGATCGCGTGCACGGCGACGAGCTGCGCCTCCTGCACGTTGGCCGACGGGCCGTCGAGGGCGATGTGGTCGTCGCACGCCTCCACGAGCGGGTTGGGGCCGGGGCCCGTCATCGCCCAGGTGGTGGCTCCCGCGGCGCGCGCGGCGGCCGCGGCCTTCAGCAGGTTGACGCTGCGACCGCTCGTGGAGAGCAGCACGACGATGTCGCCGGAGCGCGCGTGCGCGTGCACCTGGCGGGCGAAGACCTCCTCGAAGCCGTAGTCGTTGCCGATCGCGGTCACGGCGGACGACTCGGAGTGCAGCGCGATCGCGGAGAACGGGCGGCGGTCGCCGTCGAAGCGGCCCACCAGCTCGCTCGTGAGGTGCTGGGCCTCGGCCGCGGATCCGCCGTTGCCCGCCGCGATGAGGCGCGCGCCGTGGCTGAGGCGGTCGGCCATCTCGCTGCCCCACGCGGTGAGGCGCGGCGCGTGCGTGCGGAGGGCGTCGAGCACCGGGCCGAGCGCGTCGAGGTGCGCGTCGACCACGGTGGGGTCGTCGGGCAGGTCGTCGGGCGCGGCGTCCTGGATCGCGGCGCGGTACGCCTCGGCGGTGCGCGCGGCGACCGTGGCCCAGGAGTAGCCGTGCTCCATGCGGTCGCGGCCGGCGCGGCCGAGGCGGCGTCGGCGGGCGGGATCCGCAAGCAGCTCCCCGAGCGCGTCCGCGATGGCGGCGGGGTCGCGCGGCGGCACGAGGATCCCCGTCACGCCGTCGACCACGCTGTCGGTGAGGCCGCCCACGGCGGACGCGACGACGGGCACGCCGGAGGCCATCGCCTCGAGCGGCACGATGCCGAACGGCTCGTACCAGGGCGCGCACACCACGACGTCGGCGGTGCGCATCACGGCGGGCATGTCGGCCTGGGAGACGCGGCCGTGCAGGCGCACGCGGTCGGCGACCCCGGCGGCGCGGGCGGCGTCCATGAGGCGACGGGCCTCGGCGTCCTCGGTGGCGCTCGCGGCGTCGCCGGATCCGCCCACGATCACGAGCTCGACGTCGCGCCGGCCGCGGCGGGCGAGGATCCCGAGGGCCTCGATCGCGAGGTCGACGCCCTTGCGCGGCACCAGGCGGCCGACGACCATGACGCGCATCGGGCGGTCGGGGGCGGCGTCCTCGGCCTCGTCGCCCGGCGTGAAGTGCTCGATGTCGACGCCGCACGGGATCACCGTGATGCGCGCCGCGTCGACGCCCGCGCGCACGAGCTCGGCGGCCTCGTCGGAGCAGGTCGCGATGACGGCGTCCGCGCGGCGGCCGACGCCCGGCTCGAGGTGCGTGCGCTCGGCGGGGCTCGTGTCCTCGGCGCCGAGGTGGCGGCGCTTCACGGATCCGAGCGCGTGGAAGGTGTGCAGCACGGGCGGGGCCGCGGCGGCGCCCACGGGCGAGGACGCGAGGCGCGCGGCGGCGTCGAGGGCCGCGATGCCGGACATCCAGAAGTGGCTGTGCACCACGTCGGGACGGGCGGTGCGCCAGTCGGCGAGGAGGCCGTCGGCCAGCTCGCCCATGTGCGGGAGGAGGTCGTCCTTGGGGACGGCGCGGGCGGGTCCGGCGTCGAGGTGCACGACCTCCACGCCGGGCGCGAAGGCGACGCGGGCGGGCAGCGACGCGTCGTCGCGGCGCGTGTAGACGGTGACGGTGTGGCCCTCGTCCGCGAGCGCCGCGGACAGCGCCGCGACGTGCACGTTCTGGCCGCCGGCGTCGACCCCGCCGAGGGTCGCCAGCGGGCTGGCGTGCTCGGAGATCATCGCGATCCTCATCGTGTCGTCCTCTCGTCGAGCGGGTGGTGCGGGGAGCTGGGGGCCGCGGATCCGGCGGGCGCGCGGCGGGAGCGGCGTGCGGCGGCGGCGTCCACGGCGTCGTGCAGCACGGCGTCCATGTCGTGCAGGAAGCGGGGGAGCGCGTACCGGGCGAGCGCGGCCTCGCGGGCGACGCGTCCGCGGCGGGCTGCCTCGTCGGGATCCGCCAGCAGCAGCCGCGCCTCGCGCACCAGGTCGGCCGGGTCGGAGGAGATCGCGCCCGCGTCCGGCGGCACCGCGCGCGACGCCTCGGTCGCGTCGAGCACCAGCACGGGCATCCCCATGTGCATGGCCTCGAGCAGCGACAGGCCGAGCGAGGTCCAGCGGTGCGGGTGGATGTAGGCGCGGAGCTTCGCGAGCTCGGGGTGCATGCGGGAGGTCGGCAGGTCGCCGCGGGCGACGAGCCGCTCGCCGAGCTCCGGGAAGGCGCCCGGCAGGAGATCCGTGCCCATGCCGAACACCTCTACGGGCGCCACCGCCGCGAACGCGGGCAGCAGGTCGGTGCCGGTGATGCGGCCGCGGCGCACGGGCTCGTTGATCACCGCGCCGAACGAGCGCGAGGCGCCCGTGTACAGCGCACCGGGGTCGGGCACGCCGTGCTCGACGACCGTGGTCGGCGCGATCCCGGTGTCCCACATGAGCGCGTTGAAGCGCGTGACGTGGATCACCGGGATGTCGTCGCGGTCGGCGAGCGCGTGCACGGTCTCGGTCGGGGCGCCGCGCGGGGTGTTGTGCTCGAGGAAGACGGCGGGCACGTCGGATCCGAGGCGGCGGCCGAGCAGGCGCTCCGCCTCGTCGATCTCCGCGACGCGCTGGAGCAGCACGAGGTCGACGTCCGCGTCGTGCAGGGACGACGGATCCACCTCGCGCGCGCTCGCGGGCCACGCGCGGCCGCCGCGGCCGAGGCCCCACGCGTCGCGCGCGGGCGTGGTGGGGAACAGGATCTCGTGGGATCCGAGGACGAACGAGTCGGTCCAGCCGCCGTGGACGTGCCACATCAGGATCCTCATGCGGGCACCTCCGAGGTCGATCGCGCGGCCGTGCCGCCCGTGCCGCCGGTGGTCGCGAGCAGGCGCTCGACGGCGTCGGCGACCTCCGCGGGGGAGACGCCGGCGAGGCACGGGTGGCCGGGGACCGGGCAGTCGCGGGCGCGGCTGAGCTTGCAGGCCGCGTCCTGGTCGCCGAGCAGGATCACGGGCACGCGGTAGGGCGCCCAGCGGATCGGCGGCACGACGGGCGAGAACAGGCTGACGACGGGCAGCCCCACGGCGGCGGCGAGGTGCGCCGGGCCGGTGTTGCCGCTCACGAGCACGGCCGCGCGGCGCATGAGCGCGCCCAGCCCGGCGAGGTCGGTGCGGCCGCCGAGGTCGAGGGCGGCGGATCCGGCGACGTGCGCCGTGAGGTCCCGTTCGTCGGGGCCGCCCGTGACGACCACGGGGATCCCGCGCGCGGCCAGGAGCGCGACCGCGTCCCGGTGCTGGTCGGCCGGGTACGAACGCGCGCCGACCGCGGCGCCCGGGTGCACGAGCGCGAACGGGCCGTCCGGGAGGAGGGCTTCCACATCGGACGGCAGCTCGGCCGGGACGACGGCGAGGCGCCCGTCGTCGTCCGCCGGCAGCGCGTGGCCGGCCGCGGCGGCGATCCGGAGGGCGCGCTCGGGCTCGGGCTGGTCCTCGTCGAGGTCCTCGCCGGGCTTCAGGCGCACGTCGAGGAGGGAGCCGGCGTAGTCGACGCTGGCACCGGTGATCCGCCCGACGCCCGCGAGCCGCAGCAGCAGCGCGAGCGGGAGCGGCGACTGGTGGAAGGACGTGAGGATGACGGCCTCGTCCGCGTCGACCTCGGCGAGGATCGCGTGCAGGGCGTTGACCGACGCGGCGTCGGCGGCGGGCGCGGGGGAGGAGATCCAGGGTGCGTCCCACACGTGCACCGCGTGGACGCCGGGCAGCAGCCGGCCGGCGGACGCGCCGCGCGGGCCGCAGAGCAGGTGGACCTCGACGCGGGGGTCGGCGGCGACCGCGCGCACCGCGGGTCCGGAGATGAGCACGTCGCCCACGGAGTCGAGCCGCACGACGAGCACGCGATGGGGCGCGGGGTCGTGGATGAGGAGGTGCACCGCGTCGAGGATCGTCGGGGCCACCAGCTCCGCCTCGGCCACCTCCTCCTCGCGCGTGACGGGCGTGGGCACGAGCACGCCGCGCGCGCCCGCGTTCCGGGCGGCGCCCATGTCGGCCGCGATGTCGCCCACGACCGCGACGGTCGACGGATCCACGCCCCACGTCCGGCAGGCCTCGAGCACCATGCCGGGCTGGGGCTTGCGGCAGTCGCACCCGTCGTCGGATCCGTGCGGGCACAGCAGCACGAGGTCGAACGCGCCGAGCAGCTCCTGCACGCGCGCGTTGACGGCGTCGGCCTGGTCGCGCGTGATGAGGCCGCGCGCGATGCCGGACTGGTTGGTCACCATCCCGATGCGCAGGCCCGCGGCGCGCACGGCGTCGATCGCCTCGCGGGCGCCGGGCATGAGCTCCACGAGGGCGGGATCCCCGTTGTACGGCACGTCGACGACGAGCGTCCCGTCCCGGTCGAACAGGACGGCCTGGAGGTCGTTCCCGGGCGAGCGCATGATCGGCCCGTACCCGACTGCTCCTCCACCCAAACCCGGCCCCGAGCACTTCTCCTCGAGGCGTCACACTTCTCCGCGCGGGCCCGGAGCAGCGCCCCCGGGAGGGGAGCAGCAGCGCCCTCCGACGGGGGCGCGGCGACGGGGGCGCGGGTCGCGCGGGTGCCGGCGTCAGCGTGCGGGCAGGTCCGCGATCCACCGCGACCGCGCCAGCAGCATCGGCATGAGCGGCGCGATCAGCAGTGCGCCCAGCCCGCCGACCGCCATGTCGCCGATCGTGTCCGCGTAGCCCGTGAGGATCTCCGGATCCAGCCACGCCTGCCCCGCCCACTCGCCGAGCTCCCACACCGCCGAGAGCGCGAGGCCCACGGTGAGGCTGAGGATCCCGAGGGGCAGCGGCCGCCGGTCGACCACGACGCCCGCGCGGTCGGCCAGCAGGATCACGAGCGCGGCGAGCGCCGCCGTCGTGACGAGGTGCGCGGGGATGTCCCACCACGGCAGCGTCTCGTAGAGGTCGAGCCGGTTGCTCGCGGCGGAGACGAGCGTCGTGATCCCGATCGCGAGGTCCAGCCCCGGCCGCGCGCCCAGGGAGCGCGGCGCCACGAGGCCGAGCAGCGCGAGCGCGAACATCGCCGACGTCGTGCCCGTCCAGGCGAACACGGAGAAGAGGAACGTGAGCAGCCCGATCACGCGCACGACGTCGGCGAGCACCGCCGTGACCCCGCGCGGCGGCTGCAGGAAGGTGAGCCCGGCCAGCCCGGCGAAGGCCGCGACGTCCTCGGGCGGGGCCGGCGCGTCCGGCGGCGTCGGCGCGGTCGGATCCGTCAGCACCGCACCACCGCCTGCAGCGCCTCGTGGTCGCTCGGCGCGCGGCCGCCGACGCGCGTGGTGTTGATGCCGACGCGCTCGACCTCGATGTCGGGCGTGACGAGCATCCAGTCGATCCGGCGGGTCGTGCGCTTCGGCGCCTTGTAGTTCGACCACGTGCCCCACTCGGGCGTGAGGCGCTCGCGGGCGGCGGGCCAGGCGTCCACGAGCGCGCCTGCCTCCACGAGCAGGCGGTGCGGCTCCGTGTCGACGCCCGCGTTAGTGTCGCCGGAGATGATCGTGGGCACCTGCTCCTCGGCGACGATCTCGAGCATCATGCGCGCGCTCGCCTCGCGCGACCGCCGCGAGAGGTGGTCGAAGTGCGTGTTCACGTGCCGGAGCGGCAGGCCCGTGGCGAGGTCGGTGAAGTCGGCGACCACGGCGATCCGCGGCACCATGTTGCCCCAGCTGCGGGATCCGGCGACCGCGGGAGTGTCCGACAGCGCGACCTGCCGCCAGCTCGTGAGCTCGAGCCGGCGCGTGTCGTAGAAGGTGGGGCAGCCCTCGCCGTGGCCGTCGGCGTTGCGGCCGTGCCCGATCCGCCGATAGTGCCGCCCGAGCGCGCGCGATACGGCGCGGCCCTGCGTGGGCATCGCCTCCTGCGTGCCGAGGAGCGCCGGCTGCTCGCGCTGGAGGAGCTCCGCGATGAGCGGCTCGCGGTCGGCCCAGCGGTCAGGGCTGCCCGGCCGGTAGCGGCGGAACAGGCGCCGGATGTTGTACGTCATCACGTGGAGCCCGGGGGCGTCAACCGGGCCGACGAGCGCCCGCCCGTCCTGCAGGGTGCCGTCGGCGCGGAGGGTCATGGATCCATCGTCCCCCAGCCGCCGCGCGGTGACCGCGGCTGGCGGGGAACCGTCACGTGCGGACGGCCTCTCCCCCGCCCGGAGAAGACGATCGCCCCAGGAGTCCGGCGTGGCCGAATGGTCCTGGGGCGGGCCCGGAGAACGTACCAGCGTGCGGCCCATCCACGGGTGCGGCAGCATCCATGGACCTCCCCACTCCCGTCGACTACCGTGGATGTCATGGGTGTCCGGGAGAGCGAGAAGCAGGTGGTCGGCGTCAGCCAGCCTGACTCCGCGATCGACTCTCCTCGTGATGACCGTGTCGCGTCGGTGGAGGAGACCATGAGGGTCGCTCGCATCCTCGCCAAGCGACACTCAGAGCTGCTCCGCCGCCTGGCCTGATGGTCGTCGCCCTCTCCTTCGAGGCGGTCGTCCAGATCAATGTGGAGTTCGGCGGCCGCGGCGCTGGAGTCCGCGACGCCAATGGTGTCCATGCGGCGGTCGGCCGTGCGTTCAACGGCTTCGGCGGCGTCGACCCGTTCCCGAGCGTCTTCGACAAGGCCGCCGCGCTGATGCATGGATTGGCGACCACGCAGTACTTCCACGACGGGAACAAGCGGACCGCGTTCCTCGCCGCGGTGACGTTCCTGGAGCTGAATGGTGTCGTGCTCGGGGCCGTCGAGCCGGTGGAAGCCGAGGTCTTCACCCTCGCCGTCGCCGCAGGAGCCGTGGAGACGGGGCGCGTCGCCGAGTGGTTCCGCAGCGTCCACGACCGACGCCAGCGCGGGAGCGCTGTGGATCCGCGGATCGAGTACCTCATCCTCGTCGGGCATGTGGAGGAGGGCGACGATGGATTCCTCACGGACTGGTACCGCGTCGGTGTTGCGGGCCGACTGATCGACCCGCGCGTAAACAAGCCGCCGTACATATCACCGGTCTTTGTCTGCGGGAGAATCCACTGGCGCGAGGAGGACATGGACCACGGCCATGTGCTCGCCTTGACTGTCGTTCCTCGTGACCCAAGCTCGATGGATCCGCCGCGGCGAAACAAGGCGCGTTACGACCTCTCTCCGCCGGTGCGGGGTGGCCACGAGCATCACCCCGAAGGTTTGATGCCTGCAGCGTTCACGTTCAATGTGGCCCCGCAGATCGTGGCGCCCGGCGATCTCGTGGTCGAGGTGCGGCTCGATAGCGTGCTCGTGGGCGCCCTTCCCCTGAAGATCACATTCGCGAGCATCTCCGACTGACGACCTCGGTTCTGTCATCGCCGGGGCGCGAGGGTCGACAGGGAAGGCCCACACGCACCCATGCCGCCCGTCAGTGCCCGTGCCGGTGGTGGCTGTCCGGGTAGTGCTCGTGCGTGTGGGTGAGCGGCTCGTGCGTGTGCTCGTGGCGGTGGCGCGTGCCCGCCGCGACCGGCTCGGCGTGGTCGTGCTGGTGGTGCGCGTCGTGGGTGTGCCAGTGGTCGTGGGTCACGGCCTCGTGGGTGTGCTCGTGCTCGTGCCGCTCGGTGAGGTGCAGCCAGATGCCGACGGCCATGAGGATCCCGGCGACGACCAGCGGCCACGTCACGGGCTCGCCGAGCGCGAGCGCGAGGAGCGCGCCGAAGAACGGGGCGATCGAGTAGTAGGCGCCGGCGCGCGCCGTGCCCACGTGGCGGAGGGCGACGATGAACAGCACGAGGCTCACCCCGTAGGCGAGGAAGCCGACGGACATGGCGGCGACGACGTTGCCGAGGGCGGGCAGCTGCGCGCCGAGGAGGGCGGCGAGCGCGAGGTTCACCGGTCCCGCGACACCGCCCTTCACCGCGGCGAGCCAGGTCGCGTCGTTCAGCGCGACCTTCCGCGTGAGGTTGTTGTCGATGCCCCACGACAGGCAGGCGCCGAGGATCGCGAGCGCCGGCCACGGGCTGCCGAGCTCGACGCCCTGCGGCACCGTGATCAGCACGGCGCCCGCGACGATCGCGACCATGCCGAGCACGATCCGCCGGTCGGCGTTCTCCCGGAAGACGCACCACGCGATGAGCGCCGTCGCGACGCCCTCCGCGTTGAGGAGCAGCGAGGCACCCGAAGCGGGCATGCCGGCGAGGCCGACGAGCAGGAGGAGCGGTCCGAGGATCCCGCCGAACAGGATCGCGCCGGCCAGCGGCAGGCGCTCCTCGCGAGCGAGGAGCACGCGCGGGGACCGGCGGACGAGGCGGATGAGCCCGAGCCCGATGCCGGATCCGGTGTACAGGAGGCCGGCGAGGAGCCAGGGGCTGACGGAGTCGAGCAGGAGCTTCGCCGCGGGAGTCCCGGCGCCGAAGAGGACGGCCGAGAGCAGCGCCGCCTGGACCCCGCGGCTAGCGAGCGCCGTCCGCACGCGCGGACTCCTCGTGGTGATGGGCGCCGGATCCGTCGAGCTGGTGCTCCGCCTGGAAGATCGCGTCGGTCACGAGCTGGCGCGCGTGCTCGTCGACCAGTCGGTAGAACACGCGCGTGCCCTCCTGTCGGGTCGCGACGACGCGCGACAGCCGCAGCTTCGCCAGGTGCTGCGAGACCGCGGCCGGCGACTTGCCGACGCGCTCGGCGAGGTCGTTGACGGGCAGCTCGCCGTCGCGGAGCGCGAGCACGATCCGCACGCGCGTGGCGTCGGCGAGCATCGCGAACACCTCGACGGCGAGCTCGACGTGCTGGCTGTCGGGGTGGCGGCCGCATCGCTTGTCTGCATCCATGCGCAGATTCTTGCATACGCGCCCGGAGGTGCGACGTACGCGTCCGGGGCTATGCGCCCGCGGGATCCGGGGCCGCGTCGATGCGCGCGAGGAACGCGTGCAGGTCGTCGCGGATCCGCCCGAGCTCGGCCGGGGTCATGCCGGTGCGCTCGGCGACCCGCACGGGCACCCGCTCGGCCTCACGGCGGAGCGCCCGGCCGGCGTCGGTGAGGGTGACGCGCACGACGCGCTCGTCCTCCTCGCTGCGCGACCGCTCGAGGAGCCCGGCCGCCTGGAGGCGCTTGAGCAGCGGGGTCACGGTCGCGGGCTCCAGCGCGAGCGCGCCGCCGAGGTCGGAGATCGACCGGCCGTCCCGCTCCCAGAGCGCGAGCATCACGAGGTACTGCGGATGCGTGAGCCCGAGCGGCTCGAGGATCGGCCGGTACAGCGCGACCACCGACCGCGCCGCCAGGACCGCCGCGAAGCAGACCTGGCTCTCGAGCGCCAGCGGATCCGTGCGCGTCGCGCCCTCGCGTGCCATGCCTGCTCCTCGTCGCCTGCCGAATTACCGCGTACACTGAATACTATGACACGTGGTAAAACCCCGGCGGACGGCCCGCGCCGCGAGCGCGGGTTCGGAGCGGCCGTCGAGCGGTTCAACCAGCGGCTGCGCCCGTACCTCGGAGCGCCCCCGCTCGGGCCGTACACCGACGACCCGGTGCCCGAGCCGCAGTCGCGCCTCTGCCCCATGTGCGGCAAGCCCATGCCCGACCACGACATCGACCGGTCGGGTGCCCGCACGCAGGTGCGCTGCCCCGTCTGATGCGCGTGCGGTGATCCCGCGCCCTCAGGCCACCGGCGCCTCCACGCGCGCCGTCCGCCACATGGCGACCGGACGTGACCCGGCGAGGCCCGTCAACTCGCCCAGCTCGGCGAAGCCGTTGCGAAGGTAGAGCGCGCGGTTCCGCGTGGTCGACGACTCGAGGTAGGCCGCGGATCCCGCGGCGTCGACGCGGGCGAGGCCGTGGGCGAGGAGCGCGGATCCGACGCCGAGGCCCCGCGCGGCCGCGCCCACGCCGACCTCGGCGAGGCGCCAGTGCGGGAGCCCGGGTCGCGCGCGGTCCAGGGTGCGGAGGCGGACGGCGGCCCGGAGGGCGCCCGCGACGCCGAGGGCGCGGAGGAACGTCGGCGCCTGCCGGAGGGTCCGGTGCGCCGGGATGCCGCCGGGGGCCTCCCAGACGGCCGCGCCGAGGATCCCGCCGCCGGCGTCGACCGCGACGTCGACCGTCCCGTCGGACAGGGGACCGCTGCGCAGGAGCGCGGCGAACAGCAGGGCGAGGCGCGCGAGCTTCCGCGGACCGGCGGGGACGAAGCCCGCCAGCACGGGATCCTCGGCGAAGGCCCCCGCGAGCACGCGGGCCACGTCATCGAGGTCGGCGGCTCGTGCGGTGCGGATGGTGGCGGGGCGTCCGATGCTCATGCCCCGAGGCTAGGCGCAAGATTCGGCCACTCGGCCAAATCGAACGCCCTTGGTAGCTTTCTCCCATGAAGCCCGCCTCCGAGAGCACCCGCGCCTACGGATCGCGGGACGCCCGGCGGGCCGAGCTGCTCGACGCGGCGGTGCGCGTCATGGCCGTCACGGGCGTCGCGGGGGCGAGCACGCGGGCGATCACGGCGGAGGCCGGCCTCGCGCACGGCGCCTTCCACTACTGCTTCGGCGTGCGGGAGGAGCTGCTCGGCGCGCTGCTGCGGCAGGAGGTCGACGCGGTCGTCGCGCAGCTGGAGGCCGCCGAGGATCCCGCGGGCGCGCCGCTCGGCGAGGTCGTCGCCGCGACCCTCCGCGCCGAGCTCGACCGGGTGCGCCGCGAGCCCGCCCGCCAGCGCGTGCTGCTCGACCTGGCGTCCGCCGTGCAGCGGATCCCGGCGCTCGCCGACCTGCCCGCCTGGGAGCACGGCCGCTACGTGGAGGAGACCCGCCGCCGGTTCGCCGCGGCCGGCCTCGACGACGCGCGCGCCGATCGGTGCGCGGCGCTCGCTGTCGCGGGCATGCAGGGGATCATCGGGGCCTGGCTCGCGCGCCGCGACGCGGGAGCCGACCGGGACGCCGAGCAGGCCGTCGCCGACCTGTCCCGGGCGCTCGCGCTGCTGGCGGAGGACGGCGGGCTCTGATCCTGCGGCTCGCGTCACGGCGGCGTGTCTCGGGGCGTCGGTCCGGCGGCGCTCGCCGCTCCCGTCATGGACCTGTTCAGCGGTTGTGGAAATGCGTTCCCTAGGATCACGGGTCGGGGCTCCGCCGTCCGCGCTGCCCCGCACGCCGTCCACGGCTCCGCCGTCCCCGCACCCCGCACCACGACGCCCGACCCCCCGACAGAACGAGAGGCCGCATGAGCGCCATCCAGGCAGTGACCCCCGGCGAGATCCACCCGAGCGAGGGATACGACGGCTTCGTCGGCTGGGTCCTCTCGCTCATCGAGACGCTGGGGGAGGTGGGCGTCGGCCTCGCCGTCCTCATCGAGACGTTCGTGCCGCCGATCCCGTCCGAGGCGATCCTCCCCGTCGCCGGCTTCCTCGCCTACGAGGGCCGGATGAGCGCATGGGGCGCGTGGGCCGCGGCCACCATCGGCGCGCTCGTCGGAGCGCTCATCTGGTACGCGATCGGCGCCGCGCTCGGCCGGGACCGCACGCGCCGGCTCGTCGGCCGGATCCCGCTGCTCGACCACGCCGACTTCGACAAGGCCGAGGCGTTCTTCACGCGCTGGGGCGGCACCGCCGTGCTCCTCGGGCGGTGCGTGCCGCTCGTGCGTTCGTTCATCTCCATCCCGGCGGGCATCGAGCGCATGCCGATCTGGCGGTTCTCCTTCTACACGGTCATCGGATCCGGCGCCTGGAACGCCATCTGGGTGGGCCTCGGCTTCGCGTTCGGCCCGGCGATCCGCCCGGTTCTCGAGGAGTGGAGCGGCCTGATCTCGTACGCGGCCGTCGGCGTCATCGCGCTGCTCGTCGTGTGGTTCATCGTGTCGCGGCTGATCCGGCGGGCGCGGGCGGCCTGAGGCCGGGCGGCCTGACGCGTACGGCGCCCTGACCGCCGCTCCGCTCCTCTGCCAGGCTGGAACCCATGCAGATCCCCGGCGCCAGCGCCGCTCCCGACGCCGTGTCCGCTCCCGACGCCCCCGCCGAGATCCTCGTCCTCCGCGCCATCAAGCTCGGCGACATCCTCGTGGCCGTCCCCGCGCTCCGCGCCATCCGCCGCGCGCACCCCCACGCGCGCATCTCGCTCGCCACCACCGGCTGGCTCGCGCCGGTCGTGAAGCTCCTCGGCATGGTCGACGAGCACCTCCCGCAGCAGGGCTTCGACCACCCCATCGCGCGCGAGCCCGGCACGGTCGACCTCGCGATCAACCTGCACGGAGCGGGCGTCGAGAGCCGCACCCTCCTCCACGAGCTGCGCGCGCACCGCACCCTCGGCCACGCCGCCCCCGAGCTCGACGGGATGCCCGCCGCCGACGGCCCCGCCTGGGAGGACCACGTCCTCGAGCGCTACCGCTGGGCCCGGCTCGTCTCCTGGCACGGCATGCCCGCGGATCCGGACGACGTCGGCATCCTCGTCCCCGCCGAGCCGCCCGTGGCCGAGCACGCCGTGGTGATCCACGTGGGCGCCGCGTACGGCTCCCGCCAGTGGCCCGTCGACCGCTTCGCCGCGGTCGCCCGCGCGCTCGCGGACGAGGGCCGCACGGTCGTCTTCACCGGATCCGACAAGGAGCGCGAGCGCGCCCTCGAGGTCGCCGCGCTTGCCGGCATGCCCACGGAGACCGTGCTCGCGGGCGAGCTCGCCCTCGACACGTTCGCCGGCATCATCGCGGCCGCCGACCTCGTGATCTCCGCCGACACCGGCGCCGCCCACCTCGCGACCGCCTACGGCATCCCCTCGGTCGTGATCTTCGGCCCGGCCCCGCCCGAGGAGTGGGGCCCGCCCGCGTCCGGCCCGCACGTCGTGCTGACCGACGCGTCGCAGCGCCTCGGCGACACGTTCTCCGCGATCCCGGATCCCGCGCTCCTCGCGATCACGCCGTCCCACGTCCTCGAGGCGGTGCGCTCCCTCGACGGCCACCGCGTGATCCGGCCGCTCACGGGCGAGCCGCGCGACTGATCCGGTCGGATCGGCCCGCCGCGACCGGGGCCGCCGCCCGTCAGCTGTAGTCCGCGAACACCGTCTTCGCCGCACCGTCGAGCCGCACCGTGCCGCCGTGCGGCAGGATCCACTGCGGCCGCGTGTGCCCGAACGGCACGCCCACGCACACGACGGCGCGCGGGTTGTAGCGGGCGACCTGCTCGATGACCGTGTCGCGCTGCTCCGCCCGCAGCCGCGCGCGCTCCTCAGGCGACGGGGCCGGCGCGCCCATGACGACGGTCACCGGACGGGCGACGAGCACGCCCGCGACGACGTCGAGGATCCCGCGCTCGCCGAGCCCGCGCACCCACCGGCGCACGCTGTCGGCCGACGGCACCTCCTCGCTCGTCTCGAGCAGCAGGATCCCGCCCTCGAGCTTGGCGACCTCGGGCATGCGCCCGGCCATCGCGATCTGGTCGATCACCTCGATGCAGCCGCCCCACGTCGGCCCCTCCACAATGCGCGCCGGCCCGGCCCACTTCCACGGCTCGGTCGCGTGGCGCTCGCCGAACTCGGTGAGGGCGCGAGGATCCGTCCAGTCGATCCCGAAGTCCTCCGACTCCCCGGGCTCGGTGATCTCGAGCTCCCCGCCCTCGATCAGCGCGGCCCGCAGCGAGCGCAGGTGCACGTCGTCGATGCCGGGGCCGGCGCCGAGGTGCACCTGGGTGGATCCGCCGTAGAAGCTCGGGATGCCGAGCCCCGCGAGCAGGTTGTGCAGGTTCGTGTTGTCGCTGTAGCCGAGGAACGGCTTGGGGTTCCGGGCCAGCTCCTCGATGTCGACGTGCGGGATCACCGTGACCTGGTCGTCCCCGCCGATGGTCGAGACGATCGCGCGGATGGAGTCGTCGGCGAACGCGGCCGTGATGTCGGCGGCGCGATCGCGGGCGCTGGCGCCGAGCCGCCGGGTGGTCGGGTACTCGACGGGGATCAGCCCGGTCGCCTCCTGGAGCCGCCGCATCGCCTGCTCGTGCACCTCCGGCGCCATCCCGGGGGCCGCGAACGCGGGGCTCAGCACCGCCACCCGGTCTCCCGCCTTCGCCTTGGGCACGGACTTGCGGAACCGGGAGGAGGTGGAGGGGATCATGCGCTCATGCAAGCAGGCGCGGCTGGCGTCCCGCCCTACGGCCCGCCCAGCCAGTGGTCGATCCGGTGATGATCCGGGCTGAAGCCGTGCCCCACGCCCCAGATGACCGCCTGGGTGCGGCTCTGCACCTGGATCTTCCGGTAGATCGAGCGGATGTAGCTCTTCACCGTGTTGGGGGAGAGGTACGTGAGCGCCGCGACCTCCTGATTGCTCTTGCCCTGCGTGATGAGCGCGAGGATCTCCGACTCGCGGTCCGTGATCCCCTCGCGCTTGCCCGGCCAGTCGAGCGACGGCGCGCTCGCGGCCCGCAGCGGCGCCTCGTTGAAGAGCTCCTCGCCGGAGTGGATCCGCTCGAGCGCCTCCACCAGCTCCCGCGCCGGCAGCGCCTTGGAGAGGTAGCCGTGCACGCCCTGACGGCGGGCGTCGGCGATCAGCTCGGGCTGGAAGTTCCAGGTGTAGACGACCACGTGGGTCGCGCGCGGGTTCCGCACCAGCTCCGCGATCTCGTGGTGGTCCGACTCCGGCTGCGCGAACGAGTCGTAGAGCACGATGTCGATCTCGTCGGAGAGGGCCGCGTTCGCGTCGATCTCTGCGACGACCACGCGGTCGCGGTAGTCGTCGAACATGTGGGCGAGGCCCTTCAGCACCACGTCGTAGTCGTCGACGAGCGCGATCGTGACGGGGCGGGTGCGGGTGGCGGGCATGGATCCAGGATCCCACCCCCAGGGGTGTGCTCCCACACCCCGGAGGGTGGTTGGTTGAGGTCATCGCCCCGAACGGGCACCACCGCGCGTCTTCCTGACGTGCTCGCACAGAAGAGAGATCACCATGCTCGGACTCATCATCAGCCTCATCGTCGTCGGCCTCATCGCGGGCTTCATCGCCCGCGCGGTCGTGCCCGGCCGCCAGAACCTCGGCATCCTGAAGACGATCCTGCTCGGCATCGTCGGCTCGTTCGTCGGCGGCTTCCTCGGCTTCCTGCTCTTCCAGCGCGACGCGATGGACGGCTTCTTCCAGCCCGCCGGCATCATCGGCTCGATCATCGGCGCCATCATCGTGCTGCTCGTCTACGTGAAGGTCGGCGGCAGCCGCAAGTCCGTGCGCCGCTGAACACGGCCGGGCGAACCGTGGACGCGCTGGCGCGCCCCGGAGGATCGCCGGTAGTGGAGCACGAGGAGGGGCGGGTCGCCGAGGAGGCGGCCCGCCCCTTCGGCGTACGCGGGGTCAGGCGGGGGCGGACCCGTCGGCGGCTTCCGTCGGCCCCAGCAGCGGAGCGCGCGGATCCACCAGCACCGACCTGGCAGCGTCACCGAACCCGTGCATCGCCTGCCGCCAGTACGCCCGCGGCGCGACGCCGCACGCGCGGAGCGCAGCCCGGTGGTCGACGACGACCACCGTCGCCGCGCCCGCCGCGACGACCGTCCATGCGGCACCGATGAGCGCCCGCAGGGGAGCGGGGGTGTCGCGGAAGCCCGTGCGGAGGCGGTCGATCTGGAAGCGGACGTGGTTCCGCTCGTCGTCAGCGATCCGCTGCCCGAGGGCGCGGAGCGCGGGATCCGGCGCGTGGTCGGCGAGGGCGTGGAAGTAGCCCGTGGCTACCGTCTCCGCGATGAGGAACAGGCTGATCTCCGTCCGCAGCCCGGTGAGGTGCCGCAGCCGGGTGAACGCCGCGTCCGTCCAGTGCTCGGGGAGCGCGGGCGCGTCCAGGTGGTCGAGCGCGCGGAGGAAGAGCGCCGCGTGCTTCTGCTCCTCTTGCACGAGGAGCGCGAGCGCGTGCGTGTAGGCGGGATCGCCCGCGGCGGTGGCCATCCGCAGGAGGTGCACGCCGTCGCCGCTCTCGCCCAGCGCGAACCGCTGGAACGAGCGGACGAACGCGCGGCGGGTGCGGGCGTCCATCGGCGAGGGCGCGTCATCGGGGATCAGCTCCTCGGGGCTCAGGTGCCGGTCGGCGTTGGCGTGGAAGTGGGCGATCCAGCCGGCGGCGGTCGCCATGCGGGCCGTCCCGACCGTGCTCGTGCGGGCATCCGGGAGCGTCTCTGTGCGCGTGATCGAGGTCATGTCGTCACGCTAGGAGCGGGTGCCCCGCGGCCTCGCCGGGCGCAGGGGGGACTCCGGGGGTCGCCGCGAGGGATCCCGCGGCGACACCGTGGTCCGCGAGTCGGACGCCGACTACCTCCTCCGCCCGACGGCTCTCCGGCGCGGCGACCGGCCCGCCCCTGTCCCATCCGGATGCGGATCCCGGCCGCGGCGTGGACGGCGCCGTCCGTGGCGCATGATGGGCATGCGCCCGTCTCGGGACGGACGAGAGGAACCACCATGAGCATGGAAGGCGCGGCCTGGAGCTCGCTCTACAAGATCTCGAGCGCGCGGGACGGCAGGAACGGCATCTCCCGGGAGTCCGTGCGGCGGATCCTGACCTTCGCGGTGCCGTACCGGGCGAAGCTGCTGCTCTTCATCGCGCTGTCCGTCGTCGGCGCGTTCCTCGCGGTGGCGACGCCGGTGCTCGCCGGCCGGGTCGTCGACGTCATCGTCGCCCGGGGCGAGGTCGCCACGATCGTCTGGCTCGCCGTCGTCATCGCCCTCGTGGCCGTGGCCGACGCCGCCGTGTCGCTCGTGACGCGCTGGTACTCGGCGCGCATCGGCGAGGACGTGATCCTCGACCTCCGCACCGCCGTGTTCGACCACGTCCAGAAGATGCCGATCGCCTTCTTCACCCGCACGCGCACGGGGGCGCTCGTCAGCCGCCTCAACAACGACGTGATCGGCGCGCAGCAGGCCTTCAGCGGCACGCTCTCCGGCGTGGTCACGAACCTCGTGGCGCTGGTCCTCACCCTGGTCGTCATGCTCAGCACGTCGTGGCTGGTGACGGTGCTCGCGGTGGTCATGCTCCCCGTGTTCCTCATCCCCGCGCGCCGCATGGGCGGCCGCCTCGCCGCGCTCCGCCGCGAGGCCGCCGACCACAACTCCGCCATGAGCACGCAGATGACCGAGCGCTTCTCCGCGCCCGGCGCCACCCTCGTCAAGCTCTTCGGCCGGCCCGACGAGGAGGCCGAGGAGTTCCGCGTGCGGGCCGCCCGCGTCCGCGACATCGGGGTCCGCAGCACGATGCTGCAGTTCGTCTTCTTCACCGCGCTGATGCTCGTCTCCGCGCTCGCCCTCGCCCTCGTCTACGGGCTCGGCGGCGTCCTCGCGCTCGGCGGCCAGCTGGACACCGGCGAGGTCGTCACCCTGGCGCTCCTCCTCACCCGCCTCTACGCGCCGCTGACCAGCCTCGCGAACGCGCGGGTCGAGATCATGAGCGCGGTGGTGAGCTTCGAGCGCGTCTTCGAGGTGCTGGACCTCGAGCCCCTCATCCAGGAGAAGGCCGACGCCGTCTCCGTCCCGTCAGGTCCGGTGGCCGTCGAGTTCGACGACGTGCGCTTCGCCTACCCGTCCGCGGACAAGGTGTCCCTCGCCTCCCTCGAGGAGGTCTCGACGCTCGACACCCGCGGCGGCGAGGAGGTGCTGCACGGGGTGTCCTTCCGGATCGAGCCGGGGCAGACCGTCGCGCTCGTCGGCACGTCCGGCGCCGGCAAGTCCACGATCGCGCAGCTCCTCGCGCGCCTGTACGACGTCGACGCCGGCGCCGTGCGCCTCGCGGGGACGGACGTGCGGGACGTCACCTTCGCGTCCATGCGGCACACCCTCGGCATGGTGACGCAGGACGGCCACCTGTTCCACGAGACGATCCTGTCCAACCTGCGCCTGGCGCGGCCCGAGGCGACCGAGGACGAGGTGTGGGACGCCGTCCGACGCGCGCGGCTCGAGCCGATGATCCGCTCCCTGCCGGACCAGCTCGACACCATGGTGGGGGAGCGTGGCTACCGGCTCTCCGGGGGCGAGCGCCAGCGGATGACCATCGCGCGGCTGCTGCTCGCGCGCCCGCGCGTCGTCATCCTCGACGAGGCGACGGCGGCCCTGGACTCGACGTCGGAGGCCGCGGTGCAGGCCGCGCTCAGCGAGGCGCTCGAGGGGCGGACCGCGCTGGTCATCGCCCACCGCCTCTCCACCATCCGCAGAGCGGACATGATCCTCGTGGTCGAGGACGGCGCCATCGTCGAGCGCGGCACCCACGAGGAGCTGCTGGCCGCGGGTGGTCGGTACGAGGAGCTGCACCGGACGCAGTTCGAGGTGCGGAAGGACGTCGCGGCGGAGGAGGGAGCGCTGGGCTGATCCGGCGCCGAGCCCGGCCCGCGGCCCGCGGGTTCACCTCACCCGAACACCCGCCGCACCACCTCGTGCTCCTGCTCGAGGCCGTCCCACTCGTCGGATCCGTCGGGCCGGGTCGACTCGTTGACCATCGCGAGCGCGCCCGCGAAGCCCGCGTCCTGCAGCACGCGGAGGGAGCGGGCGTAGTCGACGACGTCGAGGCGGCCGTCGTCGTGGCGGTGGGCCTTGGCGTGGCAGGTGACCGCGTGCGGCGCGATGCGGCCGAGCTGCTCGTGCTTGTCCGGCATCGTCCAGTTGCCGAGGTCGATGAGGAGGCGCACGTCGCCTGCGTCGGCCAGCAGGGCGAGCACGGCGTCCGCGTCGGGCATCATCTCGCGCCAGTTCTCGACGACCACCTGGATCCCCTGGTGCCCGTCCGCGAGCCGCGACAGCCGGCGCGCGCTCGCCGCGAGCAGCTCCGGCGTGGGCGCGCTGCGACCGGCGCCGACGCGGGCGTGGTGGGCGCCGAGGGTGACGGCATCGTCGAGCAGGTCGGAGATCCACCGCTCGTGCTGGTCGGCGTCGGTGGGGTGCACGAGGTCGCCGTCGTCGACGAGGAACGCGTCGAGCACGATGCCGGACGACTCGAGCGACGCCCGCAGATCCGCCAGGTAGGAGGCGTCGCGCGTCGGCAGCTGGAAGTGGGCGAGCTGCACGGCCCGGTACCCGCGGCGGGCGAGCTCGGCGGGCAGGTCGAGGAGGTCGAGGGCGCCCGCCGCGCGGGTCATGGATCCGGATCCGTCCGGGCCGGGAACCCGCGGATGCCCGAGCGTCCCGTCGAGCGACCAGGCGTGGACGGCCTTGTCGGTGGGGCGGGTGGTGCCGGTCGGGCCGGTCACCGGATCGCTCCGCGGTCGTCGGCGATGGCGTTCATGCGGCCTCCCGGGTCGCCCGCATCGGCGCGGGGCATGCGTACGATCGTAGGCGCGGGCATGCCGCGTCGTCACGGCCGATCTCGGGCCGGACACGTCCGGAGCGCAGCCCGATCCCCCGATCACCGCCGAGCGAGGAGCGCCATGGACATCGTCGTCTGGAACGAGAACGTGCACGAGAGCCGGGGGGACGCGACCGTCCTGTCGCACTACCCGGACGGGATCCACGCGGTCGTCGCCGACGGCCTCCGCGAGCTGCTCCGCGACGACGCGCACGTGACCACGGCGACGCTCCAGGAGGATCAGCACGGCCTCACGGAGGAGCGCCTCGCCGCCACCGACGTCCTGTACTGGTGGGGCCACGTCGCGCACGGCGAGGTGTCCGACGAGGTCGTCGAGCGCGTGATCCGCCACGTCCACGCCGGCATGGGCCTCGTCGTCCTGCACTCAGGCCACTACTCGAAGGTGTTCACGCGCCTCATGGGCACGACGTGCTCGCTCAAGTGGCGCAACGACGGCGAGCGCGAGCTGGTCTGGACCATCGCGCCGCAGCACCCGATCGCCGCTGGTGTCCCGCACCCCATCGTCATCGACCGGCAGGAGATGTACGGCGAGCAGTTCGACATCCCGCGCCCCGACGAGGAGGTGTTCCTCTCCACCTTCGCGGGCGGCGAGGTCTTCCGCTCGGGCGTCGCGTACCACCGCGGACGCGGCCGCGTCTTCTACTTCTCGCCGGGCGACCAGGAGTACCCCGTGTACCACCACCCCGACATCCGCCGCGTGCTGGCGAACGCCGCCCGCTGGGTCGCGCCCACCGAGGGCCGCGCCGACCTCACGGCCGACGAGCACCCGCGCGACTGGTTCCTCGCCCGATGAGCGCCGCGAAGGCGAAGCCCGCCACGCCCGCCGCATCCGCTGCTTCCGCCTACGACGGCCCCCGCGTCCGCGTGATCCACGTCGGCCTCGGCGGCTGGGGCGGCGACTGGGCGCGCAACGCGGTGCCTGCCGTAGCGGAGATCGAGGTCGCAGGCGTCGTGGATCCGAGCGAGCCCACCCGCGAGAGGGTCTGCGCCCTGCTCGGGCTCCCCGCCGAGGCCGCGTTCGCCTCGCTCGCCGACGCGCTCGCCGCGGTGGAGGCGGACGCCGTCATCATCACGGCGCCCGCCGTCACGCACGCGCAGCTCGCGCTGGAGGCGCTCGAGGCCGGCAAGCACGTGATCGTCGAGAAGCCGTTCGCGAACTCCACCGCGGAGGCCGCCGCCGTGGTGCGCCGCGGTGAGGAGCTGGGCCTCATCGTGCAGGTCAGCCAGAACTACCGCTGGTACCCGGCGCCGCGACGCGTGCGCGAGCTGCTCGCGGCCGACGCGCTCGGTGAGGTCGCGACCATCGAGATCGACTTCCGCCAGTGGGACAACGACGAGCCCGACGACTACCCGCACTACCGGTTCCCGCAGCCGATCATCAACGACATGGCGATCCACCACTTCGACCTGATCCGCATGGTCACCGGCCGCGAGGCCGTGCGCGTGTTCGCCCGCACCAGCCGCCCGTCGTTCAGCCACTACCGCGACCCCGCGGTCGCGAGCATGGTCATCGAGCTGGAGGGCGGCCTCGTCGTCGACTACCGCGGCAGCTGGCTGCACCGCGGACCGGTCACGCCGTGGGCGGGCGAGTGGCGCATCTCCGGCGAGGACGGCGAGCTGACCTTCACGAGCCGCGGCGAGGGCGTGTCCGCCGACCGGGTCGGGATCCGCGACGCCGACGGCTCCGAGCGCGAGCTCGACCTGGAGACCCTGCCGCTCATCGGCCGCGCCGCTGGCCTGCGCGCCTTCGCCCTCTCGATCCTCGGCGGCCCGCCGCCCGAGACGAGCGGCCGGGACAACCTCGGCAGCCTCGCGCTCATGGAGGCGGCGGGCCGCTCCGCGGAGTCGGGCCGCTTCGAGGACCTGCGCGACCCGCTGGCGGACTAGGCCCCGCCCGCGACGCACGATGCGGCCCGGCCCCGAGGAGGAATAGCCGGGCCGCATCCCGCCTTGTGGAACGCGAGGCCCGACGGCGTGCCGACCCCGACCACCCACCGAAGGATCCGACATGACCCTCACCGAGAGCAGCACCCCCGCATCCACCGTCCGCACCGCGGACACCGCCGTGCCGATCGTGCGCGAGCTCCAGGAGCGCTGGAGCCCCCGCTCCTTCGACCCCGCCGCCACCGTCTCCGACCGGCAGCTCGACGCGATCCTCGAGGCCGCGCGCTGGGCCCCCTCCGCGTCCAACACGCAGCCGCGCCGCTTCATCGTCGCCCGCCGCGGCACGCACCACTTCGACACGATCGTCGGCGCGCTCATGGGCTTCAACGCCGCCTGGGCGGGCAACGCCTCCGCCCTCATCGTCGCGATCGCCGAGACCTCCACGGTCGAGGGCGACGTGCGCCCGTACGCCGAGTACGACCTCGGCCAGGCCGTCGCGCACCTCAGCGTGCAGGCGCAGGCCGAGGGCCTGCACACGCACCAGATGGCGGGCGTCGAGTGGGAGAAGATCGGCGCCGCGTTCGACCTCGCCGAGAACCTCAAGCCGATGACGATCACGGCCGTGGGCGTCGTCGACACCGCCGACAAGCTCGTCGAGGCCCTCGCCGAGCGCGAGGTCGCGCAGCGCGACCGCCTGCCGCTCTCCGAGCTGGTGCTCGTCCGCGACTAGTCGCACCTCGCACGGCAGCGGCCGCCGACCTCCGGGTCGGCGGCCGCTCGTGCGCTGAGGGGGGATCCCCGGCCGACCCCGGCGACTCGCGTAGTGTCCGACGGGCGACCCGCGTCCCGGAGGTCGGCGTCCCGCCGCCCGTGCCGTGCGGTCGCGCATCCCGCGACCACCGACACCGAGCCGGAGCCCCGCCATGACCGACATCCTCGACTACGTCCGCACCTGGCTCGACCTCCGCGTCTGGCAGACCCGCGTCCCCGGCGCGCAGGTCGCGATCGCCCGGCACGGCGAGGTCGTGCTGTCGGAGGCGTTCGGCGTCGCGGATCCCACGACCGACGCGCCGCTCACCCCCGCGCACCTGTTCCGCGTCGCCTCGCACTCCAAGACGTTCGCCGCCACCGCGATCCTCCAGCTCGCCGAGCAGGGCGCCCTCCGCCTCGACGACCGGCTCGGCGCCCACGTGCCCGAGCTGGCCGAGGCCGGATCCGAGCTCGCCGACGTCACGATCGCCGCCCTCCTCGAGCACGGCGCGGGCGTGCTCCGCGACGGGTTCGACGGCGACCACTGGCAGCACTCCGGCCCGTTCCCCGACCGGCGGCACCTCCTCGCCATCGCGACGACGCCCGGCGTCGCCAAGGTCGCGCCCGACACCGCGTTCAACTACTCGAACGTCGGCTACGCGCTGCTCGGGCTCGTGGTGGAGGCGGCGTCCGGCCTGTCGTTCGCGGACTACCTCGCCGAGCGGATCACGGGTCCGCTCGGCCTCCGCGACACCACGGCGGAATACGACCCCGCCCGCGCGGACGAGTACGCGGCGGCCTCCACCTCGCTCCGCACCTCGCGCGAGCGCACCGTCCTCCCGCACGTCGACACGCGCGCGATGGCGGCGGCCACCGGCGTCACGAGCACCGCGTCCGAGCTCGTCTCCTTCTTCTCGGCGCTCGTGCTGCCCGACGACGAGCGGCTGCTCGCGGCCGCGTCGAAGCGCACGCAGCAGCGCCCGCGCTACGCCACGAACGCGGATCCCGCCGGCCCCCGCCGCTACGGCTACGGCCTCATCATCGAGCGCGTCGGATCCGGCGCACACGAGGCCACCGTGCTCGGCCACTCCGGCGGGTACCCCGGCCACATCACGCGCACGGCGGTGGATCCCGAGAGCGGCTGGGCCGTCTCCGTGCTCACGAACGCGATCGACGGCCCGGCGGCCGCGCTCAGCACGGGGATCCTCGAGCTGCTCCTCGCCGACTCCGCCGCGACCGACGCCGAGCGCGCCGCGGTCGACGCGCCCTTCACCGGCCGCTTCGGCAACATGTGGGGCCTGCAGGACTTCCAGGTGATCGGCGACCGCTTCCTCCGCGTCGACCCGAGCGCCGAGCACCCGCTCGAGTCGGTGGACGTGCTCGAGGCCACGGGCGACTCGTCCGCGCGCATCGTCGAGGGCGAGGGGTTCGGATCCGTCGGCGAGGAGGTCACGGCCCACCGCGCACCCGACGGCAGCGTGGACCGGATCCGCGGCGGCGGCGGCATGACGCTCGAGCCCGATACCCGCGCGTGGGTCCCGAGGTCGCGCGGCTGACCCGACCCACCGGCCGGGCGCCTCCGCCCGGCCACCTCCGCTCCACCTCTCGGAAGGATCCGCGTCACGCGTGGTCCGTACGGTGCCCGAGGCCGCCCGGCCGCCCGCCCGTCCGACGAGAGGCACGATCATCCCCAGCCCGTCCCGGCGCCCCCGCGCCCGCACCGCCACGCTCCTGTCGACCACCGCGATCCTCGGCCTGCTGCTCGCCGGCACCGGCGTCACCGCCGCGACCGCCGCCGACGCGCCCACGACGACCGCCACCGCCCCCGCCCCGGCCGTCGCCCCCTTCGACCAGGCCACGCTCGACGCGCCCTACCCGTCGAACAGCACCTACGACTTCGTGCCGATGCTCGACTCCTTCACGTCGCTCACGGCGGACCGGCCCGACATCATGAAGCTGAACGACAAGAAGACGATCACGATCAACCAGGCCGCCACGAAGGCGCAGTCGGCCCGGGCGATCATCGACCAGTACGCCGACATGTCGATCACCATGAGCGACGGCCTGGGCAAGCACCTCGGCGAGATCTACCGCACGGCCCGCGAGGCCGGGCAGCTGCCGAAGACGGACGCGCTGCTCGCCAAGGACGGCGGCCTCGTCGGCAAGTACTCCTCCACCAACCCCGTGAAGACGCACTTCGCCAACCCGCGGCCGTACGTCGCGTTCCCGCTGAAGCTGAAGTACCGCGACAAGCCGGGCGGCAACGCGTGGGCCGGCCAGGACGGCTCGTACCCGAGCGGCCACACGTCGCAGGCGTTCTGGCAGGGCACCGCGCTCGCGACGATGCTGCCGGAGCTCGCGCCGCAGATCCTCGCCCGCGCGTCCGACGCCGGCAACAACCGCATCATCATGGGCGCGCACTACCCGCTCGACGTGATGGGCGGCCGCATGATGGGCCAGAAGATCGTCGAGCGCCGCTGGTCCGACCCGGAGTTCCGCACGCTCTTCGAGCAGGCGTCGACCGAGCTGCGCACCGTGCTCGAGGCGAAGTGCGGCGCCGCGCTCGCGGTCTGCATCGCGAAGGACAAGCCGTACCTGAGCACGAAGCAGGCCCTCAAGGTCTACGAGCAGCGCATGAGCTACGGCTTCCCGCGCGTCGGCGACACGGGCCAGCCGATCACGGTCCCGGCCGGCGCCGAGTCGCTCCTCATCACCAGCCACCCCGACCTCACGCCCGAGGAGCGCCGCCAGGTGCTCGCGCTCACCGCGATCGACTCGGGCGAGCCCCTCGACGCGGGCACCGAGGGCAGCTGGCAGCGCATCGACCTCCCGGCGGCGATGGCCGCGAAGGTCGTCGTGACGGCCGACGGCACGGTCTCGCTGGTCAAGCACGGGAAGCACTGACCGGATCCGGATCCGCGCACGCGAGAGGGGCGGGCGGCCGCGTGGCCGCCCGCCCCTCTCGCGTGCCGGAAGCCGTGCGCGGAACTGAGGGCCCGGCCAGGGTCCGGTCACCCCTGGATGGGGTGATGGTGGTCGGAGCGACCGCTGGATAGCGTCTGAGCGACGGGCACCGCCCGTCTGACTATTCAGCATGCGTCCTGCCGACCCGATGGCCGGTCGCTTCGACGCAAGGTCGTACCCATGCCGTCCCTCGTTCCCGCGAGCTTCCCGACATCACCGTCCGCCCCGCTCCGCCGCGGTCCAGGTGCACGGATGCCTCGACTCATCACGGCAGTGACCGCCGTCTCGTCTCTGCTGCTGGTGGGCGTCGTGGCGGCAGGGCCTGCTGTCGCGGAGACCGCTCCTCGCACGCCACCTCCCGCCGCGTCGGCGGCGGCGTCCGAGCCGGGTCGGTACATCGTGCAGCTCTCGGATGGCGTCGAGGCCGACGATCTCTCGGGTGCGCGCATGGCGCCGATCGAGACGCTCCAGGAGTACACGTACGCGTTGAACGGCTTCGCCGCCGAGCTGGACGCCGTTCAGCTCGCGCAGCTGCGCGAGTCCTCGCGCGTCGAGAGCATCGTCCCCGATCAGATCGTGAACGCCGACGCGGAGCGCACGTCCCCTCCGTGGGGCCTCGATCGCATCGACCAGAGGCCGCGAGCCGGTGACGGCGTGTACCGGTACTCGACGACGGGAGCCGGCGTCACGGCCTTCATCATCGACTCCGGGATCCGCACCACCCATGAGGAGTTCGGCGGTCGCGCGGTGAGCGGGTACGACTTCGTCGACTATGACGACGACGCGGACGACTGCGCTGGCCACGGTACGCACGTCGCCGGGACAGTGGGCGGCACGACGCTGGGTGTCGCCAGCGAAGTGCGGCTGATCTCGCTAAGAGTCTTGGGCTGTGACAACCGCGGTTGGTCCAGCGACATCATCGCGGCGATGGACTGGGCGATCGCCAACAAGCCGTCCGGCCCCTCGGTCATCAACATGAGCCTAGGTGGGGCTTTCTACTCCCCGTACGTGGAGGCCGTCGCGCGCGTCACCGCCGCGGGCATCCCGGTGGTGGTTTCCGCAGGGAATGAGACGACCGACGCATGCACGCGCACTCCGGCGGCCGCACCCTCCGCGATCACCGTCGCGGCGACCGCGCAGGACGACTCTCGCGCGTCCTTCTCCGACTACGGTCCCTGCGTTGACGTCTTCGCACCGGGTGCTGGGGTCCTGTCCGCCTATCCGACCTCGGACACGGCCACCACGTACTTGAGCGGCACCTCGATGGCCGCGCCGCACGTCACCGGCGTCGTCGCGCGTCTGCTGCAACAGCAGCCGACGGCGTCGCCCGCCGCCATCGACGCGCTGCTTGCGGCCGATGCCACGCGCGACGCGGTCATCGACCCCGTCGGGTCGGTCAACCGGCTCCTGTACGCGCCTGCCGCAGCCGCTATCACCGCCGTCGCGCCGGTCATCTCCGGCAGTGCCACGGTCGGATCGACGCTCACGGCGGTCCCCGGAGACTGGCAGCCGAGCCCAGTTGAGTTCGCCTACAAGTGGTACTCGAACGGCGTGCCGGTCGACGGCCAGGTGGCATCCACCTACGTGGTGCGCTCCGCCGATGTCGGCAAGAAGATCACCCTCACGGTCACGGGATCGCGCACCGGGTACACGCCGCTGTCCCGGTCGAGCCAGGCGACGGTCACTGTGCCCGTACCCGCGGCAACCCCGCTCCTGCTCACGGCTACCCCGTCGCCCTCCATCAGCGGTCAGGTGGCCGTGGGGTCGACCCTGACGGCCGTGACGGGAGCGTGGGCGCCGGCTCCTGTCACCTTCGCTTACCGCTGGTTCTCCGGTGGTGTCAGCATCTCCGGGGCGACGCTATCGACATACCGGGTGTCGGCAGCAGACGCTGGCAAGAAGATCACCGTGACGGTCACCGGATCCAAGGTCAGCTACGCATCCGTCTCTCGGTCGAGCCCGGCCACGGTGACCGTGCCGGCTGCTGTCGTCACCCGGCCCCTCACTTCGACGCCGACCCCGACCATCCTCGGGACACCGACCGTCGGCCAGAAGCTCACAGCGCGGACCGGGACCTGGCAGCCGTCGCCCGTCGCCCTGTCCTACCAGTGGAATAGGGATGGAGCTGCCATCGCCGGTGCCACCGCCTCCACATACCTGATCACGGCGGCGGACTCGGGTACTCAGCTCAGTCTCTCCGTCACGGGCTCCAAGGCCGGCTACACGGCGGTGACTCGTACTAGCGCACCGCTCGCCAAGGTCGTGTCGAAGGTCGTCATCGGCACTACGCCGGCGATCACGGGATCGGGCGTCGTCGGGCAGAAGTTGACGGCTGTTCCCGGTGCCTGGACCCCCGCACCGGTGGCCTTCCGGTACGTGTGGATGCGCGATGGGGTCGCCATCGCCCGTGCCACCACGAGCGCCTACACCCCGACGGCGGCGGACCGTGGGAGGACTTTGACGGTCAGCGTGACAGGCACGAAGGCCGGGTACGTCCCCTCAACCCGGGTGAGCGCAGGAAAGTTGATCCGATAGCCCGCTCCGCGACCACGCGATGCGAATGTCACGGAAGAGGGGCGGGTGGCCGTGTGGCCCCCGCCCCTCTCGGCGTCCCGGGTGATCCGCGGGGCCGCGACCTACGCCGCGTCCACCAGGTTCCGCCGCGCGTCCGGCACGCAGTGCGTCATCACGAGGCCCGTGACGTCACGCGGCCCGTTGTGCCCGAGGTTCGCGAGGCGCGCCTGCTCCTCCTCGGACAGCGTCTGGGACTGCAGCGGCGGCAGGTCCTTCACCTCGTCCAGCGTGATCCCGAGGCCCTCGCCCACGCGGCGGCCCAGGTCGTCCTCCACGAGGTAGAAGTGCCAGAGCATGCGCTCCTGCACTTCACGCGCGGCCTGCGAGATGAGGTCGGTGAGGTTCGCGACGAGGTCGTCGCGCTCCCAGCCCTCCATGAGCAGGTAGCGCTGGCCAGCCTGCAGGTAGTCGGCGGTCAGCGGGATCCGCTTGCGCGTGAGCCGGCCCGTGATCTCCGGACCCTGGTCGTCGTGCGTCGGGTACTGGCCCTCGCGGAGCCCGCCCGTGATCGACGGCTCGTAGTTGATGTGCGGGTTCTGGCCGCCGTGATCCTGGTGGAACGTCATCTGCCCGTCGCGCTGGTTCGTCGCCACCTTCGCGTGCTGCGGCGCGTTCACCGGCAGCTGCAGGTAGTTCGGGCCCACGCGGTAGCGCTGCGCGTCCGAGTAGGAGAACGTGCGGCCGACGAGCATCTTGTCGTCGGAGAAGTCGAGGCCGTCGACGAGCACGCCGGTGCCGAACGAGAGCTGCTCGTTCTCGGCGAAGTGGTTCGTCACGTTCCGGTCGAGCACCATCTTCCCGACGGCCTTCGGCGGGAAGTCGTTCTCCGGCCACACCTTCGTGTCGTCGAGCGGGTCGAAGTCGAGCTCGGGGTGGTCGCCGTCGTCCATGAGCTGCACGCGGAGCTCCCACTCGGGGAAGTCGCCGCGCTCGATGGCCTCGTAGAGGTCCTTCGACGCGTGGCCGAGGTCGCCGCCCTGCACGACGGCCGCGTCGGCCTCGGTCATGCTGCTGACGCCGGCCTTCGGGATCCAGTGGTACTTCACGAGCTTCGTGCCGCCGTCGGCGTCCACCCACTTGTAGGTGTTGACGCCGAAGCCCTGCATGGTGCGGTAGTTCGCGGGGATGCCGCGCGGGCTGAACAGGTTCATCAGCATGTGCATCGACTCGGGCGTCTGCGACATGAAGTCGAAGATGCGCGCGGGCTCCTGGCGGAAGGTGACGGGGTCGGGCTTCAGCGAGTGGATCACGTCGGGGAACTTGATGGCGTCGCGGATGAAGAAGACGCCGAGGTTGTTGCCGACCATGTCCCAGTTGCCGTCCTCCGTGTAGAACTTCACGGCGAACCCGCGCGGGTCGCGGGCGGCTTCGGAGGAGTCGCGGCCGCCGATCACGGTGGAGAAGCGGATCGCGACGTCGGTGCGCTTGCCCGCCTCCTGGAAGAGCCCGGCGCGCGTGTACTTCGCGATCGGCTCGTCGCCCCACGTGCCGGTGGCCTCGAAGTAGCCGAACGCGACGGCGCCGCGCGCGTGCACGACGCGCTCCGGGATCCGCTCGCGGTCGAAGTGGCTGATCTTCTCGAGGAACTGGTAGTTCTCCAGCGTCGCGGGGCCGCGGGCGCCGACGGTGCGCTGGTTCTGGTTGTCGTAGACGGGGTGGCCCTGGCGGTTCGTGAGGACCTCGCGGTCGTCGCCGTCGGCGGGACCCTGGGAGGAGACGTCGGTCATGGCAGTTCCTTTCGTCGTCGTCCCTCCACCCTGCCTCCGGCGCGGCGACACGCCCAGGGCCGGGCCCCGACTCCCAGAGGATCAGCCGGGGCGCGTCCCCGAGGCCCGGCGACGGCGGAGGAGCGTGACCCCGAGCACGATCAGGCCGGACACCGCGACGGCCGCGGAGATGGCGAGGTTCTCGGCGAGGGAGTTGACCCCCACGCCGGCGGTGCGGGCCGCGCCGAGCGGGTGCGAGACGGGTGCGACGGCGGTGGCGGTGGCGGCGGCGTCGTCGGGCGCGGTCGCCGCGGGATCCGGATCCGCCGCGGCCGCCAGCTCCGGCGTCGTGCCGGGCGCGACCCGGTGCCGCGTCGCCTGCTCGTACGCGTGGGCCATGGCGAGCAGGTCGCCGTCCCGGTCCCGGGGCGCCGCGAGCTCGAGGCCCACGGGCGCGCCGGTCGAGGTGAAGCCGGCGGGGACCGAGATCGTCGGGATCCCGGTGTTCGCGCCGATGTCGCAGAACGTGGTGCCCGCCCAGGTCGGCGTCGCGCTGGTGGCGCTGGTCGGCATGGCGAGGGCGTCGAGGCCGTGCTCGACGAAGAACGCGTCCATCGCGGCCCTGCCCGCGTCCTGCTCCGCGATCGACCGGTCGTACGCGGGGTTCGGGATGTCCTCGTGGCTGAGGAAGTAGGCGATGTCGCCGTCCGTGAGCGCGCTCGGCCGGTCGGCCATCACGTCGGCGAAGGAGAGCACGTCGGCGGGCGCTGTGCGGCCGGCCACGTGCGCCGGCCAGGTGGCCGGGGTCTCGGCGAGGAAGCGGTCGATGGCCGGTCGCATGTCGCGCCAGCCGCCGCTCTGCAGCGTCCCCTCCACGAACTCGCGCGTCAGCGGCGCGTCCACGACCTCGGCGCCCTGGGCCTCGAGGTCGCGCACGGCCTGCTCGACGAGCGCGGTGGTCTCGGCGAGGCCGGGCCGCTCCGGATCCTCGTCGAACGCCCACCGCACCACGCCGACGCGCTTCCCCGCGAGCGCGTCGGGGCGGAGGCCCGCCACGTACGCGTCGGTCGCCTGCGCGTCGGCCGCCGCCGTGAGCGGATCCGCCGGGTCGCGCCCCGCGATCACCTCCGTGAGCAGCGCGGCGTCGGCGACCGTCGTGGTCAGCGGGCCGACGACGTCCTGCCGCGGCGAGAGCGGCACGACCCCGGCCGTGCTCACGAGGCCCATCGTCGGCCGGAACCCCACGAGGCTCTGGTGCGCGGCGGGCCCGAGCACGGATCCGCACGAGTCGGTGCCGAGGCCGGCCGGCGCGTACGCGGCCGCGACCGCCGCCGCCGTCCCGCCGCTGGATCCGCTCGCGCTCCACGACCGGTCGTACGGGTTCGCGGTGCGGCCGCGCGCCGAGCTCAGCGTGTAGGTGCCGTGCCAGGCGAACTCCGACATGTTCGTCTTCGCGAGGATGATCGCGCCGGCCGCCCGCAGCCGCGCGACCGCGGTGGAGTCGGCCGTCGTGCGGTAGTCGCGGAGCGCCGCGCTGCCCGCGGTGGTGGGCATGTCGGCGGTCGCGTGGTTGTCCTTCACCACGATCGGGACGCCGTGCAGCGGCCCGCGGATCGTGCCGGCCGCGCGCTCCGCGTCGAGCGCGGCGGCGGTCGCGAGCGCGTCCGGGTTCGTGGTGATGACGGCCTGGAGGCCCGGCCCGTCGGGGACCCGGTCGTCGTAGGCGTCGATGCGCGCGAGGTAGGCGCGGGTCAGCTCGACGGAGGTGGTGGATCCGGCCTCGAGGAGCGCGATCGCGTCGGCGATGCCGAGGTCGACGACGGCGGGGGCGCTCACGGGCGCGTCCGCCGCGACGCCCGCGGACGCGGACGCGGGGAGGGCGACGGCGCCGACCCCGCCCAGCGCGAGCGCCGCCGTGAGCGCGCCGGTCGCGAGGCCGCGCACGACGGGCCCGGACGCGCCGCGGATCCGCGCGCGGGGACGTCGGCGAGCGGGCATGCGGGTTCCTCCAGATGGGGGAGAGGCGTCTCCCCAGTCTGGGAACGGGGTGTTGCGGCGGCGTTTCGGGCGCGGGACGATCCCGCGTCGCGCGGTGACCGGGTCGCGAGCGGCGAGCGCACCTGCCGGATCAGCGCTGCTTGGGGAACACGAGCCAGAGGATCAGGTACAGCAGCACCTGCGGGCCCGGCAGCACGATCGAGATGACGAAGAGCAGGCGGACGAGGAAGCGGCTGACGCCGAAGCGGTCGGCGAGGGCGGCGCAGACGCCGGCGATGATCTTCCCGCGACGGGGACGCATGAGGGTGGCCATGGGTCGAGCTTGGCAGGCGCGGCTGCGATGCGGCCGGACGCGCGCCCCCGTCCCGCCCGGCGGGAGAATCCCGACGGCTTCCCGGGAGTCTCCCGCCGAGCCTTTGGGCCCTAACTCATGGTGCGATACTCGAACGGACGAGCGGGGGCTCGACGTGTCCTCGCGGAGCCGCGGGCCACGGGCGGCCCGCTCCGCGACGTCGCCGAGGCCCCCTGAGCACGGGAGGAGCCCATGGACCACGACCGATCCGCCTTGCCCGCCGTCGTCGTCGCCGGGATCCACGCCGCGCCCGACCGCACCGCGTGCCTCGACCGCGTGCTCGCCGCCCTCCTCGACGCGACGTCGGCGACGGCCGCGGCGGTCGTCCTGCCCCGCGCGGCGGGCGTCGTGGTCGCGGGGGAGACCGGGCCGGTGCTCGGCGCGCTGCTCGAGGCGGCGGATCCCCGGCCCTCCGGCGAGGCGGCCGCCGGCGTCCTGCGCGTGCCGCTGGGCGGGGACGCGGACGCCGCCGCCGCCGCTGCGCAGCCCGCGGCCGGTGCCGTGGCCCTGCACCGGGCGTCCGGTCCGCTCGACGCCGACGACCGCACCGTCGCCGAGGAGGTGGCCCTGCACGCGCGCGTCGCGCTCGCCGCGTGGGACGCGACCGAGGAGCTCGAGCGCGGGCTCGCGGCGCGGACCCTCATCGGGCAGGCGCAGGGGATCCTCATGGAGCGCTTCTCGCTCGACGCCGACCGCGCGTTCCAGGTGCTCCGCCGCTACTCGCAGGACGGCAACGTGAAGCTCGCCGAGGTCGCGCGCCGCGTGGTGCAGACGGGCGCGCTGCCCGGCGCCTGAGCGGATCCGCGATCGTCTCAGGCCGAGCGGCGGTCGGCCCCGCGGAGCCGGATCGGCGACACCGCCGCGAGCGGCGCCACCTCGGGCAGCGCGTCCTCGTCGCCGCGGGTCAGCTCCGTGCGCAGCTGGCCGAGGATCCGCGCGAGCAGTCGCGACACCTGCATCTGCGTCACGCCCAGCTCGGCCGCGATCTCGCTCTGGCTGCACTCGTCGACGAAGCGCAGGTGCAGGATCCGGCGGTCGCGGTCGCTGAGGATCCCGCGGGCCGCGTCCAGCAGCACGGTGCGTTCGGCGCGCGCGTAGCCGGGGTCGTCGTCGCCGATGGTGTCCGCGAGCGACGTGCCCTCGTCCTCGTGCACGGTGAAGTCGAGCGACGCGGGCCGGAGGCTGGAGTGCGCCGCGAGCGCCTCGGCCACCTCCTCGCGCGTGTGCCCGGTGTGGGCCGCGAGCTCGGCGTCGCTGGGCGTGCGGCCGAGGCGCTGCGTGAGCGCGGGAACGACGGCGAGCAGCGCGTGCCGCAGCTCCTGGACCTGCCGCGGCGGGCGGATCACCCAGCCGTTGTCCCGCAGGTGGCGCTTGATCTCGCCGGAGATGGTGGGGATCGCGAACGACACGAAGGGCGCGCCGAAGCCCGGGTCGTAGCGGCGCGCGGCCTTCACGAGGCCGAGGTAGCCGACCTGGCGGAGGTCGCTCCAGTCGTGGGCGCGGCCGGAGTGCTGGCGCGCGAGCTGGTCGGCGAGCTCGAGGTGGTCGAGCACGATCTGGTCGTGCAGCCGACGTCGCTCGGCGTCGCCCGCGGGATCCTCGGCCGCGGCGGCGGCGCGCACGAAGCGGTCGTGCGTCACCCGGCGCTTCTCGTCGCGGGCCGCGGCGACGCCCGTCGGCGCGGACGACGCGAGCCCGGACGTGAGCGGCAGCGGCGCCTTCGGCGAGGCCGTCGCGACGGCTCCGCGCGGGGCGGTCGACGTGATGGCGCGCCGGGTCGACGGGGCGGATCCGCGCCCGGCGATGGGGGCGGCGGCGAGAGCGCGCGTGCGCAGCGTTCCGGTCACTCAGGACCCTCCGGACGTGTGTCGGACGCGGCACGCTGCTTGACCGCTCCTCCAGAGAAGCACTGCTCCTCCTACCTGCCTAGGTCCTCCGATCACTTCTCCTCGGCGCTTCTCCCGCTTCGCCGGAGGCCGGGCGTGTCGATGCCGCCCCGATCCGCACCAGCACGGAGCAGCGCCCCCGGACGGGGGCTCGGCCCGCCCGCCGGTAGGCTCGATCCCCGTTCCCCGCGCACGCCTACCGAACGGACGCCCCATGAGCCTGTTCCGCACCAAGAGCATCGAGTCGTCGCTCGCCGACGCCGCGGGAGGCGAGAGATCCCTCACCCGGTCGCTCGGCACGTGGGACCTCATGCTGATGGGCGTGGCCGTCGCGGTCGGCGCCGGCATCTTCTCCGTCGGCGCGAAGGCCGCCGGCAACTACGCGGGGCCGTCGGTCACGCTCGCGTTCGTGCTCGCCGCCGTCACGTGCGGCCTCGCGATCATGTGCTACGCCGAGTTCGCCTCCGCCGTGCCCGTCGCGGGCAGCGCGTACACCTTCACCTACGCGACCATGGGCGAGCTGCTCGCCTGGATCATCGGCTGGGACCTCATCCTCGAGATGCTCACGGCCGCCGCCGTCATCGCGAAGTACTGGGGCATCTACCTGGAGTCGGCGCTGAAGCTGGCCGGGCTCGACATCCCCTCCACCATCACGGTCTTCGGCCTCGGCATCAGCTGGGGCGCCGTGCTCATCACCGCGATCTTCACCGTGCTGCTCGTGCTCGGCACCAAGCTCTCCAGCCGCGTCTCGAGCGTCTTCACGGTGCTGAAGGTCGCGGTCGTGCTGTTCGTGATCGTCGTGGGCGCGTTCTACGTGAAGGCCGAGAACTACTCGCCCTTCATCCCGCCGCAGCGTCCGGCCGAGGGCGCGTCCGCCGACGTGTGGACCCAGTCCCTCTTCTCCTGGGCGAGCGGCCAGGAGCCCACGCAGTACGGCCTCTACGGCCTGCTCGCCGGCGCCTCGCTCGTCTTCTTCGCGTTCATCGGCTTCGACGTCGTCGCCACGAGCGCCGAGGAGGTCAAGGACCCGCAGCGCACCCTGCCGCGCGGCATCTTCGCCGGGCTCGCGGTCGTCACCGTGCTCTACGTGCTCGTGACCCTCGTGCTCACCGGCATGGTGCCGTACACGGTGCTCGCTGATGCGGAGGACCCGTCGCTCACGACCGCGTTCACCGCGGTGGGCGCCGGATGGGCGGCGCAGGTCATCTCCATCGGCACCCTGCTCGGCCTCACGACCGTCCTCATGGTGCTGCTCCTCGGCCTCGCGCGCGTCGTCTTCGCGATGAGCCGCGACGGCCTGCTGCCGCGCGGCCTCAGCCGCACGAGCGCCAAGCGCCGCACGCCCGTGCGGGTGCAGATCATCGCGGGCGTCGTGGTCGCGGCCCTCGCCGGGTTCACCGACGTGGGCGTGCTCGAGGAGATGATCAACATCGGCACGCTCTCCGCGTTCGTGCTCGTGAGCATCGGCGTGATCGTGCTGCGGAGGAAGCGCCCGGACATCCGCGCGTCGTTCCGCGTGCCGTTCATGCCGTGGCTGCCGATCCTCTCCGCCGTGCTCTGCGTGTGGCTGATGCTCAACCTCACGACCCTCACCTGGGTGCGCTTCCTCGTCTGGCTCGTGATCGGCTTCGCGATCTACTTCCTCTACGGCCGCCGCCACTCGGTGCTCGGCAAGGAGGAGGCGCGCATCGCGGCGGGCGGCGCGCCCGCCCCGGATCTGCCGTCGGCCTCGACGCCGCGGGACTGACCCCCGCGCCTCCGCCCACGCCGCCCGCCGCGTCCGATCCGGATGCGGCGGGCGTCGTGCGTCCGGGCGCGGCGTCCCGGGTCGCTCGCGCCGTCGTCGACCGGGCGCGCGTCAGGTCTGGCAGCGCGGGCACCAGTAGGTGACCCGGTCCTGCGCGCCCATGCCGGGACGCACGGGGTCGCCGAGCTGGCCCTGCTGGATCCGGGTGCCGCACCGCAGGCACGGCTTGCCCTTGCGCCCGTAGACCCAGTCGGTGCGGCCGCGGCGGAGGTCGCCCGTGGTGGTGCGCTCGATGCGGTCGCGGTTGGCGCGCATGGTGCGGCGGGCGAGTGCGACCATCGCGGGCAGGTCGGCCACCTCGCGCACCGGCCGCGTGGGCAGGACGCCGCGCAGGAAGCAGAGCTCGGCCCGGTAGACGTTGCCGATGCCGGCGGCGTTGCGCTGGTCGAGCAGCGCCAGGCCGATGGCGCGGTCGGGCTGCGCCGCGATGCGGCGCACGACCTCCTCGGCCTGCGCGTCGTCCCAGCCGGGCCCGAGGATGTCCGGCCCCAGGTGCCCGATCACCGTGTGCTCCTGGTCGCGTGGGATCACCTCGAGCACCCCCAGCGAGAACCCCACCGTGACGCGCTCGGCCGTCTCGAGCACGACGCGCGCCTCGAACGCCGGCCGTCGCCACGCGGTGCCGTGCTGGTAGATGTGCCAGGAGCCCTCCATCTTCAGGTGGCTGTGGATCGTGAGGTCGCCGACGCGATGCAGGATGTGCTTCCCGACGCTCACCACCTCGTCGACCTCCTGGCCCGTGAGGTCGAGCGTCGCGTACTTCGGCACGCGGAAGTCGCTGCGCGTGAGCACCTGGCCGCCGATCGCCTCGTGCAGGTGCGCGGCGGTGCGGTAGACGGTGTCGCCCTCAGGCACGCGCGGCTCCCGTCGTCGCGGCGCCGCTCACGAGCGCATCCGCAGCCCGCGCGGCGTCGCCGAGAAGCCGTGCTCCTGCAGCGCCGAGCCGAGCGGCGTGCTGAGGATGAAGGCGCCGTTGACCTTCTCGATCGCGAGCTTGGCCACGCCGCCGCGCCGCACCACGCCGCCGAGCGACTCGGCCGCCGCCCGCAGCACGGCCTCGTCGTCGTCGAACTGCAGCACGGTCTTGCCGCCGCGCTCCACGTAGAGCACGAGCTCGCCGTCGACCAGCACCACGAGCGCGCCCGCCTTGCGGCCGGCGCGGTGGCCCGTGGGTCGCTCGCCGCGTGCGTCGACGCTGCCGGCGAGCGCCACGGTGCCGGTGCTCGCGCCGCCCGTCTCGGCCTCGGCCTCCGTTCCCGAGCCCGCCCCGTCGTCCCCGTCGGCCGACGACCCGTCGAGTCGCGGCCACGGCAGGGCCGCCCCGTACGCGTTCGCCGGATCCGTGGCCGCGAGCGTCAGCGCGTTGAGCGGCCGCTCGCCCGCGTCCGGGTCGCGCGTGAAGCCGCGCAGCCGATCCACCGTGCCGCCGGTGCTGAACTGCGCCGCGCCCAGGGTCTCGATGAAGTAGCCGCGGCGCGCGCGCCCCGTGTCCTCGAAGCCCGCGAGCACCTTGTAGGTGAGCGCGAAGCCGCCGGGCACGCGCTCGGTCATGACGGATCCGCGCGTGACCACGCCGTACCGCTCGAGCAGCAGCTCGGCCGTGCCCGCCGCGCGCACGGTCGCGTCGGTCTCGGCGAGCGGCACGATGGACCAGCGCCCGGCCGCGGTCGACGGGCCGGTGCGGGTGGGCATGTCGGCGCGCGGCATCCGCCCGCCCCGGTACATGCGCCCGCGCGGCGCCCGCTGCGGCGTCTTGTGCGCCGTGGATCCGCCCGCGAGCAGCGCCCGCAGCGGCGACAGCGTGTCGTTGGTGACGAGGCCGGCCCACACGAGGTCCCACAGCGCCGTGACGAGCGCCTTGTCGTCCGTGGATCCCACGGCGTCGCTCAGCTGCCGGAAGAAGTAGCCGCCGCCCGTGCCGAGCGTGGTGAGGACCTCGCGCTGCAGCTCGTCGGTGTCGTGCGCGTCGGGCTCGGGCAGCGTGAGCGCCACCTGGTCGGCGAGGTGCAGGCTGACCCACCCGTCGGCGCCCGCGAGCGTGCCGGCGCCCGACCAGATGACCTCGCCCGTGGACGTGAGCTCGTCGAGGAACGCGGGGCTGTAGTCGCGCACCCGCGCGGGCAGCACGAGCGTCTCCCATGCCGAGGCGGGCACGGGCGCGCCCGCGAGCTGCTCGATGACCTGCAGCACGCCGTCGACGCCGCGGAGCCCGCGCTCGCGATCGGCGCCCGCCACGTGCTGCCAGGCGGGCAGGAAGCGCGCGAAGGCGGCCTGCTCGACCGGCTCGACCTCGCTGCGGAGCGCCGCGAGCGAGCGGCTGCGGAGGCGTCGCAGCACCTCGACGTCGCACCACTCGCTGCCGGAGGCTCCTGGCCGGAACTCGCCCTCGACCACGCGCCGCTGGGCGCCGAGCCGGGCGAGCGTGTCGGCGATGACCGCGGATCCGAGGCCGATGGCGGTGGCCGCGTCCGCGATGGTGAAGGGGCCGTGCGTGCGCGCGTACCGGCCCACGAGGTCGCCGAGCGGATCCGCCACGGGCTCGACGAACGCCAGCGGCGTGCCGATGGGCAGCGGCACCCCGAGGGCGTCGCGGAGGCGGCTCGCGTCCTCGATGGCGGCGACGCGCGCGCGGCCGCCGAACGAGACGCGGAGCGCGCGCTTGCCGGTCACGAGCGCGTCGAGATGGCCGGCGGCGGCGGATGCCTCCTCCGGCTCCAGGCGCGCGGCGACCTCCTCCGCGTCGAGCGGGCCGAGGATCCGCAGCAGGTCGGCCACGCCCTCCAGTCCCTTCGCGCGTCGGTCCGGGGCGGTGCGCTGCAGCTCCAGCTCCGTGCGCGCGATGACCGCCGGATCCAGCAGCTCGCGCAGCTCCGCCCGGCCCAGCAGCTCGGACAGCAGCCCCGCGTCGAGCGAGAGCGCGGCGGCCCGGCGCTCGGCCAGCGGGCTGTCGCCCTCGTACATGAACGCGCCGACGTAGCTGAACAGGAGGCTGCGCGCGAACGGCGACGCGTCCTCCGTGGTGGTCTCGACGATCTTGATGCGCCGCGCCTCGATGTCCTTCGCGAGCGACGTGAGCGCGGGCAGGTCGTAGACGTCCTGCAGCACCTCGCGCACGGTCTCGAGCACGATCGGGAACGCGGGGAACTTCCGCGCCACGTCGAGCAGCTGCGACGCGCGCTGGCGCTGCTGCCAGAGCGGCGAGCGCCGGCCCGGGTTGTAGCGCGGCAGGAGGAGCGCGCGGGCGGCGCACTCCCGGAAGCGCGACGCGAACAGGGCGGATCCGCCGACCTCGCGCGTGACGATGGCGTCGAGCTCGTCGGGCTCGAACACGAAGAGGTCGGCCCCCGGCGGCTCGCCGTCGGTCTCGGGGATGCGCACGACGATGCCGTCGTCGTTGGCCATGGTCGCGCCGTCGATGCCGTACAGCTCGCTGACCCGCGCCCCGACCGCGAGCGCCCACGGCGCGTGCACCTGCATCCCGTAGGGGGAGTGCAGCACCACGCGCCAGTCGCCGAGCTCGTCGCGGAACCGCTCGACCACGAGCGTGCGGTCGTTCGGCACGTGGCCGGTGGCCTTCTTCTGGTCGTCGAGGAAGGCGAGCAGGTTGTTCACGGCGCGGTCGTCGAGGCCCACGCGGCCGGCCCGGGCCCGGGCGTCGTCCGCCGCGGATCCGGAGAGCTCCCGCACGAACGCCCCGATGGCGCGGCCGAGCTCCAGGGGCCGGCCGAGCCCGTCGCCCTTCCAGAACGGCAGCTTCCCGGGCTCGCCGAAGGCCGGCGTCACCAGCACGCGGTCGTGCGTGATCTCCTGGATCCGCCAGCTCGTGGCCCCCAGCGCGAACACGTCGCCGACGCGCGACTCGTAGACCATCTCCTCGTCGAGCTCGCCCACGCGGGACGCCTTCTCGCCGACCATGAACACGCCGAACAGGCCGCGGTCGGGGATGGTGCCGCCGGAGGTGACCGCGAGCCGCTGCGCGCCCGGCCGCCCCTCGATGGTGCCCTCGTCGCGGTCCCACACGATGCGGGGCCGCAGCTCCGCGAACTCGTCGGACGGGTAGCGGCCGCTCAGCAGATCGAGCGTGGCCTCGTACGCGGAGCGCGGCAGGGTCGCGAACGGCGCGCTCCGCCGCACGATGTCGAACCACTCCTCGACGCCCACCGATTCGAGCGCGACGGCCGCGACGGTCTGCTGCGCGAGCACGTCGAGCGGGTTCGCGGGCACGCGCAGCGACTCGATCTGCCCGCTCGCCATGCGCTCGGCGGCGACAGCCGAGTGGATGAGGTCGGCCCGGTGCTTGGGGAAGATGACGCCGCGCGAGACCTCGCCCACCTGGTGCCCGGCGCGGCCCACGCGCTGCAGCCCGCTCGCGACCGACGGCGGCGCCTCGACCTGCACCACCAGATCCACGTCGCCCATGTCGATGCCGAGCTCGAGGCTGGAGGTGGCGACCACGCAGCGCAGGCGTCCGGACTTGAGGTCGTCCTCGATGAGGGCGCGCTGCTCCTTCGAGACGGATCCGTGGTGCGCTTTCGCGAGCACGGGATCCGCCCCCTCGGTGCTCCCGGCCTGCGCCATGACCTCGGCGGGCGGGCGCGCCGGCGCCCGGCGCGTGGCGGAGAACGCGGTGGCGTCGACGGGCCGGTCGGCCGAGGAGACGGCCGCGGCCCCCGCCAGCACGGGCACGGCCGCGTCGGCCTCCGCGGATCCGCTCGCCACCGCGTTCCCCGCGGCGTCGATCCGCCCGTCCTCGATGCGGGCCGTGTAGATCTCGTTGAGCCGGGCCGTGAGCCGCTCCGCCAGCCGCCTGCTGTTCGTGAAGACGATGGACGACGTGTGCCGGAGCACGAGGTCGACGATGCCCTCCTCCACGTGCGGCCAGATGGATCCCTGCTGCGGCGCGTCCCCCTGCGCCGCCGACCCCTCGAGCGGCGCCGTGGTGCCGAGCTCGGTCATGTCGTCGACCGGCACGATGACCCGCAGGTCGAACTCCTTGGTGTTCTTGGGCGACACGATGGAGACGGGCGAGCGCCCGCCGAGGAAGCGCGCCACCTCCTCGGGCGGCCGCACGGTGGCCGACAGCCCGATGCGCTGCGCCGGCTTCTCCAGCAGCGCGTCGAGCCGCTCGAGCGAGAGCGCGAGGTGGCTGCCGCGCTTGGTGGCCGCGACCGCGTGCACCTCGTCGACGATGACCGTCTCGACGCCCGCGAGCGTCTCGCGCGCGGCGGAGGTGAGCATGAGGAACAGCGACTCGGGCGTGGTGATGAGGATGTCCGGCGGCGTCTTCGCGAGCGAGCGCCGGTCGGCCGCCGGGGTGTCGCCGGAGCGCACGCCCACCGTGACCTCGGGCGGCTCGGCCCCCAGCCGCTTCGCCGTCTGCACGATGCCCACGAGCGGCGAGCGCAGGTTGCGCTCCACGTCGACCGCGAGCGCCTTGAGCGGCGAGATGTAGAGGACGCGCGTGCGCCGCATCGGGTCCTCGGGCGCGGGCCGCGAGGCCAGCCGGTCGATGGACCACAGGAACGCCGCGAGCGTCTTGCCGGATCCGGTGGGCGCCACGACGAGCGCGTGCGACCCCTTCTGCACGGCCTCCCACGCGCCGGTCTGCGCCGCGGTGGGGCCGGGGAACGCGCCCTGGAACCACTCCCGGGTGGCCGGGGAGAAGCGCGCGAGGACGGGATCCATCTTCTCATCCTCCTCCGGACCACCGACATCGGGCCGGGCCGGGCGCTCGCCGGATCACCGGCGGCCGCGTCAGCCCGCGTGCTCCCGGATGAACGCCGACACGTCCCGGAGCTCCGGCGCGGAGACGGAGTGCGGCAGGTCCTCGTAGATGCGCTCGGTGAGGTCGGTGTGGCCGCCGATCCACGCGCTCGTCCGTGCGACGGCGGCGTCCGGGATCACCTGGTCGGCCGTGCCGCGGCCCCAGAACACCGGCGTCGGCGCGGCCGCGAGCGCCGCGTCGCCCGCGTGCTCGCCGCGCACGGAGAAGCCGCTGAGCTGCACCGCGTAGGAGAACCGCCCGGGCGCGAGCCGCAGGAGCTGGAGCGCGGTCGCGCCGCCCTGGCTGAAGCCGAGGAGGCCGACGGAGCGCGGCGGCACGGGGAGCGCGTCGAGCCAGTCGAGCACGCCCTGCGCGGCGGCGTCGGCGGCCGCGGGATCCGGGTCGCCGGTGGATCCGGGCACGATCGGGAACCACGCGTGCCCGCCCTGCAGCGCGATCGGCGCCCGCAGCGACGCGACCACCGGCCCGAGCGGCAGGTACGGCGACAGCCCGAACAGGTCGCCCTCGTGCGATCCGTAGCCGTGCAGCAGCACGAGCAGCGGCCGGTCGGCGAGCTCGGCGGTGGAGGCCGACCAGAGGACGGCGTCGGGATCCAGCGGGAGAGCGGTCACGGGGTCCTCTTCGACGGGCCGGGCGGCGGGGATGCGCGGACGCGGGGTCGACCGGCGCGCCCATCCTCGCATCCGCCCTGGACGGGATCGGGTCGGGTGGTCGGCGGGCTCCGGCCGTGGGTCACAATGGACCATGACCGTTCGCACCCCGGACCCGAACATCCCCGACCCGAACTCCGGCTGGCTGTCGGACGTGGAGCTGGCGCAGATCCGGCAGCGGCTGCCCCTCCTCTACGTGGAGGCCGTGCCCGTGCGGGTCGACGGCATGGGCCGGGTGAAGGACATCGGCGTGCTGCTGCGCGCGACGGTAACCGGGCAGATGACGCGCATGCTCGTCTCCGGCCGCGTGATGTACGGCGAGACCCTGCGCGACGCGCTCTTCCGCCACCTCGAGAAGGACCTCGGGCCGATGGCGTTCCCGCAGCTCCCCGCGAGCCCCACGCCGTTCTCGGTCGCCGAGTACTTCCCGTTCCCCGGCGCGAGCCCGTACACCGACGACCGGCAGCACGCCGTCTCGCTCGCGTACGTGGTGCCGGTCACGGGCACGTGCGATCCGCGCCAGGACGCCCTCGAGATCACGTGGATGACGCCCGAGGAGGCGGCGTCCGACGCCGTCTCGGCCGACATGGAGGGCGGCCGCGGCGCGCTCCTGCGCGCGGCCCTCGCCTCGGTGGGCGTGCTGCCCTAGCGGCGGACCCCCGGCCGGGTCGGGGCCCGGGCTCGCGCCCGAGCGGCTCAGACGGCCGCGGCCCGCTCGGCGAACTCGGGCGGCTCGAGGTAGTGGCGGCGGAGGTCCTCGAAGGCCTGGCTCGCGCCCGCCCCGACGCCGTAGCAGCGCTGCACGTGCAGGCCGTCCATGGCGGAGAGGACCACGGCGGCCGCGGCCTCCGGGTCGAGGTGCGGGTCGATGAGGCCGCGGGCCTGGTCGACGATGACGCCCGAGGTGATGCGCTCCAGCTCGCGGGCGCGGCGCTCGCGGAACAGCGCGTGCAGCGGGTGCCCGGCGGCCGACGCCTCCGAGGAGACGACCGCGATGACGCGCGTGAGGCACGCGCTCTGCTCGCCGTCGGCGATGGCCACGGCCGCGTGCTCGGCGACGCTCCGGGGCCGGTGCAGCTCGATGGCCGCGGCGAGGCGCTCCTCGCGGCGCTCCAGCACGGCGAGCAGGAGCTCCTCCTTGCCGCTGAAGTGGTGCAGCAGGCCGGCCGGCGTGATCTCGGCCCGCGACGCGATCTCGCGGAGCGAGCTGCCGCGGTAGCCCTGCTCCGCGAACACCTCGATGGCCGTGCGGATGAGGAGCTCCCTGCGCTCCAGGCCCTTGCGGTACGGGCCACGGGTGGCGAGGGCGGCGCGTGTCATCCGCACAACGTATCCGGATGCGCCTGCGAGCCCGCGCGACCGTCCCCAGGTCGTGCCTCGGCTGTGGACGGTCGGGGCACGGACGCGTCGTCGACCGCTCCCCGCGGGGACGACGGAGGGCCCCCGTCGATGACGAGGGCCCTCCGGATCACGCGGACGCGCGGTGCGCGCCGAGCGGTCTAGCGTCCGCTGGAGACGCGGCGGTGCGTGCGCGCACGACCGCCGGCCGCGGCGCCGCCGGAGGCCGCGGGGCGGTCCTGGCGGGGACGCGAGGGGGCGGCGGACGAGCCGCCGCCGAAGCCCTCGGAGGAGGTGCTGAAGGTGCGGGGCGTGCTGCCGCCGCGCTGTCCGCCCGAGGCGGCGCCGTCGCGACGACCCGACGCGGCGCCCTCGCGGCGGCCGCCGACGGGAGCCCCGTCGCGGGCCGCGCGCTTGCGCTGCGCGTTGGCGCCCTGCGAGCGTCCGCCGCCGTTCGCGCGGCCGCCCTGCGACTGGCGCTGGGTGGTCTCGCGGACCGACTTCGTCTCGCGCGGCGCGGGCTTCACGTACGCCGCGACGGCGCCCGTCAGCTCGGCCACGGCGGGGGAGGACTCGGTGACCTGCTGCGGCGTGACGTGGATGTCGGCCTTGCGCATCAGGAGCTGCACGTCCTTGCGCTGCGCCGGCAGCATGATCGTGACGACGTCGCCCGCGGAGCCCGCGCGCGCCGTGCGGCCCGAGCGGTGCAGGTACGCCTTGTGCTCGGCCGGCGGGTCGACGTGGATCACGAGCTCGATGTCGTCGACGTGCACGCCGCGCGCCGCGACGTCGGTGGCCACGAGGACCTTGACGTCGCCCGCGGAGAACGCGGCCAGGTTGCGGTCGCGGGCGACCTGCGAGAGGTTGCCGTGCAGGTCCACCGACGGGATGCCCGAGTCGGTGAGCTGCTTCGCGAGCTTCTTGGCGTGGTGCTTGGTGCGCATGAAGAGGATGCGGCGGCCGGAGCCGGACGCGAGCTTCTGCACGAGGAGGCGCTTGGCCTCGACGTCGGTCGCCTCGAACACGTGGTGCGTCATGGCCGCGACGGGCGAGTTCGCCTCGTCGACGGAGTGCAGCACCTGGTCGTGCAGGTAGCGGCGGACCAGCTTGTCCACGCCGTTGTCGAGCGTGGCGGAGAACAGCATGCGCTGGCCGGTGTTCGGGGTCTTGTCGAGGATCCGCGTGACGACGGGCAGGAAGCCCAGGTCGGCCATGTGGTCGGCCTCGTCGAGGACGGTGATCTCCACGGCGTCGAGGTTCACGAAGCCCTGCTTCATGAGGTCCTCGAGGCGGCCGGGGCAGGCCACGACCACGTCGACGCCGGCCTTGAGGGCCGCGACCTGGCGCTGCTGCGAGACGCCGCCGAAGATCGTCGTGGTGGTGAGGTTGTACGCCTCGGCCAGCGGCGCCATGGCGGCCGTGATCTGCGTGGCGAGCTCGCGGGTCGGCGCGAGGATGAGGCCGAGCGGGCGGCCCGGACGACGACGGCCGCCGGCGAGCCCGCCGCCGAGGCGCGCGATCATCGGGATGGCGAAGGCCAGCGTCTTGCCGGAGCCGGTCTTGCCGCGGCCCAGGACGTCGCGGCCGTTCAGGGTGTCGGGCAGCGTGTCCACCTGGATGGGGAACGGCGTCGTGATGCCGTTCGCCGTGAGGGCGGAGACGAGGGGTGCGGGCACGCCGAGCGCGCCGAAGGTGTCAGTGGTCATTCGGGGGAGTTGCCTTCCAGGCAGGGGTCCGCCCCGGTGTGCGTTCTCGGGATGTGCGACCACGCACGGAAGCGGAGGATGGCGAAGGCGCCGATGGGCGCATCCGTTCGCCGTAAGAAAGATGTCACTCGGCCCCGTCGGCCTGTGCGGCGATCTGATCGGGACGAGGAGGGAACGCGTTCTCTCGACGCAGGGAGCACGGAGATGTGCTCGCAAGTGCCCCCACCGTAGCAGGTCAGCTCGGGGAGAAGCCCATCTCGCCCACGGGGACCTCGAAGTCGAGCACGTTGCCGGCCGGCGCGAGGGGGCAGGCCCACTCGGGGTCGTAGGCACAGGAGGGGTTGTAGGCGAAGTTGAGGTCGACCACGATCGAGCCCGGCGCGCCCTGCCCGAGGTCGGATCCCTTCACCGTGTCGAGCAGGTAGCGGCCGCCCCCGTAGGTGCCGCCCTCGCGCCGGTGCGACGCGTCCTTGACGGGCAGGTGCAGGCCGCCGCCGTAGCTCGCGAGGCGCCAGACGTCGAGGGTCGCCTCGTCGCGGCCGGATGCTGCGGGCAGGTGCACGGATCCGAGCAGCTCGAACGGGACGACGCCGTCGGTGCCCGTCTCGACCTCGTGGCGCTGCTCGCCGCGGTCGTCGTGGATCTCCAGCTCGAACCGCCAGGCCGGGTCGTACTCCGCCACGTCGAGCCGCTCGAAGTCCGCGCGGTGCTCGGGCAGGAGCGGCGTCGCGGGGTGGCTGCGGAACATGTCGTCGCGGGTGCGGCGCCAGAGCGCGTGCGCGGCGGCGGGATCCGTCTGCGCGACCCAGCGCACCTCCGCGTAGAGCTCGTGGGTGCGGCGGCGCCAGTCGGCGACGTGGAGGGCGGTCTCGGCGGAGGGCATGGGGACACCGTACGCGTCGGGCCGCGCGGGCCGTCAGCGGCCGGTCGGCCCCGCGGCGTCCGCGGCGTCGGCGTCTGCGTCGGCGTCGGCGTCGTCCTCGGCCGCGGGCTCCCAGTCGTACGCCCACGTCGGCGCGAGCTGGCGCAGCCGGAACGCCCGCCACTGCCAGAACGCCCAGAAGGTCGGCCACATCGCGGGGCCGAGGAGCCCGGCCTCGAACTCGAGCTGGTCGCGGAAGAGGGTCTTCACGCGGCCGTCCTCGTCGGGGCCCGCGGGATCCGCGGAGACGGCCATGCTGTGCCGCATGCTCGTGGGGATCGACATGAGCCCGGAGAGCCCGTGCCCGTCGTCGCGCACGATGCGCACGCCCTCGACGCGCGGCTTCATGTCGCGGAGGCGGATGCCCTGGCGCCCCGCCGTGAAGGGCCCGGCCTGCATCGCGGCCACGTGCTCGCGGCCGTCCCAGCTGCTCGGGAAGCCGCCGTCCTCCAGCGGCACGAAGTCGACGAGCGGGCCCGCGACCTCCCGCATGACGGTGGGCGAGTGGAGCGCGCGCCAGGCGGCGTCGGGATCGCAGTCGAGGATGGTCTTCAGCAGCACGCGCATGACCCCAGCATGCTCCGCGCGGCTGGGCGTGCCCGGCGCCCGGCCGCCGTGGGACAGGATGGGACGGACATGATCAGGTACTGGGTGGGCGTCGTCTCGCGCGACCGCGTGCTCGACGGCCTGGACCTCGGCATCGCGCAGGTCAACCGCGGCGCCCGCGAGCCCGTGGAGCGGCTCGGCGAGGCCGACGGCTTCGTCTACTACTCGCCGCGCGAGTCCTACCCCGACGGGCAGCTCCTGCGCTCCTTCACCGCCATCGGCCGGGTCGCCGACGCCGCGCCGTACCAGGGCCGCGTGGGCGAGTGGCGGCCGTGGCGTCGCCGCATGGACTGGGACCTCGGCGCGGTCGACGCGCCCATCCGGCCGCTCGTGCCCGTGCTCGACTTCACGCGCGACTCGCTCGAGTGGGGCCGGAAGCTCGCCCCCGGGCTGCTGGAGATCACGCGCGACGACTTCGAGGTGATCCGCCAGGCCATGCGCCGCGGGGCGCCCGAGCCGTCGCGCCGCGTCATCCGCGGAGGGTCCGGGCCGTGGACGCCCGTAGCATCGGATCGTGACCTCCTCCGCTGACGCCGCGCACCCCGACCCGTCGACGCAGGCCCGCTACCAGGTCCGGCTCGACGGCGGCGTGGCCGGTGCCCGCCGCATCGCGACCGGCGCCGACGTCATCGTCTGGGTCGACGCCCTGCCCTCCGTCCCGCCGCCCACGGCCGCGCGCCGCGACGAGGTCCTCGCGACCATGCCCGCGCGCCCGGCCGTCGTGAGCGCCGGCCTCCGGGACGCGCCCGCCGTCGCCGCGTGGATCCTCGCCCTCCAGGAGGCGCTCGGCCGCCGCGCGTACGTGGCCGTGGTCGCCGCGGGCGCGGTCGAGGCCGACGGATCCTGGCGCGCCTGCGCCGAGGACCAGCTCGCCGCGGGCGCCGTGGTCGACGCGCTCGCCGCGCTCGGGATCGACGCGACGTCGCCCGAGGCCGCCGTGGCGTGCGCCGCCTACCAGCAGCTGCGGCCGGCCGTCGGGCACCTGCTCACGGCGAGCGTCTCGGCCCGCCGGCTCGACGCCGCCGGGCACGACGGGCTGGTCGCCGAGGCGCTCGCCGCCGGGCCCGCCGACGTCGTCGTGCACCGCATCCACCGCGACGCCTGAGGCTGGCGTGACGACCCGCCGACGCACGCGCCGGGCCGTTCCGGATCCGCGCGGAATGGGCGCCCAGGAGCGCGTGTTCCCCTGGGCATCAGGCGCCGCACCGTCACGACGCCACGGAACCGGAAGGTCATCACATGAAGGCAGTCATCAACGGCGTCACCGTCGCCGAGGCCCCGAAGGACGAGCTCATCGAGATCGAGGGCAACTGGTACTTCCCGCCCGCGAGCGTCGACATGTCGCTCCTCGCCGAGACGTCCACGCCGTACCACTGCCCGTGGAAGGGCGACACCCAGTACTTCTCCGTCAAGGACGGCGAGACCGTGCTGCAGGACCGCGCCTGGTCGTACCCGACGCCCATCCCGTCGTCGTTCGACCGCGTCGGGAAGGACTACAGCGGCTACGTCGCGTTCTGGAAGGAGGTCCGCGTCGGCGAGTGACGCGGATCGCCGATCACGGCCCGGGGGCTCAGGCTCCCGGGCCGTCGTCGTCCCCGGCGCCGGGGACGGACGCGGGCGTGGGGCGCACCGGGGCCACGCGCGCCGGGATCCCCGTCCGCCGCTCCCGGAGCTGCCGGGCGCGGTGCGCACGCACCTTCGCGCGGTTGCCGCAGCGCCGCATCGAGCACCAGCGGCGGGTGCCCGAACGGGTCGTGTCGAGGTAGAGCACGGTGCAGTCGTCGGCCGAGCAGCGGTGGATCCGCTCGGATCCCGCCCCGAACACCGCCACCGCGTCGCGCGCGGCGGACGCGAGCGCCTGCGCGGGCCGGGCGAGCGCGCGGCCGGCCTGGCGGGATCCGCCGCCGAGCGCAGGCGGCAGGTCGGGCGTCGCCGCGTAGAGGTTGAGCACGTCGACGTCGCGCGGCTCGGGCTCGCGTCCGTCGGCGAGCGCGGCGGCGATGTCGCCGATCGCCTGCCGGAGCGTGCGCGCGTCCGCGAGGTCGCGCTCGGTCGGCTCGGAGACGGGCGCGAGGTGCTCGCTCAGCCAGCCGCCGAGCGCGGCCGCGTCGGGCAGCGTCTCGCGCGGCTCCGGATCCCCGAGGGCGCCCGTGTAGGCGAGGTCGAGGCTCACGGCGCCCGTGTCGAGGAACCAGCGCAGGCCGTCGGGGTCGTCGATCCACTGGCCGGTCGGCCGCTCGGATCCGGGTGCCCGGCTCACGCGGCCCCCTCGCGACGCCCGGCCGACGACGCGGCGGCGGCACCCGACGGCACCTCGCGCTTCGTCCACGTGATGATGTGGGCGGCGTCGAACCGCTTCGAGCACAACCCGCAGGCGAGCGGCCGGGTCGGCTTCCGGTAGCGGAAGTGCGCGTGGCCGGCCGGGCACGCGCCCACCCACGGCGCGAGGTCCTCGGCGACCTGGCCGGAGTGCAGCCGCGACCCCTCGTAGCCGAGCTCGGCGGCCGTCCGCTTCCACCTCGGGCCGTGGCCCGCGCGGGATCCGGCGAGCGCGTGCGCGACCTCGTGCAGCAGCACCTGGTGGATCTCGTCGTCCTCGAACCGCCCGGCGAGGTGGCGCGAGACCGTGATCCGCCTCTCGCCGTAGTGGCAGGCGCCGGCGCGCGTGCGGGCGTGGTCGAACGCGAACGTCCACGAGGGATCCAGGTGCAGCGCGATGAGGGCCTCGGCCCAGACGCGCACGCGGGCGAGGTCAGCCACGGCCGGCCGCCGCGAGCCGGGGGAGGAGCGAGCCCATCACGCGGGCTGGGCGGCGATGCGCTCCTTGGCGACGTCGATGGCGAGCGCCGAGCTCTCGAGCTGGTCGCTCGGCAGGCCCTCGCGGGTGCGGAGCGTGTAGGCGTCCTCGAAGTCGCTGAGCGCGAGGCGGTAGTCGCCGCGGTCGAAGTGCACCTTGCCGCGGTGCTGCAGCGCGAACGCCTCCAGCGCGTACCACTCGTGGGCGCGGGCCTCGTCGACGCAGCCGCCCAGGTCCTGCAGCGCGATGTCGAGCTTGCCCTGGTACTGCTGCACCTGCGCGCGGCGGATGCGGCACGCGAGCAGCGTCTCCCGGTCGCCCGTGAAGCGCGCCTGGCGCACGGCCGCGTTCGCCATGTCCCACGCCTCGTCGAGCCGGCCGAGCATGCGCAGCAGCGCGACCTTCTCGGTGATGGCGGAGAGGCTGCGCAGGGCCTCGAGCTCGTCCAGGCGCTCGCCGGCCGCCCGCAGGTCCACCTTCTCCCGGAGGGTGTCCCTGTCGTAGCCGATGATGATCGCGGTGCCTGTCACGAGGAAGAGATTATCCCGCCTGGATCGGCATGAGCTCGACCCGGAGCAGCTTGTCGTCGCCCTCGCGCGGTGCGCCGCGGCCGTCGGTGTTGTTCGTGAGCATGCGCAGCGACCCGTCGGGCGCGGCCTGCACGTCGCGGATCCGCCCGAACTCCCGCGTGTAGAACTCGGTGACCCGGTCGTCGGGGATGGGGTCGGTGGGCACGGCGGTCGGCCGGATCACCCAGAGGCGCTGGCCGCCGAGGCCCGCCATGAAGATGGTGTCGCCCGAGATCGCGATGCCGCTCGGGCTCGCGTCGTCGGTCCGCCACTGGCGCACGGGATCGATGTACCCGTCGTCCGCCGCGTCGTCCGTCGCGCCCTCCACGACCGGCCAGCCGTAGTTCCCGCCCGGCTCGATGAGGTTCAGCTCGTCCCAGGTGTCCTGGCCGAACTCCGACGACCAGAGGTTCCCCTCCGCGTCCCACGCGATGCCCTGCGGGTTCCGGTGGCCCATCGAGTAGACGGGCGACCCGGGCGTCGGGTTGTCCGACGGGCCCTGGCCGTCGGGCGTGAGGCGCAGGATCTTGCCGGCGAGCGAGATCGGGTCCTGCGCGGCGTCGCGGAGGTTCGCGTCACCCGTGGTGGCGTAGAGCATCCCGTCGGGCCCGAACGCGATGCGGCCGCCGTTGTGGTTCGCGTCGCGCGGGATCCCCGTCACGACGTCCTCGGCCGGCCCGAGCCCGAGGGATCCCGGCTCGCCCGTCACGTCCATGCGCACGATGCGGTTGTCGACGGCGCTCGTGAGGTACGCGTACAGCTGCGTGCCGCCGTCGGCCTCGCGCAGCGCGATGCCGAGCAGCCCGCCCTCGCCGAGCGGGCCCACGCCCGCGACCGTGCCGGCGACGCGCGTCGCCCCGTCCCCGAGCACCTCCACGATGCGGGCCGTGTCGCGCTCGCTCACGAGGAGGGATCCGGATGCGTGCTCGGCGACCGACCACGGCGACACGAGTCCCGTCGTGATCGCCGTCGGCGTGCCGGACGGCGCGACGCCCGCGGGCGCGGCGTCGGTGCTGGTGGGGGAGGGCGCCGGCGGCTCGGTGGCGCGGACGTCCACCGGGGAGCCGTCGTCGGTGGTGCAGCCCGTGAGCGCCACCAGGGCGGCGAGCCCGAGCGCGGCGAGGCGCGCCGGGCGGGTGCGGGAGCGGCGGTTCATGGGGACTCCGGTGGTTCGGCGGGCCTCGGTGCCCGGGGGAGGCGGGTCAGGGCCTCGTCTGGAAGACGCTGCGGGCGGGGGAGGGCGACGGCACGGCCGTGGCGTCGGTGACGACGGAGGCGCCGGCGATGAAGTGGGCGAGCTCGCGGCCCTCGACGACCTTGGCCGGGTGAGGGCCGCCCGCGAGCAGCCGCGGCACGAAGTCGAGCGGCAGGGGCGTGGCCGACGCGGCGAACACGACGTTGCCGAACCGCCTGCCCTTCAGCACCTGCGTCTCGGCGAGCGCGGCGACGTGCGGCAGGACGTCCTGGATCGTCGCGGCCTGCCCGCGCGCGAACGCGAGGCCGTGGCCGTCGGCGACGTTGACGGTCATGATCCCGCCGGGCGCGAGGAACGCCGCCGCCTCCGCGTGGAACTCGCGGCTCGTGATGTGGGCGGGCGTGCGGGCGCCGCTGAACACGTCCGTGACGACGAGGTCGACGGATCCGCGGAGCCCCTGCGGCAGCCGGCCCATCACCTCGCGCGCGTCGCCGTACCGCACCCGGATGGAGGCCTTGCGCGACCACGGCAGGTGCTCGCGCACGAGCTCCACGAGGTCCTGCTCGAGCTCGAGGACCTGCTGGCGTGATCCGGGCCGGGTCGCCTCGACGTACCGCGGGATGGTGAGCGCGCCGGCGCCGAGGTGCAGCGCGGTGATCGCCTGCCCGGGGTCGCCGAGCAGGTCGATGACGTGGCCCATCCGCTGCACGTACTCGAAGAACAGCTCGCCCGGGTCGTCCATGTTCACGTGCGACTGGGGCGTCCCGTCGACCACGAGCTGGTACGCGCCCGGCACGAACCGGTCGGGCTCGATGACGGCCCGGTGCCCGCTCAGGGACAGGACGGTCGACGGGTGCTCGGGCATCTCCTCAGCCTAGGCGCCCGCTGCGGGCCAGGGCCCGGCCGCCGGGCGACCCGTCACCAGCCGCGCGCCCACCACTCGGCGAGCGATCCGCGCTCGGCGCCGAGCGTCGTCGAGTCGCCGTGGCCGGGGTGCACGTGCGCGTCGTCGGGGAAGCGCGCGAAGAGCCGTTCCTCCACGTCGTCCATCAGCTGCCGGAAGCGGCCCGCGTCGCCCTGCGTGTCGCCCACGCCGCCCGGGAAGAGCGAGTCGCCCGTGAAGAGATGGACGCTCCCGTCGCCCGGCTCGAGGACGAGCGCGACGCTGCCGGGCGTGTGGCCGCGGAGGGCGATGACCTCGAGCGTCACCCCGCCGAAGGTCACCCGGTCGCCGTGCGCGAGCCGTCGGTCGGCGTCGACGGGCAGGTCGCCCGCGTCGTCCGCGCCGACGGCGGCGTCCGCCTCGGTCGCGTCGAGGACGGCCGCGAGGGCGCCGTGGTGGTCGGCGTGCCCGTGGGTGGTGACGACGACGGCGAGGCGGCCGACGGGATCCGGCTCGGCGACGAGGCCGAGGAGGCGGTCGACGTCGGCCGCCGCATCGACCAGCAGGCGCTCGCCGGAGTCGAGGTCGGTGAGGAGGTAGGCGTCGTTGTCCATGGGCCCCACGGAGGCCTTCCGGATCTCGACGTCGCCCGCCCGGTGCACGTGCGAGAGGCCGCCGGGGGACACGTGCCAGGGATCGCTCATGCCCCGACGCTACGCGGGCCGAGCGGTCCGGCGAGAGGGCGACCGGACGTTATACACCGAGACACGCCGAGGATGCAAGATTCCGCTGGACATGGCGCGTCGCGACCCGTATGGTGATCCTTTGCGCTCCCACTCCCTTTTGCCTTCATATTGCGGTCGGTCATCGTGTGCGCTCGGGTCCATCCCGAGCCCCACCCGCGAGGTGTGGCGAGCAACTCCAATCAGGATCGGCACGGGTGACAACCCGGGTCGGTCTCGGCGTATCGACGACATCGGAGCCCGACGGGGCCCACGGAGGTAATTTCCTTGGCTGCTGCGCGCAACGCAACTCCCACTCCCCAGAACGGTCGCGACGCATCGCGGCTCTCGTTCGCGAAGATCACTGACACCCTCACCGTCCCCGACCTGCTCGCCCTGCAGACCGAGAGCTTCGACTGGCTCGTCGGCTCGGACGTGTGGAAGCGGCGCGTCGAGGAGGGCACCAAGCAGGGTCGCACCGACCTCGCGCTCAACTCGGGCCTCGAGGAGATCTTCGAGGAGATCTCCCCCATCGAGGACCTGGGCGAGACCATGCAGCTCGGGTTCACGAACCCGTACCTCGAGGAGCAGAAGTACTCCATCGACGAGTGCAAGGAGCGCGGCAAGACCTACTCCGCCCCCCTGTACGTCGAGGCCGAGTTCATGAACCACCTCACGGGTGAGATCAAGACCCAGACGGTCTTCATGGGCGACTTCCCCCTCATGACGGAGAAGGGCACGTTCATCATCAACGGCACCGAGCGTGTCGTCGTGTCCCAGCTCGTCCGCTCGCCCGGCGTGTACTTCGAGCGCCAGCAGGAGAAGACCTCCGACAAGGACATCTACTCCGCCCGCGTCATCCCGTCCCGCGGCGCCTGGCTCGAGTTCGAGATCGACAAGCGCGACCAGGTCGGCGTGCGCATCGACCGCAAGCGCAAGCAGTCGGTCACCGTGTTCCTGAAGGCCCTCGGCCTCACCAGCGAGCAGATCCTCGAGGAGTTCAAGGGCGTCGCGTCCATCGAGCTCACGCTCGAGAAGGACTCCATCCTCACCAAGGAGGAGGCCCTCAAGGACATCTACCGCAAGCTCCGTCCCGGCGAGCAGGTCGCCGCCGAGGCCGCGCGCGCGCTGCTCGACAACTTCTACTTCAACCCGAAGCGCTACGACCTGGCGAAGGTGGGTCGCTACAAGATCAACCGCAAGCTCGGCATCGACAAGCAGCTGACCGACTCGGTGCTCACGGTCGAGGACATCCTCGCGACCATCAAGTACCTCGTCTCGCTCCACGCGAACGAGACCAAGATGAACGGCACGCGCGACGGCAAGCCCGTCGAGCTGCGCCTCGACGTGGACGACATCGACCACTTCGGCAACCGCCGCATCCGCGCGGTCGGCGAGCTCATCCAGAACCAGGTGCGCACCGGCCTCTCCCGCATGGAGCGCGTCGTCCGCGAGCGCATGACCACGCAGGACATCGAGGCCATCACGCCCCAGACCCTGATCAACGTGCGCCCCGTCGTCGCCGCGATCAAGGAGTTCTTCGGCACGAGCCAGCTGTCGCAGTTCATGGACCAGAACAACCCGCTCGCGGGTCTCACCCACAAGCGCCGCCTCTCGGCGCTCGGCCCGGGTGGTCTGTCCCGTGAGCGCGCCGGCGTCGAGGTCCGCGACGTCCACCCGTCGCACTACGGCCGCATGTGCCCCATCGAGACCCCTGAGGGCCCGAACATCGGCCTGATCGGCTCGCTGGCGTCGTTCGCCCGCATCAACTCGTTCGGCTTCATCGAGACCCCGTACCGTCGCGTCGTCGACGGCGTGGTCACCGAGCAGATCGACTACCTCACGGCCAGCGAGGAGGACGAGTTCCTCGTCGCCCAGGCCAACGCGCCCCTCACGAAGGACTTCCGCTTCGCGGAGGACCGCGTCCTCGTCCGCCCCAAGGGCGGTGAGGTGGAGCTCGTCGCGAAGGAGAACGTCCATTACATGGACGTCTCCCCGCGCCAGATGGTGTCGGTCGCGACCTCGCTCATCCCGTTCCTCGAGCACGACGACGCGAACCGGGCCCTCATGGGCGCGAACATGCAGCGTCAGGCCGTCCCGCTGCTGCGCAGCGAGAGCCCGCTCGTCGGCACCGGCATGGAGGGCTACGCGGCGATCGACGCCGGCGACGTCCTCACGGCCGACGCCTCGGGCGTCGTGCAGGAGGTGTCGGCCGAGGTCGTCACCATCCAGCTCGACGAGGGCGGCACGCAGACCTACTACCTGCGCAAGTTCGACCGCTCCAACCAGGGCACGAGCTACAACCACCGCGTCCTGGTCTCGGCCGGCGACCGCATCGAGGCCGGCGAGGTCATCGCCGACGGCCCCGCCACGGAGAACGGCGAGCTCGCGCTCGGCAAGAACCTGCTCGTCGCGTTCATGCCGTGGGAGGGCCACAACTTCGAGGACGCGATCATCCTGAGCCAGAACCTGGTCAAGGACGACACCCTCTCCTCCATCCACATCGAGGAGTACGAGGTCGACGCGCGCGACACCAAGCTCGGCAAGGAGGAGATCACCCGTGACCTCCCCAACGTCAGCCCGGAGCTGCTCGCCGACCTCGACGAGCGCGGCATCATCCGCATCGGCGCCGAGGTCCGCCCCGGCGACATCCTCGTGGGCAAGGTCACGCCGAAGGGCGAGACCGAGCTCAGCGCCGAGGAGCGCCTGCTGCGCGCGATCTTCAACGAGAAGAGCCGCGAGGTCCGCGACACGTCCCTGAAGGTGCCCCACGGCGAGCAGGGCACGATCATCGGCGTCAAGGTCTTCGACTCGCAGGACGGCGACGACGAGCTCGGCTCGGGCGTCAACCAGCGCGTCGTGGTGTTCATCGCGCAGAAGCGCAAGATCACCGAGGGCGACAAGCTCGCCGGCCGTCACGGCAACAAGGGCGTCATCTCCAAGATCCTGCCGGTCGAGGACATGCCGTTCCTCGCCGACGGGACCCCGGTCGACGTCATCCTCAACCCGCTCGGCATCCCCGGCCGCATGAACTTCGGCCAGGTCCTGGAGACCCACCTCGGGTGGATCGCCAAGCAGGGCTGGGAGGTCGAGGGGAGCCCCAAGTGGGCCGAGCGCCTGCCGGACCACGCGCGCCAGGCCCCGGCCGGCACGAAGGTCGCCACCCCGGTGTTCGACGGAGCGCTCGAGGAGGAGATCGCCGGCCTGCTCGACTCGACGACGGTCACCCGCGACGGCGACCGCCTCATCGGGTCCAGCGGCAAGACGCGCCTGTTCGACGGCCGCTCCGGCGAGCCGTTCCCGGAGCCCGTCTCGGTCGGCTACATGTACATCCTGAAGCTGCACCACCTGGTGGACGACAAGATCCACGCGCGCTCGACGGGTCCCTACTCGATGATCACGCAGCAGCCCCTGGGCGGTAAGGCCCAGTTCGGCGGCCAGCGCTTCGGCGAGATGGAGGTGTGGGCGCTCGAGGCATACGGAGCGGCTTACGCGCTCCAGGAGCTCCTCACCATCAAGTCGGACGACATCCTCGGCCGCGTGAAGGTGTACGAGGCCATCGTCAAGGGCGAGAACATCCAGGAACCGGGTATCCCCGAGTCCTTCAAGGTCCTGATCAAGGAGATGCAGTCCCTCTGCCTGAACGTCGAGGTCCTCTCGGCGGACGGCCAGGCGGTCAGCCTGCGCGACACGGATGACGAGGTCTTCCGCGCGGCGGAGGAGCTCGGCATCAACATCTCCACCCGCTTCGAGTCGTCCAGCATCGACGACATCTAAGCCCGCTCAAGACTTTCGACTCGAAGCTTTCCAAGGAGAGAAGGAAAATTGCTCGACGTAACAACTTTCGATGAGCTGCGGATCGGCCTCGCGACGGCCGACGACATCCGCCGCTGGTCGCACGGTGAGGTCAAGAAGCCCGAGACCATCAACTACCGCACGCTGAAGCCCGAGAAGGACGGCCTCTTCGGAGAGCAGATCTTCGGACCCAGCCGCGACTGGGAGTGCTCCTGCGGCAAGTACAAGCGGGTGCGCTTCAAGGGCATCGTCTGCGAGCGCTGCGGCGTGGAGGTCACCAAGTCCGCGGTCCGCCGCGAGCGCATGGGCCACATCGAGCTCGCCGCGCCCGTCACGCACATCTGGTACTTCAAGGGCGTGCCGTCGCGCCTCGGCTACCTGCTCGACATGGCGCCGAAGGACCTCGAGAAGGTCATCTACTTCGCCGCGTACATGGTGATCAGCGTGGACGAGGACGCCCGTCACGAGGACATGCCGGGCCTCGAGAACGAGCTCCGGCTCGAGATCAAGACCCTGCAGGACCAGCGCGACAGCCAGATCGCCGAGCGTCTCGGGCGTCTCGAGACCGACCTGGCCGCGCTGGAGGCCGAGGGCGCCAAGAGCGACCAGAAGCGCCGCGCGAAGGACGGCGCCGAGAAGGAGATGGGTCAGACGCGCAAGGCGTTCGACGAGGACATCTCCCGTCTCGAGCGCGTCTGGGAGGAGTTCCGCAGCCTCAAGGTCGGCGAGCTCAAGCCCGAGGACGCCGTCTTCCACGAGCTGCAGGACCGCTTCGGCATCTACTTCGAGGCCCACATGGGCGCCGAGGCGATCCAGAAGCGCCTGGAGGCCTTCGACCTCGAGGCCGAGGGGGAGCTGCTCCGCGAGCAGATCGCCACCGGCAAGGGCCAGAAGAAGATCCGCGCCATCAAGCGCCTGCGCGTCGTCAGCTCCTTCCTCGCCACCGGCAACTCGCCGGCCGCGATGGTGCTGCAGGTCGTCCCGGTCATCCCGCCGGAGCTGCGCCCCATGGTGCAGCTCGACGGCGGCCGCTTCGCGACCAGCGACCTGAACGACCTGTACCGCCGCGTCATCAACCGCAACAACCGCCTCCGTCGTCTGCTGGATCTCGGCGCCCCCGAGATCATCGTGAACAACGAGAAGCGCATGCTGCAGGAGGCCGTCGACGCGCTGTTCGACAACGGCCGCCGCGGTCGTCCCGTCACGGGCACCGGCAACCGCGCGCTCAAGTCCCTCAGCGACATGCTGAAGGGCAAGCAGGGCCGGTTCCGCCAGAACCTGCTCGGCAAGCGCGTGGACTACTCGGGCCGCTCGGTCATCATCGTCGGGCCGCAGCTCAAGCTGCACCAGTGCGGTCTGCCCAAGCAGATGGCGCTCGAGCTGTTCAAGCCGTTCGTCATCAAGCGCCTGATCGACCTGAGCCACGCCCAGAACATCAAGGCCGCCAAGCGCATGGTCGAGCGCAGCCGCGGACAGGTCTGGGACGTGCTCGAGGAGATCATCCGCGAGCGCCCCGTGCTGCTCAACCGCGCGCCCACGCTCCACCGTCTCGGCATCCAGGCGTTCGAGCCCCAGCTCGTGGAGGGCAAGGCCATCCAGCTGCACCCGCTCGTCTGCGCCGCGTTCAACGCGGACTTCGACGGCGACCAGATGGCCGTCCACCTGCCCCTGTCGGTCGAGGCCCAGGCCGAGGCGCGCATCCTGATGCTCGCCTCGAACAACATCCTCAAGCCGTCGGACGGACGCCCGGTCACCCTGCCCACGCAGGACATGATCATCGGCCTGCACCACCTGACCACCCTCAAGGAGGGCGTCGCCGGTGAGGGTCGCGCGTTCAGCTCGGTGGCCGAGGCCATCCTGGCGAAGGACCAGCTCTCGCTGGACCTCAACGCCAAGGTGCGCATCCGCCTGCACGACCTCTACTTCGCCGAGGGCGAGACGCCCGAGGGCGTCGAGCTCGACGAGAAGGGCAAGACGGTCGGTCCCGTGCTGCTCGAGACCACCCTCGGTCGCGCGCTGTTCAACGAGACCCTGCCGGTCGACTACCCCTACATCGAGGCCGTCGCCGACAAGGGCAAGCTCTCCGAGATCGTCAACGACCTCGCCGAGCGCTACCCCAAGGTGGAGGTCGCCGCGGCGCTCGACCGGATCAAGGACGCGGGCTTCTACTGGGCCACGCGCTCCGGCGTCACGGTCGCCCTCTCCGACGTGCTGACCCCGCCCACCAAGGCGGCCATCCTGTCGGGCTACGAGAAGCAGGCCGCCAAGGTCCAGGGCCAGTTCGAGAAGGGCCTCACGACGAACGCCGAGCGTCGTCAGGAGCTCATCGAGATCTGGAACAAGGCCACGGCCGAGGTCGCGAAGGCGATGGAGGACAACCTCCCCGCCGACAACAACATCAACCGCATGGTGTCCTCCGGGGCACGAGGCAACTGGATGCAGGTCCGCCAGATCGCCGGCATGCGCGGCCTCGTGTCGAACCCGAAGGGCGAGATCATCCCCCGCCCGATCGTCCACTCGTACCGCGAGGGCCTGACGGTGGCGGAGTACTTCATCTCCACCCACGGCGCTCGCAAGGGACTGGCCGACACCGCGCTGCGCACCGCCGACTCCGGGTACCTCACCCGTCGTCTGGTGGACGTGTCGCAGGACGTCATCATCCGCGAGGACGACTGCGGCACGAGCCGCGGCCTCGACCTGCCCATCGCCACCCAGGCGGCGGACGGCTCGTCGGTCCGCGACTCCAACGTGGAGAACTCCGTGTACGCCCGCTCGCTGGCCGCCGACGCGGTCAACGAGGCCGGCGAGGTCGTCGCCCCCGCGGGCAGCGACGTCGGCGACGTCATGATCGACCACCTGATCACTGCCGGCGTGCACGAGATCAAGGTGCGCTCGGTCCTGACCTGCGAGTCCGCCGTCGGCGTGTGCGCGGCCTGCTACGGCCGCTCGCTCGCCACGGGCAAGCTCGTCGACATCGGCGAGGCCGTCGGCATCATCGCGGCCCAGTCGATCGGCGAGCCCGGCACGCAGCTCACGATGCGCACCTTCCACACCGGTGGTGTGGCATCGGCGGACGACATCACGCAGGGTCTGCCCCGCGTGCAGGAGCTCTTCGAGGCCCGCACCCCCAAGGGTGCGTCGCCCATCGCGGAGGCCGCCGGTCGCATCACGATCGAGGACACGGATCGCAGCCGCAAGGTGATCCTGACCCCGGACAACGGCGACGAGCCGCACGTCTACCCGGTGCTCAAGCGCGCGACCCTCCTCGTCGAGGACGGCCAGCACGTCGAGCTCGGGCAGCAGCTGCACGTCGGCGCCATCGACCCGAAGGAGGTCCTCCGGGTCAAGGGCGTGCGCGAGGTGCAGAAGCACCTCGTGGGCGGTGTCCAGGGCGTCTACCGCTCGCAGGGCGTCCCGATCCACGACAAGCACATCGAGGTCATCGTGCGGCAGATGCTGCGCAAGGTCACGGTCGTCGAGCACGGCGACACGGACCTCCTCCCCGGTGAGCTGGTCGACCGGGCCCGCTACAACGAGGTCAACCGCGCCACGCTGACGGAGGGCAAGAAGACCGCCTCCGCCCGCCAGGAGGTCATGGGCATCACCAAGGCCTCGCTCGCGACCGAGTCGTGGCTGTCGGCCGCGTCCTTCCAGGAGACGACCCGCGTGCTCACGCAGGCCGCCATGGAGGGCAAGTCCGACCCGCTGATGGGCCTCAAGGAGAACGTCATCATCGGCAAGCTGATCCCGGCCGGGACGGGGCTCGCGAAGTACCGCGACGTCACCGTCACCGCGACGGAGGAGGCCAAGGCCGAGCGCTACCCGAACCGCATCTTCACGGATGAGTCGGTGTTCAACGAGTCCGACCTGAGCTTCGTCGACTTCGACAGCTTCAGCTCGGACGACTACACGCCCGGCACCTACAACTAGGACAGCCGGCGCGTGAGCGCACGATGAGAAGGGCCCCGCTCCGGCGGGGCCCTTCCTCGTTCCCGGGCGCCCGTCGGCCCGGCGATACAGTGGGGGCCACCCGGCGGCCCCGCGCCGGGACCCGAGGAGGCGTCGACGTGCGGATGCTGGAGGACGTCGTCCTGGCCTGGCGCGCGCACGCGCTCCGCGACGCGACCGAGTCCGCGACGGCCCCGGGCGGCGGATCCGGTTCCTGCCCCGCCTGCGACGCGTCCTTCTTCACGGGCCACGAGGCGATCCCCCGGGACGCGCCCCACACGGCCATCCACCCGCTGATCGCCGCGCTGGAGACGGCGCGCGCGGAGGCGGCCCTCGACGCCCGCGAGCGGCTCTACCGGGAGACCCGCGGCCCCGTGTACCGCGATCACCCCTTCGGCATGCCCGCGTTCGTCGACTACGGGGAGCGGAGCGCGGAGATCCAGCACGTGGTGGACCAGGCGCTCGCCCGCGAGCTCGTGCCGCTCGCGCCCGTCATCCGCCAGGCCCTCGACCGCTTCGTGAACCTGCGGCTGCTGGAGCTCGAGGGCGAGATCGGGCCCGTGGCGGACGGCGGCGACGGCACGGATCCCGAGCCCCTGTTCTAGCCGGCGGGCGGCGCCCCTCGCGACGGCCGGCGCGTCATCGGGCGACACGGGAATACCGACGTGGCGCAGGCGTTGAGACCATGGCGGTCGGCGCTCCCGCGCATCCGGGCATCCGGCGCCGCATCACCGCACACAGCACCCGCACGAGGCGATCCCGCACCGGGGATCCGCCGTGACCGCAAGGACCCCCATGTCGCTCCGCTCCCGCATCCGTCCGTCCCTCGCCCTCACCGGCCTCGTCGCCGTGGCCGCTCTCGGCCTCGCGGGCTGCGCCTCGGGCGACGCGGGCACGGGCACCGCGGCGGGCACCTCGGGCACCCCCGCCGCCGCGTCGAGCCTCTCCGACGTGCAGGCCGCCGGGAAGCTCGTCATCGGCACCGAGGGCACGTACTCGCCCTTCTCCTTCCACGAGGGATCCGGCTCGGGCGCGCTCACGGGCTACGACGTCGACGTCGCGACCGCCGTCGCCGGGAAGCTCGGCGTGGAGCCGGTCTTCGAGGAGACGCAGTTCGACGGCATCTTCGCGGGCCTCGAGGCCGGCCGCTGGGACGTCATCGCCAACCAGATCTCCATCACGGACGAGCGCAAGACGGTCTACGACTTCTCCGAGCCGTACACCGTCTCGCCCGGCGTGATCATCGTCAAGGGCTCCGACTCGGGCATCTCCTCGTTCGCGGACCTGGCCGGCAAGACCACGGCGCAGTCGCTCACGAGCAACTGGAACGAGCTCGCCACGAAGAGCGGCGCCAGGGTCGAGGCCGTCGAGGGCTTCGCGCAGGCCGTGACGCTCCTCCAGCAGGGCCGCGTCGACGCGACGATCAACGACCGCCTCACCCTGCTCGACTACCAGAAGCAGCAGGGCGACTCCGACCTCGAGGTGGCCGCGCAGACCGACGACCCGTCGCTCAACGCGTTCGTCTTCCGCAAGGGCAGCGACGACCTCGTGACCGCGGTCGACGAGGCGCTCGCCGACCTGAAGGCCGACGGCACGATCGCGTCGATCTCCGAGAAGTACTTCGGCGCGGACGTCTCGCAGTAGTCCGCCGCGTACGCTGACGGTCGAGGACGAGACGAGGGGATCGCATGTCGAGGGAGTGGGACCTGTTCCTGTCGTCCTTCGGGCCGCTCGCGCTCGAGACGATCCGCGGCACCATCCCGCTCGCGCTCGTCACCTTCGCGCTCGGCCTCGCCATCGCGCTGGGTCTCGCGCTCATGCGCCTCTACGGCAACCGGCTCGTCTCCGGGATCGCGCGCTTCTACATCTCGGTCGTGCGGGGCACGCCGCTGCTGGTGCAGCTGTTCGTGATCTTCTACGGCCTGCCGTCCATCGGCGTCGTGCTCCCGCCCTGGCCGAGCGCGGTCATCGCCCTGTCGGTGAACGTCGGCGGGTACGCGGCCGAGATCATCCGGGCGTCGATCCTCTCCGTGCCCCGCGGGCAGTGGGAGGCCGGCCACACGATCGGCATGTCCCGCGCGATGACGCTCCGGCGGATCATCGTGCCGCAAGCCGCGCGCGTGTCCGTGCCGCCGCTGTCGAACACGTTCATCAGCCTGGTGAAGGACACCTCCCTCGCCTCGGTGATCCTCGTGACCGAGCTCTTCAAGCAGGCGCAGCTCATCGCGTCGTCCACGTTCGAGTACATGCTGCTGTACCTCGAGGCGGCGTTGATCTACTGGCTCGTCTGCCTCGTGCTGTCGTTCGCGCAGACCCGCCTCGAGAGGAGGCTCGACCGGTATGTCGCCCACTGATCCCGTCGATCCCGCGCCCGCGCCCGCACCGCACCGGAAGCCCGGCGAGCCCGTCCTCACCGTCCGCGGCCTCCGCAAGTCCTTCGGCGACAACGAGGTGCTGCGCTCCATCGACCTCGAGGTCCGCCGCGGCGGCGTGACCGCGCTCATCGGCCCGAGCGGATCCGGCAAGACCACGGTCCTGCGCTCCCTCAACGGGCTCGAGGTGCCCGAGGAGGGCGTCGTCGAGGTCGCCGCGGCCGACGCCGACTCCCGGTCCCGCACGACCGGCCCGCTCCGCGTCGACTTCGCCGCGAAGCCGCGCACCCGCGAGCTGCTGGCGCTGCGCGACCGGTCGGCGATGGTCTTCCAGCAGTACAACCTCTTCCCGCACAAGACCGTGCTGGAGAACGTCATCGAGGGTCCGGTGCAGGTCCAGCGCCGTCCCGTCGCCGAGGCGACTCGCGAGGCCGAGGAGCTGCTCGCCCGTGTCGGCCTCGCCGACAAGCGCGACCAGCATCCCTTCCAGCTCTCCGGCGGCCAGCAGCAGCGGGTCGGCATCGTGCGCGCGCTGGCGCTGCGGCCGCAGATCCTGCTGTTCGACGAGCCGACGTCGGCCCTCGACCCCGAGCTCGTGGGCGAGGTGCTCAGCGTCATCAAGGAGCTCGCCGACGAGGCGTGGACCATGGTGATCGTCACGCACGAGCTGGCGTTCGCCCGCCAGGTCGCCGACGAGATCGTGTTCATGGACGGCGGCGTGGTGGTGGAGCGCGGGCACCCCTCCCAGGTGCTGCAGCACCCCGCCGAGGAGCGCACGCGCCGGTTCCTGCAGCGCCTCCTCGAGCCGTTCTAGCCGCGCGCCGGGATCTGGCCGCTCCCCGGCACGCCGCCCGGGCGACGGGGGCGCCCCGAGGTAGGTTCGTGCCATGACCGACGACAGGCCCGCCCCGCACCGACAGCCCGACGAGGCCGACCAGCCGCAGGATCCCCGCACCCCCGACGAGCGCGCCGCCGCAGCCTTCGACGACGGTCCCGCCGACCGCACGTCCGACTCCGGCCACTCCGACACCTCGACCTTCGACCAGACGGCCTTCGCCGCCCCCGTCGACGAGGACAACGAGGCCCGCGAGCGCGAGGCCCGGGAGTCCGAGGCCCGCATCGCCGAGGCCCGCGAGCGCGACGCGCGTGAGCGCGAGGCGCGCGAGGCGGAGGCCCGCGAGGTCGAGGCCCGCGAGGCGGAGGCCCGCCAGCGCGACGTCGAGGACCGGGAGCGCCGCGAGCGCGAGGCCCGCGAGGCCGACGCCCGGGAGCGCGAGGAGCGCGACCGCCGCGCCCGCGACGAGGAGACGCAGCGCCAGTCGCAGTCGCAGCCCATCTACGTCCAGGCGCCCGTCCCGCCGCAGAAGCGCGGCAATCGCGGCTTCGGCGTGCTCATCGCCGTCGTCGCCGCCATCCTGTTCGCGCTCCTGTACTCGCTGGGCACGGCCCTGCTCGCCTCGGTGCGGAACCCCGACGCGTTCGGCGACGTCTTCGGCCGGTACCTCATGTCGCCCGTCTTCTACGTGCCCACGATCGCCTTCCTGGTCTTCTTCGTACTCCTCGCGCTCCTCGTCAACCGCGGGAAGTGGTGGGCCTTCGTCCTCGGCGGCCTGCCCGTCGCGATCCTCGTCTACGCCGCGTACGTCGGCACGCGCCTCCTGCAGGGCGGCGTCATGGACCTCGCCCCGTCGGAGCAGGCCCTCCTGCTGCAGCGCACGGTGACGTTCCCCGACGGGATCCTCGCGGGCTTCCTGGCGCGCGAGCTCGTCACCTGGCTCGGCGCCGGCATCAGCGCCCGCGGCCGCCGGGTGAAGGCCAAGAACGTCGAGGCCCGCGCCGAGTACGACCGCAAGCTGGCCGAGCAGCCGGACCACCGCTGACGCGTGTCAGGCTGGGGGAGTGATCCCCCTCCTGGCCGCCGTGCTGCACGTCGCGCTGGTCGTCTGCGTCTTCGGCTTCGTCTCGCTCCTCGGCGGTGACGACGTCATCCCGGAGCGGGACGCCGGCGTCCTCCTCGGCCCGGTCATGGTCGTCAGCGCCACCCTCGTCTTCGCCGGCGGCCTGATCCGCACCACGCGGGAGGCCGACCGCGAGCGGCGGATCCCCGTGCTGCCGGTCATCGGCTGGGGCGCGGCGGCATGGCTGGCCTACGGGATCGTGGGCGCGATCGTCCACCTCGCGGGCGGCGCGGACGTGTTCGCGAGCCTCGCCTTCGCCATCCGGCACCTGGTGGATCCGTTCGGGATCGCCGTGCTCGGCATCTCCGCCCTGCTGGGCCTCGGCGCGGTCGCGCTGGCGGCCCGCGGGCCCTCGTCCACCGTTTGACCGGCGAGTCGCGGAACTGTATCGTGGGGGGGGTGTGCGCTCAGGCGTGCGCTCGTGTCGTGCCATGAAGTCGGGACGATCGAGCGGGCCATCCGCGCACCGATCAGGGTTCGGCCATTCCGGCCGGCCCCCACGGCATACCCGCCGGCGCCTCCCACTCCCGTGGTCGGCGGACGCGCGGGTCCAGTTGAACTCGATCCCGTCCGCGGGCGTCGAATGCTGACCATCAACCCGCTGTCACCGTGCAGCATCGAGGAGTCCCGTAGTGCCAACCATCCAGCAGCTGGTCCGCAAGGGCCGCACGCCCAAGGTCGTCAAGACCAAGGCGCCCGCCCTGAAGGCCAACCCCCAGCAGCGGGGCGTCTGCACCCGCGTCTACACGACCACGCCGAAGAAGCCGAACTCGGCCCTCCGCAAGGTCGCCCGCGTCAAGCTCAGCAACGGCCAGGAGGTCACGGCCTACATCCCCGGTGAGGGCCACAACCTCCAGGAGCACTCCATGGTGCTCGTCCGCGGCGGTCGCGTGAAGGACCTCCCCGGCGTGCGCTACAAGATCGTCCGCGGCGCGCTCGACACCCAGGCCGTGAAGAACCGCAAGCAGGCTCGCAGCCGGTACGGCGCGAAGATGGAGAAGAAGTAATGCCTCGCAAGGGTCCCGCCCCCAAGCGCCCTGTCGTCGCAGATCCCGTCTACGGTGCGCCGATCGTCAGCCAGCTCGTCAACAAGATCCTGCTCGACGGCAAGAAGGGCCTCGCCGAGAAGATCGTCTACGACGCCCTCGCCGGCGTCGCCGCGAAGAACGGCCAGGACGCCGTCGTCACGCTGAAGAAGGCGCTCGACAACGTCCGCCCGGCCCTCGAGGTGCGTTCGCGCCGCGTGGGTGGATCCACCTACCAGGTGCCGATCGAGGTCAAGCCGCACCGCGCGAACACCCTCGCGCTCCGCTGGCTCACGACGTACGCCAAGTCGCGTCGCGAGAAGACCATGACCGAGCGTCTCACCAACGAGATCCTCGACGCATCCAACGGCCTCGGTGCCGCGGTCAAGCGCCGCGAGGACACCCACAAGATGGCCGAGTCGAACAAGGCGTTCGCGCACTACCGCTGGTAGTCGACCACCTCGTTCGACAGCACCACCAACCCCTTTCGGAGGAACCTGTGGCACAGGACGTGCTCACCGACCTGAACAAGGTCCGCAACATCGGCATCATGGCTCACATCGATGCCGGCAAGACCACCACCACCGAGCGCATCCTGTACTACACGGGCATCACTCACAAGATCGGCGAGGTCCACGACGGCGCCGCCACGATGGACTGGATGGCCCAGGAGCAGGAGCGCGGCATCACGATCACGTCCGCCGCGACGACGTGCTTCTGGAACAAGAACCAGATCAACATCATCGACACCCCCGGGCACGTCGACTTCACCGTCGAGGTGGAGCGTTCGCTCCGCGTCCTCGACGGCGCGGTCGCCGTGTTCGACGGCAAGGAGGGCGTCGAGCCCCAGTCCGAGACGGTGTGGCGCCAGGCCGACAAGTACGACGTGCCGCGCATCTGCTTCGTCAACAAGATGGACAAGCTCGGCGCCGACTTCTACTTCACGGTCGACACCATCGTGAACCGCCTCGGCGCGAAGCCGCTGGTCATCCAGCTGCCCATCGGCGCCGAGAGCGGCTTCGAGGGCGTCATCGACCTGGTCGAGATGCGCGCGCTCACGTGGCGCGGCGACTCCAAGGGAGACGTCGAGCTCGGTGCGAAGTACGACATCGAGGAGATCCCCGCGGACCTCAAGGACAAGGCGGACGAGTACCGCGCCAAGCTGCTCGAGACCGTCGCCGAGACCGACGACGCGCTGCTCGAGAAGTACTTCGGCGGCGAGGAGCTGACGGTGGCGGAGATCAAGGCCGCCATCCGCAAGCTCACCGTCAACAGCGAGATCTACCCCGTGCTGTGCGGCTCCGCGTTCAAGAACCGCGGCGTCCAGCCGATGCTCGACGCGGTCATCGACTACCTCCCCAGCCCGCTCGACGTGCCCCCCATGGAGGGCCACGACGTGCGCGATGAGGAGAAGATCATCATCCGCAAGCCCGACTCGACCGAGCCCTTCTCGGCGCTCGCGTTCAAGGTCGCGGTGCACCCGTTCTTCGGTCGCCTCACCTACGTGCGCGTCTACTCGGGTCACATCGCGAGCGGCTCGCAGGTCATCAACTCGACCAAGGGCAAGAAGGAGCGCATCGGGAAGATCTTCCAGATGCACTCCAACAAGGAGAACCCGGTCGACTCGGTCACCGCGGGTCACATCTACGCGGTCATCGGCCTCAAGGACACGACCACGGGCGACACGCTCTGCGACCCGCAGGACCAGATCGTCCTCGAGTCGATGACGTTCCCCGAGCCCGTCATCGAGGTCGCGATCGAGCCGAAGACGAAGGCCGACCAGGAGAAGCTGGGTGTCGCCATCCAGAAGCTCGCTGAGGAGGACCCGACCTTCCGCACCGAGCAGAACCAGGAGACCGGTCAGACGGTCATCAAGGGCATGGGCGAGCTCCACCTCGACATCCTGGTCGACCGCATGAAGCGCGAGTTCAACGTCGAGGCGAACGTCGGCAAGCCGCAGGTCGCGTACCGCGAGACCATCCGCGGCACCGTCGACAAGCACGACTTCACCCACAAGAAGCAGACGGGTGGATCGGGCCAGTTCGCCAAGATCCAGATCAAGATCGAGCCCATGGAGGTGACCGCGGAGAAGACCTACGAGTTCGACAACAAGGTCACCGGCGGTCGCGTCCCGCGGGAGTACATCCCCTCGGTCGACGCGGGCATCCAGGACGCCCTCCAGGTCGGCGTGCTCGCCGGCTACCCCATGGTGGGCGTGAAGGCGACGCTGCTCGACGGCGCCGCGCACGACGTCGACTCCTCGGAGATGGCGTTCAAGATCGCCGGCTCGATGGCGTTCAAGGAGGCCGCGCGCAAGGCGAGGCCCGTGCTGCTCGAGCCGCTCATGGCCGTCGAGGTCCGCACGCCCGAGGAGTACATGGGCGACGTCATCGGCGACCTGAACTCCCGCCGCGGCCAGATCCAGGCCATGGAGGACGCCAGCGGCGTCAAGGTCATCACGGCGAACGTCCCCCTGTCGGAGATGTTCGGCTACGTCGGCGACCTGAGGAGCAAGACCTCGGGCCGCGCGGTGTACTCGATGAGCTTCGGCAGCTACGCCGAGGTCCCGAAGGCTGTCGCCGACGAGATCGTCCAGAAGAACAAGGGCGAGTAGCCCTCCAGTTCGAGCGGCATCCGCCGTTTCAGTAACATAAGCACCATCTCCAATCCGCAGGGCGTCCGAGGAACAACCGGGCGCCCTGCCACCGAGTCCTGAGGAGGACCCACAGTGGGTAAGGCCAAGTTCGAGCGGACCAAGCCGCACGTCAACATCGGAACGATCGGTCACGTCGACCACGGCAAGACGACGCTGACGGCAGCGATCTCCAAGGTCCTGGCGGACAAGTACCCGTCGGCGACCAACGTGCAGCGCGACTTCGCGTCCATCGACTCCGCTCCCGAGGAGCGCCAGCGCGGCATCACGATCAACATCTCGCACGTCGAGTACGAGACGCCCAAGCGTCACTACGCTCACGTCGACGCCCCGGGTCACGCTGACTACATCAAGAACATGATCACGGGCGCCGCCCAGATGGACGGCGCGATCCTCGTGGTCGCCGCCACCGACGGCCCCATGGCGCAGACGCGCGAGCACGTGCTGCTCGCGAAGCAGGTCGGCGTGCCGTACCTGCTCGTCGCGCTCAACAAGTCCGACATGGTCGACGACGAGGAGATCCTCGAGCTCGTCGAGCTCGAGGTCCGCGAGCTGCTCTCCAGCCAGGACTTCGACGGCGACAACGCCCCCGTCGTCCAGGTGTCCGGCCTCAAGGCGCTCGAGGGCGACGAGAAGTGGGTCGAGCAGATCGTCAAGCTCATGGACGCGGTCGACGAGTCCATCCCGGAGCCCGTCCGCGACAAGGACAAGCCGTTCCTCATGCCCGTCGAGGACGTCTTCACGATCACCGGTCGTGGAACCGTCGTCACGGGTCGCGCCGAGCGCGGCACGCTGGCCATCAACTCGGACGTCGAGATCGTGGGCATCCGTCCCACCGTCAAGACCACCGTCACGGGCATCGAGATGTTCCACAAGCAGCTCGACGAGGCCTGGGCCGGCGAGAACTGCGGTCTCCTTCTCCGCGGCACCAAGCGCGAGGACGTCGAGCGCGGCCAGGTCATCGTCAAGCCGGGTTCGGTCACGCCGCACACGGACTTCGAGGGCACCGCGTACATCCTCTCCAAGGAGGAGGGCGGGCGTCACAACCCGTTCTACGCGAACTACCGTCCGCAGTTCTACTTCCGCACCACCGACGTCACCGGCGTCATCACGCTGCCCGAGGGCACCGAGATGGTCATGCCCGGCGACACCACCGACATGAACGTCGCGCTGATCCAGCCGATCGCCATGGAGGAGGGCCTCGGCTTCGCCATCCGCGAGGGTGGCCGCACCGTCGGCGCCGGCACGGTCACGAAGATCGTCAAGTAGCACCCAGCTCCACCAGCACCACCTCCGACAGGGTCGGGCCGTGATGGCCCGGCCCTGTCGGCCGTTAAGGACGCGGCGGACATCACGGGCTCCTGCGGAAGCGGCCAGGCGATGCGTAGTGCGCTAACGAACCCGCCGCGCGCGCGTAGGTTCGAGGGATGGTCAGACTCCGGCGCAGCGACGCCACCGGCAAGGGCTACACGCGGAAGCGCTCGGGGAAGGGCTGGACCTACCTCGACTCCGAGGGGAACCGCGTCACCGACAAGGCCCTGCGCGCGCGCATGGAGCACCTCGGGATCCCGCCCGCCTGGACCGACGTGTGGATCGCGCCCTACGAGAACGGGCACGTGCAGGCCACGGGGATGGACAGCGCCGGACGCCGGCAGTACATCTACCACCCGACCTGGCGCGAGCAGAAGGACCGGATCAAGTTCGACCGCGCGCTGCAGCTGGCCGAGTCCCTGCCGTCCGCGCGCCGGCAGGTCACCATGCACCTCCGTCAGGACGGCTACACGCGCGAGCGCGCGCTGGCCGCAGGGTTCCGCATGCTCGACACCGGCAGCCTCCGGGTGGGCAGCGAGCGCTACACGGAGTCGAACGGCAGCCACGGACTCTCGACGCTGCTGTGCTCGCACGTGACGATCCACGACGACACCGTGCACCTCGAGTTCCCCGCGAAGAGCGGGCAGGAGTGGTCGAGCGACATCCGCGACGCGGACCTGGTCGCCGCCATCGAGGGCCTGCAGCGCCGCGGCCCGAACGCCCGCCTGCTCGCCTACGAGGACGAGGGGGAGTGGCACCCCCTCGGCGCGGCCGACATCAACGACTACGTGCGCGAGCGCACGGGCGGCGAGTTCACCGCCAAGGACTTCCGCACCCTGCACGGGACGGTCGCCGCGGCGATCAGCCTGGCGAAGCACGGGCCCGAGCCGACGAAGGGCAAGCGGCAGCGCGCGCTCGCGCAGGCCTACCGCGACGCGTCCGAGGTCCTCAGCAACACCCCGACCATCGCGAAGAACAGCTACGTGGATCCGCGCCTCGTCGACGAGTACGCGCACGGCCGGACCATCGACCCGCAGCGCCTCGGCTCGGGGGAGACGGAGCTCCGGAACCTGCTCTACCGGTGACCGGCGAGGGGCAGGCGGGGCTGCATCGGCACCCGCTCCGAGCCCCGGAATCACGGGGGAGTGGGCGCGACACGCCCGGGTTGCACGCATGGCCGGACTATGACAAACTCGTCTAGTTCAACATTCCGGTGCACGCCGCCCTGCGCGCGAGACACCGGATCACTGCCAGGCAGTGCATAGCCGCCCGGAGCGCACGTCGCTCCCTGGGCAGGTTAGGCCGCGGGCAGCAGAGCACAAGCACCGACACCCACCGGATGAGCACCGCTCGTCCGCGCCCGCATGCGGGCGGGTGCACGAGCTGCCCGAGGCCGCGTCCCACGATGCGCGCCCGGGTGCACCACGGAGAGGCGCGCCACGAGGCGCGCGGATCCGAGCGAGGGACACACGCGTCCAATACGGTCCGAGGCCGCATGACGCACGAAAGAGAGAGAGTCACACATGGCGGGACAGAAGATCCGCATCCGACTTAAGTCGTACGACCACTCGGTCATCGACTCCTCGGCCCGGAAGATCGTCGACACGGTGACCCGCGCGGGCGCCACGGTCGTCGGCCCGGTGCCGCTGCCCACGGAGAAGAACGTGATCTGCGTGATCCGTTCCCCCCACAAGTACAAGGACAGCCGCGAGCACTTCGAGATGCGCACGCACAAGCGTCTGATCGACATCGTCGACCCGACGCCGAAGGCGGTCGACTCGCTCATGCGACTCGACCTCCCGGCCGACGTCAACATCGAGATCAAGCTCTAAGGGAACCCATGTCTACCGCTAACAGGACTTTCACCGGTCTGCTCGGCACGAAGCTGGGCATGACGCAGGTGTGGGACGAGAACAACAAGCTCATCCCCGTGACCGTCGTGCAGATCACCCCGAACGTCGTCACCCAGGTGCGCACGCCCGAGGTCGACGGCTACGGCGCCATCCAGATCGCCTACGGCCAGATCGACCCCCGCAAGGCCGACAAGCCGAGCACCGGCCACTTCGACAAGGCCGGCGTCACGCCGCGCCGCCACCTCACCGAGGTCCGCACGGCCGACTTCGCCGAGTACTCGCTCGGCCAGGAGATCACGGTCGGCGCCTTCGAGCCCGGCACCAAGGTCGACGTCGTCGGCACCAGCAAGGGCAAGGGCTTCGCCGGCGTCATGAAGCGCCACAACTTCAAGGGCGTCTCCGCTTCGCACGGTTCGCACCGCAACCACCGCAAGCCCGGTTCCATCGGCGCCTCCTCGACCCCCAGCCGTGTCTTCAAGGGCATGCGCATGGCCGGTCGCATGGGCGGCGAGCGCGTCACCGTGCTGAACCTCGTCGTCCACAGCGTGGACGCCGAGAAGGGCCTCCTGCTCGTCAAGGGCGCAGTGCCCGGCGCGCGTGGCCGCATCGTCTTCGTCCGCAACGCAGTGAAGGGGAAGTAGTCATGGCTACCGACACCCAGCTCGACGTCCTCGACGCGACCGGTGCAGTCACCGGCTCCGTCGACCTGCCCGCGTCGCTCTTCGACGTGCAGACCAACGTCCCGCTCATCCACCAGGTCGTCGTCGCCCAGCTCGCCGCGGCGCGCCAGGGAACGCACAAGACCAAGGGCCGCGGCGAGGTCTCCGGCGCCGGCCGCAAGCCGTTCAAGCAGAAGGGAACCGGTCGCGCTCGTCAGGGCTCGATCCGCGCCCCCCAGATGACCGGCGGTGGCATCGTCCACGGACCCACGCCCCGCAACTACTCGCAGCGCACCCCCAAGAAGATGATCGCCGCGGCTCTGCTCGGCGCCCTCTCCGACCGCGCGCGCGGCGCCCGCCTCCACGTCATCGAGAGCCTCTCCGCCGGAGACGTCCCCTCGACGAAGACCGTGGTCGCGCTGCTCGACGGCATCGCCACGAGCAAGCACGTCCTCATCGTCCTGGAGCGCACCGACGAGGTCAGCCTCCGCAGCGTGCGCAACATCCCGACGGTCCACGTGCTGTCCTACGACCAGCTCAACGCGTACGACGTGCTCGTGAGCGACGACATCGTCTTCACGAAGGGCGCGTACGACGCGTTCGTCGAGTCGAAGACGGCCAAGGAAGAGGTTGCCGCATGAGCGCCACCCAGAAGGACCCCCGCGACATCATCATCGCGCCGGTCGTCTCCGAGAAGAGCTACGGCCTGATCGACCAGGGCAAGTACACGTTCATCGTGGACCCCCGCTCGAACAAGACCGAGATCAAGCTCGCGATCGAGAAGATCTTCGGCGTGCAGGTCGCGTCGGTCAACACGCTCAACAAGCAGGGCAAGACCCGCCGGACCAAGTTCGGGATGGGCAAGCGCAAGGACACCAAGCGCGCCATCGTCTCCCTCAAGTCGGGCTCCATCGACATCTTCACGACTGTCGGCTGAGACCGGGACTAGGAAAACACCAATGGCTATTCGCAAGTACAAGCCCACGACCCCGGGTCGTCGCGGTTCGTCCGTCGCCGACTTCGTGGAGATCACGCGCTCGACGCCCGAGAAGTCGCTGCTCCGCCCGCTCTCCAAGACCGGTGGCCGCAACAACCAGGGTCGGATCACGACCCGTCACATCGGTGGTGGCCACAAGCGCCAGTACCGCGTGATCGACTTCAAGCGCAACGACAAGGACGGCGTCATCGCGACCGTCGCCCACATCGAGTACGACCCCAACCGCACGGCGCGCATCGCGCTCCTGCACTTCATCGACGGCACGAAGCGCTACATCCTCGCGCCGAACAAGCTGAAGCAGGGCGACAAGATCGAGTCGGGCGCCACGGCCGACATCAAGCCCGGCAACAACCTGCCGCTGCGCAACATCCCGACGGGTACCGTCATCCACGCCATCGAGCTCCGCCCCGGCGGCGGCGCGAAGATGGCCCGCTCCGCCGGCGCCTCCGTGCGCCTCGTGGCGAAGGACGGCCCCTACGCCCAGCTGCGCCTCCCCTCCGGCGAGATCCGCAACGTCGATGCGCGCTGCCGCGCCACCATCGGCGAGGTCGGCAACGGAGAGCAGTCGAACATCAACTGGGGCAAGGCCGGCCGCATGCGCTGGAAGGGCGTCCGCCCGACCGTCCGCGGTGTCGCCATGAACCCGGTCGACCACCCGCACGGTGGTGGTGAGGGCAAGACCTCCGGTGGTCGCCACCCGGTCAGCCCGTGGGGCCAGAAGGAAGGCCGCACGCGCCACATCAACAAGCCCAGCGACAAGCTCATCGTTCGCCGCCGCAACGCCGGCAAGAAGCGCAAGTAGGAGTTGTAGAAGATGCCACGCAGTCTGAAGAAGGGCCCCTTCGTCGACGACCACCTGCTCCGCAAGGTGATCTCGGCGAACGAGGCCAGCAGCAAGAACGTGATCACGACCTGGTCGCGCCGCTCGATGATCATCCCGGCGATGCTGGGTCACACCATCGCGGTGCACGACGGTCGCAAGCACATCCCCGTGTTCGTCACGGAGTCCATGGTCGGTCACAAGCTCGGCGAGTTCGCGCTCACGCGCACCTTCCGCGGCCACGTGAAGGACGACAAGAAGGGTCGTCGTCGCTAGCGCGGCGACGAGAAGGAGGAGAGAAATGGTGGAGTCGATCGCACGCGTGCGTCACATCCGCGTCACCCCCCAGAAGGCCCGTCGCGTCGTGGACATGATCCGCGGGAAGCAGGCCGAGGAGGCCCTGGCCATCCTGAAGTTCGCGCCGCAGGGCGCGAGCGAGCCGATCTACAAGCTGGTGGCCTCGGCCATGGCGAACGCGCGGGTCAAGGCCGACGCGTCCAACAGCTTCCTCGCGGAGCAGGACCTCTACATCGCCAAGGCGTTCGTGGACGAGGGCACCACCCTCAAGCGGTTCCAGCCGCGCGCACAGGGTCGCGCATTCCGTATCAACAAGCGCACCAGCCACATCACGGTCGTCCTCGCGACGCCGGATGAGGCGGACGTGGCGTCGACCACGAAGAAGGCGAGCAAGTAATGGGACAGAAGGTCAACCCGTACGGGTTCCGTCTCGGGATCACCACCGACCACGTGTCGCGTTGGTTCTCGGACAGCACGAAGAAGGGGCAGCGTTACAGCGACTACGTCGCCGAGGACGTGCGCATCCGCACCATGCTCAAGACGAGCCTCGACCGCGCCGGAGTGGCGCGCATCGAGATCGAGCGCACCCGTGACCGCGTCCGCGTGGACATCTACACGGCGCGTCCCGGCATCGTCATCGGCCGCCGCGGCGTCGAGGCCGAGCGCATCCGCGCCGACCTCGAGAAGCTCACCGGCAAGCAGATCCAGCTGAACATCCTCGAGGTCAAGAACCCCGAGGCCGAGGCGCAGCTGGTCGCCCAGGGCATCGCCGAGCAGCTCGCGGGTCGTGTGGCGTTCCGCCGCGCGATGCGCAAGGGCCTGCAGGGCGCGCAGCGCGCCGGCGCCAAGGGCGTCCGCATCCAGGTGTCGGGCCGCCTCGGCGGCGCCGAGATGAGCCGTTCGGAGTTCTACCGCGAGGGCCGCGTGCCGCTGCACACCCTCCGCGCGAACATCGACTACGGCTTCTACGAGGCCCGCACGTCCTTCGGCCGCATCGGCGTGAAGGTCTGGGTCTACAAGGGCGACATCACCAACAAGGATCTCGCTCGCGAGCAGGCGAACCAGAAGTCGTCGCGCCCCGAGCGCCGTAACGACCGTTCCGACGGTCGAACCGGTGATCGCCGCACCAACGCGCCGCGCACCGCGCCGGCCGCCGAGGCAGCGCCGGTCGCCGCAGCAGGAGTTGAGGCGTAACCATGCTTATCCCCCGTCGAGTCAAGCACCGCAAGCAGCACCACCCCGGCCGTACCGGCCACGCGACCGGTGGCACCACCGTGTCGTTCGGTGAGTACGGCATCCAGGCCCTCACGCCCGCCTACGTCACGAACCGGCAGATCGAGTCCGCTCGAATCGCCATGACGCGTCACGTCAAGCGCGGCGGCAAGGTGTACATCAACATCTTCCCCGACCGTCCGCTCACCAAGAAGCCCGCTGAGACCCGCATGGGTTCCGGCAAGGGCTCGGTCGAGTGGTGGGTCGCGAACGTCAAGCCGGGCCGCGTGCTCTTCGAGCTCTCCGGAGTCGACGAGGTCACGGCGCGCGAGGCGCTCACCCGGGCCATCCACAAGCTGCCCCTCAAGGCACGCATCATCAAGCGCGAGGAAGGCGACGCATAATGGCGATCGGTTCCAAGGAGCTCGCCCCCGTCGAGCTGGACACTTTCGAGGACGAGCGACTCGTCGAAGAGCTGAAGAAGGCCAAGGAGGAGCTGTTCAACCTGCGCTTCCAGTCGGCCACCGGTCAGCTCGACAGCCACGGCCGCCTCCGCGCGGTCAAGCGCGACATCGCTCGGATCTACACGGTCATCCGCGAGCGCGAGCTGGGCATCCGTCCCACGCCCGCCCCCGTCGAGGTCCCCGAGAAGCCCGAGAAGAAGAAGGCGACGAAGAAGGCCGCGAAGGCCGACGACGCCGCCGTCACCGAGAAGGCTGAGGAGGCTTGATCATGGCGAACGCCGAAGAGAAGAACACGGCTGACACCGCGACGGCCGACCGCGGCTACCGCAAGTCCCGCCGTGGCTACGTCACCAGCGACAAGATGGACAAGACCATCGTCGTCGAGGTCGAGGACCGCGTGAAGCACCCCCTGTACGGCAAGGTCATCCGCCGCACCTCCAAGGTGAAGGCGCACGACGAGGCGAACACCGCCGGCATCGGCGACCTGGTCCTGATCAACGAGACCCGTCCCCTGAGCGCCTCCAAGCGCTGGCGCCTGGTCGAGATCCTCGAGAAGGCCAAGTAGCCCCGGCTGCTTGGATAGAAGGAGCAACAGTGATTCAGCAGGAATCCCGCCTCAAGATCGCCGACAACACGGGTGCCAAGGAGATCTTGACCATCCGCGTTCTCGGTGGCTCGGGTCGCCGCTACGCCGGCCTCGGTGACGTCATCGTCGCGACCGTCAAGGACGCGATCCCCGGCGGAAACGTCAAGAAGGGCGAGGTCGTCAAGGCCGTCATCGTCCGCACCAAGAAGGAGACGCGCCGTCCCGACGGCTCGTACATCAAGTTCGACGAGAACGCCGCCGTCATCCTGAACAGCAACGGGGAGCCCCGCGGCACCCGCATCTTCGGACCGGTGGGCCGCGAGCTCCGGGACAAGAAGTTCATGAAGATCATCTCGCTGGCACCGGAGGTCATTTAGTCATGGCGAACATCAAGAAGGGTGACCTCGTGCAGGTCATCACGGGTCGCACGCAGGCCAAGGGCGGCGACCGGGGCAAGCAGGGCAAGGTCCTGTCCGTCCTGGTCGAGCGCAACCGCGTCGTCGTCGAGGGCGTGAACTTCGTCACGAAGCACGTCCGCGTCGGCCAGACGCAGCGCGGCTCCAAGACCGGCGGCATCGAGACCGTCGAGGCGCCCATCCACATCTCCAACGTCGCGCTCGTCGACCCCGAGTCCAAGAAGCCCACGCGCGTCGGCTTCCGGACCGAGACGGTCGAGAAGGACGGGGTCTCCAAGACCGTCCGCGTCCGCTACGCCAAGAAGTCAGGTAAGGACCTCTAGCAATGACCGACACCGCATCCGCTGGCACGGCCGAGAGCACGCAGCTCCCGCGCCTCAAGCAGAAGTACCGCTCCGAGATCGTCAGCCAGCTGACCGCTGATCTCGGCTTCACGAACGTGCACCAGGTGCCCGGGCTCACGAAGATCGTCGTGAACATGGGTGTCGGCGACGCGGCTCGCGACGGCAAGATCATCGACGGCGCGGTCGCCGACCTCACCAAGATCACGGGCCAGAAGCCGCAGGTCACCAAGGCCCGCAAGTCGATCGCCCAGTTCAAGCTGCGTGAGGGCCAGGCCATCGGCACCCACGTGACGCTGCGCGGCGACCGCATGTGGGAGTTCCTCGACCGCCTGCTGTCCCTCGCCCTGCCCCGCATCCGCGACTTCCGCGGGCTCAGCCCGAAGCAGTTCGACGGCAACGGCAACTACACGTTCGGCCTCAACGAGCAGTCCATGTTCCACGAGATCGACCAGGACCGCATCGACCGGGTCCGCGGCATGGACATCACGGTCGTCACGACCGCTCGGACCGACGACGAGGGACGCGCGCTGCTCAAGGCGCTCGGCTTCCCGTTCCAGACGCCCGAGAACACGCCGTAGCACGCACGACCAGCACCACCCGCACGACCAGCACCACCGCACGATCGGCGCCGGGCACCTCCGCCCGGCGCCGCCACCACCACAGGTCGTCATCCGTGTCCGGATGAACGAAACCAGGCGAGAGAGGTACCACCAGTCATGACAATGACCGACCCGGTCGCCGACATGCTGACCCGACTCCGGAACGCGAACTCCGCGCACCACGACACGGTCTCCATGCCGCACTCCAAGCTCAAGTCGCACATCGCCGACATCCTCAAGTCCGAGGGCTTCATCGCCGGCTGGACCGTCGCGGACGCCCGCGTCGGACAGACGCTGACGCTCAGCCTCAAGTTCGGACCGGACCGCGAGCGCTCCATCCGGGGCATCAAGCGCGTGTCCAAGCCCGGTCTCCGCGTCTACGCGAAGTCCGCGGAGATCCCCCAGGTCCTCGGTGGCCTCGGGGTCGCCATCCTGTCCACCTCCTCGGGGCTCCTCACGGACCGCCAGGCTGCGAAGAAGGGCGTGGGTGGGGAAGTCCTCGCCTACGTGTGGTAACGACATGTCCCGCATCGGAAGACTCCCCATCGACGTCCCCGCAGGGGTCGACGTCACCGTGGCCGGCCAGCTCGTCACGGTCAAGGGCCCCAAGGGCGAGCTGAGCCTCACCGTGGCCCAGCCCATCCGCGCCGAGGTCCAGGACGGGCAGGTGCTCGTCACCCGTCCGGACGACGAGCGCGAGTCGCGTTCGCTCCACGGCCTCACGCGCAGCCTCATCGCCAACCAGATCGTCGGCGTCACCACCGGCTACACCAAGGGCCTCGAGATCGTCGGCACGGGTTACCGCGTCGCGCTCAAGGACAAGGGCGTCGAGTTCGCGCTCGGCTTCTCTCACCCCGTGTACGTCGAGGCGCCCGCGGGCATCAGCTTCACCGTCGAGGGCGTCAACAAGATGACCGTCGTCGGCATCGACAAGCAGCTCGTCGGCGAGACGGCCGCCAACATCCGCAAGATTCGCAAGCCCGAGCCCTACAAGGGCAAGGGCGTCCGCTACGCCGGCGAGAACGTTCGCCGCAAGGCCGGAAAGAGTGGTAAGTGATCATGGCTCTCGGAGTTAGAGGAAAAAGCAAGTCCGCCGCCCGCGGTCGCAGGCACGCACGCCTGCGCAAGAAGGTGGAGGGGACCGAGCTGCGTCCGCGCCTCGTCGTCACCCGTTCGGCCCGTCACGTCTTCGTGCAGGTCGTCGATGACAGCCGTGGTCACACCGTCGCGTCCGCGTCGACCCTCGAGGCCGACATGCGCACGTTCGACGGCGACAAGACCGCCAAGTCGCGCAAGGTCGGCGAGCTCGTCGCCGAGCGCGCCAAGGCGGCCGGCGTGGAGAGCGTCGTATTCGATCGTGGTGGCAACCGCTACGCAGGACGCGTCGCGGCCATCGCCGAAGGAGCTCGAGAGGGTGGTCTGAGCCTGTGAGCGCAGCCGAGAACAACAACAAGGAGCCCGAGGTCGTGGCCGTGGCGGAGACGCCCGTCGAGACCGCGGCGTCCACCGCACCCGCGCAGAACGAGGGCCGCGAGGGCCGTCGTGGCGGACGCGACCGGAACCAGGGCGGCCGCGATAGCCGCGGTGGCCGTGATGCCGACAAGAGCCAGTTCCTGGAGCGCGTCGTCACCATCAACCGCGTGTCCAAGGTCGTCAAGGGCGGTCGTCGCTTCAGCTTCACCGCCCTCGTGATCGTCGGAGACGGCAACGGGCTGGTGGGCGTCGGCTACGGCAAGGCCCGCGAGGTCCCGACCGCCATCTCCAAGGGCGTCGAGGAGGCGAAGAAGAACTTCTTCCGCGTCCCCCGCATCGGCCTGACCATCCCGCACGCCGTGCAGGGTGAGGCCTCCGCCGGAGTCGTCCTCCTGCGCCCCGCGTCCGCGGGTACCGGCGTCATCGCCGGTGGCCCCGTCCGCGCGGTGCTCGAGTGCGCCGGCATCCACGACGTCCTGAGCAAGTCGCTCGGCTCGTCGAACACGATCAACATCGTGCACGCCACGGTCGAGGCGCTCAAGCAGCTCGAGGAGCCGCGCGCCGTCGCGGCCCGTCGTGGGCTCGAGCTCGAGCAGGTCGTCCCGGCCCGCATCCTCCGCGCCCAGCGTGCCGAGGCCGACGCGAAGGCAGGTGTCTGATGGCTCAGCTCCGAGTGACGCAGATCAAGTCCAAGATCAGCGAGAAGCAGAACCAGCGCGACACCCTGCGGAGCCTCGGGCTCCGTCGCATCGGTGCCGTGGTGGTCCGAGAGGACAACGCCCAGAACCGCGGCTACGTCAACACCGTCGCGCACCTGGTGAAGGTGGAGGAGATCGACTGATGGCTGAGAAGAACGAGTCGGCCGAGGCGCCCGTGAAGGCGCCCAAGGCCGCACCCAAGAAGACCGCGAAGGCCCCCGCCGCCGCGGCCGCATCCGTCGAGACGACCACGGTCGCCTCGACGGAGACGGTCAAGCGCGAGCAGGTCCTCAAGGTCCACCACCTCCGTCCCGCCGCCGGGGCCAAGAAGGCACGCCAGCGTGTCGGCCGCGGTGAGGGCTCGAAGGGCAAGACCGCGGGTCGTGGCACCAAGGGCACGAAGGCCCGCTACACGGTCCGCGTCGGCTTCGAGGGTGGGCAGATGCCGCTGCACATGCGCACCCCGAAGCTCCGCGGGTTCAAGAACCCGTTCCGCGTCGAGTACCAGGTCGTGAACCTGGAGAAGCTCGCCGCGCTCTACCCCGACGGCGGCGACGTCACCACGAGCGACCTGGTCGCCAAGGGTGCCGTGCGCAAGAACGAGAAGGTCAAGGTCCTCGGCGACGGCGACATCTCGGTTAAGCTGACGGTTGCTGTCGACAAGGTCTCCGGCTCCGCTGCGGAGAAGATCGTCGCAGCAGGCGGCTCCGTCAAGTAGCACTGCAGGACGCACGGGAGGGGCGGTCGGGAAACCGACCGCCCCTCCCGGCACCTGGGGCCGCATCGGGTCGGCCCGACCCCCGCCTCCCGGCGGACCTCCCACAGAAAGCAGGACACCCTCCGTGTTGAGCGCCGTCGTCAGGATCTTCCGCACCCCCGATCTGCGTCGCAAGATCGGGTTCACGCTGGGCATCATCGCCCTCTTCCGGCTGGGGTCCTTCATCCCGGCGCCGTTCGTGGACTTCGCCAACGTGCAGTCGTGCCTCGCGGCGAACCAGGGCACCTCGGGCCTCTACGAGCTCGTCAACCTCTTCAGCGGCGGCGCGCTGCTGAAGCTCTCGATCTTCGCGCTGGGGATCATGCCGTACATCACGGCGTCGATCATCGTCCAGCTGCTCCGCGTGGTCATCCCGCACTTCGACACCCTCTACAAGGAGGGCCAGTCCGGCCAGGCCAAGCTCACGCAGTACACGCGCTACCTCACGATCGCCCTCGCGGTGCTCCAGTCCACGACGCTCATCACGGTCGCGCGCAGCGGTGCGCTGTTCGGCCAGACGAACGTCAGCGCCTGCACGCAGCTCGTCACGAACGACGCCTGGTACGCGATCATGCTCATGGTCATCACGATGACCGCCGGCACCGGCCTCATCATGTGGATGGGCGAGCTCATCACCGAGCGCGGCATCGGCAACGGCATGTCGCTCCTCATCTTCACGTCGGTCGCCGCGGCGTTCCCGACCTCGCTCATCGCGATCCAGCAGAGCCGCGGCTGGGAGGTCTTCCTCCTGGTGATCCTCGTGGGGCTCCTCGTCGTCGCCGCCGTCGTGTACGTCGAGCAGTCGCAGCGCCGCATCCCCGTCCAGTACGCCAAGCGCATGGTCGGGCGCCGCACCTACGGCGGCAACAACACCTACATCCCCATCAAGGTGAACATGGCCGGCGTCGTGCCCGTCATCTTCGCGTCGTCGCTGCTGTACCTGCCCGCCCTGGTCGCGCAGTTCAACCAGCCGCCCGTCGGCCAGCCGCCGGCGCCGTGGGTGCAGTGGATCACCGACAACCTCACCACGGGCGACCACCCGCTCTACATGGCGATGTACTTCCTGCTCATCGTCGGCTTCACGTACTTCTACGTCGCCATCACCTTCAACCCGGAGGAGGTCGCCGACAACATGAAGAAGTACGGCGGCTTCATCCCCGGAATCCGCGCCGGCCGCCCGACGGCCGAGTACCTCGACTACGTGCTGACGCGCATCACGCTGCCGGGCTCGCTGTACCTCGGGCTCATCGCTCTCCTGCCGCTCATCGCCCTGTCGCTCGTCGGCGCGAACCAGAACTTCCCGTTCGGCGGCGCGAGCATCCTCATCGTGGTCGGCGTCGGCCTCGAGACGGTGAAGCAGATCGACTCGCAGCTCCAGCAGCGCCACTACGAGGGGCTGCTCAAGTGACCCGGCTCCTGATCGTCGGCCCGCCCGGCGCGGGCAAGGGCACGCAGGCGAAGCGCATCGCGCAGGAGCTCGGCGTCCCCGACATCTCCACCGGCGACATCTTCCGCCAGAACATCAAGGACGGCACCGCGCTCGGCCAGCAGGTGCAGGCCCTCGTCGATGCGGGGAACTACGTCCCCGACGAGCTCACCAACGAGCTGGTCACCTCGCGGCTCCAGGAGGAGGACGCGCAGGCGGGCTTCCTGCTGGACGGCTACCCGCGCACGCTCGACCAGGTCGCGTACCTGGAGGAGCTCCTGCAGGGCTGGGGCCACCAGCTCGACGCCGTGATCCAGCTCGTCGCGGACGAGGAGGAGGTCGTCTCCCGCCTCCAGCGTCGCGCCGAGGAGCAGGGCCGCGCGGACGACAGCGAGGACGCCATCCGGTACCGCCAGGAGGTGTACCGCCGCGAGACCGCGCCGCTCATCGCCGTGTACCGCGACCGCGGGCTGCTGCTCGAGGTCGACGGGCTGGGCGAGGTCGACGAGGTCGCGGCGCGCATCCGCACCGCCCTCGCGGGCCGCGGCGTCCGTCCCGTCTCCGACGCCGGCCGCGCGTAGCCCGTGGGAGCGCTCCGCCGCACGCCGGGGATCTACAAGACCCCGGACGAGATCCGCCGCATGGTCGCTCCCGGCCTCGCGACCGCCGCGTCGCTCGACGCCGTGCGCGAGCTCATCGCACCGGGCGTCACCACGGGCGAGCTCGACGCCGCCGCCGACGCCGCCATCCGCGCGCTCGGCGGGCACTCCAACTTCCAGCTCGTGCCGGGGTACCGCCACACCGTGTGCGTCTCCGTGAACGACGAGGTCGTGCACGGCATCCCCGGCGACCGCGTGCTGCAGCCGGGCGACATCGTCTCGGTCGACAGCGGCGCGGAGATCGACGGCTGGAACGGCGACTCGGCCATGACCGTCGTCGTGCCGGACCCCGCGCGCCCCGACGTCGTGGAGGCCCGCGAGCTGCTGTCCCGCGTCACCGAGGACTCGCTCTGGGCCGGCATCGCCCGGCTCGCGACCGCGTCGCACCTCAACGAGGTGGGCGAGGCCGTCGAGGAGAGCGTCGAGGCGGCGGGCTCCTTCGGCATCGTCATGGACTACACGGGCCACGGCATCGGCCGGAGCATGCACGAGGATCCGCCGGTGTTCAACTACCGCGTGCGCGGCAAGGGCCCCGCGGTGAAGCCGGGGCTCGTGGTCGCGATCGAGCCGATGATCACCGACGGCGAGGCGGAGACGCGCGTCCTCGACGACGACTGGACCGTCGCGACGGTCGACGGCAGCATGGCGTCGCACTGGGAGCACTCCGTCGCCGTGCACGCGGGCGGCATCTGGGTGCTCACGCTGGCGGACGGCGGCGCCTCGCGCCTCGTGCCGCTGGGCGTCACGCCCGTCGCGCCCTGACGCGCTGAACCGCTGACGCCCGGACCCGGGCGGTCTCCGCTCAGGTGTCCATGACGTGCACGAGCTCCTCGATGAAGGAGCCGTGGGATCCCGACGCCCGCATGATCGCCTGCACGTCGCGGTGGTCGGAGAAGACCTCGACGAACTGGTCGAACACGTGCTGGAAGCTCGTGCGCCCGCTCGCGCTGAAGGCGACCAGCGCGACCACGTGCACGCGGTTGCCGCCCCACCGCATCGCCTCGTCGTTGACGACGATGGCGATGGCCGTGCGGTTCGCCGTCATGGCGAGCGAGTGCGGCACGGCGAGCGTGTCGGTGAAGGCCGTGGACGACAGGCGCTCGCGCTCGATGGCGCCCTCGATGTACTCGGGCTCGATGATGCCCTGCTCGACCATCTTGCCGCCGAGCAGGCGGATCATCGCCTCCTCGTCGGGCGCGTGCAGGTCGCGGAAGAACAGCGACTCGTCGAGGAAGCGCAGCAGGTCGTGCTTCATGGAGCTGCGGCGAGCCTGCCGGCGGATGCGCGCGACGGCCCGGCGGATCGACTCGATGTCGTCGGGGGTCGGCAGCGGCTGCACGACCACCACGGCGTCGCCGGGCGGGCGGGATCCGGTGGCGTCGATCACGAGCTGCACCCCGAGCGCGTCCGCGTCGGCGTCGGTGCGCGTCACGACGGCGTCCACGCTGATGTCCGCGCCGAGCGCCTGCTCGATGCGCGAGCGCATGATCTGGTGCAGGTCGTAGTAGTTCGGGCACACGAGCGCGCACGCGACCCGGTCGTCCCGCCGGGCGACGCGCTCCCGGTGCGACCCCACATGCAGGGCGATGTAGGCGATCTCGTCGTCGTTGATCGCGATGCCGCGCCGCCGCTGCACCTCGCTGGCGATGAAGACGGCGATCTCGTAGGTCATCGGGTACGAGGTCTTGATGGAGCGCGCGAGGGGGTTGCGGGAGAACGACCGGTCGGCGGCGCGGGCGACGAGGTTGCCGAGGTGCAGCGAGAAGCGCACCGTGAAGTCCTCGTCCTCGAGGTCCACCAGGTACTCCTGCTTGACGCGGCGGACGATGGCGCGCACCACGTCGAGGTCGCTCTCGACGACGTGCTCGCGCATCACGGTGGCGAGCGACTGCTCGTTGCCGGGCGTGACGACCCGCGTGCGCACGAGGAGCGCGAGGTAGGCGACGTCGCCCGCGGGGACGGGGACGTCGAAGTGCGCGGCGAGCAGCCGGGCGAGCACGTCGCGGATGGCGAGGGCGGTGGGATCGGAGGCGGGGGAGCCCGCGTCCGCCCCCTGCTCGTGGTCGCCGGCGTCGGCGTCGGCCGGATCGGACGACGGATCCGCGTCGGCCCGCCGCGGCGCCCGCGCGAGCCGGTCGACCGCGATCGCGACGTGCAGCAGCACGTTGTCGACGCCGTACTCGTTGACGAAGAAGCCGCGCTCGGTGAGCTCGCGGATGAGGTCCGTCTTGAAGGTGCGCAGCGAGTCGGAGGCGAACTCGCGCTGCACGCTCTCGAGCGGCAGGAAGCCCTGCGCGCTCTCGTCGCGGAACATGCGCGACAGCAGGCGGCGGAAGTCGCGCTCCGATCCCTCGAGGACGACGGCGGATCCCGTGCGGCGGAGGGCGAGGCCGGCGTCCTCGACGAGCGCGCGCACCTTGCGGAGGTCCGCCTCGACCGTGGACTCGCTCACGTGCAGCTCGTTCGCCAGGTCGTACACGTCGAGGCCGTCGGGGGCGTCGCCGAGCCGGCGGACGAGCGCGTGCAGCCGGTCGCGGGGCGTGCCCTGCGGATCCGCGGTCGGCCGGGCGCCGAGGTGGCGCGCGTAGCTGCCGGCGTCGATGCGGTAGCCGTCGGGGGAGGAGGCGATGGCGACGGCCGAGCGCTCCCGGACGGCCGTGACGTAGTTGCGCACGCTGCGGGTGGTGACGCCGAGGCGGTCCGCGAGCTCGCCGGCCTCGACCCAGCGGTCCGCCGTGGACAGGTAGTCCAGCAGCCTCTCCTGGTTCTCGCTCAGCATGGTCGTCTCCCTCGCGGCGGCTCGCGTCCCCTCCGGCGGCGGACGGAGAGCGCCGCCCTCGGAGACGAGTCAACCATCCGCGCCCGCCCCCGATGCCCGCCGGGGCGCGTGAGGGCGTCGTCTTCCTACCCCGCGGAAGCGGATCTGCTGGCAGCGGCACCCGCCCGCGGAGCACGATGGGACGACCAGCGACGACGCGAGGAGGCACAGCATGACCGGGAGGATCCTCGTCGTCTGCGGCTCCGGCGCATCCAGCACCTTCCTCGCCCAGCGCCTCCGCGTGCTCGCCGAGGCCGACGGGCTCGAGATCGAGGCCGTCGCCGGATCCCTCGCCCAGGTGCGCCTCGACGCCGCCGGCATGGACGTCGTCCTCCTCGGCGCCCACCTCGCCGACCGCCTCGACGCCGTGCGCGCCGCGGCCGCGGACGAGGGCGCGACCGCGGTCCTCCTCGACGCCGACGCCTCCCGCCCCGAGGGCGCGCGCGCCGCGCTCGACCGGGCCGTCGCCGCGATGCGCGCGGGCGCCCGCTCGCTCCGCCTCGCGCCGGGGCTCCACGCCCGCGCCGTCGGGGGATCCCCGCCCACCGCCTGACCACCGGCGCCCGCGCCGACGCCGCACGACCCGCATCACCGCACGATGACCGCCACCAGGGCCCCGACGTCGGGGCCGACAGAAGGAGCCACCATGGCAGAACGCACCGTCACCATCGCCTCGTCGCACGGGCTGCACGCCCGCCCCGCCTCGCTGTTCACGCAGGCCGCCGCGAAGGCCGGGATCCCCGTGCAGCTCGCCAAGGGCGACCGCAGCGTCAACGCCGCCAGCATCCTCGGCGTGATCTCGCTCGGCGTCGACACGGGCGACGAGGTCGTCGTCTCCGCCGAGGGCGAGAACGCCGAGCAGGTCGTCACCGACCTCGCCACGCTCCTCGAGTCCGACCTGGACGCCGCATGAGCTCCCGCACGCTCCAGGGCATCGGCATCGGCCGGGGATCCGCCGTCGGTCCCGTCATCCGCATGCCCGACCCGCTCCCCGAGCCCGCCGACACCGCGAGCACCCTGACCGCCGACGAGGAGCGCATCCGCGTGAGCGCGTCGCTCGCCGCGGTCGCCGCCGACATCCGCATCCGCGGGGAGAAGGCCGGCGGCGCCGCCAAGGACGTGCTCGAGGCCCAGGCCTTCATGGCCGAGGACCCGACCCTCGTCGACGACATCACCGCGCGTCTCGCGAAGGGCCGCACGGCCGAGCGCGCCGTGCACGAGGCGTTCGCGGGCTTCCGTGACCTGCTCCTCAGCATGGGCGGGTACATGGGCGAGCGCGCCACCGACCTCGACGACGTCTCGCAGCGCGTCGTCGCGCACCTGCAGGGCGTCGCGGCCCCCGGGGTCCCGGATCCCGACCACGCGTTCGTGCTCGTGGCCCGCGACCTCGCGCCCGCCGACACCGCGCTCCTCGACCTCGACAAGGTCCTCGCCCTCATCACGACCGACGGCGGCCCCACCTCGCACACGGCGATCCTCGCCCGCGAGAAGGCCATCGTCGCGGTCGTCGGCGTCGCCGCCGCATCCGACCTCGCCGACGGCGAGACCGTCGTGGTCGACGCGCTCACGGGCGCCGTCACCGTCGCGCCGAGCCCCGAGGAGGAGTCCGCCGCGCGCGACGCCATCGCGGCCCGCCGCGCGGCCGTCGCCGTGCCCACCGGGCCCGGCGCGCTCTCCGACGGCACGGCGATCCCGCTGCTCGCCAACCTCGGATCCGCCGACGGAGCCGAGGACGCCGTCGCCAAGGGCGCGGAGGGCGTCGGCCTGTTCCGCACCGAGTTCCTCTTCCTCGACGCGACGAGCGCGCCGACCGTCGCCGAGCAGCAGGAGCACTACACGCGCCTGCTCCAGGCGTTCCCCGGGCAGAAGGTCGTCGTGCGCGCGCTCGACGCCGGCGCCGACAAGCCGCTGGCCTTCCTCAACGACGCCGACGAGGAGAACCCGGCCCTCGGGCTCCGCGGCCTCCGCGCGCTCCGGGCCAACGAGCAGATCCTCCGCGACCAGCTCACCGCGCTCGCGCAGGCGGACGCCGCCACCGACGCCGACCTGTGGGTCATGGCGCCCATGGTCTCCACCGTGGAGGAGGCGCGCTACTTCTCGGCCCTCGGCCGCGAGCTGGGGCTGAAGACCGTCGGCGTGATGGTGGAGGTGCCGTCCTCGGCGCTCCTGGCCGACCGGATCCTCGCCCACGCCGACTTCGCGAGCATCGGCACCAACGACCTCACGCAGTACACGCTCGCGGCCGACCGGCTGCTGGGATCCGTGGCCGCGTTCCAGGACCCGTGGCACCCCGCCGTCCTCCGCCTCGTGCAGGAGGTCGGCGCCGCGGGACGCGCGCTCGGCAAGCCCGTCGGGATCTGCGGCGAGGCGGCGGCCGACCCGCTGCTCGCCGTCGTTCTCGTCGGCCTCGGCGCGACCAGCCTCTCGATGTCGCCCGCGGCGCTCGCCGACGTGCGCGCCGAGCTCACCCTGCACTCGCGCGAGGAGGCGGAGGCCCTGGCCGCCGTCGCCCTCGCCGCCGACAGCGCCGTCGAGGCGCGCGCCGCGGTCACCGCGGCATCGGCGCCCGCCACCGTCTGACCCGCACCGCCCTCTCCCGCACCGCACCACATCCCACCCCACCGCAGCACGGCGGGCCGCAGCAGGCCCGCCACCACCACGACAGGAGCACCACCCCCATGACGACGACGTCACCCACCCGCAGCACGGGACAGTCCGTGCGCACCGGCGTGCAGAAGTTCGGCACGTTCCTCAGCGGCATGATCATGCCGAACATCGCGGCGTTCATCGCCTGGGGCATCCTGACCGCCCTCTTCATCCCGAAGGGCTACCTGCCCAACGAGGAGCTCGCCGGCCTCGTCGCCCCGGTGCTGTACTTCCTCCTGCCGCTCCTCATCGCGAACACCGGAGGCCGCATGGTCTACGACGCGCGCGGTGGCGTGGTCGCGAGCATCGCGACCATGGGAGTCATCGTCGGGACGGTCGGCGAGCCCTACTTCGAGGGCGGCAGCCCGATGTTCCTCGGCGCCATGATCACGGGCCCGCTCGCGGCGTACCTGCTGAAGCTCATCGAGCGCCTGTGGATCGACCGGATCCGCCCCGGCTTCGAGATGCTGATCAACAACTTCTCCGCCGGCATCCTCGGCGCGCTCTTCGCGATCGGCGCGTACTTCGGCCTCACCCCGGTGATCCGCGGCATCACGTCGGTCCTCGGCGGCGGCGTCGGCTTCCTCGTCGACAACGGCCTGCTGCCCCTCACGAGCATCGTGATCGAGCCCGCCAAGGTCCTCTTCCTCAACAACGCCATCAACCAGGGCATCCTCACGCCGCTCGGCACCGAGGAGGCGACCCGCACCGGCAAGAGCATCCTGTTCCTGCTCGAGGCGAACCCCGGCCCCGGCCTCGGCGTGCTCCTCGCGTTCGCGATCTTCGGCGCGGGTGCCGCCCGCTCCACCGCTCCCGGCGCGATCCTCATCCAGTTCGTCGGCGGCATCCACGAGATCTACTTCCCGTACGTGCTCTCGAAGCCGCTCCTGTTCCTCGCGGTCATCGCGGGTGGCGCCTCGGGCGTCGCGACCAACGTCGCGTTGGACTCCGGTCTCCGCGGCCCCGCCTCGCCCGGCAGCATCATCGCCGTGCTCGGCCAGACCGAGCGCAACAGCTTCCCCGGCGTGATCCTCTCGGTCCTCATCTCCGCGGCCGTCACCTTCGTCGTCGCGGCGGTCATCCTCCGCACCGGCAAGAAGGGCTCGGGCGACTTCGGCGCCGCGGTCGCCGCGACGCAGGCCAACAAGGGCAAGGAGTCCTCGATCCTCTCAGGGCTCGGCGCCGAGACCGGCACCGCGGGCACGGTCGGCGGCCTCGCCGACGGCACGAACGGCGCGAGCGCCACGGGCACGGACGGCGGCACGGCCACGGCCACCCGCATCCAGGACATCGTCTTCGCCTGCGACGCCGGCATGGGCTCGTCCGCCATGGGCGCGTCGGTCCTCCGCAACAAGATGAAGAAGGCCGGCCTCACCGACGTCACGGTCGTCAACAAGGCCATCGCGGCGCTCGACGGCACGGCCGACCTCGTGATCACGCAGCGCGAGCTGACCGACCGGGCCCGCCAGAAGAGCCCGTCGTCCGAGCACGTCTCGGTCGACAACTTCATGAACTCGCCGCGCTACGACGAGATCGTGGAGCTGGTCCGGAAGCAGCGCTCGGACAGCTGATCCCGGTCCGCCCTCGGCGGACCCGCACCACCGCACGCGCGAGGCCCGGGGCCCAGTCGTCACCGACCGGGCCCCGGTAGCCTCGCATCAGGCAGAACCACGTCAGGAGCACCATGTCGAACGTCCTCGAACCCGCCCAGATCCGCGTCGGCGGCACCGCGTCCTCCGTCGAGGAGGCCATCGCCGAGGCGGCGGGCATCCTCGTCGCCGCCGGCGCCGTCACCCCCGAGTATCAGGGGTACATGCTCGAGCGCGAGAAGAGCGTCTCGACCTACATGGGCAACCTGCTCGCCATCCCGCACGGCACCAACGAGGGCAAGGACACGATCCTCGACTCCGCCCTCTCGTTCGTGCGCTACGACGCCCCCATCGACTGGGCGGGCAACGAGGTCCGCTTCGTCGTCGGCATCGCCGGCAAGGACAACGGGCACCTCGACATCCTCAGCAAGATCGCGATCATCTTCAGCGACGACGACGAGGTGGCGAAGCTCCTCGCGGCCGAGACCGCCGAGGACCTGTACGCCCTCCTGGCCGAGGTGAACGAGGCGTGAAGGCCGTCCACTTCGGCGCCGGCAACATCGGCCGCGGCTTCGTCGGGCTGATCCTGCACGAGGCCGGCTACGAGGTCGTGTTCGCCGACGTCAACGCCGAGCTCATCGGGCACCTCGACGCCGCCGAGTCCTACCGCGTCACCGAGGTCGGGCCGCACGCGCGCGACTGGACCGTCACCGGCTTCCGCGCGATCGACAGCGCGGCCGACGGCGAGGCGCTCATCCGCGAGATCGCGACGGCCGACGTCGTCACCACGGCCGTGGGCCCGAACATCCTCCGCTTCGTCGCCCCGGCGATCGCCGCGGGCCTCCGCGCGCGCTCCGCCGACCTCGGGCCCGTCGCCGTCATGGCGTGCGAGAACGCCATCAACGCGACGGACACCCTCCGCGCCGAGATCGAGAAGGCCCTCACGGAGGAGCCCGACGCCCTCGGGCGCGCGCTGTTCGCCAACACGGCCGTCGACCGCATCGTGCCGAACCAGGATCCCGCCGCGGGCCTCGACGTCACCGTCGAGGACTTCTCGGAGTGGGTCGTGGAGCGCGGGCCCTTCGGTGACGCCGTGCCCGCGATCCCCGGCGCCACCTTCGTCGACGACCTGGCGCCCTACATCGAGCGCAAGCTCTTCACCGTGAACACGGGGCACGCGACCGTGGCCTACCACGGCTACGCGCGCGGCGCCGTCAGCCAGTCGGACGCGATGGCGATCCCCGAGGTCGCCGACGAGGTCCGCCTGGTGCTCGAGGAGACGAGCGCGCTGCTCGTCGCCAAGCACGGGCTCGACGAGGCCGAGCAGGCGGCGTACCGCGAGAAGAACCTCGCGCGCTTCGCCAACGCGGCCCTCGCCGACACCGTCGAGCGCGTCGGCCGCCAGCCGCTGCGCAAGCTCTCCCGCGAGGAGCGCTTCGTGGGACCCGCGTCGCAGCTCGCCGAGCGCGGCCTGCCGCACGACGCGCTCGTCCGCGCGATGGGCCAGGCGCTCCGCTTCGACCCCGCGGGCGACCCGCAGGCGCTCGAGCTGCAGGAGCTCCTGGCGACCGACACGGCAGCCGACCTCGTGCGCCGCGTCACCGGGCTCGACGACGCCCACCCGCTGACCGCGGACCTCGTCGCGCTCGTGGACGCCGCCCAGGCCGACCGCCGCAGCGCGCCGCGCCACCGCGCCGAGCAGTAGGGCCGCGCGCACGGGCCGGGCGGGCGACCGCCCGGCCCGTCGTGCGCTCCGCTAGCGCAGGATCCGCGGATCCTGCCGCGACACGCGGGGAGAATTGCGACACGCCCGGGGATGCCGTACTCTCGACCCTTGGTGCGCGGCCGCCTCCCGGCGTGCCGTCCGCACCATGCGCGCTCCACCTGATGCGCATCGCACGACCAGCAGACACCACCTTTAGCGATAGTGAGTATATGGCCAAGAAAGACGGCGTCATCGAGATCGAAGGCGGAGTTGTCGAAGCTCTGCCGAACGCGATGTTCCGCGTTGAGCTGAGCAACGGGCACAAGGTCCTCGCCCACATCTCGGGCAAGATGCGTCAGCACTACATCCGCATCCTCCCCGAGGATCGCGTGATCGTGGAGCTGAGCCCCTACGACCTGACGCGCGGCCGGATCGTCTACCGCTACAAGTAGGCCTGCTGCACAAGGAACGGCCCCGCAGCCGCGGGGTACGAGGCCAGCGAAGAACACATAAGGAAGCGTCATGAAGGTCAACCCGAGCGTCAAGCCGATCTGCGAGAAGTGCAAGGTCATCCGGCGCAGCGGAAACGTGATGGTCATCTGCGAGAACCCGCGCCACAAGCAGCGCCAGGGCTGATCAGCACCATCGCACGGCACCACCCGCACCACCCATAAGAAGCACGACAGCAACGCCGGAAGCCGGGACCCGCGAGGGTCCGGGGGACACCATCGGTCGGAGGCCGATGCACAGGCGCTGCTGCAGACCTCCACTCATCACCAGGAGAAGCCTCAATGGCACGTCTAGCAGGCGTCGACCTCCCGCGCGACAAGCGCGTCGAGATCGCACTCACGTACATCTACGGCGTCGGCCGCACCTCGAGCGTCAAGACCCTCGAGGACACCGGCATCGACAAGAACATCCGCGTCAAGGACCTGAGCGACGACCAGCTCATCGCCCTGCGCGACTACATCGACGGGAACTTCAAGGTGGAGGGCGACCTCCGCCGCGAGGTGGCCGCCGACATCCGCCGCAAGGTCGAGATCGGCAGCTACGAGGGCATCCGCCACCGCCGCGGCCTCCCTGTCCACGGGCAGCGCACGAAGACCAACGCTCGCACCCGCAAGGGCCCAAAGCGCACCGTAGCCGGCAAGAAGAAGGCGCGCTAGGCCCTCGGCCAGCGCCCTCGCCACCCGTAGACACAGGAGAATTCCATGGCAGCACCCAAGTCGGCCGTTCGCAAGCCGCGCCGCAAGGACAAGAAGAACATCGCCGTGGGCCAGGCCCACATCAAGAGCACCTTCAACAACACCATCGTCTCGATCACGGACCCGACCGGTGCCGTCATCAGCTGGGCGTCCTCGGGCGTCGTCGGCTACAACGGCTCGCGCAAGTCGACGCCGTTCGCCGCGCAGCTCGCCGCCGAGTCGGCCGCCCGCCAGGCGCAGGAGCACGGCATGAAGAAGGTCGACGTGTTCGTCAAGGGGCCCGGCTCCGGCCGTGAGACCGCGATCCGCTCGCTCCAGGCCGCCGGCCTCGAGGTGGGCTCGATCAACGACGTCACCCCGCAGGCGCACAACGGCTGCCGCCCGCCCAAGCGCCGCCGCGTCTAGCTCGCGCTGATCGGCCGCTGCCGTCCCGTCCGCACAGGAGGGGACGGCGTCGGCCGCTCCGCCGTGTGTCCGATCGACCAAATCTCTACCCGCCCGGGCCGCCACCCGGGGGGCATCGCAGGCGTCATATATCGGTCGCCTCGCCGAAAGGAAACAACACAGTGCTCATTGCGCAGCGCCCCACCCTCACCGAGGAGCAGATCTCGGAGTTCCGCTCGCGGTTCGTCATCGAGCCGCTCGAGCCCGGCTTCGGCTACACGCTCGGCAACTCGCTCCGCCGCACGCTCCTCTCGTCCATCCCCGGCGCGGCCGTCACCAGCATCCGGATCGACGGCGTGCTGCACGAGTTCAGCACCGTCCCCGGCGTGAAGGAGGACGTGACCGAGATCATCCTCAACATCAAGGGCCTCGTCGTCTCCAGCGAGCACGACGAGCCGATCACCGCGTACCTGCGCAAGCAGGGTGCGGGCCAGGTCACGGCCGCCGACATCTCCGCTCCCGCGGGCGTCGAGATCCACAACCCCGAGCTCGTCATCGCCACGCTCAACGAGAAGGCGAAGTTCGAGCTGGAGCTCACGATCGAGCGCGGCCGCGGCTACGTCTCGGCGACCCAGAACCGCAGCGAGTTCAGCGAGGCCGGCCAGATCCCGGTCGACTCGATCTACTCGCCCGTGCTCAAGGTCACCTACCGCGTCGAGGCCACCCGCGCCGGCGAGCGCACCGACTTCGACCGCCTCGTGGTCGACGTCGAGACCAAGTCGGCCATCACGCCCCGCGACGCCATCGCGTCGGCCGGCCGCACGCTGACCGAGCTCTTCGGCCTGGCGCGCGAGCTCAACACCGCCGCCGAGGGCATCGAGATCGGCCCCGCGCCGGTCGACGCCGTGCTCAGCTCCGAGCTGTCGATGCCCATCGAGGACCTCGACCTCTCGGTCCGGTCGTACAACTGCCTCAAGCGCGAGGGCATCAACAACGTCAGCGAGCTCGTCGCCCTCTCGGAGACGCAGCTCATGAACATCCGCAACTTCGGCCAGAAGTCCGTGGATGAGGTCAAGGACAAGCTGGTCGAGCTGGGTCTGTCGCTGAAGGACGCCGTCCCCGGCTTCGACGGCGCGCACTACTACAGCTACGACGAGGACGAGACCACCACCAACTGATCGTCCGGCCCCGGCCCGACTTCCTTTCGACCATTACGGAGACATAGACAATGCCCAAGCCCACCAAGGGTCCCCGCCTCGGAGGCGGCCCGGCGCACGAGCGCCTCATGCTCGCGAACCTCGCCCAGAGCCTGTTCGAGCACAAGTCCATCAAGACGACCGAGACGAAGGCCAAGCGCCTGCGTCCTGTCGCCGAGCGCCTGGTGACGTTCGCCAAGCGCGGCGACCTGCACGCCCGTCGCCGCGTCATGGGCATCATCCCCTCGAAGAGCGTCGTCCACGAGCTCTTCACGGAGATCGCGCCCCTCGTCGCCGAGCGCGACGGCGGCTACACCCGCATCACCAAGCTCGGCTTCCGCAAGGGCGACAACGCCCCCATGGTGCAGATCGAGCTCGTGCTCGAGCCCGTGACCCCGAAGGTCCGCTCCTCGCGCACCGCGACCACGACGGCTCCGGCCGCCGCGGCCCCGGTCGCCGAGGCGCCCGCCGAGGAGACCGACGCCGTCGAGCACACCGACGCGACCCCCGCGGAGACGACCGACGAGGCCGCAGCCGAGGTCGAGGCCGACGCCGCGGAGAAGTCCGACAAGTAGCACCCGCACCACCGCACCATCCCGAGAGCCCCCGCCGCCCTGCGCGACGGGGGCTCTCGTGCGTCCGGGCGGGCCGGGGGATGCGGCGCGGCCCCCGGTACCCTGGACGGATGACCGACACGAGCACCACCCTGCCGGACGACGCCTCCTCCATCCCCCTGCCCGAGGGGCCCGACGGGATCACCTGGCGCCCCATGTCCCTCGAGGACGTCGACGCCCTCGTCGAGCTGCAGAGCGCCGTCGCCGACGCCGACCACCCCGAGTACCGGGCCACGCGCGAGGAGGTCGCGATGGCGCTGGGCTTCTCCTACGTGGACGTCGCCCGGGACGGCATCGTGGCCGTGGACGCAGACGGCCGCCTCGCGGCGGAGGGCCACGCCCTCGTGAAGCCCGACGACGAGACCGTCGTGCGCGCGGACATCTCCGGCGCCGTCCGCCCGGACCTCCGTCGCACCGGCATCGGCGGCCGCCTGCTCGACTGGCAGATCGCCCGGGCGACGCGGAAGCTCGCGGTCGCCCAGCCCGCCGCGCACATCGAGGAGCCCGTCCCGACGCGCCTGTCGACCGAGGCCCAGGCGGCCGACGCGGGTGCCGCGGCCCTCTTCGCCTCCCGCGGGCTGACCGTCAGCCGCTACTTCGTGGAGATGCACCGCGACCTCGCCGCCGACCTCCCGGAGGTCCCGTCGCCCGAGGGGCTCCGGCTGATCCCGGTGACGCGCGAGTGGTGGGAGCGCGTGCGCCAGGCCAAGAACGAGGTGTTCCGCGACCACTGGGGATCCGAGCCCATCAGCATCGAGCGCTGGGAGGCGTTCCTGTCGCTGCCGACCTCGCGCGACGACCTCTCCGTCATCGCGGTGACGGGCGACGACGAGGACGCCGTCGTCGCGGGCTTCGCCCTGGCGGAGGTCTACCCCGACCACTGGGAGGCCGCCGGCTACACGTCCGCGTACATCGGCCTCGTCGGCGTGCGGCGCGAGTTCCGCGGCCGCCGGCTCGCGCAGGCGCTGCTGTCCGCCGCGTTCGCGGGCTTCCGCGCCGAGGGCCTCCAGCGCGCCGTGCTCGACGTCGACTCCGACAGCCCGACGGGCGCGTTCGACCTGTACGAGCACGTGGGCTTCACGCAGGCCAGCCGCTCGGCCGTGTACGAGCGGGAGGTCGGCACGACCCGGCCGCGGGGATCCGCCGCCCGATGACCGGGGACGCCGGCGAGCGCGTCCGCCTCGACGTCGCGTACGACGGCACCGGGTTCGCCGGCTGGGCGAAGCAGCCCGGCCTGCGGACGGTGCAGGGCGCGCTCGAGGACGCGCTCGCGCAGCTGCTCGCGCGCACGCCGCCCGCGCCGACCCTCGTGGTAGCCGGGCGGACCGACGCGGGTGTGCACGCGACCGGCCAGGTCGCGCACCTCGACCTCACGGACGCGCAGATCGCCTCGCTCGACCGGCCGCCGCGGGGCCGTGCCGCCGACGCCGTCGCGGGGGAGGAGCCGCACGTCCCGTCCGCGGCACGGGCGGCGGCGGCGCTGGCCCGTCGCCTCAACGGCGTGCTGGGCGCGCGCTCCGACGTGGTGGTCACCGCGTGCGCCCCCGCGCCCGACGGCTTCGACGCGCGCTTCTCCGCGACCTGGCGGGCCTACCGCTACCGGATCTCCGACGCCTCCGGCCCGCGCGACCCCCTCCAGCGGCACCGCACGGTGGAGGTCCCGGTGGAGCTCGACGCGGCCGTCCTGCAGCAGGCGGCCGACGCCCTCCTCGGGCTCCACGACTTCGCGGCCTACTGCAAGCCGCGCGAGGGGGCGTCCACCATCCGCACGCTGCAGGAGCTGACCTGGACGCGCACGGCCGACGGCGCCCTCGAGGCCGTCGTGCGGGCCGACGCGTTCTGCCACAGCATGGTGCGCGCGCTCGTCGGGGCGTGCGTCGCGGCGGCGTCCGGCCGCGCGACCGTGGCCCGGCTGCGGGAGCTGCTCGAGATCCGCGAGCGCACCAGCGAGTTCAGCGTCATGCCGGCGCGCGGGCTCGTGCTCGAGCGGGTCGGCTACCCGGCGGACGAGGAGCTCGAGGCCCGCAACGCGATCACGCGCAACCGCCGGGGCGCCCACGAGGTGGATCCCGTCCAGGAAGGCGCCGAGGCGGCCGCACGCGACCTCGCGCGGCTGGCCGACACGCCCGGGATTGCCTGATCCGCTCCGATCGCGTACTCTGAACCGGTTGTCTGCACGCCTGCGTGCGCAACGTACAAGGTTGAGCCCTCCACCGGATGCGTTCTCGTCAGAACGCCCACGGAGCGGGATCCACGACCATCTCACCTCGAAAAGAAGGCAGTCAGATCAATGACGCGCACCTATTCCCCCAAGGCCAGTGAGGTCCAGCACGACTGGGTCGTCATCGACGCCACGGACATCGTCCTCGGCCGTCTCGCCAGCCACGCCGCCGCGCTCCTGCGCGGCAAGCACAAGGCCACCTTCGCCCAGCACATGGACATGGGCGACTTCGTCATCATCGTGAACGCCGACAGGGTGGCGCTCACGGGCCAGAAGCTCGAGAAGAAGCTCGCCTACCGCCACTCCGGCTACCCGGGCGGCCTCTCGTCGATGACGTACGTCGAGATGCTCGAGAAGCACCCCACGCGCGCGGTCGAGAAGGCCATCCGCGGCATGCTGCCGAAGAACTCGCTGGGTGCGGCGCAGCTGAAGAAGCTCAAGGTCTACGCGGGCCCCGAGCACCCCCACGCTGCTCAGCAGCCCACCCCGTACACCCTCGGCCAGGTCGCTCAGTAGCTCCGGCTGCCGACAGCGACGACCAAAGACCTCAGAAGGAATCGAACCCAGTGGCTCAGATCTCAGACTCCCTCGACGTGGCTCCCGAGAGCTTCTCGACCGAGACCCCGAACGAGGAGGCCCCCAAGGCCCCCCGCGCGGTCCTCAACGTGTCCGGCGGCGCCGTCGGACGACGCAAGCAGGCCATCGCCCGCGTGCGCCTCGTCCCCGGCTCCGGCTCGATCACGGTCAACGGCCGTGAGTTCGCGGACTACTTCCCCAACAAGCTGCACCAGCAGCTCGTCAACGACCCGTTCAAGGTGCTCGACCTCCTCGGCAGCTACGACGTCGTCGCGCGCATCTCCGGCGGCGGCCCGTCCGGCCAGGCCGGCGCCCTGCGCCTCGGCATCGCCCGCGCCCTCAACGAGATCGACGAGGAGAACAACCGCGCCACGCTGAAGAAGAACGGCTTCCTCAGCCGCGACGCGCGCGTCAAGGAGCGCAAGAAGGCCGGACTCAAGAAGGCCCGCAAGGCGCCCCAGTTCTCGAAGCGCTAAGGCGCTCGGGCACCCCGGCAGCCATGCCCCGGCTCTTCGGCACGGACGGAGTCCGCGGACTCGCCAACGGCGAGACCATCACCGCGGACCTCGCCCTGCGCCTGGCCCAGGCCGCCGCGCACGTGCTCGGCCAGGACGCCCGGGATTCCGGACGACGACCCGTCGCGGTCGTCGCCCGGGATCCCCGCGTCTCCGGCGAGTTCATCGCGGCGGCCGTGGCCGCCGGCCTCGCGAGCTCCGGCGTCGACGTGTTCGACGCCGGGGTCATCCCGACGCCGGCCACGGCGTACCTCATCGCGGACTTCGACGCCGACTTCGGCGTCATGATCTCCGCGTCGCACAACCCCGCTCCCGACAACGGGATCAAGTTCTTCGCCGCTGGCGGACGCAAGCTCGCCGATGAGCTCGAGGACCGCATCGAGGCGCAGCTCAGCGAGCCCGTCCTGCTCCCCACGGGAGCCGACGTCGGCCGCATCCGCCGCTTCGCCGACGCCGAGGACCGCTACGTCCTCCACCTGCTCGGCACTCTGCAGCACCGGCTCGACGGGATCCACGTGGTCCTCGACTGCGCGCACGGCGCGGCCGCCGGCATCAGCCCCGAGGTCTTCACCGACGCGGGCGCCACCGTCACGGTGATCGGCAACGACCCCGACGGCATGAACATCAACGACCGGGTCGGCTCCACGCACCTCGACCTGCTCGCCGAGGCCGTACTCGCGCACGGCGCGGACGTCGGCATCGCCCACGACGGCGACGCCGACCGGTGCCTCGCGGTCGACCACACCGGCGCCATCATCGACGGCGACCAGATCATGGCCGTCCTCGCGCTCTCCATGGCCCGCCGCGGCCTCCTCGCGGAGCGCACGCTCGTGGCCACCGTCATGAGCAACCTCGGCCTCCGCATCGCCATGGCCGAGAACGACATCACGGTGCTGCAGACGCGCGTCGGCGACCGCTACGTGCTCGAGGCCATGAACGAGGGCGGCTTCTCCCTCGGCGGCGAGCAGTCCGGCCACCTCGTCATCGCGGAGCACGCGACGACCGGCGACGGCATCCTCACGGGGATCCAGCTGCTCGGCGAGATGGCGGCGACGGGCAGGAGCCTGCACGAGCTCGCCTCGGTCATGACCGTCTACCCGCAGGTGATGATCAACGTCCGCGGCGTCGACCGCGAGCGCGTGGGCGACGACGCCGAGCTGAACGCCGCCGTCGCGCGTGCCGAGGCGGAGCTCGGCGACACCGGCCGCATCCTCATGCGCGCGTCGGGCACCGAGCCGATGATCCGCGTCATGGTGGAGGCCGCCGACCAGGCGACCGCCGAGCGCCACGCCCAGGAGCTCGCCGCCCTCGTCACGGAGCGCCTGGCCATCTAGCCCGCCCGCCGACCCCGCGGGGTCAGAGCTTGCGCAGCAGGACGTTCGCGACCGAGTGGTCCGCGTCCTTGCGCAGCACGAGCGTCGCGCGCGACCGGGTCGGCCGGATGTTCTGCTCGAGGTTGGGCTCGTTGATGCTCGACCAGATCCCGCGTGCGCGCGCCACGGCCTCGGCCGGGCTGAGCTCCGCGTACCGGTGGAAGTACGAGCGCGGGTTGCTGAACGCGCCGCGCTGGAGGCTGAGGAACCGCTCCTCGTACCACTGCGCGATGTCGTGCGTGCGGGCGTCGACGTAGATCGAGAAGTCGAAGAGGTCGCTGACGGCGAGCTTGGCGCCGGACGCGGCCGGCTGCAGGACGTTGAGGCCCTCGATGATCAGCACGTCGGGCTGCCGGACGACGACCTCCGCGCCCGGCACGATGTCGTACGCGAGGTGCGAGTAGAACGGCGCCCGCACCTCGGGCACGCCGCTCTTGACCTGCGTGACGAAGCGGAGGAGCGCCCGCCGGTCGTAGGACTCGGGGAAGCCCTTCCGCTCCATGAGGCCGCGGCGCTGGAGCTCGGCGTTCGGATGCAGGAAGCCGTCGGTCGTGACCAGCTCGACGCGCGGGGTGTCGTCCCAGCGCGCGAGCATCTCGCGCAGCAGGCGCGCGACGGTCGACTTGCCGACCGCCACGGATCCGGCGACGCCGATGATGAACGGCGTGCTCTTGGCCCGCTCGCCGAGGAACGCGCTCGTGTCGCGGTGCAGCTTCTTCGTGCCCGTGACGTAGAGGTTCAGCAGCCGGCTGAGCGGGAGGTAGACGTCCTCGACCTCGTGCATGTCGAGCCGGTCGCCGATCCCGCGCAGCTGCACCAGCTCGGTCTCCCGCAGCGGGAGGTGCGTGGCGGGGGCGAGGGCCGCCCAGTCGGCACGGGCGATCTCCACGAACGGGGAGACGCTGCCGTGGCTCGTCGGGTGTCCCGTCGCGGTGTCTGGCATGGCCTGCCCATCCTACGGCGGGGCCGGCGGCCGGCTCCGCGGGGCGGGGCGCGCCCGGCGCACGGGTCGCGGCGGGGATCCACGACGCCCGAAGGTAAACTCGGGCCCCATGTGCGGAATCGTGGGTTACGTCGGTGAGTCCAAGAGCCTCGAGGTGCTCCTCGGGGGGCTGCGGAGGCTCGAGTACCGGGGCTACGACTCCGCGGGCGTCGCGGTGCTCGACGCCGACGGCACGCTCGGCGTCCGCAAGCGCGCCGGCAAGCTCGACCGCCTGCTGGAGGACCTCGAGGCGTCGCCGCTGCCGAACGGATCCACCGGCATCGGCCACACCCGCTGGGCCACGCACGGCGGCCCCACCGACCGGAACGCGCACCCGCACCTCGGCGACGACGGCAAGCTCGCCCTCATCCACAACGGGATCATCGAGAACTTCGCGGAGCTCAAGGACGACCTCCTCGCGGACGGCTACACGTTCCACAGCGACACCGACACCGAGGTCGCGGCGCAGCTGCTCGGCCGCGAGTACGGCATCACGCACGACCTCGAGCAGGCGTTCCGCAACACCGTGAGCCGGCTGGAGGGCGCGTTCACGCTCCTCGCGGTGCACCGCGACCAGCCCGGCCTCGTGGTCGGCGCCCGCCGCAACTCGCCGCTCGTCATCGGGCTGGGCGAGGGCGAGAACTTCCTCGGATCCGACGTCGCCGCGTTCGTGGAGTTCACGCGCCGCGCGGTCGCCATCGGCCAGGACCAGATGGTCGCCATCCGCCCGGACTCCGTGACCGTCACCGACTTCCACGGCGCGCCCGTCGAGACGCACGAGTTCGAGATCGCGTGGGACGCCTCCGCCAGCGAGAAGGGCGGCTGGTCGAGCTTCATGGCGAAGGAGATCAGCGAGGGCCCGGACGCGGTGGCGAACACGCTCCGCGGCCGCATCGTCGACGGCGTCGTCGTGCTGCCCGACCTCGACGCGATCGGCGAGGTCGACCTCGCGGACATCTCGCGCATCGTCATCGTCGCGTGCGGCACGGCCGCCTACTCGGGCATCCTCGGCAAGTACGCCATCGAGAAGTGGGCGCGCGTGCCCGTCGAGGTCGAGCTCGCGCACGAGTTCCGCTACCGCGATCCCGTGCTCGACGCGACCACGCTCGTCATCTCCATCAGCCAGTCGGGCGAGACCATGGACACGCTGCTGGCCGTCCGCTACGCCCGCGAGGCCGGAGCCCGCGTGCTGTCGATCTGCAACACCCAGGGCGCCACGATCCCGCGCGAGTCCGAGGCGGTCGTCTACACGCACGCCGGACCCGAGGTCGCGGTCGCGTCGACCAAGGCGTTCGTCGCGCAGGTGGCCGCGCTGTACCTCTTCGGCCTGCACCTGGCGCGCCTGCGCGGCACGCTGTCGGCCGACGAGATCGTCGAGAACACCGAGGAGCTCCTCGCGATCCCCGAGAAGCTCGCCACCGTGGTGGAGCAGGGCGAGAAGATCAGCCAGCTCGCGAAGTGGATGGCCGACACGCGCGCCGTCCTCTTCCTCGGCCGCAACGTGGGCTTCCCCGTCGCGCTCGAGGGCGCGCTGAAGCTCAAGGAGCTCGCCTACATCCACGCGGAGGGCTTCGCCGCCGGCGAGCTCAAGCACGGGCCCATCGCGCTCATCGAGCCGGGCCAGCCCGTGTTCGTCATCGTGCCGAGCCCCACGCACCAGCTCGCGCTGCACAAGAAGGTCATCTCCAACATCGAGGAGATCCGCGCGCGCGGCGCCCGGGTCATCGCGATCGCGGAGCAGGGCGACGCGTTCGTGCTGCCGCACGCCGACGAGGTCATCCCGATCCCGCTCGCCGCGCCGCTGTTCGAGCCGCTGCTGGCCGTCACGCCGCTGCAGATCTTCGCGATGGAGCTCGCGGCGGCCAAGGGCCTCGACGTGGACCAGCCGCGCAACCTCGCGAAGTCCGTCACGGTCGAGTGACCGGCCGCGCGTGATCAGGGGCATCGGCGTCGACGTGGTCGACGTGGCGCGCTTCGCCCGGAGCGCCGAGCGGACGCCGGGCCTCGTGCCGCGCCTGTTCGCGCCGGCCGAGCGGCCCCTGCCCACGCGCTCGCTGGCGGCGCGGTTCGCCGCCAAGGAGGCGCTGATCAAGGCGCTCGGCGGTCCCGGCGGCATCAGCTGGCAGGACATGGAGGTCGTGCGCGACGAGCACGGCGACCCGTCGTTCCGCGTGCGCGGGGTCGTCGCGGAGGTCGCGGCGGCGCGGGGCGTGACGCGGATCCACCTGAGCATGAGCCACGACGCCGGCCTCGCGACCGCGTTCGTGGTGACCGAGGGGGAGGGCGCGTGACCGACGAGGCGACGCTCCAGGCCCCGGCGGCGCTGCGGCGCGAGGCGCGCATCGACCTGGCCGCGATCGCGGCGAACGTCCGCACGCTGCGCGCCACGACGGGCGCGCCGCTCGTGATGGCCGTCGTCAAGGCCGACGGCTACGGGCACGGCGCGGTCGCCGCGGCCCGCGCGGCGCTCGACGGCGGGGCCGACCGGCTCGGCGTGGTCGACATTCGCGAGGCGCTCGCGCTGCGGGCGGCCGGCATCGACGCGCCCGTCCTCACGTGGATGCACGCGCCCGGCGCCGACTTCGCGACAGCCGTCGAGCACCGCGTCGACCTCGGGCTCAACAGCCTGCGCCAGGTGCGGGAGGCCGCGGAGGCCGCGCGTCGCGTCGGCCGTCCCGCCGAGGTCCACCTCAAGGTCGACACCGGCCTCGGCCGCAACGGCGTGACGCCGGCGGAGTGGCCGGGCGTCGTCGCCGAGGTCGCCGCGCTCGCCGCCGAGGGCGCGATCCGCCTGGGCGGCGTCTTCAGCCACCTGGCCAACGCGGGCGGCGAGGAGGACCGGGCGCAGGTGCGGGCGTTCCACGCCGCGGTCGACGTGGTGCGTGCCGCGGGGCTCGAGCCCGGGATCCGCCACCTCGCCGCCACCGCGGGCGCCCTGCGCGTGCCGGACGCACGGCTCGACATGGTGCGCCTCGGCATCGGGATCTACGGCATCTCGCCGCTCGACGGCGTCACGTCCGCCGACCTCGGCCTCGTGCCGGCCATGACGCTCGTCGGCAGCGTCGTCGCGGTCAAGCGCGTGCCCGCCGACACCGGCGTCTCCTACGGCTACACGTACCGCACGACGCGCGCCACGACGCTCGCGCTCGTCTCGCTCGGCTTCGCGGACGGCGTGCCGCGGCTCGCCAGCAACCGCGCGCCCGTCGCCATCCACGGCGCGCGCTTCCGCGTGAGCGGCCGGATCGCCATGGACCAGTTCGTGGTCGACGTGGGCGACGGCGTCGTCGACGGGACGCCCGTCGCGGTGGGCGACGACGCCGTGCTGTTCGGGGATCCCGCGACGGGCGCCCCCTCGGTGGAGGAGTGGGCCGAGGCGACCGGCACCATCGGCTACGAGATCGTCGCGCGCGTCGCCGGCCGCGTCACCCGGAGGCACTCCGCATGACCGACTCCGCATCGGCGCCCGCCCCGACGTCGCCCGGCCGCCGCGCCGTGATCGACCTCGACGCGATCCGCCACAACGTCCGCACGCTCGCGGCGCTCGCCGCCCCCGCCCGCACGATGGTCGCCGTGAAGGCCGACGCCTACGGCCACGGCGCCCTGCAGGTCGCGCGCGCCGCCCTCGAGGCCGGGGCCGAGAGCCTCGCGGTGCTCGACGTCGCGTCCGCGGTGGAGCTCCGCCGCGCCGGGATCGACGCGCGCCTGCTCGCCTGGCTGCACGGGGTCGACACCGACTTCCGCGTGGCCGTCGAGGAGGGCATCGACCTCGGCGTCTCGGCGCTGTGGGAGCTGGAGCGCATCGCGGCCGCGGGGCGCGCCACGGGGATCCGCGCGCGCGTGCACCTCAAGGCCGACACCGGCCTCAGCCGCAACGGCGCCACGCCCGAGCTCTGGCCGGACCTCGTGCGCGCGGCCGTCGCCGCCGCCGCCGCGGGCGAGCTGACGCTGCACGCGCTCTGGTCGCACCTCGCCGACGCCTCGCCCGAGGACGACGACGCCGCGCTCGCCCGCTTCCACGAGGCCGTCCGCGTGGCCGAGGAGCTGGGCGCGCGTCCGGTCGAGAAGCACCTCGCCGCGAGCTCCGCCGGGATCCGGCTGCCCGCCGCGCGCTTCGACATGGTGCGCTTCGGGATCGCCGTCTACGGCATCTCGCCGTTCGACGACCGCTCCGGCCGCGACCTCGGGCTCGTCCCCGCCATGACGCTCGAGGCCGACGTCGTCTCCGTCAAGCGCGTCGAGGCGGGGCACGGCGTCTCGTACGGGCTCGACCACCGCACCCAGGGCCCCTCCACGCTCGTGCTCGTGCCGCTGGGGTACGCCGACGGGATCCCGCGCATCGCCGGCCCCCGCGCCTCCGTGCTGCTGAACGGCCGCCGCTTCCCGGTCGCCGGCCGCATCGCGATGGACCAGCTCGTGCTCGACGTCGGCGACCTGCCCGTCGAGGTCGGCGACACCGCGGTGATCCTCGGCCCCGGCGACCGCGGCGAGCCCACCGCCGAGGAGTGGGCCGGCTGGGCCGAGACCATCGGCGACGAGATCGTGACGCGCGTGGGTGCGCGGGTCGACCGGATCCACCTGCACGAGCGCGCGGACGCGGCTCCCGCACCTGCCGACGAGGTCATCTCCGACGAGCTCGTCCCCGTCGCGACCACGGACGACATGGAGGAGCTCGGCCGGGCCTTCGCGCGCGAGCTCGGCGCGGGCGACCTCGTCGTCCTCTCCGGGCCGCTCGGCGCCGGCAAGACCACCTTCACGCGCGGGCTCGGCGAGGGCCTCGGCGTCCGCGGCCCCGTGACGAGCCCCACCTTCGTGCTCGCGCGCACGCACCCGAGCCTCGTCGACGGCCCGCCGCTCGTGCACGTCGACGCGTACCGGCTCGCCGACGCCCGCGAGCTCGACGACCTCGACATCGACTTCGCCCGCTCGGTCGTGGTGGTCGAGTGGGGGCAGGGCAAGCTCGACGGCGTGGCGGACGAGTGGTGGGACCTCGCGATCGCGCGGCCCACGGGTGCGGGCGACGCGGATCCGGATGCGGCGGACGACGACGCCGACGCGGATCCCGACGCCGCCCCCGAGGAGCCCCGCACCGTCCGCGTCCGACGGCTCCGCGCCCGCCCGCGCGCCTAGACTCGTCCAGTGCTCCTCGCGATCGACACCTCCGCCGGCACGGGCGTCGCCGTCATCGACCCCGACGGCCGCGTGCTCGCCGAGCGCCAGGAGACGGACACCATGCGGCACGCCGAGGTCATCGGCACCCTGCTCGACGAGTGCCTCTCCGCGTCCGGCGTCGACCGCTGCGACATCCGCGCCGTCGTCGCGGGCATGGGACCCGGCCCCTTCACCGGCCTCCGCGTCGGCATCGCCGCGGCCCGCGTCCTCGCGACCGGCCTCGACGTGCGCGTGATCCCCGTGGTCAGCCACGACGCCCTGGCCCACGACCACTACGCGGCGGGCGGCACCGGATCCCTCGTGGTCGTCACCGACGCGCGCCGCCGCGAGCTCTACTGGTCCGTCTACCGCGCGCCCGCGCCGGGCGGCGTCGCCGAGCGCACGGCCGGACCCGGCCTCGCGAAGCCCGACGACGTGCCGACGGCCGACCACCGCCTCGACGCCACCGCGGTGCGCGCCGCCTCTCTCGCGCAGGTCGCCCGCCGCATGGACGCGCTCGACCTGCCCTTCGCGGCCGACGAGGCGCTGTACCTCCGCTCGCCCGACGTCACCGTCTCCGCGGGACCCAAGCGGGTCACCTCGTGAGCGTCGCGTTCCGCCCGGCCGAGCTGGCCGACCTGCCCGCCCTCATGCGCCTCGAGACGAGCACGTTCGTCTCCGACGCCTGGTCGACGGACGCGATGCGCGGCGAGCTCACGACCCGGCACGGCTGGTACGTCGTCGCGGTCGACGCGGCCGACGACCGGATCCTCGGCTACGCCGGCCTCTCCTGCCCGCGCGGGGTGCACGCCGCGGACGTCCAGACCATCGCCGTCGCCGAGGGCAGCCGCGGCCGGGGCATCGGCCGGGCCCTCCTCACGCGCCTCGTCGCGGAGGCGCACGCGCGCGGCGCCCGCGAGGTCCTCCTCGAGGTCCGCGCCGACAACCCGGTCGCCCAGGCGCTCTACGCGTCGCTCGGCTTCGAGCCCATCGCCGTCCGCCCGCACTACTACCAGCCGGACGACGTCGACGCCGTGGTGATGCGCGCCATCCTGAGCGAGACGCCGCCCGAGGTCGCCGAGCCGCGGGACGCCCCGCGCCCGCCCGCCGTCGAGGCCCCGCAGCAGGCGACAGCGGCTGTCGACGCCGACGATGCCGGCCCCCTCGTCCTCGGCATCGAGACCTCGTGCGACGAGACCGGCATCGGCATCGTCCGCGGCCAGACCCTCCTCGCCAACGTGATCTCGAGCTCGATGGAGGAGCACGCGCGCTACGGCGGCGTCGTGCCCGAGGTCGCGGCCCGCGCCCACCTCGAGGCGCTGACCCCCGCGATCGACGCCGCGCTGGCCGAGGCGGGCGTCGCGCTCCGCGACCTCGACGCCATCGCCGTCACCGCGGGTCCCGGCCTCTCGGGCGCGCTCATGGTCGGGGTCGGCGCGGCCAAGGCGCTCGCCGTGGCCCTCGACATCCCGCTGCACGGCGTGAATCACCTCGTCGGCCACGTCGGCGCCGACCTCCTCAGCACCGACGGCGGCCCCGGCCGCCCGCTCGAGACCCCGAGCATCGCCCTCCTCGTCTCCGGCGGGCACACCTCCCTGCTGCTCGTCCGCGACCTGGTGGACGACGTCGAGCTCCTCGGCGAGACCATCGACGACGCCGCGGGCGAGGCCTTCGACAAGGTCGCCCGCGTCCTCGGCCTGCCGTACCCCGGCGGCCCGCACATCGACCGGGTCGCAGCCGACGGCGACCCGAAGGCGATCCGCTTCCCGCGCGGCCTCTCCCTCCCCAAGGACATGGAGCGCCACCGCTACGACTTCTCGTTCTCGGGCCTCAAGACCGCGGTCGCCCGCTGGGTCGAGAAGCGCCAGGACGCCGGCGAGCCCGTGCCCGTCGCGGACGTCGCGGCGAGCTTCCGCGAGGCCGTCGTCGACGTGCTGCTCACGAAGGCCGTCGCCGCGTGCGTCGACCACGGGGTCCCGCGCCTGCTGCTCGGCGGCGGCGTCGTCGCGAACGCGCGCGTGCGGGAGCTCGCGGCGGAGCGGTGCCGGGCCGCGGGCATCGAGCTGCGGATCCCGCCCCTGTCGCTCTGCACCGACAACGGCGCGATGATCGCCGCCCTCGGCGCCCGCCTCATCGAGTCGGGCCGCGCGCCGTCGGGCCTCGCGTTCGGCGCCGACTCGACCCTCCCGGTCACCGTCGTCCAGGTCGGCTGACCGGCTCACGGCCGCTCGGGCCGCCCGCATCATAGGGAATTCCGCGCGCCTCTAAACTCCCGGCCCGAGTCACGGTATGTTCCCAGGGACGAAAGGAACGACAATGACCGATCCGCAGAACCCGGACCGCTCCTCCGACGACTTCCCGCCCGCACCCGGCCAGCCGTCCTACCCGGCGGCCCCCGCTGCGGGATCCGGCTCGCCCTACGCGGCGCCCTACCAGCCCGGCCAGGGCGGCGCGCCGGCCTCCAAGGGCCTCAGCATCACGTCCATGGTCCTCGGCATCGTGTCCGTGGTCACGGTCCTCTTCTGGTTCCTTTCGGTGCCCCTGGGCATCGCCGCGCTCGTGACGGGCATCCTCGGCCGCAAGCGGAACGCCGGTGCCAAGGGATTCTGGCTGACGGGCATCATCACCGGTGTCATCGGGATCCTGCTCAGCATCCTCCTCGTGGTCATCGCCATCGCGTTCGTCAACACCGCGATCCAGAACGGCGAGATCAACGGCACGCCGCTGCCGACGGCCCCGTAGCACGACCCGCACCACGCGACGCGGCCGCCCCCTAGGGGGCGGCCGCGTCGTCGCGTCCGGGCGGCGCCGACGTCAGCCCGCGTCGACCCCGTGCCGGTCCGCGAGGATCGCGACCCGCCGGCCGCCCACGCGCGTCGCGATGAGCGTCGCCGACCCGTCGCCCTTCAGCTGCAGGCGGGTGCGCAGCCGCGCCGGATCCACGTCGACCCCGCGCTTCTTGATCTCCAGCGTCCCGATCCCGCGCGCCCGCAGCTCGCGCTTCAGCCGCTGCTCGTCGAGCGGCAGCACCTCGCGCACGCGGAAGCCGCGCGCGAAGGGCGTCGCCTGCTCGCGGTCGGACGTGATCCAGGCGATGCCCTCGCCGACCATGCGCCCGTCGAGCGACCGGGCCACGTCGCCGATGAGCCGCGCGCGGATGACCGCGCCGTCCGGCTCGTACAGGTGCTCGCCCAGCTCGCCGAGCTCCGCGTCCTCGCTGTCGGTGGCGGAGGTGAGCTCCGCGTGCGACCCGCCGCTGATCACGAGCGCCGCGCGCCCGACGCCGTCCCGCCGCGTGGGCCCGAACCACAGGCCCATCTCCACGGCCTGCCCGTCGACGGAGACCCACTGCGCCTCCGCCTCCTCGGGGATGAGGTCGCGGTCGAGGCCCGGTCCGAGCTTGATGCCGGCGGCCCGCCCGGACGCGAGCGCGAACGCGGCGGAGAGCGTGGGGGAGTAGGCGTCCGGATCCGAGATGCGCCGTGTGGAGGAGTGCCCGTCCGTGCGCCGCGCGGGGTCGAGGTACACGCCGTCGACGCGGCCGGCGTCGAACGCCTCGGCCGTGCCCTGCTCGACGACCGCCTCGGGGAACGGCGCGAGGTTCCAGCCGGCGACCGCCGCGGTCACCTCGTCGCGCTCGACGGCCGTGACGCGGATCCCGATGGCCGCCATCGCCATCGCGTCCCCGCCGATCCCGCAGCCGAGGTCCGCGACGTGCGCGACGCCCGCCTGCTGGAAGCGGCCCGCGTGCTGCGCCGCGACGGCGAGACGCGTCGCCTGCTCGAGCCCGGCCTCGGTGAAGAGCATGCGCTCGGCGAAGTCGCCGAACTTGACCCGGGCCCGGGCGCGCAGGCGGACCTGGGTGAGCACGGCGCTGACGCGGGCGGCGGAGTGGCCCTCGCCGCGCAGCGCGCTCACGATCCGCACCATGTCGTCGCCCGGTCGCGGCTCGGGCAGGGAGTCGAGCAGCCGGAGCCCCTCGAGGGAGAGGACCTCGCGGAGGTCGGACTGATCCATCCGCCCACCGTACCGGGGCGGCCCTCCACGGATTGGCACTCGCGTTGCGCGAGTGCAAGCGCGGCCCGTAGAATCTCACCTGGCACTCTCCCCCGGAGATTGCCAATGAAGTCTTGTCCCTTAGTCACGAAGGAAGAGGTCAACCGTGTCGGTCTCCATCAAGCCGCTCGAGGATCGCATCGTCATCCAGCAGGTCGAAGCCGAGCAGACCACCGCGTCTGGTCTGGTCATCCCCGACACCGCCAAGGAGAAGCCCCAGGAGGGCGAGGTCGTGGCCGTGGGCCCCGGCCGCATCGACGACAACGGCAACCGCGTCCCCCTCGACGTCGCCGTCGGCGACAAGGTCATCTACTCCAAGTACGGCGGAACCGAGGTCAAGTACGACGGCCAGGACCTCCTCGTCCTCTCCGCGCGCGACGTGCTCGCCGTCATCGAGCGCTGACGCTCCGCACGCAGAGACACCGCACCACCGCTTCACCCGGGAGCCCGGCCGACACGTTCGGCCGGGCTCCCGTGCGTCCGGCAGGCGTCCGGCCGCCGGTGCTGGCTCCCGACGGCGCTAGCCTCGGGAGGTGACGCGCCCCGCCCCCGAGCCCTCGACCCGCTCCGGCCTGATCGCCGCCGTCGGCGCCTACGGCCTCTGGGGCGTGCTCCCCGTCTACTTCCTGCTCCTCGCGCCGGCGGGGGCGTTCGAGATCGTCGCCTGGCGGATCCTCTTCTCGCTCGTGGTCTGCGCCCTCGTCATCACCGCGGCCCGGCGCTGGTCGCGCGTGGTCGCCATCGTCCGGCAGCCCCGGCTCCTGTTCGGCCTCGCGCTCGCCGGGCACCTGATCCTCGTGAACTGGACCGTCTACGTCTACGGCACGCTCTCCGGCCACGTCGTCGAGACCGCGCTCGGCTACTTCATCAACCCGATCGTCACGGTGCTGCTCGGCGTGATCCTCCTGCGCGAGCGCCTGCGCCCCCTGCAGTGGACGGCGGTCGGCCTCTCCGCGGTCGCCGTGGCCGTCATCGCGATCGGCTACGGCCAGCTGCCCTGGGTCTCGCTCGCGCTCGCCGGGTCCTTCGGGCTCTACGGCCTCGTGAAGAAGCGCGTGAGCGGCGGCGCGGACGCGCTCTCCGGGCTGGCGCTCGAGACCGCGTGGCTGATCCCCGCCTCCACCACCATGCTCGTGATCACGGGGGCCGGCGCCGGGCTCACCATCGGCCAGGTCTCGCTCGGGCACACGCTCCTGCTCGTCAGCACGGGCGTGGTCACGGCCGGCCCGCTCCTCCTCTTCGGGTTCGCGGCCGGACGGCTGCCGCTGTCCGTCATCGGCCTCACGCAGTACCTGGCGCCGCTGCTCCAGTTCGCGTTCGGGGTCTTCGTGATGCACGAGGCGATGCCGCCGGAGCGCTGGGCCGGGTTCACGATCGTCTGGGCGGCCCTCGTGCTGCTCACGATCGACATGCTCCGCGCCTCCCGCCGCGCCGTCCCGGCCGCCGAGCGCTCGCAGAGGGAAACGACGGTCGCCGAGGGCATCTGATTCGGATCCCGTCGCGCATTCCGCGAAAGGTAACGATCAGGTCGCGTTACACGACGGAAATGCCGATGCATTGTGCCCGTCTCATCCGCGCCATAGGGTCGCACCAGGCGAGGCGCGCATTCGCGTGCCTCCTGCATCACATTCCCGAGCATCACCACACACATCCATAAGGAGCACCATGAGCGCATTCGGCAGGGCTTCGGCCTCCCGCTCACGATCCGCCCGCACCGCCCTCAGCGCCGTCACCATCGCGGTGGCTGGCGCCCTCGTCCTCGCCGGCTGCTCCGGCGGCGGCGGAGGCACCGGGGGCACGACGGCCGACGGCGGCCTCGAGCTCAAGATCGGCACGATCCTCCCGCAGACGGGCACCCTGGCCGTCCTCGGCCCGCCCGAGTTCGCGGGCGTCCACCTCGCCGAGCAGGACATCAACGACGCCAAGGCCGGCATCACGGTGACCGCGACGGACAAGGACTCGGGCGACACCACCACCGACATCGCGAGCCAGTCGGCCACGTCGCTCATCGCGGACGGCAACAGCGCCATCATCGGCGCCGCGTCCTCCGGCGTCTCGAAGACCTTCATCGACCAGGTCACCCAGGCCGGCGTCGTGCAGCTGTCGCCGGCGAACACCTCGCCCGACTTCACGACGTACAAGGACGACGGCTACTTCTGGCGCACCGCCCCCTCGGACGTGCTCCAGGGCCGCATCCTCGGCAACAAGATCCTGCAGGACGGCAAGACCAACGTCTCGATCCTCTACATGAACGACGCCTACGGCACGGGCCTCGAGGAGAACATCAAGAAGACGCTCGAGGCCGGCGGCGCGAGCATCGCGGCCGAGGAGGTCTTCGAGCCCTCCGCGACCGACTTCAACAGCGCCATCACCTCGGTGCTCGCCCCGAACCCCGACGCGCTCGTGGTCATCTCGTTCGACGAGATCAAGACCATCGCCGACCAGCTCGCCTCCAAGGGCTTCGACTTCGCGAACCTCTACGGCACGGACGGCAACTACGGCGTCATCACCGAGGAGGACACCAACGTCGACATCGCGGGTGCGCAGTTCACGAACCCCGGCGTCGAGGCGAAGTCCGACTTCCAGGACCGCCTGCAGGCCATGGTGAAGGAGGACGGCGACCCCGCCCTCTCGGTCTTCAGCTACTCGGCCGAGTCGTACGACGGCACCGTGCTCCTCGCGCTCGCCGCGCTCCAGGGCAAGGACACCGACGGCGCGACCCTGAAGGAGAACCTGAAGTCGGTCTCCGAGGGCGGCACCAAGTGCGAGTCGTTCGCCGACTGCGCGAAGCTCATCGCGGACGGCACCGACATCGACTACGACGGCCTCTCCGGCCCGATCACGTTCGATGACAACGGCGACCCGACCGAGGCGTACGTCTCCGTCTACAAGTACGGCGAGGGCAACACCCGCACCTTCTCCGAGCAGGTCTACGGCAAGCTCGACTAGCACCCGCACCACGCACGGCTGAGGGCCCGGTCCGCATGGACCGGGCCCTTCCGCGTGCCCGGGCGTCCGTGGCCGGTCAGGCCGTGGGCACGCCGCCATGCGCACTCCCGCCCGCTCTGACCCACTCCCGCCCGCTCTGGCCCGCTCACGCCCGCTCACGCCGGCCCACGCCCCGTGCCGAGGAGGCCTGCACACGACGACGCGGCACCCCCGGAGGGATGCCGCGTCGTGTCGTGCGTGGAGCGGGGATCAGGGCTGGGGCGCCGCCTTCGCCTTCTCCTGGTCGGCCGCGAGCGTGCCGAGGTACAGCTCGATGACCTTCGGATCGTTCATGAGCTCGCGCCCGCGTCCCTCGTACGCGTCCTTGCCCTGGTCGAGCACGTAGCCGCGGTCGCAGATCTGCAGGGCGCGGCGCGCGTTCTGCTCCACGATCATCACGGAGACGCCGGCGCGGTTGATCTGCGCCACGTTGATGAAGGTCTCGTCCTGGCGCACGGGGGAGAGGCCCGCGGACGGCTCGTCGAGGAGCAGCACCGTGGGATCCATCATGAGCGCGCGCGACATGGCGACCATCTGCCGCTCGCCGCCGGACAGGGATCCGGCGCGCTGCTTGAGCCGCTTGCCGAGCTCCGGGAAGAGGTCGGTGACGAACGCCAGCCGCTCCTTGTACATCTTGGGCTTCTGATAGACGCCCATCTGGAGGTTCTCGTCGATGGTGAGCGTGGGGAACACGTTGTTGTTCTGCGGCACCATGCCCACGCCGCGCGACACGAGCTTGTCGGCCTTGAGCCCGGTGATGTCCTGGCCGTTCAGCTCGATGCTGCCGCCGCGCACGTTCACCTGCCCGAAGATCGCCTTCAGCAGGGTGGACTTGCCCGCGCCGTTCGGCCCGATGATGCCGACGAGCTCGCCCTTGTCGACGTGCACGTTGCACCCGTTGAGGATGTTGACCCCGGGCAGGTAGCCCGCGTGGAGGTCGGTGGTCTGGAGGACCCGCTCTACCGTCACTTCTCTGCCGCTTCCTTCTCGATCTCGTGCTTGACGAGGTCGGACTCCATGTCCTTCGCCACCTCGCGCTGGCCCGTGAGGGTGCCGAGGTCGGTGTCGTGGTGGGCGCCGAGGTAGGCGTCGATGACGGCCGGGTCGCTCATCACGGTCGAGGGCGGGCCCTCGGCGACGATGCGGCCCTCGGCCATCACGACCACCCAGTCGGCGATCTCGTTGACCATGTGCATGTCGTGCTCGACGAACAGCACGGTCATGCCCTCGGTCTTGAGGTCGAGGATGTGGTGCAGCAGCGACTGCGTGAGCGCCGGGTTGACGCCGGCCATGGGCTCGTCGAGCATGACGAGCTCCGGGCGGGTCATGAGCGCGCGCGCCATCTCGAGCAGCTTCCGCTGGCCGCCGGAGAGGCTGGCCGCGTAGTCGTCCTCCTTGGCGTCGAGCTTGAACTTCGTCAGGAGCCCGCGGGCACGCTCCGTGATCTCGTCCTCCTTCTTGCGCCAGAGGGGGCGGATCAGCGCGGAGAAGAAGTTCTCGCCGCCCTGGCCCGTGGCGCCGAGGCGCATGTTCTCCAGCACCGTCATGCCGCCGAGGGCCTTCGTGAGCTGGAAGGTGCGCACCATGCCGAGGCGGGCGACGCGGAACGCGCTCATCCCGGCGAGGTTGCGGCCCGAGAACTCCCACTTGCCGGTGTTCGGCTTGTCGAAGCCGGTCAGCAGGTTGAAGAACGTCGTCTTGCCGGCGCCGTTCGGGCCGATGAGCGCCGTGATGGATCCGCGGGGGATCTCGAGGTGGTCGACGTCGACCGCCTTCAGGCCGCCGAACTGCCGGCTGACGCCGTGCGCGACGATGATGGGGTCCTTCTTGGCGCAGCCCGGACCGGCGTCGCCGTCGAGGATGGCCGAGACCGGGGTCTTGTCAGGCAAAGTGCGTCTCCTTCTTCTTCCCGAAGATGCCCTGTGGTCGGAAGATCACGAGCAGCATGAGCGCGACGCCCACGATGATGAAGCGGATCGGGCCCTGCTGGGTGCTCGAGATGGGCAGCCAGTCGTTCGAGACCGCGAGGCTGAGCAGGCCGTCCGAGAGCGACAGCGTGACCCAGAAGATGATCGAGCCGATGACGGGGCCGAAGATGGTCGCGGCACCGCCCAGCAGCATGATCGTGTAGAGGAAGAACGTGAGCTGCGTGCCGTAGTTGTCGGGCTGCAGCGACCTCGGGAGGATGAAGACCACGCCCGCGAGCCCGCCGAACACGCCGCCGAGCACGAGCGCCTGCATCTTGTAGGAGTACACGTTCTTGCCGAGCGCGCGGACCGCGTCCTCGTCCTCGCGCACGCCCTTCAGCACGCGGCCCCAGGGGCTGCGCATGAGGAGGAAGACGAGGAGGCACGCGATGCCGACGAGGCCCCAGCCGACGATGCGGATCCACCACTGGTCGGCGGAGTACGTGAGCACGCCCGCGCCGAAGCGGCCCTCGGGCAGCGGGTTCAGCTCGTTGAAGCCGACGGCCGCGCCGTTGATGCCCTCGGAGCCGCCCGTGACGTCCGAGAACTCGGGCGTCTTGACGCTCAACCGGATGATCTCGGCCGCCGCGATGGTGACGATGCTCAGGTAGTCCGCCCTCAGCCGCAGCGTCGGTATGCCGAGGATGAGCGCGAATACCGTGGACGCGACGATCGCCGCGAGGAGGGACGCCCAGACCGGCCATTCGTACATGACCGCGGTGATGGCGAACGCGTATCCGCCGATGGCCATGAATCCGGCCTGGCCGAAGTTGAGCAGGCCCGTGAATCCGAAGTGGATGACGAGGCCGACGGTGGCGAGCGCGTACGCCGCGGTGGTGGGCGAGAAGATCTCGCCGATCGCCAGGAAGATGAAGTTGGAGTTCATGCGCGGCTAACCGATCCGATCTTTCCGACCCAGGATGCCCTGGGGCCTGACGAGCAGGATGACGATCATGACCACGAGAGCGGCCACGTACTTCATGTTCTCGGGCAGGACCATGGTGCTGACGTTGATGAAGACGCCGATCACGATCGAGCCGATGAGCGCGCCGAACGCCGTGCCCAGGCCGCCGAGGACGACGGCCGAGAAGACGAGCAGCAGGATGGACGCGCCCGTGTCCCAGCGCAGGGACTGGTAGTAGGCGATGAAGACGCCGGACAGGGCGGCCAGCGCGGCGCCGCCGATCCAGACCACGCGGATCACGCCCTCCACGTCGATGCCCGACGCCGCCGCGAGCGAGCGGTTGTCGGAGACGGCGCGGGTGGCCTTTCCGATCTTCGTGTAGAGCAGCACGTACGCGACCGCCAGGAGCAGCACGATCGAGACGACCGCGCCGGCGACGTCGGTGAACTTGAGGCTCACCGGGCCGACGACGAGGAACGGCGCCGGGCTGTTGGGGAGGGTAAGGCGGTCGGCGCCGAAGATGAACTGGAAGAGGTAGCGCAGGGCGAGCGACAGGCCGATGGTGACGATCATCAGCGGCACGAGGCCGAGGCTGCGTCGCCGGAGCGGCTTCCAGATCGCCGCGTCCTGCACGAAGCCGAATGCGCCGCCGAGGACCACCGTGATCACGATCGCGAGCACCGGGTTGAGGCCGAGCACGTTGCTGAAGAGGTACGCCATGAGCGCGCCGAACGTGACGAGCTCGCCGTGGGCGAAGTTGTTGAGGCCCGTGGTGCCGTAGATGAGGGAGAGGCCGATGGCCGCGAGGGCGAGGAGCAGGCCGAAGATGAGGCCCGTCACCACCTTGGGCCAGAAGATCTTCCAGAAGTTGTTCTCGGTCACGGGCTCCGCGGTGGCGGTGACGGTGCCCGTCTCGGTGTCGGGCGCCGCGGTCTCGCCTCCCGTCGAGGTGGAGGTGCCGGCCCCGGTGCTGGCGCTGGGCGCGGGGCTCGCGCCGCCGGATCCGGCCGCCTGGCCGTCGGGGGAGAGGAAGAAGAACGCGGGGACGTTCTTGTTGCCCGCCGCGACGTCGATCTCGCGGGGGCTCGAGCCCGCGCGGGGGACGCCGGCGCCCTCCGGGATGGTCGACGCGTCGACCTCGACCGTGAACGAGCCCGGCGCGCTCAGGCCGACCTCGGCCTTGCCGTCCGCGCCGGTCGTGCCGGTGGCCTCCACGCCGCCGCCGGACACCTTCACGGTGACCCCGGCGACGCCGGACTTGTCGGCGTCCGCCCGGACCCAGACGAGCAGCGACTGCTCGGCGGACGCCGGGTCGACCGCCTGGGGCGCCGCGCGTGGATCCGCGTGGGCGCCCGAGGGGGCCGAGAGGAGAAGTGCGGTGCAGGCGAAGGCCACCGCGAGAATCAGGGCCCACATGCGCTGCGCGCGTGCTCCGGCCGAACCAGTGGCTATCACTAGACCTCCATAGGGGGAGCCGGCGGATGGTGAGTTCCGCGCAGGCGCCGCGACTACCGTCAGGACGACGTTGGTTGACAGTACGTGCTGATTATGTCCTGGATGTTTCCGGCCTGTGCCGCGTGGCGGCGTGATACGGCGGGAATAGCCCACGAGCGCGACCGTTAACATCGAGACACCGGTTGCCGACGCGGTCCCCCGGCCATCCCATCCGCCTCTCCCGTCCCCCTGGAGGAACATTGGATCAGTCCGACCCGTTCGGCGTCATCGGCCTCACCTACGACGACGTCATGCTCCTGCCGGGGCACACCGACGTCATCCCGAGCGAGGCGGACACCACGTCCCGCCTGACGCGCAACATCAGCGTCGCCGCCCCCCTCCTCTCCTCCGCGATGGACACCGTCACCGAGGCGCGCATGGCGATCGCCATGGCCCGCCAGGGCGGCCTCGGCGTGATCCACCGCAACCTCTCCATCGAGGACCAGGCCGCGTTCGTCGACAAGGTGAAGCGCAGCGAGTCCGGCATGATCACGAACCCGGTCACCACGCGCCCCGACGCCACGGTCGCCGAGGTGGACGCGCTCTGCGGCCAGTTCCGCGTCTCCGGCCTCCCCGTCGTCGAGTCGGACGGCACGCTCGTCGGCATCATCACGAACCGCGACATGCGCTTCGTCTCGCCCGTGCAGGCCGCCACGACGCTCGTGCGCGACGTCATGACGCGCACCCCGCTCATCACGGGCCGCGTCGGCATCGACCCCGACCACGCCATCGCGATCTTCGCGGAGCACAAGATCGAGAAGCTGCCGCTGGTCGACGACGACGGCAAGCTGCGCGGCCTCATCACCGTCAAGGACTTCGACAAGTCCGAGCAGTACCCGGACGCGACGAAGGACGCCGAGGGGCGCCTGCGCGTCGGCGCGGCCATCGGCTTCTTCGGGGACGCCTGGGAGCGGGCCCTCGCGCTCGTCGAGGCGGGCGTGGACGTGCTCGTGGTCGACACCGCCAACGGCGACAGCAAGGGCGTGCTCGACATCATCCGCCGCCTCAAGACCGACCCGGCCACGTCGCACGTCGACGTGATCGGCGGCAACGTCGCCACCCGCTCGGGTGCGCAGGCGCTCATCGACGCCGGCGCGGACGCCATCAAGGTGGGCGTCGGCCCCGGATCCATCTGCACCACGCGCGTGGTCGCCGGCGTCGGCGTCCCGCAGGTCACCGCGGTCTACGAGGCGTCGCTGGCGGCGCGCGCGGCCGGCATCCCGGTCATCGCGGACGGCGGCCTCCAGTACTCGGGCGACATCGCGAAGGCGCTCGTCGCCGGCGCCGACACCGTCATGCTCGGCAGCTTGCTCGCAGGCTGCGACGAGAGCCCCGGCGACCTCATGTTCGTCGGCGGCAAGCAGTTCAAGAGCTACCGCGGCATGGGATCCCTGGGCGCCCTGCAGACGCGCGGCACGAAGACCTCCTACTCGAAGGACCGCTACTACCAGGCGGACGTGCCGAGCGACGACAAGCTCATCCCCGAGGGCATCGAGGGCCAGGTGCCCTATCGCGGATCCCTCGCGAACGTCGTGTACCAGCTCACGGGCGGGCTCCGGCAGTCGATGTTCTACGTCGGCGCGCGCACGGTCGGCGAGCTCAAGGACCGCGGGCGCTTCGTGCGCATCACCGCGGCGGGGCTCAAGGAGTCGCACCCGCACGACGTGCAGATGGTGGTCGAGGCGCCCAACTACCGGCGCTGATGCGGTGAGCCGCGCGGCCAGCGCGCGGTGGTGACGAGGGGCCGGTGCCGAGCGCACCGGCCCCTCGTGCGTCCTCCGGCGCTCCCTCACAGGTCGCGCGGGCCGGCCCGAGTCCGGCGGTCGTCGGCGCGGGGCCCGCTGGCGCGGGCGGCGACGCGACACTGCCCGCATGTCGTCGCCCCTGCGTCCCGTCCCCTCTCCGCTCCTCGCCCCGGCTCCGTCACCCGGCGCGGGCCTGATCCTCTCGGGGCCGGCGGTCGGGCCGCAGCGGGGATCCGGCGAGGAGGAGCGCGCGGACGCGGCCGCCGTCGCCCGGGCGGAGGCGCGCGGCGAGCTCGTGCGGCTGCGCGCCGGGGTGCACGTGGCGCGGGCCGAGTGGGAGGCGGTGTCGGCGCGCGAGCGACACCTCCTGCGGATCCGCGCGCTCGCCCGGGTGTCGCCCGGACCGGTCGTCCTGGGCGGGGCGTCCGCGGCGGCCGTGCACGGGCTGCCGCGCCTCGCGCCGTGGCCCGCGCTCGTGACGCTGCTCGACGTGCCGGGGATCCCCGCGGGTCGTCCCGCCGGCACGCGCATCGTCCGCGATCCCGCGCGCGGGCGATCGCGGCTCGTGCCGGCGGCGGACGACGTGCGGATGCCGGGGCTCGCGGCCACGGCGCTCGCCGCCTCGCACGAGGCGGCGATGACGGCCGTGCGGGGTGCCGCACCGCGGGGCCCGGGGTGGTTCGCGCACGGGCTGGTGGCGCTCGACCACGCGCTCGCACCGGCGAGGTCGTCGCCCGCGACGCACGCGGACCTCGACGGGGAGCGGGAGCTGCGCGGTCCGGGTCCGTGGAGCCGCCGCGCGGAGCTCCTCGTCCGGGCGGCGGACGGCAGCGCGGCGTGCCCGGCGGAGTCCATCGCGCGGGGCGTCGCGCACGAGGTCGGGCTCGCGCCGCCCGATGTAGGCGTCGAGGTCGCCGGCCACGGGCGGCTGGCGCTGGCGTGGCCGCGCGAGCGGGTGGGGCTCCGGATCGTCGGGGCGGCCCCTGCCGACCGGCTCGTGCCCCACGCCGAGGCCGAGGCCGACGCCCGCGCGGCGGATCGACGGGAGGCCGACCGCTGGCGCGTGGTCGTGGCGGGGGAGGGGGACGTCCTGGGCGCGGGACGCCTGCGTGCGCTCCTGCTGCACGCGGGGCTGGAGCCGGAGCGGCGGGCCGCGGTGGCGGTCGCGCGTCCGCGCACGGATCCCGCCGGCGGCCGGTCGCGCAGGAGCTCGCCGCTAGGCTGTGCTGGTGAGTGATGTAGAGATCGGCCGCGCCAAGCGCGCCCGCCGCGTGTACGCGTTCGACGACATCGCCATCGTCCCGTCCCGGCGCACGCGCGACCCGCAGGACGTGTCGGTCTCGTGGTCGATCGACGCGTACCAGTTCGAGATCCCGTTCCTCGCGGCGCCCATGGACTCCGTGGTCTCCCCGGCGACGGCCATCGCCATGGGCCGCTTCGGCGGCGTCGGCGTGCTCGACCTCGAGGGCCTCTGGACGCGGTACGAGAACCCCGAGCGCCTGCTCGAGGAGATCCGCTCGCTGCCGCCCGAGTCGGCCACCGCGCGCATGCAGCAGATCTACGCCGAGCCGATCAAGCCGGAGCTCATCACGGCGCGCATCGCGGAGATCCGCGCGGCCGGCGTCGTCGTCGCCGCGGCCCTCTCGCCGCAGCGCACGGCCGACCACTACGAGACCGTCGTCGCGGCCGGCGTCGACCTCTTCGTCATCCGCGGCACCACCGTCTCCGCCGAGCACGTCTCCAAGGGCGCGGCGCCCCTCAACCTGAAGAAGTTCATCTACGAGCTCGACGTGCCCGTCATCGTCGGCGGCGCGGCCACCTACACGGCGGCCCTGCACCTCATGCGCACCGGCGCGGCGGGCGTGCTCGTCGGGTTCGGCGGGGGAGCGGCGTCCACCACGCGGTCGACCCTCGGGATCCACGCCCCCATGGCCACCGCGCTCTCCGACGTCGCCGGTGCCCGCCGCGACTACATGGACGAGTCCGGCGGACGCTACGTGCACGTCATCGCGGACGGCGGCCTGGGCAGCTCGGGCGACATCGTCAAGGCCATCGCGGTCGGCGCCGACGCGGTCATGCTCGGATCGACGCTCGCCCGCGCCACGGACGCACCCGGCCAGGGCTTCCACTGGGGCGCCGAGGCGCACCACTCCGAGCTGCCGCGCGGCCACCGCGTGCGCGTCGACCAGGTCGCGCCGCTCGAGCAGATCCTCTACGGCCCGTCCACCACGGCCGACGGCAGCGCCAACCTGGTCGGCGCCCTGCGTCGCGCCATGGCCACCACCGGCTACTCCGACCTCAAGGAGTTCCAGCGCGTCGAGGTCGTCGTCGCGCCGTACGGCAAGTAGTCCGCGCCGGCCACCCGGCCGGGCCCGTCCCGCGTCGAGCGGGCAGGGAACATGCGGGGCGCGGCCCGCGTTGTGAACCACAGGAAGAGGGAGGTGCGCGCATGGCGGAGGTCCGTCGCGTCAAGCTGCCGGGTGTCGGCGTGCTGCACACCTTCATCACCGACGACGGGGGCAAGGTCGGCGTCATCGCCCACCGCTCCGGCCACAGCGACCTGATCACCTTCTCCGAGGAGCAGGACGGGCCCGACACGCAGAAGGTCTCGCTCCGGCTCAGCGAGGACGAGGCGCACACGCTCGCGGAGCTGCTCGGCGGCACGCGCATCACGGAGTCGCTCGACAAGCTCGACCAGATCCCCGGCCTCAGCATCGACTGGTTCACGGTCGACTACGACGACCACATCGCCGGCCAGGCCCTCGGCAACCTCGCCTCGCGCGGCGTCGTCGGCCTCACGGTCGTCGCCGTCGTCCGCGGGGAGTCCGCGAACCCCGCGCCGTCCGACGACTTCACCGTCTACCCGGGCGACACGCTCGTGGTCGCCGGATCCCCCGAGAAGGTCGCCAAGGCCTTCGCGTTCTACCGGACGGGCGAGTTCCCGCACCGCCCCGCATCCGGCTCCGCGCCGGACGGAGGGTAGCGGGTGCACCACGGCCAAGACCTCATCGTCCTCGGCCTGCTGTTCGTCCTCGCCTACGCGTTCGGCCAGCTCGGCAAGCGCATCGGCCTGCCCGCGATCCCCATCTACATGCTCGTCGGGCTCCTCGCGAGCCCGAGCGTCGACTGGTTCCCGCTCGACTTCGCCTCGGGCGACATCGAGCTCATCGCCGTCTTCGGCCTGATCCTCCTGCTGTTCAACCTCGGCCTGGAGTTCGACCAGGACGAGTTCTTCGGCAACGCCGGGAAGCTCATCGTCTCGGGCGGCTCCTACGTGCTCATCAACATGGGCGTCGGGTTCGCGTTCGGCTTCGCGCTCGGCTGGGGCACGCGCGAGGCGCTCATCATCGCGGGCATGACGGCGACCTCCTCGAGCGCCATCGTCACCAAGCTCCTCATCGAGCTCAACCGGCTGGCGAACGACGAGACGCCGATGATCCTGGGCGTCACCGTGGTCGAGGACATCTTCATCGCGATCTACCTCGCCATCGTGTCCGTCGTGCTGAGCGGCGAGACCGAGCCGTGGGCGGTGGTCGGGCAGCTCGCGATCTCCTTCGCGTTCCTCGTCGTGATGTTCACGGTGGCGCGCAAGGGCGGCGCGTTCCTGTCGCGCTTCCTGCGCACGCGCGACGTCGAGCTGTTCACGGTCCTGTTCTTCGGGCTCGCGATCCTCTTCGGCGGCATCGGCGAGGTCCTCGGCGTCACGGATGCCATCGGCGCGTTCCTCATCGGCCTCGTGCTCGGGGCGACGCGCATGCGCAACCGCATCGAGCAGATCGCGATCCCGCTGCGCGACGTGTTCGGCGCGTTCTTCTTCCTCAACTTCGGCCTCGCGCTCGATCCGCGGGAGTTCCCGACGGTCGTGATCCCGGTGCTCGTCGCTGTCGTGATGACCTTCGTGCTCAACCTCATCGCCGGCCAGTTCGTGGCGTGGCTCAACGGGCACGGTGCGCAGGCCGGGATCAACACGGCGTTCATCCTGCAGAACCGGGGCGAGTTCGCGCTCATCCTCGCGACGCTGTCGCTCTCGGCGGGGCTCGACGAGCGGATCCAGCCGTTCGCGGGCCTCTACGTGCTGGTGATGGCGATCATGGGGCCGCTGCTCGCCGCCAACTCCGTGCGCATCGGCACGGCCGTGCTGCCCACGCGGTACCGCTCCGCCACGAAGCGCGCGGTGGAGAAGGCGGCGCGCGACGCGGAGCGGGCCGGCGCGCTCGCCCTCTTCGAGGCGGCCGAGCGCGGGGAAGCGACTCCGGCGGATGCGTACGACGACGGCCTCGCGGTCGCGGGATCCCGGCCGGGCGTCGCCGCCCGCGGCACGACGCCGGGCACCGGTCCCGAGGCGGAGGGCACGCGCGCGCCGGCCGCTCCCCGGAGCGCCGACGCCGGTGCCGACGACCCCGCCGCGGACGCGGGCGACACCGAGGACGCGCGCCCCGACCGCCGCCGCGCCGAGCAGGCCGGCCAGCAGTCCGACCACGACACCTGGACACCGCCCACCCGCGAACGGGAACCCGACTACTGATGACGCACGCACCCGACCACCGCCCCGACGCCGCTGCGCGTCCCGGCTCCGCGCCCTCCGGGTCCGACCCGGCCGCGCCCGGGGCAGCGGGCCCCTCCATCGGCCAGGTCGCGCGCCGGCCCCGGTCGGTCGCGCTGCTGGCGCTGGCCCTCGTCATCGCCGCGGGCTTCGCCGCGCTCGGGCAGTGGCAGCTGGCGCGCGCCGTGGAGTCGGGCGTCGTCATCGAGCGCGACACCGAGACGGCGCTCCCGCTCGGCACCCTGGTCGAGCCGCAGGGCTACGTCACCGACCGGTCGGCGGGGCACATGGTCACCGTCTCGGGCACCTTCGTCCCCGGCGACTTCCTCGTCGTGTCCGACCGCCTGAACGACGGCCGCACGGGCGCCTGGGTCGTCGGCCACCTGTCCATCACCGACGACGGATCCGCCGCGGATCCCGCGCCCGACGCACTGCTCGACAGCGTGCCGGTCGCGCTCGGCTGGGCCGCGACCGACGACGAGGCGGCCGCGGTCGCCTCGTCGCTCGACGCGGGCGACGGATCGGACACGCGCGCCCGGGAGGTCGTCGGCCGCTTCCTGCCGAGCGAGCAGCCCGAGCCCTCCGGGACCGGCCAGGACCCCCAGCGCATGACCCGGCTCAGCACCGCGGCGCTCGTGAACACCTGGCAGGGCGACGTGGGCGACGTCTACAACGGCTTCGTCGTCGCGTCCGCGCCCGTCGAGGGCCTCGCGGCCATCGACTCGCCGCCGCCGAGCGAGGCCGTGCAGCTCAACTGGCTCAACATCTTCTACGCGGCCGAGTGGGCCGTCTTCGCGATCTTCGCCATCGTGATCTGGTACCGCACCGTCCGCGACACCTGGACCCGCGAGCAGCCGGGCTACCGCGACGAGGACGACGACGAGGACGACGACGACGACGACGAGGATCCGCTGCCCGAGGCCGGCCGCGACGACGCCTCCGGGGCTCCCCGTCGCGGGAGCCGCGCAGACGCCGACCGGTAGGATCCACGCATGGCCTACGGACTCAAGCGCTCCGACGTCCCGCAGATCCGGAGGGTCCTCGGCTTCTACCGCGTCATGGCGTTCATCACCGGCGCGTTCCTCCTCCTCCTCGTCGTGGAGATGGGCTTCAAGTACCTGCCGGGGTTCCAGTTCGTCGACGGATCCCTGCAGTACCTCGCGGGCGCCGGCTACGAGCTCGAGCTGAAGGGCCCGTCGGGCTTCCTGGCGCTGTCGCCGGCCGACACGCTCACGGGCACGAACCTCAGCCTCATCATCCAGATCGTCCACGGCAACATCTACGTGGTCTACCTCATCAGCGACTTCCTGCTCTGGCAGAAGATGCGCTGGTCGTTCACGCGCTTCATCCTCATCGCCGCGGGCGGCGTCGTGCCGTTCCTCTCCTTCGTCGTCGAGTCCCGCATCGCCCGCCAGGTGCGCGCGACCATCGCGAAGCTCGAGGCGCCCCGCCGCGCGTCCGCCGCCGACCGCGACGACGCGGACCCCCGACCCATCGACCCGACCACCACCACGGAGGCCACCACTTGAGCGTCGACAACCCCACGAACCAGCGCCCCGTCCTCGTCGTCGACTTCGGCGCCCAGTACGCGCAGCTGATCGCCCGCCGCGTCCGCGAGGCCAACGTCTACTCGGAGATCGTGCCGTCCACGATCACGGCCGAGGAGATCCGCGCGAAGGACCCGTCCGGCATCGTCCTCAGCGGCGGCCCGTCCAGCGTCTACGAGGAGGGCTCGCCTGGCCTCGACGAGGGGATCCTCGACCTCGGCGTCCCCGTGCTCGGCATCTGCTACGGCTTCCAGGTCATGGCCCGCGCGCTCGGCGGCGAGGTCGCGCACACGGGGCAGCGCGAGTACGGATCCACCGCGGTCACGCTCACGCCCGGCAGCACCCTGCTCGACGGCCAGCCCGACGACCAGACCGTGTGGATGAGCCACGGCGACTCCGTGTCGAAGGCGCCCGCGGGCTTCGAGGTGCTCGCCTCCAGCGCCTCCACGCCCGTCGCCGCGTTCGCGAGCGACGAGCGCCGCCTCTACGGCGTGCAGTGGCACCCCGAGGTCAAGCACTCCGCGCACGGCCAGGCCGTCCTCGAGAACTTCCTGCACCGCGCCGCCGGCATCCCCGGCGACTGGAACAGCGGCAACGTCATCGCCGAGCAGGTCGAGCGGATCCGCGCCCAGGTCGGCGACGCCCGCGTCATCTGCGGCCTCTCCGGCGGCGTCGACTCCGCCGTCGCCGCGGCGATCGTGCACCGCGCGGTGGGCGACCAGCTGACCTGCGTCTTCGTCGACCACGGCCTCCTCCGCCAGGACGAGCGCCGGCAGGTCGAGGAGGACTACGTGGCCGCCACGGGCGTCCGCCTCGTCACGGTCGACGCGGCCGACCAGTTCCTCGACGGCCTCGCGGGCGTCACGGATCCGGAGGCCAAGCGCAAGATCATCGGCCGCGAGTTCATCCGCTCGTTCGAGGGCGCCGCGGAGGCGCTCGTGCTCGAGGCGAAGGCCGACGGCGAGCCGATCCGCTTCCTCGTGCAGGGCACGCTCTACCCGGACGTGGTGGAGTCGGGCGGCGGCACGGGCACCGCGAACATCAAGAGCCACCACAACGTCGGCGGCCTCCCGGAGGACCTCAAGTTCGAGCTCGTCGAGCCGCTCCGCACGCTGTTCAAGGACGAGGTGCGCGCCATCGGCCGCGAGCTCGGCCTCCCCGAGGTCATCGTGGGGCGCCAGCCGTTCCCCGGCCCCGGCCTCGGGATCCGCATCGTCGGCGAGGTCACGGCCGAGCGCCTCGAGCTGCTCCGCAAGGCGGACGCCATCGCGCGGGCCGAGCTCACGGCCGCCGGCCTCGACCAGGAGATCTGGCAGTGCCCGGTCGTCCTGCTCGCGGACGTCCGCTCGGTCGGCGTGCAGGGCGACGGCCGCACCTACGGCCACCCCATCGTGCTGCGCCCCGTCTCCAGCGAGGACGCGATGACCGCCGACTGGACCCGCCTCCCCTACGACGTGCTCGCGCGCATCTCGAACCGCATCACCAACGAGGTGGACGGCGTGAACCGCGTCGTGCTCGACGTCACGTCGAAGCCGCCGGGCACCATCGAGTGGGAGTGATCCTCCCGCGCACGCCGTGAACGACGAAGGCCGCTCCCCCAAGGGGAGCGGCCTTCGTCGTCTTGCCGGTCCGCGGTGCTGTGCCGCGGACCCGCGTGGTGCTAGTTGTTGCCGCGCAGGATCGCGAACAAGCGGAGCAGCTCGACGTAGAGCCACACGATGGTCGTGACCAGGCCGAAGGCCGCGGTCCAGCCGTAGCGACGCGGGGCGCCGGCACGGACGCCGCGCTGGATGAAGTCGAAGTCGAGGACCAGCGAGTACGAGGCCAGCAGGATGACGAAGATGCCCAGGATGACGCCGAGGGGGATGCCGGCGATCGTCTCCGTGCGCAGGCCGTACGGGCTGTCGAGGACGCCGAAGGCCACGAGCGCGAAGTTGAGCACCGAGAACAGCAGGTAGCCGACCATCGCGATCATGAAGATCTTGGTCGCCCGCTTGGAGGCGCGGATCTTGCCGCTGCGGAACAGGATCAGGACGGTGGCGAAGATGGCGGCGGTCGCGAGGAGCGCCTGCGTGGCGACGCCGGGCGCGACGCTCTCGAAGACCCGGCTGATGCCGCCGACGAAGAGACCCTCGAACGCCGCGTACGCGACGATGAGGGGGACGGACGGCTCCTTCTTGAAGGAGTTGACGAGGCCGAGCACCAGGCCGCCGAGTGCGCCGAGCAGCGCGAGGGGCATGGCGAGCGGGCCGGAGAACCAGGCGACCGCGCCCAGCACCACGACGATGGCGAGGAGGCTGACCGTCTTGACGGAGGTGTCCTCGTAGGTCATCCGGTCGGTCTCGGAGGCACCGGCCGACGGGCGGTTGTACAGCTCGTCGAGGCTCTCCGGGGTCACATCCCTCGTGGGCGTCGCACCCCGGCCGTTGAAGACCGGGTTGTTGGAGAACGTGGGGTTGGCCATGGTCCTTCTACTCTCAGTGGTGGTTGAACGTGATCGAGCCTCAATTTAGCTGACCAGGCTGGGAGACGACTCGCGTCCGCCGTGTATTTCCCCAGATGAGTACGCGCTCGCCGTCCACCCGGCGCCTGTAGCGTGCGCGGCGTGGATCACGCCCCTCGCCCCCGCCCCCTCGTCATCGCCCATCGCGGAGCCAGCGGCTACCGCCCCGAGCACTCCGCCGCCGCCGTGCGACTCGGCTTCGCGCAGGGCGCGGACGCCGTCGAGCCCGACCTCATCGCCTCCTCGGACGGCGTGCTCGTCATCCGGCACGAGAACGAGCTCTCCGGCACCACCGACGTCGCGGACCGGCCCGAGTTCGCCGACCGCCGGGTGACCCGCGTCGTCGACGGCGTCGAGCGCACCGGCTGGTTCACGGAGGACATGACCTGGGCCGAGATCCGCACGCTCCGCTGCCGCGAGCGCATCCCCGCGGTCCGGCCCGCCAGCGCAGCGCACGACGACGAGGAGACGGTGCTCTCGCTGCCGGACCTGCTCCGCATCATCGACCAGGAGTCCGCGCGGCACGGCCGCCCGCTCGGCATGGTCGCGGAGATCAAGCACTCCACCCACTTCGCCGCGCTCGGCATGCCGCTCGACGAGCTGCTCGCCCGCGACCTCCGCGAGCACGGCTGGGCGTCGGACGCGTCCCGCCTCACGATCGAGTCCTTCGAGCGCGACGTGCTCCTGCGGGTCCGGGCGCACGGCGTCGAGGCCCGGCTGGTGTACCTCCTCGAGGGGCGCGGCGCGGCGGTGGACGAGGTCGCCCGGCACGGCGACTCCGCCGTCACGTTCGACGAGCAGCTGACCGACGAGGGACTCGCGGCGCTCGCCGCGGAGGTCGACGGCATCAGCGTGGGCCTCGAGCGGATCTGCCCAGCGGCGGGCTTCGGCGCCGACGGGGAGACCGCGCCCGTCTCCGATCTCGTCGAGCGCGCGCACCTCGCCGGCCTCTCCGTCTTCACCTGGACGCTGCGCCCCGAGAACGCGTTCCTGCCCCGGCCCCTCCGCGGCCCCGGTCCGAAGACAGCGCACGGGGACTTCCGCGCGCACTGGGGCCGGCTCCTCGACGCGGGCGTCGACGGCGTCTTCGCCGACCACCCGGATCTCGCCGTGGCGCTCGTGAGGGAGCGGCCGGTCGCCTCCGGGAGGTAGCGCGCCGGCTGGCGGATCCGGCTGCCGGGCTGGTCCGGCGTCCGGCCCTCCGGCCCACCCGCGCCCGGCTCCGCGTCGGGGGCAGCGCCTAGGATCGATGCCGACATGAGTGCCGACCCCGCCGCCGTTCCCGCCTCCCGCACGCCGATCATCCTCGACGGGCACGGGAGCGCCGGCGGGGGGTCCGGCACCCCGGCGGATCCGCTGCTCGAGGGCCTCAACCCGGAGCAGCGCGAGGCGGTCGTCTACCGCGGTCCGGCCCTCCTCATCGTCGCCGGCGCCGGCTCGGGCAAGACGCGCGTGCTCACCCACCGCATCGCGAGCCTCATCGAGTCGCGGGAGGCGTGGCCGAGCCAGATCCTCGCCATCACCTTCACGAACAAGGCCGCGGCGGAGATGCGGGAGCGAGTGGAGTCGCTCCTCGGCCAGGCGTCCGAGGGCATGTGGATCTCGACGTTCCACTCCGCCTGCGTGCGCATCCTGCGTCGCGAGGCCGAGGCGTTCGGCTTCACGCAGAACTTCACGATCTACGACTCCGCCGACAGCCGCGTCCTCATCAAGCGGATCATCAAGCAGCTCGACGCGGACACGCTCGGCTTCACGGTCTCCTCCGTCTCCGGCCGCATCTCGAAGCTCAAGAACGAGCTCTCCGACGCCGACACCTTCGCGCGCACGGCGAACTTCAACGACCCGGCCGAGGCGATGTTCGTCGAGATCTTCCGGCAGTACACGCGGTCGCTCGCCGCGGCCAACGCGTTCGACTTCGACGACCTCATCGGCCAGACCGTGTTCCTCTTCCGCGCGTTCCCGAAGGTGGCGGCGCTGTACCAGCGGCGCTTCCGGCACGTGCTGGTGGACGAGTACCAGGACACGAACCACGCGCAGTACTCCCTCATCCGCGAGCTCACGCGCGCCGTGGCACCCGACGACGTGCCCGTCGACACCCGCATGTCCACCAACGGCATGGGCGGCATCGACGGTGCCTCGCTCACCGTGGTGGGCGACAGCGACCAGTCCATCTACGCCTTCCGCGGCGCCGACATCCGCAACATCACCGAGTTCGAGCGCGACTTCCCGCAGTCGAAGGTGGTGCTCCTCGAGCAGAACTACCGCTCGACGCAGAACATCCTCACCGCGGCCAACGCCGTCATCTCGAACAACTTCGACCGCAAGGACAAGAAGCTGTGGACCTCCATCGGGGACGGCGACAAGATCGTCGGCTTCACGGGGTACTCGGGTCATGACGAGGCGCAGTTCGTGGCCGACGAGATCCAGAAGCTGCACGAGGAGGGCACCGCCTACTCGGAGATCGCCGTCTTCTACCGCACGAACGCGCAGACGCGCGCGCTCGAGGAGATCCTCATCCGCTCGGCGGTGCCGTACCGGATCATGGGCGGCACCAAGTTCTACGAGCGCGCCGAGATCAAGGACGCGATGGCGTACCTGATCGCGGTGGCCAACCCCGCGGACGTGCTCGCGCTCCGCCGCATCCTCAACACCCCGAAGCGCGGCATCGGGCCGGCCACCGAGACGGCCCTGGCGAACTTCGCCGAGGCGCACGGCGTGACGTTCCGCGAGGCGATGCGCCGCGCGTCCGAGCTGGGGCTCGGGCCGAAGGTCACGCAGGCGATCCTCACGCTCTCCCGCATGCTGGACGAGGTGGCGCTGCTGCTCGATCCCGACCGGCCCGAGGGGCGCACCTCCGTGGGCGACCTCGTGACCACGCTGCTCGAGAAGAGCGGCCTCGTGCAGGCGCTGCGCGCGAGCCGCGACGCCCAGGACGAGGCGCGCGCCGAGAACGTGGAGGAGCTCGTCGCCGTGACGAAGGAGTTCTCGCGCAACAACCCCGAGGGACAGCTGGTCGACTTCCTCACCGAGGTCTCCCTCGTCGCGGCGGCCGACGAGCTCGACGACTCGAGCGGCACGGTCTCCCTCATGACCCTGCACACGGCGAAGGGGCTCGAGTACGACTCCGTGTTCCTCACCGGCGTGGAGGAGGACCTGCTCCCGCACCGCATGTCCGCCAACGAGCCGGGCGGTCCCGCCGAGGAGCGCCGGCTGTTCTACGTCGGCATCACGCGGGCCCGCCGCCGCCTCTTCATCTCGCTCGCCATGACGCGCGCGCAGTTCGGCGAGGTCAACGTGGCCATGCCCAGCCGGTACCTGCAGGAGATCCCGGCCGAGCTCATCGACTGGAAGCAGTCGCCCGGCATGGCGACGTCCCGCGGGGGCACTCAACCGCGTGCCCTCAACGCCCGGCGCGAGGGCGGCGGATACGGCGGCCGGTCGCGGTCCACGAGCGGCTTCGAGGACCCGGCCCTGCCGCCGCCCGCGCGCCCGAAGACCCAGTGGGCCAACACGGTCACGGGCCAGGTGCGCGACAACGGCGACCTGGAGCTCGCGTTCGGCGACCGGATCCGCCACACCGACTTCGGCGACGGCCGCGTCACCGCCGTCACGGGCGAGGGGCGCAAGCGCATCGCCGAGGTGCAGTTCGACGGGCCGGCGGGGAGGAAGCGCCTGCTCATCAAGATCGCGCCCATCGAGAAGCTCTAGCCGGACGGCGACGACGGCCGACGCGTCGCGCGCCGACGCCCAGGGCCCCGAGCGCTCCGATGCCGACCGCCGCGTACGCCAGCTGCGCCGCGGTGACGCGGCTCGGCCCCTCGACCCCCGGGACGTCGACCCCGGGAGCCCCGCCGGTCATCGCGAGCTGCGTGCGCGCGGGCGGAGCGGGCGGAGTCGCGGACGCGGGCGGGCTGACGTGGAACGCCTCGCTCGCGTGCGCCACGTGGTCGGAGAACGGGGCGATGGCGGCCCCGTCGGCATCGCCGGCAGGTCGTCCCGCGCTGTCCAGCACCGCGACGTACCACCCGGGTGCGTCGACGCGCATGCAGGGCGTGGTCACGTCGCCGTCGTCGGTGAGCCGCACGGCGGATCCGGGTGCCGCGGACGCGGAGTCGCTCGGCACCGGGACGGCAGCGCCCTCGGCCGGTTCGGCGGCGAGCGGGCCGATGAGCCGGACGCGGACAGGGACGGCCCCGACGCCCACGAAGGACGTCACGTGCAGGGTGTCGGTCTCGCAGTCGCCCGCCACGACCTCCCGCGCCCCGATCCGCGTCGTGATGCGCGGCGGCTGCGGCACCTGCGTCGTCTCCGTCGCCGCGCCGAAGGTGGAACGCCACGGGAGCACCCGCCCTCGTCCGTCGGCGATGGACGTGTCGTCCGGCGAGATGGTCTCGACCCAGGTGTAGTAGCCGCCCGCGGGCACGCGGCAGGCGGGCGTGGCGTAGTCGCCGGGGCCGCGGTCGACGCGCGTCGCCACCTCGCAGACCTCCGGCGCGTGGTCCGGGACGTCGTCGCGCTCGGGCCCCACCTGCTCCGGGAACGGGCCGAGGAGCCTGCTGCGGACGGTGACGGGCACGGGCCCGAGGCTCCCGTCGTCGCGGCGGACGAGCCCCCAGCCGTCGGAGGTCGCCGGGCGGCCGTGCTCGGCCGGGGCGGCGGGATCCGCGGAGACGTGGAGCCGGTCGGCGATGTCGTCGCCGGCCGCGGCGACCGCGCGCGATGTGCTCGTGACGACCCGCGGGGCGAAGGGGAGCGGGCTCGGCGCATGCGCCTCGGCGCGTGCGTCCGCCCGGGCGTCCGCGGGGCGGGCCAGGATCATGCGCTGCGACGCCCCGCCGGTGCCGACCGCGTCCAGCGCGTCGCCGTACGGGAGATCGGAGAACACGGCGCGCGCCGTGACGTGCAGGGCCGGGGAGGACCCGGTGGCCATGACGGGCAGCGGTGTGCCGTTCGCCACCTGCGCGCGTGTGCCCCCGTCCGCGAAGACCGCGCCCTCGAGGGTGACGGTGCCCGTGTGCGACCCGGCGGGGACGTCCGCCGGTCCGGTGGCCAGGAAGTCGGCGCGGAGGTCGACGCGCACGGTGCCGTGGCCGTCGTCGCCGAGGGCGACGCTGGCCGCGGCGGTCACGGAGCGCGAGGCGCCCGTCGCGGATCCGGCCTCGGCGAGCATGTCCTGCGCGCGCGACGCCACGATGCCCGCCCGGTCGCCGGCACGGGCCGCGTACCAGGCGAGGTCGTGCCCGCCGAGCCCGGTGACGCTCCAGGTCGCGAGCTGCCCGGCGGCGGCGGTGTCCGGATCCGCGGATCCCGCCCACCTGCGGGAGATGTAGGCGAGCCGCGCCCGGTCGTCCGGGGAGCGTGCCGCGTCGTCCACCGGCGCGTAGTCGTGGCCGGGCGGAGCGCTGAGCCCGACGTCGATGCAGAAGCCGAGCCGCCCGTCGTCGAGCCGGTACGACCCGAGCCATCGTCCGTCCGGGCCGGAGGCGTAGCCGACCCCGCGGGAGGTGGCGCTGAGGGCCTCGGCCGGAGGGACGGCGCTCGCCGCGATGCCGAGCGCGGGCCCGAGCGCCAGGCCGACGCCGAGGAGCGCCGACGCGAGGCGGGCGGTGCCTCGGAGTCGATGGGATGGGTGATGAGGACGTCGAGAGGAGTGGGCGGGTGTCCGTGTCATGGCCGCAGGGTGCGGTGCGGGGTCGGCGACCGATACCGTCCGGCGGTGAGCCGGGGACGGGACGCCGGGCGCTCAGCCTGTGCAGGAGCGGCCCCGTGCCGTCACCCGACGGGCCGCCGCCGGTACCTGCGCGTGATCACCGTCCGCGGCGCCTCCCGGACGGCGCGCGGCAGCAGCCGGTTCACGGCGAAGATCGCACCCAGGGCACGCGCGAAGCGGCGCTCCAGCCGCGCGTCCCATCGCATCCCGAAGCCCGACCGGATCCCGGGCGGCAGCAGCCCCGCGGTCACGAGAGCCACGAGCGGCATCACCGCGCGGACGGCCGGCGGCGCCCCGCGTCCGCCGAGCAGCGTCCGGGCCACGCGTCGGGCGTCCGCCGTCGGCTCGAGGGCGGCGACGCGCTCCTCCCAGTAGGCGCGGAAGGCGGCGCGGTCCGCCGGCCAGCGCCCCTCGGGCACCTGCAGGGCGGTGCCCAGCACGGCGTACCCCCGGTGGATCCGGTCGGCGGACTCCTCCGGGAGCGGACCGAAGGCGAGCTCGAACATCGTGATCGCGCTGTCGTAGACGGTGGCCGCCACCCACAGCTGGAGGTCCGGATCGTAGGCCGAGTACGCCGGCGCGGAGCCGTCCGCGGCGGGGGCGTCCGACCGCACCGGCGCGTGGGCGCGTCCCACGATGCGCCGTGCGCGGGCGACCTCGGCGGGGGAGCCGAAGACGACGGCGTAGATGTAGCCGAGCGTCCCCTCGAGGCGGTCGAGCGGACGGGACGCGAAGTCGCTGTGCTCCGCGACGCCGCGCGCCACGGAGGGGTCGGCGATCTGCAGCAGGATGGCCCGCGCGCCGGCGGCCAGCAGGATCCCCTCGCCCGCGATGTCGCGGATGGATCCGTCCCGCCGCCGCGCGGGATGCGTCCTCGGCCTCATCCGCCCAGTCTCCCTCCCCAGGCACGGGCCGGACCCGCGGGCGCACCGTCCGCGACCGCCCCGGTCGCCCGACGCGGGACCCGATAGGCTCTCCACGGTCGTCGACGCGGCGGGCCGGACCACCCCGGTGGGGCGGCGCGGGCGTCGGCCAGCCGCTACACACCGGGTGCCGCCACCAGACGGTCGTGGCACCGCAGCCTCGAACGACGCACGTAACCGCCGAGCGCGGGTGCGGATGGGATGACACGCGTGGATCTTTTCGAATACCAGGCCAGGGACCTCTTCGAGTCCTACGGCGTCCCGGTCCTCCCGGGGATCGTCGCCGACACCGCCGAGGAGGTGCGCGCCGCGGCCGAGAAGCTGGGCGGCACCGTGGTCGTGAAGGCGCAGGTGAAGACCGGCGGCCGCGGCAAGGCCGGCGGCGTCAAGGTCGCCCAGAGCGCCGACGCGGCGTACGAGGCGGCGCAGTCCATCCTCGGGCTCGACATCAAGGGCCACACCGTGCACCGCGTGATGGTCGCGGCCGGCGCCCGCATCAAGCAGGAGTTCTACTTCTCGATCCTGCTCGACCGTGCCGAGCGCTCCTACCTCTCGCTCACGAGCTACGAGGGCGGCATGGAGATCGAGGAGCTCGCGGTCACGCGCCCCGAGGCCCTCGCCCGCATCGAGATCGACCCGGTCACCGGCATCGACGCCGCCAAGGCCGAGGAGATCGCCCGCGCCGCCTCGTTCCCCGAGGAGCTCATCGCCAAGGTCGCGCCCGTGTTCGAGCGCCTGTGGTGGGTCTACCGCGACGAGGACGCGACGCTGGTCGAGGTCAACCCGCTCGTGCTCACCGAGTCGGGCGACGTCATCGCGCTCGACGGCAAGGTCACCCTCGACGAGAACGCCGGCTTCCGCCACGAGGCCCACGCGGCCCTCGAGGACGCGGCCGCGGCCGACCCGCTCGAGGCCAAGGCCAAGGAGTCGGACCTCAACTACGTGAAGCTCGACGGCCAGGTCGGCATCATCGGCAACGGCGCCGGGCTCGTCATGTCCACGCTCGACGTCGTCAGCTACGCCGGCGAGAGGCACGGCGGCGTGCGCCCCGCGAACTTCCTCGACATCGGCGGCGGAGCGTCGGCCGAGGTCATGGCCGCCGGTCTCGACGTCATCCTCGGCGACGAGCAGGTCACGAGCGTATTCGTCAACGTCTTCGGCGGCATCACGTCGTGCGACGCGGTCGCGAACGGCATCGTCGGCGCGCTCGACAAGCTGGGCGACGCCGCCACCAAGCCGCTCGTCGTCCGCCTCGACGGCAACAACGTCGAGGAGGGCCGCCGCATCCTCGAGGAGCGCGCGCACCCCCTCGTCACCGTCGTCGGCACCATGGACGAGGCCGCCGACAAGGCCGCCGAGCTGGCCGCCGCCTAACTCCCGAGAGAACAGGAACAGATAGATGTCGATTCTTCTCGACGAGAACAGCAGGATCATCGTCCAGGGCCTCACGGGCTCCGAGGGCACCAAGCACGCGGGCCGCATGCTCGCGTCCGGCAGCAAGGTCGTGGGCGGCGTCAACCCGCGCAAGGCGGGCAGCACGGTCACGATCGAGGGCGTCGAGCTCCCGATCTTCGGCTCGGTCGCCGAGGCCATGGCGGAGACGGGCGCCGACGTGTCGGTCATCTTCGTGCCGCCGGCCTTCGCGAAGAGCGCGGTGGTGGAGGCGATCGACGCGGCCATCCCGCTCGCGGTCGTCATCACCGAGGGCATCCCGGTCAAGGACTCCGCGGAGTTCTGGTCGCACGCCAAGAGCACGGGCGGGAAGACCCGCATCGTCGGCCCGAACTGCCCCGGCATCATCAGCCCCGGCAAGTCGAACGCCGGCATCATCCCCGCCACCATCACGGAGGCCGGCCCCATCGGCCTCGTGTCGAAGTCGGGCACGCTCACGTATCAGATGATGTTCGAGCTGCGCGACCTGGGCATCTCGACCGCCATCGGCATCGGCGGCGACCCCATCATCGGCACCACGCACATCGACGCCCTCGAGGCGTTCGAGGCGGACCCCGAGACGCGCGCCATCGTCATGATCGGCGAGATCGGCGGCGACGCCGAGGAGCGCGCGGCCGAGTACATCAAGGCGCACGTCACCAAGCCGGTCGTCGCGTACGTCGCGGGCTTCACCGCTCCCGAGGGCAAGACCATGGGCCACGCCGGCGCCATCGTCTCCGGCGGCAGCGGCACGGCGCAGGGCAAGAAGGAGGCCCTCGAGGCCTCCGGCGTCAAGGTCGGCAAGACGCCGACCGAGACGGCGAACCTCCTCCGCGAGGTCTTCGCCGCGCTGTAGCGCCGAGGCGCTCCCGAGCGCACGCCCGACGGCCCGCATCCCCCGTGGATGCGGGCCGTCGCCGTGCCGCCGCCCCTCCCCAGGCGGATCCTCCACCGGATGCCCGGCGCGCCCGCGGCCGGACGGGTCGCGCGGGGCCCGGCCGGTAGGGTCGTCGAGGCATGAACCGACACGCAACCGCCCTGTTCGCGGCACTCGAGGCGCTCCTGGTGGTGGGGGTCGGCGTCGCCCTGCCCCTCGTGCCGCTCACCGCGCTGTGGGCGGGGCAGTACGACCTGCAGGTCGACTGGGCTCTGTTCGGTCGCGCCGCCATCGACCTCTGGCTGCTCGGGCATGGGGTGCCGCTCACCGCGTCGCTGGATCCCGCGCTCGCGGCGGCCCTCGGGCTCCCCGCCGTGGACGCGCCGTTCGCGCTGACCCTCGCACCGCTCGGCTTCGCCCTCCTCACGCTCCTCCTCGGGATCCGCGCCGGCCGCCGCATCATCGAGACCGACCACCCGGGCACCGGAGTCCTCGCCGCGATCGGCACGACCGCCGCCCTGTCCCTCGGCCTCGCGCTCGCCGCGCAGCACGAGGGCGTCGCGCCGGCGATCGTGCGGGGCGCCGTCCTGCCGACGCTCGTCCTCGCGCTCGGCCTCCTCATCGGTGGCATCGCGCGCGTCGACCGCGCGCGCGCCGGGCGCTGGTGGTCGTCCCTGTCGTCCGGCCGCGCCGCGGGCACCATCCGGGGTGCGCGGGACGCGCTCGACCGCCTCCCCGAGGGCGCCGTGTCCGTGGCGGCCACGGCCGTCCGCGGGGGAGCGGCCGCCGCGTTCGCGGTCCTCGCGATCTCCGCGGTCGTGGTCGCCGTGCTCCTCGGCCTCCAGTACGCCACCGTCATCACGCTGTACGAGACGCTGCAGACCGGGATCGTCGGCGGCGTCGCGCTCACGCTCGGGCAGCTCGCGCTCCTGCCGAACCTGGTCGTCTGGGCGTCGTCGTGGCTCGTCGGGCCGGGCTTCGCGCTCGGCACCGGGTCGTCGGTGTCGCCGCTCGGCACGTCCGTCGGCCCGCTCCCGTCGCTCCCCGTGCTGGGCGTCCTGCCGCAGGGGGCGCTCGACCTCGGCTTCCTCGGGATCCTCGTGCCGGTGGTCGTCTCCTTCGTCGCGGCGGTCGCGCTCTCGCCGCGGGTGGCCCGGATCCCGGAGCCCGAGGCGCGGCGCTGGCCGTGGTTCCTGGCGGCGGGGCTCGGCATGGGCGTCGTCGCCGCCGGGGTCCTCGCCCTGCTCGCGCTGCTCTCGGGCGGAGCGGCGGGTCCGGGCCGCCTTAGCGACGTGGGACCGGCAGCCGGGTGGATCCTCCTGGCCGCCTTCCTCGAGGTCGGGGTCGCGTCCGTCGCGGGCATGTTCGTGTCCGGCCTGATGGCCCCGCTGGTCCGGCGCAGCCCCGAGGGACGCGGATAGGCTGTGCGCGTGCTCAACGTGGTCGTCCTCATCTCCGGCAGCGGGACCAACCTCCACGCCCTCCTCCAGGCGGCCGAGCACGCGGACTACCCCGCGCGGGTGATCGCCGTCGGAGCCGACCGCGACGCCGACGGCCTCCTCTTCGCCGAGGAGCGCGGCATCCCCACGTTCACCGTCCCCTTCGGGAGCTTCCCCGACCGGGCGGCGTGGGGAGACGAGCTCTCCTCCGCCATCGCGGGCTGGGAGCCGGACCTCGTCGTCCTCAGCGGGTTCATGCGCCTCCTGCCGCCGCGCGCGGTCGAGGCCTTCGCGCCGCGCATCGTCAACACGCACCCGGCGTACCTCCCCGAGTTCCCGGGCGCCCACGCCGTGCGCGACGCCATCGCCGCCGGGGCCACGAGCTCCGGGGCGTCGATCATCGTCGTCGACACGGGGGTCGACACCGGGCCGGTGCTCGCGCAGGAGCGCGTGCCCGTGGAACCGGGCGACACCGAGCACACCCTGCACGAGCGCATCAAGGTCGTGGAGCGCAGGCTCCTCGTCGACACGGTGCGCGCCATCTCCCTCGGCACCATCGACCTCAAGGAGCTGTCCCCGGCATGAGCGGACCCCGTCACGACCCGTCCCTGTTCCGCGATCGAGACGGCATCGAGGTGGCACGCGCCCTCGTCTCCGTCAGCGACAAGACCGGCCTGCTGGAGCTGGCGTCGGCGCTCGCGGAGGCCGGCGTCGAGATCGTCTCCACCGGATCCACCGCGAGCACCATCGCCGACGCGGGCTTCCCCGTCACGCAGGTGCAGGACGTCACCGGGTTCCCGGAGTCGCTCGACGGGCGGGTGAAGACGCTGCACCCCGCCGTGCACGCCGGCCTCCTCGCCGACCTCCGGCTCGAGTCGCACGAGGTGCAGCTCGCGGAGCTCGGCATCTCGCCGTTCCAGCTGGTGGTCGTGAACCTGTACCCGTTCGTGGAGACGGTCGCCTCGGGCGCTCCCACCTCGGACGTGATCGAGCAGATCGACATCGGCGGCCCCGCGATGGTGCGCGCGTCCGCCAAGAACCACGCGAACGTGGCCATCGTCGTGTCCCCGTCCAGCTACGACGAGGTGGTCGCGGCCGTCCGGTCCGGGGGGACGACCCTCGACCAGCGCCGCCGGCTCGCGGCGGCGGCCTTCGCGCACACGGCGGACTACGACCGCGCGGTGGCGGACTACTTCCGCTCCACCGTCGTCGGCCCGGATGCGGCGGCGCCCGGCGGACCCGCATGGCCCGCCAGCTGGGCCGTGGAGGGAGAGCTCGCGCAGGTGCTCCGGTACGGCGAGAACTCCCACCAGGACGCGGCGCTGTACCGGCGGCGCGACGGCGCCGGCATCGCCCAGGCGGTCCAGCTCCACGGCAAGGAGATGTCCTACAACAACTTCGTCGACGCGGACGCGGCCGTGCGGGCCGCCTACGACTTCGCGGAACCGGCCGTGGCGATCATCAAGCACGCGAACCCGTGCGGCATCGCGGTCGCCCCGCCCCGAGCGGTCGACGCCATCGCGTCGGCGCACCGGAGCGCGCACGACTGCGATCCGGTCTCCGCGTTCGGCGGGGTCATCGCCGCGAATCGCACCGTGACGCTGGGCATGGCCGAGACGGTGAAGGAGATCTTCACCGAGGTCCTCGTGGCGCCCGGGTTCGACGACGACGCGCTCACGCTGCTGAAGACCAAGAAGAACCTGCGCCTGCTCACCCTCCCGGAGGACTACCGCCGCGAGGACCTCGAGGCCCGGCAGATCTCGGGCGGCTACCTGGTGCAGTCGGGGGATGCGTTCCCGACCGACGGCACGCGCCTGTCCGCGTCGTGGACCCTGGCGGCCGGCGAGCCGGTGGACGACCAGACGCTCGCCGACCTCGAGTTCGCGTGGAAGGCGTGCCGTGCGGTGAAGTCGAACGCGATCCTGCTGGCGCACCACGGCGCGTCCGTAGGAGTGGGCATGGGGCAGGTGAACCGCGTGGACTCGTGCCAGCTCGCGGTGACGCGCGCGGGTGATCGCGCATCCGGATCCGTCGCCGCCTCCGACGCGTTCTTCCCGTTCGCGGACGGGCTCCAGGTCCTCCTCGACGCCGGCGTCCGCGCCGTCGTCCAGCCCGGGGGATCGGTCCGTGACGAGGAGGTCGTGGAGGCCGCCCGCGCCGCCGGCGTCGCCATGTACTTCACGGGCGAGCGCCACTTCTTCCACTGATGGACGGGGACGGTCCTCCCGGGACCGTGCCCGTGCCGCCGCGGGGGGCCGTCGCGACACGCCCGGGATGCGGGTTGTTTTGCGGGGGTGGGGTGGTCCGCGTAATGTCTCCTCTTGTCGCCGGAACGGGCG